>NZ_CP180586.1:0-3262500 GCF_047782645.1 Rhizobium sp. ZK1
ATGAAGCATGGCGTTCTCTTTGAACGCGTCAGCGCGCGTCTGAAGGCACAAGTCGGTCCTGACGTCTATGCAAGTTGGTTTGCACGGCTCAAGCTTCATTCAGTTTCCAAGAGTGTCGTCCGTCTCACCGTTCCCACGACCTTTCTGAAGTCGTGGATCAACAACCGGTATCTCGATCTCATTGTCGGCCTGTTCCAGGCTGAAGATCCCGAAATCCTGAAAGTCGAGATCCTTGTGCGCACGGCAACGCGCGCCGGCACTAAGGCGCTGGACGATGCAGTCTCGGCTGAGCCGGTGGCGCAGCCGACCCAGCTTCGCCGTCCGGTTTCTGCTCAGCCGGCGGGGCAGATCGTCCAGCAGGCCGTTTCGGCGGCTGCCGCGGCCCGTCCGGCGAGCGCCGGTTCGCCACTCTTCGGCTCCCCACTGGATTCCCGCTTCACTTTCGACACCTTCGTCGAGGGCAGCTCCAACCGTGTGGCGCTCGCCGCCGCAAAGACCATTGCGGAAGCAGGTCAGGGCGCCGTGCGCTTCAACCCGCTCTTCGTACATGCGACCGTCGGCCTCGGCAAAACCCATCTGCTGCAGGCGATCGCCAATGCAGCCGTGCAGAACCCGCGTGGCCTGCGCGTCGTCTATCTGACGGCGGAATACTTCATGTGGCGTTTTGCGACCGCAATCCGCGACAATGACGCGCTGACGCTGAAGGACTCGCTGCGCAACATCGACCTTCTGATCATCGACGACATGCAGTTCCTGCAGGGCAAGATGATCCAGCATGAGTTCTGCCATCTGCTGAACATGCTGCTCGACAGCGCCAAGCAGGTCGTCGTCGCCGGCGATCGAGCGCCTTGGGAGCTGGAATCGCTCGACCCGCGCGTCCGTTCGCGTCTGCAGGGCGGCGTGGCGATCGAGCTCGACGCCCCGGATTACGAGATGCGTCTCGAAATCCTGAAGCGTCGTCTGATGGTGGCCCGTGTGGAAGATCCGTCACTGGAAATCCCGGCCGAGCTGCTGCAGCATGTCGCCCGCAACATCACTGCGAGCGGCCGCGAACTGGAAGGCGCCTTCAACCAGTTGATCTTCCGCCGCTCCTTCGAGCCGAACCTGTCGATCGAACGTGTGGATGAGCTTCTCGCCCATCTCGTCGGTTCCGGCGAGCCGCGTCGTGTGCGTATCGAGGATATTCAGCGTATTGTCGCGCGTCATTACAACGTCTCGCGCCA
Source organism: Rhizobium sp. ZK1 (assembly GCF_047782645.1). Taxonomy (NCBI): domain Bacteria; kingdom Pseudomonadati; phylum Pseudomonadota; class Alphaproteobacteria; order Hyphomicrobiales; family Rhizobiaceae; genus Rhizobium; species Rhizobium sp. ZK1. The sequence continues at coordinate 1,224 of NZ_CP180586.1, forward strand.
GGAACTGGTTTCGAACCGCCGCACGCGCGTCATTGTCAAGCCGCGCCAGATCGCCATGTATCTGGCGAAGACACTGACGCCGCGCTCCTTCCCGGAAATCGGCCGCCGCTTCGGTGGACGCGACCATACGACGGTTCTGCACGCCGTGCGCAAGATCGAGGAACTGATCTCGGGAGACACGAAGCTTTCGCATGAGATCGAGCTCTTGAAGCGCCTCATCAACGAATAATCGGTGCATTGCCACCGTGAACCGGCAGCCGGGAGTGATCCCGGCTGTTTTCTTTTATAAGCGTTTTATTCTATACAGCCTCCACGTGAGAAAATTGCGTCGGTGACGAATGTCGGCGCTCGGGAGGACATCAATGAGTTTTGAACGGATTGCCGTGATCGGCCTGGGCAAGGTCGGGCGGCTGGCGGCAACGCTTTTGCATGAGGGCGGCTTCGAGGTTATCGGCGTTGATGCGCAACCGCCCGTGGGCGACCCGCCCTTCAAATGCCGGGCCGGCGATATCACCGACGTCTCCGTCATCGGTGAGCTGCTGTCGAGCGTCGAGGCGGTCCTGTCCTGCCTGCCCTATCATCTGAATATCGAGCTGGCGCGCGCCGCTCATCTTGCCGGCATCCATTATTTCGATCTGACCGAGGATGTGCCGACCACCAATTTCATTATCGAGCTTTCCAAGACCGCTCGCGGGCTGATGGCGCCGCAATGCGGCCTGGCGCCGGGCTTCGTCGGCATCGTCGGCGCAAGTCTTGCCGATGGCTTCGACCGCTGCCGCTCGATCCGCATGCGCGTCGGCGCTCTGCCACAGAACCCGACCGGACTTCTGGGTTATGCCTTCAACTGGTCGCCGGAAGGCGTGGTCAATGAATATCTGAATGACTGTGAGGTCATCGAGGGCGGCGTGCGCAAGCTCGTCTCGCCGATGGAATGGCATGAGACGATTTATGTCGGTGGCGTCAAGCTGGAGGCTTTCACGACCTCTGGCGGTCTCGGCACCATGTGTGACACCATGCTCGGCAAGGTCGATAACCTAGATTACAAGACGATGCGTTATCCGGGCCATATGGAGCTGATGAATTTCTTCTTCCATGAGCTTCTGATGCGCGACAGGCGACAGCTCGCCGGCGAAATCCTGACCAATGCAAAGCCACCGGTCGATGACGACGTCGTCTATGTGCATGTCGCGGCCGAAGGCACGATCAATGGCACCCTGCGCCGCAAGGAGTTCGTGCGCGCCTATTATCCGATCGAGATTGCCGGCGCGCGACGCACCGCGATCGCCTGGACGACATCGGCGTCGGTGGTTGCCGTCATCGAGATGGTCCGCGACGGCTTGCTGCCGACCAGCGGTTTCCTGCATCAGGAGCATATTCCACTGGAGATGTTCCTGAAGACGCCGACGGGTAGTCTCTTCAAGGCAGGGGCGACGAGCAGGGACTAAAGCAATTCCCGCAAACGTGCGCAGCGGTCTTGCGTCCGGAATTGCTTAAAGACAAAAGCAGAGCATTTCCGTGTTTCGAAGTAAACGGGACTGCTCTAAGCCGTCGCTTCCGAAAGTAGCCAGCGTCGAAACGCAGCGACCGCCGGGCGCTCCAGCGCTGTGCCCGGATAGACCAGATGGTAGGCGAGCTTGCTTGTGAGCCCTAACGGAAACGGCGCCACAAGCCGGCTTTCGGCAAGCTCCTTCTCGATGAAGGAGCGGCGCATCAGCGCCACGCCGAAGCCTGACTTCATCGCTTCGAAAGCGCCATTGCCGTCGCTGAAGATAGGACCGCGGGAGGCATCGACTTTCGTTGCGCCCGCGGCCGCCAGCCAGAGCTGCCAGTCGCGGCGGTAGACGTCGTGGATGAGCTGATATCCGGCGAGATCGTCGGGCGAAGGATCTGCGCCAAGCGCTACGGCAATCGTCGGTATACAGACCGGTACCAACTCGTCATCGACCAGCCGTTCGCTGATCAGCCCTTCGTAGCCGCCAAGTCCATGGCGGATGGCGAGATCGATCCCGTCGCGTTCGAAATCGAACATGCGATGGGAGGCGCTGATGCGCACATCGATATCAGGATGCATGTCCTCGAACCGCTGAAGCCGCGGCAGCAGCCAGTGCGTCGCAAAACCCGCCGTACAGGTGAGCGCCAGCGCATTGCCGCGCCGTCGTGCGGTCAGCGATGCCGTTGCCTCGCGCACGAGCTGGAAGGCGGTGCGCAGCGTCGCGAAATAGTCCCGGCCTTCCGCCGTCAGCAGAATTTGCCGGATCCGCCGCTCGAAAAGCGAGACGCCGAGCGAAGCCTCGAGATCACGGATCTGCAGGCTGACAGCGCCGGGCGTGACATGCAGCTCATGCGCCGCCTGTGTCATGCTCAGGTGACGCGCTGCCGCCTCAAATGCGCGTAGGGCCGATAGCGAGGGCAATGTATCATTCATGTTTTAGCTCAGCTCAATCATAAAGGAAGAAATGCTCGTTTGTCAGACGATAAGGAATACTAATAAAAATGGATATTTCTGGCAAATCTTCGTGGATGCGCCGCGAAGGACGATTTAGCAGAACTCGATACAGGAGATTGTCATGGCACTGCAGAAATCCATGGGCGCCGTAGAATGGGCTATGCTGATCGTCTTGTCGCTTCTCTGGGGCGGCTCCTTCTTCTTCAACGGCATTCTCGTGAAAACACTGCCGCCCTTCACCATCGTGACCGGACGCGTGCTGCTTGCCGCTATCGCGCTCAATCTGATCGTGCATGCCATGGGCCACGCCATGCCGCGCGACAGGCAGAGCTGGATCGCTTTCTTCGGCATGGGGCTCTTGAATAACATGATCCCTTTTTGCCTGATCGTCTGGGGCCAGACACATATTGCAAGCGGCCTTGCCTCGATCCTCAATGCCACGACGCCGCTCTTCGCCGTGATCGTTGCTCATGTGCTGACGGCAGACGAAAAGTTGACGATAAACCGTCTTTTCGGCGTGATCGTCGGATTTGCCGGCGTTGCCTACATGATCGGCTTCGACGCTTTGAAGGATCTCGGCTCGAACGTGCTTGCCCAACTTGCGGTCCTCGGTGCGGCCTTCTCCTATTCGCTGGCTGGCATATGGGGACGGCGATTCCGCCGGATGGGCCTTGCGCCGCTTATTCCAGCCGCCGGACAGGTGACGGCTTCGACGGTACTGATGCTGCCGATCGCCCTGGTCGTCGACCAGCCTTGGACGCTCGCCATGCCCTCCACCGAGACTTGGCTGGCGCTATTAGGCCTTGCGATCCTCTCGACTGCCGTAGCCTATGTGCTCTTCTTCCGAATCCTGGCCACGGCAGGTGCCACTAACCTGATGCTGGTGACCTTCTTGATCCCCGTGAGCGCGATTCTGCTCGGCGCGGCGGCTCTCGGCGAGCAGTTGCAGCTCAAGCATCTGCTCGGCATGGCCCTGATCGCGGTCGGCCTTGCGGCGATCGATGGAAGGCTCGTCAATCTGGGGAGGAGACGCGTCGCCTGACGCTTCAGCAGGCGAGGTCTGCGACGACGGAATCAAGGATGAGCATGCCTGCCGGCGTACAGCGCAGGCGGGAATTGCCGATCCGCTCGATGAAGCCGTGCTCCAGTAAAAACTCTTCGCGTTTCGGATCGGGATCGCGGCCAGAAAGCTGCTGCCAGCGGGCAAGGTCGACGCCTTCCTTCAGACGCAGCCCCATCAGCAGCAATTCATCGGCCTGCTCATCGAAACCGAGACGCTCTTGCTCGATGATACCGTGCCCGTCGCGTTCGACGAGCTCCAGCCAGGCTTCCGGCTTGCGTTCCGTAGCAGTCGCGATCTTTTCTGCGCCGCGCGTCAGGCGCCCATGCGCGCCGGGGCCGATGCCGGCATAGTCACCATAGCGCCAGTAGGTGAGGTTGTGGCGGCTCTCCGCGCCGGGCCGGGCGTGGTTGGATACTTCATAAGTCGGCATACCTTCGCGCTCGGTAATCTCTTGCGTGGCTTCGTAGAGCGCGGCCGACTGATCTCCGTCAGGTACGACCAGTTTTCCGGCCTTGTGCAGGCCATAGAACGGCGTGCCTTCCTCGATGGTCAGCTGATAGAGCGAGAGATGGTCGACAGCGTAGGAAATGGCTTCTTTGAGTTCCCGCTCCCATTCTTCCACCGTCTGGTTCGGGCGGGCATAGATCAGGTCGAAAGACATGCGCGGGAAGATGTCGCGCGCGAGCTTGATCGCCTTCAGCGCATCGGCGACATCATGCAGCCGACCGAGGAATTTAAGATCGCGATCGTTCAGCGCCTGCACGCCGAGCGAGACACGATTGACACCGGCGGCGCGATAGCCGCGGAAGCGTTCCGCTTCGACGCTGGAAGGATTGGCCTCCATCGTGATCTCGATACCGTCAGGAACGTGCCAGTGCCGCGAGATGCCATCAAGGATCGCGTCGACCGTTTCCGGCTTCATCAGCGACGGCGTGCCGCCGCCGAGAAAGATGCTGGTCACCGTCTTCGGCCCGCTCATCTGACGAGCCGTTGCGATCTCCTTCAGGAAGGCCGCGACGTAGCGTTCCTGATCGACCGGCTGATGCCGGACATGGCTGTTGAAATCGCAATAGGGACACTTCGCCGCGCAGAAAGGCCAATGCACATAGATCCCGAAACCGGGCTCACCGGTATCGGGCAGAAGTTTTGCATCGCGCATCAGTGCAGGCGACTCGATCATGTTCAAAGCTTGGCCTTATGCTTCCAGGCAGGTTTCGACAAAGAGCTTGAAGGCGCGAGCGCGGTGCGACAGGGCCTGCGGCTTGCCGATGCTCCATCCGTGCTTTTCTTCCGCGCTCATCTCGCCGAAGGTCACATCATAGCCTTCCGGCTGGAAAACCGGATCATAGCCGAAACCCTGTGTTCCGCGTGGCGGCCAGGCGACCGTGCCTTCCACTTCGCCGCGGAAAAGCTCGGTATGGCCATCCGGCCAGGCAAGGCAGAGCACGCTGACGAAACGGGCAGTGCGTTGCTCGGGCTTGGTGGCGCCGGCCTTTTCCAGTGCTCTCTCGACCTTCTCCATGGCCATGTTGAAATCGCGGCTGCCATTGCCGGTTTCCGCCCAATCGGCGGTATAGACGCCGGGATCACCGCCGAGCGCATCGACGACGAGGCCTGAATCATCAGACAGGGCCGGCATGCCGGAGGCTTGCGCCGAGGCGAGCGCCTTGATCGTCGCATTTTCCTCGAAGGTCGTCCCGGTTTCTTTGGGTTCGATGAAATTGAGCTCGGCAGCTGATTTGGCAGTAAAGCCCAGCGGCCCGATCAGATCCTGGATCTCACGGATCTTGCCCTGGTTATGGCTGGCAACGACAATGGTCTTGGTTTCGAGCTTGCGCATAAAATATCCTTATTCCATCCCCCAGATTTTCGCTTCCGCGCATTCCAGACTGTTGCCGCTGGGATCGCGGAAATAAATGGATCGGCCGCCCTGCGGCCAGTGAACCTCGGATTCGATAGCGGTGCCGGCAGCCTTCAGCTTCCTGGCCATCGCATCGAGATCATCTCCCGAAACCCTGAAGCAGGCATGGCCCTTTCCGGTCGTGCCATGCGGCGGAACCTGCAGGCTGTCAGGTGCCGGCGGCTTCACCGTTTCCTCCGGGTTGAAGATCAGGAGCACGCCCGGCCCGCAGCGGAAGAATACATGGCGGTTGCCCGAACGCGTAATCTTCTCAAGGCCCAGAATATTCCCGTAAAAAGCTTCGGCCGCATCGAGATCGGTTGCGTAAAGCGCTGTTTCGAGAATGCCTTTGATGGGTTGCGCCATTGCCCGCCCCTTGTCCGGCCTTGCCCCCGGAAGCAGGGACAAGGAAATTCACTGGCGAGGCTTGAATGGAAGCCTCAGGCGATCGCCTGCTTTTGCAGGTCGACCAGTTCGGCAATGCCTGCCTTGGCAAGGCCCATCAGCGAAGAGAATTCCTCCTCGGTGAAAGGCGTGCCTTCTGCCGTACCCTGGATCTCGACGATGCCGCCGGCGCCCGTCATGACGAAATTGGCATCGGTCTCGGCTGAGGAATCTTCGAGATAGTCGAGGTCGATGACCGACTGGTTGGCGAAGATGCCACAGGAAATCGCTGCGACATGATCCTTCAGCACGCGGTCGGCCTTGATCATGTTGCGGGTTTCCATCCAGCGCAGGCAGTCGTAAAGCGCAATCCAGCCACCGGTGATCGAGGCCGTGCGCGTGCCGCCATCTGCCTGGATGACATCGCAGTCGAGCGTGATCTGGCGTTCGCCGAGCGCAGTCAGATCGACCACGGCGCGCAGCGAGCGGCCGATGAGGCGCTGGATTTCCTGCGTGCGGCCGCCCTGCTTGCCGGCAGCGGCTTCGCGCTTCATGCGTTCGCCGGTTGCGCGCGGCAGCATGCCGTATTCGGCCGTGACCCAGCCCTTTCCGGTGTTGCGCAGCCACGGCGGCGTCTTGTCTTCCAGGCTTGCGGTGCAAAGCACATGCGTATCGCCGAACTTCACCAGGCAGGATCCCTCGGCATGCTTGGAAAAATTGCGCTCGAAGGAGACCTTGCGCATCTGGTCGGTTTTTCTGCCTGAAGGCCGCATTCTCTTCTCCTGAAACATGATGCCGAAAAGCGAAAGCGCTGCCCGGCAATTCCATGCATGCATTGTATCGTCGCCCGCTTCTACGATTGGCCGCGCGCATTTGCAAATTCCCTTTTGCCACGGGGGGCAGATTGGCTATATTTCCCTGATATCATTCAGTGCGGGTGCGAAAAGTTCATGAGCTACAGGTCGACATCAATTTCGGATGCCGTGGCCGCTCTGGATGAACGATCCAAGGAAATCTTCCGGCGCATCGTCGAAGGCTATCTGGAGCATGGCGAGCCCCTGGGCTCCCGCAATCTCTCGCGTCTTCTGCCTATGTCACTGTCGCCCGCCTCCGTGCGCAACGTCATGAGCGACCTGGAGGAATTGGGGCTCATCTATTCGCCGCATGTCAGCGCCGGGCGCCTGCCCACGCAGGTGGGCTTACGTTTCTTTGTCGATGCCTTCATGCAGGTTGGCGATCTCTCGGCGGAGGAGCGGGCCAGTATCGACCGCCAGGTGCGGGCTGGAAATCGCGACAATCCTGTGGAATCGATGATGAACGAGGCAAGCCGCATGCTCTCGGGCATTTCGCGCGGCGCTGGCCTCGTCATTACCTCCAAGAGCGATTCGGTGCTGAAACATGTCGAGTTCATCCGCCTGGAGCCCACCAAGGCACTGGCGGTGCTTGTCGGCGATCACGATCAGGTGGAAAACCGCATCATCGAGTTGCCCGCGGGCGTCACCTCTTCGCAGCTCACCGAAGCCGCCAATTTCCTCAATGCGCACATGACCGGCCAGACGCTGCCGGAACTGCGCCTGCAATTGAGCCGGCTGAAAGATGAAGTTCGCCATGAGCTCGATGCGCTATCGCAGGATCTCGTGGAGCGCGGTATCGCCGTCTGGGCCGGCAGTTCGGACGAGTCCAAGCCGGCACAGCTGATCATTCGCGGCCGCGCAAACCTGCTGGAAGGTGTAGGCGGCACGGAAGATCTCGACCGGCTGCGCCTACTCTTCGACGATCTCGAGAAGAAGGATAGCTTGATCGAGCTCCTGAATCTCGCCGAAAGCGGACCCGGTGTGCGTATCTTCATCGGTTCGGAAAACAAGCTCTTCTCGCTTTCCGGCTCTTCATTGATCGTGGCGCCCTATCGCGATGATGATGACCGCATTGTTGGTGCGGTTGGTGTCATAGGCCCGACCCGACTCAATTATTCGCGTATCGTCCCGATGGTCGATTATACCGCCCAGCTCGTTTCACGCCTTTCACGCGGCTCTCTTTGAGATATTTCGCAGAACCGTTCGAATTTTCGCTTCTTCGTCACGTAGACTTGATTTTTTCCGGCCAAACATCGATATCGGGCGCATCTGAGAATATATGAACCGGAGACCGTCATGACTGATGAAACGACGCAAAACGGACCTGACGCAGCGACGGCGGAAGCCGCAGCCGACGATGCCGCAAACGTCGAGAATGAAGCCGTGAAGGAAGCAGCTGCAGGCGAACCGGATGCGCTTGAGCTTCTGAAGGCCGAAAATACCGAACTGCGCGACCGCTATCTGCGGCTCGCTGCCGAAATGGACAATCTGCGCCGCCGCACCGAGCGCGAGGTCAAGGACGCCAAATCCTACTCCGTTGCAGGCTTCGCTCGCGATATGCTGGCCGTTTCGGACAATCTGCGCCGGGCGCTCGACGCCATTCCTGCCGAAGCAAAGGCCGCTGCCGATGCCGGCCTGACGACGCTGATTGAAGGTGTTGAGATGACCGAGCGTTCCATGCTCTCGGCACTCGAGCGCCACGGCGTTCGCAAACTGGAGCCGGTCGGCCAGAAGTTCGACCCGAACTTCCATCAGGCGATGTTCGAAGTGCCGAATACAGAAGTGCCGAACAATACGGTCGTGCAGGTGGTGCAGGCCGGTTTTTCCATCGGCGAGCGCGTGCTGCGCCCGGCCATGGTCGGCGTCGCCAAGGGCGGTCCGAAACTCGTGGAAGCTGAGGCCAACTCGGTGCTGGACGAGAAGGACGCCTAAGGCGACAGGAATACCTGACAATGAAGAAAGGCCGCGTTAGCGGCCTTTCTTGTTCCTGTCTAATCTTGGCGGATCATATCCGCGCAAAACGCTCGACCAGCAGATCGAAAAAGCCGTCGGCATCGACGTAGCGCATGACCTTCGCATTGTGCTTGCGCTCGGTCACATGCCACCAGTCGACGACGGTCATCCCGACGGTCAGTTCGGATTTGACCTCGATCTCGACATTGCAGTCCCGGCCCTTGAAGAGTTCGGGTTTCAGCAGATAGGCCACCGTCGTCGGGTCGTGCAGCGGGCCGCCATCCGAGCCGTATTTTTCTATGTCGAAGCGCTCGAAGAATTCCAGCATCTCCACCATCGCCTTGGCCGGCGCGGTGCCGATCGCGGCCATGCGCTTCACGCGATCCTTGCGGGTCAGAAGCTGGTGCGTCACGTCGAGCGGCATCATGACGATGGGCACGCCCGAGCGGAACACGATATCGGCGGCTTCCGGATCGACATAGATGTTGAATTCGGCGGCCGGCGTGATGTTTCCGCCTTCAAAGAAACCGCCGCCCATCATCACCAGTTCCCGGATACGCATGATGATATCGGGCGCCTTCTGGAAGGCCATGCCGATATTGGTCAGCGGTCCGAGCGTACAGAGCGTGACGGTGCCTTCCGGTTCGCGTCGCAGCGTTTCGATGATGAAGTCGACGGAAGGCTGCCCCTGCAGCGGCATCGTCGGTTCGGGAAGTGTCGGGCCATCGAGACCTGTCTTGCCATGCACGTGCTCGGCAGTGACCAGCTTGCGCGCGATCGGCCGGTCGGCGCCGGCGAAGACCTTGATGTCGGTCCGCTTGCAAAGCTCGCAGATGATGCGCGCGTTGCGGCTTGTCAGAGACAGTGGCACGTTGCCGGCGACGGTGGTGATGCCCAGCACATCGAGCTCTTCCGGGCTGCCGAAGGCCAGCATGATCGCGGCGGCATCATCCTGGCCGGGGTCGGTGTCGATAATGATCTTTCTCGGTTCTGCCATCCGAATCGTTCCATCCTGTGGTGCGCGTCGTTGTGGCATGCACCTTCTCATTGTCTTCACGCTCCCGTCGCAAATCAGCACATCGCGCCGGGGCATGTTTTGATGCGGGGCGCTGCGTCCTTTGTCAAGGAAACGGTCTTATGAGACTTTGCCTTAAATTGTGAGAGGCCTGACCGGCGGCTATCACGCCTTGCAGCGGGCAACCATCGTTCCCATATGAGCGGGTACCCGGATGCTGCATGTGAGGTCCGGAGAGGTCGCTTGCATCAAGGACTTTGGAAGATGAGCCGCATCACCCCTTTCGCCAGCCCGCTGCTTCTGGGCTTCGATGCCATGGAAAAGACGCTTGAGCGGATTTCCAAGGCGAGCGACGGATATCCACCCTATAATATAGAGCGCATCGCCGCAGGTGACGACGCGCCCGAACGCCTGCGAATTACGCTTGCCGTCGCCGGTTTCAGCGAAGAAGAGCTCGATGTGTCCACTGAGGAAAACCAGCTTCTGATCCGTGGCCGTCAGCTCGATCAGGGCGAGCGCGATTACCTCTACCGCGGTATTGCGGCGAGACAGTTCCAGCGCACCTTCGTTCTCGCCGATGGCATGCAGGTTTTAGGCGCATGCCTCAAGAACGGTCTGCTCTCTGTCGATCTAATTCGACCGGAACCGGCGCGCATGGTCAAGAAAATTAACATTTCGGTTTCACAGTAGCACAACGGTTTGTTGAACCGTTGGTCCCTTCTCCCGGAGGAACAGGAATGTTGATGAAAGAAGCCACGTCGCGTCTGACCAAGTCCGAACTTGCCGGCATCGGCAATGGCGAGGTCGCCTATATTCGCAAAATACGCAATGAAGAGGTCGCCAAGTGCTTCCCCGAGGCGCCGGATATCGATCCGAGCGTCGATCTTTGGGCATTGTTCGGCGCCGATGGTACCCCGATCCTGCTGACGGACAACCGCTCGAGCACCTTCTTCAAGGCTGCCGAAGACGAGCTGAAGACAGTCAGCCTGCATTGATCACGACCGGTCTGCCGCAGGGCTGGCCGTCAGAATGCATGTGTGAAGAATGATAATGGGCGATGCGAGGCGCCCGACGGCTCTGTGATAGACAAGGCCGTCGAGGATGTCGTGATGGCCGATTTGCCCTGAAAGCTCCCATTTAAGCAGGTCAGACACGCTTGAAGGCGAGATAGGCCGAGGAGCGGCCTTCACGGCGGGCCTTGGCTTCATAGCGGGTGCTCGGCCAGCCTTCATAGGGCGTCAGCCAGTCGGCGGCATTCTGGGCCATCCATTCGAAGCCGCCATGGTCGCGGCATTTCAAAAGAGTCCAGTTCACATAGGTGTCGATATCGGAGGCGAAGCAGAAGTGCCCGCCCGGCTTCAGCACGCGGTGAAAACGGTCGAGATTGGTCTTCGAGACGAAGCGCCGCTTCCAGTGCTTCCGCTTCGGCCAGGGATCTGGATAGAGCAGGTCGATCTGGTCGAGGCAGCTATCGGGAAGCCAGTCGAGAAGTTGCGTCGCATCGTCGTTGTAGACACGCACGTTGCGCACACCGGTTTCATCGACGCGCGCCAGCAGCTTCTGCATGGAGTTGATGAAGGGCTCGACGCCGATAAAGCCTGTCGAAGGCGTTTCCAGCGCGCGGTGGATGAGATGCTCCCCGCCGCCAAAGCCGATCTCCAGCCGCATCTTTTCGACCGCGACGGGAAATAGCTTCTTCAGCGGCTCCGGGGGAGCCGCTGAGAGATCGACAATGAATGCCGGGAGCAGGGTAGCGAGCCTTTCGGCCTGCTGTTCACGCAGAGCCTTGCCCTTGCGGCGACCGAAAAAGGCTTCGGTCGCCCGGCCCCGGCGCTCCATGTCCGTCATGCAGCGGCCTTGGTCCTGACGGCATCCTTGAGCGCCTTCACGAGGTCCGTGCGCTCCCAGGAGAACGAGCCGTCTCGGCCGGCCTTGCGGCCGAAATGGCCGTAAGCCGAGGTCTTGGCATAGATCGGCTTATTGAGGTCAAGGTGACGGCGGATGCCCGACGGCGACAGGTCCATGTTCTGACGGATGGCGGCTTCGACCTGATCCTCGGAAACACCCTTGCCGGTGCCGTGCAGGTCGACATAGATCGACAGCGGCTGCGCGACGCCGATGGCGTAGGAGAGCTGGATCGTGCAACGGTCGGAAAGGCCGGCAGCGACGACGTTCTTGGCGAGGTAACGGGCAGCATAGGCGGCAGAACGATCGACCTTCGTCGTGTCCTTGCCGGAGAATGCGCCGCCGCCATGCGGAGCAGCACCGCCGTAGGTGTCGACGATGATCTTGCGGCCAGTGAGGCCGGCATCACCATCCGGGCCGCCGATGACGAACTTGCCGGTGGGGTTGATGTACCACTTGCAATCGTCGGCAATCTTCAGGTCGCCGAGGGCTTCGCGGATATAGGGCTCGACGACGCTGCGAACCTTCTTCGAATCCCAGCTTTCATCGAGATGCTGGGTGGAAAGAACGATCGAGGTGGCTTCCGCCGGCTTGCCATCGACATAGCGTACGGTCACCTGGCTCTTGGCGTCGGGGCCGAGCTTTGCGACTTCGCCTTCGCCCTTCTTGCGGGCAGTGGCGAGCAGCTGCAGGATCTTGTGGGAATAGTAGATCGGCGCCGGCATGAGGTCAGGGGTTTCCTTGCAGGCGTAGCCGAACATGATGCCCTGGTCGCCGGCACCTTCGTCGCCCTGCTGGTCGGCTGCGCTGTCCACGCCCTGGGCGATGTCGGCCGACTGCGAGTGCAAGAGCACGTCGATCTTGGCCTTCTTCCAGTGGAAGCCGTCCTGTTCGTAGCCGATGTCCTTGATGGCGCGGCGGGCCGCAGCCTTGAACTTCGACGGGTTGATGACGTCGTTGCCGTCCTTGTCCTTCTTCATCAGGCTCGGCGGCAGGCGAACTTCGCCGGCGATGACGACGCGGTTGGTCGTTGCGAGAGTTTCGCAGGCAATGCGCACGCCCCACGGATTGACGCCCGTCTTTGCCGCTTCGCGGTAGACCAGATCGACGATCTCGTCGGAGATGCGGTCACACACCTTGTCCGGGTGACCTTCGGCAACAGATTCGCTGGTAAAGAGATAGTTCGCGCGCATTCCGGGATTCCCCTCAAAGAATAAAAGCAGCCTAGTAGGTACTCAGTTCGTGCCTGAATGACAAGCACAGAAGGACATAAATATATCTTTATATCTGCGGCGAAATGACAAATTTTGCCTTAAAAACGCAAAAAGGCGGCCTTTTGGGCCGCCTTGAGCTTTTCCGAGCGTGGGGACGCTCAGTCGGAGTCGGCTTCCGCCGCCAGTGCTTTCACCAGTTCGACGACCTTGCGACGAACCTTGGGATCGGTGATCTTCACAAATGCGCGGTTGAGCTGGAGTCCCTCCGAAGAGGAGAGGAAATCGACGACGTAGTTCGAGCTCGAGGCTTCCGACATGCCGGTCACGGCACCGGAATGCTCTCCGGGAGCGTCTTCGAAAAAGAAGGAAACGGGAACGTTGAGGATGCTCGAAATATTCTGGAGGCGGCTGGCGCCAACGCGGTTGGTGCCCTTTTCGTATTTCTGGATTTGCTGAAAGGTGATGCCGAGGCTTTCCCCGAGCTTCTCCTGACTCATGCCCAACATGGTACGGCGAAGTCGAATGCGGCTACCGACATGGATGTCGATAGGATTCGGCTTCTTCTTATTTTCAATCATGGTCGTGCCCTAGCAAAGAAAAATTCAACCTTGTTCTAACCGGCATGCCCTGACCTCATTCCGTAACGCCACGTTGCAAGTCGCAATAACCCACCCTGAAGCATACGTTACTAACGCCGATTGCTGCCACTATGCAATTTTAGGGGTTTTTGGTCAATTCAACCTGAAAATAAAACCCCTGCGTGAAATTAGCGCAATGCCTATCAGTAACGTTTCAGTCAACCAGAAGTACGTTTGGCGGGGGTAGGGGCTTCCTTTGTTTTTTTCATATCCATCGAGAGTTGCATCAATAAAGCCAATTTCGTCTAATTTAAGACCTGCAACGATTTCGCCACGCGCGTCTACAACCGCCGAAATTCCGTTATTCGCATCGCGAATCAGCGGCAAACCGGTTTCGACCGCCCGTACGCGTGCCTGCTGAAAATGCTGGTAGGGACCCGGTGTTGAACCGAACCAGCTATCGTTCGTGATGTTCAGAATGGCGTTCGCTTGGTCGATGTCGCCGGTCATTTCGTCCGGGAAGATGATTTCGTAGCAGACGAGTGGATAGAATTTCAGTCCGCTCGGAAGCTCGAGCAGATGCCGGCTGGCGGCCGCCGAAAAACCGCCCGGCATCTCCACAACATTCTGGATACCGAGTTCGTTGAGCATGTCCTCGAAGGGAAGATATTCGCCGAAGGGAACGAGATGCACCTTGTCGGAGGCGGCGACGATCTGCCCCCGGCCGTCGATCACATAGATCGAATTGTAGTAGCGGGTGGGATAGCCGGGGCCGAGTTCTTCGGCGCGAACGGCGCCCGCAATCAGGATCTGGTCGTCGTCGAGCGTATCGGCAATCCGCGTCAGTGCATCCTTGTTATCGGTGAGGATGAAGGGAATCGAGGTTTCCGGCCAGACGATGATGTCGGGCCTCCTGCCGCCTTCCTTGGGAGCTTCCGTCGAAAGCTTGAGATGTGTCTCGAAGATCGCCTCGCGATCCGCATCGTTGTCCATCTTGACCGATTGATCGATTGCCGGCTGGACCAGGCGAACGACCGGTCGCTTGTCCTCGGGTAACGCCTCGGGCTTCGGGGTGAGATAAAGGATATAGGCGCCGTAACCGAGATGCGCTGCAAAGAGGATGGCCGCGAGGCTGATGCCGAGTTTCGCTCCCTGCCGGGTTCCGATGAGGGCAGGAGCGGCAAAGACGAAGACCGAGAGAGCAGTCACCCCCATGGTACCGATCACATGCGCGGACTGCATCATGAGAGGCATGGGCATCATGGCATAGCCGATGGCGTTCCACGGAAAACCGGTGAAGATGAAACTGCGTACCCACTCAAGCAGGCCGAAGCTGGCAGCAAGTGCTGCAATCCGCCCCATGCCGTCGGACCAGAAGATACGCGCAAGTGCTGCAGCCAACCCATAAAAGATGGCAAGGCAGGATGGAAGCCCGAGGACTGCGAGCGGCAAGGCCCAGGCAAACTCGTCTGAATCGATCAACAGCGCATGCCCAAGCCACCAGAGCCCGGCGACGAAATAACCGAAGCCGAACAGCCAGCCCGTGGCAAAGGCCGGCCAGAGCCTGCCGAGAAGGCTGCTTTCCGGTGAGGTGGCCGCTCCGTCGATCAGCCAGACGAGCAGCGTGAAGGAAACGAACATCGCGGCGAAGAAGCCGACGGGAGGCAGTGCCAGGACGCCAAAGGCGCCCGCTGCGATCGCAAGCAATGACCGTTTGAAACCCCAGACGAGGATAATCCTGTCCGCAAGCCGCTCCATGCGCACTCCCATCAAAGCCGCGAATCAATCCAGTCGCAGTCTTTCAAAAAAGCGCGCGCTTGTCGTCTTACGGAAAGGTCAGTTTGCGGTCGATTCCGCCGGCCGATCGTCATTTCCATCGCCAATGGGCGGCCCGTCACCATCTGCCTTGGCGCGGCGGCGGATTGCCTGGCGCTTGCGCGTGATGCGCACCCGCTTGATGCGGCGCGGATCGGCATCGAGGATGTGGAACTCGAAGTCGGGCAGGGCCTGGACGACTTCACCGCGCACCGGGATGCGCCCGAGTGCCGAGAAGATCAGACCGCCCAGCGTATCGACCTCGTCGATCTGTTCGCTGATGTCGAAATCCGGGCCGATGGCTTCGGCAATGTCCTCTAGTTCGACACGGGCGTCGGCAACGAAGACATCTTCAGAAACGCGCTTGAACATGACTTCTTCATCATCATGTTCGTCGTCGATATCGCCGATCACCATCTCCACGATGTCTTCGTGCGAGGCAAGGCCATCAGTACCGCCATATTCGTCAATGACCAGCGCCATCTGCGTGCGGTTTATCTGCATGCGACGCAGCAGATCGGAGGCCAGCATCGAGGGTGGCACGAAGAGGATCTGTCTGATAATGCCGGTTTCGGCGAGCGTCTTCTGCAGGTCCACGCGTCCGAGGTCGAAGTTCGGCTTGGCCGAGCGCGGCGCCTTCTGGATATTTTCCGGAGAGACCTCGATCGCCGGCGCGCCTGCCGCAGGCTTCGTGCCGCTACGGCGCTTGTTGCGCGCCTGCTTGGCGATATAGGAAAGAAGGTCGCGGATATGCACCATGCCGCGCGGATCGTCGAGCGTTTCGGCATAGACCGGCATGCGCGAGCGGCCGCTTTCCTCGAAGAGGATCATCAATTCGCCGATGGTGATGGTCTGGTCGACCGCCTCGATATCGGCACGCGGCACCATGACGTCGGCGACGCGCACTTCGCGGAAGCGCAGGATATTGTGAAGCATCGCCCGCTCGTCGGGCGAAAAGGCATCGGCCGCTGCCGGGTCGGTCATCAGCGCATCGGCGATATCTTCGCGCAGGCGCGAACCCTGTTGTGGTCTTAAGATGCGCGCCGCGCGCGACCAGAAGGATTGCGGTCGGTGTCGACTACTGCCACCCTCGTCGGAAGAGGAGGATTGGTCGGAGTCCTTGGCGTCTGACGCCGGCTTCGTTGAAAAGTCGCTCATGGTTCCATTTTAAGGTCTTGACCCTCGTAGGGGTCAGATAGGCCGAGTACTGCCAAAATGCGAGTCTCCAGCCTCTCCATAATTTCGGCTTCGTCATTATTCATATGGTCGTAGCCGAGCAGGTGCAAGAAACCATGCACCATAAGATGAGTGAGATGATCGTCAAAGCTCTTTTCGAGCTCTCGCGCCTCGCGCTCTACTGTTTCTAGGGCGATGATGATATCGCCGAGCATCGGGCCGGGCATTTTGCCGGGTTTGACCGGGAAGGCCGGAAATGACAGCACGTTGGTCGGCTTGTCCTTGCCGCGCCATTCCGCATTGATGTCCTGGATGGAGGCATCGTCGGTAAAGACGAGCGAAACTTCCGGCGGCATCTTCGGGAAGGGCTGCTTTTCCTCTTCCCGCAAATAGGTGGCCGCCGCACCCAGTACGCGTTCGCCAAGGGCATGCAACACGTCTTCGGTGGGCCAGCCCATGTCCTCGATGCTGATCTGTATGTCGAGTTCGGCCATCAGTCCTGCCGGCTGGCCTCTTCGTTTGCCGCTATATAGGTTGCGTCATAGGCCTTGACGATACGACCGACCAGCGGATGGCGCACGACGTCGACATCCTTGAAGCGCACCATCGAAATGCCCTCGACATCGTTCAGCAGATGCAGCGCTTCCACGAGGCCGGATTTGACGCCGCGCGGCAGGTCGATCTGGCTCGGGTCGCCGGTGATGATCATCCGCGAATTCTCGCCAAGACGCGTCAGGAACATCTTCATCTGCATCGCCGTGGTGTTCTGCGCCTCATCGAGGATGATTGCAGCGTTGGCGAGCGTGCGTCCGCGCATGAAGGCGAGCGGCGCAATTTCGATGACGCCGGCGGTGATCGCGCGCTCGACCTTGTCGCCGGGGATCATGTCGTAGAGTGCGTCGTAGAGCGGACGCAGATAAGGATCGACCTTCTCTTTCATGTCGCCCGGCAGGAAGCCCAGACGCTCGCCGGCTTCGACCGCCGGTCGCGACAGGATGATCTTCTCGACGGCGCCGCGCTCCAAAAGCTGGGCTGCGTGGGCGACGGCGAGATAGGTCTTGCCGGTGCCGGCGGGGCCGACGCCGAACACCATTTCCGAGCGCTCCAGCGCCCGCATGTAGGCATCCTGCGTCGGCGTGCGCGCTATGATCGTCTTCTTGCGCGTCGAAATCTGCGCCATCGTCAATTTGGCTTTTTTCTCCATTGTCGGCAGCGTGAGCTGGTCGTCGGCTGCAACCGCCATGCGAATTGCGCCTTCCACATCTGAATGCTCCACACTGCCGCCTTTCTGGAGTTTTTCATAGAGGTAATCCAGTGTGCGCCGCGCCTGATTGGTCGCCAGCACATCGCCGGTGATGACAACGGAATTACCGCGCGCCCGCGCATCGATATTGAGCCGCTGTTCCAAGAGCTTCAGATTCTGATCGAACTGTCCGAAAAGTTCGCTGGCGAACCGATTGTTCTCGAACGTCAGGACGAAGTGATTGGCGTCGCTCGCAATGCGTGGGTGGCGCGGTGAAGTAGAAACCAATTCCTGTCCGTTCAAGCGGTCGGGCTCCCTGGGTTAGACCTCAGCCTCTGCGCGTTCGGCAAACAGGCTGTTGGTTCCGGTTCCTGTGATTCGCACTTTAATAATGTCACCGATTTGCGATGCTTTTGCATCAACATTCACGGACTGCAACCACGGTGAGCGTCCGATGAGCTGTCCAGGCATGCGGCCCGGCTTTTCGAGGAGAAGATCGATTTCCTTGCCGATGCAGGACTCGTTGAATTCCTGCGTCTGCTTGAGAAGCAGTGCCTGCAGGCGTTCCAGCCGTTCTGCCTTGATATCTTCCGGCACCTGGTCCTTCAATTCCGCCCCGGGCGTACCCGGCCGCGTCGAATATTTGAACGAGAAGGCTTGCGCGTAACGCACCTTCTCAACGAGTTTTAGTGTATCCTCAAATTCCGCATCTGTCTCCCCCGGAAAGCCGGTAATGAAGTCGCCGGAGAGAGCTATGTCGGGACGCGCCTTGCGGATGCGCTCGATGAGGGAGAGGTATTCCGCTGCCGTGTGCCGGCGGTTCATGGCTTTGAGAATACGGTCCGAGCCCGCCTGAACCGGCAGGTGCAGATAAGGCATCAGCGTGCGAAGGTCGCGATGCGCCTCGATCAGCCGGTCGTCCATGTCGCGCGGATGGCTGGTGGTGTAGCGAAGTCGTGCCAGGCCGGGGATATCGGCAAGCCGGTAGAGCAGGTCGCCAAGGCTCCACTCTTCGCCCTTCGGGCCGAGGCCATGCCAGGCATTGACGTTCTGTCCGAGAAGGGTGATTTCGCGCACGCCCCCATCGACGAGCCGCATTGCCTCTTCGACGATCTGAGAGACCGGTCGCGAGACCTCGGAACCGCGCGTATAGGGCACGACGCAGAAGGTACAGAATTTGTCGCAGCCTTCCTGCACGGTCAGGAAGGACGTCACACCGCGGGCACGGATCTTCGGCGCTTCGGCAATCGGCAGATGCTCGAACTTGTCCTCGATCGCATATTCCGTATCGACGACGCGATGGCCTTCCTTGGCGCGGCGCAGCGCTTCGGGCAGGCGGTGATAGGTCTGCGGGCCGATAACGACATCGACAGCCGGAGCGCGACGCAGGATTTCTTCGCCTTCAGCCTGAGCGACGCAACCAGTGACACCGATCATCATCTCGCGGCCGTCGGCAGCCTTGCGTTTCTTCATCTCGCGCAGGCGCCCGAGCGCGGAATAGACCTTCTCGGCGGCCTTCTCGCGGATATGACAGGTGTTGAGCAGGACGAGGTCTGCCTCTTCCATGTCCTCGGTCGGCTCATAGCCGTCGCGCGCAAGAGCATCGCTCATGCGCGTCGAGTCATAGACGTTCATCTGGCAGCCATAGGTTTTGATGAAAACCTTGCGGCTATTGGAGCCATCGCGAAGAGAAGTCTCCGGGGCCTGAAGAAGGGCGCTGTCCTGGGTCATGGCGCGCTATTTAGTGGTTTTTGACGCGCGAGAAAAGGGACTCTCGCCTTAGAGCCTTTCCTGGCCAGATTGCAGCATTCTGCCGGAGCAGGTTTTCGTCAGGGCAAAGGCGATTGGCGACGGGCATACCCCAAGGTACGTCCGAGCCGATCGCCTTTGATCCTGGCGCAAAGATGCCCGGCCCTAGCTGGTTTGCAGGCAAACCAGCGGGTTGGCTGAAACGGGCTGCCTGATCGACCGGCCGGCTTGGCCGTAGATCTGGCTACGACGCGCGCCGGCCGGTCGACCATCCGACTCCGTTTGAGCCAACAGAATGCTTCAATCTAACCAGGAAAGGCTCTAACCGATGTCGCGGCCGCGCAGACTGCTGTTCAACAGGTTGCGGATGCGGGCGGAGATCATTGTGCTGACCGCCTTCCGATTGGTCTTCTCGCCATATTCGACCGCCTCGCCAAAGGAAACTTCGACGTCGATCGCCCCGCATTTCAGGATGTCGCTGAGATGTGGCAGAAGCTCGATATCGCCGGGCCAGGCCGCAAGCGGACGATGGTAGCGGCCCATGGCGATACCATGGACCTGCGTATAGGCGATGGACACCGGCTGGACCATAACCATGCCGGTCGGGGAATGGGGCACCGCCATGGCAGCCGCGCCGAAGAGCGACGATTTGACTTCCAGCAGGCGATTTCCGTCGGAGGTCGTTCCCTCGGGAAACAGCACGACGATTTCGCCGTCTGCCATGCGGCCGGCGATCTCGCTCGCCTGATCGCCGGTGCGGCGTTTTTCCTCGCGCACCACGAAGACGCTCTTCTGCAGCTTGGCGAGCGTGCCGAAGATCGGCCAGTCGCGCACCTCGATCTTGGCGATGAAAGCGACGTCGGCAATGGCCGACATGACCATGATGTCCATCCACGAGGAGTGGTTCGAGCAAAGCATCAGCGGACGGCGGCTTTCAAGCGTGCCGCCCACGCGAATCCGGATGCCGAGACAATAGCAGACGATGCGATGCCAGAGCCGGGGCAGTGTGCGGCGCAGCTTCCAGTCGAAATAAAGCGCCAGAACCTGCAGCGGCATGAGCAGGATGCTCGCGACAATGATGACGGTAAGCGCGAAGGTAATGCGCAGCCAGACGATCAAATGCGGCGCTCCCGGACTGCCATCCTATTAGATTTCGTCTTTCTTCAGCGGGATGCCGTAGAGTTCCAGCCGATGATCCACGAGCTTGAAGCCGTGTTCGCGCGCAATGCGTTCCTGCAATGCCTCGATTTCCGGTGAGCGGAATTCGATGACCACGCCAGTCTTCAGGTCGATCAGGTGATCGTGATGTTCTTCGGGGACCGTCTCGTAGCGGGAGCGGCCGTCACGGAAGTCGTGGCGGGCGATGATGCCGGCATCTTCGAACAGCTTCACCGTACGATAGACCGTCGAGATCGAAATCTTGGCGTCGACCTTGACGGAGCGGCGGTAAAGCTCTTCGACGTCAGGATGATCTTCGGAGTCTTCGAGAATGCGCGCGATCACGCGGCGCTGCTCCGTCATGCGCATGCCGCGTTCAGCGCAAAGCTCCTCAAGGGTCTTGGCTTCGTCAGTCATGGCTGCCTTCTCGTTATTCCTGTCGAGAAGGGAACTACCGAAGAACGCGCTTCATGACAAGCGCCGTGGAAGTAGCCCCATTGGCGTCCTTATAATAGCCCTTGCGTTCGCCCGCCTGCTCGAATCCGAGCTTGCGATAGAGGCCAAGGGCGGCGGTATTGCTGTTGTCGACTTCCAGGAACA
This sequence comes from Rhizobium sp. ZK1, assembly GCF_047782645.1. Lineage (NCBI taxonomy): Bacteria > Pseudomonadati > Pseudomonadota > Alphaproteobacteria > Hyphomicrobiales > Rhizobiaceae > Rhizobium > Rhizobium sp. ZK1. The sequence continues at coordinate 22,277 of NZ_CP180586.1, forward strand.
TGCTCTCGCCGCCGCGAAGACGCGCCTCGCGCATGGCGGCCTGCATCAGCCGCCAGCCGAGGCCGGAGCGAGCAACCTTCGCCTGTACGGCAACGGTCAGGATTTCGGCCTCGCCCGCCGCCTGGCGCGCAAGGACGAAGCCCGGCAGAGTCTTCTTCAGGATGGCATTGGTCTGGCGGGCGACGAAGCCGAAGACGGTGTTCTGCGAAAGCAGGCTGTGGAATTCGCCGTCACCCCAAGGGCGCGCAAAGCGCTCGCGATGCAGCACGGAAACATCGAGGCAATCCTCCGGCTCCATCGCGACGATTTCGAATTCCGGCTTCAGCGTCAGATAGGCTTCCAGCATTGTCATACTCTTGCAATCGCGTACCCGGCCTGCGGTTTGGCATCGGGTCCGCGCAGATAAAGGGGTTTCGGCTTTCCGGAATTCGGGCTCGCGGCCGCACCGAGGCGCGCCACGATGGAGATCGGGAAGGAGTTGGCCTGCTCGCCGGCCACATCGGGCTTCAGGAGTGGTGTCGCTGAACCGGTGATCTCACCGTCGAAACCGGCGGCAAAAGCCTTGGCCTCCGATACGCTCGCCGCATGCGCCTCGTCGAGCGGCGTGCCGTCGGCTGCGAAGGACTGGAGGTAGATTTCGTCCCGCTTGGCATCCATTGCCGCAAGCACGGGCCGGCCCGGCATCTTTTCGCGCTGAGCAGCCGCCATGACTTCGAGTGTCGTGATACCGACGGCTGGCACATTGAGGGAAAGCGCAAAACCGCGGGCTGCAGCAACGCCGACGCGGATACCGGTGAAGGAGCCTGGTCCGATGGTGACGGCGAGGCGGTCGACATCCGAGAGCGTAACGCCCGCCTGATCCAGCGCGCGGTCGACGATACCCATCAGATGTTCAGCATGTCCCTTGCCGATCATGTCCGATGCCTCCCCCAGCACCGTATTCCTGCCGCTGTCATAAATAGCGGCAGCGCAATCTACACCTGCCGTGTCGAGCGCCAGAACGATCATGCCATCAATTTCCGAATAAACTATTGTCGCCTATCCATAAATCCGTCTGGCCGAACCGAATATGAACGGCCGGACGCATCAGAGATTTTTTAAGCGGCAATCACTTCCTGCACTTCCGGAACGAAATGGCGCAGCAGGTTCTGGACACCGTGTTTCAGCGTTGCCGTCGAAGACGGGCAGCCGGAGCAGGAGCCCTTCATGTTCAGATAAACCTTGCCGTCCTTGAAGCCACGGAAGGTGATGTCGCCGCCATCCTGGGCAACGGCCGGACGCACGCGGGTCTCAAGCAGTTCCTTGATGGTCAGCACGATCGATTCATCGCCTTCGTCGAAGAATTCATCGCCCGCATCGACATCTTCCGAAAGGATGGAAGCGTCGCCCATGACCGGTTTGCCGGACATGAAATGCTCCATGATCGAGCCGAGAATTGCCGGCTTCAGGTGCTGCCACTCGGCATTGTCCTTGGAGACGGAGATGAAATCGTAGCCGAAATAGACGCCTGTGACGCCCGGAATTTCAAAGAGACGGGCAGCGAGCGGTGAAGCCTGGGCCTCATCGGCATTGCGGAATTCGGCCGTGCCGTTTTCCATCACCACCTTGCCGGGAAGGAACTTCTGCGTGGCTGGGTTCGGCGTGGCTTCGGTCTGAATGAACATCTCGCTCTCCATGCGGCGGGCTGTGACCTCTGCCGTCTTTAGAATTCTTCAAAAGAAAATAAGCCTATTGTCTGGCCGATTCAAGAGACTGATACTCAAGAAATGGCTTAACAGAGGGCGTCGATTTCCTCGTTGGTCAGTGTGTCGGGCAGCACGGTGACCGGAATGGGAAAGGCCGCTCCACGCCCTGCGACGGAGGAAACCAGCGGTCCCGGTCCTTCTTTGGCGGAGCCTGCGGCAAGCACGAGGATGGCGACGTCCCGGTCTTCCTCTATCACCGCATTGATCTGCTCGGCCGAATTGCCCTCGCGGATCACGATCTCAGGCTCGATGCCGATCGTCTCGCGCACGATCTGTGCGATCTTTGCGACGGTGGCTTCCGCTTCCTCGCGGGCTTCCGCCCGCATGATCTCCTCGACGCCGAGCCATTGCTGGAAATCGCCTTCGGGGATCACGTAGAGAAGGACGAGGCCGCCATTGGAATTCTTGGCGCGCCGCCCGGCATAATGGACGGCGCGTTGGCATTCGGGTGTCCCGTCGATCACCGCCATGAATTTGCGGCGATGACCTTCGAGCCGTGAGAGTCGCTTTGATACCATGGTGCGGACTCTGACACCTGTGACCGAAAATTTGCAAGCCCCCGTTTTGCACGGGAGCTCTGCATGTCGATGGGATTAGAGCCTTTCCTGGCTAGCTTGTAGCATTCTGCCGGAACAGGTTTTCGTCAGGATCAAAGGCGATTGGCGAATGGCATACCCTTGGTACGTCCGAGCCGATCGCCTTTGATCCTGGCGGAAAGATGCCCGGCCCTAGCTGGTTTGCAAGCAAACCACCGGGGTTGGCTGAAACGGGCCGTCTGATCGACCGGCCGGCTTGGCCGTAGATCTGGGCTACGACGCGCGCCGGCCGGTCGACCATCCGACTCCGTTTGAGCCAACAGAATGCTGCAATCTAATCAGGAAAGGCTCTAATAGAGGAAGCCGATGATCTCGCGAAGTTCGCGCATCGTCACGTCGGCGCGTGCCCTCGCACGTTCATTGCCGTTGCGCAGGATCGCATCGATATGGCTCGTATCGTTCATCAGGCGGCGCATTTCGCCTGTTATCGGCGATAGCACCTGAACGGCGAGATCGATCAGTGCCGGCTTGAAGACGGAGAATTGCTGGCCGCCGAATTCGGCAAGCACCTGCTCCTTCGTCTTGTCGGCAAGTGCGGCATAGATCGAGACGAGGTTTTCGGCTTCCGGTCGGCTTTCGAGGCCGGCCACTTCGCTCGGCAAGCCGTCCGGATCGGTCTTGGCCTTGCGGATCTTCTTGGAGATCGCGTCCTCGTCGTCCATCAGGTTGATGCGCGACAGGTCCGACGGATCGGACTTCGACATCTTCTTCGTGCCGTCGCGTAGCGACATGACGCGCGGCGCTGGCCCGCCGATCAACGGTTCGACCATCGGGAAATAGGCATGCACCGGCTCGTCGCCGACGGTGATGTCGATCCCGTAATTCGTTTTGCGGATATGCGAGGCGTAATCGAGATTGAACTTCATCGCGATGTCACGCGTCAGCTCAAGGTGCTGCTTCTGGTCCTCGCCGACGGGCACATGCGTGGCGCGGTAGACGAGAATGTCGGCGGCCATCAGGCTCGGATAGGCGTAGAGACCGAGCGAGGCCTGCTCTCGGTCCTTGCCGGCCTTGTCCTTGAACTGCGTCATGCGGTTCATCCAGCCGAGGCGGGCGACACAATTGAAGATCCAGGCGAGTTCGGCGTGCTGCGGTACGGCGGACTGATTGAAGACGATATGCTTTTCAGCGTCGATGCCGGAGGCGATGAAGGCGGCTGCGATCGAGCGCGTCTGTGACAGCATGTCCTCGTGGACGAGCTGCGCAGTCAGCGCATGCAGATCGACGACGCAATAGATGCAGTCGTTGCCGTCCTGGAGCTGCACGAAGCGGCGGATCGCGCCGAGATAATTGCCGAGATGCAGATTGCCCGTGGGCTGAACGCCAGAGAATACGAGCTTCTTGAATTCGCCCATGATGTTGTCCTCGATTAGGCTGGTGGAGGGCCCCAGGGCCAAAGGCCCATGTTGCTAACGCGGGCGCTTATGCACGCGCTCCCGGTCGCAATCAAGAGGCGGTGGGCGCAGCGTGTTGAATGAGGTCGAAGGTGTTGCCGTAAGGATCCGAAAAGACCGCAACGGTGCCGTAAACCTCATGTCGGGGTTCCTCCAGAAAGTGAACGCCGGAACCAAGCATCGCTGCGTGATCGCGCGCAAAATCGTCGGTTTTGAGGAAGAAGCCGACACGCCCGCCGGTCTGATTTCCGACGGCGGCTCGCTGAGCCTCATTTGCCGCCTGCGCCAGCAGAAAGGCCGCGCCATCCCCGCCCTTTGGCTTGACGACGACCCAGCGCTTGCCTTCCGGCTGTACTTCATCTTGAAGGCATTCGAAGCCGAGGGCCTCACAATAGAAGGCTTTGGCGCGGTCATAATCGTCGACGACGAGGGTGATGAGAAACAGGGATTGGGTCATGGGATCTCCAGATTGGGAAGTTTATTCCATTTCGATGTGATAAAATGCCCGATTTTACGCCAAATTGATCAGTCATCTTAGCTAAAATTGAGTATAAAATTTCACAGAAAAGCTTTCTTTGAACTGAAAATCCTCTCGCCGGGCTGGCGGCCCAAAGGGGCCGTCGGGATAACCGATCGGAGGGACCATGCAGAACGCCAGTTTGCTCGCCATGGCAGGCCTTTTCGCCCTACAATCAGCAACCACAGCCGTCGGTCAAGATCATCGACGGCAGACCAGCCAACTTCCCAAACACGAGACGCGCATTGCTTACACGATGCAGACCGTCAGCGTTCGCGCCAGCTGTTTTCCGGCGCGATTGCGGGCGGTTTTATCGCATATCGCGGCAAAGACCGGACGACGGCCGATGATAACTTCGGGCTTCCGGCCACACCCCCGCCGCCACGGTTCCATGCACGGGAAATGCCTTGCGGCTGATATCCGGATTCGCGGCGTGTCGGAGCGCACGATCATCGCCGCTGCGAAAACCGCACCCGGCATCGGAGGGATCGGCACCTATTGCAATGGCATCGTCCACGTCGATGTCGGGCCGCAGCGACGATGGGTGGATTGCTAAAGCAATTCCGGCAAAAATGTGCAGCGGTTTCGCGTCCGGAATTGCGTAAAAAGGACGTTAGGCATCTTTCGCCGGTGCCGGTTTGCGATTGAGGTTGCGCCGGATCATGCCGAGGTCTGCTCCGCCGATCAGGAAGGCGGTCGCGAAATAGACGACCATGGAAATCGCGATCAGCAGGCCAAGCGTGCCGACCTTGGTCAAAAGCGGCGCGCCCGAAGCAAGCCAGGGCGCCCAGTGCTGCTTGAGGTAGATGATGACTGTGCCCATGACAGCCGCGGCGACGACCAGCAGCGCTGCGCGTTTGGCCAGTGCCCATTCCCATGTCAGATGACCGCGGCGCAGAAGCGTGGTGAAGAGCAGCACGGTGCTGATCCAGCCGGCAGTGGCTTCAGCGACTGCGATGCCCGGCGCGCCCATATAGGGGAACAGCGTCAGCGCCGCGGCACAGTTGGTCGCCACCGCGATTGCTGAAAAACGCATCGGCGTCTTGGTGTCTTCGCGGGCATAAAAGCCCGGCTGCAGCGCCTTGATCAGCACGAAAGCCGGCAAGCCTATGCCGTAGATCGCCAGGATCGATCCGACGAGCAGGGTGTTGTCCTGATGGAAGGCTCCACGCTCATAGAGCACGCGAATAATCTCGTCGGAGAGGATCCACAGCGCGAATGCAGCTGGGATCGTCAGGAACAGCACGAATTCGATCGAGCGATTCTGCAGAAAGGCGGCCTCGCGCAATGCTCCGCCCTTGAGCGAACGGGCAAGCTCGGGCAGCAGAACCACACCGACGGCGACACCGACGACGCCGAGCGGAAGCTGGTAGATGCGATCGGCATATTGCAGGGCGGCAATCGCGCCTTCCCGGGAGGAGGCGATTGCCTGGCCGATGAGCTGGTTGATCTGCGTGATGCCACCGGTCACGGCCGCCGGAACCGCAAGGATCAGCAACCGCTTCACGTTCGGCGTTATCTTTGGAAAGCGGAAGCCGATGCTCATGCCGGCATGCAGCACGCCGACATAGACGACGACAAGCTGTAGGATGCCGGCGACCAGCACACCCCAGGAGAGATACCAGGCCGTCGCCAGCGGTTCGGCGCCGGTATAAAGCGCATAAAAGAGCGCGCCGATCATCACGACGTTAAGGAAGATAGGCGCGACGGCAGCGGCGAAGAAGTGATGCAGCGAATTCAGCATGCCGCTCATCATCGCCGTCAGCGACATACACATGAGATAGGGAAACATCACAGCGGCCATGCGGATGGTGATACCGAACTTCTCGGGATCATCAGCAAAGCCCGGCGCGATGACGAAGCGCACAAGCAGCGGCATGGAAAGCTCCATCACGATGGTGATGAGCAGCAGCACGGAAAAGAGAACGCCGAAGACTTCTTCCGAAAAGCGCTTGGCACCGTCAGTGCCGTTCGCTTCGATCTCCTTGGCAAAGAGCGGCACGAAGGCGGCGTTGAAGGCGCCTTCGGCAAACAGCCGGCGGAAGAGATTCGGGAAACGGAAGGCGGCATAGAAGACGTCGGCCATCGGCCCGGTGCCAAGGGCTGCGGCCATCAGCGTTTCGCGGGCAAAACCAAAGATGCGGCTGCCGAGTGTGGCGCCGCCGACCGTGGCGAATTTCTTGACGAGGCTCATGCGGGGGGACCGGCTTTCTTTTCGGCTGATGTAGCGGGTGGCGCGATGATGCCGGAAGGCATACGCTCGCGCAGTTCGTCCTGCTCCTCGGCCATGACCGCTTTCATACGGGCAGTGATATTCGCGCGTTTGCTGTCGCCGGAAATCTTCTGACCGACGAGATCGGTGACGTAGAATGTATCGATGACCTTTTCACCGAAGGTGGTGATGCGCGCGGATTGAATATCGAGCGAAAGATCGGACAGCACCGCTGTCATTTCCGAGAGCAGGCCCGGCCGGTCGAGACATTCCACCTCGATGACCGTAAACTTGTTCGACAGGCTGTTGGTGATCGTCACCGACGGCGGAATGATGAAGGCCTTGCTCTTCTTGCGGTTCTTCGCGCGGGTCGCGATCACCTCGGGCAGACGCTTGCGGCCGGAAAGCACGTCTTCGATCATCCTGCCGATCGTGGCGGCACGACGAAGCTCGTCCTCGTCGTTCGGAAACTCGCGACTGACATGGATCGTATCGAGCGCGCGGCCATCCGAAGTCGTGAAGATCTGCGCGTCGACGATGTTGGCGCCGGCAGCCGCGCAAGCACCGGCAATGACGGCAAGCAGGCGGGGATGGTCGGGCGAAAGAACGGTGATCTCGGTAATGGCATGGAAACTGTCGGTGCGCACCGAGGTCGCCAGCGCCTGGCCGGCCTTGTCCGCCTGGCGGATGAAATGCGCGTGGCGGATCTGGTCTTCCAGCGGCACGGAGAGCAGGTAGGGCTGGTAGTGCAGCTTGGCATAGGTGCGGCGGTCTTTCTGGCTCCAGTCGGACAGGGCCGCATAGAGCGCCTCGGCGGCAGCCTGGGCACGCTCCTTGCGCGACACCTCGGAGAAGCCGCCGGCAAGCAGCAGTTCCGTCTCGTAGTAGAGCGTGCGCAGCAACTGGCCCTTCCAGCCGTTCCAGACGCCCGGACCGACGGCGCGGATGTCGCAGATCGTCAGGATCATCAGCATCTTCAGCCGATCCAGGGACTGAACGCGATCGGCGAAGTCGGTGATCGTCTTGCGGTCCGTCAGGTCGCGCGTCTGGGCGACCATCGACATGGTCAGATGTTCCTCGATCAGCCAGACGACGATCTCGGTCTGCTTCTGCGACAGGCCGAAACGGGCGCAGAGCTTGCGGGCGACGCGGGCGCCGGCAATCGAATGGTCCTCCTGCCGGCCCTTGGCGATATCGTGCAGCAAGACCGCGACATAGAGCGCCTCGCGGTCCTCGATATGCGGCATGAGCTTGTTGGCGAGCGGATGCAGTTCCTCCGCCTTGCCCTTGTCGATCTCCGAGAGGACATCGATGGCGCGGATCAGGTGCTCGTCGACCGTATAGTGGTGATACATATTGAACTGCATCATCGCGACGATCTTGCCGAATTCGGGAATGAAGCGGCCAAGCACGCCGGCCTCGTTCATGCGCCGCAGGATCAGCGCCGGATCGCGCTTGGACGTCAGGATCGACAGGAACAGCCGGTTGGCCTCGTCGTTCTCGCGCAGATCGTTGTTGACGAGACCGAGTGAACGCGTGACGCGCTTCAGCGCATCGGGATGGAATTCGAGCCCGTTGATATCGGCGACATGGAACAGCCTGATAATGCTGACCGGATCGCGCTTGAAGACATCGGGATTGGCGAGCGCGATACGGCCGCGATCTTCCACGAACTCGACGCTGCCGGGGATCTTGCGGTTACGGTGGGTAAAGCGGCTGATGACGCCGGTCAGGCCGGGGATCGACTTTGCCTGCTGGTCTTCAAGTGCTGCACAAAGGATGCGGGTCAGATCGCCCACGTCTTTGGCGATCAGGAAATAGTGCTTCATGAAGCGCTCGACGGCCGAGAGGCCGGGGCGCGAATGATAGCCGAGAGCCTCGGCGATCTCGCGCTGGATATCGAAGGAAAGACGCTCCTCGGCCTTTCCGGTGAGGAAGTGCATGTGGCAGCGCACAGCCCAGAGAAAATCGTCGGCCTTTTCCAAGAGCCGGTATTCCTGCTTCGACAGCACGCCGAGCGGCACAAGATCCGCCGGGTCGCGGACGTGATAATAATATTTCGAAATCCAGAAGAGCGTGTGCAGGTCGCGAAGGCCGCCTTTGCCCTCCTTGACGTTCGGCTCGACGAGGTATCGCGTGTCGCCCGCTTTGCGGTGGCGCTCGTCGCGTTCAGCGAGCTTGGCGGCGATGAATTCCGGTCCGGTGCCGGTGACGATTTCCTTGTCGAAGCGGGCTTCCAGCTCGGTCTCCAGCGACTTCAGCCCGCAGATGTAGCGCATCTCCAGAATAGCGGTGCGGATCGTCATGTCGGATTTGGAAAGCGCGATGCATTCCTCGACCGTGCGGGTCGCATGCCCGACCTTGAAGCCCATGTCCCACAGCATGTAGAGCATGAACTCGACGGCCTTGTGCGTCTCTTCCGCCGGCTTCGGCAGGAAGAGGAAGAGCAGGTCGATATCGGAGCCCGGCGCCAGCGTGTCGCGGCCATAGCCACCGACAGCGGTCACCGCAAACTTGTCCTTCTGCTTCGGGAAGACATGCTCGGTGGCGAAATTATAGAGAACGGCAATGATCTGGTCCTGCAGCCAGGAAATGCGGTGGGCGCAATCAAGTCCGCCACCTTGGGCATCGAGCAGGTCACGCGCCTTCCTGCGGCCTTCGACGCTCGCCTTCTTCAAAACGGCAAGAAGATCGTTGCGCAGCACGTCGGGACGGTTGCGGTTGGCTTCGGCAATGGCGTCGCTTTGCCCCTGCAGCAGTTCCACATCGAGGATTTCTGAGAAATCGATGTCGTGCATCCCCATCGGCCGAGCGGTTGCCTCTTCGGTCCGGGCCGCGTGCTCGTGGCGTGCCTCTGATTTCGTCTGCATGCGCTATTGCCTCTTTGCCCGCCTGATGACACAGGCGTTCATATTGCATGAACCCTTAAATTTGGCGAAATGGTGTTGGCAAGCCGTTGGAGAGGGACGCTTTGCCGCAAGTTCTCAGGCTGAGCCCTGTGCCAGCAGCGTATTGAGAACTTGCCGAGTCTCGCTCATGATGCCGTTAAGCGTCGCCTTGTCACATTCTCGGTATCCAGCGTCAATGATCGCACCGCTCAGTTCGCCGATCACAAGGCAGGAGCTGGTGATCTTCGCCATGCCGATCGGCGTGTTCCAGCCGCGTGCCTCAAGATTACCATCCGATTGTTTCATGATTTCGAGCATCGAGACGATGACGGAGAGGCGCTGCGTTTCCTGAAGCAGTTTTTCCATGAACACGGGGGCTGCTCCTACTTCATCTTCTTTTTGAGGTCGTAAAGCGCATCGAGCGCCTCTCGCGGTGTCATGTCGTCGAGGCTCATCGTCTTCAGCGCTTCCTCCACCTTGGAAGGCCCGCGGGATGTCTCTTCGCGGCGCACGGCCACCTGGAAGAGCGGCAGATCATCGATCAGCTGGCTCGCCGGATTCTTCCGATCGGCATCTTCCAGGCGCGTCAATACATCGCGTGCTCGGGCGACGACAGAAGCCGGCAGGCCGGCAAGCCGCGCGACCTGAATGCCGTAGGATCGGTCGGCCGCACCTGGACCGACTTCATGCAGGAAGATGACGTCGCCGTCCCATTCCTTCACCCGCATTGTCGCGTTCGATAGCCGGGCAAGCTTTTCGGAGAGCACTGTCAGCTCGTGGAAATGCGTGGCAAAGAGCCCACGGCAGCGATTGGCCTCGTGCAGATGCTCGACGGCGGCCCAGGCGATGGAAAGGCCGTCGAAGGTCGCAGTACCACGGCCGATCTCGTCGAGAATGACGAGGGAACGATCGGTTGCCTGATTGAGGATTGCAGCCGTCTCGACCATTTCCACCATGAAGGTGGAACGCCCGCGCGCCAGATCGTCGGAGGCGCCGACGCGCGAAAACAGCCGGTCGACAATGCCGATATGCGCTGACGTTGCCGGCACGAAGGAACCCATCTGGGCGAGAATCGAGATCAGCGCGTTCTGCCGCAGGAAGGTGGACTTACCGCCCATATTCGGGCCGGTCAGCAGCCAGATCGCCCCATCCTTGCCGTCGGAGACCGGCGACAGATCGCAATTATTGGCGACGAAGGGGCCGATGGACTGACGCCGCAGGGCCTGTTCGACAACAGGGTGACGCCCGCCCTCGATGGCAAACATCTTCGATCCGTCGACCAGTGGCCGGCAATAAGCCTGCTCTTCGGCAAGCAATGCCAGCCCTGCCGCAACATCGATGACGGCCAGCGCCCGGGCGCCGGCTTTGATCGCTTCGGCTTCGGCGACAGTCGCTTCGGTCATCCGATCGAAGGCCTCAAGCTCGATCTGCAGTGCGCGGTCGGCGGCATTGGCGATGCGGCTTTCGAGATCGGCGAGTTCCGTCGTCGTGAACCGCATGGCATTCGCCATCGTCTGGCGATGGATGAACCGAGCCTTCGCCTCGGCCGTATCTGTCATCGGTCCGGCATTGCCGGCGGTGACCTCGATGAAATAACCGAGGATATTGTTGTGCTTGATCTTCAGCGACTTGATGCCGGTCTCGTCGGCATATTGCAGCTGCAGACCGGCAATGACCCGGCGCGACTGGTCGCGCAGCGCCCGAACCTCGTCGAGGTCGGCATTCGCGCCGTCGCGCAGGAAGCCGCCATCGCGTTTTAGGAGCGGCAGCTCCTCGGCAAGGTTTTCCGCAAGCAAGGTTTCGAGGCCTGATGGCAGTGCCTGCAGCCCCTTGCGCGCCTGCTCCAATTCTTCCGGCAACATCGCGCTTCCCAGTAGACCGGCGATATGCGCGGCGGCGCCGAGCCCCTGACGAATCGCCCAGAGATCACGCGGGCCGCCGCGGTCGAGTGCCAGGCGGGAGAGCGCTCGCGGCATATCGGGCACATGTTTCAGCGCATCGCGCAGCTCGCCGCAGAGCGACGGTTCCTGCATCAGGAAGCCGATCGAATCCAGCCGCTCATTGACGCGGATGGGATCGGTCAGCGGCGACATCAGCCGTTCGGCGAGCAGTCGCGCCCCGCCGCCGGTGGTCGTCCGGTCGATCGCCTTCAGCAGCGCGCCGTTGCGGTCGCCGGACAGCGTGCGCACAAGCTCGAGATTGGCGCGCGTGGCCGGATCGATGAACAGCGTCGAGGCGCCGCTTTCCCGTTCCGGCCGCCCGAGCGGCGGCCGTTCGGCAATCTGCGTCTTCTCGACATACGCGACGGCAGCTGCTGCAGCCGCAAGCTCGGCGCGCGAAAAACTTCCGAAACCGTCGAGCGTCGAAACATCGAAATAGCGCGCTATGCGGGTCTCCGCCGTCGCGCTATCGAAAAGCACAGCCGGCTGTGGAACGGCCGTGCGGCCAAGCACGTCGAAGACTGATTTCAGCTCGCCGTCATAAAAGATCGTATCCGGCACGATGAGCTCGCGCGGATCGATACGCAGGATATCGGCAAGCAGCCGCGAAGCATCCGTCTCCGCCACCCGAAAAACGCCGGTGGAAATATCGATCCAGGCGAGCGCCAGCACAGGCTCGGTAGAGCCGCGAATGCGCGACAGCGCCATCAGATAATTTGATTCCGAGGGAGAAAGCAGCTTTTCCTCGGTAATGGTACCCGGTGTGACCAAGCGAATGACGTCGCGTTTGACGACCGATTTCGAGCCGCGTTTCTTGGCTTCCGCCGGGTCTTCCACCTGCTCGCAGACAGCGACGCGAAAGCCGAGCGCGATCAATTTCTGCAGGTAATCGTCGGCCGCATGCACAGGCACGCCGCACATCGGAATGTCCTGCCCCATATGCTGGCCGCGCTTGGTCAGCGTGATTCCGAGCGCACGCGAAGCCTCGAGCGCATCCTCGAAGAACAGCTCGTAAAAATCGCCCATGCGATAGAAGAGCAGCGAATCCGGATTATTCGCCTTGATCTCGATAAATTGTTCCATCATCGGCGTAGCCGAGGCGCGGCTTTCCTCAGTCGCGAGCTCGGCTGCCGAGAAGGCTTCGTTTCTGCTGTCTATTCGTGCGTTCACGGAGGTGCAGTTTTTCCCAAAAAAACAGGTGCCAACCCTATCCGCGCGCCGCTATAGATGACAACAGCAATTGGGAAAGAGGAAAACGTCACCCACAGACGTTTGGAGGAGGCATGTCGCAGATGGAGAAGAAAGAACGGCCGGTGACCTCTGTTACCGACAAGGAAGCGCTCGAATTTCACGCGATGGGTCGGCCAGGAAAGCTGGAGATCAACCCGACCAAGCCGATGGCGACACAGCGCGACCTCTCGCTTGCCTATTCTCCCGGCGTCGCGGTGCCCGTCAAAGCCATCGCCACCGATCCCGCCACCGCCTACGACTATACGACCCGAGGCAATATGGTCGCCGTCATCTCCAACGGAACCGCCATCCTTGGCCTCGGCAATCTCGGAGCATTGGCTTCCAAGCCGGTCATGGAAGGCAAGTCCGTCCTCTTCAAGCGTTTCGCCGATGTCGATTCGATCGACCTTGAAGTCGACACGGAAAATGTCGACGAGTTTATCAACTGCGTGCGCTTCCTCGGCCCGTCCTTTGGCGGCATCAATCTGGAAGACATCAAGGCGCCGGACTGTTTCGTCATCGAAAGCCGCCTGCGCGAGCTGATGGATATTCCCGTATTCCATGACGACCAGCACGGCACGGCAATCATTGCCGCTGCCGGCCTCATCAATGCGCTGGAGCTGACAGGCCGCGATCTCAAGACCACCAAGCTCGTCTGCAACGGCGCCGGTGCTGCCGCCATCGCCTGTGTCGAGCTCATCAAGTCGATGGGTTTTGCGCCCGAGAACATCATCCTTTGTGATACCAAGGGTGTCATTTATCAGGGCCGCACCGAAGGCATGAACCAGTGGAAATCGGCCCATGCGGCAAAGACCGATACCCGCACGCTGGAAGAGGCCATGAAGGGTGCTGACGTCGTTCTTGGCCTATCACAGAAGGGCGCCTTCTCCGAGGAGATGATCCGTTCCATGGCCGACCGGCCGATCATCTTCGCTATGGCCAATCCCGATCCGGAAATCACGCCAGAGGAAGTCTCCCGTATCCGTGACGACGCCATTATGGCGACTGGTCGTTCGGATTATCCGAACCAGGTCAACAACGTGCTGGGCTTTCCGTATATCTTCCGCGGCGCCCTCGACGTCCGCGCCACGACCATCAATGACGCGATGAAGATCGCTGCCGTGAAGGCGCTCGCAAGCCTCGCCCGTGAGGACGTGCCCGATGATGTCGCGGCCGCCTATCAGGGCAACCGTCCGCGCTTCGGCGCTCAATATATCATCCCGGTTCCCTTCGATCCGCGCTTGATCTCCGCCATTCCGGCAGCCGTTGCCGAAGCGGCGATCGAAAGTGGCGTCGCCCGCAAGATCATCAGCGATATGGCCGGCTACAAGCGAGAGCTGTCGGCCCGCCGTGATCCGATCGCCTCCACGCTCGCCAGCCTCTATGAGCGTGTCCGCCGTCATCCGAAACGCGTGGTCTTCGCCGAGGCCGAAGAGGAGCAGGTGCTGCGCGCCGCTATGTCCTACGCCAACCAGCAGCTCGGCACCGCCATTCTGCTCGGCCGTGAGGATTTGATCCGGGCGACTGCCGAGCGTGCCGGCATCGATCTCAATCGTCCGGGCCTGGAGATCGTCAATGCCCGTATCTCGACACGGGTCGACGCCTATATCGACTATCTCTATGCCCGCCTGCAGCGCAAAGGCTACCTGCACCGCGACGTGCAGCGCCTCATCCATAATGACCGCAACCATTTTGCGGCGACCATGGTGGCGCTTGGCGATGCCGACGGCATGGTGACCGGTATTACCCGCAACTATTCGACCGCGCTTGAGGACGTGCGCCGCTGCATCGACCAGAAGCCTGGCCATCGTGTGATCGGCGTGTCGATCGCGCTTTGCCGCGGCCGTACGGTCTTCGTTGCCGATACCGCGGTTCACGATATGCCGACGGCTGAGGAACTGGCCGATATTGCCGAGGAGGCCGCCGGCCTCGCGCGCCGCATGGGCTACCAGCCGCGCATCGCAATGCTTGCCTATTCCACCTTCGGCCATCCCTCGGGCGAACGTTCCGAGCGCGTCCGCGAGGCCGTGAAGATCCTCGACAAGCGCCGCGTCGATTTCGAATATGATGGCGAAATGTCCGCCGACGTTGCCCTGAATCGCAAGGCGATGGAGCAATATCCCTTCTGCCGTCTTTCCGGTCCGGCCAACGTCCTCGTCATGCCGGCATTCCACTCGGCTTCAATTTCGACGAAGATGCTGCAGGAACTCGGCGGCTCGACGGTCATCGGCCCGATCCTCGTTGGTCTCGACAAGGCGGTGCAGATCACCTCGATGGGTGCCAAGGACAGCGATATCGTCAACATGGCTGCGATCGCGGCCTATGGCGCCGGTTCCTGATTGATGGAGAGGGCGAAGCGCGCATCCGGTTCGCCCTCGAATGACCTAGCCGGCAAAGGCAATCAGGTTCTCATCCGGATCGCAGACGATGCACCCTATGGCTCCAGTCTCAATGGTTGATGAAACGGAACATTCTTTGCTGTGTATTCAAGAAACAACGTCTTCACGTCATCAAGCGGTATCGTCGCTGAAAGGATATCCTTATCCCGTTGGTGAAGTTCCGGATCGAAAACCGGAACTGCTTGGCCTTCTTCTTGAGGTTTTCCAGATTCGGCATGGCGCGAGGTTTGATCTTGTAGGCGGGCATAGCCCAGCCGGCACCAATGCCGATGCGCCCTACTGACGACGCCATGAGAGAATGAATGGATCGCCGTTAGCCGTCAAGCGATGGCTATGCTGCGACTAGCTGGCGAAACGGCCGGCATCTGCGCCGTAATAGTTCAAATAGCGATCGGAAATGCTGGATATAGGCAGCACGATCAGCACGTCGGTCGTGTTGAAGGCCTGGTCGACCACTGCGCTGGAACCAACCATGGCGCCGAGGCGCAGGTAACCCTTGATGAGTGGCGGCAGCGCCATCAATGCCCTTTTCGGATTGACGCCTTCAGCCGGCATCAGGTCCATATCGCGGGCCAGATGCGGCAGCGCGCCGACGGCCCATTCATCCTTGGCAAGCACATTGTGAAAAAGGAACGAAAGAGCCAGCGCGTGGCTTTCCGGGTAAATTCCCGGGAAGGAGGCGCAGCCGAACATGGCGCTCATGCCGTGCTTCAGCGCATAGGCCCAATTGCCCTGCCAGAGCAGTTCGACCGTGCGTTTGGTGCGGTATTCCGGCAGCACGCAGGAGCGCCCGAGTTCCATGAAGCGCTTGTCGGGATGACGGGAAATCAGTTCGTCGATCGCAAATTCGGAAGCCGAGTAAAAACCGCCATTGGCCATGGCGATTTCCTGCCTGAGCAGGCGGTAGGTACCGACGATCTGGTCTTCGGCATCGCCATCGATCGAGCGGTCGAGAACCAGAAGATGGTCGCAGAAAGCGTCATAGGCATCGAAGTCGCGCTCGCGGCGCATGGCGTCCGCCGGCAGCTGAGCTTTCATTTCCTCGACGAAAACGCGGTAGCGCACGGCCTGTGCGGCATCGATTTCGCGTGCACTGCGGGCAAGGCGGGTCTCGAGGTTGCCGATGCGGCCGAGAACATCGTCTTCCTTCGGGGCGGCAGCCGTCGACGGCCGGGAGGCCTCGGCGGTAGCGTCACAATTGAGGATGTCAACAGACATGGCGATTCTCCCGTTGCCGGCTTATCACACGCCATAAAACACTTATATGCGACAGGAAAGTGACATACCGAATTTTGTGCACGCAAGAAACGTGCCGATTTCTCCAGCTTCAGCGCGCCTCAGCGCGGCGGGCTGAAAGAGCAACAACCGCCTGTACTTCGGTGAGCAGCCTGACCGGATCTACCGGTTTTACCATGACGCGATTGGCGCCGTTGAGCAAGACCTGTCGCCGCGATTCGTCGCTCTTGTCCGCAGTCAGAACGATGACCGGAACCGGTTGAAGATCGAGCCGCCGCTCGTGTCCGCGAAGGCGTCCGAGCATGTCGATACCGTTGCCGCCGGGCATGGAAAGATCGCTGATGATGATGTCGGGTCGATCGTCACCGAGCGCGCTGTCCAGCAGAGATTCGAAATCCTCGAAATGCCGGACCGAATGGCCGCCCTTTTCCAGCATGACATGCACCAGCATGGCGTTGATCGGGTCGTCCTCGCCGAGCAGGATGGAGAGCCCGTCGCCTGTCGTCGTGCGTTCTGCAACCGAGAGGCCGATGCCCGGTTGGTTGTCGTTCAGCGCGTCGCGCTTTTCCATGCCGCGCATGCGCCCGCGCAGGACGTCGATCAGCGACTGTTCGCGCAGCGGCCGGATCAGCCACGCATCGAAGAGGTCGAGCGAATGCGAGTTGCGCTCTTCCGGATTGACGAGCAGCACCTTGCGCAGGCCGAGTCCTGCAATCTCCGTGCGATCGGCGATATGCAGCGAGAACTCCTCGGACATGCGGTGGTCGACGATGATATCGGTGGGCCGGTCGCCGCTTCGGGCAAGCGACAGCAGGCTTTCGCGCGCCGCCTCGCCGCCGGCGACCAGATGACAGCGCCCCCCGAGCGTCGTGATCGTCTCGGCGATCGCCGTGCGAGCCGCACCCGCCGGGGCGAGCAGCACGATGCTGTTTCCTGCCAGCAATGTATTCCGGCTCGTGGTATCTTCCTCGGAGAGTTCGGCCGGAAAGCGGATGGTGAACTGGCTGCCCTTGCCCCTTTCGCTTGCGACTGCCAGCGAGCCGCCGAACTCGCGCAGGATGCGGGCGGAGATCGCAAGGCCGAGGCCCGTGCCATTGCTCTTCTGGACAAGGCTGCCGCCCTGCTCGAATTCACCGAATATGCGCGCCTGCTCCTCCGCTGTCATACCAGGCCCGGTATCGGTCACCGATATCAGCAATTCGTTGGCCGCTCTTGAGACACGGATGAAGACGCCGCCGGCCTGCGTGAACTTCACCGCATTGCCGATGACGTTGAAAAGCACCTGCCGCAGGCGCGCCGGATCGAAGCTCATCAGCTCCGGCACGTCGGAAGAGACGGTCGCACCGATCTCGATGCCTTTCTCATGAGCGCGATGAGCCAGCATCTCCACAACGCTCTCGACGAGTTTACGCAAGGATTCCGATCGTGGGCGGAGCTGGAAACGGCCGACCTCGATGGTCGAGAAGTCGAGCAGATCCTCGACGAGCTGGGTCAGCGCATGGCCGGACTGACGGATACTGGTGAGATAATTCTGCTGTTCCTGCGTCAGCTTCGTTTCGGAAATCAGATGCGCCATGCCGAGAATGCCTGATAGAGGCGTGCGGATTTCATGGCTGACGGTGGCGAGCAGCCGCGATTTGGCGGCGCTGTTATATTCGGCCTTCTGCCGGGCTTCCTCGCGGCCTTCGGCAGCAAGCCGCTCTTCGGTCACATCGCGCGCGATGCTCTGCAGAAGCAGGCGCCCGTTTGCCGGGTCGCGGGTCACGACATCGTGCCAGAGAAAGATGCGCTGTCCGGCGGGCGTTGAAATCTCCACGTCGTAACGATGCGGCTGCGGGCCGGGACGGAAGGCAAGGCCGATCTCCTCGCAGGTCTGGCCTTCGGGTTTTGCGCGCCCCGTGAGGCGGCGGAACGTCTCGTTGGCGCCGATGATGCGCCGGTCCATCATCCGGGTGACGACGATATCGTCGAGCACGTCATGGACCGTGCCGAGCAGGCCGGTCGCATCGACGCGTTCCGGCGTTTCCGAGCTGCGGCCGCCGTGCCTGTTTCCGGTCCTGAAAAGAAGAGCAAGATAACCTGCAATGGCAGCAATCAGGATGAGGCCGAGGCCAGCCATGAGCGGGCCGCCCCAGTGGGAAAGCAGCAGCAGCAGGATCGCCGAAAGAAGACCGGATCCGCCGAGCCAGTGGAAGAGCAATGGATGCCGGGAGCGAAAAAGAGCCGGCGACAATTCACCCGCCGTGCGGCCGTGATAGGCCCTAGCGGCGGCTCCGCCGAATGCGGCGGACAATCGTTCCTGTAGCTGCGCCATACTCTGCATGCAATACAGCTAACATATCGCCCCTTCCGAATGTTTTCAGGAATCCGCTAAAAATTTAGCGATCCGCCTTTTTCGGCTTTTGCAGCATTTCGTCGAGGATGACGCAGCCGGCGCCGACGGTGATGAAGCTGTCGGCGAGATTGAAGACGGCGAAGGACCAGGTTTCCGTATGGAAGAGGATGTAGTCGATCACATGCCCATAGGCGAAACGGTCGACGAGATTGCCGATCGCCCCCGCGATGATGAGCGCATAGCCGAGATGCGCCAGCCAGCGATCCTTGGAGGTGCGATGCCAGAGATAAAGCACGAAGGCGACGATGATCAGGCGCATGCCGACGATGAACCAGCCATCCATGCCTGACAGCATCGAGAAGGCGACGCCGAGATTATAGGTGCGGTAGAGCGCCAGCATCGGAATGACGGGCACGGCTTCTTGCAGCGGCAGATAGAGGTCGACGGCAATCTTGACGATCTGATCGAGGATAACGGCGACCAAGATGAAGATCAGGATTGGCAGGGGCCGCGAGAAGAGTGCCGGGCGTACGGTCGTCTGGTCGGTCATTTGCCCTCGGACAGTGAGAGGAGATGGCGGCGTGCCTCGAAGAGCATGACGGCGGTGGCAACGGCCAGATTCAGAGAATCGGCGCGGCCCTGCTGCGGAATGCGGGCAAGTGCATCCGCCTCCTTGGCGAGCTGATCCGGCAGGCCAGATTGTTCGTTGCCCATCAGCAGTACGACGGGCTTCTTCTTGTAATCGATCGTGCGGTAGTCGACCGAGCCGGCAAGGTGGGTCGCAACGACCGAGACGCCGGCCTGCTTCTTCCAGGCGATGAATTCCTCTGCGGTGGCGTGAGCGACCGGAACGGCGAAAACCGAGCCCATCGTGGCGCGCACCGTTTCCAGAGAGAAAGGATCGGTCGTCTCGCCAACAAGGATGACGCCGGACGCACCGGCGGCATCGGCGGTGCGGATGATCGTTCCGAGATTGCCGGGATCGCGCACGCGGTCGAGAGCCACCCAGGTCTCGCCTTCCTTCGGTCGGATATGCTTTAGCGCCTTCCAGCGGTTTTCGAAGATACCGACCACCATCTGCGGATTGTCGCGCCGGGTGATCGAGGAGAGCACCTTTTCGCTGACTTCGAGCACGAGGCCGCCGGAAGCCACCGTCTTTGCTGCCATCTGCTCGACCAGCGGCTTGCCCTTGGCAGCCTTCGCATAGACGAGCGTGCGGATGGTCCAGCCAAGCTCGATCGCATCGATGACGAGCTTCAGGCCTTCGGCCATGAAAGTGCCGCTCTCCTCGCGCGACTTCTTGTTCGTCAGCGCCTTGATATCCTTGATGATCGGATTGGCAAGCGAGGTGACTTCCTTCACCTGTCCGACCTTGCGGGGGCCGCGATCGTGGAGTTCGTTCATTTCGGCACCCAGCGGGAAAAGAGAGAGGTGGAAAGCGCGCGGCCCGGCGTCTTGCCGTCGAGGCCTGCCTCGCGGATGACGAGTTCGCCGGATTCGACCACCCCGCCGGCGCCGCGCATCGTCTCGCGCATCAACTCGTGGATGGAATAGAAGCTCGCTCGGATCGAATAGGCCGTCAGCACCAGCCCGAGCGCCCTCGGCGACAGGATTTCCCGGCAGATATCCAGCATCAGCGGCAGATGTTCGAACAGATGCCAGACTTCGCCGTTCGGCCCGCGGCCGAATTTCGGCGGATCGGTGAGGATGATGTCGTACTGACTGCCGCGGCGCTCCTCGCGCAGGATGAACTTCATCGCATCCTCGCAGATCCAGCGGATCGGCAGCTTGTCCATGCGCCCCAGCGCCTGGTTTTCGCGTGCCCAGCCGATCGCCTTCTTCGAGGCATCGACATGGGTGACCTCTGCGCCGGCCGCAGCGGCAACCAGCGAGGCGACGCCCGTATAACCGAAGAGGTTCAATACCTTCAGCGGACGGCCGGCGCTTTCCACTTGGTTCTTCATCCAGCTCCAGTGAACGATCTGCTCGGGAAAGACGCCGACGTGACGGAAAGACGTGAAGCGGCCGAAGAAATCGACACCGAGCAGATTGAGCGCCCAGGTTTCGCCAAGCGCTTCCTTCGGGAAACGCCAGCGTCCCGTGCCCTCTTCATCCGTATCTCCGGTGAAGATGGCATCGACCTTTTCCCAGACATGAGCAGGCAGCGACGGCTGCCACAACGCCTGACCTTCGGGCCGGACGATCCGGTAGGGGCCGTATTGCTCGAGCTTCTGGCCGTTGCCGCTGTCGATCAGATGGAAATCGCCCGCACCCATCGATTCCAGGATAACAGGCACGCGCTCGGCCGGCCGGTCGCCAGTACGGGCCGTCAACGGACGTTCGATTGCGGCCGGAACCGCTGCCGGCGGGCGCTTATCCCGCGCGGGAGCGGCCTTTGCGGTCGGCTTTTCCGATCTTGCCGGCCGCGCATCGGCGCGGCGACCGCCCGAAGGGCCTGCCGTCGTCTTCGCGCCGGGCCGGCGTTCTCTTTGTTTCAACGTGGTCTTCCGCGTCTTAAATTCGATTGAGCCAGTGCAAATAGCATCCCGTCCGACCTTGGCAAAGCGCTTTCCCATCATGATATGGTCCAGCTATGGAAATGGGGAATTGCTGATGGACCTGATCGGGGAGGAACGCATCGCCGCGCCGCGGTATGTCGTTTGGGCGGCTATGAACGATCCCGATATCATCAGGCAATGCATCCCTGGCTGCCAGAGTGTGGAAAAACTGTCGCCGACGCAATTCCTGGCAACTGTCAAAGTCGGCTTCGGCCTGTTTTCAGTGACCTTCAACGGCGAGATCAGACTTTCGAACGTCGATGCGCCGCGCAGTTACACGATCGCCGCGGAAGGGCGGGGCGGCATTGCCGGCTTCGCCAAAGGTGAGGCCGATGTTACCTTGGTCGATGAGGGGCTGCATACTCTTCTGCGTTATGAAGCCGACGGCGATACCGGAGGCCGGATTGCCGAGATCGGCAGCCGGTTGATCCGTGCCACGCTGGAAAAGCTTGCTCGTCGCTTCTGGGGAAATTTCAATGCTGCCGTCGTCGAAAAGGCTGCAGGCTAGAGCTCTGTGCGGCCATTCGGACGCCCAAAGGACGCTCTACCTCTTTGAATCTACGCATCAGGCTTTCCGAAAATCGATTCCGATTTTCAGGCCGATGCTGTAGCTCGAAGACCTGGCATCCCCGAAAATCCCTTTTACGCAAGACCGATGACCTGGAAAATCCGACCAAACCGCCCCGAAGATGTGATGCAGCTTGCCGACATCTACCTGTCCGTCCGGCGCCAGACCTTTACCTGGGTCGATCCCGGAAATTTTTATCAGGAAGATTTTGCCGCCCATACGAATGGCGAGGTCGTTTCCGTCTGCGAGGGAGAAGATGGGAGAATAGCCGGTTTCATCTCGATCTGGGCGGCGGATGATTTCATCCACATGCTCTACATTCTGCCCGAATTTCAGGGCAAAGGCGCGGGAACCGCCTTGCTGCAATCGCTTCCCGCCTGGCCAAAGCACCCGTATAGGCTGAAATGCCTCGTCAATAACCGCCACGCCAAGGCTTTCTATCTGGCACATGGCTTTCAGGTCACCGGCAGGGGCGCCTCGACCGAAGGCGACTATGAAGAGCTGAGTTTTGTTCCGGCGTCAGGCGAATAGAAGCAATCACCGCGAGGGCAACTGCCCGGCGATCTGTTCCGCACGCGTCTTGTGGCGGTCTGCTTCGCCTTGCCAGCGGATTGCTTCCCTGGCCTCGAGGCGGGCGCGCTTGCGGTGTTTGCTCTGGTTGAACCACGTTGCGGCCGAGCCCACCAGCATGCCGAGGATGAAGGCAATCAGCAGGAAAACGAAGAAGGGCGCGGCGAGGGAAAGAACCTGATCTTCCGGCCGGAACGGGTTGAAGGCGAGCGTCACACTCTGCCGGTTGGCAACGCAGAAGACGATCAGAATGACGCCAAGTGGCAGTAAAATCAAAAGGTTGACGATCTTCTTGGTCATGTCGTTCTCCGCGCCGATTCGGCGAAGGCAAGCTTCATGGACGCCAGAATAGACGCGCGGCGACGAAGTTCAAGTGCGGCTTGATGCCCGTTTCAGGGGATCAATCCTCTTCGTCGGCTTGTCCGGGATTCAGGCGCTCGCGCAGTTCCTTGCCGGTCTTGAAGAAAGGAACCCACTTCTCCTCGACGAAGACAGTATCACCGGTGCGCGGGTTACGGCCGGAGCGGGAAGGGCGGTTTTTGACCGAAAACGCGCCGAAGCCGCGCAGTTCGACACGGTTGCCGGCAGCAAGCGCATCAGTGATCTCGTCGAGGACCGCATTGACGATATTTTCCACATCGCGATGGTAGAGGTGCGGATTGCGTGCCGCAACAATCTGCACCAATTCGGACTTGATCACGGTCGCCCCCTTAAATTATTGATTTCTTATTCAATCCTGGCCAACCTGCCAAACTGAAAGCAGCCCGTCAAGGAGCAACTTTGGGGGCAGGATGCCGTTGAGATCCTGGCCTTTGACAAGATCACCATAACCAAGGATCGTAATCAGCCGCGAAACAGCCCCTGCGAGCAGGAAGGGCGTGCTGCTCTTCTTGTCCCAGTCGACGACCGGTAGTTTGTCGCTGACGTTCCGGGAGGTCAGATAGGCGCGGATTTCAGGCTCCCCACCAACCGCATCGATGAGTTTCACCTTCAGCGCCTGCCTGCCCGTATAGATCGTGCCGTCTGCAAGCTTCAGCACTTCGTCGTGCGGCAATTTGCGCCTGTCGGCAACGAGATTGACGAACCAGTCGTAGCTGTCGAGAACCATGTTGCGGATCATGGTCTTTGCTTCCTCGCTGGTGTCGTGGAACGGCGAGGGCTCGGCCTTGAGCGGGGAGGATTTGATCTCCTGCAGCGAGACGCCGAGCTTGTCGAGCAGCGGTCGCACCTGAGGATACTGGAAAATGACGCCGATCGAGCCGGTGATCGAGCTTTCGCCGGCAATGATCGTATCGCCGGCCGTTGCGATCATGTACCCCGCAGAGGCTGCAAGCGTTCTGACGTCGGAGACGACGGGCTTTTTCTCCGCAATCGCCCGGATCGCCTTGAATATCTTCTCACCGCCATAGGTCGTTCCGCCGGGCGAAGAGATCGAGATCACGACTGCTTTGGCCTGGTCGTTGTCCTTGATCTTTTCTAGCCGCTCGAGCAGCTCGTCGTCATCGGTGATCAGGCCGGAGATCGTCACATGGGCGATATGAGGTCGCGCGGTGCTGCTTTCGCCGAAGGCAAAACTGTAAAGCGCAAAACCGAGCGCAACGAGCAGCACGACCGCGACAAGGCGCCAGAAGCCAAGCCTGCGGCGCAGCAGCCGGCGGTCTGCGATGATCGAGCTGTCCATTCCAACCTCCAGAGACGAAACCCAACGGCGGTATTCCGCCGCTGGGGAGATAAGGCGCAAGCTTCCCCGGGAAAATGCCCGGAAACCTGCTATTTTCGGTTTAGTTGCTTGTTGCAGAAAAAAATCCATATTGGCAAGCCAATGTAATAATGCGAAACGAACTGTGATTGGCGCCCGGCATTGCTATATAAGCGGCACGATCATCACAAACGGACCAGACATATGCTCGATACCCTCAGGAACAACGGGAAGCCCGCATATGCAGGGCCAAAGGACAGCCCCTATGGCCTTGCCCGGTTCCATTCCGTGCGTGTCCGCCGCCTCAAGTTTTTGCTGCCCGTCGCAGCCCTCATCATTTCCCTCATCTTCGTCGCCGTCTCGGTGATCCGCACTTACCTGCCGGAAACCATCAAGATCGAGGGTGCCAAGATCGAGAACGGCAAGGTCGTGATGGAAAAGCCGGCCATTGCCGGCCGCAACTCCGACGGTATCAACTATTCGATGCTCGCTGAGCGAGCACTGCAGGACATCCGCAATCCAGACCTCATTACGCTGGAGACGATCAAAGCTGCGGTGCCGATGAATGACGGCCTGATGGCCCGTGTCACGGCGACGACTGCGGATTTCAACCGCGCCACCGACAACCTGCACATGACGGCGCCGTTCACGCTCGTTTTGAGCAGCGGTCTCGTAGCGAATTTCCAATCCGCACACCTTGATATCAAGGGCGGAAACATGTCGACGGACGATCCCGTCAGAATTACCAAGGACAATGCTTCGATTGTTGCGCGGTCGATGAATATAACCGATAAGGGGCGCGTGATCACATTCGAGGGGAATGTTCGCATGAATGTTGAATCATCCACCATCCACAAACAGGGCACCTAAAGAGCCGGGTCAAATGACAAAAGATTGTCGCATTTCAACTCGTAAGACTGGCGTAGCTTTCATCACCGGCGCACTTGCGTTCGTCCTTTCGGTCGCGGGGGCGGCCGCTCAGTCGACGACGATGCCTGGGATGAAACTTTCCAGCGACCAGCCGATCCAGATTGAAAGCAACAAGCTGGAAATCCATGATCAGGAACACACGGCGCTCTTCACCGGCGACGTCAAGGTCGTTCAGGGGACGACAACCCTGCAGGCCGGCAAGATGACGGTCTACTACAAGGACAAGTCGAAGCAGCCGGCAACGGGTGATGCTGCCACCAAGCCGGCACCAACTGCCGAGACGGCTCCGGCCGCGGCGGGACAATCGGACTCGCTTGCCTCTGGCAGTGCCGATATCGACAAGATCCTGGTGACCGATAAGGTTTACCTGACCTCGGGCACGCAGACGGCAACCGCCGATGACGGCAATTTCGATATGACCTCGCAGGTCTTCATCCTTACGGGTAAGAAAGTCGTTCTGACCGATGGCCCGAACGTCTTTACCGGTTGCCAGCTCACCGTTCACATGGCGACCGGTCAGGCAGAGCTTGAAAGCTGCGGTGGTCGCGTTCAAATTCAGCTCGATCCAAAATCGCAGCCGAGTCAGCAGCCAAAGCAGAATTGAGAAGTCGGCCTTTCACGTGAAGTTATTCTCGTTATCCACCAAGTCCGGTAGCGCCGCGTCGGAAGCCGCGGCCGCTCCTGTCGATAAGGCCCGTTATCAGGGCACGCTGATCGCGCGCGGTCTGACCAAGACCTACGCGACGAGGCGCGTCGTCAATGGCGTTTCACTCGTGGTGCGGCGTGGTGAGGCGGTCGGTCTCTTGGGGCCGAACGGCGCCGGCAAGACGACCTGTTTCTACATGATCACCGGCCTCGTGCCGGTCGATGAGGGGACGATCGAAATCGACGGTAACGATGTGACGACGATGCCGATGTATCGCCGCTCACGCCTCGGCGTCGGCTACCTGCCTCAGGAAGCCTCGATCTTCCGTGGACTCACGGTGGAGGAGAATATCCGCGCCGTCCTCGAGGTCCATGAAAAGGACAAGGCGGCGCGCGAGCGTAAGCTCGACGAACTGCTTGAGGAGTTTCACATCGCAAAGCTCCGCAAGAGTGCGGCCGTGGCTCTTTCGGGCGGTGAGCGCCGACGCCTGGAAATTGCTCGTGCGCTTGCGACCGACCCGACTTTCATGCTGCTCGACGAGCCCTTTGCCGGTGTCGACCCGATCTCGGTTGCCGATATTCAGAACCTCGTGCACCATTTGACGGCACGCGGTATCGGTGTTTTGATCACCGACCACAATGTGCGTGAGACGCTGGGGCTGATCGACCGGGCCTATATCATTCATGCCGGCGAAGTGCTGACCCATGGACGTGCGAACGACATCGTCAATAATCCGGAAGTGCGGCGGCTTTACCTCGGCGACAATTTCAGTCTCTGAACCAGCCCTCGGCGACAGAAAATTACGGCTGCGGTATAGGTTCCGCTTGACCAAATAGGATAAAAAAGCAATTTTTGGGCCAACTTGGATTTCCGTGGCCTGAAGACTTGATCGGACGCGGTTTTCTGGAGGAGTCGAGGGAGTTTCGCGTCCGCCATGGCCCTGTCTGCCAATCTTTTTCTGCGACAGAACCAGTCCCTGGTGATGACACCGCAACTGATGCAGTCCATCCAGTTGCTGCAGATGACGCATGTCGAACTCACGCAATTTATCGCCCAGGAAGTGGAGAAGAATCCGCTCCTTGAATTCCCCTCGGGCGAAGGTGAGCCCGGCGAACGTGGCGAAGCTGCCGACGAACCCCACCCCCCGCAATCGGAGGATGCGGGCGACGGCGATTATGAAGGCCGCGACGAAACGCTTTCCGCTGACTGGTACGACAATGGCAGCCCGAGCCGGCTGAGCGATGAGCTGGACGCCAATTACACCAATGTCTTCCCGGATGACGGGGCGCCGCAGCGGCTTGATGCCCCGGAACTCGTCAGCCAGTGGAAGTCGATGCCAGGCAGCGCCGAAGCTGCTGACAATTACGATCTTGATGATTTTGTCGCCGGCCAAGTATCCCTGCGCGATCATCTTGCCCAGCAGATACCCTTTGTGTTGCCCGATATGGCTGATCGCCTCGTCGCCCAGAATTTGGTCGATCGGCTTGATGATGCGGGCTATCTGCAGGCGGATGTCGCCGAAGCCGGCGAGCGTCTCGGCGCTGATGCAGAAGATATCGAACGTGTGCTCTTGGCACTGCAGACGCTCGATCCTCCCGGCGTCTTCGCCCGCAATCTTGCCGAATGCCTGGCGATTCAGCTCCGCCAGAAGGATCGCTACGATCCCGCCATGCAGGCGCTTGTCGAAAATCTCGAACTGCTGGCACGGCGTGACTTCGCCACCCTGAAACGCCTCTGCGGTGTCGATGAGGAAGACCTGCTCGACATGCTCGCAGAAATCCGCCAGCTCAATCCGAAGCCCGGCAGCAGTTTCGAGGCCGGCGTTTCGGAGGCGATCATGCCCGATGTTGTGGTCCGTCCCTCCTCAGATGGTGGCTGGCTGGTCGAGCTCAATCCGGATACGCTACCACGGGTCCTCGTCAATCAGTCCTATTTTTCGCACGTAGCGAAGAACGGCGAGGATCACGCCTTCCTCTCCGAATGCCTGCAGAGCGCCAACTGGCTGACGCGCAGCCTCGACCAGCGCGCCAAGACCATCATGAAGGTGGCGAGCGAGATCGTGCGCCAGCAGGATGCCTTCCTGTTGCACGGCGTCGATCATCTGCGGCCGCTGAACCTGAAGACAGTGGCCGAGGCGATCAAGATGCATGAATCGACGGTCAGCCGCGTTACCTCGAATAAGTACATGCTGACGCCGCGCGGGCTCTTCGAGCTCAAATATTTCTTCACGGTTTCGATCAGCGCCGTCGAGGGCGGTGACAGCCATTCGGCTGAAGCAGTCCGCCACAAGATTCGCACGCTGATCCTGCAGGAAAACCCCGATGCGGTGCTTTCCGACGACGACATCGTCGATATGCTCAAGAAGGGTGGGATCGATCTCGCCCGCCGTACGGTCGCCAAATACCGCGAGGCGATGAACATCGCCTCTTCTGTCCAACGCCGCAGGGAAAAGCGAGCGCTGGCCAAGGTCGCCGGTTTCTGATTTGCAATGCTTGGGCGAGTCATTGATCGCCGCCTGGAGCGGCTGGTGGCGGAGGCATCCCCATTTTATGGGATTTTCACTGCACGTGTTCCGCGTATACTAGACATCGCTTTGGCGGGCTATTGACTTTCCGGGAGGCCGTCGATAGAAGCCCGCCGCAATCGGAGCAGCAAAGGGCATCCGGGCATTATCCCCATCATCCTCAAGGCACCAGGGACACGCAGACTTGAGCTCATCTTGCTTGAGATTGCGCGAAGTGCTTGGATGAGGTTGAGGCTTGGCGTAAACTGATACTCGCAAACGACCATAAGAAGGGAAACTCCATGAGTGTGCGTGTATCCGGTAAACATATGGAAATTGGTGACTCCTTCCGTCAAAAGATCGAGGACCAAATTGGTTTGGCCGTCACGAAATACTTCGACGGGGGATATTCCGGTCAGGTGATCGTGGAAAAGTCGAACTCTCGTTTTTCCGCCGATTGCAAGCTTCATCTCGATAGCGGCGTCGTGCTGCATGCAGCAGGCGAGGCCATGGATCCGCAGATTGCCTTTGATGCGGCATCCGAGCGTATCGAGAAGCGCTTGCGCCGCTACAAGCGGAAGCTCAAGGATCACCACTCCGGAAATCATCTGAACGGCAGCGGCTTTGCAGAAGTCGCCTACACGGTCATGGACGCGGTTCCCGATCATGAAGACGAGGTCCCGGACGATTTCGCTCCGGCTATCGTCGCCGAAAGTACGAAGCAGCTGAAGACGATGTCCGTCGCAACCGCCGTCATGGCGCTCGACATGACTGACGAGCCGCTTCTCCTGTTCCGCAGCCCCGGCAAAGAACAGCTCAACATCGTTTACCGTCGTCACGACGGAAATATTGGCTGGATCGATTCGGCCAATATCAAAGGCTGAGATCAGGGCGAGGGAGTGGCGCAGGGCGCCGCTCCCTCGGAAGCTTGATCTTGGCGACAGAAGGAAAAAGAAATGGCATTGGCAGATTTGCTGCACCAGGATGCGATCATTCCGGCCCTCAGGGTAAATTCCAAGAAACAGTTGCTTCAGGAATTGGCAGCAAAAGCCTCCAGGACTACGGGGCTTTCCGAACGGGAAATCTTCGATGTGATCCTGCAACGCGAACGCCTGGGCTCGACCGGCGTCGGCAACGGCATCGCCATTCCCCACGGCAAGCTTGTCAATATCCACGCCATCGTCGGTATTTTCGCCCGGCTGGAACAGCCGGTCGATTTCGAAGCGCTGGACGACCAGCCGGTCGATCTGGTGTTCCTGCTGCTGGCACCGGAAGGCGCCGGCGCCGATCATCTGAAGGCGCTTTCCCGCATCGCCCGCGTGCTGCGCGACCATGATCTGGTCGCCAAGCTGCGCGCGACCGACTCCGCCTCGGCGATTTATGCCTTCCTCAACGAAGAGCAGACGTCGAACGCTGCCTGAAGGCTGGCGATCTATCCGGAATGCAAAAAGGCGCCCGACCGATCAGGCGCCTGTTCTTGTCACGCGATCAGCATCAGAACTCTTCCCAATTGTCCTGGGCCACAGCGGCCGAGCCGCGGGACTGGGCAACGGCCCGGCGCGGTGCCGGAGCAGCGGCGCGTGGTGTCGGCGCAGCCGGTGCGCGCGTCTGCTGTGCGGTGGAGCGCAGTGCTGCCGCGGCATTGCCCTGGCTGGAGACACGGAAGCGGGTGACCAGTGTTTTCAGCGTCTGAGCCTCGTCGTTCAGTGTCACGCTGGCTGCGGTCGTTTCTTCCACCATCGCGGCGTTCTGTTGCGTGACCTGGTCCATCTGGTTCACGGCTTGGTTGATCTCCTTCAGGCCGACGGCCTGTTCGCTGGCCGAAGCCGAGATCTGGCGGATGAGGCCATTGATGCCCATCACCTGCTCGGCAATCTTGTGCAGCGTCTCGCCGGCGCGCCCGACGAGGTCGACGCCTTCCTTGACCTGGACGGCTGAGGTGTTGATCAGCGTCTTGATCTCCTTGGCGGCATTCGCTGAACGCTGAGCGAGTTCCCGGACTTCCTGTGCGACGACTGCAAAGCCTTTGCCGGCTTCACCGGCGCGCGCAGCCTCGACACCAGCGTTCAGAGCCAAGAGGTTCGTCTGGAAGGCGATTTCGTCGATGACGCCGATGATGCGCGAAACTTCCGTCGACGACTGTTCGATACCGTGCATGGAGGCAATCGCCTTCTGCACCACTTCACCTGATTTCTCGGCGTCTTCACAGGCGAGATTGACGTTGTCAGCGGCCGTACGGGCGTTCTCGGCGCTGGAATTGACCTGGGCGGTCAGCTCGTTGAGCGCTGCTGCCGTCTCTTCCAGGCTTGCGGCCTGCTGTTCGGTACGCTTGGCAAGGTCGGAGGCGCTGTTGCTGATTTCACCCGTGCCGGAGCCGATATTGACGACGCTGAGGCTCATCGTGTTGATGGTTTCCTCAAGGCTAGCGAGCGCAGCGTTGAAGTCCTGCTTCAGCTTGCCGTATTCGCCGGGGAATTCCTCGGTGATGCGGTGGCCGAGATTGCCCTGCGAGAGTTCGGAAAGGCCTGCACCAACGATCGAGACGATGTGACGCTGCAGGCTGACTGATTGCTGGCGCTCCGATTCCGAGCGACCGCGTTCGGTTTCGGCGGCGAGGCGCTGGTTGTCGGCCTCGGCTTCGAGACGCCGCGTATCGGCAAGCGCGAAGCGGAAGCCTTCGAGAGCCTTGGCGACCGATCCGATTTCGTCAGCGCGGTTCTGGCCGGCGACCGTTTCGTCGTATTTTCCGTCGCTCAGCGCCTTGACGCTGGAAACCAGGCCAGCGAGCGGACGCTGAACAAGCGACCGGACAGCGAAGTAGAGGGCGACTAGGACGGCGCCCAGCACGATGATGCCGTTGACAATCATCATGAAGGTCTGGTCCTGAACCGGCGCATTCATCGCCGTGTGCGGAACGTCGACCAGCACGACCCAGTTGGCGTTCAGGCCGGGGACGGCGAAGGGATAGACGACGCGGTCGAAGGGATCGAGGCCATCGAAGCTGAGGTTCTTGACGAGGCCGACCTTCATGGACGAAAGCGCAGCCTTCACGTCGGCAGAGCCAGGATTGTCGCCATAGGGCTTGGACATCAGATCGGGGAGTGGAGCAACGATCCAGTTGCCGTTCTGGGCGATCAGCGTCACACGGCCGGAGCCGAAGGGGCGCAGCGCCTGCACCTTGTCGGTGAGCGACTTCAGCGAAATATCGACGCCTTCCACGCCGATCATCTTGCCGCCGGACATGACCGGATAGGCAATCGAGGTCAGCAGCGTGGGAACGTCGGTGCCTTCGGCGAGGTAGGGCGCGGTGATCGCGCCCTTGCCGCTATTGGCAGCAAGCTTCCACCATTCGGCGGCGTAATCGTTGTCGAAGGTCGAGAACTGGATGTCGCCGGTCCTGGTCTTCGACCAGTAGGGCGTGAAGGCCCCGACTTTGTTGGTGCCTTCATCGGTGTTGTTGGCGATCTCAGTGGTCTTGCCGTCGAAGGCGCCAAGCTGCTCGCAGAACCAGCTGCCGAAGGCGAAAGCGTTCTGTTCGAGATTGGCCTTCAGAATGCTGATGATGCCCTTGCGATCGAGGATCTTGCCTTCATGCCCGCGTCCGACGACGCCCGACATGGTGCGGGCAGCGCTCGCAAGCTCGCCGACATTGGCTGCAATCTCGTTGGCGATCGATTTGGCTTCGGAGTTGGCCTGATCCAGTGTCAGGGTCTGGACGCGGTTACGGGTCTGGTTGATGAGAAAGAGGTTCGAAACGACAAGCACCAGTGCAATGGCGGCACCGGTAATGACAATGAGCTTCGCCGCAAGCGATTTCATTCTGAAAATGAACATAGGTTCCTCGGGGCAAGGACGCACCGAAGGGCCATTCTCCGGCGCAGCGGGTAAGGCACGCTCTATCATGGAGCTGCCATGGGGAGTGACCGCCTCGAAGATGAACGAGGCGGCGATTACCCGAAGGATCGCCAGAAACCTCTTAAATTTGAATGAAATTCTATATATCTCGGCGGCAAATCCTGCATGCTACACCAAAACTAGGGGTCGTGTTTGATGGCCAGTTCGCGGCTAGACTGGACTATATTCTGTCTGCGACTTCGGCTGCGAGCGGAATGGAGGGCTGAGCCCCCGGCTTCAGGCAGGCGAGCGAGCCGGCAACCGCTGCACGGCGCAACGCCGAGTTGAAATCCAGTCCCTCATCGAGGCTTGCGGCGAAGTAGCCACAGAACGTATCGCCTGCTCCGACCGTGTCGACAGGTTCGATGATCAGGCCTTGCGCGCGAGAAATCTCGCCACCCCGGATCGCGATGACCCCATCGCCTCCGAGCGTGACGATCAAGGTCTGGCCAGTCTCCGCATGCAGCCGCTCCAATGCCGCTTCGCGATCGTCGGCGCTCATGTTTTCCTGTCCCGCCAGCCGCTCGAACTCGGTCTCATTGGCAATGACGATATCGGCAAGCCGACCGAGGCGCGGGGCATCCGGAATGAGCGGCGCAAGATTGAGAATGCTGGTGACGCCCTTTGCGCGAGAGGCGGCAAGCGCACGCTCGACCGCCTCGACTGGGATTTCGAGCTGCAGCATCAGTATGTCGCCCTCATTCATGGCGCTGACGGCGGCCTCGGCGCTGTCGCCGTTGACCTTGCCGTTCGCACCGGGAATGACGGCGATCATGTTCTCGCCGTCGCCGCCGACGAGAATGAGGGCTGTGCCCGTCGGCCCCTCGACATGGCTGACGAGGGAAAGATCGGTGCCGGCGCCATCTAGCAGTTCAAGGGCGCTGTCGGCAAAGGCATCCTTGCCGACAGCGCCCGCCATATGGACATAGCGGCCTGCGCGTCGGGCAGCGAGCGCCTGATTGGCGCCCTTGCCGCCGGCTGCCGTCGCAAAGCTGTTGCCGGCAACGGTTTCGCCGGGCTTCGGCAGGCGCTCGGTGGTGGCGATGAGGTCCATATTGATGGAGCCGAATACTGTGATCATGGAATGTCCGTCCCTTGCTTCGGGCGCGACACTGCCGAAGTGATTACTCCTCGTCAACCACCCTGAGCTTGAGCAGTCCGGTCCTGCTTTCGACAGATTTCGCCGGCGGCTCACTCACCTGCGGCTGCTTGCCGTCACCACTCGCTTCAAATTCCAGCGCCTCGATCTTCGCGCCGCGCTTGGTGAGCTTGTCCGCCGAGGTAATGATCTGGTCCACGTCGCGCTGCGTCTGGGAAAAATGTCCCTGCAGCTTGCGTACGCGTTCGTCGAGCCGGCCGAGATCGTCCATGAGGAGGGCGACTTCGCCCTGGATGACATGCGCCTGTGCCCGCATGCGCTGGTCTTTCAGAACGGCCTGGATGACCTGGATCGACAGCATCAAGAGCGAAGGCGAGACGATGACGACGCGTGCGCGGTGAGCCTTCTGCACGATCGCCTCGAAATTCTCGTGAATTTCAGCGAAGATCGATTCCGAGGGAACGAAGAGGAAAGCCGTGTCCTGCGTCTCGCCCTGGATCAGATATTTCTCGGAAATATCCTTGATGTGGACTTCCATGTCTCGGCGAAACTGCTGGCCGGCAAGCTTGCCGTCGTCTGCGCCGCCTGCATCGCGGATCGCGTTCCAAGCTTCGAGCGGAAATTTGGCATCGATGACCAGCGGCGGTGCCCCGTTCGGCATCCGGATCGTACAGTCCGGCCGCGAGCCGTTGGAAAGCGTCTGCTGGAAGGCATAGGCGCCCATAGGCAAGCCATCGGCGACGATCGTTTCCATGCGCGACTGGCCGAAAGCCCCGCGCGTCTGCTTGTTGGAAAGAATGGCCTGCAGCCCCACGACATCCTTGGCGAGCGTCTGGATATTGTTCTGGGCGACATCGATCACCGCGAGGCGCTCCTGCAGCTTCTGCAGGTTGTCATGCGTTGATTTTGTCTGCTCGGTCAGCGTCGAGTTCATGCGTTGCGACATGCCGTCGAGCCGCTGGTTGATCGCATGATTGAGTTCGGCCTGCCGTGCACCAAAGACTTCCGTCATGGTCGAGATGCGCCCCTGCATCTCGGCCTGGATTTTTAGAAGTTCGGCCATGCGCGCTTCGCTTTCTGCAGCGCGAAGATGGGCCTCTTCTGCCTCCTCGCGACGAATGCCGGCGCTGCGCAGCGCAAACACGATCGTCACGAGAATGATGACGGCGAGCGCACCGCCAGCGACCGCAAGCACGCCAGGGCTCAGTATGGGCAGGGAAATGGTGAGTGAGTCGGGTGTCATTGTCATACCACACCATAACAAAATGGCCGGCGATATCCAGATCAAAACGTGAACAATCCGCGTTGGCCTTTTTGGCACTATCCAGCTACTTCGCTGTAACAGAAGAAAAATCAGCGATGCGCTTAACGATTGCTCAACCATATTCGCCAAATCTGGCGCCGTTATTCCCTCCGCATCCGCGCCAGATAGAGATCGTCCATGACTCCCCAGCAGACCGACAATGCCCTCAGGCAGCGCCTTGACTTCATTGAGCTTGACGATGAGGCGCGCAAGAACCTCCGGGAGCTGCGGCCGGCGATCTCGGAGCTTCTCGGCGGCGCACTCGACAAATTTTACGGCAAGCTTGCAAAGACCCCGGCTGTCGCAGGCTTTTTCTCCGACAAGGCCCATATGGGCCACGCCAAGAAGCGTC
Source organism: Rhizobium sp. ZK1 (assembly GCF_047782645.1). Lineage (NCBI taxonomy): Bacteria > Pseudomonadati > Pseudomonadota > Alphaproteobacteria > Hyphomicrobiales > Rhizobiaceae > Rhizobium > Rhizobium sp. ZK1. The sequence goes on from NZ_CP180586.1 coordinate 56,891, forward strand.
AGCAGGAACATTGGGGCAATCTTTCGGGCGGCAATTTCGACGAGCGCTATGTGAACGGCGTTACGGCCGTCGGCCGCACCCATGCCCGTATCGGCCTGGAGCCGCGCTGGTATATCGGCGGTTATGCGCTCGTCATGTCGGAGCTCGTCCGGGGCCTGATGGAAAAGCAGTGGCCATCGTTCTTTGCCCGCCAGCAGGGAAAGGCGCTCGCCGAAAAGCTGACTGCCGTCATCAAGGCAGCGATGCTCGACATGGATTATTCCATCTCCGTCTATCTCCAGGCGCTCGAGGAAAAACGCCACGCGCTGGAAGAAGAACGCGCCCGCTCCGAAGCAGATCAGGCGCTGGCGCTGGAACATCTGCGCCGCGGCCTCGAAGCGCTGTCGCGCGGCGATCTCGAAGCGACCCTTCCTGCCCATCTGCCCGGCAATTTTCGCCAGATGGCTGAAGACTATAACAGGGCCGTCAACGCTCTTCGCGATTCTTTCACCTCCGTCCGCGCGACCTCCAGCCACATTCTCGAAGGCGCCGATGTGATGTCCAAGGCGACGGACGATCTCGCCTTGCGCACAGCGCAGCAGGCAGCCGGCGTCGAAGAAAGCTCGGCTGCGCTGCAGCAGCTTTCCGTCAGTGTCAGCCAGACTGCTGCCAATGCCGAGAAGGCATCTGGCGCCGTGCGCGAAACGCAGGAGAAAGCCAAGAATTCCGGCGAACTCGTCACCAGCGCCGTTTCGGCCATGGCCGGTATCGAGAAGTCTTCCACCGAGATCGCCAAGATCATCGGCGTCATCGATGAGATCGCTTTCCAGACCAACCTGCTGGCGCTGAACGCCGGCGTCGAAGCCGCCCGTGCCGGTGATGCCGGCAAGGGCTTCGCCGTCGTCGCACAGGAGGTTCGTCAGCTTGCCCAGCGCACGGCCGATGCCGCCAAGGAGATCAAGAACCTGATCTCCGAAAGCTCCACGCAGGTGAACGAGGGCGTCAACATCGTCAGCAGCACCGGTGAGGCGCTGAGCGACATGATCAGCCGCATCGACATCATCAACAGCTTCGTTGCCGATATCGCCGCCGCCGCGCGCGATCAGGCGACCGGCGTCAACGAGGTGAGCGTGGCGATCCGCAATATGGACACCATCACCCAGCAGAATTCCGGCATGGTCGAGCGTACGTCCGCCGAAACCCGCAGGCTGAAGGATGAAGTCGAAAACCTCATCGAACTGCTGCAGCGTTTCCGCGCACGCGCCGAAGGCGGTCAGGCCGCGGGTGTCGCTCGCCGCGCAGCCTGACAATCCGGACAAAATCGGGCAGGCGCTGCAAAAAACCGCAATCCCTGCCCGGCGGATGATTCCCTAGTGTGAAAAGATGGGTTATGGGAACGCCATGACCATCAAGCCACTCATCATTCTTCCCGATCCGGTTCTCCGTCAGGTTTCCAAGCCGATCGAGCGAGTCGATGCCGATCTCCAGCGGCTTTCCGACGACATGCTGGAAACCATGTACGACGCACCGGGCATCGGCCTTGCTGCGATCCAGATCGGCATTGCGCGCCGCATGCTCGTCATCGATCTGTCGAAGGAAGGCGAGGATAAACAGCCGCTCGTCTTCATCAATCCGGAGATCGTCAGCTCCTCGGACGACCGGTCCGTCTATGAGGAAGGCTGCCTTTCCATTCCCGACTACTACGCGGAGGTCGAACGCCCTGCGAAAGTCACGGTCAAATATCTGGACCGCGAAGGCAAGGAACAGAGCGTAGAGGCCGATGGGCTTCTGGCGACCTGCCTCCAGCACGAGATCGATCACCTGAACGGCGTGCTCTTCATCGATCATATCTCGCGGCTGAAGCGCGAAATGGTGATCAAGAAGTTCACCAAGGCTTCCAAGTCCAAGGCGCTCTAGGCCGGCTGGCAGCGGCATATACGAAAGATTTCGAGCGGGCTTGATTGTGAGCCGGCAAACCCGTTTGAAGACGGTTGATCCTCAATTGGTGAGATAGAATGTCTCTTCGTATCGTTTTCATGGGAACGCCCGAGTTTTCCGTCCCGACGCTGCGCCTGCTTGTGGAGGCGGGCCACCAGATCGTCGCCGTCTATACCCAGCCGCCGCGTCCCGGTGGACGGCGTGGGCTCGATCTCCAGAAATCGCCGGTACACCAGGCGGCTGAGCTGTTCGGCCTGCCGGTCTTTACGCCGGTCAATTTCAAAGATCCCGAAGAGCGTGAACGTTTCCGCGCGCTTAATGCTGATGTCGGCGTCGTCGTCGCCTATGGCCTGCTACTGCCCGAGGCTATCCTGACCGGCACGCGTTACGGCTGCTATAACGGCCATGCCTCGCTGCTGCCGCGCTGGCGTGGCGCTGCGCCCATCCAGCGGGCGATCATGGCCGGCGATGAAAAGACCGGCATGATGGTCATGAAGATGGATAAGGGTCTCGATACCGGCGACGTCGCGCTGACCCGCGAAGTTGAGATCGGCGTGAACATGACATCGGGCGAACTGCACGATAGACTGATGCATGTTGGCGCAAAGGCGATGGCCGAAGCCATGGTCAAGCTGGAGATGGACGATCTGCCGCTCACCCCCCAGCCGGCCGAAGGCGTGCTCTACGCCGCCAAGATCGACAAGGCGGAAACACGCATCGATTTCAGCCGCGACGCCAAAGACGTTCACAATCATATCCGAGGCCTCGCACCCTTCCCGGGAGCCTGGTTCGAACTCGAGATCAACGGTAAAGCTGAGCGCGTGAAGGTGCTCGGCTCCGAACTTGCGGCGGGTGAGGGGGCGGCCGGCACACTTCTGACCGACGATTTCGTGGTAGCCTGCGGGGCGGGCGCCATCCGCCTTACAAGGCTGCAGAAGGCCGGTGGCAAACCGCTCGCCGCCGGCGACTTCCTTCACGGTACGCCGCTTGCCGCGGGCACGAGGCTCGCCTGATGCCGCGATACCGCATGATCGTCGAATATGACGGCGGCCCCTATGTCGGCTGGCAGCGGCAGGACAACGGCCCATCGGTGCAGGGCGCAATCGAAAAGGCGATCTTTTCGGCAAGTGGCGATACCGTTTCGATTCGCGGTGCGGGACGCACCGATTCCGGCGTTCATGGCATGGGTCAAGTCATCCATGCCGATCTTTCTAAGGACTGGTCGCCTTTCAAGCTTCAGAATGCACTGAATGCTCATCTGAAGCTTGCTCGCGAGAAGGTGGCGATCCTCAGTGTCGAGGTGACGAGCGCGTTCTTCGACGCCCGCTTTTCCGCACTCCGCCGGCACTATCTCTATCGCATCATCAGCCGTCGCGCGCCGCTGGCGCTGGAAGCGGGCAAGGCATGGTGGGTGCCGAAGCTGCTGGATCACGAGGTCATGCATGCCGCAGCCCAGAGGCTCGTCGGCAAGCACGATTTCTCGACGTTCCGTTCGGCCCACTGCCAGGCAAACAGTCCGGTGCGTACGCTCGACCGGCTGGACGTGACCCGCAATGGCGAACTGATCGAAATTCGCGCCACCGCACAGAGCTTTCTGCACAACCAGATCCGCTCCTTCGCCGGAACGCTCAAACTGGCGGGTGAGGGCAAGTGGACGTCAGATGATGTGCGGGCGGCACTCGACGCACGCGATCGCAAGGCCTGCGGTCCCGTGGCGCCGCCGGACGGGCTCTATTTCATGCAGGTGGATTATCCCGAGGTGATCACCGATCGCCGCAAGCCGATGGATGAAAACGATGACGGTGACGATCTGTCATAATCCGGTCTGCGGCGCTCCCGCAACACGCTGGCCACGATCCGCCACTCCGGCGAAGAGCCTGAGACCATCGAATATCTGAAGACGCCGTCGGGGCGAGAAGAGCTTGTCGAGCTGATCGCCGCCATGGGCATGTCCGCCCGCGATCTTCTTCGCCAGAAGGGAACACCTTATGACGAACTCGGGCTCGATAATCCCGAACTGACCGACGAGCGTCTGCTCGACGTAATGATGGCGCATCCAATCCTCATCATCGACCGATCGTCGTGACGGAAAAGGATGCGCGCCTGTGCAGGCCGTCCGAAGCGGTGCTGGAGATTCTGCCCAATCCGGATATCGGAACCTTCACCAAGGAAGAAGGCGAAATCGTCAATCCGCGCTGATCACGCCGGATAGATGCCGAGGAAGTTCTGGAGATATTCCGACAGCATCATCGATGGCACCAGCAGCACCAGCGTGAGCGCTCCGACCATCAGGGCATGGCCATGGCAGATCATCCTAAGGATCCGCGCCAGCACGAAGACCTGCGCCAGCATGAAGACGAGCAGCAGCAGCGATACGACACCAACCGAGCCCGGCAGGAAGAACACGAACGCCAGCAACAGCCCGTTGATATAGGCGAGCGGCACGTTGAGCCAGTTGACGCCGACGACGACAGGCGCGAAACGCTCGCCCATACGGACGGCAAGCAGCAGCAGACCGGCAAAGACCAGCGGCACGAACCAATTCGCAAGTTCTACAAGCCCAAGCCGGAAGTAGAAGGGAAATCCGACATCGGTTTCCGGCGGCATGGAGCGGAGATAGGCATTGCGCCACCAGAGCCACGAAATACCCATTGGTGGCAGGCACCAGATGATCGCCCAGAAGGATCGGTTGACGCCGCGATCCGATATGTCGAGGAAGCGGAAACCACGCGGATCGAGCTTGATCAGCAACCAGATGCCGGCGAGATAATATTGAACCTCTCTAAAGCCCGGCATTCTCAAACCCCGGCATTCTCAAACCAACGTTCGATGAAGGTTTCGTAGATCGCCGTCAGCGTCTCCAGATCCGCAATGGCGACGCGCTCGTCGACCATATGCATGGTCTGGCCGACGAGGCCGAATTCCACGACCGGGCAATAATCCTTGATGAAGCGCGCATCAGACGTGCCGCCCGTCGTCGACAGCGCCGGCGATGCACCGGTGACGCTCTCGACAGCCGAGGACAGTGAGGCGATCAGCGCATTGTTGCGCGTCAGGAAGACGTGGCTCGGCCGGTCGGCCCAGATGATCTCATATTTCACCGGCTCGCGGCCCGGCCGCAATATACCGTCCGCAGCCGCCGCATCGAGGCGCCGGATGATCTCGGCCCGCAGCGTATCTGCCGTCCAGGTATCGTTGAAGCGGATGTTGAAGCTTGCTAGAGCCTTGGCCGGAATGACGTTCGTCGCCGGATTGCCGACATCGATAGTCGTGACTTCGAGGTTGGACGGCTGGAAATTGTCGGTGCCGGCATCGAAGGGCGGATCCATGAGCGCCTGGGTCAGCTGCAGCATGCCGCGCACCGGATTGTCGGCGAGGTGCGGATAGGCGGCATGACCCTGCACGCCATGCACGACAATCTTGCCGGAGAGCGAACCCCGACGGCCGATCTTGATCATGTCGCCGAGCTTGTTCGGATTGGTGGGCTCACCGACGACGCAGGCATCCCACGTCTCGCCGCGTTCGGCGGCCCATTGCAGAACCTTGATCGTACCGTTGATCGACGGGCCTTCCTCGTCGCCCGTGATCAGGAAGGAAATCGAGCCCTTCGGTACGCCATGCTTCTCGACATGCCGGGCAACGGCTGCGGCAAAGCAGGCAATGCCGCCTTTCATGTCGACCGCGCCACGGCCGAAAAGCTCGCCACCGGCGATCTCGGCGGCAAAGGGCGGATGCGTCCAGGCGCCTTCGTCGCCGACAGGCACGACATCGGTATGGCCTGCAAACATCAGATGCGGTCCCTCGGTGCCGAGGCGGGCATAGAGGTTTTCGACGTCGGGCGTGCCGGCCTCTTGCGCAATCATTCGTTCGATCTTGAAACCGAGCGGCGAAAGCATCGCTTCCAGCGCCGAAAGTGCGCCACCTTCTGCCGGCGTCACGGACGGGCAGCGGATCAACTTCTGAAGATTGGCAACAGGATTCGTGGCGGTCATGGTGGTCGAATTATCCGGTGGGAATGGCAAAGACGTGGCAAGGCGCAGACCGCCTTGCCCAAAAAGACGCCGACTGTTTACCGGATCAGTTCCGGGCTGTCATCAATCCCTGAGCAGTTCGTTAATGCCCGTCTTGGAACGGGTCTGCTCGTCGACACGCTTGACGATCACAGCGCAATAGAGGTTCGGCGCCTGCTGACCGTTTGCCATCGTCTTGTCTGACGGCAGCGAGCCGGCGACGACAACGGAATAGGGCGGTACTTCGCCATAGGTGATTTCGCCGGTGGCGCGGTCGACGATCTTGGTCGACTTGCCGATGAAGACGCCCATGCCGAGCACGGAACCTTCACGCACGATGCAGCCCTCGACGACTTCCGACCGGGCGCCGATGAAGCAATTGTCCTCGATGATCGTCGGGCCGGCCTGCATCGGCTCCAGAACGCCGCCGATGCCGACGCCGCCGGAAAGATGCACATGCTTGCCGATCTGCGCGCACGAGCCGACGGTCGCCCAGGTATCGACCATCGTGCCTTCGCCGACATAGGCGCCGAGGTTGACGAAGGACGGCATCAGGATCGCATTCGGAGCGATATAGGCCGAGCGGCGAACGACCGCGTTAGGCACGGCGCGGAAGCCGGCGGCGCGGAACTGGTTTTCGCCCCAGCCTTCGAACTTCGAGGGAACCTTATCCCACCAGGTCGACTGGCCGGGACCGCCCTTGACGACTTCCATGTCGCTGAGACGGAAGGACAGGAGCACGGCCTTCTTCAGCCACTGATTGACTTTCCAGGCACCATCGGCGCCGCGTTCGGCCACGCGTGCCTTGCCTTCATCGAGCAGATTGAGAGCCGCCTCGACTGCATCGCGCACTTCACCCTTCGTCGACGTGTTCACATTGTTGCGATTGTCGAAGGCGGTTTCGATGGTCTTCTCGAGGGATGCTAGGTCGGTGACGCTCATGAGAATTCCTTAAACTTCGATCTTTATCGTGGAGACGACGGAGTCTCCGGAATTGCGGTTGGCGGGTTGTCACCCGATCTACAGCATGCGCCCGTAAAATGGAATGATTTTTCGGACAAGATCATATCTGGATTCAAGGCGTTATAGCGACATATCCGATCACTTGTGACCGGTAATACTGAAAGGCATTTCGATATGGCAAAGGCAAGAAACGGCGGCGGGCGGCGCAGGGACGGCGTCTGGGATCCGTTGAAGAGCAGTTCGAGCGACAGGCAGCGCGCGGAAGCGGTTCCGAAGACGCCGCAGACGCTCTCACCGGCTTATCGCCTTGCCTATGTGGACGAGGATTTCCTCTGCCGCGAGGAGCTGCGCCCGATCCGCCTGCAGCTCGAACTCCTGAAGGTCGAGATGATGATGGCCGAGCGCGGTATCACGTCGACCGTCGTCATGTTCGGAGGCGCCCGCATTCCGGCGCCCGGCCAGAGCGCCTGGGCTGCCCGCAACGAGACCCAGCGTGCGAACCTGGAAGCCGCGTCGGTCTATTATGACGAAGCCCGCAAATTCGCCCGTCTCTGCTCGCGTTACGCAGCCGGCTTCGACTTCCACGAATATGTCGTTGTCACCGGCGGCGGACCTGGCGTCATGGAAGCAGGGAACCGCGGCGCGGCCGATGAAGGCGCCCCCTCGATCGGCTTCAACATCGTGCTGCCGCACGAGCAGGCGCCGAATGCCTATGTGACGCCCGAGCTCAGCTTCAATTTCCACTATTTCGCGATCCGCAAGATGCACTTCATGGTGCGCGCCAAGGCCGTCGCGGTCTTCCCCGGCGGCTTCGGCACGCTCGACGAATTCTTCGAATGCCTGACGCTGATCCAGACCGGCCGCATGGAGCGCATCCCGCTGCTGCTCTTCGGCTCGAAATTCTGGCAGAGCATCATCAACTTCGAGGCGCTTGCCGAATTCGGGACGATCGCGCCTGAGGATGTGAAGTTGATCAGCTTCGTGGATACCGCCGATGAGGCCTGGAAGATCGTGCAGGACTTTTACGAGCATCCCGAATAAGGCAACTCCAGTGCGGCAACGAAAAACCCTCTCCCCGCAAGCGGGAAGAGGGTTCCAGAAGCAAACACCTCGCGATATCCAGGGAAACCGGTCAGCCCCTTATAGGAAGGGCCGGTCCGGCATGTCATCGATCGAGATCACGCCGTCCTTGTTGCGATCCATGCGATCGAAGAACTTGTTGAAGGCGGTTTCCGCCTCCTGCTTGCTGATCTGGCCGTTCTCATCGGTATCGATGCGGTGCATCATCAGCGAGGCGCCCATGATGCGCATGCGCATCCCGTGCCGACCGTCCCGGTCCGGGCGGCGATGATCCTTGTTGTCAGCCGTGTCAGGCGCGGCATTGTCATCCGCATTGTCTTGTTTGGCCGAGGCGGCTTCGCGACGTGCCTTGAATTGCGTCTGACGGTATTCTCGGATTTCGCCCGGAGTGAGAGAACCGTCATGGTTGGTGTCGATGGCAGCAAAGATCTTCTCCATGCCGTCGGTTGCCTCCTGCTTGGAAACCTGTCCATCCTTATTGGCGTCGAACTGCTTCAGCATTCGTACAAAGGCGATTTCGCGGAAGGCGGCGCCGTGCGGTCCGCCCATCATGCCATGCTCCATCTTCCCATGGTGAGGCGGACGATTAGACTGGTCGCCCGGCGCTGCCAAGCTGGCCCCGGTGGCTCCGCCGAGTAGAAGAACAGAAGAAAACGCCGTCAGGATAAGCTTGTTGCGGTACATATCAGTGCGTCCTTTCGTAGGATGTCCCTCGTTACGAAAGGTAGGGCCGAACGGCGCCGCGACCCAGTTAAACATCTGTAAGATGGATGAAACTTTGGTAAGTTAGCCGGTAATCTTCTTCAGGAAATCAGCGAGATCGTCGGTGACGAAATCGATGTGATCGTCCTCGCCGCTTGTCCTCTCCCACCATTCGACAATCGTCTCTTCCAGATTGCGCGGCACGAGCAGAACGGTCTGCATGCCGAGTGCCTTCGGCACCGTCAGATTTCGCGGCAGATCTTCGAACATGGCTGCCTTGCCGGTCTCGACCTTCTTCAGCGCAGTGAACTTGTCATAGGTCGCCTGCGCCGGCTTCGGCAGGTAGTCGGCCGCCACGATATCGAAGATGTCGTCGAAATGATCAAGGATGCCGAGCGCGCCAGCTGTCGCCTGCGCATGCTGGACGCTGCCATTGGTGAAGATGAACTTGCGCCCCGGCAGGGATTTGATGGCTTCGGCGAGCTCCGGCTGTGGGGTCAGTGCCGAATAGTCGATCGCATGCGCCTTTTCGAGAAAGTCGTTGGGATCGACGCCGTGGTGGATCATCAGGCCCTGCAGCGTCGTACCGTGATCATAATAGTACTGTTTCTGCAGCTTGCGGGCCTCTTCCTGCTCCATCTGCAGGAGAGCCGAGACATAGGCCGTCATGTTCTTGTCGATCTGGGCGAAGAGATTGACGTGATGCGGATAGAGCGTGTTGTCGAGGTCGAAGACCCATTCGGTCACATGCTCGAAATCGTGTCTGCTGGGCGTGCGGTCGATCTTTGTCATGGCCGCCCTTATGGCATGGTCGCGGCGCCAAGAAAATCACGAAGAGAAAATAGACGCCTGATTTTCGGCGGACGAGGCAGGCGCGGAGTGCTAGAAAGCGCATATGCTTTTCGAACGCCCCGATGACGATACGCTTTATGATGCCCTGATCGCCCGCAGCGCCGATTACGAGGGCCAGGCCTATGTCTGTGTGAAAACGACAGGCATCTTCTGTCGTCTGACCTGCCCGGCGCGCAAGCCGAAACGGGAAAACACCATCTTCTTCGATACGATCGCCGCCTGCATGCATTCAGGCTTCCGTCCCTGCCTACGCTGCAGGCCGCTGGAACAGCCCGGCCGCGAACCGATTGTCGATGAACTGCTGGCACAGCTCGAGAGTAAACCGGAACTGCGCTGGACCGAGGATGAGCTTGTGCGCCGGGGCCACGATCCCTCGACCGTGCGTCGCGCCTTCAAGCGGGCGCTCGGCATGACTTTCCACGATATTGTCCGCTATCGCCGGCTCGGCGAGGCGGCCCGGCAATTGGCCGATGGTGCGCGTGTCATCGATGCGCAGATCGACGCGGGATATGAATCTCCGAGCGGTTTTCGGGCGGCCTTCCAGCGCCTTGTCGGCAAGGCGCCGGCGCTCTCGCAGAACCGGGAACTGCTGTTTGCTGACTGGTTCGACACGCCGCTCGGACCGATGGTCGCCGTCGCCGACAAGACGCATCTGCATCTTCTCGAATTTCACGACCGCAAGGCACTGCCGACCGAACTCGAAGCCCTGCAGAAGCGTGTTCGTTCCTCGGTCGCGATTGGCCGCACGCCGGCGATCGACCAGATCGAAGCGGAAATCAGAGACTATTTCGAAGGGCGGCTGACCACCTTCAAGACGCCGCTGGCCCTTGGCGGCACGCCTTTCGAAAAACATGTCTGGGCAAAGCTCGTTGACATTCCGATTGGCCAAACGCGCGCCTACGGCGATCTGGCAAGGGAGATGGAACGCCCCGAAGTCGTGCGCGCCGTCGGTCGCGCCAATGGCTCGAACCAGCTCGCCATTATCGTTCCCTGCCATCGGATCCTCGGTGCAGACGGATCGCTGACGGGTTACGGCGGGGGGCTCTGGCGCAAGCAATGGCTGCTGCGGCACGAGGAGAAGATCGGTGCACATAAGATGGAGAAGACAGCATGAACCAGACTGAGAAGGCCGAGCTTTTCGGCACGCTGCATCGCGAGGGTACCCCTGTCATTCTGTACAACATCTGGGATGCCGGAACCGCCAAGGTCGTGACGGAGGCCGGAGCGAGGGCGCTTGCGACCGGAAGCTGGTCTGTGGCTGCCGCCCATGGTTATGGCGACGGTCAGAAGCTGCCGATGGAGGTGCTGATCGAGACCGCCCGCTCGATCACGGCCGTCAACGATTTGCCGCTCTCGGTCGATTTCGAAGGCGGCTATTCGACAGAGCCTGCCGGTGCCGCGGCCAATGTCGCAAAGCTGATCGACGCCGGCGCCGTCGGTATCAATATTGAAGATCAAAAGGTAGGCGGGACCGGCCTTCACCCTGTTGAAGCGCAGGCGGCCCGCATCCGTGCCATCAGGGAAATGGCTGAGGGAAGGGGCATCGACCTCTTCATCAATGCCCGCACCGATCTCTTCCTTCAGGAGGGCGATGGGTCCAGACATGCAAGTCTGGTCGACGCAGCGATCGAGCGCGGCAAGGCCTATGCGGCTGCGGGCGCCAGCGGTTTCTTCGTGCCCGGCCTCATCGAGCCGGCTTTGATCGAGAAGGTCTGCGCGGCTTCCACGCTGCCGGTCAATATCATGATGAAGGCAGGCGCGCCTGATCCAGCTGATCTCGCAAGACTTGGCGTTTCGCGTATCAGTTATGGTCCGGGGCCTTACCGGACCATGATGGCGAAGCTGAAGGAAGCGGCGGCAGCGATCTACACTGCCGCTGGATAGATCAGGGAACGATCAGCGTGCCAACGCCGTGCTCGGTGAAGATTTCGAGCAGCACGGAATGGGCCGTCTTGCCGTTCAGGATGACGACGCCCTGCACGCCCGCCCGGATGGCATCGATGCAGGTCTCCACCTTTGGGATCATGCCACCGGAAATCGTGCCGTCGGCGATCAGCGCATGCGCTTCGGCGACGGAAAGCTCCTTGATGAGCTTGCCCTGCTTGTCGAGCACGCCGGGCACATCCGTCAGGAACAAGAGGCGGGTGGCGTTCAGCGCACCGGCGATCGCGCCAGCGAAAGTGTCGGCGTTGATGTTGTAGGTCGCGCCATCGCGGCCCGGAGCAACCGGAGCGATAACCGGGATCATCTCGGAGCGGGCGAGAAGGTCGAGCAGCGTACGGTCGACCTCGACGACTTCGCCGACAAAGCCGAGATCGAGCACCCGCTCGATGTTGGAATCGGGGTCCTTGACGGTCTTGCGGGCTTTTTCGGCAAAGACCATGTTGCCGTCCTTGCCGCAAAGGCCGATCGCCCATTCGCCGGTCTGGTTGATCAGCGCGACGATTTCCTTGTTGATCGAGCCGGCGAGAACCATTTCGACGATTTCGACCGTCTTCTGGTCGGTAACGCGCAATCCGCCTTCGAATTTGGATTCGATACCCATCTTCGTCAGCATCGCGCCGATCTGCGGGCCGCCGCCATGCACGACGATTGGGTTGACGCCGGACTGCTTCAAAAGTGCGATATCGCTGGCGAAGGCCTTGCCGAGCTCGGGATTACCCATGGCATGGCCACCATACTTCACGACGATCGTCTTGTTTTCGTAACGCTGCATGAAGGGCAGCGCCTGCGCCAGAAGACGTGCCTGGATTTCGCTTTCGGACTCGTTCATGGGGGACCCCGCGGAATTGATCGCGGCCTTTTATCTCAAGTTTTTGACAGATGGAATAATCCGGCACGCAATAGTTTCTCGTATCTAAGGCCGACCTGGGAACCTGCCAGTTCATATTGAAACTATCGAACCGGAAATCGTTCATTAGAGGGCGACATGACTGGCGATTTTGCAGATTTAATCGGCCGCGTAGCGCTGGGTGACCGCAAGGCCTTTGCGGCGCTCTACCATCAGACCAGCCCGAAACTTCTGGCGATCTGCCTTCGTATCCTTGGGAACAGGAACGAGGCCGAAGAGGTGTTGCAGGAGGTCTACATCAAGATATGGCAGCGTGCCGGTGCCTTTACGGCGGGCTCCTCCACATCAGCCGCCTGGATTGCGGCGATTGCACGCAATCAGTCGATTGATGCGTTGAGGGCGCGCAAGCCGGTAGCCGACGAAATCGACAATGCGCTTGATCTCGCCGATGCCGGTCTCGATCCGGAAGCACAAGTCGTGATTAAGGATGAAGGAAGGCGGATTGACACCTGCATGGAAGAGTTGGAAGCTGATCGCGCGGTCGCCGTGAAACGGGCTTATGTCGAAGGGCTGAGCTATCAGGAACTGGCCGATCAGTTTGGTGTCCCGCTGAACACTGTGCGGACATGGCTAAGACGCAGCCTGCTGAAACTGAGAGAGTGCATGGAACGATGACATCGCCCGACAAAAGCAAGGGAGACCGCTCCCGGGATGAGGTTCTCGCCGGCGAATATGTGCTGGGTGTCCTCTCCCTTCAGGATCGCAGGATCGTTGAGGAGCGCATGCGCCGCGACCGGCAGTTTGCTGCCATCGTCAGCCGCTGGGAGGTCAATCTCTCCAGTTTCAATGATGAATACGGCACGGCCGCGCCAAGCCATGAAACCTTCAAGCAGATCGAGGCGCGCCTATTTGCCGATGCAGAAAGCACGCCGCGCTTTTCGCACGGCCTCTGGAATTCGGCCGGTTTCTGGCGCTCACTCACTTTTGCCTCGCTTGCAGTCACCCTGGGCGTCATCGCCTTTGCCTCGGGTCTCGTGCCCCAACCTCCGGCATCGCCGCCGCTGGTGGCCGAGCTCTCGGGACAGAACAACCAGGTCAATCTGACGGCCTCCTACGAAATCCAGAGCGGCCGATTGAAGATCGTGCCGGTTGCGGCCGGCAAGCCGGAGGAGAAATCTCTTGAGCTCTGGCTCATGCCCGGCAGTGGCGCGCCTCGTTCTCTCGGCGTTTTCCAGCCCGGCATGAACGGTGAATTGCTGATTCCGACCGATATGCGCAGCCAGATTGCAGATGGCGCGACGCTGGCCGTCAGCCTGGAGCCATTCGGCGGCTCGCCGACACACCAGCCGACTGGCCATGTCATCGCCAGCGGTTCGATCCACAGGCCGTAAAACAAAAATTACTGTCCTGAAACTCTTCTGCAGCACCTTCCGTAGTTGCTGATATCCGGGCGGCACAGGGCATAAAGCCTTCTGCTGCGACCGGGTGCAGAGGAGAAAATCATGTTCAAGTCCGCCTTGCGCGCAACCGCTCTCGCCGCCGCCTTTTCCGCAATTGCATTTGCCGCCCAGGCAAAGAACCCGATGGTCGGCGGTGCGGCCATGTTCGAAAACAAGAACATCGTCGAGAATGCCGTCAATTCCAAGGATCACACGACCCTCGTCGCAGCCGTGAAGGCTGCCGGGCTCGTCGGCACGCTGGAAGGCAAAGGTCCCTTCACCGTCTTCGCACCGACCAACGAAGCCTTCGCAGCCCTGCCGAAGGGCACCGTCGATACGCTGCTGAAGCCTGAAAACAAAAACAAGCTCGTCAAGATCCTGACCTGCCACGTCATTGCCGCCGATGCCATGTCGAAGACCGTCGCCAAGATGATCAAGGACGACGGCGGCGAGCACGACATCAAGACGGTCGGCGGCTGCGTGCTCAAGGCAAAGGAAAGCATGGGCAAGATCACGCTGACGGATGAAAATGGTGGTGTCGCCCACGTCACCATCGCCGACGTCAAACAGTCGAACGGCGTCATCCACGTCGTCGACGAGGTGTTGCTGCCGAAGATGTAAATTCAAATACTGGCTGTCAGGGGCGCCCTTCTGGGCGCCTCTTTTTATTTCCAGTTGCTGACGCCGACAGTTTCGGCAATCGCCTGCCGCAGCTCGTCCAACCCTTCGTTCTTTTCCGAGGAGGTCGAAAGCACGGCCGGATAGGCGGCGGGACGCTTGCGGATCTTCTCCGATGTTTCGGCCAGCAGCTTTGGCACGGCAGGCGCTTTGATCTTGTCCGTCTTGGTCAGCACGATCTGGTAGGAGACGGCCGCCTTGTCGAGCAGCGTCAGGACGTCATCGTCGTTCTTCTTGATGCCGTGGCGGCTGTCGATCAGCACATAGACGCGTTTCAGCGTCGAGCGGCCGCGCAAATAGTCGAAGACGAGTTTTGTCCAGTTATCCACCTGCTCCTTCGGCGCCTGTGCATAGCCATAGCCCGGCATGTCGACCAGCGCCATCGGCGGCAGGTCGTTGCCTTCGCCGGAATAGCCGTCCGGAACGAAGTAGTTGAGCTCCTGCGTACGGCCTGGCGTATTGGAGGTGCGCGCCAGACCTTTCTGACCGACCAGCGCATTGATCAGCGACGATTTGCCGACATTCGAACGGCCGGCGAAAGCGACTTCCAGGGGACCCTCCGGCGGAAGGAATTTCATGGAAGGCACGCCTCGGATGAAGATCCAGGGGTGGCCGAAGAGCGGCTTTGCGATTTCAGTCATATGAATTCTGCAATCTCCGGGTTCGGTAATGAAACCGGCTTCATGTTTTTAAGACCTATTGTCAAGGTTCGCCTACTGCATAATTCCTTAAATCGGGATCGATTTAAGGATGAAATTAGGCAGCAATTTAAAGTGCTACAGCGTCCTTTGCGCGTCTGAAAAGACGCGCGGCGCTGTAGTTGAGTGCTTCGGTGGCCCGAAACAAAAAGCCCCGCCGAAGCAGGGCTTTTCGACTATTTCGATGGCGCCGGTTTTCGCTTGAACAGGCCTTTCAGATTGTCGAAGAGCTCGATCTTCACCCCGTGACGTTTCATGATCACCGACTGCTGCAGTACCGAGAGTGTGTTGTTCCAGGCCCAGTAAATCACGAGGCCTGCCGGGAAGCTTGCCAGCATGAACGTGAAGACCAGCGGCATCCAGTTGAAGATCATCGCCTGCGTCGGATCCGGCGGGGTCGGGTTCATGCGCATCTGCACGAACATGGTGACACCCATGATCAGCGGCCAGACGCCGAGATGCAGCAAGGCCGGCGCTTCGAAGGGCAGCAGGCCGAAGAGGTTGACGATCGTCGTCGGATCGGGCGCCGAAAGGTCCTTGATCCAGCCGAAGAACGGTGCGTGGCGCATCTCGATAGTGATGTAGATCACTTTGTAGAGCGAGAAAAAGATCGGGATCTGCAGCGCCACCGGCCAGCAGCCGGCAATCGGGTTGATCTTCTCTTCCTTGTAAAGCTGCATCATCGCCTGCTGCAGGCCCATCCGGTCGTCGCCGAACTTGGCCTTCAGCTCCTCCATCTTCGGCTGCACGCGCTTCATGTTCGCCATCGAAGCATACTGCTTGCTGGCGAGCGGGAAGAACAGTGCCTTGACGACGATGGTCGTGCAGAGGATCGCCACGCCGAAATTGCCGAAGTAGCGGAAGAAGAAGTCCATCAGCTTGAACATCGGCTTGGTGATGAAATAGAACCAACCCCAGTCGATCAGCCGGTCGAAGCGCGGGATGTTGTAGCTCGCTTCGTAACCGTCGATGACGGGAACTTCCTTGGCACCGGCAAATACCAGGTTCTTGATTTCGATCGACTGACCCGGCGCAACTGTGAAGGCATCCTGCTTATAGTCTGCCTGGTAGCGCGGCTGCCCGTCGGTGAAGTGCGAGAAACGCGCGTCATAGGCTGATTGCTGCGGCGGGATGATCGTTGCTGCCCAGTATTTGTCGGTAATGCCGAGCCAGCCGCCCGTGGATTTTGCCGGAGCGACGGCTTCCTTCTCGACTGCCGTATATTTGCTCTCGATGAGCCCGTCGTCGCCGATCACGCCGATGAATCCTTCATGCAGAACGTAGACCGATGGCGTCGTCGGCTTGTTGTAGCGCGTCACGCGGCCATAGGAAGAAAGCGAGACAGGTGCCTCGCCGGCATTCAGGATCTTGTCCGTCACCGTGAACATGTAGCGTTCGTCGACGGAGATCGTGCGGGCGAAGGTGATGCCCTTGTCATTGGTATAGGTCAGCGTCACCGGCGTCTTTTCGGTAAGCTTTGCCCCTTCCGGTGCGGTCCAGACCGTGGACGGGCCGGGAACGGAGCCCGTCGCGTCGCTGCCGATATAGCCAAGCTCGGTGAAGTAGCCGTCTGTGGTTTCAGCCGGGGAGAAAAGGGTGATGATCGGGCTCGAGTCGTCGACGGTCTCGTGATAGGCCTTGAGCCTCAGGTCGTCGAGGCGGGCGCCGGCGAGGTTGATGGAGCCGGAAAGTGCAGCGGTGTCGATGGCGACACGCGGCGTCTTTGCAAGTGCTTCTTCGCGGGTCGCCGTTGCTGCGGCCTGGCCTGACGGGGCAGCACCATTGGTCTGGGCGCCCTGGCCGCCGGCGGCAGGCTGCTGTGTCTGCTCGGTTTGCTGCTGTGCCTTCTGGGCCTCCTGAGCCTTGCGCTGAGCTTCGATGCGCGGGTTCATATAGAGGAACTGCCAGCCAAGGACGATCAGCACCGAGAGAGCGATCGCAATGAAGTAATTGCGGTTGTTTTGCATCATACGTTCCTGGGGCGCTCGTCTTTCGAGCGCCGGTGTTTCGGCCTGGTTTCCACGCGGGCTTTCAGTTCCGCGGCCAGTTCATGAAAGGACGCCGTCAACACGTCCCTACGGGCGACAACCACATAGTCGTGTCCGGGCTGCATTGCAAACCCTGCATGAAGCCGCACCGCCTCTTTCAGGCGTCGCCGCATGCGGTTTCTTTCAACCGCGTTGCCATGTTTTTTGGTGACTGTGAAGCCGACGCGGGCTTCGCTCTCTTCCTTGCGGTCCAGAACCTCGAGAAGGAAGAGACTGCCGCGGCGCTTTTCGCCATCGCGGACTGCAAGAAACTGCGGGCGGCTTTTGAGCCGCCCGGCAATCATTTTGTCTTCTTTGGTCTTCGAACCGCCCGTCATTTCTATCGGGCACTTCCGGCCTTAGGCCGAAAGACGCTTGCGGCCGCGAGCGCGGCGAGCAACGATGACCTTGCGGCCGCCCTTAGTGGCCATACGCGCACGGAAACCGTGGCGGCGCTTGCGAACAAGCTTCGAGGGCTGATATGTACGCTTCATTTATTTAAACACCGCGGAGTGCGGCCCTTCTTGAATTGCATGATGCAAGGAGCGTTGTTTTTCGAACGGACGAGGTCGAAAAAGACCTTGAATGACCGGACGTGCGGCGGCTTATACGGATGAAGCCTGCCAAAGTCAATTATGACAGTCAGTTTCCCCGGATGCGCCAGGCAAACAGCAAGATTTCGCACTCAGGTGTTAACCAATGCGGCGCCTCGCTATCTGGTTGCATATTTCCGTAGAGGAGCCCGCAAGCTTGCCACTGCAGCCTCTATTCCCTGGAAATGCTCGATTTTGGACGAAGCAATCGGCCTATTGCGGCGAAATACGGGTAATTTCCTGTAGTTATTATTGTTAATATTCGAAATACAACATTAACGAATTTACCCGATCTTCTACCTATCGGCTGGGGTGCTTTCCAGGCGTTGTGTAAAGCGAGGGAGCGTTCGTTGAAAATCCGCGGCAAAATCAATCTTCTTGTTTCCGTCATGGGCGGCGTTGCGCTTCTGATCGGTGCCACCGCGCTCTCGGCGATGCGCGAATACAATGAGAAGCTCACAGCTTACGAACATGCGGCAGCCCGTGCCTATGCCGGCGAACGCCTTAACCGTTTTGTCACCGCCGTCGTCATGGAAGCGCGCGGCATCTATGCTGCAAAGAGCCTCGAACAGACGCCGGCTTTCGCCAAGGGCTTGATGACCGGTCTGGACGAGATCGACAAGGTCATCGCCGGTTGGGCGCCGCTTGTGCCGGACAGCCAGAGAGATTCCTTCACCAAGCTTGTCGACCGCGCCAAGGAATTTCGCACCTTCCGCACTGAGACGGTGCGCCTCGGCACAGAGGTCAGCCCGCAGGCGGCCAACGAGCAGGGCAACAACGACGCCAACCGTGCCAACCGCAAGGCCTTCCAGGCCGAGATCGACGCGATCGTCAACACCGACAAGGCCGAACTGACGGCCGTGCACGATCAGATCGAAGATTTCCGCAGCTGGATCCTGATGCTGGTGCTCAGCATCACCGGCATCGGCATCGCAGTCGGCGTCGGCATGGGTTTCTATATCGGCACCAGCCACCTCAGCCGACCGATCAAGAAAGTGACGCATGCGATCAAGGAAGTTGCCGACGGCAATTTCCAGGTCGACGTGCCCTTTGCCGGCCGCAAGGATGAAATCGGCGAAATGGCCGCCGCCGTCGCCGTCTTCAAGGAAAACGGTCTCGCCATCCAGCGCATGAGCGCCCAGGAGGCGGCGATGCGGGCAAAAAGCGACGACCTGCAGTCCAGCATGTCCGTCGTCGTGGCGGCTGCTGCCGCCGGCGATTTCAGCCACCGCATCAGCAAGGATTATGAGGACGAGAGCCTCAACCAGTTCGCCGGCAATATCAACACGCTGCTGTCGAGCGTCGATACCGGCGTCAACGAAACCCGCCGGGTCATTGCAAGCCTTGCTGAAGGCGACCTGACGCAGACCATGCGCGGTCAATTCCAGGGCGTCTTTGCCGAGCTGCAGAAAAACGTCAACAACACGTTCGTGACGCTGCAGACGACGATGCGCGAGGTGCGCGAGACGACTGAAGCAATCAACGGCAATACCAACGAGTTGCGCAACGCCAGTGACGATCTGTCCAAGCGCACTGAACAGCAGGCTGCAGCACTTGAGGAAACCTCCGCTGCTCTCGATGAGATCACCGCCGTCGTGCAGAACTCCACTGAACGCGCCCAGGAGGCCACCGTCATGGTCTCTGAGGCAAAAGACAATGCCGGCCGCTCCGGCGTCGTGGTTCGCAATGCAGTCGACGCCATGGGCCGCATCGAGCAGGCCTCCCGCGAGATCAGCCAGATCATCAATGTCATCGACGAGATCGCCTTCCAGACCAACCTGCTGGCGCTGAATGCCGGCGTCGAGGCGGCACGTGCCGGTGAGGCTGGCAAGGGCTTTGCGGTCGTCGCACAGGAAGTGCGTGAGCTTGCCCAGCGCTCGGCGACTGCCGCCAAGGATATCAAGGCACTCATCACCAAGTCGGGCGACGAAGTGCAGGTCGGCGTCAAGCTGGTTCAGGCGACGGGCGAGGCCCTGTCCGAAATCGAGACGCGGGTCATTGCCATCAACGACCATATCCATTCGATCGCAACGGCGGCCAAGGAACAGTCGACCGGCCTCAAGGAAGTCAACACTGCCGTCAACCAGATGGATCAGGTTACCCAGCAGAACGCCGCGATGGTTGAAGAAACCTCGGCTGCGACCCACAAACTGTCAGCCGAAGCCGATGGCCTCGTGCGCCTCATCTCCCGTTTCAAGGTCTCCACCGACGCACAGGCGGCGGTTGTCGTTGCCCGCCAACAGCATCACCAGCCGGTCGCCTCTCCAGCGCGCCGCGCAATCGGCCGCGTTGCCCGCGCCTTCGGCGGCAATGCCGCCGCGGCAGAGCAGAGCTGGGAAGAGTTCTGACAGCGTTCACAAACGTTAACGGAGCGCCGCCTGAGGGCGGCGCTTTCGTTTGTGACGACTTGCCGCTCCTCGCAAAGATTTGAAAGCGGAGCATTCTCGTCTAATATAAGAGCTCATTCTGATGGCGGCCTTTCGCCGCACGGACAAGACGAGATGCCGGTTCAGGACCAGGGCGAGACGTCCCAAACGGAAAATATCGCGGTCGGTGAGGCTGCCAAGGGCTCGTATCCGCGTGCCGGCAAGTTCGGCGGCCTTTCGGGCAAGCTGCTCTGGCTCACCGTCTTCTTCATCATGCTGGCGGAAATCCTGATCTTCTTTCCTTCGATTGCCAGCATGCGCATTCGCTGGCTCGAGGATCGGCTGAATACGGCTGCTGCGGCCGCAATCGTCATCGATGGGCTACAGCCGGTGGAGCTGCCGCGCGCGTTACAGAAGGAGACGCTGGAAGCGACAGGTACAAAAGCGATCGTGCTGCGAAAAGACGGCACCTCCCGGCTACTTGCCATGAGCGAGATGCCGACCTCGGTCGATGAATCCTACGACCTTACGGACATCCCACCGCTAACCGCGATGCGCGACGCGCTGGACACGATGATCTTCGGCGGCAACCGGATGATCCGCGTCTATGGCGCGGTCGGCGAGACCGATACCGGCGTTGAGGTCGTCATGAAAGACAGGCCGCTGCGCAAGGCCATGTTCGGCTATGCCCGCAACGTGCTGCTTCTGTCGATCCTGATTTCGCTTTTTACCGCGACACTGATTTTCTTTGCCATCAACCGCATTCTCATTCGCCCGATCCGCAGGCTGACGGGCAGCATGCAGCAATTTGCGTCCGATCCCGAAAATCCGCAGCATGTCTATGTCGGCGATGGCGGTCGCGACGAGTTGGCCGTTGCGGGGCGTAACCTGACCTCGATGCAGCTCGAACTGCAGAAAACGCTGAAGCAGCAGAAAAATCTCGCCGCCCTCGGTCTCGCGGTCTCGAAGATCAATCACGACATGCGCAACATCCTGGCATCCGCGCAGCTCATGTCGGACCGCCTTGTCGATGTCGACGATCCCATGGTGAAAAGTTTCGCGCCGAAGCTGCTGCGCACCATCGATCGCGCCGTCGGCTATACGACCGAAGTCCTCTCTTATGGCAAAGCAACCGAATCGGCGCCGCGCCGTCGACGCATCCACCTTTACGAGCTTGTGCAGGAGGTCAAAGACATCCTCGCCATCGAGCCACAAAGCGGCGTCGAGTTCATCGAGCAGATGGGGCCGGATCTGGAAGTGGATGCCGACAGCGAGCAGTTGTTCCGCATCATCCACAATCTCTGCCGCAACGCCCTGCAGGCGCTGACCTCGCCGGGCGAGGAGAGGGCCGGGATCGTCAGACGCATCACGGTCGCCGCCCAGCGCGTCGGCAGCGTCGTCAGCATCACGGTGGACGATACAGGCCCCGGCATGCCGCTGAAGGCACGGCAGAACCTCTTTGCGGCCTTCCGCGGCTCGGCCCGTTCCGGCGGCACGGGTCTTGGCCTCACCATCGCCCGGGAACTGGTGCTGGCGCATGGCGGCACCATCGCCCTTGTGGAAAAGCCCTCGGTCGGCACCCAGTTCCGCATCGAAATTCCGGATCGGCCGGTTTCGCTGGACGATTACCGCAGCCGGTCGCATGCCGAAAAGTGATGCAATTTCCGCAAGTGAGCTTTGCCGAACCAAAGTCGCGATTTTTTTCGAATTGCTATTGCATTGCCCGAAAAGACCCTTTAGAGAACCGCCCACGCAAGCGGCACGGCCGCCACTGCAGACGCACCCGTAGCTCAGCTGGATAGAGCACCAGACTACGAATCTGGGGGTCAGGAGTTCGAATCTCTTCGGGTGCGCCATTTCTTCCAATTGCTTTTGAATGCGACTTGTTACTTGGCAACTCTCGTTGTCTCCTAACGTCTGCGCCGCGGCTGGACGATGCGAGATAACCCAGCGCAAGCGCCATGGCGGCGACTGCGATTCCGGTGCTGATCACGCCCGCCGGCGTTATTCTGAAACCGGCGTGCAAGGTCATGTTCTTCCCCAAGCGAAGATCGAAGACCGACTTGATTTCCTCGGGATGCGAGGAGACTGCGGTCGAAGGTTCTTCTTCCTGAATATCTGTCATTTTGAAGCTCCTGTGCAGATGATGCCGCGGCCGGGCGCATATTGAGCCAGCCTCAAGTTTTGCTGAGCGCCACGATACCATGGCTCCGCACCTCCATGCCTAGTTTCGCGCAACCTTCGGCGTCTATCTGCGGAAGCGATGGATTGTGTCGGGCGAGAAGCCGGAGGGTTGGATGATGACGAGAATTGTTGGTGTCGTTGGTCTCGTCGCGATGATGGCTGCTCTGGCAGGCTGTATTGATCGTGCCAATGCGCCGGTGCTCGTGCCGGTCGCGTCACCCGTCAATCCGCCTGGTGTCACTCACAGCCTCTGTATGTCTGATGCCAATGCAATGTATGACGAGGCGAATAAGCAGTACGACCTGCGTGCGCAGATGACCGGCCACCGTGATGCCGTGGAGCGGGAAACCAACGCAAGTGGCGCCGCCCATCGGCAATACCTCTCCTGCGTCGCAAGCCAGGGCTACCGTCCTCTGTATGCCAACTGAGAACAGTGAATTCACATAGCCGATGAATTGTCGCAGCGCCTGCTTGCGCGGCTTTGCAAGATCGTAGTTTTGTTTTTTTGTGACTTCGAGTCACGCCGGATCGCCTGCAATCACGAGTGTAGGAAGCTGCGTGTGATAGCGGAACTTCACGCGCGTAGAGCGCGTTTTTCATGCGTAAATCCACGAAGGAGGGTTTATCATGAAAATGCCCAATCTAGCCCCATCCGCCGTTGCGCTCAGCGCTCTTCTCGCCCTCTCGTCTACCGTTCCTGCGCTGGCGGCTCCCGTTCAGCGGACCAACATTTCGGTCTCTTCGAACATGGAAATGGTGCAATATAAAAGACATGCCGGTTATTGGCATGGCTATCGCGGCTCCCGCACGGAACGTCCCGGTACCCGCCGTCACTCAGATGGCTACTGGTATCCGCTTGCTGCGTTCGGCGTCGAAGCCGGCACCACGGGCTCAATTGTCGCCAAGCCCATGAACCGTCCCGAACCCAAAACAATGTGCAACCCCACGTTTAATGGTTCGATCGGTCCCGGCAGCATGCCGTGTGATAACGGTTATTAAGCCGGCAAAGAAAAAGGCGGCTAAAACCGCCTTTTTCTTGCGCGCAATCGAATCTCACGTATTCGTGATCGTTATTGCAGCGCAGTAGAATATGACAAATCCGGCTCCTAGCTCCTTGGCGTAAATTCCAAACGCTTCCTCCCAAGGAGACAAGATGTGATCAACGTAGTGAAGAATGGCCTCGTGGCCGCAGCCTTTGGCGCAATCGTCAGCGTTTCTGCCTTCGCATCTGCCAACGCAGCCCCGGCTCAACAGCCGCAGCATCAGATCGTCAAGCAGCAGAAGAACACAAACACTCGCCAGGAGCCCCGCACGACCGGTTCGGTCAACGGTGCATCCAGTAGCTCCATGCCCTACCAGTACAGCCCGAAGAAGCCGCTCAACATGGCCTGCGGCCTCCGCTTCAATCCGACAAGCAGCTCGGGCTGCAACTACTAAACGCAGTTCGATAGCATAAGGCGAGGGAAAGGGGACCGGGGTCCCCACCCGCGAAAGAGGGCAGCCTCCACGGCTGCCTTTTTCGTTCCAAGTGTGCTTCGGTCACGCTGTCGAGGGAAAGGCCCGCCCATTTGGTCCAGCATGTCCCTCCCGCCCAGCCAGTCATGGAAGCTCCCATTGTGGAGTTGACGGTTCGCTCCGCTTGCGGGTCTATGCGATACATTGCATTAAATGCAAAAATGCAACAGATACAAAAATACACAAAATGTTGACGAGGAAGACCTGCGAAGAAACGATCGATTGACGGGCCTGCCTTGGAATTGCCATGCTGCGGGAGATCGTCGCATCAACCGTCAATCACGTTTCAGTCAGGTGGGATAATCATGATCGCAAAGAGCGCTTACTCCGATTTCCTGCATTTTTTCCGGTCCTGGTTGAACAACCCGTTGAGGGTTGCCGCGATTGCGCCCTCCGGCGACTCGCTCGCCCGGATCATGACAAGCGAGATCGCTGCGCTGGACGGCCCGATTATCGAGCTCGGGCCAGGCACCGGCGTCTTCACTCGCGCGCTGCTTGCGCGCGGCATCAGCGAATCCGATCTGACGCTCATCGAATATGGTCCGGAATTCATAGGATCGCTCCAGAAGCGTTTCCCCGATGCGCGTATCCTGCAGATGGACGCAGCCCATCTGGCGCAGGCTGATATTTTCGACGGCGAACCCGTCGGCGCTGTCGTCAGCGGTCTGCCACTGCTGTCCATGTCGCCGCGCAAGATCGCCTCGATCCTTGCAGGGGCTTTTGTCTATATGCGGGCCGGCGGCGCTTTCTATCAGTTTACCTACGGGCCGCGCTGTCCCGTGCCGCGCCCGATCCTCGACCGTCTGGGCCTGAAAGCGACGCGCATCGGCGGCACGGTCCGCAACCTGCCGCCAGCGTCCGTCTACCGGATTTCGCGCCGCAAGCCACTTGAGCTCTCCCGTGAGCGTTTCAAATATCGTGCCAGCGGAGTGGATATGGAGATCGCCGCTTTCTCCGAAGCGGATGACTGAATGACACCTGATGGAAATGACTGAGAAGGCCGAGGGCAGGCGCGAGCGCAAGCGGCGCGAGACTCGCGAGCGCATCGAGCAGGCAGCGATGAGCCTCTTTCTGGAGCGCGGGTTCGACGCCACCACCATTGAGGAGATCACTGAAGCTGCCGATGTTTCGAAGCGCAGCTTCTTTGATTATTTCCCGTCAAAGGAAGAGGTCGTCTTCGCCTGGCAGGATTCCTTCGCCGACCGCCTGATGGCGGCGATTGCCGAGCGTCCAGCCAGTGATTCCTCCGTCAAGGCAGTCGAGGAAGCCCTGATCGTCACTGTGACCGCTTCGGCTGACGAGCGCGCCATGGCGCTTGGCGAACTCATCCATCGCACGCCGACCCTCAAGGCCCGCGATCAGCTTAAATATGCCAAGCTGGAGCAGAAGTTGACCGAGGCGCTGATTGCCCGCAAGGGCGGCGATCCGCAGGCGCGGACGCGCATGCGTTTGCTTTCGACAATCGTCATCGGCGCGCTGCGCGTCGGCAGTGAGGTCTGGCAGGCGCGCGCGCCGGATGTTTCGATGGAAGGCTCTTCAATGGAAGCCTTCGCACGCGAGATCTTTGGCGAACTCTGGAAGATGCTGGCCGAATTCGGCGAAGAGACGAAAACCAGCCTCCAAGGCAATTCCATACGCTAGAGCAATTCCAGCAAAAGTGCGTAGCGGTTTTGCGTCCGGAATTGCGTGAAAACAAAGAGATAGAGCATTTCCGTGATTCGGAGATAAACGGAAATGCTCTAGATAATCGCGCTTTCCGTTGCCGGCGGCGCTTCGGATCGATGCTTTCTCAGGAAATCGATGAGCGCGCGCAGCTTTGCAGGCACCCGCCGGCGGTCCGGATAATAGAGCGTCAGGCCCGACAGCGGCGGGCTCCAGTCGGCAAGGATCCGTACCAGCCTGCCGTCTTCGAGAAAACGCTCGATGTAGCCGTTGATCATGTAGGAAATGCCGATCCCATCGAGCGCTGCCTGCGTCAATGCTGCGGAATCGTTGAGGATCAGCCGCGAATGGAGCGTAATATCGATGCGCTCGCCATCCTTCTCGAATTCCCAGCGCTCGACCTGGCCGCTGGTGACGAAGCGGAAGCCGATGCAATCATGCTGCAGCAGGTCGCGCGGATGTTTCGGCATGCCGCGTCGGCCGAGATATTCCGGCGAGGCGATCACATGGGCACGGATCGGCGGGCCGATCGGAATGGCCACCATGTCCTTGGCCACCGTCTCGCCGAAGCGGATGCCGGCATCGAAGCCTTCGGCAACGATGTCGCTCATCGAGGCTTCCATCTTCACCTCGACCTGAATGTCGGGATAGGCCTCCAGGAAATCGCGAAGCAGCGGCTGGATGGCGATCATATAGCCGGCGCGCAGCACATTGAGCCGCAGAAGACCGGCCGGCCGGCCGACATCTGCGTCAAGATCCTTGCTGGCGGCAGCAAGCTCACCCAAAGCGGGAAGTATCCGTTCCAGATAGCGGTTGCCAGCTTCCGTCAAACTCACGCTGCGCGTGGTCCGGTTGAAGAGAGGTTGCCGCAGACGGCTCTCCAGCTTGCTGATCGTCTGGCTGATGGCGGACGGCGACACACCAAGCCGAACGGCAGCGGCCGAAAAGCTCTTTTCCTCGGCGACGACGACAAAAGTCACCATGCCGTCAAGCATATCCTGGCGCATTCGGATCTCCGTTTTCAAGTCCTAGATTAATAAGTTTCTCTAAAAAGGCTATCGTCATTTAATGAGGTTATCGAAATTATCGGATGAGCCTACCTTCGCCTCCATCAAACAGCCCACGGAGTGAAGGCCATGACATCGAAGTCCAAAATCCTTTTCGTAACAGGCGTTTCGACCGGCTTCGGCCGCGCCCTTGCGGAAACCGCTCTCGCTGAAGGTCACAAGGTGGTCGGCACCCTTCGCAATGAAGAAGCTCTCAAGGAGTTCGAGGCGCTGAAGCCCGATTCTGCCTTCGGTAAGCTTCTCGACGTCACCGATACTGCCGCGATTGCGCCTGTTGTCGCCGAGATCGAAAGGGAGATCGGTCCGATCGACGTTCTCGTCAACAATGCCGGCTACGGCCACGAAGGTCTTGTCGAGGAATCGACGATGGACGAGCTGCGCCGCCAGTTCGAGGTCAATGTTTTCGGGCCGGTGGCTGTCATGCAGGCAGTGCTGCCCTATATGCGCAAGCGCCGCAGTGGCCATATCCTCAATATAACCTCGATGGGCGGGATCATCACCATGCCGGGCATCGCTTTCTATCACGGCAGCAAGTTCGCCCTCGAGGGTATTTCCGAAAGCCTCGGCAAGGAGGTCAAGAGCTTCGGCATCCACGTGACCGCCGTCGAACCCGGCGGCTTCCGCACCGACTGGGCTGGCCGCTCGATGGTGCGTGCAGAGCGTTCGATCGCCGATTATGACGAGGTCTTCGAGCCCCTGCGCCAGCGCCGCCTCGAACGCAACGGCAACCAGCCGGGCGACCCGAAAAAGGCTGCTTCAGTAATGCTGAAGCTCATTGCATCCGACAATCCGCCGGCCCATCTCTTGCTCGGGCGTGATGCGATCAGCCTCGTTCGCGAGAAGCTTGGGTCTCTCAAGACCGAATTCGACGCCTGGGAGCAGGTTTCCAGTTCCACTGATTTTGAGTGATTTTATTGACCAAGAGAGGAAAAGACGATGAGCGATTACAATGCAGCGAAATCGGGTACCTTCAAGATCGGCGGCGATATGGAGGTCAACCGTCTCGGCTTCGGCGCCATGCGCGTCACCGGCGACGGTATCTGGGGCAATCCAGCCGATCACGATGAATCGATCCGCACTCTGAAGCGGCTGCCGGAACTCGGCATCAACTTCATCGATACGGCCGATTCTTACGGTCCTGACGTTTCCGAATGGCTGATCAAGGAAGCGCTTCACCCTTATAAGAAAGGCCTCGTCGTCGCCACCAAGGGCGGTCTCACGCGCCACGGACCGAATATCTGGCTTCCGCTCGGTCGTCCGGAATATCTGATCCAGCAGGTGCACAAGAGCCTGCGCAATCTCGGCGTCGAGCAGATCGATCTCTGGCAGCTTCACCGCATAGACCCGAAGGTTCCGGCCAAGGAACAGTTCGACACCATCAAGTCGCTCCTCGATTCCGGCCTGATCCGCCATGCGGGCCTCAGCGAAGTCTCGGTGGCCGATATCGAAGCAGCCTCCAAGGTCTTCAAGGTCGCGACCGTCCAGAACCGTTACAACCTTGTCGACCGCACCAGCGAAGATGTGCTCGACTATTGCGCCAAGCACAATATCGGCTTCATCCCCTGGTATCCGCTGGCTGCCGGCGATCTCGCCAAGCCCGGCTCGCTGCTCGATACGATCGCCAGAAAGCACAATGCTGCCCCGAGCCAGATCGCGCTGGACTGGGTGCTGAAGCGCAGCCCGGTCATGCTGCCGATCCCCGGCACGTCGAAGGTCAAGCATCTCGAAGAAAACGTCGCAGCCGTTGATATCACGCTGTCGGACGAGGAGTTCACCGCCCTCGACGCCGAAGGCAAGAAGCTCTTCAAGGCTGCCTGATCGTCATAAGACAGCACACAACACGGCCGCGGTTTCAGCCTCGGCCGTTCTTCTTTCGCGCTCGTGTCATTTCGCGTGCGACATCCAGGAAGGCGCGCAATGTCGCCGGCACATGCCGGTGGCCGGAATAGTAGAGGCAAAGGCCGGGAAAGGGCGGCGTCCAGTCTTCGAGCACTGTGGTCAGCCGGCCAGCCGCAACATCGGCCTCCACATTCTGGTGGGTCATATAGGCAAGCCCAGCGCCGCCGACCGCCGCTTCCAGCATCAGATCCATGCTCTGCAGCGTCATCGGCCCCTTCACATCGAGCCGGATTTCCTCGCCGTGCCGCTCGAACTCCCAGCGATAGACCGTACCGCTCGGCAACCTCAACCGCAGGCAGGCATGGCGCAGAAGATCGTTCGGCGTCTGCGGCCTTCCATGTTTTTCGAAATAGGAGGGAGCGCCGACAACGAAGAAACGCTCCTCGGCCTTCAGCGGCACGGCGATCATGTCCTGCGGCACGGTTTCGATGAGGCGTATGCCGACATCGAAACTGTCGGCGACGATATCGATCATGCGTCCGTCGCTGACGATATCGACATGCACATCGGGAAAGCGCCTGACATATTCAAGCACGATCGGTATCAGGATCCGCCGTGCGCCGCCCTCCGACGTATTGATGCGCAGCGTCCCTGCCGGCGTGGCGCGCGCCTGCGTCGCCGCTTCCATCGCCGCCGCAATGTCTTTCAGCGCGGGGCCGATCTTGCCGAGAAACTGCTCCCCCGCTTCGGTCAGCGAAACGCTGCGGGTCGTGCGGTTGAACAGCCTGACGCCGATCCGGTTCTCCAATGCCGCCACCGCATGGCTGAGCGCGGAGGTCGACATGCCGAGTTCGGCGGCGGCCGCGCGGAAGTTTCGCGCCGCCGCCACGGCAACGATCGCATTGAGTTCAATCAGCCCAGTCTTCTGCATTATCCTAAATCCCGCAAGAGCTCATCCTTGAATATGTGGATTATAAGGACAATAGGTCGCAACTATCTAGCCTCCGGGATCAATCAAAACCCGTGAGGCAGATTATGAAAAAGACAGTTCTCATCACCGGCGCGTCCTCCGGCATCGGCAAGGCGGCAGGCAGGCTCTTCCATGCCAATGGTTGGAATGTCATCGCCACCATGCGCAGTCCGGAAAAGGAAAGCGAACTGACCGAACTTGCCGATGTCCTCGTTGTCAGGCTCGACGTTCAGGATCGCGGCAGCATCGATACCGCCATCAAGGCCGGCATCGAACAGTTCGGACGCATCGACGTGCTCGTCAACAATGCCGGTTACGGCCAGAACGGTATCTTCGAGGCCACCGCGCGCGAAAAGATCCAGCAGCAGTTCGACGTGAATGTCTTCGGCGTCATGGATGTGACCAGGGCGATCCTGCCGCATTTCCGGGCAAACAAGGCCGGCACGATCATCAATGTCAGCTCGGGCGCCGGTCTCTTTACCCTGCCGACCCTGTCGATCTATTGTGCTTCGAAATTCGCGCTCGAAGGCTTTACCGAGGCGCTGTCTTACGAGCTTCTGGCACTTGGTATTGGCGTGAAGTCGGTGATTCCGCACGGCGGCGTGGCGGAGACCAGTTTCCGTGAGCGCGCCGGCGCCGATTTTGCCATCGATCCCTCGGGCCTGCCTGATTATAATGAATTCCTGCAGCGTGCTCAGCGGGCCTTTGCAGCTATGGTCGCCGCGAAGATGATGACCTCTTCGGATGTTGCCAAGGTAGTCTATGAAGCTGCGACCGATGGCAAAGACCAGCTACGTTATCTCGTCGGTGATGATGCGCGGGGATTCGTGAAAGCGCGCCGGAGCATGGACGATCAGGGCTACGTGGACTTCATGCGGGCGCAATTTGCCGATTAATTTTGATCATCTGGTCAAAGGTGCTGCAAAATGAGGCGTCCCCGTGACGTCTATTAGGCAAGCATTGCGTCCAATGCATTGCTGCATTGCGGTAATTTCGCTATTCTCCATCAAATGAATTGGGTATTAATAATCCCGAAGGCAGCGCACTCCTCCTCCCAGCGCTTCCTTTCATCGGACTGACAACACTCCTCCTCCCAGTTGTCAGTCAGGATCAAGAGCCCGACGCACCTCCTCCCGCGTCGGGCTCTTTTCTTTTCCGGATCAAATCTCTCCTAAAGCATGTCGCGCAAAAGTGTGCAGCGGTTTTGCGACAACGACATGCGTAAAACAAAGACCTAAAGCGCGGCGAGCGGATCTGAAAGATCGCGATGCGCATTAGAACCTTCGTGAAATTGACTTGGCTCACGGGCTCGGACTAACTGGAAGCGCGCGTCAAGCGCATGTCGGTGGCTTGGCGCGATGACGCCTGAACCTGCGGAGATGTCATGATCGGCGGATGCGGCGTTTCTCGCAAAGCCCTCGCAACCCTGCTCGTCCTCTGCGTCGGCCTCGCTTCCTGCGGGCGGCCGATCGGCGTCATGCAGGCGGCCGGCACGGTTCCGCCGGGGACCTCGCGCGTCGACCTGCTGGTGGCGACGACGCGGGCTGCTGACGAAAATCCGGCCGTGCTCTTCTCCGGCGAGCGCGGCACCGGGCTGATGGTCGATGCCGTCGATGTCTCCATTCCGCCGGAAGCCAACCGCAAGGCAGGGCAGGTGCAATGGCCTCGCCGTCTGCCTGCCGACCCCCTCAAGGACTTCGTCACCGTCGCGGTCGATCCGCTGGATGGGGAGAAGGCGGGAGAGAACTGGCTCAGGACGCATATGCCGAAGAGCAAGCGCGTGCTCATCTTCGTGCATGGTTTCAACAATCGCTACGAGGATGCGGTCTATCGTTTCGCGCAGATCGTCCATGATTCGCATGCCGATGTCGCGCCCGTCGTGTTCACCTGGCCATCGCGCGCCAGCATCTTCGACTACAACTACGACAAGGAAAGCACCAACTATTCGCGCGATGCACTCGAAGAGCTGTTGCGGCGCACGGCCAACAATCCAGCCGTCGGCGACATCACCGTCATGGCTCACTCCATGGGCACGTGGCTGACAGTCGAGGCTCTGCGCCAGATGGCGATCCGCGACGGCCACGTTGCCTCGAAGATCAACAATGTCATCCTTGCCTCGCCTGATCTCGATGTCGACGTGTTCGGCCGTCAATTTCAGAGCCTCGGCAAGGACAAGCCGCACTTCACCATCTTCGTATCCCAGGATGATCGCGCGCTCGCACTCTCGCGACGCATCTCTGGCAATGTCGATCGCCTCGGCCAGATCGACCCTTCCGCCGAGCCTTATCGCAGCAAGTTGGAAGCGGCCGGTATCACCGTGCTCGATCTGACCAAGCTGAAGACCGGCGACCGCCTGAACCATGGCAAATTTGCCGAGAGCCCCGAAGTGGTAAAGCTTATTGGCGACCGGTTGATTGCCGGCCAGACTATCACCGATTCCGAAGTCGGGCTCGGCGAAGCGGTCGGTGCGGTTGCCATCGGTGCAGCCCAGACGGCCGGCAGCGCGGTCAGCCTTGCGGTTAGCACGCCGATCGCCATCTTCGATCCCCGCACCCGCCGCAACTACGATGCTCAGGTGCGCCGTCTCGGCCAGTCGATGAACAATACGGTCGGGTCCGTGGGTGACAGCGTCGGCGCCGGGCTGCCGGAAGAGACGCAGTAAAAAATCATAGGCATTCGCCTTGTTGTGATATATCACATCTTGAACGGCAATCGACTCTGCCGTGCGGTGGACAAGACATGGCGAATGAAACGAATAGGACGGTGGCCGTTGTCGGCGCCGGTGTGGTCGGCGCTTCGATTGCTTTCGAGCTGCAGCGGCGCGGCTTTCAGGTAACATTGATCGACAAGGGCGAGCCGGGCAGGGGAACCTCCTACGGCAACATGGCGAGCATCGCGCTCGACTTCGCTGCCGGCTCCGGTCCCTCGACCTGGAAGAAGCTGCCGCGCTGGCTGATCGATCCGGAAGGCCCGGTCTGGCTGCGGCCTTCCTATGCGCCGAAAATCCTGCCCTGGTTCCTGCGCTTCCTCGCCGCCGGCCGTCCCTCGCGCCTGCGGGAGATCGAGGATGCGGGCATGAGCCTCTCCAAGATTGCTCTCGGCGATATCAGCGCCATGCTCGACGCTGTTGGCGCTCCCGAACTGATGACTGAGGAAGGCTGCCTGGCGATCTATGAAACCGAGGCCGAATTCGATGCGGACCGTGGCCACCTCGAATTGATGCGGCGCTATGGCATGGAATTCGAGGTGCTGAGCAACGGTGCGATCCAGTATTACGAGCCGACCCTTTCGCCGAAAATCGCCAAGGCGGTGCTGCTGCCGGACAACAAGTCGATCCGCGATCCCTACAAGCTTGTCGTAAAGCTCGCCGATGCCGCGAAGGCCGCCGGTGCCAGCTTCGTTTCCGGCGAGGTAAAGAGCGTGGAGCGCAGGGCTGACGGGAAAAGCGCCGTCCTTCTCGAAAACGGCGGTCGAATCGAGGCCGATAACGTCATTCTCGCTGCGGGCGTTCATACCCGTTTCCTCGCCGAAGCCCTCGGCGAGCCGATCCCGCTCGAAACCGAGCGCGGCTACCATACGCAGATCATGCAGCCTGGTATTTCCATGCGTTATTCGGTGATCTGGCCGCATCGTGCCTTCATGGTCACGCCGACCGCAGGCGGCATCCGCGTCGGCGGCAATGTCGAGTTGGCCGGGCTCACGGCAGCGCCTGATTTCCGTCGTCCGCGTGTGCTGGTGCGCCATGCGCAACGCATCCTGCCCGATCTGAAGGTTGAGGACACAAGCGAATGGATGGGCCACCGCCCAGCTCTGCCTGATACGATCCCGATCATTTCGCCCTCCTCGAAAATATCAGGCGTTTTCTACGCCACCGGTCACGGCCATCTCGGCCTGACCTATTCGGCAACGACCGCGCGGTTGATCGCCGATATGGTGACGGGCGCCAAAACGCCTGTCGATATCAAGCCATTCCGTATCGATAGATACTAGCAGCAGAGTATCGGCGGCCCCGTCGCCGACCAGAATATCCGCGTTGATGACGGCATCACGCGTTAAGTCTGATGGGAGTTTGCAGATGAGATGGAAGCGCACGATCCAGCTTCTGGATGTTCATGCCGAAGGTGAAATTGGCAAGGTCGCGATTGGCGGCGTGCCGAAGATTCCGGGCGAAACGGTTGCCGCCCAGCTTCACTGGCTGAACACCGATCCGAAGGGCCAGGAACTTCGTCGCTTCCTATGCCTTGAGCCGCGCGGTGCGCCGATCGGCTCGGTCAACCTGCTCCTGCCGCCAAAGCATCCCGATGCCGATGCGGCCTTCATCATCCTGCAGCCGGATCAGGCGCATGCGAGCTCCGGCTCGAATTCCATCTGCGTCACGACCGCTCTTCTCGAATCCGGCATCGTCGAAATGAAGGAGCCGGAAACCATCGTCACGCTGGAAACGGCAGCCGGCCTCGTCAAGGCAACGGCCACCTGCCGGGACGGTCGCTGCGAGAAGGTGAAACTGACCATGGTGCCGTCCTTCGTCCAAGAACTGGATGTCGAGATCGACACGCCGCATTGGGGAAAGATCAAGGCCGACATCTGCTATGGCGGCATCTTCTATGCGCTGGTCGACGTCGGCCAGATCAATCTGACAATCGAGAAGGCCAATGCCGCAGCACTGGTGCAGGCCGGCATGATCCTCAAGGATCTCATCAACCGCAATATGCACGTCGTGCATCCGGAAATCCCGGCAATCTCGGGTGTGGCCTATGTCATGTTCCGTGATCTGGAAGCGGACGGCACGGTTCGCACCTGCACGACCATGTGGCCGGGACGGGCCGATCGTTCACCCTGCGGCACCGGCAATTCGGCCAACCTCGCGACCCTCTACGCACGCGGAAAGGCCAAGGTCGGCGATATCTTCAAGTCGAGGTCGATCATCGGCTCGGAATTCGAAGTCGGCCTGCAGTCGGTGACGCAAGTCGCCGGCAAGCCCGCCGTCATCCCGACGATATCAGGTCGCGGCTTTACCTTCGGCCTGTCGCAGGTCGCACTCGATCCCTTCGATCCGCATCCCCTCGGTTTTGCCCTGACGGATGTCTGGGGACCATCGGCCGGCGAGATCTGATCTCACGTCTCAATAGACGAAAGGATCGACCTCGGCCTTGGCGGGTGCGTCGCTGGCCGCGGGATAGATCACACCCTTACGCAGGATGATGTTGGCATAGAGCCGCGGCTCACCGGTCTGGATGACTGCATGGGCTGCGCGCACGCGGCCATAAAAATCCGGCCCGATCAGCGGAATAACCTGTCGGTCCGGTTCGTGTTTGGCGCAGCGGGCGATCATCTCCTCATGCACGGGGTCGAGCTTGTCGCGTTCGCTCTTCACCGTCGAGCGGAAGATCGCTTCCTCCACGAAGTCGTCGATCGGTAATACGCTCAAAACGGCATCGAGAACCGGAATGAGATGGTGCCCGTCGAGCCGGATCAGCCGCCGTGCATGTTCGATGCCCGGATAGTTGCCGTCGACGATGGCGATTTCGTCGCCATGGCCCATGCCGCGCAATGTCGCGAGCAGGTCCGGGCTCAGCAGCGGGTCAAGCCCTTTCAGCATTGTCGATCTCCTTGAAAAGTACATTCTGGTCGGTGAGATAGCGCGCGAAGATCGGCAGGCTGGCCCCGCCGATGGCGCGTGCCTGCGCGCCGACCATGCCTTCGACGATATCGGGCATGACGACGCCCTGCAGATCGAGCTTTTCGGCCTCGTGGATCGTCGCCTGCACGATGCGCCGGCGTACCCAGTCGGGAAAGCCGCCATCGATGACGGCGGCGCTGAAGTCGACGATCGAGGCCGCAGCTACGATCGCCTGTGCCAGCGCCTTGGCCGTATCCTGTATCCAGGCCTCCATCGGCTCACCGAAATCCACCCAGTCATCGGCCGAATACCAGAGGGGCGAAGGATCTATGCCACGCTCGCGCAGCATGTTTTCCAGCACGAAGATCGAAGCGATCTCGAGAAGCTGCAGTGTCTCGCCGTTCTTGCCACGCACCGGTAGCGGACCGATGGCGCCGGCAGTGCCGGTACGGCCGGAAAAGATCGACGAATTCAGCACGATCCCCCCACCAATGAAGGAGCCGATGAAGAAATAGACGAAGTCCGGATAGGACGGACCAACGCCGAAGACGAGCTCCGCACCGCAGGCGCTGGTCGCGTCGTTCTGCAGGAAGACCTGGTAGGATACCTGCGCGGCGATTTCCGATTGCAGGTCGAAATCACGCCAGACCTCCATGGCTCCCTCGGGCGCCCCCACCTCATCGGCCCAGTTCCATAGTTCGAAAGGGGCCGCGATGCCGAGACCGGCAATGCGGCTGCGTTCGCGCTCGTCGAGCTTTCCTTCCAGCTCCTTGATCCCATGGGTCACGAAGGACAGGATCTCGTCGGGCAGGGGATAGGCGTAGATCCTGTGCAACTGCAGCCGGATCTTGCCGACGAAATCCATCAGCACGAGGTCGGCGCTCCGCCGGCCGATCTTCACGCCGAAGGAATAGACGGCATCCGGATTGAGCCGCATCGGGATGGATGGCTGGCCAACACGGCCGCGAATGGGCTCGCCGCGCGAAAGCAGCCCTTCCTTCTCCAATACCCGCATGATGACGGAGACCGTCTGGGCCGAAAGCCCGCTACGGCGTGCGATATCGGCCTTCGACAGCGCGCCGTATAGGCGCACCAGCGACAGCACGAGCCGTTCGTTATAGGCGCGCACCCTGATCTGGTTCGCACCTCCCGACGGATTCAGAATTGGCGGTGGGACCGGCATGGAATCCGGACCATCCAAGGACGACATTGGCCACTCCTCCCAATCAACGGCCTATGCCCTAATTTTCCTCAGCATGCCACATCGAATTAATAATTCAATTGGATTTATTTATTGACAAGCCGTTTTCTTTCGCTCTTAATTGCCATTGTCAACGGCACGGGACGGCTTTGGGAGGGGCTCATGTCACATCCGCAAGTCTCGCCGTGCATGAATTCCGGCACCGCCTTGGGGGCGGGTCGGCTAATCTCTGGGAGGAGTTCATGAAGAAATCAGTTCTCGCTTTCGGCGCTCTCGCGCTCGGTGTCGCCTTTTCCGCTCCGGCGATGGCGGCAGATGTTTCCGCCTGCCTGATCACCAAGACCGACACCAACCCCTTCTTCGTCAAGATGAAGGAAGGTGCGACCGCCAAGGCCAAGGAACTCGGCGTTTCGCTGAAGTCCTATGCCGGCAAGATCGACGGTGACAGCGAAAGCCAGGTCGCGGCGATCGAAAGCTGCATTGCCGACGGCGCAAAGGGCATCCTGCTCACCGCTTCCGACACCAAGGGCATTGTCTCTTCGGTCAAGAAGGCGCGTGATGCCGGTCTGCTGGTCATCGCGCTCGACACACCGCTCGAGCCGGCCGATGCCGCCGACGCCACCTTCGCCACCGACAACCTGCTCGCCGGCAAGCTGATCGGCCAGTGGGCCAAGGAAACGCTCGGCGATAAGGCCAAGGACGCCAAGGTCGGCTTCCTCGACCTGACGCCGTCGCAGCCGACGGTCGACGTTCTGCGCGACCAGGGCTTCATGATCGGCTTCGGCATCGACCCGAAGAACCCGAACAAGATTGGCGATGAAGATGACAAGCGCATCGTCGGCCATGACGTGACGAACGGCAACGAGGAAGGCGGCCGCAAGGCCATGGAAAACCTCCTGCAGAAGGATCCTGGCATCAACGTCATCCACACGATCAACGAACCGGCTGCAGTCGGTGCCTATCAGGCGCTGAAGGCCGTCGGTATGGAAAAGAACGTACTGATCGTATCGGTCGACGGCGGTTGCCCGGGTGTCAAGTCGGTCAAGGAAGGCGTCATCGGCGCCACCTCGCAGCAATATCCGCTGCTGATGGCGTCGCTCGGTATCGAGGCGATCAAGAAGTTCGCTGATAGCGGTGAGAAGCCGAAGCCGACCGAAGGCAAGTCCTTCTTCGATACGGGCGTCTCGCTCGTCACCGATAAGCCGGTCTCCGGCGTCAAGTCGATCGACACCAAGGAAGGCACGGACAAGTGCTGGGGCTGAGCCCTGCCTGATTGACATCAGAACGGCCGGGGCTTGATCCCCGGCCATTTTGGGCGGACGATATGCCGTCGCCCGACAAACCGGCTGATTAAGACCGGAAGTATATCGGTCGCGGCTTCCGCGTGGGTTTGCCGCGGATGCGAAGGAGGAACAATGACCGGAGCACAGGAATTTGAACGCGTCCTCGACAAGAGCGACAAGAACGTCGCCTCGTTCGAGCACGAGACCGTCTCGCTGATCAAGCGCGCCCAGCATTTTCTGCACTCGACACCGGCCGCCGTGCCGCTGATCGTGCTGGTGCTGGCGATCATCGTCTTCGGGATAACGATTGGCGGACGGTTCTTCTCGTCCTACACCCTGACGCTGATCCTGCAGCAGATCGCCATCGTCGGTATTCTCGGCGCAGCCCAGACGCTGGTCATCCTGACCGCCGGCATCGATCTTTCGATTGGCGTCATCATGGTCATCTCGGCCGTCATCATGGGCAACGTCGCCATAACCTACGGCATACCGACGCCGATCGCGGTCATTGTCGGCCTTCTCGTCGGCGGCCTGTGCGGATTGCTGAACGGCTTTCTCGTCGCCTACATGAAACTGCCGCCCTTCATCGTGACACTTGGCACCTGGAATATCGTCATGGCGACGAATTTCATCTATTCCGCCAATGAGACGATCCGCGACACCGACGTCGACGAACAGGCGCCGCTGCTGCATCTTTTCGCCGCGAGCTTCAAGCTCGGCAGTGCCGTGCTAACGCTCGGCGTCGTCGCCATGGTCCTGCTCGTCCTACTCCTGTGGTATGTGCTCAATCACACCGCCTGGGGCCGGCATGTCTATGCGGTCGGCGACGATCCGGAAGCAGCCAAGCTTTCCGGCATCCAGGCGAAGAAGGTATTGTTGACCGTCTACACCATATCCGGCGTTATCGCCGCTTTCGCGGCCTGGGTCTCGATCGGCCGCAACGGCTCGATCTCCCCGTCCTCGGCCGTCACGGATTATAACCTCCAGGCGATCACCGCGACCGTGATCGGCGGCATCTCGCTGTTCGGCGGCCGCGGCTCCATTCTCGGCACGCTCTTTGGCGCCATGATCGTCGGTGTCGTGTCGATGGGCCTCAACATGCTTGGTGCCGATCCGCAATGGAAAGTCCTGCTGACCGGCGTGCTGATCATCGCCGCCGTCGCCATCGACCAATGGATCAGAAAGGTTTCGGTGTAACCATGGTTGTCGAACCCATTCTCACTGCCCGCGGCCTCGTCAAGCGTTATGGACGCGTGACAGCGCTCGACAATGCCGATTTCGACCTCTACCCGGGTGAAATCCTGGCGGTCATCGGCGATAACGGCGCCGGCAAATCCTCGCTGATCAAGGCGATTTCAGGTGCGGTCACTCCCGACGAGGGCGTGATCACGCTGGAAGGCCGGCAGGTGCAGTTCCGCTCGCCGATGGAAGCGCGCGACGCGGGCATCGAGACCGTCTATCAGAACCTCGCCCTTTCGCCGGCTTTGTCGATCGCCGACAACATGTTCCTCGGTCGCGAGATCCGCAAACCGGGTCCGCTCGGCTCCTGGTTCCGCATGCTCGACCGGCCGACGATGGAAAAGCAGGCGCGCAACAAGCTTTCCGAACTCGGCCTGATGACCATCCAGAATATCAATCAGGCGGTGGAAACGCTCTCCGGCGGCCAGCGCCAAGGCGTCGCCGTTGCCCGAGCGGCCGCCTTCGGCTCCAAGGTCATCATCATGGATGAACCGACCGCCGCCCTCGGCGTCAAGGAAAGCCGCCGCGTGCTGGAGCTCATTCTCGACGTGCGCGCCCGCGGCATTCCGATCGTGCTCATCTCGCACAACATGCCGCATGTCTTCGAGGTAGCCGACCGCATCCATATCCATCGCCTTGGGCGTCGTTTGACGGTCATCAATCCCAAGGAATACACGATGTCCGATGCCGTCGCCTTCATGACCGGCGCCAAGGCAGTCCCTGCGGAGCCCGTCGCTGCATGAATGCGAGAATAGACGACATTGTCGGCGAGGTCTTGAACCGCGCCGGCAACTCCAGGCGCTTCCTGATCGCGATCGCCGGCCCGCCGGGTGCCGGCAAATCCACCATGGCCGACAAAGTCGCCAGCGGCCTCAAGGCGAAGGGCGAGAGCGCTGCGGTGTTGCCCATGGACGGCTTCCACATGGACAATGCGGTCCTTATCGAACGCGGACTGCTGGCCCGTAAGGGCATTCCGGAAACCTTCGACGTGCGCGGCTTCCTCGACATCGTCAGAGCCGTGCGCCCCGCCGATCAGGAAGTTCTTGTTCCCGTCTTCGACCGTTCGCGCGAACTCGCCATCGCCTCTGCCCGGCCGATCGATCCCCAGGACCGCTTCATCATTATCGAGGGCAACTATCTGCTCTTCACGCAGGGCAAATGGGCCGAACTCGACGGCATCTTCGATTACACGATCATGCTCGCCCCGCCGATGGAGGTTCTGGAAGAGCGCCTCTGGGATCGTTGGCGCGGCTACAAGCTGACCGAGGAAGAAGCAAGCGCCAAAGTCTATGGCAACGACCTGCCGAACGGCCGTCTCATTCTCGAAAATCGCCGGCCTGCCGACATCACATTGGAAATCGCGCTGGCCTGAACAGTTGTTTCCGTACCGGTGTTGATGCTATCGAGGCGAAACCCGCATCGCTTCGGAGGCTTCCATGCAATCGATCACCATCCGCCGTCCTGACGACTGGCACCTGCATCTGCGCGACGGCGCCATGCTGGAAGGTGTGATCGGCGATACGAGCCGCACCTTCGCTCGCGCCATCATCATGCCGAACCTGGTGCCACCAGTCGTCACGACCGCGGATGCGACCGCCTATCGCGAGCGCATCATGAAGGCGCTTCCGGCCGGCCATCGTTTCCAGCCGCTGATGACGCTCTATCTGACCGAGGATACGAGCCCCGACGACGTGGAAGAGGGCAAGAAGAGTGGCCTCGTCACGGCCGTCAAACTTTATCCCGCCGGTGCCACGACGAATTCACACGGTGGCGTGCGCGACATGGAAAAGGCGATGCCGGTGCTGGAGCGCATGGCGAAGATCGGCCTGCCGCTCTGCGTCCACGGCGAGGTGACGACGCCTGACGTCGATATCTTCGATCGTGAAGCCGTCTTCATCGAGACGGTGCTCGACCCGCTGCGCAAGCGCCTGCCGGAACTGAAGGTGACGATGGAACATGTCACGACATCAGATGGCATCGACTACATCAAGTCGGCCAAGGCCAATCTCGCCGGTTCCATCACCACCCATCACCTGATCATCAACCGCAACGCCATCCTCGTCGGCGGCATTCGCCCGCATTATTACTGCCTGCCGGTCGCAAAACGCGAAAACCACAGGCTGGCGCTCCGGGCCGCGGCGACGAGCGGCGATAGCAGGTTCTTCCTCGGCACGGATTCTGCCCCGCATGTCGATCCGCTCAAGGAATGCGCCTGCGGCTGCGCGGGGATCTATACCTCGATCAATACGATGAGCTGCCTTGCCCATGTGTTCGAGCAGGATAGTGCGCTCGACAAGCTGGAGGCCTTTGCCTGCCTGAATGGCCCGGCCTGGTATGGGCTGGCGCCCAACGAGGAACGCATCACGCTGGAGCGGCAGGCCGAACCGGTGGTCTTCCCCGCCAGGATTGAGACCGGCGTCGGTCCGGTCACCGTCTTCGATCCGATGTTTGCGCTGCATTGGCGGATCAAAGCCTGAGTAAAGACGTTGCAGGCTTAAATATTATTCCCCTTATAGTTGCCGCCGAATGTGGAATTTGTAACGCTCGGCTGCGAAATCCATGTTTTTTAACGGAATGCGTAAGACATTCGTCAGCAATGACGAGATAGATTTTCAGAACGTTATCGGCGCGGCAGGAGCCGCGGAGATTTAAAGCATGATGCTTGACTATAATTCATTGCTGCTGGCGCTCGGCGTTTCAGCAACCTGCCTTGCCGTGACGCTCATGGGAAGCTGGCTCGTGCGCCGGGCCGAAACCTTTCTTGTCACCGGCGCATTCGGCCTCGTTCTCGTCGTCGCCGGCATTTTTGCCTACGCCTTTTATGTAGAACAGCCCGGGCCTGTGCTCGGCGTCGGCAACTTCGTGCTGTTCCATGCCGGTTTCGCGACCATCTGGGGCGCTGGCTATCAGTTCCGCACCGGCCGGCTCCCGATATCAGGCATCGTCGTCTGTGCACTTGTCGCCATGGCCACATCCGTTCCGCCGATGATCGCCGGGCTGGATGGTCTGGCCTTCATGGCCGATAATCTCGCCATCGCCTTCCTCCTGTTTGCCACCGCCTGGCAATACTGGCTCGACCGCGCCGAAGCACCTGCGCCGATATCAGGCATTACCGCTCTCTATACATTGACGGCGATTTCCTTCGTGCTCTGCGCTGCCGTATTGATCTGGGACGGCAAACTGGTGCTCGGCGCCGCACCCAGCAACTGGGCGGAAGATCTCAGCCTTGCCATATGCATCGCCGGCATGACCGGCATCGGCGCCCTGTCGCTGGCGCTGCATCAATGGCGGCTTGCCGCCCGCCACCGCATCGAGGCGATCACCGACCCACTGACCGGTCTGCTGAACCGCCGCGCCCTGTTCGATCAATATGGCGTCCGCGCCATGGGCGTTTCGACCGCTGTCATCGTCTTCGACATCGATCATTTCAAATCGGTCAACGACCGCTATGGCCATGCGGCCGGCGACCATGTCCTGAGGGTCTTTGCAGGCGAACTCTCGGCCAATTGCCGCAGCGGCGATACGGCCGCCCGCCTCGGCGGTGAGGAATTCGCGCTGGTGCTGAAGGAAATCATGCCCGGCCGCGCCGAGCTTGCCGCTGAGCGCATCCGCAAGGCCTTCGAGGAACGCGACATCTATATCGACGACGAGGTGCTGAAATGCACCGTCAGCGTCGGCGTCGCCCCCGGCCGCTCCAACCCGCTGGATTTCGATGCCATGCTGGGGGAGGCGGACAAGGCGCTCTATGTCGCCAAACGCGCCGGCCGCAATCGTGTCGAACTCGCCAGCCACCTTCATTCGGTGCCGGCAGGGGATGCGCGCTCGGCCTCTTGATCCCTCCCCCGACCTTTCGTAAGCTGACATCGGCCGGATGCAGCCAGCCGCCCCGCGATGCGCAAGCATTATGGTGAATGCATCCAAATCCACCTTCACGTCCTTGTCTCCCAGGCAATCGATGGCGAACGGGTCAGCAGACGCGGGCACTGATCTTCCTGTTTGCCGCTAACGGAGAAGGATGAACTCATGCGCGATTTTCGCGATGCCAAGCTTATGGCAAAAACCCTGCGGCAGGCGCTTGCCGACCGCGATATTTCCCTTACCCATAGTGAAACCCTGGAGATCGTCGCCAGACAATTCGGCTTCGACCAGTGGAATATTCTCTCCGCAAAGCTGGACGAGACGGAAGGGTCAAAGTCCGCAATCGGCATCGAGCCGCCGGTGCCGATCTTCCGCATCTTCTCGGTCGAGAAAGCCATGGAATTCTATTGCGGTTTCCTGGGCTTCACGCTGGATTGGGAGCATCGTTTCGGAGAGAACTTTCCGCTTTATTGCCAGGTCTCGCGTGAAAGCATGCAATTACATCTGAGCGAACATTCCGGCGATGCCAGCCCCGGCGCCCGCGCCTTCGTGCGGGTGAAGGATATCAGGGCCTATCAGGCAGAACTCGCCGCCAGGAACTACCGCTATATGAAGCCTGG
Organism: Rhizobium sp. ZK1; assembly: GCF_047782645.1. Classification (NCBI taxonomy): domain Bacteria; kingdom Pseudomonadati; phylum Pseudomonadota; class Alphaproteobacteria; order Hyphomicrobiales; family Rhizobiaceae; genus Rhizobium; species Rhizobium sp. ZK1. The sequence goes on from NZ_CP180586.1 coordinate 100,065, forward strand.
CATCGAGGAAGCGCCCTGGGGCCTCGAAATGGGCGTCATCGACCCCTTCAACAACCGCATCACCTTCTGCCAGCAAAACTGATTGGAGGAAGGGCGGAGGGCATTTCCTCCGCCTTTCAGATCAGCATCAGCGCACGAACGAACGCAACCGAGGCCAGCAGCGAGGCGATGGTGCGCACATGGTTCCACCAGGTCCAGTTCCTGAGATAGGTGGTCCAGAACTGTGTCGCGCCCGGCTCGCTGCCGCTGACTTTCGCCAGCGCGTCATTCATCGGCACGTTGAAGACGATGGTCGAGAGAAAGGACGCGATGACATAGAGTGCTGCGCCGGCCAGCATCATCGAAGAGGCGCCGCCGCGCCAGTTCAGGAAGGCCAGCACGGCGATCACGACGCAGAGGAACGCCGTCGGCGCGAAAAGCAGCATGAAGGGCGAGCGGACGATGGTCACGTTGATGGAATTCATCGCAGCAATACCCTGCTCGGCCGGGATGCGCGAAAAGGCGGTCATGATGAAGGTCGAGAAGGCAAAGAAGATGCCGGCGACAAGGCCGCTGCCGATCGCAGCTGCGGTGAGGCATAGGACGAGAATGATCTGCATTTGATAATTCCTCCTCGAGAAATAAGAGAAACTCTCTCATTTGCAAAACGTGATAATCTCTCTTATTTTCCATGTCAATGGGCGAGGAAGGCAGGCCGATGGCGAAAGAGGCGGTTGTAAAACGCAGGCGAAAGCCGGAGCCAACCGGCCAGCCGCGCCGCATTCCCAGCCAGCAGCGCGGCCGCGAACGTTTCGAGAGAATCCTGTCGGTCGCCTCCGATCTCATCCAAAGGAATGGCAGCGACGCGCTGAAAATGAGCGAGATCGTTGAAAAGGCGGAGCTTTCTTTCGGCGCCCTCTATCAGTATTTCCCCGACAAGACCGCGATCATCCGCACGCTCGCCGAACGTTTCAACGAGCAGGGCCGCCAATGCGTGGCCGATGAACTGGCCAAGGTAACGGATGCCGATAGTCTCCGGGTGGCGCTCGGCGTGATCACCGACGAATATTACGCCTTCTTCCGCCGCGAGCCCGTGATGCGCGACATCTGGCACGCCACGCACACCGACAAGCTTCTTCAAGAGGTCGATGCCGAGGACATGGAATTCCATGCGCAGGCCCTGCTTTCGGTGCTGAAACAGCTGTGGCCCGATCGCGCCGAGACGGAGCTTTTGGCCATTGCCCGGCTGACAATGCAGCTTCTGGCGGCGGCTGTCCGTTATGCGGTTTCGCTCGACGAGAAGGAGGGGGCTGAGGCAATCGCGCTCTTCCGGAAGATGCAGGTTGCTGATATCGGCCGTCTGCTCGGCTGATGGCCCTCTTCTATCTGGAAACCGGCCGCTCTTGCTGCTATTGCCGCTAGAACGTCAGCCGAAGGAGAGAGCCGCATGATCCAGACCACATTTCCCGACCGCGCCGTCATGGCAGAGCTGCTGGCAAAGATGCTCTGGGAGATCAAGGCGGTGCATTTCAACGCCGAAACGCCCTATAAATATGCGTCGGGCATCATGAGCCCCGTCTATATCGATTGCCGCAAGCTCCTGTCCTTTCCGCGTGTCCGCTCGACCGTGATGGATTTTGCCGCCAGCACCCTGCTGCGCGATGCCGGGTTCGAGCAGTTTGACTGCATCGCCGGCGGCGAGACCGCAGGCATCCCCTTTGCAGCACTGCTTGCCGATCGCCTCGGCCTGCCGATGATCTATGTCCGCAAAAAGCCGAAGGGTCATGGCCGCAATGCGCAGATTGAAGGCGACATGAAGGACGGCGCCCGGGTGCTCGTTATCGAGGATCTGACGACGGCGGGCGGCAGCATGTTCACCTTCATCGATGCCATCAGAGCCGCCGGCGGCATCGTCGATCACGGCATTGCGCTCTTCTCCTACGGCATTTTCCCGGAAGCGCAGCAGCGCTTTGCCAATGGTAAGGTTCAGTTCCATCATATCGCCACCTGGCGCGAGGTACTGGCGGTTGCCAGGCAGCAGAAGCTCTTCGACGACAGGACGCTGCAGGAGGTCGAGGCCTTCCTCGATGCGCCGCTTGCCTGGTCGGCGAGAAATGGTGGCGTGAGTGAGCTTTCGCTCTAGCCTTTTGACAAAAGCTCGCTTAATCGATTGAAGAATGCGCAAGTTCTTTGGGAGGAATTCGATGATTTTGTGCTGCGGCGAAGCCTTGATCGACATGCTGCCGAGGGACACGACGTTAGGCGAAAAGGGCTTTGCACCCTATGCCGGCGGTGCGATCTTCAATACCGCGATCGCGCTTGGCCGCCTGGGGATTCCCACGGCCTTCTTCACCGGCATCGCCGACGACATGATGGGCGAAATCCTGCTCGATACGCTGAAGGCGAGCAATGTCGATTACAGCCCTTGCGCCATCACCCCGCGCCCTTCGACGATCGCATTCGTCAAGCTGGTCAACGGCCAGGCGACCTATGCCTTTTACGATGAGGGCACGGCCGGTCGCATGATCACCACCGACGACCTGCCAACCCTCGGCGACGACTGCGAGGCCCTGCATTTCGGCGCGATCAGCCTCATCCCGAGCCCCTGCGGCGAAACCTACGAAGCACTGCTCGACCGGGAAGCCGCTAGGCGCGTCATCTCGCTCGACCCGAACATCCGCCCCGGCTTCATCAAGGACAAGGCCGCGCATATGGCTCGCATCAAGCGCATGGCCGCCAAGTCCGACATCGTCAAATTCTCCGATGAGGATCTCGAATGGTTCGGCCTGGAAGGCGACCATGATGCGCTCGCCGCCCATTGGCTGAACCACGGCGCCAAACTCGTCGTCATCACCAAGGGTGCGGAAGGTGCCACCGGCTACACCAGCGCGCGCAAGGTCACGGTGCCGAGCGAGCGCGTCACCGTGGTTGATACGGTCGGCGCAGGCGACACATTCGATGCCGGCGTCCTGGCTTCGCTGAAGATGGATAACCTGCTGACCAAGACCCAGGTCGCCAATCTCGATGAGCAGGCCCTGCGCAATGCTTTGGCTCTTGGCGCCAAGGCGGCAGCCGTCACCGTCTCCCGTGCCGGCGCCAATCCGCCCTGGGCGAAAGAGATCGGTCTCTGAGACCTTGAGCCGAACTCGGCTCGCATCCCTTTCTCGCGCGTGCCGCTAGAGGAGTTGCCTTGAAATTCAGGGCAGTTCCTTCGCATCTTTCTCGCGGGCACGCGCCTGGCTTTCCTTCTTGATCGGCCGGCCGACAGGGCAAACTTCCTGCACGAAGCCGTTGAGCGTGTTGACCAGATTGTTCTCGATCAGGGAATAGTGGACAAACTGGCCCTGTTTCTCCCTTCGGATCAGCCCCGCCGTCTCAAGGACAGAAAGATGCTGAGAAACGGCCGGCTTGGACATGCTGAACCGGTCGGCGATCTCGCCGGCGGTCAGGCCCGATGCCGAGAGATAGGCAAGGATCTTCCGGCGCGGCGCACTGGAAAGCGCCTGGAACACCCGCTGGGCCGCGCTTACGGAGCCATCTGCTCCTGCATCATCGAATGTCTCTTCGTCCAAGTCCTGTCTCCATGGCCGCGGCAGTATCACATCGAGCCGTTAACGATTTAAGCAATTAATGCATTGCTTAATTGCTTCGGTTGATGCAAAGTAATTAGGTAATTCCTTAATTAATGAATTGGCGGGCGATGTTCAAGTGTTGAATGCGCCCGAGGGAAGGAGTTTGCCATGAGCAGTATTTCCACCGGACGCATGATCGATGACAACAGCGATCCCGTGAAGGGCAGGGTGGTGTGGATGCCCGCAAAGTCGATCTGGGTTGCCGCCATGACCCTGATTGCCATCGTCGGCGGGCCGTTGACCTTCACCTGGAGCGCATTCGCCGTCTTCATCCTCCTGACCGGCATCACGATCTGCCTAGGCCATTCGGTCGGCATGCACCGACTGCTGATCCATCGCTCATTCCGTACGCATCTCTGGATCGAGCACTTTCTCGTCTATTTCGGCACGCTGGTCGGCATGGCCGGCCCGTTCGGCATGATCTATGCGCACGATATTCGCGATTGGGCGCAGCGGCAGCGAGACTGCCATGATCTCTATGCCCACAGGCGGTCTTTCTTCGTCGACGCCTTCTGGCAGATGCATTGCGCGGTGCTGTTGGATCACCCGCCGCGTTTCGTTCTCGGAGAAAGGGAGGGCCGCGATCGTTTCTATCGCTTTCTGGAGGCGACATGGATGGCGCAGCAGCTTCCTCTGGCGGTGTTGCTTTTCACGGTCGGCGGAGTGCCGTGGGTGGTCTGGGGCATTGCCGTGCGGGTATCGGTGTGGCTGACCGGACACTGGCTGGTCGGTCATTTTGCCCATCGAGACGGCCATCAGGGCTGGAGTGTCGATGACGTCGCGGTGCAGGGCTATAACCTGCCGCATTTCGGGCTGGTGACCTTCGGCGAGAGTTTCCATGGTAACCATCACGCCTTTCCGGAATCCGCCCGTCTCGGCATCGAGCCGGGTCAGCTGGATCTCGGCTGGTATTTCATCCGGCTGCTGGAGAGGCTCGGGCTGGCCTCTGCAATCAAGCTGCCGCACTCGATCGAGCCGAGGCGAGGCCTGAAGCGCGTCAATGCATCGCAAACTGCCGCTGACGGCGCAGATCAGCCTTGGGCACGCGAAATCCGCCTCTAAGGCCTATTCCATCCGCTGCAGAAAAGCCCGGACCTCGCGATTGAAGAGGTCCGGCTGCTGCAGCGGCGCGAAATGGCTGACATCGGGCATGAGCACGAATTCCGCATCCGGGATCGTCCTTGCCAGATAATCGGCATGTTCCGGCTTGATGAATTCGTCATGCTCGCCGAGCACGATGGAGACCGGTACCTTGATGCCGGCCAGTTGCTCCGCCGAGTAGTTGGGCTCCGTCGCCATCATCTTCGACACATCCGCGACGAAAGCCTCGAACTGATCAGGTGTCGCCGATAGCGCCTGGTAGTCCTTCCTGTGGCGGCTGAAGCAGCGGTCGATAACGGGCGTCATCTTGAATTCCTTGGCGCCGCTGGGGTCCATGTTGCAGGCGAAGAAGAACACACCGCAGACGCGGTCCGGGTGCTGGTCGGCGAGAATCAGGGATGTACAGGCGCCATCGCTCCAGCCGACGAGAGCCGCTTCCTCGATGCCGGCATGATCCATGACTGCCAGCACATCGGATGCCATCAGGTGATAGGTATAGGGACGGTCGTCACGGGTGCTGCGGCCATGTCCACGGCTATCGATCACCACGACCCGATGACCGGCCTCGACAAGATCGGGAACCTGATAGCCCCAGTTGCCGCTATTGCCGAGCCCGCCATGCAGCAGGATGACGGCTGGACCAGCGCCATAACTCGCATACCAGATACGCGCGCCCTTGTTCTCGACGAAGCCCTGCTCGCTCGAGGGCGGCAATGGCAGCGCTCCTTCGGCTTCGAATTTCACCAGCTCATCATCCGTTGCAGTCATCGGCTCCTCCTCTGTCACTCTCTCTATAGACGACGAGATGTTCTGCAATTCGACAGGGTCAAATAAAAAAGCCCACCCGCAGGACGGATGGGCTTCGATAGCAGCGTGGCCGAGATTACTTGGCGAGCTTCGCCAGCGCAGCGACCAACCCCTGCGTCGAGGAATCGTGACCTGCAGCGCTTTCCTTGCCTTCGACGACGGGCAGCAGGCCGGTCGCCAGTTCCTTGCCAAGTTCCACGCCCCACTGGTCAAAGGAGTTGATGCGGAAGAGCACGCCTTCGACGAAGACGCGGTGCTCATAGAGCGCGATCAGGCGGCCGAGCGCATAGGGCGTCAGCTTGTCATAGACGAAGGTGATCGAGGGGCGGTTGCCGGTAAAGACGCGGTGCGGGGCGATGAAGTCGGCCTTCTTGTCGTCCATGCCCTTGTCGGTCAGCTGCTTCTTGGCTTCCGCGAAGGTGCGGCCCTTCATCAGCGCCTCCGACTGGGCGAGAACGTTGGACATCAAGAGCTGGTGCTGGTGGCGCAGTTCCGGCTCGAAGCCGTTGGCGGCGATCATGAATTCGGCCGGGATGATGCTCGTGCCCTGATGGATGAGCTGGTAGAAGGCATGCTGGCCGTTGGTGCCGGGCTCACCCCATACAACAGGGCCGGAATTGTTTTCGACCGGAGTGCCGTCGATGGTGACACCCTTGCCGTTCGATTCCATGTCGAGCTGCTGCAGATAGGCCGGGAAGCGCGATAGGCGCTGGTCATAGGGAAGCACGGCGCGCGTCGGATAACCCAGAACATTGCGATGGTAGAAGCCGATCAGGCCGAGCAGCATCGGCAGGTTTTCGGCAATCGGCGCGTTACGGAAATGGTTGTCGACGGCATGGGCGCCATCGAGGAACTTGCCGAAATTCTCCGGGCCGACAGCGATCATCAGCGGCAGGCCGATGGCCGACCAGATCGAGTAGCGGCCGCCGACCCAATCCCAGAAGCCGAAGACACGTTCGCTTTCGATGCCGAAGGCCGCGACCTTGTCGAGCGCCGTCGAAACTGCGGCGAAGTGGTGCTGAACAGCAGCTTCACCAAGCGCGCTGGCGATGAATTTGCGCGCCGTCTGCGCATTGGTCATCGTCTCGACGGTGGTGAAGGTCTTGGAAGCGACGATGAACAGCGTCGTTTCCGGCTGCACCAGCTTCAGGATGTCGGCAATATGGGCGCCGTCGATATTGGAGACGAAATGGGCGCGCGGGCCGTCATGGAAGGGGGCCAGCGCCAGCGTCGCCATGACCGGGCCGAGATCCGAACCGCCGATGCCGATATTGATGACATCGGTGATCTTCTTGCCGGTTGCACCCTTCAGCGCACCGGCGCGCACGCCGTCGGCAAACTTGCCCATGGCTGTCAGTACGGCGTTGACGTCAGGCATGACATCCTTGCCGTCGACCAGAACGGGCGTGTTGGAGCGGTTGCGCAGCGCCGTGTGCAGCACGGCGCGGTCCTCGGTGAAGTTGATCGCCTTGCCCGAGAACATCTCCTCACGCTTCTTCTCGACGCCGCCTTCTTCGGCGAGCTTCACCAGAAGCTTCAGGATCTCGTCGTTCACGGCCGTCTTGGAATAATCCATCAGCAGGTCGTCAAGCGATACGGAAAAACGCGAGAAGCGCTGCGGGTCGGTTGCGAATGCGGCGCGCAGATCGGTTGCCTTGGTGGCTGCCGCGGTGCTCTTCAGTTGTTCGACGATGGCATTCATGGAAGGCTCCTTTGGAGGCGGAGAGGGTCGCGGAAACTATTCTGTTTCCCGCAGCCAAATCAAGTTCAGCCATGTGTCGAAATATGAAAAAAGCCACCCGCGACAAGCGGATGGCCCTCAATTTCACGAGACCGTCAAATTCAGCCGCGCAGGTCCTTGCGCAGGATCTTGCCGACAGGCGTTTTCGGCAGTTCGGTGCGGAATTCGATGAAGCGCGGCCGCTTGTAATTGGTGAGATTGGCCGCGCAATGGGCCTTCACATCGGCTTCGGTGAGACCAGGATCCTTGCGCACGATGAAGAGTTTTACCGCCTCGCCGGAATGCCCGTCCGGAACGCCGATCGCCGCCGCCTCCAGGATGCCGGGATGCATGGCCGCCACTTCCTCGATCTCGTTCGGATAGACGTTGAAACCGGAGACGAGGATCATGTCCTTCTTGCGGTCGACGATCTTGGTATAGCCGCGCTCGTCCATGAAACCCATGTCACCGCTGCGGAAATAGCCGTCAGGCGTCATCACCTTCGCCGTTTCCTCCGGCTTGTTCCAGTAGCCGGCCATCACCTGCGGGCCGCGGATACAGATCTCGCCGATCTCGCCAAGCGGCAGCGAATTGCCGTCTTCGTCTCTGATGTCGAGTTCCGTCGAGGGTATGGGAAGGCCGATCGAGCCCGTGAACTCGGGCGAATCGAAGCGGTTGGCGGTGGCAACCGGCGAGGTTTCCGAAAGCCCGTAGCCCTCGGTGACATGCGAGCCCGTCACCTTCAGCCAGCGCTCGGCCACCGGCCGCTGCACGGCCATGCCGCCGCCGAGCGACATGACGAGCGAGGAGAAGTCGAGCTTGGCGAAGTCGGCATTGTTGAGCAGCGCGTTGAACAGCGTATTGAGGCCGGGGAAGATGTGGATGTTCGACTTCTGGAATTCCTTCACCAGCCCCGGAATGTCGCGCGGATTGGCGATCAGCACATTATGGGCGCCAAGCGACATGCCCATCAGCGAATTCACGGTCAGCGCGAAGATATGGTAGAGCGGCAGGGCGCAAAGGAAATTCAGGACGTCAGGCTGCTTCTTCTTGTCGAAGGCGGATTTCAGCCACAACTGCAGCTGCATCTTGTTGGCAAGCAGGTTCTGGTGCGTCAGCACCGCACCCTTGGCAATGCCGGTCGTCCCACCCGTATATTGCAGGAAGGCGATGTCGCTGCCGGTGAGGCTGACAGGCGCAAGCGTCTTCTTCGCGCTTTCCGCAAGCACCTGCCCGAAGCTCTTGTGCTGCGGGATTGACCAGGACGGAACCAGTTTCTTCACCCGGCGAACAACGAAATTGATGATATACCCCTTGGGGCCGAGCATTTCGCCGAGAGAGGTGACGATGACATGGCGCAGGTCGGTCTTGTTGATAACCTGCTCGACGGTGCGCGCGAAGTTTTCGAGAACGAAGATCGCCTTGGCGCCGGAATCGTTGAGTTGGTGCTCGAGCTCGCGCGGCGTGTAGAGCGGGTTGACGTTGACCACGACCAGGCCGGCGCGCAGGATGCCATAGACGGCGACGGGATTCTGCAGCACGTTCGGCATCATCACGGCGACACGATCGCCTTTCTGCAGGCCGGTGCTCTGCAGCCAGGCGGCCACCTTGCGGGTCTGCGCTTCGAGCTCCCGATAGGTCATCACCTTGCCCATGCTGGAAAAGGCTTTCCGATCGGCAAAACGCGCGCAGCTCTTTTCCAGTAGATCCGGCAGCGATGCAAATTCCAGTGGGGGAATCTGGGCCGGAACGACATCCGGATAGGTGGCAAGCCATGGTTTTTCCGGTTTCGCACCGCTTGGGTGGACGGAAATGCTGTTCATTTTCTCTCTCCCATTCGGCCGCCGAAACCGGGTTTGCACCGGCATCGATCGGGAGATTCCTCCATCTCCCGTCAAGGCAGCTTATGCCATTGCTTGAAGGGTTCAAGCGGATTGAGGCTACAATAACCTTGACGTAAACGTCAATATCCCGGCCGGTGCGTGCGAACATCGTGCGTGAGGGAACTTTGAAGCACAGGGTACGTTTTGTGGGTGTGGATGAACCACGAGGAAACGACAAAGGAGGTGCACATGCTCAATCAGGATACCGACGCCACTCGCCGTGACCCGAATGTGAAGGATACGCCGACGCTGATCGCCAGCGACCGCGTTGAAGGCACCCGTGTTTATGGTGCCGATGGCAAACATATCGGTTCCATCGAACGTCTCATCCTCGGGAAGCAGGACGGTCGTGTCGCTTACGCCGTCCTGAGCTTCGGCGGCTTCCTCGGCATCGGCAATGATCACTATCCGCTGCCGTGGGAAAAGCTGACCTACGATACCCAGCTGGACGGCTACCGCATCGATCTCACCAAGGACCAGATCGAAGGCGCGCCGAGCTACGCGGATGATGACGACACCTGGTACAACGATAATGGCCGCCGGGTCTATGACTACTACGGCGTGCCGCCCTACTGGATGTAACGTTATCCGCGAGGACGAGCCGGAAGAGGCCCCGCGAGAGCGGGGCCTTTCATTTTGCGGTCACGAGGTCGTTGGCTGAGCGCAGCACCGTGCCGACAACGATATCCTCGACCGAGATCTGCTTGTCGCTTGCCACGCGGAAGACATGGCTTTCGCCGGGCAGAAGAGTTACCAACATCGAATCCACCAAGGCCGCGGGATCAAGCCGATCCGCCATCAGACACAGATCCTTAAGGAAGCTCTTCGCCGCGACGGTAACCTCATAGCCGTCGGCCAACCTTGCCAGCGAAATACCAAGCTCCGGTGCGGGAAGCTTCAAATCGACATCCTCGACAAAATAATGGAAGGCGCGCTTGTCGAGCATCTGCACGACGATGACTTCCTCATTCGCCAAGCCGGCTGTTGCGATATCCTCAGGCAGAGCAAATTCCTTCGCTTCGAAACGATCGCAGAGCAGCCGCCAGAATTCGAATTCCGCCAGCACCGCGCCATCCAGCCGCATACGCTTGCCGCTGATCTTCGAGCGCCAGAACAGGGTCTGTTCGTTGACGGCGACGGCCGAAAGGCCTTTACCGCGTGGCTGGATCGTCAGCAGGCGAGGGTGAAAGGCCTGCTGCATCGCATACCAGAGCGGCTTGCGCCGACCGGCGGAATCGAGTGCTGCCCATGACGTGACCGGCCAGCAGTCGTTGAACTGCCAGACGACCGTGCCCTTGCAGATATCGCGATGCGAACGCATGTGCTCGACGGCGAAGCGGATGGCGCGCGCCTGGTTAAGCTGTGTTGCGAAATGCCAGTCATCCATCGTCTGCGGCACGGGCAGGTGTCCGGCAAGCCCCTTGATGAGCTTGTCATTGCCTTGCGTCGCCTTCTGGTGATGAAAGACGCCGCGCGATTCCGGCGTCAGCGGTTCGTCATGCACGCTCTCCTGGAGCGTCGCCCAGTTCGGCGGGGCCTGCCAACCGAATTCGGAGCAGAAGCGCGGAATGTAGTTGCGGTAGACTTCGTAACCGACATCGTTCCACACGTCCCAGATATGTTTGCAGCCGTGCCGGTCGTCATTGGGCTCGATATCCATGGAGCCGGAATAGGGACTGCCCGGATAATAGGGCCTGATGGGATCGAGTTCGGCGCAAAGCTTCGGCAGCACATCGAGATAATAGCCGAGCCCCCAGCTGACACCGTCCTTGATGATCGGCCGCCAGCCCCACTCGTCAAAGCCCCAGATATTCTCGTTATTGCCGTTCCAGATGATGAGCGATGCATGCGGCATCAGCCGCACGACATTGTCGCGAACCTCGGCGATGATTTCGCTGCGCAACGGCTCCTCCTCCGGATAGGAGGCGCAGGCAAAGAGGAAATCCTGCCAGACGAGCATGCCGGCGCGGTCGCAGGCTTCGTAGAACTCATCCCGCTCGAAGATGCCGCCGCCCCAGACCCGCAGCAGATTGATGTTGGCGGCTTTCGCCTCGTCGATCCGCGCTGCGTAACGCTCCGCCGTCACGCGGGACGGGAAACAATCATCCGGAATCCAGTTGGAGCCGCAGGCAAAGATCGGCACGTCGTTGATGATGAAGGTGAAGGCCGAGCCATGCGTATCCGGTGACGTATCAAGCCGCAGCGAGCGGAAGCCAATCTGCTTCGAATAACGGTCGAGCATATCGCCGCTCTCGTCTTCCAGCCGGATCTCCAGCGGATAGAGCCGCTGAGCGCCGAGATGATGAGGCCACCAGAGTTGCGGCGAGGGGACGCGGACCTCGAACGAAACCTCCTCTGCATCCGCTTCGACTATGACCGTCTGCGTTACGCCGCCGATCTCGGCCGTGAGCGTCGCCGGCGCGGCCTCGCCATGTCGCGCTATCAGCGCATATAGCTTGACCAGCCCATCGCCGCCCGCAAGCGTCGCCGAAACGCGTGTTTCTGCAAGCCGCGCCCGATCCCAACTCTCCAGCCGCACCGGTTTCCAGAGCCCGGCCGTGACCAGCGTCGGACCCCAGTCCCAGCCGAAATTGCAGGCCATCTTCCGCATCAGATTACCTGGCCCCGGATAATTGTTGGGGCGGTAGCCGTAATGTTTCTCCATCTCGGCGCCATAGGCATAGGCGGAATGGAAGGTAATACTGAGCTCGTTGGCCCCGGCGATCAGCAGCGACGAAACGTCGAAGCGATAGGTGCGGTGCATGTTGAAGGTGCGGCCGATCTCCTCGCCGTTCAGGCGGATCGTCGCGATCGTGTCGATCCCGTCGAAGACGAGTTCCTGAACCTTGCCGTCATCGGGCTCGGCTTCGAAGCTCAGCCCGTAGACCCATTCCGTCTTGCCGATCCAGTCATTGGTGATCTCGTTGATGTCGAGATAGGGATCGGGGATCAGCCGGTTTGCGAGCAGGTCGAGATGCACGCAGCCAGGCACCGTTGCTGGAATCGAAGCGGGCAGGCCGGTCCTTCCTGTATCGTTACAGGAAAGCGCCCAGCCGTTATGAAGGTCTCTCCTTCCAATCATGTCAGCCTCTTATGTTTATTGAAAACGGCCGTGGCGCTGCAGCACTTCGATCTTGTAGCCGTCAGGGTCGGTGATGAAGAAGAACAGTCCGAAGAGCTTGCCGTCGCGGTTGAGTTCCACGAGCTTGCCGGGATTGAGGCCGAGATCCGTCAGCCGCTTGTGCTCGACCTGCACTTCCTGGACGGAAACAGCCAGATGCCCATAGGCATCACCGAGATTATAGGGCTCGATACGGCCCTTGTTGATCGTCAGCTCCAGCTCGAAGCCGGTCTCTTCATTGCTCATATAGATCAGCGTGAAGGTCTCGAAATCGACGCGGTCGGCAACCTTCAGCCCGAAGACCTTGCTGTAGAAATCGACCGAGCGCGCCTCGTCCAACACGCGGATCATGGAATGGATCATCTTGGCCAAGGCGGGTCTCCCATTACGACTGTCTCCGCTGCCTTGGTAGCCGCCCTTTCAAGCCGGACGCAAGCCCATTCTGCGCGTGATTGCGCCTTCCAGCATGCCGATGACATCATAGATCAGCACCGCCATCAGGCCGACGATCAGACCGCCCTGCAGGATGAAGGCGGTATTGTCGGAGATCAGGCCGGCAATGATGACCTCGCCAAGACCCTTTGCCGCAACCGTCGAACCGATCGTCGCCGTGCCGATATTGATGACCGTCGCAACCTTCAGCCCTTCGAGGATCAGCGGCAGGGCCAGCGGCAATTCGACCTTGAAGAGACGCTGCGTGCCGTTCATGCCCATCCCGTCGGCGGCATCCAGCACCTGCGGCGACACCTGCTTGAGGCCCGCGACCGTATTCTCGAAGATCGGCAGCAACCCGTAAAGGAAGAGCGCGATCAGCGTCGGCGCAGCACCAAAGCCGGTGGCGGGGACGGCAAGCGCCAGAACGGCGACGGGCGGAAAGGTCTGGCCGGCATTGGCGATGGCGCGCGATAGCGGCAGAAAGTCTGCCCCACTCGGGCGGGTAACGAAAATGCCGCCGAGAACGGCCAACATTGCGCTGCCGATGATGGAGACGAAAACCAGCTCCAGATGGCCGAGCGCCAGCGAAGCAAGACTGTTCTGCATATAGACGGGCGGCGCATTGTTGTTGGTCAGCGGCACCAGCATGAAGGAGAGCCACTCCGTCCTGAAGATCAGGATGAGAAGCAGCACCAATGCCAGCGCGCGAAAGAGGTTGGCGATGATGAATTTCATGCCTTGCGGCCCAGTTCGAGCAGCCGTTCCATCGAGATCGAACCGACCGGCGCCTTGTTGGCGTCCTGCACGGCTGCCTCATCGACGCCCTGCCAGATCATTTCGGCCAGCGCATCGCGCAGGTTCAGCGACTGCGCCAGCGAATAGGGCAATCCGGGCTTGGCAGGCTCCATGCTGTCCTTCAGCGGCGTCAGCGACATCAGTTTCAGCGCCCGGTCGGACGTGCCGGTCAGTTGCTGCACGAAAGGATCGGCAGGCTCCGTCAGGATCTTCTCCGGCGTCGAGCATTGCAGCATCTTGCCGCCGCTCATGACGGCAATCTGGTTGCCGAGATGGAAGGCCTCGTCCATGTCATGCGTGACGAGGACAACGGTCGTCCCGAACTGTTTCTGGATCGCCAAGAGATCGTCCTGCGCCTTGCCGCGGATGACGGGATCGAGCGCCCCGAAAGGCTCATCCATCAACAGCAGTTCCGGCTCGGCGGCCAGTGCTCGGGCGACGCCGACGCGCTGCTGCTGGCCACCCGACAATTGATGCGGATATTTTTCCGCGAAACTGGCTGGGTCGAGATTGAAGAGGCCAAGCAACTCCTTCACTCGGCTGCCGATATGGGCCGTATCCCAGCCGAGAAGCTCCGGTACGGTTGCAATGTTCTGCGCCACAGTCCGGTGCGGAAACAGGCCATGCCCCTGGATCGCATAACCGATCTTGCGGCGCAGCTCCGTCGCGGGCACGTCCATGATATCTTGCCCGCCGACGAAGATCTGTCCTTCGGTGATGGGCACCAGCCGATTGATCATCCGCATCAGCGTCGATTTGCCGGAACCCGACGTGCCGACGATGACGGTAATCGAGCCCTTCTCGACACTGACAGAGACATTGTCGACGACGGTTGCAGAGCCGTAGCGCTTGGTGACGTTCCTGATCTCGATCATGCTCATGCGGCTGGCCCCTGGATGCTTTCGATGACCGCATCGAGGATGACGGCCGAGGAGAAGGCGAAGAAAACGGTCGGCACGGCGCCGAGCAGGACGAGGTCCATGGCTGTCTGGCCAAGCCCCTGGAAGATGAAGATGCCGAAGCCGCCGCCGCCGATCAGCGCGGCGATCGTCACCATGCCGATCGCCTGTACCAGCACGATGCGGATGCCGGTGAGGATGACGGGAAAGGCAAGCGGCAGGTCGATGCCGGTCAGGATCTGCCGGCGCGTCAGCCCCATGCCGGCGGCAGCGTCACGCACCGAGGGATCGACACCCTCGAGGCCGACCACGGTATTGGCGACGATCGGCAGAAGCGAATAGAGCACGAGCGCAATCAGCGCCGGCGCCGTGCCGATGCCGCGAATGCCGATATCGGCGGCAAGCGGTACATGCGTGGCGAGATAACCGAGCGGCAGCATCAATATGCCGAAAAGCGCCAGACTCGGGATGGTCTGGATGAGGCTCAACGTCTGCAGCACGATGGCGCGCAGTTTTGGCACCCAGAAACAGAGGATGCCGAGCGGCAATCCGAGAACGATGGCAATGGCGAGCGAACCGAAGGCGAGAAGCAGATGGGAATAGGCCTCGGTCCAGAACTGTGCCGAGCGCGTGGAGAATTCCCTGAGGATCGACAGGCTGTCGAGCAGGCCGGAGGAGAGGCAGATGGCGAGCAGGGCCGTATAGGCGACAAGGGCCGCAACCCGCATCCACGGCGTCAGCCGGATCTTCACCAGCGCGTCGGAGATGATAAGGCCGATGACCCCGAAGAGCACCCAGAAGCTGCCGCCGGGCGTCATGCGCGCGACGGTGCTGCCGGGCGGGGTTGCAGCCGTCGCTGTCAGCCCGATGGCGGCGATCAGCCCCGCAAGGCAAAGCGTGCCGAGGGCGAGCCGGATGAAAGCGTTGCGGAGGAAGAGCGTTGCCAAGGCTGTGGCAGCCAGCAGAGCCAGCAGGATGAGGACTGATGTCTGAGGAAGAAGCTGCGTCAGCAACATCGGCTTGCCGGCGGCGATCCGGTTTGCCTTCACATAGATGAAAGGCAGAAGGGCTGTTGCCGCAATGCCGCCTGCCACCAGTACCACGCCGAGCCGATCCAGCTTGCGGACCGCTAAGGTTTCTTCCATCGATCCAACCCTGTCCGGAAAGTGCCCCGTCCTGAACGGGCGGGGCGCATCAGCCAATTATTTCAGGAAGCCTTTTTCTTTGAGATAGGCTTCGGCAACGGACTTGGCAGGCTCGCCATCGACCTGGATCTTGGCGTTGAGCTTGCGCAGCTCGTCTGCCGTCAGGCTCTGGAAGATCGGAGCGAGGATCTCCTGGATCTTCGGGTTTGCCTGCAGCACGGCTTCGCGGATGATCGGCGTCGGCGCATAGACCTGCTGCACGCTCTTGTCGTCTTCGAGAACCGTCAGTTCGGCCGCTTCGATAGCACCATCGGTGCCGTAGACCATGGCGGTGTTGACGCCGTTGGTCTGGTCGGCCGCAGCCTTGATCGTCGCAGCCGTATCGCCGCCCGAAAGCACGACTTCCTGGTCAGGCTTCAGCGTGAAGCCATAGGTGGTCTGGAAGGCGGGCAGGGCGCCTGCCGAATTCACGAATTCGGCAGAAGCCGCAAGCTTGGCGGCACCGCCACCCGAAACCCACTTGCCGAAGTCGGACATGGTCTTGAGGTTGTTCGGGCCGGCAACGTCGTTGCGCACGGCGAGCGCCCAGGTGTTGTTGGCCGGCGAGGGCGTCAGCCAGACGATCTTGTTGGCGTCGTAATCGAGCTTCTTGGCTTCCTGGTAACCCTGCTCGAGGTTCTTCCAGGCCGCGTCGTCGGCCTTGTTGAAGAAGAAGCCGGCATTGCCGGTATATTCCGGATAGATGTCGATTTCGCCTGCGGTGATCGCCTTGCGCACGACCGGCGTTGCGCCGAGTGCGATGCGATCCTGCGTCTTGATGCCGTTGGCTTCCAGGGCAAGCGCGATAACATTGCCGAGCAGCGTGCCTTCCGTGTCGATCTTCGACGAAACGACGACGTCTGCGGCGTGGGCCGCGCCGGCCGCAAAAGCGGAAAGCGAAACGGCAAGTGCGATTTTCCTAAACATGATTATCCCCTTGGTTGAACACCGTTAAACGTCGCGAAAGCCCCGGACGCGAAGCCTGCGCGCAATGAATTCTGCCGGCACGTCAGCCATCAGGCCATCATGCCGGAAATACGTGCGTCATGGAAATAGTGTGCCCGCCCGAAAAATCGATGACCGAAAAATCGATGCCCGAACATCGAGGCAGCCCCCTCCAGTATTCGCTCTCGCGGCGCGATTATGGCTGTCAATGCAGGTCCATGCGCGGAATTGCATTCCCTTTTCCAAGGCCGGCGCGATTTGTTTTTGTCCCCTGGCGTGTTTCCACGGTGTTCCGGTGCTTTTGATCGGTTCTGCCGCCGCCCGGATTTCTTATGGAGCGAACGATAGCCTGCACCTTCATGAGCAGGGATATCTTTTTTCACGAACACGTCATATCCTCCGCCTTTTCAGTCGTTTCCGGAGAATGCCTTGCATCTCGGCGCCCTTTTCATCGCAAGTCATGTCCTGTCCTCCGGTTCCATGCGCGAGACGGCGCGCCGCTTCGATATCTCCGTCTCGACCGTGTCGGCAGCGATCGACAGTCTGGAAACGGAGCTGGCTTTGAAGCTTGCTGAGCGTTCCTCGGGCGAACTGGTCATTCTGCTCGCCGGTGGCAGGGTTCAGGAGGGATTGGCCCCGATCCTCGCTGCGACGGAGCAGCTTGGCAACCTGCTCGGCCATCATGAGCCGGAGGCTTACGGACGATGGGCCGCGCGCATCTCCGTCAAGCTCGTCACGATGGAGCGTTACCTGGAAGTCGCCGATCAGGGCAGCATCAACAGAGCCGCCCGCCGTCTGCGCCTCGGTCAGCCGCAGCTTTCATTGCAGATTGCCAATCTTGAGAAATTCTTCGGCCATCGCCTCTTCGAGCGCCAGGCGCAGGGCTCGGCAATGACGGAAGAGGGCCGCTTTGCCTACACCGTCTTTTCGACGATCAGCCTCGCCTGGAACGAGCTGAAATCGGCCGCAGACGAGCGTTATCAGCGCACCGCCCGTTCGCTGCGCATCGGCGCCATCATTCCCACAGGCTCGGAAAGCTGGGTCGCACGCTGCCTGGGTAGCCTCGTTGCCGAGTGGAATGCTGGCCGCAGCAAAAACGCCCTGTCGCTCGTTTCGATGACCGCCGACGATCTGCGCGAAGCGCTCAAATCCGGGCGTATCGACGTCGCAATCCTCGACTCCGTTTTCGGCCTTGAGAGTTTCCGCCATCGCGAATTGCTCCGCACCGAAATGGTGGCGATCGCCCCGCCTGATAGTACGGAAGCGACGGCCGCTGACCTCGTCGCCAGCCATCCGATCTGCACGCCAAGCCCGCGCACCGGCATCGGCCATGCCGCCATGACCTTTGGCTACGACCGCACCCTGCATCGTCGTTTGCGGGATCGCGACATTACCGCAGCGGATTCACTGCCCGTCATCGTCGACCTCGTCGCCAATCACGGCTACGTCTCCTTTCTCGGCCGTGCCAGTGCCATGCCGATCGCCGATAGGGTGCGTATCGTCGAACTCGCCGAGCCGATGCTGATGTCCTATCACGTGGCCTTCAATCATCGGAAAGCGGCGGCTGACGCTTGCGACCTGCTGATCGCGACTGCGGCAAAAATTGTCCCGGAGCCTGTCGCGCAAAATGCCGCCGTTGCATAAATAGGCTGCGACGGAAGAAGAGGGATTCGGGATATGACAGTTTTGCTGGAAGTATGCGTCGATAGCGCTCAAGGCCTTGAGGCTGCAATCGAAGGCGGCGCTGGCCGCATCGAGCTCTGCTCGGCGCTGGAGCTTGGCGGACTGACGCCATTGCCGAGCCTGATGCGAATTGCGGTGCAAGCGCCGATCCCCGTCTATGCGATGATCCGCCCGCATGCCGGCCCCTTCATCTTCGATGCGACGGATGAGAAAGCGATGCTGGCCGATATCGATGCTGTCAGGGCCGCAGGCCTCGCCGGTGTCGTCATCGGCGCTAACCGGCTGGACGGCACGCTCGACATGCCGCTCATTCACCGCCTGAAGGCGCATGCCGCCGGCTTGGGCTCGACCCTGCATCGCGCCTTCGATCTCGTGCCGGACCCGGATGTGGCACTGGAGCAGGCAGTCGAGCTCGGCTGCGAGCGCATTCTCACCTCGGGCTGTGTGCCGAAGGCGCTCGATGGACTGGAAACGCTGAAGCGCATCTCCGCCAAAGCGACCGGCCGCATCTCCATCATGCCGGGCAGCGGCGTGCGCCCGGCCAATGTCGTCGAGATCCTGCGGGCAACGGGCGCACGTGAAGTCCACGGTTCCTGCAGCTCGGTCGTTGCCAGCGCCGATCCGCGCGCCGTCTCCTTCGGCTTCGACGTACCGACCTCGAACCGGACGGACGTCAATGTCGTTCGCCAGATGCGCGCGGCAATCGAGAGTGTTTAAGCCGCGACCTTGATCACGGCCTTGATGAGGCCGCTCTTCTCATGCGCCCAGCGGGCGAGGTCTCGCGGCGCATCGGCAAGCGTTGTGCGGTGGGTTATCAGCTTGTCGACCGGCACGAACCCCCCAGCAATCGAATCCGCAACATGTTCGAAATCGACGCGCGTCGCGTTGCGGCTGCCGATGACCATCATCTCTCGCTTGTGGAATTCCGGATCGGAAAAGCGGATATCGTCCTTCACGACGCTGACCAGCACCAGCGCGCCGCCATGGGCGACAAAGTTGAAGGCTTTCTCCATCGACGGCCCATAGCCCGTCGCATCGAAGACGACGTCGAAACCATCGCCATCCGTTTTTGCCTTCACGGCATCGAGGGTGCCGTCATCAGCGACGATGCCTGATGTGAACCCGAAGCGTTCGGAGGCCATCTGCAGCCGTTCAGCGCTCGTATCGAGCAGGGTCACATCATGACCGGCAATGCGCGAGAAGATCGCCGCCCCGAGGCCGATCGGACCTGCGCCGATCACAAGCGAGCGCGAACCGGCAGGAGCCATGGAGCGGCGCACGGCATGTGCTCCAATCGCCAGGAATTCGGTGGTCGCCGCGGCCTCCAGGCTCAGTCCCTTGGCGGCATAGAGATTGCCGGCCGGCACCACGATCTCCTCGCAGAAGGCGCCGTCGGTATGAACGCCGAGAACCTTGATATTGGTGCAGCAGTTCGGCTTGCCCTGCCGGCAGGCAACACAGTTACCGCAGGAAAGGTAAGGATTGACGATCACAGGCGTACCGACCGCCATCGCCACGCCGTCGCCTGCCTCCAGCACAATCGCCGAGATCTCGTGACCCATGACGCGCGGATATTCGAGGAACGGGTGTTTGCCTTCGAAGATGTGGTAATCCGTGCCGCAGATGCCGACATGGCTGACGGCAAGCCGTACCCAGCCGGGTGCAGGTTTTTCGGGGGAGGGTCGCTCGACGAGATCGAGGACGCCGGGTTCGCGGCAAAGGACTGCTTTCATGACGGTTCTCGCATTGCTGACATGAAGAAAGCCGGCCCTTGGGCCGGCTTCGTTTTGTATCTCGCTTAGCCCGCCCGGCGCCGGCGAAGCTGATCGAAATAGACGATCACGATGATCAGCAGGCCGGTGATGATGCGCTGCCAGAACGAGTTGACGTTCAGGAGGTTTGCGCCGTTGTTGATGGTCGCCAGAATGAAGGCGCCGATCAGCGGACCATGCACGGAGCCGACGGCTCCGAAGAGCGACGTGCCGCCAATGACGGAGGAAGCGATCGCCTGCAGTTCCCAGCCGTCTGCCTGTGTGGCGTTGCCGATGGCGATACGCGAGGCGAGCAGCACGCCGACGAAGGCCGCAAACGAAGCCGAGAGGATATAGGCGAGGTAGATCATGCCCTTGACGTTGACGCCGGAAAGGCGCGCGGCCTCCGCATTCGAACCGACCGCGAAGAGATAGCGGCCCCAGCGGCTCAGATGCAGGAAGACGAAGGAGGGGATCGCCACCAGGATGACCATCCAGAACAGGCTTGGGACGCCAAGGAAATCCGCTCGGGCGAAATTGCTGAAGCTCTCATCGGTGATGCTGATCGTCGAGCCGTTGGTGATCAGCAGGCCGATGCCGCGCAGCGATGTCAGCGTCGCCAGCGTGATGATGAAGGGCGGCAGGCCCATATGCACGATGCCGAAGCCATGGAAAGAGCCGATCGCAACACCGATTGCCAGCGTCAGCAGGATCGCCGCCCAGAGCGGGACGCCCGCCTGCAGCAACCAGGCGATGATGACCGTGCAGAAGCCGACGATGGCGCCGACCGACAGGTCGATGCCGGCGGTTATGATGACGAAGGTCTGGCCGAGCGCCAGGATCGCCGTCATCGCGCCTTGGCGCAGCAGGTTGGAGATGTTGAGCGGCGTCCAGAAGCTGGCTGTCGAGAAGCCGAGCACGACCCAGAGGAAGATCAGCAGCCCGATCAGCGTCAGGCCGAACAGGATGTTCATCTTCCGGCGCGGCGGCGGCGCGACGATTTCGGTGGGGGTGACAGTCATGAATTTTCTCCCTCTTATTCTTCTGGCTCAGACGCCGATCGCTTCGCTGAGCACTTCTTCATGCGTCGCCGCGTGGAAATCATGGCTTGCAACGAGCTTGCCGCTGCGGAAGACGTGCAGCCGGTCGGCCAGTTCGTAGACCTCGGGCAGGTAGGAGGAGATCAGGATGATGCCTGCTCCCTCCTTCAGCAGCTTGGCGAAGAGCCGGTAGATTTCCGCCTTGGTGCCGACGTCGACGCCGACGGTCGGCTCGTCGAAGATGAACAGCCGGGCGCCGTGGCTCAGCCACTTGCCGATGACGATCTTCTGCTGGTTGCCGCCCGACATGCTGGAGGCCGGGACACGCCGGCTCGGCGTCTTGATGCTGAGATCGCGGATCTGCTTGTCGGCATTGGCCGATTCGCGTGTGTGATTGATGACCGGGCCGTTGCTGAGGCGTCCGAAGACCGGCAGGTTGATGTTGAGGCCGATCGGCAGGTTGAGGCAGAGCCCCTGGTCGCGCCGGCTTTCGGGCGCCAGCGCAATGCCGAGCTCCATCGCGGTTCGTTCGTTCCTGATGTCGACACGCTTGCCCATCCAGTGGATTTCGCCCGCGCTTGTCGGCTGGCGTCCGTAGAGCCCGAGCGCAAATTCGCTGCGTCCGGCGCCGATCAGGCCATAGAGCCCGACGATCTGTCCTGCCTTGACGCTGAGCGACACGTCTTCGAAGCCCGGGCCGGTAAGACCCTTGACGTCGAGGATCGTCTCGCCGATCGGAATCTCTTCCTTATGATAGATCTGCTCGATCGAGCGATTGATCATCAGCGCGATCAGCTCGGCCTCATTGGTCTCGCCGATGAGGCGCGTGCCGACATGCGTGCCGTCGCGCAGCACCGAGACACGGTCGGCAAGCTCGAAGACTTCCTCCATGCGGTGGCTGATATAGACGATGGTGACGCCTTCGCCCTGCAGGCGGCGGATCAGCTTGAACAGCTGTGCGGATTCCTGGCGGGTGAGATAGGCGGTCGGCTCGTCGAAGATCAGGAACTGCGTGCCGCGCATGGCCGCGCGCGCGGTGGCGACGAGCTGCTGCTGACCGATCGTCAGCGAGCTCAGAAGCGCACCGGCCGGCAGGCCGAAGCCGAGATCGTCGAGAACGGACTGCGCCATCTTCTCCATCTGCTTCTTGCGCATGATGCCGAAGCGATTGACCTCGTCGCCGAGGAAGAGATTGGCGGCCACCGTCAGGTGCCGGCAGAGCACGACTTCCTGATGGACGGCGTTGATGCCGCGCGCGATTGCCTCGTTCGGCGTCGACAGTCCCACCGGATGGCCGCACCACAGCACCTCGCCGGCCGTGCGTGTGATGACGCCGGTGAGCAATTTGATGAGAGTGGATTTGCCGGCGCCGTTTTCACCGACGATGGCGTGGATTTCGCCGGCAAGGAAGGTCATGGTCGCGGGCTTCAGCGCCTGCACGTGACCGTAATTCTTCTGCAGGCCTTTCAGTTCGAGGATGGGCGATCCGGTGGGAATTCGATTGGTTTCTTTCAGCGTCGTGCTGTCATCGTGGCGATGACTGACCTCTTCCAGTCCGACCATGGACCTCTCCTCCTCTTCTCGCTTCTGCTCCATCCCTGGTGAACAATACCATGGATGAAAAAGGCCGCGCCGGTTTTTGAAGCCGCCGCGGCCACCTGCCGTTTTACTTGATCTTCGGGTTCAAGAGCGCGTCGATCTTCGGATCGGCCATATTCGCCTTGGTGACGAGGTTTGCGCCCGTATCGACATTTTCCGGAACCTTCTCGCCCTTAGACACGGCAAGAGCGGTCTTGATGCCGTCATAACCCATGCGATAGGGGTCCTGAACGACGAGGCCGGCGATCGCGCCGTCCTTGAGGAAGCCGACCGTCTTGTCGTCGCTGTCGAAGCCGATGACCTTGATCTTGTCGCCGAGCTTGTTTTCGGCGATCGCCTGGCCCACACCCTGCGCCATGATGAGGTTCGAGGCGAAGACGCCGACGAGGTTCGGGTTTGCCGTGATCAGGTCGGTCATCATGTTGAGGCCGGTCGTTGCCTGGCCGTCGCCATACTTGTCGGCGATCACCTTCAGGCCGGGATGCTTGGTCTTGATCTGATCCAGGAAGCCTTCGCGGCGCTGTTCCAGGGAGCCGACGCCGGGAAGGTTGGTCAGGATGACGACTTCGCCTTCTTCCTTGCCGGTCGCTTCCTTGATGGCGGCGGCAAGACCGTCGGCAGCGATGCGGCCGCCCTGGACGTTATCGGTCGTCAGGAACGACTTGAATGCCTTGGAGTCGGCGCCGGAGTCGATACCGATGATCGGAACCGACTTGGCGGCTTCATCGATCGGCTTGCCGAGTGCCTTGAACTCGGTCGGCGAGATGACGACAGCGGCCGGCTTGCCGGCAACGGCGTTCTCGAGAATGCTGATCTGGCCGTTGATGTCGGATTCAGCCTGGGCGCCAAGCTCCGGCACGTTGACGCCGAGATCCTTGCCGGCCTTGCGGGCGCCTGCCAGAACGATCTGCCAGTAGAAGGACGTCGTGTCCTTGACGATGATCGGGATCGTCACCTCGGCGGCAAAGGATGCGGCCGGCATTGCCGTGGCGATGACGGCAGCGCCCGCAAGTGCCGTAAAGGCGCGGCGAGACAGAATGGATTTCACGATGCTCATAAGGGTTCTCCTCTCAGGGTGCGTTCTCCTCCAATGAAACCGGACCGCTGAACGCAGGCGGACGATTTTTTATCGATAAAAAACATTTACAGTGGGAAGCTAGCTGAGGCGCAGGCAAATTGCAAGTGTGCCTATTTCGCTTTTTTAGCCGCTAAATTGCCTCCCAAGCAGTTGTTTTCGTTTAAAATACATAAGGACCTAAAATAAGATCCTCAGTCGAATTGCACTTCGTGCGGATGCACGACACCCTTCTTCAAAATCAGGTTGCCATAGAGCCGGAACTCTGTGGTTGCGACGATGTAGGCGGCCTTCCGTGCCATCTCGTAAAAGGCGAAGCGTTCCACCGATGCGATGGAGAAACTACCGGCACGCCGGGTGACGATCTCCTGGAATTCGGCGCAAACCTCCGGCACGGCCTTGGGATCGCCGACCACTTCCATCCGCCATGCCGATTGCGGCACGAACGTATCGAGCGGCATATGGGTGAGGATCGCCTCGGCCATGGCAGTCGCGCTGACGCCATCGGCCCGGATGACGTCTGGTCCCATGCTGCTTGCCGGGAAATTGGCGTCGGCAATGACGATATCGTCGCCATGCCCCATGCTCTTCAGTGCATAGAGCAGATCGGGGCCGAGAAGCGGATGAATACCTTTAAGCATAGTGTCTCCTCAGACCCGTACGGCTTCGTCGCCGAGCGGCGCGGCAACCAGCGTATAGGGTTCGAATTCGGGATAGATGTCGGCGGGAAGCTGCGGTTCGAAGTTCTCCATGTTGCGAACGAGGCTCGAAGGCTTCGCCGTGCCGATCAGCACCGAGGAGACAACGGGGTCGTGCAGCGGAAACTGCAGGGCAGGGGCGGCAAGCGGCACGCCGTGGCGCTTGGCCACCTCTTCCATTGCGCCCACCTTGGCGAGTACTTCCTCGGTTGCCGGCATATAATCGAAATGCGAGCCCGGCACCGGGCCGGTTGCGAGGATGCCGGAATTGAAGACGCCGCCGACGACGAAAGAAGTACCCTTCTGCCGGCAGAGCGGGATCAGTTCGGCAACGGCAGACCGGTCGAGCAGCGTATAGCGGCCGGCCATCAGGATTGTGTCGATATCGGCGTTGCGCATCACGTCGAGGCAGACAGGCACCTCGTTGACGCCGAGGCCGAAAGCCTTGATCGCGCCCGAGGATTTCAGCTGTTCCAGCGCCTTGATGCCGCTATCGAGGAAATTCTTCAGATGCACGGCATTCTTGGCCGCACCATGCGTATAGGCGCCGATATCGTGGACGAAGAGGATATCGATGCGGTTCAGGCCGAGGCGCGCATAGCTGAATTCCACCGAACGCATGATGCCGTCATAGGAATAGTCGTAATCGGCATCGAAGGAGAGCGGATCGACATAGCTGTAGTCGGGAACGGTGCCTGTCGGTACCGGGCGCAACAGACGGCCGACCTTGGTGGAGAGAACATATTCGTTTTCCGGCTTGTCCCGCAGGAAATCGCCGACGCGTCGTTCGGCAAGCCCGAGGCCATACCACGGCGCTACATCGAAATAGCGGATGCCGTGGTCCCATGCGGTTTCCAGCGTTTCCATCGCCTGCTCGCGCGGGCAGGCACGATAAAGGCCGCCGAGGGCTGCGGCGCCGAAGCTGATTTCGGTCACCTCGAGCGCCGTCTTGCCAATTCTCCTCGTCTTCATCATTCCTCCTCGTGAAGACCCAATGTTTTATTTAGAGCGTGGCGCCGAGATGCCACGGGACGAATTCGTTGTCGCCGTAGCCGAAAATCTCACTTTTCGTCTTCTTGCCCGAGGCCGTGTCGACGATCAGGTCGAAGATCTCGCGACCCTTGCCGCTGATCGTCGCGTCACCCGTAACGATCGTGCCGCAATCGATGTCCATATCCTCTTCCATCGAGGTATAAAGCGCCGAATTGCTGGCGAGCTTCAGCGAGGGTGCGGGGCGACAGCCGAAGCAGCTTCCGCGGCCGGTCGTGAACGCAATCATGTTCGCGCCGCCGGCAACCTGGCCGGTAGCCGAAACCGGGTCATAGCCGGGCGTATCCATGAAGACGAGGCCGGGGGCCGTGACGCGCTCGGCATAACCGTAGACGGCGGTCAGCGGCGAGCGGCCGCCCTTGGCGACGGCGCCGAGCGACTTTTCGAGAATGGTCGTCAGCCCGCCGCGCTTGTTGCCCGGAGACGGATTGTTGTCGAGCGAAGCGCCATGCAGGGCGACATAGTCTTCCCACCAGGCGATCTTCTCATCGAGCTTCCTGGCGACCTCTTCGCTGACCGCGCGGCTGCGCAGCAGATGCTCCGCACCATAGATCTCGGAGGTTTCCGAAAGGATTGCCGTGCCGCCGGCAGCCGCCAGCAGGTCGGCCGCGACACCGAGCGCAGGATTGGCGGTAATGCCCGAAAAACCGTCGGAGCCGCCGCATTGCAGCCCGATGATGATCTCGCTGACGGACATCGGCACACGCTTCTCACGGCCGACATCGGCGGCGATTTCGCGCAGCACGCCCATGGCGCGCTCGACCGCGCGGCGCGAACCACCCGCGTCCTGGATGTTGAAATGCCGCTTGGAGGCACCCGCACCACTCTGGCCGTAAAGGGTGAGCTGATTGACCTCGCAGCCGAGGCCGATCATCAGCACGCCGCCGAAATTCACGTGGCGCGTATAGCCGGCAAGTGTGCGGTGCAGCACGTTCATGCCGTCACCTGTCGAGCTCATGCCGCAGCCCTGGTCGTGAACGATCGGCACGAAGCCGTCGATCCCGTCATAATGCGGCAGGATGGTGCGGTTGGCCTCGTCGGCGATTGCCCGACAGACCGTGGTGGAACAGTTCACGCTGGCAATGATGCCGATATAGTTGCGCGTCGCCGCCCGCCCGTCGGCACGGCGATAACCCATAAAGGTCCGCGCCCTGTCTTCAGCGCTCGCTTCTTCTGGCGCCGAGTTGGCGGTTGCAGCAAGGCGGTCGTTTTCGAAATGCAGGTTATGGCTGTGAACATGGTCGCCGGCTTTCACATCTGCCGTGGTGCGGCCGATCGCCTGGCCGTATTTCACGACCGGCATGCCCTGCGGAATATCGGTAAGGGCGATCTTGTGGCCGGGCTCGATCTTCTGCCGTGTCGTGACGCCGGCAACATCAGATCCTTCAGCAATCGGAGCCGTCGCGACCGCGACATTGTCTCCGGCCGACAGGATGATCCAATTCTGTCTGTCCAATTTCATCTCCCTGACGAAACGTTCGCTTCTGCGCCCGTTACATCGACGAATGCGCATTGATTTTGTTTTTTATCTACAATAAACATTTTCAAGTCAACGGGAATATTGATCCTGTGGACGAGGGAGGCAAACGGCCGCAGGCGATCGAAAAACAAGATAAAGGTCGCCTGAAGAGGCTCCTGGTCCGGCTGTACCCGTTGTTGGCAGCGGGGATCATCGCCGTATCGCTTGGGCGGAAAGCAGGGTCTGATGGCAAGGCAGAATACGGTCTTCAAGGAAGCCTATAATCGATATGCAGCAGCGTTGCGCACCGATACCGCGCTGCCCTCCGAGCCGGAGATTGCCGCCCAGCTCGGCGTCAGCCGCAGCACGGCACGCGCCATCCTGACCCGCCTCAGCGATGAGGGCATCATCCGCTGGAACAAGCGCCAGAAGATCGTCCTGCGCCAGCCTGTTGACCGCGACTTCTTCCCCTCGGAAGAGACCGATTCACTGCACGACATCATCGAGCGCAGCTTCATGCAGCGCATTCTTTCGGATGAAGCCGCACCGGGCATGCAGATCAACGAGCTGGAGCTTGCCCGCGAGATCGGCACGGGCACGACGAGCGTGCGCGAATTCCTCATCCGCTTCTCCCGCTTCGGGCTGATCGAAAAGCGGCCGAACAGCCATTGGACGCTGAAGGGCTTTACCCGCGAATTCGCGCTGGAACTTGCCGATGTGCGCGAAATGTTCGAGCTGCATTCGGCTGCCGAATTCGGCAGGCTGCCTGCCGAGCATCAGGCATGGGCCGATCTTGCTGTTATCAAGGAAGATCACCTCTCCATGCTTTCCGATATCAACAACCGCTTCAAGGAATTCTCTGTCCTCGACGAGCGCTTTCACCTTTTGATCCACCGCGCCTCGAAGAACCGCTTCATCGCCGACTTCTACGACGCGATCGCCATCATCTTCCACTATCACTATCAGTGGAACAAGACGGCCGCCCGCCAACGTAACGAGCGCGCGATCCACGAACATCTCGATTACATCGCAGCGCTCGAAGCCCACGATCAGGCAAGGATCGAGGCCGCCTGCCGCATCCACCTTCGCTCGGCCCGCCAGACGCTGCTGCAGTCCATTCCGCAGGCGGCTACGGAAAGTGTCTGAATTATCGTCATGAAGGGCGGATGAGGGGGCCACATCCACCGATCCCAACCGATCAGCATTATCTCTAATGCGAGGCGGCTTCGCTCGCCGCACCTCCCGCACCTTTGCTCTTCACCCCGCGGCCGATCGGAATGAGCCAGGTCGTCGCAAAGGTCAGCACCGCCACGACCACGACACCCCAGAAGCTCCAATGCAGCGCCGCATCGAAGATGCCACGCACCGTCGCATCGCCCGCGAGCTCCGAAAGGCCGGTCGGCTCGTTCAGGACATGATGCAGGCGGTTTGCCACATCCCCCGCCGCATAGTGACTGATCCCGGCATTGAGGATCGCGCCGAGCACGGTGGCGCCCAGCGTATTGCCGAGGCTGCGGGCAAAGATGATCGAGGCGGTGGCGCTGCCGCGCATCGACCATTCGACGCTGTCCTGCACCAGCGCGATGCTGGTGAGGTTGATGAGCCCCATGCCGAAGCCCATGAAGAAGGAACCGGCGCCGGCAACCGCCGGATGGCTGTCCGGCGACAGGAACAAGAGGAAGAAAGCCCCGAAGGGGAACATCAAGCTGCCGACCCTGAGCGTATTGCGGATGCCGAATGCCCTGAAGAAGCGGCTGGACAGCATCACCGACAGCGGCCAGCCGACCACGAGCATGGTCAGCGTGAAGCCGGCCACGATGGGCGAGCGGCCGAGCACGCCCTGCACATACATCGGCAGGATCGTCGAAAGGCCGATCAGCGCCATGCCGGCAAGCAGCATGCAGGCGTTGCTGGTGGCGACAAGCCGCCGGCTCCAGAGCGCGATGGAAATGATCGGCTCCGGCGTGCGCTTTTCCTGCAGCACGAAAAGAATGCCGGTCACGACGAAGACGATCGCCAGCGCGATGAGGATCCAGGCCGGCGCATTCGTTTCCGTCAGGATCGTCAGGAGCGCGATGATGGAAATCGAAAACAGGATGGCGCCGAGATAGTCGATCCTGGCATCTTTGTGCGCCACGTCCTCTTTCAGGAAGAGCAGGAAGGCGATGATCGAGAAGATGCCGATCGGCAGATTGATCCAGAAGATCCAGGCCCATGAGATGGTGTCGACGATGATACCGCCGGCAAGCGGCCCAACGACCGCCGAGGTCGCCCAGACGGTCGCCATCACGCCCTGCACCTTGCCGCGTTCCTCCAGCTTGAACAGGTCGCCGATGATGGTCATCGTCACCGGCTGGATCGCGCCGGCCCCCAGGCCCTGCACCAGACGGAACACGATGAGCGAGGCCATCGACCAGGCAAGCCCGCAGAAGAGTGAACCGACGAGGAAAACCAGGATGCCGCCGATCAGCACCGGCTTGCGGCCGAAAATATCCGAGAGCTTGCCGTAGATGACCGTGGTCGTCGACTGCGCCAGCAGGAAGGCGGAAAAGACCCAGCTGTAATAGGTGAAGCCGCCGAGCTGGCCGACGATCCGCGGCATGGCGGTCGCGACGATCGTGGCCTCGATCGCCACCATGAAGGTCGCGAGCATGATCGTGGCAACGACGAGCGTGCGGTTGGATTGCGTCGATGGTGCGGACATGATGAACCTTTCGGAGCTTTCTCCGTGGCGAGAAAACTGCTCTCGGCTGGCAGGGCAGCTGCAACGCGTGATGTCGGCAGTTCTTTTATGCTCCTGCTGATAGCAGGTAAAGCGCAGGTGACAGGCTTTCTTTTGCGTCGAGGCTTTTAACTGCTTCCGGCCCTGGCGAATTTAAAATACAAGGAGGAAAAGAGATCTGACAGGCTGCGATCCGGCAGTTTGCCGGGGCTCTCGGATGTCAGGATTGCATTTCCGCCAGGTTATTCCCAACTGAAAGCCTGATGCAGGCCTGTGAATCGCTCCATCGCGGGTGCGAAGGGTTCCGGATCCGGGCACGGAAATGGCGAGATATGATGGCGCATGTTTTGGCTGCGAGCGGAGGCGTTAAACAGGTAATCTGCATCAATTGGGGTACGAGATACGGGCCGACTTTCATCAACCGGCTCTATGCGATGGTGGCACGCAACATCACGCCGCCCTTTACCTTCACGTGCTTCACCGACTGCCGGGACGATCTCCACCCCGGCATCCTGTGTGAGGATCTGCCGCCTCTGGATGTCGAAATGCCCGTCAATACGAGGGGCATCTGGCCGAAGGCGAGGCTTTGGGGACCGAAGCTCGGAAGCCTGAGCGGGCCGGTCCTCTATCTGGACCTCGATCTTGTTATCGTCGCCTCCCTCGATGACTTTTTCGAAGTCGGAGGCCCTGACGACGTCGTCATGGCCCGCAACCAGACGACGCCTTTCGAAAGGCTCGGCCAGAGCTCGCTCTTTCGCTTTCCGGTCGGCAAGCTCCTTCCACTGCAGGAAAAGTTCAGGGCCGACCCGCAGAAAGTGGCTGATGAATATCAGTACGAGCAGCGTTTCGTCACCCGCAATGCGCCCGGCGGCGTGAAATTCTTCCGACGAAACTGGGTCCTGCATTTCCGGCAGGACTGCCACTGGGCCTTTCCGCTGAACTACTTTCTCGCCCCCCGCCTGCCGTCCAGCGCTCGCGTGGTCCTCTTCCCGCGCGGCTTCCACCCGCAGAACGCCATCGACGGGAAATTCGGCCCGAAAGGCCGCGCCGAAACGAGGCTCGCTCATATCAAGGGCGTCTTCGATGCCAGCAAACGCAACGGCAAGGCGCCCTTCCGCTACCTGCGCCACTATATATTGCCGACACCCTGGGTGGCCGACCATTGGCATGAGTAGGAACGTTAATTTCGGATCGCAGCGGAACAATTTCCCGCCTTGAATGTTGTCGGCTGAGGAAAACTCCCGGGTGCTACCATGCGTCCTCTTCTATGCGCAGCATTGCTCTCGCTCACAGGCCTCGCCGCCGGCGCAAGCGCGTCCGAGGCGGATTTTCTCAATTCGCTGGAGGGTGACTGGCGCGGAAGCGGCATGGTCCTGGCCAAGATCGGCGGCATGAAGGTCAACGTGTCCTGCAATCTGAAATCCGACGCGAGCGCCACGACAGTTGCGATGAACGGCAATTGTCGCGGTCTCGCCGTCCTTACAAGAAGCTTCTCGGCAAATGTGAAGGCGGCCGGTCAACGCTACACCGGCAACTACACGGGACCATCGGGCCAGCCTTCCAGGCTTGTCGGCAGCAGGAAAGGCGACGCTCTCAACTTCAATGTCACCTGGGCGCGCGTCACCAATGGCGACCGAAGCGCAATCATGATGATCGAAAAGGTGGGCCAGAACGGCCTTCGCCTGCAGACCGTCGATCGCGACCTTGCCTCGGGCCGGTCGGTAGTGACGAGCCGCATCGATCTGCAGCGGCAGTGACCCCTTGTCTCGGATTTGCGATGCGCCAGGCCCGTCGGGCCTACGACCGCTTCCTGATCGTGGCGTAGATGATGTTGCGGTTGGCACCGAACCAGACCGTCTTATCGGTGTCTTCGGCCGCGCTGAGATGGGAGATACGCCACATGTCGGCTTCGGAACGCTGGAGAAGCTCCCAGTTCATGTAGGATTCCATGTACCCGTCGTCGGCCATCTCGTCGGAAAAGTTGGCAAATAGGAAGACGCCGCCCGGCTTCAGCATGTCCATGCAGATCTGCGTCAGCCGGATTGCCACTTTGTCGGTGAGATAATCGTACAGTCCGGCTGCGTAGATCAGATCGAACGTGCCGATCTGATGCTTTCGCGCGAGCAGACCGCGCACGGATCCATTGATGGGTTCGACGGACGTTCCGTGGAACTGGCTCGAGATCGAGCCGATACTTTCCGGATCCTGATCAAGGGCGACCCAGCGTTTGAGGCGACCTTCCGCAAGTGCCTTCGATGCCTCCGCTTCGCGCAGGTGACCGGCAGCGATGGCCAGGACTTCGGTATCCGAACCGGTTCGCTCTGCGGTCTCGTCGACGTAGCGGGTCAGGATGTCGCGACGTTCCCTTACGGCGACCGGGCCGGGGGCGTTTATCGTGTAGTCGAAGATATCAAGACCGAGGCGGGTGGATCTGGCCACTTCATCGGCTACCGCCGGATGCCCATAAATGAAGTCGATGAGACTGGCATCACCGGAATAGCCGCGAGGTTTGTCAAAGGACCAACGGGTGAACGGGCACTGCTGGAGGATCTTTGCCGAAGGATGGGCCTGAATGATCGGGATGAGCCTCTGCCACACGGCAGCGCCGAATTTATGACGGACCTCATGGAGCTGGCCGATCAACCACCGGACTGCATCAGGCAGGTTCTTGCCCGCGGAAAACCTTTGCATTGCAATGTTGATGATGATCGCAAACTCAGCCTCGGCGGTTCGCAGGAGGTCTGTTTTGTCATCTCGGTTGGGTGAGGGAAGCTTATTGCTGAAGGACTGCGGCGTGATCAAGCTTTGGCCATCAAGAGAAAAGAGCGGCTGAGCCACGGAAACCTCGCTGGTGAATAAGAACTTAAAACATCGCGTAAAATCCTCATCATTTTCATCAAGGTCAAGCGTTAAGGTTGGGCAGCGGAGTTAATGCACGCCCTGGCTTTAGAAAATATTAGTGAACCCGAGAGATACCTCGCCCGTTTGGGGATCGTTTGGGCGTTATCGGTTGATGTGGAGTCTGCCTGCGGCTATCCAGCGTCAGTTGGCAGTCTGCGGAGGGCAGCTGCTGCAAGATGTTGGGTGGCAGGGGCATGATGCACGTGTTAGCCGAGACCGCAGCTGCTACCGTGCGGCCGACATTGTCGCCAGAAGAGTTGCGCTGCCTTTATGAGGAGAAGAGCGAGAGCGGCCGGAAGAGCGCGACGCGCAAAGGCCTCTGGACGGCGGTCGCCGCTTACCTTGCATATTCCTTCACGGACTATCTTTTTATCGGCGATGTCGTCCAGTACACGGTCGCCGGCCGGCTGGCGGTTGGCGTCGGTGCACTCTGCGTCCTCGAATTCCTGCTCTACCGCAAGGCAAAGGCCGATACGGTGGACATGGCCGCGGCGCTGTCCGTGCTCGCAGCCTATCTTGTCTGGCTTCTCACCGCCCGGATGACCGTGGCCGGGGATGCCTTCTCTTATTATATGGTGTTCGGCGCGATCTTCATGATGAGCGTCAACCTGTTCTTCAGTTTCCGGTTTCCGGTTGCTCTTGCGGCCTCCGCAACGAACGTGCTCATCTTCACCGGCGCCCTCTATCTGTTCGCGCCCATGTTGCTTCTCCACAAGCTCATCCTCGGCGCGTTCTGTATTTCCTGCTTTGTTTTCACGTCTTACGTGAATCTTCAGCTCAACAGGGAGCGCTACAAAGTCTTTCTCAACGCTCTTGAAGCCAGTTTGCAGCATGCTGCGGCCGACGAAAGAGGCAAGGCTCTTTTGCACCTCTCGAATACGGACTCGTTGACCGGCCTCGAAAATCGCCGGGCCGTCGATCAGCGTCTGCGCGATCATTGGCAGCGCTGGCAGGAGGATAGGGTGCCCTTTGCCGTCCTGCTGATCGATGTGGATTATTTCAAACGCTATAACGACTGCTACGGCCATCAGGAAGGCGACCGCTGTCTTATAGCTGTCTCCGAGCTTCTTCAAAGCGTGGCCGAGTCCTGGGGTTCGCTCATCGGGCGATACGGCGGCGAGGAATTCATCGTCATCACACCAATGCCGGATTCACAGCGTGCGGCCGAGCTCGCGGAAGCAATGTGTGCCGCCATCAGGGCTTTGGCCTGGCCACACGAACACCGGCGAGACGGGACCACTGTCATCACCGTGAGTGTCGGTGTGTCCTATACGCGGGACGAGAGCGGGCAGGTCGAGAAGGTCATCCACGAAGCTGACCGCGCGCTTTACGCCGCCAAGGCCGCGGGCCGCAACACCCTTGTGGTCTTCGATCCCGAAGATCCCGAAAGCAGCGACGACAGCGAGGATATAGCTGCGACCTTGAAGATCGCTCTCGAGCACGGCCTTGTCTCCCTCGTCTACCAGCCGATCCGCAACGTCCAGACGGGCAAGACGGACGCTGTCGAAGCTTTGATGCGTTTGAACATGCTGGATGGAACGCCCGTATCGCCTGATAAATTCATCCCGGTTGCGGAAAGGACGGGCTCGATCGTCGAGCTCGGCCGGTGGGCAATTCGCACCGTTTGCCGAGACTTGTTGGCGACCGACTTCGTGCAGGTTGCCAGCGTCAACGTTTCCCCGATCGAGCTCAAGATGCCGGGTTTCGCCACCTATGTGGCGGCAACACTGGCAGAATTCGGCGTGACTGGCGCTCGGCTTGCTTTCGAGATCACCGAAGGCGTGGAGCTGGAAATCGACCAGGACGTGGTTCGGTGCATCAGCGACCTGAGAGAGCTCGGCGCTCAGGTCTGGCTCGACGATTTTGGCACAGGCTTCGCAGGGCTCTCGTGGCTTCGCCTGATCGAATTCGACACCGTCAAGATCGATCGATCCTTCCTCCATGACTGCAACACGGAGAGAGGCAAGAGGATGTTGCTCGACATCATCAGCCTGCTGCGCAATCGCGGGGTGAGGATCCTCATTGAAGGCGTCGAGACCATCGAACAGCAGCGGCTGATGCAGCAGTACGGAATCAACCAGATCCAGGGATATTTCATTGGAAGGCCCGCGCCGGCAGCTCAGCTTGAAGCTGATAACGTGCTGCCGTTCAGCATGGTCCGGAACCTTGATTCAAAGCGCCTGTTCCGGAATGGGCCATAAGTCCGGCCGCGCATTGCCGCCGGCGCTGACGAGCCGCATTGATCTGCAGCGGCAGTGAAGGCCGCCTGGGCTCGGCCTGTATCGCGTTGAAATACATCGCGTTTATTATCAACAACTGTCGTCGCGCATTCTACCTCTGATCGGAAGCTTAGAGGAATGAGCATGACTGGCAAGACAATCCCCTACACACTTTTAAGTACGAGCGACGTTCAGAAGATTGCGCCGGTTTCGAACGTGACGCTCTGGCGCTGGGTGCGGGACGGCAGGTTTCCCGCTCCCATACGGGTGGCGAAAAACAATTTCTGGCGGTCCGACGAAGTTGGCGCCTGGATGGATGAAATGTCCTTGAGGCGCGCTGCGTCAAATCCGAAAGCCCCTTCTCAGGAACGCGAATAGGCGTCGGCCTCCCCAGTTTCATCGGAAAATCCATGGATAGAATCTCGCAATACGCGCCGTCGCCGGCGGCGGGCGTCTCAGGCTGCGTCGAACGGCTGCGCCGCGACGTGTCCCTGTCTTCGACAGCGGCGCAATACGGCTGCAGGCTCACCCGCAACGGGCAGGAGCTTTCCGCCTGCTGCCCCTTCCACACCGAAGACACCCCGTCATTCACGATCTTTGCCGGTCAGGATGGCGTCGAGCGCTTCCATTGCTTCGGCTGCGGCAGGAAAGGCGATGTCCTCGATTTCGTACAGGAGGTCAGGGGCGTCGATCTTGCCGAAGCGATCCGCATTCTCGGCGGCCGCGACGACATCAAGCCAAACGTCGCTCCCCGGCATGTCCAGGCAGGCAACATCTATGAGGGACTGGTGCCGCTTCCGCCGCCGACCGGTCTGCTTCAGCCCGGCGCCCGCATCACGCTCTATAATCCGAAACGCCGAGGAACGCCCTCGCAGTGGGGCACCTTCGCCCCATCGATGGTGTTTCCCTATCGACATGCCGACGGCTCCCTTCTCGGCTATGTCCTGCGCCGCGATCTGCCTGATGGCGGCAAGGAGACGCCGATGGTCATGTTCGTTCGCCTCCCCGATGGCAAGGAGACCTGGTCGCGTTTCCCCTTCCCGAAGCCGCGGCCGCTCTACCGCCTCGAAACGATCGGTGACCGGAGCCAAGTGGTGATCGTCGAGGGCGAAAAGTGCCGCGACCGCCTGCACATGATATCAGGGCAAACCGTCGTCTCCTGGCCGGGCGGAACCCAGGGCGCAAAGCACACGGACTGGTCGCCGCTTTCGGGTCGGCACGTGCTGATCTGGCCGGATTTCGACGGCCCGGGCCTGGCGGCTGCCGATGATGTCGCCGCCCGCCTGACCGCGCTCGGCGCGCATGTCCAGTGCGTCGGCTTCACGGATGCGGCGCACGCTTCCGATATCGAGCGCTACCGTTTCGACGATTGGCGGGCCGGCCTTTTTCCACGCCGCGGCTGGGACAGCGCCGATGCCGTCGATGCCGGATGGACGCAAAGCCAGCTCGACGCCTTCATGAGCGCCACGCTTCGCGACTGGAGACCGGAGCCCGTTGCGGAGCTGGAAGAGGGGGGCGTCGTGCAGTTCAAGCGGACAGTTTCTGGCGAGGCCTCCATAAGCGCACTTGCCGCACCGGTCCCGGATTCGTTCGAAGGCGATCAGCCGCTGGCGATCACGCCTGCCGGCGCTGCGCCCCGGCATTCCGGTCGGCCGATGGGCGTCGCGCGCTTCGATATCGAACTCGAACAATGGCTGGTCGATCGCCAATGGTTCATCAAGCTCAACCTGCTTTCGGGCGAGCTGGAGCTCCATCGTGAGAGCGGCATCGTTCGCATGAGCGACGCGCGGCTGGCGGAAATTCGCTTCGAGCTCGCCCGCGTCCAGGGCAGGGAGCCATCCAAGGACAACATTTTCGATGCCCTGGTGCTGATCGGCGAGCGGCGGGCCTATCATCCGGTGCACGACTATCTCGCCCGCGTCAAATGGGATGGAAAGCCGCGCATCGACACCTGGCTCGTCGATTATTTCGGCGCCGAGGACACGGCCCTCAACCGCGCCTTCGGCCGCAAGATCCTCTGCGCCGCCGTTCGCCGCGTCAGGGATCCGGGCTGCAAATTCGATCACATGCTCGTCCTCGAGGGACCCCAGGGCATCGGCAAATCCTCGGGGATCCTGGCTCTCTGCCATGACAGAGACTGGTTCACCGACCAGCTCGAAATCGGCGCCGACGCCAAGGTGACCATCGAAAAGACCGCCGGCCGCTGGATCCTGGAAATGCCCGAACTCGACGGCCTGAGCCGCCGCGACACCAACCGCGTCAAATCCTTCATCCCCACGCAGGAAGATAGCGCCAGGCTCTCCTATGGCCGCTTCAGGAGCGACCGCCGCCGGCAATTCGTCCTCTTCGGCACCACCAACGAAAGCCGCTACCTGACCGACACCACCGGCAACCGCCGCTTCTGGATCGTCCGCGCCACGGCTGCCGATCCCGCCGGCATTGCGGCGGCGCGAGACCAGCTCTGGGCCGAGGCTGCGGAGAGGGAGGCGGGTGAGGATATTTCTCTGGATGATCAGGCATTGCGGAAGGCAGCGGCCGGCGTTGCCCATGAATCCTCGGATTTCGGGCCGTGGCTGGAAATCCTTGGCGAGCGCATTCCGGACGGTCCGCTGAAGATCAAGGCCACCGATGTCTGGAAGCTGGTCGGCTTCGATGGCCCGGAAACCATCAACAAGCTGACGAAGGCTCATCACGCCCATATGCGTGCCGCGATGACCGGCCTTGGATTCGAGAAGAGGGACAAGGGTATCCGCTTCTTCGACGGTGAGAAAAAGACGGCCTATGTTCGCGGCGATCCGGACGAGGCTCGGGAATGGAGCCCTGGCAGGTCTGCGCCGGCATATGACTACGGCTCGATCTTCTGACCCACACCGACGTCAGCAAAACCCGGCCACCGAGCCGGGTTTTTTGTTTCCCGACGAATGGCGAACCTCCTCCAGGCAACCTCCTCCGGGCGTGGAACCTCCTCCAGTGAAGGCAGGTTTTGGAGGAGGTTCATAGCGGTGGAGGGGGTTATGGAGGAGGTAACCTCCTCCGGATCAAGCTATTGATTTTAAATTGTTATCAGCTGCTGGAGGAGGTGGAGGAGGTTGTTTGCTGAAAGGTGCCGGAAACGGGTTTTGCCGGCTTGTAAACGGCGAAATACAGGGGGTTTCCGGCTACTCTTGGAAAATGCGGTTTAACCTCCTCCACCTCCTCCACAGATGAATGGCGCGGTTTTTAACGATCCGCCGGATGTCTCGCTCTCGCCGCCTATTGCGGCACTTTATTATCCGAGGGTGGACGTGATCCGCCGCCCCCTCTGCCCAACAGAAAACAATAGCGCGATGGCGAATCTGTCACTTACTCCTTCTGCATTTTAAGTCTCGATATTGCGATAAAAGCCTCGAAGCGCCACTGGCCGGCTTTGTTATTGGATTTTGCAATATCAAGTACCTTTTCAATAATGGACGAGCCGGGGGCGAGAGACTCCATCACACCAGATTTGAACCACTGGATCGGCACCTGAACCAGATTTTTCGTTTCGACAAACTTGCGGATGCTTTTATCCTGAAGTTCGGCAATCTTAGCATCTACATCCGCCTCGATGTCAGCAATCTCTGCGTTACTTAATCGGCTATCTTGGTCGTCTAGCCATTTCCGAAAATGAACGAGGAGGTCGTCATGCCGCAGTTCTTCGATCGAAGGATGATATGGACCATTCTGTGAAATGTAATCGTGTGTTTTGTTTAATCTGATCAGTCGGCTAGCGAGATTCACGTTATCCATTTCGATGACATGGCGACTTTGATCAATTGATCCAAACGGCGCCGCGATCGATGATTCCGTGTTTGGGTTGACGGCAAGGCCAAAATTTAGGTGCGCGAATCGTTCGACCAGCAGTAGATCGGCTGCAATGGATCGAGCAACGAAGTTGTTAGCGATTGACTTACCAAAAAACTTCAGCCCCCGCCCGTGGTTATCAATTAGATACTGTCGATGATCGCCTACATAGCTGTCCATCAGTTGCGGCCAGTCTCCTAAGCCTGGTGTCGGGTCAGCGCCCTCAATCGCCTCAGTAAGAAGCTCAAGCTGATCGTCGAAATCAACGCCGAGTGCCCCGGCTTGCAATTCTTCGTCAAGAAATTTTGCGTACGGCAGGGTTTGCATCGCGCTCGGGCAAAGGTCTCGGGTGGCAAACCAAATTTCATCATATAGAAGAAACAGCCCCATCGACCCATATAGGAATGGGAGCGGCTTTGAATGGTCACGCTGGGAGTTGATATAGCTATACCCAATCGGACTACTGCTGCCGATAAGAACTCTTTTCATACCATCTACCCCTTTGCCATTTGCCGATTACATTATGCCGGTGAGGTTCTTTCGCAAATCGCAAATCATTCAGATTACCAGTAGAATGGGAGCTACCGGAATAGCTACCAACGCAATAATGTTGCTTCCTTAAAGCAATCCGGCAGCACGATCTGCTCTAAAGAACAATCTGAGTTCCGGACATAGCCTTTACTCGTCATGCAATACTCAAGGTGGAGGCCGCGATAGTCTTCACCGACATGCCCCTCGATCGCTCTAGCCTGGCATTCGGAATATGCTTGAAACCGATTTCTGCCCGTCCACGAAGAGTAGATTGCATATGTAATGAATGCCAGGACAACGACGATCGTAATACTCAGCACAATGGCAAGAACAATTTTCACCCCTTGTAAAAACGCCCTCATCTTAGATCTACCAGTGGCGCGATCTCGCGTTCATTGATGATCAGCATTGGGTGGCTGCCGCTGCGTCGAGACACCATGCCGTACCTTGAAATCGAAGCTCGGCGATACATTCAAGAGAATGCCAACAGCGTGCATCAAAGCTATAAAAGCACAGAACGCCACAGGTAGCAGGCTTGGTGCGAATGAAACTTTTAGGCCGAAGAAAATGATGGCCAAATGAAGAATGAGAATACCTGACCATGTCAAAAGCATCAGCATGGTCATCGCGGTATAGAACCCGATGTAGGATTTGCTTGGCTCAAAAAAATCAACACCCCAGACGTTCATCTTCCGGCGAAAAACCTTGAGATAGAGCTCGCTTAAAGAATCCGCCGCAACCAAGAAATCCGGATCAATGCCTTTTACTTTCGCGCGCCTAATCGCGAATTGCTCCACAATCGCAAGATAGAGCTGCGCATTCAGGAAAGACTGGGATAACGTAAAGAACGCTAGGGAAGCCAATGCCGTCAGAACTTGGATAGCCGCCGGGATGTCTTGAATCCCGATGGTTGTACCTGGTATCGCGATGTTCTTGCCGAATAGAAGCATGGCAAGTCCCGCATCTGCAAGTACCAAGGTTTTTAAGGTCGCATCCTGTCTTGAAAGCGCTTGCCGATGCATCCCAAGGTATTTCTGATACAGCTCCTCTGTAAAAATCTTTTCTTCGTCATCTAGCGCCATTTCTTCGGCGACAGTCAGACGCATCCTCACGTTTGGTGATAGATTCAAGAAGAAGTCGTCCATGCGGTTCCACATCCCAGATGAACTTTTAAAACACTATCGGTTCGTCGTCCTGGATGGCGTCCAGTCCGAAATATCATCGGAAATATGCAGGTCAGCAGGATTTGTGGTGCCCGGCCAATCGCAGCTTCCTCCTGCGACTTCTTCCACGGCAACGATCGGTGATGAGTAAATCCCGAGGCGGTCCCCATCACAGTAAGCAACCCACGCAGGCCCACGTGAAGTTTGTTGAAGGCGTATTATGAACGTGCCTATGCGGCTCGGATGTCTGTACTCAATAATCATTTTCGCCCCCGCGTCATTTAGCCAGTCACACGCTGTCCGGACGCGGATGTACGGAGACGCGGACGCCTTCAGCGATGATGCCGCTCGCAAGCTCCATAATTTTCGGGGCATACTTCGACACCTCAACCCTCTCGACAGAAAGGTGGACGCCTAACGTTGGGTACGCGTCCATCGGGACTGCCGAGCCTGTGGTTCCGGCTACCAACAGCACTACAATTCCAGCGTCCGTCATTTCCTGGAGTGGAACGACCAATGTCGCCTGCGCCTTCACCGCAATGTTCAATGCCTCATCAATGTCCATGTTTTATCCTTCATAGGGCGCTTGAGGGCGCGGTTCGCTTTATTTTCGATACCATGCGTTGTCGATTTGAGCCGCCTCGATCTTTACCGACTGAACTTCGAACGGCGCGCACGAGACGACCCTTACGGTTGAGACATCGAATAACGCGATATTCTTTCCAGCATCTCCGAACTGGCTCCGATAACTGACGCCATCAAACCCCGCCTCCCGGAAGAGTTCTGCCAAAATCTGAGTGGGTGCGTATAAAGCGACGTCGACGTCTTCCCTGGAAACGGGCCGGGAAAAGGCTTCATCAATAAAGGCCCAGGTTGCCTTCAGCGCCTCCGCATCTGAAGGCTCCGTAAAGAGGTAGGCGAGCTTCATCGCTTCCTGTCGGTCACCTTCAGCGAGGTCCACGATTTTGAGGGGGCGGGTCACTCGTAGCGTGGCCAGAGAAACTTGAGCTCCAATCCAAGGCCTAACTTCGGATATGGCAGTGATGGGCTGGGTGGCCACGTACAAGACAGGGATGCCCAGAGGGTTTGCTCTCCCCTCAGTGGCTCGGTCATTCCGCGGAAGCATGCGCGCCGTTCCGTACCCTGATATATAGATTCTACCGTCCGCTTCGTCTTCGCGCTCGTCAACGCCCTTCTGGGCGCGATAGACGATGGCGCCCTTTTTAAGTTGCTTGGCGCGGCTCGCTGCGGTTGTCTTCACAATTTCGAGGAACTGGCGGACTTCGGGGGTCCAGACATAGCGCCGCTCACGTGTGACAGCGCGGGCAAACGCCGAATAAGCGCGCCAGGTTAGAGGAGCATCGAAATCGTATGCCATGCGACCTTCCTCGTGCTTCCACTTAATTGCCCTTACCCGGCACAGGTGTTGATACCATCACGGACAACCAGCGCCCACTTCGGCCCGAGGGTATCTCTGGCAGAAAGCGCGTTCTGGCTCCCCGGTTCGCCCTCCTTGAACATGTGAACAGAGAGGTCCTGATTGTGCCCACCTGTCACGAATGTTGGACCGGGGTTATAGACCGTATTCCCGCTGTAGTATCCGGTGTTTCCGTAGACCGTTGCGGTTCCGGTCGTCGTATAGGAACCGGGCATCTGGACAACGCGAGTTGTATCAGCGCCTGCCTGGCCAACGATGATATAACGGTCATAGCCAGCTTTGATTGTTTCGATCGCAGCCTGCTTTGCTGCCACTTTCATCGCGCCGGTGTCGCCACAGATCGGCGCCGCGCGCGTTTTGATGATGATTTCATTCTGAGCCGTACGCATCGAGCTG
This sequence comes from Rhizobium sp. ZK1, assembly GCF_047782645.1. Classification (NCBI taxonomy): domain Bacteria; kingdom Pseudomonadati; phylum Pseudomonadota; class Alphaproteobacteria; order Hyphomicrobiales; family Rhizobiaceae; genus Rhizobium; species Rhizobium sp. ZK1. The sequence continues at coordinate 142,113 of NZ_CP180586.1, forward strand.
GACGCCGCACACGATGACAGGGCGCCGGCAGCCAGCGCGAGCAATATCGGTAATCTCATGAGTCTCCCCAAACGTTTTTGGGCAGTTTAAGATCAGGTTGTAATTTGGCAACGGGAAAACATGAAAGGTTGAAAATAAGTCTGGAAAATCGGTGTTGTCACAGGGGAAGCTATGCTTCCTTCGCGATCATTTCGATGAATTCCGCGGCTTTCGTGATCCTTGCTTGCTCGGGTTTTCGTCATCCTTCTTGGTGACGAGCCGAACGCTTGGAATTCCCTGGCTCAGGAACCGATGCCCCGCGCCTCAACAGCTCTCGGCACATCCTGAAAACAAGTCATTGGGAGGAAAAATGGTGCCGCTTACGTGACTCGAACACGTGACCCCATCATTACGAATGATGTGCTCTACCGACTGAGCTAAAGCGGCAATCCGGCGGGAGAAGCGTGTCGCCCGCGATTTGCATGGGGCTGATACAGGCATTGTCTGAAGATTTCAAGCACCCTCTTATGCCCCCGGGCAAAAAAGCTGAAGCCTGTGGAAAGGCCGGCGGTTAGAGCGCCAGCCGGGCGCGGGCGGCGTGATATTCCGCTTCCAGCCGGTCGACCAGCTTTGCCACCGGCTCCACCGCCTTGATCGCGCCGATGCCCTGGCCGCTGCCCCAGATGTCCTTCCAGGCTTTGGCGCCGCCGGCCGCCTGCTCGAAATCCATCTTCGAGGGGTCGGCGTCGGGCAGGTTGTCCGGGTCGAGGCCGGCGGCGCGGATGGAGGGTTTCAGGTAGTTGCCGTGCACGCCGGTAAAATAGTTGGAGTAGACGATATCGGCCGCCGCTCCCTCGACGATCGCCTGCTTGTAGGCCTCGGAGGCGCGGGCTTCCTCGGTCGCGATGAAGGGGGTGCCGATATAGGCCATGTCGGCGCCCATCGCTTGAGCAGCCAGAACGGCGCCGCCGGTCGCAATCGAGCCGGCCAGCAGCAGCGGGCCGTCGAACCAGGAGCGGATCTCCTGCACCAGCGCGAAGGGAGAAAGCGTGCCCGCATGGCCGCCCGCGCCCGCCGCAACCGCGATCAGCCCGTCAGCGCCCTTGCGGATTGCCGAATTGGCGTGGCGGTTGTTGATGATGTCGTGCAGCACGATGCCGCCATAGGAATGCACCGCCGCATTCACCTCCGGCACCGCGCCGAGCGAGGAAATGACAACAGGCACCTTGTATTTCACGCAGAGCATCAGATCGTGCTCCAGCCGCTTGTTCGACATATGGACGATCTGGTTGACCGCGAAGGGGGCTGCCGGCCGCTCCGGATGCCTGGCATTATAATGGGCAAGATCTTCTGACATCATCGCCAGCCATTCGTCGAGCTGGCTTTCCGGCCGCGCGTTGAGCGCCGGAAAGGCGCCGATCACGCCGGCCTTGCATTGCGCCAGCGTCAGCGCCGGATGCGAGACGATGAAAAGCGGCGAGCCGATGACCGGCAGTCTCAGATTATCCTTGAGGATCGGGGGCAGGGCCATGCTTTCACCGTTTTTTGACGTTTACGAAAACGTCAATTTAATATCAGAGCCGGCGCCCGAGGAAAAGATCAAGAGGGGAACGCGCGCTCTTTTCCGTAAACCTGTCCAGTTTCGGACTATCTAGAGCAATCCAGCCAAAGTGTGCAGCGGTTTTGCGTCTGGAATTGCGTAAAAACAAGCAGATAGAGCACTTTCGTGTTTCGAAGAAAAACGAAAGTGCTCTAATGGAGCTCTGGAGCATTGCGCTGCATCGCTTTTCCCCGCCGATGCGCTCTGGAAGGGGTGCAAGGCTTGCGGTTTGCCGCACTTGCCGCTACCCAATTTTGACAGGCATTTTATCTTTTGCGGTGGATGTCTCTGGAAACGTGAAGGACTTGACGTGAGCGGACTAGAAACGGCCATCAGAACTGCCCTCGATAGTTCCGACCGCGACAATGCGGAAGTCCGTGCACGCATCTATCAGTCTGCCCGTCAGGCGCTGGAAGCCGGTCTGCGCAAGCAGGATATCACTGATGCCGATGTCGTGGCCTATCATCGCCATCGTCTGGAAACCACGATCCATACGATCGAGAGCGAGGAGCGCGCCCGTCTGCATCCGCGTCAGGGGCCTCCGGAGGTTCCGGTCCCGCCCGTTGTCGAGATGCCCGAGCCAAGCCATCCCATAGAAGAGCCCGTGCATCACGTGGAAGAGCCCGCCTATCGTGCGCAGGTGCCCGTCCATCGCGAGCACGAGGATGACAGCCTGGCCGTTACAGGTGAAACGCGCGGCTACAAGGCCACTTCCAGGCGTACGGACGATGCGAGCCTGGATGATGTACACGCCAGCAGCGCCGATCAGCTGGGGGCGGCTCCCGAGGCAGAGATGCGGGCAGAGGCGCGCGCGACGCCGGACAGGCGCGGCGGCATGGATTTCCGCCCGGAGCGGGCCGCCGTCCGCCGCAAGCCGCGCAAGTTCTTTTCGCGCCTGCTCGTCTGGTGCGTGGCTCTCGCCTTCATCGGCACGGGTGCCTGGTGGGTCTATACATCCGGCCTGCTGATGACGGCGGCCGAGCGCGACACCAGCGTCGCCAATCCGCCCGCCAGCACCCAGCCGGAAGATTTCAACGGCGAAGACGCAACCGGCAACGGTGCTTCGCCGCATAGCGATGAACCGGTCACCATCGACCCGCAAAACAGCTTCTCGGCAGACTGGATCGAGATCTTCAAGCCCTCGGATGCCGACAAGATCCAGGCTGGTCAGCGTGCGCGCACGGAAAATGTCACCGAAACCGAAGGTCCGGCCGTCCGCCTGACCTCAGAGAGCGCCAACTCGGATGGCAATGTCTCCATCAGCGTTCCCGCCAATGTCCTGCAGCAGCTTGCCGGCAAGTCCTCGACCATCGCGCTGACCCTGCAGTCCACCACCGACGAGCCCACGCAGATCACCGTCGAGTGCGATTTCCAGTCGCTCGGCAATTGCGCCCGCCATCGTTTCAACGTCACGCGTGAAAAATCGGACGCGCTGCTGCAGCTGCGCTTCGACCGGTCGCTGGCGCCGAATTCGCCCGGTCGGCTGATGATCAACAGCGATGTCGACGGCAAGGCCCGCGGCATCAATCTCTTTGCCGTGCGGATCCTGCCGGGCCAGTAAGCGGCCCGGCTGTCTCGGCCCCGGTTATCTCGTGAAGTTTACTTCAGGAAGCCAGGACCCGAGCCGATGATCTTGTCATCAAGCGTGCCGATGGCATCCTTGTCCTTGCCGTCATAATCCATGGTCTTCAGCATGTGGCGGATGAGGTTGAGCCTCGCCCGGCGCTTGTCATTGGCGCGGATCACGGTCCAGGGTGCGAACTGCGTGTGGGTTTCCTTCAGCATGCGGTCGCGCTTCTCGCTGTAGTCGCCCCATTTGGTCAATGCGGCTATATCCATCGAGGAGAGCTTCCAGACGGCGAGCGGATCGTGCCGCCGGTCGTGGAACCGCTTGATCTGCATTTCCCGGCCGATATCGAGATAGAACTTGAAGAAGAATATGCCTTCGTGAGCGATGATCTTTTCGAGCTGCGGCGCCTGGTGCAGAAAATCCTCATACTGTTTCGGCGTGCAGAAGCCCATGACCGGCTCCACGCCGGCACGGTTGTACCAGGAGCGGTCGAAGAGCACGAATTCGCCCGATGTCGGAAACTGCGCGATATAGCGCTGGAAATACCATTGGCCCTGTTCGCGCTCCGTTGGCTTGGAGAGCGCCACCACCCGGGCAAGGCGTGGGTTCATGTGAGCCGAGGATGCCTGGATCGAGCCGCCCTTGCCGGCCGCGTCGCGCCCTTCGAAGAGCGCCATCACCCGTTTGCCCGTCGCCTGCAGCCAGAACTGCACCTTCACGAGCTCGATCTGCAGCTTCCTGAGTTCCCTGAGATACTCGTCTTCCTCAAGCTTCTTCTTGTAGGGGTAGCCGCCGGATTCCAGCGCATGTTCATCCACCCAGTCGGGCAGGGCGGGGTCGTCAATATCGAAGACGTGCTTCTTGCCCCTGATATCCAGCTCTAAAGCTCTGCTTTCGACGTCTTTGGCCATCGTCCTCTCCCGCGCACAATGATTTCGTTTTTCGGCAGGCGAACATATTTATCATTGAAAATCAAATCCGCTGCGTAAGCAAAGCGCAATCCGGTGCCGCGCGGCTGCGGCTTTTCGCGCAAGTTTCTCAAACGGAAAACTTCTGTCATGAAAGCCGGCTATCAGGCAGAGTTTGAATATAAAGAAAACGAATCGATGCCGTGAGGGGCGCTTTGGAAGACGAAACGTCATGGACGAAAAGCCTGTTGGCGCGCATCCGGCGCGAACGCCCGGTTTTGCTGGCAACGCTGCTGAGCGCGCTGGTGGCGCTTGCTGCGGGCATGAACAAATGGATCGTGCTCGCCCTGCTGCTCGTGATGGTCGTCACCGCGCTTTTCAAGGAGGCGCCGGTCATCAGGGCTGATGTCGTCGAGCCGGTCGAACCCGAGCCTGAAGTGCCTCAGAGCCGCCTGCCGGAGGTCTCCGCCACGCTGGCCGGTCTCGATATCCCGGTCATGGTGCTCTCGCAGGATGCCTCGGTGCTGTTCCAGAACCGCGCGGCCGAAAAGGCCTTCGGCGAGGTGACGCTCGGCTCCCATATATCGGCGAGGCTGCGTTCCCCCGGCGTCCTGGACATGGTGCGCGAAACCATCGCCACCAACGCGCCGAACCAGATCGAACATTCCGAGCGCCTGCCCTCCGAGCGTGTCTATATCGTTCGCAGCGCTCCGGTCGAATTCAAGGATGATGACGGCCGCGACGAGCGCTATTACATCCTCTCCTTCCGCGATATTTCCGAGGTGCGCCGTATCGACCGCATGCGCTCGGATTTCGTCGCCAATGCCAGCCATGAGCTGCGCACGCCACTTGCCTCGCTGCGCGGCTTCATCGAAACCATCCAGGGTCCGGCAAAGAACGATCCCAAGGCGCAGGCGCGCTTCCTCGGCATCATGCTCGACCAGGCAACGCGCATGAGCAGGCTTGTCGACGATCTTCTGTCTCTATCCAGGCTCGAACTCAAGTCGCATATCGCCCCCGATGAAAAGGTGGATTTGGTGCCGCTTCTCGGCCATGTCAGGGATTCGCTTGTGCCGCTCGCAAGGGATGTCGGCGTCTCGATCAACCTGCACCTGCCGGAGGGCAGGGTCGAGGTGCTGGGAGATCGTGATGAACTCGTCCAGGTCTTCGAGAACCTGATGGAGAACGCCTGCAAATACGGCCAGGAAGGCGAAGTCGTCGATGTCTGGCTGAAGAACGGGTCGGGCCAGCCGGTGGAGGTCAGTGTCGTCGACAGAGGCCCTGGCATTCCGGCCGAACATGTGCCGCGCCTGACGGAGCGTTTCTATCGCGTCAGCATCGAAGACAGCCGTTCCAAGAAGGGCACGGGCCTCGGGCTTGCCATCGTCAAGCATATTCTGACGCGTCATCGTGCACGGCTGATCGTAAAATCCGAAGTCGGCAAGGGAACGGAGTTTACCGTGCGTTTCTGACGCATTATGTCGCACACGATTTAATACCGCTATATTTTTACGTTTAATATCAATGATTTATACTGTCATAAATGTTTCATCGATCTGACATAAAAGGACGGTGCTTAAGGCGCTAAGAGAGTCCTGCCGATGAAAAAAGGCAATGCGAGGGCCTCTTCGAGGCCGCACTCACACAAGCCCAAATGCCGGGAGATTCAAATGAACACCTTTAAACTTACTGTTGCCGCGCTCGCTGCAACCGCCGCTTTTGCTGGCGTTGCTGTTGCCCGCGACCAGATTCAGGTTGCTGGTTCCTCCACCGTCCTGCCGTACGCAAAGATCGTCGCCGAGTCGTTCGGCGAAACCTTCACCAACTTCAAGACGCCGATCGTCGAATCAGGCGGCTCGAGCGCCGGCCTCAAGGAATTCTGCAAGGGCGTCGGCGAAAACACCATCGACATCGCTAACTCGTCCCGCGCCATCAAAAAAAGCGAGATCGAAGCCTGCCAGGCTGCCGGCGTAACCGACATCCAGGAAGTCAAGATCGGTTATGACGGCATCGTCTTCGCAACCGACGCGTCTAACCCCGATGTCGCTTACGTTCCGGCCGACATTTACAAGGCTGTGGCTGCCCAGGTCGTCGTTGACGGCAAGCTTGTCGCCAACCCCTACAAGAAGTGGTCGGAAGTGAACCCGAAGCTCCCGGCTGTTGATATCGCTGCCTACATCCCCGGCGAAAAGCACGGCACTCGCGAAGTCTTCGAGGAAAAGGTCTTGGCAGCTGGCTGCGAAGCATCGGGCGCCGCAGAAGTCATTAAAACCGCCATCTCGGACAAGGCCGCTCAGGGCAAGGCCTGCATCGCAGTCCGCAAGGACGGCGCTGCAGTCGACATCGACGGCGACTACACCGAAACGCTGTCTCGCATCGCCGCCAACAAGACCGCGGTCGGCGTATTCGGCCTCTCCTTCTATGAAAACAATGCTGACAAGCTCAAGGTCGCGACCATGAGCGGCATCGTTCCGTCGACGGAAACGATCGCCAACGGCACCTACCCGGTTTCCCGTCCGCTGTTCTTCTACGTCAAGAAGGCACATCTCGGCGCCGTTCCGGGCCTGAAGGAATATGTCAACTTCTTCGTATCCGACCAGATGATCGGCCCTGAGGGTCCGCTCGCCGAATACGGCCTCGTTGCCGCTCCGGATGCAGAGCGCGAAGCGATCCGTAAGGACGTAGAGGCTGGCAAGACCATGTAATGACTTTGCCGGCGCGACGCTTGGGGTGTCGCGCCGGCATCGCCTTATCTGCCCGGCACCGTCAGGTGCCGTGCGGATAAAATTCTTCTCCATGATATTGAAGCCGATGGCATGCTCCTGGAGCTGCCGGGCTCTTTGGGGGCTGTGGGCCTGGGGACGTAACGAATGAGCACATCCATCATACTCTTGTGCCTGGTAGTGATCGGCGCCGTTGCCTATGTGGCTGCGCGCAGCCGCGCTGCCGCACTTTCCGGCGGCAGGTCTTCTGCCCTGCATTCGCGGCCGGCCTATTATGGCTCCTATGCCGCGATCTGGGCTGTTCTGCCGTCCCTGATCGTTCTGTGCGTCTGGCTGGCTGTCAGCCCGGGCATCATATCCTCCTCCGTTCGCGGCGCCTTTCCTGAAGACGTGAAGGCCCAGCCGGCCGTCCAGCAGGACCTCGCCTACAGCATGGTCGCCACGGTTGCCCGCGGCATGAACATGCTGACGTCGGATGAGGTTTCTTCCCTCTCCGGCGATCCCGCCGGCCTGCAGGCAAAGCTCAGCGAGAAGGGCGTACCGCTCGCCGGCGAGCCGCAGCCTTACATGATCGATGCCGCAAAGACCCTGAACGCGGAGAGCATGACGAGCCGCCTCTTCATGACGGCGATCGTGCTGCTTATCTCCGTTGCGGGCGCTTTCTACGCGCTTCGTTCCGTTGCTCCGCGTTTCCGCGCCCGTAACCGCGTCGAGCGCGTCATGCTCTGGGCGCTTCTCGGGGCATCCTCCCTCGCCATTCTGACGACGATCGGCATCGTGCTCTCGATGCTGTCGGAAGCGGCCCGCTTCTTCGCGGTCGTTCCCTTTGCCGACTTCTTCTTCGGAACGGTCTGGGATCCGCGCTTTGCCGGTGCAGGCAGCTCCTCCTTCGGCCAGTTCGGCCTCATCCCGCTGCTGCTGGGCACGCTCTATATCGGCTTCGTCGCCATGCTCGTTGCCGTGCCGGTCGGTCTCTTTGCCGCCATCTACATGGCCGAGTATGCCTCTTCGAAGGTCCGCTCGCTTGCCAAGCCGCTTCTCGAAGTGCTGGCCGGCATTCCGACCATCGTCTACGGCTTCTTCGCCCTTGTCACGGTCGGCCCGTTCCTGCGCGATCTCTCGGCGAATGTCAGCGGCCTCCTGAGCGGCAATTATACCAACTTCATCCAGGCGCAGAGCGTCATCACCGCGGGCATCGTCATGGGCATCATGCTGATCCCCTACGTTTCCTCGCTCTCCGATGACATCATCACCGCCGTGCCGCGCTCGCTCCGCGACGGCTCGCTCGGTCTTGGCGCCACGCGTTCCGAGACCATCAAGAAGGTCGTTCTGCCGGCGGCACTTCCCGGCATCGTCGGTGCCCTGCTGATGACGGCGTCCCGCGCCATCGGCGAAACCATGATCGTGGTTCTCGCAGCCGGTGTCGCCGCCCGTATCCAGATCAATCCCTTCGAGCCGATGACGACAGTGACCGTCAAGATCGTCAACCAGCTGACGGGTGACCTCGAGTTCACCTCGCCGCAGACCCTGGTTGCCTTCGCCCTTGGCATCACGCTGTTCTGCATCACGCTCTGCCTGAACATCTACGCGCTCTACATCGTGCGCAAATACCGGGAGCAGTACGAATGACGAATATTGTTTCCCCCGTCGCCGGAGTGACCGTTTCCAAGGCGCCCGCGCGTCGCGACATCGGCATCAAGCGCCGTTATGCCGCCGAGCGCCGCTTCCAGGCCTATGGTATCGCCGCGATCGCCTTCGGCCTGATCTTCCTGTTTATCCTCCTGTGGACGGTCATCGGTAATGGCTATACCGCCTTCCAGCAGACGGCGATCACGCTGCCGATCGAGTTCACTGAGAAGACCATCGACCCGGACAACAAGCGTGCGACCGATTCCTCGGTTCTGATCGCCGCCAACTACCCGGTTCTCCTGCGCGACGCGATCGTCAAGCAGCTTGGCATCAATGCGTCCAGCCGTCCTGACGTGCGCGACGCAACCGCCATGCTGTCCAAGGGCGCGCCGATCCAGCTGCGCGACATGGTCGTCGCCGACCCCCAGATCATCGGCAAGACCGTCAATGTCACGCTACTCGCCGATGCCAATATCGACAGCGCCAACAAGGGCCAGATCGACCTCACCGTCGATGAGAAGAACCGCAAGGTGAACGACAAGCAGCTCGGCTGGATGAACGAGCTGAAGGCGAGCGGTGCTCTCCACAAGCAGTTCAACACCGGCCTCTTCGTCAACGGCAATTCCAGCCGTCCCGAAGCTGCAGGTCTCGGCGTCGCTCTCATCGGCTCGCTCTACCTGATGCTGATCGTTCTTGTCCTTTCGCTGCCGATCGGCGTCGCCGCCTCGATCTACCTCGAGGAATTTGCGCCCAAGAACAAGCTGACGGACCTGATCGAAGTCAACATCAACAACCTCGCAGCCGTTCCGTCGATCGTCTACGGTCTGCTCGGCCTGTCGGTCTTCATCAACTTTGCCGGCCTGCCGCGTTCGGCATCGCTTGTCGGCGGGCTGGTGCTGGCACTGATGACGCTGCCGACGATCATCATCGCGACACGCGCGGCGCTTCGTGCCGTGCCGCCGTCGATCCGCGCAGCCGCACTCGGCCTCGGCGCCTCGAAGATGCAGATGGTGTTCCACCATGTGCTGCCGCTCGCAATGCCCGGCATCCTGACCGGCACGATCATCGGCCTTGCCCACGCACTCGGCGAAACCGCGCCGCTGCTCCTGATCGGCATGGTTGCCTTCGTCGCCCAGGCGCCGACCACGCCGCTCGATCCTTCCACCGCACTTCCGGTGCAGGTCTACATGTGGGCCAACGAAGCCGAACGCGCCTTCGTGGAAAGAACCTCGGGTGCCATCATCGTCCTGCTCCTGTTCCTGATCGTCATGAACCTCGGAGCTATCCTCTTGCGTCGTCGCTTTGAGCGCCGCTGGTAAACGGAGTAAAGATCATGAACATGTTGACGGAAGCTGCAGTCGAGAAGGCGCTGGACCAGAAAATGAACAACGTCCCGTATAAGATGATCGGTCAGGATGTCTCCGTCTATTACGGAGAGAAGCGCGCGCTTTTCGATGTCAATCTGAACATCCGCGAAAACACCGTGACCGCCCTGATCGGCCCGTCTGGCTGCGGCAAGTCCACCTTCCTGCGTTCGCTGAACCGCATGAACGACACGATCGACGGCTGCCGGGTCACCGGCAAGATCACGCTCGACGGCGATGACATCTACGATCCCGATATCGACGTCGTCGAACTTCGCGCCCGCGTCGGCATGGTGTTCCAGAAGCCGAACCCGTTTCCGAAGTCGATCTACGAAAACGTCTCCTACGGCCCGCGCATCCACGGCCTCGCCAAGTCCAAGGCAGACCTCGACCAGATCGTCGAGTCCAGCCTGCAGCGCGCCGGCCTCTGGAACGAAGTCAAGGACCGCGTGCATGAATCGGGTACCGGCCTTTCCGGCGGTCAGCAGCAGCGCCTGTGCATCGCGCGCGCCGTTGCCGTCAGCCCGGAAGTCATCCTGATGGACGAGCCCTGCTCGGCGCTGGACCCGATCGCGACTGCAAAGGTCGAAGAGCTGATCCACGAGCTGCGTGAAAACTACACCATCGTCATCGTGACGCATTCCATGCAGCAGGCCGCCCGCGTCTCACAGCGCACGGCCATGTTCCACCTCGGCAATCTGGTTGAGGAAAACGATACCGACAAGATGTTCACCAATCCGGACGATCCGCGCACCCAGGACTATATCATGGGCCGGTTCGGCTGATTTTGGCGATGTGAAGCCTTCCCGATTTTCGAGGACAAAGCCCCATGGCATCGACACATATTTTTTCCGCCTATGACGACGATCTGAAATTCCTGTCCCGGCGCATTTCCGAGATGGGTGGTCTTGCCGAACAGATGGTCGGCGAGGCCGTCCGTGCGCTGGTCAACGGCGATACGGCGCTCGCCCAGAAGGTCATTTCCGACGACGTCATCCTCGATCACGCCGAGCGTGAGATCAATGACAAGGCGATCGTCACGATCGCCCGTCGCCAGCCGATGGCCTCCGACCTTCGCGAGATCATGGGTTCGATCCGCATCGCCGCCGACCTCGAGCGCGTCGGCGATCTTGGCAAGAACACCGCAAAGCGCGTCATCGCCGTCCAGAGCACCGGCGTTCCCCGCAAGCTTGCCCGCGGTCTCGAGCATCTCTCCGAACTGGCGCTCGTCCAGCTCAAGGAAGTGCTCGACGTCTACACGACGCGTTCCGCTGACAAGGCCAAGTCCATCCGTGAGCGCGACGACGAGATCGACGCGATGTACACCTCGCTGTTCCGCGAACTCCTGACCTACATGATGGAAGATCCGCGCAACATCACGAGCTGCACGCATCTTCTCTTCTGCGCCAAGAACATCGAGCGCATCGGCGACCATGCGACCAATATCGCCGAGACGATCTACTACATGGCAACCGGCGCCCAGCCCGAAGGCGAACGTCCGAAGGACGACAGCTCCAACACCGTTGGCGCCGTCACCGAGTAATCCTGATCTGCCGATTGCATGCGCGCCCGCGCGGGCGCGCATGGGTGCAGCCAATTCCGAGTTCCTGCATGATCCCTGCTTAAATCACCCCCGGTTTAAGGATCATGCATTAGGAGACTGACACGCATGATCCCAAGAGTTGCAGTTGTTGAAGATGAAGAGGCGCTGAGCGTGCTTCTCCGCTACAACCTCGAAGCGGAAGGTTTCGAGGTGGATACGATCCTCCGTGGCGACGAGGCCGAAATCCGGCTTCAGGAGCGCACGCCCGACCTGCTCATCCTCGACTGGATGCTGCCGGGCGTTTCCGGCATCGAGCTCTGCCGCCGGCTGCGCATGCGGCCGGAGACCGAGCGTCTGCCGATCATCATGCTGACGGCGCGCGGCGAAGAGAGCGAACGCGTTCGCGGCCTCTCGACCGGCGCGGACGACTATGTCGTCAAGCCCTTCTCGACGCCGGAACTTGTCGCCCGCGTCAAGGCGATGCTGCGTCGTGCCCGTCCGGAGGTTCTTTCCAGCGTTTTGAAGTGCGGGGATATCGAGCTCGATCGCGAAACCCATCGCGTTCATCGCAAGAGCCGTGAAGTCCGCCTCGGCCCGACCGAGTTTCGCCTGCTCGAATTCCTGATGTCGTCGCCGGGCAGGGTCTTCTCCCGCTCGCAGCTTCTGGATGGCGTCTGGGGCCATGATATCTATGTGGACGAGCGCACCGTCGACGTCCATGTCGGCCGCCTGCGCAAGGCGCTGAACTTCTCCAACATGCAGGATGTCATCCGCACCGTTCGTGGCGCGGGATATTCCATGGAAGCCTGATCCGAGTGATCGGAGGTCCAGACGGGTCGCTCGCTTGCCGGGCGGCCCGTTTGTCTATTCGGCTGCGTTTTTAGGAGTAGGCGTTGCCTCGCTCACACTTTGACCGACATGTTTCTTGCATCGCGAGGGCTGAAGCCATGATGGGGAGGGCTGCTATGCGCCATCAGGAGACGTTGGCTTCGGCTCGCTCGTGCGGCCACCCTTGTCTCCCTTGATGTGATCATGGGGAGCTCAGGTCCAGACCGAGCATGCTGCTAAGGACAAAGGCGAGGAGCCCCACGCCGAGTAGCGCCAGCATGAAGACTGCGGCCATCTTGCCGCCCGTGCGCAGTACCGCTTGCCGCTCCCCCATCTCGCTTCGATCGTAATGCCACTTGATGGCGAAGAACATGGCCGTTCCCAACGCGAGAACCTTGAACGTAACAAAGACTACAGGGACCCAATCCATATCAGAGACTCTCATGTGCACCAGCTACGCGCCTTATGATCCCATCTTAGGCAAACGCATACGTCCTATTGTGCAAGGCTGATATGTAACAGCGGGGGCGGTTTCCTGGCCTGTATCGTCGGGTTCGGGAATGACCGCTTAGGGCCGCCAGAAGGCTTTGAGCACTTATTGCCCCACCGACCAGTTCCACGGCAGGAGTTCTGCGACGGGCAGAAAAATTTCGCCCCCCCTGCGCGTCAGCGAAGAGGGGCGACGAAATGCTGCATTTCTGGGCAAGGCGTGGATCAGGCGACCCGGACAGCCTTGCGGCGTTCGCTCATCGGCTGATAGGCGAGACGCTGGTGGTAGTTGCAATAGGGCGATGAATCCGGGGAGTCGCAGCCGCAGAAGTAGAAATCGTCCTTCATCGGATCGCCGACCGGCCATTTGCAGGTGCGTTCCGTGAGTTCCGTCAGGCCGAGGCGACGGGAGATAGGCACGACCACGTTTTTGGCCGGTACATATTCCATTTCCTCGACAGTTTCGATCTCGATCTCTTCCTTCAGGACAGTTGCGCCCTGCTGACGGGTAACGGTGCGGGTGGTGATGCGAGACGCATAGTTCGGGGCGCGGGGAGCCGAGGTATTGCGCTTCGGTGCACGCGCAGCGGTTGCCGTGCCGCCGGCCTTGGCGCGGCCAGGAAGACTGAGCCGGTGAACCTTGCCGATAACAGCGTTTCTACTGACGCCGCCAAGTTGCGCTGCGATCTGGCTGGCGCTCAGCCCCTCCGACCAAAGCTTCTTGAGCTTTTCGACACGCTCGTCTGTCCAGTTCATGCCCTGTCTCCACCTTTCGCGTTGGTGATGGCAGAATCCCTCACCGTTGCCTCGGAAACTTCCAAAGCAAGAAACGCCCGATCAATTTTGGTGACTAGTTCCGCCGCATGCAGTCTAGTAATTGAACTTTAACCTAGTGTGAGCCTGACTCTGTGACAAGAGTCGCAGGAATCCGATGAATCCGAATTCGTAGTTTTCCCCAACTTGCTTCCCGACAGAGTCATTTCTGCAACATTAGCTGTTGATAGACCTGTAAAGCCGATTACCGGCTTGACGCATGCGCTAAATCCTCAGTTTTGTTGACATTGCAGTGCGAAAAGTAAATAGTGGGCCGGGCCGCCGAAAGGCGGCATTTTTAATTTTTCGGACCTGGTTTTCTTAGCCGGAGTCCGGTGCCCCGGAACCTGATCAGGAGATCGCGCCATGGCTGAAGCCTCGCCGCTTTATGACACCTATTCTCGTGCCCCATTGCGGTTCGAGCGAGGTGAAGGCGTCTGGCTGATCACCGACACCGGCGAGCGATATCTGGATTTCGGCGCGGGCGTTGCCGTCACATCGGTGGGGCATGGCAACCCGCATGTCGTGGCCGCGCTCAAGGATCAGGCTGACAAGGTCTGGCACCTTTCGAACGTCTACGAGATCCCCGGCCAGGAGAAGCTTGCCAAGCGGCTGACGGATGCCACCTTCGCTGACAAGGTGTTCTTCACCAATTCCGGCGCTGAGGCTCTGGAATGCGCGATCAAGACGGCGCGCCGCTACCAGTTCTCCAAGGGCCACCCCGAGCGCTTCCATATCATCACCTTCGAAGGCGCCTTCCACGGCCGGACGCTGGCGACCATCGCCGCCGGTGGCCAGGAGAAATATCTCGAAGGTTTCGGTCCGAAAACCCCTGGATTCGATCAGGTACCCTTCGGCGATATCGAGGCTGTCCGCGCCGCGATCACCGAAAAGACGGCCGCCATCCTCATCGAGCCCGTGCAGGGCGAGGGCGGTGTCCGCCCCGCGACGTCAGAATTCATGAAGGCGCTCCGCCAGCTCTGCGACGAGCATGGCCTGCTGCTGATCCTCGATGAGGTCCAGACAGGTGTCGGCCGCACCGGCAAGCTTTTCGCCCATGAGTGGTCGGGTATCACGCCTGATATCATGGCCATCGCCAAGGGTATCGGCGGCGGTTTCCCGCTCGGTGCCTGCCTTGCAACGGCAGAGGCCGCGTCCGGCATGAAAGCCGGCACGCATGGCTCAACCTATGGCGGCAACCCGCTTGCCATGGCTGTCGGCAGCGCGGTGCTGGATATCATCCTGGCCGACGGCTTCCTGCAGCATGTGCGTGATGTCGCCCTCGTTTTCCGCCAAGGCCTTGCCTCGCTCAAGGATCGTTATCCTGACGTAATCGAGGATGTCAGGGGCGAAGGTCTGCTGCTCGGCATCAAGGCCGCTATTCCCTCGGCTGAGCTGTTACAGGCGATCCGCGCAGCACATCTTCTGGCAATCCCGGCGGGCGACAACGTCATCCGTCTGCTTCCGCCGCTGGTCGTAACCGCAGAGGAGGCGCGCGAAGGGATTTCCCGTATCGAGCATGCCGCCGAAAGCATCCGCGCCGCCAAGGTCAAGAAGACCGCTTGATAGGATATTGCCCCGCCCGCCGGCGGGCGTAGCAGGTAAAGAACATGGCTTCCCCGAAACATTTCCTCGATCTCTCCGCAGTCACCGCATCCGACCTCAGAACCATCATGGAGGATGCCAAGCTGCGAAAGCAGGCATTCAAGGCCGGCACCGCCGACAAGCCGCTCGCCGGCAAGATGCTGGCCATGATCTTCGAGAAGCCGTCGACCCGAACCCGCGTCTCCTTCGATGTCGGCATGCGCCAGCTCGGCGGCGAAACGCTGTTTCTGTCGGGCACCGAAATGCAGCTCGGCCGCGCCGAGACGATCGGTGACACCGCCAAGGTTCTGTCGCGCTATGTCGATGCGATCATGATCCGCACGACCGAGCACAGCCGTATGCTGGAGCTCGCCGAGCATGCCACCGTGCCTGTCATCAACGCGCTGACGGACGATACCCATCCCTGCCAGATCATGGCCGATGTCATGACTTTCGAAGAGCATCGCGGCCCGATCAAGGGCAAGACGATCGCCTGGACGGGCGACGGCAACAACGTGCTGCATTCCCTGGTGGAAGGAGCCGCCCGTTTCGGCTACCGCATGAACATGGCCGTACCCCTTGGTTCCGAGCCGAAGGATCACTATCTGAACTGGGCCCGCAATGAGGGCGCCGAAATCATGCTCTACCATGATGCTGACCGTGCGGTCGCCGGCGTCGATTGCGTGGTGACCGATACCTGGGTCTCCATGAATCAGGAACATCGGGCTCGCGGTCACAATGTCTTCCAGCCTTATCAGGTCAATGCGCATTTGATGGCGCAGGCCGGCAAAGATGCGTTGTTCATGCATTGCCTTCCCGCCCATCGCGGTGAGGAGGTGACGGATGAGGTGATCGATGGCCCGCAATCCGTGGTCTTCGATGAGGCGGAAAACCGTCTTCATGCGCAGAAGTCGATTCTTGCTTGGTGCCTGGGCGCGATCTGAACCATAATCGGATGTCGCGAGTCCAAAACTCGCGGCTGCGCAAGCAGCCGGTGCGCTAGCCGGCTGCTCTGACAAAACAGGAGTGAAAGCCATGGCAGAAGCTGCCGCCGCCCTCGGCGAGTTCGATTTCGCCGGCGATGATCATGTCGTCCCTTTCCAGGTCGAAGGGCTGGATGTGCGCGGTCGCGCCGTCCAGCTCGGCCCGATGCTGGATTCAATCCTCGAACGTCATCATTATCCTGCACCCGTCGCCCGCCTTCTGGCGGAAGTGGTGGTGCTCACGGTGCTGCTCGGCACATCGCTGAAGTTCGACGGCAAATTCACCGTTCAGACCAAGAGCGACGGTCCCGTCGATCTGCTGGTCGCCGATTTCTCGACGCCGGAAAACGTCCGGGCCTATGCCCGATTCGATCAGGCCTCGCTCGACAAGGCGATTGCGGCAGGCGAAACCGAGCCTGAACAGCTTCTTGGCAAGGGTGTGCTCGCCTTTACCATCGACCAGGGCAAGTTCAGCCAGCCCTATCAGGGCATCGTCGCGCTTGACGGTACCTCACTGGAAGATATCGCCGGTGTCTATTTCCGTCAGTCGGAGCAGATCCCGACGCGTGTGCGCCTTGCCGCTGCCGAGCTCTTCGATCGTGACGATCATGGCAAGCCGCGTCACCGCTGGCGGGCAGGGGGCCTCGTTGCCCAGTTTCTGCCGGAAGCGCCGGAGCGTATGCGCCAGGCCGATCTTCACGGCGGCGATGGCGACACGGGCGAACGCGCCCATATCGAGGACGATGCCTGGGCGGAAGCCCGCTCGCTCGTCGAAACCGTGGATGCCGATGAGCTGACCGATCCGCTGGTCGGCACGGAACGCCTGCTGTTCCGCCTCTTCCACGAACGCGGCGTGCGCGTCTACGATCCGCGCGCGGTCTTCGATCGTTGCAGCTGTTCGCGGGAAAAGATCGGCAACGTGCTGAAGGGTTTCAGCGCCGAGGAAGTAGAGGAAAGCCAGGAAAACGGCGAGATCGCCGTAACCTGCGAATTCTGCTCCACGACCTATCGCTTTCCGGTAAACGAGGTTGCACCGGCGGAGTGATCAGTTCAGCACCCTGAGCAGGCCGGGTGAATCCAAGGAGAAGGCGGGGATGTCGACATCGAACAACTCGCCTTCGTCCGTCTCCATCTGGTAGTGGCCGAACATCAGGCCGGATGGCGTATCCAGCGGACAGCCCGATGAATATTCGTAAGTATCGCCTGGCTGCAGCCGCGGCTGTTCGCCAACGACGCCGGGGCCGCTGACCTCGTCGATCTGCCCGTTCTGGTCGGTAATATTCCAGTAGCGGTTGACGAGGCGCACGGCTATGTCGGAGTTGTTGGCGATGACGACGCGGTAACCCCAGACATAACGATCATCGTCCGGATCGGATTGCTCCTCCAGATAAAAGGGTTCGACAACCACTTCGATGTCTCGTGTGAGGGCGCGATACATGCCTTACACCTTAGTCAAGATATGTTACCCGTATCTTATAAGAGGCCCCATCCGTCAAGAAATGGGACAGTGATCGCGGCCTCGCCACCCCGGTTGGGCGGTCTTTCGTTCATTAAGCCTAACTCTCGGTGTTAATTTCAAGGCAAATGCTGCTGTCGCGGCATGATCCCTGGCATTCTACTCTTTGAAACTCATGCATCGGCCCGAAAATCGATCCCGATTTTCGGGCCGATGCATGAAAAGATCAGGCCGAAACCTTGGACAGCGCGCGGGCGAAATCCTCAAGGAGATCGTCCGTGTCTTCGATGCCGGCCGAGAGGCGCACCGTGCCCGGCGAAATGCCGAGTTCGGCGCGGGCCTCATCCGTCAGGTTCTTGTGCGTCGTCGTGGCCGGATGAGTGATCAGGCTCTTGGAGTCGCCGAGATTGTTGGAGATCTTCACGATCTCAAGCGCGTTCTGCAGCGCAAAGGCCGCTTCCTTGCCGCCCTTCAGCTCGAAGCAGACGAGCGTCGAACCGCCCGACATCTGCTTGGCGATGATGTCGGCCTGCGGATGGTCCTTGCGGCCGGGGTAGATGACTTTGGCGACCTTGCCCTGATCGGCCAGGAAATCGGCGATATCAGCCGCGTTCTGCGTCTGCTGCTTGACGCGCAGCGGCAGCGTCTCGATGCCCTTCAGCAGTGTCCAGGCATTGAAGGGCGACATGGCCGGGCCGGTGTGGCGGAAATAGTCATGCAGGTTCTCGTCGATCCATTCCTTGTCGGAGAGAACCACGCCGCCGAGGCAGCGGCCCTGACCGTCAATATGCTTGGTCGCGGAATAGACGACGATATGCGCGCCGAGCTCCAGCGGCTTCTGGAAGAGCGGCGTCGCAAAGACGTTGTCGACCACGACCTTCGCGCCGATCTGGTTGGCGAGCTTGGCCACACCGGCTATATCGACCACTTCCAGTGTCGGGTTGGTCGGGCTTTCCAGGAAGAACACCTTGGTCTTCGGCGTAATCGCCTTTTCCCAGTTCTCCAGATAGCGGCCGTCGACCAGCGTGCAGTCGATGCCGTATTTCGGCGCCAGCGTCTCGACCACCCAGCGGCAGGAGCCGAAGAGCGCACGCGCTGCAACGATATGATCGCCGGCCTTCAGCTGGCAGAGAATGGCGGCGGTGACGGCAGCCATGCCGGAAGCCGTGGCGCGGGCATCTTCAGCGCCTTCGAGAGCGCACATGCGCTTTTCGAACATGTCGTTGGTGGGGCTGCCGTATCGGGCATAGATAAATCCATCCGTCTCGCCCTTGAAGCGCGCCTCTGCTGCCTCGGACGTATCGTAGACGAAGCCCTGCGTGAGATAGATTGCCTCTGACGTCTCGCCATATTGCGAGCGCAGCGTTCCGCTGTGGACGAGTTGGGTTGCCGGGCGCCAAGTCTTGCTCATGCCATCACCACTTTCAAACAACAAAAAAACCGGCCGCAAAAGCAGACCGGTTTCATACCCGGTCTTTTTAGCCACTTGTTTAACGTGGCTGCAAGCCGACCGGCCAAATCACCACGGGATAAATTTGCAATACTGCCGTTCTGCGCTTGCGTCAATTCCCCGACTTTGGTTTTGTCGGCGGCAGATTATGGATGGAGCATGATGGCTCGCGAAACTGGAATTCTGGCCGACCGCGCGATAGCAGCGCTGTTTGAAACGGGGCGTCTTCAAAGCGAACGCGAGCTGGATCGCGACCAGATCCAGCCCGCAAGCCTGGATCTGCGGCTGGGCGCCAAGGCTTTCCGGGTGCGCGCCAGCTTCATGCCCGGCCCTTCTCACCTTGTCGCTGATAAACTTGACCGGCTGAGCCTCCATGTCATCGACCTCTCCGAAGGCGCGGTGCTGGAAACCGGCTGCGTCTACATCGTACCGCTGATGGAGCGCCTCGATCTGCCGGCCGACATGTCGGCTTCGGCCAATCCCAAAAGCTCGACCGGCCGGCTCGATATCTTCACCCGCGTCATCACCGATTACGCGCAGGAGTTCGACAAGATCCCATCAGGTTATTCCGGCCCGCTCTATCTCGAAATCAGCCCGCGCACCTTCCCGATCGTCGTGCGTCGCGGCTCGCGCCTGTCGCAGATCCGCTTCCGCGTCGGCCATTCGGTTCTCGGCGAGCCGGAGCTTTTGAAGTTGCACGCAACGGAAACGCTCGTCGCCGCCAAGCAGCCGAACGTCTCCGGCGGCGGTATTGCGCTGTCGATCGATCTGACAGGCGACGAGGAAGGCCTGATCGGTTATCGCGGCAAACACCACACGGCCGTCGTCGATGTCGACAAGAAGGCCCAGCACGATATCTTCGACTTCTGGGAGCCGCTCTATAGCCGCGGCCGCAATGAGCTGATCCTCGATCCGGACGAATTCTACATTCTCGTCTCACGCGAGGCCGTGCACGTTCCCCCGCATTATGCGGCGGAAATGACGCCCTTCGATCCGCTCGTCGGCGAATTTCGTGTCCATTATGCCGGCTTCTTCGATCCCGGCTTCGGCCATGCGCCCGCCGGCGGGCGCGGCAGCCGGGCCGTGCTGGAAGTACGCAGCCACGAAGTGCCTTTCATCCTCGAAGACGGCCAGATCGTCGGCCGCCTGATCTACGAACACATGCAGGAACAACCATCGAGCCTTTATGGTTCAGGCCTTGGCTCCAACTACCAGGCGCAGGGTCTGAAACTGTCGAAGCATTTCCGCATCTGATATGCGGCGATCCGCGACTTGACAGCGACGGCCATCTGTTGGAAGTCTCAAGTGGTTGGCGGGTGTAGCTCAATGGTAGAGCAGCAGCTTCCCAAGCTGAATACGAGGGTTCGATTCCCTTCACCCGCTCCAGCTACCTTTCTCAGGAATCGAACTGATTTTTGCCCCTATAAGACCTTTTTCAAGACGCTGAAACATCTCTTCTGCAACATCTGGCGCAAACACCATAAGTCCGTTCGCGAACAGGAAGTCGTGAAATACCGGAAAGATTTTTTTACCCATCGCGATTTCTTCGTCTTCGGAAAGAGCTGATGCTCCGGCGCTTCTGGTAAGGTCTATGTATTTCTTCATAATATAGATAAGTTCTTTATCTTCAGAGAAATGTGATATGATATCCTCCAGTTTCTCTGATGATATTTCCACCTCTGTTAAGCCGTTTTCGGTAACGACGCGTTTTTTAAATCTTGGGATAAACGAACCATTATTTGACTGATGCATGTTCACGATCTCGAACTTATTAGAAAATATCTGTTGCTTGCAACGAGTATGCGCCACCCATGAACTTGGCGCCAGCGGCCTTCAGCAGCCGATCTGGAGCATTTAGGCTAATCGTCGATATATCCGGAGCGTATTGCCGCTCCCACGTTGTCATATCGCCGCTGACCGTGACCGTCTCGACCCGTCAGGTATCGGTCTGGCCGTCGCCATCCGCATCCGTCACGATGGTGGTGTTCCGGTGAACCGCTCCAGCTTCCCCTCTCAATCTCTTCCGAAAATGTTGATCGGCCGGTACTGGCGATGAGCAATCGCCAGCGAACGGTCCGGACGGATGATATAGGTCTCCTCGACCTGCCGGCCGTACTGGTCGATGAAATTGTGCGGGAAGGTCGATCCAATTGGCGACTTTGTCAGTTTCGTACGCGGCTGGCCGTTATAGGTGATGCTGCCCGGAATGGGCTCGATGCCGGGGCCGGTATATTCGACGGTGGTGCAGCCGGCGAGCGCCAGCGCGCCGATGAGGCTAAATGCGATCAGTTTCATATCCGGAGCCTTTCTGTCCGCGGCACGGTGTCATTGTACCGCAAATCGCGGAAAGCTC
Organism: Rhizobium sp. ZK1; assembly: GCF_047782645.1. NCBI lineage: Bacteria > Pseudomonadati > Pseudomonadota > Alphaproteobacteria > Hyphomicrobiales > Rhizobiaceae > Rhizobium > Rhizobium sp. ZK1. Next base: position 163,385 of record NZ_CP180586.1, read on the forward strand.
ACGACACAAACGGCACGCATGTCTTCAACCCTTCGCGAAGAGCTTTGGTAAGGTCACCGCCGGTCTGACTTCGCTCCTCTGACGTCGCTCGGCCGGCCTTATTGCCGCTTTCGGCTCGATCTGCGGCGGCTGGCTGTTTTATTGCACGGCGCCCGGTAACGTGCTCATCGAGGTCGGCTGGTGGCCGCAAGCCTGAAAAGGCCTGAAACGAAAATGGGCGGCCGGAGCCGCCCATTCTCATTCGATCAGGTTGTCAGCTCAGAATTCCGTCCAGTCGGCTTCCTGGCTGGCGGCCGGGGCAGCACCGCTGTTCGCACCGAAAGCGCTGGCGAGCTTCTGGCCAAGGGCGCGTGCCGGCGAAGCCTTCGGGCGTGCGGTGCTTTCGGCAACGCGGACCGGGGTTCTGGCGGCCGGCCGTGCGGCAGCGCGTGGCGCGGTCGATGCCGTCGAGATCGGTGCGCTTGCAGTGAAGCCGCCGGTGCCCGTCAGGCGGAACTGGCCGAGCAGGTTGTTGAGTGCCGTCGCTTCCGTTGCAAGGCTGTGGCTTGCCGCGGTGGATTCCTCGACCATCGCGGCGTTCTGCTGCGTGCTCTGATCCATGCTGTTGACCGCGGTATTGATCTCCTGCAGGCCGATCGACTGCTCGCGCGAGGCTTCGGCGATCGCGTGGACGTGCTGGTTGATTTCCTGCACCTCGTGGACGATCGCATCAAGCGCCTTGCCCGTTTCGCCGACCAGCGAGACGCCGGTCTGCACATGCGTGCCTGATGTGGTAATCAGCGCCTTGATTTCCTTGGCGGCGTTTGCAGAGCGCTGGGCGAGTTCCCGGACTTCCTGTGCGACGACCGCAAAGCCCTTGCCGGCTTCACCGGCGCGCGCAGCTTCGACACCGGCGTTCAGCGCCAAGAGGTTCGTCTGGAAGGCGATATCGTCGATGACGCCGATGATATTGCTGATCTCGGTAGAGGACTGTTCGATCTGATGCATGGCAGCGACAGCCTTGCGGACGACGTCGCCGGATTTCTCGGCGCCAAGGCGGGTCCGGGCGACGAGTTGGCTTGCCTCTTCGGCCCGCTTTGCTGCGTCCTTTACCGTCGTCGTGATCTCCTCGAGGGCTGCTGCCGTTTCCTCGACGGAAGCGGCCTGCTGCTCGGTGCGCTTCGAAAGCTCGTCGGCGGACGACCGGATCTCGTTAGCGCCGGCGCTGATGGCGCGGGCATTGGAGCCGACCGTGTTCATGGTCTCGTTGAGCTTTTCGACCGAGTTGTTGAAGTCCTGGCGCAGCGCGTCGAGATGCGCGACGAAAGGCGTTTCGATATGCGAGACGAGGTCGCCCGCCGAAAACCGGCGCAGCCCGTCGCCGAGTGCATTGACCGCGCGTTCCAGATCGGCTGCTTCCGCGGCCTTCTGTGCTTCGCGTTCGCGGCGCTCGCTGTCGCTGAGGCTGCGATCGGCTTCGGCGCGGGCTTCGAGCTGGATGCGTTCGATCGCATTGTCGCGGAAGACCGAGACGGCCTCCGCCATTTTGCCGATTTCGTCGCGACGGTCGAGGCCGACGATTTCGCTGTCCGTGTCACCCTCTACCAGGCCGGTCATGCGCTCGCGCAGCTTTGCCATGGGGGTGGTGATGCCAATCTGGGCGACGACGATGCTGAGACCGATGGCGCCGATGACGGCTAGGCCGATCAAGGCAAAGCAGAGGTTGATGCGGTCGTTGACGGAAGCCGAAAGCGCGTCGCCGCCATCGTTGAGCATCGCCATCATCGCATCGTTGTTAGCGATCATCTTCGGCGTCAGCGCGTTGAGCTTGGCATTGATCAGGGCGACGCTCGCAAGGGCGCCGGCGCTGTCCTTGGCCTTGCTCTGCTCGATGATCTTGTTCGCCAGAGTTTCGATTTCATCGATGCCTGCCTGGATTTCATCGACCGCCGCCTTGCGGCTGGGCACAAGCGCCAGCGCCTGCTTCATGCGGTCGCGTGCCTGCGGCAGCTTGCTGGGTGTAGCGAGTGCCGTTTGGAATGCCGGCGTATCGGGTTTCATGTCGGCAAGCAGGCTCACCTGCAGCACCGAGGCGACGACCGATGCGCTGGCGCGCGCGCTCTGCATCGAGGCCAGCGCCTCATGATCGATGAAGGCGCCGTAGGCCGCGTCCGCTCGGCGAAACTCGGAGATGACATAGATCAGTCCGGCTATCGTGATGAGCCCCAGGAGCGCCACGACCGATATGATTTTTGTGCGGATTTTCAGATGTTTCAGCATGGAGTTACCCGATTGGCCGGGCGTGTTGCGAGCCCGGTGCTTTTGAAATCATTTGTTGCAGAACGATTCTTCGGTATTGCGCTGGTGGGGATACCTTAAGAGGTGCGACATGCGCATCATGCAGTCGGCCGGTGAGGTCGATGTCGTCGCGTCGAATAAGATGGGATATTGCTTAATTCCGCGCTAACGGGCTCGGTGGTTGCCCATGAATTTGGACGGGCACGGTAGTTATTTGTGCTCAGGTGTTCGAAGATGCAATTTATGCGGAATTTTTGTGGCTGGTACGGCATCGTACTCGGTGAAAGACCTTGCTTTAAAGGCCGATACGTCGTTCTGACCCCGCCGAGGCGCGGTCTGTCGCCTCGCCGGGCCATATTCCCCGACGGATATGATTCTGTTACATCTCGGCTGAGCGGCAAGCCCCGCGCGTAATCGTCAGGCAGATCAGAATGGTGCAATGTAAACCGGCGTTTCCGGCCTCCAGGTGGATGTCCATCCTCTGCCTGTTTTCAGTTGTACTGCTTTCGGCTTTTTCTTCTTTTGCGCAGCAATCCGGCCCGTCCGTGCCGCTGCTCTTCGATTCCCGTGAACGCCTGGCCAAGCCCGATCTCACTTCGCTCGTGCGCCTGCGTTTCCTGACCTCGGTGGACTTTCCGCCCTTCAATTTTACGGACCAGAACAGCAAGCTCTCCGGCTTCAACGTCGATCTCGCCCGCGAGATCTGTTCCGAGCTGGAGATTGCAGACAAGTGTCAGATCCAGGCGCTGCCCTTCGCCGACCTGCAGAAGGCGCTCGCCGGCTCGCAGGGCGATGCCGTCATCGCAGGCCTTGCCGTCACGCCGGAGCTGCGCCGCGAGTTCCTCTTCTCCCGTCCCTATCTGATGCTGCCGGCCCGCTTCGTGCGCAATACGGCGGCCGCCGTGACCGGAACGACGGCTGCCGGCCTCGCCGGCCATTCCGTCGGCATCGTCAAGGGCACCGTCCACGAGGCGATGCTCGCGGCCTTTTTCCCGGCCATCAAGGCTCAGCCTTTTGACAACAAGGAAGCGCTGTTGACGGCCTTGAAGGAGCGGAAGGTCGATGCTGCCTTTGCCGATGCGCTGCAGCTTTCCTTCTGGGTGGCTTCGCCCGCTTCGGACAAATGCTGTGCCCTGTTCGACGGTCCCTATATGTCGGAGCATTTCCTGGGCGAAGGGATGACGATCATGCTGCGCCAGAACGACAGTGTGCTGACGGCAGCAATCGACCATGCGCTGGCAACGCTCTCGCGCAATGGTCGCCTGCAGGAGATTTATCTGCGTTATTTCCCCTACGGTCTGTACTAAAGCGCGTCGCGATCTCCAAGATTCGCTTGTCGCGCTTTAGGTTCTTGTTTTCGCATGTCGTTATCGCAAAACCGCTGCACACTTTTGCGCGACATGCTTTAACCCTTGCGGAAACGGGCGATCGCGCTGCGCTCGATGGCAGCACAGGTCAGCTTGTCGAGGCCGAGACGGTCGCGCAGCAGGCTGAGCAGCCGCAATTCTTCGGCCTTGACGGAAAGGTCGGCGGAGGCGACTTCGACCGCCAGTGCGTAGGCGGTGTCGTAGAGACGGGCAGGCAGCGTATCGCGAACGGTCTCCAGCACCACATCCAGCCCTTCCGGACCGGCCAGCAGCGAAGCGCAGTCACGGGCGATGGAAATCAGATTGTCGTCGTCGAAATCGCGGAACACCGGCAGGAAGCCGATGAGCTGGCCGATCCTCTCCATTTCCCGGTCGTTCATGGTGCTGTCGACGGCGGATGCCATCACCATCACATAGATCAGCGCGTCATGGGCGGAAAGCGGCTTGTTCATGTCTGATTCCCTCTTGAATGAACGGAGATTAGGAATTGACAGTCGTCATTACAAGGGATCTGCGGGTTCAGGCCGGGGCGTCGCCGCCGGCCTGCGGCGCGGATCCTCGCCGTGAATGCCTTCCTTCGTTTGCTTTGCTTTTTCGCCGGCGGCGGCAAGCGGGGAGCCCGGCTGCGCTTCCGCCCAGCCATTTTCCACCAGCCATGTGCCGATATCCTGCTGCCCCAGCCGGCAGGCGGCGCTTGCCATGTCTTCCCATGCATCGGAAGGCAGGTCGCAATCGATCGCGCGATTGCGCAGGAAAAGCCGCAACGCCGTCTTTGCCATCATGCCGCACGGCCATTGTTTGCCTTCGGAGCCGCAACTCTTGTCTGCGGGCGTCGCAATGATGCCGGCAATCTGTAGCCGGCGTTTGCCGAAGGAAAGGAGGCCGGCGTTTTCCACCGTCGGCCGCAACAGCTCAACACTGTCTTTTCCATCAGCTGTGGCCGGCGGTGTCCCGGCGGGCGCCGGTTCGCTCTGCGCCGTTTCCTTCGCTGTCGCATTTTCGGAAGGAGGCGGGGAGGGGCCTGCCGCAGGCTCTGTTGCCCGGGCAATCAACGCCGCATCCTTGTCTGTGAGCGATGCGGGTGGCTTTGTCCCATCAGTATCCGCATCGGGCAACTCGGCGGTCACGCTTCCGGCATCTGCTCCAGGTGCCGCTCCGTCGCCGCTGTTGAGCCGCGCTTGCCCGGCCAGCAGCAGGCCGGTCACGATCGCCATCCCCGCGATACCTGTGATGAAGGCTGCAGGGCGCATGGATTATTTTCCTATTGGCTGGCCCAGATGATACGAGCAATCCATTCGACGTCGGAAAGCTCGATCGTCCGGTTGGGATGTTCGGGATTGAGAGACAACAGCTCGATGGAGCGCGGGCTCTGGCGCAACAGCACCTTGGCCATGACTTCGCCCTCGCGTGTCTTGACGACGACACGGTCGTTGCGGCGCACCTGCGCGCCGGGCTCCACGATCAGAACATCGCCGTCGCGATAGAGCGGCATCATGCTCTCGCCCTGCACTTCCAGCGCATAGACGCCCGCCTTCTGCGAGGGGCCAGCCGGAAATTCCACCACATCCCAGCCCTGGCCTGCCGGAAAGCCACCATCGTCGAAAAAGCCGCCGGCGCCCGCCTGCGCAAAGCCGAGCAGGGGAATGGAGCTTCCCTGCGACGCAAAAATACCGTCCGGTAAGCTGGCGGCGGCAGCGGCACCCGCCGGCCGCATGAAGCCCATGAACTGCTCCATGCTCGCCCCCGTCGCCTCCAGCACCTTGGCGATGGATTCCGTCGAAGGCCAGCGCAGGCGCCCATCCGCCGAAAGTCGCTTGGATTTATTGAAGGAGGTCGGATCGAGTCCCGCCCGCCGCGCAAGACCCGACGGCGTCAGGTCATGCCGTTCGGCAAGCCCGTCGATCGCCCCCCAGATCTGGTCATGTGACAGCATATGCGTCCGGTTCCGCGGTCCATTGGCCGCTTTCTATCGCCGGCAGATTAACCGAGGCATCTCCCCGAGTAAAGCGCAAATGAGGAATAAAATCCTGTCTGGTGGGTGCCTGAACTCAGGCGACCATCGCCATGTTGATCTTGCCAAGCTGGATCACCGCCTGCGTGCGGCTGTCGACGTTGAGCTTCAGGAGGATCGCCGAGACATGCGCCTTGATCGTCGCTTCGGAAACCCCGAGCTCATAGGCGATCTGCTTGTTCAGCAGGCCTTCACCGAGCATGGTCAGCACCCGGCTCTGCTGCGGTGTCAGCGTGTGAAGGCGGTGGATGAGGTCGGCGACATCGGGGTCCTGCTCCTGTCCGTCGCGATAGCTCTCCGGCGTGGCGATATCGCCTGCCAGCACCGTCTGGATGCCGCGGCGGATATCCTCGATACCTGAGGATTTCGAAATGAAGCCGGAAGCGCCGAGCTCCAGCGCCCGGCGGATTGTCGTGGTGTCATCGGTCGCTGAGATGATGACGATCGGCAGGCTGACGAATTCGGAGCGCAGCGCCATCAGGCCGGAAAAACCGCTGACTCCAGGCATGGCGAGATCGAGCAGCATCAGGTCCGCATCCGGATGCGCCGTCGCTGCCCTCCTTGCCGCGGCAAAATCCCCGGCCTCGACGATTGTCTGCCGGCCTTCCATGCCGAGCACCGCCTGCCGCAGCGCGTCGCGGAACAGCGGATGGTCGTCAGCGATGATGATGGTCTGTTCCTGCATCGAAAACTCCCTCCCAAGAGCTCGATCTCCTCAGTCCTGTCCGGCTCCCCCGCACGAACATGACCCTCTACTTATATGAATATAACCAGATCAACTCCGCTGCGGAAGGGGATTGGCCTCGTCTTCCGCCTGGAATTCCCGAACTATACCCATGAAACTGCGCATCATCCGCTCCATGATGCCGATCGAGCGGTCGACTTCCGCATCCGTCGGCAGGGCGGGTCGGGCGGTTGTACTCTTCTCCAGCGCGCTCACCCGGTCGGCAAGCCGGTCGAGTTCGTCCTCGTAGGCAGCGCGTTCATCGGCGGCCATGCGGCAGACCAACGCCCCGTCCTTCTCGGTGCAGAGCGACATGGCTCCCGTTTGCCGGTCCAAGCGCACGAAATGGTCGCCGCTGCGCTCGAGCTGGAAGCGCGTCGCATCGGGCTCCGCTGCCATCGCCGCAAGCGGCAGAAGACCGGCGGCAAGCGTGATTGCAAATGCCTTCATCGTCTCATCCTCCGCAAAGCATCGTGCCTGTCCGTTTTTGCGCCCTGAGGCGTGGACATCGCCGGCTCTTTGGGGCAAAGCCCTCATCAGGAAGGCCAGCCCCCTTCTCAACAAGACCACTAACGGGATCATCATGACCGCGACACCGACCCTTTACAAGATCGTGCCGGAGGCGCTCTGGCAGGAAGCCAGACAAACCGGCGTTTTTCATGGCGCGGGCATCGATCAGAAGGACGGCTTCATCCATTTCTCGACGGCAGATCAGGTTAAGCAGACCGCAGCCCTGCATTTTGCCGGTCAGACCGGCCTTGTCCTCGTTGCTATCGATGGCCGCAATTTCGGCGACAAACTGCTCTTCGAACCCTCGCGCGGCGGCGCGCTCTTCCCGCATCTTTATGCCGATCTGCCGCTTTCGGCGGTGCTTTGGGAGGCGGCCTTGCCGCTCGATGACGCAGGCGCCCACATCTTTCCGGAGCTCGCACCGTGATCGATCCTTTCAAGCGCATCGCCCGCCGCGGCCTCTTTCTCTTTGATCCCGAAACCGCGCATGGCATGTCGATCGCGGCGCTGAAATCCGGCGTCGTGCCTGCCTGCCGCTTCGCGCCGGACCCGCGCCTGCGCCAGACCGTTGCCAACATCGACTTTCCCAACCCGCTCGGCATGGCTGCGGGCTATGACAAGAATGCCGAAGTGCCGGAAGCCCTGCTGAAGCTTGGCTTCGGTTTCACCGAGATCGGCACCGTCACGCCGAAGCCGCAATCCGGCAATCCACGCCCGCGTATCTTCCGCCTTGTGGAAGATGAAGGCGTCATCAACCGCCTCGGCTTCAACAATGAAGGCCATGAAGCAGCCTTCCGCCGTCTCTCGCAGATCGGCCGCGCCGGCATCGTCGGCGTCAACATCGGCGCCAACAAGGACAGCGATGACCGTATCGCCGATTATGTCGCCGGTATCCGCCGCTTCTATTCCGTCGCCCGTTATTTCACCGCCAATATTTCCTCGCCCAACACGCCGGGCCTGCGCGATCTGCAGGCGCGTGAAAGCCTCGCCGCTCTCCTGTCGGCCGTGCTGGCGGCACGCGACGAGGAAGCTGGAAAGGCCGGTCGAAAAATCCCGGTCTTCCTGAAGATCGCCCCCGATCTGACCGAGGAAGGCATGGATGACATCGCCGCCGAAGCTCTCGCACATGCACTGGACGGTTTGATCGTTTCCAACACGACGCTTTCTCGTGACGGCCTGAAGGACCGGGTCCAGGCGAAGGAAACAGGGGGCCTCTCCGGCGTGCCGCTGTTCGAGAAGTCGACGGTCGTGCTCGCCAAGATGCGCAAGCGTGTCGGTTCGGCCCTGCCGATCATCGGCGTCGGCGGTGTCTCATCGGCCGAAACCGCGCTGGAAAAGGTCAGAGCAGGGGCCGATCTCGTACAGCTCTATTCCTGCATGGTTTATGAAGGTCCGGGCCTTCCCGGCACGATCGTGCGCGGACTGTCGAAACTGCTCGATCGCGAAAAGGTTGCCTCGATCCGCGATCTCAGGGATATCAGCGTCGATTACTGGGCGGCGCGAAACGTCTGAGCTGCGCGCGGCTTCACCAGCACCGCCAGGAAGAAACCACGAAACAGCAGGAAGGCGTTCATCGCCAGCCACAGGCCGTGATTGCCGAAGAGCGGCACGAAGACGGCGAGCATGGCGAGATACCCCGCGAACGACATCAGCATGCGGTTACGCATGTCGACGGACCACGTCGCGCCGATGAAGACGCCGTCCATCAGGAAGGCGAGCGCGCCCGTCAGCCCCGTCACCGCCGCCCAGGGCATATAGGTCTCGGCGGCTGCCTGTACCTCCGGCGAACTCGTCAGCCCGGCAATGAGGGCAGGACCGGCAAAATAGAAGAAGGCGGAAATGATTGCCGCGAGCCCGAAGGACCACAACGTCGTGAGCCTCAGACCGCGGTCGAAGGCCGGCCTACATTGCGCACCGATCGCCCGCCCGGTGATCTGCTCCGCGGCGTTGGCAAGACCGTCGAGATAGTAGCCTGACAACAGGAAGAAGTTCATCAGCACAGCATTGGCCGCAAGGGTAATGGCACCGAAGCTGGTGCCGATGCGGGTCATGATCGCGAAGGAGCCGATCAGCACGAAGGTGCGGATCAGGATATCGCGGTTCAGCGCGAAAAGCTCGGCAAGCTTGGCGCGCGAAAATACCTCCGTCCGATTTGGCCGGTGTGCCCGATCGAAGCTGCGCAGCACGATGAAGAGACCGGCAAGCGCGCCCGCCGTTTCGCCCGCCATCGTGCCCCAGGCGACACCGGAAACACCCCAGTCGAGCGACAGGCCGAGATAGATGGAAAGCAGGATGTTGATGCCGTTGATCAGCGCCTGCAGCAGAAGCCCGGTTTGACCCTGTCCGCGTCCGAGCACGAAGCCGAGCACCGCGTAATTGGCAAGTGCTGCCGGTGCAGCGAGAATGCGGATCGAGAAATAGGTGCTGGTCGCCTCGGCAATACGGCCCTCGGCCCCCATCAGCTTCAGTCCGACAAGGATCAGCAGCGGCGACAGCACGAGAAGGGCCAGGCCGGAGCCGAGCGCCGAGACGATCGCCCGCCAGAAGACGGCCTGCTGCTCATGCGCATCACGCCGCCCAAGCGCCTGCGCCGTCAGGCCGGTCGTAGACGCCCGCAGGAAATTGAAGCTGCCCATGATGAGGTCGAACAGCATGGCGCCGATGGCGAGCCCCGCCAGCGCTTCCGGATCACCCATACGACCGACGACGGCGGTATTGGTAATACCGAGCAGCGGCGTCGTCATGAAGCCGAGCGTCATCGGAATGGCGATCGACAGCACCAACCGGTGCGTCACGTCGAATGCCAATGCGTTTCTGGGTCTGCCGGTATCCATATTCGCCTCTTGGGGAGAGAGGCGGAATCGCCTCAGCTGGAAAGCACCATGGCCCAATAGGGCAGGTTCCTGGAAGACGTATTATGTGCAACGGCAACGCCGAGACCGCTATAGCGCCCGAGCATGTTTTCCAGATGGTGGGGCGAGTTGATCCAGGCGGTGACGACCGCATCGACGCTCTGCTGGCCCGAAGCGATGTTTTCGGCGGCCGGCAGTGCAACGCCGCTCGCCTTCACGCGGGCGCCGAAACTATCCGTCATGCCCATCAGATGCTTCATCCTGCCCGCACTTGCCATGCGCTTGGCCTGGAAGATCGCGGCGGCACTTGCATGCGGATCGACGCTGAGCGGCGGCAGGCCGTTCTTGGCGCGCAGCTGGTTGACGAGCGGCAGGGCCGAAGCGGTCTGGTCCGTGGCGTCGGACGGCGTGCTCGCGAGTTTCGGGGTGGTCGTGCAGCCGGCAACGCCGGCCACCAGTGCAAGACCTGAAAGCTGCAGCAAGCCGCGGCGTGAAAGGATGATTGAAGCCATGTTATTTTCGATAGCTGAAGAGACGGATGATGATGAAGATCGGGATGACGATGGTGGCGCCGAGGATCAGATAGTCGCCGACGCGGCCAAGCGCAGAGAAGCCCTGCTGCCATAGATGGATCACGAAATCACGAAAGTTGTAGATAAGTTCCCAGGGGGTCAGCCCGAAGATGGCCATGACGAAGCCGACGATCAGCGAAACCACCAAGAGCTTGATGATCGTGCGGCCAATGGAATCGCCGAGGAACCTGTTCACCTGATCGGACATGCGCCATCTCCTGTTTGCCTTGAGATACGGTCGCGGCGATTCGCCCGCAAGCCTTTTCCGCCAAGACAGCACCGCCTCTGAAATAGGACTTGAGTTTTTTTGTGGCCGAAGCCAAATGCCGCCAGCCAAAGGGTCCAATCATGCAGCCAAGCCAGCTTTCCTCCGGCGACGTCATCGCCGACCGCCGCGCCGATTACGCCAGGATGCTGGATGAGGGCGGCGAGCCGGAAGCGGCGGCCGAACTGATGGAGCAGGCACTGGAACTGACGCCGGCCTGGGCAGCAGGCTGGTATCGCCTCGCCACATACCGCGAAAAGGCAGGCAAGGCGGACGCTGCCGTCGAAGCCTACCGCCGCACGCTTGAACTCGACTCCGAGGATATTTTCGGCGCTGGCTTGAAGCTCGCCTTGCTCGGCGACACTGAGATGCCAGCCCAGCCGTCGAGCCGCTATGTCGAGCGCCTCTTCGATGACTATGCCGACCGTTTCGAGACATCCCTCGTGGAGAAGCTGGATTATTCCGTCCCGCAGAAGCTTGCAGCACTCGTCGCGTCCACCGGCCGGCAATATCAATACGCTGTCGATCTCGGCTGCGGCACGGGCCTGCTCGGCCCTGAAATCCGTACCCGGGTCGCACAACTCGAAGGCTTCGACCTCTCGCAGAACATGCTGGTGAAGGCTGCCGAAAAGCACGTCTACGATCATCTCGCGCAGGCGGACTTGTCGCTGTCGCCCGAAGCCTCCGGCCTCTTTGCGGATGGCGCCCGGCATCGCGCCGACCTCGTAACCGCCGCCGATGTGCTGATGTATCTCGGCAATCTGGAAAATGTCTTCGCGATCCTCGACGAGCTCCTGGCTCCTGGCGCCGACTTCGCCTTTTCCGCGGAGGACGGTGGCGAAGGAAATGGTTTTCATCTGGCGCCGTCGCTGCGCTATGCCCACTCCGAGACCTATGTCGAAGGGCTTGCCGTCGCCCATCGGCTCCAAATCCTCAAGACGGTCAAAACCACCATTCGCAAAGATGGCGGCAAACCGGTTCTCGGTATTCTATTCCTTACGCGCAAGACCGCCTGAGCGCATATTTCTTGCGATTTTGAAATAGGTCAGCATTGCTTACGTATTTCGCTTGCGCACCACCTTGGAAGGCCTGATAATACGGCCATTCAGCGAGAGGCGACGCGCTCCCCGGAGCGCAACACGCGCCGCATCCACCCAGACATTCCCTTCTCCTCCGGTCGGCCCGGAGCAGCCGCTATCGGAGATCGCGACATGAGCCAGCTCATCAATGCCCTCGGTTTCTGGAACACCACCGCGACACGTCACACGCCGGTCGAGGATGTGCAAGGTGTGTTCTCCGGCAGCCTCGTTTCCGCGCTCGGTCTTTACATTCTTGCCAGCGCCGGCCTTCTCACCGGCAGCACCGCCGGCATTGCCTTCCTGCTGCATTATGCCTTCGGCGTGAATTTCGGTCTCGCCTTCTTCCTGCTCAACCTGCCCTTCTTCTATCTCTCGTGGAAGAGTCTCGGCATGGCCTTCACGATCAAGACCTTCATCGCCATCGGTTTGACCTCGGCATTGACCAGCCTGCAGCCGAAGGTCATGGAAATCGCCGCCATTCATCCGGCCTGGGCAGCTCTCCTTGGCGGCCTGCTACTCGGTTACGGCCTTCTTGCGCTCTATCGCCACCGCGCCAGCCTCGGCGGCGTGGGCATTCTCGGCATCTATATGCAGGAGCGTTTCGGCATCCGCGCCGGCCTCGTACAGCTTGCCATCGACATGTGCGTCTTGGCGGCCGCATTCTTCGTCACCACGCCGCCGGTCGTCTTCTATTCCGTGCTCGGTGCAGTTGTTCTCAATCTCTTCGTTGCGATCAATCACAGGGCCGACCGCTACATTGCGCTCTAGGCAGCTCTAACCTTACAAATCGGTAAGCCATTATAAACAAAACGTAACTTGCCTGTGATCGGCCCCGGCGCGACACTTTTCCTTGCGCCGGATATGATGAGGTAAGCTATGTCAGATTTGGAAAAGCTTGTCAGACGCCGCATGCAGGAAGAATACGCCAAGGGCTCTTCCGCAAAGGAAATCGCCAAGGTCGTTCGTGACATATTCAACAGCATCGACCTCTCGGGCAAATTGCCTGAAGCTGTTGCCATGAGATCCGATACGCACCACGGACGATGAAATATTCAACCGACCCGATCTCTCGGGTCGGTCACCGGACAAAGCTCCCTATCAGCAAAGAGATATCAGGCTGCCTTCTGCGGCGCATCGATCGGATGCTGGCTGCGGAAGCCGACGGCAAGCCGGTTCCAGATATTGATCGTGCCGATCGCAACCGTGATCTTGGTCATTTCCGCTTCCGAGAAATGCGCCTTCAATGCTTCGTAATCGGCATCCGGTGCACCGGTCTCCGCAATCTTCGTCACCGCATCGACCCAGCCGAGCAGGGCGCGTTCACGGGCGTCGTAAACCGGAGATTCCCGCCAGACGCACATCAGGTTGATCCACTGTTCGGAAAGGCCGTGATGGCGTGCTTCCTTCGAATGCATATCGACGCAATAGGCGCAGCCGTTGATCTGCGAAGCGCGAAGCTTGATCAGGTGAATGAAGCGCTTATCCAGTCCGGATTCCTGCACATATTGCTCCAGCGCGACGACGGCCTTGTAGGCATCCGGAGCGGCTTTGCCGAAGTTGAAACGTGCTTGCATGATATGTCTCCTTAGGTTTGGAATTGGGGGTTGGGGTTTGTGTTGCGGCTCAGCGAGCCGTATTTCTCTCGTGTATTTCCATGAAGGCGCAGCCTCTGGCGGCGATCCCGCCGTCATCATCCGCGGAAAGTTCGGCCAGGATGTCGGCGATGCTGGTGTTTGCGAGTTCGGCGCGGTAGGCGCGCTCGGCCCTCAGCATTGCCGCCGTGATCTGGCAGGGTTTGGTGAAATAGCGCTGCGGCAGCGGGTTCGGTCCGCGCTGACGGATCTCCGAACAGCGGAAAGCCGGTGCCGGTCCCTCGACTGCGAGCACGATCTCAAGCAGCGAAATATCCTCCGGCTTCTTCGCCAGCCGGTAACCGCCCTTCGGCCCCGGTACCGTCTCCAGAATTCCGGCTCCCGAAAGCGCCTGCAGGTGCTTCAGCAGATAGCTCGTCGACACGCCATGGAATTCGGCAAGGGCCGCCGCCGAAAGCACGCCGCCAGCCGAAAGCCCTGATAGTACCGCCGTGCAATGAATGCTCTGTTCGACGCCGTCACCAAGTTTCACAGCTGATCTCCTTTAATCGTAGATATTATTTATCCATGATTATCGCGAGGAGTCAATAGCGCTTCTATTCGTCGGCGTTTGAACTACATTTGCCCTGTGGATCAGATCGAAACCGACCTCAGCCTTGACTTGCCCACTCCCTTTCTCCGCTGGTTTGCGGAAAAGGGCTGGCGTCCTCGCGCCCACCAGCTCGAGCTCCTGTCTCGTGCCGAAGCCGGTGAAAGCACGCTGCTGATCGCGCCGACCGGCGCCGGCAAGACGCTCGCCGGTTTCCTGCCGTCGCTGACCGATCTCACGCGACGCGGCAAGATCGCGCCGGGTTCGGCATTTACCGGCATCCATACGCTTTACATCTCGCCGCTGAAGGCGCTGGCCGTCGATATCGAGCGCAACCTCACGAAGCCCGTCACCGAGATGGGCTTGCCGATATCGATCGAGAACCGCACAGGCGATACGCCGAACGCCAAGCGCCAGCGCCAGAAGCTCAATCCGCCCGATATATTGCTGACGACCCCGGAACAGGTGGCGCTGCTCCTGGCAAACCGGGAAGCTGAACGTTTCTTCAGGGATCTGAAATACGTCGTCTTCGATGAGCTGCACTCGCTGGTCACGTCCAAGCGCGGCCACATGCTCTCGCTCGGCCTTGGCCGGTTGCGCCGGCTGGCACCCGATCTGAAAACGATCGGCCTCTCGGCCACCGTCGCCAATCCCCTGGATCTACAGAAATGGCTGGTGGCGCAGGAGGAGGGCAGGGAAAACCATGCCGGCCTCGTTCTCGTCGAAGGTGGCGCCAGGCCCGATATCTCCATTCTCGACACCGAAGAGCGCATTCCCTGGGCGGGCCATTCCGCCAAATACGCAATCCCGGATGTTTATCGCCAACTGATCGACCACAAGACGACGCTGCTCTTCGTCAATACCCGCTCGCAGGCCGAAATGCTCTTTCAGGAGCTCTGGACGGTCAACGAGGAAAACCTGCCGATCGCGCTCCACCACGGTTCGCTCGATGTTGCCCAGCGCCGCAAGGTCGAAGCCGCCATGGCCGCTAACCGGCTGCGGGCCGTTGTCGCCACCTCGACGCTCGATCTCGGCATCGATTGGGGCGATGTCGATCTCGTCATCCATGTCGGCGCGCCCAAGGGAGCCTCGCGCCTTGCCCAGCGCATCGGCCGCGCCAATCACCGCATGGACGAACCATCAAAGGCAATCCTCGTGCCCGCCAACCGCTTCGAGGTCATGGAATGCCAGGCCGCACTCGATGCGAACTATATCGGCGCGCAGGACACGCCGCCCGTCGGCCGCGGTGGGCTTGATGTGCTCGCCCAGCACGTGCTCGGCATGGCCTGCGCTGAGCCCTTCGACATGCTGGAACTCTATGACGAGATCACCAGCGCCTCGCCCTATGCCGACCTTTCGTGGGAAACCTTCGAGCGCGTCGTCGATTTTGTCGCGACCGGCGGTTATGCGCTCCGCACCTACGAGCGTTACGCCCGTATTCGCAAGACCAAGGAGGGTCGCTGGCGCGTCTCCAATCCGCAGGTCGCCCAGCAATATCGCCTGAACCTCGGCACCATCGTCGAGGATCCGATGCTGAATATTCGCATGGCCAAACGCGGCGAGGGCGGCAGGCTCGGTCGCCCCGGCGCCGTGCTTGGAAAAGTCGAGGAATATTTCCTCGAACAGCTCGCTCCCGGCGACACTTTCATCTTCTCCGGCAAGGTTTTACGCTTTGAGGGCATCAGGGAGAACGAGGCACTGGTAAGCCAGGCCTATTCCTTCGATCCGAAAATCCCTTCCTATGCCGGTGGAAAGTTCCCGCTCTCGACCTACCTTGCCGATCAGGTCCGCTTGATGCTGGATGATGCGGATCGCTGGCACCGCCTGCCGGACCAGGTGCGCGACTGGCTCTCGCTGCAGAAGGAAAAATCCTTGCTGCCGAAGCGCGACGAGCTGCTGATCGAGACCTTCCCGCGCGGCAGCCGCGGTTACATGGTCATCTATCCCTTCGAGGGGCGACTGGCGCACCAGACGCTCGGGATGCTGCTCACACGCCGGCTGGACAGGGCAGGGGCAAAACCGCTCGGTTTCGTCGCAACCGATTATTCCCTCGCCATATGGGGTCTGGAGGATCTAGGCCTCAGGATCGCCAATGGCCACCTCGGCCTCTCTGACCTCTTCGACGAGGATATGCTGGGTGACGATCTGGAATCCTGGCTGAACGAATCCTTCCTTTTGAAGCGTACCTTCCGCAACTGCGCCGTGATTGCAGGCTTGATCGAGCGGCGCCATCCGGGCAAGGAAAAGACCGGCCGGCAGATCACCGTCTCCGCCGACTTGATCTACGATGTGCTCCGAAGCCACGAGCCCGATCACATCCTGTTGCAGGCGACGCGGCAGGACGCAGCGACCGGACTTTTGGATATTTCCCGTCTTGGCGATATGCTGAGGCGAATCAGGGGCCACATCACCCACCGGGCGCTGGACCATATTTCGCCGCTCGCCGTCCCGGTCATGTTGGAAATCGGCCGGGAATCGGTGCCGGGTCAGGCCCACGATGCACTGCTTGCCGAAGCCGCGGACGATCTGATCGCCGAGGCCATGTCCTGAGAAATCGGGCCTGAATTATTGGGAATACGAGAGTGATGAACCGCTTGGCGCTCGCGCGCGACATGACTGGTCTTGCCGCAATACCGGGCGTCGAAACCGCCGTTCACGGTGTCGCTGCCGTCTGTGATCCCTTGGGCGCGCTCTATCTGCCGGATGCCGGCATTCTCGTCGTCTCTGACCTGCATCTGGAAAAAGGGGCAGCCTTCGCGCGCCGCGGCATGATGCTGCCGCCCTACGATACGCTGGCGACGCTCACCGTGCTCGCTGCCGTCATTTCCCGCTATGATCCGAAGATCGTCGTTTCGCTCGGCGACAACTTTCACGATCGCGTTGGCTCCGAACATCTGCCGGATTCTTTCCGCACGCTGATCGTCGAAATGGCCCGCAGCCGCGAATGGATCTGGATCAACGGCAACCATGATCCCGATGGCACCGTCGACCTGCCCGGCACCTGTTCGGACGAGCTCTATTATGCCGGCCTGACCTTCCGCCATGAGCCGCGTGACGGCCTGCAAAAAGGCGAGATCGCGGGCCATCTGCATCCTGCGGCTACCGTCCGCCGCCGCGAGAAATCCGTCCGCCGTCCCTGTTTCGCGACAGATGGCGACCGCCTGCTGATGCCTGCCTTCGGCGTCATGAGCGGTGGCCTGGATCTCGGCCATAAGGCCATGAAGGGCCTTTTCGACAAGACCTCGCTGATCGCCCACTTGCTCGGTCGTGATCGGATCTACTCGGTCTGCTATGGCAATTTGCGCGGCTGACACACGCTACCTTCTCACTTGGGGAGAAGGAAGAGGCTCAATTACATCCCTGCAATTGCTGCTGATAGGTCCCGGCCATCCTTGCGAACTTCTGTGCTGTCTGCTGCAACTGACCATTGCTGCGCCAATCGCCGCGCTTGTATCCGGTCGGGCCGGAATAATAGGCGAGGTAAAGGCTGTAGGCGTCGTTGAGCGGAATGCCCGTCGCCTGGGCGTTGCTGTAGTGGTACCAGCCGATGAAATCGATCGCGTCGGCGAAGTTTGTCCGCGTTGCAGACCAGTTGCCTGTGGCGGACTGGTAGTGATCCCAGGTTCCGTTCAGCGCCTGCGAATAGCCATAGGCCGTCGAAGGCCGCGTCCAGGGAATGAAGCCGAAGAGCTTGGTGCGCGGCGGCCGTGCATAGGGCTGGAAGCCGGATTCGACATACATGGTCGCCATCAGGATCGGCACCGGCACGCCGTATTTCTTCTCGGCACGCTCCGCAGCCCGCTGCCAGCTGGTGAAGAGACCATCCTTCTGATCGAAAACAGCGCAAATATTACGCGTCTGGCGCGGCGCCGTCGCACAGCCGGCAAGCAAAGCCAGCCCGACGACCGCAAGCACGGTGGGAGTACGCATGATACAAACCTCTCATTTCCGAGAGATTACTAACTCGTAAACGTTAAAGAGCGGTTTTTATGCAAATACGAGATGTTCCGGTGGTCTTTTGCCGGGCCAGGGATTGGTCCCGTCCCGCAGCCAGAGCAGGGTATCGAGCCAGAAACCGGTGGCGTGGCGCGCATGAAAAAGATCGAAATGCCCGATCCTAGGAAATCCGAGATCTTCCGGCCTCAGCAGCACCTCCTCCACTTGGGCATTGCGATAATGGGAAAACCCGCGGCGAATGGCCTGAACGGTGGCGATCTCGTCGTCCGAAACGGCGAGGCTGAGGACCGGCGCACGAAAGCTGTCGAAGCGATTGAACGCCACTGTCCATTCTCTCGCCGCGTGAGGATCTTTCCATCCCCGCTGAAAAGCCCAGTCGAGCGCGACGTCCTTCGGCAGATCCTCAAGCCAGCCAAGGCGCCGTCCGGGAAAGTAACCGAAGAGCAATGTGGTTGCCGGCATGACGACGTGCCATTTCAGGAACAATCGCCACCGGTGTGCTGCCGCATAGTCCCGCGGATTGCCATATTGGGCGCCGACCGCCAGCATGCGTGTGATACGGCCGGCATGCGCCGAGACACCCGGTAGGAACCCGCCGATACTGTGGCCGACGACGAGAAGCGCTCGACCGGGCCGCCGGCTTTCCATGAAAAGCAGCGCCGCATCGAAATCCAGCTCGCCCCAGTCCTGCCAGCGATAGGCCGATCCCTTTAATCGCTCCGGACGGGACAGGCCGATACCGCGATAGTCATAGGTCAGTACATCAAAACCATGTTCGGCGAGAAAGCGCGCATAATAGTGATAGTAGCGTGCCGCAACCCCGGTCGCCGGATTGATGACGACGCTCCCATTGGCACCACTACGGGCGCCGTTCCAGATATGACCGCGGAGTTCAACTCCGTCACGGCAGTGGATCGAGACGGCTTCCGCTTCTCGTGCGAACTCGCTCTGCCTCCGTTTGCTCTCCGGCATGCGTCATCTCCTCTGCGGATATTTCGGCAGGACGATAGGCAGATGCGTGCGTTGATGACACTCACTAGTCGGTATACATTGGCTGAATGGCAAGATCAGGAATCGATACGCGCGAACGCATCATCGCGGCCGCCGCAAAGCTCTTCTATAGCGAGGGTGTCAGGGCGGTCAGCGTCGATGCCGTGGCCGAGAAGGCTGATGTCACGAAGCGCACCCTCTATTATCATTTCGACAGCAAGGACGACCTGATCGCCGCCTATCTCGAAACCCGCGACCAGCCCAACCTTGCTGTCTATCGGCGGTGGTTTGTGGAGACGGATGGACATTTGCCGGCGAAGATAAAGGGCATTTTCGACAATCTGGCCCGCTCGGCCCGGCATCCGAAATGGAAGGGCTGCGGTTATCTCAGAACATCGGCCGAGCTTGCAAACATGCCTGGCCATCCCGCCATCAAGGTGGGGGCCGCACACAAGAAAAATGTCGAGCAATGGCTGGCGGCTCTCTTCGAGGAACAGCATCTCGCCGCGCCGCCAAAGCTTGCCCGCCAGATCGTTCTGCTGCTCGACGGCTCCTTTGCCGCCGTGCTCCTGCATCGCGATCCGACCTATATGGAAGCTGCAGGAGAAGCGGCCGCAGCCTTGGTGGCTGCGGCCAGCGCAGGCCAAAATGATCAGGCTGCCCTGACCGGCTCGTAGCGCAGGATCACCGCGCCGCTCTTCGTCACCGAGGACTCGAGCAGTTTCAGGGGTTGCTGCGCGTCCGCCGGCTTGAAATGCGGATTGCCGCGGCCGAGGATGACGGGCACCAGGCAGATGCGGATTTCATCCACCAGTCCCGCCTTCAGCAGGGTATCGGCAAGCTCGGCGCTGCCGAAGACGAAGATCGTCTTGCCGTCCCGCTCCTTCAGTCTTCTCAGTTCGGAAACCGGATCGCGAACCACGCGCGTATTGTTCCAGTCCGCCTTTTCCATGCTCCGCGAGACGGCGATCTTGGCAATGCTGTTCATATAGGCCTTGATCTTGTCTTCACTCTCGGCGCTCGGCCAATAGGCCGCCATGCCCTCATAGGTCTTGCGGCCGAAAACCAGCAGATCACCTTCTTCGCCGAACTGCTCAGCATATTTTTCAAGCTCCGGCCCCCAGGCCAGATTGTGGAATTCGATATCCCACGGCTTCGTCCCTTCGAAATAGCCGTCCAGCGTCATCAGGTTCCAGACAACAAGTTTTCTCATCTCCTCCTCCTCCTTCCAGGCCGCGCCTTCTTTAAAACCGGTTGCCATAAACAACTGGTTGTAAAGATAACCAGACTGATAGTGAAATGCAAGCGGTATTCGCGGAAGAAAGTGGAAGAGCCTCACGCTTCAGCTGAATCGAGTTTCTGGACAGGTTTTGCCGCCGGGCACGTATCCGTGCCCGGATATTCGATCGAAGCCTGTCTGAAAGTCGTCGCCGGACGACGGAAACCCGCCGATCAATCCTTGCGGAAGATCAGGCTGGCGCCCCATCCCGTCAGCACGGCCAGCAGCACCGCAAAGCAGCCATAAAAGATTGGCTGCTCATGCGCCGCATCGGTGATCGTCTGTTCGATACCCGTCTTGATGACGCGCAACGGCTGCGACTTCTGCGTCACGAACTTCCCGCTCTTGAACAGGTAGGCGCGTACGGTGTGCACGCCGTTCGGGATGTTCGCCGGCAACCGCAGGCTTGCCTTGAAGAGATTGGAGGAGACGAAGCGAACACCGCTCGGGTCACGCTCGTAAAGCCCGCCTACCTGCTGCAGGCGCCGGAAGGCAGTGCGGAATTCGTTGAGACTGTTGAAGTTGCCGGCAAAATCGATCGGTCGCAGCGGAATATGGTCGATGCCGATACCCTCGCCGGTCAGGTCGAGCGGCGTCGTGATATCGTCGATGGAGCGCGAACTCGACATCGAATAGGAATGCGGCACGTCGGCGAAGGTCATCGACGAGGCATTGATCCAGATGCCGAAGACCCGCTCTTTCCTGCGCACAGTGGCGTCTTCGCGTGGACCTTCCAGAACCACGACAACGTCATACTGGCCGATGGCGAGCAGCAGGTCGTCTGTGTTCGTCACAGCGCCGAAAATCGTCAGGTCCGCGCCGCGGAAATCGGAGGTGATGGCGATTTCGCTGGTAGAGGTGCCGATTTCCAGCCCCTCGCGCTCGACCTGTGTCCCCTGCCCAGGCAGCATCTGCGCCGCCGCCAGCGATGGCAGCAGAAGCGCAAGCAGCAAGGGCAGAACACGCCAGGGCATCAGTTCCCCACTCCCATGACCACCGAATAGATATCTTCCGGCGTCACGACCAGCGCGACGGCGAGACGTAGGCCCACCGCGAGAACCAGGAGACCGAGCAGCGCGCGCAGCTGTTCGCCGCGCAGCCGCTGCCCGACGCGCACGCCATATTGCGCGCCGATGACGCCGGCGAGCATCAGGAAGAAGGCGAGCACGATATCGACGGAGTAGTTGGTCGCCGCCTGCACGATCGTCGTATAGGCGGTCACGAAGATGATCTGGAAGAGCGAGGTTCCGACGACGACATTGGTCGGGATGCGCAACAGGTAGATCATCGCCGGCACCATGATGAAGCCGCCGCCGACGCCCATGACCGAGGTGAGGATGCCGATCGCAAATCCGAGCGTCACGATGGGGATGACAGACAGATAGATCTTCGATTTCTTGAAGCGCACCTTCAGCGGCAGCTTATGCACCCAGTGCTGATGGCCGGGCCGGCGCGGAACCGGTGGCTCGTTGCGGGCGGCGCGGCGCATGGCGTTGACGCTCTCCCACAGCATCAGCCCGCCGACCGCGCCGAGGAAGACGACATAGAGAAGCGAGATGAAGAGGTCGAGCTGGCCGATCGCACGCAGCAGCGAGAAGATCCAGATACCGACTGTCGCCCCCGACAGACCGCCGACGAGAAGCACCGAGCCGAGCTTCAGGTCGAGGGAGCCGCGCCGGAAATGCGTGATCGCCCCCGATATCGAAGAAGCCACCACCTGGTTGGCGCCTGTCGCGACGGCGACGACCGGCGGAATATTGTAGAAGATCAGGAGAGGGGTGATCAGAAAGCCGCCGCCGACGCCGAACATGCCGGACAGGAAGCCGACAGCTGCCCCCATGCCGAGAATGATGAAGATGTTCACCGACAATTCTGCGATGGGCAGATAGATTGTCAAAGCCGACCCCGATTATCGCCGCGCCCGCCGCGGCGGCCTGTGTCACGTTCCCGTTCGAATGGCGCATCCTACTGTGAAATCGTTGCCAGAGGCTTTCGAAGGAAAAAAGCGCGACCAGCCGGATGCAGGCCCCGATATGTCCCGCATAATCCGGCTTTTTTCAGGTTTTGTGACAGCCGGCTCCAAAAGCCGGAAAGCCCGGCGGCGGAGTGCCGCCGAGGTGTCTTAGATGGCCTTGGCGCGCGGTTTGTTGCGCTCCAGAAGCGCCTTCACAGTATCGTCGTTGACCTTGCCGGTCGGTTCCTGGCCGATCGACTTCTGGAAGTTCTTGATGGCGGTCACCGTCTTGGCGCCCATCTCGCCGTCGGGCGGGCCGGCGTCGAAGCCGTTATTGTTCAGGATCGCCTGGATGTTGCGGATCGCCTTCTTCATGTCGACGGTTGCCGTCTTTGGGGCAGCGCCGTTTGCCCAGGTGTCCGGGATTTCGATGCCGTTCGCCTTGTTGTCGAGCGGCTGCGGCTTCCAGAGGTCGGCCTTGGCGCGGGCGCGTTCGAGTTGGCCCGGCTTCATGGCATTGGCCACTTCGTCGCGCTTCTGGGCGGCGTCCTTGTCGCCTGCTTTGGCGGCGATCGCGAACCACTTGTAGGATTCTTCCAGATCGGCCGGAACGCCATTGCCGCGGGCGCAGAGGATGGCGAGGTTGAACTGGCTGTCGGTGATGCCGAGATCGGCCGCCTTCTGGAACCAGGAGGCCGCCGTCGCATAATCCTGCTGGCCGAGCGCGCCGGAGGCGTAAAGCACTGCGAGATTGTGCATGGCGCCGGCATTGCCCTGGCTTGCGGCCTGCTCGTAGAGAGCCTTGGCCTTCTGCACGTCGCGATCGACGCCGTTGCCCTTCTCATACAGGCTGCCGAGGCGGTATTGCGCCGGGGCAAAGCCCTTGTCGGCCGAAAGCTGATACCAGCTCGCTGCCTGCTTCTGATCGGCGGCGAGGCCGTTGCGGCCCTCGGTATAACGCGCGCCGATCTCGAAGAGCGCCAGTGCATCGCCGTTGCGTGCCGCATCGGCTAGCGGCTGTGGCTGGATCGTGTCGGGAACGATGATCGAGGCAGCCGCAGGAGCCGCTGGCGTATTCGCAACGAAGCCGGAGGCATCCTGTGCCGGTGCCTGGTCGAATCCTTCCGCACCTTCGCCGTCGAGCGGCGCGGTGTCGGTCAGGTGATCGGACACTGCGGGAGCAGCCGCCTCGGGAGGAATTGTCTCCGGTGCGATTGCCGGCGGCTGGACGGCCATTTCCGGTGGCGATGCTTCCGGCGCAACCGGCATTGGGGCTGCCATATTGGCCTGCGGTGTTTCGGTGGCGTCGGTCAGGGCCGAGACTTCAGCCGGCGGTGGGGCCTTTTCGCCTGTCGTCAGCGTGCGGGCGAGCGGGAAAGCCATGATGGCGAGCAATACGGCGCCGACTGCCAGCAGGATTGGCCGGCGGAAGCGCTGGAAGGTGCCGCCCTTACCGGTTTTTTCCGGCTTTGCGGCGCGGCGTTCGGCGCGCGTCGCCGGCTTTGCGTTACTGTCGATTTCCATGGCGGCGGCCTGCGCGGCGCGGCGCGCGGCGGCGATATAGTCCGCACGATCGTTCTCGGTGGCCGGCTTGCCGCGCTGGGCATTCTGGCTGGCGCGTACGCGCTCCAGGATCTTCTTCACGTCGGGAGCGCCGGAGCCGGGTTCCAGCAGCTCGTTTGCCGCTTCGGCCGGCACCACATCGACGGGATCGATCGATGGAGCCGGATCGATAACCGTGCGCTCGGCAGCTTTTGTTTCCGTTTTGCGGGCAGGCATCAGCTTGCGGCCGAGGCTTGCGAGCAGGCTGCCTTTGGCGGGAACGGCCGGCTTTTCCGGCTGGATGTTGGCTTCGATTGCGATCGCGCTGGTGCTGTCGGCCAATGCCGCTTCCGATACGCGCCCTGTCGGCTCTTCGGCGATATCAGCCGTATGCAGCACGGGCGAAGCCTTCGACGTTTGCATTACCGGAGCTCTGGCCGGCTCCCTGCCGGCATCGACCAGCGCGTAGGGATCGAAGTCGAAATCGGCATTAGCAGCCGGCATCCTCGCGGCAGGGCGCACCCGCTCTTCCATTGTGTCCAGCCGGTCGGCGATATGCACCAGTGTCTCGTGCAGGGCCTGGAAGGTCTTGTGAGTGCGCTCCTCGCCGTCCCGGCTCAAATCTTCCAGATGCCGCAGATCTTCGGCGAGCGCGGCCAGCGCCGACATATCGGCTGCCGCCGGCGCGGTTCCCTGTGCCCCGCCGTTGCGCGAATAGGCATCGACGACGGCCTCCGCCGCCTGTCGCGCGGCTTCGATGATATATTCGTCGTTCGTCGCGATATAGTCTTCGATAGCGCCCATGCGGCGGTCGAGATCCGCCGATGCCTCGGCGTTTTCGCGCGGCGCGCTCAATAGGTCGGAGAGATTGGCGATCTGGTCTTCGAGGTTCTTCAGCGCGCGCGCGTCGGTTGGCGCAGCCGCCGTGCTTTCCTCCAGCCGAGCGGCGATGTCGCTCAGCCGACCTTCGAGACGATGGAAGGCGCTGTCGTCGATTTCCACTGCCGGGGCAGGGCGGATTTCTATCTCGTCGATACGCCGTGCGAGATAATCGAGCCGCTTGGCGAGCGCATCGTTGACCGAGCCGCTTTCCAGCGCGTCGATCTTGCGGGAGATGTCGGAAAGCGCGCCGGTCAGATCCTGTTGCGGCGCAGCCTTCTGGGTACGCTCGAGCAGGTAGGAAAGATGCTCGAGCCGCTCATCGAGACGCGAAGTCGCCTCGGTCTTGGCAAGATCTTCGACACGCGCCGTCAGCGCCTCCAGCCGGCTTGCCATCTCATCGGCGGGGTTGGGGTGGCTCATGGCGGCCCTGCCCATCAGCTCGATCTGTTCGCCGAGTGCGGAGAGACGATTTTCCAGCCGCTGCATCAGCGCCGGGTCGGTGCCGGCGGAGACACGCCCGCTGGCGGCGATCGCGCGGCTGATCTCGTCGAGCCTCGTGTCCATGGCCGCGAATTGTTCGGACATGATCCGGTCGTGCGGCTGGATCATGTTGCCGAACTGCTCGACGGCAGAGGCAATCGTGATGAGCTTGTCTTCCAGCGCCCGCACTGCCGGGCTTTCGCCCATGCCGCCGAGATGGCGCTTGATGTCATCAAGCCGGTAGGCAAGCGAGACCAGCTCTTCCTGGAGCCCGACCGTATCGAGCTCTGCGAGGCGGCCTTCCACATTGTCCCAGCGCCGTTCAATGTGGCGCAGCGAATCCTCGCGCGCCAGCCCGTCCATCAGCGAACGCAGTTCTTCGAATTCGTTGCGCAGGCCAGCGGCTTCCGGCCCGACCGAGCGGCTGGTGAGCTGCGCGATGCTTTGCGAAAGGCGGCCCATGTCGGCGCGGAGGTCGTCGGCGAAATGCCGGTCCTGTGCACTGGTCTTGATCTCGCGCAGCTCGCTGCGCAGCGCGTTCATTTCGCGCGTCACGCCTTCGGAAATGTCGCGCTTCAGGTCCTGCCGCAGGTTGACGAGCGCCTGGGCGATTTCCGTCATCGTGTCGTCGGATGCGCGGTAGGGCGGTGTTACCGGCTGCGGCGCCGAAGCGCGCTGCGGGGCAGGGACCGATTCACGCAGGAGGGCCGCCGCTGGTTCGCGCGTATAGGCCCGCTCGCGGTTTTCTCTGGTGGCGTCGAGCGCGCGCTGGCGCTGGCGGATTTCCGCAAGTGGATCGGCTGCGCGCGGCGCGGGGGAGCTGGCATAGAGATCGCGTTCGGGCGCCGTGCTGCGTGGCCGCTGCTCGCGCCCGCTGCCCATCAGGCCTTCGATCCGCGCTTCGAGCCCCTCGATGGTGCGGTTCAACGCGTCGAGCGAGGTCCTGTCGGAATGCCGGGAAGAATGTGATCGCGATCCGTTCATGTTCTTGCTCGCTTCGATTGCCCGGTCAGGGCTCGATCAATGCCTTTCCGAAACGCACCAAGGCGCGCGCCAGAGCGCCGTTCTTAAGGAAATAATCAATTAGACTTTCCTCAAGCTGGACGGACTGTTAGCGGCACTCCTGAAACGCGAGACAAAGAAAAGGAATGCAGATCGCCAATGCTCACCGCGCACCTTTTACGAAACGTGGTAAAGAACTCGTTAACCTCGATGAGAATTTTTTAACTTTTGCTTTTTTGGGCCAATTGCGGGCGCCGAAACCTTTAAAGCGGCCGCTTGTACTGCAACTCGATCTTCACGCCCTCAGGCCCGTAGATGAATACCTGTCCGAGATCAGTATCCGGAATATCGCGATATTCGTAGCGATAGCCGCCGGCTTTGATGCGAGCGAGCGCCGGTTCGAATTCGAAGAGGCTGAAGGCCACATGATTGAAGATGCCGGGTGGAAAATCACCTGCCCGCTCTGTCAGGCTCAAATGGATCACCGGCTTGTCGTCGAGATAAAGCCAATGGCCGCGCGAGGAAAAGGGTGGCCGATAGCCTTCCTTCACGCCAAGAATGTTCTCGAAAAAAGCGATCATGGCAGGCGCATCGCGTGTATCGATCGTCACATGGTCCAGACGCAGCATCGTTCCCTCCCAGGCTGTCGAAGCCGGTCCGATCCTACCGGTTTCGACGCCTTCGGGAAAGCATGTATGCTCAATGAGACCGGCTGGATCAGAAGTTCTCCGTCCACGGCCGCAACTCCACCTCCTGCGACCAGGCGCTGCGGTGCTGCAGCAGCACGTCGATATAGGACTGCGCAATCGCATCGGGCGAAAGCGTACCGTCGGGCTTGTCTTCCCTATCCGGCCTTGTGGCGGAGCGCACGGCACCGTCAATGATGAAATGCGCCACATGGATCCCGAGCGGCCCAAGCTCGCGGGCGGCACTCTGCGCCAGTCCGCGCAACGCGAATTTCCCCATGGCAAAAGGCGCCGATTGTGCATAGCCCTTGATGCTGGCCGTCGCCCCTGTCAGCAGGATCGCGCCGCGCCCCCGGGGGATCATGCGTTTTGCAGCCTGTTGCGTGACGAGGAATCCGCCGAAGGCACTCGTCGCAATCGCCTGTTCCACGTCGGCAGGATCCAGATCGGCAATCGGCCCGCGCACGCGACCGCTGGCATTATAGATCACGATATCGGGCTCGCCGATCTCGGCATCGACACGTTCGAACAGTGCCGAAACTGCCGCCGGCTGCGCGGCATCGGTGGCGAAAGCCTTGGCTCCTGTTTCATCGAGCAACGGCCCAAGCTTGCCGATATTGCGCGCCGCAAGGCCGACCTTCACGCCGCGTTCTGAAAGCTTGCGGGCGAGCGAACCACTGATGCCGGAACCGGCGCCGACGATCAGCGCGCTGCGATAGGGAAACTCGGCCATGAGATCTTCTCCTTCGGATGAACCTTTGGGAGAAGTAGGCAGTCCCGGCCTTCCAAAAAACGGCCGGCCTGAAATATTTCACTCCTTGGGGGCGTCGATCGAAAGCCCGCAGATGCGCGAGAGATAGGCGAGCGGCAGTTCCGTTTCCCTGGCCCAGCGGTTGAAGGTCTGCTGGATCAGTTGCTGGTCCTTCTTGCCGGTTCCGGATGCTGAAAGCGGCACGCCCGCATCCCGCAGGCAGGCCAGAACATCTGATGTCATGATGAAGCCGTCGCGGCCGATGCCGCGCAGGAAATATTGACCGGTGGCTCCGCCCAGCCGGTTGCCGCGTTTGTTGAGTATCTCAAGCAGGCCAATATGATCCTCGCGCGGCCAGTCGGCGAAGAAGGCGCCGGCGCTGCCTGCCTCGTTCGCCAATTCTCGCACGAAGGCGGCGTTGGCGCGTACCGACATGATCTTCGCGCCATTCTTGACGATGCGGTCATCAACAGTCAGATCATGCCAGTATTCGTCGGGAGCAATGTTGAGCGCGGCGGGATCGAAGCCATCGAAGGCCTCTTCGAAGCCAGGCCATTTATTGTCGATCACCTTGTGCACGAAGCCGCTGTAGAAAATGCGCCTGGTCATCTGCGACAGTATGCGGTCGTCAGGCAGGACGCGCAGCGCCTCGTCGTCCGGCATTGCCGGCAGCATCGCTTTCAACGCATCGGCGCCGCCTTTTCTCTGCTCGGCACGCTGACGGATGATATCGAAATCGCTCAAGGCTCGGCTCCCGGAATAGAGGTTGCTGGCGCAAACCTATTCCGGGAACTGCCTTTTCTTCAAGATCAATGCTCAGGCGGCGACGGGTTCGCGCACGTCATCGAGCAGGAAATGCACGACCAGATAATCGGTCCTGTAGTGACGACCGCTATCGCCGACCTTCTCTTCTGAGCCGCCATCGGCGGGGTGCCAGGGGTGATAGTGCGGATTGGTGGCGATCAGCGTTATCGCCTTGCCGGCATAGGGGCCTTCGGCCGGCCGGAAGCGCATTTCGGCGAGCGGCCAGATACGCTCATAGGTTTCCATGGGAATGCGCACTCTCAGTGCCTTGCGCGGAGCAGGCGGCTCGTCATGCGCAACCAGCCTTTCGCCTTTGACCGGCTCGACCACCACGGGTTCGATCGTCACTTCCTCCGCCGCATCGAAAATGGAATTGAACTCCGCAGGCCACATTCTTCTCATGAAATAGCTCCTCCCAAGCTGTTTCTGCAGGTCTGGATGAATGTAGCGCGCTTAGCCGGAGAAGAAAACGGGGGCACTAGCATTCTGTTTGAAGCGCTTGCTTTCATCCACTTCACAAAATTGCGCGCATGCAGAATTTGACGTTTACGCAAACGTCAATATTTTGTAAGAGAGTCTCAAGGCCGGAGCAATCCGGTTACCGAATTGGAGGAATTCGAACCATGCCAGTCTACAAGGCCCCGGTGAACGACACGCTCTTCGTGCTGAACGACGTGCTGGGTCTCGAGCGATACAATAATCTCCCGGGTTTTGCCGATGCCACGCCTGATATGGTGGAGGCTATTCTGAGTGAGGCCGCGAAGTTGGCCGAGGAAGTTGCGTTGCCCGTGAATTATTCCGGAGATCAGGAAGGCTGTACGCGCCACGACAACGGCACGGTGTCGACGCCGAAAGGCTTCAGAGAGGCCTATCAGGCCTATCGGGAAGGTGGCTGGATCGGGCTTGCCGTGCCGGAAGAGTTCGGCGGTCAGGGCCTGCCCTATACGCTGCATACCGCGGTCGGCGAATATACTTCTGCCGCCAATATGTCGCTCATGATGTATCCGGGGCTGACGCAGGGTGCCATCGCCGCGATCCTCGCCCACGGCACTGATGAACAGAAAAACACTTATCTGCCGAAGATGGTGGATGGCACGTGGTCCGGCACCATGAACCTCACCGAGCCGCATTGCGGCACCGATCTCGGCATGCTGCGCACCAAGGCGGTGCCGCAGGGCGACGGCAGCTACAGGATCTCTGGCCAGAAGATCTTCATCTCCGCAGGCGAGCACGACCTGACCGACAATATCGTCCACTTGGTCCTGGCTCGCATCGAGGGTGCGCCTGAGGGCACCAAGGGCATCTCGCTCTTCATCGTCCCGAAATTCCTCGTCGGCAAGGACGGCGCGCTCGGCGCCCGCAACGGCGTTTCCTGCGGCGCCATCGAACACAAGATGGGTATCCACGGCAACGCCACCTGCGTCATGAACTACGACGAGGCGACGGGCTTCCTGATCGGCGCAGAGAATCGCGGCCTCAACGCCATGTTCGTGATGATGAACGAGGCTCGTCTGATGGTCGGCCTGCAGGGCATTGCCATTTCCGAGATCGCCTATCAGAACGCTGCCAGCTACGCCCGCGATCGCATCCAGGGCCGCTCGTTGTCAGGCGTCAAGGCGCCGGACAAGAAGGCCGATCCGATCATCGTCCATCCCGATATCCGCCGCGCATTGATGACCATCCGGTCGTTCAACGAGGCCGGCCGCGCTTTCCTGCTTTGGACTGCGCTCAAGTCGGATATCGCCCACCGGGCCACCGATGAGAGGGAGCGCCAGACGGCTGACGATATTCTCGGCCTCGTCACGCCGATTCTCAAGGGCGTCATGACCGACAAGGGCTTCGATCATGCCGTCATGGCTCAGCAGGTCTTCGGCGGCCACGGCTACATTGAAGAGCACGGCATGAGCCAGTATGTGCGCGATGCCCGCATCGCCATGATCTATGAAGGGGCGAACGGCATCCAGGCGCTCGATCTCGTCGGCCGCAAGTTGGCGCTGAACGGTGGCCGCGCTGCCATGGCGCTCTTCAAGGAGATCGGCGATTTCTGCGAGGAAAACCGCAATGACGAGCAGTTGACCTTCTTCACCAAGCACCTGAAGAAGGGCTTGAACGATGTGCAGGGTGCGACCATGTGGTTCATGCAGAATGCCATGGCCAAGCCCGACAATGCCGGCGCCGGCTCCACCGATTACATGCACCTCTTCGGCCTCGTCATCATCGGCTATATGTGGGCGCGCATGGCCAAAGCCGCCAACGAACGTCTTGCCGCTGGCGATGCGCGCGAGGATTATCTGAAGAACAAGCTGATCACGGCGAAATTCTTCATGGAGCGCATCATGCCCGAAACCGCATTGCGCAAGGCCCGCATCGAAACCGGCGCCGACACCATGATGGAACTGGCCGCCGAAGCGTTTTGAGCCGGTTCTCCCTCCCCCTTGTGGGGAGGGCTGGGGATGAAAGGCGGTCGGCGCAGCCGGCGAAACGATCCGGTGGATCGTTTCGAGCGCCGAACGCCCTGAGCTTGAGCGAAGGGCCGGATAGTCTTCGCAGATTTCATAGGCGCGTCTGCGCCGCCAGGGAGATGAGACAATGACCGAGGTTTTCATTTACGATCACGTCCGCACGCCCCGCGGTCGCGGCAAGAAGGATGGCGCGCTTCATGAGGTGCCCTCCGTGCGTCTCGCGGCAAAGACGCTGGAGGCGATCCGCGACCGCAACGGGCTGAATACCGAAACGGTTGACGACATCATCATGGGCTGCGTCGATCCGGTCATGGATGCTGGTGCCGTCATTCCCAAGGCCGCTGCTTTCGAAGCCGGTTATTCGACGAGGGCGCCCGGCATGCAGATCTCCCGCTTCTGCGCCTCAGGCCTGGATGCGGTGAATTTCGCCGCCGGCAAGATTGCACAGGGCGCCGATGACATCGTCATTGCCGGCGGCGTCGAGAGCATGTCCCGCGTCGGCCTCGGCATGTCCGGCGGCGCCTGGTTCATGGACCCCTCAGTCAACTTCCCCGCCTATTTCATGCCGCAGGGCGTCTCGGCCGACCTCATCGCCACCAAATACGGCTTTTCGCGCGATGACGTCGATGCCTATGCCGTCGAAAGCCAGAAGCGCGCGGCCAATGCCTGGAACAATGGCTGGTTCAAGAATTCCGTCATTCCGATCAAGGACCAGAACGGCCTGACCATCCTTGCCCATGACGAACACATGCGACCCGGCACGGATATGCAGGCGCTCGCATCCCTCAATCCCTCCTTCCAGATGCCCGGTGAAATGGGCGGCTTCGAAGCCGTCGCCATTCAGGCCCATCCGGAAGTCGAGCGCGTCAACTATGTCCACCATGCCGGCAATTCCTCTGGCATCGTCGATGGCGCAGCTGCCGTCCTGCTCGGCTCCAAAGCCGGGGGGACGAGCATGGGCCTGAAGCCCCGCGCCCGCATCAAGGCTTTCGCCAATATCGGCTCCGACCCGGCCCTGATGCTGACCGGCCCCGTCGACGTTACCGAAAAGCTCCTGAAACGATCAGGCATGACGCTTGCCGATATCGACCTCTTCGAATTGAACGAAGCCTTCGCCGCCGTCGTGCTGCGCTACATGCAGGCCTTCGATATCGAGCACGACAAGATCAACGTCAATGGCGGCGCGATTGCCATGGGCCATCCGCTCGGCGCCACCGGCGCCATGATCCTCGGCACCGTGCTGGACGAGCTGGAGCGCCGCGATCTCAACACCGCGTTGGTCACCCTCTGCATCGGCGCCGGCATGGGCACGGCAACCGTCATCGAACGCGTCTAAGGGAGAGAGACGATGAGCTACACCAACTTCACCGTCGAGACCGATGCGGATGGTATTGCCCTGGTCACCTGGGACATGCCCGGCAAGTCCATGAACGTCTTCACCGAAGAGGTGATGAACGAACTCGATGCCATCATCGATACGACCGTCGCCGACAGCGCCGTCAAGGGCGTCGTCATCACCTCGGGCAAGTCCGCCTTTTCCGGCGGTGCTGATCTGTCGATGATCAAATCCATGTTCACCCTCTACCAGAAGGAGAAGTCGGCAAACCCTGACGGTGCCGCGCAAAAACTCTTCGATCTCGTCGGCCGCATGACAGGCCTCTTCCGCAAGCTCGAAACCTGCGGCAAGCCCTGGGTCTCGGCCATCAACGGCACCTGCATGGGTGGCGCGCTGGAAATGTCGCTCGCCTGTCACGGCCGCGTCGCTTCCAATGCCAAGAGCGTCAAGATCGCTCTTCCGGAAGTCAAGGTCGGCATCTTTCCCGGTGCCGGTGGCACGCAGCGCATCTCGCGTCTGACGGATGCCCAGTCCGCCTTGCAGATGATGACGACAGGCCAGTCGCTGAACGCTTCGCGCGCCAAGGCCATGAACCTCGTCCATCAGGTGGTCGAGCCGGATCAACTGATCCCCGCCGCAAAGCAGATGATCAAGGATGGCTTGAAGCCTGTTGCCCCCTGGGACGAAAAGGGCTTCAAGGTTCCCGGCGGCGGCATCTGGACACCCGCCGCAGCCCAGCTCTGGCCGGCAGCGCCCGCGATCCTGCGGCGTGAAACATCAGGCAATTATCCGGGTGCCCTCGCCATCCTGAAATGCGTCTATGAAGGCCTGCAGGTACCCTTCGATACGGCGCTCAAGATCGAGCAGCGCTATTTCACGCAGGTGCTGCAGACCACCGAAGCCTTCTCGATGATCCGCTCGCTCTTCATCTCCATGCAGGAACTCAACAAGGGCGCCCGTCGCCCGGCAGGCGTTCCGAAGACGGAGCTGAGGAAGGTCGGCGTCGTCGGCGCCGGTTTCATGGGCGCCTCCATCGCTTACGTCACGGCAGCCGCCGGCTTCGAAGTCATCCTGATCGACCGCGATATCGAGGCTGCCACCAAGGGCAGGGGCGTTGGCGAAGGCCTCGTCAAGGATTCTATCGGTAAGGGTCGTCTTACACAGGACGAGGGTGCCGCGCTGCTTTCCCGCATCACACCCTCGGCGGACTATACCGATTTGAAGGATGCCGATCTCGTTATTGAAGCGGTCTTCGAAGACCGCGCCGTCAAGAAAGCGGTCATCGAACAGGTCGAGGCCGTTATCCCGGAAACCACGATCTTCGCCTCCAACACTTCGACCCTGCCGATCACGGGCCTTGCCGAAAATTCCAAGCGCCCGGAGCAGTTTATCGGCGTGCATTTCTTCTCGCCGGTTGAAAAGATGATGCTGACCGAGGTCATCCTTGGCAAAAACACCGGCGACCGGGCGCTCGCCGTGGCGCTGGATTATGTCGCCGCCATCAAGAAAACGCCGATCGTTGTCAACGATGTCAGGGGCTTCTTCGTCAACCGCTGCGTCTTCCGCTACATCCACGAAGCCTATGACATGCTGATCGAAGGCGTGCCGGCGGCAATGATCGAGAATGCTGCCAAGATGGCCGGCATGCCGGTCGGCCCGCTGTCGCTGAATGACGAAGTGGCGATCGATCTCTCGCAGAAGATCCTCAAGGCCACGGTCGCCGATCTCGGCCCCAAGGCCGTCGACGCGCGCCACCTTGCCCTCATCAACAAGCTGGTCGACGAACTCGACCGCCGAGGCCGCAAGAACGGCAAGGGCTTCTATGAATATCCAGCCAAGCCCGCCAAGAAGTTCCTCTGGCCTGAGCTGAAAACACTCTACCCACAGAAGCCGGCCGACGAGATCGACGTGAACATTCTGAAGCAGCGCTTCCTGGTAACGATCGCGCTCGAAGCTGCCCGCACCATGGAAGAAGGCATCGTCACCGATCCGCGTGAGGCCGACGTCGGCTCCATCCTCGGCTTCGGCTTTGCGCCCTATACGGGCGGTGCGCTGAGCTATATCGACGGCATGGGCGTCAAGGCCTTCGTAGACCTCGCCGAAAAGCTGGCCTCCGCCTATGGCGATCACTTCAGGCCGACACCGCTGCTGAAGGACATGGCCGCCAAGGGCGAAACCTTCTACGGCCGCTTCGATCCCTATCCGGCGACTGACCGGGCTGCATAAGCAACGAGGCGGCAAGGCTCGCTGCAGCCTTAGCCGCGCTCCCGTTCTTGTTAAATCCAGCCCCCTGTGCGATGAGGGGCTTAATGCTGGCAGCAGCGATGATGCGATCCACGCAGATTCGTATGCAGGCATATAAGATCCGTGGAAGTTCTGCCCACGTTGCTTAAACGGCGAGGCGGAAATCTTTTATCTGACTATCGTCAAACATCTGGCGCAGCATCTCCAGGATCACATGGACCTTGTCGGATTTGACCGAGTAGTAGATCGTCTGCGCATCACGCCGCGTCTTGACGAGGTCCTTGCTGCGGAGCTTGGCAAGGTGCTGGGAGAGGGCGGATTGGCTGATGCCGATTATATCGGCAAGATTGTTGACCGCGACCTCACGCTCCGCCAGGGTCTGCAGCACCCTCAGCCGATGGGCATTCGCCATGACCAGCAACAGCTCGGCTTTCTTTTCATAACTGTCGGTATTCATGAGTTTCCCTTCGCAATTGATAAACGGTAATTTCACATAACTAATACAGAATTATCTTAATATGGCAGAAAGGCGTAATTTTCCCTCTCTGCCTTCTAAACGCTTCCGGATAGGCTCGCTCTTTCGAGCAGGCGCTCCTGCCGCATTCATATTTCATCAGGCATTGCGGCTCACAAATCTCTCGCATAGCGCCTATATGCGTATCCGGAATCATGCAAAGAAAAGTGCCACCGCACATTTCAGTTCAAGCGATGGAATCATGAAGAAGATCGGTTTTCTCTCTTTCGGGCATTGGACGCCCTCGCCGCAATCTCAGACGCGCTCGGCAGGTGATACGCTGCTGCAGTCGATCGACCTCGCCGTCGCCGCCGAGGAATTGGGGGCGGATGGCGCCTATTTCCGCGTTCACCACTTCGCCCGCCAGCTTGCCTCGCCATATCCGCTGCTTGCGGCTGTCGGCGCAAGGACGAGCCGCATAGAGATCGGCACGGCCGTTATCGATATGCGCTACGAAAACCCCCTCTACATGGCGGAGGATGCCGGTGCGGCCGATCTGATTTCGCGCGGGCGCCTGCAGCTCGGCATCAGCCGCGGCTCGCCCGAGCAGGTCGTCGATGGCTGGCGCTATTTCGGCTACAATCCGCCGGAAGGCCAGAGCGATGCCGATATGGGCCGCCGCCATGCCGAGGTCTTCCTGGAAGTGCTGAAGGGCGAAGGTTTCGCCGAGCCCAATCCGCGGCCGATGTTCCCCAATCCGCCCGGCCTATTGCGCCTCGAGCCGCACTCCGAAGGCTTGCGTGACCGCATCTGGTGGGGCGCGGGCTCGAACGCCACGGCGGTCTGGGCTGCCAAGCTCGGCATGAATCTCCAGAGCTCGACGCTGAAGGACGATGAGACGGGCGAAGCGTTCCATATCCAGCAGGCCAAGCAGATCCGTGCCTATCGAGATGCCTGGAGGGACGCCGGCCATGCCCGCGAGCCGCGCGTTTCCGTCAGCCGAAGCATCTTCGCGCTGGTGAACGATCGCGACCGCTCGTATTTCGGCTATGGCAATGAAGGGCAGGACAAGATCGGCTTCATCGACGAGAATACCAGGGCGATCTTCGGCCGCTCCTATGCCGCCGAGCCTGATGCTCTCATCGAGGAGTTGAAGAAGGACGAGGCGATTGCCGAGGCCGACACGCTGCTGCTCACCGTGCCCAACCAACTCGGCGTGGAATATAATGCCCACGTCATCGAATCGATCCTGAAATATGTCGCCCCGGCGCTTGGCTGGCGCTGATGATACTGCGCGACGGCGTCATGCCGTCGCCGTTTCTCTGGTGTTCCGCACCGCCATCAGCCCGGCAAGGCTGACGAGGATGATGGCTGTGGCATAGATATCCGTCGTTGCTCCATAGCCGATCGACTTGACGAGGAAGCCGGCAAGGATCGCCGGCAGGCTGAAGGCGAGATAGCTCTGGATGTAGAAGGCCGACAACAGGCCGGCCCGCTCTTCCGGCTTGGCCAGCGGCATGATCGTCCCGATAGAGCCGAGAAAGTTTGTGCCGAAGCCGGCACCGGTCAAAAGCGTGCCGATCAGCAACAGCGGCACGCTGGCGAGATGCACACCTGCCACGACTGTCAGAATGCCGAGCGTCTGTGCACTCACGCCGAAGGCGAGATTGGCCTTCGGGCTGCGGCTGCGACGCAGGAACACGGATACTGCGCCTGACAGCATCAGCGCAGCAACCACCGACCCGCCCGTCAGTGGTGCACGGCTGCCTGTGGTGGAGGCGACCAGCGAAGGCACGAGCGACAGGTAAAAACCACCGAGCGTCCAGTTGGCGATATTGATCGGCGTCACCAGCGACAGCGACCGCTTCACCTGCTGCGGAATGGAAATGGCCGGCTTCAACGATCCGAAGACGCCAGGCCGCGTGCCGCCCGTCTCCCGCGTCAACCACAGCGCAATGGCCTGCACCGCAAAGGCGGCAAGCAGCAGGGCATAGACGAGATGCAACGGTTCCGGTCCGTACTGGATCAGCGCACTGGTGCCGATCGTTCCGATCGCCATGCCGGAAAGCGGCGCGATCGAATTGACGATCTGCCCTTTGGCCCGGTCGATATCGACAAGAGCGGCGCCGAGGGAGGCACCGGCTATACCGGTGGCGATACCCTGCACGATGCGTGCGGCGATCAGCCATTCCGGACCGCTGGCGATGGAAAACAGCGCCATGGCAATGATTTCGAGGATCAGCGCGCCGAAGATCACCGGTCGCCGCCCGAGATGATCGGAGATCGAGCCGGCAATCAGCAATGCTCCGAGCAGCGCGAAGGCGTATACTGCGAAGATGACGGTGATGAGGATGGGAGAAACGGCAAAGGCTTCCTGGTAGACGCGATAGAGCGGCGTGGGCGCCGCCGACGCGCCGAAGAAGACGGCAAGCGTCAGAGCGTGGAAGCTCATGGGCGACGAATTCTTGATGGATTCGGGAGCGGCGACCATATATAAGCCCCTTAAAGCTAAGTCGTTGCGTTAGCTCTATCTAGGCAAGGCAAAACATAAAAGCAAATAATTTGCGTTAATGGATATATGAAAGTTTCTGAACTGTTGATGCTGGAGCAATTCCAGCAAAAGTGTGCAGCGGTTTTGCGTCTGGAATTGCGTGAAAGCAAAGAGAGCAATTCCAGCAAAAGTGTGCATCGGTTTTGTACGACAGGCGAAAAAAACCTGGAGCGTGCCAGGCGAATCTGAAAGATCGCAGCACGCTTTAGGGGGAGGGGGTTGGGTTCGAAATGGCAGTGAAAGAGAATATCCGTCCCGGTGGCAGAAGTGCGCGTGTCCAGGCTTCGGTGCATGCGGCAGTCCGCGAACTCCTGGCAGACATGAGCCGCGCGGAGATCACTGTTCCGCTGATTGCGACACGCGCAGGCGTGACCCCGTCCACCATCTACCGCCGCTGGGGTGACCTGCAGGAATTGCTTGCCGATGTCGCCGTCGAGCGTCTGCGTCCCGACATGGAGCCGGTCGATACCGGCAGTGGCGCCGGTGACCTGGAAGCCTGGGCCGAGCAATATGCGGAGGAAATGTCCTCCGGCCCCGGCCGCGAATATATCCGGGACGTGCTCTCAGCCCAGACAGGTGACAATGCCAATAAATGCTGCAACTTTACCCGCCAGCAGATCGAGACGATTGCCGGCCGGGCGAAGGAGAGGGGTGAGGTCTTTCCCGATGTCGATGTCGTGATGGACCGCGTGGTCGCCCCTATCATGTACCGCATCCTATTCGGCGATGTCCCGACCGCCGCCCGTGTGCAGGAGCTTGTCGGCCACGTCTTCGGCCGGCGTAAGGCCGCCTGATCTTCACTCGGCGGCGGTGCGCTTCAAGCCGGAAATCTGTGTGATGTAGGCGCGCAATGCCGCCGGGCGCACCGGCTTGTGTTGTACCGCGATGCCGTGCTTTTCCGCCTCGGCCCGCACTTCCGGTGTCCGGTCGGCGGTAACGAGCAGGGCTGGAATATCGATGCCGAAATGCTGCCGCAGGTGCAGGATCGCTTCGACCCCGGTTCCGTCAGCGAGATGGTAATCGGCAATGACGAGATCCGGCGGCTGCCGCATCGAGAGCATCCGGACAGCGGAAAGCGAATCCACCGCCTGCGTTTCACAGCCCCATCCGTCGATCAGCAGCCGCATGCCTTCGAGGATCTTCGGTTCGTTGTCGATGCAGAGGATGCGCAGATCCTGCAACGGCTGCGCCGTCCGGTCGACGGGAAGTATGGCTGCAGCGGTTTCCGCACTCTTTGAGATATCGAGCGGAATGAGGATTCGGAATTCCGTACCTTTGCCATGGGTCGAATAAAGCTCGACTTTATGGCTGAGCACGCGGGCGATGCGGTCGACGATGGAGAGCCCGAGCCCCAGGCCCGATGCGGTTTTGGCGCCCTCATCGAGCCTCGCGAATTCCTTGAACACCGTCCGGAATTTCGAGGGCGGAATGCCGATGCCGGAATCCATCACCTGGATCACCACTTGATTGCCACGCCGCCGCGCGCCGACCAGCACCTTGCCGCTGACGGTATATTTGATGGCGTTGGAGACGAGGTTCTGCACCAGCCGCCGCAGCAGGTTCGGGTCGGAGCGAACGCGCAGGGACGTCGGCATCACTTTGAGCTTCAGCTTCTTCTCGCGTGCGATCGGCGCAAAATCGGTCTCAATGCGTTCCAGCAGGTCGGACAGCGGCACGGATGCCAGCCGCGGCCGCATGGCGCCGGTATCGAGGCGGGAAATATCGAGCACGGCGCCGAGAATGCTCTCAACCGATTCCAGCGCAGAATCGATATTGCGCACGATCGGGCTGTTTTCCGATTGCGCCATGCGCTCGACGAGAGCGGAGGAGTAAAGCCGGGCGGCATTGAGCGGCTGCAGGATATCGTGACCGGCAGCGGCAAAGAAGCGGGTCTTGCCGATGTTGGCCTCGTCTGCCGCAGCGCGCGCCTCGCCGAGTTCCCGGTTGACGCGGGTCAGTTCTGCGGTTCGCTCCACGACGCGCTGCTCCAGCGTCTCGTTTGCCTGCTTCAGTGCCCGGTCGGCGGCGACGCGCTGAGTGATGTCGGTAAAGGTCGCGACGATACCTTTGTCCGGCATGGCATTGGAGCGCACTTCGATGATGCGTTCGCCGCCTCCGAGCACGAGCGGGAAGGGCTTGTCGAGCGTCAGGAAGTGCCGCACGGCCTGTGACTGGTCGCCGGGTGCGATATCGCCGCGCTGGCTCAGGATGTTGACGATCTCCGAGAGCGGAAAACCGACCTGACCGGCATTTTCCGGCAGGTCCAGCAATTGCCGGAAACGTCGGTTCCAGATGGTCAGCCGATTGGAACTGTCGAAGACAGCGATGCCCTGGTCCATCTGTGAAAGTGCGGTCTGCAGCATGTCCTGATTATATTGCAGCGCTTCGCTCGCCTGATCGAGCAGCCATGCCGTATCGGACGAGGCATCCTCGATCTTCTGCAGGATCAGGGACAGCACCAGCCGCGCCGAGGAGGAGCCGATGGCGCTGCCGAGAAGCTGCTCGGTGAAATGGATAAGCGCCATGTCGGCCGGCTGGTCGTCCTCCAGTTTGCGCCCGGAACTCTGCTCGTAGGTCGCAAGCGAGCGCTGCATGCGCTCCTCGCCGAGATAGCGGGCGATCGCCGTCTTGAGATCGCCGACGCTGATGCGGGTCTTCCAGCCGCGCGTGGCAAATTGCGAGCGCGAATGCCGCTTGACGAAGATGCCGGCCTGGATGCGTTCCAGTGGTTTGGCGTTGCGTGTCAGCGAGCCGACGATGAAGGCGGCGGTGTTGACGAGCAGGCTCATCGCCGTCGCATTGACAAGCGGATCGGTATCCGGGCCGGTAAAGAGCGTCGTGCCGGGAAAGATGAAGCCGAGGAAGGTGCTTGCCACATAGGAATAATCCGGGCCTCCGAGGGACGGCAGGAACAGCAGGTAGACCCAGATGATGAAGCCCGACGATAGGCCGAGGATGGCGCCGCGCGCATTCGCCCGCCGCCAGATCATGCCGCCGAAGAGCGCCGGTGCAATCTGCGCGATGGCGGCAAAGGAGAGCAGGCCGATCGAAGCAAGCCCTGCCGTGCTGTCCGTCGAGCGATAATAGGCATAACCCAGCAGCAGCACGGCGAAGATGGCGCTGCGGCGGATATTGAGCAGGCTCTTTGCGAAGTCGTCGCGCTGGCTCGCAAGACCCGCGAGCTTCCGGCGCAGGAAGAACGGCATGACGATGTCGTTCGACACCATGATGGAAAGCGCCACGGAATCGACGATCACCATGGCGGTCGCCGCTGAAAAACCGCCGATGAACGTGATCAGCGAGACTGCAGGCATTTGCCCTGCAAGTGGCAGGGTAAGGACATAAAGATCGGCGTTGCCGTTGCCTCCGAAGATGAGCAGCCCGCCGATGGCGACCGGCAGCACGAAGAGATTGATGGCAATCAGATAAAGCGGAAAGAGAATACCCGCGAGCCGGAGCTGCTTTGCCGTGCGGTTTTCGACGACGGTGACATGGAACTGGCGCGGCAGCATGATGATCGCAAAGGCGGAGAGCAGCGTCAGCGTGATCCATCGGCTGAGCGGGGTCTGATAGTCGAGTGCGCCGGTGACCAGGGTGTTCTCCGATCCCTTCTGCCACAGGTCGCTTGGCCCGTCGAACAGGAACCAGATGACGCAGACGCCTGCCGTCAGGAAGGCAACGAGCTTCACCATCGATTCCATCGATACCGCGAGGATGAGCCCGTCCTGATGTTCGGTCGCATCGGTGTGGCGGGTGCCGAACATGATGGCGAAGCAGGTTAGCACCAGCGTGACGATCAGCGGCAGGTCGAGGAAGTAGAGATTGCCGCTGCCGATGCCATAGTCGGATGGATTGACCATGGCCGTGACGGTCGCCGAAATGGATTTCAGCTGCAGCGCGATATAGGGAATGGTGCCGATGAGGCAGATCAGCGCCACGATGGTGGCAACCGTGGAATTTTTGCCGTAGCGCGCGGCAATGAAATCGGCGACGGAGGTCAGCTTCTCGGCCTTGGCGAGTTCGATGATACGCCGGAGCAGCGGCATGCCGAGTGTGAAGACGAGGATCGGCCCGATATAGATGCCGGCAAATTCCAGCCCGTTATGGGCAGCTAAGCCGACGCCGCCGAAATAGGTCCAGGACGTGCAGTAGATCGCCAGGCTGAGTGCATAGACCACCGGCCGGCCGCCTTCCGGCACACCGAATTTCCGGCTCCGGCGATCGCCATAGCTTGCCACTGCGAAAAGCAGCAGAAGATAACCCAAGGCAAACGCAAATATGATCCAGCCTGGAAGCATTGACCCTCCGCCGGCGGACAATCCGCCGTCCTCCGGAACAGTTTGAAGATTAGGGCAATTCAGCAAGTTTGAAAATTGCCGCGGCCTTGGTCTTAAGTTCTACGCGGAAGGGGACAGTGTTCGAATATTTCCAATTGTCGATTGATTAATTGAGATGGAGGTGTAGCTAATGAAAACAACGGCATGTCTTTGAAAATGCATCAAGGGGAGACAGATCTGATGCTCAATGAGTTCAAAGCATTCATCGCCCGCGGCAATGTCATGGATCTTGCTGTCGGCGT
The DNA here is from genome assembly GCF_047782645.1 of Rhizobium sp. ZK1. Lineage (NCBI taxonomy): Bacteria > Pseudomonadati > Pseudomonadota > Alphaproteobacteria > Hyphomicrobiales > Rhizobiaceae > Rhizobium > Rhizobium sp. ZK1. The sequence continues at coordinate 205,176 of NZ_CP180586.1, forward strand.
TATCATCGGCGGCGCCTTCGGGGGCATCGTCAAATCTCTGGTCGACGATATCATCATGCCGATCGTCGGTGCGATCTTCGGCGGTTTCGACTTCTCCAACTACTTCATTCCGCTGTCATCCAAGGTCACTGAGACGAGCCTTGCCGGCGCCCGCGCTCAGGGCGCCGTTTTCGCGTATGGCAGCTTCATTACCGTCCTCATCAATTTCCTGATCCTCGCGTGGATCATCTTCCTGATGATCAAGGCTGTGAATATTCTGCGCGAGCAGGTCGAGCGCAAGGAAAAGCAAGCGCCGGCAGAGGTTCCGCCGCCGCCGGCGGATGTCGCGCTGCTGACGGAAATCCGCGACCTTCTCGCCAAACGCCCCGCCGTCTGATCTGGTCCCGAGCCCGTCCGCCCCGGCCGGGCTCAATCATCACGAAAATCGATATGCCATCACGCATTATCATGGGATTTGCGCCTGCAAATCCGCTATGAAGGCGTGAACTGGAGATATGCATGTCGATTGTAAGCAGCCTCAGCCCGCGCGCCATTGCAGCGCCAGAAAGCGGGATCGTCGAAGTCGTCAACTATGCCCGCGGCCGTGAAGGCCTCCTGCCGCTCTGGGTCGGCGAGGGTGATCTTCCTACCCCCGATTTCATCAATCAGGCCGCCATGCAGGCGCTCGCCGCCGGCGAGACCTTCTACACCTGGCAGCGCGGCATTCCCGAGTTGCGCCAGGCGCTGTCGGATTATTATTTCAGGCATTTTGGCATCCGCCTTCCGGTCGAGCATTTTTATGTGACCGGTTCGGGCATGCAGGCGATCCAGATTGCCGTTCAGGCAATCACCTCGCCCGGCGATGAATTTGTCTATCTCACCCCAGCTTGGCCGAACATTGCCGCTGCACTCGAAATCGCCGGCGCCCGATCGGTTGGCGTAGAGCTCCAGTTCGAAGGTGGCACCTGGGCGGTTGACCTCAACCGCATCGAGACGGCCATCACGCCGAAGACCCGCGGCCTCTTCATCAACACGCCGTCGAACCCGACTGGCTGGACCGCGACGAAGGACGATCTGGCCGATATCCTGGCGCTGGCCCGCAAGCATGATCTCTGGATCATGGCCGACGAGATCTATGCCCGTTATTTCTACGCTGGTGGCCGGGCGCCCTCTTTCCTTGATGTGATGGAACCGGGCGACAAGGTGATGTTCGTCAACTCCTTCTCCAAGAACTGGTCGATGACCGGTTGGCGCGTCGGCTGGATTGTTGCTCCACCGGAAGCCGGGCAGGTGCTGGAAAACCTGATCCAATATTCCACTTCGGGCGTTGCTCAGTTCATGCAGAAGGGCGCGGTCGCAGCCCTCAACGAGGGTGACGCCTTCGTGCAGACGAACATCGACAAGGCAACCCGCTCCCGCGATATCCTCTGCGATGTACTGATCGCCACCAATCGGGTCGAAACACTGAAGCCCGATGGCGCGCTTTACGCCTTCCTCAAGATCGACGGCGTCACCGACAGCCGCAAGGCTGCGATCGACATCGTCGACAAGACCGGTGTCGGCCTTGCCCCTGGCACGGCCTTCGGACCCGGCGGCGAACTTTTTCTGCGCGCCTGCTTCCTGCGCGATCCGGCGCAGGTGACAGTCGCGGCCGAACGGCTTTGCGACTATATCCTGAAGCTCTAGACGGAGCGACGCATCGCTTCCGGCAGTACTGGTAGCAGCGTCACATTCCGGCCCTCGACGACGATGACTTCGCCGTCTCTCAGCGGCTGAAAGGGCGTGCCGGCTTCTTCAAGGAAGTTGACCGTCTTTTCGGCAGCTTCGGCCTCATCATGGTCAGAGCGGTAATGCGGGACGATGGAGAAATCGACGAGTCCGAGACCGTCCCACAGGATTGCTTCGTCGTAATCAGGTGCAAGCTGCTGCGGATCGTCCATGATGTCGATACCCTTTAGCGATGGCGTTGCAACGACCGCCCCGGCGCTGAAGCCGCCATAGACGAGCGCATCCTGGCGCAGCAATTCCCCGATGATGCGATCGAAGCCGCTCTGCCGCATGGCCCGCCGCAGAAGAAATGCATTGCCGCCGACTGCCCAGACGAGGTCGAAGCCGGCGAGCGCCTTTCTGAGTGTATTCGGCCGTCCAAAATATTGCCGCAAATCCAGTTCTTCCGCCTGGATCCCCCAATCGGCAAGCTCTGCCTTGGGATCATAGATATTGGCCTCATAGGCACGCCGGGCCTTGGTCGGAATGAAGTCCAGCGCGTTCTGGATGACGGCGGCGCGCCGTCCGCCATTGAGAAGTTTCCTCAGCTGGAAGGCGCTGGCGCCGAGCCGGTAGGATGAGAGGTAGAGTCTCATCGTTGCCGCTCCCTGTTTTGGAGAAGCGGGTTACGAACCGGCATTGAGAGAAGATCTTGTGCCACGAGAAGTCCTTTGTATGGGGCGGACATCGGGGCAGAAACAAAAAACCCCGCGCGTGTCCGGCGGGGTTGGATCGGGTAAAGTGAACAGTTTCAGGTCACAAGCCGACACCCCCACCGCAAAGGGTGGTCGTCATGCCCATCGTCATAACCTGAAACGCATAGTTGTTCATGCACCTACCTTGACTTGCCGTGGACGCCTTGTCAACGCGATCGGAAAAGGGGTGGCAAAAGGCGTTTTTGTCCCGAAACCGGCTGTTCGATAAAATTGTAGAAATACCTGAAATCCGCCTCTAACCACATCTCCAAACATACTGGCTGCAAAGGCTTTCCGAGGCCGCTTGATAATAAAATCGGAAAGGAAAAGGCCGTTCTGATGCTCCCGAAAAAACATAAAACAGGGAATGCAGACATGGCGGTTCTGGTGACGGGTGGGGCTGGATATATCGGCAGCCACATGGTTTGGACGCTGCTCGATGCCGGGGAAGATGTGGTCGTGCTCGATCGGCTCTCCACCGGTTTTCGCTGGGCTGTGGCGCCGGCCGCGCGCTTCTATCTCGGCGATGTCGCCGACACGGACGTTCTGAAGAAGATCTTCATCGAGAACGATATCGAAGCGATCATCCATTTCGCCGGCTCTGCTGTCGTCCCTGTATCGGTTACCGATCCGCTCTCCTATTACGATAATAACTCGGGCAAAACGCGCGTGCTTCTGAGCGCCGCCATCAAGGCCGGCATCCGCAACTTCGTCTTCTCCTCGACGGCCGCCGTCTACGGCCAGCAGAAGAGCTCCGCTCCGGTGAAGGAAACGGCGCCGCTCAACCCGGAAAATCCTTACGGTCAGTCCAAGCTGATGACCGAAATGATGCTGCGTGATGCCGCCGCCGCCTACGATTTCGATTATGTGGCGCTGCGCTACTTCAATGTCGCCGGTGCTGATCCGCATCTGCGTACCGGCCAGTCGACCTCCGGCGCGACCCATCTCATCAAGGTCGCCTGCGAGGCAGCGCTTGGAAAGCGCGACAGCATCGCCGTCTACGGCTTCGATTACCCGACCCATGATGGCACCGGCGTGCGTGATTATATCCATGTGAGCGATTTGACGGCGGCGCATTTGAAAGCGCTCCAGCATCTGCGCCAGGGTAGGGGGCCACTCGTCGCCAATTGCGGTTATGGCAACGGCTATTCCGTGCTCGATGTCTTGAACATGGTCACCCGCCTGAACGGCCACTCCTTCAAGATCAATATGGCGCCGCGCCGGCCGGGCGACGCGGCAAGCGTCGTCGCCGATGCGACGCTCGCCCGCCGCGTGCTGAACTGGACGCCGAAACACGATTCGCTGGAATCCATCGTCCGCAGTTCGCTCGATTGGGAACTCTTCCTGATGAACAAGAGCGTCGACGATCTGCACAGCATTCATCGCGCGCTGGCTGCGGCCTCCTTCTGAACTTGCAACCGAGCATTTACCATCCTCGCGCAGATGCGAGGGTCTGACGTTAAGTGAATAAGGAATAATCAAGCTTTCTCTGGCTCTCTTCCGCCAAAGGAAAAGGGATCATGAAGAACTTCATAGCATCATTGCGGCTGCAAAAAGATAATCCGAAGTTTCTGGTGGCGCAGTTCAAGGCTTTGTCATCACAGATTCCGATTTTGTACGTTCTTCTCGTCATCAATGCCCTGGCTGTGGCTATCACGCATATCAAGTCGGCGCCTCTTTGGCTTTCGCTCTACATTCCCGTCAGTCTCAGCATCGTTTGCGTCTTCCGCCTCTGCTGGTGGGAGATAACAGGCAAGGAAAATGTCACGCCGGAGCGTGCGCTGAGGCTGATGAAGGTGACGCTGGTCGGCGCCGTTATCCTCACGATCGGCTTCGGCGGCTGGGCTGTTGCGCTCTATCAATATGGCGATGCCTCGCAGCAGGGTCAGATCGCCTATTTCCTCGTCGTAACCGGCATTTCCTGCGTCTTCTGTCTGATGCACCTGCCGCTCGCAGCGGCGATTACAACGGTCATCACGTTCACAGCGATGATCGTGACCTTCCTGTTTTCCGGTAACCCGGTTTTCGTCGCGACGGCAGTCAGCGGCCTTTTCCTCGTTCTGCCCTTTCTGCGCGTCATAAACAGCTATTTCCAGAATTTCGCCCATCTGGTCTGGCTTGCCGAGGAACTCAAGCAGAAGCAGGCGGAAGCCGAGGAACTGAACCTCGTCAATAGCCGCAATGCCATGCAGGACCAACTGACCGGTCTTGCCAACCGCCGCAGTTTCTTCCTCTCGCTCGAGAAGATGCTGCAGAAGAATCCGGCCGCGCCGCCCGTCATCGGCATCCTCGATCTCGACGGCTTCAAGCCTGTCAACGATGTCTTCGGCCACGCGGCCGGCGATCTCGTGTTGAAGGAGACGGCGCGCCGCTTCGTCTCGCTGGTTGGCGATCAGGGTATCGTCTCACGCCTCGGCGGCGATGAATTCGGCATCATTTTCCCGTCTGATATGACGTTGAGGGGCGTCTCCGACCTCGGTCTGGCGCTGTGTGCCGCCGTGCGTGATCCCTATGAAATTCCGGACGGTTCAGTGCGTGTCTCCGGCTCCTGCGGCATCGTTTATCCTGATGCGGGCGAATACAGCGCCGAAGATCTCTACGAAAAGGCGGACTTCGCGCTCTATCAGGTCAAGAGCAAGCGTACCGGCGGTGTCGAACTCTTCTCGCCGGAGCACGAAAAAATCCTGACGCAGCGCTATCTGATCGAACTGGAGCTGCAGGCGGAGAATTTTGCCAAGGAGTTGAAGCTCGAATATCAGCCGATCATCGAACTGCGCAGCGGCCGTGTCGTGGGTTTTGAGGCGCTTGCGCGTTGGGACAGCGCGCGCTTCGGCCGTATCAGCCCGGATGCCTTCATCCCGGCTGCCGAGCGCACTGCCGTGATCGGCCGCGTGACGCGCATTCTCTTCGGCCAGGCGCTCGACGCGCTGAAGATCATGCCGTCGCACCTGCGCGTTTCCTTCAACCTCTCGGCCCGCGATATCTGCGACCACGAAACATCGATGGTCCTGCTCGCCATGATCACGCGCTCCGGCGTCGATCCCAAACGCATCGAATTCGAGATCACAGAGACGGCGCTGCTGTCGGACTTCGACACCGCCGATCAGGTGATCGGCGTGTTGCGCGCTGCCGGCATCTCGATTGCGCTTGACGATTTCGGTACGGGTTACTCGAGCTTGAGCCACATCCACCGCCTGGCCTTCGACAAGCTGAAGATCGACAAGGCCTTCGTGATGAATTTCGATCGCGATGCGCGCTGCATGAACATCACCCGCTCCGTCGCCAATCTCTGCCAGAACCTTGGCATTGCCTCAGTGGCCGAAGGGGTCGAAAGTGAGGACGTGGCAGAGTCGCTGAAAGGCATCGGTGTGCGCCTGGCGCAGGGCTATTATTTCTCTCGGCCGCTGCCGCTGGAACTGGCAATCGACTACGCGGTCAGGCGCGATGTCAGCGTTTCGCAGTCTCTCTCGGCCTGATTGATCAGCCAGCCACTGGAACCTCGGCCTAACCCCGTTTATTGCTAGGGCAGGAGTGAGGTGGACCATGGACAACGGCAATCAGAGCGAAGTCATAGTTGAACGACGTGGTACGGCAGGTCTTGTCCGGCTGAACCGCCCAAGGGCGCTGAACAGCCTGACCATCCCGATGGTGCGTGCAATTGCCGCCGCACTTGACGATTTCGCCGGTGACCAATCCGTGGCAAGCGTCGTCGTGATGGGCGAGGGTGAGCGCGGCTTCTGCGCCGGCGGCGATATCCGCGCCATTCACCTCAGCGGGCGTACCGGCGACGGCTTGGCGGAAACCTTCTGGCGCGAGGAATTTCGCCTCAATTACCGTATCGCCAACTATCCGAAGCCTTATGTGGCGTTGATGGACGGCATCACCATGGGCGGCGGCGTCGGGCTTTCCAGCCACGGTCGCCACCGTATCGTCACCGAACGCACCCGCCTTGCCATGCCGGAGACCGGCATCGGTTACTTCCCTGATGTCGGCGCCACGTGGCTGCTGCCTCACATGCCAGGCGAAAGCGGTACATGGATGGCCCTGACGGGGCTCGATATCAATGCCGCCGATGCAATCCATGCCGGACTTGCCGATTTCTATATGCCCTTCTCGCGTCTCGAAGAGGCAATTCAGCGTCTCTCGGATCTGCCCGTGGGGAGCTCGTCAGACGATGTCGACGCGGCGCTACGCAATCTATCAGATCAACCGGGCGAAGGCAGACTGCAGGCCAATGCGGCGATGATCGACCGCGCCTTCCACTTCAACAGCGTTGAGGCGATCGTTTCGGCGCTTGCGAGGGAAGAAGGTGAATTTGCCGCCGAGACCCGCCGCGTCATTCTCACCCGCTCACCGACGAGCCTGAAGCTTGCGCTTCGTTTGCTGCGTGCCGGACGCCAGAGCCGTACACTTGCCGAATGCCTCGCCCGTGAGCTTGGCGCCTGCATGCAAATCCTGCATGGCCACGATTTCTACGAGGGCGTACGCGCGGCCGTGGTCGACAAGGATCGCAACCCGAAATGGTCACCGCCGACGATCGCCTTGGTCAACGACGAGATGATCGCCCGGTTTTTCGAACCACCCAAGCCGCCGCTCGCGCTTTAGCGCCATCTGGTCAGGAGAGGCCCTATCTCTTTGTTTTACGCAATTCCGGACGCAAAACCGCTGCGCACTTTTGCTGGAATTGCTCTAACGCCACATGCCGCGCATGCGCGCGCCGACATCGATGCGCACCTGCCGCGCCTGCTGGGCTGCTGCCGTATCGGCTTTCACCTGAGGCCAGCCGCAGACCTCGAAGAATTGCAGCAACGTGGCGGGAATGAAGCGGCTGCGCGACGCATAGACATGCCGGTCGCCCTGCGAATTCTGCCCATAGGTGAAGAAACGCTGCGGCACGACGAGATCGAGGCTGTCCTTGGCGCGTGTCATCGCCACATAGAGCAGCCGTCGCTCCTCCTCTATTTCGGCCGTCGTGCCGACCGCAAGATCTGAAGGAATACAGCCGTCGATGACGTTCAGCATGAAGACCTTTGTCCATTCCTGCCCCTTGGCCGAATGGATGGTCGAAAGGATGAGGTAATCCTCGTCGAGCAGCGGCACACCCGCCTGATCCGAGGTGGCATCGGGCGGATCGAGCGTCAGTTCCGTCAGGAAGCGTTCGCGGGAGGCGTAGCCGCCGGCGATCTGCTCGAGCTGTATGAGATCGGCAAGCCGGGCGCTCGCATCCTCATGCAGCCGTTCCAGATGCGGCTCATACCATTTCCGCACCAGTTCGATCTCGGCAGGCCAGCCGGCCTTGCCGGTTTTCAGTTCCTGCATGGTGGAAACGAACGAAGTCCAGTCATCGCCCGAGCGTGGCGGCGCCGGCATGGCGGCAAGCGCCGTCACCGGGCTCGCGTCTTCCGCCATATGGTCCAGCACCTTTTGTGCCGTGGAAGGGCCAATACCCGGCAAGATCTGCATCAGCCGGAAACCTGCCACCCGGTCGCGCGGATTCTGGGCAAAGCGCAATGCTGCCAGCATGTCTTTCACATGCGCACTGTCGAGAAACTTCAGTCCGCCGAATTTCACGAAGGGAATGTTGCGGCGGGTGAGCTCCACTTCCAGCGGACCGCTGTGATGCGAGGCGCGGAAGAGCACGGCCTGGCTTTTCAGCTTCACGCCCTCTTCGCGATTGTCGAGAACCTTATCGGCCACATAGCGGGCTTGATCATTCTCGTCGCGCACCGTGACCAACCTCGGCCGCTCCGGCGACTCCCGCTCCGTCCAGAGGTTCTTGGTGAAACGCTCCGAGGCAAGGTCGATGACCGCGTTGGCGGCGGCAAGGATCGGCTGCGTCGAGCGATAGTTGCGGTCGAGCGTGACGATGTTGGCGGCCGGGCTGAAGGAGGCCGGAAAATCGAGAATGTTGCGCACCGTCGCGGCCCGGAAGGAATAGATCGACTGCGCATCGTCGCCGACGACGGTCAGTCCGTGCCCGGTGGGTTTAAGGGCAAGCAGGATCGAAGACTGCAGCCTGTTGGTGTCCTGATACTCGTCGACGAGCACATGATCGAAGCGGCTGCCAATATCCTCGGCGATCATGGGCTCGGCCACCATCTGTGCCCAGTAGAGCAGCAGGTCGTCGTAATCGAGCACGTTCTGGCTCTGTTTCGACTCGACATAGCAGGCAAAAAGCTCGCGAAGCTGCTTTTCCCAGGTGGCACACCAGGGGAAGGCGTCGCGCAGCACCAGCGGCAGTTCCGTCTCGGAATTCACCGCACGCGAATAGATCGCCAGACAGGTGCCTTTCGTCGGAAACCGGCTTTCTGTCTTGGAGAAGCCGAGATCGTGGCGCACGAGGTTCATCAGGTCGGCGCTGTCTTCTCGGTCATGGATTGAGAAGGCCGGGTCGATGCCGATCTGTTCGGCATAGTCACGCAGCAGCCGCGCGCCGATGCCATGAAACGTGCCGCTCCAGGCAAGCGCATCGGCCATGATGCCGGAATTCTTGCCGAGAACCTCGCCGCAGATACGTTCGACGCGCCGACCCATTTCGGTGGCCGCCCGGCGCGAAAAGGTCATCAGCAGGATGCGGCGCGGATCGGCGCCCTTGAGGATGAGATGGGCAACGCGATGGGCAAGCGTATTCGTCTTGCCGGAACCGGCGCCGGCGATGACCAGCAGCGGCCCGGCCACATGGCTGCCGTCAGTGAGTGTGCCGTGCTCCACGGCCATGCGCTGCTGGGGATTGAGTCTTTCGAGATACATCCAGCCGTCCGGTTGGGCTTCGTGGGAGAATCAGCGCCCGCGAATAAAATCAGATGTTCCTTGGATGTTCTCGATTGGCGCCGCTGTCAAGCAGGTGCGGACTGCCGTGCACTGCAGCATCGGCTCGCAAATCGACCGATTTTCGGAAAGCCCGATGCGCCAGTTCATAGACGTAGAGCCTCCTCTTTGCGTCTGAATGGACGCACGGCGCTCTACTGCGGAAAGTCCGGTACGATCTGGCGTCGCACCAGTTTCAGGCTGCGGTCGGGCTGGAGGATATAGGTCTCGTAGACGTGCTGGCCCCACTGATTGTAAAAGTCGTTATAGACGGCGCTGCCGATCGGCGACTTCGTCAGCTTCGTGCGCGGCTGACCGCCATAGGTGATGCTGCCGGGAATGGGCTCCAGCGCAGGCGCGTCCGCGGCCGAGCAGCCGGCCAGCAAAGGCGCGGCCAGAAGGGTCGTGGCAAGAAGGGCAGGCACCAGCGCTTTCATCATCGGTTCCTTCGGCTGCAATTGCTTGCGGCGGCTCCTGACGTCTCCTGGCAAGGGCCGGCGTCAGGAGCACCACCACGGCGACTATGCCTCCAGCCGGCAGCCCGTGGCAACAAAACGTCGTGTTCATGCGTTAAATCCCTATTAGCCAATGTCAGGAACGGTCATGGTGCTGCGGTTTCACAGCTTGCCACCCCACGAGGAAGCCCGGATGACGGACCACAATGCGGCCGCCTTGCGCGCGTCCGTAGAAAGCGCCCTGCATGCCGCAGCCGATCTCGACGCGACTGACATCATCGTCATCAGCGTTGGTTCCAGCGTTATTCTCGAAGGTTTCGTTCGGCAATGGGGCGATAGCGTGCGAGCGCTGGCAATTGCCGAGGAGGTTGTCGGAAGCGGTTATGTGCATTGTCGCTTGCTGGTGAGATAAATCCAGGTTCCCTCCAGGAGTTTCCAAGGAACCAACTCTCCGTCTCGCGTGTTGAAAAGCTGATATCAATGCTGGAGACAATAATGCAAACGCTTATACGCCCGTGGGCTGCGGCCCTTCTTCTGGGGGGCGGCGCCTTTGCCGGCTCCGCCTATGCCTCACTCGAAACAGATATGAATTATTCGGCTCTGTCGAAGGACGAGATCGCGTTGAACGAATATACCAGCGCCGCCGTCTGCAACCCCGCCGAACCGCATTTTCTGCCGTCCTTCATCCGCGCCGCGGATGGCACAATCATCGGTGTAGGATATATTCAGGTGAAGGATGGGAATACTTCGAATTGCTGATGGAATATTCGAAGTTTCTTTCGGACGAGGCTCGTCTGCAGTCTCCCGTAGAGGGTGACGAGCCTCTAACCATCATCATGATGGCTGGCGTCGTTCTATGGATGAACAGATGAGCGGCGCAATCTCTTTCGAGACAAAGCCCCGCGCGAGCTCCGCGCAGGGTTACGTGAAAATTAAGCATTGCTCCGTTTCGGAACGGATGGGGCTCTTGTTGTCCGATATCGCCGCCGAAAGTTTAATGCACTTTAAGCTTTGCTTCTTCGGCCGCCGCCATGAACTCTGCGCGAGCCTCTTCGACGCTCTTTCGGCCATCGAGTGCGGCCCGGCAGGCGCTGCGTGCCTTCAAATATTTCAGTCCGCGCACGGCAGGCCAGTGTTCGGCAAGGCATGCCAGGGCATCGAACGGTCCGTTAACCGTGCGCGCCCCTGCCTCTTCGAAACCGACCTTGATCGGACCATTCCATCGTTCAGTCGCCATCGATGCTCCTCCAGCATGTCTCGATAGAAACATTGACGAAGCCTTCGAGTTCCCTCCGTGAAGACTTCAGAATGCTAATATTCTAGCGAGATTTTTACCGGCAGCAATGGCGCCGATTGGTGCAGTGGATAATGCTAAGGGAGAAAACTGGTGCTGCCGAGTGGGATTGAACCACCGACCTCACCCTTACCAAGGGTGTGCTCTACCACTGAGCTACGGCAGCAGGACCAGACGCGTGAAGCGGAAACGCTCAATTCGCGTGAACGGGGCGCCTATTGCCACAGCTTCGGCAGGAGCGCAAGCAGCAAATTCCAACTTCTCTGGGAATAACGGCTGGCCCACTTTTGGAACGGCGCGAATTCGGTTAATTCTGGTGCATGAACGAAGAGACTGAAAAGGGCCGGCAGAGCCGGAAAGAGGCCATAGAGGCCCAGGCGGCATTGCGCCGCGAACGGGCGGCCGAAAAGCTGAGAGAAAATCTTTCCAGACGCAAACAGCAGGTGCGCGCCCGCCGGTCCGGCCAGGTGGACGAGACAGATGGGCTGCCCGCCGCAAAAAAGCCCGCCGCAAAAATGGACGAATCGTAATGTTCGGTCCGCGTCGAATTGAAGCGTCGGGGGATTTGCTCTAAACACCCCCCACTTCTTGCCTTGCCCCCACAGGCAAAACTTTTTAGAAAGGCGGGCCTCGCCCGTAAGTGCACATGGATCGTATCAGAATTGTCGGCGGTAATGAGCTCAATGGCATCATTCCGATTTCCGGCGCCAAGAATGCCGCGCTGCCGCTGATGATCGCCTCGCTTTTGACGAGCGATACGCTGACGCTGGAAAACGTGCCCCACCTTGCCGATGTCGAATTGCTGATGCGCATCCTCGGCAATCACGGCGTCGACGTTGCCGTCAACGGCCGCCGCGAGCGACAGGAAGATTCCTACGCACGCACGATCCATTTCACCTGCCGCACCATCGTCGATACGACCGCTCCCTACGAACTGGTCTCGAAGATGCGCGCCTCCTTCTGGGTCATCGGTCCGCTTCTCGCCCGTGAGGGCCATTGCCGTGTTTCGCTGCCGGGTGGCTGCGCCATCGGCACGCGCCCGGTCGATCTCTTCATCGAGGGCCTGACCGCGCTTGGCGCAACGATGGAAATCGACGGCGGCTACATCAACGCCAAGGCACCGCAGGGCGGCCTCATCGGCACACACTATACCTTCCCGAAAGTATCCGTCGGTGCGACGCATGTGCTGATGATGGCGGCAACGCTCGCCCGCGGCACGACGGTGATCGGCAATGCCGCACGCGAGCCCGAGGTTGTCGACCTCGCCAACTGCCTGAACGCCATGGGTGCCAAGGTTTCCGGCGCCGGCACCTCGACCATCACCATCGAGGGCGTCACCTCGCTGTCCGGCGCGCGCCATCGCGTCCTGCCTGATCGTATCGAGACCGGCACCTATGCCATGGCCGTTGCCATGGCCGGCGGCGATGTCGTGCTCGAAAACACCGATATCGCCCTCCTGGAAACGGCGCTGGAAACATTGCGCCGCGCCGGCGCGGAGATCTCGTCGACCAACAATGGCATGCGCATCAAGCGCAATGGCGCCGGCATCCAGCCGGTGGATATCGTCACCGATCCTTTCCCAGGTTTCCCGACCGACCTGCAGGCGCAGTTCATGGCGCTGATGACCCGCTCTTCCGGTATTTCGCATGTCACGGAAACCATCTTCGAAAACCGCTTCATGCATGTGCAGGAACTCGCCCGCCTCGGCGCGAAGATCTCGCTGTCGGGCCAGACGGCAAAGATCGAGGGTGTCGAGCGGCTGAAGGGCGCCCCTGTCATGGCGACCGATCTTCGCGCCTCCGTTTCCCTCGTCATCGCCGGCCTTGCCGCCGAAGGCGAAACCACGGTTTCCCGCGTTTATCATCTCGATCGCGGCTTTGAGCGGCTGGAAGAGAAGCTGACCCGCTGCGGCGCCATCGTCGAACGCGTCAGCGAGTAAGAAAAGGGCGCTTATGCGCGCTTTATCCCGGTTGCGTATTTGGCCGCCGCGCCTTATTTCCGTTGTCTGACAGATCGCCGCGGCTGCGGCCGAAAGACATGGGATAGAGGCTGGATGACCGACCTGAAGCTCGTTGCGCTCGATAGTGAAGACCTTGCCGTCATTTCCGCGCATATGCAGGACAGCGTCTTCAAGGTCGCCGATATCGACTGGTCGTCGCGCGATAAACAGTTCGCGATCGCCGCCAACCGTTTCGTCTGGGAAGAGGCAGCCCGCAAGCGCAAGGGTTTCGAACGCCACCGCGCGGCCCTCGTTTTTAAGCGGGTGCTTTCCGTCCGCTCGATTGGCATCGATCGTTCGCGGCGCGACGATGTGCTGTCGCTGCTCGCTTTGCGTTTCGAGCAGAAGGGCGAGGGGCCGGAAGGTGCCCTCGAACTCTCGCTCTCAGGCACGGCCTCGATCGTCCTCGATGTCGAATGCATCGAGGTGCAGCTTGCCGATATAGGCGGCGCCTGGGAGACGGGCTCCAAGCCGCGTCATCCCGGCACCTGAGCGCAACAGTTTCGAGTAGAGAAGGAACACCGCCTTGGCAATCTGGCTCAATCAGGCATCCGACGGTTTCGAGCAGCGGTTCGCGGCCTTTCTGATCACCAAGCGTGAGGTCTCCGAAGACGTCAACGCCGTCGTGCGCGCCATCATCGATGACGTGCGCGCCCGCGGTGATGTGGCGCTCGCCGAATATTCGAAGAAGTTCGACAGCATTGACTACGCCACCGTACCGATGCGTGTCACCGAGGCAGAAATCGAAAACGCCGTCGAGGTCGTTCCCTCGGAAGTGCTTGGCGCCCTGAAGGTCGCCGCACTCCGCATCGAATCTCATCATCGCCGCCAGCTTCCGAAGGACGACCTCTACGAGGACGACATGGGCGTCGGTCTCGGTTCACGCTGGACCGCGATCGAAGCTGTTGGTCTCTACGTACCGGGCGGCACGGCGAGCTATCCGAGTTCGGTCCTGATGAATGCCGTGCCGGCAAAGGTCGCAGGCGTCGACCGCATCGTCATCGCCGTGCCGGCGACGGGCGGTTCTGTCAATCCGGCGGTGCTGGCCGCCGCCAAACTCGCCGGCGTGAGTGAAATCTACCGCGTCGGCGGCGCGCAGGCGATTGCTGCCCTGGCCTATGGCACGGAGACGATCGCCCCGGTTGCCAAGATTACTGGCCCAGGCAATGCCTATGTCGCCGCCGCCAAGCGCCAGGTCTTCGGCACTGTGGGTATCGACATGATCGCCGGCCCGTCAGAAGTGCTCGTCATTGCTGACAAGGACAACAATCCCGATTGGGTTGCCGCTGATCTGCTGGCGCAGGCCGAGCATGACGAGAGCTCCCAGGCCATCCTGATCACCGACGACGAGGAATTCGGCAAGGCGGTCGAAGCGGCCGTCGAACGGCAGCTGAAGACGCTGAACCGTGCAGAGACTGCTGCGGCTAGCTGGCGCGATTTTGGCGCAATCATCCTTGTCTCCGATCTCAAGGATGCCATTCCGCTGGCAAACCGTATCGCCGCCGAACATCTGGAACTCGCCGTTGCCGATCCCGATGCCTTCGTGGACAAGATCCGCAATGCCGGCGCGATCTTCATCGGCGCGCATACGCCGGAAGTGATCGGCGATTATGTCGGCGGCTCCAACCACGTGCTGCCGACGGCGCGCTCGGCGCGCTTTTCCTCCGGTCTTTCGGTTCTCGATTTCGTCAAGCGCACCTCGATCCTGCGGCTCGGCCCGCAGCAGCTTCGCGACCTCGGGCCGGCGGCGATTGCGCTTGCCGTTTCCGAAGGCCTCGACGCCCATGCGCGATCGGTCGCGATCCGCCTGAACCTCGAAAGGTGAGGGAATGGCGAAGGGCGACTTCCGGCTCTGCGACGTTGTCCTTGACGATACGATCGGCCGTTCGACACCTGACGTCGAACACGAGCGGGCAGTGGCGATCTTCGATCTGATCGAGGAGAATTCCTTTAAGCCGTCAGGCCATGCCGGCGGTCCCTATCGGCTGAACATCTCACTGGTCGATTCCAAGCTCGTCTTTTCCATCACCACGGAAAAGGGCGAGGATGTCGCGACCCACATTCTCTCGCTGACGCCCTTCCGGCGGATCGTGAAGGATTATTTCATGATCTGTGAGAGCTACTATGAGGCGATCCGCTCTGCCTCGCCAAGCCGCATCGAGGCGATCGATATGGGGCGGCGCGGTATTCATAACGAGGGCTCGCAGACGCTTATGGACCGGCTTTCCGGCAAGATCGACGTCGATTTCGATACGGCCCGGCGCCTTTTCACGCTGGTCTGCGTGCTCTACTGGCGCGGATGACCGCGATGGAGCCGGGCGTCAAAACAGAGGATAGAAAGCGGCCGGGCGCCATCCTCTTCATGTGCGGGCTGAACGTCATCCGCTCGCCCATGGCGGAAGTGATCGCCCGTAGCATTCTGCCTGCCAATACCTATATACGGTCTGCCGGCGTTCGTGCCGGCGAACGCGATCCTTTCGTCGATGTGGTATTGGAAGAAATAGGCCTGTCGCTTGGCCGCCGCCTGCCGCAGACGCTCGAGGAACTCGAAGACGACTATTTCGACCTCATCATCACGCTCTCACCGCAGGCCCATCACGCAGCACTCGAGTTGACCCGCTCCAGCGCCGTCGATGTCGTCTACTGGCCGACCATGGATCCGACGGTCGCAACCGGAACGCGCGAGCAGATATTGGACAGTTATCGCGAGGTTCGCGATCACCTGGCCGGCCTCATCGAAAGCCGGCTACTCAAGAGAAATGGCATCGCCGCGCAATCGGCGTGAAACAAAAGTCAGAAAGCCCGATCTACGAGGTTCACAAATCCCCGTTGATTGTGTAGTTTCCGCGCAAATTTTTGGGCGCCATGCGCCGCTTTATCAACACACAGGAAGAAAACCCTTATATGCCGAAAGAAGAAGTCCTCGAATTCCCGGGTATCGTGACCGAACTTCTGCCGAATGCGACGTTCCGCGTGAAGCTCGAAAACGAGCATGAGATCATAGCTCACACCGCCGGCCGCATGCGCAAGAACCGCATCCGCGTTCTCGCCGGCGACAAGGTTCTGGTCGAAATGACGCCCTACGACCTGACGAAGGGCCGCATCACCTACCGCTTCAAGTAAGCTTGGTCTGCGAAGCTCCCACGAGCTTCCGCTCCCGCCTGCCGATGGTCGAGGTTCCATGGCGCTGAAATACAAGCTCATTCTGGCTTCGGGCTCGCCCCGCCGCGTCGATCTGCTCAATCAGGCCGGCATCGAGCCTTCGCGCCTGATGCCGATGGATATCGACGAGGCGCCGAAGAAGTCGGAGCACCCGCGCTCGCTCGCCCGCCGCCTCTCGGGCGAAAAGGCAGAAGCCGCGCTGGCCGCCATTAAGGGCGACATCACCTGGAAGGGCAGTTATATCCTGTCCGCCGATACGGTTGTCGCCGTTGGCCGCCGCATTCTCGGCAAGGCGGAATTCGCCGATGAGGCATCGAATTCCCTGCACCTGCTCTCCGGCCGCAACCACGTGGTCTATACGGGCATCTGCCTGGTCACGCCTGATCGCAAGGTGCGCCAGAAAATCGTCGAGACGAAGGTGCGCTTCAAGCGCCTGTCGAGTTTCGAGATTGAAAACTACATTGCCTCGGGTCAATGGCGCGGCAAGGCCGGCGCTTACGGGATCCAGGGCCTGGCAGGCACCTTCGTGCAGAAAATGGTGGGGTCCTACACCAATGTCGTAGGGCTGCCGCTTTATGAAACCATCCTGCTTCTGACCGGCGAGGGCTTCGATGTCCACAGCCGTTGGCCCGAGGGCTGATCTCCTGCTAGAGCGCCGTGCGTCCATTCGGACGCACAAAAGACGCTCTACCTTGTTGAATCTACGCATCAGGCTTTGCGAAAATCGGAACGATTTTCGGGCCGATGCTGTAGGAGGAAACCATGTCTGATGAAATGAAGACCGGCGGCAAGGTCGCGCCGTTGCGCAAGACGCGCCCTTGCCCGGAATGCGGCAAGCCGTCGAACCGCGAGCACTATCCCTTCTGTTCCAACCGCTGCCGCGAAGTGGACCTGTCGCGCTGGCTGACGGGCTCCTACGCCATTCCTGTCGCCGACGATGAGACGAAGGCAGATTACCCCGACGAGGAAAACTAGGTTTTCCACCGCGAAGCCCTTATTTTTCCTCGCAAATCGCCAAAGTCAGCAAGACCGTCAAAAAACTATCATTTGATGCTTGCCATGGGCGAACAAGATGCTATAACCCCGCTCGCTTCCGGGGCGAACCAAGGCCCTGACATTCCAACCGGAATGTTTCCATGAAGCATGGCTAGCCCAGGTAGCTCAGTTGGTAGAGCAGCGGATTGAAAATCCGCGTGTCACTGGTTCGATTCCGGTCCTGGGCACCATCACTAAAAATCCACATTGATTTTGTTGATGTTTTTGCCTCTGAGTGTCCAGCTATTTCGCATGAGGCGTTTTCTCTGGACACATTTGTTCATGTTTTGACCGGGCTACTCTCCGTCATCCCCCTTCGAAATTAGCGTGATAGCACCCTTCGCAAGCCGCCTCTGATTGGCGGCTTTTGTGTATCGGTTGACCTCTTTTGAGGTCGTGTGGCCGGTCACCGACATGATCTGTTTCTCGGTCGCTCCGTTGTTCGCCATCCGTGTCGCGGCCACTTTGCGCAAGCCGTGGGCGGTGCAATGGAAAAGTCCTGCCGCATCGCATTGCTTGCGGAACCAGTTGCCGAATCCAGCTGCGGTAAAGGGCTTGTTGAATTCGGTCACCAGGTACGTGAGGTCTCCGCACGCCGTCGCGTCGATTGTCTTCTGAAGCTCGGGGTGGATAGGAAGCTCCAAGGTGACCGGCTTCTTGTTCCGCCCTTTGAACTGGGTGAAGCGGAAACTTCCCTTTGAGGCATGCTGGCGGCCCAGCACGATCGCATCGCTGCGGCGCTGGCTTGTGTAGAGCATGAGGTCGAGGGCCAAGCGGGCCTTTGTGCCGCGAGGGTGGCGCGTTTCATATGCCTCTACCTCGTCCTCGGTCCATGTGTGGAAGCCTTCGGACCCAGTCTTGAAATACGGTACGTCACGCGCCGGGTTTGTGTCAGCAAGCTCAACGCCCGGTTCCGTGGCCCACTTGAAGATTTGCCGAAGGGCCTTCACTCGACCATTGGCAGCCTCAGGGAGGTCAACCTTGCGATCGCGAAGAGTGCGCACGGCCTTGGCATTGAAAGCAGAGAGGGGAACGTCTTCAACAAGGCGATCAGATTTCGGGCTGACTTTTTCAGCCCACATATGCTCGATGATATGTTTGCGAACAAGTTGCGTGCGCGCGTCCAGCCGTTTGTATTCCCCCGACTGGAAATATTCCTGGCAGAGCCAACGAAATGAACCCGGCGCTGCCATCTTTGGGCCGACTGGCTTTTCCTCATCAGCTGGACCGTTCAAAGCTTTGTAGTAGGCTTCGTTGAACTCGTCAGTTCCGGGGATGCCTGGTAGGCGCACCTTCTTTTGTCCGCGCTTGCGGAAATAGAAGCGCAGAACGCCATCCGTCCAATCCTCGACGACATATTTCTTGGCGAACTTCCTGGGCATCAGTTCCCGAAATCCCATTCGCCGCCGGCACTATCGTCATCTCCACCGGGAAGGCGGTCGAAGGCCCGGTCGAGCTGCTGCCGGTCCCAGATCGTGCGTGCATTCGGGCGTTTCGGCTTCGGCATTCTGCCATCCTTGACCATTTCGTCAAACAGGGATGCGGAGACGCCTATGTAAGCCGCCGCTTGCTCACGGCTGAGGCCGCGCGGGGGCAGGGAGATCGGCAGAACTTCGGCGCGCTGAGCGCGGACCATGCTCACCATCTCACGCCTCCTCGCAAACCATCGCCGCGCGCCTGGCTTCCCACTGCCGCAGGATATTGCGCTTTCGGGTGACGAGCTGCAGATGCTCTTCCGAATCGTACCGGACGCAGAGCCGGTTCCTGCAGACGTGATCCAGCTCCTTCTTGCCAGGAATATAGCCGTGCTCGTTCGTCCATAGGACGATGTGCACTGCTACCGTCTGCCCCCCCAGGCTCATGCGCGGATAGCCGGCGCCGCGACCTTCCGTGCCGGAAGTCGGGCCGG
This sequence comes from Rhizobium sp. ZK1, assembly GCF_047782645.1. Lineage (NCBI taxonomy): Bacteria > Pseudomonadati > Pseudomonadota > Alphaproteobacteria > Hyphomicrobiales > Rhizobiaceae > Rhizobium > Rhizobium sp. ZK1. Next base: position 224,278 of record NZ_CP180586.1, read on the forward strand.
TCCAGATCCAGCAGCCGGTCGTCTCGTCGACGCGGACTCGAGCCATGATCTTTTCGCGGATCTTGTCGCGGCGGCTCATTTGCTCTCCTTCGATGCGTAGAAGGAAAGCCTCTGCTCGATCCCCGGTATCAGTCCCTCGTTCAGCATCGCGGCGGCCTTGCGCGGATCGCCGCCCATGCAGGCGAGCAGCACGACAGCGAAGGCGTGCTCTGCGGTAACGAGGATTTTCGAATAATCTGGAGACGACGGATCGCGACCGTCAATGATCGCCTTTGCTGCCGCTAGGGCGCGCTGGGTGTCCATGACGTTGTTTTGGGTCATCGGTCAGCCTCTAGCTTGTCGCTCTCGATCGCCCGGCGGGTCGTTTTCTCGACCAATTTGTGTACGGCCCAGCACGGCCAAAACACGGGCCATACGACGATGCAGATCAGGTCGAGAGTATAGTCTCCCGAGAAGCAATCATCGTAGGTGTTGGGGTTTGCCCACCCGATTTCTCGTTGCGCCGCGTTCGATGCGACGGCGCCGATCAGCCAAACTAAGAACAGGATCGCCAACATCAACTACCCACCTCCCCCTGTGAGGGCGGCAGGGGGTCGCAACCGCGCACGTTGATGCCGGCGACCTTTGGCCCGCGCAGCCACAGTGACCAACTGGACTTGCCATTTCGCAAGCCGCCGATGCGGTGTTCGAAGCTCGGGGCGACAATGCCGACGCGGCCGGGAAACCACGTCTTCCAACGTCCGTCGCCAGTCTCTTCGACGTAGCCGCCCCAGAGGATGATGCGAACCGCCCATGCCGGATGGCTATGAAAGCAGCCGGCGGCATCAGCCTTGACGAACTTATGGATCTGAACGACGCAGCCGAACAGCGTCACGAGCTTCTTGATGAAGAAGACCGGCACGCCGTCGAAGTTGTGGCGGTACTCATCCCACGTCATCGACGCCCTCCAGACTGCGGCGCAGATCGGCCAGCCACTGGTTGCGCATTTCGGTGCGATGGATCTCGTCGGCGATATTCTTTTCGTGATAGCTGATGCTACGAAGAGCCTCGCGACGGGTGGCCGTCAGCCATTCCTCGCCGGTCATCTTCTGCGGCGGTGGCGAAACGTAGTCCGACATCGATATCCGCAGCTGGTCTGACATAAATTCTTTGATGCCCTCTGCCTCGGTGTGCCACGCACTGACCTTTTCCAGCATCGATTTCAGGCGGTCATTCTCGGCCCCGCGCTCATCTTCATACTTCTGGTGAGATGCTAGACGATCCGCGTAGTCCTGTTCGGCGCGCGCATTGCAATCCTCAGATGACAAGCGCTCGATCTCTGCGAGTGTTTCCTTAGCTTTCGCGAGGTTCTCTTCATGATAGCTGGTAGACGGCTCGAAGCGCTCCGGAATTGGCGCATCCCACGGTTCGTCACGCATCATGATTGTTGCGCCCATGCCGCGAGCGCAGCGCAAAGCAAACTGACGAAGAGTGGTGATTTCGCCCGATACAACATCGGCGGTGAAGCCTGTCGGCATTGTCAATTCTCCCGCTTTGTGAGGTTTAGGACAGCTCGAAGCTTGTCCTCGATAAGATCGTAGTCTGCGGCATGCGCAGATGGATGGCTTGAAAACTCGTAGGTATAACCGCGCACGCCATCGACGATTTCGACAGCAAGCGCGCGAACATCGGGCACCATCACATGTTCGGCGGGAGACACTGCTCGATCCCAGCATTCGGCACTGCATACCCATCGACCGTCTGCCAGTTCGCATTCGGTCCCGCCGTCACCTTCCGCCGTCGAGAGGTTTTTCTTGCCGCACATGCAGCACTGAGGACCGATCAATTGATTTGGAGGAGCTTGGCGAGCAGCGATCATCAGGTCGTGACACCCGTTTATGATGGTCTCTCGGTCCTCGCGGCTAACTGTCGAAGACGTTCCGTCTGACTGACGATTGCCAGCAAGACGAGAAAGCGCCACCAAAAGCTCTCCGTAAAACGCCCGCACATGTTCTTTGGGGGAGCCCGCGCCTCCTGGCAGCGTCCGATCATCGACGCGGGCTCCATGCCTCACCTCTGCGCTGTCCGGGATCTGGCTACCGGCAGAGTTTGGCATCTCGGAAAGAACCTTCATTACGGCGTCTGTCTGCCATGTGGTCAGATCACGATCGCCCTTGAAGCCCTCGGCTGCACCGGGGTCGAAGATGGCGAACATGACGCGCTTGCGCAGATCATCACCCCCAAGCACTTGTGACGAGGGCGGTGGGGTGGTACGATAGAACGGGATGACCTCAAAGCCTGAAAGTTCCCACTGCAGGGCGACTTCGGCACTCTCCGTGAAGTGCGTCAATGTCCCGTCGTTCGTGACGGTTCGCCAAGCTGCCGCATCATGTGAAGGCGGGGAGAGGTGACGATCCGCTCCCCTAGCCGTCTCTCCGGTTATGGTACGGGTTCCCGGCGACGGCTGGTCGATGATCGCAATCTCTCCGGCGCAAAAAGCGCGAAGCATCTGATTGCGGGTGTAAAGCGGGTTTCCATCCTCGTCGCTTTCGCAGTGCGGCTGGCGTGAGAGGTAGCGCTCGGCGGCGTCCACGACGTTCTGATTGGTCATGTGCGGATCTCCGGAAATTCGTCATGGGTGATGCCGTCGATCGTGCGGCCGCTCAACTTCTTGCCGACGCGCCTTACGGTCGCGCCGTCGTCGAAACTGAAATGCTCACCTGCGCCGGCGACCTCGGAGACGGAGACCCACTCGCCGTTTTGCTTGTGATGGAAGGAGACGCCGGCGTCCTCGCATTGATCGCGAAGGCTCCTGAACCAGCGAGGATTCGTAGGCCTTGACTTGTGTCCGCCCTGGTCGGTTTCACCGCCAGTGATCACCCAGTCTATTCTTTCGTGCTGCACGAAGGTGTCATCGTCCATGCCGATAACGCCGCGAAGGGCGTCCAGCCCATTCGTTCCGCGCAGGGCAATCCAGTGAAGGTTGATCTGTCCGAGCAAGGGCTCGCACGAGACAAAAGCAAACAGTGGCTTCGTTGCTCGTTTGGCGTTCAGAAGCGCGGGCACATTGATTTCGGTGCGAGCCTGATCCTCGATCGTCGTCCCGATCGCGGCGTTGCTCGGCAGGCCGCCAGCCTCGGACGCAAGCTTGATGATGTTCTGCGGCCGCTTTGTCAGAAGCAGGTAGACGAGGCGCGGCGTCTTGCGCATGACCTCGAAAGCATCGGCGCGCCACTGAGGATCGACCTGATTGTCGAAGATGTCTGCAAGGCTGGCGCAGAAGACGAACGGCCGATCGCCGTCCTGCTCGGCCTGGCGCTGCCAGCGGAACGGATCGTTCCAGGTGTGCTTGCTGGTGCGAACGCGGGGCGCGTTACCCCACTGAACCTTGTGGTAACGCTTGTCCATCAGTGCTTCGGCATAGCATCCATCGCACGCGGGGCTGATCTTGGTGCAGCCCATCCATGGATTCCAAGTGTGGCGGGTCCACGAAATTGCAGAGTTCTCAGCCAAGGGTTTCTTCCTTCATCTCGATCGTGCGCTCAAGCATGCGGCGTAACGGCCGATCGACTGTCCTGCACCCATTCGCGTCGATGACGCTGATCAGGGCGCTGCACAGGCTGATGACGACTTCGTCGCTGATGAGGTCGCCGGGATCTTTGCCATCGCCGAGCGCGGCAACCTTGGCGACCTGCAGGAGGAGGCCTGCGGACATGATGTCTTCGACGGCGTCATCGACAAGGCGGCGGCCAAGGGTGGCGGCTGCTTCGTCGGCAATGTCGCTGATCGCGTCGTGCTCGGTCCCGCCGACGATCTGCAGGGAGATCTGCGGACGGACCTGGCGCATGGGGAATTGGACGAGGTTGTCCATCAGAAATCCTTTCCCAGTTCTTCGGCCTCGGCGCGGTCGGTGCGCTTGAGGCCAGCGGCAAGGCCGGCCGCATAGATGACGGCCAAGAACGCTGCGCCGCAGACGAGCGCAGCCATCAAGCAGACGATGAAAATCGCCTGACCATCGGTGACGAGTGGGCTCGCGAATTCGCTCATGGCGCCATCTGCCAGGCTGTGGCGATCACGAGGCAGAACGGCACGGCAAACAGAAGCCGGATTTCCCAGAGCTGCTGCAACTCGCGGCGCATGCGGGTACGCTCCAGCAGCCGCGTTTCGATGTCGCCATAGTCGTGGCGCTCCTGGAAAGTGTGGATCGCGATCTCGGTCATCGGCAGAAATGGGGTGAAATGGTTCATCGGTTTGCCCTCTCGCATCCGTTTCGGAACCCGCTCCGTTCCTGGTCGGAGCGGTGACCGAAACCGGATCGCTTCAGGCGACGCGGCGGGTAGAAGAGTTCGCGAAAATGCGAGCGGCCTCGTCGGCGTTCCGCTCGATCTGCTCGTCGGTGTAGCCAAGGCGCTTGTATTCGCGATGCGTCAGGCCTTCGCCACGCTCAAGGGCGTGGTTGGCCATCTCGCCAGCGATGTTGCGAACGGTCACGGGGTTATAGGCGGTTGCTGTCTGCATGATCCTGCTCCTGAAAGCCTCCCAGCTCCTGCGCGGCCCGCCGCCGGCCACAAGAGCGTGGACCGGCGGCGTCTCTGCGCGCCTTGCCCCGATGAGGGAGGAGGATCATCGGGAACGAAGGAAGCATTATGCAATTGCGCATATTTGTCAAGCGTATGCGCATAAGGATTTTTGCGCATAACAAAAAAGCCCGCCACAAGGGGCGGGCTGAGTGCTGAAATTAGATCTTATTTTTAGATCGTGAAGCGTCCCACATAGGCACCGACGATCTGTATTTCCTCAAGATCGAGCTCGCGGTCGAGGTGCCGAGGATTGTCTGAAGATACTCTGACGGTGACCTTTTCTGCGCCTGGTCTGGATGTCACTTCAAGGCGCTTCACGATGACGCCTCCGAATTCATCAGCGAGCGCGTAAACTCCAGGTGGGGAAGGAACGCGGTGGCGAGTGTCCACAAAGACCACATCACCATCATCGATCGTTGGCGCCATCGAATCGCCACGGCATGGAAAAGCCGCGACATGGCTCGCTCTCACGTTCATCCGGTTGAGCATCCAATCTGGAAGTCGCCAATGATCGCGCACAACCTCGGTGGCGAATGTAATGCCGTTTGAACTAGAGACTTCTACCGCTGAAATCCCGCCGCCTCCTAATCCGGCAATCAGATCTATTTCCGGGATCTCGTTTTCTGCGCGTGCTTTCTTGAAGTCGGCTAGTGTGTTTCCGCCTTCACCAAGACCAATGATTCCAATATCTTCCGCGGCCCGACGTATCTTTTGGACGGTCTCGTAGTCCGGTTTTGAACCTTTCAGCCATCGAGAGATGGTGGATTGGCTGACGCCGAACATTTCGGCGAGGGTGTCTTGGTTGTGACCCTTGGCAATCAGGGCTTTGAGAAGGCTAACGTGATCCATAGGCATAGGGTTATGGCCGGTATTGGGTTGTGTAAAATGCGTACTCGGATCGAAGGGCTTGCTTTTTCATCCGCATGCGCATATGCAGTTATGCATGAATGCAATTTGGCACATTCGAAAGAACCTCCTGAAGGTCACGCAAGGCGCCATGGCGGATATCGCCGGCGTGCAGCAGACAACTGTGTCCAGATGGGAGTCTGGCGATGCCTCTCCAGATCTCCGGCAACTCACAGCTATCCGCGAAGAGCTTCTGCGGCAGGGCGTCGAATGGGATGACTCATGGTTCTTCAACGTTCCGGAGATCGCCGCATGACCAACCCGTGTCTGATGAGATTCGTTCGGAAGATCTTGCGGTCTCTGCGTCGCACCGACGTGCCGGACGTTGAACGCCTGGCGAAGCTGATGCGCCGCCAATTTATTGAGCGGTATGACGTCGGGGCGAGCCGATGATCTCAGGCATTCGACAATTCCTTGAGCGTTCCAAGCGTGTCCTCGGCGCCGCTCACGAATGCACTCAGGTAAAGATACTTGTCGGTGTCGCCGGAAGCGACGGCCGCATGCATGTCGTCTTCGAAGCGGCTGATCATGGTCTGTACCAGTTCCAGGATTGTTCGCCTCTCCGAAGATTCTTTCAGCAGCATGCCAACGACCAGTTCCAGTACCATGGCAATGCCGGGTGTTCGCCCGTCCGTGGGAAAATCGCTCATCAAGAAATGCTCCGTGTGTCTGACAACTCATCGGAGCATTGCGCGCACTTTGGGTCAAGATCCCGCGGTGCTCGCCAGCGCCGGACTGGCGGACTGCGTTTAGCGTCCGGCGCCTTCTTTCTTTCTGTCGGGTTGGAGGAGTTTGGACGTCCTCGCCGGTCTCATAAGCCGGAGATCGCGGGTTCAAATCCCGCACCCGCAACCAGTTTTGTTTGTGCACCGTCATGCGGTCCTCCGTGATCTGCTGACGAGCTGAGTACTCACATTTTCCGAACCCTTCTTGCGATGGGAAAAACAGCGCCGGTTTCCCGGCGATGACAGTCTTTTGCTTTTTTGAGGGCCCCATGAGTGACGCAATCCACATCCGCCTGAAGGCAGCGCAGCGCGACCTGATCGACGAGGTTGGCGGCATTGAGCGCGCGGCGAAGATCACGGACTATGCCAAGAGCACGGTTGGGCGCTGGCGCAACCCTCGCGATCCGGAGCTTATGCCGATCGTCGCCGTGATCCAACTCGAAGGCGATTGCGGCCGCGCGCTCGTGACGGAAGTCATGGCCGGTGCCAACGGCCGCGATCTGTCCGACAACATCCCCTCTGATGCGGCGATGGTCTCGGATCTGCTCTCTGCATATTCGGACGTGACGATGCGCGTCGCCGAACTCGGCCAGGTGACGGCGCGCGCATTTGCTGACGGCATTGTCACCCCTGCCGAAGCCGACGAGATGGATCGGATGGCGGCGCAGGTCGACGATGCAGTCGAGGAGGAGCGCAAGGTGCTCGCCAGTGTCAAGGCCAAGGGTGGCGCGGCTGCAGCCCTCAAGATCGTCGGGGGCAAGTGATGCGCGGCGTGAAGGCTGAAGGATATGTCGTCGATCCGCCGATCGGGCGCGATGCCCATAACCTGCTTTACCGGGCCAGCCGGTTTTACGGCGTGCACCGCGCTGCCTATCCGCTGGCGCTCGACAGCGATCGGCGGGGCGCCGAAGTCGCGGTTGCCGGCGGCTATGCCGAGCGTATTCCCGACGATCCGCATTTCGTGCGGGTCACGCAGAAGGGCAGGCTCTATCTGCAAGCTGTGATGAGGGCGCACTGATGGCCTCTCATCACCGCCTTGTCGGTATCACAATCAATGTTCCGGAAAAGGCCAAGCAGACGCTCGATCGTCAGGCGAAAGAGCGCGGCATTGCGTCGTCATTTTGGGCCGGACAGGTCTTCGATATGGGGTTTGCTGCCGTCTGCGCACGCGAGAAGAGCATGCCGGTCACGGACGGCGATCTCGACGCCATTGTCGGCGCGACGCTGCTGCTTTGGTCAGGTCACAAATGGTCGACTGCAGATATCGCCAAGGGCCTCGGCGTGCCGGAGCCGACGATCATCCGCATTCTCGACGGCTGGAAGGCATATCGGCGGGGGATGCCGCGATGAATGCTCTCGTCGTCCCCTCGGAGCATGAGCTTATAGCCTCGATCGAAACTGCGCGGGCATTGTTCAATGCAGGTGATCTCGATCTGGCGCTAAAGATCGCATCCGTCACCTACGATCAATCCAAGTCCGTCGCAGGTTCTGCAGAGCGCGTGAAGGCCTCGCGCGAGGTCGTCGACAAAGCGCGGCGAATGCAGGCGGAAGCCCTGAAGATCGAAAGCCTTTGCTATGTCGCGATGGCTGACGCCGTCGACAGCGCGCAGGCAAAAGGCGAGATCTCTCGCGGCGGCCGTCCGAAAACCGTTTCTCAGGAGAACGGTTTTACGCTCGAAGAAATAGGGATAGACCGCAGGCAACTGCATTCCGCGCGGCAGCTGCGCAATGCCGTTCGCGCCGATCCAGAACTCATCGACCGTGTCGTCGAGGCGCGTCTTGCGGAAGGGCTGGAGCCGACGCGGACTGCGCTGAAGAAAGAGGCCGGTCACGCGATCGGCACGAAAACCGCGACCAAGGAAGAGCGCGGCGACGATCTCTACGAGACACCGATCGAGGCCATGCGCACGCTACTTGCGCTGGAAAGCTTCAGTCTGGCCGTATGGGAGCCAAGTGTGGGTCGGGGCGCGATCATGCGACCGCTCGAAGCTGCGGGCTATGACGTGCTGATTTCCGATCTCGTCGACCGCGGCGTCGTCACGGAGCATGGCGAGTGCCAGGGCGTCGGCGACTTCCTCAAATCATCAGGGCCGTCGCAACTGTACGCGGTCGGGCCGGATATCGTCACCAACCCGCCCTACGGCGTCGCCAACGCCTACGCGGCGCATGCGCTGCGCGAGCACAGGCCGGGGAAGATGGCGCTGTTGCTGAACCTGAATTTCCTTGCTGGGTTCGAAGACGCTGACCGCTGCTTCGTCATGGACCGAAACCCGCCAAGCCGCGTGTATGTGTTCACTCGGCGCCTGCCCATGATGCATCGCGACGGCTGGACCGGAAACAAGGCGTCAAGCCAGATGAATACGGCGTGGTTCGTCTGGGAGCGGAACCGCGATGGGAGCTATGGGGACGGTTTCCCGGCGTTGGTCCGCGTGGATTGGGAGCAATACCAGGATGTAGATCCGCTTGCGCCAGGCGAAGGCGTGCACGCGGAGCCGCTCGCTTTCAGCGACCAGGAAGATTTCACGCGTGAGACGCCGCGCAAAACGCTCGACGAGCGGATCGAGGAAGAATTCTCCCGATCGCTGATCTGGATGAAGCACATGGAGCCTTTCGACGACATAGCACTGCGGCGTGGCGTGGGGCTTCGCCCGTCTGTCGCCTCTGCGCTCATCGACGCGTTCGCTGTGAAGGGCCTCATCGAGCGACAGGAAGATGGCAGGTTCCTGCCGACTGGCGCGGGCCTGAACATGATAGCCACGGTCGGCGCGGTCGAGATGACCAGGCAGCTCAAGGCGGGTGTGCCGCTGGAAGAGGTGCTCGCATGATCGAAGGCGCAGATTTCTCATCCGAGATGCTGAAAGGCTTCCTTCGCGCTCGTGTAGAAATGGCCGGATACAACGCTGTATTCCCCGGCCAGCACGCGAGCACCAAGAAACAGCGACCTGCCTTTGATGCCGCGCGCAAGGCGGAAATGGAGCGCATTCGCAAGCGGGCAGGCGTGACGGTCGTGCAGTTCGATCTCGCTTGGATGGGGCGGGCGCTCTCTGTCCAGCCGCGCGAGAAGCTGTGGCGGGCGCTTGGCGTTGATCTCGATCTCTACGGCGTCAAGCTCGTCGATTACGGCAAGTGGGAGAAGATCCAATGACCGGCCTTCAGAACGCACGCGACCCTTCCCGCGCCGACTACGACTTCCGCAAGTTCGCGGCGGCGCTGAAGCGGAAATTCTACTCCGAGCCGAACCTCGCAATGCGGCCGCTCGCCAGTGAGATAGGCGTGACGATCAACGATATTTCGCGCGCGATGGGCGGACAGATGGTTTCGGTGGGCAAGGTGATCGCGCTTTGCCGGTGGCTCGGTGTGCCTGTCGAGCATTTTTACTTGGAACCGGAATTGGATTTGAAATCAACGTGTTCCACTAGATCAAACGTGAAACACGAAGCGCGGGATGGGCGGCATTGAGCGCGCTTCTCCCGATAGTCGAGCAGCTTGCCGATGCGGTCAATCATGCTGAGCGGGCGGAATGGCTCTTTGCCTGCCCGTACGGCGTGATGAACCGAGAGCACATGAGCATACGGGTGATCCTTCAGAAGTCGGGGCTTCTGGCGGGTGTCGCCTATCTCGAAGCCGTCCTGTCGCTGACGAACGCGAAGCGACTGCCGGACGGCACACTTCCACAAACCATCGTCCTGCCGGTGCATATCGCCGCGCTGGATCTGAGGCAGGCGGCGCAGGCGGGCGCCGAGGGGGCGAATTGAGCGGGCCACGGTTCTCGATCATTCCAGCGTGGATCATCACAGACGGTCGGCTGAAGGGCAGCGACCTGCGTGTGCTGTGTCTGCTGGGGACTTACACGAATAAGGAAGGCTGGTGCCGGCGCAGTCAGGTCAAAATGGCCGATCAGCTCGGCTGCGGCCGCTCGACGGTGCAGGATTCGCTGAAGCGGCTCGCCGATATCGGCGTCGTGGAGAAACAGGAAGTTGCCAGCGCGGACGGCCGAGACAGCGCCCATTGGTATCGCGTGGTGCTTGATCGCGTCGTCGAGAGCAATGCATTTGCTGCATGGGACGACGAAGACGAAAAGGAATTCGGTCCTATCGATGGCATCGAAATGGGTACCCCCCCTGCCGGTATACCGGCACCCCCTGCCGGTCCTAGACCGGCACCCCCTGCCGGTTCTGGACCGGCACCTATTAACGACAGTAATTTAACTCCCCCTGTTGAACGAACGGAGAGAGAGCGCGAGCGCGAGGATGAAGGGGAAGAAAATCCCAGGGTGATAGAGCGGCGGTTTAGGGCGTGGTTTGCGAAAATGCCTGGATACCTTGATGACCACGAGGCAAATGCGCGCAGAGAATGGAACGCGCTGACGCCGGCCCAGCGGGCAGAGTGCGAGCGCATGACGCCGGTTTGGCTGGAAGAGCGCAGGAAGCTAGGGCGCACCAAGGCCGTTGCTGCTTCGACCTATCTGACCGAACGCAGATGGGAGCGACTGCCAGAGCAGACGAAGGTGGCTCACGAAAAGGCCAAGGCGCAGGAAGAGCGTGTCACGGTCGCACCTTTCGGCCACATCTGGTCGGCTATGCGCATGCTGTCATTGCTTGACGGGCCGAAGCCCATCGATCTGCCTGATGACCTTATCCCGCTCACTGTCCGCAAATTCGAGATCTACCGCCGAACGAGCGAGAGCACGGCAATGGCCTTCCTGGCTGAGCGTGGCATTCGGATCGACGGCAAGGATCTCATCTTCCCAACTGATTTTCGCCAGCAGGAGTACAGGCGGCGTGTTCAGCAGGAAGGATATCCGGAAGCAATCCGTTTCAATCGCATGGCGACCGAGCGCACCAAGGATCACGTCGACAAGCGCTTCTCGGCCTTGGCGGCTCTATGTGAGTTCGTCCCCTTGGGCTCTCCCACATTCGAGCGGTGGCGCGATTACCACGAGCAGATGCATTGGCCTCCAGTGCCGGAGCCAGATCCGAAGCATCTGGCTGGGGTGTGGTTTCCAAAGGGCGGGCCGGAAGGCCTTGGTGAATTCGAAATGGCCGCACGCGCGGCACTGGGCATGGAGCGGGGCGATGATGATGCAGCATGATAAGTTCGATGGAAGTCCCGTTGCAGTCGGCACAGGCGAGCGCTTTGACGATCGCATGAGGCGAATCAGGGCTGATATGCTTCACTTCGCTTCCAGGAAGGCACGTGACGATTCGCCATGGTTTGCTATCAGGGTGATGTCGGGTCGCGAAAAAGCTGTGAATTCCGCGCTTGAGGGTGCGGATATCGAGGCTCTTGTACCCATGCGAATGGGCCCGGAATATCGTCGTCGCGGACGTGTTATTCCGCCTGTTCCTATCCCCGTAATGACTGGTTATGTGCTCGTTCGGTTTGCCGCTTCAGATGAGGCCTTCCTAGCAATTCGCGGCCTGCAGCATGTCATTGACGTGCTTGGTGGGTGTTCTTCTCCGATGCGGATCGCTGACTGTGAGGTCAAGAGATTCAAGGCTTTGGCCGATGATGGAAGCCTCGATTGGGAGAAGCCGACGATAGTTTTCAGAAAGGGAGAACAGGTGCGTATATCTGCTGGACCTCTGGTATCGTTGCACGGGAGGATCATCACATGCAGGTCGGATGGCAAGGGTGATGCGGTGGTAGAAGTCATGATGTTTGGACGAGAGACGCCGACGCTTGTACCTCTTGCAAATCTCGAAAAGGTATGAATACAAATCTCCTCACGGATGAGCTGATGATCCTGCAGTGAGCCTCTGAGAACACACGAGAGTGTGGGGCAATAGCCCGAGGTCGGTACACCGGTCAGCCCCCGCCCTAAGCGCCTCGAAGCTAGGCGCCGATTCAGGGCAAGTGCTACTGCTATGAGATGACGACAGGCGGCCTTCGGGTCGCCTTTTTTCATCCAAGGGATATGGCACGCAAGCCCAAAGCCTTCCGCATCGGCGGACGCCCCACTGCAGAGCAGAACGAGCGCGAGTATGATCGGAACCGATACCGCAATCAGGCTGGTCGCGATCTCTACACCACTGCACGATGGAAGGCTGAGAGAGCCGACTTCTTGGCGCAGCCAGAGAACCAATTCTGCATAAGGTGCCAAGCAATAGGCATCCTCAATGCAGGTCACCTGACAAAGGATGGCCGACCGCAGACCAACCCGAGGCGCATGTTCCTCGTGGTGCACCACTCGCAGCGCCACTATGGCGATCCCGATGTCTTCTGGGACCGGAGCAAGTGGCAGTCGGTTTGCCCCGACCACCATGACGGCGACATCCAGGCCGAGCAGTCGGCGGAGGCCAAACGCCTGATCGAACGCATGCGGACGGGGGGCGGGTCGAAAGTCTAGGGGTCCGAGGGGCCTTACCGACGGGTGCGCAACCTTTTTTCTCCGCGAAATTGGCGGATTTATTTTTTTCTGGTGCCTGACAAAGGGAGGGCGAGCACATGACACGTGGCCGCAAGCCCGATACCGACGAACAGCAGGCTGCAAAGGGCAACCCTGGCAAGCGCATGTCTCAGAAAGAGGTGGAAACTGTTCGGCAAAAGCCGGCCGCGCCGGTCACGGTCGGCAAGGTGCGCCCGCCTAAGTGGCTGAAGAAGAGCCGCAAGGCCACAGAAGTGTGGAACGAACTGGCACCGCAGCTGGAGCGCCTCAATCTGTTGAGCAATCTCGATGCGAGCCCGTTTGCCCGCTACTGCCGTTATGTCGTCGAGTGGATCGCTGCTGACCTAGCCGTTCAGAAGGAAGGCACCTGGTTCAACGGCAAAGATACCAACGGCAACGACACGAAAAAGCGGCATCCGGCGTTTGTCGCCGTGCAACAGCTCGAAAGGATGCTGACGGATATGGAGGCCAGCTTCGGCATGCGCCCGGATACGCGCTACAAGATCATGCGCGACCAGGCTGCGGCTCACGGTCTCGGCAATTTGCCGCTCTGGGGCGACCAGCAGCCGCTTCAGCCGTCGTCGCCGGCTGCAAATGAGGATGCTCCTACCGCATCTCCTGAGCCGACAGATCTGATTGGCATCCTCCGCGGAATGAATTCGCCGCCGCCGGAGCGGATGAATTGACCGATGGAAAGTGTTTCCGCCGGCGCAATTCAGGCGGCCGCCGGTGCGCTCCTTTGGCCTAAGCCGGAATGGGTCAAAGAGGCGGTCGCGAAAGGCTGGGAATGGGTAGGAACTGCGTGGGATCGCTGTTCTCGTGTTCCCGGCGCATGGTTTGACGAGGCCAAGGCGGAGAAGGCGGTTCAGCTTTTCCCGCAGGTCTTCCGCTTAACCGACGACCGCTTCGCTGGAAAGCCATTCAAACTTGCCTCCTGGCAGCAATGCATCGTTCGTCTTCTGGTTGGTTGGAAAGCTCCGATCGATATCATAGACGAGCAGACCGGGGAGACTAAGTACGAGCATGTGCGGATCTTCCGCCGCCTCATGCTATGGATACCGCGAAAGAACGGAAAATCGGAGTTCTTGGCGGCTCTTGCGCTGCTGTTCTTCATTCTCGACGGCGTGATTGGCGGACAGGGTTTCGTCTTTGCGAAGAACGAGGATCAGGCCAAGATCATCTTCAACAAGATGAAGGCCATGATCAGCATGTCGCCGCAGCTCGGCGATACGCAGGTGTTCAAGAAGTCGATTTATATCCCGAAAATCCGGGCGCTCTTTGAGCTTCTATCAGGTAAGCCTGAGGGCAAACACGGCAAATCGCCTACCGTCATTGCCGGCGACGAGATGCACGAGTGGGAAACGCCGGACGTGGCGAACTTCCTGCGCCAGGGCACGGGTACGCGCCTAGAACCGATCGAGCTCTACGCATCGACTGCGGGTGTGAAGTCGAACCGGACAGGATGGGATCTCTGGGAAGAGAGCGTTTCGATACTTGAAGGTCGCATCGACGATCCTACCACCCTCGTCGTTATCTTCGCCCTCGATCCTGACGATGATTGGGCAGATGAAGCAAACTGGCTGAAGGCGAACCCGTCTCTCGGTATCTCGCCCACGGTACAGTTTCTGAGGCGCGAAGCCGCAATAGCGAAAGATAACCCTCGGGCAGAGGCGCATTTCCGTTGCTACCACGCCAATCAGTGGATTGATGCGGTTGTCCGTTGGTTGAACCTAAAGAAATGGGATGCCTGCGCCGCTGACAAGAAGATCTGGCGTCAGTGGCGAGACGGAGAAGGCCTCAAAGGCAGAAAATGCTTCGCCGCGCTCGATGTGTCGTCGAGCGATGACTTGACCGCCCTGGTGCTGGCCTTTCCGCCAGACGAAACGTGTGATCGCTGGATTATAACGGCTCGCTTTTGGGTTCCTGAGGACACCGTTGCGCGGCGCTCGAAGCAGGATCGGGTCTCTTACGACCGATGGGTCAAAGACGAGGCGCTGGAAGTTACGCCTGGCGACTACGTCGACCAAAGCTTCGTTCAACATGCGCTCGAAGATGCTGTGTCTAAGTTCGATGTGGCGCTCATCGGGTACGATCCGTGGAATGCGACTAAGCTCTACACCGACATGGTGAAAGACGGCGTTGACGAAGAACGTTTCCTGAAAATGAGACAAGGCATCCCCACCCTCGGCGAGCCCACGAAGCTCTTCGAGCGCCTGGTAGTCTCTGGAAAGCTCGATCACGGCGGCCATCCCATCCTGCGCTGGATGGCGGGCAACGTGGCCGTAAAGTTCGACGACAATCTGAACTATGCTCCGACCAAGAAAAAGAGCGCCGAGAAAATCGACGGCATTGTCGCCGGCGTAATGGCGGTTGGTCTGACCCTCGCCGACGACGTCTATGTGCCCGACATGGGCGAATACCTCAAGAAACCGGTGATGTCTGCATGACGATCTTCGACGGGATATTTGGCCGAAGGAAAGTGAAGCTCACCGAGCCCGCGAGCTGGCATACGGACACGGGAACATGGTCAGGAAAGGCTACCTCTCCTGACGCGGTTCTGCAGCTGGCAACGGCTTGGGCCTGCATCAGGCTCAACGCGAGAACGATGAGTTCTTTGCCGTTGAAGGTGCATTCGAAGAAGACAGGGGAGGTTGACACCTCTCATGTCCTCTACCCGCTGCTCCATGACACACCAAACGCCGACCAGACGGCAATGGAATTCTGGGAGGGCATCTACGCGTGTCTGAACCTTCGTGGCAATGCCTATGCTGAAAAGGTCTTTAGCGGAGATACGCTGATTGCGCTCGATCCGATGGACCCGGATTGCACGACGGTCTATCGCTCATATGACGGAGCAAGGCGATATCGCTACACCAACCAGAAGACCGGGGTGCAGTCGGACTGGGGTGAAGACAAGGTATTTCATCTGCGCGGCTTTGGTGCGGGCGGGATGATGGGGCTTTCGCCCATTGAGTATGGCCGGCAGACTTTGGGGACAGCTCTTGCCGCTGATGAAGTCGCAGGCCGAACCTTTGGCGAGGGACTTCATATTTCTGGCTTCGCTGAAGATCAGCCAGGCGCGAAAACTACGCAGGAACAGCGTGAGCAGCTGGTTTCGCTGTTTGACAAGTTTTCCGGCTCTAAGCGGACGGGAAAGGTTATGCCTTTGCCTCCCGGATTCAGCTTCAAGGCGCTGAACATGAACCCGGAAGACGCGCAATTGCTTCAGACGCGCGGCTTTCACGTTGAGGAAATATGCAGATGGTTCGGCACTTTTCCTATCCTGATCGGTCACGCCGCCCAAGGCCAAACGATGTGGGGAACGGGTGTTGAACAGATCAACCTTGCATGGTTGACGCTATACCTTGGCCCCGAGCTTCAGCGGGTCGAGCAGGCCATCGAAAAGCAGCTTATGACGCCTGAGCAAAGAACGAAGGCGTACGTCGAGCACAACGTTGATGCCCTGCTGCGTGCTGACAGTGCCGGCCGTGCCGCAATCATGTCCGTCCAAGCGCAGAACGGTCTCAAGACGCGAAACGAGCTGCGCAAGAAGGAAAACGATCCGCCACTGCCAGGCGGCGACATCCTGACAGTGCAATCGAACCTCGTTCCGCTCGAAATGCTAGGCAAGATTCCAGCGGCGCCGACACCGGATGGCTTTGGCACCATGAAGCCCAAGCCCAAGCCTCAACCTGCTGACGATAAGTAGGAGCCTTCTCATGCACTACCTTCGTATTTTGGCGGCCTTCGCGGGCCAGCCATGGGCGATGCAACCTGAGAAGTTGGAGATCGTCTCCAGTTTTCTCATGTTCAAGGCGCGCGGCGGATCTTTTACCGCTGACGAGGTTCAGGCCAGGATAGGCGATTCCCGTAATCCGGATCGCGCTGAACCGCAGGCCGGCATCGCGATATTGCCTGTGCACGGTGTCATCTCGCAGCGCATGGCAATGATGCAGGACGTGAGCGGTGGCGGTGGAACCTCGACAGAGGCTCTCTCGCAGCTCTTCAGGGCGGCTTTGGCCGATGAGAGTGTGAAAGCAATCGTGTTTTCACATGATAGCCCTGGTGGCGGCACGTACGGCGTTGATGAGCTCGCCACCGAGATCCGCAACGCCAGGGGCGTCAAGCCGATTATCGCTCAGGTGGACAGCCTTTCAGCCTCGGCATCGTATTACCTCGCCTCTCAGGCAGACGAGATTGTTGTTACACCAGGCGGTGAAGCGGGATCGATCGGCGTCTATTCTGTGCACGAGGATATCTCGAGGCTGCTGGAAAAAGAGGGCGTGAAACCCACGCTTATTCGAGCGCAGCACGGGATTTACAAGGCTGAGACTGCAAATATCAGTCCGCTTTCGACCGACGCGCGCGACTACCTCCAACAGCGCGTCAATCTCGCCGAGGAAGCATTCATCAATGCGGTGGCGGCCGGCAGACGCGTTTCGGCGGCCACGGTTCGCGATAACTTCGGCAAGGGCCGGATGTTTGGCGCGCAAGAGCTGGTGAAGCGTGGCATGGCCGATCGGATCGGTACGATGCAGGACACTTTGCAGCGCCTAGGTGTCTCGTCACCCAAGATGGGCGCGTCTGCAAATTCCCGGCGCATGTTTGCCGCTGGCGAGACGCCGCCGCTTTCACAGATCGAGGATGTCCTGCGTGAGGCAGGCTTCCCCAACGCACTTGCGACCGCATTCGTCTCTCGCGGCAAGGGCGCGCTCCAGAGTGATTCTGGGCCGGAGACGCGGACACTGTCACCCGATGCAAAAGCATCTCTCGATCAATTCCTCTCCCGACTGGGCAAATAGGAAACTCCACCATGGATAAAGAATTTCAGGATCTGCTCGCGAAGCTGACGGTTCGCGATGAAGAGCTTAAGGCGCTTGTCGAAAAGGCGAACAGCGAGGCCAAGGCGGCCGGCAGTGTCGCGGCCGACACCAAGAGCGCAATTGAAAAGATCGTCGAAGGCAACGCCGCCATGCATGCGCGGCTGCTCGAACTGGAGCAGAAGGCGGCGCGCCGTGCCGGCGGTGACTTTGACCTGCTGAAGTCGACAGGTGAAAGCTTCACCGACAGTGAAGCATTCAAGAAACTTGCCGCAGACCAGCGCGGCACGGCTCGCATGGCGTTCAAGTCCATCACCATGAACGCGGCGGTTACGAGCATTACCAGCTCGCCGACAGGTACTGGTGGCGTCGGAAACGCCATCGCTCCGGATCGCCTCGCTGGAGTTATCGCGCCTCCGAACCGGCGCATGACGATCCGTAGCCTGCTTATGCAAGGCCGCACGAGTTCCAACCTGATCCAATACGTTCAGGAAACGGGCTTCCAGAATATGGCTGCGCCGGTTGCTGAAGCCGCGCTGAAGCCGCAGTCGGATCTGTCGCTCGATCTTGTCGATACGCCGGTTCGGACCATCGCGCACTGGTTCAAGGCGTCGGTTCAGGTTCTCGCGGATATCCCTCTCCTGCAGTCCTATATCGATGGACGCGCTCGCTATGGCCTGGAATATCAGGAGGAAGTACAGCTTCTTGCTGGCGACGGCACTGGCCAGAACCTTGAGGGTCTCATTCCTCAGGCGACGGCCTTCGATACCAACCTCGTCAAGGCCGACGACCAGCAGGTCGACATTTTGCGCCGTGCTATCCTGCAGGTTCGCATCGCCGAGTACGCAGCATCCGGAATTGTGCTCAATCCGAACGACTGGGCTGATATCGAAACACTGAAGGATATGAACGGCCGTTACATCTTCGGCAATCCAGGCACCAATCTCCAGCCTCGCATGTGGGGCTTGCCTGTCGTCGACACCAACGCCATGCCGGCAGGACACTTCATGGTGGGCGCCTTCAACATGGCGGCGCAGGTGTTCGACCGCGAAGACGCGAACGTTCAGGTATCAACCGAAGACGGCGACAACTTCGTCAAGAACATGGTGACGATCCGCGCTGAAGAGCGCCTCGCGCTGGCGGTCTTCCGTCCGCAGAGCTTCGTCTACGGCGCGTTCTAAGCTGTGCTTGAGGGCCGGCGTGTGTCGGCCCTTCTTTCCCACGGGAGTTTTCGGCCATGTCCAAGACTATCGAGACCACTGTCCTAAAGCCACATCTGGCGCCTAACGGCGTGATCGTGCAGCGGGGCGAAACCATCACCGTTGACGAGAAGCGATACAAGCAGCTCGTCAAGAAAGGCTATGTTCCGAACCCCGACTCCCCTGACGAAGAGGAAGTCGACGAGCCCGAGGGCGAGCCTGGAGCAATCACCAACAAGAGGTTCGAGAAGCGGCGGTCGAAGATCGTCGGCAAGAGCATCGACGAATAACCCTCTCGCGGCTGTGGGCCGCCAATGGAGATGAACATGCGACGTTTTAAGGTTCCCGTCACGACCGACGGAAGCGGCAACGCCACGGCTTACAGCCCACGCATTGCCGGCAAGATCCATAGCATCCAATATGTGAAGGATGGCGCGAACGCCTATACGGATGGCGTCGACTTCGCAATTACTGCCAATGATACCGGCGAAAACGTTTGGACTGAGTCCAACGTCAATGCATCTGCCGTTCGCTATCCGCGTGCAGCCACGCATACGCAGGCCGGTGTCGCAGCTCTTTATGCGGCCGGCGGGACAGCCATTCTCGATAAGATTGGCGTGGTCGACAAGCTGAAGATCGTTCTCGCTCAGGGCGGGGCGAACAAAACCGGCCTGTTCCATATCCTCGTCGACTGAGGTCTTGCCATGCTCGTTCGGGTCGTTATCCCCCCAAGTCCGATTGTTTTGCCTGAGGACATTGCTGGTGTTGATGCCGGCGACACGTTCGTCGAGGCTATGATCGCTGCTGTGACGGGGGAACTCGACGGCCCGGACGGATGGCTTGGCCGCTGCCTCGGAGAGCAGACACTTGAGGTTGCGCTTGATTGTTGGCCGTGTGCGCCATTACGTCTTCCGTACCCTCCCTTCATAGAGGTTGAGGAAGTCCGCTATTTTTCCCAAGGCGGCACCGAAGAACTTCTCGCAGATGGAGACTTTCAGTCTTCGAATGGCCTCTTTTGGCTACTCGATGGCTTTTCCATGCCATCGCTCGCCTCGCGTCCGGACCCGATCGTAATCAGGTATCGAGCAGGATACGATGAAAACGCGGTTGATGAGGGCGGAACTGGAAAGGTTCCTGCTCAGGTGAGGCAGGCAATCATACTCTCCGTTCAGCATCTTCGCTCACTTGGCAAAGATGACCTATTCCTTCGCGCCGAAGAGGTCGAGGGCGTCGGCCGGACGGAATACACAGTTTCAGAGCAGGCTGGAAATATCATCCGGCAGGCTTCGGATCGGTTGCTCTCTGGCTTGCGGATTTACGCATGACGCCCGAACACGCCATCGTGCAGCTCGACGACCAGTTGCTGAAGCACGGGGAAGATATTCTCCTGCGTCGCAGGGTTAGCGGCGGTCCTGATGCGGAAGTGACGTGTCGCGCCTTGGTGCGTGGCGTGAAGGCGGAAAAGATCGTCGGGACGATCACGCAGCTCGACCTGGAGGTCATCATTTCGCCGACGCAGATCCTTGCGGCGGGTTGGCCTGGAGGCGGTCAACCCTCTGTGGCGGTTGATCCGCGGTTGCCAAAAGTAACGGATTTCATGGTGATTAAGGGTCGAGAACGCCAGGTGAAGATGTCCGACCCGATCTTCCTTCATGGGCAGTGGATTCGCTGCAATCTCGTGGTGGCGGGCTGATGGCATCGTCCTTCGACATCTTCGATCGCGAGCTGAAGCTTGCGACGCAGGATCTTGAGCCGGCGGCGATCAAGACGGCGCTGGCGAGCTTTGCCAAGCGGAGCGTTGCAGAAGTGATCGCTTCCGGGCGTGCCTCTCCGACTTACAACAGGTACGTCAATGGGCGGCCGGGGCTGAAAGAAGAGGCCGTCGAGCTGCCGGGGCCGATTGTCTATGAGTTTGCGCTCTGGGATGCGGTGATCAAGTTCGCGCTGAACGAGCTGCGCATGCGGTCGCCGGTGAAGAGCGGAAGGTTCCGGGAGTCGTTCATCGTCCTGGCAAATCAGAAGCCGGTCACCGACTTCGACACCATCGATCCTGACGCCGAGGTCATCATCACGAACTTTCAGCCGTACATCCGCAAGGTAGAGGCTGGCGTGATCGGAAATAGGAAGCGCAACCAGGTGTTTGATGCAGCTAAGCGCGCGGTCGCCAGTGCATTCGGCGCAGGCGGCGGCCGGAACTCGGCGGGCGCCTTCGTCTTCGAAACGCGGTGGCTCGATGTGCGTTCGGGCGTTCATGCCGGGATGCCGTATGTTCTGAGGGGCTCACAGGGTCGCCGCAAAGACCGGCAGGCCGGTCAGTCGATCACCTATCCGTCAATCATCATCAACCAGGCGGCCTGATGTCCAGCTTTGCCACGTTCGATGCGTTCCATACTCGGCTTGCCGACTGGACCGCGACGCCTGTCATATTTGAAAACGAGTTCGCGCAGGAACTGCTGGAAAATAACACGCCAGCTTTCGTCTATGTCGAGATCTTCGGCGACAGCTACGATCAGGAGAGTTTCGGCGCCGCAGGCAGCAATATGTTCCTCGAAGAGGGCGTCACATGGATGCATGTAATGACCCCGTCGGGGAAAGGGAGTGCGCTGGCGCGTCAATACGCCGACCAGCTGTTGAACCTGTTTCGCGAACAGCCGATCGGCGAGCTGTTCATGCCGCAAATGTCGATCGGCGCAGGTGATCCAGGGCAGGATTTTCCGAACTACTTTTCGATCGCGGCCATCATCCGGTGGCGTCGCCGAGACATCACCGGGTCATAGGAGCCTCAATGTTCGATAGATCAAATTACGGTCGCTCCGACGACTATAGCCCTCCGGATGCAGAATGGCGTTCCTGCACAAGGGCTGGTTCTTCCTTTGAGGAAGAAATCGACGTCCGGCGTGCGGATCATTTCCGGCACAGAAACACATTTGAGCGCGGACCTTGGAAAAGGGGGCCGGCTCCAGATCGCCGCACTGCTTAAGTCGGCGTCACGAATTCCGGCTCTGCCGGTTGCCTTATCCGCGCCTTAGGCAAGCGCGCCCGCCAACGTCTGTGACGTGGGCAATCCCTTGGATGGAGCCTTTAAAATGACGGTAGCTGACGGCAGTCAGGTACGGCTGGCCGATGTCTCGGAAGCGACCATCGGCACGACGCCTGCCAATCCTGTTTTCCAGATCATGCGCTATGTGAACTCAGAAGTTCGCATCAGCAAGCAGACGGATACGCCGAACGAGATCCGCGCCGACCGCAACGTCGCCTCGATCGTCGATGTCGGCCGCTCCGTGCAGGGTCCGATCAACACGTTCCTGTCGTTCGGCACGTTCGACACGTGGCTGCAGCGGCTGCTCTGCTCGACGTGGAATGCCGACGTCCTCAAGAACGGCGTGGTGCAGCAGGCGGCGACGCTTGAATTCTTCTACGAGCAGGGCGCGACGGACAGCTACATCCGTTACCAGGCCTGCCGCTGGGATACTCTGGCGCTCACGCTGCGCGCCCGCCAGTCGGTGCAGGCAAACTGGGGCATCAGGGGTATCCGTTCGCCGGACCCGACGAATGCGATCATTGCCGGCGCCACCTATACACCGGCGACGACAACACCCGTCTTCAATGCCGGCCTGAACGTCTCGGCGCTTTCGTTTACTGGTCTTGCCAATGCGCCGAAGGTGCAGGCGATGACCATGAACATCGCCAACAACGTCTATCAGAACGACATTCTCGGCGCGTACGAGCCCTACAGCCATGGCCTCGGCCGCTTCGAGGTGACCGGTTCGCTGACCACATATTTCGAGACGATCGACGCCTATCAGGCGATCCTCGATCATGACGATGTCGCCATCTCGACGACGCTCGCCGATGCGCTGGGCAATTCCTACGTCATCGAGCTTCCGAAGACGAAATTCCTTGACGGCGGCCCCACGGTCGCGGGCAACGGCCAGGCGGTCATGATCGATGTCCCCTATCAGGGCTACTTCGACCAGACGGCCGGCGCCTCGATCGTGATCACACGCGACGCGGCATAAGCAGATCGCCTGCGCCCCTTCCGCGCTGGCGTAACGAGCGGTGGGCAATATCGGGGCTGTCCACCGCTCACCTTCCCCGAAACCCCGATCCATGGAGACCCGAATGAGTGTTGTGAAGATTGCCTCCCTGCGCGCGGACCTGAAGCGCGAGGCAGAAGGCGATTGGGTACCTTTCCCGGACTGGGGCGGCGGTGTGCAGTTCAACGTGTCGTCTTTGCATCTGCCGGCGTTTCAGACGGCGCGCGACGACCTCCTGATGCGGGTCGCCCGGCAGGCCAACCAGCCGAAGCCGAAGGTTGGCGAGGAAGCCCCGCCGAAGCTCGATCTGAAGGTCGAGCTTGGCAAGCTCTACGCGACGCATATCCTCCATGACTGGAGCGGCCTCGATCTCGAATATTCGCCTGCGACGGCCATGGAGATCCTCTCCGATCCGGAATACCGGAACATCGTCGCCGCCGTCGAGTGGTGCGCAGCCAAGCTCTCCGAAGTGAATGTCGAGTTCATCGAGGACGAAGCAAAAAACTCCGCAAAGCCTTCCGCAGCCGCATAAGCGGGCCGAAGGCGCCACCTGAGATGCTCGAATGGCTTGCCGAGCTGTTCGAGCAGGAACCGGACAAGGAATGGCTGAGGCCACGCCAGCCGACCGTCTCTGACGATTTCGACCCGCAGGCCTGGCATGCGATGTACTTCGAGGCCTTCGACGCGCTGCAATATGATCGCTTCTACGGGGCGATGGGCGGTGAAGGGCCGATCTACTACACGGCGCTAAGCCAGTATGCTCGCGACCACGACATTTCAGGCGATCGGCTGAAGCGGTTCCATGTCTTCATGAATGCGATCGACGGCGAATGGCTGAAGATCCAGCGCGAGCGCTCCGAGGCGGCCGAAGCCGAGCGCAAGAAAAAAGCGGCGCAGCAATAGGGCTGCGCCACCCTTTCACGAGGCATTGTCTTGGCTAACGTTGAAGTCCGTACGCTGCGCGTCTCGGCAGAGATGGATGCGAGCAAGTATACTGCCGGCGCGCAGGAAGTCTCCAATGCCAATGATCGCTTGAGGCAGGCCGGCAAGGGCCTCGGTGATTCCTTCACCGAAAACGAGCAGAAGATCAGCAATTCCGGAAATGTGCTGTCGAAGCTCTCCCGGCAGTATATCGACGGCTACGCCAATGCGCAGCGCTTCAACCAGGCGATCAACCAGCTGACGCGCGGTGTCGAGACCGGCAAGATCCAGATGACGGAAGCATCCGCCATCCTCGACGGCGTCTATCGCAAATACGGCCTCATGGCTGATGCTGCGAGAATCGCCGAGCGCGGGCAGACGGATCTGGCAAAGGCTGTTCAGTTGGCGAATGCTCGCCTTGAACAGCAGACCAAGGTCAATGTGAGTGGCGCCGCCAACGACAATGAGGCGCAGTACCGCCGCCAGAACCTCGGTTTCCAGCTACAGGACATCGGCGTTTCGCTTTACGGCGGCATGCCGGTGACAACGGTTCTTGCGCAGCAGGGCTCGCAGATCGTCGGTCTCTATAGTGGCGCCGGTGGCGTCAACGCTGCCTTGCGGGATTTTCAGGCTATCCTTGCCGGTCTGGTGAGGTATGTCGCGCCGTTCGCGGCGGCCGGCGTTGTCGCCTATGGTGCTTACAAGATCTTCGCAGCCAACACCGTCGAGGCAAAGCTTGCCGTCGACGACATGACGAAGGCGCTTGCGGCGCAGGCGCAGCCCATGAGCGCTGTCGAGTCGCAGCTCACCGAATTGCAGAAGCTCCAGAGCGAATATGCCAAGGCGCTCAACACCACCGCGCGCACGCATGATGTCGCCTCAGCTGCGATCGTCGCCGGCACTCAGAAAGAGTATGAGGCCAAGCGCGCGCTTCTTGAGTTGGAGCTGAAGCGACAGGAGGCAGCTCGCGCCGTCGCGCAGTCCGAACTGGAAATCACGGGCCTGCGGCTCAAGAGCGCTATTGCCCAGCAGGTGACGACGAACATGGATCTGGAGCGGCAGGGCTTCTCCGATCCGCGTATCGGCCGTTTCGTCCAGGTGCCGGATAGCGTCACGGGTCTGGAAAAGACGCGTGATGTCCTGGCGAACAATGAACTCACCGACAAGGTGAAGGAGCTTCGGGCAAATCTCAGCCTGACCGATATCGCCCTGCAGAAACTGCGCGAAGGGCTTGGCTTGGTGGGGCCGTCCGCATCCGGCCAGGTCAGTGGGATCAATGAGCTGACCAAGGCTCTCAAGGAATTGCAGGAGGTCGGCAAGGCTGCGCTTTCGCCGGCCGATGAGGCGGCGCGCCGCGCCATGGCTGCAATTCCTGTCGTCAACGGCATTCTCGACGAGGAATCCCGCCGCAGGGTGCTTGCTGCGCAGCGTGCGGCACAGCAGCGGCTGGATAACCAGAACCCGACGATCACCAACGGCGACGGCGTTCGCGTCGGCGTTCCTGTGCCGACACAGCGGCCGAATGTCGAGCTTGAAGGCCTGCCAGGCGATGCCAAGACGCAGAAATCAAGCGCTGAGGCCTATCGCGACCTGGTGAAGAGCGCGAACGACCGTATCGAGCAAATGCAGCTCGAGGCGAAGGTTGCCGGCGAGACCGGTATTGCCGCCGAAAAGATGCGCCTGCAGTTGGACCTTCTGCAACAGGCGCAGGACAAGGGGCGCACTGTCACGGCGGCACAGCGGGCGGAGATCGAAAAACTTGCCGAAGCCTATGGCAGGGCGGCGACTGAGGCGGCCAAGGTTCGTCTGAATGCCGATCTGCGATTCGAGCGCGAGCAGCTCTTTCGATCCTCTGGCGATCAGGAAATAGCATCCCGCCTTCGTGGTTCTGGCCTGCCCGTCGATCTCAATTCGCAGGAAGCGCAGATCATGCGCGACAACATGCGGATCGAGGAACTGCGCGCAGGCGTGAAGGGCTTCTTCACCGATTTCCGTGACGGCCTGACGCAGGGTGACAGTTTCGGCAAGGCGCTCGGCGACGCTGTCATCAATGCGCTCACCAATGCCGTGAACAAGATGAGCGAGCGCTGGATCGATCAGCTGGTCAACTCGCTGCTTGGGGGTGTCTCGGGCGGCGGCCTGCTGTCGAAGATTGGCGTCGGCTCGCTGGCTGCGAATGACAATTTCACGGCCAATACGACACTGAGCAAGCTTCTCGGCGCGAATGACAATATTGGAAGGGCACCGGTTACTCCGGTAACCAGCGCGCCGCTCGGTGATGTCGCATCCTTCATCAGCGCGCGTGCGCCGCTATACGGTGTCGATCCGAATATCGCCTTGAAAGTTGCCCGGTCTGAAGGTGGTCTCAGCAGCTGGAACCTGCAGTCGGGCTATGTCAAAAATGGCATTCAAGAGCAATCGTTCGGGCCTTTCCAGCTCTACAAGGGCGGCGGCCTTGGCAATCTGTTCATGCGTCAGACAGGCCTGGATCCGGCGCTCGCGGCGAATGGGCCGGCCGCAACAGACTGGTCTCTCCGGTATGCTTCGCAGAACGGCTGGGGCTCGTGGTATGGCGCTGCCAAGGCCGGTGTCGGCAATTGGGACGGTATCGGCGGCAGAGGCACCAATGCGGCCGTCGAGGCTGTCAACAAGCTGGGAACGTCGGCGGATCTGGCGACGAAGGGTGTAACTTCCCTTGGCGGCGGCCTCGGGAACCTCACGCCAGCGGTCGGATCTGCGGCGCAGGGCCTCAATCAGTTTGGCAGCGGTGTCGGGACGTTTGGGCAGAAGCTTGCAAACGCGTTTCCCGCAGCACCGTCATCTGGCGGTGGCGGCCTGTTCAGCAAGCTATTCGGTGGCCTCTTCGGCGGCGGCCTGAACGCCTTCGGTACC
The DNA here is from genome assembly GCF_047782645.1 of Rhizobium sp. ZK1. Classification (NCBI taxonomy): domain Bacteria; kingdom Pseudomonadati; phylum Pseudomonadota; class Alphaproteobacteria; order Hyphomicrobiales; family Rhizobiaceae; genus Rhizobium; species Rhizobium sp. ZK1. The sequence goes on from NZ_CP180586.1 coordinate 250,725, forward strand.
TCGGTGCTTGGCTCGTCAGCCCAGTTTGCCGGCGCATGGGCGGGCGGCGGGATCGGGCTCTATGCCAGCGGCACGGACTATGCGCCTGGGGGTCTTGCAGTCGTCGGCGAAGGCGGTCGCGAGCTGGTCAACCTGCCGCGCGGCTCTCAGGTCATCCCGAACCACAGGACGGAAGCCATGCTTTCTGGTGTCGGCGGGGGATCGCCGACGACCGTCATTTTCAAGCCGAACATCATCAACAACAACGGATCGAACGTGCGGACAGAGCGGCGCGACACGAACGACGGACCTCAGTTCGATATCATCATCGACGAGGCAGTCGCCAACAATATGAGCACGCCCGGATCTCGCTCGCGGCGCGCGGTGAAGTCGCAGTTCGGCCTCTCTGAATCGTTGGCGCGCCGATGACCGTTCCCGTATGGCCCGCCACCCTGCCGCAGGTTTTCCTGCGCGATGGCTATGACGCGCAGGGCGCCGACAACCTGATTGCCTCCAGCGTCTCCATCGGTCCAGCCAAGGTTCGCCGGCGCACGACGGCGGCCGTTAAACCGCTGTCCGGGTCGATGATCATGTCGAGCGCGCAGTTTCAGGTGCTGATCGATTTCATCGAAAACGACATTGCCGACCGTGCGAAGGCCTTCACCTTCCCTGATCCGCATGGCGGCTCGCCGCTGCTGGCGCGGATGACGCAGCCGATCAAGGAGGCGTCTGTCGGCGCGGACTGGCGCATCCAGATCGTGCTGGAGGTGTTGCCGTGAGCCGTAATGTCAGCAACCGCTTCCGCAGTGCGGTCTACGCCCAGGAGACGGACGAGGTTCCGATCTGCCTGTTGACCGTGACGCATGAAAGCCTCGACGAGCCGATCTTCATCTCAAGCGATCCGACCACTCGGCTTTCCGATGATCCGTTGCTCTATGGGACGGAAAGCAGGGGTGAGCAGTATATCTTTCTGCCGTTCGAATTCACCCTCGCAGATGATGTGAGCGACAGCGCGCCGAAGGTTGCGTTGACGATGGACAGCATCGACCGGACGCTTGTTCCGATCCTGCGTTCCTTTACGACGCCACCCAGCGTCAAGCTGGAAATCGTCCTGGCATCCGATCCCGATGTTGTCGAGATCACCATGCCGGTGCTGCAGATGTCAGACGCGACAATCGAGGAAAAGTATATCTCGACGAATGTCGTTGCCGATGGCCTCATCAATGAACCGCATCCGGCCGGGCAATTCACGCCCGGAAGTTTTCCGGGGCTGTTCTGATGGAGCGGTTCATTGGCGTTCCCTATCAGCCGCACGGCCGGGATTACGACGGCGCGGATTGCTGGGGTATCCTCTACCTCTATTACCGGGATGTTCTCGGCCGGCAGATCCCGTCCTATTCCGCCGAAATGCGGGAACTGGAGTTTCACCGGCGCGAGATCTCGCAGTTGATCATTGCCGAGCGAGGCAACCACTGGACCGAGGTTGATGCGCCGGAGCCTGGTGATTGCGTGCTGATGCGCGTCGGGCGCGATGAAAGCCATGTCGGCGTGTTCATCGGTGGCGGGCGCATGCTTCATTCCGAGGGGCCGCACCCCTCACAGATCGAACTGATGAGCGATATGCGCTGGCGCAATCGCATCGTCGGCTTTTTCAGGTATCTCCCATGCTGACAGTCCGCAATGCGGATGCCCAGATCATCGCTCCCGGCGAGCGCGTCGATGTCTATCTGCGTCGATCGCCGCTCCGCCAGCAGCGCGATCACATTCAGGTACCGGCCGGCCTCTCGATCGACGAGATCATCGGCTGCTGCGGGATTGAGCCCGTGCGCCTGCATGTCAGTATCAACGGCCATGTGATCGAGCAGCACAATTGGGCGCGTGTGCGCGTCAAGCCTGGCGTCTCGGTGGTTATCGTCAGGGTGCCTGGCAAGGGAGCGCTGCGCGCGATCGCCGGCCTCGTCGTGGCGCTTTTTGCCGCGGTTGTCGCCCCATGGCTGGCGGCGACAGTGTTTGGTCTTTTGCCTGGAACCACCGCTTTCGCCGTTGCCACCGGTCTCATTGGTGCCGGTATATCGATTGTCGGCTCGCTGCTGATCAATGCGCTGTTTCCGGTCGCCAAGCCGGATTCCCTGCCGGACACGAAGCCGCTCTATTCGATCGGCGGCGCGCAGAACCAGGCGGCGCAATATGGTGCGATACCGGAGATATCAGGTGTTCACCGGATCTCGCCGCCCTATGCGGCCGGCGCCTATACCGAGCTTGTCGGTGACGACCAGTATCTCTGCATGCTCTTCGTCGTCGGCTATGGCCCGATCAGCATCTCCGACCTGAAGATCGGCGAAACCGCGATCAACAAGTTCGATGACGTCAAATACGAGATCATCGCCGACCATACGGTCACGCCCGTCACCCTCTACACCAAGCCTGTCTATCAGGAGGATGTTTCCGTCCTTCTCGATGGCCCGACCGGCTGGGTGCAGCGCACGACGGCCGACAATGTCGATGTCATCTCGGTGGATGTCAGCGCGCCGAATGGCGTCTACCGGGTGAAGGCGAAGGACGGCTCGCGCGTCAATTACACGGTTACCGTGGCGGTGCAATACAAACTCTCATCCGGCTCTGCCTGGGTGAATATGGGCACGATCGACCTGACGTCGAATTCGCCGCAGGCCGTTCGCCGCACGCTGGCTGTGTCCGTCGCTCGCGGCAAATACGACGTCCGTCTCAGCAAGTCATCGCCTGACGATAGCGGTGGCAAGGATACCGTGTCCGAAACCGTGTACTGGACGGCCGTTCGCGGCCGCCGCAACGAGCCGGTTATCAGCTTCCCGAAGCCGCTGACGCTGATCGCCATGCGCATCCGCGCCACCGGCCAGTTGAACGGCACGGTCAATACGCTGAATTGCATCGCCAGCCCAAAAATACGAGCCTGGAATGGCACATCGTGGGTTCCGGGTCAGGTCACGCGTAATCCGGCCGACCACTTCCGGCAGGTGCTGCAGGGCAACGCCAATGCTCGCCCGGTTGCCGATGCCATGATCGACCTTGCGAGCCTGCAGGATTGGCACGCTTACTGCGCGGCGAACGGTTTCACGTTCGACTTCGTCGCAAGCGAGCAGGTGTCGGTCTATGATCGGCTGACGCAGATCGCCGCGGCCGGCCGTGGCGCCGTATCGTTCCGCGACGGGCGATGGGGTGTTGTCTGGGATATCGCAGACTCGCCGATCGTCCAGCATTTCACGCCGCGCAACTCGAAGAACTTCTCATCGGTGCGGGCCTATGCGGATCTGCCGCATGGCTGGCGGGTCAAATTCATTAACGGCAAGAACGGCTACCTCAACGACGAGCGCGTCGTCTATGACGATGGCTATACGGTGAGCAATGCCACCAAGTTCGAAGGGATTGATTTTCCCGGTGTCACGGACCCGGACCTGATCTGGAAACACGGGCGATACCATATCGCGCAGCTGCGCCTGCAGCGCGAGACCTATACGCTCGATACCGATTTTGAACACCTTGTCTGCACGCGCGGCGATCGCGTGCGCGTCAACCATGATGTCGTGCTCTGGGGTGCCGGTGCGGCGCGCGTGAAATCGGTCATCGCTTCGCCTGCCGGCGTCGTGCTCGACGACACGATGACGATGCAGGCGGGAAAGACATACTCGATGCGGTTTCGTGCCGCCGACGGTTCCTCGATCGTTCGCCAGATCGCTGGCATTGATGGCGAATTCACGTCGTTCACCTTCGCTGATACGGGCGTGCCGCCCTCTCCTGGTGATCTTGCCCTTTTTGGCGAGAACGGGTTCGAAAGCGTGGTGCTGCGCGTCAAGAGCATCATGGCGCGGCAGGATCTTTCCGCGCGGCTGGAGCTGGTCGACGACGCGCCCGGTATCATGCAGGCCGACAAGGGAACGATACCGCCGTTCCAGACCGGCATTGCGCCGATACCGGACTATCGCGCGTCCGCGCCAACGGGCCTCACCTATTCGGAGACGATATGGACAACCAATCCGGCGACCTCGGAAATCGACCTCGTCTGGCAGGCGCCGGTGATTGGCGCCGCCGCCTCCTACATCGTGCAGTTTCGCCGGTCTGGCGATGATGTCTGGATTACAGCGCCAAGCGTCAGTGCGCCGGCCGCCAAGCTTGTCGATCTTGCGGCCGGCGTCTATGACGTGCGTGTCAGGGCGATCTTCGCCAACGGCGATCTTTCCGGCTTTGCGACGGGCTCGTTCGTCTGTGCGATCTTTGCGTCCAATCCCGCCGATGTCAGCGATTTCCGCGTTGCCATCAGTGGCGATGTCGCGATGCTGCAGTGGGCCGCGCAGACCGATCAGGCGGTTTCACACTTCGAGATCCGGTTCTCGCCGGCGCTTAGCGGCGTGACCTGGCAGGCCGCGTCGCAGCTCCGTGAGCGTGTCCTCGGTTCGCAGGCGCAGGTTCCTGCCATGGTCGGGACATACCTCATCAAGGCAGTGAGTTTTGCGGGACTGATGTCGATCAACGCCGCGCTGATCGTCAGCTCGGTCAATCCGCTGACCGCGTTCAACGCCATCGAGGCGCTCGATGAGGCGCCGACTTTCGCCGGCAGCAAAGACGGGGTTATCGAGGTCGCCGGCGAGCTGCGGCTCGACACGGCAACCGACCTGTTCGCGCTTGTCGACTGGTTTTCTGTCGAGGATTATTTCCTGTCTCTCGGCGGCTTCCTGAGCGAGGGCGTCTACGACTTCGCCGATATCATCGATCTCGGTGAAGTCTACACCTCGCGCGTCAGCGCAAGCATTTCCGCCGTTGGGGAGGTCGCGAGCCTCGATCTGTTCAATCGTGCCGACTGGTTCGATGTTCCGGATTATTTTGGCCTGGCGTCGGATGCCCTATGGAACGTGCGTGTCGAGGTGTCCTCGACGACGGACGATCCAACCGGTTCGCCGGTCTGGACCGATTGGGCGCAGCTCGTCACGGCTGACGTCTCGGCGCGCGCCTATCGTTTCCGTGCCCGGCTGATCTCGTATCAGTTCGATGTCACGCCTGTCGTTCATGGGCTGTCGGTGACGGTCGACATGCCGGATCGGGTGATCGCCGAAAACGACTTGGTCGTGACGACTGCCGGCCGCTCGATTGGCTTCTCGCCGCCCTATTACGAATTGAGCGGCGTGTCGATCGCCGCGCAGAACATGGCGACCGGCGACTATTACGAGATTACCGGCAAGACCAATGCCGGCTTCACCATCATCTTCAAGAACGCGTCGGGCGCTCCGGTTGAGCGGACGTTCGACTATGTTGCTAAGGGATACGGATACGTTCAATGACACAGGCGACAATCTTCAGTGTCCCTCTCGTCGGCCCGGTTTCACCGCCAGTCATGGCTGGGCGCATCGACGACAATTTCAAAGCCGCACTAAGCGCCCATTCGGGAACGGGGCGGCCTTCTTATGCCGTTGCCGGAACGACCTGGATTTCGACGGCGGAAGCCGGAAAGCTGAAGTGGTACGATTTCGACGGCACTGTCGATCACCTCTTCAAGACGCTCGATACTGCCACTGGTGAAATCACCTATGGCGACGGCACCAACGATGACGGAATTGCGGCTGCGATTGCGGCCGCGCTCGCCGATCCCTCCTATCTGCAGGTCATGAAGTGGCGATCGAAAGGCATCGGCGAACTTTACATCGTCGACACAAGCAAGGCCGGCGTCGATATACCGCCATCGTCTACCGCTGACACAGTCTGGATCGAGCTGACCGCAGGCCTGACGGGTGTCGGCGGCTTCAACAATGGCAAGCTGACGAGCGAAAGCATCTCGGGTGCCGCGCCGCTCGTCCTCGCCACAGCAGTTGTGACCTTCGGTGCATCCCCGATCAATGGGCGAACCATCGATCTGCTGAACACGGAAGGCCGCATCGTCAGGCCGTCGACGTCTCCTGGAACGAAACAGGACGATGCGATGCAGGGTCACGTTCACGTTGCTGGCATAGGCTCATCGGCAGGTAGCATTTATAACGTTTCACCTCGACAAGAGGGCGCAACAGGCAATACGGGCGTACCGATTTCAGATGGGACTAATGGCACGCCGCGCACTGCAGCTGAAACCCGCATGAAAAACGTCGGCGTCAAAGCCTACATGAGGATTGCCTAATGCCCTTTGCAGCAAATGGACGCGTCGCCCAGGATGCCTTTCCCGGCGCCATCGAAATCAACGAGCAGCAATATGCCGCCGCGATCGACGGCATAATCAACGGCCTGACAATCTCGATCGACGGCGGGTTCGCGGTCAAGCAGCCAGAGAAGCCAGCCGAGCCGGAGCCGCAGGAGCCTGTTCTCGCCGAGGTCAAGGCGCAACTGCGCGCACGGCTGGACTTTGCGGCCGAGGCCGAACGCCTCAAGTACATCACCCAAGGCGCCGGGCAGGCGATGACCTATCAGGCGAAGGCGGCCGAGGCGAAGGCCTTCCTTGCGTCCGGCGCAGGCGACTTCCCGCTGCTATCGGCCGAAGTCGGCATTACTGCCGACACTATCGAAGGCGTTGCCCAGATCGTCGCCGGCGCCTATGCGCAGTGGCTGCTGATCGGCGCTGCGATCGAGGCGGCCCGCCTCGGCGGAAAAGCTGCGATCGAAGCGGCCAATGACGCCGGCGCAGCGCAGGCCGCATTCGATGCCGTGACCTGGCCGTCGCCGGCAAGCTGATCGCCCAATCTGCGCCTTAGGCAAGCGCATCCGCCAACGTCTGACGACGTGGGCAATCCCTAGGAGATGGAGCCCTTCAATGACGGTAGCTGACGGCAGTCAGGTACGGCTTGCCGACGTCTCGGAAGTGACGGCCGGCACGACGCCACCCAACCCTGCTTTCCAGATCATGCGCTATGTGAGCTCCGAAGTTCGCATCAGCAAGCAGACGGATATTCCAAACGAAATCCGCGCAGACCGCAACGTCGCCTCGATCGTCGATGTCGGCCGATCGGTGCAGGGTCCGATCAATACGTTCCTGTCCTACGGCACGTTCGATACCTGGCTGCAGCGGTTGCTCTGCTCGACATGGAGCGGAAACGTCCTGAAGAACGGCGTGGTCCAGCAGGCCGCGACGCTGGAATTTCTCTACGAGCAGGGAGCGGCGGACAGCTATGTCCGCTACCAGGCCTGCCGGTGGAACACGCTGGCCTTGACGCTGCGCGCGCGGCAATCGGTGCAGGCGAACTGGGGCATCATGGGTATCCGCTCGCCGGACCCGACAAATGCCATTCTGGCCGGCGCCACCTATGCCGACCCGACGACGACGCCGGTGTTCAACGCTGGCCTCAACGTCTCCGACATTTCCTTCGACGGTCTCGACAACGCGCCGAAGGTGCAGTCGCTGGTGATGAACATCGCCAACAACATCTATCAGAATGACGTCGTCGGCCGATATGAGCCCTATAGCCACGGCTTCGGCCGCTTCGAGGTGACGGGCACGATCAGCACCTATTTCGAGAACAACGACGCCTATCAGGCGATCCTCGATCATGCCGACGTCGGGATCTCCACGACGATCGTCGATGCGCTCGGCAATTCCTACGTCATCAACCTGCCGCGCACGAAATTTCTCGACGGCGGCCCGACCGTTGGTGGCAACGGCCAGGCGGTCATGATCGAGGTGCCGTTCCAGGCCTATTTCGACGTGACCGCCGGCGCGACGATCGTCATCACGCGCTCCGGCGGCGGCGCGCCCGCCGCTCCTTCTCTCGACTTCTCTTCCTCCAGCAACTCCCAATACATCGGACAGGTGGTTTAAATGGCACAGGTGGATCAAGCTACAATTCTCGACGCCAACGGCAACCCGATTGACGTTGCGACGTTGACCGCGCTCATCAAGCTTATCGGCGACACGACGGGGAATCCTCCAGCAAATACGGTGCTCGATCGCCTGCAGACGATCGGCGACGCGCTGGCCGGGTCGCTCAGCGTCAACCAGGTGAGCGTCGCGCATGATGTCACCGCAACCTTCACCCGCCAGGCAAACGCGACGCCTTACAATGCCGGCGCAGTGGTCGGTGCTGCAGCGGCTGCTTTGACCTTCACGGCGGCCGGCAAGGCTGGAGGTGCTGCGGTGATGATCAACAGTGTTTCGCTTGAGATCGATAACTCGACCTCGCCGGCGACCGCGTGGCGGCTGCATCTCTATTCGGTCACGCCGCCATCTGCGCCGGCCGATGCGGCGGGGTTCGATCTGGTATCCGGCGACCGCGCCTCCTATCTCGACTACATCGATATTCCGGCTGCGGTCGACCTTGGCTCGACCTGCTTCGTCAGCGTCAACAATATCGGCAAGCAGCTGCTGCTCGCGTCCGGCAACTGCTACGGCATCCTGCAGGCCATCTCCGGCTTCACGCCGGGTTCCGGCGACGTCTACAAGATCAAGCTGCACACGATCGAGGTCTGATCCATGGCGATCAACAATCGAAAACTGCGCCTTATACAGGCCGCCGCCGCAAAGGGCGGTGGGGTACCTGTCGTCGATGAACTTGTCGCCATCGCCGGCCAAAGCAACGCGGGTGTTCAAGGCGTTTCCGGCACTCCATCCGGATGGACCGATACGCCGCGCGTCAAGATGTGGAATAATTCCACGAACGTTTTTGAGACCTACAGCCCTGCTGCTGCCACGGCATGGGGGCCGGAAGCAGGTTTTGCGCTCTCCTGGCTTGCTGACCACCCGAGTGGCACGCTTTACATCGTCAAGAATTATCTTGGTGGTTCGCAGCTCGGGGCGGCATCAATCTACGGCAATCTGGGCGGGGCCGCAAAAGATTGGTCACAGACTGCGGCGCAACTCTTTCCAGAGACAACGGCAATTGTCGCAGCGGCAAGAGCGGCGTGCGGCCTTCCACTGAAGTATGTGATATGGGCGCAAGGCGAGGCGGATGCGCAGAACACGTCGGCTACTGCTGACTATGCGACAAACGCCCTTGAGCTTTACACGCATATCCGATCCGACTGGGGTGACGCGAACACAAAGATTTGCGCTCACATGGTCAGCAATCGTTTCGGCGGCTATAACTTTGAAGCTATGGTTGCCAAGCAGCGCCAGGTTGTCGACAACAATCCGTTGAATTTCCTCGTCGACACCAGAGGGTTCGCTTACTACACGGATAACATCCACCTGGTGGCGGCAGGTTCGCTTGAGTTCGGGCGAGCAGCGTATTTCAAACTGACCACCGCCCAGACGTGGTTCGATAAACACGCAGTGCTCGATCTTGATTTCACCAACAGCCGCTTCTTTTATCGGAACCTCGTCTACAACAGCATCGCTGAATTGACGGCGGCAGGCTATTACATATCGGCCGCCGTCGAGAGCATGCCGGTTGATAGGCTTCTCTCATCGCAATTTTCCATCTTCGTGAGCGGTACGAATCCGAACGTCGACAGCGCTACAGCGCAATATGCTGTTTGCATTGATGACGGTAACGATGGCGTCCCGACAGACGAATTCGTTGCGGTATCGCGTGTGGGCACATCAACAAAGTCGTGGGGCATCGTCGTCTTCCATACGTCAACAGCCTCGGTGCCAGGTGGCTCAGGCTCCGTCAATGTGGGCGCCGCCAATGGGACAGACTTTAAAACGGCCGTCCGCGCTCGCACTAATGACATGAATGCCGGTTCTGGTGGTTCGGTCGGGACAACGGCCAGCTCCAGCGCCCCGATGGCAACGGGACTGACCAATTTGGTTCTGAAGAATAGAACGGATGGCACCCGACCATGGGCGGGGACGCTCAAGAGAGTGCAAATTCTGGATTATCTTCTCGATAATGCAGCGATTGCCAGCGTCACTGCATGACTACCAAGCGGTTCGCCGAAGATAGTCTTCGTACTCTTCATCGGTCATCGCTCGGTAAGCCCATCGGCCATCGATGATCTTGCACATGACGTAGCCTTTGATTGGCTGCCTGGTGTTAATATCTGTAACCCACGATGTGACGTGTTCAGGCTGCCACCAATCTTCGCTCCCGCTCAACAGATGAAGCATAAAAAAGCGCCGTAAAGACGCCCAAAGGGAGGTGAGAAAATATCGGGAAGCATCAGAAAAAGGGCCAGCGCGCATTCGTAACCTCCGAGCGTTCTGGCATCATTATCACAACCGAAGTTACTGCGCGATACCCACCGCCCCATCATCAAAGGATAGGGGCCTGATCCCCTTCTGAGCCGCCTCTCGCAGGCGGCATTTTCATATCCAACATCGGAGATAGACATGATCGTGCCTAACTGGCGGCGAGTGATCGCCCTTTCCTTGAGTTTCTGGATGCAGATCGCGGGGCTTTTCGTCCTGATCTATCCGGAGCTGAAATACCGCCTTACCGAGCAGGATTCCGACCCCGTCCTTTTCTGGTGGCTCGGCATTCTGCTCTTGCTGGCTGGCATCGCCGGCCGGCTTTACGAGCAGAGCGAATCCACGTGGCGCGAATGGGTGCGCATTGGTGGCGTGGTCGTCATCCTGTTCCTGCTGGCCTTCCTGTTTACGTCGACAGTCCGAGCCGCCGAGGCGGCTCCGCCGATCACTTCCGCCACCGAGCAGCAAACGCTTGATGTTGCGGTGCCCTTCATCCTAAAGAAGGAGGGTATCCGCCTCGTTGCCTATCTCGACGGCGGGGGCGTGGCGACGATCTGCGGCGGTCTTACTACGGCGTCCGGCATCAAGGTCTATATCGGCATGCCGCCGATGACGATGGAGGAATGCCTCCGCCACATGCGCGTGAAGGTGGCTGAGTATCGCCGTGGCCTGCATCGCTATTTCAACGCAACGACACGTCAGACCCGTCTCCCGGCGACCAGGGACACAGCCTACACCTCGCTCGCCTTCAACGTTGGGATCGGGACAGCGGGTAACAGCACGGCGGTGCGAAGGCTCAATGCCGGTCAGATCGCCGCTGGCTGCGAGGCCATCACCTGGTTCAACAAGGACGGCGGCCGGGTGATCCGGGGCCTATTCGAGCGGCGGAAGGAAGAGAAAGCCCTTTGCCTGATGGGGACGTAATGTTCACCGGATCTGCAGTGTTGAAAATTGTCGTCGAGCTGGTGAAGGCGATCGGAGCCGTTGGCATAACGATCATCGTCATGCTCGGCTACTACGAGGGTGTGCCAGGCCTTCGGGACATTCCCTTCATCAGCCACGTACCCGTCATCCGTGAATTCATCGTCGGACGCGTCCAGTCGGAACGGTCGAAGGCGGCGGAAGCGGCGGCGGAAGGCGTCGTCAGTCGATCAGAGCTGACGGCGGCGCGAGCCGAGGCTGACAGATACCGCAAGCAGGCAACCGAGAACGCGATCTTTGCCGCCGAAGCCCGCCAGCAGGCGCAGGACGCATCCACCAGGCTTGCCCAACAACTCGCCCAACAGGAGAAAGAGAGTGCCGATGATACGGACCCTGATGTCAGTCGCTGGCGTCAGTATGATCTTGACCGCCTGCGCGGGAAGGCAGGCACAGCAGCTCGCGCGCATTGACAGCGCGGCTGCGCAGATCGGCGCACAGCGCGCCGGCGACAATCTTCCCGACTATCCGCCTTACTGTCGCGAGTTAATGCCGGCGGTTGAACCCAAGCTCAACGAACCAATCGACGGCCCACAGAGGCGCTGGATGATCGTTCGTCAGAACATCAACGACAAGATCGAGTGGTGTGCCGACCACTACGATCAGCTTCAGAAATCGCGCCGGGCGGGAGGCATGCAAGGAAATGACGCCAACAAGGACGTCGAACGATGACATCATGCGTGCGCTCGGCAACATAGAGGCCAAGCTCGATGCAGTAGCAGACAGGCAGGATCGCGCCGACGAGATCTTCGCCGTCGAACAGCAACAAGCCCACCGCAGCCGGGCGACGATCCATCAGCGCCTTGATCAGCAGCAACAGCAGATTTCGAAAATGGAAACCACCGTTGCGATCAGCGGTCAGGTCGACGCGCAATTGCGCGACAGCATCGCGGCACTGAAGCATACCGTGACGAGCGAAATTTCTCCGACGATCGACGAATGGAAGCGTATCAAATTCCTCGGCGGTGTCCTTTCGGGCGGATTGATCGCGCTCGGCGTGACGGCGGCCACTGCTGTTGCGTGGCTTTATGACTGGCTGGCGATCGTCATAAGGTATTTTGGCAAGGGGCACTAATCCTCGCGCTCATGCGGTGGTCAATGCCGTCTATATTGTCACGTCGAATTGGACGGCATTGAAGCGATCGGCGACCATCCGGCCGGAATTCAGCCTCGGATGCACATAGATGCCGAGGAAGACAGAAGCGCTCTTCCAGTCGCCAGCTTCCATCGCTGTCCTGATATCGGCGCCCAGCTCGATCGCCGTCGTGGCGAAGGTGTGCCGCCCGCAAAGGTGGCTGGATTTATAGCTGATCTCCGCCCGCCGGCAGACTGCCTTGATCCGCTCGTTGACCGAATGGCGGTTCGTGAAGCGGAAAACACGGTCATCATCTCCTGCCTCTCCCCTCAGATCTCGAAGCCGCGCCGCCAGCTCGTCCGTGAGATGGCGCACCGAGTTGCGGCCAGTCTTGGTCTTCGCGAGCAATGCTCGACGAGACGCGAGATCGACATCTCTCCACCTTAATTCGATCGCCTCGCTCACCCTGGCGGCCGTCTGCGCCATGAACAGCACAAGCGCGGCTAGATGCGGCAGGCGGTCTTTTGTGCATCGCCGGATGAAGGCGTGCATCCACACGGCCGACGCCGGCTGTCTCGGCTTTGCCGGATCTTCCTTCAGCTTCTTGATCCTTATGAGGTTGCACCATCCGCGCTCGTAGCCGTGGTTGATGACGGCCCGCGCCGGCGTGAGCGCCTGGCGGTTTCGTGTCGCGTTGCTCTGTGTCGGGAAGAGCGTGAGCGCCATCTGCCTAACGTCGAACGGATAGATTGAGGCGAGCGGCCTGTTTCCGAAATATTCGATGATAGGATCGATGAAGCGGACATCGCCGCCATGCTCGATGTAGCTGGCGGCGGCTTCGGCGAACGTCTTCTCGCTGAGAATCGGCGCCGCAGTCGGCGCCCATGTCTGAACAGTCTGATGCGTCATGCATCCCTCCAACTCGCTACTTCTGGAGATTTTTCGGCTGGACACATCGCCGAAAAATATAACAAATACGTGGGAACGTTCGTGGTCCAGAGCGGACCTAACCATATTGATTTATAACGCTTTCCGCTTCCCGGTCCTGGGCACCATTCCTAATCCACGCTTATCAAGGACATTGAGTTCCCCAGCGCTGACGTCTTCGCCTGTCGGGTCACCGTGTTCCGCTTTTCCGGTCTGCATCATTCAGACGGGAATGTCGCGCGGTCTGTCAACTGGCGGAAATTCCGGTGGGTGAGGGAATGACGGAGGTCCGAGGTCGAAGCTTGAGAACCAGCCCGGTGACCCGTATTTGCTCTCGTCGTGCAGATCCGGTGGCGGAAATAGTCCGGTGAACTTTGCGTAGGATATGATCACGCCAAAGAACAGCGTGAGGATAAGAGCGAGTTTTTTCGCGCGCGATACATCTTCTTTTAGCATCTGATTGCCTGATAACTGCGACATCGAACCAGTTGGTACGAAATCATGTCAGTAAGTTGTCGAAACGGATATCCGCTTACCTTCCGTGGCTTCTAGCCATCACATCCCGTTGAAATCTGCGTGTCGGGCCCGGATTCCTCTCAGGCGAGCCGCACCGAGCGGAACCTCCCGCCTCAATCGTCGTTTATGGCGCATGGCCCGTCAAACATTCTGGAAAGGCTACCTCAAGCTCTCGCTTGTCACCGCGTCCGTTTCATTGACGCCGGCGACGACGGAGTCGAGCAAGGTGCGGTTTCATGTGCTGAACCGTGCGACGAAAAACCGTGTCGAAAGCCGGTATGTCGATAGCGTCACGCATAAACCTGTTTCCGAGAGGGATCAGGTGAAGGGTTACCCGCGTGGCGAGGATGACTATGTCATGCTCGAGGATGAGGAGATCGAGGAAGTGGGGTTGGAGAGCACCCGCACGATCGATATCGACAGTTTCGTGCCGAGCGGATCGATCGACTGGATCTGGTACGACAAGCCGCATTTCCTGGCGCCGGAAGACAAGGTTGGAATGGAAGCTTTCTGCGTGATCCGCGAGGCCATGAGAGCCAACAATGTCGTCGGCATTGCCAGACTGGTGCTCTACCGGCGCGAGCGCGCCGTACTCCTGGAGCCGCAGGGCAAGGGCATTGTTCTGTGGACGCTGCGCTACGGTGACGAGGTGCGCGAACCGGCAGCCGAACTGGACATGAAGGCAAAGGTCGATAGCGAGTTGCTGGCCTTGATGAAGAAGCTTGTCAAGGAAGAGACGAAGGAGTGGACCCCCTCGATGGTGCAGGATCCGGTTCAGAAACGTTTGAAAGCGCTGATCCGCGGCAAGGAGAAGAGCCTCAAGAAAGCCGCTCCGGCCCGTAAGCCCGCGCCGGTCAAATCGACGGGTAATGTCATAAACATCATGGATGCGCTGAAGAAGAGCCTGGCCGCTGAAGGCGGGCGCGGCAAGCCGCGTTGATCTCCGGCGAGCAGCGCACCAATCATCACGACTTCGACTTGCGCTTCTGCAACGGCTTGGCCGCTGCAAAGAACCCATCCCATGGATCCTTGCTAAGAGCATCGAGGCGCGCAGGCGTGTTGTCGACGGTGAAATAAGCAGGGCCGATCTCGGTTGTCAGTTCACTCCATTCCAGCGGCATGGAGACGGCGGCACCTGGCCGGGCGCGCGTGGAATAGGCGGCAACAGCAGTGTTGCCGCGGCCGTTCCGGAGGTAGTCGATGAAGATCTTGCCGCTGCGCTTCGCCTTGGTTGCGGTTGCAAGATAGCGATTGGGATCATCTTTCGACATGCTGTCGGCCAGCCACTTCGCAAAGCCTTTCACATCCACCCAACCGGCTTTCGGCTCAAGCGGAGTCACCACATGCAGGCCTTTGCCGCCGGAGGTCTTGACGAACGCCGCAAGGCCCTCGCCCTCGATACGCTCCTTCAGTTCGTAAGCTGCCGCTATCACATTTTCCCATGGCACGTCCTCGCCGGGGTCGAGGTCCATGGTGATCATGTCGGGCTTTTCCCAATTGTCGGTGGTCGTGCCCCAGGGATGGATTTCCAGCACCGCCGATTGCACCAGCGCTACGACGCCATCGAAATCGGTAACACGCAGCAGCTTCTCGCCGCTCTTGTCCTTGGGGTCGGTGATTTGCGCGATATGCTCGTTCATACCTTTCCAGGCGTGCTTCTGGAAAAAGCGCTGATGGCCGGAAATACCGTCGGGCAGGCGCAACAGGGCAAGCGGCCGATTGACCACATAGGGGGCCATGAAGCGCCAGACCTGCGCATAATAATTGGCGAGACCTTCCTTGGTGACGCCTTCGTCCGGCCAGTAGATGCGGTCGGGATGCGTTAGTGTCACAGCCGATTTCGGCAGGTTTTTCGCGGTCGTCTTTTCCATCTCGCGCACAACATCCTTTGCCGGCTTGTCCTCCCGCAATCCCCGGAAGGCCGCATGGCGCAGATTACCATCGGCCGACCATGCGCGGAACTCCACTTCGGCAACGAGCTGCGGCTTGACGTAATGCAGGCCGCGCCGCTCCTCGGCGGTCAGCTTGTCGTCGAAGGAATTCTCCTTCATCTCCATCGCCGACAGCCGCTCGTAAAGCATCTGCGCCGTCGCCACCGTGTACCCAGTGCCGACGCGGCCGACATGCTTCAGCGAGCCATCCTCGTAGTAGCCCATGGCGAGCGAGCCGATGGCATTCTTCATCGCGGTCGAGGGTACGTAGCCGCCGATCACGAATTCCTGCCGCTGCGAACATTTGGATTTGATCCATTCACCCTTACGGCCGGAGACATATTTGCTGTCACGCTGCTTGGAGACGACGCCTTCGAGACTGAGCCTGCAGGCATGGTTCAGCACCAGGCCGCCATTTTCATTGAAATGCGTGCTGTAGCGCAGCTTGGCGCTGTCTTTGGGAAGCAGCTTTTCCAGCAGGTGTTTGCGTTCGAGAAGGCTTACATTTAGCAGACTGTATCCATCGAGATAGAGCAGGTCGAAAGCATAGAAAACGAAGCGGTCGTAGCGACCTTGGCTGAGATCGTGCTGCAGGGCGGAGAAATCCGATGCGCCGGTATCGCGCTCCACCACGAGCTCGCCATCGATGATGGCCATTTCGGCCTGCAAAGATGCAAAGGCATCAACGACGTCCTTGCCGAATTTCTCTGTCCAGTCGAGACCGCCGCGTGTCAGCATTGTCACGCGCCCGTCCTCGATCTTCACCTGCAGCCGGTAGCCATCGAACTTAATCTCGTGGATCCACCGCTCGCCGGCCGGCGGTTTCGGCTTGAGCTTAGCAAGCTCCGGCTCGGTGAAGTGAGGCATGGGCGCCTTTTTTGCACCTTTCGGCCAATCCCGATCCGGTGCCGGGGGTTTTGCCTTCCGCGCCGCCGCCTTGGTCTTTGTGGCGATAGCCTTGCCGCCATCCGGTCTGGAGTGCCAGGTAGCGTCGGGATTCTCCGCCACTTCTTCGATTTGCCGACCGGTTTTGGCTGATTCGGAGCGCTCTTCGAGAATATCGGCACCGCCCTCATGGCGGGCTTCTGCGTCGTCGCCCTTGATGAGCAACCAGTTCTCGCGCTTCTCGCCGGGCTTTCCATGCATGCGCACCAAATGCCAACGTCCCTTCAGCTTCTCGCCGTCGAGTTCGAATTCCATATGCCCTTTGCGGTAGGCCTTGTGCGGATCGCCTGTTGGCGTCCAGGTGCCGCGATCCCAGATGATGACCGTGCCGCCGCCATACTGGCCCTTTGGAATGATGCCTTCGAAATCGCCATAAGCGAGAGGATGGTCCTCGACATGGACGGCCAGGCGCTTATCCTCGGGATTGAGGCTCGGTCCCTTGGTGACGGCCCAGCTTTTCAGAACGCCGTCCATCTCCAGCCGAAAATCATAATGCAGCCGCGTGGCATCGTGCTTCTGGATCACGAAGCTGTTGCCCTTGGCGCGGCCCTTCTTTCCACGCGGTTCCGACGTGATCTCGAAATCGCGTTTTGCCTGATAGGTCTCGAGCGCCATGATCAGCTCGCCTTCCTGCTGCTTCTATCGGAGGTCTTGCGTGCGGCAGGTTTTTTCGCGGGTGCTTTGCCGCCCATTTTCGCACTTTGGCGCAGGGCCTCCATGAGATCGACCACCTTGCGCTCGGGCTCGCGCTTGCGTTTCGGCGGTGCGCGACCTTCGATCTTGGCTTTCACCAGTTCGACGAGCGCGGCTTCGTAGCGGTCGTGATATTCACTTGGATCGAAACGGCCCTCTTTGGTCGCAATGATATGGCCGGCGAGATCCAGCATCTCCTTGTCGAACTTGATATCGGGAATGTCCTTGAAGACAGAGCTTGCTGAGCGCACCTCATAATCGAAGTTCAGCATGGTCGCGATGATGTGGTTGTCATGCGCGCGGATGAGTAGCGTGCGGTTGCGGCGGAAGAGCACGGCTTCGGCAAGGGCTGCCACTTTGCCGTCAAGCATGCCCCTGGCAATCAATGCGAGGGCTTCCGCATCATGTTCGTCGACTGGTGCCAGATAGTAGGGACGGTCGAAATAGAGCTTGTCGATCCCATCGCAGGGAATGAAGCCTTGTACATCAAGCACCTTGTCGCTTACGGGCATGATCTCCGAGATCTCATTACCTTCGATGAGGATGTAGTCGCCACTTTCCATCCTGTAGCCCTTGACCTGGTCGTCGCGTTCCACCGGCTTGCCGGTTTCGCTGTCGACGAACTGCCGCTCGACGCGATGGCCGGTCCTGCGGTTGATGATGTTGAAGGAGACACGGTCGGAAGAGGAAACGGCCGTATAGAGGCCAACGGCGCAAGCAAGGTCGCCGACCTTAAGATGGCCCTTCCAGCTCGCGCGTGCTCCCATCGTCTCCTCCTTTCAGAGCCTGCTGTTGCTTTTGTCGGTTTCGATCGGCTGGAATTTCCAGCCGCTTCCATCCGGCGCCGGATAGGCGAGCAGCGCATCGCCGCCGCCGATTTTCTGACGCGCAGCTGCGTTTCTTGCGCGATCCATTGCCTGTTCTGCCGTGGCGTAGGGTTCGGACAATGTATCGCCGAGCTTGTAGGCCCAGCCATTGTCGTGCGGAACGATCTGATAGGTGATGTCGGCCATGTGCTTCCTCCTCGTCAGCCGTTCTGGTCATTCATTGCCGGGGCGAGCGACTGCGCCCGTCAAGCGCGATGATCTTTTCAAGCGATGCGATATCCTCGCTGGTGACGACCGGAACCGGGTCGGCGGCGATCGCTTCCAGTACTTCCTTGGATACCGCACCGTTGCGGATTGCCCATTCCAACGTCTCGCGTGTCTCCCGCTCGGCCTTGAGCTGCGCATAGAGCGCGACGATCAGCCGGTCGCGGGCATCCATACTTTTGTGCTTGCGGTCGATGTGGCGGACATTGGGCATGAGAAAAACGTGCCTCTTCATGAGGTTGCTCACGAAAAAACCGCTGAAGGGTAGAAAGGTTCCGTTCAGCAGCGCTCAGCGAAAATCAAATCATCGCATTGCGGCTTTGAGCCGGAAACACTATCTGAAACCTCTATTCGATAGAGGATTTCAAATGGCCGATCTCAAGGCTCGTCCCCGTCCCACAGGTGCAAATGCCGTTCTCGGACGTACTGGTTTCCCGCACGTCACGTCGGTCACTGGCGGCGAGATCGATATCGTCACCAGCCCATCACAGCCAGGCTTTAACCCGCTCGACCTGCTGTATTCCTCGCTTTCGGCATGTCTTGTGCTGAGCGCCCGCATGGCGGCAAGCCAGCTCGGCATTCTCGACAAGATCACCGAGATCACCGCCGATGTAACCGGCGAGAAGGCAGCGGAAGGGCTGTCGCGTGTCGTGAAATTCAACATCGCTTTCTCCATCAAGGGCGATATCGACGAGGAAACGCGCCGCAAGATCGCGCATATGGCCGAAGACGAGATCTGCACGGTCAGCAACACCATCAGAGGCACGCCGGAATTCGCAACCACGATCTCCGGTTGATCGGGCCGCGGCAGGTCTCTACATAAAAATTAGACCATTGGATCGGAGCATTGCGTGGCCTTCATGCTCCACCTATGCTCCGGCATCGATTGAAATAACGCCGGCTGAGATGCAGTCCCAGACACAAGCTCCGACCGAACGGAAATCCCAGCGGCCGCTTGTCGCCATCATCGGCGGCGGCGTTTCCGGGGCGGGTGTCGCCTATCATCTGCTGAAGCTTGCCGGCGAGGATGCACCCGATATCGTGGTCTTCGAGCCGCGTCCCATGCTGGGCCGCGGCCTGGCATACGACACCGTCGATCCGGCGCACCGCATCAATGTGCCGGCCGCCAAGATGAGCCTGCAGCCCGATGATGTGGAAGAATTTCAGCGCTGGATCGAGGCGAACAATGCTGTGCGCGACGATCCCGAAGCCGCACGCGAGAACGGTCAGCTTTTCCCGCGCCGGCGCGTATTCGGCGATTACGTCGGATCGCTTCTCCAGCCCTTCCTGAAATCGGGTGCCATTAGCCATCGCCGGGCGACCGTGACCGGCATCCGCCGCCGGGGTAATGGCTGGGCGATCCTCGATGACAAGGGCGGGCTGACGGAGGCCGATATCGTCGCCATCGCCACCAGCCATCCGCCACCGGTGGCGCCGGGCAGGCTGGCGGCCATTCTTGGAGAGCACCCACGCTTCATTGCCGACACCACGAAATCGGGTGCGCTCGAAGTCGTGCGGCCGCATGACAGGGTTCTCGTCATCGGCAACGGGTTGACGGCGGCAGACGTGATCGCCTCCCTTTCACGAAACGGCCACGACGGCTCGGTTACCGCAATTTCCCGCCGCGGCCTTCGTTCGCGCGGTCATGCTGCCGTCCCGCAGGAGGCGTTCGGTGATTTCATCTCCGAGCCGGCATTGTCAGCCGTCACGCTGCTGCGCCTTATCCGGCAGACGATCCGCCAGGCGACCGAACGTGGCCAGAGTTGGCATGCCGTGATTGATCAGGTGCGCGGCCAGGGCCACGATCTCTGGCGTAGTTTGCCGGTTGTCGAGCGGCGCCGGATCGTTCGGCATCTGCGGCCTTATTGGGACGTTCACCGCTTCCGCATCGCGCCGCAGGTGGAGGAAGTGCTCGATGCCGCAATCGAAGCCGGTAGGCTGGAAATCCTTGCGGCATCCGTGGCCGATGCGAAGGCCGAGGGTGAGGCGATCCACATCACATTCCAGCCACGCCATGCACGCGAAAAATTGGAGAGGACGTTCGATGCCGTCGTCGTCACGACCGGTCCTGCGCATGGCGGCATTTTGCAGACGCAGCCCTGGCTCGGCGAACTCGCCAGGGAGGGCTATCTCGCCCTCGACCCGACCGGGCTCGGGCTTGCCTGCAGCGAGCACTCCGAGGCTCTCGGACCGGAAGGCAGGGTGATCTCGTCGCTGCTCATTTCAGGCCCGCTTGCACGCGGCACGTTCGGGGAGTTGATGGGGTTGCCGCAGATAACGGAACATACAGTCTTCGTCGCACGTGAGATCGCTGAGAAGCTGAAAGCGGCATCCGCGGGATAATTCGCGAACTATTTCTGATCGATCTGTCGTTCTCTGACTGTCATCGGCCCGCGACTCCTGATAATCGCAGCGTAGCGGCCTGACCGAAAGGTCGCGCAGAAAGCATCGAGATCATGTCGCAGGCTGCTTCCGCCGTTTCCGAAACTCCCTCTTCCAGTCGTCTTCCGCTTGTCGCCCTCATCCTCGGCGGCGCGGCGATCGGCGGATCACCGATCTTCGTGCGGCTTTCCGAAGTCGGGCCGATGGCGACGGCCTTCTGGCGTGTGGCGCTGGCGCTGATCCCGATCTTCATCTTTTCGCTTTTGCGCAAGGATACCGGCCCCAAACCGAAGAGCCTTGCCGATTACGGTATGCTGATCCTGCCCGGCGCCGTGCTGGCGCTTGATCTCTCCGCCTGGCATCTTTCGATCACCATGACCTCGGTCGCCAATGCGACGCTGCTCGCAAACCTCGCGCCGGTCTTCGTCACCGCCATCGGCTTCCTGTTCTTCGGCGCCAAGGTTACCCGCATCTTCGTGCTCGGCCTCGTCCTGGCATTGGCCGGCGTGGTCGTGCTGAAGGGCGGACCTACCGCATTCGGCAATGGCGACCTGCGCGGCGATGGTGTCGCCATGATCGCCGCCTTCTTCTACGCCTGCTACATCCTGGCGATCGGCGCGCTGCGCAGCCGTTTCGATACGATCCGCATCATGCTGTGGAGCACCGCCTCTGCCGCAGTCGGCGTCTTCCCGCTCGCTTTCTTCTTCGAAGGCCACATGCTGCCGGCAAGCCTTTATGGCTGGTCGGTGGTATCAGGCCTCGCCTTTGTCAGCCATGCAGGCGGGCAGGTGGCGATTGCCTATGCGCTTGCCTATCTGCCAGCGGCCTTCTCCTCGCTGACATTGCTCCTACAGCCGGTCGTGGCGGCCATTCTCGCCTGGGCTCTGCTCAACGAGCACATCACGATAATGCAAGCCCTGGGCGGCTTGATCGTTCTTGCCGGTATCATGATCGCAAGGCGAGGGTGATCCCGCTTAAAGGAAGCTTGACCATTGGCTGTTAGACCTGTCCCGCAGTTCGGACAGGATTGGCGATGGCGAACCTTGATCAGATATTTTCAACGGAAGTCCATAGGGCGGAAAAGCCGCAGGACGTCGTTGTCCGGCAGGCGTCGACGGCGCCTCTGCTCGTCTTCATGGTCCTTGTCGCCATCCTTGTCGGCCTCTTCAAATTTCCGCCGCTCCTCGATTATGCGAACCATTATGCCCGCATGTGGCTGCTCGCCGGCGGCATAGAGGAAGCACCATTCCCCGAAATCTACACGATCGAGTGGAACCGCACCTTCACCAATGTTGGCATCGACCTGCTCGCCCGCTGCATCGGTCCCGTCATCGGCGTCTCGCTGCTCGCCCGCGCCCTGCTGTTCCTGGCGATTGTCCTGCCTCCATCAGGCGCCATCGTGCTGCATCGGCGCCTGTTCGGCGGCAGCTACTATTGGCAGATCGGCATGCTGTATCTCGCCTGGTGCGCCACGCTGATCGGCGGTTTCATCAATTTCCAGATCGGCCTCGGCCTTGCATTGCTGTTTGCAACGGTGGATCACCGACTGCAGTCCGGGTCTGCAGTCAGGCTCTTCCTGTGGCGGGTGGCCGTGTCGCTGCTTCTCACCGTCGTCCATATATTCTCTGTCGGCTTCTTTCTGGCGATCGTCTGCGGGCTGGAATTTTCCTGGCGCTTTGATGTTCTCACATCCCGTACGGCGGTGTTGCGTCTTGTCGGCAGGCTTGCGGCCGCAATAATCGCCTGCCTGTTGCCACCGCTTGCGCTTGCGCTGACTGCTGCCGACCTTCCCGGAAGCCAGGCTGGTGATATCATGGCGGTCTGGAACGACAGCCCGATACTGCTGATTTCCAATCTGCTCTCGGCCGTCTGCACCTATGTTGCACTCGTCGATGTAATTTTCCTTGTGCCGATCCTGCTCGTTTGCAGCAGGGCGATTGCCGCAAAAAACCTGCGCATCCATGCAGGTCTTGTGGTCACGGCCGCAGGCTTGCTCGCCCTGTCCATCCTTTCGCCGCTTCATGCCTTTGGCACCGGTTGGATAAGCTGGCGCTTTCCCATTATGGCCGCCCTTGTTGGCATGGTGATGATCTGCCCTTTTCAAAAGGTCGGCCGGCGTCAGGCTGTCATCGTGTTCCTCGCGTTGAATGTCGTGGTCTTTGGCCGGACTGCCTGGATTGGTTTCAACTGGTGGCGGGGTCAGACCGATGTTGCGAGCGTCGAGAAGGTGCTTGAAGCCGTTCCCGCGGGCGCTGCGATCCTGCCGCTGCAGCACGAGCCTGCCCTTGGTGACATAAAGCCGGATCAGCGGCATTATGCATTCAGCCAGGATACGTTCCGGCACCTGCCGACGATGGCCGTCCCGCTGGCCCATGCCTTCGTTCCGACGCTCTTCAGCGCACAGGGCAAGCAACCGCTCGCCGTGCTTCCCGCCTGGTCGGAGAAATCGGTACCGGAAGGAAATCTCTTTTCAACCGGCGTGCTGTCCTGTCCAGGTCTGATGGCGGAAGCCGCCAGCTTCACGCCCTATCTGGTCAATTGGCGCAGCAAGTTCGATTTCATCCTGGTCGTCAACGCCGACGTCGTTGATCAGTATGTCGGCGACGTCATGCCGGCGGGTGCCCATCTCCTGAAAGACGCCGGTTTTGCAAGGCTTTATGGGATCGATCGCAACGCAACGCCGGTATTGGACGCCGTTCCGGCATCATGCCCAGATAGCTTCCACTGGTAGGCTATTGGGTTTCCTGCAGTTTGTTTTTCTGCAGCAGCCATTTTTGAATGATCGGCACGTCGGCATCGCCCAGATCGTGGCCGCCGGGGATGATGTCGGAATCGACGGTCGCCCCCGACGTCTTCAGCCGCTCTTCCAACTCGCTCGCATATTTGCCGTAAGCGTCCATCTTGCCGCTGATGACAAGCAGGTCCGTGCCTTTCAGGTCAGCATGCGGGTAAGCGGTGAGCACCGGCATGGAACGTAGCAACACGGCCTTGTGCACCAGGTTGGGGTGCAGGTAGAGCAGCGAATTCAGAAGATTGGCGCCATTCGAGTAGCCGACATAGACGACCTTCTTCGGATCGAGGCCATAGGATTTGACAGCGCCTTCAATGAAGGCGGCGAAAGCTTCTGCTTCGTTCTTGATGTCGTCCTGGTCGAAGGAGAACGGCGTGATGCGCTTGTACCAGCGCGGGAAGCCTTCCTCGGTCGCGCGGCCGCGCACGCCGAGAAGGGTGGCGCGCGGAGCAACCTTGTTCAGCAGCGGCATCAGCGTCGTCTCGTTGCCGCCTGAGCCGTGCAGCAGCACAAAGACGCTGCCGTCTGGATCGGGCGGTGTATAGAAACGATGGACGAAGGGCAGATCGCGATAATTGATGCGCGGTTTGCCGGGCATGGAAAACTGCGGCAGCACGACCTTCAGATCACTGAGATTGGTGATCGAATCCATCGGCGGCACGAAGAGCTTGGTTCCGAGTGTGGTCTTCGGCTCATCCACCATCATGCCCGGCTGGTTGGTGGCAAGCTCTATAAGCGTGCCTCCGGGCTCACGGGCATAGAGCGAGCGAAAGTATTTGCGATCGTGCAGATTGGTCGCCGAAGCGTTTTCGTTTTCAAGCGCCTTGTGAACGGCGAGCACGGCATCCTCATCATCTGCGCGGAAAGCCACGTGGTCGATTGTGCCGGTACCCGGAGCGCCGGACCAGAAACCGCGCGCATCGCGCACGTCGACGATGTCTCCTGACTGCGAGACGAGGCGGTCGATCGTGCCGCGATTTGCCTGGAACCGGTAGCCGAAATAGCTTTCGATGAAATGACGGCTTTCGGCCGGCTTTTCGGTCAGCATGGTCGCACCGCGCACGCGCTGCACGGCATGCTCGATCGGCACATCGCCGCCATCCCAGGCAGCCGGCGATTTCAGATCCTTGGCGCCGGCAAGCTTGACGATGATATTGTCGGGGTCCTTCAACCGCAGCACCGGCTCGCCGAATTCATCCGCGGGGCCTTCCGAGCGGAAGCCGAAGCGCATGGCACGCGTCAGCCAGTAACCGATACTGGTCGGATCGATCGCCAGCGACACTTCGTTGATCTGGCCGTAGCCGGCGCGGCCCGGCGCACCGTCCTCCCAGACGAGGAACGTGACGAGCGACCCCGGAGTGCCCTCGGCATCGCCATAGAAGAGATGAAGCTGTGTGGCGTCTTCGAACCCGGCCGTTTGTTTGACGAGCCGCATGCCGAGGAATCCGGCGTAGAAATCCACATTCGCCTGCACCTTGCGGGTGATCAGCGTGATATGGTGTATGCCTGAAGCCATGGATGAAAGCCCGAATTGAAAAGAGGCCAGGAGCGAGAGTATGAGGGTCGTTGCTAGCGTCATGCCGTTGCCAATGGTCTTTTCCCTAATTTTGTTCCGCAAAAAGCACAAGTGCGTCACCGCGCGGCAGGAGCTCCAGCGTGTCGACCTCCTCCAATGCTTCTTCGAGTTGTTGCCGCGTCGGCGGCTTGACCATATAGGCGAGCGCGCCGAGGTTTTTTGCCCGTTGCATGTCGCTTTCGTCGCTAGACGTGCTGAGCACACAGACCGGAATCCGGTTCAGCCGCTGATCGGCTGAGAGCGCATTCAGCACTTCGAAACCATCCATGATCGGCATGTTGATATCGAGCAGCATCAGGTCGATCTGCGGCTCATCCGGAACGCCGGCGCGCTGTTCCAGAAGCCGCATCGCCTCGCGGCCGTTGGTCGCCACATGCAGGTTGAAATTCACCTTCTCGCGCCGCATCAACTTGATCTTCAGAAGCTGGATGTCGGCCGGACTGTCTTCCACCAGCAGCACTTCGGCGAGCCTGCCGCGGCTCTCGTTCAGGTGGTCGGATGCCTTTGCCGTCTGCGGCTGTCCGCGAATGACCGGTTGATCGCCTGATATCGTCGCGAGCGGTACTTCGAGCAGGAAGGTCGCACCCCTTCCGGTCTTCGCCTCGCACCAGATTGAGCCGCCATGCAACTGCGCGATGCGACGGCATATGGCAAGTCCAAGCCCTGTGCCTTCGATGCCGCGGCCGACGAGACGCTTGAAGGGTTGGAAGATAAGCTCACGATGATCAGGGTCGATGCCCGGCCCGTTGTCACCGACCGTCAGGCGGCATATCCCCCTGTCTACTATGGCCGAAACGCGCACTTCCGGAACGGTATCCTCACAATAGCGGATCGCATTGGAGACGAGGTTCTGTAAAAGCTGGATCAGCAGCGTCGCGTCACCCATCACCTCCGGCAGCCGCCCGCGGATGATGATCGCCTGCCGGCTTTCGATCTGCTGGTGCAGATTGTGCTCCACCTGATCGAGCACGGCCGACAGCGAAACCGGCTTGAGCTCGAGCTCGCTCGAAACCTCCAGCCTCGTGAAGCCCGATACCTTGACGATCAGGTCTTCCATATGATCGGCGGCGCTCAGGATATAATCGAGCAGCTCGCGGTCTTCGCTCGGCAGTTCGGCTGAGCCGTGCAGGATGCGGCTGAAGGATTTGATCGTTCGCAGCGGCTCCTTGAGATCATGTGCCATCGCGCGGGTGAAGATCTCCAGCGATTGCCGTTTCTGCTCCAGTTTTGCCTCCAGCGCGCCATGCATGAGGGCGTTCTGGATGCAGCGATGCAGCGTCTCGGGTGACAACGAATCCTTGGTGAGGTAGTCACGCGCGCCGCCCTTCATAACCTCGACTGCGACAGTCTCGTTGCCCTGGCCGGTCAGCATTACGACATTGGTGGCGGCATCTTGGGCGAGGATCTCGGAGAGCACGCCAAGGCCGTCGCGGCCGGGAAGCGAATAGTCGAGCAAGATACAGTGAGGGCGCCTCTGGCTGATGAGGGTAAGACCCTCATCACCACTCTCGGCCTCGATGACGGTATAGTTCGTGCCGGAAACGCGCCCCAGCATGCGGCGATAGGCTTCCCGGTCGTCTATGCTGTCATCGATGATCAGAACGCTGCAGTCTTCCGCCAAACGTCAGTCCTCTAAAGGCAGGATCGCGATTTCGAACCAGTATTCCTTGAGCCGCTGGATGGCGGCAAACAGCCCGTCGAGATCGACCGGCTTCTGTACATACGTATTGGCGCCGAGCGCATAGCAGCCTTCGATGTCGCGCTCGTCGTCCGATGTCGTGAGGATCACGACCGGGATTTTGCGCCAATGCGCGTTGGACTTGATCGCCTCCAGCGTCTTGCGCCCGTCGAGGCCCGGCATGTTGAGGTCGAGCAGGATGAGGCCGGGTTTCGGCGCCATGGTTGCGAGTATATCGAGTGCTTCCTGGCCGGAAGCGGCCCGGCGGATGGGGTTGCGCAGATTGGTGCGCTTGAAGGCGCGCATCGTCGCTTCGAAATCGTCCTCGCTGTCCTCGACGATGAGGATCGGTTGCGTGTCACGCTGCTGCATTCTGACCCTCGCGCTTCCTTCCCAGAGTGAAATAAAATGTCGTGCCGATGCCGACTTCGGATTCCAACCATATCTCGCCATTGTGACGCCCGATGATCTTGCGCACGAAAGTGAGCCCAGCACCGGTGCCGTCGTCGGAATCCTGCGATTTTTCAAGCCGTTTGAAAATGCGGAAAATATCATCGTAGAACTGTTGGGGTATGCCTTTGCCATTGTCTTTCACATAGAAGACGTCGCGTGCCGTCGTTCCATCCTTGCCGGCATAATGTTCCAGATAGCCGATGCTGACGAGCGGCAGGGGCTTGTCGTTATATTTGACGGCATTTGTGATGAGGTTGCGAAACACCTCGGTCACACGAGGGGCATCGCAGATGACCTCTGGCAGCACGCCGCCGATGACGACTTTCGCATGCCGCTCCTCCAGAAGAAGCTCCATGGTGGACACGACGTCGCGGACGATCGAACCGATATCGGTTCGCTTGACGGCGAGTTGCTGGCGGCCGAGGCGCGAAAAATAGAGGAGATCGTTGACGAGCTTTTCCATGCGCTGGCTGAGGCGGACCAGTCGGTTGAGCCGGCGCACGCCGTCTTCGTCAAGCTTGTCTTCATAATCTTCCAGCAAGAAACGGGAATGATTGTGCAGGCCGCGCAGCGGCTCCTTGAGATCGTGCGAGGCAATATAAGCAAATTCGTCGAGATCGTGATTGGAGCGTTCGAGATCGGCCGTGTACTCCTCGAGCTGCGCAAGCGTCGTCTTCATCCGCTCTTCCTGTCGCACGCGTTCGCTGATGTCGCGCACGACGCCGACGAAAGTCTTGCTGGAGCCGGTGACGATGGCGCTGACCGAGAGGTCGATAGGGAAGACCACGCCGTTCTTGCGCCGGCCGGAAACCATGCGCGTCGTGCCGATAATGCGTTCCTCGCCCGTGCGCCGATAATTGCCGAGATAGGCGTCATGTTCGGAATGATAGGGTTCCGGCATCAGCATCTTGATGTTGTTGCCGATTGCCTCCAGCGGTGTGTAGCCGAACATGATCTCGGCGGCGGGATTGAAGCTCGTGATCCGCCCCGCCTCGTCGATGGCGATCACTGCATCAGGCGTATTGCGGACAAGCGCGCTGAAACGGATGCGCTCGGTCTCAAGATGCTGGCTGTTGCGCATGAAATAGAAAACGAAGATGGCAACAAGCCAGAGCGTCGCTGACGTGATCGAGCGGTTGGTGGCCTCCCGCCAATATTCGTCCTGTAAATGGTTGACGGCAAAGAAGCCGAGCAAGATCAGGACAGTGCAGACGAAAGCGAAAAAGATCGGCGCGTTGCGATTGCCGAACCAGAGTGCCGTCAGTACGAGCGGGACATAGAGAATGCCGTTTGCGACGCCGAGGGGCGTATAGAGATCAACGATGAGGCCGGTAAAACAGATCGTTGCCGGTATCCAGAGTGGGATCTGCGCCCTGTTGGTCGGCAACATCCACCAGGATCTGGCCAAAAGCCCGCAGCCGAAAGCTACCAGGCCGATAGCCGTATGCAGCGCCATCGCGGCATAGGGACCCCAGCGATACCCCTGTTCGGCATCGGTAATGTATCCGGCGAGCGCGATCATGCCGAGCGTGATCACGATATAGCTGGTGAGTTCCTGTACGAGCTGACCGCGCGACTCCCTCCCATAGAGGGCAAAAAGAATGGAAAGATTTGATATCAGGAAGATCAGCGCCGTGTTCGGCCCCATGCCGCCGCCGATCTGTTCGGCAAAGCTTGGAGAAATGAGAAACCGCGTCAGGAACACATCGACATTGTGAATCGTGCGACCGAGCGTGATGATCTCCATCAGGCGCACCGCGGAAAGAAGGGCCGCAAGGCTGCAGGCAATGACGGGCACGAAGCGATAGCGCTTGCCTTTCCCCATCGACGTGGCAAGCCCGATACCCGACAGCACGAAACAGATGGCAGTATTGAACGCCATGGACGGAAAGCCCGGCACGATCGAGATGATGATCTCGACCTCAAGCAGCCACCCGGTCAGCGCGGTCAGACCGAGCAGGACCAGCAGGCAGCCGATGACGAGCGCGACCATGCGGTAACGTCCGCTTTCGTTCCCGTCCCATCCTGATGTAGCGGTATCCCGCACGTGCACCACCTCCCGATCATGTCCTTCCTGGCGAGCCATCTTTTCCGAAATCGCCGAATACTCAATAGGCAGACTGTTGCGCGAAACGCGCTTTTTCGACAGCAAATCCCTGAAGGTCGGTATCGAATTTTAGTGAAGTGGCGTTAATGTCCCAGCGAAGGACAGTGCAGGACGAGCGAAACAAAATCCGGATTGTGGTGTCAGATGCCGACCTTGTTTTACGTCGACGATAGCAGGGATGACCTCTTCTATCTCGACTATATCCGAAAGAAACAGCAGGTGGATGTCGATCTATTCTGCTTTTCCACCGCGCAGGCTGCATTCGAGGCGCTCGAGGGGCGTCTGGCAGCAGGTGAGGGCGCGCCGGATATACTGGTCGCCGATCTCTACATGCCACTCGACAGCGGCAGCGGGCTGATCGCCCGTCTGCGGCGGGACGACCGCTTTTCAGCCATGCAGCTCGGCATCTGCAGCGGTTCGGATGCGGTGGAGGACCGTGAACGGGCGCTTGCTGCCGGTGCCGATTTCTATCTTGTGAAACCACTGGATTTTGTCGGAATGATCATCAATCTATGATTGCGGCAAATGCGACGTGAATGCACGCATGGCGCGTTATGTGCATGCAAGAAAGCGCAATTGACAAGCTTGACAGTGCATTTCAAGATGCAACCGAACAGAAGAAAACCAAAAAAAGCGCTGAGAGAGCCGGCCGATCCGTGTTCGCCGCCACGAACGTCAGCCAACCCCTTAGCTGAATGGGCCGACCGGCTCTCCGCGCTTACTTCTGGCACTGTCTTCCGCATCCATGGATGTTGAATACGGAAAGATTAGGACACCTAGGTAAGAGCTACTATTCGCGTAAACTGTCCTGTGCATCACCTGTAGTTGAGATGTTTCCGCCCGACATATCGGAAAGCCCCTGTTTCGTCGTCGGTCATCAACTGTCTCGCAATTTTTGTAACCGTTCGCGTTAAGGACGTATATCCCAAGATTTCGGGACCGGTGGACTGAGAATTGGGGAAAGAGGAAGATTGGGAATGACCAGTGCTGCCGCAGTTCCTTTTCATGCCGGTCCGGAACTTAGCCGGGCCATCAATCGCACGGATTTTTTTCGCCTGCTGAAGGCGGCCGCACAGCATTACAATTTCGATAATTTTACCCTGGCGCGCATCTCGGAAGCCGCAGCTCCCTTCGGAGAACGCGAGGTTGTCATCACCAATGTCGCCGAACGGCGCATGAGCCTCTTTGTCAAGACCCTCAAGGAAGCGCTCGGAACTGCCAAGGCACGGACGGCTCAGTTTTTGACGACCCCAGTTCATGGGAAAAGTGCTGTAATAGAAGGCTATCCGTCGGACCTCGTCTTCAATGAATTCAGCGGCAGCACATTCCTTTTCATCCCGCTGTTCACGCCGGAGGGGCGTCGCTACTGTCTGGTGCTCAGTGGCCAGCGCCAGGAGCCGGACCAGGGCGAGGTGGCGGATGTTCTGCTCGACGCCATGCGCATCTTCGATAAGCTGTATGAGGAAATCCTGACGCAGGAGATGTCCGGTCGGCTCACGCAGCGCGAAACCGAAATCGTCAAATGGACGAGCGAGGGCAAGACCTCCGCGGAGATCGCCATCATCCTCGGCCTCTCGGAACATACGGTCAATTCGCATATCACGGCTGCAGTCCGGAAACTTGATGCCGTCAACCGTGTTCATATGGTGGCGATTGCGCTGCGAAACGGTCTGGTTTCGTGAACTGGTTTCATTTCGGGGAAAGCTGAAACGATGAGTGCGGAAGCAACGCGCAGGAATGCGGTAAAGGTATTATTCGTCGATGACGAGTTTATCGAATTCCGTTCGCTCAAAAAAAAGATCGCCGATCTCTCCGAACCGCGTGTCGACGTCGAATATTCTCAATCGATCGGCGATGCGCTGGACAAAGTGAGGGCCGCTCGCTTCGATCTCATCCTTCTCGACAACCGCTTGTTGCCGAATGCGGATTTTCGTGAGACCGTACCTGAGCTCAGGGGCATCGGCTATACCGGCCCGATCGGTGTGGTCTCGACCGATATATCAGGTAACTATTTCCAGGAATTCCCCGATTACGGCGTCGACTTCCGCATCGGCAAGGATGAGATCGACGTCCAGACGCTACAGCATATCATCCGAGAATACGTGACCTATGATGTCCCGGATTTCTGGAAGGATGATTACAGCATCTGACTAGAGCCTTTCCTGGTTAGATTGAAGCATTCTGTTGGCTCAAACGGAGTCGGATGGTCGACCGGCCGGCGCGCGTCGTAGCCCAGATCTACGGCCAAGCCGGCCGGTCGATCAGGCGGCCCGTTTCAGCCAACCCCGGTGGTTTGCTTGCAAACCAGCTAGGGCCGGGCATCTTTGCGCCAGGATCAAAGGCGATCGGCTCGGACGTACCTTGGGATATGCCCTTCGCCAATCGCCTTTGCCCTGACACAAACCTGCGCCGGCAGAATGCTTCAATCTAACCAGGAAAGGCTCTAGGGCGCTCTAAGCCGGCAGGCGGATCGCAAAGCGACTGCCGCTCTCATCGGAATGGTCGAGCTTGATATCGCCGCCGAACGCGCCGAGCAGGTCCCGCGTGGTCGTAAGGCCAAGCCCTGGTCCTGGCACGCTGCCGGCTTTCGGCAGCTTCCAGAAGGCATCGAAGATCTTCTCCTGATAGGCAGGTTCGATGCCGCAGCCGTTGTCGGCAATGAAGATGCGCCAGTCCGCACCTTCCCGTGCGGCCGTCACGGTGACATGCGGCGGTGCGGCACCATGATATGTCAGCGCATTGGAGAAAAGATGCCTGAGAACAATGGTCAGAAGTGCGGCATCACTGCGGATGAGAGGCAGATTGTCCGCATCAAGTGTTGCGCCGCTCACCGGAAATTCCTCCAGTGACTGCTTCCAGGCCTCTTGCGCAATGTCGGTGAGGCGCACGTCGCTGATGGTGGTCTGCGGCGTCGTTCCCGCAAGGCTCATCAATGCCTTGGTCAGCCGCTGCGCCGTCAGGGCCTTGTCCATGATCATCCTGAGGCTCTGCAGTTGTTCACTGTCGAGCGTCGGCTCCAGATCGTCGAGCAGCATTTCCGCATACATGGCGATATGGCGGAGCGGCGATTGCAGGTCGTGCGAGGCGGTCGCGAGGAAGCGTTTGATACGCTCCTCCTGATCCCCAGTGGAACTGGTTTCCGGCTTTTTGACCGTCGGGTTGGAAGACATGTGGCTGTGCTCCCGATCTCTTTGAATTTAACATAGAAAGAGGGCGCCGGCTGTGCAACCGGCGCCCTCTCCAAGTCCACCTTAAATATAGACGGTTTAGCCTGCCGTTTTACGTGGCTGGCCTGCATCCGGCGGGATGATTTCCACGGCTGCATCGTTCGAAGCTGCCACTGCCTTGGCATGGCGGCGGCGCCAATCGCCAAGGAAGAGCAGGATCGGGGCTGCAATGAAGATCGAGGATGCAGCCGCAACGAGGATGCCGAATGCCATCGGAATAGCGAAGCTCTCGACCGCGCTGCCACCCCAGATCGCCATCGGCAACAGCGAGAGGAAAGCCGTCGCATTGGTGTAGAGGCTTCGAGCCAGCGTCTCGTTGATCGACTTGTCGATGATTTCGCGCAGCGGCATCGACTTGTAGAGGCGCATGTTTTCACGCATGCGGTCGTAGACGACGACCTTGTCGTTCACCGAATAACCGACCAGCGTCAGGATCGCCGCGATGGCCGTCAGGTTGAAGTCCAGCCCCGTCAGCGCGAAGAAGCCGATCGCCTTGGTCACATCGAGTATGAGGGTGACGATGGCGCCGACCGCGAACGGCCATTCGAAGCGGTACCAGATGTAGAACAGCATCGCGAGGCTGGCGATGACGACCGACAGGATACCGGCCCAGGCAAGCTCGCCGCTGACCTTCGGACCGATGACATCGGTGCCGGTGACGGTCGCCGACGGGTCGATCTTGACGATCTCGGCCTTGAGCTTGGTGACCGCCGCGGTCTGCGCCTCTTCACCACCCTCCTGGCGCTGCGCGCGTACCAGCATGGTGTTGTTGTCGCCGAAGGACTGAAGTGCCACTTCGCCGAGGCCGAGGCCGTTCAGGTCCTCGCGGAAGCGGCCGAGATCGGCAGCGTCCTGCGTCTTCACCGACATCTGGATACCGCCACGGAAGTCGACGCCGTAGTTGAGGCCCGGATAGATGAAGAGGGCGATCGAAGCGATCGACAGCAGCGCGGAGACGGTTACGCCGAAGAAGCGCGCCTTCATGAATTGGATATGCTTGTCGTAGGGGCTGAAGGGGATCAGCGGCTTGATGTTCAGGACCTTCATCTTTCGGCGACGGGTGATCTCGATCATCGTGACGCGCACGAAAGCGACCGAGGTGAACATCGAGATGATCAGGCCGAGCGCCATGGTCACGGCAAAACCGCGAACCGGGCCGGATCCGAACCAGAACAGGATGGCGGCAGCGATGAGCGCCGTCATGTTACCGTCGATGATGGTCGAGTAGGCGCGGCGGAAGCCGGTATCGATCGCCGCAAAGGCGCTCTTGCCTTTGCGGGTTTCTTCACGGATGCGCTCGTTGATCAGGACGTTCGCATCGACCGCAAGGCCGATGCCGAGTACGACGCCGGCGATGCCGGGCAGCGTCAGCGTTGCGCCGACGAGCGTCAGTGCCGAGAAGGTCAAGATCGTGTGGATAAGAAGTGCGATATTCGCCAGGATACCCCAGGTTCCGTAGAGCACGAAGATGAAGGCGGCGACGAGCACGAAGCCGACGACGCCGGCATAGAGGCCCATGCGAATCGCATCCGCGCCGAGGTCGGCGCCGACGGTGCGTTCTTCGATCACGGTCAGCTTGGCAGGCAGGGCGCCGGCACGCAGCATGGCCGCCAGCGTGTTGGCGCTGTCGGTGGTGAAGTTGCCGGAGATCTGGCCCGAACCACCGGTGATCGGCTCGCGGATGACGGGCGCGCTCAGCACCTTATCATCAAGCACGATGGCGAAGGGATTGCCGACGTTCTGGCGGGTGATATCGGCAAAGCGGGTCGCACCGGCGCTGTCGAAGCGGAAGGTGACGACCGGCTGCTGGCTCTGGTCGAAGCTGACGCGGGCATCCGAGAGACGGTCGCCGGAAATTTCGACGCGGTCGAGGACAGGATAGGAGTTACCTTCGGCGTCCTTCATGATCGTCACGCCCGGGCCGGCCTGTCCGTTCGGGGCGAGCATGTGGAAGGACATCTTGGCGGTGGAGCCCAGAAGTTCGCGAAGGCGGGACGGATCCTGCGCTCCCGGAAGCTGCACGAGAATGCGGTTGGCGCCGATGCGTTGGATCGTCGGCTCGGCAACGCCGACCTGGTCGACGCGCTGACGGATGACTTCAAGACTCTGCGCGACCGCATTGTCGACATTGGTTGCAATGCCGGCCGGCGAGAAGCCGATGGTGATATTCCCGCCGTCGGCCGTGACCGCGAGGTCGGACTGGCCGGCACTGATGCCGCTGGCGATCACATTGCCGAGCGTGCGAAGCTGGGTGACGGCCGCATCGCTCTGCGACGGATCGGCAAGCGAAACAACGATATTGTTATTGTTGCGGACAACCGACTTCGGCTGGATGTTCTTTTCGCGCAGCACGCGTCGTGTGTCCTGCAGGAGCGAATTCAGGCGCTCCTTGGTGAGGTCGGCTTCGTCCACCTCAAGCACGAGATGCGAGCCGCCGCGAAGGTCGAGGCCGAGGGAGACCTGGCTGTGCGGCAGCCAGGAGGGGATGCGCTGCAGCACGCTCTGCGGCAGCGCGTTCGGCAGGGCGATCAACAGGCCGAGCACGATGATCACCGTATAGGTGAACACCAGCCATGGTGAATTGCGCATGTTTTAAGTCCTTGGATAATGCTTGGCCGGCGCAACCGCGCTGCGGCATGTCTACATGTCTATTGGATCAGAAGCACCCGAAGGCGACGTGATTCAGGTAACCTGCGGCGGTGCGCGGGGCTGATGGGCCTGGGCAGCGACAGGGCGCAGCGGGGCCCCGAATTCAGGGGCCGGAGCGGCGTGGCGCCAGTTGGCGAATTGCAGTGCGGGTGCGGCATTCCACAATGCCGGGCCGGCATCGTGGAGCTGCTGCTTCGGCGCCACCTTGCGGTCGCTGATCAGCAGGCCGCGAATGGCATCGCGCGCAGTCACCTGCGTCTGCTGCGAATCCCGGCTGGAGGAAGACAGGCTGTTCGGCGCCGATGAAGGGCCGATGACGATATTGCCACCGAAGAGCAGGCCGAGATAGGCGACGATTGCAACGACGACGGAAGCGGCAATACGGCTTGCCAGACGGCGCTCTTCCAGCACCGTCTCCCCTGTCTCTGCGATTTCACTCCCAAATCGGCTCAAAGGCGCGGCAATCTCTCATTCTCTTCCAGGCGGAGGCTCCACCGACGGCACGATTGTACCAGCCGAAGGTCCGTCTTCATAGGGTCCACTGTCATGATGCACTTGAGCGAGCCGGTCAACCATGCCAAGCGCAATTTCCCGCTCGCCCATGATCACCGTATCGGCACCATATTCCTGCAGCTCATCAACCTCGGCATCGGAGTGGGCGCGTGCAACGATCAGGATCTGTGGGTTGATGGCCCGAC
The DNA here is from genome assembly GCF_047782645.1 of Rhizobium sp. ZK1. NCBI lineage: Bacteria > Pseudomonadati > Pseudomonadota > Alphaproteobacteria > Hyphomicrobiales > Rhizobiaceae > Rhizobium > Rhizobium sp. ZK1. Next base: position 286,496 of record NZ_CP180586.1, read on the forward strand.
CTTGCTCGGCAATACGGCAGGCTTCGAAGGCGTTTGGAATGGCGATGACAAGACTGCGGGCGCCAGCAACGTTGGCGAGATCAAGCGTTTCGCGCGCCACGGCATTGCCTGAGAGCACTTCGATGCCCTGGGCATGCAGTTCCGCAATGCGTTTGTCGGAATCCTCGATGACGAGGAAGGGGGTACCTGACGCTTTGAGGTTCTGGCCGACGATGCTGCCGACACGGCCATAGCCGACGAGGATCGCATGGCCGCTGAGTTCCGTCGGGTGAACCTCGTCCGCGTCAGCAAGTTCCTCCGTATGCGCTGGGACTGTATCCGTTGCCGGAACTGCCGTTTCCGCTGGTTCTTCTCGCTTCGCGCTCTCGAGCAGCGGTCGCAGACGGTCGCAGGCGAAGAAGAGCAGCGGATTGAGGATGATCGAAATGATCGCTCCGGCAAGGATCAGGTCGCGGCCTTCCTCGGGCAGCAGGCCGAGATCGACGCCAAGTGCCGCGAGAATGAAGGAGAATTCGCCAATCTGCCCGAGGCTTGCGGAGATCGTCAGCGCCGTTCCGACAGGCTTCTTGAAAAGAAGCACGATCAGGAAGGCGGCAACAGACTTGCCGATGACGATGATGAAGACGGTGGCAAGCACCGGCAGCGGCCGCTCGATCAGGATGTTCGGATCGAACAACATGCCGACCGAGACGAAGAACAGCACCGCGAAGGCATCGCGAAGCGGCAGGCTTTCTTGCGCGGCGCGATGGCTGAGCTCGCTTTCGGCGAGAACCATGCCGGCAAAGAAGGCGCCAAGTGCCAGTGACACGCCGAAAAGCTTGGACGCGCCGAAGGCAACACCGAGCGCGATCGCCAGCACGCCGAGGCGGAAGAGTTCGCGCGAACCGGTGTGAGCGATGCGGTGCATGGTCCAAGGGATGAGCTTGCGGCCGAAGACCAGCATCAGGGCGACGAACAGGGCCACTTTGACCAGTGTCATGGCGATAATGCCGCCGACGCCGAGATCGAGGCCGAAAAGCCGGTTGAGGCCCGCCGAGAGAGGCTCGACCGGGCCATGGCCATCGCCGGTAATGCTGGCGGCTGCCGGGATGAGAACCAGCGCGAGCACCATGGCAAGGTCTTCGACGATCAGCCATCCGACGGCGATACGCCCACGCTCTGTCTCGATGAGACGCCGCTCCTGCAGGGCTTTCAGGAGCACGACCGTCGAGGCGACTGAAAGCGCCAGGCCGAACACGAGGCTGCCGCCCGTCGGCCACCCCATGAAAGCGCCAAGACCCCAGCCGAGCAGTGTGGCAAAGCCGATCTGCACGACCGCACCTGGCACCGCGATACCGCGGACGGAAAGCAGGTCCTTGAGGGAGAAATGCAGGCCGACGCCGAACATAAGCAGGATGACGCCGATTTCCGCAAGCTCAGGCGCAAGGCTCTGATCTGCAACGAAACCCGGCGTATGCGGACCGACGAGAACGCCTGCGACGAGATATCCGACGAGAGGAGGCAGGCGCAGGCGATTGGCGATCGCGCCCAGGATAAATGCCAGCACAAGGCCGCCTACGATCGTCGAAATCAAAGGCGTATCGTGGGGCATCGCTCTCTCCCGATCTGGAAATCCTGTTCAAAACATGACATATATGAATTATATTGACCAATATGGGTGGTTTGAAATTATGGGTCAAGGCGCAAAAGAAACAATTCTGACGCCCGCTTTGTGCCGCGCGGCTCGTGGTCTGCTTGATTGGACGCAGGCGGACCTCGCCGAGAAGGCTGCCGTCTCCCGTAGCACGATACGCGACTATGAAGGCCGTCACCACGAAATCCATCGTGCTACGGAAGCGCAGCTGCGCCTTGCCTTCGAGGAGGGCGGCGTAAAATTTATCGAAATAGAAGGCGGCGGAACAGGCCTCTGCCTGCCTGGTCCCGTGAACTAAGCCGCCTTAGGGCTGCATCAGGCAGGCCGCACCGACCTTATAGACATAGATCGTATCGCCCCTGTAGTTGCCTTTTTCCGGCTGCCAGGTTTTCAGCATTTCCGGCGTTTCGTTCGCGCAACTCAGCGGCTTGGAGGTCAGGAACAGAACCTGCCCCGCGGTATCGGCCGGGAGAGCAAATTCCTGTTCGTAATAGCTGTCCGGCAGGCCGGCCGGCGGGCGGGCATAGATCCTGTAGGGTGCGGCTCTCAGCGTGTGGAAGAGATCGGCGACCATGTCCCTGTTGTCGGTGACGATGATGCCGGCACCAGCCTGTGCGGCAAGATCGGCAGCCTCGCGGCTTACTTCGGCCCGGCCGAGATAGCGTTCCATGACTTCCTTGCCGTTGGGCAGCACCAGTTGATGCGAGAAGACCGTCGCGAAAGGGAAGAGCAGGCAGGCGACGCCATTGATGGTGAGCGAGGTTCTAAGACCTTTTGGCCACAGGCGGTGAAGCAGCCAGACCGCCAGCACGATGCCGGCCACATAGGCCGTGACGGCCCAATTGGCATAGGCCTTGGCGACGGTCGCCTGCAGGGTAATGAGCAGCACGACCGGGATCGAGAGCCAGACGAGCATCTTCTCACGCGGCTCGCTGCGGCCGCGGATCATGTTCCAGACGGCCCAGAGCATGGCGAAGAAGACGATCGGGCCGACCACGCCGAACTGCGCGGAGAAGAATTCCAGCCCGCCGCGGATATTGCTGCCGAGATCATTCCAGTGGGCGATATCCTGCGTGTGGCGCACCGTCGTATTGTTGTTCTGGAGGTTCCACCACAGATTCGGGAACGCGATGACCGCGGAGGTGCCGACCGCGATGATGAAATCGCGCACCGAAATCCGCGCCGCCGGAATGAGCAGCATTGCGATCGCTCCGCCGGGCACAAGGAAGAGCACGGCATATTTCGTAAGAAATGCCAGCCCAACACCGACGCCCATGAGAAGTGCAAGCCCGACGGAGTGGCGCCGCGTCAACCCGAAATAGGCAGCGAGCGCAACGGCGATGAAGAAGAGCAAAATGACGTCGGTGGAGAAGAAGACCGAAGAAAGCGCGACTGCCGGCAGCGTGATATAGGTCGCGCCGACCCAGCCTTCGATCTCGGGTCCGATGAAGCGCTTCGCCATCTTCATCAGCACCAGTGCGGTTGCCATGTGGAAGAGGGGACCGGGAAGCCGCAGCCAGTAGATGTCGCTGGAGCCGGCAAGCTCTGTAAAAATCCTGAGCACCCACGCGATCATCGGCGGCTTGGAATAATAGCCGAAATCGAGATTCTGCGACCAGAACCAGTATTGCGCCTCATCGACGAACAGGTCCGTCGTATCGAAATGCAGCGTCACGATGCGGAAGATCGTAAACGCCATGATGATGATGAGGCCGGTCCGAGCTGACATAAATTGCTGACTTCCGCTGACACAGGAGCGGGTGTCGATACACCAACGGTACCGGACTCCCAACGGGAAAGGTAAACGGAGGCTTGAGGCGCGGTGGCCTCTCAGAAGACGCGAAGCGTGCGGTTGTCGCGATGTGCAGAGATCACATCGAGGAGGGCAACGGCTGCGGCGATCGTGATGGCGATCAGGCAGGAACCCATTCCGAGAACTATCATTTCTCTTTCCTTATTGACGTCATGTCAGGCTCTATAAAACGGGTCTATAACATAGAGCTTGCGCGTGCCTTGTAGCAGCGATGCAACTCCCCGCCAGTATTTACTATGTGAAGTCTGCCTAATTGTTTCAAAAGCTATCGGCAGGAACGGGTTATTAACCTTCAAGCAAGGAATTAACCATAAACATTGGGTTACACGTCGGAATGGGAAGATGCACTCGTTCCCACCAGGCATGACGCCGTCCCGCCGTACCGGGTTGATCCGGTATCCATCTCTTCAGGCAGCTCCGAAACAGAATTGCTGATCAGGAGGCTTTAGCCCATCGGTCGTGACCGATGGCGAAGACCGTCCCTGCGTCTTGCATTCTTCGGAAGCGTCAAAAGTTTTTGGCCGGGTTTCGCCCGGAACGTGGTTGGGGACAGGCGTTGAGGCAGGATATGCCATCAGATCAGGCTCGGGGGACACAGGCAGGCAGCCTGCGCGACCGCCTGCGTTTTGCCGGCCTCGATCCAGACCAGTGCGAGATGGTCCGCCGCAACCGGCCGGCTCTCGAAGCCTATCTGAAGGCGGGCCTGCGCGATCTTTTCCATCGTTTCCAGTCCTTTCCGGATGCCGCCCGTAATTTCGAAAGCGAACGCCAGATCGAGCGGCTGCACGACCTGCAATCCTCGCACTGGGATGTGCTGACGGATGCGCGTTTCGACAGCCTCTATGCGGAGCGGGTCAAGGTTCTCTCCGACACCGAAAGCAAGATCGGCCTTGACCCCCGCTGGCACGTGGCCGGCCACGGGGTCATGCTGGAACACGTGATTACCGGTCTGGTCGACGAGCTCGCCGGCCGCCCGGTACTGCCGTCGGCCAAGCGCCGCGCCCGTGAGATCACCGACCTTATGACCTCCATCATCCGCATCGTCATGGTCGATGTGGAAATCGCCGTCTCGCTGCGCTTCAACGCACTTCGCTCCACCCACCAGCGCGCACTCGCCGATCAGCGTGCCGAAGGCGAGGCGGAAGTCGCCCGCATCTTCAGCGATGTCATAGAAGGGCTGTCGGCCCGCGACTTGACGCCGCGCGCACCGGTCGATGGCGCTCATACCGAAATCGCCGCCGCGCTGAACGCAGCGCTCGACAATCTTCAGACGGAATTTGCCGCGATCGCCGAGCGCAACGCCAAGGCAGAGGCTGCAACGCAGTCGCTCGCTGGCGCTTCCCGCAATTTCGCCGGTAATGCTGCCGGTCAGGCGGATCGCCTGCAGCTTTCCGCCGCCACCCTTGCCGGCATCGCCGAGCGGGTCCGCGAGGGTGCAGCCGGCAGCCGTGCTGCCGAACAGGCCGCGGCCGCCACGCGTGCGGCCGTCGAGGAAAGCGGCGAGGTCGTCGGCCGCGCCATCAGCGCCATGGCTGATATCGAACAGTCTGCGGAGAAGATCGGCCAGATCATCGGCGCGATCGACGAGATTGCCTTCCAGACGAACCTGCTTGCTTTGAACGCCGGCATCGAAGCCGCCCGCGCCGGCGAATCCGGCCGCGGCTTTGCCGTTGTGGCGCAGGAAGTGCGAGCGCTCGCCCAGCGCTCCGCCGAAGCCGCCCGTGAAATCAAGACGCTGGTGACCACCACCAAGACGCAGGTGGATGCCGGCGTACAGATGGTCGGCCGCACACAGGATTCGATTGCCAGCATCGTCCGCCAGGTAACCGACATCAACGCCGCAATCGCGGGCATTGCGGGCGAAACGGGTGAACATGCCGCCGGTCTCGAAGCCGTGACAGCAGACGTTAAGGGCCTCGGCAGCGAAGTGGCCAACAACGCCGGATTTGCGGAGCGTTCGGCCGAGGGCGCCGATCATCTCCACACAGTCATTCTGGAACTCGGCCAGACGATCCGCGAATTCCGCATCGCGCGGGAAAATACCTACGCAACCGGGCCTCATCAGGTGCGTGTTTCCGCCTCCCGGACGGTTGCAATCGCAGCTCGTCCGGAAGCGGTCGATTACGAAAATGACGATTTCGGCATGCCTCAGCCTCTCGCAAGTGCCGGAGGTGGGCGGAATGTTTACTAACCTATCGGATTATGACGTCGGCTCGCTTTCGCGGGTCGGGGACAAGGGAACAAGGAAAAGCTGATGGCAGCAAAGAAGAGTGCCAAGACGCTGGAGTTGCCAGCGGTTCTTGATCTCAATGAGGCTTCCGCATTGCGCGACAAGCTTCTCTCGATGCGAGGAAACCCTCTGGCGATCGATGCTTCAGCAGTCGAACGCGTCGGCGCTCTTTGCGCCCAGGTTCTGATGGCCGCCGAGAAGACCTGGGACCAGGACAAGCAGTCGATCACGTTTTCGAAAGTGTCCGACGCATTTCAAAAAACCATGCAGCTGGTTGGCGTCGATATCGACCACCTGCTTGCCAAGGAGATCCGGCAATGAAGAAAAAAGTACTGACGGTGGACGATTCCCGCACCATCCGAAACATGCTTCTCGTAACGCTGAACAATGCGGGTTTCGAGACGATCCAGGCTGAAGACGGTGTTGAAGGCCTCGAGGTTCTCGAGGAATCCAATCCCGACGTCATCGTCACCGACATCAACATGCCGCGCCTCGACGGTTTCGGCTTCATCGAAGGTGTGCGCCGCAACGAGAAGTACCGTGCGATTCCGATCCTGGTGCTGACGACCGAAAGCGACGCGGAAAAGAAGAACCGTGCCCGTCAGGCCGGTGCCACCGGCTGGATCGTCAAGCCCTTCGACCCCGCCAAGCTGATCGATGCCATCGAGCGTGTAACCGCTTAAGCCCAGGATTTGCTCCTATGGATATGAACGAAATCAAAGAGATCTTTTTCCAGGAGTGCGAGGAACAGCTCGCTGAGCTGGAATCCGGTCTTCTGAAAATGAATGATGGCGATCGCGATCCGGAAACCGTCAATGCGGTATTCCGCGCGGTGCATTCGATCAAGGGCGGTGCAGGCGCCTTTGGCTTGGATGACCTCGTCGCTTTCGCCCACGTCTTTGAGACTACACTTGATTGCGTTCGTTCCAACAAGCTCGAGCCTACCCAGGACGTCCTGAAGGTTATGCTGAAGTCGGCTGACGTGCTCGCCGACCTGACCAATGCTGCCCGTGACGGCGGCAGTGTCGACGAAAGCAGGAGCCGCGGCCTCGTCAAGGAACTGGAAGCGCTCGCCAATGGTGAGCTGCCGTCTCCCTCGGCAGTCTCCGAGGCGCCCGCGCCGAAGTCGGCCCCGAAGGCCGCTCCCGCTGCGGTTGCCGCAACACCGGCTCCCAAGCCGACCGACGACAGCGGCTTCCAGCCAATTCCCTTCTCCTTCGACGATTTCGGCGGCGAAGAGAAGCCGGTCGATCTGCCGGCTTACGAGATCACCTTCAAGCCGCGCTTCGAGCTCTATTCGAAGGGCAACGACGCCACTCTCCTGCTGCGCGATCTCTCCCGCCTCGGCGAGATGAGCATCTATTGCAACACCGACGCCCTGCCGGGCCTCGACGAGCTCGATCCGGAAGGCGCCTATTTCTTCTGGAACATCACGATCAAGACGGACAAGGGCGAAGACGCGATCCGCTCGGTCTTCGAATTCGCCGAATGGGATTGCGATCTGACCGTGAAGCCGGCGGAGGACAGCAAGCCGGGCGAGACCAACGATGAACTGCCGATGATCCCGGTTCCGTTCGATCTCTCGATCCTGGACGATGGCGGTGCCGCCGAAGTGCCGGCCGCTGTCGAGACCAAGGCTGACGACACAGCTGCTGCCGTTGCCGCCGCTGAAACGGCGACGAATGTCACGCAGATGGCCGCCGCCGCTGCCCGCGTCGAAAAGAAGGAATCGGCCGCCGCCGCTGCCGCTGCCGCGGCAAGTGCCGCAGCCCAGAACAATGCCGCTGCCGGTGCCGGTCAGACGATCCGCGTCGATCTCGATCGCGTCGACCGCCTGATCAACCTCGTCGGCGAGCTCGTCATCAACCAGGCGATGCTATCCCAGAGCGTCATCGAAAACGACACGACCGGCACCTCCTCGATCAACATGGGTCTCGAAGAGCTGCAGCAGCTCACCCGCGAGATCCAGGACTCGGTCATGGCGATCCGTGCCCAGCCCGTGAAGCCGGTCTTCCAGCGCATGTCGCGTATCGTTCGCGAAATCGCTGACATGACCGGCAAGTCGATCCGCCTGATCACCGAAGGTGAAAACACCGAAGTGGACAAGACGGTCATCGACAAGCTGGCCGAACCGCTGACCCACATGATCCGCAACGCCGTCGACCACGGTATCGAAACGCCTGAAAAGCGTGCCGCCGCCGGCAAGAACACCGAAGGTACGGTCCGCCTCACGGCTAAGCATCGTTCGGGTCGCATCCTCATCGAGCTCGCCGACGACGGCGCCGGCATCAACCGCGAGAAGGTCCGCCAGAAGGCGATCCAGAATGACCTCATCCCGGCCGACGCCAATCTGTCGGACGAGGAAATCGACAACCTGATCTTCCTGCCGGGCTTCTCCACGGCGGACAAGATCTCGGACATCTCCGGTCGTGGTGTCGGCATGGACGTCGTCAAGCGCTCTATCCAGGCGCTCGGTGGCCGCATCAACATCACATCGAGGCCGGGTCAGGGCTCGGTCTTCACGATGAGCCTGCCGCTGACGCTCGCCGTTCTCGACGGCATGGTGGTCACGGTCGCCGGCCAGACTCTGGTCGTGCCGCTGACGGCCATCGTCGAAACGCTGCAGCCGGAAGCCGCCGCGATCCACTCCTTCGGTGCGAACCATCGACTGATTTCGATCCGCAACAGCTTCTGCCCGCTGGTCGATGTCGGTCGCATCCTGAACTTCCGCGCCACCCAGGCCAATCCGGTCGAGGGTGTCGCCCTTCTCGTCGAATCCGAAGGCGGCGGTCAGCGCGCGCTCATGGTCGATGCGATCCAGGGTCAGCGTCAGGTCGTCATCAAGAGCCTCGAGGCCAACTACACCCACGTTCCGGGGATCGCCGCGGCGACCATCCTCGGCGACGGTCGCGTGGCGCTCATCCTCGATGTGGATGCGGTCGTCGGCGCATCGCGCGGTCAGTCCCTCAAGGCGGAAATGTCTTTGGCGGCAGCAGGGTAAAGTGCAATGTCGTACACGGCAAAAAATCTGACCCTGGGCGGAAGCGAACTCATCGCATTTCGTGTTGGCGATCAGGAATTCTGCGTGAACATCATGTCGGTTCGCGAAATCCGGGGCTGGACCCCGGCAACCGCGATGCCGCACTCGCCATCCCATATGATAGGTGTGATCAACCTGCGTGGTGCGGTGTTGCCGATCGTCGATCTTTCGGGCCGACTCGGCATGAAGCCGACAGATCCGACTGCCCGCCACGTCATCATCGTCGCCCAGGTCCGTCGCAAGGTGGTGGGTCTCCTGGTCGACGCGGTGTCCGACATTCTGACCGTCACCGATGACGACATCCAGTCCACGCCCGAGGTTTCCTCCGACCTTGAGCGCCAGTTCGCTCGGGGCATTCTCGCCATCGATAAGCGAATGATCTGCCTGATCGAACTCGAAGCTCTGTTCCCCGAGACTGAAAGCGAAGCCGCATGAATGTACTGGGCGTAAAAGATCATCGGCAGTCGACCGATGAGGTGCTGGCGAGCGGGGAATACCCGCTGACACGCCGCGACCTCTCGGAAATCGCCGCCATGATCTATGCGGATGCCGGAATCTATCTCAACGAGACGAAAGCCTCGCTGGTCTATTCGCGTCTGTCGAAGCACATCCGCAACCTTGGCCTTTCAGGGTTTCGCGAATATTGCGAGCTTGTCGCCTCGCCGGCAGGTGCTGCCGCCCGGCGCGAGATGCTGTCGCACCTGACGACGAACTTCACGCGCTTCTTCCGTGAAAACCATCATTTCGAGCACTTGCGCGACCATGTGCTGCCCGATCTCCTGAACCGGGCACGCGCCGGCGGCCGTGTCAGGATCTGGTCGGCCGCGTCCTCGGATGGGCAGGAGCCCTATTCGATCGCACTCACCGTTCTGTCAATGATGCCGAACGTTGCCGACTACGACTTCAAGATTCTCGCGACCGATATCGACCCGAAGATCCTCGCAATCGCCCGGGCCGGCGCTTACGACGAGAGCGCGCTGGAAACCGTCTCGCCTGCCATGCGTAAGCAATGGTTTACCGAGGTTGAGATTCAGGGGCGCCGCAAGTTCCAGGTCGACGACCGCGTGAAGCGCCTCATCACTTACAACGAGCTGAACCTGATGGCCCAATGGCCATTCAAGGGCAAGTTCGACGTCATCTTCTGTCGCAACGTCGTCATCTACTTCGACGAACCGACGCAGATGAAGATCTGGCAGCGCTTCGCCGGCCTGCTGCCGGAGGGCGGCCATCTCTATATCGGCCACTCCGAGCGCGTCTCTGGCGAGGCCAAGCACGTCTTCGACAATATCGGTATCACCACCTACCGCTATACCACCAAGGGTCTCGGGAGGAAGGCATGAGCGCCCCGGCAAGAGTACTCGTTGTTGACGACTCGCCGACCATGCGCGGCCTGATCGCGGCCGTCCTGAGTTCGGATCCCGACGTCAACGTCATAGGCCAGGCCGGCGACGCCCTGGAGGCGCGCGAGGCGATCAAGCGGCTGAACCCCGATGTCCTCACCCTGGATATCGAGATGCCGAATATGAACGGACTCGACTTCCTCGAAAAGATCATGCGCCTGCGGCCCATGCCGGTGATCATGGTTTCGACCATGACGCATCGCGGCGCGGAGGCGACACTCGCAGCTCTCGAAATCGGTGCCTTCGATTGCGTCGGCAAGCCGCAGCCGGGCGAGCCGCGCCCCTTCGGCGACCTTGCCGAGAAGGTAAAGGCTGCCGCCCGCACGCAGCGCAACTTCGCTCAACCGGCCAAGCCTGCCGCCGTCACGCCGCCACCCGCCGTTGCCGACTTCCGCGTCGGCCGCAAGATCGTGGCGATCGGTTCTTCGACCGGCGGCGTGGAAGCCCTGATCGCCGTGCTGCAGAAATTCCCGGCGAATTGCCCGCCGACCGTCATTACCCAGCATATGCCGCCGACCTTCACCAAGAGCTTTGCCGAACGGCTGAACCGGCTCTGTGCGCCGGTCGTGGAGGAAGCGACCGACGGCGCCCGTCTGGAGATCGGCAAGGTCTACCTCGCGCCTGGTGGTGAGCGCCATCTGCAGGTTTCGAATACATCGGCGCCCTGCTGCCGATTGGTCGAGCGGGGGCCAGTCAATGGCCATCGCCCGTCGGTCGATGTGCTCTTCGATTCGGTTGCCGAACTCGCCGGGCGCAATGCCGTCGGTGTGATCCTAACCGGCATGGGTCGCGATGGGGCTGCCGGGTTGTTGAAAATGCGACACGCAGGGGCAAGAACGCTCGGTCAGAACGAAAAAACCTGCGTTGTTTACGGAATGCCAAGAGTTGCCTACGAACTTGGCGCAGTTGAGCAGCAGCTTCCGCTGGCTGCCATCGGCGAGGAAATATTGAAAATGACAGCCGCCCGAAAGGAAGGGACCGAATAATGTCGATCGCGGAGAAAATCAAAGTTCTGATCGTTGACGATCAGGTGACCAGCCGCCTGCTGCTCAGCGACGCACTGACGCAGCTCGGCTTCAAGCAGATCACCGCTGCCGGTGACGGCGAGCAGGGTATGAAGATCATGACGGAGCAGCCCCACCACCTCGTGATCTCGGACTTCAATATGCCGAAGATGGACGGCATCGGCTTCCTGCAGGCCGTGCGCAGCAATCCGAACACCAAAAAGGCGGCCTTCATCATCCTTACTGCACAGGGCGACCGTGCGTTGGTGACGAAAGCTGCCCAGCTTGGCGCAAACAACGTTCTGGCGAAGCCCTTCACCATCGAAAAGATGAAGGCGGCTATCGAAGCCGTGTTTGGAGCCCTGAAATGATCACTGAGGGTGCGGCCCGCCGCGTGCACATCATTCAGGGTGAATACAAGGTCTTGAGCGACCCGGATGCGGTGCTTTCGACCATCCTTGGCTCGTGCGTGGCAGCCTGCCTCAGAGATCCCGTCGCAGGTGTCGGCGGCATGAACCACTTCCTGTTGCCGGGGACAGGCAACACCCCGATGACCGGCGGCGATGCCACGCGCTACGGCGTGCATCTCATGGAACTGCTGATCAACGGCCTCCTGAAAAAGGGCGCGCGGCGCGACCGGCTGGAGGCCAAGATATTCGGAGGAGCGAAGACGATCTCGACATTCTCGAATGTTGGCGAGCAGAACGCGGCCTTCGCCATGCAGTTCCTTCGGGATGAAGGCATTCCGGTGGTCAGCTCCAGCACCGGCGGTGAGCATGGACGAAAGATCGAATATTGGCCGGTGTCCGGCCGTGCCCGACAATACCCCCTGACCGGTGCCGAAACCCAGAGAACCGTCGCTCTCGAGCAGCGTCCCGCTGCTCCGCAGAAGCCCGCCGAGACCAGTATCGAATTCTTTTGATGGCGAGGATTTTTATATGAGTTTTACACCGATCATCGAGCCGCCATCGCCTGTAGAGGCGCTAAGCGACGTATTGATGCGCATTGTCTCCGAGCTTCACGACGTTGCCTACCTGATCGAGCGGATCGAACCCCAGCTGATCGAACTGGGCGGCTCGGAAATCCTGAATTCCCCTGACAGCATGAAGGTGATGCAGGGTATCGATCTCGCCGTACAGAAATCGCGCGGTCTCGCCGAATTCATCGACACCATCACCGGTGAAATTCCGCAGAACTGGTCGATCGATGTCGCCACCGCCCTCAGCCTCGTCAAGCTTGCCGAAATGCAGAAAGCTCTCGGTGGCGGTACCCGCCACGGCCATTCCCAGCCGCTCAGCAAGGCGGCCGGCGACTTCGATTTCTTCTAGCATCGCAATTCATTCCCGCATGCGCCGAACGAAACGCTCGCACAAGTTTCGGCGTCTATTCGTCAAATGAGGCAATAAGCCTGCTTTGTCTTTGACGGATCGTGCGAGAACAGAATGAATCTGTTAAATCAATTAGTTCAGATTATTAAGAACTTTGGTTCACTTGGGCGGACGCGTTTGATGATCCTTGGTGGGGTCGGCGCCGCTTCCATCGCAATCATCCTGGCGGCGGCCATTTTCGTCAACAAACCGGCCCAGGAAACGCTTTATGTCGGCCTGGAGACGCCCGATCTCAACCAGATCAGCATGGCGCTCGCCGAAAGCAACATCGATTTTCAGGTCGGAACGGACGGTTCAAGTATCACCGTACCGGCCGGCATGACGGGCAAGGCCCGTCTGTTGCTTGCCGAACGCGGCCTGCCGAACAGCGCTAACGCCGGTTACGAGCTCTTCGACAATGTCGGTTCGCTCGGCCTCACCTCCTTCATGCAGGAAGTGACCCGCGTCCGTGCTCTCGAAGGTGAAATCGGCCGCACGATTCAGTCGATCTCCGGCATCACCGCCGCACGTGTCCACATCGTCATGCCCGAGGTCGGCAATTTCCGTAAAGCCGAACAAAAGCCCACGGCATCCGTCATGATTCGCGCCAGTGCCGCGACGGGGCGAAACGCTGCCACCTCGATCCGTCACCTCGTCGCCTCGGCCGTGCCGGGGCTTGATGTCGATGATGTGACGATCCTCGATTCCGCTGGCCAGCTTCTTGCTTCCGGCGACGAAGCCAGCAACAGTATGCTGAACCGCTCGCTCAGCATCGTCCAGAACGTCCAGCAGGAAGTCGAATCGAATATCGACAAGGCGCTCGCACCCTTCCTCGGAATGGATAACTTCCGCTCCAGCGTAACGGCCAACCTCAACACCGACGCCCAGCAGATCCAGGAAACTACCTACGATCCGGAATCCAAGGTCGAGCGCTCGGTCCGCTCCACGAAGGAAAACGCCCAGTCCCAGCAGCGTCAATCTGACAATGCGACGACGGTCGAGCAGAACATTCCACAAGCAGCACCTGATGCGGGTGGCGCGAATGGTCCGCAGTCTGAGGACAAGTCCGACAAGCGCGAAGAGCAGACCAACTACGAAATCAACAGCAAGACCACGGCCACGACGCGCAGCGCATACCGGGTCGAAAAGCTCTCGGTTGCCGTTGTCGTCAACAAGGGCCGCATCGCCAAGATGGTCGGCGAACCGGCTGATCAGGCCAAGATCGACGCCTACCTCGCTGAAATGCAGAAAATCGTTACTTCGGCCGCTGGTCTCGACACGAACCGCGGCGATGTGGTTACCGTCACGGCGATGGACTTCCTTGAGAACCAGCTTCTCGACGATGCGAATGGCGGCGTCCATGTCATGGATATTCTGAGCCGCAACCTCGCCGGTATCATCAACTCGCTGGCCTTCGTTGCAGTTGCCTTCGTGGTGGTCTGGCTGGGCGTGCGTCCCCTCATCCGCACCGTCAACGGCTCGGGCTCCTCCTCCGCAATGCTTGGCGACGCCACTCCCGAATCGGCGGGCCTCGAATTGCCGGACTTCGCACCGGCGGGCGCCTCCCCGGGCGGCGCGCTCATGGATGGCTTCGGCTCCGACTTCGGCTTCGACAGCACCGAGGATCTGCTCAGCCTCGGCGACGACGACGGCAACTTCAACCGCCGCGTCAAGGAAGGTCCGGAACGCAAGCTTGCTCGCATGGTGGAGATCAACGAGGAGCGTGCCGCGAAGATCCTCAGGAAATGGGCCATCGACGAAGCAGCATGATGAAAAGGCCGGGAAACCGGCCTTTTTCTTTCTTATCGGTGGATAGATCAATCGGTAACAAGAACGTGACCCATCGTCGCAGCCGGCTTGTAAAGAGCCGGTTTTTCATTGCAGAGAATTCGGATGTATAGATCGCCGGGCAGCGGGATGGCGTCGTGCGTCCGAGGCTCAAACCTTGCATAGGTCGGACGATATGAGTATTTCTATAGTAGAACGATAGTGCGTTGCTTTTGTGCGTTGGAGATTTGTTTTCCCCGGGCATTCGATTGCGGCACTTCCCTGGTCGGAACTGTGACAATTACGTCATTCAGACCGATAATTCCGCTCAGCATCGCTCGCGCATAAGGCGAGGAACGTTGCGGCCAATGCCAGAATCATCCTAGTTTATATATCTCCGCGAGAGTGGAGTGGTGATCGAATCACTGCATGGAAGGTCGCAAAAGTAAATCCCCAGAAGTCGGAGATGGTGATTTACGATGGTTGGCTTACCCTCAAGTGATTCGAAGTGGGATTCGCGTGGGGCATGTGTTTGAATCCCTTTCATAAAAACAGAACTTCTTTGCGAGAACCGACAGTTTCTCAGCCGCAGGTCACTGCCAATGGATATGGACATATTTCAGGCGAATAAAGGCGAGAAGCAGATGGCGAACTTCCTAGGCGCCAATGTGCCGGATCTTCAGCCGCGCGACGAACTGATCGATCGCCTGCGAGTCATCGCCGAAACCGGCAAGTTGCATGCCGGCTTGCGGGCGCTGACCGAGTATGTCGGCGCCATGCACTATCTGATGGCGCGCTGCGATCTCATCCAGGAAAGCGGTCTGGACTTTATCGTTTCGTCCGACTGGCCCTTCGATCTGGTGAAAGATGTCGCCAATGACTTGGTTGCCGGTTATGCGCGCTCGACGGAGTTCGAGAAGTGCATGCAGGTATTGCAGCCGGGCTTTGCGCTTCTGCCCGAGAGCGCCGAAGTGCCGCATGGCGCCAGCCGGCAATATTGCTCTCTGACCCTCAATGTCGGCCGCTCTCGCTTGGTGCTGATGTTCCTGTTCAGGGAAGGCGTCGTTCTGTCGCCGGAACGTCTTCGGGACGTAGGCCTCCTGGCGGGCTATTTCGCAAGTTTCCTTCGCTGCGGAGGCACGAAGGTCGATCGCGATTTCGAACTGACGGACCGAGAGTTGGAATGCCTCTTCTGGATTGCGGAAGGCAAGACGAGCGACGAGATCGCCATGATCCTCGGTATCTCCCGGAATACCATCAATAATTACATCACCAGTGTGATGCGGAAGACTGCAACGAAGACTCGTTCCGAGGCGATAGCCTTCGCCGTTCGCAACAATCTCGTTTGAGGGGAATTATGGGGCATCAACCAGGCAGGGTGATAAGCAATACGGACCAGATGCGCATGGTACGTGTGAACAGGATTTCCAGCCGGTCTGACCTTTTCCCGCGCCTGATTGCCATGCAGAAGCTGGCGGATACCCAGGGTTTCGCCGTCTTTCGTGTCAGCGGTTCCGGTGTGCCGGCAAAGCAGCGACTGATCTGCGAGTTGGAGAACTGGGGTCCCTCGAATGCCGGCTTCGGCAAGGCCTTCATCGACGCCTATGGTGAGGCGTTGCTCGACCATATCGATCGTTCGCTGCTGCCGTTGTTCTGGGCCGGTAGCCACGACAGCGCGGCTCCAGGCCCTACCGACTTCTCACCTTTCATGGTGAGGCTGAAAGATGGCATGGTGCCTTTCTCCGGTCTTGCTTTTCCGGTGCGCCTCGGCGCCATCGGCAACGGCTTTGTGCTCTTCACCGGCGATGAAATCGACCCCCCGAGTGATACGATCATCGAGCTGCACGGCCGGTGCTGCAATGTCATGATGGATCTGCTGTCGCTCGATGAGCGGCGTGCGGCGGCGAGTGAGGCACTGAGTGAGCGCGAGATCGCCTGCCTTCAGCTCGCTGGTGATGGTCGTATCAGCGAAGAAATCGCCGACAAGCTCGGCCTGTCCGTCCATACGGTGAACGCCTATCTCGGCTCGGCAACCATCAAGCTCGATTCGGTCAACCGCATCCAGGCGATCGCCAAGGCGATACGTTTGGGTTACATTAGCTGACACAGCAAGGCCCGGTGCCTTGCGGACCGGGCCTGATATTCGCAAGCGGAAAAATGCTTTAGCCGGCGAGCGCCTGCGGCTTCGCCACGATATAGCGCGCTTCGTGCAGGCTCCTTTGGAGAAAAGCCGTGTTTGCGTCCGGATCGCTGGAAGCGTTCTGGAAGGAAATATGATTGATCTCGATGCCGGCGTGGTCTTCTGCCAGCGTCAGTTGCGCATAGACGGTCACGCCGCGCGGCTTGATTTCGAGATCGAGCACAACTTCGGGCTTGCCACCCCATTCCAGCGTATAATTTCCACCCAGGCCGAAGTTGACGGTGCCGGGATGGAAAAACAGTTCTGCCGCGGAAGCGACGAGATCGGCGAGATTGCCGTAATACTCGAAACGCAGCAGAGAAATGAGATCGGATGCGTCCAGAAGCCTGAGCTCGGTTGCGACCGGGCTGATCGCTTCTGCAAGGATTTTTTCACGCTGGGCAGAGTAGGGGCATTTTTTCATTCGACTTATCTTACCCGTTTGTTCTTGGCCTCCGCGGCGTAAACCCGATGAATGAGTTCCGCGACGGCCTTATAGAAGACTGACGGTATGACACTATCCACCGAGACTTGCGCAAACATGGAGCGTGCGAGAGGTGGATCCTCGAACACGGGGATGTTGTTCTCTTCGGCGATCTCCCTGATTTTCAACGCAATAAGGTCCTGGCCCTTGGCAAGGACGACCGGCGCATCGTTTTCCTCGCGTACGTAACGCAGTGCCACGGCATAGTGGGTCGGGTTGGCGATGACGAGGGTGGCGCGCTGGACGCTGGAGATCATGCGTCGGCGGGCGCGGTCACGCATGACGGAGCGCTGCCTGCTCTTGACGAAGGGGTCGCCCTGCGACTGCTTGTTTTCTTCCTTCACCTCGTGCTTCGTCATCTTCAGCTCGGTGAACCAATGATACCGCGTCCAGAAGACATCGGCGATGGCGACGATAGCGGTGGCGACCAGCATGACGATGATGATCTTGCGCATCGCCGTCATCATGCGAACCATGATCGTCTGCGGATCGGAGAACATCGCATCGATCGAGCCGAAATATTCGCTTCTGAGGACGAAGAAGAGAATCACTCCGACGACGACGACCTTGAAGAGCGATTTACCAAATTCGACGAGGCCCTGGAGGCTGAAGAGCCGTGACCATCCCTTGATCGCTGAAATACGCGAGGCCTGCGGACGGATGCGTTCGAGAACCGGCGTCGGCAGGTTCTGAAAGACGGACGAGGCGATACCGAACGCCATGAACATGATGAAGGCTGGGGCCAGAAACGCAGCCACGGCCCAACCGAGCTTCGCAAAGAGCGAGAGGACGTCAGGCCCGGTTTCGATTTTCCACTGGTCCGGCTGCTCAAAGATGTCGCGCAGGGTTTCGGCCATGTGTGACGTTGCGTTTGGAAGGAAGAAGACGAGATAGATGAAGGTCGCCAGAATCGTCGCGAAAATCGAGATTTCACGCGAGTGGGGGGTATTACCTTTTTCGGCGGCATCCGACCGCTTCTTCGCGGTCGGGGCTTCTGTTTTGCTGTCCTTGTCTTCATCGGCCAAATGCGCGGCCCTCCGTCAAAGAAAAAGGCCGCTGCTGGAGTGCGGCCTGTTTCCATGAAGGGTAGTCTTGTGCCTGCTGCCGATCAACCGCTGCCTTGCCGGCGAAGGGTCTTGTCAACAACTGCGACGGCTTTAGGCAGCTGCCGGACCGCCTTCCTTTTCCTTGAGTTCGATCTGGCCGGCATTGGCCAGACGGATCGCTTCCTGCGCGACAGCGCGCCGGGCAATCGCGATTTCGCGCGGATTGACGCCGGCCATGCCGCTTTGCAGATCCGATTCGATCATGCGGCGCTGGCGCGGACTGATGGCTGACAGGACCGACTCGCGGATTTCCGCCGATGCGCCGCGCAGCGCGACGGTGAGAACGTCGGACGAGATATCGTTGAGCAGCATGACGCGGCTGCGCTGAGGCATGAACATGAGGTCTTCGAAGAGGAAGATCTTCGGACGGACCTTGTTGACCGCTTCGCGGCTGATCGATTCGAGCGAGGTGAGGAGCGTGTCGACCTGCGGCTTGTCCATTTCGTTCATCAGGTCGGCGACCTTGGTCGAGCCGGATGCGTTGCGTTCCGCATCGACCTCGGCAAGCAGCGTCATCACCTGGTTTTCAATGATCTGCGCAGCCTTCGGGCTGACGCTCTTCATGTTAACCGTCCGGTTCATGATGTCTGCGCGGCGGTTGTCGGGAAGCTGTAGCAGCACCTTCGCGCCGAAGGACGAGGGCATCATGGACAGAATATAAGCAACGGTCTGCGGATGCTCGCGCAGCAGGAACTGGGCGACGAAGGCAGGTTCCGCCTCGGCGAGACGGTCCCAGATGGAGGTCTCGTAGGCCTGGAAGGCGGTACGGCGGCCGAGCAGGCTGTCGACTTCGTCCGGCGTCAGGCCTTCCTCGAGGATGGCTTCGATCGCCTTGGCGTTGTCCATCAGACCGGCGCCTTCGGTGAAGAGATCTTCGAATTCGCCGACGAGCTGAAGAAGCTCGTCCGGCGGGATGGCGCGAAGCGCCTGGGCAGATCCGATGATGGTCTGCAACTCGGCCTGCGTGAAATATTTCAGCAGCCGGCCGGCGACCCCCTTCCCCATAGCGAGAAGAACTGCCGCCGCCTTTTCAGCCTGGGTCAACGGTTTCCCGGCAAGTGCGCCGCCGAAATCGTCAAAGTCCATCATGGTCTAACCTCTCCGTCCCGCACAGGGATCAGGCTTTTTTCGTGCTCAAAACTTCTATCAGTTTTACACCGAACCGCGTGTCGTCGTTATCAAGGACCGTAATCTCGCCGCGCGCAATCCTGCGGCCGTTCACCATTATTTCGACCGGCTCGCCGATCTTCTTGTCGAGCGCGATGGTGGCACCCTCAGTGAGGTTCATCAGGCCGGAAACCTGCATGCGGCTTGTCCCGAGCACGATCTGGACATCGATAGGAATATCCATGATCAGGTCGAAATTCGAGTTCAGTGCGCTGCCGAGCGGTGCCGGAGCGGACTGGAAGGAATTGCCGCCGAAGCCCGGCGCGGCGTCAAGGCTGGAGACGCCTGCCGTACCCATGCCCGCAGCATTGCCCCCGAAATCGTCGCCCCCAAAATCGCTGCCCGCGAAGTCGGTGCCGCCGAAGGAGGTTTCGCCGGCATCGCCGCCGAAAGGCGAGAGGTCCGTTCCTGCTGCGAAAGCATCATTCTGCAGGTCGTCGCCGAACTGTGGAAGGTCGCCGTCGGAATCTTTCTTCAGCACGCCGCGCAGGTCGTCGATAGCCTGATCCAGATCGGCTTCACTGCCCGGCATGTCCAGGGAGAGGTCACTGTTCTGCTGTGTCTTCTTCGTAGCCATGAAATCACTATTCCAGTTGAAACTTGCCTCAAACTGCCTTTGCAGCGCTGAAAGCGAGAGAACCGATTAATTCATTAAGTGCCGGATCAGCTCGTCATCCGAATTCATGGTGTCCTTCACGCGCACCATGTAGTTGTCGCCTGAACGCCCAAACTCGCACACATACAATTCCCGGCTGTTGGCGCTGACTTCGACGCGCACGTCGCCGCTGTCGCGGAAAGGAATGACGTCGCCGGCCATCAGCTTGGAAATCGTCCTGAGCGTCAGATCCTGCAGACGAATCTTCGCTTCGAGGGTCACCTGCGACCGGCGAACCTGGTCGCCGATCTGCTCCGTCCACTCCGGCGACTTGCTCGGCTGCTTCTTTGGCTTCGGCGCAGAAACCTTGGTCTTGAGCAGTGCGGCCTGAGGAACGATCAGACTGAATTCGGAAGCGATGCCGGCAAGCGTGATCGACATGTTGATCGCAGCCGCGAATTCATCCGGACGATCTTCCGGCGGACGGATGCGTGCTTCAAGAGCGAAGGGAGCCGACAGACTGGGCTCGAATCCGCCCGGCGCGTTGACGGCCGAACGTAGTACCTTGGCAATCTTGTCGAATACCATGCCGGCGAGATCGAGCTCGATAACGGAGAGAAGCCGGTCGGCCGGCTCCTCGATCGTTTCAGCGGTAGCGCCAAGCAGATGTTCCATCAGCGTAATGACGAAACCGTTGCCGCAGCCAATCGTGATGTTCTGGGACCAATTACGCAGCGTCGCATCGACCAGCGTCATGTTGGTGCTGAGATCGTCGATCAGATGATTCTTGTAGCCGATCTCGCAGCCGAGATAGCCGACTGTCACGTCGAGGCCGGTCTCGCTCTTCAGGATGTCAGGAAGGAATTCGCCGTAGATCTCGCCGAAGGAACTGCAGAGCTTGGCAACCCTGCCCTTGTCGCCAAGACCGCCGGTCAATTTGGCAAGGAGGGCAGGATCCATCGTCTGGTTGTCATGCGAAGCATTGCTCATAGTCATTTAAGCTGCCTTGTTTTCGCCACCTGGGTTCATCATTTCCTGCTCCACTGCGTCGATCGACGGGCGTTCATATGCCGAGATCGTCTTGCGGCCGTATTCGAGGGCGACCTGCGGCACCGAGCCGTTCATGTAGGCAAGCAAGGTCTGCTTGACGACGACGTAGAGGCGGTGCTGCTTGGAGCGGACGACCTTGATCTGCGAGACCAGGGGGGAGCAGACGCAGTAGGAAAGCAGAATTCCGAGGAATGTGCCGACGAGTGCCGAACCGATGAGGTGGCCGAGCACTTCCGGCGAGTCGTTGATGTGCGCCATGGCCTTGATGACGCCGAGAACCGCCGCAACGATACCAATGGCCGGGAACGAATCGCCCATGATCTGGATCGCGTGGTACGGCTTCATCTTGTCATGAAGGATGGTGTTGATTTCTTCGTCCATCAGCGCCTCGATCTCGTGGGAGCGGGCGTTGCCGATGATGATCAGGCGCACGTAGTCGCAGATGAAGGCCGTCAGTTCCTTGTTCTTCAGAACCGTCGGGGCCGACTGGAAGATCGTCGATTCGGCCGGGTTGTCGATATGCGCTTCGATTTCGTTGCGCGACTTCGTGCGCAGGTCGCGCATCAGCGAATAGAGCACGCCGAGCGTATCGAGATAGTTGCGCTCCTTGGGGACGGCGTGCTTGAAGGCCTCGCCGAGCGCCTTACCGGAGTCCTTCACAACCTTCATGGGGTTCGCCATGATGAAGCTGCCGAGACCGGCGCCGCCGATGATCAGAAATTCGAAGGGCTGAAAAAGAGCATCGACTTCGCCGCCCATGGCCATGAAGCTACCGACGATACAGCCGCAGACAACTACAAATCCGATAATAATATTCATCGTCAGCCCAATCTGAACGTTGCTTTTCTTTGCGACGGATAGGGTTTGTGCCTTGCGTGAGGCTGATGAAAGCGGCTTTTGCGCGTTCGTTTGCGCTGCCAGCTTCGCGCAAGGATTTGCCTTCATATTGAACGTGACGAGTGGGCCTATGCGCGCCCATGTCTGAGATGCCGCTCAGCGGAACCCCGTGGCCGAACGAAAAGGAGCCCGGTGTTTCGTCCCGTTTATCGCCAATGTGGAGCTTACCGACATGCAATCCGGTCTTTACGTTTCCCTGTCGTCGCAGATGGCCCTCGAAAAACGCCTGACGACGATCGCCGACAACATGGCCAACGTGAACACGACCGGGTTTCGCGGCACCGAGGTAAAGTTCGATGAAATGATGGCGAACAACCAGAACAAGACGAACACCAAGGTCGCCTTCGTCTCCCAGGGCAACGACTACCTGGACACCACCCATGGCGAAATGCAGCACACCGGCAACATGCTCGACTTCGCCATTAAGGGCGATGCCTGGTTCTCTCTGGACACGCCGGCCGGCCGCGTTCTGACGAGGGATGGCCGCTTCACGATACGCGATACCGGCGAACTGGTTTCCACCCGCGGCTATCCGGTTCTCGATGCAGGCGGTGCGCCGATCGTACTCAACGCCGCCGGTGGCGAACCGAAGGTCGGTACGGACGGCATCATCTACCAGAATGACCGCCAGGTCGCTTCACTCGGCCTCTTCGAAGCCGATATCGACAAGGGTTACCTCCGCTACGAAAACAGCGGCATCATGACGACCGAACCGCCGCGCGCCGTCGTCGACCGTTTCAATGTTGGCGTCGAGCAGGGCTATCTCGAAAATTCCAACGTCAATGCGATGCATGAGATGACCCAGCTTATCGAGGTGAATCGCGCCTTCGATAGCGTATCGTCGCTGATGCGCGATAGCGAAGACTCCTTCAAGGAAGCAGTACAGACGCTGGGCGGCAGCCGCTAAGGCATGTGTGAAGCATGAACACCACACTGTTGACCGAGGACGCGCTCTCGCCGAAGCTTACACATCTCGGCGACCTGGCAAAACGCTATGCCTCGCCAGAATTCTCGGTGACGCATGGCGGTCGTGTACACACGATCGCCGCCGGCCACTATACCGTGCGCGGCCTTTCCCGGCATGTGCGCCTCGGCGAGTTCGTCGCGCATAAATCCGCGACGGGCGTCCATCTCGGCGAAGTGGTCAGGGTGGAGCCGGATTTGGTTTATGTCTGCCCTATCGAACCGGGCGAGCCGATCGGCATCCATGACGTCGTCATCCGCAAGGGTGCCTTCCGTATCTCCCCGTCGGATAGCTGGTGCGGCCGAACCATCAATTCCCTCTGCGAGCCGATCGACGGTCTCGGCCCGATCGCCGAAGGCCTGGATCGCCGTTCGATCTCAAACACCGCGCCGCCTTCGATGACGCGTCAGCGCGTCGAAAGCGGATTCAAGACCGGCGTACGCGCGATCGATATCTTCTCTCCGCTCTGCCTCGGCCAGCGTCTCGGCATTTTCGCCGGCTCGGGTGTCGGCAAGTCGACGCTGCTGTCGATGCTGGCCCGCGCCGACGCTTTCGACAAGGTGGTGATTGCGCTCGTCGGCGAACGCGGCCGTGAAGTGCGCGAATTCATCGAGGATACGCTCGGCAGCAACATGAAGAAGGCGGTTGCGATCGTCGCCACCAGCGACGAGAGCCCGATGCTGCGCAAGATGGCGCCGCTGACGGCCATCACGATCGCCGAGCATTTCCGCGACAAGGGCGAAAACGTTCTTTTCATTGTCGATAGCGTGACGCGTTTCGCCCATGCGATTCGTGAAGTGGCGACCGCTGCAGGCGAGCCGCCGATCGCACGCGGTTATCCGGCCTCCGTCTTTACCGAGCTGCCGCGTCTCCTTGAGCGCGCCGGTCCAGGTGCGGAAGGGACTGGTACCATCACCGCGATCATCTCCATCCTCGTCGATGGCGACAATCATAACGATCCGATCGCCGACTCCACGCGCGGTATTCTGGATGGCCATATCGTTCTCCAGCGCAGCCTGGCGGAGGAGGGGCGCTACCCGCCGATCGATCCGCTCGCATCCATCTCGCGTCTTGCCCGCAAGGCCTGGACTCCGGATCAGGAGAAGCTGGTTTCCCGCCTCAAGGTGCTGATCCACCGCTTCGAGGAAACGCGCGATCTGCGTCTCATCGGCGGCTACCGTCCTGGCGCCGATCCCGATCTCGACATGGCGGTCAAGCAGGTGCCGATCATCTATGACGTCCTGAAACAATCTCCGGGAGATCGCGAATCGCTTGATGCCTTCGCCGATCTTGCCGGTGCTCTCAAGGCCGCCGCCGGCGTACCCACTCCGAGTGCGCCTATTCAAAGGAGGGCCTGATCATGGCCGATTTCGAAGACGAACGGATCGCCGCGCTGAAAGAGCGCAACAAGGGAGCGCTACTCGACCGCGCGCTGACCTTCTTGGGTCTGGCACTTGCCGGCGCTTCCGCCTTTTTCCCCTGGTACGTCTTCTTCAACGAGGACAAGTTCGGCATCAGCGTCGCCGATAGCAATGCCTCTCGTGAATTGCCGGACTGGCCGGCGCGCAACGTCTTCAGCGTTTCACCGCTCGCCATGGTCAACAAGAACGATGAAGGTAAGAAAGTCCCACCAATCGACAACATGACGACGGCAACCGTTTCCGAGCTCGGCAAGGAGCGCAACGGCGATGCCTCGATGGAGGATCAGCCTTTCCCCGGCAAAGGCTCTTTCCGCCTGCTGCATGTGGCCAACGGCCGGGCGCTGATCGAAGATCCCTCGGGCATGTATGTCGTGCGCGTCGGCTCGATCCTGCCTGACGAAAGCCGCCTTGCCACATTGGAACAGCGCGACGGCAAGTGGGTGATCATCACCTCCAAGGGTGAAATCTACCAGAACAACTAGTTGAGGTAAAAAGCGAATCGCTGCGAGGCCCTGTCCGAGAAACGGTTGGGCGACGGCGGTCGGTGTCTGCAAGTAATCTCGAAGAATGGCTTGTAAAGCCTGCATTTACCGTAAGTCCCACGCAAGATTACCGCCCTAGGTTCGGCGTAGTAAAAACGGAGAGTTCTCATGCAACCGATTCAACTTTTCGACTTGGCTTCAAAGCAGGCGGAATGGCTGACGATTCGTCAGGAGGTTGTTGCCGGCAACATCGCGAATGCAAACACGCCGAAGTTCCGTGCGAAGGACGTGACGCCTTTTCAGGCAGTGCTCGACCAGTCGGACGTGACGATGGCGCGCACCAATCCGATGCATCTGAGCGGCAACGATTTCAGCACGAGCGGCGACATCGACGTGAAGGATGCCGCGCTCGATCAGGAAATCGGCGTTCAGGAATCCGGCAACACCGTCGGTGTGGCCGAAGAACTTTCCAAGTCCGGCGAGATCAAGCGTCAGTACGACCTGAACACCTCGCTGGTCAGTTCCTTTCATCGAATGATGTTGATGACGGTAAGGAAGTAGCCTCATGGATCCGCTTTCAGCAGCAATGAAAATCGCAGGTTCCGGGCTCGAGTCGCAGTCGACACGTCTGCGTATCGTCTCGGAAAACATCGCCAACGCCCGTTCGACCGGCGATACGCCCGGTGCCGATCCCTATCGCCGCAAGACGATCACCTTCGGCCAGCAACTTGATCGCGCGAGCGGCGTCGAGACCGTCAACGTCAAGAAGATCGGGACGGACGAAGGCGATTTCACCAAGGAATACGACCCGAGCAATCCTGCTGCGGACGAGAAGGGTATCGTCAAGATGCCGAACGTCAACATCCTGATCGAGATGGCCGACATGCGCGAAGCCAATCGCTCGTATGACGCCAATCTGCAGACGATCAAGCAGACTCGCGACCTCATTTCCTCGACGATCGATCTCCTGAAGAGCGGACAATAATGATCAGCAGCGTACAGAATGTCAGCAATCTCTCGATGACCCGCGCGCTCGGCGCCATCGACACCGAAAACTCCGCTTCCTCCACGACCGCAACCTCATCTGCTGCGGCCGGTGCGTCCAGCGGCCCGAGCTTCGCCTCCGTCATGGGCAACATGGCGACCGAAGCCGTCAGCAGCCTGAAGGGCGCGGAAAACATGTCTTTCGCCGGCATCAAGGGCACGGCTTCCACGCGCGAAGTCGTCGATTCCATGCTGCAGGCCGAGCAGACCCTTCAGACTGCAATCGCCATTCGCGACAAGGTCGTCTCGGCCTTCCTCGAAGTCACCAAGATGCAGATGTAACTGATTTGAGGACGAACACATGAGAGCGCTCGCCATCGCAGCAACGGGCATGGATGCCCAGCAGACCAACCTGGAAGTTATCGCGAACAACATCGCGAACATCAATACGACCGGTTTCAAGCGCGCCCGCGCCGAGTTCACCGACCTTCTCTACCAGACCGAACGCGCCAAGGGTGTCGCCAACCGTGCCAACCAGGCTGTCGTCCCGGAAGGCGCCAATATCGGTCTTGGCGTCCAGACTTCGGCCGTGCGCAATCTGCATCTCCAGGGTGAATTGACCCAGACCGGTAACGACCTCGACGTCGCAATCGTCGGCAAGGGCTTCTTCCAGATCCAGTCGACCGATGGCACGACGCTTTATAGCCGCGCCGGTGCGCTCAACAAGAACGACCAGGGCCAGCTCGTCACCATCGACGGTTATGAAGTCATTCCGGGGATCACCATCCCACAGGGGTCGACCGAACTGACGATCAGCCGCTCCGGCGAAGTCACCGCCAAGCTGCCTGGCCAGACGGATCCGACGACGCTCGGCCAGATTACGCTCGCCGACTTCGTCAATGAGGCAGGCCTGCAGCCGATCGGCGACAACCTCTTCCAGGAAACGCCGGCATCGGGCGATGCAGTCGTCGGCAATCCCGGCGAAGACAACATGGGTTACCTCAAGCAGGGTTACCTGGAATCCTCGAACGTCGATCCGGTCAAGGAAATCACCGAGCTGATTTCCGCCCAGCGCGCATATGAAATGAATTCCAAGGTGATCACGACAGCTGATGAAATGGCATCCATCGTCAGCAAGAACCTGAAGTAAGAGGGAAGGGCCGAACATGACGTTTCGCCGGGCAGGACACATCCAAGGATGGGTGGCTGCGGCCACGATCGCAATCGCCGGCATGGTCGTGCCGGCAGCGGCGGATGCCGGCATGGGTTATGCCGTCGTCCCGACGACGATCATCTATCCCGGCGACACGATTTCGAGCGCCCAGCTTCAGGAAGTCGAGGTCACCAACCCCAACCTCTCCGGAGACTATGCAAAGTCGGTCTCCCAGGTCGAGGGGCTGGTCTCCAAGCGCACGCTCCTGCCGGGCCGGACGATTTCGGTCTCCGCCCTGCGCGAGCCCTACACGGTCACACGCGGTTCCAATATCCGCCTGGTCTTCCAGCTTGGCCAGATGACCATTTCCGCTGCCGGCTCACCTCTCGAAGATGGTGCGACCGGCCAGATGATCCGTGCACGCAATATGGATTCCGGCGTTATCGTCAGCGGCACCGTGCTCGCCGACGGTACGGTCCATGTGAGGGCAAAATGAAGTTCTTCTTTCGCATCCTCAGCCTGGTTGCGGTTTTGGCGATGAGCCTGACCGATGTCGCGCCCGCCTGGGCGCTGACATCCCGCATCAAGGACATTGCCTCGCTGCAGGCCGGCCGTGACAACCAGCTCATCGGCTACGGCCTCATCGTCGGCCTGCAGGGCACCGGTGACGGTTTCCGTGCTTCGCCCTTCACCGAGCAGTCCATGCGCGCGATGCTGCAGAACCTCGGCATCTCCACGCAGGGCAGCCAGTCGAATGCCAAGAATACGGCGGCCGTCATGGTCACCGCCAACCTGCCGCCCTTCGCAAGCCCGGGCAGCCGCATCGATGTAACGGTCAGTTCGCTCGGCGATGCGACCTCGCTGCGTGGCGGTACGCTCATCATGACCTCGCTGTCGGGCGCCGACGGCCAGATCTATGCCGTTGCCCAGGGCGCCGCGATCGTCACCGGCTTTCAGGCCCAGGGACAGGCGGCGACCTTAACCGAAGGTGTGACGACAGCCGGTCGCGTGCCGGGCGGCGCGATCATCGAGCGCGAATTGCCGTCCCGCTTCAAGGATTCGGTCAACCTCGTCCTGCAGCTCCGCAACCCCGATTTCTCTACGGCGATCCGCATCGCCGATATCGTCAACGGCTATGCCAAGGCACGCTTTGGCGGTCCGGTTGCCGAAGCCAAAGATTCGCAGGAAGTCATCATCGAGAAGCCGCGCGAGGCCGATCTGACGCGTCTGATGGCCGATATCGAAAATCTCGTGGTCGAGACCGATACACCGGCCAAGGTCGTCATTAACGAACGCACCGGCACGATCGTCATCGGCTCGGATGTTCGCGTCTCGCCGGTCGCCGTCAGCTACGGTACATTGACCGTGCAGGTCACCGAAACGCCGCAGATCATCCAGCCCGAGCCCTTCTCGCGCGGTGAGACCGCTGTTCAGCCGCAGACGGATATCCAGGCGCAGAAAACCGGCGGGCGGGTTGCGATCATCGACGGTCCTGACCTGCGCACTCTCGTAGCCGGTCTCAACAATATCGGTGTCAAACCGGATGGCATCATCGCCATTCTCCAGGGCATTAAATCTGCGGGCGCCCTGCAGGCGGAGCTTGTGCTGCAATGAGCAAGATCACGAACCCGATCGTCGAACTTTTGCGCCGGATGGCATTGCCGGCCGCAGGCCTCGTGCTGCTTTCCATTCCCGGCGCTTTCGCCCAGGAAGTGGTGCCGGCGGGCGACATCACCTCGACGGACGAGGTCAAGCAGTTCTGCACGAATATCGCCGATCCAGCCCGCGATCAGCGCTATCTCCTGCAGAAGCAGGAGCTCGAGAAGCTGCGCGCAGATATCGACAGCCGCATTGCCGAGATGGATAAGCGCAAGGCTGAATATCAGGACTGGCTGAAGCGGCGCGACGATTTCCTCAAGCAGGCTGAGGCCGGCCTGACAGATATCTACAAGAAGATGAAGCCGGATGCGGCGGCACTGCAACTGCAGGACGTCAGGCCCGAACTGGCCGCCGCCGTCATCATGCGGCTCGGGCCGCGCCAGTCGAGCCTGATCCTGAATGAGATGGATTCCACCAAGGCTGCCAACATCGCCGGCATCATCGCAAGTGCGTCTGATCCCAATACCTCGAAGGATCCTTCATGAATAAGCGTTTACCGGCTGCGATCGCCGCCGTCGCCCTCCTTGCAGGCTGCCAGTCCACGGCAGTCAACGAGATCGGCCGCGCGCCTGCCATGAGCCCGATCGGCAGCGGTCTCGCCTACGGCCAGACGCCGCAGATGGGACTCTATCCGAAGCAGCCGCGTGCGGTGGCCCAGGGTTATTCGCTGTGGAGCGATTCGCAGGCCGCGCTCTTCAAGGATGCGCGCGCGCTCAACGTCGGCGATATCCTGACGGTCGATATCCAGATCAATGACAAGGGATCCTTCGACAACGAGACCAATCGCAGCCGCAAGAATTCGAGTGGCATGGCCTGGGATGTCAACGCCCAGATCTTCGGTTGGACGCCACAATCCAAGACGGATCTGACCTACGGTTCCGACACGAGCACGGACGGCAAGGGCAAGATCGAGCGTACCGACAAGCTCAACCTTCTGGTTGCCGCCGTTGTCACCGGCATTCTCGAAAACGGCAATTTGGTTATCAGCGGTTCGCAGGAAGTTCGCCTGAACCAGGAACTGCGTATCCTCAACGTCGCCGGCATCGTGCGTCCGCAGGACGTTAATTCCGACAACCAGATCTCCTACGACAAGATCGCCGAGGCCCGCATTTCCTACGGTGGCCGCGGCCGCCTGATGGAAGTGCAGCAGCCGCCGCGCGGCCAGCAGGCCGTCGATCTCTTCTCGCCGCTTTGAGGCTGAACCAAGATGGCAGACAACGAAAAAGGCGAAGGCAAAAAGAAGTCGGGCGGCATGGTGATGACGATCATCGGCCTTGCCGTGCTGACGCTCGTCGGCGCCGGTGGCGGCTGGGCCGTCGGCAACATGGTGGCCCCGAATATCCGCAGTGCCGCGGAGGCCGAACAGGCGAAGGAGGCCGAGGCCAAGAAGAAGGCCGAGGGCGGTCTTCCGAAAATCGCCAACGAAGCCAACAACATCGTGCTGCTCGACCCCATCACGTCGAACCTCGCTTATCCCTCGGAAAACTGGATCCGACTCGAGGTGGCGCTGATGTTCAACGGGCCGCCGGATGTCAAGGTCGCCGAGGATATTCACCAGGATATCCTCGCTTACGTCAGGACCGTTTCCCTTCAGCAGATCGAAGGGCCGCGCGGCTTTCAATATCTCAAGGATGACATCCAGGAACGTGTTGACCTTCGCTCTCAAGGGCGCGTATCGAAGGTCATGTTCAGGACCTTTGTCATCGAATGATTCGACTTATAGCTTTCCTTGCTGCCATGATGGCGGTGCCGGAACTGGCGGTGGCCCAGCAGCTGCCGACTGACTTATTGAACATTCCGGTCGACGGCTCCGTCGCCGCCTGGATCATCAGGACATTCGGCCTCCTGACCGTGCTTTCGGTCGCGCCGGGCATCCTCATCATGGTGACGAGCTTCCCGCGCTTCATCATTGCCTTTTCGATCCTGCGTTCGGGCATGGGTCTCTCTTCGACCCCATCGAACATGATCCTTCTCTCGCTCTCGCTGTTCATGACCTTCTATGTCATGTCGCCGACCTTCGACCGGGCCTGGCAGGACGGCGTTCAGCCGCTGCTTGCCAACCAGATCGACGAGGCAACGGCAGTTCAGCGCATTGCCGAGCCGTTCCGCACGTTCATGTCGGCCAATACGCGCGACAAGGATCTCGCGCTCTTCGCCGACCTTGCCCGCGAGCGTGGCCAGAATATCCAGACGACCGAGCCTATCGACTACCGCATCCTGCTGCCCGCATTCATGATCTCGGAGATCCGGCGAGGCTTCGAAATCGGCTTCCTCATCGTCCTGCCCTTCCTCGTCATCGATCTGATCGTTGCGACGATCACCATGGCCATGGGTATGATGATGCTGCCGCCGACCTCGATCTCGCTGCCATTCAAGATCCTGTTCTTCGTGCTGATCGACGGCTGGAACCTTCTGGTCGGCAGTCTTGTGCGTTCCTTCAGCTGACGAGTAGAAGCCAGGCCACCGTCTCGCAGATTTCCTCCTCACAAACGCATAGCCCACCGGATCGCTCCGGTGGGCTATGCGTTTGTGGATGTGACTGAGCAGTCTTAGCTATTCGAACCGAAGGGCTCGGTGCGCGGCGGCAGCGCGGGAACGTCGATATGGTCGGGGCCGAGGCCCTGCTTGGCCCGCTCAGCCATCAGCTCGTAGGCGCGTTCGAGGTGATGGCAGAAGCGCTCGGCATCGAAGAGCGGCGCGATGTAACGCTTCTCCCGCAGATGCGCCTTGTAGCCGGCGACGCGTTGCGGGTTGAGCGCGAGCTCGACAGCCAGGTCCTCGTAGGCCTGCAGGTCGTCGGCGACGAGTTCCGGCAGATCGATTGCCCTGAGCAGGCTTTCGCTGACGCGGGAGGCGAAGTTGGTGCCCTTCACTGTCAGAACCGGCAGGCCGCCCCAGAGCTGTTCCGAGGTGGTGGTGTGACCATTGACGGGGAAGGTATCGACACCGAGGTCGGCCGCCTGCTGACGGCTGATGTGTTGTTCATAAGGCGCACGCGGGCAGAAGATGATCCGTTTCGCCGAGACACCATTGGCCTGGAAGCGCGCCAGCAGGTTCTCCTTGTTGCGGGATGTGTTTGCCATCAGCCAGAGCACGCTGTCGGGAGCTCGCTTGAGAATTCTGCACCAACTATCGACCACTTGCGAGGTAATCTTACGGTTACCGTTGAAGGATGCGAAAATGAAGGCATCCTCCGGAAGACCGAGCTGCTCGCGCGTGACCGGCTGCGGCCGAGGGCGGTTCGCCGGATCGTTCGGCTGATAGCTTTCCGGCATGCGCAGGAATTTCTCATGGTAGAAGGGCTTGGCGACATCGGGCAGCACCGAATGGTCGCCAATGACATAGTCGAGATCGATATTGACCGTGCTGCCTGGGAAACCCAGCCAGGCGACCTGGATCGGCGCGAGGGGCTGATTGAAGGACGAGGCGCGGCTTCCCGAGGTGTGACCCTTGAGGTCGACCATGATGTCGATGTTCTCGGCACGAACGGCATTCAGGACAGCTGCGTCAGACAGGCCGTATGTATCGACGATCTTGCCCCACCGGCTGCGATCGGTGACGTTCTTCTCCAGAAATTCGGGCTGGGTGTGATCGAAGAGCGTAATTTCGAACCGGTTGCGATCATGAAGCTCGAGAACCCGCTGCAGCAGCTTCATCGTCGCGTGACCGTCCCACAAGTCCGAGGACATATAGCCGATGCGGATCTTGTCGGACCAAGTATGCGGCAGACCGCGTCGATAGCCCACGCGCACCGGGTCCAGCGGCTGCGTACCGATCGTCGCATAGCGATTGAGGTCCTCGTTGCCGCACCAATGCAGATGATAAAACGGGTTGTCCTTCCTCAGCGTATCGACCTCGCCCTTTGCAAGGGCGGCGTCGATAGGCGCCTGATGTTTGTTCGCCTCGTCGAATTCGTTGAATTCGCGCACGCAGACGAGATACAGAAAACGGAAGGCAAGGTTGCCCGGGAAGCGCCGGAAGAGGTTGCGGGCAAGTTGCTGGTTCGTCTCGTCCATGAGGTCGTCGCTGAGCAGCAGCGCGGCGAGACGCATATGATCCGGGTTCATGCTTTCGGACAGGATCTTCTTGAAGGGGCGCAGCAGATCCCGTCGCTGCCGGCGTACATAGATCGTCGCGATAATGTACGCGAGTTCCGCATCCTCCTGCGCCTTGCCGAGATTGCGCATCGCGATCAGCAGGGCATCGTCGTCGTTGCCGGCCTCCAGATGCAGCTTTGCGGCAGTCTTCAGGAATTCGAAGGCGCCTTGGGGAGCGCAGTCGGCCGCCAGGCCAAAAGCCTTGGCCGCGTCGGATTTGAAGCCGAGTTGCAGCAGGTTCTTGGCCAGGAGACCATAGGTCTTGGCATCCTTCTGGGTATCGATGAGTTGGTTGAGTGTCGCGAGGGACTGTGTATAGCGGCCCGCCTGATAATCCCGGGATGCCGCCGAGAACGAAACTTTGCTGTTCAAAACCTAACTCCGTGAGGAAATGTTCCGGCATGAAATGGTGACCGACGGGACGCGTGCAATCAGGCCTTCCCGCAGAATGCAGGTTGCCCGATGATACTATCCCGGCTTCTGCCACATTGGCATTCGAAGCTTGCTTGAAACCGGTGCAGCCGAATGCCCGCTCTCCGGGAAAGCTGCGGCTTCGAAGACGGATTCAAGCAACGTTAACCATGCAATTGAAGCGACTTGGCCGGGAGCCCCGCTTTTAAGAAGTTGGCAAGTATTGGCTGCGAGATTGCCCTGGACATGACGGGTTTGGGCCAAGAAACAAAGGCACCGAGTGGCATGAAGCTGGTCCGTCATCGCCGGTATTTATAGTCCGGTATGTCCTCCTTTTTTGTATCTAGTTTTCTAGGGGACACACTTATGACGAGCATTAACACGAACTCTTCCGCCCAGGCCGCTCTCCAGACGCTGCGCAACGTCAACCAGGGCCTCAACAGCACGCAGAACCACGTTTCCACGGGTTACCGCGTCGGCAAGGCGTCCGACAACGCTGCCTACTGGTCGATTGCAACGACCATGCGTTCGGACAACAAGGCTCTTTCGGCCGTTTCCGACGCTCTCGGCCTCGGCGCTGCCAAGGTTGACACCGGTTACACCGCCATGGACAGCGCCATCGACGTCGTCGGCGAAATCAAGGCCAAGCTCGTTGCCGCGACTGAAAACGGCGTCGACAAGGCGAAGGTCCAGGAAGAAATCAAACAGCTGCAGGACCAGCTGGTAAGCGTCGCTCAGTCGGCTTCCTTCTCCGGTGAAAACTGGGTTGCCGGTGCTAACGGCACGACGAAGAGCGTTGTTTCTTCCTTCGTTCGCGACGGTTCGAACGGCGTTTCCGTCAAGATGACCGACTACGTCCTGAACAACACCTCGGTCGGCAACGTTCTGTTCGGCATGAGCGGTGGCCAGATCGAAACCTCTACGGGTATCCTTGGTACGTCCTACGGCGCGACCGGTTCGGTCTACGGCATGGACATCACCAACTTTACCCAGGGTCAGCTCGCAACGGCTCTGACCACTGTTGAAAACGCCCTGAAGGCCATGACCTCTGCCGGTGCAAAGCTCGGCTCGATCTCGACCCGCATCACGATGCAGGACGATTTCGTTTCCGCTCTGTCCGACTCGCTCGACTCCGGTATCGGCCGCCTCGTCGACGCCAACATGGAAGAAGAGTCCTCCAGGCTCTCGGCTCTGCAGACGCAGCAGCA
Source organism: Rhizobium sp. ZK1 (assembly GCF_047782645.1). Classification (NCBI taxonomy): domain Bacteria; kingdom Pseudomonadati; phylum Pseudomonadota; class Alphaproteobacteria; order Hyphomicrobiales; family Rhizobiaceae; genus Rhizobium; species Rhizobium sp. ZK1. The sequence continues at coordinate 320,607 of NZ_CP180586.1, forward strand.
GCTGGCGATCCAGTCGCTCTCGATCGCCAACTCCTCTTCGCAGAACATCCTGTCGCTCTTCCGCTAACAGCGGCTCAGCCACATCGCGAAAAACGTCGAGGCCGGGTAATTCCCGGCCTCGAATGTTTTAACATAAGGTTAATGGAAATGTTTCTAAGTATCAGATATTTTTACGAAATTTCCTTTTAGAATTTAGTTTTCCTTAACCATCTTGCTGTTTTCTAGGCCCATCGAAACGGCGAGTTAACCCTAACGAGAATGGTTAACAGGCATGATGCTGATCGCTGTGGGCCGGCCCAAATCCGGAATGTCCCTTCTTAACATCTGCCAAAAGGGGCAAGCAAACTATGACGAGCATCAACACCAATAACGCTGCAATGGCAGCTCTCCAGACGCTGCGTGGCATCAACCAGGGCCTCAACAAGACCCAGGATCATGTGTCCTCCGGTTTCCGCATCGGCAAGGCTGCCGACAACGCTGCCTACTGGTCGATCGCAACGACCATGCGTTCGGACAACAAGGCTCTTTCGGCCGTTTCCGACGCTCTCGGCCTCGGCGCTGCCAAGGTTGACACTGCCTACACCGCCATGGACAGCGCCATCGACGTCGTCGGCGAAATCAAGGCCAAGCTCGTTGCCGCGACTGAAAACGGCGTCGACAAGGCGAAGGTCCAGGAAGAAATCGATCAGCTGCAGGACCAGCTGGTCAGCATCGCTCAGTCGGCTGCCTTCTCCGGTGAAAACTGGGTTGCTGGTGTCAACGGCACCACGAAGAGCGTTGTTTCTTCCTTCGTTCGCGACGGTTCGAACGGCGTTTCCGTCAAGATGACCGACTACGTCCTGAACAACACCTCGGTCGGCAACGTTATGTTCGGCATGAGTGGTGGCCAGGTCGAAACCTCCACGGGTATCCTTGGTACGTCCTACGGCGCGACCGGTTCGGTCTACGGCATGGACATCACCAACTTTACCCAGGGTCAGCTCGCAACGGCTCTGACCACTGTTGAAAACGCCCTGAAGGCCATGACCTCTGCCGGTGCAAAGCTTGGCTCGATCACCACCCGCATCCAGATGCAGGACGACTTCGTTTCCGCTTTGAGCGATTCGATCGACTCCGGTATCGGCCGCCTCGTCGACGCCAACATGGAAGAAGAGTCCTCCAAGCTCTCTGCCCTGCAGACGCAGCAGCAGCTCGCGATCCAGTCGCTCTCGATCGCCAACTCCTCTTCGCAGAACATCCTGTCGCTCTTCCGCGGCTGATAGGATCGCCAAACATAACCCGTCGGGTAACCGGCGGGCCTATACAAATCGAGCCGCGCTCCGATGGAGCGCGGCTTTTTTAATTTACGTTAACGATTGATTAACCATATTGCTGTCATCTGCGTCTCAACGAGACGGCGAGTTAACCAAATTTAAGAATGGGTTAACAGGCATGAAAGCTGATCGCCGTTCCCGGGCGCTATTCCGGAATGTCCCTTTTATTAACGCCTGCCAGCAAGGGGCAATCATTTCATGACAAGCATTTTGACGAACGTCGCGGCTATGGCCGCCCTCCAGACCCTCCGCGGTATCAGCAACAATCTTCAGGATACTCAAGGTCGCGTATCTTCCGGCTATCGCGTTGAAAAGGCAGCAGATAACGCAGCCTATTGGTCGATCGCAACGACCATGCGTTCGGACAACAAGGCCCTCTCGGCCGTCTCCGACGCCCTCGGCCTCGGTGCTGCAAAGGTCGACACGGCTTATACGGCCATGGATAACGCCATCGATGTCGTCAGCGAAATCAAGTCCAAGATCGTCGCCGCAACTGAAAAGGGTGTCGACAAGACCAAGGTCCAGGAAGAAATCAGCCAGCTCCAGGCTCAGCTCATGAGCATCTCGCAGTCGGCTTCCTTCTCCGGTGAGAACTGGGTCGCAGGAAACTCGACCAAGAGCGTCGTTTCCACCTTCGTCCGCGACGGCAACGGCAATGTCTCGGTCAAGACGACCGACTACGTCCTGAACGCGGCTTCCAACGGTAACGTCCTGTTCGGCATGACCACGACCGGCACCATCGATTCGAGCACCGGCATCATCGGCAGTTCCAACGGTACGATCGGCTCGATCTACACCATGAACATCACCTCCTTTGGTCAGACGGAAATCGCTATGGCACTGACGGCAATCGAAGCGGGCCTGGAGGCGATGACGAAGGCAGCCTCTCAGCTTGGCTCCATCTCCAACCGCATCGAGCTGCAGGAGAACTTCGTCGCGGCTCTCGGCGACTCGATCGACTCGGGTGTCGGCCGTCTCGTCGACGCCGACATGGAAGAGGAATCGAGCAGGCTCACGGCACTACAGACGCAGCAGCAGCTGGCGATCCAGTCGCTCTCGATTGCAAACTCCAGCGCTCAGAACGTCCTCACGCTCTTCCGCAGCTAAGCCGGCGGTTGAAGCTGGACCAAACCTTGTGCCGCCAATTTGCGGCAGCCTGGAAACCGCGTCGTTTCGGCGCGGTTTTCCTTTTATTTCAATCATTTGCAAGGCCACCGGTGGCGTTGTCTTAATCCCTGTTTCCGCTCTTGCGAAACTGGTTGATATCAGGTTAACGTTACCGCGAGTTGATTTGTTTTGCGACGCACCGGTGTGGGGGACCCGCCGGAGGCATGAAGCCAGTTCAGTCGCTGCCGGTAAAAACCGGCCTGCCCCTTCATCTTTCCGAGACCATGTCGATGACCGTCAAGATTACCAACGCGGCCGCGGTGAGTGCGCTGGCAGTGCTGCGCAGCATCACTAAAGAATCAACCGACGTACAGCAGCAGATTTCGACGGCGAAGCGGGTCGCGACTGCGGCCGACGATGCGACCTATTGGTCGATCGCGAGCGTCATGCGCGCCGACAGCACCAATCTCGGCACCATCGGCGATGCCCTTGGCCTCGGCGCCGCAAAGGTCGATTCGACCTATACGGCGATGAATTCCGCCATCGATCTCCTCGGCGATCTCAGAGCCAAGCTGGTCGCGGCGCGTGAGCCCGGCGCCGACAAGGACAAGATCAATGCGGAAATCACGGAGTACAAGAACCAGCTGCAGACGATGGTCGAAGGAACGGCATTCGCCGGCGAAAACTGGCTGTTGAACGGCGAGCCCGCGGCACCCCCGCAGTGGAAGATCATCGGCAGCTTCGTGCGCGCCCCGACAGGCGAGTATCAGGCGCAGACCATCGACTTTCCGTCGTCCCAGACCATTCTGATAGACAGGAACAATGCCAATGGCGGCCTGTTCACCAAGGAGATCAACGGCAATGCCGATGGCACGCCCGTCCGCAATTATTATCTGCTGAACGTAAACTCCGCGACGCCGGCGACCGGCACGGAAATCTCCATCAGCAAGTCGACCACCGACTCGCAGCTTACGGATATGCTGACGGCAACGGACGCCATACTGAAGCAGCTTACGAATTCGGCAGCAGGGATTGGTATCATGAAGGCCCGTATCGACGATCAGATCGACTATACCGCAGACCTGTCCGACGCTGTCGACAAGAGCGTCGGTGCCCTCGTCGACACTGATATGGACGAGGCTTCGACCCGCCAGAAGGCTATCGAAACGCAGAAGCAGATGGCCGTTGAAGCGATCTCCATCCTCAATACATCCGCCAGTAAAATTCTCATCCTGCTCGAATAATGATCGGCGCGAGGGCGGCACCATTCATCCTCGCGCAAGTTTGGGTTTCTAGTTTCCGGCATGAAGGCAGCGTCCGAATCCATGCCGGCGACAGGCCCTGAGCCTCTCCCGAACCGGAACGGCATGCCGGCAGGACGATGGTCATTTTTCAAGCGGGGGCATGCCGCGTGCTTCCCGAATACTGGACGGTTTTTTATGAGCATTATGCTTTCCCGGTATTTGAAGGATTTCGGTGAGCCGAGTCCCTCGGCGCCGATCATCGATGTAGATGATTTCGCGGCCGAAACCGCCTCCGCATTTGCGGAGCTGCCGCAGGAGCCTGAAATCGATGTCGAGGCGGCGCGGCGCGAGGCCTATTCCGAAGGCTTCGCGGCGGCAACCATGGAACTGACCGAAAAATACGAAGGCGAAGCCCAGGCTGCCGCCGAAGCGCATGCCCGTGAGATCGAGGAGCTGAAACTCCGCTACGAGATCGAAGCGGCTGCGGTCATTGCTTCCCGTATCCGCGACATGGCCGAAGAGGTCGCCACGGTCGTCAGCGAAGTGACTGCGACGGCCATCGCACCCATCATGACCGAAGCGCTCTCGAAAAAAGCAGCCGAAAATCTCGCCGTCCTGCTGCGCGAGGCAATTCTCGACGGCGCTGCGGCCCCAATCACCGTGCGTGGTCCGGCCAAGCTTTTCGGTATTCTCAAGGATGAACTCGGAGAGCACGCCGCATTGGTCCGCCATCATGAGGCTGATGACGTCGACCTTGCTGCCGAGATTGGCGAAACTGTACTCGTGACCCGTATTTCCGCCTGGGCGGCTAGCTTGAAGAAAGTTTCCGAATGAGCGACGGCGAGAACCATCACCACGGTAAGAACGAGATCATCATCGTCAAGAAACATGGCGGTGGAGATCACGATGGCGCCCATGGCGGTGCATGGAAAATTGCCTATGCCGACTTCATGACGGCAATGATGGCCTTCTTCCTCGTCATGTGGCTCGTCAACGCCGCCAACGAGGAAACCAAGGCCTCGATCGCGACCTATTTCAACCCGATCAAACTGTCAGATGAAAAGCCGACCGAGAAGGGTTTGAAGAAGCCTGTCGATCAGGCCGAGGGCGAGCAGAATCAGGAAAAATCGAAGAACAAGGAAGAGAACCCGAACCAGGGCAAGTCTGCAGCCGATGGCGAAGACCAGACCTCGACCTCCGGCGACAAGACCAATTATTCGGAAGCCGATTTCTTCGAAAACCCCTATTCGGTTCTCGCTGAGATTGCCCAGGAAGTCGGCCAGCAGGCGAATGTCAGCGCCAAGGGTGATGGCGGAGCGGCGGATTCAGGCCCGGCGACCGGCGCCGATGGCGGCGAAGCCTATCGCGACCCCTTCGATCCGGATTTCTGGACCAAGCAGGTCGAGGTTACAACCGCCGGCAAGCCGCAGCAGCCTTCGACGCTCGATTCGCAGGCCGAGCCGAATGAGCTCGCCAACGCCGAAAATAGCCAGCCCTCCACTCTGCTGAGCAAGGATCCCAATAGCGCTGCCGTCGCCGCCTCGGCAGAAAAGCAGGCCGACAAGAAGCAGGACAAGACTAAAGACAAGCAGGCGGACAAGACCAGGGACGCCGACAAGGCCGAAGATAAAGAGGAAGAGGCCAAGCAGGCCGAAGAAAAGCAGCAAGCCAAGGAATTGCAGCAGGAGATTGCCCAGCAGATCGCGGGTGTCGCCGGCAAGCTCGCTGAAGGCCTGACGGTTACGGCGTCCGAAGGCGGCCTGCTGGTGAGCATCTCCGACCAGAACGACGACTCCATGTTCAACATCGGCTCTGCGGTGCCGCGGCAGGAAATGGTCCTCGCGATGCAGAAGATCGGTGCGATCCTGAAGCAGAGGGGAGGGGCTGTCGCCATCCGCGGCCATACGGACGGCCGGCAGTTCAAGGGCGATCTCAACGAGAACTGGCGTCTTTCGATGGATCGTGCCCAGAGCGCCTACTACATGCTTGTTCGCGGCGGCCTTGACGAGAAGCGTATTTCCCAGGTCTCCGGCTTCGCCGACCGTCGTCTGAAGCTGCCCGAGGCCCCCTACGACGCGTCAAACCGCCGGATCGAGATTCTCGTGCAGGCAGATCAAGGATAGTCGCATGACGCGCAGGCAGCATCGCTATTTCAGATATGCGGTCTTCGGTCTGGCGATGATGTCGCCCGCCGTCGGTCGTGCCGCGGATGCGGACGATCTCGCGCCATACAAGATGCTGCGGTCCCTGCAGTTCGTTCAGGACTCGGTTGTAACAGGCGATCACTCCGCCGGTGAAATGCAGCGCTTCATGCTTGGCAAGATCGATCAGCGCCTGCGAACCGTCGATCCGTCCGTCTACGACGACGACCGCAATGTCGATGCGGCATTGATCTACGTGATGAGCGGCGGTAATCCGCAGACGCTGGAATATCTCGTTTCTCATGACATCAACGGTTACTTCGACAATCGCGTCACCGACGTGTTGCGGAAATATCTGAGCGGCAAGGGCCTGCTCGTCTCCAGGACGCTGGAAGAAACCGCCAAGGAATATGACGGCAAGAAGATCGGCCCCTATCTGGCGCTGATCGGTGGCAACGTGCTGATCGCCACAAAGCCAGCCGACGCCCTAACCATGTATGACAGGGCGCGGCTCAATGCGCCCGGCACCATCGTGGAAGAGGCAGCACTTCGCCGCTCGCTTGCCATCTGCGTGGAAATCGGAGATGTCGACAAGGGGCTTGCCTATTCGCAGCGCTATGTCCGACGCTTTCTTCATTCGCCCTATGCCAGCCAGTTTGCTGATCTCTTCGTGAAGCTGATCGTCAGCCACGACCATGATGTCAATCCGCAGACGGTTGTCGATATTCTGTCCTTCATGGATGCGCCGCGCCAGCGCGAGGTCTATCTGCGTGTCGCGCGCGCTGCCGCGATTGCCGGAAAGCCCGATCTCGCCCGTATGGCCGCCCAGCGCGTTCAGTCGCTGGGCGAGGGGACGGACAATCCTTTCGGACCGCTCGCCGATTTCTACAACGGTATGGCGAACGTTCCTACCGACGACATCGATCAGGCTGCCAAATATATCGCCAACATCTCCGGGGCGTCGCTCTCGCCACAGGACCAGGCGCTGCAGGCTGCTGCAAGATCCGTTGCCGAGCAGATATTGCGGGCTCCGGATCCGGCAAGCCTGACACAAGGCTCCACCCCTAATAGTACTAATCAAGAAATCACTTCTGAACAGGCTGCAGCCGCCACGGCTGCGCAACCGGAAAGAGCGCAGGCCACTGCTCCGGAACCTGTTGTCGAAGGCACGGCTTCTGCTGGCTCGGGAGGCCAGGATGTCGATCCTTCATTCACCTCGTTCGTGACGACCAATCGATCCAAGCTCGACGAAATCGACGGTCTCCTGGCCCAAGAAGGCAAGTAAGATGATGATGGATATCAGCGTCTCGGGCGGAGCGCCCGGCACGGGTGCGTCTGCGTCCGTAGGAACCGGTAGGCAGGCCGGCAAGGGCGAGGTTGCCGATCGGAACGGTGGCTTCTCCGATGTCCTCTCCAAGGCCGGCAATGCCGATCAGGATGCAGATACCGTTGATACGTCCGACCCGCAGGCCGCTGACGAGACCGCCGCGCACAACCTGCGCGGCCGCAATCCGAAGCCGCTGATCGATCTGAACGACGCCTCGCTCAAGGGACAGGTAAACGTCCAGCCCGAAATTGTCGCAGACGCCGGCAAGATGCCTGTGAAGTCCGAAAAGGACCAGGGTAAGAACAATGCCGTCTTTGGGTTGGGCAAGCCGGGCGCCAAGGAGCAGGCAGCCGAGACCGTCGCGCAAACGGTGGTCAAGCCCGCCAAGCACACCAAGACTGATGAGCTTGATGGCGATACCGATATCGATGCAGGTGTGGCTAGCGAAGCCGGCGACGGCAATATCACCGATGTCCTCGGCCTTTTGAAGCAGGAGCCCGGTAATGCCGCGGCTGTCCTCCAGGCTTCCGCTCACCATGCCGTCGCGAAGGCGGACAACGCTGCGGCCGGCAAGAAAGACGCCAAGGCCGAAAGCGTAAACGGTGCCAAGGCTGATGCGCATGTGTCGGACGCATTGGCAGCCGTTGCCTCGCATGGCAATGACGTGCATCTGCCGGGAACGGAGAATGCTGAAGGTGTCGACGGCAAAACGTTCAGGATCAGCCGCGCCGATGGCCGTGGCCAGACGATGGACATGCAGATCGGCGCTGAACAGCCGGGCTCCGAGAAATCGACAAAGACGAGCGTTGAAAATGTTTCCGTTCTGGAATCTCGCCGCTATCTCGGCCTGGTGCAGAATCCGAATTCCGCAACCGTGACAGCGGCACTTTCGGGCGACAGCGAATGGGCGCACGCCATGCAGCCGAGTTCTGCCCTGTCGAACGCCGCCGAATGGACGAGCACCGGCAAGGTGGTGAACACCCTCAAGATCCAGATGAGCCCGATCGATCTCGGCCTCGTCACGGCCACGATGCGTCTGTCAGGCGATACGCTGAACGTCGACCTCAAGGTCGAAACCGGCCAGGCTTACCGCCAACTCAAGGAAGATCACGGCAAGATTCTCGAGGCGCTGCGCAGCCAGGGCTACGCGGTCGATAACGTGACCATCAGCATGGCCCCCGTCGAGCGAACCGATGCCGGTAATCAGGCAAACAGCCAGGGACAAGCTTCCCAGCAGCAATCGCTTGCCCAGCAGGGGCAGGGCCAAGGTGGCGAGGCGCGCGAGCGCCAGAACCAGACAGGACAGCAGACGGATGGAGGCTTCAATGGTGTGGGCGGGAACGGTGTTGAGAACGCTTCTGTTGTCGATGCTGGCGGCAGCCGCTCTGGCAGCGTCTACCTCTAGCGTATCGGCCTCCACAGGCGCCTGTGAGCGTGAAATTCAGTCTGCAGCGGCCAAATACGGGATTCCCGAGGGAATTCTCTATTCGGTCGGATTGACGGAAACCGGGCGCAAGGGATCGCTCTATCCCTATGCCATGAACGTGGAAGGGAAGGCTCTGTTTCCATCCTCCGAGCAGGCCGCGCTGCGGCAGTTCGACACCGCCAGCAGAGGCGGCGCGAAGCTCATCGATATCGGATGTATGCAGATCAATCACTATTTTCACGGCGAAAACTTCAGTTCCGTGGAGGAAATGTTCGATCCTCATCGCAACGTGGAATATGCCGCAAAGTTCTTGCGCAACCTTCACGACCGCCATGAGACATGGACGATGGCGGTAGCAAGGTACCACGCAGGACCGAACAACAATCCGGCGCAGAAGCAGTATGTCTGCCGCGTCATCGCAAATCTGGTTGCCACCGGCTACGGCAAGTGGACTCCCAATGCGAGCAATTTCTGCGAAAATTAATTCAATTAATAATTGAATCGGCCAATTATGACCGAACTGTGTCAGAGTGTGGCAGGAATTCGGCATGAAACCCGTTTGCAAGATGTAATTAAGTGGACGTTAACTTTTCCACGAACTTTTTGTGTGCATAACGACGTCGACCTACTACATCTAGATCAAATCGGCACCCAATTCTTAATCAATTATTAATTTCTGCCATTAACTTTCACGAGTAGCCGCTGATTCGCGCGATTCGTATCCATAGATCATCGATGTGCCACACTGATTCGGAGGCGGACGAATGATCGTAGTGGTTGATGAGCGTGAGCTCGTGAAGGATGGTTACACTTCTCTGTTTGGCCGTGAGGGTATTCCCTCGACCGGCTTTGATCCCAATGAATTCGGCGAATGGGTACAGACGGCGGCTGATTCGGATATCGCTGCGGTCGAGGCCTTCCTGATCGGCCAGGGCCAGCGCGCCCTCGAGTTGCCGCGCGCGATCAGGGATCGCTCGATGGCGCCTGTGATCGCTGTCAGCGACCAGCCGTCGCTCGAAAACACGCTTGCCCTTTTCGACTGCGGCGTAGACGACGTTGTACGTAAACCGGTGCATCCGCGTGAGATTCTCGCGCGTGCCGCTGCAATCCGTCGTCGTCTGAAGGCGATCGCCAACCATACCGACATCGGTGCCATCCGCGTCTTCTCCGATGGGCGCGATCCGGAAATCAACGGCGAGGTCTTTGCTCTGCCGCGCCGCGAGCGCCGCATCCTCGAATACTTGATTGCCAATCGTGGCCGTCGCGTCACCAAGACCCAGATCTTCAATGCGATCTACGGCATTTTCGACGAGGAAGTCGAAGAAAACGTCGTCGAAAGCCACATCTCCAAGCTGCGCAAGAAGTTGCGCAAGAAGCTCGGTGTCGATCCGGTCGATTCCAAGCGCTTCCTTGGCTATTGCATTGATTGGAATTGATTTTTTCGGCGCGGGTCGTGCCGCGCGGGAAAGCCGGAATATTTCGATCGGCGACCCGGCATAACAGACAGCTTCACGCAAGGCCCGCCAAATACTGTTGTATTTAACAGGTAAAACGAGGTTTTCAGATGAGCATTTTCGGCAGCATGAAGACGGCAGTATCGGGGATGAACGCGCAGGCAAACCGCCTCAGCACCGTCTCCGATAACATCGCGAACGTTAACACCACCGGTTACAAAGCTGTTTCGACCGCGTTCTCGTCGCTGGTCCTGCCATCAGGCGCCGGCAACTACAACTCGGGCGGTGTTTCAACGACGGTTCGCCAGGCCGTTTCCGACCAGGGTGATATCTCCTACACGACCTCGGGCTACGACCTCGCCATTTCCGGCGACGGCTTCTTCATCGTTCAGGGTGCCGATAACGTTCCGGTCCTGACGCGCGCCGGCGACTTCACCAAGGACGACAACGGCAACCTCGTCAACTCGGCCGGCTTCACGCTGATGGGCTATCCGTGGGGCGCTTCGGCTCCGGCCGTCGTCGTCAACGGCTTTGACGGCCTCGTTCCGATCAACGTTCTCGGCGACCAGAAGCTGGAAGCGGTTCCGACTGCGAACGGTACATGGACCGGCAACCTGAAGCCCGGCGCAAAGATTGTGACGGTTCCGGCCAACCTGCCAAGCGCAAACGCCGCTACGGCGACCACGGACACGCAGAAGTATTCGATAGTCACCTATGACAAGCTCGGCAGCAAGGTGATGTACGACATCTACTATACGAGGGTTCCCGATCCCGCAGCGGGCACGACCCAGTGGGAAATGGCGGTCTACCGCAATGCCGATAAGGCGACGACGGGCACCAGCTCGTTCCCCTATTCCTCGGCGGCGGTCAATGTCACCACTATCCAGTTCAACGACAAAGGTCAGATGACGGTCCCGGCGGCTCCGTCGACGACAAACATCGTCGATCCGACGACGGGCCTCACCATCAGCATGAAGCTCGATCTCTCCCAGGTCGGCGACAATTTCTCGGGTTCGGGTAATGTCGACGGACAGGGCGCGAATTCGCCGGTCGATATCACAATCGATGCCGACGGTATCGTCTACTCCAAGTATGACGATGGCAGCACCAAGCCGGTCTTCCAGATTCCGCTCGCCAACGTTCCAAGCCCGGACCTGCTGACGCTGATGTCGGGGAACGTTTACTCCGCCAACGGCAAGTCGGGCGTGACTGTCACCGGTTTCCCGCAGACCAGCGGCTTCGGCAAGATTCAGTCGGGCGCCCTCGAAGGCTCGAACGTCGACCTCGCCGGTGAGCTGACCGAAATGATCGAATCCCAGCGCAGCTACACCGCCAACTCCAAGGTGTTCCAGACGGGTTCCGATCTCATGGACGTTCTCGTCAACCTCAAGCGTTAATAAGGGTAGCGGGTAAGCCATGTCGCTCACTTCAGCACTTAACACCGCGCAGAGCATATTCAACAATACGGGCGCGCAGAGCAGCATCGTATCGAACAATATCTCGAACGCCGGCAACAAGGACTATGTGCGCCGGCAGGCGATGCTCTCCACCTCGCTGGGTGGCGCTCAGGTGGTCAAGATCAGCCGCGCGCAGGAAGATGCACTGCTGAAACAGTATCTCAAGGCGGCCTCACAGGACAGCGCCCAGCAGACTCTGCTGGGCGGCCTTGAAGATCTGAAATCGATCATGGGCGGCAACGATAACGAAACGTCGCCAGAAACTGCTCTCCGCACCTTCCGCGACAAGCTTGGAACCTTCCGCGCTACCCCCGGCGATCTGATCGCCGCCCAGGGTGCGATCACGGCGGCACAGGATGTTGTGACGTCGCTGAACAATGCTTCCAAGGCAGTGCAGCAGCAGCGCGCCGATGCCGACAAGCAGATCAAGAACCAGGTCGACTCGCTGAACAGCCTGCTCAAGCAGTTCGAGACGGCCAACAATGCCGTCAAGAAGGCGACGGCCGGCAACGAAGATCCTTCGAGCGCTCTCGATGAGCGCGAAAAGGTTCTCAAGCAGATTTCCCAGATCGTTGGCGTGTCGACAGTACAGCGCCCCAACAACGATATGGCGCTCTACACTGCTGACGGCACGACCCTGTTCGAGACGATCCCGCGCGCGGTGAGCTTCGAGCCGACGCAGTCCTATGCGGCAAGCACAGTTGGCAACAAGGTCTATATCGACGGTGTCGCGGTCAATATGGGATCGGGTTCGACGACCAATGCGCAAGGCAGCATGGCCTCGCTCCTGCAGATCCGTGACGACATCGCGCCGACCTTCCAGAGCCAGCTCGATGAAGTCGCCCGCGGTCTGGTCAACCTCTATCAGGAAGACGGCAATCCCGGCCTCTTCGTCTGGACTCAGGCGAACGGCACTGCTGGCGGTGTTCCTCCTGCCGGTACGGTGATCGACGGCATTGCGGGGACGATTGCGATCAATGATCGTGTCGTTACCTCCAAGGGCGGGGATCCGATGCGGCTGCGCGACGGTAGCATCAATGCGGCCAGCACGCCTGCGAACCCGACGGGTTCGAGCGGTTATACTGCGGAACTCGATCGTCTTTATACGGCGATGGATTCAGGGATCGCGTTCGATCCGACGACGGGTCTCGACTCGAATGTCAGCATTCTGACCTATGCCACCAATTCCCTCGGCTGGCTTGAGCAGAACCGCAGCAACGCGACGACCGCAGCGGAAAACACTTCGGCGGCCGCAGCGCGAACCGATGAAGCTTATTCCAATGAAACGGGCGTCAACCTCGATGAGGAACTGACGCTCCTTCTCGACATAGAGCAGTCCTATAAGGCGGCGACCAAGATTTTGAATGCCGTTGACGAAATGTTGAAAGCACTGCTGGATATTGCGAGTTAAGCCATGAAGAGCTCATTTATTTCAAGTTCGGCCATCCAGAATGCCATGCGGTTGACGATCCGCCAGGCGCAGAACCAGATGACGAAGGCGACGATGGAAGCGACCACCGGCACCTACGCCGATATTGGTGTGTCGCTTGGCGGTTACGCAGCCAAGAGCATCGATTTTACGCGCGAAGTCGACCGGATCAAATCGATCAAGCTGAGCAACGCTCTCGTTGATGCTCGCATGGAATCGGCTCAAACCGGGCTCGATAAAATGAAGAAGGCGGGCGACAGCTTCCTGTCCAAGCTGACCGCTCTGCAGAGCAGCCATGATCCGGGCAGCATCACGGTCGCAATCCAGTCGGCCACGAGCGCGCTTTCCACGATGATGGATACGTCGAATTCCATGGTGAATGGCGAGTATCTCTTCGCCGGCATCAACACCGACATCCAGCCATTGACCGACAAGACGACGGCAACGTCTGCAGCGATCGTTACCGAGCTGAACGCCTATGCTGTGACTCTCGGCAAGCCGGTGAAGGAGATCACCAGCGATGAGATGAAGACCTTCATCGAGACCAAGGTCGAGCCGATGTTCAGCGAAGCGGCCTGGACGGACCCGACGACCGGCTGGTCCAAGGCGTCGAGCCAGAACATGACGAGCCGTATCAGCAATTCGGAAGTCGTTGAATCCTCGACCAGTGCCAATTCCGAAGGCATGCGTTACTTCGCTCTGGCGACGGTAGTGACCTCCGCGCTGATGGGCCAGGATCTCAGCACGGACGCGATGAGCGCGGTCTCTTCAAAGGCGATCACCTACACGACCAGAGCCACCACGGGTATCGTTACCCAGGCGAGCCAGCTCGGTCTGTCGCAGGAGCGTGTCGAGAAAGCGAACGACGCCCTCGATGCCCAGTCGAACATCATGCAGACCAAGCTCGTCGATATCCAGGGCGTCGATCCCTATGAGGCCTCGACCCTTGTCAAGACTTTGGAAACCCAACTCGAAACCGCCTACACGATCGTATCGAAGATCCAGCAGTTGAGTCTCGTGAACTACCTTTGATGAGCAAAGGCGCGCAATATAAAGAAGGATGCATGAATGTATCAGTTCTCGTATGCCGAGGTCATGCAAGACTCGGTTGCCGACGCGAAAGAGCGGGAATGGCAGGTTCTCGAACGTTCGATCGAACTGCTTTCGGTGGCGCGCGACAAGGAGAAGTATACCCGGGAGGCTATTGAAGCTCTCTTCTATACACGCAGAGTGTGGATCAGCTTCGTTGAGGATTTGAAACATCCCGACAACCAGTTGGAAGTCGAGCTCAGGGCGAACCTCATCTCGATTGCGATCTGGATATTGAAGGAATGCGACAGAATTAGAAAACGTCAGTCGAATAACTACCAGGGCATCATCGACGTTACCACCATCATCAGGGATGGACTTAAATGAAAAGTACACTTCGCATTTCTCTGAAAGCCGGGGAAAGAATCTTCATCAACGGCGCTGTCCTGCGTGTCGACCGTAAGGTCGCACTGGAATTCCTGAATGATGTGACGTTCCTTCTCGAAAACCACGTGCTGCAGCCGGAAGGCGCGACTACGCCGCTTCGCCAGCTCTACTTCATTGCCCAGATGATCCTCATCAATCCCGAGGGCAAGGAACATTCGACGGCGATGTTCCGCAAGTCGATCACGATGCTGCTCACGTGCTTCAAGAACGAGGAAATCCTCGCCGAACTGAAGCGTATCGACGCACTCGTTTCGACCGGTCGCGCCTTTGACGCGCTGAAGGCGATCCGCGGTCTCTACGCGATCGAAGACAGCATTCTCAACAATCACGAGCTGCCCCCGACCATGGTCGAGCAGATTCGCAGGGAGATCGCACCATGGCGGTAGACGGAACCCAGAGCGTAGGCGGTGGCAGCAGCACGTATGGCTCGTCCAATACCGCGCAGCAGAAGGCGACGCTGAACTACGACAACTTCCTTCAGCTGCTGATCGCGCAGTTGAAGAATCAGGATCCGACCGATCCGATGGATGCCAGCGAGCAGATGTCGCAGCTTGCGAGCTTCTCGCAGGTCGAGCAGACGATCCAGACGAACTCGAAGCTCGACACGCTGTTGACGAGCTCCAGCCTGACCCAGGCGAGCGGTTATATCGGCAAATACATGGAAAGCGCCGACGGCAGCACCAAGGGTACGGTCGAATCTGTCAAGGTTTATTCCGACGGCCTCATTGCAACGCTGGACAATGGCGGTAAAATTCTTATCCAGCCGGGCATCTCCCTTGCCGATTCGGCGCCGACCAACACTTCGGGCGACGATAGCGGTTCGGATGATACCTGAAGTGACGACGGCGCCGACGTCGGGGCCTGGCGCTCTTGCGTTTGGATGATACCTGAAAATACCAGTCCGGTTAAGGGCGGGCTGGCTGCTTTCAAGGCGATATGAGGTTGCCTGAGGATGAATGAAGCTGATGCACTCGACCTGTTCCAGGCTGCGATCTGGACCGTTCTTATTGCCGCGGGTCCTGCGGTCATTGCGGCAATGGTCGTCGGTCTCGTGATCGCGCTTATCCAGGCGCTCACCCAGGTTCAGGAGGCGACGCTCACCTTCGTCCCGAAGATCGTCGCCGTGCTGGTCACGATCGGTATTTCCGCCCCCTTCGTGGGCTCCCAGGTTTCCATTTTCACCAATCTGGTATTCTCGCGCATCCAGTCCGGCTTCTGAGCCAACTTCGCGCAAGCTTCGCCATTTAACTGTCGATCCGAACTGGGCGGATTCTGATGTCCGCCTCCTCTCATGAAGAGACGGAATCGCTATGGCGCAACCTCCTGCACTACCCCTTCCGAAAGTCGCTCCGAGCCTACGTGATGTCGGCTTTGCCATGGGCATCATCGGCATCATCTGCATCCTCTTCCTGCCGATCCCGCCGTTCCTGATCGATATGGGACTGGCATTCTCGATCGCCTTCTCGGTGCTGATCCTCATGGTCGCGCTGTGGATTCAGAAGCCTCTCGATTTCTCGTCCTTCCCAACCATCTTGCTGATCGCGACGATGACGCGGCTGGCGCTGAACATCGCGACGACGCGCGTCATCCTTTCTCATGGCAACGAGGGGCATGATGCTGCAGGGGGCGTCATTGCCGGTTTTGCAAGCCTGGTCATGTCCGGTGACTTCGTTATCGGTCTGATCGTCTTCCTGATCCTCATCACCATCAACTTCATCGTCATCACCAAGGGTGCGACGCGTATCGCGGAAGTCGGCGCGCGTTTCACCTTGGACGCCATCCCCGGCAAGCAGATGTCTATCGATGCCGACCTCTCGGCCGGCATTATCGACGAGAAGGAAGCCCAGCGCCGCCGCAAGGAACTGGAAGAAGAAAGCTCCTTCTTCGGGGCCATGGACGGTGCGTCGAAATTCGTTCGCGGTGACGCGGTCGCAGGCCTTCTGATTACCGCCATCAACGTCTTTGGTGGCATCATTATCGGCTATTTCCGTCACGGCATGCCGATTGGCGAAGCGGCTGACGTTTTCGTCAAGCTGTCGGTCGGTGATGGTCTTGTCTCGCAGATGCCGGCTCTCATAGTCTCGCTCGCCGCCGGCCTTCTCGTTTCGCGCGGCGGCACCACCGGCTCCACCGACCAGGCGGTCGTCAATCAGCTGAGCGGCTATCCCCGCGCGCTCTCCGTCTCGGCCGTGCTGATGTTCGTCCTGGCCCTGATGCCGGGTCTGCCGTTTGTCCCCTTCGTGATCCTCGGCAGTCTTCTCGCCTTCGGCGCATGGTTCATCCCGCGTCAGGTCGAAGCGGAAAACAAGATCCGCCGCGAAGCCGAGGAAAAGAAGGTCGTCCAGACCAAGGAGCTCGAAAAGGATTCGGTCAAGTCGGTTCTCCGCACCTCTGAAATCGAGCTTGCTCTCGGCAAGATGGTTTCGACCCGTCTGCTTGGCGCCCATCAGGAACTCGCCTTCCGCGTCGGCAAGATGCGCAAGAAGTTTGCGACCCAGTATGGTTTCGTCGTGCCGGAAATCAAGGTGACGGACGATATCGGCATCCCCGAGAAGTCGTATCAGATCCGCATTCACGGCACGACAGTCGCCTCGAACCTGCTGCGTGTCGGCGAAGTCCTCGTCGTCACGGGGGCCGGTCGCAAGCCGAGCATTCCGGGTGACGAAATCCGCGAACCCGCTTTCGGCATGCCGGCAGTTTCGATCCTCGAAAACTTCGCCGAAGATTTGAAGCGCGAAGGCTTCCAGCCGATCGACAACGTCTCGGTTGTGCTGACGCATATGAGCGAGGTTATCAGAAACAACCTGCCGCAGCTTCTGTCCTACAAGGACGTGAAGATCCTGATCGATCGTCTCGACCCCGAATACAAGAAGCTCGCCGATGAGATCTGCTCGTCCCACATGTCCTATTCGGGCCTGCAGGCGGTGCTGAAGCTGCTTCTTGCGGAGCGCGTCTCGATCCGCAACCTGCACCTCATTCTGGAAGCGGTCGCCGAACTCGCCCCGCATGTCAGGAAGACGGAGCAGATCGTCGAGCACGTCCGCATCCGCATGGCTCAGCAGCTCTGCGGCGACCTTGCCGACAATGGCGTGCTGCGCGTGCTGCGGCTCGGCAGCAAGTGGGATCTGGCCTTCCATCAGGCTCTCAAGCGTGATGCCAAGGGCGAAGTCGTCGAATTCGACATCGATCCCCGCACGCTCGAAGAGTTCAGCGAACAGGCGACGAAAGTTATCCGTGAATTCATGGACAGGGGCCTGCCTTTCGCCCTTGTCACCTCACCGGAAACACGCTCATATGTCCGCATGATCATCGAGCGACTCTTCGCAACGCTTCCCGTTCTCTCGCATGTGGAACTGGCCAAGGGCATCGAAATCAAGATCTTGGGCTCGATTTCATGATTTCAGACCCGCAAGGGACAGTTCTGGCGCTGTTTCTGGTTTTCTGCCGGATCGGTGGCTGTGTGCTGACCCTTCCGGGTTTCTCTTCCGCCCGTGTGCCGGAGCAATTGCGCGTCTTCATCGCAGCCGGACTTTCGCTTGCGGTGCTGCCGGTGCTCTGGGACACGGTCTATCCTTCCGTTCACACCAGTTCCGGGACTTATATCGGCCTGATTTTCAGCGAATCGCTGATCGGTGTTATGTACGGCATGCTTGCCCGCCTCTATACGCTCGGGCTGCAATTTTCGGCCTCGATCGTGTCCATGATGGTCGGCTACACGCAGCCGAGCACGAGTGATATCGTCGAAGACTCGGCCGAAATCAGCCTGACGGCCTTCATCACTATGACCGGTCTGATGGTTCTCTTCATCATGGACTTCCATCACATCGTTTTCCGCGCGCTGATCGATTCCTATACGACCATGCCCTTCGGCGGCTTGATGCAGATGCGTTCCACGCTCATCACCTTCACTGATACGCTGGAGCAGACCACCTACATCATGCTGCGGCTGGCGAGCCCCTATCTGATTTACGGGCTGATCTTCAACATCTCGATCGGCTTCATCAACAAGCTCGCGCCGCAGATTCCAGTCTACTTCATCTCCACGCCTTATCTGCTGATGGGCGGCCTCTTCCTGCTCTATTTCTCGATCGCTGCAATGATCAGCCAGTTCGGCCAATCCTTCGCCGCAATATTCGTGGGGAGGTGAGGGGCGGTGATCGAGAAGAAGCGCTCCGACAAGCTCAAGCGCCTGGTCGCGGTGCAGCGGCATCTTGAAAAGATGGCCGAATACGATCTCGCCGAAACCAGCCGTCAGCGTGCTGAGGTCAATGCAGCCATGGATGTCGCCATTCTTGCGCTCGGCTCGCTGGACCCGATCCATCGTGCTTTTTCGCAGAGTTATGCCGACCGATTCGGCCGGCTGAGCATCAAGGACCAGCAGTTGACCGGCATGCAGCAGGTGCATGAAATGCGCCTGACGCGCGAGCGCGCCAAAGGTGACCGGCTGGAAGAAAACATGCTCGATGCCCTCCAGGCTGAGCGTCGCGAGGCAGATGACAACGCTGTCTACGACGTAATCGATCAGCAATTCGCAACGCCAGCCTCCAGCAAGCTTCAAAAATAATAATCGCCACGATCTTACATTAGAGGATTGTAACGTGGCTATTTCACCCCCCAGCGATCTGGTGATGGACGTCGTGAAGGCTGCCGACCCCATGGAGGTTCAGGCTGCCCAGGAAAAACTGAAGGCCAACCGCGCGGCCTTTGCTGCGACAAGCCTGGCCGACAGCGGTAACGGCTTTTCTTCCGCAGTCGACATTCTCGACCACGTCAAGCAGAAGACTGGCCTGCACAATATCCAGAACCGTACCAAGACCGAGGACGTGCCGGAAACCTACCGGAAGTTCGAGGCTATGGTTCTGCAGAACTTTGTGAAGTCCATGCTGCCGAGCGATGCCGAGAATGTCTTCGGCAAGGGCGCGACGGGTGACATCTGGAAGGGCATGATGGCCGAGCAACTCGGCAACGTCATGGCCAAGGGCGATGGCATCGGCATTGCCAAGCAGATGTATTCCGAGCAGTTGCGTCGCCAGGAAGGCAAGATCGTCAACGCCTCCACGGATGAAGACGACCGCAAGGCGGCCATCAGCATGATCGACGATTTTCAGCGCAAGACCTTCGGCACTCCGACTGCCGACAATAAGTCCGCAACAAGCGACGCATAATCGAGGATAAAATGGAAATAGTTTCGAACGAATACAGGATCAAATCCGTTCTCGGGCGCCTCGAAATGATAATCGACAACGAGAACAATCGGATCGGCAGCGATCCGCAGTTCGATCTCAAGGTCTCCAATGCGCATAAGAGCCGGTGCCTGTATGAGCTCTCGATGCTCTTTCGCGATACCGATCCGGCCGAACTTGCCGCTTCGCATCTGGACCAGCTTCACGGTCTCAAGAAGAAGCTGGTGTTGAACGCCCGTCGCGTCGAAGCGCATCTGGAGGCGGTTCGCGCCGTTGCCGATCTTCTAAAGAATGCCGTGCAGGATGCTGACGCCGATGGCACCTATTCCCAGGAACAGTTTGTCGCGCGGGACGCCTGATGATCAAGCTCGTCCTCACAGGTGTTTGGGTCTGCGCCGTCACGCTGGCATCGGTCTATTTCTCGGTGAACATGGCAACCGCGCCGGCGCCGGCTGTTGCGGATACTAAACAAAGCGCACTCGAGCTGGTGAAGGGCGAGACGATCACCGTACCTGTTATCGGCAACGGTGCGGTCAACGGTTATTTTCTCGGCCGCATCTCCTTCATGATGCACAAGGACATGATCGCGGGCCTCAATCTGCCGATCATGGAGATGACGACCGACGAACTCTTCAGCCTGCTCGTCGGCAACAAGATGATCGATGTTTCCAACATCAAGGCCTTCGATCCCGGTGCTTTCCGCCAGGAGATCAAGAAGGGCATGAACGAGCGTCTCGGCGGCGAATATGTTGCCGAAGTCATGCTGGAACAGCTTGACTACCTCCCGAAGGAAGATGTGAAGGAGACCGCCGGCGGCAAACCGGCAAAGGTCGGCGCGCCGGTCAAGATCGTCGAGACCGCGCCGGCTTCCGAAACGCCGGCTCCGCCCTCTGCTCACTGATTACCATCTGCAGTTATTTGAAAACGGCGCCGAAAGGCGCCGTTTTTGCGTTCTCGCCTTGGTTAACAAACCACTTATGCGAGTATGAAAATCCGCCCCTTTTTCCTAAGGGTTGTTTGAAACCGAACTGATACAAACACGGCACAAGCTTGGGAAGATACCGCCACGGGTTGGAGGAGGTCGTTCCGGGCAGGACGCTGCTGGTCTTTACAAGACCTCCGCTGCGGAAATGTGGGCTTATTTTCCGGGATGTCGGGCGCATGGCGCACCCTCGGCAGGAGGTAGGAATGAATCTGATTGCAAACTTCGCGGTGCTTGCATCGCGGCGGACGATTTTCGATCTGCCGGTCTGCGATCTCGGCTGGGACGATGCGCTGGTTTTCATCAACGAACTGGCTTCCATTCCCGTCGGGCAGACCGTGGTTTGCTTCGTCAACGCCCACAACATGCTGACGGCCCTGCGCGACGATGAGTACCATCAGATCATGTCGCACAACCTCGTGCTGCCTGATGGCATCGGTCTCAATATCGCATCCCAGGTCACGCATGGTTCGCCGTTTCCCGCCAATCTGAACGGCACCGATTTCGTGCCGGCCCTCCTGACGTTCATGGAAACGCCGCGTCGTATCGGCCTCATTGGTGGCACACGGGCGGTTGTCGAGAAGGCGGCCGAGAACTTTTCCAGGCACGCGCCGTGGCACGAGTTCTTCGTGATCTCCGATGGCTTCTTCGACAAGGCCAATCCAGAAGCCGTTACCGACGAGGTGGAGCGCCAGAAACTCGATATCCTGATCGTCGGCATGGGCACGCCGCTGCAGGAAAAATGGGTTTACCAGAATATCCGCGCGGATCATGCGCGGCTCGTTCTGACGGTCGGTGCACTTTTCGATTTCGTCTCGGGCACTGTGCCACGCGCACCGAAGACGGTGCGCATGATGCGTCTGGAATGGGCCTATCGGCTAGTTCAGGAGCCGGCGCGCCTCTGGCGCCGCTATATCATCGGTATTCCGGTCTTCCTCTTCCGCGTGTTCCAGTATCGCTTCAGCCGCCATGCGCGGATTCTTGGTCAGCCGGATGAACCGGCGGCTGCGGCGCACGCTGCGGGCGAACCGAAGAGAATCGAGCAGACGAAAAAAGCCGGTTGATTACAGATTTCTGCAGGCTCCGGTTAACCATTTCTTTGCCATGTATATTTAGAGTAGCTTAATCATCCGCGTCGGCGCGGTTGAACGAACTCGGCCATCATGCGCGTGAGATGTGACGCCAATGCACGATTCCAGGGCGAAAAACAGTTTCCATGATCGCGCAAACACCTCGTCGCGCGGCCAGCGGCAAAGTCATGCCGAAAAGAGCCCTCCGCCCGGAAAAAGCCCTCCGCCGGAGATGCGCCCTTCCGAGGCCGAACTGTTGCGCGCCATAGGCCGGCTGCTCGACGAACAGCGTGCGAAAACGCGGCTGACTGAACCGCTGGTGGACCGGATCGAGACGATCCTCGGCTCGCGTCTGCAGGCTGCAAACGATATCGCCGCCGCGCCCGCTCCTGAACCCTCTCGCCCTGCGCCGGAGCCAACGACGCAATTCGCCCGGGTTCGCGAAGTCGCTCCCGTTGAAAAAGCGTCCATTTCGACGGTTTCGCGCGAAGTTCGGCTCCCGAACTGGATCAGAAGCGCTCTCATAGTGGCTGTCCTCTCGTTCGGCGGTGCTGCCGCCCCCATCCTGACCCCATCCTCACCAGCGCTTTACACCGCAGAGGCGACACTTGCCGTGGATGCAGACGCAGGCAACCGGACCGCCCTGGTTGGCGATACCGTCAAAAGGCTCTCATCGGTACCTGTCATCGCCTCTGCCGTTACGGCACTGAAGCTGGACCGCGATCCGGAATTTGCCGGCAGCAGCGCCGATGCGCTTGGTGTTGCCTTCGATCTGCTCTCCGGCAATGGTGCAGCCGCCGATCCGGCATCGCGCGCAGAGGCCGCGCTGAAATCTGCCGTGGCGGTTATTCCCGACGACCGCACCGGCACGATCCGTCTGATGGTAACGACGGGCGATGCCGACAAGTCGACGCGTATCGCCATGCGGTTGTCCGATACCGTGACCGGCGGCAGCGCCGCAGGCAAGGCGGCCGAGACGGCCACCGCCCTGAGGAAGGAAAATGATCAGGCTCAGGCAGAGCTCACGGCCTTCAGTCAGAAAAACGGGGAGGGCAACGTCAAGGTTGCGACGCAACTGCAGCGCCAGATCACCGGGCTCGATGCCGATCTGAAGAATGCCGACGACAATATCCTGACCGCCAAGGAGCAAGCCGACAGACTGAAGGCCGCCAAGCTCGCGGACGTGCTGGACGGCTCGCTCGCTCCAGATATGATCTCGCCCGCCCTGCAGGATTTGCGTGACAGATACGCAATCGCCAAGACCGCATTGGCACAGCTCTCGGCAGACCTAGGCCCACGCCATCCGCGCCTGCTCCAACAGCAGTCCGAGGTCGATGGTCTGAAGGACAACATCGGCAAGGAGCTGGCGCGCCTCGCCCAGAACGCATATGCAGCAGCCAAGACTGCCGTCGATGCGCGCAAGCAGATTAGCGATCGTCGCAACGCGCTCATTGCCCAGAGCCGTGATACCGGCGTCGATCTCGCCAAGCTGACCGAACTGCGGGAAAAAGCGTCTGCCGCCCGCTCGCGCCTGGAAGAGGAGGTCTCCACGACAGGTGCCATCGGCGATGGCCGAGTCACGGTTCGCAAACCCGCCCTCGCGCTGCCGGCTTCCGGCGACGACGGTTTCGGTATCCATTCGCTGATTGGTGGCCTTGCCGGTTTGGCGGTGGGCCTCGGCCTCACTTACTTGTCGCGTCTCCTCCGCCGGCAGCCCGAACAGGCGCCGCTCCAAGTTTCCATCCAAGCTCCAATCCTCGCCCCTGTGCCCGAACTTGTGCAGGGTCCAGAGCGGGCGCCGCTCCCGCAGGCAGTTGACGAAGTTGATGTGCTGCGCTCGCAGATCGCCAGTTTGCGCGATCGCTTTCACGCTCACCAGACTTCACGGTAAGCGAACGTCCCGACCGCAGATTGCCCTTGCATTTGCCGTTTTTAAACGGGATAGGGCGTTATCGGGAAATCATTCCTGCCGCGGGCGAATAGACTGGCGCGAAATTGGGCGGAGAAGACGCGTGACGACAGTAATCGACGGCAAGCAGGTTGCCGCTTCCGTAATCGAAACCGTGAAATCGGCAAATGCTGCGCTGGAGGCCGCCAAAGGCATCCAGACGGGGCTTGCCGTCATCATCGTCGGCGATGATCCGGCGAGCCACACCTATGTCAGCTCCAAGAGCCGCATGGCCAAGGAATGCGGCTTCAAGTCCGTCCAGCACACGCTGCCAGGTGAGACCAGCCAGGAGGAGCTTGCAGCCCTTGTCGCGTCGCTTAATACCGATCCCTCGATCCATGGCATTCTCGTGCAGCTGCCGTTGCCGAAACATCTCGACAGCGAGCCGATCATCCAGTCGATCCTGCCGCAAAAGGATGTCGACGGCCTGAGCGTCGTCAATGCCGGCAAGCTTGCGACCGGCGATCTGAAGACCGGCCTCGTCTCCTGCACGCCGGCCGGCGCCATGGTGTTCGTGCGCCGCACCCATGGCGAGGACCTATCGGGCCTCAACGCTGTCGTCATCGGTCGCTCCAACCTGTTCGGCAAGCCGATGGCGCAGCTTCTGCTCAATGCCAATGCGACGGTCACCATCGCCCATTCGCGCACGAAGAACCTGGCCGACATCTGCCGCAATGCCGATATTCTGGTGGCGGCCGTCGGCCGGCCGGAAATGGTCAAGGCCGACTGGGTCAAGCCCGGCGCCACCGTCGTCGACGTCGGCATCAACCGCATCGCGGCCCCCGAACGCGGCGAGGGCAAGACCCGCCTCGTCGGCGATGTCGCCTTTGCCGAGGTCGCCCCGGTTGCCGCCGTCATCACCCCGGTGCCGGGTGGCGTCGGCCCGATGACGATCGCCATGCTGATGGCCAATACGGTGATTGCCGCCCATCGCTCGGCAGGACTGACGCCGCCGGCATTCTGATCAGCTTTGCGGGGCAGGGCCTGTTGAGGCCCTGACGATCAGCTCCGTCTTCCAGAGTTCCTGCTCCGGGAAGGGGCCAGCCTGCTTGACCGTGCCGATGAGCCGTTGCGCAATACGCACGCCCGCAGCGCGCAGTGACGACCGGGTGGTTGTCAGCGGCACCGAGAAGTTTTCGGGCTTCAGCAGCGGCAGCACGTCGTCGTGGGCGATTAGCGAGATATCCTCACCAAGTTTTAGTCCGGCCTGATTGACGGCCCGGATCGCGCCTAGCGCAAGCACCGTACTTGAGCATAGAACTGCGGTCGGCCGCTCGGCAAGCTGCAGGAAACGCTCCATGGCGATCAGCCCTTCTTCATCCGACATCACAGTATGACTCGTACATTCTTCCGTAAGCTCCAGCCCGCGTTCGCCAAGTGCGCCAATGAGGCCGTTCCTGCGGCGAATGGCGAAATCGAGATGCGCCGGCCCGTTCATCAGCGCAAAACGCGTGTGGCCGAGCTGCAGGAGAAGCCGCGCCGCATCGTAGAAAGCGGCCTCGTTGTCGATATCGAGATAAGGATAGTCGGGCTCGGTACCGAAGGAACGTCCATGCACCACGAAGGGCATGGAGAGCGACTTCAGCATGGCGAGACGCGGGTCGTGGCCGCGCATATAGGCTACGAAGAGTGCATCCACATTGCCGCTGATCGCGAGGCGCCGCAGTGCTGCGACCTCATCGTCCGGGTCCGCCGGCATGATGACGAAGTGAAAGTCATGGCGCACCGCTTCCTCGCCGAGGCCTGTCAGGAACTCGCCGAAATGCACGTCCGACTGATGGCCGGGCGCGGTCGGCATGACGAGGCCGATCGACCCGGCTTTGCCAGTCGCCAGCCGCTGGGCTGCCTTATTCGGCCGGTATCCTGTTTCCTTGACTGCCCGGAGCACGCGTTCCCGGGTCGCCTCGTTGACCTCGGGATAACCGTTGAGCGCGCGGCTCACAGTCGTCTGCGAAAGCCCCAGCAATTCCGATAGCTGTTTGAGATTCACCTGCTATGCTTCCTCCCGGCCTGCCCTGTGGCCGTCAAATAATGGCCGCCGCCTCCCAATAGCTCCCAAAGCGCTTTAAAGTATGTAGCATCTGCTGCGCTTGACTCAAGAAAAATCGCTCCATATTCCCCAGCAAGCCTTGCTGCAACGCGATATCAGGCCCGTATTCCAGCCGTTCTCGTGAAATGGCTTGACTTCATTCCACCGAAAGTGAATGAGTTGCGTTGTCAAAGCGCTTTGAGATTTCCTTTGAATGAAATTCTGCGCTATCGGATTGTGATGGGAGGTTGATCACATGAAAAAGTCATTCTTGATGGGTGTTGCAGTTGCTGCGCTTTTTGCCGGCGCTGCGTCGGCCGCGGATCTGAAATTCCCGCCCGGCCAGGATTCTAAGTTCAACTGGAAGAGCTATGATGACTTCAAGTCTGCCCATGCCGACCTGAAGGGACAGCAGCTGACGATCTTCGGTCCCTGGCGCGGCGAAGACGAAGCCTTCTTCCAGAGCATTCTCGCCTACTTCGTCGAGGCCACCGGCGTCGACGCCAAGTATTCCTCCTCTGAAAATTACGAGCAGCAGATCGTCATCGATACACAGGCAGGCTCCCCGCCGAATATCGCCATCCTGCCGCAGCCCGGTCTGCTGGCCGATCTCGCCAGCAAAGGTTATCTGACGCCGCTTGGCGACGATACCTCCAAGTGGGTCAAGGACAACTACGGCGCCGGCGACAGCTGGGTTGGTTACGGCACCTACAAGGGCAAGGACGGCAAGGACGCCTTCTTCGCTTTCCCTTACAAGGCCGACGTGAAGTCGCTCGTCTGGTATGTTCCTGAAAACTTCGAGGAAGCAGGCTACAAGATCCCGACATCAATGGAAGAGTTGCACGCCCTGACAGACCAGATCGTCAAGGATGGCGGGGTTCCGTGGTGCATCGGCCTCGGTTCCGGCGGCGCGACCGGCTGGCCGGCAACCGACTGGGTCGAAGATATCATGTTGCGCATGCAGAAGCCTGATGTCTACGACAAGTGGACCACCAACGAAGTGAAATTCACCGATCCAGCCGTCGTTGCTGCGATCGACGAATTCGGCAAGTTCGCCAAGAACGAAAAGTATGTTGATGGCGGTGTTGCAGCCGTTGCTTCGACCGACTTCCGCGACAGCCCGAAGGGTCTCTTCGCCGTTCCGCCGAAGTGCTACCTGCACCACCAGGCTTCGTTCATCCCGTCCTTCTTCCCTGAAGGCACGAAGCTCGGCGCCGATGCAGACTTCTTCTACATGCCGACCTATGCCGCACATGCCGATCTCGGCAAGCCGGTTCTGGGTGCCGGTACGCTTGTCACCATCGCCAAGGATTCTCCGACGGCCCGCGCCTTCATCGACTTCCTGAAGACGCCGGTTGCTCATGAACTCTGGATGGCGCAGTCGAGCTTCCTGACCCCCTATAAGGGCGTCAACGTCGATGCTTACGCCAACGAACAGATGAAGAAGGAAGGCGAGATCCTGACCTCGGCCACCACCTTCCGCTTCGACGGTTCGGACCTGATGCCCGGCAAGATTGGCGCCGGCGCCTTTTGGACCGGCATGGTCGATTTCGTCGGCGGCAAGTCCGCTCAGGACGCCGCAGCCGAAATCCAGAGCGCCTGGGACGGCATCAAGTAATCTCCTGACACTTCATGCCGCCGGGCAGCCGGCGGCATCACCTGAATCAGCGGCCGGGTTCCAGAGGGGGAGTCCGGTCGAGCCGGATCCTGTGGTCAAACACACAAGCTCTATTGACGATATCCGGCGTTAACCCTTCAAAATAAGACAGGGAAGCAGGGGAGGGACGAAATGCTGTCGCAGATAGTGTCCGCTTTGGGCGTCGTGGTCGCCGCCGTTTTTGCATGCTCGGCCTATTTCTTTTTCTCGAACAAGATCCTCGATCTCGCTTTGCCGGTGAAGGACGGTGATATCCGTCAGGCCTCGCGCAATCTGAACCGGCGCGCGATGATCCGCCCCTGGCTGTTTCTCTTCCCGGCGCTCTTCCTGCTGATCGTCTACCTCGTCTATCCTGTTGTCGCGACCTTCATTCTGTCCTTCTACGACCGGTCGGGCAACGAGTTCGTCGGCGCCCAGAACTACCTGTGGGCCTTGAATGACCGCGAATTCCGCCAGTCGATCTTCAACAACATTCTCTGGTTAGCCGTCGTGCCCGCCTGCTGCACCTTCTTCGGCCTCGTCATCGCCGTCATGACCGACCGCATCTGGTGGGGCAATATCGCCAAGAGCATCGTCTTCATGCCGATGGCGATCTCCTTCGTCGGTGCTTCCGTCATCTGGAAGTTCATCTATGAGTATCGTGGCGGCAACGATGTGCAGATCGGCCTTCTGAACGCTATCGTCCAGACATTCGGCGGCACGCCGGAGGTCTGGATCTCCGTTCCCTTCTGGAACAATTTCTTCCTGATGGTGATCCTGGTCTGGATCCAGACCGGCTTTGCCATGGTCATCCTCTCGGCCGCCCTGCGCGGCATCCCGGAAGAAACGATCGAGGCGGCTGTCATCGACGGCGCCAATGGCTGGCAGATCTTCTGGCGCATCATGGTGCCGCAGATCTGGGGCACGATCGCCGTCGTCTGGACGACGATCACCATCCTTGTCCTCAAGGTCTTCGATATCGTGCTCACCATGACCAACGGTCAGTGGCAGACCATGGTGCTGGCGAACCTGATGTTCAACTGGCTGTTCCGCGGCGGCGGCGATTCCGGCCGAAGCGCTGTTATCGCCATCATCATCATGCTCGCCGTCACGCCGATCATGGTGTGGAACGTGCGCCGTGCCAATGCCGAACTGAGGGGACGCTGAGATGACGACAGCCATGCGCTACTTCAAGATCGGACCCGCCCGTCTTTTCGTCCACTTCTGTGTTCTCGTCATTGTCATCGTGTGGCTTGTGCCCACACTCGGCATCTTCGTCAGCGCGCTCCGCGACAGGGACCAGATCACCGTTTCCGGCTGGTGGACCGCCTTTGCCGGCTCCACGCAGACGGTCGCCGCACGCCTCGGCACGCCCGACCAGCAGAAGCAGGAAGGCGATATCTTCGTTATCACGGGCAATGTGCTGGCAGACCAGCCGGGCCGCTCGGTCAAGGCCTTCGGCATACGCGTGCAACAGCCTTCGGCCTTCGAGGCCGGTCAGACCGCCGATCTCGGTGACGGCGCAAGCCTGGTCATCAACAGCGACGGCAGCTACCGTTACATGAAGAACGTCGCCTTCGCGCCCGACGAACGCCCGCGTCGCATCTATGTCGCGGCATCGGCTCCACCGGAATTCACACTGGCGAACTATAAAACCGTTCTGACGAGCGAAGGCATCGGTCAGTCCTTCATCAATTCGCTGACGGTGACCATTCCGGCGACCATTATCCCGATCCTGATCGCCGCCTTCGCAGCCTATGCGCTGAGCTGGATGGAGTTTCCGGGCCGCGCGCTGCTGATCGCACTCGTCGTCGGCCTCATCGTCGTGCCTCTGCAGATGTCGCTCATCCCGCTGCTGCGCCTCTATAACGAGATCGGTACAGCGATCGGCCAGCCGTCGAAGACCTATCCCGGCATCTGGTTGGCACATACGGCTTTCGGCATGCCGCTCGCCATCTATCTGCTCCGGGCCTATATTGCCGGCCTGCCCAAGGAGATCATCGAATCCGCCCGCGTCGATGGCGCCAGCGACTTCGAGATCTTCACTCGCATCGTATTGCCTCTGTCCTTCCCCGCGCTCGCCTCCTTCGCGATCTTCCAGTTCCTGTGGGTGTGGAACGACCTGCTCGTCGCCATGGTCTTCCTCGGCACCGACAAGGATCACCTCGTGCTGACGGGAGCGCTGAATGCGCTGCTCGGTTCGCGCGGCGGCAACTGGGAAATCCTGACGGCGTCGGCCTTCGTTACCATCATCATACCGCTGCTCGTCTTCTTCGGACTGCAGCGCTATCTGGTGCGCGGCCTGCTGGCGGGATCGGTCAAGGGAGGCTGATCAATCCCAAGACGTAGTTTCAAACAGGATATTCCATGAGTGTGGCTTCCCAATCCATTCTGACCGCCGACAAGGACTGGTGGCGCGGCGCGGTGATCTATCAGATCTATCCGCGCTCCTACCAGGATTCGAACGGCGACGGCATCGGCGACCTCAAGGGCATCACCGCCCGCCTGCCGCATATCGCAAGCCTCGGGGCCGACGCCATCTGGATTTCGCCCTTCTTCACCTCGCCGATGCGCGATTTCGGCTATGACGTTTCGGACTACGAAAACGTCGATGCGATCTTCGGCACGCTTGTCGATTTCGACACGCTGATTGCTGAAGCCCATCGCCTGGGTATTCGCGTGATGATCGACCTTGTCATCTCGCACTCGTCCGATCAGCATCCGTGGTTTGTCGAAAGCCGCTCAAGCAAGACCAATGCCAAAGCCGATTGGTATGTCTGGGCCGACGCCAAGCCGGATGGTACGCCGCCGAACAACTGGCTGTCGATCTTCGGCGGCTCCGCATGGGCGTGGGATCCGACGCGCATGCAGTATTACATGCACAATTTCCTGACCTCGCAGCCGGACATGAACCTGCACAATCCGGAAGTGCAGGATCGCCTGCTCGATGTCGTCCGTTTCTGGCTGAAGCGCGGCGTCGACGGCTTCCGCCTCGATACGATCAACTTCTATTTTCACGACAAGCTCTTACGCGACAATCCGGCGCTCGCTCCGGAACGCCGCAATGCATCGACGGCTCCGGCCGTGAACCCCTATAACTTCCAGGAGCATCTCTACGATAAGAACCGCCCTGAAAACCTCGAATTCCTGAAGCGCTTCCGCGCGGTTTTGGAAGAGTTCCCGGCCATTGCCGCCGTCGGCGAAGTGGGTGACAGCCAGCGTGGTCTGGAAATCGTCGGCGAATATACGTCCGGCAATGACAAGATGCACATGTGCTACGCCTTCGAATTCCTGGCGCCCGATCCGCTTTCGCCGGAGCGCGTCGAGGAAGTCATGAAGGATTTCGGTGCGGCGGCTCCCGATGGCTGGGCCTGCTGGGCCTTCTCGAATCATGACGTCATGCGCCATGTCAGCCGCTGGGGTTCGCTGGTCGCCGATCACGATTCCTTTGCCAAGCTCTATGCCTCGCTGCTGATGACGTTGCGCGGTTCTGTCTGCCTCTATCAGGGTGAGGAACTCGCCCTCACCGAAGCCGATCTCGCCTATCAGGACCTGCAGGATCCCTACGGCATCCAGTTCTGGCCGGAATTCAAGGGACGTGATGGTTGCCGCACGCCCATGGTCTGGGACAGCCAGGTCGCCCAGGGCGGTTTCTCGACGGTGAAGCCCTGGCTGCCGGTGCCGGTCGAGCACATCCTGCGCGCCGTCAGCGTTCAGCAGGGCGACGAGAACTCGGTGCTGGAGCACTACCGCCGCTTTATCGCCTTCCGCAAGCAGCACCCGGCTTTCGCCAAGGGCGAGATCGAGTTCGAGGATCCGCAGGGCGACGCGCTGGTCTTCACCCGCGAATACGGCAACGAGACGTTGCTCTGCATCTTCAACATGGGGCCGACGGAAACCAATGTGACGCTGCCGGTGGGCGAGTGGCAGGCTTTGACGGGGCACGGCTTTAACAGCAACAATTACGGCGACAAGATCGATATTCCGGCCTGGGGGGCGTATTTCGCCCGCCTCGCTTAAGGATCAGGAGGGGAGAGGAAAATGACTGGACTGACGCTTAAGGATATCCGCAAATCCTATGGCTCCGTGGACGTGCTCCACGGCATCGACCTGGAAATCAACCAGGGCGAATTCATCGTTTTCGTCGGCCCCTCCGGCTGTGGCAAATCCACGCTTCTGCGGATGATCGCCGGCTTGGAGAACATCACGGGCGGAGAGATGTATATCGATGGCATGCTCGTCAATGACGTGCCGCCCTCCAAGCGAGGCATTGCCATGGTGTTCCAGTCCTATGCGCTCTATCCGCACATGACGGTCTTCGACAACATGGCCTTCGGCATGAAGATCGCGGGCGAAAGCAAGCAGGAGATCGACCGTCGCGTGCGGGCAGCGGCAGATAGCCTGCAACTCACCAAATATCTCGACCGCCTGCCCAAGGCGCTCTCCGGCGGCCAGCGGCAGCGCGTGGCGATCGGCCGTGCCATCTGCCGCAATCCGAAGGTCTTTCTCTTTGACGAGCCGCTCTCGAACCTCGATGCGGCACTGCGCGTCGCAACCCGCATCGAGATCGCCCGCCTGAACGAGCAGATGGCCGATACGACGATGATCTATGTCACGCACGACCAGGTCGAGGCGATGACCCTCGCTGATCGCATCGTCGTTCTCTCGGCCGGCAATATCGAGCAGGTGGGAGCGCCGCTGGAGCTTTACGAACGGCCGGCGAACCTTTTCGTCGCCAAGTTCATCGGCTCTCCGGCCATGAACGTCATCCCCGCAACGATCACCGATGCCGGTGAGAACACAACGGTGACGCTGACTGGCGGAAAGTCTGTGACGCTGGATATTGCCACAGCGGCCTCCGAGAAGGGCAAGCAGGCAAGCTTCGGCGTTCGCCCGGAGGATCTGCGCGTAGCAGACCCCAACGAGGACTACCTGTTCGAGGGCGAAGTCTCGATCGTCGAGGCGCTCGGTGAAGTGACGCTGCTTTATATCGAGGGCCTGGTTCAGGGGGAGCCGATCATCGTCAAGCTGCCCGGCATCTATGATGTGAAGAGGGGCCAGAAAATGCATTTCGTGGCTGACAGGCAGAAGCTGCACCTCTTCGACGCGGCGGGCCACACCTATAGGAAATGACCATCCATTTTTGGTGGAATCCTTCTTCCTGAGGCTGTGGAGGGGACGGATTCTTACTTTCTGTTAAACATGCGGTGCTAGCCTTTTCCCGATCAAGACTGAGGGAACCAGGGCCGTGGCCGCATCCAATCCAACACCACCGAAATCGCATTTCCTGGCCAAGGAAGAGTCTTTCATGTACGACCGCGAATCGCGGTTCAAGATGGAAGACACGATGAACGCCGCGCGCATCGAATATACGGAAAAGGGTGTCATGCACGCCGCCTCGCGCCGCTGCGATATCGTCCGTATCTCGATGAGCAGCGCGATCCTCGCGATCCTCACGCAGTACACGCTGCCCAAGCAGTTCTATCTGGACATTCCGGATGCCCGCATCACCAAGGTAGGCTGCCTGCTGATGAAGACTTTCCCGAACAATACGATCGAAGTTCGTTTCCTGCGTCTGCTGACGCAGAAGGAACTGAACAAGATCTTCGTTTACAGCACGCACCCGGCTCACAAGGACTACGTCCTCGATATCCGCGCGTAACAGTCTCGCGTCTCGCTGGATATGAAAAACCCGCGGTTCACCTTGCCGCGGGATTTTCTTTTGCATTGATGAGGAGATGTCAGTAGGCGTGGAAGAGCACGCTGGCGCCCTGGTCGGAGGGACCGACCGCGTGGCGGAACGGCGCGAAGAGCTCGCGGCCCATGCCGAATTCATTGTCCGAAAGATCGATCGTCACAGGTTCGCGTTCGGCCATATCGGCGGCATCGACGAGAACTTCCAGCGTGCCCCTGATCGCATCCAGACGGATGATATCGCCATCCTTGATGCGGGCGATCGGGCCGCCGTCGACAGCTTCGGGCGTGACATGGATTGCCGCCGGAACCTTGCCGGAAGCACCGGACATGCGCCCGTCGGTCAGCAATGCCACGCGGAAACCGCGGTCCTGAAGTACGCCGAGTGGTGGGGTCAGCTTGTGCAATTCCGGCATGCCGTTGGCCTTCGGTCCCTGGAAGCGCACGACAGCGACGAAATCGCGGTTGAGCTTGCCTTCCTTGAAGGCATCCTGCAGCTCCTGCTGGCTATGGAACACGATGGCTGGCGCCTCGATGATATGGCGCTCTGCCTTGACGGCGGAGATCTTGATGACCGCCTTGCCTAGATTGCCGCGCAGCATCTTCAGGCCACCATTGGCCTGGAAGGGCGTCTCGATGCTGGCCAGCACCTTGGGATCGTGGCTCTTTTCCGGCGAAGGCTGACGGACGACCGCGCCGTTTTCGCCGAGCTGCGCATCGACCGTATAGGCTTCGAGACCCTGGCCGAAGACGGTGCGCACGTCGTCATGTACGAGTCCCTGCTTCAACAGTTCCTTGATGAGGAAGCCCATGCCGCCGGCTGCCTGGAAATGGTTCACGTCGGCAAGACCGTTCGGATAGACACGGGCGAGCAGCGGGATCAGTTCCGAAAGCTCGGCAATGTCCTGCCAGGTGAGCACGATGCCGCCGGCGCGCGCCATGGCGACGAGGTGCATCGTGTGGTTCGTCGATCCGCCGGTCGCATGCAGGCCCACAACGCCATTGACAACAGAGCGTTCGTCGATCATCTCGCCGGCCGGTGTGAATTCGTTGCCGAGCGCGGTAATGGCGAGCGCCCGCTTGGCTGCCTCGCGCGTAAGCGCTTCGCGCAGCGGCGTGCCGGGATTGACGAAGGAGGAGCCCGGCATATGGAAGCCCATGATCTCCATCAGCATCTGGTTGGAATTGGCCGTGCCGTAGAAGGTGCAGGTGCCGGGACCGTGATAGGACTTGGATTCGGCTTCCAGCAGCTCGGCGCGGCCGACCTTGCCCTCAGCAAAGAGCTGACGCACGCGCGACTTCTCGTCATTCGGCAGGCCCGAGGTCATCGGCCCGGCCGGAATGAAGATCGCCGGCAGATGGCCGAAGGAAAGCGCTGCGATGACGAGGCCGGGCACGATCTTGTCGCAGACGCCGAGGAAGAGGGCGGCATCGAACATGTTGTGCGATAAGCCGACACCGGCTGCCATCGCGATCAGGTCGCGCGAGAAGAGCGACAGCTCCATGCCTGGCTGTCCCTGGGTGACGCCATCGCACATGGCCGGCACGCCGCCGGCGACCTGGGCGATACCGCCGGCTTGCGCAGCCGCCTCGCGGATAACAGCTGGATAGGTCTCGAACGGCTGATGCGCCGAGAGCATATCGTTATAGGCGGTGATGATGCCGAGATTGGGCACGCGGTCGCCCGCAAGTGCATCCTTCTCGGCGGGGGAACAGACGGCGAAGCCGTGGGCGAGATTGGCGCAGCCGAGAACCGAACGGTTGACGCCTTGAGAGGCGGCGGCGCGCAGGCGCTCCAGATAGCGCTCGCGGGTCGGCTTCGAGCGTTCGACAATGCGATTCGTAATCGCAGCAATGCGTGCGTGAGCGGACATGGAAAATCCCTGCCTTGTTCTGGTTCGTCTGTATCTGTTCGCCGGCTCCGGCGGCCTATCAGGCCGTGTCAGGGAGCCCAGTAAATCTCGACCGGGGAAGTGGCCCGGCGCAGAATGGCGCGGATCGGCATCTCTGCCTCTTCGCCTGTACCTTCTGCCTTGGCGAGAACGTCTTTTTTGCCTTCGCCCTCAATGTGGAGAATGAGCAGTTTGGCATCTTCGAGAGCGGAAAAGGTGAAAGTCAGGCGCGGTTCGCCCGCTCCTTCCGCGTCCATGGTGATGATGCCACGCGGCGTCTTTGCGTCGAGCGCGACGCTCAAATTGTTGCCGCCCGGGAAGAATGAGGCCGTATGGCCGTCGCCGCCCATGCCGAGAATGACGACATCGAAGGGGATGCCGATCTCCGCACTCTTTACCGTCGCAAGCTTTGCAGCCTCCTCGACCGAGGCCGCCGGCTGGTAAAGCGGCACGAAACGCGCCGCCTTCGCCTTGTTCTGGAGAAGATTGGCATCGACCAGCAGATGGTTCGAGCGCGGATTGTCGGCAGGTACGAAGCGTTCGTCGACAAGCGTGATCGTCACCTTGGCCCAGTCGATATTGCGCGTCGAAAGCGCCTGGAAGAAGGCCTTCGGCGTGGAACCGCCGGAAACGGCAATGCTTGCCGCTCCGCGAGCTGCGATGGCTGCCGAGAGAGTTCCGGAAACCTTGTCAGCAAGGTTGGCGGCGAGTTCGGCGGCGTTCGCGAAGGAATGCAGTGTCGATGCCATATCTTCAGACCTCAGGCTAGATGTCGTCGTGCCAGGTGCGGCCGTCGCGTTCGATCAGCGCGATGGCCTGGCTCGGACCCCATGTGCCCGCCGTGTAGCCCTGCACCTGCTGGCCGGTCGATTCCCAACCCTTGAGGATCGGATCGACCCACTGCCATGCAGCTTCGACTTCGTCGCGGCGCATGAACAGCGTCTGGTTGGAGCGGATGACGTCCATCAGCAGACGTTCGTAAGCGTCCGGATTGCGGACGTTGAAGGCCTGGGCGAAGCTCATGTCGAGTGAGACGTTGCGCAGGCGCATGCCGCCCGGACCCGGATCCTTGATCATCAGCGACTGCTTGACGCCTTCGTCCGGCTGCAGGCGAATGATCAGCTGGTTCTGGCTGATGCGGCCGGCGGCCTGATCGAAGATCGCATGCGGGATCGGCTTGAAGGTGATGACGATTTCCGACATGCGTCCGGCGAGGCGCTTGCCGGTGCGGATGTAGAAGGGAACGCCCGCCCAGCGCCAGTTGTTGATCTCGGCCTTGATGGCGACGAAGGTTTCCGTATTGGAAACGCCGCCTTCGAGCTCTTCCAGATAGCCCTTGACCGGGCCGCTGCCGGAAGCGCCGGCGCGGTACTGGCCGCGAACGGTGGCCTGCTCGACGTTGGAGGCGTTGATCGGCTTTAGTGCGCGCAGAACTTTCAGCTTTTCGTCGCGGACGGCTTCCGAATCCATGGAGGAGGGCACTTCCATCGCGGTGAGGCAGAGGAGCT
Organism: Rhizobium sp. ZK1; assembly: GCF_047782645.1. NCBI lineage: Bacteria > Pseudomonadati > Pseudomonadota > Alphaproteobacteria > Hyphomicrobiales > Rhizobiaceae > Rhizobium > Rhizobium sp. ZK1. The sequence goes on from NZ_CP180586.1 coordinate 356,923, forward strand.
GCAGGATGTGGTTCTGCACCATGTCGCGCAGCGCACCGGCCGTATCGTAGTAACCGGCGCGGCCTTCGAGGCCGACGGCTTCGGCAACGGTGATCTGCACGTGGTCGATATAATTGGCGTTCCACAGCGGCTCATAGAGCGCGTTGGCAAAGCGCAGCGCCATCAGGTTCTGCACCGTTTCCTTGCCGAGATAGTGGTCAATGCGGAAGATCTGCTCTTCCTTGAAGACGCGGCCGATATTGTCGTTGAGCTGCAGGGCCGAAGCCAGATCACGGCCGATCGGCTTTTCGACGACGATGCGGGTCGATTTGGTGATCAGCTTGTGCTCATGGATCTTCTGCGAGATGTCGCCGAAGATGCCGGGAGCGACGGCGAGGTAGAAGGCGCGAACGCGGTCCTTACCGTCGTCGAGCAGCTTCTTCAGATGATCCCAACCGGTGTCGGTGCGGGCGTCGACAGAAACGTAGTAGAGACGGGCGCAGAACTTCTCAACTTCGGCTTCGTCATATTCGCCCTTCTTCAGGTGCTCCTTGAGCGCGTCCTTGGCGAATTTGCGATATTCCTCATGTGACAGCGGGCTGCGCGAAGCGCCTATGATGCGGGTCGGTTCCGAGAACTGGCCCTCGATCTGGCGGTGATACAGCGCCGGCAGAAGCTTGCGCTCGGCAAGGTCGCCGCTGCCGCCGAAGACGACACAATCAAAAGGATCAACGGGAATGATCTGGCTGCTCATGAGCTTGTCTCTCAATCAGGCTTGGTTGCGGCCGTTTTAATCTAATCGATTTAAAAAAGCCAGTGTGCGGTGCAATGAATCTGTCAGTCGTCGGTTTTAAAGCGAATTGCCTGGAGAGGAAATCCGCAATCGAATTAAAACTTGTCGCGAAGGGCAAACCACGACAAAGCAAGGAAAAGCAGCGGCGCCCGCATGCGCACGCCGCCCGGAAAGGCGGGAATATCGAGCGCCTTGAAGAGATCGAGATCGGCCGATTTGCCCAGCACCATTTCTGCGTAAAGCTTGCCACAGTAATTTGACAGCATGACGCCGTGGCCGGAATAACCGCCGATCGACGTGACGCCAGGCATCACCTCGCGCACGAACGGCTGGCGCGGCATGGTGATGCCGACCGACCCACCCCAGGCATGGGTGATTTCGATATCCTTCAAGGCGGGATAGATCTCGGCGATCTGCCGGCGGATATGCTGTGAAATGTCCCGCGGATTGTCCGAAGTATAGGCCTCACGCCCGCCGAAGAGCAGCCGCCCGTCCTTCGACTTGCGGAAATAGCGCACGACGAACCGCGAATCCGCCACCGCCTCGCCGCCCGGCAGCACATCGGGAAACCGCTCAAGCGGCACGGTCGCACCAATGAAGGAGCGAATCGGCATCACATGGCTTGCTGTGACCGGTTCCAGATTGCCGATATACCCGTTGCAGGCAATCAGCGCCCGGTTGGCGGTGATCGTGCCTCGTTCGGTCTCGATCATGACCTTGCTGCTGCCCTGGCTGATCGATTTCGCCTTCGTCATTTCGAAGATGTCTGCACCGGCATTGGCCGCCACCCTGCCAAGGCCGACCAGCAGCTTCAGCGGATGGATATGGCCGGTGCCGACGTCGCGAACGCCGCAGTAGAATCGTTTCGAGCCGAGGCGTTCCTGAGTCTCGTCACGGTCCATGAAACGCAGGTGCGGGTAGTCGTAGCGAAAGGCTGCGATTTCCGCATTCTCGTAATAGGCCCGCTTGTAGCTTTCCTTGTGGGAGACGTTGAGCTGGCCGGGCATATAGTCGATGTCGATCTGATGCTCGGCCGCAAAATCTAGAAGATGTCGCTTGGCACCTTCTGCAAGATCGAAGAGTGCCTTGGAGCGCTCATAACCGAACTTCTCCTCGATCTCCTCCGGCCACCAGCGCTGGCCGGTGCCGAGCTGGCCGCCATTGCGCCCCGATGCGCCGTCGCCAAGCCTGACGGCCTCGATGAGCGTTACCGAGACTCCCGCTCTGGCGAGATTATAGGCCGCCTGAAGGCCGGTATAGCCGCCGCCGACGATGGCGACGTCACATTGCCTCGAGCCGTCGAGCGCCGGATAATCCGGGCGCTCGTCAACTGTTGCCTGATACCAGGATACGCCGGGTGCGATGGGGCTCTGCCATGTCTCTTTCGTCATGGCGGTCCCTTATACGTTCAGAAGGAGGAATTCCCGCTCCCAGGGGCTGATCACCTGCATGAAGGTTTCGAACTCACCCCGCTTCACGCCGGCATAAAGCCCGATGAACTCCTTGCCGAAGACTTCCGCGAATGCCGGCTCGTCTTCAAGCAGCGCCACGGCTTCCAGAAGGCCGCGCGGCAAATCGATAGAGCCTTCATTGGCCGAATCCTCGGTCGGCGCCGTCGGCTCGATCTCTTTCTGGATGCCGAGTAGGCCTGAGGCCAGCGAGGCGGCGAGCGCGAGGTAGGGATTGGCATCCGAGCTTGGCAGCCGGTTTTCCACGCGCCGGGCCTGCGGATCGGAAACCGGCACGCGGAAGGCCGTCGTGCGGTTGTCGTAACCCCAGGCATTGTTGACCGGGCACGACATGTCCGGCTGCAGGCGGCGGTAGGAATTCACATAGGGCGCCAGCATGGCAAGCGCGCTCGGCACGTATTTCTGCATGCCACCGATGAAATGGAAGAATTCCTTTGAGGCAGAACCGTCATTGTTTGAAAAGACGTTCTTGCCGGTGTTGATGTCCACCACGGACTGGTGGATATGCATCGCCGAACCCGGCTGGCCCTGCATCGGCTTGGCCATGAAGGTGGCGTAGATGTCGTGCTTCAGCGCTGCCTCGCGGATCGTGCGCTTGAAGAGAAACACCTGGTCGGCAAGTTCGATCGGATTGCCGTGACGGAGGTTGATTTCGAGCTGCGCCGGTCCTTCCTCGTGGATCAGCGTATCGATCTCGAGGCCCTGCTTTTCCGAGAAGTGGTAGATGTCGTCGATCAGTTCATCGAACTCGTTGATGCCGGCGATCGAATAGCCTTGGCCGCCGAGGATCGAACGACCCGAACGTCCCTTGGGGGGATGCAGCGGATAGTCCGGGTCGTCATTCGTGGCGACCAGGTAGAATTCGATTTCCGGCGCCACGATCGGCTTCCAGCCGCGCTCGGCATAGAGGCTGAGAATGCGCTTCAATACGTTGCGCGGTGTATAGGGAACTTCCTGTCCGTCGGAGTTGACGATGTCGCAAATGACCTGCGCGGTCGGGTCGGTTTCCCAAGGCACCACGGACAGGGTGGAAAGGTCGGGCACGAGCTTCAGGTCGCTGTCGCGCGGCTCGTAGCGGAAGCTTTCGGTCTCCTCTGGATATTCGCCTGATATCGTGTGGCGGTAGATCGCCGAAGGCAGTGCGAGCGACGTGTTGGAGGTAAACTTGGAGGACGGCATCATCTTGCCGCGCGGCACGCCGGCAAGGTCCGGCGTGATGCATTCAATGTCTTCGATCCCGCGTGCCCTCAGCCACTGCGCCGCTTCCTTCCAATTCGCAACACCGCGCAGAGATCCGGGATCGGGAGGGGATTTCTTTGAGGCGGGTACGTTTCTGGCAGGCTTCAGCGTCGTCTTTTTTGGGGACATGACACACCGGTTTGTGTTGATCGTAACGCCATCATAACCGGAGTTTGGCAATTGGCGAGGGGGTGGAAGGCGTTGACATCAGCCCTTTGATGGAAAAAGAAGACGCGACTTCAGCGGGGGAAAATAGATTTTGCAGCGCAAGAGCGATGTGATCGTCATCGGTGCGGGTGCCGCGGGCATGATGTGCGCCATTCGCGCCGGCCAGCGCGGCCGTTCGGTCACCGTGCTCGACCATGCGCGCGCACCGGGTGAGAAGATCCGTATCTCCGGCGGCGGCCGCTGCAATTTCACCAATATCAATGCCGGCCCGAAGAACTTCCTCTCCGCCAATCCGCATTTCTGCAAGTCGGCGCTTGCCCGTTTCACGCCGGCGGATTTCATTGCCATGGTCGACCGTCATGGGATCGCCTGGCATGAAAAGACGCTCGGGCAGCTCTTCTGCGACAACAGCGCCAAGGACATCATCTTCATGCTTCTCGACGAAATGCGCGCGGCGGGTGCCGCCTGGCATCTCGGCGTCGAAATCTCGGGCGTGGAGAAGACCGAAAACGGCTTCCGTGTCTCCACATCGGAAAGCCTCTTCGAAGCTTCCTCGCTCGTCATCGCAACCGGCGGAAAATCCATTCCCAAGATGGGGGCGACGGGCTTTGCTTATCGCATTGCCGAGCAGTTCGGTCTTGCTCTCACCGAAACGCGCCCCGGTCTCGTGCCCGTGACGCTCGACCCGATCCTGCTTGAAAGCATTGCGCCGCTGTCAGGCATTTCCGCGCCAGCCGAGATCCGCCACGGAAAGACTGCCTTCCGCGAAGCCCTGCTCTTCACCCACCGCGGTCTCAGCGGCCCCGCCATCCTGCAGATTTCCTCTTACTGGCGCGAAGGCGATGCCATCACGATCGATATCGAACCGGATGTCGATATCGCCGCCCATCTGAAGAGGGCCAAGCAGGCGAACGGACGCCAGTCGGCGCGGACAGCACTCGGCGAAATCCTGCCGAAGCGCCTGGCGCAGTATATTGTCGAACGCGAAGCGATCGGCGGCAATATGGCCGACCTCTCCGACAAGCTGCTGACCAGGCTTGCCGACGCGGCGCAGAACTGGTCCGTCAGGCCCTCCGGTTCCGAAGGCTACCGCACGGCGGAAGTCACGCTCGGCGGCATCGACACGACGGCGCTCGACTCCCGCAGCATGCAGGCCAAGGCCGTTCCCGGTCTTTATTTCATCGGCGAATGCGTGGATGTAACCGGCTGGCTCGGCGGCTATAATTTCCAGTGGGCCTGGGCATCCGGTTTTGCGGCCGGTGAGACATTGTAAACGCTAATATTTATAGACGCGAAACCTCTGGGGCGATTCAAGACTTCTTAAGGTTGGCTGCGCCATCCTGTCTCAATGGCAGGTTGGCAAAGCCGTTCCTAAATTAAGCTTTACCGGCAAGCTGTTTTGTTGGATTGTTGTAGTTAGACAGAAGTGAGGTTTCGCAATGAACAGAAACACTCGACGCGCCCGCGCCATCGCAATCGCCCAGGCAAAGCCTGATGCAAAGCTCGTAACTCTGCGCTATCTGATGCTCGCCGCCGGCGCGACCGCCGCCAGCATTGCTGTTCTTCTTTCCCACTTCATCTGATCTTTCAGCAGTTGAAATGGAAGTTTTCGGTCTCGCGGCTGATCTGTCGCGTTCCGGCAGCGCGCAATTTGCAACTATTGCGCGGCATTGGCTAATCGAGTCTCACCGTTTATCCGAAAATTAACATCTAATCTGACACATTGTAGACTAATATTTGGGTGTTTCCGGTCTTGCCGGAAATGAACTGGCAATGATTGCCGCCCGCTCCAGGGTTTCCCCAACTGTCAGTAAATCAGCTCGATATGCACCCGGCTGGCGCCAGAAGGCTGCCGGCGGGAGGAGTGGTGTATGAAAGGCACGGCGCGCTATGTTCATTGACAAGATTCTTTCTCGTTTCAAGATCCAGACCAAGGTTCTGATTTTTGTCCTGCCATTCGTCATCACCATTTCCGCCGTTGGTCTGACCGGTCTTTATGCCTCCGGTCTGCTGCAGGGCCGGATGGAGATTTCCAACAGCGTTCTCCAGTCGCTGAGCGGGTTCAAGGATCTCTACGCGTCGATGGACGACTTCCTGCAGACGACCAACGAGCAGGCGCGCGATAAGCTCTACGCCGATATCAAGACCCAGGGGCAGACGCTGAACGCCACCATGGCACAGATCGGCGACAATGCCGGTCATGACAACCTGCAGGCTGCAATCGAGGGCACGAACGGCATTTCGGATACGGTCGGCAAGCTATGGACCCTGCACGAGCAGGAAGTGGCCCTCCGCAAGCAGATCGACGACGCCCAGAAAGTGATGATCACCAACCGCTTCAACGTCAGCTACGACGCCAAGCAGTTGGAAGAGAACGTCCGCACCGACGAAGGCAACGCGACGGCGACCCTGCGCGCAGCCGACCGTCTGCTGAAGGGTGGCGATACACTGGCAAATGCCATGAACGATTTCAGCAAGGCGCAGGCTCCGGCTGACAAGCTGAAGGTCGTGACCGATGCGCTTCCCGCGATCGTCAAGGCGCAGCGCATGATCGAAATCTCCGTGCCGCAGAACCAGAAGAGCATGACCCAGTCGATGGCGCAGACCGTCATCGATCTGAAGGCTCAGGCGGCAGCACCCGATGCCGGCACGGATGACGGCGTTGCCAATCTCGGCCGTCTCGTCTCCCGCTTCCGCCAGATGTCGACCTACACCCAGCTCACCGCCACGCAGATGATGCGTGAGGCAACGACGACTTTCGTGGAGCTCGACAGCCGTATCGCTCAGACCAACTCGGTGCTGGAGGATACGCGGCGGCTTGAAAGCTCCATCTATTCGCTGCAGCTCGTGCTTGCCGATTTCAATGCCAAGCCGAACAAGGAAAATCGCGTTCGCCTGAACCAGGAAATCGCCACGCTCAACACCATGCTGAACACCCTTCAGGCAAGTGCCAAGGGTATGAATTTCGCCGGTGACATTGTCGACGCGATCTCGCCGGCTCTCGTCTCGATGGATAAGGGTGCACAATCCCTCGTCGATGTGATCAATCAGCGCACGAGCGATTATGTCGCCGCGCGACAGCAACTCGACGGCGTCTGGCGCCAATTGACGAGCTTTGCGGAAGTGCAGAAGCAGACCGCCGGCACTGAGCGCGACCAGGCCAACAGCATCTCCGTCGGCACGACTGCGCTCGGCATCCTCGTGTCCATCGTCGGCGGCATCGCTCTGGTGCTGACGCTGCAGCGGCCGATCGCCCAGATCACCGCAGCCATGCGCCGTATCGCGGAAGGTGCGCTCGACACCAATATCTCCGGCGAGAAGCGTGCCGATGAAATCGGCGACATTGCCCGCGCGCTCGGCATCTTCAAGGAAAATGCCATCTCCAAGATCCGTATCGAGGAGCAGAGTGACGAAGAGCGTCAGGCGGCCGAGCATGAACGCCAGCGCAACGATGCTGAAAAGCGCGAGATGGACAGGCAGATCGAATATGCCGTCAACCAGCTTGCCGCCGGTCTTGAGCGCATGTCTCAGGGCGATATCTCGACGACGATCGATACGCCCTTCATCGGTCGCCTCGAACAGCTCCGTCAGGATTTCAACGGCTCGATGATGCGCCTGCAGGCCACGATGAGCCAGATCCGCGACAACGTCCAGATGATCCAGGGCAACGGCAACCAGATGGCCCAGTCCGCCGAGGATCTCTCCAAGCGCACCGAGCAGCAGGCTGCGTCGCTGGAAGAAACCGCCGCCGCCGTCGACCAGATCACCGTCACCGTCCGCTCGTCTGCCGAGCGCGCCAAGGATGCCGACCAGATCGTTCGTCAGGCCAAGCGCAGTGCCGATGACTCGGCTGTCGTCGTCAACAATGCGATCGACGCCATGGGCCGCATCGAGGATGCGTCGCGCCAGATCGAGCAGATCATCGGCGTCATCGACGAGATCGCCTTCCAGACCAACCTCCTGGCGCTCAATGCCGGCATCGAAGCCGCCCGTGCTGGTGAAGCCGGCAAGGGTTTTGCCGTCGTCGCCATGGAGGTCCGCGAGCTTGCCCAGCGCTCGGCCGCTGCCGCGCAGGAGATCAAGGGCCTCATCAACAAATCGACGAACGAGGTCAATTCCGGTTCGCAGTTCGTACAGGAAACCGGAACGGTTCTCGCCAAGATCAGCGCTCAGATCGTCACGATCAGCCAGCACGTCGAAATGATCGCCCGCGCCAGCCACGACCAGTCGAGCGCGCTGCAGGGGGTCAATTCCACCGTCAACCAGATGGACCAGATGACCCAGCAGAATGCTGCGATGGTAGAAGAGACCACTGCCGCAAGCCGCGAGCTGGCAAACGAGGCTGACGCGCTGCTGCATCTCGTGCAGCAGTTTAAGATCGACGGCGGCAGCGACATGCACATCTACCGCGCAGCCTGATTCCAGCCTTCCATCCGCAATGCAAATGGCCCCATTTTTCGGGGCCGTTTTTATTTGCCGATTAAAACATGCTGAGGTTGTGAAAAAGGAGACGGATTGAAATTTTTCCGCCTTGATGACGGATGATGCACGCATGAAGTCATACTAGATTTGAAAAAAGACAAGAAAAGAGGCAGCGCGAACCCTGTGTTAAGAGAAAATTTTCCCTAACGCAGTCTTATGAACGTCATAGAGGTTGTGTTCGCCAGAGGTTCCAGATGCGTTTCTTTTCGACATCCATTGTGCGGCAGATCGTTGCTATCACGCTGCTTCTGCTTGCGGTCAGCACCGCAGCGATTGTCGGCGTGACCTATTACAATCTCGGCAGCTATGTCATGGACAGCGCGGTATCCGACGCGAAGGATGCAAGCCGCTCGATGGCGGTTCTCTATGGCGCAAGCGATGCTGACGCCCGCATCGATCTGAAGGACAACGTTCTGTCCGGCGTCACCGAAGACAAGATCCCGGCCTTCGGCGACTATTCGCTTGTTGATCGCACGGCGCAATCGATCGCCGGCGTCGCCACCATCTTTGAAAAGCAGGGAGGCGATTACGTCCGCGTCTCCACCAATGTGAAGAAGGAAAATGGCGACCGTGCCGTCGGCACCAAGCTTGCCGCGGATCATCCCGCCCAGCCTGTGCTCGCACAGGGTAATGCCTATTACGGTCCGGCGGACCTGTTCAGCCGCAAGTTCATGACGGGTTATTTCCCGGTCAAGAATCCCTCGGGCGCCACAATCGGCATCCTCTTCATCGGCATACCCATGGAAGTCTATTACCAGCGTATGAACGAACTGCAGACGCTGGTTCTCAGTGTCGGCGCCGTGGTGATGCTGCTCGTCGGCGTGCTCGCTTTCTATGCGATCCGTCGTTCCGTCAGGCCGATGCAGGCGCTGACATCAAGCGTGCGTGCCATTTCGTCGGGCGATCTCGTCAGCGCCGTTCCCTGTGTCGAAAAGAAGAACGAATTCGGCGACATCGGCCGTGCCCTCGCTCTCTTCCGCGACAGCGCGGTAGCACGCCAGGAACTGGAAACGCAGGCCGCCGAACAGCGCGCCCTGAACGATGCCGAGCGCAGCCGCAACGATGCGGAGAAGCGCACGCTGGACGGCCAGATCGATTTTGCCGTCAATCAGCTTGCCGCCGGTCTCGGACGCCTGTCGCAGGGCGATGTCTCGCAGACCATCGAAACGCCTTTCGTCGGCCGGCTCGAACAACTCCGCATGGACTTCAACACCTCGCTGCTGCGCCTCCAGGATACGCTCACGCGCATTCGGGCGAGCGCTGCTTCTATTCAACGCAACAGCGGTTCGGTTTCGGCTTCGGCTGACGAGCTTTCCAAGCGCACTGAATCCCAGGCCGCGAGCCTTGAGGAAACGGCAGCCGCCGTCGAAGAGATCACCGTCACCGTCCGCTCCTCGGCTGAGCGCGCGCACGAGGCAAACAATGTCGTCGCCGCGACCAAACGGACGGCGGACAGTTCCGGTACTGTCGTCAATGATGCGGTTGCTGCCATGGGCCGCATTGAAGACGCCTCGCAACGGATCGAACAGATCATCGTCGTCATCGATGACATTGCCTTCCAGACCAACCTTCTGGCACTGAATGCCGGCGTCGAGGCAGCACGTGCCGGTGAGGCCGGTAAGGGCTTTGCGGTCGTCGCCCAGGAAGTGCGTGAGCTTGCCCAGCGCTCCGCAACCGCCGCCAAGGAAATCAAGGCGCTGATCGACCAGTCGACGCGCGAGGTCAATGCCGGTTCGGAGCTTGTACAGAAGACGGGCAGCGTGCTCGCCTCGATCAGCCATGAGATCATCGCGATCAGCGGTCATGTCGAAACCATCGCCACGGCAAGCCGTGACCAATCGGCCGCCCTCCAGGATGTCAACAGCTCCGTCAACGCCATGGACCAGATGACCCAGAAGAACGCCTCCATGGTTGCGGAAGCCACGCAGGCAAGCCGCCAGCTGGCGGAAGAGGCAGATATGCTGATGGCGCTCATCGAGCAGTTCCGCCTCGCCGAAGGCGCTGCCAGTCATGGCCGCGTGAGACAGGCGGCTTGATATTTGCATTCATTTTTGCCGGGCTGCACTTTCGTGTGCCCGGCGCCTCGATTTCTCGGCTCTGTTAGCCAGGCGGCAAATCGCACCAAGGGGCTGCTTGCGACCGTATTGTAAAACGCGTCTTCGTCTTTAATCTGGTCGCGTCTCGTTCGCTGCAGCAATCTTGCCCGCTGCATCCGGCCAGCAATGTCGGCGATCAGGAAACTTTCGATCATCGTGATGTCCTTTCGTTTGTGGACATCAATTGATCTACACATCAAAAAACGCTTCTTAAACAGGCGAAATCCCATTATGTTTTTCACTCATGAAAAACAGTAATTGGGATTCCTATCAACTTTTTCTGCAGGTCGCCCGCACTGGCGGCCTGACGGGCGCCAGCGCTACCACTGCTTTGAGCCCGGCTACGATCGGCCGGCGCATGCTTGATCTGGAGCAGGAACTCGGCCGCACGCTCTTTCACCGCAGCCAGACAGGCTACCGCCTGACATCAGATGGCCAGATCCTCGTCGATCATCTGCAGGAAATGGAGGCTGCCGCCCGCAAGGTCGACGCATGGCGGCAATCGTCCGAGGGTGGGGGCACCGTCAGGATCACGGCCGGCACATGGATCTCCTGGCTGTTGACGGAGAATTTTTCGGCAATCCGCATGCCGACGGACACGTTTGCCATTTCCCTTGTTATCGGCGAAGCGCGGGCGAACCTGAACTACCGGGAGAGCGATATTGGCATCCGCGCCTTCGAGCCGGAGGAAAGCAACCTCGCCGCCCGTCAGCTCGGCGAAGTCGCCTATGCCGTCTACATCAGACGCAATGCCAGCCAGGACGACACCAGATGGATCGCCGTCGGCGAAGAGGATGCGATCTCCGCCTACCTGCGCTGGCCATATCAGCATGCTCGAGCCGCGATCGTCGCGACGGTCAATCGCCCGCGCTCCCTGCCGGATCTGGTGCGCACGGGTGCGGGCAAGGCGGTGCTGCCTTGCTTCGTCGGTGATCTCGATCCCGAACTGGAACGGTGCGGTGGCGAACTGCCGGAGCTGCGTCACCGCCAATGGATCGTGATGAATGCGGAGGATCGCCATCGCCCCGAAATCCGCACGGTTGCCGACCGCATGACGAAACTCTTGAAAAGCTACACCGACCTCTTCGCCGGCAAGCGCGCCACTCGCGGATAGTCGGAAATGTTCTACGGCATCAGCCGCCGCACGAGCCCCACCTGGCTGTTCACTCCGAGCTTCGAATAGATGTTCTTGAGATGCGAGCGCGCCGTCTCGTAGCTCACATCGTTCGTCCGCGCGACTTCGCGCAGCGACAGTCCCGCCGCGATGCCGGCGGCGATCCGCATTTCCGCCGCCGTTAGCTGGTCGATACGCAGCAGGGCATCATTGAGATCGGGGCGCAACGGCAGGCTCGCCCGCTCAATGATCATCGCCACCGTCGGTCCCTCGAGAAATTCGGTGATGAAATCCGACTGCATTTTCACCAGCGTGCATTTGAAGCTGGTGTTCTTCATCCCAATCAGCGTGCTCGCCGGCGAAGCTGCCTGCAAGCGGTTGTGCAGCAGAGCAGACAGGCGGGAGGCGAGTTCTCCGTCATTGATCATGATCCGCCCGGTCGAGGTCGCACCGATCGCCTCGCCCTCGGCGATCATCCGCTCCGCCGCGCTGTTCATCGAGCGGATATTCTGATCCTCGCCGATATAGACGATACCAACGCCGATCGCATCGAAGAGTGCCAATCCGTTTTCATTGTTATGGGGGTCGCTGTGCTCGCGGCGGATGAAATCGAAGGCGCGGCGCAGATGCGGTGCGAGCTCGCTGAGCAACTCGGCATTGCTGCGGTTGAAATCCGGATCTGCGGACGAGGTCAGCGTCGAAAGATTAAAGGAGCGTCCGCGTTCCCGCATGATCGTCACGCCGACACTGCTTTCGCAGCCTATCCATCTGATGTAATCGTTGTAGAATTCCGTCTTCAAAAGCTGCTCGCGCGGCAGCATCTGATCAGCGATCACGCCAAGGCCGATCGGCCGGGTGGTGGCGCGCGGCATCCATGGATTGATGGCCGCGTAATAGCGGTTATAGGCCTCGGTTTCCGCGTTTTCGAGACCTGAGGACAGCGAGAGCCCGCCTGTTTTCGCGACGGCATCGTGGAAAAACAGCGTGGATTTGGCGTCCGGCATCGTCGCTGCCAGCGCATCGAGAAAGGCTTGCCACGACGTCTCGCCAAAAAGCGCGCCGTAGATCAGATCGGTCAGAACTTCGAGTTTTGCGTGCGGCGAACCGGGCATATGCAGTTCCGTTCGAAGAGATGCTCAATTATGCCGCGACTCCGCTGTGGTGACAATTGCGTCAAATAGCGTAGGTCCAGCGGCTTGTGCCGCCGGACCTACGGTGTCAGTTCCTGTTGGCGACGATCACGGGTATCAGCAGATCGCCCCAGTTTCCGTCACCACCGTGATGCCGGGCAGAGCGCACCAGCTCGACCGAAACACCGGCTTCGACCGCCGTCATCACCGACTGGTTCAGCCTGTGCAGGTCGTTGGCGAGCATGCGGATCACCGTCTGTTGATTGTCCGTCATGCTGCTTGCCTGTTCTTCCGTCCGTTCACGGACGCGTGCAATGGATGCCATATCGTTTCCTCCTCTATTCGGCAGCCGGTTTGAACTGCGCATGTTCGGTCGATTCCCCCATGGCCGTGGTCGAAGCCCGGCCGCCGGTGATTGCCAGCGACACGGCGTCGAAATAGCCCGTGCCGACTTCACGCTGATGCTTGGTTGCGGTATAGCCGCGCGCCTCGGCGGAGAATTCCGCCTGCTGCAGCTCGCAATAGGCTTCCATCTGCCGCTCGCGATAGCCGCTGGCCAGTTCATACATGCCGTAATTCAGCTGGTGGAAACCGGCGAGCGTGATGAATTGAAACTTGTAGCCCATGGCACCGAGTTCGCGCTGGAACTTGGCGATGGTCGCATCGTCGAGGTTTTTCTTCCAGTTGAAGGACGGCGAGCAATTATAGGCGAGCAGCTTGCCGGGATGCACCTTGTGTACGCCTTCGGCAAAGCGGCGCGCCTGCTCCAGATCCGGCTTCGACGTTTCGCACCAGATGAGGTCGCAATGCGGCGCGTAGGCAACGGCGCGTGCGATACAGGGCTCCAGCCCATTGCGTACCTGATAGAAGCCCTCGACCGTCCGCCCGGCATCATAGTCGACGAAAGGCTGGTCACGTTCGTCGATATCGGATGTCAGGAGCTTCGCCGCCTCGGCATCCGTGCGGGCAATCACGAGTGTTGCAACGCCCATGACATCGGCCGCAAGCCGTGCGGCATCGAGGTTGCGGATATGGGCTGCGGTCGGGATCAGGACCTTGCCGCCGAGATGGCCGCATTTCTTCTCGGACGCCAGTTGATCCTCGAAGTGAACGCCGGCTGCCCCCGCTTCAATATAGGCCTTCATGATCTCGAAAGCGTTGAGCGGACCGCCGAAGCCGGCCTCGGCATCGGCGACGATGGGCGCGAACCAGGTCGCGACCGAAAGCCCGTTGCCTTCAGCCGTCTCGATCTGATCAGCGCGCTGCAGCGTGCGGTTGATGCGCTTTGCAAGCTCCGGCCCGGCATCGGCCGGATAGAGCGATTGGTCCGGATACATTGATGACGCCGTGTTGGCGTCGGCAGCGACCTGCCAGCCGGAGAGATAGATCGCCTTCAGCCCGGCGCGCACCATCTGCATGGCCTGGTTGCCCGAGAGCGCGCCGAGCGCGTTGACGAAATTCTCCTCATGCAGAAGCTGCCAGAGGCGCTGAGCTCCCATCTCTGCCAGTGTGTGGCGTAGCGTCACCGAGCCGCGCAGCCGTTCGACATCATCAGCGGAATAGGGCCGCTCGATGCCGTCGAAACGGTTAGACGGTGCATTGCGGATGAGTTTGTCAAAATCTGTCATGTCAATCTCCTCATTGCTTTCCCAACGCTTGAGCGCTGATGACAGGATTTACAAAATCGGACGATTTATCCAGGAAAACCTTTGATTTAAGGCGAAGAAAGAGGTTAGGATGAGGAGAATTTACAGGCTATGTCTGTAATTTTGTAAAGGCTTGTCAATCGCATGGTGTAAAGGATGTGACATGGTGGAACGGAAGATATTTGCGGGGCCGAAAGTCCGGCGCATCCGCAATGCGCTGGCACTGACGCAGACCGCCATGGCCGAGGCGCTGGAAATTTCCCCCTCCTACCTGAACCTCATCGAACGCAACCAGCGCCCGTTGACAGTACAGTTGCTGCTGAAGCTCTCAGCCGTTTACCGTATCGACCTGGAGGAGTTGCAGGGCGAAACCGCCGGCGGCCTTGGCCAGTTGAAGGAGGTGTTTGCCGATCCGTTGCTGTCAGGTGAGCTGCCGGGCGATCAGGAGCTTGTCGAAGTGGCCGATGCCGCGCCAAATGCGGCAAGCGGCATGATCAAGCTCTATCGCGCCTATCGCGAACAGGCCGCCCGGCTTTCCGATCTGACGGCCCTGATGGTCGGGGAGGGGGGTGCACCTGTCGCTCCCGGCCGCTTGCCTCTGGACGAGGTTAGGGAGGTGCTGGAGCGCCGCTCCGCCTATTTCGCGGATATCGAGGCGGCGGCGGAAAGCTTCACCAACGGACTTGTCGCGGGAGCCAGTCTGAAGGATTGGCTGAAAAGCGAGCGCGGCATCAGTGTCCGCGTCCTGCCCGTTCATGTCATGCCGGATCTGCGTCGTCGTTTCGATCGCCACTCGATGCGTCTTTTCCTCTCCGAACGGCTTTCGGCGACCGATCAGGAGCAGGAAATCGCGATCGAGGTGGCAAGGCTCGCTCTGCGCCAGCAGATCGAAGCCGAACTCGAGGATCTGCCGCTGTCATCCGACGAGGCGCGGCGCATTGCCCGTTTCGAGCTGACGCGCAATGCCGCTCTGGCCTTGACGATGCCCTATGGCGCCTTTCTTCTGGCGGCGCAAAACACCCGCTATGATATCGATCTGATCCGCGCCCGTTTCAGCGTGTCCTTCGCGCAGGCTGCGGCGCGCCTCGTCATGCTGCAGCGTGCCGGTGCCGGCGGCATTCCATTTTTCCTCGTGGAGATCGATGCGGCAGGCCATGTCATCCGCAGGGCTGGAGCGCAGGGTTTTCCGCAGGCGCGCTTCGGCGGCAACTGTCCGAAGCTCAATATTCACGCGGCCTTTCTGGAGCCGGGCAGGATATTGTCCGAGACGGTCGCCATGCCTGACGGTTCAACCTTTCTGACGGTGGCGCGCACGCTTGAAGGGCCAGTTGTGGAATTCGGCGAACGGGTGCGGCGCACGGCATTGCTGCTCGGCTGCGATGCCGCCCTGCGCGACAGTCTGGTCTACGGCCGAAGCGATGCTTCGCCGATCATGGTCGGCCCCGCCTGCCGCCTCTGCGAGAGGCGTGGTTGCCTTTCGCGCGCCGAGCCGCCGCTCACCCGTCCGCTCGCTTTGGACGAGACTTCTGCCGGCCTTGGAGCCTTCGATTTTCAGTGATTGTGAAATCATTGACACTGCAGGATTTTGCGCTTGTAGGCGCTGAAAATCCTTCTTAGTCTGCGACGTAACCAGAGGGAAGAAGAGGCGTGCGGGCGCGCGATGCCTTTAAAAAACAGGAGATATCATGAGGTCAAGAATAGCCAATCTGACGGCGGTTGCCGTTGTTGCTCTCCTTGCCGCCGCGCCGGCTTTCGCCCAGGAGCGCGTCGTCAACGTCTACAACTGGTCCGATTATATCGACAACTCGATCCTTGAGGACTTCACCAAGGAAACCGGCATCAAGGTTGTGTACGACACGTTCGATTCCAACGAAACCGTAGAAACCAAGCTGCTTGCCGGTGGCACCGGTTATGACGTCGTCGTTCCGACCGCCGACTTCCTGCAGCGCCAGATCCAAGCCGGCGTCTTCCAGAAGCTCGACAAGTCCAAGCTGCCGAACCTTTCCAATATGTGGGACGTGATTCAGCAGCGCACCGGCGAATATGATCCGGGCAATGAATATGCTGTCGACTACATGTGGGGTACCGACGGTATCGGCTACAATGTCAAGAAGGTCGCCGAAATCCTCGGTCCCGATGTCAAGCCCGGCCTCGAAGTGATCTTCGATCCGAAGGTGGCCGAAAAGTTCAAGGACTGCGGCATCTACGTGCTCGACACGCCGAAGGATGTAATGACGACGGCGCTGCGTTATCTCGGCCTCGACCCGAACTCCACCAAGCCGGAGGATTTCAAGAAGGTTGAGGATCTTCTGACGGCCGTTCGTCCCTATATCCGCAAGTTTCACTCGTCCGAATATATCAACGCCCTTGCCAATGGCGATATTTGCATCGCCTTTGGTTATTCCGGCGACATGCTTCAGGCCCGCGATCGTGCAGCCGAAGCCAAAAACGGCGTCGAGGTGAACTATTCGATCCCGACACAGGGTGCGCAGATGTGGTTCGACATGATGGCGATCCCTGCCGATTCCAAGCATGTGGCCGAAGCACATGAATTCCTGAATTACATGATGAAGCCGGAAGTCATCGCCAAGGCGAGCGATTTCACATTCTATGCCAACGGCAACAAGGCCTCGCAGCAATTCGTCAGCAAGGACGTGCTGGAGGATCCGGCCATCTATCCGACGGATGAGGTGATGAAGGGTCTTTTCACGGTGCGGCCGTGGGATCCGAAGACCCAGCGCACGGCGACGCGAATCTGGACCAAGGTCGTCACTGGCCAGTAAGTCGATACCAGGCCCGGACGGAAACGTCCGGGCCTTTCAATTCCCGGCCCGGGTGGAGGCCGGCTGAAACCTGTATTCGGGGAATAATATGAAGTCTCTCGGCAATATCCGCCGCGCTTTTGCGCCTTGGACCGATCCGTCTGCAAAACCCTTTATCGCTTTCAAGAATGTCACCAAGCGCTTCGGTGATTTTACCGCCGTCAACGATCTGTCGTTGAATATCTATCATCGCGAATTCTTCGCACTGCTCGGCGCGTCCGGCTGCGGCAAGTCCACGCTGTTGCGCATGCTCGCCGGATTCGAACAGCCGACGGCGGGCGAGATCGTTCTCGACGGCACCGACCTCGCCGGTACGCCGCCCTACAAGCGGCCTGTCAACATGATGTTCCAGTCCTACGCTCTTTTCCCGCATATGACGGTCGAGAAGAACATTGCCTTCGGCCTGAGGCAGGACGGCATGCAGAAGGACGAGATCACTGAACGCGTGTCGCAGATGCTGAAACTCGTGAAACTCGAGCAATTCGCCTCCCGCAAGCCGAACCAGCTCTCGGGCGGTCAGCGCCAGCGCGTGGCGCTCGCACGCTCGCTCGCCAAGCGCCCGAAAGTGCTGCTGCTCGACGAACCGCTCGGTGCGCTCGACAAGAAACTGCGCGAGGAAACCCAGTTCGAACTGATGGACCTGCAGCAGAACCTTGGCCTCACCTTTGTCGTCGTCACGCACGACCAGGAAGAGGCGATGACCATGGCCGATCGTATCGCCGTCATGAGCCATGGCAAGGTGGTGCAGGTGGCAACGCCTGCCGAGATCTATGAGGCGCCGAATTCACGCTTCGTGGCCGATTTCATCGGCGACGTGAACATCTTCGACGGCAAGGCGACAAGCACAGGAAGCGGCGCACTTGAGATATCAGTCGAAAGCGGCTTCTCGATCCGCATCGCCACCACCGAGGCGCTTGCTGTCGGCGACACGGTCGGCTTTGCCATTCGCCCGGAAAAGATCCGCGTCACGCGCGCAGCACCAGCCAATGCCTCGTTCAATGCTGCCAAAGGCGAGATCTGGGATATCGGCTATCTCGGCGACATGACCGTCTTCCATATCAAGCTGCCGAGCGGCAAATTCGTCAGAGCTTCCTCTCTTAACGCACAGCGTTCCGTCGACGACCCCTTCACCTATGATCAGGAAGTCTGGGTCTCTTTCGACGAGGATGCCGGCGTGCTGCTGAAGGATTGAGCCGATGGAAACATTTGCCTCACGCTTCTACAGCCGTCTTGTCATCATCATTCCCTATGCTTGGCTGCTGCTCTTTTTCCTGGCGCCGTTCTTCATCGTCTTTCGGATTTCGCTGTCGACGACGGCGATCGCCATACCGCCTTACGAGCCGGTGTTTTCACTTGCCGATGGCTGGAGCGGTTTCTGGAGCAAAGTGGCGACCTTCTCCTTCGATAATTACGGCTATCTGACGGACGATCCGCTTTACTTCAACGCCTATCTGTCGAGCGTCATCATTGCTGGGATTTCCACTTTCCTGATGCTGTTGATCGCCTATCCGATCGCCTACGGCATGGCGCAGGCGCCGCGTACTATCAGACCAACGCTGCTGATGCTCGTCATCCTGCCCTTCTGGACAAGCTTCCTGATCCGCGTCTATTCCTGGATCGCAATCCTGAAGCCGGAGGGATTGCTCAATCAGCTTCTCCTGTCGCTACACATCATCGATAGCCCGCTGATCATCCTCAACACCAATACGGCCGTCTATATCGGCATCGTCTATTCCTATCTGCCCTTCATGGTGCTGCCGCTCTATTCGGCTCTCGAAAAGATGGATGGCACGCTGATCGAGGCGGCGCAGGACCTCGGCTGCACGCCGATCCGGGCCTTCTGGCGCGTCACTTTCCCACTATCGATCCCCGGTGTGATTGCCGGCTGCATGCTGGTCTTCATCCCGGCTGTCGGTGAGTTCGTCATCCCTGATCTTCTCGGCGGCTCGCAGACGCTGATGATCGGTAAGACACTCTGGAGCGAATTCAATTCCAACCGCGACTGGCCGGTCTCTTCGGCCGTAGCAACGATCCTGCTGCTGATCCTGGTGATCCCGATAGTCTTCTTCCAGAACGCGCAGGCCAAAGCCGAAGAGCGGGGGAGATAAGTCATGCTGAGGTGGACCCGCTTCAATATCATCTCCGTGGCGCTCGGCTTTGCCTTCCTCTACCTGCCGATCGTGCTTCTTGTCGTCTTCTCGTTCAATGAGTCGAAGCTCGTCACCGTCTGGGGTGGCTTCTCTACCAAATGGTATGTCTCGCTGCTCTCAAACCAAGCTTTGCTCGATGCCGCATGGGTGACGATCCGTGTCGGTCTGCTATCGGCCACGTTCGCGACCGTCCTCGGCACGATGGCGGCGCTGACGCTGGTGCGCTACACGCGCTTCCGGGGCCGCATGCTTTTCTCAGGAATGGTCTATGCGCCGCTTGTCATGCCCGAAGTCATCACCGGCCTGTCGCTGTTGCTCCTCTTTGTGGCAATCGGCCTTGACCGCGGCTTCTGGACCATCACGCTGGCGCACACCACGCTGACCATGTGCTTCGTTGCCGTCGTCGTGCAGTCACGGCTTCTGAGCTTCGACCAGTCGATCGAGGAAGCTGCTCAGGATCTCGGCGCCCCACCGGTCAGGACCTTCTTCGAGGTGACGCTGCCGATCATCTCGCCGGCCGTCTTTTCCGGCTGGGTCCTGGCCTTCACCTTATCGCTCGATGACCTTGTGATCGCGAGCTTCACATCGGGACCGGGCGCAACCACGCTGCCGATGAAGATCTACAGCCAGGTGCGTCTTGGCGTCACGCCCGAAATCAACGCGGTCTGCACCATCCTGATTGCAATCGTGGCGATAGGCGTCATCTGCGCATCTGTCGTCACCAAGCGCCGCGAAGTGCAGCGCGAGCGCGATGAGAGGGCTGCGGCCGCGACCGCATAGAACTGAGCGGGAAAGGTTTTAAGGCTGGAGTTTCGTCGGCGCGTTGAGCAGCGGCACCGGCGAAATGACCGGGTTCGGCCATGAACCGCCGATGAAGAAGGGCAGGAGCGGCAGATCGACCGCTCTTGCCGGATCGGTCGCTTCCAGCGAGCCGGAGAGCGCAAGTCCGTTCGACTGATAGGTGATGACGCCTGACAGCGTCAGTGTCTGGTCGGAGCCGGCAAATCGCGCATCGTGGATTTCCGCAGTACCATTGGCAAAATCGGCTTGAAGATCGAGCTTGCTGAAGGCGAAGGATCCGTTTGCGGCGGCACTTAGCGGGAAGAACGGCTTCTGCGCTGCCTGCGTGCGAAGTGCGTAGATATCGACGCCGGGAAGGGAGCCGGCTGTCGTCCAGAATCTGAGCTTGCCGGTCACATCGGCAAGTCCCGTCGTCCAGATCGCTTTCGGCGTTTCCAGCGAAAGATCGAGTGAGCCGCTCGCATGCGGCAGCGGTCCCTTGAGCTGCAGCTTTTCGGCAAGTGCATTGAAATCCGCATCACGGATCGAAAGCTGCAATTTGCCGCCACCATCGAAATCGCGGCGGGTCGCCTCCAGATGGGCAGTCATTTCGCCGCCCTCGAACTGGCTGTCGCCGATATCGAACTTCGCTTCCTCGCCGGCGACGATCACGCTGGCGCCGACATCCGCAAGCGAGAAGATACCCATCTGCGCCTGTCGCGCGGAAAGCCGCACATCGAGATCGAGAAGTTGCAGCGGTCCGAGAGGGCTCGGTAGCAGCATGTCGCCCAGGCCGCCGGCGGCAAGCCTGAGCGCAAAGGCATCGAGGAACGGCTTGAGGTTCATCTGGTCGAAGGCAAGCGTCCCGCCGATCTTCGGCCGCTTGCCGGGTGCGACGGTGAAATCCATCACACCGGTGGCGCTCGCATCGTTCAGCGTCATGCTGACGTTGTTGAAGCGGAAGCCGTTTGATACCGACGACACATCCGAGGTCATCGAGGCACTCTTCAGCGACTCGATCCCCGGGATCGATCTGCCGGACCATTTCAGAAGGGCCGGCACATCCGGAAAGCTGGCGTTGATATTGCCTGAGACCGAGGAAAGGCTCACCATGCTGCCGACACCCTGAAAACGCGCGGTCATCAGATTGGAAGCGATCGAGGCCTTCATCTCGGCATTCCTGCCGGCGAAGACGAGCAGTGGTGCGGCCGAGGCAAAATCGACCTTCAGGTCCTCACCGTTGAAACGGGCGATGAGGACAGCCGAAATTGGTCTCGACAGCTTCGGCCAGGTGATGTCGGCTGCGACGCTGTCGAAGTGGTAGATATTGCCCGTCCGTGTATCGGTCAGGGTCAGCGTGCCGTCTTCGACCGTCACGGCGCCGATATCGGCGTCGAACTTCGGAGCAAGAATCTCGGTGCCGTTGCTGTCCTGCACACCTGCGATGGCCCGCGCCAGAAGGCCGGCATAGCTCCAGTCGATCAGGCCGTTCTCATCGCGCGTCAGCGAGAGGCTGGGCCGCAGCAGGTGAAATTCGTGGAAGCGAGTGCGGCCGCGCAGCGCATCGATCAGGCTGAAATCGGCTGAAAGGCTCTCGATGCGGCCGAGCAGTTTGTCGCCGCTTCCGCGCGGCTGGCGAATGGTGACGTCGTTGAGCGTGATACGCGGTGTCGGCCAGAATTCGAGGACCGGATTACCCTTGATCTCGGCGTGATAGCCTGTCCACTTCGACAGGGCATCCTCCATGCCGGAGCGCACGAAGCCGGTTGAGATGAGATAGGGGGCGGCGAGCCTGAGCGAGAGGAAGAAGGCAAGCCCGATCAGCAGCACGATAGTGGAGATACGGGCAAATGCCGGCAGCCAGCGCGAGACGGGGCCGATCCTTTTTCGCCATCTGCCTTGTCTTGACGTACCCATGAGCTCCGCCGGAACTTCAGCCGGTTACCCGTTATTTTCTGATTTTGCCGGATATATGAAATACCGGGCATATGCAAATCCCACGCGTGGCGGATCGCGTCGCTGCACACTTTATAATGCAATGCAGCATGCTATAAGTTCCGCATTGGGGAGGAGGATTGAATGCAGGAAAATCAGCCGCTTTGGAAGCCCACGGAAGATGGGATCGAAAATAGCCCGATCCACGCCTTTATGCAGCACTGCAACCGGGACTTCGGTCTCGCCTTGAAAGGCTTTGAGGATCTGCATGCCTGGTCGATCGCAGATCGGGAGAGCTTCTGGTCGGCCTTGTGGAAGTTCTGTGGCGTGAAGGGAGAGCGCGGCGCGGATATTCTCGTGAATGGGAACCGCATGCTGGAAGCGCGCTTCTTTCCCGAGGCGCGCCTGAACTTCGCCGAAAACCTGCTGAGCGGAAGCGGGCCAGGCGATGCCATCGTTTTCCGCGGTGAGGACAAGGTCGAAGACCGCTGGTCGTGGGATCGCCTGCGCGCGCTTGTATCACAGCTCCAGCAGGGCTTTCGCGCCCTCGGCATCGGCGAGGGCGACCGTGTTGCGGCCATGATGCCCAATATGCCGGAAACGATAGCTGCCATGCTCGCGGCAACCTCGATCGGCGCCATCTGGTCGTCCTGTTCGCCCGATTTCGGCGAGCAGGGCGTGCTGGACCGCTTCGGCCAGATCGCGCCGAAGCTTTTCATCGCCTGCGATGCCTATTGGTATAACGGCAAGCTGCAGGACGTGAAGTCGAAGGTGGCTAACGTTGCAAAGAGCCTCGGTGTGCCGACCATTGTCGTTCACTATGCCGGCGATGCCGGAGAGGTCGCGCGCGAAACCGCCGGTGGCAAGACGCTTGCCGAATTCATCGCTCCCTACGAGCCGAAGCAGATCGACTTCGTCCAGCTGCCCTTCGCCCATCCGGCCTATATCCTGTTTTCCTCAGGCACGACAGGCGTACCGAAATGCATCGTGCATTCGGCCGGCGGCACACTTCTTCAGCATCTGAAGGAGCATCGCCTTCACTGCGGGCTGCAGCCGGGGGACAAGCTCTTCTACTTCACCACCTGCGGCTGGATGATGTGGAACTGGCTTGCAAGCGGCCTTGCCTCCGGCGCCACGCTCTGCCTTTTCGACGGATCGCCTTTCGCGCCTGATGGCAATGTGCTCTTCGACTATGCGGCCGCGGAGAAATTCGCGATTTTCGGGACCTCGGCCAAATATATCGACGCCGTGCGCAAGAGCGGACTGACGCCGCGCACGAGCCATGATCTGTCGAGCTTGCGGCTGATCACGTCCACCGGTTCGCCGCTGTCGCCTGAAGGTTTCGCCTTCGTCTACGAGGGTATCAAGGAAGATGTCCAACTTGCCTCGATTTCCGGCGGCACGGATATCGTGTCCTGCTTCGTGCTCGGCAATCCCCTGCAGCCCGTCTGGCGCGGTGAGATCCAGGGAGCTGGCCTCGGCCTTGCCGTCGACGTCTGGAATGACGAAGGCAAGCCGGTCCGTCAGGAAAAGGGCGAGCTGGTCTGCACCAAGGCCTTCCCGTCAATGCCGGTCATGTTCTGGAACGATCCTGATGGCGCCAAGTATCGCGCCGCCTATTTCGAGCGCTTCGACAATGTCTGGTGCCACGGCGATTTTGCTGAATGGACCGAACATGGCGGCCTGATCATTCACGGCCGTTCGGATGCGACGCTCAATCCAGGCGGCGTGCGCATCGGCACGGCGGAAATCTACAATCAGGTCGAGCAGATGGGTGAAGTCGCCGAAGCGCTCTGCATCGGTCAGGACTGGGATGACGACGTGCGCGTCGTGCTCTTCGTCCGCCTGGCGCCCGGCGTCACGCTCACCGAGGACCTGGTGAAGGCGATCAAGACCCGCATTCGCGTCGGCGCCTCTCCCCGCCACGTGCCTGCTAAGATCATTGCGGTTGCCGATATCCCGCGCACCAAGTCCGGCAAGATCGTCGAACTTGCCGTGCGCGAGGTCGTTCATGGCCGGCCAGTGAAAAATCAGGAGGCGCTCGCAAACCCCGAGGCGCTGAAGCTTTTTGCCGGGCTGGAAGAGCTGAAGGTTTGACAGAGGACGCTAAACTACAAGCTTTTGCCGTTGATCAATTCTGTCTCTTGGAAACCTTTCGTTAAGAAAGGTTTGTCAAAGGTGAAGCCAACTTGGAGACCATACATGAAGAGATGGTCTGGAACTGCGGTTCCCGAAACATGACGTTCTCAGACTAAGCTCTTGTTTTACCAGCACCAACTCTCGAAGGCAGCCACTGGCTGCCTTTTCTTTGGCGAGCAATTCCGGCAAAAATGTCCAGCGGTTTTGCGTCCGGAAGCGCCTGGAAACAAATGCCTTAGCCAGCAAGCACCCGCTGTGACGGAAAAGTGATCTCCACCAGCGTGCCCTCGTTCGGTGCCGAATTGATCGAGAAGATCGCCCTGTTGGCGTCGACCATCGCCTTGGTCAGCGGCAGGCCAAGACCGGTGCCGTCGCCGCGATGGCGTGACTGCGTGGACGACACCTGGCGGAATGGTTTCATCGCCTGGTCGAGCTCGCTGCGCGTCATGCCAATGCCGGTATCCCGCACCCGCATCGCCACGCTGCCGTTCGCCTCATAGGAGGTGGAAACGACGATTTGCCCGCCCGACGGCGTGAAGCGGATGGCGTTCGACAGGATGTTCAGTGCGATCTGCTTGATCGAACGCAAGTCGGCAACGACATCGGGCACCGACTGCGACAGGGCAGTGCGGATGATGACACGCTGGCTGTTGGCCTGCGGCTGCACCAGTGCAACCGCTTCCGAGATCGCCTCGTTGAGGCCGACGGAGGCGAAGTCGAGATCCATCTCGCCCGCCTCGATCTTGGAAATATCGAGGAGGTCGTTGACGATATCGAGAACATGCCGTCCGGAACGGCCGATGTCGTTTGCATATTCGATATAGCGCGGATGGCCGATCGGCCCGAAGCGTTCGCTCGCCATCATATCCGAAAAGCCGATGATGGCGTTGAGCGGCGTGCGGATCTCATGGCTGACACGCGCAAGGAAATCAGTCTTATGCGCGTTGGCGGTTTCAGCCGCACCCTTGGCGTTGCGCAATTCGTCTTCGGTGCGCTTCCACTGGGTGATGTCGCGGATGACAGCGCAATAGCCGTTGGATGACGTCAGGCGGCCCATGGTCATGAACAGCGGCACGAAACCGCCGGCAGCCTCGCGGCCGATCACCTCGCGTCCGTCGTTCAGCACGCTTGCCACACCATGACCGGAAAGCCCATGCAGATAGTCGAGCACCGCCTTCTGGCTCTCATGGGCAAACAGCATGACGAAGGGTTTGCCGCGCGTTTCCTGTTCGTCGTAGTTGAAGAGGGCGCTTGCCGAGCGGTTCATCGAGCGGATATCGCCTTCCGTGCCGATGACGACGACACCATCGGTTGCCGTCTCCAGAATCGAGCGCAATTCCTCCACCTCGACCTGCAGCTTGGCGACCTTTTCCACCATCCGGTCGGAGCGCTGGTCGAGCCGGATAACCTCGCCTCGGCCTTCTTCCCGGTTTTCGACTGGCATCAGCGCCAGCATGAGGGCATTGGAATCTTCCCAGCGAACCGATTGCAGGCGGGCCGTGACCGGCACAAGCCTGTCGTCGGCTTTGACGAGCATCATCGTGCCCGAACCGTTTTCGAGGTCGTGGCGCTGCAGCAATGCATCGATGCCGCCGACTTCGGAGAGGGCCTCGACGGAATCGTAGCCCGTCAGCCGCAGGAATTCCGGATTGCCATGGATCAGCTGATCGCCGGCATGGATCAGCACGGCAACAGGCAGCAGATCGACGGTCGCAGCCGAGAGCCCGTCCGTCATCTTCACGCGCGGCGGAATGAAACTGGTCAGAACCTCGATCTGGCTGACCGTCTCCTGCAGACCCTCGGTTACGTCGTCTTCGGCTAGGGGGATCTCCCCGGCCTTTGCATCAGCCTCCTCCGCGACCTCGAAAATCGTCTCTTGGGGAACTGTCTGCTCGGCGACAGGCGTTTCGGCAACGGTCTCTTCCGCGACCGGCGGCTTCTCGACATCAGATTCCGTCTGCGATGTGGCCGGCTCTTCGCCGCGCGCACCGAAGGCTTCGAGGCGTTTGGCGATCTCGCGGAAATTCGCCTGCTCGGCAGCCGTCAGGCCGTTGCCGGCGCCGTGAAGCTGCACGATCTTGTCGGTGGAGCGGCGGTTCGGCGTTTCGGAAATGCGAAGCGCCGGCGGTTCGTCCTGTGTGTCGCGCGGCTGCAGTTCTTCCTGCTGTTCAGCGACATCGGGCTCGAAGGCGGACTGCTCTTCGGCGACAGGTTCCGGAGCTATCGTCTCTTCCGGAACGGTTACTTCCGTCGCCGCTTTCACTTCCGACACGGTGTCGTCTTCGACATCCGGCTCCGGATTCACCGCTTCTTCGGCCTGCGGCGCAGCTTCAGTCTGCTCCTCCGGCTGTTCAGGCGGTCTCTGTGCCATTTCTTCCGGAGCGGTTTCATTGGCCGGGCCGAGATAGGAGGCATCGTGGCCGATGCCGTCAGGTCCGAGCGTCAGGCCGAGAGCAAGGGGATCTTCCTGGGCGTCCGACAGGCGCACCACGCCGAAGCCGCGGAAACCATCGAAGTCGCGGTTGCGCGTATAGGTCGGCAGGGCGGCCAGATCGACGGGTACGACGAGGCTTGTACCCTCGATCGGCCAGTAGATCGTCTTTCCGGACCAGGTATCGCGCCGCGCTAAGGCCTCGGAAAGCTTGGCTTCCGGATCGAGGTTGAAGAGGGCGGCGACATCGGAAAAAGCGCTGCCGATGATGTTACTCGCGTGCGGGCCGACGGCCTCGGCAAATTCATGAGAAACTTCGCTGAAGCGGCCTTCCGCGTCGATCTTCCAGACGAAGCGGGTGGCACGGCTGTTCGGTTTGAAGACGAAGCTGCTCTTCCTCGGGGCGGCTGCAGACTCTCCGGGCGCGACAGGAGTTGCCGCGAAGTTTTCGGCGGCGGAGGCGGCCGGCTGCTCCACCTGTTCGTCGACCGAAGCCCCTGCGTTTGCCTCTACGGTTTCTTCCTCGGCAACAGACGCTTCGGTCGGCTGCTCGACTTGCTCGCTGGCGCCCTCGACGACGACTGCTTCTGGTTCGGAAATGCTCTGATTTGCCGGCTGCTCGGACTGGGCTTCGACTGGTTCGCTCACCTCAACGGTGTCCCCGGTCTCGCCGGTGATCTCCTCCAGCGTCTCCTCAACCTCTTCAATGCCGGAGACTGCGTCGATGGCCTCCGCTTCCGTAAAGCCTGCCACAGGTGCTGCAACATCAGGAATTTCACGCGCTGCGGCTTCTGCTGGCGCAGTTTCCTGCGGCGCAGTCTCTTCAGTATTGGCAGAGGGTTCGATCGGGTCGAGGTGACCGATCGCCGTTTCGACCGCGAAGAGAAGATGGAGTGCCGGATCGTCGTGGAGTTTACCAACGGCAGCCGGCAAATAACCACGGCCGGTCGCAACCGGGCGCTTCACCAGGCGGTCCGGTTGGGCGCCGGCAAGCCTGATGAGTGTCCTTGCCGCCTGCTGTGTGATGCCGAGCGAGGCAAAACTTGGCGAAGCGGCAATGACTTCGCCTTCCGCTCCGATCACGGCCATATGCGTATCCGGGTCATCGAGGCCCTGAAGCATCTGCGCAGCACTTGCGCCGGCCGTCAGCGAGTGCGCGGAGACCGGAACGGAAAACAGGATGGCCTTCTCGCCTGAAGCGAGACGGATGAGCTCCGATGACGCCGGCGCCTGAACGCGCTGGAAGCCCTTGGCGATGCGGATGATGAAGGTTTTCTGGTCGCCGACCTCGCCAAGCTGGCGGGCAGCCGCCTCGAGCTGGCGGAAGGTGATGTCGGCATGGCCGACGCCCTGATCGAGCAGGTCATAAACCTCTGCATGGCCAAACAGCTCGGCGCCGGCACCATTCGCCCAGAGCAAACGTGTGAGATCTGCAGAGAAAAGCACCATGGCCTCGCCACGCGAGAATCGTTCACGCACCCGCGCATGCACAGCAATGTCGATGAACGGATACTGGACTGCGGGCATGATCGAACCTGTCGCTTTCGGCCTCTTGAAATTAACTGCTTATTAATAACTGCAGGTCTGCGACCGGTCCAGAAGAGTGGAGAGCTTTCGGCCGGCAAGGTTAACGTATTGTGCAGTGCACAATGATGTTGCAATGCACAATAAGATGCGCTATATAAGACTTATCCAATTTATCGCGGCAGGAGATCTGCCCATCTCAAAGGACGCTATCCGATGGCTACCATAAAGACCGACGACGTTTTTTCAATTGCCTCTTTCGACCCGAGCAAGCTGGCTGAGTCCTTCCGTGACTTCGCCGAAAAGGGTGCTCAGCAGTCCAAGGAAGCTTATGCCAAGCTGAAGTCTGCAGGCGAAGAAGCCGGCAAGACGCTGGAAGCTACGGTGCAGACCGCGCAGGCCGGCAGCGTTGAAATCGGCCTCAAGGCGATCGACGCGCTCCGCGTCAATGCAGAAAGCTCGCTCTCCCACATGGAAGCGCTTCTCGGTGTTAAGTCCGTCGCCGAGTTCTTTGAACTGCAGACCTCTTTTCTGCGCAAGCAGGCTGAACTGACCGTCGAACAGGCGAAGTCGCTGCAGGAAACCACCAAGCAGGTTGCCGAGAAGGTTGCAAAGCCTTCCAAGGAAGCTGCTGAAAAGGCCATGGCATCCTTCAAGGTTGCCTGATCTCCTATGCTCGGTACGCAACAAAGGCTGGACTGCGCGTTCAGCCTTTTTGTATACTGAGTGCAAATCGGGGCTTGAATTAAAGTTCAAGTCCTCGTATGTGACCCCCGTCGCGCCGAGCGCGGCATTGTGCGGTTGTAGCTCAGTTGGTTAGAGCGCAGGTTTGTGGCACCTGAGGTCGGAGGTTCGAGACCCCCCAACCGTACCATTCTCTCCCATAAGTTGGTTTTCCTCTTCGGCAATGCACGGCATCGGCGCTTTTTGATGCCAAAATGATGCCTGCTCGCATTTTGCTATTGCCGTTAACATTCGTTTACCTATTTATGTGCGGTGCGATGCAGCAATTGCCCAATGTTTTCGTTGCATTGCGAAATGCTGGCGGCCTGCCGCCTGGGGGTAGGGACAATCCACCGAGGCATTAAGGAGAATTTGATGTCCATTTCTGTTCAGAACATAGAGGAATCGACCGCTGTTTCCCCGATCGACGTGGCAGCTGCGGTTAAGGGCGCGCGCAGTGCGGTTGGCTACAGCATTGAAGATCTCGCAGTGACCTGCGGTCTGGCCAATGGCGAAATCCTTGAAATCGAAAATGGCGAAAGTGCCGATCCAGCAAAGCTGAGGCGTATTGCTGCGGCCCTGCAGGTTCCGATTTCCGCCTTTCTGCATATCTGACGAGGCGACAGGGCCGATCGGCATTTTCTGATCGGCCGTCGTCCCCTTTTTACGGGACATGGTTGGAACTCTTGCGCCTGCCGCGCCGTTCAACGTGTATGTCCAAGACCCTTCTCTACGGCGCGACGAAGATCGATGAGACGAATGCCGTCTATGCGGCTGTCGCAAGTCTCGAACAGTTCCAATGTAAGAGCCGCGTCTTCATTGTGATTGCCGATCGGGACAATTCCCGCGCCGCTCTTGAGGAGCGGGATATGGTTATTCTCAGGTTTGCCGGATCGAGCATAAAGCCGCTCTTCGGAAGCGGCGATGAACTGGACGGCAAGGCGATCCGACAAGAGCTGGACGCGCCGGACACGGGCGAATTTGCCCCCTTCCTGCTTGGCAAGGATGGCACCGTGAAGCTGAAGGCCAGCGAGCCAATCAGTGCAGGCGAACTTTTCGCCATCATCGACAGCATGCCGGTGCGCGCTGCCGAAGCCATCAGGCAAGACCAGTAATTCAATATTGCACTCGTAAAGGAGCCGGTCATGTCCGTCCCGAACGAACCTATCCCCGACCAGCCGCCGATGCCCCCGCCAGGCTGGAAACCGGAGCCGCCGATCAAGGAGCCGGAACCTGATCGCCTGCCGGATGAAACGCCGCTTCCCAATCCTGATGAGAACGAGGAACCGGCAAGACATCTCTAAAGCAATTCCAGCAAAAGTGTGCAGCGGTTTTGGGTCCGGAATTGCGTAAAACATATGTGCTAAAGGAAGATCTGTCTTTCCTCATCGACGAGTTCCCGAAGGAAATCGATGACGCTGTGCACGCGCACCAGGTCGCGGGCGCTTTCGTGGTAGGTCGTCCAATAGGCGCGGCGAATGGACACCTGCGGCAGGATGCGCACCAGTTCCTGGTATTGCCGGGCGATATAGTCGTGCAGGATACCGATGCCGGCGCCGGAGCGTACGGCCTCGGTCTGGCCGATCGCCGTCGAGATTTCGAAACCCGCATCCCAGCTGCGCATCACCTCGCCAGAGAAATTCAGGGAAGCAGTGAAGATCAGGTCTTCCACGTAGCCAATGCGCGGATGGGCCTTCAAGGCGTCGATATCCTCGGGCTTTCCATGCCGCGCCAGGTAATCCCCCGATGCGTAGAGGCCGAGCGTATAGTCGGTGAGCTTGGACGAGACGAGCCGTCCCTGTTCCGGCCGTTCCAGCGTGATGGCGATATCCGCCTCACGCTGCGACAGCGAGAAGGAGCGCGGTACCGGCACGAGCTGGATCTTCAATTCCGGATGGCGCTCGATCAGCCGGCCCATGCGCGGCGCAAGAAAGGAGACTCCGAACCCATCGGGTGCGCCGACGCGCACCGTTCCGGCAATGGCCGTATCCGTTTGGCCGAGATTGGCCTGCGCGGCGAGCATTTCCGTTTCCATCCGTTCTGCCGACGCAAGAAAGACTGCGCCTTCGGCGGTGAGTTCGCAGCCATTCGTCCGGCGGATGAAAAGCCGCGTCTTCAGCGCCTCTTCCAGTGACGTCAGCCGGCGCGAGAGCGTGGCGTGATTAAGCCCCAGCCTCTTCGACGCAGCGAGGATCTGCCCGGTGCGGGCAACCGCCAGGAAAATGCGGACGTCATCCCAGTTCATAGCTTTGAATGCATCGCAATCGGATCGACGTCGATGAGGGTCAGTGATGTCACCATGCCTGATGTTTCGTTTTTATATTTGAGGAAATGCGGTGTCTGCAGATGAGTTTCATATGCTTCCTTATTGGCATAGACTTCGAGAATGCGGATCCTGTTCGGATGATCCCTGATGGAGACGGCATTCAGCGAAAGGACACCGTCTTCCAGCCTGATGGATGCTTCGATTTCCTCGGTCAGCAGCGCGCGATAAGTTTCGATCGTGCCCGGATCGATCTCCAGTTCCGCCATCCTGACGACAGGTTTCCCGCTCATCGATTTGACCTCCCTTTGACTTGTCCGCGTGCCGTTTTAGTTTTGATGCAGGAGCGCAGGTTATCGCGGCAGAACTATAATATACGCACAACGGTTGCTTATTCCAGCGCATTGATTTGTGCAAATTGAAGTGCGATGGTTGAGCCATTCAAAAGATCAGGAGGAACACCCATGCGTGAGATTGGTCATTTCATCGGCGGCAAGAAGGTTGCAGGCACCAGCGGCCGCACCAGCGATGTCTTCAACCCGGCGACCGGAGAAGTGCAGGCAAAGGTCGCGCTCGCAAGCGTCGAGGAACTGCGCGCCGCTGTCGAAAACGCCAAGGCGGCGCAGCCGAAGTGGGCGGCCACCAACCCGCAGCGCCGCGCCCGCGTCTTCTTCAAGTTCGTCGATCTCCTGAACCAGCACATGGATGAGCTTGCGACGCTGCTTTCCAGCGAGCATGGCAAGACGGTCGAGGATTCCAAGGGCGATGTCATCCGCGGCCTCGAAGTCTGCGAATTCGTCTGCGGCATCCCGCATCTTGCCAAGGGTGAGTTTACCGAGGGTGCCGGCCCGGCCATCGATATGTATTCTATCCGTCAGCCGGTCGGTATCGGCGCCGGCATCACGCCCTTCAACTTCCCGGGCATGATCCCGATGTGGATGTTTGCCCCTGCAATCGCCTGCGGCAACGCTTTCATCCTCAAGCCTTCCGAGCGCGATCCGTCTCTGCCGATCCGTCTTGCCGAACTGATGATCGAGGCCGGTCTGCCGGCTGGCATCCTCAATGTCGTCAACGGCGACAAGACCGCCGTCGATGCGATCCTCACTGATCCCGATATCGGCGCTGTCTCCTTCGTTGGCTCCACGCCGATTGCCCGCTACGTCTACGGCACGGCTGCCATGAACGGCAAGCGCGCCCAGTGCTTCGGCGGCGCCAAGAACCACATGATCATCATGCCCGATGCCGATATGGACCAGGCCGTCAACGCCCTTATGGGTGCGGGCTACGGTTCGGCTGGCGAGCGCTGCATGGCTGTCTCGGTTGCCGTGCCGGTCGGCGAGGAAACCGCTAACCGTCTCGTCGAGAAGCTGGTACCGAAGATCGAATCCCTGCGCATCGGTCCTTACACCGACGACAAGGCAGACATGGGTCCTGTGGTCACCAAGGACGCCTATAACCGCATTCAGGGCCTGATCAACAAGGGCATCGAAGAAGGCGCCAAGCTCGTCGTCGACGGCCGCGATTTCAAGCTTCAGGGTTATGAGGACGGCTATTTCGTCGGCGGCTGCCTGTTCGATCACGTCACGCCGGAGATGGAAATCTACAAGACCGAGATCTTCGGGCCGGTCCTGTCGGTTGTTCGCGCCCATAATTATGAGGAAGCGCTCTCCCTGCCGATGAAGCATGAATATGGCAATGGTGTTGCGATCTTCACCCGTGACGGCGACGCCGCCCGCGACTTCGCCTCCCGCATCAATATCGGCATGATCGGCATCAATGTTCCGATCCCGGTGCCGCTCGCCTACCATTCCTTTGGCGGCTGGAAAGCCTCGAGCTTCGGCGACCTCAACCAGCATGGCACTGACGCCATCAAGTTCTGGACCCGGACCAAGACCATTACCGCGCGCTGGCCGTCCGGCATCAAGGGCGGCGCCGAATTCGTCATGCCGACGATGAAGTGATCCGAATAACCTTCCCCATTGTGGAAACGGGCCTGAGAAGGGCCCGTTTTCGTTTTAAATGCTGCGGCGAGCAGTCGCGGGAAACGTGAATGTGAATTTCATATTTTGGAATTGTTCAAAACTGCGAAAGCCACTATATACGCTTTGTAAAGACGATTCAGGAGATTGGCATGCGGTTGACGAAGCAGACCAACTATGCGGTTCGCATGTTGATGTATTGTGCAGCCAATGAAGGACATTTGAGCCGGATTCCGGAAATTGCCAGGGCATACGGAGTTTCCGAGCTCTTCCTTTTCAAGATTTTGCAGCCGCTCAACAAGGCGGGCCTTGTCGAAACCGTGCGCGGCCGCAATGGCGGTGTGCGCCTTGGCAAGCCAGCTACAGATATCAGCCTCTTCGACGTGGTGAGGGTTACCGAAGACAGCTTCGCCATGGCGGAGTGTTTTGAAGACGGCGCGAACGAGTGCCCGCTGGTTGACAGCTGCGGCCTGAACTCGGCATTGCGCAAGGCGTTGAATGCTTTCTTCGATGTGCTGACCGAATATTCGATCGACGACCTGGTCAAGGCGCGGCCGCAGATCAATTTCCTGCTCGGCCTTACCGGCGACCACGATTATCGCAAGCCCGCTGTTCCGGCACCGGCCGCCTGATATCGGAATGCTCTGATAGCCTCGTAGGCCACGGTCATTTTCGATGGCCGTGGTTTTTCATAGGTGCCCACGTGTGCTGATATATCAGAGGGCCTTGAAACCGTTTTCAAGGTCGTTTCATGGCGCGAAATTATACCAAAAGCGACGAGAATCGGATTAAATCTGCCTCAATCTTGCAAATTTTGGCCTATTTTTGACCGAAAATTTCTAAAATTGCTTTTCTGGAAAAATTTTCTGCGGATCCCGTTGCTTTCAGCAAATAAATATCGTTCCATCGGCCCGCTGATCGGGGTAATGAGCGCCCGATCTCTAAAGATCAAAAAAGAACAAACCTGGGAAACGACATCATGAAAAAGTTCTCTGTCCTGCTCGCAGCGACAGCCCTGGCTTCGGTCATGGCTACCGCCGCGTATTCCAAGACGCTTGTCTATTGCGCCGAAGGATCGCCGGAAGGCTTCGATCCGAGCCTTTACACGGCAGGCACGACCTTCGACGCGTCTTCGCGTACGGTCTATAGCCGCCTCGTTGAATTCAAGCACGGTGGTACGGAGATCGAGCCGGGTGTCGCCGACAGTTGGACGGTTTCTCCCGACGGCAAGGAATACACCTTCAAGCTGCATCCCGGCGTGAAGTTCCAGACGACCGACTTCTTCACCCCCTCGCGTGATCTCACCGCCGACGACGTTGTTTTCTCGTTCGAGCGCCAGATCAAGTCGGACAATCCGTGGAACAAATATGTCGAAGGCGGCTCCTATGAATATGCTGCCGGCATGGGCTTCCCTGACCTCATCAAGTCGGTCGAGAAAGTTGACGATCTGACCGTCAAGTTCACGCTGAACAATCCGGAAGCGCCGTTCTTGGCCGACCTCGCCATGGACTTCGCCTCCATCGTTTCCAAGGAATATGCCGACAAGCTCGCTGCTGACGGCAAGATGGCTCAGCTCAACCAGCAGCCGCTCGGCACCGGCCCGTTCACTTTCGTTGCCTACCAGACGGATGCCGTCATCCGCTACAAGGCGAACGAAAGCTACTTCAAGGGCAAGGAAAAGATCGACGATCTCGTTTTCGCGATCACCCCGGACGCCGCTGTCCGTGCCCAGAAGCTGAAGGCCGGCGAATGCCACCTCGTCCCGTATCCGAACGCTGCTGACGTTGCCGACCTCAAGAAGGATCCGAACCTCACGGTCATGGAACAGGCTGGCCTGAACGTCGGCTTCCTCGCCTACAACACCCAGCAGGCTCCGTTCGACAAGCCGGAAGTCCGCCGCGCACTGAACATGGCGATCAACAAGCAGGCGATCATCGACGCCGTCTTCCAGGGCGCCGCCCAGGTTGCCAAGAACCCGATCCCGCCGACCATGTGGTCCTATAACGACAAGATCCAGGACGACAAGTACGATCCGGAAGGTGCAAAGAAGGCTCTCGAAGCCGCTGGCGTCAAGGACCTGTCGATGAAGGTCTGGGCAATGCCGGTTTCGCGTCCGTACATGCTCAACGCTCGCCGCGCCGCTGAACTGATCCAGGCAGACTTTGCCAAGGTTGGCGTCAACGTCGAGATCGTCACCCATGAATGGGCCGAATACCTGAAGCTCTCCTCCGACGTGAAGCGAGATGGCGCCGTCATCCTCGGCTGGACGGGCGACAATGGCGACCCGGACAACTTCATGGACACGCTGCTCGGCTGCGACGCTGTCGGCGGTAACAACCGCGCTCAGTGGTGCAACAAGGACTACGACGCGCTGATGACGAAGGCCAAGGAAACGGCTGACGTTGCTGCCCGCACGAAATTCTACGAAGAAGCACAGGAAATCTTCAAGAAGGAAGCTCCCTGGGCTCCGCTCGACCACTCGCTGGTCTTCGTTCCGGTCAGCAAGAAGGTGTCGGGCTTCCACATGGACCCGCTCGGCATACATCGCTTCGACGGCGTTGATATCGCCGAATAAGAAAAATGATAAACTGCCCGGCTGAAACCGGGCTTGACCGGCGGTCAGGTTCCACCTGACCGCCGGAAACTATTGGACAACCTGCTATGTTGCGATTTTTCATCGGGCGCCTCGCGGTCCTGATACCGACCTTCCTAGGCGTTTCGCTCATTGCCTTCTCGTTCATCCGCCTGCTTCCCGGCGATCCCGTCATGCTGTTGTCGGGCGAACGAACGATGGCACCCGAACGTCACGCCCAGATCATGCATGATCTCGGTTTCGACCGGCCCATGTATGTGCAGTATTTCGATTATCTCGGCAAAGTGCTGCACGGCGATCTCGGCACCTCGATCGTCACCAAGCGCCCCGTTCTCGGCGAATTCTTCACGCTTTTCCCGGCAACGCTTGAGCTTTCGCTCTGCGCCATCCTCTTGGCAATCCTTCTCGGCGTGCCGGCCGGCGTCTTCGCTGCCGTCAAGCGCGGAACCTGGTTCGATCAGAGCGTGATGGGCGTCGCCCTGATCGGCTACTCGATGCCGATTTTCTGGTGGGGCCTGCTGCTCATCATCTTCTTCTCCGGCTATCTTGGCTGGACGCCCGTTTCCGGCCGCATCTCGCTGATGTATTTCTTCAAGCCGGTCACCGGCCTCATGCTGATCGACAGTCTTCTCTCCGGCCAGAAGGGCGCCTTCGCCTCGGCCGTCAGCTATCTCATCCTGCCGACCGTGGTGCTCGCCACCATTCCGCTTGCCGTCATCGCCCGCCAGACGCGCTCGGCCATGCTCGAAGTGCTTGGCGAGGACTATGTGCGCACGGCCCGCTCCAAGGGTCTCTCACCACTGCGCGTCGTCGGCGTTCATGCGCTCAGAAACGCCATGATCCCGGTCATCACCACGATCGGCCTGCAGGTCGGCGTGTTGCTCGCAGGCGCCATTCTTACCGAAACGATCTTCTCCTGGCCGGGTATCGGCAAGTGGATGGTCGATGCGGTCTTCAAGCGCGACTATGCAGTCGTACAGGGCGGTCTTCTCCTGATCGCCGGCATTATCATGCTGGTGAATCTGATCGTCGACCTGACCTACGGCTTCATCAATCCGCGTATCAGGCACTAGGAGCGGTCCATGAGCACGGTTACTGCAAAATCCGACCAGCCCTCCGCCCTGACGGAATTCTGGTACTACTTTTCACGAAACAAAGGCGCCGTCATCGGTCTCTTCGTTTTCCTCATCATCCTTCTGGTAGCGATCTTCGCACCGCTCGTCTCGCCGCACGCGCCGACCGAGCAGAACCGACAGCTTCTCCTGTCCGTCCCTTTCTGGATGGATGGCGGCAGTCTCTCCTATCCGCTCGGAACGGATGCCGTCGGCCGCGATATTCTCTCGCGTCTGATCTTTGGTGCACGCTTCTCGCTGTTCATCGGTCTCGTGGTCGTCACGCTGTCGGTGGTTGCGGGTGTCTTGATCGGCCTCGTTGCCGGCTATTTCCGTGGCCGCGTCGATATCGTCATCATGCGTCTCATGGATATCATCCTGGCCTTCCCGTCGCTGCTTCTGGCGCTCGTGCTCGTCGCGGTGCTGGGGCCTGGCCTGCTCAATGCCATGATCGCGATCTCGATCGTCAACCAGCCGCATTTCGTGCGCCTGACACGCGCCGCCGTGATGGGCGAGCGTGAGAAGGAATATGTCGTGGCCTC
This sequence comes from Rhizobium sp. ZK1, assembly GCF_047782645.1. Classification (NCBI taxonomy): domain Bacteria; kingdom Pseudomonadati; phylum Pseudomonadota; class Alphaproteobacteria; order Hyphomicrobiales; family Rhizobiaceae; genus Rhizobium; species Rhizobium sp. ZK1. Next base: position 394,032 of record NZ_CP180586.1, read on the forward strand.
CCGCGTTGCCGGTGCCGGTACCTTCCGGCTGATGTTCAAGACGATCCTGCCGAACTGCCTCGGACCGCTGATCGTCCAGGCAACGCTCGCCTTCTCCGCAGCGATCCTCGATGCAGCCGCCCTCGGCTTCCTCGGTATGGGCGCTCAACCGCCAACACCTGAATGGGGCACGATGCTTGCCGAATCCCGCGAGTTCATATCGCGCGCCTGGTGGGTTGTTACATTTCCGGGTCTTGCCATTCTCATCACCGTTCTCGCCATCAACCTGATGGGCGATGGGCTGCGTGATGCGCTTGACCCCAAGATGAAGAGGTCCTGAGATGGCGCTTCTCGAAATTGAAAATCTCGTCGTCGAATTTCAGACCTCGACCGGACCTTTCCGCGCCGTCGATGGCGTTTCGCTGAAGGTCGATGCCGGCGAGGTTCTGGCGATCGTCGGCGAATCCGGTTCCGGCAAGTCGGTCTCGATGCTCGCTGCCATGGGCCTTCTGCCCTGGACGGCGAAGGTGACCGCCGACAAGATGGTCTTTGACGGCCAGAACCTGCTCGGCATGTCCGGCGCCAAGCGGCGAGAAATCATCGGCAAGGATATGTCGATGATCTTCCAGGAGCCAATCGCGAGCCTCAATCCCTGCTTCACCGTCGGCTTCCAGATCGAAGAGGTGCTGAGAATTCATCTCGGTCTCGACAAGGCGGCGCGGCGCAAGCGCGCAATCGAGCTTTTCCAGGCGGTCGGCATTCCCGATCCTGCCGAGCGGCTGGGCCACTTCCCGCATCAGATGTCGGGCGGCCAGTGCCAGCGCGTCATGATCGCCATCGCGATTTCCTGCAACCCGAAGCTCCTGATCGCCGACGAACCGACCACGGCACTCGACGTGACCATCCAGAAGCAGATCCTCGATCTGCTGATGCGCCTGCAGACGGAGCATCGCATGGGCCTGATCATGATCACGCACAATATGGGTGTGGTCGCCGAAACGGCCGACCGGGTGATTGTCCAGTACAAGGGCCGCAAGATGGAAGAGGCCGACGTGCTGTCGCTCTTCGAATCCCCGAAGAGCGATTACACGCGGGCACTGCTCGCCGCCCTTCCGGAAAACGCGACGGGCGACCGGCTGCCGACCATCGGCGAGCTTTTCAATCCGAACAAGACTGTGGAGGGAGCGGCCTGATGACGCCAGTTCTCGAAGGAAAGAACATCGTCCGCGACTATTACCTGCCGGGCGGCCTCTTCAAGAAGGCGCGAACGGTCCATGCTGTCAAGGGTGTGAGCTTCAGCGTGGAAGAGGGCAAGACGCTTGCGATCGTCGGCGAAAGCGGCTGCGGCAAGTCGACGCTTGCCCGTATCGTGACGATGATCGACCCGGCCACATCAGGCGAACTCTTCATCGACGGCAAGAAGGTCGATATCTTCGAGGGCGATTTGACGCCGGAAATTCGCCGGAAGGTCCAGATCGTCTTCCAGAATCCCTACGGATCTCTGAACCCGCGCAAGAAGATCGGCGACATCCTGATGGAACCGCTGATCATCAACACCAATACGCCGGCTGCCGAGCGGCGCGACCTGGCGATGGCGATGCTGAAGAAGGTCGGCCTGCAGGACGTTCACTTCAACCGCTTTCCGCATATGTTCTCGGGCGGTCAGCGCCAGCGTATCGCCATTGCGCGCGCACTGATGCTGAAGCCCCGGCTTCTGGTTCTCGACGAGCCGGTCTCCGCACTTGATCTGTCGGTGCAGGCGCAGGTGCTGAACCTGCTCGCGGACCTGCAGGACGAACTGAACCTCACCTATGTCTTCATCAGCCACGACCTTTCGGTCGTTCGCTACATGGCAGACGAGGTAATGGTGATGTATTTCGGCGAAGCGGTCGAATACGGCACGCGCGACCAGGTTTTCAACGATCCGCAGCACAGCTATACGAAGACCCTGTTTGCAGCGACGCCGCGTGCGGATGTCGATACCATCAAGGCACGCCTTGCACGCAAGAATGCTGCCCTGTCTGCGGCCTCCTGAGGCCGCAGATTTCCAGTGCCGGAACGATCAGCGAGATGAGCAATGACAGAGCATAACGGAACTCTCCATGCGATCATCGTCATGGGCGTCAGCGGTTCCGGTAAATCCTCTATCGGCGAAGAGATAGCCAGGGGCTTGCGCCTTCAGTTTGTCGAGGGTGATGCTCTTCACCCCGCATCCAACGTCGAGAAAATGTCGAAGGGTATTCCGCTCACTGATGAGGACCGGATGCCCTGGCTCGACCGCATCGGCGAGACAATGAAGGCCTCGCTTGCAAAGGGCGAAGGCATCATCGTTTCCTGCTCGGCGCTGAGGCGCATCTATCGTGAAAGGCTGCGCTCTGCTGTCGGCGGCAACCTCTATTTTGTCTATCTCGAAGGCTCGAAAGAACTGCTGACGGACCGCATGGCGCACCGCAAGGGCCATTTCATGCCCACCTCGCTGCTCGAGAGCCAACTGCAGACGCTGGAAGTACCGACAGGCGAAAAGGGCGTCGTCACAGTCGATATCGACAACACCGTTGAGAGGATCGCGGCGGAAGCCTTGAAGGATCTCGCCGCTCTCGGTGTTACGGGTTGAACCTGTTGGGCGAATAGGCCGCGATATTGATGAAAGGCGTCTCGCCGGTCATCAACTCCGCCAGCACTCGTCCCGTTACCGGTCCAAGAGTCAGCCCATGGTGGGCATGGCCGAAGGCAAACCACAGTCCTTGATGGCGCGGCGCTTTACCGATGATGGGCATCATGTCGGGCGTGCAGGGGCGGGCGCCCATCCACGGTTCCGGATCGAGCCTCTCTCCCAGCGGAAATATCGTGCGTGCCACGGCTTCGGCCCGGTCTAGCTGCACCGGGGTCTTCGGCGCGTCCAGCGCTGCGAATTCCGCACCCGTCGTCAGGCGCACACCCCGGTTCATAGGCGCCAGGAAATAGCCGCGCTCGGAATCGAGCGTCCAGTTGTTGAGCACCGCATTGCCCTGGATACCGTAATGCATGTGGTAGCCGCGCTTGACGCCGAGCGGGAAGGAATAGCCGAGGCGACGGGTCGCGACTGCCGCCCAGGGACCGAGCGCCATGACGGCGTCGTCGGCCTCCAGCGATCCCTCTGCCGTCATGATCTTCCAGCCGGAGCCGGCCTGCCCGAGCGAAGCTGCATCCCCGGTCACGAATCTGCCGCCGAGGCTTTCGAAATAGCTGCGGTAGGCGCGCGTCAGCGCATGCGGATCGAGAACCGACCACGGGTCGATCCAGCGCAGGCCGCCGACGAAATCGCCCATGATGTTTGGTTCCAGGCGAGCGATATCAGATGAGGTCAGGCTCTCGTAGCTGACGCCGAACTGATCCTTCCAGAGGGCCGCTTCCGCAAAGGCCTCGTCACGCTTGGCTTCTGTGCGGAAGATCTTCATCCAGCCGTCCTTGCGGATCAGTGCTTCGGCGTGCGAGGCCTCGATCAGGTCCTTGTGCTCGCTGATCGAATTCTCGATCAGCGGCGCATAGGCCTTGGTGATCATCTCATGCCGCTTCGGATTGGAGTTCCACCAGTAGCGGGCGAGGAAGGCAAGCTGGCTCGGCAATGCCTTCAGGTGATAATGCGCATCGATGCGGTTGTTCAGCGCGTAGCGCAGCAAAAGGCCGAGCTGCTGCGGAAAACCGTAGGGCATGACGCCTTCGCGCTGGATCAGACCGGCATTGCCGAAAGAGGTCTCGTTACCCGGCTCCCTGCGGTCGATAAGCGTCACCTGACGGCCGCGGCGTTGAAGATGGATGGCCGTCGAAACCCCGACGATACCGGCGCCGAGCACGATTGCGTTTTTCGTCATTTTCCCCTGCATTCCGCTATGTCTTAGGCCCTAAAATGCCCATCTCAATGCTGCGGTGCAAACGAAAAATCGCATTTCATTTCAAAATCATTGCGCTTTTCAGTGCGGCATTTTCGGCCCTGATGCGGATCGTCAGAATGGCGGCATTGAGGAGCGAAAAGACCAGCGCATAAAGCGGCATGCCGAAGGCAAGCGGCAGGGCGGCGATCTCGCCTGTCACGATCATGTAGTTCGGATGTTTGAAGAAGCGGTAGGGGCCGTCTTCGACGAGCGGGGCGCCGGGAAGGATGATGATACGCGTCGTCCAGCGCGGCCCGAGCGTCATCAGCACCCATAGCCGCAACACTTGCAACAGCATGAAGAGACCGAACCAGAAGAGCTGGATCGGCTGTCCGGCGGCCAGCATCCAGAGCCCAACGAGCCAGCCCGTATGGAGCGCCACCATATAGGGATAATGATCGGGCGCGATTTCGCGCGCCCCTTTTGCAAAAAGCGCCATCGTGTTGCGGCGCGCGATCACCAGTTCGGAGAGCCGCTGGGCGGTCACGAAGGCGAGAAGGGCGATGGAGGGCCACATCATGCGACCCTCCGCAATGTCACGCAGCTTGCTGTAAAGCCCGGACCCATGGCGATCATCGCCGCGCGGTCCGGCAGTCCTGCGCGGATGGCCCGCTCCAGAACGAAAAGCACTGTTGGCGAGGACATATTGCCATAATCTGCAAGCACCGACCTCTCGATGTCGAGTGTATCAGGCGCCATGGAAAGCGTGCTCTCCATCGCCGCCAGTACCTTGGTGCCGCCGGGATGGCAGATGAAACGGTCGATATCGTTGCGCTCGAGCCCGCTGCGCGCCAGAATGCCGTCAATTGCCGGGCCAAGCTCCTTTTCCGCAAAGGGCGGCAGCCCCTGCGCCAGCTGGATGCCGAGCCCGGTATCGTCGATCTTCCAGCCCATGATGTCGAGCGTATCCGGAAACAGGTGATCGCCCGCCGATTCCACTTCTGCCATGCCGCCTTGGCCTGATCGCATCACACAGGCTGCAGCCCCGTCGCCGAAAAGTGCGGTAGCGATGATGTTCGGCTTGGTCAGCTCATCCAGCCGGAAGGCCAGCGTGCAGAGCTCGATGGCGACGAAGAGCACCACAGCGCCCGGACGGCTGCGCGCCAGCCGCGAAGCGATGCCGAAGCCGGAAACGCCTGCAGCGCACCCAAGCCCGAAGACGGGCACGCGCTCGATATCCGCGCGAAACCCGAGCCGACCGGCGAGCCGCGCATCGATGCTCGGCGTGGTGATGCCGGTAGAGGAAACCGCAACGACGCAATCGACTTCACCAGCCGTCAGCCCGGCCTGCTCGAGCGCCCGGGTTGCCGTCTCGACAAACAGCAAACCGGCGACCTCCTCATAGGCCTTCATCCTGTCTTGCCAGCCATGCGTCTCTTCGAACCAGGAGAGGGGACGGGCGGCATGCCGCTTTCCGATACCGGCATTGTCGAACACGCGCGCGAGGTGGCGGAATTCCTTGAAGCGATCGGCAAAGAGGCGCGCGGAGGCCTCGGCGGCTTGGCTCTGGGTGATGATATGGTCAGGCACTGCAGTGGCGAGACTTAAAAGTCTGACGGATTGAGTCACGGTATGCTCCTTGTCGTTCCCGGCGGAACGAGTGGAAAACACGCGGGCGCGAAAGTTTATTCGGCGCCGCTCTTCACGAAGCAGTGATCAGAAAAAATGTGAAAGCCCGTCGAATAAAGCTGGAGGCAGCGGTGTTCACTCCTCGCAACGTCATTTTCTGAGGAGTTATCCCATGACGACCAAGACTGTCCGCATCGCTTCCCTCGTGCTCGGCAGCTGCATTGCCGCCTCCGTCTTCTCCAGCCCCGTCTTCGCGATTGGCGATGATAGCAGCACCATGCCGGTCTGCAAGAAGGGTGAGATCTACGACAAGAAGGCAAAGAAGTGCGTCAAGCAGCAGAGCGCCAACATAACAGACGAAAATCGTACCGATTACGCCTACTCGCTCGCCAAGGCCGGCCGCTATGAAGAAGCGCTCGCCGTGCTCGACACCGTCAAGGATCAGAACAATGCCGAATGGCTGAACTATCGCGGTTACGCCACCCGCAAGCTCGGCCGCACGGATGAAGGCATCTCCTACTATCTGCAGTCGGTCAAGCTCGATCCGCAATATGCCAAGGTCCGCGAATATCTCGGCGAAGCCTATGTCATCAAGGGCGAGCTCGACCTCGCCAAGGAGCAGTTGACCACCATCAAGGCGATCTGCGGCACCGGCTGCGAGGAATATCAGGACCTCAACGCCGCGATCCTCGATCCGTCGAAGATCTAGAGCAATTCCCAGCAAAAGTGTGCAGCGGTTTTGCGTCCGGATTGCGTGAAACAAAACTGTACAGCTGCGTGGGGCGGGAGAGAGATAAGGTTGATTGAAGGGTATTTCCGGATGTCGGTCGCACACACCACATTTCCTGCCTATAGTCGCGCCAGAACGGAATCGCCGGCCCGGCCGGCGGTTCCGAAACAGCCAATACGCGCGGAGGCGGCCATCGCGAGCGAAGCGGATATCAGGAGCGGCCTGACGGAACATCTTGCCCGTCTGTGGCGCTATGGCCTCGTTCTTTCGCATCAGCGCGATGTGGCCGACGATCTCGTACAGGCGACCTGCGTTCGCGCGCTGGAACGGGCCGATCAATTTGTCGCAGGCACGCGGCTAGACCGCTGGCTGTTTTCGATCCTGCATTCGATCTGGCTGAATGAGATCCGCGCCCGCCGCGTCCGCCAGGGGCAGGGCTTCGTCGATGCCCAGGATACGCTGAGTTTCGATGGCGCCCGCGACACCGAAACGCATGTCATGGCGAACCAGGTCTTGAAAGAGGTGAATGCGCTGCCGGAAGCGCAGCGATCGGCGGTTTTCCTCGCCTATGTGGAAGGGCTTTCCTATCGCGAGGTCGCCATCATACTGGATGTTCCGATCGGCACCGTGATGAGCCGGCTGGCAGCCGCCCGCGCGAAGCTCTCCGAAACTGTATCGGCAGGAGGATTTGAATGAGCACGAAGCACATTATGCCCTCCGACGAGGAATTGACCGCCTTCATCGATGGTGAACTCGGCGCGGAAGAGACTGCCCGCATCGAGGCGATGATCGAAGCCGATGGGGCTGTCGCCGAACGGCTGGAGTTTCTGGCGCGTGCAAGCCTGCCTTACAAGCAAGCCTTCGCGCCGCTGCTTGATGCCGCTCCGCAGGCAAAGCTCGAGGCCATGCTGTCGGCCATTCCCGCCGCCCGGTCTGCAAGACCGGCTGCCTTCATGAGCCGTCGAGGCTTTTTCGGCGCGCTTGCCGCTTCGGTCGTTGCCGGCATCGCCGTCGATCGCGCCATGATCGGTGTCGGTGCAAGTTTCTCGGGCAAGGATGAAAACAGCGAATGGCGCGCCGTCGTTGCCGAATATATCTCGCTCTATACACCGGAGACGCTCGCCGGTCCCGTCCCGCCCAGAGATGTGCAGGCAGCGCAGCTCGCCAGTCTGGATGGCGACCTTCGCCTGCAACTCTCGCCAGAGCAGGTCGCCCTGCCGGATATCGATTTCAAGCGCGCCCAGATCCTGCAATATGATGGCAAGCCGCTCGCACAGATCGCCTATCTGGATCCCGAGACCGGCCCCATGGCGCTCTGCATCGTCGCCTCCGACGGCGGCCCCAAGGCCCCCGATATCGAAGGCCGCAAGGGCATGAATGTCGTCTACTGGGCAAACGCCACCCACGCCTTCATGCTGATCGGCCACGCCCCGGTCGACCGTATGACGGAGATCGCAGACGCGGTGCGGAGCAAGATTTCCGTTTAGAACGGCTGGGTCTTATCGGAAACCGGGCTGACCTGATTGGCAGGAACGAGGCGGTTCAGGCAATTGACATAGGTCGTATACATCTGCTGAAGCCGCGAGAGCGGCACCACCCAATGCCCTTCATTTCCGGCAAAATCCAGTTCCATATCCGGTGTGCCGACAAAGGAATTCTTGAGGATCTTCTTGATCTGCGCCACACCCGTCTTCTCGGCGGCTGGCAAGATGCGAAGCGTCTTGCCGTCGAAGAATTCGGCCGGTACGGCCTTGGTGCCGGAATAGCCGACGAGCGTTACCTTGGTCGTGGTACCCTCGGGGATCTCCCAGCCATCCTTCGAGACGAGCCACATGACGCTGTCGAGGCTCTGGCGGAATTCGACCGTCTTCCCGAGCTCATCGTTCCAGATCAGCCGGCAGTAGGACGGCTTCTCGCCGACGAACCCGACCGACCACTGCCGCGCATCGCCCATCCATTCCGTCCCGCCAGGGGCCGTCTCGCTCCGTGCGGTTGCCGGAATGAGGAGTGCCGTCAGCAACAGGGCAGAAAAGGTCTTCATGGCTCGAATCATCTCCAGGGAGCTGAGGTGATTCTAGCGGCGGAAGATTGAGGTTTTGCTACCACGGCGGGTCAAAGCCATGTTCATTTCATCGTGCAACCCTCTGGATCGGCGAAGAAGATCGCAGGGAACGAAGGAATTCTTCGGCATCGACAGTTTCCAGAGCGCCGGCGACGTCCCTGAAATACGGCATGGCTTCCCAAAAGCTCCGGTCCGCAACGATATGAAAACGCCGCTGGGCGCGGGTTAGAGCTACGTTCAGCAGATTGGGCTTTGATGAAGCCCAGGCGGCTGCGCCGGCGTGTGCCTTGTCGGCGCCAAGGATCATGAAGACCGTGTCTCTTTCCTTGCCCTGAAAGGTATGAACAGTCCCGACCCTGTCTTTCAGCCACTTCTTCAGTTGCGGAGGCGATGTACGAGGAGAGCCGGTGTCATTGACCCATCTTGCCTTTCCCAGCGCCGTCTTCAGCGCATTCTTGATCTCCTTGAATGGAGAAATGACATAAAGGTCCGGCAGTGCTCCGTCCCGGCGGTAAGTCGCGACCAGGACATCGACGATGAATTCGATCTGTTCGGGAACGCGCTGCCGGCCGGAAACCTTGCCCCCAACGTCGATCCAGACGCTGTCGCCATAAAATGGCGGAGCATCGTCGGCCGGCCATCGTTCCTTCAATCCGAATACCATCTTGTCCCGATAGGCGATCCGGTTAGCGAGTGAGAACATCGGGTCGATGCAGCGGCGGTGCACACGCAGCGGACTGCCGATCCAAAGTCCATTGCCATCTTCCGACGGCAGCGCCGTTCCATAGCAGTTTGCTGCGTCGGCGAGCCCCTGTACTGAAACGCGGTTGGGCGAATAACTCTCCGCGGAGGTGTATGGCGACAGGCGACTGAGGGCCCTTATGAGCGCGCCGGGCAGGGTAAAAACCGGCTCGATCTGCAAGGGGTCGCCGATCGCCATCAGGCGGCGTGCCCGCATCAGGGCGCCGACGGCTGCCTGCGGCACGGCCTGACCGGCCTCATCGACGAAAACCCAGCCGATCGACGCCGGTCCGAGGCCTGCGAACTGACGAGCGAAAGAGGCAAACGTCGTTGAAACGACGGGAACGATCATGAAGAGGCTCTGCCATACGGGCGGGATATCCGCCCCATGGTCAGGAGCATTTCCGGAGAGCAGCTTCGTGATGGCGACGATGTTTCCGCCGAAACCTCCGCTCGACCTGCTGACTTCCGCCAGCCACGCCTCATGCAGCGTCAGCGCCGTCTCCAGCAAGGCGGAGCGCAGGCCAGCCAGCTTGTCGGAGTGCCAGAGCCCTTCGATCTGAAAACGGTCGGTTTCGAGATCGTCAAGGTTTGCGGGCAGGGCCGGCCCGTCCAGTCTCTGCCGCAGCTCTTCGAACCTTGCGGATTTCTCGGACCAGGTTTCCTGTCTCGCATGCAGTTCTCGTTCGGCCTGCTCCCGGTGCCGCAGAGCCTTCTCCAGGGAAAGCCGGTGCCTTCCCGCAAGATCTCGTTCGCAGTTGGCGAGCGTCTTGCGGAGGGCGATTTGCTCCCGGGCATTCGATTTCACATTGTCCCTGTGCCGTTGGTTTTCGCTGTTCGGCAGCATCCTTTTCCACCAGGCCGGCATCGAACGGTCGAGAAGCCGCTCCTCTTCCCTGAGCCGGTCCAATTCGGTACGGACGGCGAGGGTTTCGGCCTCAGCAGCAGCATATTGATCCCGAGCCGACCCAACTGCCGTCTCCGCTGTCTCCAGTGCCTCACGCGCCAGGGCACAGAAAGCGTCGAATGAGGTCAAGGCGATTTCGCCGTACAGATCGGCGAAATGTCCGTATTCGTCGATCATGGAGCGAACCGCTTCGTCGGCGTTGCGAAATCGCTCGCCTGCCTCGGCGAATGTTGGCCCGCCGTAGCTGTCTCGCCATTCCCAGATCGTCTGAGGCCTGTCGAGACCGGACCAGTCGGGCTTCGCCCTATCTTCCCTGGCCTTGTCTTCCTTGGCCGGCATGAAGGCGAAGCGCTCCTTGAACGCTCGCCGGTTCCCGCTTTTTCCGAGTGCACAGGCGATCAATCCCCACGGGCGGTTTTCGTCCGTCAACGCGGTGAAGCTGCCATTGTCTTTTTGCGCGGCGATCTTGTGGGCAACGGTCTGCAAATAGCCGAATGACTTGCCTTTCATGATCGAGCTTTGCTTGGGAAGGTCGCGCGAGATATTCTCCACGGCAGCGTTGTTGGACGAGGCGACGACCATCTCGAAGCCGGTGAGGCTGGCGTTCAGGCTCGATATCCACGCGGTGCTGCCGTCCTTGAAATTGACCTTTCTCGATGCGCCGTCGAAGGCATCCCGCGCTGTTCTCAAGGCGGCGAGCACCCGCGCCCGCCGGACGATATTGTCCGCAAAGATATCACGCAGCAGTGTCGTCTTGCCGGTGCCCGGTGGACCGTTGACCGAAAAGAGCCCGGTTTCCGAGAGGGTTTCCAGGGCGGTATTGATCGCGAATTGCTGCATCAGGCTCATGGCATGATGGGCTTCTGCCAGCCAGCGTCCGGCATTGAGGTTTCGCGGATGCAGTGACCGGATGAGGGCGCGGCGGCCTGTCTCCGTATAAAGGTCGATCCGCGCGTCGGAAGCGAGCGGCGTCAGATATTTCCGCAGCGGTTCGGGGATCGTGCCGCTGCGAACGCAGCCCATCGCCTTTTCGATGTCCTCGATGAAGAAGCTGTTCAGAATCCCGATTTCCTGTTCGGGAGTATCATCTTCCTCGTCATCGTCGTCACCCGCCGCGTTATGCTGAAGCGGCGCAGGCAGGAGCTTTGCCGTCGGCCTCGACGGCTTGTCCCTATAGCGGATTTCAACAAGAGCGACGGGCCGGTCTGCATCAGGCGCAAAGCGTGCCCAGTCGCAAAGCAAGGCATGAAGGGCGAGAATTTCAGCAGGCGTGAGCGGCTGGTCGTCGGTATCCTCAGATTTTTGATGGTGCAGACGTCGCTGGGCTTGGAAATTTCCCAGCAATTCCTGCAGGCGCTGTCTGCCATCGGCAAATGCTTCCGAGCTCAGCGCGGCAAGGCCACGTTTCCGGACTTGCCCAAGCGCCCAGGGAAGCGTCGAGATGGAAAACGCCGTGAAAATCGGATTGCCCTGCGGGTCGAGTTCCAGGCTTGCAAAGCAGGTGTCGCCATCCAGATCGCCCCGCTCTGCATCCTCGAAATCCGTCATGCCGTTGGTGGCGCCGGCGAAATTCCTGCTGACCTTGGAGATCTCCGATTTGCTGAAAACGCCGAGGAAAAGGGTAAGTCCGGTGATCTCCTTGTGCTCGGGGACGATCGGACGCCTCACGGCGTCGCTGTCATCCTCAAGTGTTTCGGCATGCAACCAAAAAGCTCTCTTGTTTTCGTCTTCCGTTGCCCGCTTGGAAAGGTCATATGGGATGAAGAACTCGATCTTGTGCCAGAGATCGAGGATTGCCAGCAGCCGCTCGCGTTCGTTACCTGTAGGGATCTGCATGGCGTCTCTCGGCACAGATAAATTCGCTGAATGTTCTATCAACGATCACCCGTCCGGGAAACCCGGTGCCGGAAACTCGGTCTATGCCGGGAGCCTTCGGTGCCGCTGGACTGGCATGTCCGCGGCAATGTGGGCGGCAGCCTTGGGCGAGATGGGCGGATGTCGCCGCGAGTTCGGGCATGCCGGCGGGGGCGGGAGCGGGTCTTCTAAGGTGTGTGAGCGCACGGTCCGAGAGAACCGGGCCTTCCGGCGGTTTCCTTTGTGGCCGACCGGCAGAATTGCTTACGGCGATTACGATTGATTACACACGTTCTGTAATCGGATTTCCATAATGATTTCAGTTTCTTATTGTTGTTATTACCGAATTACCAATATAATGGTGAAACTCAGATGGAGAGACAGCGGTATTTCAACGAGCTGTGGGCTATCCCCATAAGAGTTTGAAACAGGCCGTAATTTCGTAATTCTGTAATTTCTTCCGTTAAGTATATGATATTATTATTTTATTTAGGTTACGCAATTTACAGGCGAATGGCAGCGATTATAAATTTGAGGCACTGATCAGTTCGGTCATGGCGTTCTCGACTGAGCAGTCGCTACCTCTCCCGGAACGCTGCCGTGGACTGTCTCTTTTTTCCACCTTGCGTTTGTGGCTTTGGCTCAGGAACTCGATACTTCCGCTTTTTAATCAGAAGCTGTTATTTTTGTTTGAAATGACGGCATAGCTCTTTAACGCTACACCTCTCTTTGGCGCAATTTCGTGCCGATGCGGGGGTTTTCCCCCTCACCCTTTTTCAAAAAACTAACGTTTGTGGCTGACTTAGTTTCCTCAGCTGAACAGTTTTTGCTTTCTAGAGTTTAAAATTGTCAACAATAGAGGGGTTAGCTATGTCACTTTCCGCAGTTCTCCTGCCTGAAATTCAGAATCCACAGTATTCGTCCAACCATCGTGATGATGTTGTCCTTCCTCGCGAGGAGAGAAAGCGTGTTTTCATCAACGGCGTGGAATTCGATGCAGAGCGCATCTCCGGAAGAGTTGTCGGCTCAAGAATAAAGCAGCACAATAAAATCTATACAACGCATCACAACAACTACATGGCTAACGGTGATAATCACGTATATTCTACGGTTCAAAGCGAACAATGGGAAACGAGCGAAGTCCGGTTAAGGTTTGAGAACGGGAAAGAAAGGCTCTTCAAGCTGCCGTTCGCCGTCAGCGTCGGTGAAGACGATATGATGAGCATCATCAGTCTCTACAGGGTAGGCGGAGACGGATACACGGCCGCGGCTCAAAACCATAATATCGGCCAATCGTTCACACAGGACCGTAATGGCTTGCAGCATGTATGTGCACGCCTTGGCGTATTCAAGCCGTCGGTATTCCTCAACAACAAGGCATTTCTGATTGTCCTCGCATTGCTGGCGGTTTCACTTTACGGCCTGTCTGGCAGTGTCTTGCTGGCGCTGATCGGCGGCGTCCTTCTGTCCGGGCTTTTCGTCCTCGCGTTTCAATATCTGGTTCTCCTGCCCTATGTCATCGCCGTGTGGCCCAAGACAAATCGGCAGCTCCAGGCGTTTTTTGACGATTTTTCTGCGTGGTAGCCATCCAAGAGGAACGCGCTTCGCCGGCTTGAAGGCGAGGCATTGTGCTGAATGCAGTAACTGATTGCGCCGGGTGTTTTATGTCGTTTTTATCTTCTCTTGCTCTTCTCGCCTCCACCATTCCTTCAATGCCGCCGCCGCCCATCGGTGACGAATTTCCATGGAATTCCAAAGCGGTCGCTCCGATAATATTCGAATTCTCTGACTACGGCGGCAAAAACTCGACGATGAAGGCGAAGATCACACCTGAATCCATTCAGAGTTGGTGTGCTAACTGGCGTCCGGGAGATGCCTCATGTGCTGCGTCGCGAGAAGTCGACGGAAAGGTGTATGAAGCCCGCGCAGACTGCGAAACGGGTGATCTATGGACGGAGGGCAAGCACTACCGTTTTGACGGCCCGGAAACCGAAAACAAGGACTTCTACGGCTACATCAGCATGAAAGATACCGAGACGGGTAAACGCGTCGGAATGTCAAATGCAGATCGTGGCCGCGAATTCGGAGCTATGTGGCTCAAGCTGTGTCCGGTGGGATGGCCTTACAATGATATCCCCGTTCAGCGGACATTCGCGACTGAGGATCGCTACGGTGAGTCCATGGGCCACAACGGATCTCTGATGTTCCATCATCAGAAGCAGCACGTCATCGTCTATTCGCAACCCAAGGCTTCGATCGCCGGATCCATCGAACCCGAGACCGTCCTTTTCCGTGGCTGGAGTGTTCCGAACGAGTGGATTTCTGGCGTCGCATACACATTCAAGAAGGGCTGCGATCCGGCACCGTACCTCGTCAGCGGATACGACAATGGCTCACTGCAGTTGACATTGCAGGGCAAGGCACCGGTCCGTGATGGATGCAATGTCGTCGGGTACAGCGACAAGAGTCCCAATGCAAAACTTGTTTTTGATCGTGGTGAATAATGGATAGTAATAAATTTCCACACCACAGAGCCGCGAACTCCAAAGGAAATTTCGGATGCTGCGCAGCAGCTAGCATTCGTGGATGTCGTGCGTCAGGGCAATCATCTCCATGAAAACGAGGGATTGGCCAATGTTCGCGTTCTGGCAATCATTTGATAACAAATACTCGATGTATATGCAGATGAAACAAATAGAAGTTTCTCCTGCTCCTGCCGAAGAATATGAGTTCATTCAATACGATTTCCCAAGACCTCATCGATGTGTGGCTACGGTCCGATGAGATGACAAACCCGGAGAGCCTGTATGCCGGGATCATCAACAGATTGACCATCAAAATGGCGCTCTCCGTCGTTACGACGGTAGCCGACGATCCTTATGACTGGCGGTTCCGTCGGGTAAAGGATTTCGGCTTCAAGAGCAGCCTACTGAACCGGATGAAGCAGCAATTTCCCGATGCCGCGCTGCGCGACCTCGATCGACGCTTCATTGATGATGCGATCGTTGCCGCCTATTTGCGGGCTCTGGAGGTGAAGCGCCCCGCGATTGACCTCGTAAGGACGAAGCTCCTCGGTGTCCGGATCGGCTACGAGCGCCTTATTCTGCCGCAGAAATGCGATGGAAAGCCTGGCTGGTGCATCAGCCTGATTGAAGGGCGTTTCTTCATCTCTCCGATGCAGGAGGCGAAGACCGATATCACGGACGACAATATCATCCAGCTCCTCATTGAGGGGCAGAGTACGAAAGAAATCGCTGAGTTCCTGCATCTGTCTCCGAGGACGATCGAGCATCGGATAGACAGGCTGAAGGACCGATTTGAAGCGAAGAACCTCGTTCATCTGGTGGCGAAACTCGTCGCCACCCAGGTTGGCCGCCGGGAGAAGGAGAGCACCTAGGCTACTTCACCGTCTTCCTGCTGGCAGCAGCCCGCGCCTGAAGTGCTTCCATAGATAGGCCAGTGCTTGCCGATGCGATGTTGTAAAGCGCGGCGGTGATGTCCTTCGTCTTGAAGGCCACGCTATTGTCTCCGAGACACTTATCGAAGCCGAGGAGGTTTCCATCGCGGTCAAGATGAGATGGGGCCGAAGAACATCTGGTCGAAATCCCGGCTGCGGGGCCTGTAGAGGTTCGCAGCTCCGGTGGTGGTGTCGAGATCGCCGTCGAAGTTCGCGATGAATATTTGCGTGACTGCGAAGGCATCCGGGCGACATCTCATCTATGATTTTGAGGCGCTGCTGCCAGGCACTCGTGTCCAGCCAGATTCGCACGGCGGCGCGGATGTCGTCATCCGTCAGTGGGAACTCATCATCGGCATCTTCCAGCATCCGGAACAACCTCTCTGTGCCTATAAAGAGGTGCGCGGCTCGCGCTCTGGTGTTCTTCGCACGGTGGTCTTTAGAGCGGGATGATTTTAGATGGAATCGAAAAGGGGATTCCCTTTTTCCCGCAAATCAGATTCACCATTGAGACCGGTAAAGGAGGCCGGTCTTTATGGCAAAACCTTTTTCCGATGATTTGCGGGAACGCGTTGTCGGCGCGGTGACGCGCGAAGGATTGTCCTGCCGGGCAGCGGCGAAGCGCTTCGGGATTGGCATCAGCACCGCGATCGATTGGGTGCGGCGCTTTCGCCAGACGGGCAGCGCAGCCCCCGGTCAGATGGGCGGGCACAAGCCACGGGCGATTTGCGATACGCATCGGGAGTGGCTGCTCGAGCGCTGCCGCACACGGGCTTTTACCCTGCGCGGGCTGGTCGCGGAACTGGGCGAGCGTGGCCTGAAGGTCGATTACCGCTCCGTGTGGACCTTCGTGCATGATGAAGGGTTGAGTTATAAAAAAAGACAATGGTCGCCGACGAGCGCGAGCGGCCCGATGTCGCCGCCCGACGGAACCGCTGGCTGAAGCATCGCTATCACGTCGATCCGGCCCGCCTCGTCTTCATCGATGAAACCTGGACGAAGACGAATATGGCGCCGCTCCGGGGCTGGGCGCCGCGCGGCGAACGGTTGCCCGGTCAGGCGCCCTTCGGCCATTGGAACACCATGACGTTCATTGCCGCCCTGCGCGCCGACCGCGTCAGCGCGCCATGGATCATCGACGGCCCGATCAATGGCGAGCGGTTCCTGATCTATGTGGAAAAGGTGCTGGTCCCCGAACTCAAGCCAGACGATATCGTCGTGATGGACAATCTGGGCTCACACAAGGCAAAAGCAATCCGCACCGCGATCCGCAAGGCTGGGGCCAAACTGTTCTTCCTGCCCAAATACTCCCCTGACCTCAATCCCATCGAAAAGCTCTTTGCCAAGATCAAGCATTGGCTACGCGAGGCACAGGCCAGAACTCGCCACGCGATCGACGAGGCCATCGCAGCCATCCTCAAGACAGTTTCACCACAGGAATGCCAAAACTACTTCAAGGAAGCCGGATATGAACGGACTTAAAATCATCCCGCTCTAATGACCTGTATATCTCGGTCTGTCCGAGTAGGGCCTGGAGAGGGGCGGGCACGCGCCGCCGGAAGACAAAGGAATCGGCTTCGCGCCGCAGGTAAGTTGACATCGCCAAATGCGCCCTTTGTGGGGGTGCAGTGTGGGGGTATTCCCTGCACTGGCGACATGAAGCTAAGTTATTGAATTATAACAGGGAAAGTAGCTGGTGAACCTGGATTCCCACATGATTTCAAAGGCTTATCGAAATTACCTTTGAATTCCCTCTGTTTTTCCGATCGCGAGCGACCATGGATGCCACCTTTGTGCTCTGGCTTTGGGTCCCAGTCAACAGGGGCGAAGCGGCAGTTATTTCCGCGAAATGTCTCCTTCAATTCGTCCGCCATCTCAGGGCCATCAGCAGGCAGTATTCTTTCGGCTGCGCATGTCGCGCTTATCATTGGCGAAGATGCCACATCCTGTTCCGCCTGGCTGGCCGTGCCACAGGAAGAGTACGGAGAGGCTCAGCTTTTCCGCTAATTTCAATCCTTCCTGTTCGCCAAGAACCATCATCGCCGTCGCCCAGGCATCGGCACTCATGCAATCGCGAGCGATTACTGTGGCCGAGGCGGGCGGTTTTCTGAGCGGCATGCCGAGACGCGGATCTATGGTATGGGAGAGGCGGTGTCCGCCGATATCCACCCAGTGGCGGTAATCCCCGGACGTCGCGATGGCTGAATCCTCGAGCTCGATGATGGAATGCGGCGCGCGTTCGTGAAGATCGGGTTTCTCGACCGCAATCGCCCAGCCCGAGCCGTCCGGCTGCGCGCCGAGTGCGCGCAGCTCGCCGTCGATAGCGAAGAGGCCCGCTTCGATGCTGTGCAGACCTGCGGTTTCCGCCAGCCGATCGACACCGTAGCCCTTGGCGATGCCGTTAAGGTCGAAGCGCATGTCGGCATGCTTTCGTGCTCTCCCATTGGCGGGATCAAGCTCAAGGATGTCATGAGCCGAGTTGCGGCGTGCGAGGCGGGCAGCCCTTATTGCCGCCTCGTCGGCTTCCACAGCACCGAAACCCCAGGCGGCGACGGCGTCGCCCATACCGATGTCAAAGGCTCCGCACGAGGCTTCGCCGATGGCAAGGCCTGCCTGGAGCACCTTCATCAGTTGTTCAGGAAGGACGATCCATTCGCCGGGACAGGCGGCGTTCAGGCGATTGAGATCGCTTTGGGGCTTCCATGTGGACATCTGCTGATCGACCTCTGCGACGGCGTCCGCCATGGCGGCGTGGACCCTCACGGTTTCGAAATCGCCTCGCATGTGGAAGAGCGCGGACCAGCGTGTGCCCATGGTGGGACCGTTCAGGGCATGGCGGGTGAGATCAGTAAACGTCCTCGGCATAGCGGCCCTCTAACTTGAGTGTCGCAAGACTCACGCCCTGCGGTATGAGAATGTCGGAGAGAGCGGCGGCCACACCCGCCGCCATGTCACGGCCGCCGCAGACGAGGATCTGGCTGCCTGCCGCGATGAGTTTGCCGATCCTGGCGGCATCCTCGCGCAGGATGTCCTGGACATAGGCCGGGTTTGCCGTTCGCGAGAAAGCTGTGGAGACGCCGGCCAGTCGACCGTCCTCCTTCCAGTCCGACAATTCCTCCGCATAGAGTGCGTCGCTCTCCGGATGGCGGGTCCCGAAATAGAGATACATGGGTTGGTGTGCCTTATTCGCGCGGGCGAATCCCGCAAGGGGGCCGATGCCGGTGCCCGCGCCGATCAGGATGACGGGCTTGCCGCTGTGGGCAGGCCGGAAGCGCGGATTGGAGCGAACGAAGGCCGTCACCGCTTGTCCGGGCTCGAGAGCCGTGAGCTGCCCGGAGCAGAGCCCGCCCGGTTGCTTGCGGACGCAGATTTCGACGAACCCGTCCTTCGTGCTCGAAGCGAGCGAATAGAAGCGCGGCACTTGCGAACCTTCGGGCAATATGCCGACCAGGTCGCCCGCTTCGAACTGCGGAAATGCGTTTCCGGTCAGACGCTGCCAGAAGGACATCTTCGGCAGGGCGAAGCGCAGGATCACAGTCGTGGCCTGAACGCTTGCGCCATAGTCGCGGCGCGAGATCAGTGAAAGCTCCCAGGTCTTCGGTCTGGTCGGCAGGTGGTTGAGTTCGAAGGCGAGCCCGAGCGTCTCCGCCAGATCACGACCCCAGCGGGCAAAGTCCTGCGGCGACTGGCGATCCACGGTGTCGTACGGCAGCAGCGCAACCCAGCCCCTTTCTTCCGCCAGCCGTGCGACGTCAGCGGCGAAACCGCAATAGGCGGGGAAGCTGCGGTCGCCGAAGCCGAGCACGGCAAGCGAAGGACCCCGCTTTACAGGAGTGCGCCGGAAGCGTTCCAGAAAGCCTTGCGCGGATGCCGGGGCTTCGCCGTCGCCATAGGTCGCGGCAAGCAGGATGAGCCGTTGCGCCATGGGCCAACGTGCGGGGTCGAAGCCCGACATCGGACCGACATGGACACGCATGCCCTGTTCGCAGAGCGATTTTCTCAGCGTCTCGGCAAAGCCCCAGGTCGTGCCGCCCTCGCTGCCGACAAGGACGATGGTGTCAGCCTCGCCTGCGGGAACAGAACGCCCCTTCTTCACGCCACGACCCCTGAACCAGACGGCGAGGCCGGTCCAGCTCATGACGGGAACGGCAAGTGCGGAAACACCGAGAAACAGGCCGAGCCATGCGATGCCCCGACCAGTGTGCAGCATGGTGAGGAAGTCCGTCAGGCGGTCGACCCAGTTTGAAGCCTTCCAAGCGAGCAGGTCGCCGTTGCCCTGGTCGATGTAGCCCTGGCCAGCGTCCGTCTTGAGGGTAAACGCGTCGGTTGCATCTGCGGCAGCCGGAAAGCTGAGCGAGCGAAGTCTGTCGACCGGGGTCTCTCGCAGAACGGTTATGGAGGCGACCTGGACGCCCGAAGCGCCGCTGACCTCCGAGGGGAAGAGCGGGACGCCGGCACCTTCGGGTAAAATGTCGTACGTTGCGGCGATCATCCAGAGCGCGGTCAGCGACGACAGAAGTAGGCCGGGCAAGGCAAGGCGCGAGATGATAGCATGAAGGCGTGCACCGCCCGTGCCTTTTGCAGGCTTCAGGATGGAGCGCCAGCCGCCCGCCCGGCGCGCCAGCAGGAAGAGACCGGAGAGGGTCAACGCCAGCATGGCGCCCGCGCCGCCGGCGACGATGAGGCGGCCGCTGTCGTCGAGGAGCAGCGAACGATGAAGATTGGTGAGCCAACGCTCGACGGCCGACGTGTCAGCGCTGCCGACGGGCGTGCCCGTTGCCGGATCGATGATGGAAGATGCCGGCTGGTCGCCCTCGAAATAATATGCCGTAATCCGGCCGGACGGCGCGCGCCTGATCTGCTCCACCGAGGGTTCCGCCGACTGGATCCGTGCCGCGAGTTCCGCGACACTGATGTCCTGTGCCACAGGGATGGTGAGCCCCTCGGAGGCCGGGAAGACCGAGAGGGCTGTACCGCTCAGGGCGATGACGGTGAGAAGCGCAGCGGCGATCAGCCCAAACCAGCGGTGGAGCGACCGGATCATGGTAATTTTCCTTGGTGATCAACGTGCATAGATGAAGTCGGCGATGTAGCGGCTACCCGTGGCCGCCTGGCCGGAGCCGGCAGAGGTGAGCGGTACGACGATTTCGTTGGGGCTGTCGCGCATGTCTTCGACGGCCGAGTCGATGTGCAGCTCATAGCCGGCATCAAAGAGGGTATCGGCAAGGTCGAGTGTGATCTTGAGCGAGCGGCCGGAACCGACGCTGGCCCCGGTAATGCCGTTGATTTCGCCGGTGTCGCCACCTGTGGCCCGATACCAGCCGCTCAGATGCTCGTAGTAGCGCGCCTTGCCGCCCGCCATCCACAGACTGCCGACATATTTGCCCTGCGCATCGGTCACGTAATAGGCAAGATAGGCTCCATCTCCACCATAGTTGCGCAGGTTGGTGGTGAAGGTCACTTCGCTTGCGAGTGCAAGACCGGGCACCGTCAGTGCCGTCGTGACGGCCAGCATGGCCAAGAAGGACTTCATCCTCATTGTTCATCTCCTTTTCTGGTGCGGTCAGTTCATCTGGGCGCGCGGCTTGCTGCCGGGCGTGAACAGGCTGTTGGTCGGGGGCGATCCGTTCTGTGGCATGGGGCCATTGCGATCGCCGCACCCACCGCGGCCATCATCGTCGTCGTCATCGTCGCCTTGCCCGCCACAGCCGTTAGCAGCGTAGCGGCCATCCTCGTCGCCACGACGGTGATGTCCTTCGCGATGGCCTTTGCCCTCATGTTCGCGGTAATTTGCCTTCACGATATCGGTGCCACCGAGCTTCGGGGGATCGAGCGGTAAGGCCATACTGGCGAAGGCGGCGAGAATGCCGGTGCCGGCAACCGCGGTGAGAAGAAGCTTGCGGTGTTTCATGGGTGTGTCTCCTTTGGGATTGGCAAGAGGGGATTGGCGAGGGTGAGGATCACCGATGGTTGTGGTGTTCCTCGATTTCGATGACATCGAGTGTCACGGGGTCGATCTTCGCTTCGAAGCGACGTCCGGTTTCATCCGTCCCGTAGACTTCGTAGCAACCGTCATCGATCTTGATGCGTCTCAGCCTCCAGCCGCGCTCCTCGGCAAGCGCGCGAACCGCCTCGCGCCCTTTCCAGTCACGGATCGGAGCGTTGCAGTCTTCCTCTGCCTGGGCAGATGTTACCGCCATGATCACAAGGGCCAGGGTTGGCAGGATGCCGGTCTTCATCAATCGTTTCCTCTCGTCGTCGGACCGTAAACTCATGCCGCAGACTGACCTCCACCTGACAGACGCGGAGACTTTGCTTCAGCTTCCCGTAAGCTGGCGGGTGGACTACAGAAGAGGGCAAAGGGAGAAATCATGAGAGTTCTGCTGATCGAGGACGACACGGCACTCGGGGCGGCGATCCGCGACCAGATCGCCGCGGATGGTCATTCCGTCGATTGGATGAATCGGCTCGACAAGGCGCGCGACGCGCTCGCCTCGGCCGCCTACGATCTCGTGCTGCTCGACTTGATGTTGCCCGACGGCCTCGGCATTCCCTTCCTCAAGGCCTTGAGGGCGCGTGGCGACGCGACGCCCGTCATCATATTGACGGCGCTGGATCAGGTTTCCGACCGGATCGCCGGGCTGAACGCCGGCGCGGACGACTACATGGTCAAGCCCTTCGACCTTGCCGAGCTTTCTGCACGGATCGGCTCTGTCGCCCGTCGCTACACGGGCAACCCGAACCCGATCGTTACGCTTGGACCATTGGAGATCGACCTTGCCGCCCGCAGCGTCAGGTTTAACGGCAAGCCGGTCGTCCTGACGGCGCGCGAATGGGTGCTGTTCGAGGCTTTCGTCCAGCGTCCTGGCCAGCTGCTTTCCAAGGCGCAGCTTGAGGAACGGCTCTATTCGTTCGATCAGGAAGTCGACAGCAATGCCATCGAGGTTCATGTGAGCCGGCTGCGCAAGAAGCTGGGTGCGCATGTGATCGAAACCGAGCGCGGACTGGGCTATCGATTGGGACGGCCATGAAGATCAGCAAGGTGATGTCTTCGCTTCAGGCGCGGCTGGCAATCGCGGTCGGCGTTTCCGTAACCATCCTGTGGCTCGCGGCCGCCGTCGCCACCGCGCACCGCCTCGGACGAGAGCTGGAGCAGGTCTATGACGACGGGCTGAAAGCCACTGCGGAGCGTATCCTGCCGATCGCTCGGCATGACCTGCGCGAGGGAAATCCGAGACGTGAACGAGCCGATGATGATGAGGACGAAGACGACGTCCGCCGTGAAGCGCGGCCTGTACGCGAGGCTCGCTATGGTGAGGATGTCACGTTTATTCTGCGTGATAAACAAGGCGGCGTGCTGCTGAGTTCGAAGGGAGCGGACGTCGCGATCTTCCCTCCGTTCGAGAAGACGGGGTTTTCCCGCACCGACACGCATCGGCTCTATTATGCGACAAGCGCCGACGGAAATCTGGTCATCGCCGTGGCCGAACCGCTGGATCACCGCCAGGAGCTGTCGAACAAGATGCTGCTCGGTCTGTTGTTGCCGCTGCTGGTTGTCATTCCGCTGAGCCTTGTGGTGATTGCGTTCGCGGTCCGGTATTCGCTGCGTCCGGTCCGCGCTCTTCAGCAGGGGCTTTCCCATCGCGGCGCGCAGGATCTGTCACCTTTGCCGGACAGCGGCTTGCCGAGTGAACTCCGGCCGATTTCCGCGGGGATCAATCAGCTTCTCGGCCGCCTCACGGCCGCGTTCGACGCGGAGCGGGCCTTTGCCGCACACGCGGCGCATGAACTCCGCACGCCCGTTGCCGGTGCGATTGCACAGGCGCAACGCATTCGCTCCGAGACGAAGGAAGAACTGACGGCACAGCGCACAAATGAGATCGAGATGACGCTCAAGCGGCTGATGCGCATGTCGGAAAAGCTGATGCAACTCGCCCGCGCCGAAGGCGCACGGCTGCGCGCCGACGAACCGTCCGATCTGAGGACGGTCCTGCGCATGATTGTCCAGGATTTCGAACGCACCGGAGAGCGGAAAGTTGAACTGACCATGCCGGAAAAGCCAGTCTATTCGCCGCTCGACCCCGATGCGGTCGGGATTCTCTCCCGCAATCTCATCGAAAACGCGTTGAAGCACGGGGCACAAGGCAGCCCAGTCGAGGTGGTTCTTGATCCTGAAGGGGTTCTTTGTGTTGCCAACGAGGGGGCGACGCTGCCGCCAGAGGCGATGGACCGTCTGATGCGCCAGTTCGAGCGAGGCAACGTCAAGATTGGCGGATCGGGTCTTGGACTCGCCATCGTCAAGGCGATTGCAGACCGTGTCGGAGCCGCTGTAGAAGTCGTGTCTCCTCGTTCCGGGAGGAGTGAAGGGGTCGAGGTGCGCGTACGCTTGCCTATCACGTAGGAGTTCGACCTTGTATACGGATCAACTTGCGATCCTAGCTCTGTGCCCATGACGAATGCCCTGTCATTTCCCGGAGGATCGTCCATCGCGCTCGATCGGCGTGGTCATCACCTTCGGGCATAAGGTCTGGGCATCAGGTCGCCAATGATGCCAAAACGGGATGCGGCACGACTGGAAAATCAAGGAATTGAGGGAATTTAGCGAGAATTGGCTGGGGAACCTGGATTCGAACCAAGATCGACGGAGTCAGAGTCCGCTGTTCTACCATTGAACTATTCCCCAGCAGCTGTGAACCCAAGTTGGCTCGGCTGGTGTGCGGCGCTTATAAACAAAAGCTGGCGGATTGCAAATACCCGTTTTGAAAAAATTCGACCCTTCCGATCCGGATGAAAATTTCAGATTTAAAATGTGGAATCAAAAAGAATTTGGTGATTTCGCCGGTCGCTGATATTCTCGCCGCAACGCAAAAATCGAATGAGCGCCTGCTGCATACCTTTCTGGACTTGCGCGGCGCGGTGGAAAAAGAACGTGGAAGACCCCGAAGGCGGCGCAAGGCCGCAATTTGACGGGGCGTCGGCGGCAGGGCGCAAGGACGGCAAGAAGTCCAGGCGCCGCAAGGGCAAGCGAGGCGGACAATCCCGCAGCGCCGCTCATCCCGCTTCGCATGATCTCTCCGGCCATGCCGGCGAGGCAGCGCGCCCGAAGGAAGACACGGAAAGCCCGGCCCGCAAGCGGAAACGCCGCCGGCGTGGGGGGCATGGTTCATCACAGACGGATATTGCTGCGCAGTCTCAGGCTGCCGTTCAGATCGGCAATCATGTTCAAGCGTCGCGTCCGGACGGCGATTCGCCCTCCAGCCGCCGCAACCGGCGCAAGCATCGCAACAAGCGAGGTCTGCAGGGCAGGCCGCTTGCCCCCGTCCAGTCGCCACCATCCGCCAGGCCCGAACACCGGGCCGATACGGCTCCGCGTTCTGTCCCGCAGCAAGTGCAAGACGCCGAAGCGGCAAATCGCAGGAACCGCCAGGCTGGGCATGAGGAGGAGCGGGCAGGCAGTGAACACCCCTGGTCGGATGAGTTCTATGCCGCGCTCGATCTCGGCACCAACAATTGCCGCCTGCTGATCGCCCAGCCGACGCGCCCCGGCCAGTTTCGTGTCGTCGATGCCTTTTCCCGTATCGTGCGTCTTGGCGAAGGGCTTGCCGCCAGCGGCAGGCTGTCGGACGAGGCGATGGAAAGGGCGGTCGATGCGCTCAGGATCTGTGCCTCCAAGCTCCGGAACCGTGAAATCCGCCGCATGCGGCTGATTGCGACCGAGGCCTGCCGTCAGGCGGCCAATGGCGAGGAATTCCTGAAGCGGGTCGTGGCCGAGACCGGGCTGGAGCTCGAAATCATCGATCGCGAAACCGAGGCGCGGCTTGCAGTTTCCGGCTGTTCCTCGCTGGTCGGCCGCGAGACGCGCTCCGTCGTCCTCTTCGATATCGGCGGCGGTTCCTCGGAAATTGCCGTCATCCGCATCGGTGATAGCCGTTTCGCCCGTCTCGCCAATCACATCACGCACTGGACCTCATTGCCCGTCGGTGTGGTCACCTTGTCGGAGCGCCATGGCGGCCGCGATGTGACGCCGGAGGTTTTCGAGGGCATGGTGAGCGAAGTCGCGGGCATGTTGTCGAGTTTCGATTGCCCTGAAATCGAGATTGCCGAGGATGGCGATTTCCATCTGATCGGCACGTCAGGCACGGTGACGACGCTTGCCGGCGTGCACCTCGATCTGCCGCGTTACGACCGCCGCAAGGTCGATGGCATATGGCTGTCGGATGATGAAGTCTCCGCCATGCAGGCGAAGCTTCTCTCCTGGAATTTCGAGAGCCGCGCCGCCAATCCCTGCATCGGGCCGGATCGTGCCGATCTGGTGCTGGCCGGCTGCGCCATTCTGGAGGCAATCCGCCGCCGCTGGCCAAGCCCGCGCATGCGTGTCGCCGATCGTGGCTTGAGAGAAGGCCTGCTCACCGACATGATGGCCGATGACGGCGTCTGGCGGCGGCATCGCAATCGCCGCGGCCAGCGGGGAAACAAGGGGTAGGCATGACCAAGCCAACGATCGCGGGAAACCGTACCGGCCGCAAGCTCGGCCAGCGCGTCAAGAAAAAGAAAATGAAGGCCTCGTCACGCCAGTGGCTGGAGCGCCATATCAACGATCCCTATGTGCAGCGCGCCCAACTCGAAGGTTATCGCGCCCGCGCGGCCTTCAAGCTGCTGGAGATCGACGAGAAGCACCACATCCTGAAGGGCGCCAGGCGCATCATTGACCTCGGGGCCGCTCCCGGAAGCTGGTCGCAGATCGCCGCGAAGGTGACGGGGTCGACGGATGAGGATGTCCGCGTTGCAGCAATCGACTTTCTGGAAATGACGCAGCTACCCGGCGTCACGGTACTGCAGCTCGATTTCCTTGATCCCACAGCCCCGGAAAAGCTGATGGCGGCCGTCGGCGGCACGCCGGATCTGGTGCTCTCGGACATGGCGGCACCGACGACCGGCCATCATCGCACCGATCACCTGCGCACCATGCATCTCTGCGAGGTTGCGGCCCATTTCGCCGTCGAGGTGCTGGGTGAGGGTGGGCATTTCCTGGCCAAGACCTTCCAGGGCGGCACCGAGCGGGATCTGCTCGCCATGCTGAAGCAGCACTTCCGTCAGGTCGTGCACGTCAAGCCTGCCTCGTCGCGCGCCGAATCGGTGGAGATGTTTCTGCTCGCAAAGGGTTTCAAAGGCCGCAAGGCCGAGGCGGAGCCCGAGGACGCTTGATCTTTGCGCCAGTCCTGCGGATGATGATTTCCCAGGACTGGATACCATCGATCCCATGCTTCTTTACGTTACACTCGGAACCAACGATCTCTATCGCGCCCCGCATTTCTATGATGCCGTTCTGCCGGTGCTCGGCTACCGCGGCCAGCGCTATTCGGAGGAGGAGATCGGCTATGCTGCCGATGGCGATACGCGCTGCCGCTTCTGGGTCGTAACCCCGTTCAACAGGCGCCGGGCGACGAATGGCAACGGCTCCATGGTCGCCTTTGAGGCGGAAACGCGGGCGGCGGTCGATGCCTTCCATGCAGCGGCGATTGCGGCCGGCGCTGTCGATGAAGGCAAGCCGGGACTGCGCTCCTATCACGCGCATTTCTACGCAGCCTATGTCAGGGATCTCGACGGCAACAAACTATGCGCCGTCTGCGAGAAGGCCGAAGAACCGCCCTTTATTTGACCGGCTGTTGTTCGGCGTTGATCGCCGTCGGCGGCACGCGCTTGGCACGGTGGCCGGACACGGAAGCACCGGCGTCCTTGGCCATGCGGACGAAGGGGATGGTGGCGATGACAGTCAACCCGGCAATGACGAAGAAGGCAATGTGGAAATCGATAACCTGCAGCTCGGCTCCGCGGAAATAGATCGAGGTTTCCAGGATTGAGGCGGCAAGGGCGACGCCGAGCGCCAGGCTGATCTGCTGCATGACCGAGGCCATGGATGTCGCCTGGCTTGCCTGCGCATCGTCGATATCCGCAAAGGCCAGCGCATTGACGCCGGTGAACATGAAGGAGCGGGAGAAGCCGCCGAGCAGCAGCACGCCGATGATGACAAGATGGGGCGTATCCGGCGTGAAGAGGCCGGTCACGGCGGTAACGACCGTCGTCACCGCACCGGCGCAGAGAAGCGTGGTGCGGAAGCCGATCGCCTTATAGACGCGCCGCGCGATGAACTTCGTTGTGATCGCGCCGATCGCGCCCCCAAACGTAATGAGGCCTGACTGAAAAGGCGTAAGCCCAAATCCGAGTTGCAGCATCAGCGGCGTCAGAAACGGCATGGCGCCGACACAGATGCGAAACAGCGTGCCGCCGCTCGTCGAGGCCCGGAAGGTCGAATTCTTGAACAGGTTGAGATCGAGGATCGGCGTCGGGTAACGCCTGGCGTGGAGCACATAGAGCACGCCGCAGAGGATGCCGATGGCGGTGGCCGCAATGCCGATGATCGGCGGCAGGGCCGGAAGGCTGACGACCGAGAGGCCGAAGACGACGCCGGCCGCCGCCAGGCTGGTCAGGATAAAACCGTTGAAGTCGAGTTTCGGCGGGGCTGTCGCGTCTATTTCTGGCAGATAGATCGTCGCGAGCCACACGCCGGCGACGCCGACCGGCACGTTGATCAGGAAGATCCAGTGCCAGCTGAAATAGGTGGTGATGAAGCCGCCAAGTGGCGGGCCGGCAAGCGGGCCGACAAGGGCCGGGATCGTCAAGAGCGCCATGGCCGAGACCAGTTCGCTCTTCTGCGTCGTTCGTACCAGCACAAGGCGTCCGACGGGCGTCATCATAGCGCCGCCCATGCCCTGCAGGAAACGTGCGAAGACAAATTCGATGAGATTGGACGAGAAGGCGCAGAAGATAGAGCCGACGACGAAGACGCAGATTGCAAGCCGGAAGATATTCTTGGCGCCGAAGCGGTCCGCCATCCAGCCGCTGATCGGAATGAACACTGCGAGCGCCACCATGTAGGACGTAAGCGCCAGTTTCAGAGTGATTGGCCCGACATGCAGATCGGCCGCAATCGCCGGCAGGGCCGTCGCGATCACGGTCGAGTCCATCTGTTCCATGAAGAGGGCGACGGCGAGGATCAGCGGGACAATGCGATTCATAGGCGAATGCCGTGATGGATGCGGATGGGGCTTGGGAAGCCCGTGCTGTGTAGTCCCAGTTACAGGATCTGCCAATCCCCCATTCGGGTTCCATTAGAGCGCCGTGCGTCCATTCGGACGCACAAAGGACGCTCTAACTCTTTGAATCTACGCATCAGGCTTCCGAAAATCGATTTCGATTTTCGGGTCGATGCTTTAGACGTTTGGATCACGACTGCGTGAGACGGCTTGCCCGATACTTTTGTCTCTCAAGATTGGAATATGCTTACCCGGCCTGAGGCGAGAAATCCGGCTACGCCGGGTTCGACGATAAGCGGCTGGTCACGGGCGGCGACACGGCAAGCCGCGCCATCCTACCGGTTCGACATTTGAGCCATGCGCATGGCTCCTATACCGAGCCCGGCCATGTGCTAGGCCTTTTTGCTATTTCCTTCCTGTCATAGACGTGTTACCAGCCCTCGCCAACTTCCACAAACTCATGCACACCGCCGGTGCGGACGATTCGTACCGGGTGGGTCGCATTTTTCTTTCTTGAAGGAATTTGGCCATGGCTCGCATCATAGAAACGCCGACCGGACTGGACGCACTCACCTTCGATGACGTGCTGCTGCAACCCGGTCATTCCGAAGTCCTGCCGGGTCAGACGAGTGTTGCAACGCGCCTCGCACCCGACTTCGAGCTGAATATCCCGATCATATCAGCTGCTATGGATACGGTGACCGAGGGCCGTCTGGCGATCGCCATGGCACAAGCGGGTGGCCTTGGCGTCATTCACAAGAACCTGACACCGATCGAGCAGGCCGAGCAGGTCCGCCAGGTCAAGAAGTTCGAAAGCGGCATGGTCATCAATCCGGTGACGATCGGTCCGGACGCAACGCTCGCCGACGCCCTGGCGCTGATGAAGATGCATGGCATCTCCGGCATTCCTGTCGTCGAAAAATCCGGCCGGCTCGTCGGCATTCTCACCAATCGCGACGTCCGCTTCGCATCCGATCCGACGCAGAAGATCTACGAGCTCATGACCCGCGAGAATCTCGTGACGGTCAAGGAAAGCGTCGATCAGCAGGAGGCCAAGCGCCTGCTGCACTCTCACCGCATCGAGAAGCTGCTGGTAGTGGACGGCGAAGGCCGCTGCGTCGGTCTCATCACAGTCAAGGACATCGAAAAGGCGCAGCTCAACCCGAACGCCTCCAAGGATGCGCAGGGTCGCCTGCGTGCTGCTGCTGCCGTCGGCGTCGGTGACGACGGTTTCGAGCGTGCCGAACGGTTGATCGATGCCGGCGTCGACCTGCTCGTCGTCGATACCGCACACGGGCACTCGGCTCGCGTTCTGGAAGCGGTCGCCCGCGTCAAGAAGCTCTCCAACTCCGTTCGCATCATGGCCGGCAACGTTGCGACGGGCGACGGCACCAAGGCGCTGATCGATGCCGGTGCTGACGCCGTCAAGGTCGGGATCGGTCCGGGTTCGATCTGCACGACGCGCGTCGTTGCCGGCGTCGGCGTTCCGCAGCTTGCCGCCATCATGTCGGCAGTCGAGGCTGCACGGGATCAGGATATTCCTGTTATCGCCGATGGCGGCATCAAGTTCTCGGGCGACGTGGCCAAGGCCATCGCGTCAGGAGCTTCGGCCGTCATGGTCGGCTCGCTGCTGGCAGGCACCGATGAAAGCCCGGGCGAGGTCTATCTCTATCAGGGCCGCTCTTTCAAGGCCTATCGCGGCATGGGTTCCGTTGGCGCTATGGCGCGCGGTTCGGCAGACCGCTACTTCCAGGCTGAGGTGCGCGATACACTGAAGCTCGTGCCCGAAGGCATCGAAGGCCAGGTGCCGTACAAGGGTCCGGTTTCCGGCGTCCTGCATCAGCTTGCAGGCGGCCTCAAGGCTGCCATGGGTTATGTCGGCGGCAAGGATATCAAGGAGTTCCAGGAGCGCGCCACCTTCGTGCGCATCTCCAGCGCCGGCCTGCGCGAAAGCCATCCGCATGACGTGACGATCACCCGCGAAAGCCCGAACTATCCGGGCGTCGGCGTCTGATCATGAAAGCGCGCAGCTCGATTCCGCTATGGATCATCGCGCTGCTCGCAGCCCTCTGCCTCGTCGTTCTCGGCTGGACCACCTTCGGTTTCACCATGCCCTTCGAACACGAGACGGGGCAGGCGGTACTCGATACCTATTTCGCAGGCTATGATGAGTCTGCAGTATTTCACATGCAGACGCTGCTCGACCAGAACGAGACGGCAAGCCATATTCTCCGGGCCATGTATTTCGGCCCGGAACTCATCTTTCCGGGTCTGCTGACCGCACTTCTCCTTTTGATTTTCCTGCGGCTCGGGCCGATCGAGACATGGCACGGCCGGCAGGCTCCCCGCCTGCTCGGTCGGATCACCTATGTCCTGCCTTTCATCTATGGTTTTGCCGATTATGCCGAAAACCTGTCGAGCCTCGTCGCCTTCAGCGACAGCGGTGCGGCAGGATTTGCCGCGCAGATCCTGCCGTGGATGACGAAGCTGAAATTCGCAAGTCTCGCCGTCTGCGCCATCCTCATCGTCCGAGGCGCAATTCTCCATCAAACGCGCGAGGATTGAGCGCTTACTGCGGCCAGCGCCATGTCGGGTGTGAAAGCCTGGCCGAGAGGAAGTCCCCGAGTGCTTCCACCTTTGCTGGCCGGGCACGCGCCGTTGGCGTTACGAAATAAAGCGCGCCCTTCGGCAGGCTCCAATCGGTCAGGATCGCTTTCAGGCGCGCGTCGGCAAGATATTCATGGGCCATGAATTCCGGCAGTTCGACGATACCGAGGCCGCGCAATGCCATCGGGATCAGTGCTTCCGAATTGGTCGCCCTGAGTGGCCCGGTCGGTACGACGATCTCCTCTTCTCCCGCATTGTTGCTGAAGCGCCAGATATCCTGCCGCGGCCGATAGGCGTAACCGAGGCAATGATGGGCGGCAAGCTCGCGCGGATGCTGCGGGCAGCCGTATTTCTCGAGATAGGAGGGGGCGGCGAGAATGAAGGGTGCGACTGGCGTTAGCTTCTTCGCCACGAGCGAGGAATCCGGCAGCACCGCAATGCGCAGCGCCGCGTCGAAGCCGTCGCCCACAAGGTCGACGACCGCATCGCTCATATGCATGTCGATCGAAACTTCGGGATAGAGTTCGAAGAAGTCGGGCAGGATCGGTGCCAGCCATTGCCGCCCGAAAACCATGGGCACGGCAAGGCGGATCAGCCCGCGCGGCTGGCTGGAAAGTTCGCGCGCCGCATTCTCGGCAGCTTCCGCCTCCGCATAGATGCGCTGGGCGCGGTCCACGAGCCGCAGCCCGAAATCGGTGAGTGCGAGCTGCCGCGACGTGCGATTGAAGAGGCGCGCGCCAAGCCGGTCTTCCAGCCGGCTGACCGCCCGCGATACCGTCGGCACGGAAACGCCGAGCGTCTTGGCTGCCCGGGCGAAGGAGCGCTCCTCCGCCACCTTGGCGAACATGGCGAGACCCTCGAAATCCGGAAAACTCATTGTTTCATTCCTGCAATGATATCTTTCATTTCTTTCTATTCAGAAACGAAAGACCCGTCCACATCTTCAGTTCAGTCGAACACAACAGGAGACGACGACAATGACCCAGAAAGTGAATGGGACGCAGAGGCTGAATGGAAAGATCGCGGTTATCACCGGTGCCACTTCGGGCATCGGCCTTGCCACCGCAAAGCGCTTCGCAGCCGAAGGCGCACGCCTATTCATCACCGGCCGCCGCAGGCAAGTGCTGGATGCGGCAGTCGCCGAAATCGGCGGAAACGTCACCGGCATCCAGGCGGACTCGGCAAAGCTTGCCGATCTCGACCGCCTCTATGATGAGGTGAAGGCTGAAGCAGGCCGCATCGACGTGCTCTTCGTCAATGCCGGCGGCGGCTCGTTTGCGCCGCTCGGCGCCATCACCGAAGAGCAGTATGACGATACCTTCGGCCGCAATGTGAAGGGCGTGCTCTTTACCGTGCAGAAGGCTCTGCCGCTCCTGAGCCAAGGTGCCTCGGTCATCCTGACGGGCTCCACGGCGGGCGCATCAGGCACGCCGGCCTTCAGCGTCTATGCCGCTTCGAAGGCAGCAATTCGCAACTTTTCCCGCAACTGGATCCTCGATTTGAAGGATCGCGGCATCCGCATCAACACGCTGAGCCCCGGCCCGACGGAAACCACCGGTCTCGTCGAGCTTGCAGGCCGGGATAAGGCGCAGCAGCAGGGGCTGCTGGATTATATGGCATCGCAGGTTCCGATGGGCCGCGTCGGCCGCCCGGAAGAAATCGCTGCAACGGCCCTGTTCCTCGCGTCGGAAGATTCGAGCTTCATCACCGGCGCCGAAATCTTCGTCGATGGTGGCATCGCCCAGGTCTGACCCTGAAGACGGCCCGCTCCATAGCGGGCCGTCCTGGCTCTGGCATCCGCCTGGTCTTTCCGCTACTGCTCCCGCAGTCGCCGAAACGAAGGGAATGATTGATGACCGGCTTTGAGATGTTCTGGCCTCTGCTTGCCCACGTCCTGCTAGTCTATATCCTTTACGGGCTGCTTGGTCTGCGCCGCGGCAAGGCGGTTCGGGAAGGCCGAATGAAGAAATCCGGCTATCGCGAGAACCGCGACGAACCGCCCGAATGCCTTTTCGTCAAGAACAGCCTTGCCAACCAGTTCGAACTGCCGGTGCTCTTCTATGCCTGCTGCATCCTTCTATATATAACCGAGGCGGATAATCTTGTGGCCGTCGTGCTGGCCTGGCTGTTTGTCATCCTGCGCTATGCCCATGCCTATGTGCATGTCACCACCAACGATTTGCGCTCCCGCAGCCCGCTCTTCGCCGCCGGTTTTGGTGTGCTCGGTGCCATGTGGGCCTGGCTTGCCGGATGGATGATGTTCTCCTGACCGGACGATTTTCTTGATCCAGGTAGGCCGGTAACACAGTTTTGTTCCTCCGTTATCGGGCGCTGACCTATGTTCCCTCTTGCCGATTGGGCATGGGGTAGGGAACAGAGGAGGTCTGTCATGGAAAAGCCCGTCATTACGCAGGCAATGATCAACGCCTATGATGAATATACGCATCTGACGCTGGATCGCCGCAGCTTCATGGACAAGCTGACCAAGCTTGCCGGCTCGGCAACCGCGGCCGCGGCAATCGCGCCGCTCTTGGCCGCCAACAAGGCCGCCGCCGAGGTTGTCGCCGAAAACGACGATCGTCTGACCGGCCAGGATATCACCTATCCCGGCAGCGGCGGCGACATGAAGGGCTATCTGGTTCAGCCGAAGAATGCATCCGGCAAGCTCGGCGCCGTCATCGTCATCCATGAGAACCGCGGCCTCAATCCGCATATCCGCGATGTCGCTCGCCGCGTGGCACTGGAAGGCTTCGTGGCGCTCGCTCCGGACTTCCTCTCGCCGCAGGGCGGCACGCCGGAAAATGAGGATAAGGCGCGCGACATGTTCGGCAAGCTCGATGCCGCGACGACCGTCGCAAACGGCGAGGCGACCGTCGCCTATCTTTCCAAGCTCGAGGCTACGAACGGCAATGTCGGCGCGATCGGCTTTTGCTGGGGCGGCGGCGCGGTCAACAATCTTGCGGTCAAATCGCCGGAGTTGAAGGCAGGCGTGGCCTACTACGGCGCGCAGCCACCGGCCTCGGAAGTCGCCAATATCAAGGCGGCGCTGTTGCTCCACTATGCTGGCCTCGACGACCGCATCAATGCCGGCATCGATGCCTATAAGAAGGCGCTGGAGGAGAATGGCAAAAAATTTGAGATCTACATCTATGACGGCGCCAACCACGCCTTCAACAACGACACGTCCGCTGCCCGCTATGACAAGGCGGCAGCCGATCTCGCCTGGGGCCGAACGGTCGCGTTCCTGAAACAGAACCTCGCCTGACCCGCCTTTGCAATGTGCCGAAAGGCCCAAAGGCGGGCCGCCAGGTGCTCAACCTGCTTGCTGAATGAGGTGTTAAGAAGCCATTTACACAGGCCAAAAACGGGGCATAACGCCCCGTTTTCGATAAGCTCTTGCCATTGCTTAAAATCCGACCATTTCCCTTTACGACGGATGAATACCTGCATGTCATATCGGCCCGACGCGCCGGTATGACACATTATTTCCGCTGCGCAATAACGAGACAGATGGGAACCACATGGGCGCGGACATTTCGGATCGTATTGCTCTTCGCAGGAAGCCGAAACAGGAGCGCAGCATCCAGCGGCTGGATCTCATCCTGAACGCTGCAGCCACCATCATCGCCGAAAAGGGCGTCAGCGCCATGCGGATGACCGAGCTTGCGGTCGCGGCAAAGGTCCCGATCGGCTCGGTCTATCAGTATTTTCCCGAAAAGGCGGCGATCGTCAAAGCGCTCTTCGATCGTCACGCCCAGGCGATCCAGCAGAAGACGGCCGAGATGTTCGCGGACGTTCGGTCCTTCGACGAGGCGCTCGATCTCATCTCCAGGGTGATCGACTGGTACTATGCCGAATATCGTAACGACGCCGCCTATCTCGGTGTCTGGATGGGCACGGAGACTGATCAGGATCTCCTACGCCTGAACATCGAGCATAGCAGTCAGATTGCTGCGATCTTTCAGGAGGCCGTGCGCCGCCTCTCGCCGGAACTCTGCGATGAGCAGATGAAGGCACGCACTTACCTTTTCAGCCACCTGATCGGTGCTGCAATCCGCCTTGCGGTCTTGAGCGAAGATGGTTTCGGCGAGCGCATCCTCGGGGAATGGAAGCGCGTCATCCGCGCCTCCTTATTTGCTCCGACGTCCGCTTCAGCAGCGTAAGACTTGCCTACCAGCTGGGCATCATGCTGGCCGCAGCCTTCAGCCGCGGATAGTGACGGGCGTAACCCGTCTTCACATCCTGCTCCAATCCATCTTCGATGACGGTCGGCGTGATGTTGTCGAGGCAGGCCGTGATATGTGCCGTAATGGCATTCATCAGCGACAGGGAAACGCCCGGCCGTTTCATGATGCCGATCTGCACCGGCGGCAGCGCCGGGAAACCGTCTGCCTGGCTCAATACCTTCATGCCTGTGCGGAGCGCCGATTCCGGCATGACCGAAACCGCCATGCCGGCTAACACGGCCGAAGCAACCACGGTGCAGGACCAGCTCGTGAACAGGATCTGATACTCGCGGCCGACAGCATCGAGCGCCGAGCAGGCGAGCTGCCGCCACTGGCAGTCGCGCCGACCGACGGCAAGCGGCACCGGTGCATCGTCGCGGATCGGATGGTTGGCCGAACTCACCCAGCAGAGCGGTTCCGTTCGCACCACATCCGAAATACGCTCGCGCGGATTGTGGGTGACGAGCGCGATATCGAGTTCGCCCTTGTGCATGCGTTCCGCGAGGTCGACCGAGGGCTCGCAGACGATGTAGAGCTCGACATTCGGATGCGTCTTGGCGAACCGGCCGATGATCTCGGGCATATAACGGTCGGCATAATCATCGGGCGTGCCGATGCGCAGCGTGCCTTCCAGCCTGTTGTCATCGAATGCGGCGATCGCCTCATTGTTCAGGCGGATGATGCGGCGCGCATAATTGAGCAGCTTTTCGCCTTCGACCGTCAGCCGGTTGCCGCGGCCGTCCTTGATGAAGAGCTGCTTGCCGATACGCTCTTCCAGGCGCCGCATCTGCATGGAGACGGCAGACTGTGTCTTGTAGACCTTGTCGGCAGCCTTGGTGAAACTGCCGGAATCCACGATCGCGATGAAGGTCTGCAACTGGTCGATATCAAGCGGCGCCGACATGATCTTGTCCATCCATAAAGATCTCTGATGTTAATCATTAGAAACATTCGTTGGACTGATCAATAGGTCTTTGGCATCTTCGGGATGCAAATCAAGCAAAGTGAAGGACAGACACCCTGCCTGTCCAACCTGTGACCAGCTTCACCCTTCCTGCACGACCTCGCAGGCGGGGCGGGCTGTTCTGCGCCCCGAAGAAAGGAGAGTTCGATGCGCACTCATGAACAGACACTAGAACTCGACTGCGGCAAGCTCGCCCCGACGTTTACCCAGCGTCTCATGGCCGCTTTCGCGCCGCTGGCAGCCGCCCTTCGCATTGTGCGCAATCGCTCGCAGGTGAATGGGTTGCACGACCTTGATGACAATCAGTTGCGGGATATCGGCCTGACGCGGGCCGATGTCACCTCCGCCTTCCTCGCTTCGACCTTCTTTGAAGATCCATCGGAGCATCTGACGCAGGCGGCCAAGCGCCGCCGGCACATTGCGGTCATGCGCCCCTACAGGGACTGAACGCACGCGTTTCCCCGCAGGGTGATAGCCAATAGCCCTGCTGCTTAACCCGGTGATCGGCTTTCCCAAGCCATCTCCGGGTTTTTTTATTTCTTGCCCGTTGCAGAGGGGCCTGAGGGGGTGGGATCTTCGGGAGAGGGTGTGGGTTTCGGCCGATAGGCTTCGAAGATCGCTTCGAGGCTCTTCTGATAGCTCTTCTGCACCTCGAGACCACTGTCGAACATGGCGTTCAGCATCTGGGTATAGCTGTCGCTTTCGGCTTTCGGTTCTTCTTTCGGCTGTTCCGGAGCCTTTGCCGCCGGCTGCTGAAGCCCTGTCATCATCTCCTGGAATGCCTTGGCGAAAGGATTGTCGAGGAATGGATTAACGGGCTGCGGCTGCGGCGCCGGCTTCGGCATGCTGAACATCAGCTGCATGGCCTGGGTGAACGGATTATCGAAAATGCTGGGTTCGGGTGCTGCCTTCGGCTTCGGCGCGAAGCCGGTACTCTCAAGCCATTTCTGGATCGTCTCGCCCATGGCGGTATTGACGAAGGGGTTGGCTGGCGAGGCCATTTGCCCGGTCGACTGCTTGAAGAGCCCTCCCATCAGCGTACCGGCCATGACGGGCAGCATCTGTTTGTAGATTTCCTGGCCGATGCCGGTCATCTGCGCCGCCTGCGCAGCAATGGCGCGCGAGACCTCCTTGGAGCCGAAGAGCTGGGAGAGGATGTTATTGCCGTCGGAAATGCCTTCGGGCGTGAACGCCTTGCTCATGTCCTCGAAATATTTGGCATAATTACCCGACGCGACCGCTTGCATCAGGCCGACGAAATCGTAGGGGTTGCTGGTGCTGCGCTTGAGGCCGGCGGAAAAGGCCGGCGTCAGCGCGGCCATCGCCTTCGTCGCCTGTTCCTGCGCGAGGTTGAACTGCTTGGCAACGGCATCCATCGCCGCCCCGTTCTGCGCCTGCATCATCATATCGAAGAGTGGCAGCATGAAAGTCCCTTTCCCGGATAGCGGCGCATATTCGCGCTACTATAGCTCGAAATGGGATTGCGCAAACGGCTTTTTGGAAGCGGTACTTGCCTCTTAGTATTGATATTCCTGGAAGACTGGTTCGACCGAGCCGTTCCAGCGACCGTGATAGAGTGCCAGCAGGTCTTCGGCGAGCGTCGCCTTCTTGGCCAGAACCTCGTCGAGCGGCTGGAGAAAGATGCTTTCATCGACGCCGTCGCCGTTCAGTCTGTTGCGCGCCTTGAGGCCGGTCCGGGAAATATTGACGGCTTCGCGCGCCGTGTCGATCAGTGCATGACCGCGGAACTGAGCCTTGAGGCCTTCCTCCGGCACCGCGTTGCGCAGCACATTCACTTCGTCGAAGGCCCAGTCCTTCGTCAGTTCGTCGGCAGCCTGAAGAGCGGTGTCATCATAGAGCAGCCCGACCCAGAAGGCAGGCAGAGCACAGATGCGCCGCCAAGGGCCGCCATCAGCACCGCGCATTTCGAGGAAACGCTTCAGGCGCACATCGGGGAAGAGCGTCGAAAGATGGTTCGTCCAGTCGCCCATCGTCGGTTCATAGGCGGCAATCTCGCCCTTCAGTGCGCCATTCATGAACTGGCGGAAGGTGACATGGGTCGCCCGGTGATAGTGGCCGTCGCGCATGACGAAATACATGGGCACGTCGAGCGCCCATTCGACATAATCCTTGAAACCGAAATCGTCTCGGAAGGTGAAATCCAGGAGGCCGCTGCGCCTGTTGTCCACGTCGCGCCAGACATCGCCGCGCCAGGAGAGCATGCCATTCGGCTTGCCTTCGGTGAAGGGTGAGGAGGCGAAGAGCGCGGTTGCCAGCGACTGCAGCTTCATCGACACGCGCATCTTGCGGCGCATGTCATCTTCCGACGAGAAGTCGAGGTTTACCTGGATCGTGCAGGTGCGGTACATCATGTCGAGACCGCGGGTGCCGACCTCGGGCATGTAGCTGGTCATGATCTCGTAGCGCGACTTCGGCATATGCGGGGTTTCCGCATAGGTCCATGTCGGGCTGCCGCCGATGCCAAGGAAGCCGATGCCCATAGGCTCCGCGATCTCACGCACTTGCGCCAGATGCTGGTTGGATTCCTTGCAGGTCTGGTGAATGTTTTCGAGCGGTGCGCCTGAGAGCTCGAACTGGCCGCCGGGCTCGATCGAGATGGCGCCCATGCCGCTCTGCTCGCCGAGGCCGATAATGTTGTCACCGTCCATGATCGGCTCCCAGCCGCTCTTGGCCTGCAGGCCCCTCAGGAGCGCCGAGATGCTGGCATCGCCGAAATAAGGAACGGGGCTGTTGTCCTTGCGGAAGAACACAAACTTCTCGTGCTCGGTGCCGATGCGGAAACGCTCCTTCGGCTTGTTGCCCGCAGCCAGGTAATCGGTCAGCTCTTGAACCGAAGAGATCGGCGTCTGGTCGGTAGTATCGCGAGCCATGAAAGTACCTGTATTCGGGAAGGCCGGAGCCGGGGCAATTGGAAGGGTGATTAGTGCCCAAGCCAGCTAAGTTGCAAGTGAAATTGTTTCAACAGGTCATCAAAAAAATAGCAGGCCTTTCCAGAGAGCCGATGTGCAAAAGTCAATTCCAATCGCCGATTGCAGCCTGTATCACCGCCATCGCTGCGACCGCGGCCGTGTCGGCGCGCAGGATGCGTGGACCGAGCGGGATTGCGGTCACGAAGTCGAGGCTGCGCAGGCGTGTCCGCTCCTCTTCGGAGAAGCCGCCTTCCGGGCCGACCAGAAGCGCAAGCTTCCTTTCCGTCACCCTGGAAAGCAGCGGCAGCGGGTTCTGCCCGGCATCGCCCTCATCGCAATAGATGATGCGCCGGTCCGAAGGCCAGTGGTCGAGCAGATCGGCAAGCCGCACGGGCTTGGCGACATCGGGAATGCCGAGAATGCCGCACTGTTCGGCTGCCTCGATGACGTTGGCGCGGATCTTGTCGAGATTGGTGATCTTGCCCTGCACATGCTGGGTCATGACCGGCTGCAGCAGGCCGGCGCCCATTTCCACTGCCTTTTGCACCAGATAATCCATGCGGCCGACCTTCAGCGGCGCGAAAAGATAGTGCAGGTCGGAGGGTGCGGGCTGCGGCCGGGTCTCCTCGGTGGCTGACAGCAGGATGCGCTTGCGGGTCGGGAAGGAGAGGCTCGCCTTCCATTCGCCGTCGTGGCCGTTGAAGAGAAGGATGTCCGCACCCTCTTCCATGCGCAGGACATTGGCGAGATAGTTGAACTGGTCGGCATTGGCCTCGATGGCAGCGCCCTTTGACAAGGGGGCATCGATGAAAAGCCGCTGCATCCGGAAATTGGCGCGCATCCTGGAACCCTGACTCATAGGAAGAGCGCGAACATAACCCAATAAATCATGGCCGCAAGCGCAGCCGAAACCGGCACGGTGATGACCCAGGCTGCGACGATCGTCATGACGTGCGAACGGCGGACGAGATAGCGCCGACGGGCTTCGTGGACGTTCGGCTCAGGCTCGTCGATCTCGAAGCTTTCGGCCTTGCGGCGTATGAATTCGATACGACGCTTCGAATGGCGCGTGTACCATTCGCGGAAGAAGCCGACGCCGAAGACCGAGCCGACGGCAATATGCGTGGTGCTGACTGGCAGGCCGAGCCAGGAGGCGAAGATGACGGTGAAGGCGGTCGACAGGGCCACGCAATAAGCGCGCATCGGGTTGAGCTTGGTGATCTCCTCACCGACGAGTCGGATGAGGCGCGGCCCGAAAAGCAGGAGGCCGACCGAGATTCCAAAAGCGCCGATCAGCATGACCCAGAGCGGCGGATGACCGGTCATGCTGTTGTCGGCGATACCAGCCGAGTGAACGATGGCCGAGAGTGGGCCGACCGCATTCGAAACGTCGTTTGCGCCATGCGCGAAGGAGAGCAACGCGGCTGAGCCGATCAGTGGAAAGTGGAAC
This sequence comes from Rhizobium sp. ZK1, assembly GCF_047782645.1. Taxonomy (NCBI): domain Bacteria; kingdom Pseudomonadati; phylum Pseudomonadota; class Alphaproteobacteria; order Hyphomicrobiales; family Rhizobiaceae; genus Rhizobium; species Rhizobium sp. ZK1. The sequence continues at coordinate 434,513 of NZ_CP180586.1, forward strand.
AGCGTGCGAAGTGAGCTGTTGCGGTTTTCGAGGTTCTCCGCCTGCCGCAGGATGAGCGGCCGCACGACAAGCCAGCTGACGAGCCCGATGCCGATGCCGATCAGAAGGATCGTCAGCGACGAATATCGTCCCTGCGGCGCAAGCTGCAGCACCATATAGGCCGTGAAGCCGCCGGCCATGACGGCGATCATCACGGGCACCCACTGCCGGGCGGCAGCGATCTTGTCCTCGCGATAGACGATGAGGGTCTTCACCAGATAGAGCAGCCCGGCAGCGATCAGCCCGCCGATCAATGGCGACGTTATCCAGCTTGCGGTGATTTCCAACATCACCCGCCAGTTGACGGGCTCCGGTCCTGCAGCGCCGAAGCCTGCCCCGATCACAGCACCGACGATTGCGTGCGTCGTCGAAACCGGTGCCTTCATCCATGTGGCGAGGTTGATCCAGAGCGCGGCAGCCGTTAGCGCCGCCATCATGATCCAGCCGAGTGTAGCGGGAGGGACCTGCACCGTATCGATGATGCTGGAGGAAATCGTCTTGACGACCTCGCCGCCCGCGATCGCCGCACCCAGCACCTCGAAGATTGCGGCGGTGATCAGCGCCTGCTTCATGGTGATGGCACGCGCGCCGACGGCCGCGCCGACATTGTTCGTCACGTCGTTGGCGCCGATGTTCATGGCCATGTAGGCGGCAAGTGCTGAGGCAGCAATGACCAGCACTGCGCCCGGCCTGTCGAACACGTAGACGCCGGCAAAAAGCATGGCGAGGCCGAGAAAGATCAGGCCAAGTCCCGGCGTCACCAACCGTCGCGAGACATGCTTGGCCGCATCCTCGACATGAGTAAATTTGTCGAGATCCTTATCAAGCGTGCGTTTCGTGAGGACGGCGTTGCGTTGCGGCATTCTGTTTCCTGGCTAAGTCCTGCTTTTGCGCCGCCTTTTCTAGCAGCACAAGATGGCAAGACTCATTCCGCCGGAATTTGTTTCGGAATGCCGCTGGAAGGTTTTTCGGCCATGCGCCGTTTAAAGGCGAGGAACAGGTTGCGCAATTCGGGCTCCTGGACGCGCTTGACCGCTTCGTCGCAGGAAACCCACTCGATGGTTCGCTCGCCCTTTTCCTTGAAATTCTTCGTCGCACCGGTCACTTCGAGGGCGTAGACCTGAACCTTGCAGTTCACCTTAAGGCCGTCGCGCAAAACCTTCTGGTAGGTATAGTGGCCAAGCGTTTCGGTCTCCACCGTGCCGCGCACGCCAGCTTCTTCCAGGGCTTCCTGCGCCGCAACTTCATAGGCACATTTGCGGTTCATCGGCCAGCCCTTGGGGATCACCCAGCGCCCGGTATCACGACTGGTCATCAGCAGAACTTCGAGCTCACCCGACTTCTTTTTCACCCGGTAACAGAGCGCAGCATATTGCTGTCGCGGCGGACGCCGAAACATGAGTTGCACATCAGAAGCCAGGCGGGCAAGAAGGGTCAATTGTCGGGTCACCTTTACGATCGTTGATCTGAGTCGTTATTATTTTAGTATCCTATGAAAAGCTTGCGCGATCCATACGTGCAAAACGAGGCGGAACACGATTTGATTCATTGTACATAGGAAAAATCGAAGCTGGGCAGGTTCGGAAATTCCGTCATTTCCTGTCCCGAATGCGACGTCTTGCACAGCTGTACAATATGGTCTGATCTTGCATTCCGTTCAATGCCGCGATCATGTGATCCACCGCGATATTCGACAATGTGGTAATTATGCGACTTCCGCCTCTCAATGCGATCCGTGCCTTCGAAGCCGTCTGTCGCCACGGCAGCATCTTGAAGGCGGCCGAAGAGCTGGGCGTGGTACGCGGCGCCGTGCGCCAGCAGATTGCGACAATCGAAGACCACCTCGGCGGGAAGCTTTTCACGCGCGACGGCCGCAGGCTGGTGCCGACCGAGAAGGCGAGCGCTTTTGCCGAGGCCGCCGGTACTGCCCTTACCATATTGAAGCGTGCGGCCGATGAATTTGAGGAAGCGGACAGGAAGCGCATCCGCCTCGGCGTACCCTCGGCTTTTGCCATCTGGTGGCTGATGCCGCGTGCGGTCGACATGCAGGCAAGCCTTGGCGCTATTGAGGTCGATATCGTACCCATGACCGTCGTCGAGCCGCTGTCCCAACATCCGGATTTCGATGCAGTCATTATGGGCGGCGAGCAGCGCTCCTCTGTCGGGATGACGGAAACGCGTTTCATGGAGGATGAGTTCGGACCGGTCGTCACACCGGCACTTGCTGCCGGACTTTCAGGTGACCCCGAAGCAATGGCGGATATGACTGTTCTCGTCAGCCGTAGCGCGCCGAAGCTCTGGGCCGAATGGTTCGCCGAAAGCGGCACGCTGCCGGTTGCCTTTTCCCGCCGGCGCGAATTCGAGGATCTGCTGCTGGCGCTGGGTGCAGCCCGATCCGGCCTCGGCATTGCGCTGGCGCCGAAAGCCTCGATCGAGGAGGATCTCAGCCGCGGCATCCTGGTTGCCCCCTATGGCTTCATCCGCCGCCCGGCAGGCTATAGCCTCTGCTGCCGGACAGCAGATGCGAAACGGCCTGCCTTTACTGCGCTTCGAAACTGGCTGCTGCGCTCCGGCAGCGCATCCTGAAGGGGCAGTTTTTCTACCCTTTCATCAGAAATATCTCCATGCCGGCCCTATCTCCGCCTCGCTAGATTAGAGGGAGCGAAAGGGCATATGATGGAAAAGCTTGCAACACGCATCGACTGGATCGGCAACAGCTGCCGCCTGCTGAAGGCAACGGCAGTGGAATTCGAAAGGACGCGGCCTTTTGATGGCCTGTCCATCGGCACCGGAATCCATCTGGAGCCGAAGACCGTGGCTCTGCTCATGACCTTGCGGGCCGGCGGCGCGCACCTCGTCTGCACCGGCAACCTGAACAGCACACAGCCGGCGACGGTAGAATTCCTGCGCGCCCAGGGCTTCACCGTCTTCGCAACCCGGACGACCGACCCCGTCGCCCACCACCAGAGCCTTGAGGCCGTCGTCGCCGAAAAGCCCGATCTGCTGCTGGACAATGGCGGCGATCTTTTCGCCATCGCGGCCGAGAGGCCCTATGCCAATCTGCTCGGCGGCACGGAAGAGACGACCTCCGGCCGCACCCGGCTGCTGCCGATGCGCGAGAAACTCGCGATGCCGATCCTCGTTATCAATGACAGTCCGATCAAGCAATTCGCAGAAAACAAGCATGCCGTCGGCCAGAGCCTGTTCGAAAGCTACATGCGGTTCACCAACCGCTCCACCAATGGCAAGCGCGTGACGGTCTTCGGTTACGGCGCCTGCGGCAAGGGCACGGCGGCCTGCTTCCGCAATGCCTTTTCGACGGTCAGTGTCGTCGATATCGACCCGGTCACCAGCCTCGAGGCGCATCTCGACGGTTTCGTCACGCCGTTGCGCGAACAGGCGATCCGTTCTGCTGATATCATCGCCACGGTGACCGGCTTCCCCGATATCGTCACGTCAGCTGATCTGCCGCTGATTAGGGACGGCGCGATCCTGATGAATGGCGGTCATTTCCCGCATGAGATCGATGTCGCAGCCTTCCGCAGCCATCCCGATGTCATTGATATCGACTGCTACGAGGCAGATCATATCGAGACCTTCCACCTGAAGGACGGCCGGTCCTTCCACGTACTCGGCGGCGGCCATATGGCCAATCTCGCCGGTCCGCGCCCGCTCGGCAACTCGGTCGAGTCGATGGACCTCGGCTTCACTTTGCAGGCCCGCTGCCTGGAGCGGGTCGCAAAGCGCGGTGTCGGCGCAGAATCCTGCATCGTGCCGGTGCCGGCGGATATCGACGCGATGGTCGCGAGCGCCTATCTCGATCTAGCGCGCTAGATCTCTACGACGACCTTGCCTTCGGCCTCCCGGCTTTCCAGCAGCCGGTAGGCGTCGCCTACCTCCGCGAGAGAGAACGGCCGCGGGTCGAGATTCGGCATCAGCGTTCCGGCTTCGACGCGTGTGGCTATATGCCTGAGGATATCGCCATGATGGGCGCGGTCCTCGCCGGTCAGGAGCGGTGCCAGCGTGAAGACGCCGGAATAGGTGGCGCCCTTGAAGGACAGCGGCGCCAGCGAATGCGTACCCCAGCCGAGGCTCGTGACCACATGGCCGGACTTGGCGACGGCTTGGAAGGCGGCATCGAGACCCTTGCCGCCGATTGTGTCGTAGACGATGTCGAAGCCTCTGCCGTCCGTATATCGGGCAACATAATCATCGACCGTCTCGACCGCATAGTCGATCGGTGTCGCACCGATACTGCTGATATAGTCGGCCTTCGAACCGCCATCGACGGCATAGACCTCGGCACCGGCGGCAACGGCCATCTGCACGGCGATATGGCCGACGCCACCGCCGCCGCCGATGACCAGCACCTTGTGGCCCGCTCTCACCTGTGTGCGTTCCTCGAGACCTTCCCAGGCGGTGATCGCGATCAGCGGCAGCGCAGCGGCCCCGCGCATGGAAAGATTGCGCGGCTTCAGCGCGACGAGATCGGCATCGACGGCTGCGAATTCGGCAAGCGATCCCTGCAACCCGCCCACGCCGCCGGTCATGCCATAGACCTCGTCACCGGGGCGAAAGCCTGTCACACCGGGGCCGACCGCTTCGACGATCCCGGCCATGTCGATGCCGAGAATGGCGGGCAGCGGGTGACGGGCATGTGCGGCTTCGCCCGCTCTGATCTTCAGATCCAGCGGATTGAGCGCCGCGGCCTTGATGCGGACGAGCATCTGGCCCGCCCGGGCAACAGGCTTTGCGATCTCGGCAATAGTGAATTCGGCATTCTGTGCTTCGACAAGTGCTGCTTTCATCGTGCTCATGGAACTCTCCTTGGTTTGTTGGCCGCAGAATGCCGCATTGAATTATGAATGGAAATCAAAGATAACGAATGAAAACCATGCATTTTTGTTTGAAGCCAACCCTGGAATTAAGCACTTGGAATGGAGCGACCTGAAACTCTTCCTGGCTATTGCCCGGCTTGGAACGCTGGGCGCCGCCGCCCGCAGCCTCGGCCTGACCCAACCGACCATGGGACGCCGGCTGCGGGCGCTTGAGGCTTCGCTTGGCCAGACGCTTTTCCAGCGCACGGCCGAAGGCTTCGTGCTGACGGATGAAGGAGCGACGGTCTTTGCCCATGCCGAACGCATGGAGGAGGAAGCACTCGGGTTGGAACGAGAGCTCGCCGGCCAGAACAGGCAGCTTGACGGCTTGCTGCGGCTCTCTTCTTCGGACTGGTTCGGCGCCCATGTCCTGTCGCCAGTTCTGGCGGAATTTTCGGCCGCCTATCCCAAGGTCGTCATCGAACTCCTGACCGACAGCCGGCTTCTCAGCCTCTCACGACGCGAGGCCGATATCGTCTTCCGGATTGCGCCTTTCGCTGAGACGGAGGTCATATCCCGCAAGCTCCTGCATATCGATTATGGTCTCTACATCCGCCGCGGCTTGCCGCATCCGGAGGCGGGTGATGGCACGGGCTCCCGGTTCGTCACCATGGACGAGGCCTTCGGCGGCATGCCCGATGTCGGCTGGCTGCGGCGGCTGTTGCCGAAGGCCGATATCACCATGCGCAGCAACAACAGGGATGTGCAGGCGACCCTCTGTGCCAGAGGCGCCGGTCTTGCCGTCCTGCCGCGGCCGCTTGGCGATGCCATTCCGGCCATCGAGCCGGTCGATCTTGGCGAAGCGCCGCCCGGACGCGACACATGGGTCGGCTATCACCGTGACATGCGGCGGCTGGCACGGCTGAGGGCGCTGCTCGATCTCGTCATCGAACGGCTGGCGGATTAGCGCTCAGCGCTCCCAGTAGGGAACCGGGCCGTAGAGCTCGGCCAGAAAATCGATGAACAGCCGAACCTTGGCCGGCAGGAACTGCCGGCTCGGATAGACCGCCGAGAGCGTGACATTGTGCGAGCCCTCATAGGCCGGCAGCACCTGCACCAGCTTGCCGTTCTTCAGCTCCTCGCCGATATCCCAGGTGGAGCGCAGCGCAATGCCGAGGCCGGCAATCACCGTTTCGCGGATTACCTCGCTGGAATTGGTGATCAGCATGCCCTCCGGTCGCAGGCTGAAGGCCCCATCCGGGCCGTCGAGCCGCCAGACGTCGTTGTTGTGAGCCGGCAGGCAGCGGTGCTGTTTCAACTCTTCGATATGTTTTGGCATGCCATGGGCGGCGACATAATCAGGTGAGGCGCAGAGCACGCGGCGCACGGGCGCCAGCCGACGTGCGACAAGGCTGGAATCGGTCAGCTCCGCAATGCGGATGGCGAGGTCGAAGCCGCCGCCTATGATATCGCTGAACTCATCCGTCAGCGCCAGGTTGATGACGAGCTCTGGATGCGCCTCCATAAAGGCCTTCAGATGCGGCGCGATATGCATCCGCCCGAAGGAGGTGGGGGCGGAGATCTTCAGCGTACCGTGCATCTGCGCCGAGCGGCCGGAAATATAGAATTCCGCCTCTTCCAGCCCCGCCAGAATGCCGAGTACGCGGTCGTAAAAGCCCTGGCCGGCTTCCGTCAGCGAGATCTGCCGCGTTGTACGCTGCAGAAGCCGTGTGCCGAGCCGGTCTTCCAGCCGCTTGATGCGCTTGGAAACGACAGCAGGGGAAAAGCCGAGCGCGCGGCCGGCGAGCGACATGCTGCCGGTCGAAACGACCTTGGCAAAGATTTCGAGATCACCCAGATTGGTCATAAGCTTTTATAACTTTTTCCCTTTTGGCATAAGTGCTTAACATTTGCGCCGGTTTCGGGAAAGTGCTAAGCCGAAGGAACCGTTCGCAGGGAGGATTTGCGGCCGGTTTCCGTGATGCCGGCCGAGGGAGAACGCCATGTCCGACGCCATTTCGTTTCTCGCTCCACGTCCCGATGTCCTGGCGCGCCGCAAGGAAATCGTTGCCGATCTCATCGATCTCCTGCCGCCGGAATGTCTGATCCATGAAGTGCGCGAACTCGTGCCCTTCGAGACGGATGCCTTCGTTTCTTACCGCCGCCTGCCGCTCGCCGTCGCCCTGCCACGCTCGACGGCGGAAGTGGCAACCGTTATGAAATACTGTCATCGCTACGGCATTCCGGTTGTCCCGCGCGGCGCCGGCACCTCGCTTTCGGGCGGTGCGATCCCGCAGGAAGATGCGGTTGTGCTCGGCCTGTCGAAGATGAACCGCATCCTCGAAGTCGACTTCGCCAATCGCTGCGCCGTCGTTCAGGCCGGTGTCACCAATCTCAACATTTCGGAAGCCGTCTCTGCGGATGGTTTCTTCTATGCGCCGGACCCGAGCTCCCAGCTCGCCTGCACGATCGGCGGCAATATCGGCATGAATTCCGGCGGCGCACACTGTCTGAAATATGGCGTGACGACCAACAACCTGCTCGGTGTCAAGATGGTGCTGACCGACGGCACGGTGATCGAGCTCGGCGGCAAGGCGCTGGATGCAGCAGGCTACGATCTGCTCGGCCTCGTCTGCGGCCATGAGGGCCAGCTCGGCATCGTCACCGAAGCGACCGTGCGTCTCATCGCCAAGCCGGAGGGTGCCCGCCCGGTGCTGTTCGGTTTCGAAAGCTCCGAGGAAGCCGGCCGCTGCGTGGCCGATGTCATCGCCGCCGGCATCATTCCCGTAGCCATCGAATTCATGGACAAGCCGGCGATCGAAATCTGCGAGGCCTTCGCCCATGCCGGCTACCCGCTCGATGTCGGCGCGTTGCTGATCGTCGAGGTCGAAGGCTCGGAAGCGGAAATGGACGACATGCTGAAGAGCATCGTCGATATCGCCCGCACCCATGGGGTCAAGACGGTGCGCGAATGTCAGTCGGCGACTGAGGCAGCACTCATCTGGAAGGGCCGCAAGTCTGCTTTCGGCGCCACCGGCCGCATCGCCGATTACATTTGCATGGATGGCACTGTGCCGCTGAGCCAGCTTTCGCATGTGCTGCAGCGGACGTCGGAGATCGTCGCAAGTTACGGCCTGCGCGTCGCCAATGTCTTCCATGCCGGCGACGGCAACATGCATCCGCTGATCCTCTTCAATGCCAATGATCCCGAGGATGCCGCCAAGGCCGAAGCGGCCGGCAACGATATCCTGAAGCTCTGTGTCGATGCTGGCGGCTGCCTGACCGGCGAACACGGCGTCGGTATCGAGAAACGTGACCTGATGCGCCATCAATATTCCGAGGCCGATCTTGCCCAGCAGATGGCGGCACGCGCCGCCTTCGATCCGCAATGGCTGCTGAACCCTTCCAAGGTCTTCCCGCTCGAGGGGCGTTCGGCCGCATGATCGATCTGGTGCCGGCAAGCGAAGAGGAAGCCGCAGCAATCATCCGTGCACATGCACAAGAGGGCCGTGCGCTCGCCATCAGCGGCGGCGACACGCGCTCGGGCTTCGGCAATGCCGTCGAGGCGGAGGATCGCCTGCGCTCGACCGGCCTTTCCGGCATTGTTGCCTATAATCCCGGTGAAATGGTGATGACCGCAAAGGCGGGCACGCCGCTTGCCGAAGTCCAGGCATCGCTGGCCGAAAACAGCCAGATGCTTGCCTTCGAGCCCATGGATCACCGCGCCCTGATGGGCACGTCGGGTGAACCGACCATCGGCGGCGTCTTTGCCGCCAATGTCTCCGGTCCGCGCCGCTTCGTGGCGGGTGCGGCGCGCGACAGCCTGCTCGGCATCCGCTTCGTCAATGGCAAAGGCGAGATCATCAAGGCCGGCGGCCGGGTGATGAAGAACGTCACCGGTCTCGATCTGGTGAAGCTGCTGTCCGGCTCGCACGGCACGCTCGGTTTGATGACAGAGGTGACTTTCCGCGTGCCGCCGCGCCCCAAGACTGAGGAAACCATCGTCATCTCCGGTCTCAGCGATGCCGAGGCCGCAAATGCCATGGCCGCAGCCATGGCTCTGCCGGTGGAAGTCTCGGGTGCCGCCCATCTGCCGTTGACCGTGACCTGGAAATTCCTCGGCGGCAAGCTGCCGGAGGGGGAGGCGACAGTGCTGCGCATCGAAGGCCTGCCCGGTTCGGTTGACTCACGCGCGGCAAAGCTTCTGTCGTCGATGGGGTCGTTCGGTCAGGCCACGAGGCTCGATGCGGCTGCCAGCCGGCAGATCTGGCAGGAGATCCGCGACGTGGCACCCTATGCCGATGGAACCGCACGGCCTGTCTGGCGCGTGTCCATGGCGCCGAACACCGGCCATCAGCTTGTTGCGGCCTTGAGGCTCGAAGCCGGCGTCGATGCCTTCTATGACTGGCAGGGTGGCCTCATCTGGATGCGCATGGAAGCCGATCCGGAGGCCGATCTCGTGCGCCGCTTCGTCAAGGCGCTTGGCGGCGGTCATGCGACGCTGGTCCGTGCGCCCGCCAATGCGAGGGCGGCGATATCGGCCTTCCATCCCGCGGAAGAGGCCGTGGCATTATTGTCGCGTCGTGTGAAGGAAAAGTTCGATCCGGCGGGGATATTCAATCCGGGCAAGATGGGATGATGGAGATGCTTGTTCCAGAGTATTCACGATCGGCGTCCTTTGTCTCCCCTTCGCCCCGGGAGATCGCGTGAATGCAGACCAACTTCACGCTCGCCCAGCTTGCCGATCCGCATGTGGCCGAATCCGAGCAGATCCTTCGCAAATGCGTACATTGCGGATTCTGCACCGCCACCTGTCCGACCTACGTCACCCTTGGCAACGAGCTCGACAGTCCGCGCGGGCGCATCTACCTCATCAAGGACATGCTGGAAAACGACCGTGCGGCCGATACCGAGGTCGTCACCCATATCGACCGCTGTCTCTCCTGCCTCGCTTGCACCACGACCTGTCCTTCCGGCGTCGATTACATGCATCTGGTCGACCACGCCCGGGTTCACATCGAAAAGACCTATAAGCGGCCGTTGATGAACCGGCTGACGCGGGCCATCCTGGCAGCGGTGCTGCCCTATCCCGGCCGCTTTCGGGCAGCGCTTGCGCTGGCCCGTATCGGCCGTCCCTTTGCCGGCCTGATGCGCGGACCCGCACTGAAACCCTTTGCCGCCATGCTGGCGCTTGCACCATCAAGCATCCCGGCGCCATCGCCTTTCGCCAAACCCGGCCGCCATGAGCCACAGGCCGAACGCCGCGGCCGCGTGGCGATCCTCACCGGCTGCGCGCAGCCCGTTCTCGATCCCGCCATCAACGAGGCGACCATCCGGTTGCTGACGCGCCTTGGTATAGAGGTCGTCGTTCCCGAGGGCGAGGCCTGCTGCGGTTCCTTGGTCCATCACATGGGACGCGAGGAACAGGCCTTGGTTTCGGCCCGCGCCAATGTCGATGTCTGGACCCGCGAGATCGAGGCCGGCGGCCTCGACGCGATCATCATCACTGCGTCCGGCTGCGGCACGACGATCAAGGATTATGGCCATATGCTGCGCCTTGACGCGGCCTATGCCGGTAAGGCGGCGCGCGTCTCGGCTCTTGCCAAGGACATCACCGAATATCTTGTTGGACTCGAACTGCCTGCGCACATGCCGAGGGGCATTACGGTTGCCTATCATTCCGCCTGCTCCATGCAGCACGGCCAGAAGATCACCATGGCGCCGAAGCATCTGCTCAAGGCGGCAGGTTTTACCGTTCGCGATCCGGCGGAAGGCCATCTCTGCTGCGGCTCGGCCGGCACCTACAACATCATGCAGCCGGATATTTCCGCAGCCCTGAAGACCCGCAAGGTCAAGAACATCGAGGCCACAAAGGCGGATCTCATCGCGACAGGCAATATCGGCTGCATCACCCAGATCAGATCGGGCACATCAACGCCGATCCTGCATACGATCGAACTCCTGGATTGGGCTTACGGGGGCTCTGTGCCTGAAAAATTAAGAGGTTTGCCGCTAGCCTGAAAGTACCGATTCATTGGCGGATCGCAGGGAGTTTTGGCTATGTGGCGCGGATTGATGGTGCTTGGCGTGTTGCTCGGCGCGGCTGGTGTGGCGCACGCCGATGTCAGATATTTCTGTTCTGCCGATGACAAGGACGTGCGCTTTACCCTAGAAAGCGCGTTTGAAGACGGCGGTGGCCACAAGCTCATCCATTTTCGCGGTGCGCTGATGCTCAAGGATGCTTCCAAATCCCAAAGCTTCAACAAGCGGATATTCGAATCGAAGGATCTCACGAACCGCTGGTCGCGCGATGGCGACCTGCGCCTGGAAGTCTTCGACACGGAACGTGATGATACTGGAAGCGAGACGCTGGATCTTGCGGTTCTCGCGGGCGAGCATGGCAAGCCTTCGCCGAATTTCGGTGGCACCTACGCGCTGCGGATCGAAAGCGGCGCCAGCTTCTTCGTTGTGGAAGGCAAGGTGAGCTGCGGCACGAAATAGTCGCGCAGCTCGAATTCTACCAGTGGTACGAGATACCGACGTTGACCGCGTTGGTGACGATGTTCGTCTTCAGGCGGTCGCCGCTGTCGATCGGAACGTCGACGCGCGAATAGGTGCCCTTGTATTCGACGAAGGTCGACCAGTGGTCGGTGACGCGTAAGTCGACGCCGGCCTGCGCCTGGAAGGTCACGCCGCCGAATTCGTAGTCGAAGGTCGTGCCCTGGGGACGGGTGACTTCGACATGCGGAATGTTCACGCCGACACCGGCACCGAGATAGGGTGTCCAGGGCCGCGCCGGGTCCTTGAAGCGGTAAAGGCCGTTGACCGTCACAAGGTTCAGGCCGTCGGTGAATTCGAAATGCGTCCAGCCCGGCGAACGCGCCATGGTTTCGTCGTCGGCATAGACCTTGTCATGGGTGTAGTCGAGCGACACGCCCCAGTTCGGCAGGTTGAAGTCGCCGAGCCACCAGGTGACACGGCCGCCGTAATAAGGCGGGCTGCCGAAGGACTTGCCTTCCCAGCCGGCGCTGAAGGAGGTGCCGTCGGAAACGTCGACGTGGCTGTGCGGTGCCGTCTGGTAACCGCCGTAAATGGAAAATTCCAGATCTTCGGCGGAAGCCGTGCCGGCAATCGATGCAAGAGCGGAAAACGCAATGCCTGCCAGAAGCGAGGTGGAAAGGCGCAATGCATATGACATTGAATATCCCCGAACGACCAAAAGGTTATCGGTTCGATTCATTGGCAGAGTTCTGTGTCACAATTTTAAAGAATAGAAAGGCGCATCCGAGTGCGCCTTTCATTTTTACCAGAAGCGTTGCTCAACCGCCGAACATGGTGCGCAGGATGTCGATGCCCTTGTCCTGGAAAGCGACGCTGCCCTGCTTGTTGCCGGGGCCGACGACGATGACCTTGGTGCCGACGGAAACGCGTTTGTAAAGATGCGACACGTCGTCGTTCATCATGCGAATGCAGCCGGAGGACATGTTGAGGCCGATCGTCCAGGGCTGGTTCGTGCCGTGAATGCGGAAGATCGTGTCGCGGCCGCCCTTGTAGAGATACATGGCGCGCGCGCCGAGCGGATTGTCCGGGCCGCCGGGCTGAACGGCGGGAAGATTGTGACCCGCACGCGCCTCGCGGGCACGCATCTCAGCTGGAGGCGTCCAACTCGGCCATTCGGCCATGCGCCCGACCGTCACAACGCCAGACCAACCGAAGCCGTCACGGCCGACGCCGATACCGTAGCGCGTGGCACGGTTATTACCTTCTACGAGGTAGAGAAACTTGTTGTTGGTGTCGACGATAACAGTGCCGGGCTTCTCGCTGGTGGTAAGGCGAACCACGCGCTTGCGGAACTGCGGCTTGATCTCGCGGGTCTGTTTGACGCCCCGCACGGCGTCAGTCGCGGTCATGACCGGCTCTGCGCTGACAGTCACTACCGTACAGGACAACGCAACGGCAGCCGCCGCCGCGAGCCTAAGAAATTGCTTCATTTTCGATACCCTCTCCTTCAGGACCGCTAGAGGCTAGTCAAATCGGTTTGAATTTCAAGTCGGAGAGGTGAGGGATACGATTTTTTGCAGGCCAGCGGTCGGCTGTTCTTGCCGCCCGCTGACCGTTATTTGCTCTTACATCACGATAACGCGGGTGCCGACGTTGACGCGATCGTAAAGGTCGACCACGTCTTCGTTGCGCATGCGGATGCAGCCGGAGGAGACGGCGCTGCCGATTGTCCAGGGCGCATTCGTGCCGTGAATGCGGTAGAGGGTGGAGCCGAGATACATGGCGCGGGCGCCGAGCGGATTTTCCGGGCCGCCATCCATGCGGGCAGGAAGATAATGGCCCTTGGCTGCTTCACGGCTCACCATTTCCGAGGGTGGCGTCCAGTCCGGCCACTCCGACTTGCGGGTGATCTTGTGGGCGCCGGCCCATTCGAAACCAGGCTTGCCGACACCGACGCCATAGCGGCGGGCCTTGCCACCATCCATAACGAGGTAAAGGAAGCGGTTGTTGGTGTCGATGACAAGCGTACCGGGCCTTTCCTTCGTGTCGTAGTCGACCATCTGCGGCAGGAACTGCGGCTCGACCTGTCCGCGGATGACGGGAACGCCGGGGCGGATGGCAGACACGGTCTGCGGCGCCGGCTGCGGCGCGCGCTGGATGACCGTGCGACGCTGCTGGAAAAGGCCGCGTTGCTGGTAGACGACCGGCCGCTGGTAGACGACGGGACGAACCCGGCCGCCGCCGAGCTGGTTGATCCAGGGAGCGGTGAGGTCAGGGCTCAGCACGACGGGTGGACGGGAGGCGTAGCGGTCGTCTGCAAGGGCGGCCGTGGACAGAATGCCGAGCATGGCTGCGGCAAGGACAAGGGGTTTCATCATCGGGCGGACTCTCTACAAATGACCGAAAATGCACTGGCGGAATTGTCCGCCTGCGATCATGCTGCCATTGCGCCCGCCAGCGAATGGTAAATGCGGATTCATGAAAAGACGAAGGACCGAATAAACTTTTCGTCAGGGTTATCGTTCGGTTTGGAAAGAAGGTTTGCAAATGGTAAAGCCGTGTTCGCAGGCAGCAAACGAGAAAAAATATGAGCGAAACCGGCATCATCATCGGCGAGGACGGCAAGAGCCGCTGCCACTGGCATGCGAATCTGCCTGATTATCTACGGTACCATGACGAGGAGTGGGGCAGGCCTGTCACCAATGATATCAGGCTCTTCGAGAAGATCTGCCTCGAAGGCTTCCAGTCCGGTCTTTCCTGGCTGACGATCCTGCGCAAGCGCGAGAATTTCCGCGCCGCTTTCGCCGCTTTCGATTTCGAGAAGGTGGCGCGCTTCGGCGACGAGGATATCGCCCGCTGCCTCGCCGATACCGGAATCATTCGCCATCGCGGCAAGATCGTCTCGACGATCAACAATGCCCGGCGCGCGATCGATCTGCGCAGTGAATTCGGCTCCCTGGCGCGCTATTTCTGGAGTTACGAACCTCGCCCCGAGGATCGGCCAGATATCGTCGACAGGGAGCATATCGTCGCCAACCCGACGACCGCCACGTCAGTCAGGATATCGAAGGATCTGAAGAAGCGCGGCTGGACGTTTGTCGGACCGACCACAGTTTATGCCTTCATGCAGGCTATGGGTCTCGTCAACGATCATCTCGAAGGCTGCTTCTGCCGCGCGGAAGTGGAGGCGATGCGCGCAGCATTGGTGCGCCCATGAAATCGCCCGTGAAATCAATTACCACCCTTGCCGCAGCACTTTTTCTGTCCGCCTCCGCAGCCCTTGCGCAGACGCCGCAGCTCGACCCCGGTGAGAAGCTCGAAAAGCTGCAGTTTCCGGCCGTGACCATGCAGCTGAAAGGCTGGACCAAGTTCGGCAACAGCCATGTCTATACGCTGCCGGTGCGCACCGGCCAGCATGTGAAGATCAGCTTCGAGACGAAGAGCAAATATGCCTTTCTCGCGATCTTCGACCTGTCGAAGCCCGATGACGAAGCCTTTTTCGGCACCGATGAGGACGGTACGAGCTACGAGACGACGGTCAAGGAAAACGCCACCTGGCTGCTGCGTCCCTATTATTCCAAGGTCTCCCCGCGCCGCGGGCTAGGCGCCCCCTATAGTATCCTGATCGAACCGCTTGCCGCAGCACCCCAGCCGACGCAACCGGCACCTGCCCAGCAGGAGCAGCCGTCCCTCTTTCCGAAGCGGAAATAGACCAGCAATTTCAGCAGCAAAACTGTGCAGCGGTTTTACGTTCGGAATTGCGCGGGAATAAGGAGCTTAATGTAATCCGTCGATCAGCCCGTGCAGTTCGCCGAGATGGCCGATCTTGCGGAAGCGCGGCGCCTCCTTTGGCTCCTCGACCCGCTCCAGCACCCAGGTCAGCTCATGCGGCACGAAGACGCCGTAGCTCCCGGCGGCGATGGCCGGCACGATATCGGACTTCAACGAATTGCCGACCATCATCGCACGCTCCGGCCCGTCGCCGACCTTTGAGAAGATGCGCCGATAAGTGACGGCCGTCTTGTCGGAAACGATCTCGACCGCATCGAAGTAGTCGCCAAGCCCGGATTGAGCGAGCTTGCGCTCCTGGTCGAAGAGGTCGCCCTTGGTGATCAGCACCAGTAGATATTTCCCCGCAAGCGTCTCCAGCGTATCGCGCACATGCGGCAGGGTCTCGACCGGATGGGACAGAAGGTCGCGTCCAGTATCGAGGATTTTGGCGATCACGCTGGACGGCACCTTGCCCTCGGTGACCTCGATCGCCGTCTCGATCATCGACAGCGTGAAGCCTTTGATGCCGAAGCCGTAATGGGCAAGATTGCGTTTCTCCGCCTCGAGAAGCCGTTCGGAAATCTTCGCTCCGTCGGCGAAATCGGTAAGAAGCCTGGTAAAATGCTCTTCCGTCAGCCGGTAATAATGTTCGTTCTGCCAGAGCGTATCATCGGCATCGAAGCCGATCGTCGTTAATGGTCGGGCGGTCATATGCGGACCTCTTGAAATGGCCCTGTGGAAAATAAAGAGATAATCTATTCTCGGCCTGTGTCGAGACAAGGGCGTTGCCCACGGGTCCGCACGATGCCGTGTTCCGTTGAAAAACGCCGGGTCGCGACCTACATGTAAGGTGCCTCACCTCGCAGCCAGCCCCGGCTGTTCCTGTCACGCGCAGGCCAATAATCAAAAAATAGAGTTCAGCGGTCCGCAAGCCCCATAGCGGCAGACACAAGGGATTTTCTCGACATGCGTTACAATCAACTCGGAAATACCGGACTTTTCGTATCTGAAATCTGCCTTGGCACCATGACCTTCGGTGAAGCCAAGGAAGGTACTCCTTGGGGTGCCATCGCCGATGTCGACCAGAAGGCAGCCGATGAGATCGTCCAGCGCTCGCTGGAGGCTGGCGTCAATTTCATCGATACTGCTGACGTTTATTCCTTCGGCGAATCCGAGCGGCTGCTCGGTCAGGCGCTGAAGAACCTCAACGTGCCGCGCAAGGATGTCGTCATCGCCACCAAGGTCTATGGCGTCATGGGCGACAAGCCGAACGACCGCGGCGCCTCGCGCGGCCACATCATGGACTCCGTCGAGGCCAGCCTGAAACGCCTGCAGACGGATCATATCGATCTCTACCAGATCCATGCGACCGACCCGGTGACGCCGATCGACGAGACGCTGCGCGCACTCGACGATCTCGTCGCCCGCGGCATGGTGCGTTACGTCGGCGTCTCCAACTGGCAGGCCTGGCGCATCGCCAAGGCGCTCGGCATTTCCGAGCGCAGGGATTATGCCCGTTTCGAGACTGTGCAGGCCTATTATTCGATCGCCGGCCGTGACCTCGAACGCGATATCGTTCCGCTGCTGCAGGAAGAAAAACTCGGCCTCATGGTCTGGTCGCCGCTCGCCGGCGGTCTTCTCTCGGGCAAATATGGTCCGGGCGCACCGGGCAATGGCGAAGGCCGCCGTGCCAATTTCGATTTCCCGCCAGTCGATAAGGACCGGGCCTGGGCCTGCGTCGCTGTCATGCGCGAAATTGCCGAAAAGCATGGCGTGAGCGTCGCCACCGTGGCGCTCGCCTATATCCTCGCCAAGCCCTTCGTCACGACCGTCATCATCGGCGCCAAGCGTGTCGAGCAGCTCGACCAGAACCTTGCCGCCGTCAAGCTGAAACTCGATGCCGACGAGATCAAGCGGCTTGATGAAGTCAGTGCGCTGGCTCCGGAATATCCGGGCTGGATGCTCTCCCGCCAGGCAGCCGGCCGCCGCCCGGCTGATTTCGAACCCAAAGCCTGATCAAAAAAAGGGCCGCTGCTCTGACGGCGGCCCTCGCATTTCTCGCGATGAGCTTACTTGGCGTGCTTCTTCAGCCAGGCATTCATCTCGGTGATTTCAGCCTCCTGTGCCTTGATGACGCTTTCGGCGAGCTTGCGGATCTCGGGATCTTTTCCGTATTGCAGCTCGATCTTTGCCATGTCGATCGCGCCCTGATGGTGAGGGATCATGCTGCGGACGAAATCCTCATCGGTATCGCCGCTCAATTTGATCATCATGTCCTTGTGCATCTTGTCATTGGCCTCTGTGAAGGCCTGGCTGGATGGATCATGGCCGCCCATGTGCTTGGACATGTCCATCGTTGACATATCCTCGGCAAAGGCCGGCGCTGCAAAGGCGATGAGTGCGGAAAGGGTCGTGATTTTCAGAGACATGAGAGTTCCTTCCTCTGTCTGACAATAGCTTGGAGTAACAGCTCACAGCTGCCGTTCTGTGAAAGAAATCGTCAGATAAAACGAGGAGGAGGCGCCTGCGGCGCGGGCCCGTTATCTCTGAGCGCGCGGTCGAGTGCGGGAGAAGGGTAGGCGAAAACCAGTTTACCGCCGGCGGCAATCAGATCAGCGACCGGCAGCACCATGCAGGCGGCACAGAGCGGCATATGCGCAGCGCTCGTGGAGCAGGGATCTTTCGCGGAATCGCTTTTGGCTGCCATATCGGGCTTGGCCATGCCTACCATATGATGGTGCGACGTGGTTTCTGGCTGGACCGCCATATTCATCGATGCGCAGGTCGGACAGCCCGCCCATGCCGACATGGTGCTGTAGACCAGCCAACCGAAGAACATTGTCATGAGGGCCAAAGCGCGCATGGGAAAAACATAGGCAGGTACAGGCAAAAAGCCAAGGACCTCACCAGGTGGCAATGACCTTGTGAACGATCTGGTAGTCGCGGCTTTCCTCGCCGAGCGGTGCGACGGGCCAGTCCCAGCCGGCCTTTGCCTTGGGCGGCGCAATGCCATGCAGCAGATCCGCGTCCTCATGCACTTTGCCGGTGCGGTCGATAACGGCATAGGAAATGTCCGTCAGCAGGCAGGTGCGGCAGGGCAGGTCTGCCACCCCTCGAAGATGTGCTGCGATCAGCCGTTCCACAGTATCCGCGGGCATCCCGGATGAGGCCTCCGCCTCGTATCGCCGCTTTACGCCGAGTCCGATCTGCGAGAGCAGATTGGCCGAGACGACGAAATCGAGATAGGGCACGCTGCGCAGGAAGCCGAGCGGTTCCGCTGCCTCTTTGGCTGCAAGCGCCTCATAGCCGGAAAGATCGCGTTCGATCAGCCGGACGTTCCGCGTGCCCTTGGTTTTCAGCCACAGGCGTACCGATGCCAGATGTACGAGATCGACCAAAACCACTGTGTCGAAGCTCTTCGCCAGCTCCTCGACCGGCACATCCCGGAGCAGTCCGGAGCCGAGCACGACGGCAGTCCGCCGCTGTGAAAGGCCCGCCATTGCAGTGCGAATGGCATTCTTGCAGCTCTCTTCATGCGCGGCCCAGTCCTTGCTGCAGCGACCGGCGCGTGACCAGAGATTGACCGAATAGCGGATATAGCGGCGGTGCGGGTTGCCCGTGAGCGCAAGTGTGGTGAGATACTGCAGGGCTTCCGCGATCATGGTGATATCCTGATATCTGGTCCTTTCCGCATCGATCAATCGATTCTGGTCGCCATATCAAGGCCCTTGCCCTTGCCGCTCCCCGCCCAATCCGCTAGGAAACCGCCACTATCACATAGGTGGAACTCCCCCGAAATGAACGACAGGCAGAAGAAACCACAAAAGCTCAAGGCCCGTCTTCCGCGCGGCTTCGTTGACCGGTCGGCAGCCGATATCCGAGCCGTCAACGAAATGACTGCGAAGATCCGTGAGGTCTATGAGCATTATGGTTTCGATCCGGTCGAAACGCCGCTGTTTGAATATACCGATGCGCTCGGCAAGTTCCTGCCGGACAGCGACCGCCCCAACGAAGGCGTCTTCTCGCTGCAGGACGATGACGAGCAGTGGATGTCGCTGCGTTACGACCTGACGGCGCCGCTCGCCCGCCATGTCGCTGAGAATTTCAACGAGATCCAGCTTCCCTACCGCACCTATCGCGCCGGCTACGTCTTCCGCAACGAGAAGCCGGGTCCGGGCCGCTTCCGTCAGTTCATGCAGTTCGATGCCGATACGGTCGGCGCACCGGGCGTTCAGGCCGATGCCGAAATGTGCATGATGATGGCTGATACGCTGGAAGCGCTCGGCATCAAGCGCGGCGACTATGTCATTCGCGTCAACAACCGCAAGGTTCTGGACGGCGTGCTCGAAGCAATCGGCCTCGGCGGCGACGACAAGGCCGGCCAGCGTCTCAACGTGCTGCGGGCCATCGACAAGCTCGACAAGTTCGGCCCTGATGGGGTGCGCCTGCTGCTTGGCGAAGGCCGCAAGGACGAATCCGGTGACTTCACCAAGGGCGCGAAACTCAACGACGATCAGATCGAGAAGGTCCTCTTCTTCGTCGGCATCAAGAACTATGCCGAAAGCGCCGTCCGGCTCGCCGAGCTGGTTGCCGGCACCGAGAAGGGCAGCGAAGGCGTCGAGGAACTGAATTTCATCGGCGCACTCGTCACCAGCGCCGGCTATCAGTCCGACCGCATCAAGATCGATCCCTCTGTCGTCCGCGGCCTCGAATATTACACCGGCCCGGTTTACGAGGCCGAACTGCTCTTCGACGTCACCAACGAAAAGGGCGAGAAGGTCGTTTTCGGTTCCGTTGGCGGTGGCGGTCGTTACGATGGTCTCGTGTCCCGCTTCATGGGCCAGCCCGTTCCGGCAACAGGCTTCTCCATCGGCGTCTCGCGCCTGATGACGGCGCTGAAGAACCTCGGCAAGCTCGGCCAGCAGGATGTCATCGAGCCGGTGCTCGTTACCGTCATGGATGGCGATGTCGAGGCCATGGGCCGCTATCAGCGCTTCACGCAGGAGCTTCGCGCCGCCGGCATCCGCGCCGAGATGTTCCAGGGCAACTGGAAGAAGTTCGGCAACCAGCTGAAATATGCCGACCGCCGCGGCTGCCCGATCGCCATCATCCAGGGTGGCGACGAGCGTGCGCAGGGCGTCGTCCAGATCAAGGATCTCATCGAGGGCAAGCGCCTCTCCGGCGAGATCGAGGACAACACGACCTGGCGCGAGGCGCGTGTGGCGCAGGAAACCGTTGCGGAAACCGATCTCGTCGCCAAGGTGAAGGAAATCCTCGCCGCGCAGGCGGAGGACCGGAAGAGGGCGGGCTGATATGGCCCTCATCAACCTTCCCGAATTCTCCGGCGAGCTTCTGGACGAATTCGCCGCCCGCAAGGCGGAGCGGATAGACACGCCGGTCATCCAGCCGGCCGAACCCTTTCTCGATATCGCCGGCGAGGATCTTCGCAGGCGCATCTTCATGACGGAAAGCGAAACCGGCGCCAGCCTGTGCCTGCGCCCGGAATTCACCATTCCTGTCTGTCTGCGCCATATCGAGAGCGCGACAGGCACGCCGAAGCGTTACTCCTATCTCGGCGAAGTCTTCCGCCAGCGCCGCGATGGCAGCAATGAATTCTATCAGGCCGGCATTGAAGATCTCGGCGATATTAACCTTGCGAGCGCCGATGCCCGCGCGATTGGCGATGCGGTTGGCATCCTGTCCCGCCTGCTGCCCGGCCGGCATCTCTCGGTGACAATAGGCGATCAGGCCGTGTTCGAAGCCGTCGTGCAGGCGCTCGGCCTGCCGCTTGGCTGGCAGAAGCGGCTGATCCATGCCTTCGGCAACATGATCCAACTGGAGACGCTGCTGGCGCGTCTCGTCAGCCCGCAATTCGTGACCGGCCTTGATGATGATGTCGCCCGGCTTGTCGGTGAGGATGATGAGGCGGCACTGGTTTCCTATATCGACGAGACGATGCAGGCGACCGGCTATTCCACAAACGCCAGCCGCTCGCCGCAGGAGATTGCCCGCCGCCTGAAGGAAAAGCTCGTCCTGTCCGAGACCCGGCTGGATGACGCCGCTTTCCAAGTGCTGGAGCAGTTCCTGTCGCTCAACGTGCCGCTTGTCAATGCATCAGCGGCACTTTCGCATTTCGCCGACGCGGCCGGACTGAAGCTCGGCAATGCGCTGGCGCGTTTCGATGGTCGCGTCGCAGCGATCGCCAATGCCGGCGTCGATCTGTCGCTTATCGAATACCGCGCCGCTTTCGGCCGTCCGCTCGATTATTATACCGGCCTCGTCTTCGAGGTGATGGTTGAAGGCTCCTCGGCGGTTCTGGCCGGCGGCGGCCGTTTCGACAGGCTGATGACCTTCCTTGGCGCCAAGGACCGCATTCCCGCCGTCGGCTTCTCCCTCTGGCTCGACCGTATCGAAACCGAAAGGGCCGCCGCATGACGATCACCATTGCGCTTCCCTCCAAGGGCCGCATGAAGGATGACGCCTCTGCGATCTTCGAGCGTGCCGGCATGAAAATCTACGCAGTCGGCAACGATCGCTCCTATCGCGGCCGTGTCGAAGGTTGGGACGATGTGGAAATCGCCTTCCTCTCGGCCTCGGAAATTTCCCGCGAGCTCGGCAACGGCTCGATCGATTTCGGCGTCACCGGCGAAGACCTCGTGCGCGAGGGACTGGCTGAAGCCGACAGACGGGTGGAATTCTGCGCCCGCCTCGGCTTCGGCCATGCCGATGTTGTCGTCGCCGTGCCGGAAATCTGGCTGGATGTCGATACGATGGCCGATCTGGTGGATGTCGCTGCCGATTTCCGCGCCCGTCACGGCCGGCGTCTCGCAATCGCCACGAAATACTGGCGCTTGACCCAGCAGTTCTTCTCCAGCCAGCACGGCATCCAGCTCTACCGCATCGTCGAGAGCCTGGGCGCCACGGAAGGCGCGCCGGCCTCCGGCTCGGCCGATATCATCGTCGATATCACCTCGACCGGTTCGACGCTGCGCGCCAATCACCTCAAGGTGCTCTCCGATGGCGTCATCTTGCGCTCGGAAGCCTGCCTGGTGCGTGCCCGCAAGGATACGCATGCCGATACGCCGACGGTGACGGCGATTGCCGAGGCTGTCCGCGCGGTTCTCTGAACCAAATTACTGAACATGCAAAACCCGCCGTCAGCAGACGGCGGGTTTTGCATTTTGGGAGGAGATGGAATTAGCGGGCAGCGACGGCCTGCAGGCCGCGGCGTGCATCAATCGAATAGGCACCGGCACCGACGGTGGCGAGCAGGATGTATGCGCCGGCCAGTGTGATGTTCTTCATGACCATGATCTGGTTGAGGATATTCACGAGTTCCGCGCCACTTGCGTAGGGCAGATGGAAGACAACGGCTGTAAATACGCAGAAGCCTGCGAGCAGCCAGCCGACGATGCGAACCTGGAAGCCTGTGAGAACCGCAAGGCCGGCCAGCAGTTCGAAGAGGCCTGCAGCATAGGCCAGGAGGGTTGCTGCCGGCAGGCCGGCACCGGCGATCATGCCCGCAGTACCGGCAGCATCGGTTATCTTGCCGAAGCCGGCAAGGATGAACATGAAGGACAGAAGAATGCGGGCGAGAAGGATGAGGGCGTTGTTCGTATTCGACATGGACGTTGCTCCGTTGAATGACTTTTGAGGTCTTGATGCCCCGGCACCGTGTTGGACCTCGGATGCCCTCTATCTCGCCTTTTTCTGACGTCAGGGAAAGATAAACGCCAGCGGACAGTTTGTTCACTAATACGAAACGATCGGGTGACTTGCCTTGCGGTGCAGGCGTCTTCTATGGTCGCCTCCTCACTATGGAGAACCCCGATGGCAGATCTTTCCGCATTCCCGATCACCAGCCGCTGGCCGGCGAAAAACCCTGATATTATTCAGCTTTATTCCCTTCAGACGCCGAATGGCGTGAAGATCTCTGTGGCGCTGGAGGAGCTCGGTCTGCCCTATGAGGCTCACTATGTTTCCTTCGCGACCACCGATCAGAAGACGGCTGAATTCGTCTCGCTGAACCCGAACGGCCGCATTCCCGCAATCATCGACCCCAATGGCCCGGACGGAAAGCCGATCGGCCTTTTCGAATCTGGAGCCATCCTGCTCTATCTGGCGGAAAAGACCGGCAAGCTGATCCCGGCTGATGCCGCGGGCCGCTATGAAACCATCCAGTGGGTCTTTTTCCAGATGGCCGGCATCGGCCCGATGTTCGGCCAGTTCGGCCATTTCTATAAATTCGCCGCTGACAAGGTCGCCAACAATTCCTATCCGGTGGAGCGCTATCGCGACGAATCCAAGCGCCTGCTCGGCGTGCTGGAAAGCCGCCTGCAGGGTCGCCAATGGATCATGGGCGACGAGTACACCATCGCCGACATCACCACATTCCCGTGGCTCCGCGGCGCCGACATCTTCTATGGTGGCCGCGAGGTGCTGGAATATGCGAAATTCCCTGCCGTCATGGATTGGCTGCAGCGCTGCATCGCCCGACCGGCGAGCGAGAAGGGCCTCAGCATTCCGGTGAAGCCCGCCTGACGGTCTTAGGATTGAAACAGAAAAGGCCGGTCGCGAGACCGGCCTTTTCTTGTGTCCATGCAGGCAGATTACTGCCGGCTGGCGATCTGGCTGGTACCTTCCAGCTTGAAGCGCGGGAAGATGAAAACGCCGACCATGCTGCCGCTGTATTTTTCCTCCAGCCCATTGGATTCGCCCATGCAAAAGAGCGGCTGACGGAAACCGTTCGGCATGATGATGGTCGTCGAGAAACAGAAGGATGAGGAAAGCGTCGCCGCCTGCTCGAAGAGCTGCAGGACGTGGTTGCGATCCCTGGTGTTATAGCAGCGCACCAGGCTCAACAGGCCGCATTCCTGCGCCGAGAGACCGTGCAGCATCGCGCTCCATTCTCCGAGCCTGATCACGCCTGTCGAAAAATCTCCGATCCAGCTTTCGGACACGGAAAACTGCGCCAACATTTCGTGATTATGATTGTTGTAGTCCAGCGAGCCAGGCATCAAGGGTGCGGCAGCATTGGCTTTGGCGATCTTAAACAAGGCGTTCCCCAATTCGGGTGCGGCTGCCCCGCCGCACACTCGGCAAACACAAAGAAACAGGATCACGTAGCGGCAGGCATCATGCCTGTGCTTGATCTCGCGGCAACAGTTGCTCGGCGGCACCTCAGATGGTCGCCGCACGAATGCCTTCCGCAAGATTTACTCTCGTATGTTCGCGGAGACCTTCGAAGCCCGAATGTTCACGCATTGGCCTTTGGCGTGCTCCGGTCTCGTCTGCGGCGAGTATTCTTCCGGGCTGGAACGTCAATTGCAGCGCGGATTTATAGGAGCTTTTGCGCAAACGGCAACGGCTTTTTCCGGGCGTTAGGCTGGCGTTATGACAAGGGTTTTCTGCAGATTTGTGGGTTTCACACTAATTTTGCGGCTGGAACTCAGCTTTTCATGCTGTGGAAACGGTTCCACTCTCCGCACAGCATGCAATCTTCGTAGGTTATGAGCTTTGCATCCGAATTCTTCGCAATTGAAAAATGTACCGTGGCGCAAGCTTCGCGAAAGCCTCGATCAAAAAATCACGCTTTCTGCCGCAGATTAAACGTTCAAGCGACTTATTAAACAAGGTGTTCTTCGAATCGCTTGAATAAAAGAAAGGGCGGCCCGAAGACCGCCCTTTCCTGAACTGAACCGGATGGCCCAGATGGATGACCAGAGCCTTACATCATGTCCATACCGCCTGTTCAGCGCGCTTGACGCGCTGAACCATCTTGGATGATGGGCGGTTTTACGGACGACGCTGTGAAAGGCCTTCGGCCTATCACATCATGTCCATACCGCCCATGCCGCCCATGCCGCCCGGCATTGCCGGAGCGTCCTTCTTCGGCAGCTCGGCGATCATGGCTTCCGTGGTGATCAGCAGCGAAGCAACCGAAGCCGCGTTCTGCAGAGCCGTACGGACAACCTTGACCGGGTCGACGATGCCGAGCTGGATCAGGTCGCCATATTCGCCGGTCTGGGCGTTGTAGCCGTAGTTGTCTTCGTTCTTGTCGAGGATCTTGCCGACAACGATCGAAGCTTCGTCGCCTGCGTTTTCAGCGATCTGGCGAACCAGAGCCTGGAGAGCGCGGCGAACGATGTTGATACCAGCTTCCTGGTCGTCGTTTTCGCCCTTGGCCTTGATCTTTGTGGAAGAGCGCAGCAG
The DNA here is from genome assembly GCF_047782645.1 of Rhizobium sp. ZK1. Taxonomy (NCBI): domain Bacteria; kingdom Pseudomonadati; phylum Pseudomonadota; class Alphaproteobacteria; order Hyphomicrobiales; family Rhizobiaceae; genus Rhizobium; species Rhizobium sp. ZK1. Next base: position 459,853 of record NZ_CP180586.1, read on the forward strand.
AGCGACGCCGCCGCCCGGTACGATACCTTCCTGAACAGCAGCGCGCGTCGCGTTAAGGGCGTCGTCGATGCGGTCCTTCTTTTCCTTCACTTCGACTTCCGTCGAACCGCCGACGCGGATGACGGCAACACCGCCAGCGAGCTTGGCAAGACGTTCCTGCAGCTTTTCACGGTCGTAGTCGGAGGTGGTTTCTTCGATCTGGGCCTTGATCTGGGCAACACGGCCTTCGATGTCGGACTTGGCGCCAGCGCCGTCGACGATCGTGGTGTTTTCCTTGGAGATCGAAACCTTCTTGGTGCGGCCGAGCATGTCGAGGGTAACAGACTCGAGCTTGATGCCGAGGTCTTCGGAGATGACAGTGCCGCCCGTGAGGATAGCGATGTCTTCCAGCATGGCCTTGCGGCGGTCGCCGAAGCCCGGAGCCTTGACAGCAGCAATCTTCAGGCCGCCACGCAGCTTGTTGACGACGAGGGTCGCAAGAGCTTCGCCTTCGACGTCTTCAGCGATGATGAGGAGCGGCTTGCCGGTTTGAACGACAGCTTCGAGAACCGGGAGCATGGACTGCAGGTTCGAGAGCTTCTTTTCGTGCAGGAGGATGAAGGCGTCTTCGAGATCAGCAACCATCTTTTCCGGGTTGGTGACGAAGTAGGGGCTCAGGTAGCCGCGGTCGAACTGCATGCCTTCGACGACTTCGAGTTCGGTTTCAGCGGTCTTGGCTTCTTCGACGGTGATAACGCCTTCGTTGCCGACCTTCTGCATCGCTTCAGCAATGTCGAGACCGATCTGCTTTTCGCCGTTTGCGGAGATCGTGCCGACCTGGGCAACTTCTTCCGACGTGTTGATCTTCTTGGCCTTAGCCTGGAGATCCTTGACGACTTCAGCAACAGCGAGGTCGATACCGCGCTTCAGGTCCATCGGGTTCATGCCGGCAGCAACTGCCTTTGCGCCTTCGCGAACGATGGCCTGTGCGAGAACCGTTGCAGTCGTGGTGCCGTCGCCGGCGACGTCGTTGGTCTTCGAAGCAACTTCGCGGACCATCTGGGCGCCCATGTTTTCGAACTTGTCTTCGAGTTCGATTTCCTTGGCGACCGAAACACCGTCCTTGGTGATGCGCGGAGCGCCGAAGGACTTGTCGATAACGACGTTGCGGCCCTTGGGACCGAGGGTGACCTTCACTGCGTCAGCGAGGATATCGACGCCACGCAGCATCTTTTCGCGCGCGCCGCGGCCGAATTTTACTTCTTTAGCTGCCATTTTGAGAACTCCTGAAAAGGGGTGTCAACGATATCGGGTAAAAGGCGAACGGCTGGATCAGCCGATGATGCCCATGATGTCGGCTTCCTTCATGATGAGAAGGTCTTCGCCGTTGATCTTGACTTCGGTGCCCGACCACTTGCCGAACAGAACGCGGTCGCCAGCCTTGACGTCGAGTGCTACGACCTTGCCGGATTCGTCACGGGCGCCGGAGCCGACAGCGACGATTTCGCCTTCCTGCGGCTTTTCCTTGGCGGTGTCCGGGATGATGATGCCGCCCTTGGTCTTCTCTTCGGATTCAACGCGACGGACGACGACGCGATCGTGAAGCGGGCGGAAATTGGTGCTTGCCATTGTCTAATCCCTCGATCAAATGACATTCGCGGACCGGGGTGGCCCACAAGGTGGATGTTAGCACTCAACTCCTGTGAGTGCTAGCGCCGTGCATTTAGGGATGGCTCCTGAAGGAGTCAAGAAGAGCCTTCACGGATTTTTGTGCCGGAATTGTGAAGACAGGCGGGATTTGTCCGGCGTGGTTACCGAGCTTTGCTCACGTCCAGCTTTTGAGCCTCCGGCGTTCTTGGCCTAATATAGAAAATGCCTTGCCATTGAAGCCCGCCTTTGCAATGTCACCGGTGACCGAAAGCGAAGCAGGAAAGCGGAATGGCAAAGCGGATTGCGAATTTCTCCGAGATCACCGATCGATATGACGTAGTGCTCTGCGATGTCTGGGGTGTCGTGCATAATGGCGTCGATCCGTTTCCGAAGGCTGGTGAGGCGCTGCAGGCGGCCCGCGCCGCAGGTCTGGCCGTCGTTCTCATCACCAATTCGCCGCGCGTTTCCTGGCAGGTCGTCGAGCAGTTGCGCCAGATCGGCGTGCCCGACGGCGCTTATGACCGCATCGTCACCTCGGGCGATGTCACGCGGACATTGATCGCCGAAGGTCCACGCGAGATCTTCCTGCTTGGTCCCGAGCGCGACAGCCCGATCCTCGAAGGCCTCGATATCGAGCGCGCTGCCGCCGGCGAAGCCACCTCGGTCGTCTGCACTGGCTTCTTCGATGACGAGACGCAGACGCCCGAGGACTACACGGACATGCTGCAGGAGTTCAAATCCCGCAACGTGCCGATGATCTGCGCCAATCCCGATCTAGTGGTCGAGCGCGGCCACCGCATCATTCCCTGCGCCGGCGCCATGGCCGCCTATTATGAGCAGCTCGGCGGCTCCACCCGCATCGCCGGCAAGCCGCATCGGCCGATCTATGAGGCAACCCTTGCCGCTGCCCGCGAGGTCCGCGGTGATTTCCCCATCGACCGTGTGCTGGCGATCGGCGACGGCATGCCGACGGATGTTCGTGGCGCCTTGAATTATGGGCTCGACCTTCTCTACATCAGCGGCGGCATCCACGCGAAGGAATATACGTTGAACGGCGAGACCGACGAGGCGATCCTCAACGCCTATCTCGAACGGGAAAAAGCCGCACCCAAGTGGTGGATGCCGCGCCTCGCATAAGAGAAAACAAATCGATGACCGTGTTCCACCGCAATGAAACCCGCGATCCGCTACCCGAGCATCTGAAAGGCGGCGTCATCGCCATCGGCAATTTCGACGGCGTTCATCGCGGCCATCAATCGGTGCTGAACCGGGCACTCGATATCGCACGGGAGCGCGGCATACCCGCCCTGGTGCTGACCTTCGAGCCGCATCCGCGCACCGTTTTCAAGCCGGATGCGCCGGTCTTCCGCCTGACGCCGGCGCCCTTCAAGGCACGCATCCTGGAGGAGCTGGGCTTCAACGCGGTCATCGAATATCCTTTCGACTACGAATTCTCGCAACGCTCGGCGGATGATTTCATCCATTCCATCCTGAAGGACTGGCTCGGCGCCTCCGAAGTTGTGACCGGGTTCGACTTCCATTTCGGCCGCGGCCGGGAAGGTGGACCTGCCTTCCTGATGGATGCCGGCAACAAATATGGTTTCGGCGTCACTCTGATCGACGCATTCCGCGACGAGAACACGGATGTCGTCTCATCGAGCCATGTCCGTGCGCTGCTGAAGGAAGGTGATGTCTCCTCCGTCGCCGCCATGCTCGGCTATCACTATACGGTGCAGGCGAAGGTGATCGATGGCGAGAAGCTCGGCCGCCAGCTCGGCTTCCCGACCGCCAATATGCAGCTGCCGCCGGAGGCGGAACTCGCAGCCGGCATTTACGCCGTTCGTTTCCGCCTCGAAAACGGCAGGCTGTATGATGCGGTGGCAAGCTACGGCCGGCGCCCGACGGTGACGGAAAACGGCGTGCCGTTGCTCGAAACCTATCTCTTCGATTTCAGCGGCGATCTCTACGGCCAGACTTGTTCGGTCTCCTTCTTCGGCTATCTGCGCCCTGAACTGAAGTTCGATGGGCTCGATCCGCTCGTCGCGCAGATCAAGCGCGACGAGGAGGAGGCGAGGGCGCTTCTCGAAGGTGTGAGACCGCTCGGCGAGCTCGACCGGAAGCTCTGTTTCGACTGAGCAATTCCAGCAAAAGCGCTTGAGCGTTTTGCGTCCGGAATTGCGTAAAAACAAAGAAACGCTCAGGACAGATTGAGCGCAGGCTGCGCCTTCTGCCGCGGCAACGGCGGGAAGGCGAGTGCGATTGCCGCCGCACCGAGTCCGACAAGCGCGGAGCCGATGAACAGCCACGAGTAGTTGGCATAGGTATCGTAGATCCAGCCGCCGATCAGCGGGCCGAAGGCCATGCCGATGCTGGAGAGCATTGTCGCGGCCCCGAACACCGTGCCGATGATGCGCGGGCCGAAATATTCACGCGCCAGTACGGCATAGAGCGGCATCACCCCGCCATAGGCGCTGCCGAAGATGACGGCGAGCGCGTAGAATTCCCCAAGCTTGCTGACGGCGAGGTAGGTGGCAAGGGCTGCCGCCTGCACCAGCAGGCCTGCGATGATGACTGGCTTGACGCCGATCCGGTCCGCCAGCGTGCCGTAAAGCAGGCGCCCGCCGAGGCCGGCGAGACCCTCGACACTGTAGATACTGACAGCAGCCATCGGTGCAACGCCGCAGAGTGTGGCGTAGCTCACCATATGGAAGATCGGCCCGGAATGAGCCGCACAGCAGGCGAAGAAGGTAAGCCCAAGCACGATGAACTGCGGCGAGCGGAACACCTTCCAGAGATCAGGGCCGCTGCCTTCGGCTGAAAGGGTGACGTCATGTGCATCGACAGGCGGCGACGGCCGGCGGCGCACGAGAAGGGCGGCCGGGATCATCAGGATGAGAGCGCCGATGCCGATGATCATCATCGCCGGGCGCCATTCATATGATGTGATGAGCCAGCGCGCGAAGGGCGAGATCGTCATCGGCGCAACGCCCATACCGGCCGAAACCAAGGAGACGGCAAGGCCGCGGTTCTCGTCGAACCACTCCGTCGTCGCGGCGATCATCGGTGCGAAAAAGGCGCTGGCCGAGAGACCGACGAGCACGCCATAGGTCAGCTGGAACTGCAGAAGCGTTTCCGCGCGGCTGGCAAGCATCAGCGCCAACCCAAGGATGACGGAGCCGATCAGCACGACCGGGCGCGGTCCGTATCGGTCGCTGGCAGCGCCCCAGAAGAAGCCGCCTATGCCCATGACGATGAAATTCAGCGTCATGGCGCTGGCGATGCCGGCATGCGACCAGCCGGTCGCGGTTGCGATCGGCTGCTGGAAAATGGCGAGAGAAAACATGGCGCCGAGGGCAACGCACGTCATCAGTGCGCCGGCCGCGACGATAACCCAACGATAGGAACTGCTCATATCCACATCACTCCTTGCGGGCGGGTTTGATCGGCATGATGAATTTCCCATGCCTGCGAGTCAAAGACGTTCGGGCGATCGGGAATTCGACAGGCGCTTTGGATTTTTGTATTGGGAGCAACAAAATCGCAGCCATGGCATGTTGCGGGCGTTTGCCGACCTGTCGCTGGCAGGCGCCCTTCGTGAAGCCGAGGGACTGAAATCCCTCTTCCTTTTCCGCTTAAAAGCGCCTATGAACCGGCGCGATGAGTAAATTCCGGCTGGCGCATTCGATACGAATTATCGGCCCGGTCTTCCGCGCGCGCTGAGCGGCCGGAAGGTCCGGGTTTTCGGCGCTTGGATTGAACGAGCGCTCTCCGTCACCACAGATTTCACGTCCGCGCGCCCTGTCCGGGCCGCCAGAAACGATTGTCACACATGACCGACACAGCCGAAAAGATCGATTACTCGAAGACCCTCTATCTGCCTGAGACGGATTTCCCGATGCGCGCCGGACTGCCGCAGAAGGAGCCGGAGCTCGTTGCCCGCTGGCAGCAGATGGATCTCTACAAGAAGCTGCGTGCTTCCGCCGCCGGCCGCGAAAAATTCGTCCTGCACGATGGCCCTCCCTATGCCAACGGCAATATCCATATCGGCCACGCGCTGAACAAGATCCTCAAGGACGTCATCACCCGCTCCTTCCAGATGCGCGGCTATGACTCCAACTATGTTCCCGGCTGGGACTGCCACGGCCTGCCGATCGAATGGAAGATCGAGGAAGAGAACTACCGCGCCAAGGGCAAGGCCAAGCCTGACCTGACCGAGCCGTCGGCGATGATCGAATTCCGCCGCGAATGCCGTGCCTATGCCGAAAAATGGATCGCCATCCAGGGCGGCGAATTCCAGCGTCTCGGCATCGTCGGCGACTTCGAAAACCCGTATCTGACGATGAACTTCCACGCCGAAAGCCGCATCGCCGGCGAACTCCTGAAGATCGCCAGGAGCGGCCAGCTCTATCGCGGCTCCAAGCCGATCATGTGGTCGGTCGTCGAACGCACCGCGCTGGCGGAAGCCGAAGTCGAATATCACGACTATGAGAGCGACACGATCTGGGTGAAATTTCCGGTCGCAAAGGGCTCTGGTGGCCTCAAGGATGCCTTCGTCGTCATCTGGACCACCACGCCCTGGACGATCCCCGGTAACCGGGCGATCGCCTATTCGTCGCGCGTGGCATATGGCCTTTACGAAGTGACAGCCGCCGAGAACGATTTCGGCCCGCGCCCGGGCGAAAAGCTTGTGTTCGCCGACAAGCTCGCCGAAGAATCCTTCGCCAAGGCAAAACTGCAGTACAAGCGCCTCTCTGACGTCAGCGCTGCCGATCTCGCCAGCATCACCTGTGCCCATCCGCTCAAGGGTGTCGGCGGTGGCTATGAATTCACTGTGCCGCTGCTCGATGGCGACCACGTCACCGACGATGCCGGTACTGGCTTCGTGCACACTGCACCCAGCCATGGCCGCGAAGACTTTGATGCCTGGATGTCAGCTGCCCGCTCACTTGAGGCGCGGGGTATCGACACCAAGATCCCGTTCCCGGTTGACGATGGCGGCTTCTACACGGCTGACGCACCCGGCTTCGAGGGCGCGCGCGTGATCGACGACAACGGCAAGAAGGGCGATGCCAACGACCGCGTCATCAAGGCGCTGATCGAACGTAATGCGCTCTTTGCCCGTGGCCGCCTGAAGCATCAGTATCCGCATTCCTGGCGCTCCAAGAAGCCTGTCATCTTCCGCAACACGCCACAGTGGTTCGTCTATATGGACAAGACGCTGGCGGACGGCACGACGCTGCGCACCCGGGCGCTGAAGGCGATCGACGACACCCGCTTCGTGCCCGCCGCCGGCCAGAACCGCCTGCGCGCCATGATCGAACAGCGCCCGGACTGGGTTCTGTCCCGTCAGCGCGCCTGGGGCGTGCCGATCTGCGTCTTCGTCGACGAGCAGGGCCAGGTGCTGCAGGACGATGCCGTCAACCAGCGTATCCTTGATGCTTTCGATGCCGAAGGTGCCGATGCCTGGTTTGCCGAAGGCGCCAAGGAGCGTTTCCTCGGCAACGAGCATGACCCGGCCAAGTGGTCGCAGGTCATGGACATCCTCGATGTCTGGTTCGACTCGGGCTCCACGCACACTTTCACGCTGGAAGACCGCCCCGACCTGAAGTGGCCGGCCGATCTTTATCTTGAGGGTTCCGACCAGCATCGCGGCTGGTTCCATTCATCGCTGCTGGAATCGGCTGCGACGCGTGGCCGTGCGCCTTATAACGCCGTCCTCACCCATGGTTTCACCATGGACGAGAAGGGCGAGAAGATGTCGAAGTCGAAGGGCAACGTCACCTCGCCGCAGGAAGTGATGAAGGATGCCGGTGCCGATATTCTTCGCCTCTGGGTTATGACCTCGGACTACGCGGACGATCTGCGCGTCGGCAAGACGATCATCCAGACCAATGTCGATGCCTATCGCAAGCTGCGCAACACGATCCGCTGGATGCTCGGAACGCTTGCCCACGACAAGGGCGAGGTCATCACGCTCGCCGATTTGCCGGAGCTGGAGCAGCTGATGCTGCACCGCCTCTCCGAACTCGATCAGCTCGTGCGCGAAAACTACGACGCCTTCGACTTCAAGAAGATCGCCCGTGCGCTCATCGACTTCGCCAATGTCGAGCTCTCGGCCTTCTACTTCGACATCCGCAAGGATGCGCTCTACTGCGATGCGCCCTCCAGCCTTCGCCGCCGCTCGGCGCTCTATGTCATCCGTATGATCTTCGATTGCATGGTGACCTGGCTTGCACCGATGCTGCCCTTCACGACCGAAGAGGCTTGGCTCTCGCGTAACCCGTCGGCCGTCTCGGTACACCTGGAGCAGTTCGCCCCGGTTGCCGGGGAATGGCGCAACGATGCGCTGGCCGAAAAGTGGAAGAAGATCCGCGCGATCCGCGGTGTCGTGACCGGTGCGCTCGAAATCGAGCGCAAGGACAAGCGCATCGGCTCGTCGCTGGAAGCTGCTCCCGTCGTCTACGTTGCCGATGCGGAACTTCTCAAGGCGCTCGATGGGCAGGATTTCAGCGAAGTCTGCATCACCTCGGGTATCGCAGTCGAGGCGAGCGCCGGCCCGGCTGACGCGTTCCGTCTGCCGGAGGTGCCTGAAGTCGCTGTCGTTCCGAAGCTTGCCGAAGGCGTAAAATGTGCCCGTTCCTGGCGCATCACCACCGATGTCGGTTCCGATCCTGATTATCCCGACGTTTCGGCGCGTGACGCTGCAGCACTTCGCGAACTCGGCATCCGTGCCTGAAGATATTTGCCGGGTGAATTGCCTTTATGGCGTTCATCCGGTAAAAGCTGCCTGAAAATGGCCGGATTTTTGCGTCAGGGGGACGATTGTCCGGTGGGCAGTACTGATTCCGGCATGCGGGAAGGGTTTTCATGTTAGCGACGCATTGGTTCCGTTTGGGCGCCTGCCTGTCTCTTGTTCTGGCGGCAAGCTCCACGATGTCCGGCTGCGCCAGCAGCCCGACCTACGGCACCGACAAGACCGCCATGGAACAGCTTGCCGACGATCTCGGCCAGTCCGTTTCGCTGACCGGTCCGGGTCCCAAGAATACCGGCGTGAAATACACCCCGCGCCCGACGCTGGTCATGCCCGCGCAAGACCAGAAGGAAACCCTCGTTCAGCCGCAGCAGACGGTGGCCAACAAGGACAATCCCCAGTGGGTTGAATCGCCGGAAGAAGCCCGTAAGCGCCTCGTCAAGGAAGCCGACGAGAATTCGGACAATCCGAGCTATCGTTCGCCGCTCGCAAGTTCCGCCATCGAAGGCGGTCGCCAGACGACCGAAGCCCAGACCAAGGCCTATCGCGAAGCCCGCGCCCTGCAGAAGGGTGCCTATATCGACCAGCGCCGCTACATTTCCGATCCGCCGACCGAATATCGCGCCGTGGATGATCCGGCAAAGCTCGACGACCTCGGTACACCGGAGCAGAAGAAGGCGAAGCAGCGTAAGAAGGATGCAGCGGTCGCAAACAGCGGCACCAAGTGGTGGCAGATCCTTCAGTAAGACTTTAGCGGCGTCGCGTCGATCAACTGCGTCGCGTCAGCATAGCGGCGGTCCTCGCAACCGGCACGACTATGTGCCTCTTCTCTCCGAAAAGAATGCCCTCAGCATGTCTGCCGATTCCGTCTCGTTGAAGCCGGAATAGACGTCCGGCGCGTGATGGCAGGTCGGCTGTGCATAGAAGCGCACGCCATTGTCTACCGCACCGCCCTTCGGGTCTTCTGCCCCGTAATAGAGCCTGCGGATGCGGGCGAAGGAAATGGCGGCCGCACACATGGTGCAGGGTTCCAAGGTGACATAGAGATCGGCGCCGGCAAGCCGCTCCTGGCCGAGCTTGTCCGAGGCCATGCGGATGACGGCGATCTCGGCATGGGCGGTGACGTCGTTGAGCTCCCGCGTACGGTTTCCGGAGGCAGCGACCACGGCACCATCGACGACGAGGACGGCGCCGATCGGCACTTCGCCGCGCTCTCCGGCGGTGCGTGCTTCTTCAAGTGCCATCTCCATAAATCGATTTGTCTTCACGTTCGCAAGAATTTCCACTTAACCGCAGGTGCATGACCTGATAGACAGGCCGGAAAAGGCAGGCAAACAACAAATGACACCCAAAGACAAGCCAAAACGCCCAGGCACCAAGGCTCCCCCGCGCGAAGCCCGGTCAAAAAGCGGCCCGAAGACCGGCGGCGAGAAGCCGTTCAAGGCTGCGGTCGGGAAAGCTGCTGCGAACGAAGCGGATGGCGACAGCAAGGCGGAACGCATCTCCAAGGTGATGGCACGCGCCGGCGTCGCCTCCCGTCGCGATATCGAACGCATGATCATGGACGGTCGCGTCACGCTGAACGGCAAGCTCCTGGACACGCCCGTCGTCAACGTAACGCTCGAAGACAAGATCGAGGTCGATGGCGTGCCGATCCGCGGCATCGAGCGCACGCGCCTCTGGCTCTATCATAAGCCGCCGGGCCTCGTGACGACGAATTCCGATCCCGAGGGGCGCCCGACCGTCTTCGACAATCTGCCGGAAGAGCTTCCGCGCGTCATGTCGATCGGCCGTCTCGACATCAATACCGAAGGCCTGCTGCTGCTCACCAATGATGGCGGTCTCGCCCGAGCGCTGGAACTGCCGACCACCGGCTGGCTGCGCCGCTACCGCGTGCGTGCGCATGGCGATATCGATCAGGATGCACTGGACAAGCTGAAAGAGGGCATTGCTGTCGACGGCGTCCTCTATGGCTCCATCGAAGCGACGCTCGACCGCACGCAAGGGGCCAACGTCTGGATCACCATGGGTCTGCGCGAAGGCAAGAACCGCGAAATCAAGAACGTGCTCGGCGCGCTTGGTCTCGAGGTCAACCGTCTAATCCGCATTTCCTACGGCCCCTTTCAGCTCGGTGAACTGCCCGAGGGGCATGTCATCGAGGTGCGCGGCCGTACGCTGCGCGACCAGCTCGGTCCGCGCCTCATCGAAGATGCCAAGGCGAATTTCGATGCGCCGCTCTATAATGCGCCTGCCGTTGCCGCCGAAGAGGCTGAGGAACCGGCGACGCCCGAGCGCCGCGAACGTCCGCGTCGCGACGAAGACAAGCGCGAACGTGCGCTGAGCCGCCTCGACACCAAGCGCGATGACCGCCGGGATGACCGTAAGAACGATCGTCGGGACAATCGCCGCGCAGACGACCGCCATGGCGATGAAGATCGTCCGAAGCGCCCGGCTCTCGGTAGCCGGCGTAACGCCAATGTGTGGATGGCGCCTGGCGCTCGCCCGCTCGGCGAGAAGGCTGCGGCCAAGGCTGCAAAGAACGCCCAGACCGCGCGCCGTCGCGGTGAAACGGCTCCGGTGAAGGAGCCCCGCTTCGATCGCGCAGCCGATCGGCCGCGTGCGCAGATCAATCGCGTCCACGAAGAGGATGGCGAGTGGATCCGCTCCAGCGAGACGCCTCGCAAGCGCGACGAGGATGAGGGTTTCGACCGCAAGCGTTCTTTTGGCGACAAGCCGCGTTCCTTTCGCGATCGTCCGCGCGAGGAAGGTGGTGAACGTTCTCCCCGCCCAGCCAGAAGCTTCGGCGGCGAAGGCCGCTCCGATCGTCCGCGTGGCGACAGACCCTTCGGCGATAAGCCTCGCGGCGAACGTCGTCCGCGCACGGAAGGCGAAGAGGGTTCTCGTCCGTTCCGTAGCCGCTCGCATGATGAAGGCAGCGAACGTTCTTCCCGTCCAGCCAGAAGCTTCGGCGGCCAAGGCCGCTCCGATCGTCCGCGTGGCGACAAGCCTTTCGGCGACAAGCCGCGTGGCGAACGTCGTCCACGGACCGAGGGAGAGGAGCGTCCGCGTTCCTTCCGCGATCGTCCGCGCGAGGAAGGTGGCGAACGCTCTCAGCGTCCGGCGAGGAGCTTTGGCGGCGAAGGCCGCTCCGAGCGCCCGCGCAGCGACAAGCCATTCGGGGATAAGCCCCGTGGCGCAAAGAGTTTCTCCGGCAAGCCGAAGGGCGATCGGCCGGGTGGCGGCAAGCCTTCCGGCGGGCCGTCCAGAGGTGGTGCGAAAGGCAAGGGAATGACGCGCGGTGCGGATCGTCGGCGGTGAGTTTCGCGGACGGCCGCTTGCCGTACCAAAATCCAACGACATCCGGCCGACTGCGGACCGGACGCGTGAGAGCCTGTTCAACATTCTGAGCCATGCCTATCCGGAGTGCATCGATGGCACCCGGATTCTCGATCTTTTCGCCGGCACCGGGGCTGTCGGCCTCGAAGCCGTCTCGCGCGGCTGTCGCCATGCGCTGTTCGTCGAAAACAGCGTGGAGGGCAGGGCGCTTCTCTGGGAAAATATCGATGCGCTCGGTCTGCACGGCCGTACGCGTATCCTGCGTCGTGATGCGACCGATCTCGGCAGTGTCGGCAATCTCGAACCTTTTGACATGCTTTTCGCCGACCCGCCCTATGGCAAGGGTCTGGGCGAGAAGGCGCTTGCGGCTGCTGCCGACGGTGGCTGGCTGAAGCCTGGCGCGATCGTCGTTCTGGAAGAACGTGCGGAGGTTGCCGTTTCGGTGCATCCCTCCTATGTTTTCCTCGAAAGCCGAATATTCGGCGACACCAGAGTGCATTTCTTCCGGTATCAGCCGCAGTAGCCGGCGCGTTGGGAGCAGATCGTGCCGCAGGCGGAAATCATCAGTCCGAAATCGCCTGCGATCAGCGATCTCCCGACGGTGGCCGTCGCCTTCGGCGGCGGCGGTGCCCGCGGCCTCTCGCATATCCACATCATCGAAACGCTGGATGAACTCGGCATTCGCCCGGTGGCGATATCCGGCTCGTCCATCGGCGCCATCATGGGATCCGGTATGGCGGCCGGCATGTCCGGCGCGGAAATTCGCGAACATGCGCTGGCGACAGTGGGCAACAAGGCTGCCGTCGTCAGCCGCATCTGGGGGCTGCGCCCGACGACCGTGCGCGATGCCGTGGCCAAGGGCATTCGCATCGGCCAGTTCAATCTCGAACGCATTCTGAAGGCTTTCCTGCCGTCGGAACTTCCCCAGAAATTCGAGGATCTCCTGGTGCCGATGAAGGTGATCACCACGGATTATTACGGTCAGGCCGAGGTGATAATCGAGCATGGCCAGCTCTTTCCCGCACTCGCCGCATCATCGGCCATTCCCGCCGTCTTCATGCCGGTCAGACTGCACGGCCGGGTGATGATCGATGGCGGCATCGCCAATCCCGTGCCTTACGAATGCCTGATGGATCTTGCCGATATCGTCATCGGCATCGATGTCGTCGGCGCACCCGAAGGCGACGGCACCCATATCCCGAACCGCATGGAAAGCATCTTCGGCTCGGGACAACTGATGATGCAGGCGGCGATTTCCCTGAAACTGAAGCTCCTACGGCCGCACATCTTCCTGCGTCCCACGGTGGGCCGCACCGGTGTCATGGATTTCCTGAAGGCGCGCGACGTGCTCGCTATGTCCGTCGGTGTGAAGGACGAATTGAAATATGCTCTCGATCGGGAAATCGAAGCGCGGCTGAAGCGCTAGTTCGGGATGTCGCGCTGAAGTTTAGGCATCGGCCGTCACGTCTGATCTGTTTGCCAGCGGATCGCTGTCGAAAGGATCCGGCGTACGCTTCGGCTTGACCAGCGGTTCCGGCTTGATCGGCGTTGAAAATAAGAGATCTTGTCCCGCCTGCAACCCCTCGGAGACCTGCAGTACCAGCCGCGCCTCGTCGCGCTTGCGGATGTCCTCGCCGATCTCATAGGCATCGACTTCGGCAACGCCAAGCGCTTCCAGCGTGCGCCGGCCGAACAGCAGGCCGGATTCGAGCGTTTCGCGCAGCTCATAATCGACGCCCTTGTTGCGCAGCTCGATGGAGTGAATGCGATCATAGGAACGAACGAAGAGTGTCGTGTGGGGATAATCGGCCTGCACCAGCTCGACCACTTTGTCGGTAATCTCTTTCTTCTGGGTGCAGACGAGCACGATCTTCGCCCTATCGATACCCGCCGAGCGCAGCACGTCCTTGCGGGTGCCATCGCCAAAATAGATGCGGAAACCAAAGGACGATGCCTGCCGGATACGGTCGGCGGAAAAATCGATGACGGTGACGCTGCGGCCGCCGGCGAGCAGGATCTGTGCGGCGATCTGGCCGAAACGTGAGAAGCCGACCATCAGCACATCCGCACCGGCTCCCTCAAAATCCTCGTCCAGTTCCTCGTGCTCGTCTCCCGTCAGCATCCGCTTGGAGAGGGCAGACCCCAGGGGCGTCAGCGCCATGGAAAGGGTGACGATCGCAACAAGCAGTGAGGCGGTGCTGCTTGGCATCAAGCCGCTGACGGCCGCCGCGGTAAAGAGGACGAAGCCGAATTCGCCGCCCTGCGGCAGCAGGAAGGCGATGCGTATGGCATCATCATGCGAGGAGCGCGCCAGGCGGCAGAGCGCATAGATGATCAGCGCCTTCACGGCCATGATAACAGGCACGGCGATGATGATGAACAGCGCGTTGTCGACGAGTACCGGGAGTTCGAGCGACAGGCCGACGGCAATGAAGAAGATAGCGAGCAGCACGCCACGGAAGGGTTCGATATCGGCTTCCAGTTCATGGCGATAGGAGGATTCCGCCAGCATGACGCCGGAGAGGAAGGCGCCCATCGCCATTGAAAGCCCGGCAAGCTGCATCAGGCTCGCTGATCCCATGACGACGAAAAGCGCTGCTGCGATCATCGCCTCGCGTGCGCCGGTGCGGGCGATGATCTGGAAGAGCGGTGTCAGCAGGTATCTTCCCATGACGATCATCCCGGCGACGGCTGCAACCGAGATGCCGAAGTCCACAAGCGGACTGCCGCTGCCCTTGTCACTGTCGAGAATGGTGACGACAGCCAGAAGCGGCACGATCGCAAGATCCTGGAACAGCAGCATGGAGAAGGAGCGCTGCCCGTAGCGGGTGTTCACGTCGCCATCGCCTTCGAGGATCTGCATGGCGAAGGCCGTGGAGGAAAGTGCCAGCCCGAAGCCGGCGACGATGCTGCCGCGCCATTCGAGCACGCCGGAGGCCCAGGCAAGTGCCGTCAACGCCAGACCTGTCACCACCACCTGCGCCGTACCGAGACCGAAGATGTCGCGGCGCATCTGCCAGAGGCGCGATGGTTTCAGCTCAAGCCCGATGATGAAGAGCAGGAAGACGACGCCGAGTTCTGCGACATTGAGGATCTGTTCGCCATCGGTGATGCCGTGAAAGATCGGCCCGATGACGATACCCGCCGCCAGATAACCGAGAACCGTACCGAGCCCGAGCTTCTTGAAAATCGGTGCGGCAACGACCGCGCCGCCGAGCAGCAGGATCATTTCGGTGAAAAGCGCGTTGGGTGCGGACATGCTTCATTTCTTTCGGGTGGCGGGGCAAGCAGGCAGCCAGGAAAAGAATCGGCATCCACGGCCTTGATGCTTTCGGGAGTGCACAATAAATGGAACTGGAAGGAAAGGCCAAATCATGTCCTCTGAAATCGATTCCTCGACACTTCTTTCCCGTGCAAGTCAACTGATCGATCTGGCGAAAAAGGCAGGTGCCGACGCTGCCGACGCAGTCGTCGTCCGCTCGCGTGCGCAATCGGTCAGCGTTCGCTTAGGCAAGGTCGAAGGAACCGAGTCTTCCGAAAGCGACGACTTTTCGCTCCGTGTCTTCGTCGGCAAGCGAGTAGCAAGCGTTTCCGCCAATCCGGGCTTCGACCTGCAGGCGCTGGCCGAACGCGCCGTCGCCATGGCCAAGGTTTCGCCGGAAGATCCGTTCGCCTGCCTCGCCGATGAGAACCGGCTGGCAAAAACCTATCCCGATCTGCAGCTTCTCGACACGACCGAAGTCAGCGCCGATCAGTTGCGGGAGGCGGCTCTTGCTGCCGAAGCCGCAGCGCTTGCGGTAAAAGGCATCACCAACTCGTCCGGCGCCGGCGCTTCGGCTGGCATGGGCGGGCTCGTGCTCGCCACCTCGCATGGTTTCGAAGGCAGCTATATGGCTTCGCGCTTCGGCAACTCCGTCAGCGTGATCGCCGGTGAGGGCACCGGCATGGAACGCGACTACGATTTCGACAGCCGCCTCTATTATTCCGAACTGGATGATCCCGCCGAAATTGGCCGCCGGGCCGGCGAGCGCGCCATCAAACGCGTCAATCCCAGGCAGGTGCCGACCGGCAAGGGCGTCACCGTCATCTTTGATCCCCGCATTGCCCGTGGTTTCGTCGGCCATATCGCCGGCGCCATCAACGGAGCGTCCGTTGCCCGCAAGACGAGTTTTCTGCGTGACAAGATGGGTGAGCAGGTTCTGAAGGCCGGCCTGTCGATCACGGAC
This sequence comes from Rhizobium sp. ZK1, assembly GCF_047782645.1. Taxonomy (NCBI): domain Bacteria; kingdom Pseudomonadati; phylum Pseudomonadota; class Alphaproteobacteria; order Hyphomicrobiales; family Rhizobiaceae; genus Rhizobium; species Rhizobium sp. ZK1. The sequence continues at coordinate 475,795 of NZ_CP180586.1, forward strand.
GATCCGCTGATCGTGCGTGGCCCGTCCTCGCGTCCCTTCGACGGCGAAGGCGTTTCCGGAGAGCGGCTCGTGATGATCGAAGACGGCGTGCTCAAGCACTGGTTCCTGTCCACCTCCACCGCAAATGAAATCGGCGGTTTCGAAACCAACGGCCGCGGCGTGCGTGGCGGCACCTCGGTTACACCCGCCTCCACCAATCTGGCTCTGGAGCCTGGCGACATCTCGCCCGAAGAATTGATCCGCAGCGTCGGCAACGGCTTCTACGTAACCGAGTTGATCGGCCAGGGCGTCAACATGATAACCGGCGAATATAGCCGAGGCGCGACTGGTTTCTGGATCGAGAATGGCGAACTCACCTTCCCGGTATCGGAGGTGACGATCGCATCGAACCTCAAGGACATGTTCATGCGGCTGACGCTCGCCAACGACATCGACCGCAAGTTCGGTGTGGCGGCTCCGACCTTCGCCATTGAAGGTATGACGCTTGCCGGCCGCTGACGAACGGATCGACGCGATGAGCGACACGGACAACCGTTGGCAGAGCGATCTTGCACTGATCGCCGATGCTGCAAAACAGGCGGGCGCCGTCGCACTTGGTTTCTTCAACAAGTCACCGGAAGTCTGGTGGAAGAACGAGGAACGCTCGCCCGTCAGCGCCGCCGATTTTGCCGCCAATGAAACGCTCGAAACCATCCTGCGCGGGGCGCGGCCGGACTATGGTTGGCTGTCGGAAGAGACCGACGACGATGCCGGCCGCCTGCAATATGAGACACTGTTCATCGTCGATCCGATCGATGGCACAAGGGCATTTCTGGCCGGCAAGGATCTCTGGTGCGTGAGCGTGGGCATCGTCCATCGCGGCCGTCCCGTTGCCGGCGTGCTCTATGCACCTGCACTGGACGAACTCTACGAGGCTGTGGAAGCTGGTCCGGCGCTGAAAAACGGCAAGCCGATCGCTGTTTCCATGCGCGGTGAAGGCGATATCAGCCAGCTTGCCGTCAGCGAGGAACTGTTCAAGATCCTGCCGGCAGCGGTCCGCGAGCGCAGTGAGCGCGTCAAACATATCCCTTCGCTTGCCTACCGTATCGCCATGGTAGCCGATGGACGTCTGGACGCGACATTTGTCGGGCGCAACGCGCACGACTGGGATATTGCCGCTGCCGATCTCATTCTGGATCGCGCCGGTGGCCGCCTTGTCGATCTCTTGGGTCGTGAGGCAACCTATAATAGAGAAAAAATCAGCCACGACGCTCTTTGTGCCGCGCCAACAACCCGTCTCCAGGAATATCTGGACTTCCTCACTCAGCTAAGAGACGGTTGACGTTTTCGTCAAAATCCCTCAGATGAGGGGCCGGAGGAGAATAGGCAGAAAAGAGAATAAAAATGACGGACTCCGGCGGTAAAAAGCAGCTCCTGCACCTCGTATTCGGTGGCGAACTCGAAAACCTCGAAGGTATCCAGTTTCGGGATCTCAAGGATCTCGATATTGTCGGTATTTTCCCCGATTATGCTACGGCACTGACGGCCTGGAAGGGCAAGGCGCAACAGACGGTCGACAATGCGCATATGCGATATTTCATCGTCCACATGCATCGTCTGCTCGACCCGCAGGATACGACTGGGAGCAAGTGAGCCTCGTAGCAATCTTTTGGCCATCCGCTGACCACAGCGGAGGCCTTTGCGTATCGGTTCCTCGCCGTCGATCGACGCATTCTGGACAAATTAATCGGTCATTGCGGCCGCAACGATAATTAGGGAATTGGATTGATGTCGATCTGCATGGATCGGAGGTCTGCCGAATGAGCTCCCGGATGGCGCGGATCGGTCTGAACGCGTACCGTCTGGCGGGAATTGTGGCGTCGCCGGTCGTCGGCCTCTACATCACCTACCGCACGGCCAAGGGCAAGGAAGACCGTGCCCGCCGGCTGGAACGGTTCGGCTATGCGAGCGCCAACCGGCCGCAAGGCCCGCTCGTCTGGTTCCATGCCGCAAGCGTAGGCGAAACCACTGCCGTCATTCCCCTGATCCGTGAGATTCGCCGCCGTGACATCAACGTCATCCTGACAACCGGCACCATCACCTCGGCAAAGCTTGCCGCCGAACGTCTCGGCAACGAAGCGATCCATCAATATGTGCCGCTCGACCTGAAGCCCGCCGTCGGTCGTTTCCTCGATTACTGGCAGCCGGATTGTGCCATCATCGCCGAGTCCGAGATCTGGCCCGCGACGGTGCTGGAACTCGGCCGTCGCCGCATTCCGCAGATCCTCGTCAATGCCCGCATGTCGGATCGTTCCTTCGCCCGCTGGCGCCGCCGTCCGGCGATTGCCGAGGCGCTGTTCGAAAATCTGGCGCTCGTGATTGCCCAGTCGGATGTCGATGCCGAACGTTTCCGCGATCTCGGCGCCGTACCGGTCATCACCTCCGGCAATCTCAAGGTCGATACGGACGCGCCGCCCTATGACAGCGCTGTCTTCGCCCGCTACAAGAAGCAGATCGGCGACCGCAAGACATGGGCGGCGATCTCCACCTTCGACGGCGAGGAGAATGCTGCCGGAATCGTTCATCGGGCGCTCCGCGACCGCGACAGGCAATTGACGATCATCGTGCCGCGCCATCCCGAGCGCGGTGACGAGATCGAGGCTGCTCTCGTCAAGCAGGGACTGAAGGTCGCCCGCCGTACGCGCGATGATGTACTTTCTCCCGATATCGATATCTTCCTCGGCGATACGATCGGCGAAATGGGCCTTTATCTGCGCCTGACGGAAGTCGCCTTCGTCGGCCGCTCGCTTTTTGCCGAAGGCGGCCAGAACCCGCTGGAGCCGGCCATGCTCGGCTGTGCCATCCTTTCGGGCGGCAACGTGCAGAACTTCCGCGAGGCCTATCAGAAGCTCGCCCGCAGCGGCAGCGCCCGCATGGTGCGCGATACCGAGATGCTGGCGAAGGGCGTGCACTATCTGCTGACCAATGACGAGGCGCGGGGCAATATGATCCAGGCTGGCATTGCCACCGTGCACGAAATGCGCGGTGCACTCACCGCCACCCTGAAGGGACTGGAGCCCTACATCAATCCGCTGACGGTCAAGGCGCGCCTGCTGCCGAAGGCCGTGGCGCAGGCCTGAGGAGCGATCATGTCGGCAGAGGTGAAGATCAAGGGCATCCTCTTCGACAAGGACGGTACGCTGCTCGATTATGACGAAAGCTGGCTGCCGGTGAACCGCGAGCTGGCCCGCATCGCCGCCGAAGGCGACACAGCTCTGGCCGACCATCTGCTTGCCACATGCGGAATGGATCCCGTGACGGGTCATATCGTTCCCGACAGCCTGCTTGCCGCAGGCAATACCCGTCAGATCGCCGAAGGCCTCGTCGCTGCCGGCTCGAAGGTCGAGGTCATCGAGCTGACGATCAAGCTCGACGATCTCTTTGCCAATGCCGCCGAATTCTCCGTGCCGGTCACCGATCTCTCGGTCTTTTTCGGCCGCTTGCACAAACGCGGTTTCAAGCTCGGCATCGCCTCCAGCGACAACGAACGCTCGATTCGCCAGACGGCCCAGCGCTTCGGTATTTCCGAATATGTTGATTACATCGCCGGTTATGACAGTGGTTTCGGCAGCAAGCCGGAGCCCGGCATGGTGCTCGGTTTCTGCGCTGCGACCGGCCTGTCGCCGGAAGAGGTCGCCATGGTCGGCGACAACAACCACGATCTCCATATGGGCAGGAATGCGAAAGCGGGCCTGACGATAGCGGTTCTGACAGGCACCGGCTCGCGTGAATCCCTGTCTGGTGCAGCCGATCATGTCTTCGACGACATCACCGGCATCGAGGCCCTGCTGTCGGATCTTCAGCTGGCCTGACGCGCAAAGACTTGCATTTTCATGCGTTTTGGCTTCTCAATCCGCCCGGTCGATTTTGGAGGACCCTGTCATGAAGGGCGGGGCAAGGGAAACAGGACGGCATCATGATATCCGAAGCGCCGCCTTTCTGGTGGAGGCGGGCAGGTTGGCAAGCTTGGGTTCTATCGCCCCTTTCTTTCCTCTATGGCCGCGTGGCGGGTTACCGCATGGCCCATGCGCGCCGCGCCTCGGTTCCGATCCCCATCATCTGCGTCGGTAATTTCACCGTCGGCGGCGCTGGCAAGACGCCGACCGCGATTGCGATTGCCCGTGCCGCGAAGGCCAGGGGTCTGAAGCCCGGTTTCCTGAGCCGCGGCCATGGCGGCTCCCTTGATGTGACTGTCGTTGTCGATCCCGCACACCATCGCGCCGTTGCCGTCGGCGACGAGCCGCTGCTGCTGGCGCAGGAAGCACTGACCGTGATCTCCCGCCGGCGTGTCGATGGTGCGGTCAGACTGGTCGAGGAAGGCGCCGATTTCATCATCATGGATGATGGCTTCCAGAGTGCGCGCCTCGCGATCGACTATGCACTTCTGGTGATCGATGCGACGCGGGGTCTCGGCAATGGCTATATCGTGCCAAGCGGGCCGGTGCGTGCACCGGTGCGCCTGCAACTGCGCCAGGCGACCGCACTTCTGAAGGTCGGAGATGGCAATGCGGCCGACCGCATCGTCCGTATCGCAGCCCGCGCGGCAAAGCCCTATTTCACGGCTGCGCTGAAAGTGCCGGGCGAGAACCATCTCGAAGGCCTGAAGGTGCTCGCTTTTGCCGGCATTGCCGATCCCGAGAAGTTCTTCCGCACCGTACGTTCGCTCGGCGCAACCATCGAGGTCGCAACCTCCTTCGGCGATCACGAGCACCTCAGCGAAGAGGAGATCGACGGTCTCCTGACGACCGCGGACCAGCAGAACCTGACGATCGTTACGACCTCAAAGGACTTCGTGCGCCTTGCAGGTCATCACGGCAAGGCGGAACAACTTGCGGCCCGCTGCCGCGTGGTGGAGGTGGAAATGGCCTTCACGGACCCACTTGCCCCCGACCTCATCATCGACCGGGCTTTCGAGGCCTGCCGGGAAAGACGACTGAGAGAGGCGAAGGCGACTTAGCGTCGGGTTGGCAGAACGCCGGAGCGCCGGTCGGCTTCGAGTGCCGAAGCGACGTCGGAATAGGGTTCCTGTCGCGCTACGCTCCAGTAGCGAAGCTCGTCGAGCGGGACCTGCTTGCCGGTGAGCGCGCAGACAACATAAGAGCCGGGTGACAGAATCTGGAAGTCGCCGTCGAGATAACGGATCTTCGCTTCGCGGCTCCCGTGTCCTTCGAACAAGTTCATGCGCTCCATTCCCTGTGGTCTGTCATCCGTCTGCCATACTCTCCGAGAGGCAGTTTTTCCAGCTTTTTCAGCTCCGGCCGAACAGCCGCTCGATATCGGCAAGTTTGAGTTCGATATAGGTCGGGCGTCCATGATTACATTGGCCTGAACCCGGAGTGACTTCCATTTGACGCAAGAGTGCGTTCATTTCTTCCGGCCGCATCCTCCGCCCTGACCGCACTGAGCCATGGCAGGCCATCGTCGCCGCCACATATTCGAGCTTGGCGGAAAGGCCGGAGGCCGTATCCCATTCGGCGATCTCGTCGGCAAGCTGGCGGATGAGGCCTGACGCATCCACTTCGCCCAGCATAGCCGGCGTCTCGCGCACGGCAATGGCGCCCGGCCCGAAGCGTTCGATCGCAAGGCCGAGCTCGGAAAGTTCTGCCGCATGTACCATCAGCCGGTCGCAATCCTCCTCGGGAATGTCGACGATTTCAGGGATCAGCAGCACCTGCGAGGCGAGCCGCTTGGAATGCAGCGCCTTGCGCATCGCCTCGAACACCAGCCGCTCATGGGCTGCATGCTGATCGACGATGACGATGCCGTCATCCGTCTGGGCAACGATATAGTTTTCGTGGATCTGCGCCCTTGCTGCTCCGAGCGGATAACGCGCCATCGGTTCGGCGGCCGCCGCCTGCGCTTGCGGTGCCGGCTCGAAAACCGGTTCCGAACGCGCCGTCGGGTGGACGAGCCCATCGAAGAAAGCCTGCGGCCTCTCGCCGAAACCGGCAGTCGCCTGGTATGGCCGGGAAGGCGAGGTTGCGGCGGACCACGGCGCCTGCGGCCGCTGCGGTGTCGCCTGGAAGCCTGGGCGGAAGGCGCGCAGCATGTCGCTTGCATCAGTCGTCGCAGCGCGGCTGCCGTCTCGCGCCAGTGCCTCGCGGACAGCGCCGACGATCAACCCGCGCACCAGTCCCGGATCGCGGAAACGGACGTCGGATTTCGCCGGATGCACGTTGACGTCCACCAGTGCCGGATCGAGCGTGATCGACAGCACCGCGACCGCATAACGGCCCGCCGGTATTGTTTCGGCATAGGCGCCGCGGATGGCCGAGAGGATGAGTTTGTCCTGCACGGGGCGGCCGTTGACGAAAGCATATTGATGGGCCGAGTTGCCCCGGTTGAAGGTCGGTACGCCGGCAAAGCCGGTCAATTGAACGTCCTCGCGTTCGGCGTCGATGGCGATCGCATTGTCACGGAAATCCTTGCCGAGCACCTGCGCCATGCGCGCCAGATGATCCTCGCCGGTTGCCGGAAATTCCAACGTCGAACGATCGGGACCCGACAGCACGAAACGCACGCCCGGAAAGGCGATCGCCATGCGCTTGACGATCTCGGTGATGGCCGCCGCTTCGGCCTTCTCCGTTTTCAGGAATTTCAGCCGCGCCGGTGTGGCGAAGAACAGGTCGCGCACTTCGACGATGGTTCCCGGATTGGCCGCTGCCGGGCGCAGATGCACGACCTTACCGCCGGCAACCGAAATTTCGTTGCCTGCGGTACTGTCACGTCTGCGGCTCGAAATGCTGAGCCGCGCCACCGAGCCGATCGAGGGCAACGCTTCGCCCCGAAAGCCGAGCGTGCGGATATCGTCGAGCGTTTCCGATATCTTCGAGGTGCAGTGCCGCCGCACGGCAAGCTCAAGATCGGCAGCATCCATGCCGGAACCGTTATCGCTGACACGCAGCAGCGCCTTGCCACCGCCGGCGGTTGCGATTTCGATGCGTGTGGCGCCCGCATCGAGCGCGTTTTCAATCAGCTCCTTGGCAGCACTCGCCGGCCGTTCGATGACTTCGCCGGCGGCAATCTGGTTAATGAGCGTTTCGGAGAGCTGTCTGATGGCCATATGCCCATTTTCCAGGATTCGCGGTCAGGAGGAAAGGGTTTTCATCGGGCCTCGGGAGGTGCTGGAGGCCTCTCCCCCAATTTTGGGGGTCACTACTGTTAAGCGGCTTTTAAGACAAAAACGGCATTTTATTCATATACCTCCGAAACTGCGAAAATCGGACAGATGTGGGATGTGAATGAATGAGTGCCGGCTTCGAAAAGGCGGACACATCATCTGCCAGTGACGCGCTGCCGCCTGAGGTTGATCTTCAGACGGTGCTTTTCGACGCGGTATGCGACAGTCTTTCTGCTGCATTCGTCATCTATGATCGCAACGATCTTCTTATTTTCGCCAGCCGCCAGGTCATGGAATTCTTTCCGGTACCCGACGATGTACTGCGGCCGGGCACCCGGCTCCGTGATTTCCTGAGTGCGGTCTACGATACCGGCATCCGCGAGCAGACCCTTGCGCACCAAGCGGTTTCGCTCAGCCGCGAGGACTGGTTGTCCCAGCGCATCGCCTCCCATTGGCGCGAACGTTTCGAATCCGTCGAGCGCCACGGTGCCGACCGTTGGGTGCGCTTTTTGAAGCGCCGCCTGCCGAACGGCTACGGCGTGACCATCATCTCCGATATTTCGGAGGCGCGTAGGCGCGAGGAACAGTGGCGCTACGATCTGGAGCGTGTGCAGCTCACCGAGGACATTCTCGACCATCTGCCGTTCCCGCTCTTCGTCAAGGATCGCAACCTCACCTATGTCGCCGTCAACAAGGCCTTCTGCGAGAAATACCAGACGGCAGCGGACGAGGTTCTCGGCCGCAAGAGCGGTGATCTGTTTTCGCCTGACATCGCCAAGCGCTTCGAGGAAAGCGACCGCCACGTGCTGGAAACCGGTGAAATGTCGGTCGCCCGCCAGCGCCAGATCGCCCGCGATGGCACGGAGCGTGACATCGTCAGCCGCAAGCACAGGATCGGCAAGCCTGGACGCTATTTCCTGGTCTCGACCATGCAGGACTTGCCGAGCGATGGCGGCGATCTCGACGAATTCAATCAGGCCTCAGAGATCACCACCTCCAGCAACCAGACCTATCGCCGCGCCTATGTGCCGGTGCCGAATGCATCTCAGCGCCGCGAGCCGGCGGCGATGGAGGCGATCGTTCCGGAGAACTTCTCCGGCCGAAAGATACTTGTCGTCACCGCGGATCTCGCCGCCGAGACTGCCGCACTGCGCACGCTTGCCAAATACGGCTTCGAATCCTGCTCCGTCCGCGGCGAGGACGAGGAGGAAAGCTTCCTCGAGATCGCCAGCTACTCCGGCATCTCGCTCGATCTCCTGATCATCGATAACCAGATGGGCATGCGCTGTCTGGAGCTCGCCGAACGATACGGCATTCCCGCCCTTGTCATGGATGGCTTTCAGATCGCCAACGAGTTGACCTTCCAGATCGCCCGCCACTTCAACCGCAACGGACGCGGCGGGGGCACTGAAGGCGACTGGGAAATCACCACGAGTGAAGAAAACGTAGGCCTCCAGGTTCTCGTCGCCGAGGATAACGACATCAACCAGATCGTCTTCACGCAGATCCTCGAAGGTCTCGGTTACCGCCATCGGATCGCGACGACCGGCGAAGAGGTTGTTCGCCTCTGGGCCGAACATCGGCCGCAGATCGTGCTGATGGATATTTCGCTGCCGGTCTTCAACGGCTTTGAAGCCTCGCGCCTCATTCGCCAGATGGAAGAGGGACAGGGCACGCGGACTCCTGTTATCGGTGTGCTGACACAGGCCTTCGAGCGCGATCGGGCTGAATGCGCCAAGGCCGGCATGGATGACGTCATCATGAAACCGGTCAGCCCGGATATCCTTGAAACGGTATTTCAGAAATACCTGATGGACGAGCCGATCAAGGTTCGAAGCTAAATACAGGTCAACCCCCCAGTTTTTGGGAATGCTTCGGGTTGTATCGCGGACGATTTACTATCGAATTGTTAAGATTTGCCGGTCATTCTTCCCCAGGGTGTGGAGGAAAATCTCGGGTTTGGAGTGATGGCGTCGGCAGAAATACCATTCATGACCGTAAGTCAGAACGACCTCCAGGCGATGGCTTATACCGATCCGCTGACCGGGTTGGGAAACCGGCATCGCATGCGGGACAAGGTGATGCAGATTTCTGCCGAGCGTGCCAGCGATCCGGCACCTTTCACCATCGGCATTGCCAATCTCGACAGTTTCAAGCCGATCAACGATCTCTTCGGCTCTGCCGCCGGCGATGAAATCCTGTGCCAGGTCGCCCATCGCCTGAAGGCCTGCATTCCGGATGGCGCGCTGGTGACGCGTCATGACGGCGATGAATTTGCTTTCGTCCTGCCGCTGATTTTTGAGCGCGCCAGTGCTGAGAAATTCGGTCAGATGATCCGCGAGGTCCTGTCGGCCCCCTATGATCTCGGCGACCGCAACGTCCGCCTTTCGGCTTCCTTCGGTTTTGCGATCTATCCTTTTGCCGGCGAGGATTGCGAAGAGTTGCTGAAGAGCGCCGAAACCGCGCTCTACCGCTCCAAGCGCCGCGGCCGCGGGCAGATCACTGTCTATTCACGCGAGATCGCGCAGGAGATGAAACGAGCGACCCAACTCGAACAGGCGCTCAGAAACGCTATCATATCAGATGCGATCGACGTGCATTTCCAGCCGATCGTCTCGCTCGCCAACAATCAGGTGGTGGGCTTCGAGGCGCTGGCTCGCTGGAATGATCCCGATCTCGGCTTCGTCTCGCCCGGTGTCTTCGTGCCGCTCGCCGAGGAGCGCGGTTTTATCGACGCCCTGTCGGAAGCGCTGCTGCGCAAGGCTGCGGAAACGGCACTTTCCTGGCCGCGCGAATTGTTCCTGTCCTTCAACCTGTCTTCGGCCCAGCTCATGGATCCGGGAACGAGCGGCAGCATTCTCTCGATCCTCGGTCGCGTCGGTTTCGACCCGCACCGTCTCGAGCTCGAGATCACCGAAACGGCTGTCATGAGTTCCGCCGACACGGCGCACCGGATTATTGCTGATCTGAGAGCTGCGGGTGTCCGCATCTCGCTGGACGATTTCGGCACCGGCCAGTCGAGCCTCGGGCGTCTGCGTGATTTCATCTTCGATAAGATCAAGATCGATCGCGCTTTCGTCTCTCGCATCAATTCCGACCGTGCCTCCGAACACATCATCAAGGCGATCCTTGCCATGTGCGAGGGCCTCGAGTTGGAAGTCGTGGCTGAAGGCATCGAGGATTATTCGGAAGCGGTTAAGCTGCGCATGCTCGGCTGCGGCATGGGTCAGGGCTATCATTTCGGCCGGCCGGCCGATGGCATCGCCACGCTGCGCTTCCTGCACGAGAATTATTGCTACGATACAAGTGCGACGGAACGCGCCAGCGCATAACGGCAGACACAAAAACGATGGCGCCCCATGGGACGCCATCGCCTACGCTCTACTCTCCGTACGAATTACTTGTTGGTCGTGGATCCCGTCGAGGTGGTGTCCGTCGGCATGGCTGTGCCGGTTGCTGCCGGAGCCTTTTCAGCCGACTGCATTGCCAGCGTCTTGAATTCCGGAGCCGCCTTCAGCGATTCCGCGGTTTCCGTGGTCGTCAGCTTGACGGAGCCGTCCTGCGTGTTCTGAGCGACGGTGATCTTCTGCATCGGGACGGCGACATTCTTTTCGCCGATGCCCAGGAAGCCGCCGACGCCGATGATAGCTGCGACGAGACCGCCATCCTTCCTCATGATGAGGTCGTTGACGCTGCCGATGCTCTCGTTGTTGCCGTTATAGACCGACTGGCCAATATAGGTATTGGCGCTGATCTGGTCCGAGGCCTGCTGCGTCAGATAGCTGTCGCCACCTGCTTGAGCCGTATCGGTGCTCGGCGCCGGGGCCGGAGCCTGGGCGGCATCACCTGCGGGCGCCATCGGCTTGACCGGCTCTGCCGGTGCGGGGGCTGAGGGATCGGCGGGCGCAGACTGCGTCGGGGCAGCAGGGCTCGCCGGCTGCGGAGTCGTCTGCGAAAATGCCGCCGGTGCAAAAGCCGTGGCAAACAGTGCGCCAGCGGCAACGGTCGTCAGGAGTTTGCGTGTCATTTCGAACCTACTTTCGTTCCTTGAGTGATCCCTGGCACAGCAGCGCCTGTTTTTCAGGCATTCCTGCCGCGCCGGTTCAAGAATGAAATGACCGGTGCGCTTATTGGTTCCGGCCGAAGACACGGAAAATTTTGCGGTTTTCACCGAACCTTGATCGGAAAACGATCCAAAAGAGAAAAGGCACCCTGCAACAGAGTGCCTCTGTAAATGCGGGCTTCGGCGTTCAGATCACATAGGCAGGATCGAAAACACCCTTCACCGTGATGCCGAGCTCGAGCAGCGCGCCTGCGCTCGGCTGGGCGGAGCGGGCATCCTCGTCCAACCCCTCCCAGGCCGTCGTTACCACAAGCCGGTCGGCATTGGCACCGATGAAGGCCGGGCATGAAGGCTGTGCGGCCGGCACCTTGTAACGGGCGATGCGCAGTCCATCAGGGCTGTAGCGGTCGACGACGCCGGCACCCCAGCGCGCGTTCCAGATATAGCCGTCGGCATCGCAGACTGAACCGTCCAGTCCGCCGGGTTCGTCCATGCTGTCGACCATCACGATCGGTTCGCCCGAGGGAAGGCCGGTCTGCGGATCGACCATGACCCGCATCAGGCGGCTGATGCGGGTATCAGTGAAATAGCCGATCGTACCGTCGGGCGAAAAGCAGATGGAGTTCGGAATGCTGATACCACCGAAGATCTTCGTCACCTTGCCGGCAGCCACGTGATAGATCGCACCCGCCTGCTGCTCGGCGCGCTTGCTCATCGTACTGATCCACAATGCGCCTGAGGGATGCGTGCGCCCGTCGTTGGAGCGGTTTTCCGGCTTGTCGTTTTCGAGCGCCGCATAGAAGGTCAGGTTGCCGCTTGCGATATTCCGCACGAAAAGCCCTTCTTCGGTCGCCAGCAGCTGACGATCGGAATCGATGCGGGCAAGCACGCTCGCCATCATTGGCAGCGGATGCATCTTCTTCTCGTCCGTCGAAAGATTGAGCTCGTGCAGTTCCTTGCCGAGAATGTTGAACCACCAGACGGTGTTGGAAACAGGATCGTAAGTGGGGCCCTCACCGAGAACCGAATTGGTATTGCAAAGTGTTTTGCCCTCGAATTCATAAATATCAGTCATATGCCTATGCTCCTATGGCTGCGTCATAGGCTAAGATGGTTGCCTTGGCGCGCTCGGCAACCTCTGCAGCAGTCATTCTGGGCTTGTAAATGCTGGTGCCGAGGCCGAAGGCGAGAATGCCGGCTTTGGTGTAGTCGGAGAAGTTCTTGTCCGACACACCGCCGACCGCCGCAATCACGAGTTCCGGCGGCAGGATGGCGCGGATTGCGGTGATGCCGGAAGGGCCGAGAACGCTGGCAGGGAAGAACTTGAGGCCCGTCGCGCCCGCGCGGGCCGCCTGCAGCGCCTCTGTGGGCGTGAAAACGCCCGGCATTGTCACCATGCCATAGTCGCGGGCACGGATGATGACGTCGGGCTCGACATTCGGCGTCACCAGCAGCTTGCCGCCAGCGGCATGCAGGCTGTCGACGGCCTCTGTGGTTAACACGGTGCCGGCACCGATCAGCACATCAGCCGGCGCCATCTTGGCGGCAATCTCGATCGATTTGAAAGGCTCAGGCGAGTTGAGCGGGATCTCGATCGCCGTCAGGCCGTTTTCGATCAGCGCGCCGACCACGGCTTCTGTTTCCGCAGGCTCGATGCCGCGCAAAATGGCAATCAGCGGACGCTTCATATCGGGGAAAGGGATGCGGTTCATAGGAGTGTCTTTCTCGGTTCGGCCAGATGGCTCAATTTGGCCAGATGGCTTGGGCAGCAGCCGAAAGTCCGCCGCGAACGGCGGCATCGGCATCGATGGCGGTGAAGGAAAGGGAAAGTGTGCGGAAGGCCTGCTCGTAAAGGGCCTGGAGGCGTCCGGACGCGACGAGTGTAATGGCCGTGCCCTTGCCGGCATCCTGCAGCGCACCGGCGATTTCGAGGCCGATCAGGATGCCCGAGAGCTTAGCTTGTGCGGCAGCGGCCGAAATGCCGTGCAGAAGCTGGCCGGAGCGGGCGGTGAAAATCAGGTTGGAGGCGAGCGCCGGCCGTTTGAAGGCCGCTGCGACCGCAGCCTCGAAGGCGGCTGCATCGGCCGGCTGATCCTCGGCGCCGGCAACGGCATGCATAAGAATCGTATGCTTGGTAATCGCGTCGAAAAGCTCGCCCGTCATGAAGGTGGCAAAGCCGGTCACTCTGCCGTCTTCTACATGCACCCACTTGGAATGCGTGCCGGGCATGCAGACGGCTTGTGCGCCGCGGCTCGCAGGGCCGAGCGCGCCGAGAAGCTGCGTTTCCTCACCGCGCATGACATCGGGTATTGCCGCATCGCGCTGGGCAAGGCCGGGCAGGATACGCACATCGCGATTTTCGCCCGGCACGGACACTGCGCCTGATAGGATCGAGGAAAGCGAAGCCGGCACGTCGATGTAACCGGCCTCCACCCAGCCCTGCCGTGCGCCCGCCATGCCGCAGACGATGACCGGCAGGTCATCAGGCGCTTCGACGGCTGCGAGATGTCCAGCCAGAACTTGGGAAAAGCCGGTCTTGGCGGCCGTCGTCATACCTTCGCCGCTGCGGCGCTCGGCAAGAACGCTGCCGTCGGCACCGATAAGCCAGAGCCGGAAGCTGCTGGTGCCCCAGTCCACCGCGACATAAGCGGGATTTGCCATTAGAGAACGCCTCCATCGACGATTAGGGATTGCGCGGTCATGCCGGCTGCGCAGTCGGATGCAAGAAACAGAGCCGGACCGACAATTGCGTCCGCCTTCAATACGATCTTCAGGCATTGCCCCTGTACGGAGCGGGCAATGCTTTCCTCCGTCAGCCACAGCTTCATCTGCCGCTCGGTCACCACCATGCCCGGCAGGATGCAGTTGACGCGGATATTCTCAGGTCCCAGCCTTCCGGCCATGCTCTTCGTCAGACCGATCACTGCCGCCTTGGCGGCGGCATAGGCGGGGAAAACGCCCATGTTCAATTTGAAGGCGATGGACGACATGTTGATAATCGCCCCGCCGCCGGCCGTCCGCATCGAAGGCACAACTGCCTGCGACGTAAAGAAGACATGGCGCAGGTTTACCGCCTGGTTATTGTCCCAATAGTCCTCGGTCACATCGTCGAATTCGTGCCTGTCATCCCAGGCTGCATTGTTGACGAGCACCCGGATCGGCCCGGACTTTTCGACAACCTCGTTCACCGTGCGCCTGATGGCGTCGATATCGCGCAGGTCGGTGTGGTAGAAGCTGACCGGATGCGCGGCGTCTCCGGAAAGCCGTTCCGCCAGTTCCCGGCTTTCAGCCTCGGCGATGTCGAGGAAGGAAACCTTTGCGCCCTGCCTTGCGAAACCCTCGACGAGCGCAGCACCGATGCCGGAGCCGCCCCCACTCACCAGCACCGCGCGACCCCTGAATTCGGGAAATTGTGCAGACATAGCGCTCACCGTCTTTCTCCTCCGGCATGCGGTAAATTCCATTATTTGGAACTTAATTTGACTATATGGAATTATTCGATTAGGCTGCCTTGCCTGTCAAGGGTGGTAGGTGATGATATCAGGCGGCGACAGCATGGCGCAGGCAAATGACAAGGGGGCGACCGGCACGCCGCGTGACACCGGCACGCTCGGCAAGCTGATGGTCGTGCTCGATCTCGTCACCCACGCTGATGCTCCCTTGCGCTTCACCGATATCCTCGCGCTTGCTAGCCAGCCGCGCGGTACGCTGCACCGCCAGCTCGGCCATCTCGTGGAGGAGGGGCTGCTCGAAATCGATGCGGAGGGACGTTATGCGCCTGGCTTGCGATTGCTCGATTTCGCCTCACGGAGCTGGGCACGCAACGAATTCCGCCTGATTGCTGCGCCGCATCTCGCCGCCCTGCATCGGGAGACAGGCGAGACCGTCCATCTCGGCGTGCTGCGCGGCTCCTCCATCATTTATCTCGACAAGGTCGAAGGACACCAGCCGGTACGCATGTATTCACAGATCGGCAATGCCTCGCCCTGCTATTGCACTGGTGTCGGCAAGGCGGCCCTTTCGGTTCTGCCGGCCGACAAACTCCGCGAATTGCTTCCCAGCCTGCGCTTCAACCGCTTCACGCCTTCGACGCATGTGAGCGGTGAAACCCTGTTGACGGAAATCGGCGATATTGTTTCTGCCGGTCATGCCTACGACCGGGAAGAGCACGAGGCGGGAATCCGCTGCGTCGCCGCCCCCATCTGGTCGGACGACCGTTCGTTCATCGGCGGGGTCTCTGTCACCGGTCCTGCTTACCGCCTGTCGATGGAACTTCTCCACGAATGGGCCATTCCGGTTCAGGTGACGGCGCGGAAGATCATGGACGAAATGCGCATCCGCCTCGGGCCGAGGCGTTGAAAGCGATTTGACGGTGGTCATTGCTGGACGTCGTATACATAGCATGCTTATGATGAGTGCGTTATTGAGATTTGACGGCGAATCACGCCAACTGGGGTCGTCCGCGAAATCATCGACAATTCACCGGCCGAACGCGCTGCGCGCCGAGGCTGAATCCTATTGATCTGACGGGCGTTGTGTAACCCACCCTGCACCTGACCGTTTTTCCACACAGGCTGCCAGCGGTTTACCCAAAGCCCGGTTCGAAGGCGAAAAAATCTGATGGCAAGCTTACCGCAAACTTCGGTGGAAGACGCCTATGTCCAGGAGGTCGCCAGTCTAAAGACGCAGTTCGACATCTTTCGCTTCATGAAGCGGGTGACGGAGACCTATCGCAGCCGAGCCTTCATGGTCCTGAACCTGCCGCCGATCACCTCCTTCGATCTGCAGGGCAACACGATTATCACGAGCTGGCCAGCCGAACTGCTGTCGATTTATGATCAGGAAGGACTGATGATGAACAGTCCGGTCCTGCGGCGGCTGCGCACCTCGACCCTGCCGTTCTGCTACGATACGGCACGCACCAACTGGCCGCGCGATGATGGCAAGTCAGGCATGGTAGCCACCCTTTTCGAACGCTTCAAGATGATGCGCAGCGCCTATTTTCCGACGCATGAACCGTCTGGTGCACGCGGTGCGGTCTCCTTCGCCGGCGATCGCGAACCTTATACGCCCACCGAGATGCGTGAGCTCAGCTACATCGCCATCCACATCTTCGACCGGCTCGCCGAGATCCGTAATCTCGATACACGCATGACCGATACGCTGACGGACCGCGAGATCGACTGCCTCAACTGGACTGCCGCAGGCAAGACCAGCGCCGAGATCGCCGAAATCCTCGATCTCTCGGAGCACACGGTCAATCATTACCTGAACCGCGCCACCAAGAAGCTGGATACGGTCAACCGCACGCAGGCCGTTGCCAAGGCGCTGCGCATCGGTCTCATCAAGTAACGTCACCAGCCTAAAATAACGTCAGGCGCTGCCGGGCTGCTCAATATGTGAGCGCCGTTTTCGTTGCTCGCTGTCCAAATTGACAATTGTCATCCCTTTTCGTCAATTTCGCAGTTGGCACGCTTCCTGCATTCTTATGGGCAGAGGTCCAGAGGGGACTTTGATAACAGCGCCAGCTCAATGGTGCGACCGACACGCCGCCGCCTGATATCGTTGCCGCTTTTCTCCCGGCCCTACGATGTCGGGGGCGGTTGTTGCGTTTAGGCAACCGCCTTTTGCCGCTGTTCCGAAACCGGACGATTTCCTTTAGTTTTTTCTGGCCTTTTTTTTCGCTTGCGCTAATTCGCCCCGAATTGCGTCGGTTCTCGGGGAGGCCGTTGCGGCCATCAGGGCGAAAGCCCAGCGGACTTGATGGCCGCAACGGAGAGAGAACCCGCTGCCTTTCCTTTGATATGAGATGTGCCTGCTGCCCGATTTTGTTTGGCGAAGCTGCGGACCTCCACTATTTACAGACAAAGAAAAGCAGTGAGGGCGGAATGACCGAGGTCACTAAGGAACAGGTTCTGGAGACGCTGAAGACCGTGCGCGGGCCGGATCTGGAGCACAGTATCGTCGAACTCGGCATGGTTTCCGACGTCTTCATCTCCGACGGCAAGGTCTATTTCTCCATTACCGTGCCGGCGGAACGCGCCAAGGAACTGGAGCCGATGCGGCTTGCCGCAGAGCGTGTCATCAAGGAAATGCCGGGTGTGAAAGGCGCACTTGTAGCGCTGACGGCAGACAAGAAGGCTGCCGCAAATGCACCTGCAGCGCGCCCGGCCCCACAGGCTGACCACAGCCATCACGGCCACTCCCATGCGCCGCAGCAACCGCCGCCGCACACGGCCAAGATCGGCGTTCCCGGTATCGGCGCCATCATCGCCGTCGCATCGGGCAAGGGCGGTGTCGGCAAATCGACGACGGCGGTCAATCTGGCGCTCGGCCTGCTGGCCAACGGTCTTCGCGTCGGCATTCTCGATGCCGATATCTACGGTCCCTCCATGCCGCGCCTCCTCAAGATTTCCGGCCGCCCGACGCAGATCGATGGCCGCATCATCAATCCCATGGAGAATTACGGCCTCAAGGTCATGTCCATGGGCTTCCTCGTCGATGAGGAAACGGCGATGATCTGGCGCGGCCCGATGGTTCAGTCCGCCCTCCTGCAGATGCTGCGTGAAGTCGCCTGGGGTGAACTCGATGTTCTCGTCGTCGACATGCCGCCCGGCACCGGCGACGCCCAGCTCACCATGGCCCAGCAGGTACCGCTTGCCGGCGCCGTCATCGTTTCCACGCCGCAGGATCTGGCGTTGATCGATGCCCGTAAGGGTCTCAACATGTTCCGTAAGGTCGAGGTGCCGGTTCTCGGCATCGTCGAGAACATGAGCTATTTCGTCGCGCCCGATACAGGCACGCGCTACGACATCTTCGGCCACGGCGGTGCCCGCAAGGAAGCCGAGCGCATCGGCGTACCCTTCCTCGGCGAAGTGCCGTTGACTATGAATATCCGCGAGACCTCGGATGCCGGAACGCCGCTCGTTGCCTCCGATCCGAATGGCATCGTGGCTGGAATCTACCGTGCCATCGCCGCCAGGGTCTGGGAACAGGTCGGCCAAAAGCCGCAGCGCGCCGCACCTGCCATCGTCTTCGAATAGCGCGAATCACCTGGCTGCTCACCCCGAATTGTGGGGGAAATGAGATGAAAGGGCGCGGTTCAGGTAAGATGTCTTGATTATTTTCCGGCTTTGCTTCATATGCGCGCCGGCGCCATGATGGCGCGTCTGCAAATGCTCTGCGACGGCCGCCTGTCGATGAAGGTTCGGCCCTCTGCATGTTCGGAGTTGACTTGTCGATCGAAGGATTGGTGACTGCGATGCGGTGGAGCAACCCGGCCGGAAAGGCCGTACATGGCCGGAGTTGCATGAACTCTTTTTATCCACTTCCGCTACGATCAATGACGAGTACGCCTGGCGTCACCGCGCTCGCGTGGAAGGGGTTTCGATGAAAAGAGCTAGGATCGCCGGGTATTGCCGGCGCCGGAGATGCAGACTGTGATCACCGCATACTGTTCCAACTGCAAATCGATCGAGATTCGCGATCTTGCGAACCCTCCTGAGTTTCCGGCGGATGTGGTATGGATCGACATGGTCGAACCGACCCGCGAGGAGGAACTGCATGTCGAAAAGCTCCTTGGCATCGAAGTGCCGACCCGTGACGATCTCAGGGCGATCGAGCCGTCTGCGCGCCTTTACGTCGAAAACAACGCAGTTTATATGACAGCTTCGCTGATATGGAAGGCAGAGACGGAAGCCCCGACCTTGACGGATGTCGCCTTCATTCTGGCCGGCGACCGGCTGGTGACCATCCGCTATGCCCATCCGAAGTCTTTCGCGCTTTTCATCGCTGCCCTGCACCGCATACCGGAGCAATGGCGCAGTGGCGCTGCCCTTCTCGCCAAGCTCCTGGAAACGATCGTCGACCGCACGGCAGAAGTCCTGGAGGTCTCGGTGTCCCGGCTGGACATCCTGTCGGTCCACGTCTTCGGCGATCGCGCCAAGAAGGTGCGCAAGCCCTCGAACTATCTGGAAGAGAAACTGAAGGACATTGCCGGTCATCACCGCATGATCAGCAAGCTGCGCGACAGCCTCGGCTCGCTCTCGCGCCTGCTCACCTTCTTCTATACGATCCCGGTCGTCCAGCACGATCAGGAAACCAAGGAACTCTGCCGAACGATCTCGCGTGACATCCAGTCCCTTTCGGAACACGCTGCCTTCGTCGCCGCCAACATCACCTTCCTGCTCGACGCCTCCCTCGGCCTCATCAATATCGAGCAGAACGCCATCATCAAGATTTTCTCGATCGCTTCGGTTGTGTTCTTGCCGCCGACGCTGGTCGCCTCCATCTATGGCATGAATTTCGAATTCATGCCGGAGTTGCACCTGACCGCGGGTTATCCCTACTCGCTGGGCCTCATGGTGATCTCCGCCGTCATCCCATTCTTCTTTTTTCGCTGGAAAGGCTGGCTCTGAGGAGCCTGTAATTGCTTCATGTCTGAAGAAAGCCATTCTCACGAACGTCACCTTGGGCCGCGCAAGCTCTTTTATCTCGCGCTGGGTTCGGTAGGCGTCGTTTACGGGGATATCGGCACGAGCCCGCTTTATGCCTTCCGCGAAGCGCTGAAGCCGGTCGCCCATGATGGTCTCACCCGTTTCGAGGTCATCAGCCTCATTTCCCTTATGATCTGGGCGCTGACCATCATCGTCACCATCAAATATGTGCTCTTCCTGCTGCGTGCCGACAACGACGGCGAAGGCGGCACGCTGTCGCTGCTCGCCCTCCTGATGAAGACCGCCAACGGCCATACTGCGCTCTTGATGCTGCTCGGCCTGATGGGCGCAGCACTCTTCCTGGGCGATGCCATGATCACCCCGGCGCTTTCGGTCCTCTCGGCCGTCGAAGGTCTGAAGCTCGTGACCCCGAGCCTGTCGGAATATATCGTGCCCATATCCGTGGCGATCCTGGCGTTGCTATTTGTCGTGCAGTCGCATGGCACGGGGGCCGTCGCCCGCTTCTTCGGCCCGATCACGGCGCTGTGGTTCCTCGTCATGGCTGCCGCCGGCATCGCTCATATTTCGGATGATTACGGCATCCTCGCCGCTTTCAATCCCTATTATGCCGTCAGCTTTCTGCTGCATGAGGGTTTTTACGGCGTTGTCGTTCTCGGCGCCGTCTTCCTGACCGTCACCGGCGCGGAAGCGCTTTATGCAGATCTCGGCCATTTCGGTCGGCGTCCGATCCAGTGGGCGTGGTTTGTGCTGGTTTTCCCGTCACTGACGCTGAACTATCTGGGGCAGGGCGCGCTCGTTCTCGGCAATCCTGCGACGATGTCTGATCCGTTCTACCTCATGTACCCACAATGGGCGCTGCTGCCGGTCGTTATCCTCGCGACCTGCGCCACCATCATTGCCAGCCAGGCCGTCATTACCGGCGCCTTCTCGCTGGTGCGCCAGGGGATCAATCTAGGCTTCCTGCCGCGCATGGAAATTCTCTTCACGTCAGAGACCAATACCGGTCAGATCTTTGTGCCCTCGGTCAACGCGGTGCTGTTCTTCGGCGTCATCTTCCTCGTGCTCGGCTTCAAGACCTCGGATGCGCTGGCGACCGCCTACGGCATCTCGGTCACCGGAGCGATGGTCGTCACCTCGATCATGGCCTTCGAATTCGTCCGCGTCCGTTGGAACTGGTCGCTTCCGGTTGCCATCATCGCGCTGCTGCCGCTGGTCATTCTCGAACTGATCTTCCTGGGCGCCAATCTCTTGAAGATCCACGACGGCGGCTACATCCCGATCATGATTGCGACCGCCTTCACTGTCATCATGTGGACCTGGCGCCGCGGTACGGCGATCCTGACGGAAAAGACCCGCCATACCGACATTCCGCTCGCCTCTTTCGTCAGCTCCATCGAGCGCAAGAGCGAGCATTCTCCGGCCCATGTTCCGGGCACCGCGATTTTCCTGACCAGCGATCCGGATTCCGCACCCGCCGCACTGCTGCACAATCTCAAGCACAATCACGTGCTCCATGACCGCAACGTCATCCTGACGATCCGCACGGTGAACAAACCGCGTGTCTCGCCGCAGGAGCGTTACAAGGTCGAGCAGATCTCCGAGCGTTTCTCGCGTGTTGAACTGCTCTTCGGCTTCATGGAATCGCAGAACGTCTCGCAGGCGCTGGCGGCATTGCGCAAGACCGGCCTGAAGTTCGACATCATGACGACGTCTTTCTATCTCGGCCGCCGCAAGCTGGTGCCCGATGCCAAGTCCGGCATGCCTTACTGGCAGGACCGCCTTTACATCGCGCTCGCAAACGCTGCCGCCAACCCCTCCGACTACTTCCGTCTGCCGGCCAACCGCGTGGTGGAATTGGGTTCGCACGTCATCATCTGATGGGAGCAAGGAGAGGGCACCATCTCGCCCTCTCCCAGTTCTGTGACGGGCACGCGAATGAGCGGGGCGAATGCTCCATTTCACGAAAATGTCAGCCGCATTAGAACATGCAAAAATCCTCATGGGCATATTCCGGGGCAGGTCGTTAACCAGCTATCAAGGTTAATGCGGGATTTTCTTGGGACTGTTCCTGCGTCCCATGCCCGGAGTCCGCGTTGCGTCGAATTGGCCGCTTCCGCAGCAAGCTGCGTCTCTTGCCCCAGAACTGGGTCTCTCCCGCGATCTTCGGCGTGGCCGGATGGCTGATCTTTCCGAGCGTCGCCTCTCATGCCGATCTCGCCACCATGCTCGCCGGTCTCGACAATGATGGCGAAAGCTGGCGCATGGTTCTGACAAATTCGCCGGCTGGCTCCATTCACCAGGCCGAACTCGCCTTTGCCGATCCCGCTGCCACCGGCTCGATCGCGGCCGGTGCCGGCATGGTGCTGCCCGATGGCCGCAAGGTTGCCTTCGTCTCCGGTGAGAAGGGCAGTGACGCTAGCCCGGACGAGGATCGCGTGAACAGAAGCGCCAAGAAGGGCCGCGTCGTTGCCGTGGAAAAAGTGCAGCCGCCAAAGGATTTCTCGGCCGGCTCCATCCTCGAACGTACCAGGCTGCTCTTCCGCCCGGTCTTCGACCTCAAGGAGAAATCCGCCTTCGTGAAGCCGGCGATCAAGGGCAAGGAGATCGAGATTGCCCAGGCCTTCTATAAGAAGCAGCCGGTTCCGCAGCAGGACAATGCTATGCCGGCCTTGCTGGCAGGCCTCGTGACCAGTGACAAGGCGGATGTGCTGGCGGCGGCCTATGCGCCTTCCGCGCCGGATTATTCCCGTCAGTCGCCTTTCGATTCGATCCTGACCGACAAGGACGAAGGCCGTTTCGTGCCGCAGATCGGCCCGAAGGACCATGCCTGGGCCGCAAGCATCCTGCCGCCCAGTGTCTTTTCCGCCCGCGAACAGCAGTGCCTGGCATCGGGCATCTATTTCGAGGCGCGCGGTGAATCCTTGAAGGGGCAGGCGGCCGTCGCGCAGGTCATCCTCAACCGGGTCCGCAACCCGGCCTATCCGAAGACCATCTGCGGTGTCGTCTACCAGAACGAAGACTGGCGCAACCGCTGCCAGTTTTCCTTCGCCTGCGACAACATCAAGGACCGGGTAAATTCGCAATATCACTGGCGCGTCGCCCGCGATGTCGCCATGGCCGTGACCGCCGGCAGGATCTGGCTGCCGCAGGTAGGCTCCGCCACGCATTACCATGCCGTCTATGTCCGGCCGAACTGGGCCAGGACCATGGAAAAGGTCGGCCGCATCGGCATGCATGTCTTCTACCGCACCTATGGCGGCGGCTGGAGCTGAAGCGTGTCCGCGAAAGCGTGCGGCGGTTTTGCGACAACGACATGCGGGAAACAAAAGCGTAAAGCGTGGCGAGCGATCCGAAAGATCGCGACATGCTTTAGGCAAAAGGGCTGCTGATTGCCGATTTTTCACCGTCCGGCGCCGTTCGAGCACGGATTCTTTCGGTGAAATCGGGTCCGAGTAGCCGAATTCGGCTTAAATCCTTGATTCTTCGCGGCTATTTTATGGCTGGACACAAGCTCTCTACGCCTTGACTATGCTAATCCCTAAAACTATGTTGCGCGCGACTTCAGAACGGGCCGGGAGGTTCTTTAACCTTCGCGTCCGTGGTTCGGAAAACCGGGGTAGCGGGATTGCGGGCGACGGGAGCGGAGGAGAGCACGATGGCGGATGACCGCGAAGAAAGTCTTGAGCAGCGCCGTCGGCAGCTGGAAGCGGAACTTGCCTCCAAGCGTGTCGATGACAGGAAGGAAGAAGCGCGGGAGGCCAGCGCCGAGCAGAGCCGTAAAGGTTATGCCCAGGCGATGAAGCTTTCGAGCGAATTCATTTCCGCCATCGTTGTCGGTGCTGTGCTCGGCTGGCTCTTCGACCATTTTGTTGGCACGACGCCTTGGGGGTTGATTGTTCTTCTGCTTCTTGGATTCTGTGCCGGCGTTTTGAATGTTCTGCGCGCTGCGGGGAAGGTCGCCCAACCCCTGGATCGTCAGAACACTGATAAATAGGGCCGTCTGGCCAGTGCAATTTCCGCCTCTTGGGCGGGCCAAAGAGAGAGAGCAACCGGTGTCAAACGATCCGACCCATCAGTTCCAGATCTTCAAGATTGTGCCGATCGAGATCGGCGGGATTGATTTTTCGTTTACCAACGCATCGCTCTTCATGGTGGCTTCGGCTGCTGTTGCCGCTGGCTTCCTTTATTTCTCGACCTCGAACCGCGCCGTCGTTCCCGGTCGTTCGCAGTCGCTCGCCGAAATGTCCTACGAGTTCATTGCCGGCATGCTGAAGGAAGGGGCGGGCACAAAGGGAATGAAGTTCTTCCCGTTGGTCTTCTCGCTCTTCATGTTCGTGCTGACGGCAAACCTGCTCGGCATGTTCCCGTATTTCTTCACGGTTACCAGTCAGATCATCGTCACCTTCGCGCTGGCGATCCTCGTCATCGGCACGGTGCTCGTCTACGGCTTCTATAAGCACGGCTTCCACTTCTTCAATGTCTTCGTGCCCTCGGGCGTGCCGGGCATTCTATTGCCGCTGGTCGTCGCGATCGAAATCATTTCCTTCCTGTCCCGTCCGATTTCACTCTCTGTTCGTCTTTTCGCCAACATGCTCGCCGGTCACATCACGCTGAAGGTGTTCGCAGGCTTCGTCGCCTCGCTTGGAGCCCTCGGTGCAGTCGGTGTCGGCGGAGCCGTTCTTCCTCTGATCATGACCGTCGCCCTGACCGGTCTCGAGTTCCTCGTTGCCTTCCTCCAGGCTTACGTCTTTGCGGTGCTGACTTGCATGTACCTCAACGACGCGATCCATCCGGGCGGGCACTAAGGATAACGACATCGACGTCAAAGGGCGTCAGTCATTCGCCGCAACAACCATTTAAAGGAGTTCAACATGGACGCGGAAGCAGCAAAGTTCATCGGTGCAGGTCTGGCTTGCTTTGGTATGGCCGGTACGGCTCTCGGCCTCGGCAACATCTTCGGCAGCTACCTCTCCGGCGCTCTGCGCAATCCGTCTGCTGCTGACAGCCAGTTCGGCCGTCTGGTATTCGGCTTCGCCGTTACGGAAGCTCTGGGCATCTTCTCGCTGCTCGTCGCTCTTCTCCTCCTCTTCGCCGTTTAATATCGGTGGATTGACGGATCACGGCCTGCGAACAGCAGGCCGTGATCCTTTGCATTTGCAGTACACCTGGAGGTGAGCATGTATTTTGTGACCCCGGCCTACGCTGAAGAGGTCCCGGCGGGAACCGCGACGGATGCGCATGCCGCTCCGGCTGCCGGCGAGGTCCATACCGAGACCGGCGTTGCCGAAGGCGAGCACGCGCGTGGGCCTTTCCCGCCTTTCGATTCGTCGACCTACGCATCCCAGCTTCTCTGGCTGGTGATTACGTTCGTCATTTTCTACCTGCTCATGCAAAAGGTCATCGCACCGCGCATTGGCTCGATCCTCGAGCAGCGTCACAACCGCATCTCGCAGGATGTCGAAGAGGCCGGGCGCCTGAAGGCTGAGGCTGATGCCGCTGTCGCAACCTACGAAGGCGAACTCGCCGCTGCCCGCGCCAAGGCAAATTCGATCGGCACTGCCGCTCGCGACGCCGCCAAGGTAAAGGCTGAGGGTGATCGTCGCGCTGTCGAGGCAAGCCTGACCGAAAAGCTGAAGGCTGCCGAGGCTCGTATCGCCGATGTGAAGGCAAAGGCTTTTGCCGATGTCGGCGCCATCGCCGAGGAAACCGCAGCGGCCGTTGTCGAACAGCTCATCGGCGGCTCTGCTGCCCAGTCTGATGTCGCAGCTGCCGTTGCAGCAGCCAAGAAGGAGGCTTGATCGATGGAATTTGCTTTTGATGCAACTTTCTTCGCCTTTGTTGGCCTTGTTCTCTTCCTGGCGCTGATCGTTTACCTGAAGGTTCCGGGCATGATGGCGAAGTCGCTTGACGACCGTGCCGACCAGATCCGCAACGAGCTGGCAGAAGCCAAGCGTCTGCGTGAAGAAGCCCAGCATCTGCTCGCTGAATACCAGCGCAAGCGCAAGGAGGCTGAAGCTGAAGCAGCGCATATCGTTGCGGCTGCAGAGCGCGAAGCCGAAATGCTGACCGCTGAAGCGAAGAAGAAGACGGAAGAGTTCGTCGCCAACCGCACGGCTCTTTCCGAGCAGAAGATCAAGCAGGCCGAAGCCGACGCAATGAAGGCTGTTCGCTCCGCCGCAGTCGATCTCGCCATTGCAGCCGCTGAAGCCGTGATCGGTAAGCAGGCTGATGGCAAGGTTCAGTCCGAGCTCTTCGGTCAGGCCGTCGGCGAAGTGAAGACCCGTCTGAACTGAGCTGCAGCGCTGCAGGATTGGAAAAGCCCCGCTTCGGTGGGGCTTTTTGTTTTTGGCAGATGCCGTGTGATTGGCGTGATGTGTGAGCTTTTGATGGCTGCGCGACGCACCTAAGAGCGGGCCCGTTGGAAACCCGGCTCAGAAGCGCGCTGTATGAGGCAAATGGCCTGCCTCCGGCGCTTCCCGCCCCCCGAGGCTCGCAAGGAAACGAGGCGGTGGCGCTGGAGTCTACTCCTCCAGCATCTCTCCATTCACCTCTCCCACGACGCCGTCCTGGCGCAGTGGCCGGAAGCTCATCCGGTGCAGCGGGCACGGCCCGTGCTTCTCTATGCCGGAGCGATGCTGCGCCGTGCCATATCCGACATGAGCGGCAAACCCATATTCGGGAAACACCAGATGCGCCCGCGCCATCATCCGGTCGCGCGTCACCTTGGCGACGATGGAAGCGGCGGCGATCGAGACGGACCGTGCGTCACCCTTCACCACGGCCTGCCCAGGGCAGTCGAGCCCTACAGGCACGTCCAGCCCATCCGTCAGTACATAACTTGCCGGTATGGAAAGACCGCGGATCGCACGGCGCATAGCGTCGAGGCTTGCCTTGCGGATATCGGTTTCGTCGATGCGTGTAGGGCTGGAGGAGGCGATGGAGACTGTTGCGGTCGCAAGAATTTGGACGAACAGTTCCTCGCGCCGCTGCGCTGAAAGCTGCTTGGAATCGTTGAGACCCTCGGGAATGCGCTTGGGATCGAGGATCACGGCTGCAGCAACGACAGGACCGGCAAGCGGTCCGCGTCCGGCCTCATCTGCGCCCGCAACAGGCCAGTGACCAGCCTTGCGGGCTTTCAGCTCCAGCCGGAAATCCGGCACGAGGGGAGCCTCTTCAAAGAGCAGAGGAGAATCGGGTGACGTGCGACGTTTCATGCGATTGAACCTCGCACGCCAACCCGATTTCCTGCAAGCCCCCGGATCAGGGCGGCGACGACCGGGGGCGGCCCAGCGGATGGTGCGGTCAGGGCCATCCGCGGGAATTGCGTAAGGCAGAAGACGCAGGGCAGGTCTTCTTTACGCCTCACGCAAGCTCGTTAATCACAGCAGCGAAAGCTGCACGCCGCTGCCATTGGGCGGCACAAACAAGTCGTCGCGCAGGGCAAGGCTTCGACGGGTCAGCTCAAGCCGCTTTGCCGCCATCTCGAAGCGGCGGGCGATCTGCCAGGCATAGGGTCCCGCACCCTTCATGCGCTTGCCGAACTCGGCATCATAATCCTTGCCGCCGCGCATCGAGCGCACCAGCGACATGACATGGCGATAACGATCAGGATAATTCTGCAACAGCCAATCGCGGAACAGCGGGCTCACTTCCAGCGGCAGCCGCAGAAGCACATAGCTCGCTTCTTCAGCACCCGCCGCCTTGGCGGCATCCAGGATGCGTTCCAGCTCGTGATCGTTGAGTGCGGGGATGACCGGCGCGGCCATCACTGACGTACGCACACCAGCCTCGGAAAGCCCACGGATCGCCTCCAGCCTGCGCGTCGGCGTCGATGCCCGCGGTTCCATGAGGCGGGCAAGTTTGCGGTCGAGCGTCGTCACTGAAATGCCGACACGCACGAGGTTCTTTGCCGCCATCTCCGTGAGGATATCGAGGTCGCGCAGGATCATCGCCGACTTGGTGACGATCGCCACGGGATGATTGGCCTTATTCAGCACTTCGAGGAGTTGCCGCATGACGCGCCATTCCTTCTCGATCGGCTGATAGGGGTCGGTATTGGTACCAATCGCGATGACGCGCACCTTATAGCCCGGCTTGGCGAGTTCGCGCTCCAGAAGCTTAGGCGCATCCGGCTTGGCGAAGAGCTTGCTTTCGAAATCCAGCCCCGCCGAAAGGCCCATATAGGCATGCGTCGGCCTGGCGAAACAGTAGATGCAGCCATGCTCGCAGCCGCGATAAGGGTTGATCGACCGGTCGAAGGAAAGATCGGGAGATTCGTTGCGGGTGATCGCCGTGCGCGGCTTTTCGACCTGCACATCCGTCTTGAAGGGCGGCAGTTCCTCAAGCGTCTGCCAGCCATCATCGAAGGTTTCGCGTTGTGTTGGCTCGAAGCGGCCGCTGGGGTTCAGCCCCGCACCGCGGCCGCGCCGCCGGTCAACTTCGATGCGCAGCCCCGAGGCCGCGATCATCGCATCGGCAATATCAGCCGTATTGGCAGGCGCAAATGCGGCCTGCCCTGCAAGGGACTGTGGTCTCATCGGATTCTCCAGCGGCGGAAAACGCTCGATCCCGCTCGTTTTGATGATTAAATTCCTATCGGCAAAAAGAGAACAATGCAAGAACAAAATGAGGAAAGTCCCGCTGGCAAAATTTTGTGCGGCGCTCTATAAACAGGCAATGTTGACTGTCGTTCTTGAATGCCAGGATCAGGAATCTGAGCTGGCCCAGACTCTATCGGTATTGGTGGCAGGCGCCGTGGAAGGCCTCGTCAGCGATGTGGTCGTGCTCGATCACGGCTCGCGCGACGGCACGGCGCGGGTGGCGGATGCCGCCGGCTGCCGTTTCCATTCACAATGGGATATCAAGGATATCATCCGATCCGCCCGCGGCGAATGGCTGCTCTTCGTCGAGCCGGGTGCAAGACCGCAGGCGGGCTGGATCGACGAAGTCTCGGAATATGTGGCCTTGAATAAGGTCTCTGCGCGCTTTACCGCCTCGCGTGTCTATCGACGCCCCTTTTTCCAGCGTGTCGGCCGTGCCAGACCACCGCTGGAACTCGGCCTGCTCATGCCGAAGAAACTTGCCGTATCCGCTGCAAAGAGCGGCATGCGCCTTACCGAATTCGTCAGGGCGCAGAAACCACGCCAACTCTCCAGCGAATTGATTCCCTCCTGGGTTGCTCGCGCCGCGCGATAGCTGCACTCCTCGATATTGCGAAAAGATGGCGCTCAATAGAATTTCGCGCTATAATTCCAGCATGGCGCCGCCGAAGCGCCTCGCTTCGTAACGGATGGCCATGGAATGCCGGTGAGCGGCAGAGCAGGTCAGCGAAAATCTCCTCTTCTGCCGGGTACCCGGCGAAAGGAGGTGCGTCATGCTGCGCAATATGGTCCACGGCCTGCTGGCCGTCATATTGACGACATTGGTGATCGCGCATCCGCTTCCGGCAGCATCGCAGATGATGCGCAGTTGCGCAGGCCGATCCGAGATCGTCAATTTCCTGGACAGCAGTTTTGCTGAAAAGCTCATGGCAGTCGGACTGATCAATCAGAACGCCATTCTTGAGGTTTATGCCGCTGAAAGCGGCAGCTGGACGCTCGTCGTCACGGATGTTCACGGCATAAGCTGCGTAGTGCTGTTTGGTGATAGCTGGGACACAATGCCCAAGCTGCCGGGCCTTGCGACATAGGGAAAGCTGCTGCTGTAGCAAGTCTACTTCGTCGCGCCGCGTTTCAGGTGCTCGTCCAGACGCGGCATGATCTCCACGAAATTGCAGGGCATATGGCGGTAGTCGAGCTGCGCCTCTAGGATGCCGTCCCACGCATCCTTGCAGGCGCCGGGAGAGCCTGGCAGCACGAAGATGAAGGTGGCGTTGGCGACACCCGCCGTGGCGCGCGACTGAATTGTCGAGGTGCCGATCTTGTCGTAGGAAATCCGGTGGAACACCGCCGAAAATCCATCCATCCGCTTTTCGAAGAGTGGTTCCAGGGCGTCGGGTGTCACGTCGCGGCCAGTAAAGCCGGTCCCGCCCGTGGTGATGATGACGTCGATTTCCTTGGCTTCCGTCCAGGCCCGCACGCGTGCGGTGATCCTCTCGCGGTCGTCAGGCACGATGTCGCGGTCGATCAACTGATGTCCGGCTTCCGCAATCCGTGCCGCGAGCGTATCGCCGGATTTGTCATCGGCCAGCGTGCGCGTATCCGAAACTGTCAGCACGGCGATACCGAGGGGAACAAAAGCGCGCGTTTCGTCTAAGCCTGCCATCATACACCTCCTGCAAAAGTCTCCGTTGCCTGGAAATACCAGTCCGGGCGGGCGGCGTGAAGACGCTCGGCTGCACGCAACGCAGCAACGGGTGTCTCGAAGATGCCGAAGCAGGTCGCGCCAGAGCCGGACATGCGGGTGAAAAGCGCGCCTTCCGCTGTGAGCATGTTCGAAATCTCGGCGATTTCAGGAACCAGCTCTCGCGCCGGCGGCTCGAGATCATTGCGTGTCGCCCGTATGGCGTCCATCCAGTGCGGCGTTTTGATCAGGACCAGCGGAGGATTGTTCTTGGTCGCAAGCCGCCGGAAAACCTCGGGCGTGGAAACACCTTTCAAAGGGTTGGCAAGCACCATGGCGAAGGAGGGTAGGGCATCGGCCGTCTCGATCTCTTCGCCGATACCGCGTGCGATCAACGGCGCGCTTTTGAGGCACATCGGCACGTCGGCTCCAAGTTTCAGTGCCAGTGCGGCAATGGTGTCAGCCGGAAGTGCAACATCCCACAGGCGCATCAGCCCGCGCAGCGTCGCTGCGGCATCGGCGGAACCGCCCCCGATGCCGGAAGCGACCGGCAGGTTCTTTTCCAGATGGATGCGAACAGGCGGAGCCCCGCCTGCCGCTTCCCGCAGCAGGTCACGCGCCTTCAGTACCAGATTGGTGCCGGGATCATCGGCAAGCACATCGGCGAACTGGCCGGAAAGCGTGAAATCATCGGCATCGGCAGCCGCAAAACCCAACCGGTCGCCGTGCCGTGCAAACGTCACCAGCATTTCGAGAAGATGATAGCCGTCAGGCCTCTGGCCCGTCACATGCAGGGCAAGATTGATTTTTGCGCAGGCGTCTTCAGCAATGGCGAAGTCGCCGAGCCCGGAAAGCAGCATGCCCGCTTCAGGCATGCGGCGTCAGGATTTCTTGTCGACCGGCGGCGGCGTCACCGGCTGCGGGTCCGGCTGCTTCTTGTCGACGGTCTTAGAGTCGTCATCCTGTGCAGGCAAACCGTTGGCGACCTTTTCCTTGATCTTCGGGATCTGAGCTTCCTCGGGTTGCGAGGCGAGCGCCCGGTTCCACTGATAGACGGCTTCCAGCTTGCGGCCCACACGCCAGTAGGCATCGCCGAGATGGTCGTTGATTGTCGCGTCGCCAGCCTTGATCTGCGCCGCACGTTCCAGCTCGTCGACAGCATCGTTGTAACGGTTGAGGCGGAAATAGGCCCAGCCGAGCGAATCGATGATGTAGCCGTCGTCAGGACGGAGCTCGACGGCTTTCTTGATCATCTCAAGGCCTTCGTCGAGGTTGCGGTTCATGTCGATCCAGGAATAGCCGAGATAGTTCAGAACCTGCGGCTGGTTCGGATTGAGGTCGAGCGCCTTGCGGAAGTTAGGTTCCGCCTGATCCCACTTCTTCAGCCGCTCATAGGCGATGCCACGCTGGAAGAAGACGCTCCAGTCAGCGCGGCCCGGCAGCGGCCCGATAACCTCGACAGCCTTGTCGTAATTGTCGGCCATCGCCTGATAGTCTTTGGCGTCGGAAAGTACGCTGCCATAGGCGAGATAGCTTCTGACATCCTGCGGGTCGGACGTGATCAACGCCTGCAGGTGCTTGCGGGCCTCGTCCACCTTGCCGCCCTGGGCGAGCGCCAGGCCGAGCTGCAGTTCGGAAATGCGGCGCATCGGTGAATTCGCCGGCACTTTCTGGTAAAGCGCGATCGCACGGTCCATCTGGTTCTGCTTCTCGGCAATGCCGCCGAGCAGCACCAGCGTATCGGCGCTGTTCGGATCAAGCGCGTTGGCCGTCTGCAGATAGAGCGAGACAATGTCTTCGGCGCCGTCACGGTTCAGCGCGCCGCCGACAGAGAAGAGCACGCCGGCAGCCCCTTCTTCGGCGCTCTTGACCTGCTGCTCCTGCTTCTCGCCTTTCTCTATGCTGTCGCGCAGCGCGTTCAGAGGTGCGTAGTTCGGCAGCAGGTTGTCACCGACCGAGACGGCGTCGAGCGCCTTCTGCTTGTTGCCCTGCGAGGCTTCGAGGCGGGCGAGCGCCATGATGGCGCGCAGGAAGGTGTCAGGGGCAGTCGCGCCGCCTTCCTTGTCCAGCACGGCATCGTTGAGATGCCGGCGGGCGGATTTGACGTCGCCGTTGACGATAGCGATCGCACCGGCATTGTAGTTCTGGAAGATGCGGACCCAATCAGGTCCCTTCATCTTCTCGACCATCGCGAGCCCTTCCTTGCCGCGGCCGGCGCCGACGCGCGCCCAGGCAAGCAAAAGGTCGTTCATCATGCGGTCGAGATCGTTCGGCCCGTCATATTTCAGGATCGATTCCGCCGTCTTGAACTCGCCGCGGCGCATCGCATCCATGCCGCGCACGATCGTGGTAATCCGCTCGACGGTCGGGTCGCCCTTCAGGTCGTTGGCATATTTCACGCCATCCTTGATGTCGCCGTTGAGCAGCAGCGAGATCATCAGGCGTTGGCGGATTTCCGGATTGCCCGGCTCGATTTGCAAGGCTTTCTTGTAGAGCTCGATCGCCGTCGGATAGTCATGGTCCACATCGGCCGTGCGGGCAGCGAGAAACGCGCCCGAGAAAGTGGTGACGCTGTCCGGATCGAAAGTTACGGTCTTGCCGGCATCATCCGCCTTGGCCGCGTCTTCGGCGTTCACGCCGCCGATCCCACCGAGCGAAAGGACCGCCGCCAGGGCTGCGCTCGAAAGGAGACGGGTGACAAATCTCTGCCGCATTAGAAAACCTTTCTTCAGGGACGGCCGGAGCAACGCGCCGACCGCAAAATCAGTTGCAAACACTGATTCACAACAGGATGGCTTTTTTGAAGCGGCCCTGCAAGAAATTCAGGCTACGTTCAAGGACGTTTGATTAGCGCACGCCGCCCAAAGCTGTGTAGGCGGTTTTGTGCCTAAGATCGCGACACGCCTTAGTTTACGCGCTCGATGCAGAAGTCGATGACTTCCATCAGGGCTGATTTCCAGGGGCTGTCCGGCAGCGGCGCGAGCGCGTCCCGCGCAATCGTTCCATAGTGGACTGCCCGCTGGATAGTGTCGTTCAGCGTGCCATATTTAGTGATCAGGCCAAGCGCCTTTTCCAGATTGGCATCGCTGCCGTTGCCGCCCTCGATCGTATCGCGCCAGAAAGCGCGTTCGTCCTGCGTGCCGCGGCGATAGGCGAGGATGATCGGCAGCGTAATCTTGCCCTCGCGGAAGTCGTCGCCGACATTCTTGCCGAGATCGGCAGCCTTGCCGCCGTAGTCGAGCGCGTCATCGACGAGTTGGAAGGCGAGGCCGAGATTCATGCCGTAGGATTTCAGCGCATTGCGGCCGGACTTGTTGGTCTCGGCAACGATCGGCCCGACTTCGGCGGCGGCGGCAAAGAGTGCCGCCGTTTTGGCGCGGATGACGGACAGGTAGTCGTCCTCGGTCGTTTCCATATTCTTTGCGACGGAGAGCTGCAGCACTTCACCTTCGGCGATGACGCAAGCTGCAGAGGAAAGCACGTCGAGTGCCTCCAGCGAGCCGACTTCCACCATCATGCGGAAGGCCTGACCGAGCAGGAAGTCGCCGACGAGAACGCTTGCCTGGTTGCCCCAGATCGTCCGCGCAGTCGACTTGCCGCGGCGCAGGTCGCTTTCGTCCACCACGTCGTCATGCAGCAGCGTTGCCGTATGCATGAACTCGACCGAGGTCGCGAGTTTGATGTGGTTCTCGCCCCGGTAGCCGAAGAGCGAGGCTGCGGCGAGCGTCAGCATCGG
Organism: Rhizobium sp. ZK1; assembly: GCF_047782645.1. Taxonomy (NCBI): domain Bacteria; kingdom Pseudomonadati; phylum Pseudomonadota; class Alphaproteobacteria; order Hyphomicrobiales; family Rhizobiaceae; genus Rhizobium; species Rhizobium sp. ZK1. Next base: position 509,490 of record NZ_CP180586.1, read on the forward strand.
CCGCAGGCGCTTGCCGCCGGAGGAGATGAGATGGTTCGCCACCTCCGGGATCATCTGGACATCGGAGCCGGCCTTGGAAAGGATAAGCTGGTTCACTCGCTCCATATCGGCCTTGGTGAGGTCCACCAGCGGCTTTATGGAAGCCAGTTTGTTTTTGTTTTCTTCAAGCGGTATGACCACGCCCAACGACCCGGACTCCTGTTCATTCGTTGCCTTTGACAATAGAAAGGGGCGATGGAGGCGGCAAGGGGTGAATTGTCGCTGCCAGCAAATTCGGAAGGGAAAATGACGGCAAATGCATGAGCTTATCCGCGCAAACGACCCTGTCCTGCTCTCATTTGCCGAGAGCCTCATGAAGGATGCGGGCATTGCTTGCTTCATCGCCGATCAGGGCATGAGCGTGCTGGAGGGCTCGCTCGGCATGCTGTCGCGCCGCCTGCTGGTAGACGAGGCGATGGCCGATCAAGCCCGGCGCATCTTGACCGATGCCGGCCTCGGGGCTGAGCTTCGGGAGCGGAAGTGAAAAAATGACGCAGGCCGTGGCTGACACCATAGACGCCTTTCATCGCGGCCTCTTCTACATCGTCCAGCCGAAGGGTAGGGGGCATCGTGCCGGCATGGATGCCATGCTGCTAGCTGCCCTCGTCGCCGATGATCGCCCAATAAAAGTGGCCGATCTCGGTGCTGGTGCAGGTGCGGCGGGTCTTGCCGTTGCGTCCCGCCTTCCGAAGGCTGAGGTCGTGCTATTCGAGCGATCGGCAGAGATGGCCAACTACGCCCGCCGCAGCATCGACCTGCCTGACAACGCCCATATGGCGGGCCGCGTCTCGGTCATCGAGGCCGATGTCACGCTGACGGCCAAGGCACGCAATGATGCAGGCCTGCTCGACGAAAGCTTCGATCACGTTATTATGAACCCGCCGTTCAACGCTGCCGGCGATCGCAGGACGCCGGATGCGCTGAAGGCCGAGGCGCATGCCATGACGGATGACCTGTTCGAACGCTGGGTTCGCACGGCCGGCGCCATCATGATACCGGGCGGACAACTGTCGCTGATCGCGAGGCCGCAATCGATCGCCGAGATCATCGATGCCTGCGGCAAGCGCTTCGGCGGCATCGAGATCACCGCCATTCATCCGCGTGAAGGGGAAAACGCCGTCCGCATCCTCGTGACGGCGATCAAGGGCTCACGGGCACGGCTGTCGTTGCGTGCGCCCCTGATCATGCACGAAGAGGGGAGCCACAAGTTCTCCCCTCTCGTCGATGATTTCAACAATGGCCGTGCAGCCTATGCCAGGCTCTGAAGCCAATTCAGGAATTGCCCGAGAACAGGTTAGCCTCCGGTCACGAAGTCGAGGAGCAACTTGACGTTCAGACCGGCGATCACGACAGCGACCACATAGGCGACGGCGCTCAGCCACTTCGGGGCGACCAGTTCGCCCATTTTCGCCCTGCTCGCTGTGAACATTACGAGCGGGAAAACGGCGAAGGAAAGCTGCAGGCTGAGTACCACCTGTGTCAGGATCAGCAGTTCAGCCGTGCCTTGATCGCCGTACCAGATCGTCACGAAAGCCGCGGGAACGATGGCGATGGCGCGGGTGATCAGGCGGCGCACCCAGGGTTTCAGCCGGATTTTCAGGAAGCCTTCCATGACGATCTGCCCGGCAAGCGTGGCGGTGACCGTGGAATTCAGGCCGCAGCAGAGCAGCGCGATGCCGAAGAGCGTGGGTGCAATCGCAAGACCGAGCAGCGGCGACAGCAGCGAATGCGCCTCACCGAGTTCCACCACATCCGTCTTGCCATTGGCATTGAAGGCGGCTGCGGCAAGGATCAGGATCGAGGCGTTGATCAGCAGTGCGAAACAGAGCGCCACGGTGGAGTCGATTGTCGCAAAGGTCAGCGCTTCCTTCTTTTCCGGCACAGTATGGCCGTAGGAGCGCGTCTGCACGATACCGGAGTGAAGGTAGAGATTGTGCGGCATCACGGTCGCGCCCAGAATGCCGAGCGCCAGGTAGAGCATTTCCGGATTGGTGACGACCTCTGTTGTCGGTAGGAAGCCCCTGATGACGGCGCCCCAATGCGGGTCGGCAAGGAAGATCTGTACCGCAAAGCAGACCGCGATGACGCCGAGCAGCGTGATGATGAAGGCCTCGATCCAACGGAAGCCGAGCCTTTGCAGCAGAAGGATGACGAAGACGTCGAGCGCGGTGATCAGCACGCCGATTTCGAGTGGAATGCCAAAAAGCAGATTGAGGCCGATCGCCGTGCCGATCACCTCTGCAATATCGGTGGCGATGATGGCGATTTCCGCAAAGGCCCAGAGCGGCACGGCAACATAGCTCGGATAGGCATCGCGGCAGGCCTGCGCGAGGTCGCGGCCGGAACCGATCGCAAGGCGCGCGCAAAGTGACTGCAGCACGATCGCCATGATGTTCGAAAGCAGTGCGACGGTCAGCAGCGCATAGCCGAACTTCGACCCGCCGGCGAGCGAGGTTGCCCAGTTGCCGGGGTCCATGTAGCCGACCGCTACCATATAGCCGGGGCCGAGGAAGGCTGCCGCGCGCCGCCACGTGGAACGGTGCCGTCCCGTACCAACCGAACGGTAGACGTCGGAGAGTGAAGCCTCCCCGCGCTCGGTCCGCCAGCCGCCCTTTCCATTCGGATTTATAACGTCCATGCCATTCTTACCTGTTTGCCAAGCCGGCACTATGCCTGACTAGAATGATAATGCAAGTCATTCGCAATAAGAAAGTGGAGGGTCGACGTTTTGAGAACGTGGCCATTGCGTTTGTCGTTGCAGCGCATACATGCAATGCCCTTGTAATGTGCATATGCATGCTGGCGCTGCAGATCATAGTGAAGGAAGAGAAATGGCTGGATTTCTGAGAAAGCTGATGCCGAAGCGGTTTCGCGGGGACGGGATCATCATCCCCGTCGTCAGGCTGCAGGGAGCGATCATCAGTGGCGGCGGCCAGTTTCGCCCGACCCTCAATCTCGCCAATGTCGCGCCGGTTCTGGAGAAGGCCTTCTCCGCGAAGGACACGCCCGCCGTTGCCATCTCGATCAATTCGCCCGGCGGCTCGCCCGTCCAGTCCCGCCTCATCTTCACGCGCATCCGCGAACTTGCACGCGAAAAGCAGAAGAAGGTGCTGGTCTTCGTGGAAGATGTCGCGGCGTCCGGCGGCTACATGATCGCGCTGGCGGGCGATGAGATCATCGCCGACCCGACATCCATCGTAGGCTCGATCGGCGTCGTCTCGGGCGGTTTCGGTTTTCCGGAACTATTGAAGAAGATTGGCGTGGAACGTCGCGTCTATACGGCTGGTGAAAATAAGGTGATCCTCGACCCTTTCCAGCCCGAGAAGGAAAAGGACATCGAATATCTGAAGAGCCTGCAGCTCGAGATCCACCAGGTCTTCATCTCCATGGTGCGCGAGCGTCGCGCCGGCAAGCTGATGGACGATGCGACCGTTTTCTCCGGCCTCTTCTGGAGCGGCACGCGCGGCCTGGAACTCGGCCTCATCGATGGGCTCGGCGACATGCGCCAGGAACTGAAGAAACGCTACGGCCAGAAAACCAAGCTGCAGCTCATCACAGCCACCCGCGGCCTGCTCGGCCGCCGCATTCCCGGTGTCTCGCCGGTCTCGCTTGAAGGTGCGGCGTCCGGTCTCGCATCGGGGCTTGTCGAAGCGGCTGAGGAAAGGGCATTGTGGAGCCGCTACGGGCTTTGACGGGAGAAACGAGGGGGATATGGCACAGCTTATCACGTTATTGATCCTCGTCTGCGCGGCCTGGTGGCTCTACCGTCGCTTCGTCTCCGACGCGCGGAAGCTTGCTGAAAAATCCCGCCGCGCCGAGAAGGAGCGCCAGACGGGAGCCATCGGCACGCTGGTGAAGGATCCGGCAACGGGTGAATATCGTCTCAAGCGGGAAGACGAATAACGCTTGGCGAAGCAGCATCTAGCTTTCGGCGAACACAGTGCAAAAGCCTTGACCCCTGCGGCGCTGCGTGGCACCTGTCGCGCTCTTACTCCAAGCAATCGGTGCCCTTCCATGTCCGCGACAATTCCAGACCATATGAACCCGAAGCGCTCGTTCCAGGCGCTGATCCTTACCCTGCATCATTACTGGGCGGACAAGGGTTGTGCGGTTCTGCAGCCCTATGACATGGAAGTCGGCGCCGGCACTTTCCACCCGGCCACTACGTTGCGCGCTCTCGGCCCGAAGCCGTGGAAGGCAGCCTATGTTCAGCCCTCCCGCCGTCCCTCCGACGGCCGCTACGGTGAAAACCCGAACCGCCTGCAGCATTATTACCAGTATCAGGTCATCTTGAAGCCGAACCCGCCGAACCTGCAGGAGCTTTATCTCGGATCGCTCGCCGCCATCGGCCTCGATCCGCTGCTGCACGATATCCGCTTCGTCGAGGACGACTGGGAAAGCCCGACGCTCGGCGCCTGGGGCCTCGGCTGGGAATGCTGGTGCGACGGTATGGAAGTCTCGCAGTTCACCTATTTCCAGCAGATCTGCGGCATCGAATGCTCGCCGGTTGCGGGTGAACTGACCTACGGTCTCGAGCGCCTCGCCATGTATGTACAGGGCGTCGACAATGTCTACGATCTGAACTTCAATGGCCGCGAAGGCGACGAGAAGATCAGCTATGGCGATGTCTTCCTGCAGGCCGAGCAGGAATATTCCCGCCATAATTTCGAATTCGCCAATACCGAGATGCTGCATCGCCATTTCATCGATGCCGAGAAGGAATGCCAGGCGTTGCTCGCCGCCGGCGCTCCTGGTGACAACGCTAACCAGCGCCTGCACAAATGCGTCTTCCCGGCCTACGACCAGTGCATCAAGGCCAGCCACGTCTTCAACCTGCTCGATGCTCGCGGTGTTATCTCCGTGACCGAACGCCAGAGCTACATCCTGCGCGTGCGCACGCTCGCCAAAGCTTGCGGCGAAGCCTTCCTGCTGACTGACGCCGGCGGCGTCAACCTGAACAGCGAGGCGGCATGACGCAAAAGCCTGCCAGCCATAACGTCCATATCAACGGCTGGCAAGGCACCGGGAAGCTCACTGTCGGCCCCTTGCTGGCAAAAAGCCTGGGCGCGCGGCTCATCGACAATCACACCCTTAATCCAGCCGAAGTTCTTTTTGCCCGCGGCAACCCTCTGCATGCCTGACTGCGTGAGCAGATTCGGCGAGCGCTTTTCGACCACTCCGTGCGCGCAGATCCGGCTGAAAGCTTTGTCTTTACCGATACGCTTGCCGATGACGAGCATGATAGTGCGATGTTCTCCTGGTATCTCGATCTGGCTGCCGCCAGAGGCGCGGATCTTATCGCGGTTCTCCTCGATTGCGCCCTGGAGGAGAATGCCAGGCGCCTCATCTTCCCCGGCCGATCCGAGGCGCTCAAGCTGACGGATACGGCGAGGCTGCAGCAGTTCCGGGCAACCTATAAATTGCTCCGCGGTCTGGCTGAACACACAGTCGAAATCGATACGACGGACTTTTCGCCGGCGGACGGCGGCCCGAATTCGCGCGCATATCGGTGGTTGACGACAGCCGAGATCCTGCGTCGTTGCCCGAAGATTTCCGCGAAACCTTGCCGTGCTGGCGGCGTCAACTGACGAGCGAGGCGGCGTAAGCCGTCTCGAAAATTCCCGTCGCTTCAGGGCCAGCCTTCTTTTGTATTGCGTAAAATACCACTACGTTGTCAGCTGTTGTGACAACGTGAGCTTCGGTATCTCTTTTTGAAGAACGATATTCTTTACTTTAAATTTTCAGATGAGAATTTCGCCGCCAAGGTGTTGCATCTTTTAGCATGGCCCATCTTATGCGCCATGCTGGTCGTTCTGACGTCGTGCAGCGATTTTGACAAGGAGTTCACGGTCCAGTCGGCAAACAGTACGGTTGAAGTCTACACCGACGGCACTGGCTTCGTGTCGGAGTTCTTCGACATCGCAGTAAAAAAGGCAGAAAATTACGGCGGTGTCTACGTTGATATCCCTCAACGTTTCACGGATGCGTCAGGGGGTGTTCACTGGCGAGATTTACAATTGGCCGCAGCCCGGCGCGACGGACGCGACGAATACTATTCCTGGGAAAACAACGTACCGGGCTACTCGATCTACATCGGAGCGGAGCACTGCAAAGGCTGCTCTGCAGATCTGCCCACCGGTCTTACAAAGATCCAGATCGCTTATTGGCTCGGACGCCTGGTTCGTCAGGAAGGCGGCCGCGAGGTTCTCTTCCTGCCTGCTTATATGGGCCGCGTGCACGGCCAGGGTGCCAAAAAAACGCTGACCCTGAAGCTGCCGCCAGGGGGAACGTTGCGCCCTTCGCAACAGGATCGGACGGTGGCCTATGACGTGGTGAAGAGCGCACCGAGTGAGATCCAGGTGTCTATTCCAGCAGGTAAAGGGGACCGAGTCCTACCTGACATCGAGATCGAATATCCCGCTGGGACTTTTGTGACCGTAACGAGCGGCAAGCGGGCAGAGTGGTGGCTCTCCGATCACTTTCTCCCATTCATCAGCATTTCGGGATTGCTCGTCGCCGGTCTGTTTATCCTCAACAGGTGGCGGGGCTGGCGATTGCCTGCATGTTCGATTGCTGTCGATAGCAAGGAGACGGAGGGCATATCGCCTGCTCTAGCCGCCTATTTATTCTTGGACTGGAAGCCCGGTGCTGCAAAGGCGGCCTTCATGGCGTCTGCCTGCCATCTCGCAATGAAAAGAATGCTTCGCCTTTCTGGCCTCGGCGAGGATTGCGAAGCTTCGGATTTGTCTGCCAGACAGGTGCGGAAGAAGGGTAAGGTGGCGCGCGCCAGATGGTACGGTCTTCCAGCTGTGACGCGTTCGGTATTTGGCCGAATTGAAGGGGAACGGCCTGTCAATGACCAGCGGACAGTCGTAAATGCCCTGTACGGTTTCGAACGTGACTTGCATCAGATCGTCGCTGAGGAATATCGGAAAATCAGAGGCGGTGTTGATCGAACACCGCTGGCAACTGCGGCTATCATTCTGGCCCTTGGCGTTGCCGTCGCCTATTTTACCGGTCTTTTGCTCTATTCCGCCGCCATCTCAGGGTTATTGTTGATTGTTTTTGTGGTTGTAACCATGTTCCGCCATCCTGAGCGGTTTCCCGTGGCAACCGGCACCGCCGAGCAGTTCAAGCAGGCGCTTGGTTTGATGGTGGGTCTTCCGGTGATAGTGATTGTTGCACTTGTCTATATCGGCACGACTGAGGTGATCAGCGAACAGTGGCCGTATCTGATGGCGATCTTGCTGCACATTGCCGGCATTATTGCGGTTTTGGCGATGTTGCGCATGCCAACGTCGAAGCAGCGGCGGATCCGCAACAATATTCTAAATTTGAGTCGTTATTTCAACGGCGAGATGGATGGCCCGGCAATGTCGGTCGAATGCTACGAGCACTATCTCCCGTTTGCGGTTGCGCTTGATGTCGAGCAACGCTGGACCGAACGCTTCAATCTGTGGCGAGAGAGCCAAAAGATGGATGCCTATGCTCCTGATTGGCGGATCAGTTCTTAGAGACATTGTGAACTCGAAGTCTGCTTGAATTCCGCGAAGACGTCCGCGCCGAGATGACTTTCCCAACCCGAATCACTAACGTGCGATCATCAAATCGGAGAGCCCATCTGCATGTACGTGATACTCGCTATTCTCGTCGTCATCGCACTCTACGTCGTCTTCATCTACAACGGCCTGGTACGCTCCCGGCAGATGGCGGAGGAAGCCTGGTCGGGCATCGACGTCCAGCTCAAGCGCCGCGCCGACCTGATCCCGAACCTGATCGAGACAGTCAAGGGTTATGCCGCCCATGAGAAGTCGACGCTCGAGGAGGTGGTTGCGCTCCGCAACAAGGCGCAGGCCGTGCCGTCGGGTGACGTCGCCGGCAGGGCGCAGGCGGAAGGTCTGCTTGGCCAGGCGCTCGGCCGGGTGTTGGCGCTCGCCGAAGCCTATCCCGATCTCAAGGCCAACCAGAATTTCTCCGAGCTTCAGGCCTCGCTGGAAACGATGGAAAGCGAAATCCAGATGGCGCGGCGCTATTACAATGGCGCTGCCCGTGACCTGAACGTCAAGGTCGAGAGTTTCCCCTCGAACCTCGTCGCCGGCCAGTTCGGCTTCTCCAAGCGCGAATATTTCGAAATCGCCAACGAGGCGGACCGCGCCGTACCGACGGTCAAGTTCTGACCTTTGTCTTTGCGCAAAAACTGCTATGAGCAGTCCGATATGGCCGATCGCGGCCGCTGCAATCGACAGAAGAGACAAGCGCAATGAGTAAAGCCAAGCTCACCATCATCCCGCCGGGCAAGCCGCTGGCCGGTCGTGCCGTGCCGCCGGGCTCGAAGTCGATCACCAACCGTGCGCTGCTGTTGGCAGGCCTTGCCAAGGGCACGAGCCGGCTGACTGGGGCGCTAAAGAGCGACGACACGAAATATATGGCCGAGGCGCTCAGGGCCATGGGTGTGCAGATCGACGAGCCCGACGAGACGACCTTCGTCGTGACCGGCAGCGGTAAGCTTCATCAGCCGAAAGCGCCGCTCTTCCTCGGCAATGCCGGCACGGCGACGCGTTTCCTGACGGCTGCCGTTGCCTCCGTCGAAGGCACGGTGGTGATCGATGGCGACGAGCATATGCGCAAGCGGCCGATCGGCCCGCTGGTTGCAGCGCTGAAGTCACTTGGACTTGATGCAGAGGCGCCGACCGGCTGCCCGCCGGTAACCGTGCGCGGCAACGGACATTTCGCGTCCGGCCGCGTCGAGATCGATGCAGGGCTGTCGAGCCAGTATGTATCGGCTCTTCTGATGGCAGCACCGCTTGCCAAGCAGGGGGCCAACGCGCCTGTCACGATTGCGCTTGCCGGTACCGATATCGGCGCCCGCGGTTATGTCGATCTGACACTTGCCGCTATGGAGGCCTTCGGCGCCAAGGTGGAGCAGCTCGATGCGGCGACCTGGCGTGTCCAGCCGACCGGCTATACAGCAGCCGATTTCGTCATCGAGCCGGATGCATCCGCAGCGACCTATCTCTGGGCGGCCGAAGTTTTGAGCGGCGGCAAGATCGACCTTGGAGTGGCGAACGATGCCTTCACCCAGCCGGATGCCAAGGCTTATGAGACGATCGCCAAGTTCCCGCATCTGCCGGCCGAAATAGACGGTTCGCAGATGCAGGACGCTGTTCCGACAATCGCCGTCCTTGCCGCTTTCAACGAGACGCCGGTCCGCTTCGTCGGCATCGCCAACCTGCGCGTCAAGGAATGCGACCGTATTCGCGCCGTGTCGACGGGGCTCAACAATATCCGCGAAGGTCTGGCAGTCGAGGACGGTGACGATCTGATCGTCCATTCCGATCCCGATCTCGCGGGTCAGACGCTGCCGGCCGAGATCGACACCTTTGCCGATCATCGCATCGCCATGAGTTTTGCGCTTGCCGGCCTGAAGATCGATGGCATCACGATTCTCGACCCTGACTGCGTCGGCAAGACCTTCCCGGCTTACTGGCGCACGCTTGCGGGGCTGGGAGTAGCCTACAAAGACGAAGCCTGAGGAACGCGAGACGCCATAGGCTGAACCGCAATCGGGGGAGGGGACATGGTCCAGCGGTTTATCGGCATTTGCTTCGCGCTATTGCTGATGCTGACGGCACGGGCAGCCATAAGCGCAGAATTCATCGCCTCCTTCGATTCCGCCATCCAGTTGGAAAAGAGCGGAGCGATGACGGTGGCGGAAACGATCACCGTCAATGCCGAAGGCGATCGCATCCGGCGAGGCATCTTCCGCGATTTTCCGCTGACCTTCAGGGATGCGAGCGGCCGACGCCGCAGCGTCGATTTTAGCGTCGTCTCGGTCAAGCGCGACGGCAGGGACGAGCCCTGGCACACGGAGTCTGTCACCGGCGGCATCCGCATCTATGCCGGCTCCGAAGACGTGACGATCTCTCCCGGCCGCCACCAATATGTCTTCACCTATAAGACGAACCGTCAGATCCGTTACTTCGATGATCATGATGAGCTTTATTGGAACGTCACCGGCAACGGCTGGATTTTTCCGATCCGCTCGGCAGTAGTGACGGTCACCTTTCCGCAGGGCGTCGTGCCCGAAGATGTCACCGTCTTCACTGGCCCCATCGGTGCCACCGGCAAGAATGCTCGAGCGAACGTGGACGACGGCCGACTGGTCGTTGCAACCACGGCTCCCCTCGGCGAGGAGGAGGGGCTGACCTTTGCCGCGAAACTGCCGAAAGGTGCGATCGATCCACCGAGCGCCGATCAGGAGAGCAGTTGGTGGTTCAGCGATAACCGTGACTATTTTATCGGTTTCGGCGGTCTTATCCTCGTCTTCCTCTATTACACGCGCTCCTGGCTGAAGGTTGGCCGCGATCCGGCGCGTGAGATCGTCGTACCGCGCTGGGATCCGCCCTCCGGGATCTCTCCGGCGCTCGTCAATTACATCGATAACAGGGGCTTTTCCGGCCAGGGCTGGACGGCACTTTCGGCCACGGCGCTCGATCTTGCCGTGCGTGGTTATGTCAGGCTCGACGACCTCAAAGACTCCATTATCATCCGCCGCACCGACAAGCCGCCCGGCAAGGAGAAGCTCCAGGCTGGCGAGGCGGAACTCCTGAAGGCCGTGGGCGGCAGCGGCGATACGCTCACGATCGACAAGGCCAACGGCGAAAAGGTCAAATCCGTCGGGCAGAGCTTCCGGTCCTCGATCGAACGGGAGCATCGCGGCAAATATTACAATTCCAATGCCGGTTATATCACTGGCGGCGTGATCTTGAGCGCCGCGGCCCTGGTAGCGCTCTTCGTCTTCGGTTCGCTGGAACCGGATACGATCGTGCTGATGATCATCCCCATCGGCATTTCCGTTTTCCTGTCCGTCTTCGTGGCGGGTTTTGTGAAGGCGCTGCATCCCGGCCGCTCGCTTATGAGCAAGATTTTCGCGGTCATTGCCATTGCGATCGCCGTTTTTGTGGGCTTAAGCATTCTCTCGGCCGTCGTGCTGGCGCTCGGCTCTTCGCTGATGGAATTCCACGAAACGCCCATGCTCTTTGCGGTCGGCGGCATCGTGCTCTTCAATATCCTCTATTTCTTCATCATGGGGGCGCCGACGCCGCTTGGCGCCAAGATGATGGCCGGTGTCGATGGCCTCAGGCAATATCTGACGCTCGCCGAAAAAGACCGCATGAACATGGCGGGCGCACCGCAAATGTCGCCGCAGCATTTCGAAACCCTGTTGCCCTATGCCGTGGCGCTCGGTGTCGAAAAGCCCTGGTCGCGCACCTTCGAGACTTGGCTGGCTGCGGCTTCCGCAGGGGCCGCCGCGGCCGCCTATAGTCCTGGCTGGTATTCCGGCAATTTTAACAGCGGCAGTTTTTCCGATCGCATCGGCAGCTTCTCCTCGTCGATGGCCTCGACGATTGCCTCCACCATTCCGTCACCGCCGCCCTCCAGTTCGTCCTCGGGTTTTTCCGGCGGCGGCTCGTCCGGCGGAGGCGGCGGTGGTGGCGGAGGCGGGGGCTGGTGAGCTTTCCCGCTTGACCTTTCGGGCCTTCCAGCTTAACCGCCAGACCAACAGGCTAGGCCAATAGGCCAGACCAGAGCAATTCCAGGGAAAGTGGGAACCGGTTTTCCGTCCGGAATTACAAAAAAACAATAGGATAGAGCGCTTCCGCCGATTCCGCTTTAGCCGGAAGCGCTCCAGCAGCAAAAGGGATCAGGCATGAAGGTTCTGTTGATCGGATCGGGCGGACGCGAGCACGCACTCGCCTGGAAGCTGGCGCAATCGCCGCTGATGACGGAATTCTACGCCGCACCCGGCAACCCCGGCATCGCCGAACATGCGACACTGGTCTTGGTCGATATCGATGACCACGATGCGGTCGTCGCCTTCTGCCGGCAAAAGGCGATCGATTTCGTCGTCGTCGGACCGGAAGCCCCGCTGGTTGCCGGCATCGCCGACAGGCTGCGCGCCGCAGGCTTTGCAGTCTTCGGCCCTTCAGCGGCCGCTGCCCAGCTCGAAGGCTCCAAGGGCTTCACCAAGGACATTTGCTCCCGCTACGACATTCCGACCGGTGCCTATCAGCGTTTCAACAACGCGCCAAAGGCCAAGGCCTATATTCGTGAGCAGGGCGCCCCGATCGTCGTCAAGGCCGATGGCCTCGCCGCCGGCAAGGGCGTCACGGTCGCCATGACGCTGGACGAGGCGCTGGCCGCGGTGGACGATTGTTTCGAAGGCGCTTTCGGGGAGGCAGGAGCCGAAGTCGTCGTCGAAGCCTATCTCGATGGAGAGGAAGCGAGCTTCTTCTGCCTTTGCGATGGAAAGAGTGCTCTGCCGCTGGCAACCGCACAGGATCACAAGCGCGTTGGCGAGGGCGATACCGGCCCGAATACCGGCGGTATGGGCGCCTATTCGCCGGCACCCGTCATGACGGCCGAGATGACCGAGCGCACGATGAAGGAGATCATCGAACCGACCATTCGCGGCATGGCCGAAAGCGGCCATGCCTTCAGCGGAGTTTTCTTTGCGGGCCTGATGATCACCGCCAAGGGGCCGGAACTCATCGAATACAATGTCCGCTTCGGCGATCCGGAATGCCAGGTGCTGATGATGCGGCTGAAGAGCGATCTCCTGCCGCTGTTGCTCGCCTGTGCCAACGGCACGCTGGACCAGTTCAAGGCGGAATGGACCGACGATCCGGCGCTGACCGTCGTCATGGCCTCGAAAGGCTATCCGGGCGCCTATGAGAAGAACACCCCGATCCTCGCACTGCCGGAAGCCGGTGAGGGAGAGAAGGTGTTTCACGCCGGCACATCGCTGAAGGATGGCGCGCTTGTCGCCACCGGCGGCCGCGTCCTGAACGTGACGGCGACGGGCCGCACGGTCGGCGAGGCAAAGGACCGCGCCTATGCTCTGCTGGACGGGGTGAAATGGGAAAACGGCTTCTGCCGCCGCGATATCGGCTGGCGCGCGGTCGAACGCGAAAAGGCATAGAGAGCGGCCGGACGACGGCTCGTTTCGCTAAACTTTTACCCTTTCTTCTGACGGGATGGAAACAAAGCTGCGTTAATCTGGCTCCTAATGCATCGGACCGAAAAGCATGAAGCGGTTTTCGGACAACCCGATGCTTGAACAAAAATTGAGAGCTGCGGACCGTTTTCCGGTCGCGGCTCTCAAGCGAGACGGAGTAGCGTTGATGCGTCAGATTTTCCTCAGTGCAGTATTTCTGCTGGCGGCTGGTTCCGCCATGGCTGCCTCGATCGAAGTGATCGGGCCGAGCAGGCCGAAGGAAGCCGGCAGCATCATCACTGAAACTTGCGGCCACTGCCCACCGCTCCGGGCGGAAGCCTCCAAGAAGGAGTATTCGGTACCGGAGCTGCGTCCCGGCGCTTTCCAGCAAGCAGAGGTCCGTGACGTCGACGGCGAGAAGAAGATTTATCGCACCGAAAACTGGATGGGCGGCTCTCCCGTTCTCTTTGTGAGCAAGGCCACCCCCGAACAGATGCTGGCCCTTGCCCCGCCCGTGCCCGCCGAGGGTATCGATAATGAGGCGACGGCGGCCGTGGTCGGCGGCAATGCGAAACCCATAGCGGCCGGCATGGAACAGACCGCGCCTCTCGACGCTTCCGCCTTCGAGCTCCGTTTCTGACGCGGCCCCGCCCAACCCGATCAGAATTTCGATGCAGGGCTCTACTGCAGCCGACTGAACGCACTTCTGAAGAAAAGCAGGGGTGCGTTATCCTTTGTAAGTTAGTATATTCTAATATAATTGATTGAAATAATGAATTGCTGCAACTTATACAGGTCTGCAAGAAGATGCCCATCAATTTTACTGGGCATGTGGAGTAGAAATACCGCGTTCGTTAAAAGATAATTTAGTCATTCACCTTAATTTTACTTACCGAGGGACCGGGGGACGCATGATTGCGCTAGCTCAGCGCGCGATGTTTCGCGCGCAGGTCGGGAGTTGACCGATCCGGGATACTGCTTTTCACCTTTTCCGTGAGGCCAATCATGAAGAAACTGAAGATTGCTCATCAGCTTTTTGCGCTGGTCGGTGTTTTGATGGCTGCATTTGCAGTCGCAACCTATTTTGAAATCCGTACATCCGAACAGGCGATCTATGACGAGCGCTTCGACATGCTTCGCACGCAGGTTGAATCGGGCATCTCGGTTCTCAACACGTTCTACGAACGCGAGAAGGCCGGCCAGATGACGCATGAGGCTGCCCAGGCAGAAGCCTTTGACATCCTGAAGCGCGTGACTTTCCAGCCATCAGGCTATCTTTTCGGCTTCGACTACAACGTCATCCAGCTCTTCCATCCGAGCCCAGTGAATCTCGGCAAGGACATGAGCGGCCAGGTCGACAAGACGGGCGCGAAATTCAGCCAAGCCCTTGTCGACCACGGCAAAGCTGGCGGCGGCCGCACCTACTATTATTGGACCAAGCCCGGTCAGCCGGAAGATCAGGTCTTTCTGAAGGGCGGCTATTCCAAGGCTTTCGAACCCTGGAAGGTCGTCGTTGGTACCGGCGTTTATCTCGACGACCTGCAGCAGAAGGTCAATGCCACAATCTGGAAGGCGCTGACTGCCTCGCTGATCGTCTTCGTCGGCGGCATGGCGGTTGCGGCTTATTTTATCCGCGGCATATCGAACCCTCTGAAGGACGTGCACACCGCGCTGCAGGCTGTTGCAGACGAAGATGTGTCGCTGAAGATCCCGCATACGGGCATGAACAACGAAGTCGGCATGATGGCGAAGGCGACGCAGGCGCTGCAGGAAAAGATCAGGGAACGTCACGCGATGTCCGATCGCGAGGCTGCCCAGCAGTTGGCGCTCGAAAGCGAGCGCGAAAGCAACCTGCGCCATCAGCAGGATGAAGCCTCGCTGCAGGCCCGCGTCGTCAGCACCATCGGCCAGGCGCTGGAGCAGATCGCCCACGGCGACCTGACGGTGCGTTGCGCCGACATCGGCCAGAAATACGCGGCCCTGCGCGACAACTTCAACGATGCGCTTTCGCATCTGGAAGCCGCCATGGCCCAGGTTAGCGCCAAGGGCGGCGATATCGGCGTCGCCAAGGAAGAAATCCGCCGTGCCTCCAACGAACTGTCGCAGCGCACCGAGCGCCAGGCCGCAAGCCTGGAGGAAACCTCGGCGGCTCTCGACGAGTTGACCGTCGCCGTCCGCCAGACGGCTGATGGTGCCCATGAGGCGAGCAAGCGGGTTCACTCGGTCTCGACCGAAGCCACCCATAGCGATGCGATCGTCACCCAGGCGATTGAAGCCATGAGCGGCATCGAAAAGTCGTCGTCGGAAATCACCAAGATCATCGGCGTCATCGACGAGATCGCCTTCCAGACGAACCTGCTGGCTCTGAATGCCGGTGTCGAGGCAGCGCGTGCCGGCGAAAGCGGCAAGGGCTTTGCCGTCGTCGCCCAGGAAGTCCGCGAACTGGCCCAGCGCTCGGCGGCTGCCGCCAAGGAGATCAAGGATCAGATCGCCCGCTCGTCCAGCCAGGTCGATCATGGCGTCCGCCTCGTCGGCGAGGCAGGCGAAGCGCTGAAGCGCATCTCCGATCAGATCAAGGCCGCCAACGAGATTGTCGCCAAAATCGCCCACAGCGCCTCCGAACAGGATACGACACTGCGCTCGATCTCGTCGTCGATGAACCAACTCGACGCCGCCACCCAGCAGAACGCCGCCATGGCCGAAGAGACCACGGCATCGGCCGAAACGCTGGCTGCCGACACCGACGAACTGCTCGGCCTTATCAGAGGCTTCCGCGTCGGCAACGCTGCCGCAGCTCCCGCTATGCATCAGGGTCGCCGCGCCGCATAAACGGGGCGCAGACATCAGGCCTTTTCATCACCAAAGCATTAGCGGCCGTCGGATGTAAATCCGGCGGTTTTGCTTTTGACACCCCCGGATTTATAGGGAGATTTTGTCCAAAATCTAATAAAATTAAAGCTTTATTATAGGATGAATGCCAATCGTAGCTAACCGGTCGCAGCATGTTCCTTTAGCAGCGGTAGATGCGTCGCCTTCATCCGGCGCGCTCGCACAGGCGGTATAAAACCGCACCGGAATGCAGCCACTCATTCCCGTTGCGAGGCATCATGAAAAATTTGAAAATATCGAAGCAGCTTATCTTGCTGGTCATCGGCCTGATGGTGGCGTTTGCAATCGCAACCACCCTCCAGGTCCGCTCCTCGGTCGATGCGATCTACAAGGAACGCTATGACATGCTGCGTTCGGAGGTCCAGTCCGCGGTCTCCGTTCTTAAGTTCTATCAGGCGAAGGTGACTTCAGGCGAAATGAAGCTGGAAGACGCCCAGAAACAAGCCTACGCCACCGTCAATGCTATGAAATACGATCCGGATGGCTATTTCTTCGGCTATGACTACGACGTCAAGATGATATTCCACTATGACGCCTCGAAAGTCGGGCAGATCAACAAGGGGCAGCCGGACAGCAAGGGCAAGCTCTATCGCGAAGAGCTGGTCAAGCTCGGGCAGCAGGGCGGTGGTCTTGTCGAATATTATTCCACAGCCAAACCCGGCCAGCCTGTTGGCGATTATCGCAAGACGGCCTATGCAATGGCCTTCGATCCCTGGAAGGTTGTTGTTAGTAGCGGCGTCTACATGGACGATCTCGATGCCCAGGTGAACGACAAGATCCTGGCGGCGCTGTCTGGCAGTATTGTCCTGTTCTTCTTCGCCCTTGTCGCCGCCTATCTGGTCATCCGCGGCATATCGAACCCTCTGAAGGACGTGCACACCGCGCTGCAGGCTGTTGCAGACGAAGATGTGTCGCTGAAGATCCCGCATACGGGCATGAACAACGAAGTCGGCATGATGGCGAAGGCGACGCAGGCGCTGCAGGAAAAGATCAGGGAACGTCACGCGATGTCCGATCGCGAGGCTGCCCAGCAGTTGGCGCTCGAAAGCGAGCGCGAAAGCAACCTGCGCCATCAGCAGGATGAAGCCTCGCTGCAGGCCCGCGTCGTCAGCACCATCGGCCAGGCGCTGGAGCAGATCGCCCACGGCGACCTGACGGTGCGTTGCGCCGACATCGGCCAGAAATACGCGGCCCTGCGCGACAACTTCAACGATGCGCTTTCGCATCTGGAAGCCGCCATGGCCCAGGTTAGCGCCAAGGGCGGCGATATCGGCGTCGCCAAGGAAGAAATCCGCCGTGCCTCCAACGAACTGTCGCAGCGCACCGAGCGCCAGGCCGCAAGCCTGGAGGAAACCTCGGCGGCTCTCGACGAGTTGACCGTCGCCGTCCGCCAGACGGCTGATGGTGCCCATGAGGCGAGCAAGCGGGTTCACTCGGTCTCGACCGAAGCCACCCATAGCGATGCGATCGTCACCCAGGCGATTGAAGCCATGAGCGGCATCGAAAAGTCGTCGTCGGAAATCACCAAGATCATCGGCGTCATCGACGAGATCGCCTTCCAGACGAACCTGCTGGCTCTGAATGCCGGTGTCGAGGCAGCGCGTGCCGGCGAAAGCGGCAAGGGCTTTGCCGTCGTCGCCCAGGAAGTCCGCGAACTGGCCCAGCGCTCGGCGGCTGCCGCCAAGGAGATCAAGGATCAGATCGCCCGCTCGTCCAGCCAGGTCGATCATGGCGTCCGCCTCGTCGGCGAGGCAGGCGAAGCGCTGAAGCGCATCTCCGATCAGATCAAGGCCGCCAACGAGATTGTCGCCAAGATCGCCCACAGCGCCTCCGAACAGGATACGACGCTGCGCTCGATCTCGTCGTCGATGAACCAACTCGACGCCGCCACCCAGCAGAACGCCGCCATGGCCGAAGAGACCACGGCATCGGCCGAAACGCTGGCTGCCGACACCGACGAACTGCTCGGCCTTATCAGAGGCTTCCGCGTCGGCAACGCCGCAGCCGCTCCCGCTATGCATCAGGGTCGCCGCGCCGCATAAACGGGGCGCAGACATCAGGCCTTTTCATCACCAAAGCATTAGCGGCCGTCGGATGTAAATCCGGCGGTCGTGTTCTTTTCAGCGGAGACGCGGGAAAGCGCTACATATTGCGCGCTGCATCGGAAACGCATGCCCGGAACCAGCGCTGCGCTGGATGTGCATCATTGCGCCGATGCCATGACAGGACAAAAGGAATGCTGTCGAGCGAGATGGGCGGCTCCAGCAAGGCGAGTTCGTCCGAATGGCCAGAAGCCGCCACGACACCAGCCATCAAGGTGGCGATCATGTTGGAGCGGGCAATCAGCAGCGGTGCGGCATACATATTCGGAAGGGTCAGCGCGAGCCGTCGCTGAAGCCCTTTTTTCGCCAGCGCCGCATCGACATGGCCGAAGCGCTCGTTCTCTGGCGAGACGAGCAGGTGCGGAAGAGCCAGAAATGCATCGAGATTGAGCGCGCTCCTTGCAGCCGGATGATCCTTCCTGACGATACAGACGAAACGCTCCTCGAACAGAGGCTGGGTCAGGATGCGTCCTGTTTTCGTTGCGGGCACGCCGACCGTAGCATCGACTTCTCCCGAATCCAGCAGGTCGATGGCGTCGTCACGCGCACTGAAATTCCTGACTTGCAACGTCGCGTCCGGAGCCACTTTCGCCAGAAGCGTAACGAACTGCGGGAGAAGCGCGAAAGTCGGATGGTCGGAAAGGCCGATCGTGAAAGTCGCAGATGTGCTTGAGGGATCGAACGCCTGGGTAAAATCAAGCGTGCGCTGGATTTCGGCAAGGGCACGCGACAAGGGTTCGGCGAGATCAAGCGCCCGTGGTGTCGGCTGCAGCCCCTGCGGTCCGCGCACCAGCAACTCGTCCTTGAGAAGGCTGCGCAATCGCGCCAAAGCAGCGCTCATCGCCGGCTGCGTTCGGCCGATGCGAATGCCGGCCTTCGTCACGCTCCGTTCTTTCATGAGCGCGTCGAAGGCGACAAGCAGATTGAGATCGATACCATGCAAATCCATGGCCTGGATGAATGCATATACCTCATATCGATTTCAAGCATGTTTCTGATGTCGCTAGGCTTGCCTGGTCGCAACGCAAACCAGGCAGGAGTTCATCATGCCATTCGCAAACTACAAGTTTCCCGAGGGTACTCTGACCGCAGAGCAGAAGGAGGATATCATTCTACGAACGACGGCCATGTTCGTCGACTTTTTCGGGGAGGGCGTTCGCCCCTACACCATGGTCCTCGTCGATGAGGTCGTCGACGGCGGTTATGGCCGCGCAGGCGAAACGCTCACCATCGCCAAGATGCAAAAGGAACGATGAGGGCAAAAGCAAAATGGGGCCGTTCGGCCCCATTTTTGTCTGTCGGCCGTTTAGCCGGCAATCTTCGAGAAGTCCGCCACCGTACCGGTCGCCGCGCGGATCATCCGCAGCAGTGCGAGACGGTTGGCGCGGATGGCGGCATCCTCGTCATTGACGAGCACGTCGGTGAAGAAGCGGTCGACGGGTGCGCGAAGCTTCGAGAGCGCTTCCATGGCCGAACGGAAATCTTCGTGAGCAACCGCGCCGGCAGCGTCGGACGAAGCCTTGGTGATGGCAGCGAACAGTTCCTTTTCGGCATCGAGCTTCAGCAGCGCTTCGGAAACACCGTCTGCAACAACGGTGCCCTTCTTCTCCTCGGCGGCCAGAAGCTGCGTGGCTCGCTTGGTGCCGGCAAGCAGGTTGATTCCATCTTCCGAGGTGATGAAGGCCGTCAGCGCCTCGACACGGCGGGCGACCATCAGGAGATCGTCAGCTTCAGGCGTCAGCACGGCATCGATGAGGTCGTGGCGAGCGCCCTGATCGCGTAGATAGACCTTCAGGCGATCGTGGAAGAACGAGAGCAGGTCGAACTGACGCGACAGGTCGTCTCCGTCAACACTTGCGCCGATATCGGAATCTATCCGCTGCATATGAGAGACGATGCGCGGCAGCAGCGTCACCCGGACGCGCTGTTCGAGCAGGATGCGGATGATGCCGAGTGCGGCGCGGCGCAGCGCAAACGGGTCCTTCGAGCCTGTCGGCTTCTCGTCAATCGCCCAGAAGCCGATGAGCGTATCAAGCTTGTCGGCAAGCGCTACGGTGATCGCCGCCCTGTCCTCGGGCACGCGGTCCGACGGACCCTGGGGCTTATAGTGATCTTCGATGGCCGTCGAAACGGAGATGTTTTCGCCCTGCAGAACAGCATATTTACGGCCCATGACGCCCTGTAGTTCCGGGAACTCTCCAACGGCTTCGGTGCGCAGGTCTGCCTTGCAGAGAACGACGGCGCGGTCCACGACCTTGTAGTCGGCGCTGGCAGGCAGGGCGATTTTGGCGGCCAGCGCCCGGATGCGCTCGACGCGGTCACCTTGCGTGCCGAGCTTGGCATGGAAGGTGACATCAAGCGCATCGAGCTTTGCCATGCGCTGGTCGAGCGGCTTCGTCAGGTCGAGATCGAATTTCTTCGCGGATGCTTCCAGCGTTTCGAGGTCCGGCAGGTTGCCCTGGTCGCGCTTCCAGAAATGCAGCGCATCGGAGAGGCGGGCGCGCACGACCTTACCATTGCCGTGAATGATTTCCTTGCCGCCATCCGTCGCCTGGATGTTGGAGACGAGAACGAATTTGTTCGAAAGCGTCTCCTCGCCCTGTTTGCGGGTGACGAAGCACTTCTGGTTCGTCTTGATCGTCAGGCGGATGATCTCCGAGGGGATCGAGAGATAATCTTCCTCGAAAGAGCCCATCAGCACCTGCGGCCATTCGACGAGGCCGGACACCTCTTCCAGCAGCCCTTCGTCTTCCACCAGTTCCAGTCCGCTGGCGAAAGCGATGTCGCGTGCGTCATGCAGGATGATGTCCTTGCGGCGCTCCGCGTCGAGAATGACTTTCGCCTTTTCGAGGTTCGAGACGTAGTCGTCGAAGCGCTTGACGGTAATGGCATCGGGCGCATGGAAGCGATGGCCATAGGTCACGTTGGAAGCGATGATACCGTCGATCTCGAAGGGGATGACTACGGTTTCTTCATGCTCGCTGCCGAAGGTGCACACGATCGATTGCAGCGGGCGAACCCAACGCAGCGAGCCGGGCTGCGAAGAAGCCTTGCCCCAGCGCATCGATTTCGGCCACGGAAAATCCTTGATGATGCCGGGCATGACTTCGGCGATGATCTCTTCGGCGGCTCTGCCTGGCTTGGAGATGACGGCGACGTAGAAATCGCCCTTCTTCGGATCGCTGACGATCCGCGCTTCGGAAACCGAGGACAGGCCGGCGCCGCGCAGGAAGCCTTCGATCGCCTTCTCGTTGGCGTCGGTGCGCGGCCCCTTGCGTTCTTCGCGGATATCGGCGGAGCGGGCCGTCAGGCCGTGAATGTCGAGTGTCAGGCGGCGCGGCGTCCAGTATTCACGCGCCCCCTCATAGGTCAGTCCTGCTTCCACCAGGGCATCGGTGAGGAGCTTCTTGAGGTCACCGGCGGCCTTGCGCTGCATGCGGGCGGGGATCTCTTCGGAGCGAAGTTCGAGAAGCAGGTTCGGCATGGTACTCTTTTCCTGGCGCCTGCAGGGCAGGCAATCAAAAATGGTCGCCTCTGCTACCAAAGAATGCCGCATCTGCACAACCGCAAAAACAGGAAGAGAAACGCTCAATTGCGCCTCAATCATGCCGCTTGAATCGGCAAGAGCGCTGCCTTCGACTGTGGAAAGCGGCGGCAGGCATTGCCTTGCTGCTTTTCGCCGCTATGGTCCGCCAACCCTAATAAACTGCAGGAAATCCCATGGCCGCTGACCTTCGTTCGCTCGCAGCAAGTATCTCCGCCGAAATCAATGCCCGGCCCGATCAGGCCAAGGCGGCGATCGAGCTGCTGGACGAGGGGGCGACAGTGCCGTTCATCGCGCGCTACCGCAAGGAAGTCACGGGCGGGCTCGACGATACGCAGCTCCGCACGCTGGCTGAGCGTCTCGTCTATCTGCGCGAGCTGGAATCCCGCCGCGATACGATCATCGACTCCATCAACGGCCAGGGCAAGATGACCGACGAGCTCATGGCAAAGCTTGCAGGCGCCGCCACCAAGGCCGAACTGGAAGATCTCTACCTGCCCTACAAGCCGAAGCGCCGCACCCGCGCCGAAATTGCCCGCGAGCGTGGGCTTGGGCCACTCGCCGAAGCGATCCTCGCCGACCGAGCCAAGGAGCCGGCCGCACTTGCAGAAGCCTATATCACCGCCGACGTTGCCGATGTGAAGACCGCCCTTGAAGGCGCGCGCGACATCGTCGCCGAAGGTTTTGCCGAAAATGCCGATCTGCTCGGCAAGCTGCGCGCCCATATGCGCAATGCCGCTCTTCTGAAAGCGAAGGTCGTGGAAGGCAAGGAAGCGACCGGCGAAAAATTCTCCGATTATTTCGACCATTCCGAACGCTGGGCGACGGCCCCCGGCCACCGCGCGCTCGCCATGCTGCGCGGCTGGAACGAGGAAGTGCTGACGCTGACGATCGAGGCCGATGCCGAGATCGCCTCGCCGAACAAGCCGGTCGAGCGGATGATTGCCGCAGCCTACGAGGTTGGTTCGGCGCGCCCCGGCGACCGCTGGCTGATGGATGTCGCAAGCTGGACCTGGCGCGTGAAGCTCTCCATGTCGCTCTCACTCGACCTGATGCGGGAGTTGCGCGAAAGAGCGGAAGAAGAGGCGATCCACGTCTTTGCCCGCAATCTCAAGGATCTCCTGCTGGCAGCGCCCGCGGGCTCTCGCGCCACGATGGGCCTCGATCCGGGCATCCGCACCGGTGTCAAGGTCGCCGTGATCGATGGAACGGGCAAGCTGCTCGATACGACCACCGTCTATCCGTTCCCGCCGAAGAATGACGTGCGCGGCACGCAGGCCGAGCTTGCCTCGCTCATCCGCAAACATAATGTCGAACTGATCGCGATCGGCAACGGCACCGGCAGCCGCGAGACGGAAAAGCTGGTGGCCGATATGCTGGCTGCACTGCCGGCGCCCAAGCCCACCAAGGTCATCGTGTCGGAAGCCGGCGCCTCCGTCTACTCGGCGTCGGAAACCGCAGCGGCAGAATTCCCGCAGCTCGACGTTTCGCTGCGCGGCGCCGTCTCCATCGCCCGTCGCCTGCAGGATCCGCTCGCCGAGCTCGTCAAGATCGAGCCGAAGTCGATCGGCGTCGGTCAGTACCAGCATGATGTCGATCAGACCAAGCTCTCGCGTTCGCTCGACGCTGTCGTGGAAGATGCCGTGAATGCCGTCGGTGTCGATCTCAACACCGCGTCCGCCCCACTCCTGTCACGTGTTTCCGGCCTTGGCCGCTCGATTGCCGATGCCATCGTCCTGCATCGCGACCAGAATGGCGCTTTCGAAAGCCGCAAGGATCTCTTGAAAGTCGCGCGCCTTGGACAGCGCACCTTCGAGCAAGCGGCCGGCTTCCTGCGCATCCTGAATGGCAAGGAGCCGCTCGATGCGTCTTCCGTGCATCCGGAGGCCTATGGCGTGGCAAAGAAGATCGTCGCCGCCTGCGGCCGTGACCTGCGTTCGCTGATGGGCGACAGCGTCACCCTGAAGGCGCTCGACCCGCGTAAGTTTATCGACGAGAAGTTCGGCCTGCCGACGGTCAAGGATATCATTGCCGAGCTGGATAAGCCCGGCCGCGATCCGCGCCCGAGCTTCAAGACCGCGACCTTTGCGGAAGGCATCGATGAAATCGGCGACCTGAAGCCGGGCATGATGCTGGAAGGCACTGTCACCAATGTCGCCGCTTTCGGCGCTTTCGTCGATATCGGCGTGCATCAGGATGGTCTGGTTCATGTTTCGCAGCTCGCCGACCGCTTCATCAAGGATCCTCACGAAATCGTGAAAGCGGGCGACGTGGTCAAGGTGCGGGTGGTCGAAGTCGACGTGAAGCGCAAGCGCATCGGTCTCTCGATGCGCAAGGATGATGGCGCTCCAGCGGGTTCGCTACGCGGTGAGTCGCGAGGAAATGCAGGCTCGCGCCCGCAACAAGAGCGCCGCCCGGCGCCGGCAAAGCCGCAGAGCCAGGGCGCCTTTGGGGCTGCACTTGCCGAAGCGATGAAGCGAAAATAAGAGCTTAGGCCCCGAATTGGCAAAAATGTCACACTTTGGCAATTGAATCTGCGGAGTGCTAAATCCGGCGCTTGTCAGGCAGAAGAGAGCTATTAAGTTGATGTGACCATCCTGTCACATTTGCGAGGCGTCCATGGCGTCGGCATTCTTATCGATTGTCCAAAAAATTGTCCGAAAGGGTTCTTTGGCCCTTACTCTTGCCAACGGCGAGACCCACACGATTGGCGACGGCACCGGCGAACCGGTTGCCGTGCGTCTTGCCGATCAGGAAGCAGAGGATGCGATCCGTCGCGATCCGACGCTGAAGCTCGGCGAAATGTATATGGAAGGCCGGTTCATTCTCGAACAAGGCAACATTTACGACTTCCTCGAACTGGTGAAGCAGAACACCACCAACGAAATCTTCGATTTCAAGATGGCAGTCCTGCTGATGGGCCGCATCGCCATGCAGCAGCTGAAGAGCCGCATGCCGGTCAATCACAACAAGCGTAATGTCGCCCACCATTACGACCTGTCGGAAAAGCTCTTCGAACTCTTCCTCGATGAGGATTGGCAATATTCCTGCGCCTATTTCGATCCGCCTGGCATTGGCCTTGAGGAAGCGCAGGTCGCCAAGAAGCGCCACATCGCGGCTAAGCTGATGCCGCAGCCGAACCAGCGGGTGCTGGAAATCGGCTCCGGCTGGGGCGGCATGGCCATGTATCTGGCGGAATCCACCCCCGGCCTTGATGTCACCGGCATCACGCTCAGCGAAGAGCAATTGAAGATTTCCCGCGAACGGGCAGAGAAACGCGGTCTTTCCGATCGCGTCCGCTTCGAGCTGCAAGATTATCGGTATCTCACCGGCAAGAAATTCGACCGCATCGTCTCTGTCGGCATGTTTGAACATGTCGGCATCGGCAATTACGGCAACTTCTTCAAGAAGGTGCACGAGCTATTGGATGACAACGGCGTCATGCTGCTGCATTCGATCGCCCGTCCGAAGCCGAGTTTTGCGACCAACGCCTTCATCGAGAAGTATATTTTCCCGCAGGGCTACATTCCCTCGATCGCCGAAACGCTGGTCCCGCTCGAAAAGGCCGGCCTGCTGACCCGTGACGTCGAGGTGCTGCCGCTGCATTATGCCTACACGCTGCGCCACTGGCGTGAGCGCTTCGTGGCCCGCAAGGCAGAGGCCGTCGCACTGTACGACGAGAACTTCTTCCGCATGTGGGAATTCTATCTGGCCGGTTCCGAAATAGGCTTCCGCTGGGACGAACTTTTCATCGAGCAGATCCAGATCACCAAGAGCCAGTTCGCGACGCCTGACAACCGGAATTACATTCCGCAGAACGAGGCGAAGCTTAGGGAGTTCGAGGCGACGCGTCCGCCATTGGAAAAGTTCACCTTCTGATATCGAAGCGCGGCCCGGCCGCGCTTTTTCTTTTTGGAGAGACGGATATGAGCGCATTTCCCGAAATCACTCTCGTACGCCATGGCGAAACGGCATGGTCGCTGTCCGGCCAGCATACCGGCCGCAGCGATATTCCGCTCACCGCCAATGGCGAAGCTGCGGCCCGCGCGCTTGCTCCGCGGCTTGCGGGTCTTTCCGTCTCCGCGGTCTGGTCGAGCCCTTCGCAGCGAGCCCGTTACACCTGCGCGCTTTCGGGTTTCGGGGAAGGGGTGATCATCAAGCCCGATCTCGCCGAATGGGACTATGGCGCTTACGAAGGCATCACGACCAAGGAAATCCTCTCGAAGCGCCCCGGCTGGCAGCTTTTTCGCGATGGTTGCCCGGATGGCGAAGCAGCAGCCGATGTCGGCGCCCGTGCCGATCGCATCATCGCGGAGCTTCGGCAGATCAGTGCGCCGGTCCTGATCTTTTCGAGCTCGCATTTCCTGCGTGTGCTCGGCGCCCGCTGGCTCGGCCTGCCGCCGGAAGATGGCTCCCGTTTCATTCTGGATACGACGAGCATCAGTGTTCTCGGCTATGAGCACGATTTGACCGAACCGGTCATTCGCCGCTGGAACCAGAAGTAATTTCCGATCCCTTCGATCTCGCCGCCGTGGTTAAGATTGAGGTAAGACCCTCGCTATAAATGTACCGATCGCCGCCGTCCGCGGCCGTTCTTGTATTGCGTTTTCTGGAGTGCGGATGTGTTTAATCGATCTGTCGTATCGATCTCTTTAGCTATTGCCCTTGTTTCTTTCGGCACCGCGTCTGCTCAGGAAGGCGGCCACTGGTGGTCCGGTGACTGGTATCTGAAGGTCGGTGTATCAGGCTTTTCCGCTCCGAAGTTCGAGGGGGCGTCGAGCAACGAATTCAAGTTCAGCCCGCTGATCTCGATGGGCCGCCAGGGTCCCGGTCCGCGCTTTTCCTCGCGCAATGACAATCCTTCTTTCGCGCTCGTCGATAATAGCGGTTTTCGCGCCGGTATCGTTGGCCGCTACGTGCCGCAGCGTGACCAAGATGACGACAGCGATCTGCGCGGCCTGAAGAAGGTCAAATGGGGTGCCGAAATCGGTGGCTTCGCCGAAGTCTATCCGACCGACTGGCTGCGTGCCCGCGCCGAACTGCGCCAGGGTATCCGCTCCCATGACGGCCTCGTGGCCGACGTGGCGCTCGATGCCTTCACCGATATCGCGCCCGACCTGCAACTGTCAGGCGGCCCGCGTGCCACCTTTGCAACGAGCGGCTATTTTCATTCCTATTACGGCGTCAATGAAGCGCAGTCGGCTGCAAGCGGGCTGAAGCCTTATGATCCCTCGGGCGGCATCCAGTCCTACGGTGCCGGCACTGCGCTCACCTGGAACGCGACGGAGAATCTGTCGACGAGCGCCTTTGCGGAATACAAGCGCCTCGCCGGTCCGGCGGCTGACAGCAGCCTTGTGCGCGAGCGTGGTTCCAAGAACCAGTTCCTGATCGGCGTGTCCGCAAGCTACAAGTTCAATTTCACGCTGAACTGAGCCGGCTGCGTGGTCGTGCCTTGACCATGGAGCCCAGCCGCCGCTAGATGGTTCCATGCAACAGATTGACGGTCTTAACGGGCGCGTTGCCGATGCGCCCTCGGATAACTGGGTTTATCGGATCCTGCCGCCCTGGCTGTGGCCCTATGCGCAGCTTGCGCGCTGGGACCGGCCGATCGGCTGGCAGCTCCTCATGTGGCCGTGCTTCTGGTCGGCGACGCTCGCTGCCAATGCGGCAATCGAACCGCGCGTCTTCTCCGGCGCCCTGCTGCTCTATCATCTGTTTCTGTATTTCCTCGGAGCGGTCGCCATGCGCGGCGCCGGCTGCACTTATAATGACCTTGTCGACCACGAGATCGACATGCAGGTGGCGCGCACCCGCTCGCGTCCGCTGCCGTCCGGTCGCGTGAACCGCCGTCAGGCGAAGATTTTCATCGGCCTGCAGGCGCTGGTCGGCCTGTTCGTGTTACTGCAGTTCAACTGGTTTGCCGTCCTTCTGGGTGTGCTGTCGCTCGGTATTGTCGCGCTCTATCCGTTTGCCAAACGCTTTACCGACTGGCCGCAATTCTTCCTCGGTCTCGCCTTTTCCTGGGGTGCGCTCATGGGTTGGGCGGGGATTTTCGGCACTCTGGCCTTCCCGGCCATCCTCCTTTATGCCGCTTCCGTCGTCTGGACGATCGGTTACGACACGATCTACGCCCACCAGGACAAGGAGGATGACGAGCTGATAGGGGTTCGTTCCACCGCCCGGCTGTTCGGCGACCGCACGCACCTGGCGCTTATCGGCCTCTATGGCCTGACGCTCGTACTGATGTTCCTGTCCTTCGCACTTGCTGGCGTCGGACTTCTCGCCTTCATCGGTCTGCTGATCGCGGCCGGCATGTTTGCCTGGCAGATCAGGACGCTCGATATCAATGACGGCACCCAGTGCTTAGCGCTCTTCAAATCGAACACTCGCGTCGGGCTGATTATTTTCCTTGGCCTGTTCGTTTCGCTGCTGTTCGCCATTCCTTGACCGCAAAATGAAAAAACCGGCAAAGCACCGGCCCGAAAATCGAGATCGATTTTCGAAGAGCCTGATGCGCAGATCAAAAATAGAGCGCTGTGCGGGACGCACAGCGCTCTGGGGCCGGGTTCGTAATGAGGTTCTGAGTCTATCGCTCAGTTGCGGGCGATGATTTCCTTGCCCTCGATCTTCATGATGACGCCGAGCTTGCCGGTCGTGCGACGCACGAGGAAGCGCGGCCGACGGTTTGCGAAATAGGAATGGCGACGGCGCGGCTTCATTTCGCTGGTGCGCAGGCCGCCGAGATGCTCCTCGAGCGGGCGGGCGACGCCGTCGGCTTCCACCATCAGCATCGGAATGCCGAAGGCTTCCGACCAGCTGCGCCAGTCGGCGGCAATATCGCCGAGATCATGGGCGACGAGCAGCGGAATGCAGAGTTCCGGATCTTCATGATGCAATTCGAGCGTCACAGTGACTTCGCCGTTGCCGTGGTCGATCGCGCGGGCCGCAACGCCCTTGAAAACACGACGCGGCAGGGCGATGGAGAGCGGCAGGCCGCTGGAGGGGAGGATCTTGCGCAGGACAGCGCCGCGTTCGTCGATCGTTATGCTGACGTCACCGGCATCGTCGTGGATGGCATAGCTCACCTGCTGCGGAAAGCGAGACGGATCAAGACGCAATGTCGTGCCAGCCCAGACGGGCTTCAGAACGGTATTCTTCATTTCATTTCTACCCTTGTCTTACCTGAGAGCCGGTTTCCGGTCTTCTCCTTGGGACTTTTCGTCCTCTGTGGCTCGACAATAGGCGGCCCCCGTTCCGTACAGCTTAAAAATTGCGGTTAAAGAAATCCTGCCTCCGGGAATGGTTAGCAAAACTGAATATGGCAGGGTTTCCAGATGGTGAACGCCCCCGTGTCTTAAAGCGGGACAGCTTCAGGTAAGTCTCGGGTAAGTTTTGCGTGGCAAAATGCTCACACCAATGGTCCGTCATTCTTTAAAGACTTTGCTGAAAAGGGCGCATTTATGATCACGGCATCCCTGGCATACACCATTCTGTCTCGCGATATGCCGAAGAGCCTCGACCGCGTCGCCAATCAGGCCCAGGTCAAGAAAGACGCCCAATATTACGCCGACAACATCAACAAGGTGAAAGACGTCGACGACTTCCTTGGCGACTACAAGCTCTACAGCTACGCCATGAAAGCCTACGGTCTCGACGACATGATCTATGCGAAGGCCTTCATGAAGAAGGTCCTGCAAAGCGACCTCACGGACGCAAACAGCTTCGCCAACAAGCTCTCCGACACACGTTACAAGGAATTTGCCGCCGCCTTCAATTTCAACGCGCCGCCCAAGGATATTCAGACGGACGCGCAGGAAGACGATCTGATCGGCCTCTACAAGCAGTCCTTTGCCAATGCGGCACAACAGACTGCCACTGAGACGAAATATTACAGCGCGCAGATGGACGATGTGAAGACCGTCCAGGACTTCGTCGGCAATTCCCGTCTCCTGAATTACGCGTTGAAGAGCGTCGGCATCGACCCGACCTACATGTCGAAGGACTATATTGCTGGTGTCCTGACCACCGACATCAGCAAGCTTGGTGGCAATGCTCCTGATACGAGCGATCCGGCTTACGATCCGACCAAGACATATGTCGGTGACAAGCTCTATGCGCTCGCCCAGCAATTCAACTTCAAACCCGACAATGGCGACACACAGTATTTCCGCGACAATATCGGTTCGGTGCAGTCGGTCGACGACCTTCTAGCCGATCCGCGCCTGCGCACGGTGGCGCTGCAGTCCGTCGGCGTCGATCCGGCAACGGCCGATAACGCTTTCATCAGGATGGTGCTGACAAGCGATCCGGCCACACTCGGCGGCGATGCGCCCCTCAACAACCCCGATCCGTCGCTCAACTATGTCGGCGACAAATACAAGGAACTTCGTTCCTATTTCAACTTCAACGCCGATGGTTCGGTCAGTGGTTCGGCGCAGAATTCCGGCCAGACCGACTCGGTCGCGGAACTATACGCCTTCCGCGCTCCCGTAGTCGGCGCCGCCCAGACTGCGACGCAGAAGAACAACGTCATCGAACAGTATAATATCAAGACTGCAACGCAGATCGTCGACCGCGACGGCACGGCCAGCGATGTGTACTATACCAGCCCGGTGATGTCCGATCTCAACAAGAGCTACTATCTGTCCAAGATCGGCACGATCACCAATGTCGATCAATTGGTCAACGACAAGCGGCTTGCAGACTACGTTCGCTCCGCGTTCGGCATGGATCCGGGCTTTACGCAGCTGAAAAGCGTTCTGACCGATCCTGCCTATGCTCGTTCGGTCGATTTGGGAAGCGCCTACGAGGCCTTCAATTTCAAGTCAGACGGTACGGTCTCTCCGACGGAGCGTGCGCAGTCCTATGGCCAGTTGACAGGTATAGTGAATGGCGCGACGAACGTCTCGAGCTACTTCTCGAACATGATGATGCCGCCGGGTGGGGTCAGCCCGATCGACAATGTCGACGAACTGCTGTCCGACAAGATGCTGACCTCCTATATCAAGGATGCCTACGGCCTCGGTCAGGATTTCAGCAATGCCGAACTGAAGAACATCCTCACGGATTCCACCTATGCCGGCACCGCAGGCCATCAGAACATCCATGATGCCTTCAATTTCAATGCGGATGGCTCGGTCACCTTTCAGACGCAGCCGGATGGCAGTGTTGTCGGCGCCCAAAGTGCTCTCCAGCTTCAGGGCATCAATCAGCTGGCCGCGAACAACTCCTCGTATTATCAGGTCAAGCTCGGCGACCTTTCCAACAATGGTTCGACCTCGGCAGTCGACATGTTCCTGGCCGACAGCAAGCTGGTCAGCTTCCTGCGCACCAGCATGCAGATCGGCAACGACATCAGCGACACTACGCTTCGCGGCATTCTGACCGATCCGACGGTCG
Organism: Rhizobium sp. ZK1; assembly: GCF_047782645.1. Classification (NCBI taxonomy): domain Bacteria; kingdom Pseudomonadati; phylum Pseudomonadota; class Alphaproteobacteria; order Hyphomicrobiales; family Rhizobiaceae; genus Rhizobium; species Rhizobium sp. ZK1. Next base: position 540,460 of record NZ_CP180586.1, read on the forward strand.
CGGCTGCCCAGGGCTATAGCGACGTCTATCAGCTCTTCAATTTCCACCAGGACGGCACGGTCGCCCAAAACACCCTGTCGCAGAGCGCCGGCCAGGTGGCCGAGATGACCAAGAAGGCAGACGACGCCGCCACCTATTACGGCAGCACGATGCCTTCGATCACAAGCGTCGATCAGTTGCTGGGCGACCAGAAGCTCAACAGTTACATCCGTTATGCCTTCAGTATTCCGACGAGCGTTTCGGATGCCGATTTGCGCAACATCCTCGTCGATCAGAGCGACACCGGACCCTATGCCAATGTGAAGGCGGCGTTCAATTTCGCGGCGGACGGCACTGTCACTCCCGGTTGGGCGCAGACCTCCGCACAGATGGCCTCTGTGAATTCGGCAGCTAACGCGCGGGAACAAGGCGTTCTGGACCGGATGGGCGACGTCAATGATGTCGATCAGCTCCTCGCTGACTCGTCCCTGACGGATTATCTGAAGATGGCCTATAATCTGGCCTACGACACGAGCGACGCCGAGTTGAGGAATATCCTCACCGACCCGACGCATGCCGCTTCCGTCGGCCAAAGCGATCTCAACGCTGCCTTCAATTTCGCGGCCGACGGTTCGCTGCCGACCTCGACGACCGCCCAGACCGGTGAGCAGACGATCAACACGTCAGATAATTACGGCGCTCGCGCCAACAATCAGGGCGACGATCTCATTGACCGTATCATCGCGAACTACAAGTCGCGAATGGACGACGCCAAGGGCGTAAAGAGCATCAATGATTTCATGAAAACCAATGCCACCGCCGATACGCTTCTCAGCAACAACTCCTATCCGGATCTTTATCAGATGGCGCTGCAGGCTTACGGCCTGACGACGAACGATGTCTCGCGCTCCACCATGCGCAAGCTGCTTGCGAGCGACCCCTATGATCCGAAGGGATATGTCGCATCCTTCAAGGACGACCGCATCACCAAGATGGTGCGCGCGTTCAACTTCGGTGCTGACGGTAAGGCTGCCGAGCCCCTGTCGGCTCTCTCCGCCGCCACGATGGCGAAATATGCGACCGATTATAAGTCGCATGCGACCATGCTGATGAAAGACGGTCCCGCAAAGGACCGCGCTTCCAAGGATGCCACCAAGGAAGTGGATTATTTCGGCAAGACCATACCAACCGTAACTTCGCTCGACGATTTCCTGGCCGACAAACGCCTGACGGATCTGGTCCTGAAAGCAAACGGTCTCGATCCGAAGAAGTACGACAAGGATACGCTGAAGAAGATCTTCACCTCCGATCCTGATGACAAGAAGAGCTATCTCAACACCACGGCTGACGCGCGCTTCAAGGAGATCGTCGCTTCCTTCAATTTCGACAAGGACGGCAACCTGACACGCGCCAAGATGGGTACGATCCAGGACAAGCAGGCCGAGGCGAATACGCAGCAGCAGTATGTGCAGATGACCCTGGAAACCCAAGAGGGCGAAAAGAATGATGGCGTTCGCCTGGCGCTCTATTTCAAGCGAAAGGCTGGTGACGTCACCTCACTCTACAACATTCTTGGCGACAAGGCACTCTATCAGGTCATCCAGACGACCTACAGCCTGCCGGCGCAGATTTCGTCGATGGACGTGGCCAAGCAGGTCGATCTTCTTGGCCGTTTCGTCAAGCTGGAGGACCTGCAGGATCCCAAGAAGGTCGACAAGCTCGTCAAGCGCTTCACAGCCATGTACGATATCCAGAACAATACGCAGCAATCGCCGGCGCTTCAGCTTCTGACCGGCGGCACCGGCTAGACCGCATCGCTGCTTTGATAATGGTGTGAGCCTCCCAGAGTCCAGGAACGGTTCTAGAGGCTCACTACCTTGTCCGGGTTCATGATGCCAGCCGGATCGAAGGCCCGCTTGATGCGGCGCATCAGCTCCATTTCGATATCAGGCCGGATCGATGCCAGCTCATCCCGCTTCAGTTGACCGATACCATGCTCGGCGGAGATCGAGCCGCCATGGGCGAGCACCAGCCCGTGCACGATATGGTTCATTTCGTGCCAGCGGGCGATGAAGGCATCCTTGTCGGCGCCAACAGGCTGCGAGATGTTGTAGTGGATATTGCCGTCGCCCATATGACCGAAGGCGCAGATGCGTGCGCCGGGCATTGCCGCCATCACCGCCTGGCCGGCCTCGTTTATGAAGTGTGGGATCTTCGAAACCGGCACGGAAACATCGTGCTTGATCGAGCCTCCTTCCGGCTTCTGGGCGTCCGACATGCTCTCGCGCATGTGCCACAGCGCCTTCTGCTGCGCAACGGAGGAGGCGATCGCCGCATCCTGGACGAGGCCTGCTTCGAAACCCTGCTCCAGCACGGCATTCATCATCCGCTCGGCAGTTTCGGCGGAATCCGAGGTGGAGATATCGATCAGCACATACCAGTCATGCGGCGTCTCCAGCGGATCGCGCACGCCGTCGATATTGCGCGCAGTGATCTCGACGCCGAAGCGTGGCATCAGCTCGAAGCCGGTGAGAGAAGCGCCGCAGAGGCTGGAGGCAAGATTGAAGAAGGCGAGCGCATCCTCGACAGACGAAAGCCCGGCAAAGGCCACCTGATGGCCGAGCGGCTGCGGGAAAAGCTTCAGCACCGCACCGGTTATGATACCGAGCGTGCCTTCCGCGCCGATAAAGAGATCGCGCAGATCATAGCCCGTGTTGTCCTTCTTCAGTCGGCGGAGCCCGTCCCAGATCTCGCCCGTCGGCAGCACGACTTCGAGACCGAGGCAGAGCTGGCGCATGTTGCCATAGGCGAGAACTGCTGTTCCGCCGGCATTGGTGGAAAGGTTGCCGCCGATGCGGCAGGACCCTTCCGAGCCGAGCGACAGCGGAAACAGGCGGCGGTGCGCCTCGGCTGCCTTCTGCACCTCGGCAAGGATCGCGCCGCCATCGGCGACCAGCACGTTGGCGACCGGATCGACATCGCGGATCTTGTTCATGCGTTCGAGCGACAGGATGACATCCGCCTTGCCTTCGCGCGGCGTTTGTCCGCCGACGAGGCCGGTATTGCCCGTCTGCGGTACGATCGCGGTACCGGTCTCGGTAGCGAGCTTCATGATCGCGGAGACTTCCTCGACCGAAGCGGGTTTTAAGAGGAGAGGGGAGGAGCCGTGAAAGAGGCCGCGGTTTTCGATGAGGTGCGGTGCGAGATCGGCCTCGCTGCGAAGCGCATATTTCTCGCCGACGATGGCCGTGAAACGCTCGATGATATCAGGCGAAATGCTTGTGCTGCTCATGGAGCCCGGTCCCTCTTCTTCACTCGCGCGGTGCTGCCGCGCGCCGCAATCGATCGTTGATCGCCTCTCCAAGCCCCTCGTCGGGGATCGGTGAAAAGGCGATCATGGCCGCGCCGCTGGCATCGGCCTTCTTCATGTAGTCGAAAAGATTGGCGGCCGCTTCCGAGAGATCGCCGCGCGGGCTGAGGTTCAGCGTGATCGCGGCATGCTCGGCGCCTGCCACCGTCTCCGGCCCGAAGGCGATCAGCGCTTCGCCTGGGTGGAGATCGGTAGCATCCAGCCGGACGGCCGCACCCGGCGCGTAATGCGAGGCGAGCATGCCTGGCGCTTCGATCGCCGCGGCAGCCTTCTTTGAACGCAGCAATCGCTTGCCGGTCACCCGCTCGATCTCCTTGGCCGGCAGACCGCCTGGCCGCAGCAAGCGAAGGTCGCCGTTCTCGACCTTCACGATCGTCGATTCCACTCCGACTGCACTCGCGCCCGCGTCAAGGATCAGCGGTATCTTTGCGCCGAGATCGGCTTCGACATGGGCAGCACTCGTGGCGCTCACCTTGCCTGATGTATTGGCGCTCGGAGCCGCGAGCGGTCGCCCGAAGGCGCGGATCAGTTCCCCTGTAAAGCCTTTCGGTATGCGGATGCCGACGCTGTCGAGGCCCGCGGTCGCCAGCGCATGGATCGTGGTGCCGGTCTTCAGCGGCAGCACCAGCGTCAACGGGCCTGGCCAAAACGCTTCTGCCAAAGCGCGCGAGATCGGATCGAATTCCGCATAAGCTTCTGCCATCGCAAGATCCGCCATGTGGCAGATCAGCGGATTGAAGCGCGGCCGGCCCTTGCTCTCGTAGATCCGGGTGATTGCCGCCGGATTGGTCGCGTCGGCGGCAAGTCCGTAGACGGTCTCGGTGGGAATGGCGATCGCAAAGCCTTCGGCAAGTGCCGCGCAGCCGGCTTCGAGCGCCGTCTTCCTGTCCGCCTTGATGTCGATAATGCGTGCCATGTCCTGCCCGGTTTTTACTGCGGCAGTCATTAGGCCTTCCTTGCGGCGCGATCAATCCCGCCCAGAACGAGCGGACCAACAGCCCGCGGACTACAGCTGGCGGATGATCTGACGAAGTTGCTCGTTGCGGGCGCCGAGCAGAAGGATGTTGCGGATGGCGATCTGCGGATCGTTGGTGCGGAAGAGCAGGCCGTTGCCGCGCACGGAGCGGTCGACCACCATCTTCTCCGGTGTGCTTTCACCCGGCTTGACCGCCACGGCGAAATACATGCGGGAATTCTGTACCGCGATATTGTCGAAGAAATTGTCGTTGTCGCCGATGTCGGAATAGAAGTTGGCGATGTAGAAGGCCCAGGCCACTTCGTCGTAGCGGGCAAATTTGGTGCGCGCTGCCGTGACGTGGCAGTAGCCGAGATGCGGGCTGTCGGCCAGCGTCCGGTGGAAGATCATCTTCGGAAACTGGATGGAGCGGTGGAAGCCGTTGATGTTCTGATGGGTTTTTTCGCCCGCGGCCTGCAGCTTTCGTGCGGTCTTTTCGGCCACTTCCTCATGGGTGAGATAGCGGCGCTCCTCCGGGAGCCAGTCTTCGCGACGGCGGCTGATACGGCCGGTGCGCAGGAATTCCGAGTGCTTGGCGAAAAGCCGCGGTTCCGTAGGCTTGATCTCTTCCCGCGTGTCGAAATATCGAAGTTTGGCCATGGCTTCCGCAGTCTTCGCTGTGTGGGTCACCGGCAAGGATAGGTTTTCGTGCTTAACGCCCTGTTAAAATAGCGCGAAGAAGGCGCGAGAGCCGGGTTTGAAGCCGACATGTCGTAAATACGACAGGATTTTATCTGCCGCATTGGATTCGCTTATGTCTGAAGGGCCACGAAATGTCGCAATTGACGATAATCAAAGGCGAATGAATGTTTCTGAGGACCGCTCGGCTCCCCTGTCGTCAATTTCGAAGCGGATGTCGCTTTACAACCAAGCGACCGGCATGCTCGGTGCTTAAATAACCCTATGACCAGTTCTCCGGAGGGAGAAGGAAGCGGGCGCGCTTCCGCTGCGGTGCTCGAAAAGGGTAGCAGCCACATGCACAAGGATAGGCAGATGGATATTCGCAGCAACGTTTTGCGCCAGCTCAAGAGCCGCCGCGAGGGTTTCAGTCTCGAACAGCCCTTCTATATTGACGAGGATTATTTCCGTCTGGACATGGAGATGATCTACTATCGCGACTGGCTGTTCATCGGCCATGATTGCGAATTGCCGAAGCCGGGCGCCTACTTCACCGTCCAGATCGGCGATTATCCCGTCGTCATCGTGCGCGGACGTGACAATGTCATTCGCGCCTTCCACAACAGCTGTCGCCACCGCGGCTCGCGTGTCTGCACCAAGGAGCACGGCTCGTCGGTACGCCTCGTCTGCCCCTATCACCAATGGACCTACGATCTCGACGGCAAACTCGCCTTCGCGCGCCATATGGGCGATGATTTCGACAAGAGCGGCTACGGGCTGAAACCAGTCCATTGCGAAATTGTCGCCGGTTACGTCTTCATCTGCCTCGCCAATGTCGCGCCCGACTTCCAGACCGTGCGCGACAAGGTCGAGCCCTATATGGCGCCCCACCATATCAGCGAGGCCAAGATCGCCTTCCAGAGCACCATCATTGAGAAGGGCAACTGGAAGCTTGTCTGGGAAAACAATCGCGAGTGCTATCACTGCGCCGCAAACCATCCCGAGCTCTGCCGCACCTATCCGGAAGCGCCGAGCGTGACCGGCACGGATGGCGGTGCCGACGATCCCGAGATTGCCGGCCATTGGGCGCGCTGTGAGGCAGCCGGTCTGCCGAGCAAGTTCCAGATCTCGCCCGATGGACAGTTCCGCACCGCCCGCATGCCGCTGATCGAGGACGCCGAAAGCTACACCATGTCCGGCAAGCCCGCCGTCAAGCGCCCACTCTCCGATGACGTGAAGATCAGCCACATCGGCACCATGCTGCTTTTCCACTATCCGACGACCTGGAACCATCTGCTCGGCGATCACGCGATCTCCTTCCGCGTGCTGCCGCTCAGCGCCAACGAGACGGCTGTGACGACCAAGTGGATCGTCCACAAGGATGCCGTCGAAGGCGTGGATTACAATCTCGAGGAACTGACCCACGTCTGGACCGAGACCAACGACCAGGACCGCCGCATCGTCGAAGAGAATGCCTTCGGCATCCGCTCGCCGGCCTATGAGCCCGGTCCTTATTCGGCGGCCCACGAAGGCGGCGTCATGCAGTTCCTCGAATGGTATTCGAATTTCATGATCAATCGCCTGCAGGGCGATCAGGCCAAGCTTTCGGTCGTCGCCTGAGGACGTTCATGACCGGTTAATGTCCGGTTCATTTCACCTCCGATAGAGATGGAGCGCAGAGGCTGCTTTCGGGTCATTCGGGAACAATTTTCCGTTTTATCCGTTGTGCAGCAGGCTTTTGTCGCTCTTAATCGGAGATACGCAATGTTTGGGCTGAGTAAGAAGGTCGCGACTGCGGTTATGGCCGCCGCCGTCGTTGTGACGAGCTTCGTGCCGTCGCAGGCAATTCAAATGCCGGCCGCCCCACAGGTGGAAAAGTCTTTGTCTGTCGAAAATGTCCAGTACCGCCGTTACTATCGTCCGGGTTATCGTCCCGGCTATTATCCGGGCTACCGTCCGGCCTATCGCCCAGGCTGGTACGGCGGCTACCGCGGCTATTCCTATTATCGTCCGGGTTACCGTCACTATAATGGCTACTGGTATCCGCTGGCAGCCTTCGGTGCCGGCGCGATCATCGGTGGCGCCATCGCCGCTCAGCCGCGCTACTATGCACCCGCACCGGCTCCCGCGGGCATCAATCCGAGTCATGTTGCCTGGTGCGAAAACCGCTACCGCTCCTACAGGGCCTACGACAATACGTTCCAGCCCTATAATGGTCCGCGCCAGCAGTGCTATTCACCCTATTATTGAGGTGAAGCCAGAGATGGAGATAGAGCGTCCGGCCATCCAGCCGGACGTTTTCATTTAGAGGATATCCACCCGCTTCAAGAGCCACCAAGCCAAAGCGATGGAGGCGATGATGAGCCCCACGGCATATTCCGTACCGTAGTCTCCGACGGCGAAGGGCAGGTTGGCCGTGTTCATGCCGAAAAAGCCGGTCACCAGCGTCGGCGGCAACAGGAAGGCCGTCATGATCGACAGGATATAAAGGTGGCGGTTCGTCTCGGAGGAGAGCTTGGAATCGATTTCTTCGTGCAGCAGCCTTGCCCGGTCTTGCAGCGCATAGACATCATGGTCGACCGTCTCCAGCCTGCTCGTCAGTCGCCCGGCAATATCGTCAAAGCCGAAGGGCATTTCATCTTCGTCGGAGGCTGCGGCTCGCCGCATCAGCGCGAGAACCGTGCGCAGGTGGCGATGCAGCCGGACGATCGTGCGGCGGACGGGAGCAAGCCTGCGGCGCTCGTCCCGCGAGGCGCTGTCGTAGACGAAGTCCTCGATCAGGTTGAGCTCTTCGGTGAGCTCCATGACGACGGATATCAGCGTACGCTGGAACTCGGTCACAAGCAGCTCGAAGAGGTCGACGGGGCGAGTGAACTTGCCGGGATTCTTCTCGATCATCACACGTGTCCGCTCCACGCTTCGCAACGGCTGCAGGCGCGTGGTGATGATGTACCGGTCGGAGATCGCGAAATGCAGCCAGCCGAGATCCGCTGTGTCCTGATCGAACTCACGCTGGCAGTCCACCAGCGTGCCGTAAAGCATCTGCTCGTCGACAGTCAGGACCGCGTGCGTGTCGCGCGTGGTCAGCGCCGACTTAGCGTCATCCATCACGCCGAGCGTGTCGAGCAGGGCGGGCACACGGGCGTCAGCAAGATTGAGATGCAGCCAATAGAAACCGTCGTCCGCAGTCAGCTCCGCGGCCGTCGCGCTGTTTTGCAGCCGCACGGCCTTCCTGCTTTCCGGCGAGAAACGATAGGCCCATACGAGGCCGGGTATGTTGACGGGCAAGGTATCCATTGCTGCCGATCCTCTCGCGAAGGCGATCAATCCTACTAAAGCATGTCGCGCAAAAGTGTGTAGCGGTTTTGCGATAACGACATGCGTCAAAACAAGACCTAAGCGTGGCAGCGGATCTGAAAGATCGCGACACGCTTAGAGATTCTCCATGACGTTTGTTTGTGCAAGTGCACAAGCGAAAAGGCGCTCCCGATCAAGGTTATCGACGGAAACCAAATTGACGTTTACGTAAAAATCAATTAGCTCTTCCGGTGGAGGCGCTTGTGCACCGGCTTGGCCGTGCGTAAGCCGAATGCGGAGGAAAATAAAATGTACAAGGCGCCCGTCGAGGAAATCGCGTTCACGCTGAAGCACGTCGCCGGCATGGCGGAAGCGATCGACGGCGGTCTTCTGGGCGATCTTGGTGAAGATCTAGTCGATGCCATCCTTGCCGAGGCGGGACGATTCGCCACGGAGGAAATCGCCCCTCTGGCCGACATCGGCGACCGTCAAGGCGCCCGCCTCTCCAACGGTGAGGTGAAGACGCCGGACGGCTGGCGTGATCTCTACCGCAATTGGGCCGCCGGCGGCTGGAACGGCCTGACCGCGCCGGAGGACTTCGGTGGCCAGGCTTTGCCGCACATGCTGAACGTTGCGGCACTCGAGATGTGGAACTCCGGCTCCATGGCTTTCGCGCTCTGCCCGACTCTGACCATGGGCGCGATCGAGGCGCTGAATGTACATGGCAGTGCTGCCCTCAAGGAAAAATATCTGGCGCGCATGGTGTCTGGTGAATGGACCGGCACGATGAACCTCACGGAACCGCATGCCGGCTCCGATCTCGGCGTGCTGAAGGCGCGCGCCGAACGCCGCGACGACGGCAGCTACCGCATCTTCGGCCAGAAGATTTTCATCACCTGGGGCGAACACGACGCGGCAGACAACATCATTCATCTCGTGCTCGCCCGCCTGCCGGACGCGCCTGCCGGCACGCGCGGCATCTCGCTGTTCCTCGTGCCGAAATTCCTCGTCAAAGATGACGGCTCGCTGGGTGCCCGCAACGATCTCTATTGCCATTCGCTGGAGCATAAGCTCGGCATCCACGGCTCGCCCACCTGCACGATGATCTACGGCGACGGCAAATTCGGGAATGAGAAGGGGGCGGTCGGCTGGCTGATCGGCGAGGAGAACAAGGGCCTCGCCTGCATGTTCACGATGATGAACAATGCGCGCCTCGCCGTTGGCATGCAGGGTGTGGCGATCTGCGAGGCGGCAACGCAGAAGGCGATCGCCTATGCAAAAGAGCGCACGCAGGGCAGGGCGCCGGGCTGGAACGGGTCCGGCATGAGCCCGATCATCGACCATCCCGATGTCATCAGGATGCTGCTGACCATGAAGGCGTTGACGCAGGGTTCACGCGCTATCGCCTATGCCTGCGCCCATGCGATCGACATGGCGCATCGCGCTACGGAACGCCGCGAGGACTGGCAGGAGCGTGCAGCACTGCTGACGCCGATCGCCAAATCCTTTGCGACCGATGCCGGCGTCGATGTCGCCTCTCTTGGCCTTCAGGTTCATGGCGGCATGGGCTTCATCGAGGAGACAGGTGCGGCCCGCTATCTGCGGGATGCCCGTATTGCCCCGATCTATGAAGGCACGAACGGCATTCAGGCAATCGATCTCGTCATCCGCAAGCTGCCTTTGTCCGGCGGCGAGCAGGTCAGGGGCTTCATCGCCGAGCTGAAGGCGATCGCTGAGGCTGTCTCCAGTTCGAACCTTGAGGGTTTCGGCGCGACGGCCGACAGGCTTGGAGCCGCGCTCGCCGATCTGGAGGCAGCGACAGACTGGTTGCTGGCCCGCCTCGCAAAGGGCAAATCGGCAGAGGCCTTGTCCGGCGCCACACCCTATCAGCGTCTCTTCGGGCTTGCTCTGACCGGCTGCTATCTCGCAAAAGGCGGCCTTGCCCGCGCGGCGGATGGGGCGGGTGAAAGCCGTATCGCGCTCTGCCGCTTCGCCGCCGAGAATCTGCTGTCCGAAACGGTGGCGCTGAAAGACCGTGTCGTCAACGGCGCAGAGAGCCTTGCCGCGGCTCGCGCCGTCCTTGCCTGAGGAGCTGAAAATGAGTGATCCCATCGTCATCGAGCGATCCGCGGAACATCCGGCCGTCCAGATTATCCGCTTCAACCGGCCGGAAAAGAAGAATGCCTTTACCCGCGACATGTATCGCACGATGACGGATGCCCTGAATACCGCAAACAGCGATGCCGGGATCAGGGTGACGGTCTTTTTCGGCACCGAAGGCAGCTTCTCGGCCGGCAACGACATCGGCGATTTCCTAGCCGCGGCCATGGGCGGCAGCGTGGGGCTGGAGTTGATCGATTTCCTCTATGCGCTCGCCAATGCCGAAAAGCCGCTCGTCTCAGGCATCGACGGTCTGGCAATCGGCATCGGCACGACGCTCAACCTGCATTGCGACCTGACGATCGCCTCCGACCGCAGCCAGTTCCGCACGCCCTTCGTCGATCTGGCACTGGTGCCGGAGGCGGGTTCCAGCCTGATCGCTCCGCGCATTATGGGGCACCAGCGCGCCTTCGCCATGCTCGTTGCCGGCGAGGCCTTTACGGCTGGGGATGCGAAGGAAGCCGGCTTGATCTGGAAGGTGACGACGCCGGAAGAGGTGGAAAGCCAAGCGATCGCTGCGGCCGCAAAGCTTGCCGCCAAACCGCCGGAAGCGTTGAAGATCGCCCGCGATCTCGTTCGCGGCCCGCGGGAGGAGATCATCGCGCGTATCGATGAAGAGGTTCGCCACTTCGCCGCCCGCATGAGAAGTGACGAGGCGCGCGCTGCCTTCGAGGCTTTCATGCGCCGCTGATACCCTGCGCTGCGAAGGCGTTTGAACGACCGCAGGTCGAAGTACGTCACCGAACAGATCACCATCCTCGACGGCGGCGACAAGGTGGAATACCGCCAGGCCGGTATCGCCGTACAGCTCGCTCAGCTCGGCGCCACCTCGTCGGCGAAAAAGTCGGCTGACGGCTGCTCATTTCTCCAGCGTGGCCACGATCTCGACATGCGAGGTCCAGAGGAACTGGTCGATGGGCGTCACCGAGGTAATCCGGTAGCCGCCCTCGACGAGGATAACGAGATCGCGGGCAAGCGTCAGCGGATTGCAGCTGACGGCGACAACCTTCTTGACGATCGAGCGTGCCAGCTCCTTGCACTGGAACTCCGCGCCCGCACGTGGCGGATCGAAGACGACGGCGTCGAAGACTTTGAGCTCCGAGGTCATCAGCGGGCGGCGGAACAGATCGCGCTTCTCGACGCTCACGGGTTTCAGGCCCTGCGTATTGCGCGCTGCGTGGTCGAGCGCCGCGACAGCCTTGGCATCGCCTTCGACGGCATGCACGCGGCCCATGCGGGCCAGCTGCAGTGAAAACGTGCCGGCGCCGGCGAAGAGATCGGCGATCCGCTTGGCCTTGCCGACATGGGCAAGCACGAGGTTTGCCATCGCCTCTTCGGCCGGCTTCGTCGCCTGCGTGAAACCGCCGGCGGGCGGGGAAACCTGCACGCCGCCGAACTCGATGATCGGCTTCACCGGCTCGACGAGGATTTCGCCGTCGAGCGAAACGCGCGCAATGCCGCGAAGGCCAAGCACGACCTCGATCGCCCTGCGCCGCTGCTGGTCGGAAAGCTTCTTCACGCCTTCGACAGCAAGATCGAGACCAGAGAGCGTTTCCAGAACCGCGATGCGGAAGGCCTCGGCATTGGTCGCCACGGCAGCACCGACAGCCTTGATCGCCGGCAGCCGGGAAACGATCCCCGCCGACGAGATGGGACATTCCTCAATGGCGACGATGTGGTGGCTTTCGGCTTGGTTGAAACCGATGAGCATGTCCTTCTCGGTCTTGCGCGCCGCAAAGACCACCCGCCGCCGCTCACCCGGATGGGCGGCCACGATCTCGCCGACCTCGGGCGTCAGTCCTTTGGACCTCAGCGCATCGATGACGAGCTGCCGCTTGAAGGCGCGGTAGGGAACATCCGCCATGTGCTGCAGGGTGCAGCCGCCGCAGGTGCCGTTGACGCCATCGGGACCGAAATGCCGGCAGGGCGGCTCCTGTCGGTCAGTGGAAGCCGAGGCGATCGACATCACGGTGCCCTGGTTCTTGACGCGGGCGATCGCGACCGTCTCACCGGGCAGCGTGAAGGGCACATAGACTGGCCCATCCTTGCCATTGGCAATGCCGTCGCCCTGTGCACCGAGCCTGTCGATGGTGATTGTTTCCGTGCTCACGCTTTCGTCCCTGCCAGTAGAAATTCCTGATTGCCGTCGCCGCCCGAAATGGGCGAGGGGATGAGTCCGAAACTCTTCCAGCCCATATCCTCTATAAACCAGTGTTCGAGTTCCGCCGCCACATCAGGCCCGGAAGCCGGATCCTTCAACAAACCACCCTTGCCGATTGCTTCGCGTCCCGCCTCGAACTGCGGCTTGACGAGAATTGCTGCGAGGGTGCCCGGCTCGGCGATATCGAGCGCCGGAGCGAGCGCCAGCTTCAGCGAAATGAAGGAGACGTCGGAGACGATGAAATCCACCGCGTGGCCGATATCCTCTGCCGTCAGACTGCGGGCGTTCAACCCCTCGATATTGGTCACGCGCGGATCGGCCGATATCCTCGGATGCATCTGCCCATGGCCGACATCGATTGCCGTCACATGCGCTGCACCCCTTTCCAGCAACACTTCCGTGAAACCGCCGGTCGATGCGCCGACATCGAGACAGTGCCGCCCGGCCGGGTCGAGCCCGAAATGGTCGAGCGCTGTCACAAGCTTCAAGGCCGCGCGCGAAACATAGTCCTGCGCCGGATCATCGATCTCGATTGCCGCATCGGGGCCGAAGATGGTGCCGGCCTTCGTCACCACCTTGCCGGCGACCTTCACCGTGCCGCGCGCGACGGCATCGCGCGCCCGTGAGCGGCTCGTAAAGAGGCCGAGGGTGACGAGAAGCTGGTCAAGGCGCTGGCTGTTCTGATCGTGCATGGGCTGTGAATGACCGGCAAAGCTGCCGGTTGCAAGCATTTTTGTTGGCATGACGGATATGCTGTCACGGCTCCACATCACCGGAACTGCAATAATCCGAACCAACTTGTGCTGCGACGCACAAATTTAAACAATTTTAAAGCCCGCTCGCATAGGTTCCGTTTGATTGCAGCGGTTCGCGTTTGAATCGCTTCGGGCCATGAAGGCTTGCGCGTCCTCCCCGCCGATCATGTTCCTCATCAAGAAGTCTTGTGGCTGCGCCCTCGCGTGGTCGCGCCTGATGTCGCCAGGAGAAATTGACCGATGTTCGCCCGAAACATATCCTTGAATGGTAAGCTTGCGGCCACGTTCGCAGCACTCATCCTTATTTTCGTATCCGTTTCCGCTTTCGTCTATTCCAAGGCAACCACGTCGGCGAGCGCTTCCGCCGAGCAGGAAAAGTCCGAGCTTCTGGTCAACCAGATCGACGACGCGTTGCAGGCCATGCTCGAGCAGGCTGTCAATCTGCGCGGCTTCATCCTCTTCCGCAGCGACAGCACTTATGGCGATATTTTCGCCAACCGCGAGCGCATGCTGAAGGCGATTGCCGCCGCCAAGCAGACTGCTGCTTCCCAGCCTGAGCTGGTCTCGATGATCGACGACATGCAGAAGGCCGCCGACCTGTATTTCCACGAGCTTGCCGAGCCGCAGGCCAAGGCTCGCAAGGAAACCGAGACGCCGATCGCAGACGTCGTCAAGATCGGTGTCAACGCCACCAAGGGCCAGCTCGACGGTTTCCGCGCCGCTTCCGCCAAGATCAAGTCTCTCGCCCGCGACAAGTCCATAGCACTCGCTGCGGCGCGGGCGGATGCCAACAGCGATCTCAAGACCACGCTTCTGGTCGGTGGCATTGCTGCTGCACTCGCCGCTGCCGCACTCGCCTGGGCTCTGTCGCGCACCATCGTTCGTCCGATCGTCGGCATGACGGCCGCCATGGATCGTCTTGCTGGCGGCGACCACAATATCGAAGTACCGGCAACTGGCCGTCAGGACGAAGTCGGCCGCATGGCCCAGTCCGTGCTGGTCTTCAAGGACGCGGCGATCGAAAAGCAGCAGCTTGCCGGCGAAACCGACCGCATGCGTGGCGAAGCCGAGCGTCAGCGCCAGATGAGCGACGAGCAGAAGGCCCGCGAAGAAGGCGAGATCCGCTTTGCCGTCGAAGCGCTGGCCGGCGGCCTTGCTGGCCTTGCCAATGGCGATGTCGCAGCCCGCATCCACGCGCCGTTCGCACCGCAATATGACAGCTTGCGCAATGACTTCAACAATGCCGTCGAAAAGCTGCAGGCTGCCCTGCAGTCCGTTGGTCGCAACGCGTCCGCCATCAATGCCGGCGCCGGCGAAATCCGCTCTGCGGCAGACGACCTCGCCCACCGCACCGAGCAGCAGGCCGCTGCCGTCGAAGAGACTGCAGCCGCTCTTGAGGAGGTCACGACCACGGTGCGCGACTCCGCCAAGCGCGCCGAAGATGTCGGCAACCTTGTCGAGCGTACTCGCCTCGGCGCCGAAAAGTCGGGCGAAGTGGTCCGCCGGGCAGTTTCGGCCATGCAGCAGATCGAAAAGTCCTCGGGCGAGATCTCCAACATCATCGGCGTGATCGACGACATCGCCTTCCAGACCAACCTGCTGGCGCTGAACGCCGGCGTCGAAGCGGCACGCGCCGGGGAAGCTGGCAAGGGCTTTGCCGTGGTCGCACAGGAAGTCCGTGAACTCGCCCAGCGCTCGGCAAATGCCGCCAAGGAAATCAAGGCGCTGATCAACACATCAAGCGAACAGGTCAATTCCGGCGTCGGCCTCGTCGGCGAAACCGGCAAGGCGCTGGAAGCGATCGTCGCCGAGGTTCAGGAGATCAACCACCACGTCGGCGCAATCGTCACGGCGACCCGCGAACAATCGATCGGCCTGCAGGAGATCAACACCGCCGTCAACAACATGGACCAGGGCACCCAGCAGAACGCCGCCATGGTCGAAGAGCAGACGGCTGCAAGCCATGCGCTCGCACAGGAAGCAGCCGCCCTCGACGACTTGCTGCGCCAGTTCAAGCTTGGCGCCCAGGCTGCCGCTCCGGTCCAGCGGACGGTGGCCGCAACCGCCGCGTCCCGCCCGGTCGCCTCTCCGGCCCGCGCGCTCGCCAGCAAGGTCACCAAGGCCTTCGGCGGCAGGCAGGCATCGGCAGCCGCCGTTACTGTCCAGGAAGATTGGACCGAGTTCTGAGAGCAATCGCCTCATCAATGAAAAGGGCAGGGCGGCATGTTGTGCCGCCCTTTCTTTTTGCGCTTACCCGGCGGAGGCGCGCAGCCGCTCGATATCCCGCCGCGGCGGAACATTATGCACGCGGACATAGTCGCGGCTGAACTGTGAAGGGCTATCATAGCCCACCCGGAAACCGGCCTCGGCAGCACTCAGCCCCTCGGTCACCATCAGCCTCCGTGCCTCCTGCAGGCGAAGCTGCGTGCGGAACTGCAGCGGGCTCATCGCCATCACGGTCTTGAAGTGTTCGTAGAAGGATGACGCGCTCATGCCTGCCACCGAAGCGAGATGCTCGATGGCGAAGGGCTCGCTGAAATTCTTTCGGACGAAGTCGATCGCCCGGCCGATCTGGCTGAGCCTGCTTTCACCATTGGCAATCTGCCGCAGCAGCGCGCCCTGCGGCCCGCGTATGAGGCGATAGAGGATTTCCCTCTCGACCAATGGCGCCAGAACCTCCGCATCGTCAGGCGTATCGAGCAGCCGCAGCATGCGCGCGGCGGCATCGATCAATTCAGGCGTCGTGGCGCTGACACCCGCCGCTGGGCTCTCCGGCAGCCGTCCGTGGACGGCAGGAAGCATCTCGGCGAGCAGGCTGCGGTCGAGCTGCAGCCTCAGACACAGATAGGGCCGGTTGGCGCTCGCTTCGACGACCGCGCCGATGACGGGCAGGTCGACGCCGACGACGAGATAGTGCGCGGCATCATAGACATGCACGCTGTCGCCAATCACAGCGCGTTTGCGCCCCTGCGCCACGATGCAGCAGGAAGGTTCGTAGAGCGTATGGATCGGTTCCGTCCTGGCGGAGGATCGTATGATGCCGACACGCGGCAGCGCCGTATCGAAGCTCCCGTCCGCGCCCGTATGGCGGTCGATCAATTCTGCAAGTTCGGCAATCTTTTCCATTCAAGCAGCATGGCCGACACCGCAGCAAATGCCAAGTGCTCTCGGTTGTTTTCGGAAGATCGTGCAAGAAATCCGGAGAAGCTTTCTATCTGCTTCCGCCCCTCAGACCCAATCTCATGCGCATGGATCGGCAGCATCCGGCTGCGGCCATCATCGAAACATGAGGAAAACATGACTGACATCAAAGGCAAGACAGTTCTGATCACCGGCGCCAGCAGCGGCATCGGTGCCGGCGTGGCGCGCGAACTCGGTGCGGCAGGCGCGAAGCTGATGATCGGTGCGCGCCGCACCGACCGGCTGGAAGAACTGGCAGGGGAAATCCGCAAGGGCGGCGGGACGGTGGAATTCCGCGCGCTCGACGTGACCGATCGGGCCGACGTCGAGATTTTCACCAAGGCGGCTGTCGATGCTTTCGGCGGCATCGACGTCCTCATCAACAATGCCGGCATCATGCCGCTGTCGCTCATGTCATCGCTCAAGGTCGAGGAATGGGATCAGATGATCAACGTCAACATCAAGGGCGTGCTCTACGGCATTGCTGCCGTGCTGCCGATCATGAATGCGCAGGATCGCGGCCAGATCATCAATATCTCCTCGGTGGGCGGCCTGGCGGTCGTGCCGACCGCCGCCGTCTACTGCGCGACGAAATATGCGGTACGGGCGATTTCCGACGGTCTGCGTCAGGAAAACAAGAAACTTCGGGTCACCTGCATCTATCCTGGTGTGGTCGAATCCGAACTCGCTTCGACGATTACCGAACCCTTCTTGGCCGAAGCCATGGTCTCTTTCCGGGCGATTGCCCTGAAGCCCGACGCCATCGCCCGGGCAATCCGCTTCGCCATCGAGCAGCCCGACGATGTCGACGTCAACGACATCTCGGTTCGTCCGACCGAAAGTGTGGGGCTCTGACCATGGCAATCCGCTCGGCCCTTGCAGGCGCGGTCTTTTCGCTCGCAGCCTCTTCATCCGCTATTTCAGAGGATCAGAAAATGCAGAACCATCCCTACCTCGGCATGTGGATCACTGGTGACGGCCATATCCGTCAGGAGCTGCTACCGAACGGCCGATATGACGAGGCGCGGGGCACGCGAAAGAGCGCCTATCAGGGCCGCTATGAAGTGACCGGCGACCATATCGAATATTGGGACGATACCGGCTTTACCGCCGATGGTGATTTCATCGACCGCGTGCTGCATCACGGTGGAATGATCTTCTACCGTGATGGCAAAAAGCCGGAATAAGCAAATGCGGCTCGGTGGGCTGCCTTAACCGGCCACACCGACCGCAACACCGCGTCCGAGCGCGTTGAAGACGGTCGAGACGATGCCGGCGCGATCGAGACCCGCATGGGCGATCATTGCTTCCGGCTTCGCCTGCTCCATCCAGATATCGGGCATGACGAGCGAACGGACCTTCAAGCCGCGGTCGAGCAACCCGTCCATCGCCATGAACTGCATGACCTGGCTGCCGAAGCCGCCGACCGAACCTTCTTCCACGGTGATGAGGATTTCGTGATGCCCCGCAAGCTGGCGGATTAGAGCATGGTCGAGCGGCTTCGCGAAGCGCGCATCGGCAACCGTCGTCGACAGGCCTGCGGCATCGAGATCTTCGGCCGCGAGCAGACAGTCCGCAAGCCTCGTCCCGAAGGAGAGAAGCGCGACTTTGGTGCCTTCCTTGACGATGCGCCCCTTGCCGATCTCAAGAATCTGGCCGCGCTCCGGCATGTCGACGCCGATACCTTCGCCACGCGGATAGCGGAACGAGATCGGGCCGGCATCATAGGCAACGGCCGTGCGCACCATATGCTTCAACTCCGCCTCGTCGGCGGCCGCCATGACCACGAAGCCGGGCAGGGTGGAGAGGAAGACCGTGTCGAAGGAGCCCGCATGCGTCGGACCGTCGGCACCGACGAAACCGGCGCGATCGATCGGGAAGCGCACCGGCAGGCCCTGGATCGCCACATCGTGCACGACCTGGTCATAAGCGCGCTGCAGGAAGGTGGAATAGAGCGCTGCGAATGGCTTGAAACCTTCGGCGGCGAGGCCGGCGGCGAAGGTGACCGCGTGCTGTTCGGCAATGCCGACATCGAAATAGCGTGAGGGGAAGATCTCGGCAAACTTGTCGAGACCGGTGCCGCTCGGCATCGCCGCTGTGATGCCGACGACGCGATCATCGAGCGTGGCTTCCTGGACCAGGGTTTCTGCAAAGACATTGGTATAGCTCGGCGCATTCGGCTTCACCTTCGCCTGCGTGCCGGTGATGACATCGAACTTGTTGACGCCGTGATATTTGTCGGCTGCAGCTTCGGCCGGCGCATAGCCCTTGCCCTTCTGCGTCACGACATGGATCAGCACCGGGCCGTTCGCATTGTCGCGCACATTGCGCAGCACCGGCAGAAGATGATCGAAGGAATGACCGTCGATCGGGCCGATATGATAGAAGCCCATTTCCTCGAACATCGTCCCGCCGGTCACATAACCGCGGGCATGCTCGACGGCGCGGGTGATCGCGCGGTCGATGTTCTTGCCGAGGTAAGCCGTCAATTTCTTGCCGAAATCGCGGAAGCCCATATAGGTGCGGCCGGAAGCGAGGCGGGCGAGATAGGCGCTCATCGCGCCCGTCGGCGGGGCGATCGACATGTCATTGTCGTTGAGAATGACGATCAGCCGAGCATCGAGAGCACCGGCATTGTTCAGCGCCTCATAGGCCATGCCGGCCGACAGCGCGCCGTCCCCGATGACGGCGATCACGCGGCGGTCCGTCTTGTCGATATCGGCAGCGACGGCCATGCCGAGACCGGCGGAAATCGAGGTGGATGAATGCGCCGCGCCAAACGGATCGTATTCGCTCTCGGCCCGGCGGGTGAAGCCGGAGAGGCCGTTTTCCTGGCGCAGCGTGCGGATGCGGTCGCGGCGCCCGGTCAGGATCTTGTGTGGATAACATTGATGGCCGACGTCGAAGATCAGCCGGTCATCAGGCGTGTTGAAGACGCTGTGGATGGCGATCGTCAGTTCCACCACGCCGAGACCCGCGCCGAGATGCCCGCCGGTGCGGGACACCGCATCGATCATTTCGTCCCGGACCTCGCGTGCAAGCTGCGGCAGATCGCGATCCTCGAGCTTGCGCAGGTCGGCAGGGTAGGTGACCTGATCGAGCAGCGGGGTCTTCGGGGATTGTGTCACGGGCGGGCGCTCTTCTTTGACTGATCGGCTTTGCTTTATTCGATTGAATTGCGGCAAAACAACTGCATTTGCATAACCGCAAGATTTTCACCTTAGAGCACTTCAGCCCTCCGGCAAAGGCACGAATTCCTCTTCGTCGCCGGGAACGATATCGAAGCGGCCGGTGCGCCACTCCTCCTTGGCCTTCTCGATCCGCTCTTTCGAGGAGGACACGAAATTCCACCATATGTAGCGCTTGGAGTTCAGCGCCGCACCGCCAAACAGCATCAGATGACAGCCCTCGGCGCCCGCTTCGAGCGTGATCGCATCGCCTGGCCGGAAGACGAGAAGCTGGTCCGCCGCGAACCGGTCGCCGGCAATCACGACCTCGCCCGAGAGCACATAGACCGCGCGTTCTTCATGAGCAGCGCCGAAGGGAAATTTCGCGCCCGGCTGCAGGGCAATATCCGCGTAGAGCGTATCGGTAAAGACCTTTACCGGCGATTTCAGCCCTTCGAACGAGCCGATGACCACGCGGCCGGTCACCCCGCCATCGTCGATGACAGGCATGTCAGTCTTTTCGGTATGGGCAAAGGAAGGATCGATCTCCTCCTTGTCGTCAGGCAGCGCAAGCCATGTCTGCAGGCCGGACATGGAGAGCGGATGGCCGCGCAGATTGTCCGGCGTGCGCTCGGAATGCACGATGCCGCGGCCGGCCGTCATCAGGTTGATGTCGCCGGGCCGGATGACCTTTTCCGTGCCGAGACTGTCACGATGGCGGATTTCCCCGTCGAAGAGATAGGTGACGGTCGAAAGCCCGATATGCGGATGCGGCTTCACGTCGAGCGCCTCGTCGGGCTTCAGGATGGCCGGCCCCATGCGGTCGAAGAAGATGAAAGGCCCGACGAGACGGCGCTGACGCGTCGGCAGGGCGCGCCGCACCTGGAAGCCGCCAATATCGCTGGTGCGCGGAATGATCAGGTTCTCGATCGCGTCGCAGGCGAAGGCATCGCCGGGCAGGGGATCTTTACCGGGGAAGAAGGACATGGGGGATCTCCGATCACAAAGGCTTCCGCCACAGATAGCGCCTGCCGGTCCATGGTGAAAGGGTCAGTTTCCCGGATCGTCAAGAGTCGTCAGATGGCAGTAAAACCATTGTCCACGAAGAGATGGGCGCCGTTGACGAAGATCGATTCATCGCTGGCAAGATAGAGTGCGGCGCGGGCGACATCTTCCGGCTCGCCGATCCGGCCCTGCTGCGCGACAATCGCCGCATCGGACGCATCGACGCCATGTGCCTGCAACTCCTTCACTTCGCGCAGGCCGTGCGGCGTGCGGATGAAGCCGGGGCAGACGGCATTGCACCGGATACTACGGTCACGAAATTCGACAGCGATGGCGCGGGCAAACATATGCACCGCGCCCTTGGTCGTGTCGTAGAGCACTTCCATCGGCGTGGCGGCGACCGCCGAGATCGAAGAGGTGCAGACGATCGATCCGCCGCCGGCGTCGATCATCTTGGGCAGCACCGCCTTGGTCATCAGGAACATGGAGCGCACGTTGACGGCGTGCAGCCAGTCCCATTCCTGCAGCGTGGTTTCCAGGAACGGCTTGATGACGATCGTGCCGGCATGATTGAAAAGCACGGTGACCGGCCCATAACGCTCTTCGATGCCTGCCACTGCGGCATTGACCGCTGCTTCTTCCGAGACATCGGCCGTCCAGTACTCGGCCTCGCCGCCGGCCTCGCGGATTTGCTTCACGGTTTCGGCTGCCGCCTCACCATTGCGGTCGATGATCGCGACATGCGCACCCTCAGCCGCAAAGAGCTTCGAGGCCGCGCCGCCCATGCCGGTGGCACCACCTGAGATAATGGCGACCTTGCCCTTCAATCTGTCCGTCATTCTGCTGCTCCCTGATGTTGTCGAGGGATCATAGATCGGCAGGAAGCCGGCGGCCAAGCGTCTAAGACAGGAAGTTTTACTGTTGCTTAAGCGCCGTCGAGTGGTTCGACGCCCTGCGGCTTGCCGGCGCGGTCGAGGCGGATCTTCTCGATGCGGTTTTCGGCAGCGGTGAGCAGCGCTTCGCAATGCTTCTTCAGCGCTTCGCCGCGCTCATAAATCTCGATGGATTCGTCCAGCGCTACGTCGCCGCGTTCCAGGCGGGCAACGATGCTTTCGAGTTCGGCAACTGCCTTTTCGAAGGAAAGACCGGAAACCTCCGGCTTGGCGCTGTCAGTCATTCTCAACCCTTCATCATTCTGAGGATATGCATGCCCGCCGACTCGGCGAGCCCTTCCAGATCATACCCGCCTTCCAGCAGGCTGACGACCCGGTTATTGGCGCTGCGGTCGGCAACCTCGAGAAGACGGCCGGTTGCCCAGTCGAAATCCTCGCCCGTCAGGTTGATCTGCGCCAGCGGATCACGGTGATGCGCGTCGAAGCCGGCCGAGATGATGATGAGATCCGGCCGGAAATCGTTGAGCGCCGGCAGCACGCGCGACTTGAACGCCTCGCGGAAATGGTCGCTGCCGACATTGGGCGAAAGCGGCGCATTGACGATCGTGCCATGCACGCCGTTCTCGTCCTTGGCGCCCGTACCGGGATAAAGCGGCATCTGGTGGGTGGAACAGAAGAGAACGGAAGGATCGTCCCAGAAAATATCCTGCGTGCCGTTACCATGGTGCACATCCCAGTCGACGATGGCGACACGCTCGGCGCCATGAGCCTTCTGTGCGTGGCGGGCAGCGATCGCCGCATTGTTGAAAAAGCAGAAACCCATCGCCGTCATTTTTTCGGCATGGTGCCCCGGCGGGCGGGCGGCAACGAACACATTGTCCGCCTTACAGTGGAAGACATCGTCGACGGCAGCCAACGCCCCGCCGATGCCGGTCAGCGCGGCTTGCAGGCTCTTCTGGCTTGCATAAGTATCGGCTTCCAGCTGGTTGATCTTGTCTTCCTCTTCCGGGATCTGCCGCATCACGGCGATCAGATGCTCCTCCGGATGGGCAAGCAGCACGGCGTCCTCATTCGCCTGCGGCGCTTGCCTGCGGTCGAGGCGCTCGAAATTCGGATGTTCCAGCGCGACATTGAGCGCGCGGATGCGGTCGGAGCGCTCGGGATGACCTGACGGCGTCACGTGCTCGAGAAAGATGGGATGTTCGTAAAGACGGGTGCTCATGCCGGCACTCTATCGGTCGTAAATGTCATGATCCACAGCAGATGGAGCGCAGCGCGTCGATTTCAACAAGCCACGTCGCCGCGGTTACGATCCCACTTCTGTTGTTTACGCTATTTTAATTGTTTCGTTTACTTCGACGGACCCCATGCTAGGGTCGAGCTGATAACCTGCAAGGCAGACCTGTAAATGAGTAAGACGAACCGCCCGGACGTGGTGGAATTGCGCGTACCGTTTCGTGATGTGGATATGAACGGCCAGATGTTTCTGGCCTCCTATATTTCCTATGCCGAATCCGTACTTGCGGGTTTCTGGTCATTGAGACCTGATGTTGAGGACGAGCCTGCCTATACTCCCGCCAAGGTGTCCTGCATCCTTCACCGGCCGCTGCACTATCATGAGGCGGTAACCTTCACCGCCGGCGTCGACAAGATCGGTTTACGTTCCATCGGCTTTCTCATCGCCGCCGAGATTGATGACGAGCGTGCCGCCGAGGTCGAAATCACCTGGCAGGCGCGCAGCCGCGACGACGGCTCGCCGGTCGCGCTACCGGAAGAGACGCGCGACTGGCTCTATGGTTTCCTGGATTAAGCGCGAACCGGCAAGAGTGGATAGCCGGCCATGACGGCCCGGCCGACGAGCGCTGCGACGAAGGCCTTTATGACATCACCTGGAATGAAGGCCATGCTGCCCACAAAGGCCTGCTTCAGGCCGATATTGGCGGCAATGGCCAGATAGGCGATGCCGAAGGCATAAAGCACGACGATGCCGCCGATCATGGCAGCAAGGAAGAAGTTTACCGTCTGCACGAGGCCGGACTGATCGCTGTGCACGAGCCGTTCACTGAGGAAGCCAGTAACAAAAGCGGCAAAAGCCCAACCGAACAGGAAGCCTGATGTCGGAGCCACGAAAGCGGCAAAGCCGCCGCGACCGCCCGAAAGCACCGGCAGGCCGATGGCTACGAGCACCAGCACGATCAGCACGGCAATCGTGGCGCGTCTTGCGCCGAGTACGACACCTGCCATCATCACGCCGAGCGATTGCGCCGTAATCGGCACCGGAATGAAGCCCAGATAGATAGGTGGCAGCAGGCCGAGAGCCACGATAATAGCGGCGAAAAGGGCGGCAAGAACGAGGTCGCGCGTGCTCATCGTGATCTCCAATTCATAAAACGTTAACTGACATGCCGCCGAATGCCGCGCGCGTCAATCGCCGCGGCAATGTTATCCGCATCCCTGAGCGTCAAAATGATGAGCGGGGTAAGGATCGTCACCGGTCGCACCTTCAGTCCACGCGCCGCATGGGCTTCGCTGATCGCATGATAGCGGGCGATGATTTCGGGCACGAACCGCAGGACGAGGCCGACGGCGAGCCCTATGTCGTCGGCCTTCACCCGGCCGGTCCGCTCCAGCGGCCGTGCAAGCGCTGTTATTTCATCCATGAATTGCGTGATCGTCGTCGTCGCGGTCACGGCAGCAGCAAACAACATCAGTGCCGTCAGCCGGAGCAGCGTCGCAAGCGCAACGTGCCACGGACTGACGATGAGAGTGAAGAGCGCCACGATCACGATCGTCAGCAGGATCGGCCGCAGCCGGACGGCCGATTCCTTCAGTGACAAGCCGATGCTCCGATAGGTCAGCGCCGTCAGCAGCGTGACGGTGGAAAGCAACGGAAGATTGTCGCCGATGAAGAGCACGACGCCCAACAGGAAGAGCGAAAAGATCTTTGCCCGCGGCGAAAGCCGATGCAAGGCACTGTTACCTTCGACATAAAGCGACTGCATCAGGCGACAAGCTCCCTATAGCGGGCAATCGCTTCCGCCGCCGGCGCGTCGGCTGCGAGCCTGCCCTCATGGAAAAGGAGAACCCGCCCGAAGCCGGCGATCAGCTCCAGATCATGAGTGATGACGACGACACTTTCCTCAAGCCCATCAATGGTCTTCTGAACCAGCGCGCGGTTGCGCAGATCGAGCTGATTGGTCGGCTCGTCGAGGATAAGGATATTGGGACCCGTCGCCAGCACCGAGCAGAGCGCCGCGATCTGGAGCTCACCACCCGAAAGCTCATGCGCACGGCGAGTGGCAAGGTCCTCAGCATTGAAGCGAGCCAGCACCAGCTCGACCTTCCGATCGATCTCCGCCTTGGTTAAGCCGCGGCCCTTCAACCCGAAAGCGATATCGTCCTTGACGATAGGCAGGATGATCTGGTTCTGCGGCGACTGGAAGATGAAGCCGACATCGGCAAGCGCCGTCTTCTCGTCGCGTGTGTCGCGACTGTTGACCAGGACCTTGCCCGTGGTGGGTTTCATCAGCCCATTGATCATCCGCGCGAAGGTCGTCTTGCCCGAACCGTTGAGCCCGATGACGCCGAGGCGGTTTTCGGTGAGCGAGAGCGTTAGCGGTTCGACCGCGACCCTTGGCCCGAAACTGGCACCTGCGCTCTCGAAACGAATATCCAAATCTGGTCCCCTTGCTAGAATTCCTGCTTCTATAGGGCGGTGATGACCCGATAAAGGATCAAAATCAAATCGGCTCCAATATGGTATCGGGTGGCTAGGAAGATTTTCCGCGCTATGATGGCGGCATGACGAATCTGCTCTCGAATTCCGTTGCCCGCCGTATCTTTCTCGCCAAGCAGGGGCTGAGCGCGCCTCCGAACCGCGCGTTGACCAAGGCCGGCCTGCTGGATCTTATCCATGATCTTGGCTTCGTGCAGGTGGACAGCATCCAGACAGTGGAGCGCGCTCATCACCAGATTCTCTTTTCCCGCAACCAGACGTACCGGCGCGAACATTTGACCGCGCTGTTGGAGAAGGATGGTGCGCTCTTCGAACATTGGACGCATGATGCCTCCATCTTGCCGAGCGCCTTCTTCAAATATTGGAAGCACAGGTTCGTCGATGAGGAGCGGGCAATTGTCGAGCGCTGGCGCAAATGGCGCGGCGAGGGCTTCGAAGCTTCCTTCGAGGAAACTTACGAGCGGGTGGTGAAGGACGGAGCGATCCTGGCGCGCGACATGAAGGCGGACGGTCACGTCTCCGGTGGCTGGTGGAACTGGCATCCGAACAAGACGGCGCTCGAATATTTCTGGCGTACCGGCAAGTTCGCCATCGCCGGCCGCTCCAATTTCCAGAAGATCTACGACCTCGTCGAACGCGTCATTCCGGCCGAATTCCATGAGCCGGAGGTGAGCCGCGAGGATTTCGTCGACTGGGCTTGCCGCAGTGCGCTCACCCGTTTGGGCTTTGCCACCCACGGCGAAATCGCCGCCTTCTGGGATCTCTTGTCACCGGATGAGGCGAAGGCCTGGGTGACCGAACATCGGGATGAGCTGATCGAAGTGCTGATCGAACCGGCGCTTGGCGGTAAGCCGCGCTCTTCATGGGCTTTTGCCGATTTCCTCGGCACGATAGACACTTATCCGGAAGCGCCCCCGCGAATCCGGGTGCTCAGCCCGTTTGACCCGATGATTCGGGACAGAAACCGGACAGAGCGTCTTTTCGGCTTCTTCTATCGCATCGAGATCTTCGTGCCGGAACCGAAGCGCGAATACGGCTACTATGTTTTCCCGCTCCTGGAGGGGGACCGGCTCATCGGCCGCATCGACATGAAGGCAGACAGGAAAAAGGGCACGCTCGATGTGAAGCGGCTGTGGCTGGAGCCGCGCGTGAAAGCGTCTGCCGGTCGGATCGAAAAGCTGGAAGCCGAGCTCGAGCGCCTGGCGCGCTTCGCCGGTGTGGAGCAGGTCGTTTATCTGGACGGCTGGAGAGAATAGTCCCGCCTCCCTGAGGGAGAAGGGATAATCAGCAGATCTCCGTCTTGGAAATCTTGATGCCGAAGCCTTCCAGGCCGACATAGTGCCGTTCGCGGCTGGTCATCAGCGTGATCGAGCTGACGCCGAGATCTTTCAGGATCTGTGCGCCGAGGCCGATTTCCAGCCATTCGTTGTCGCGCGTCTGCGCTTCGGCATGGGCCTCGCGGCCCTGGTTGCGTGCCTTGCGGCCGTTGTCATAGTGGCCGACTCCAACAGAGCCTTCGCGCAGGTAGACGATGACGCCGCGGCCCTGTTCGGCGATCTTCTGCATGTAGAAATCGACCGGTTTGCGCTTGCCGAACAGATCGTCGGCGACGTTTTCCGGATGCAGGCGCACCGGAATATCGACGCCATCCCTGATGTCGCCGAAGACGACGGCAAGATGCTGCATCGGATCCCAGGGTAGCGAATAGGCGTGCGCCTTGGCCTTGCCGAACGGTGTGTCGATATCGAAGCTCGAACCGAGTTCGATCAACGTTTCCTTGCGCTGGCGATAAGCGATGAGGTCGGCGACCGAGAGGAGCTTCAGCCCGTGCTGCTCGGCGAAATCCACAACCTGCGGGCCGCGCGTCACCGTGCCGTCGTCATTGACGAGTTCGGAGATGACGCCGATCGGCGGCAGGCCGGCAAGCTTGCAGAGATCGACAGCCGCTTCCGTGTGTCCCGAGCGCATCAGGACGCCGCCTTCGCGGGAAACCAGCGGGAAGATATGTCCGGGGCGGACGAAATCGGAGGCGCCGACATTCGGGTTGGCGAGATTTCGCACCGTAAGCGTGCGGTCGTCGGCGGAAATGCCCGTCGTCGTACCATGCTTGAAATCGACGGAAACGGTGAAGGCAGTCGTATGGGCGGAATCGTTTTCTGCCACCATCGCATTGAGGTTCAGCCGCTTGGCCTCTTCCTTCGGCATCGGCGCGCAAACGATGCCTGATGTGTGGCGCACGATGAAGGCCATCTTTTCCGGCGTCGCATGCACGGCGGCAACGATCAGGTCGCCCTCGTTTTCGCGATCATTATCATCCATGACGACGACAATTTCGCCGGCTTCGAAGGCCCTGATGGCATCGACAACGCGCTTCTGGTCATAAGGCATGGGACAGGTCCTATTTCAGCCGGCCGGTCTGGCCGCGGTCGCGAAGATAGTGGTCGGCAATGGCGCAGGCGATCATCGCCTCGCCGATCGGCACGGCGCGGATACCGACGCAGGGGTCATGACGGCCCTTGGTGCGGATATCGACATTCTTGCCGTCGGCATCGATCGACTGCCGTTCGGTGAGAATGGAAGAGGTCGGCTTGACGGCGAAGCGGGCGACGACCGGCTGGCCAGTCGAAATGCCGCCAAGAATACCACCGGCATTGTTGGACAGGAAGATCGGCTTGCCGTCATTGCCCATGCGCATCTCGTCGGCATTGTCCTCGCCGCTCGTCTCGGCGGCGGCAAAGCCGTTGCCGATCTCCACGCCCTTGACGGCGTTGATCGACATCAGCAGTGAAGCGATATCCTGGTCGAGCTTGCCATAGATCGGCGCACCGAGCCCTGCCGGAACACCCTCGGCGATCACTTCGACGACGGCGCCGATGGAGGAGCCGGCTTTGCGGATGCCGTCGAGATACTCTTCCCAGACGGGCACAATCTCGGCATCGGGGGAAAAGAACGGGTTCTGGCCGACCTGATCCCAATCCCAGTTGGCGCGGTTGATCTTGTGTTTGCCGATCTGCACCAGCGCACCGCGAATGGTAACACCGGGCACGACGAGGCGGGCAATGCCGCCAGCTGCGACGCGTGCCGCCGTCTCGCGTGCGGATGAACGGCCGCCGCCGCGATAGTCGCGGATGCCGTATTTCGTGTCATAGGTGTAGTCGGCATGGCCGGGGCGATATTGGCGGGCGATCTCGCCATAGTCCTTGGAGCGCTGGTCGGTATTCTCGATCAGCATGGAAATCGGCGTGCCGGTCGAGATCATCGTTTCGCCGTCGGTATCCATCATCACGCCGGAGAGAACTTTCACCAGATCGTCCTCGCGCCGCTGGGTGACGAAGCGGCTCTGGCCGGGCTTGCGCTTGTCGAGCCAGACCTGCAGGTCCTCGAGCTTGAAGCGCAGACCGGGAGGGCAGCCGTCGACGACGGCGCCGAGCGCCGGTCCGTGGCTTTCGCCCCAGGTGGTTACACGGAAGAGGTGACCGAATGTATTATGCGACATGTGTTCCCGCCGGATGCGCGGAGCCGGTCGTCACCGGCCGCGCCATTACTTAAAAAGGCGCGACACTCATAGGCCAAAAAGCCGTTCAGGCAAAAGCCTTTCTTTGCGCCTGATGGGGCGATCAGAGGAATGGTATTTCCGGTATTGGGACCGATAGCCTAGGCTTCAGCGCTAGGATGCCAGCAGCCAGGCCGTGCCGCGCGCCTCGATGGCGAAATCGTCGAAGGAGAGGGGGCGTGCGAAGGCATAGCCCTGCAGGAGATCGCAGCCGAGATCGCGCAGCAGTTCGGCATGATCAAGCGTCTCGACGCCCTCGGCCACCGTCTCCACGCCGAGCGAGCGGGCGATTTCGATGATGGAGCTGACGAGCGCGCGTTCCTGCGAAGAGGCGACGATCGGCTGCACGAGCTGCCGGTCGATCTTCAGCCGCTTCGGCTTGAGCTTCAAAAGCGACACGATCGACGTGTGGCCGGTGCCGAAATCATCGATCTCGATATCGATGCCGAGCGCCTTGATTCGTTCGAGATTCTGCGAGACCACATCCTCGCTCTCGTCGAGGAAGATGGATTCCACCAGTTCGAAGGAGATTTCGCCGGGACGGATCTGCAGGTCGCCAAGCGATTCCAGCAGGCTGCCGTCGTGCAGGCGCCGCGCCGAGACGTTGACCGAGACCTTCGGCACGGAGATGCCCTGTGCCGCCCAGCGCATCTTGTCGCGCAATGCGGTCTCCAGCACGATGCGGTCGAGCGTCTGTACGACATTGATTTCGTCGGCAATGCGCAGGAACTTATCCGGCGTCAGCAAGCCCTTGGAGGGATGGCGCCAGCGCACCAGCGCCTCCACCCCGGTCAGCTTCATCGAGCGGGCGCAGAATTGCGGCTGGTACCAGGCCGTGAACTCGCCATTGTCGATGCCGGCGAGGATCTCGTCGGCGGTGCGCTTGTTGTTGATGATATCGGCTTGAAGATTGTGATTGAAGAATTCGAAGCGGTTGCGGCCGAGGCTCTTGGCGCGATAGAGCGCGATATCGGCATTGATCAGCACCTTGCGCGCATCGACATGGATGCCGTTCGCCAGCGCAATGCCGATCGACACGCCGCAGCGGCAGGAGAAGCCCTGGAAATCGATGGGCTGACGCATTTCCTCGACGATGCGGCCTGCAAGCTCTGCCATCTCCGTGTCGCCCGTGTCGAAGGAGAGGATGACGAATTCGTCTCCACCGATACGCGCCACGACATCTCTGTCACGCACGCTTCTCGAAAGCACGCGGGATGCATGCACCAGCATCGCGTCGCCGGCGGCATGCCCCAGCGTGTCGTTGATTTCCTTGAAGCGGTCGAGGTCGATATGCAGGATCGCGAATGTCTGCCGCTCGCTGCGGCCGGCATCCGTCAGGCTTTCCAGTGCTATG
Source organism: Rhizobium sp. ZK1 (assembly GCF_047782645.1). NCBI lineage: Bacteria > Pseudomonadati > Pseudomonadota > Alphaproteobacteria > Hyphomicrobiales > Rhizobiaceae > Rhizobium > Rhizobium sp. ZK1. Next base: position 570,703 of record NZ_CP180586.1, read on the forward strand.
TCGAGCTTGCGGCGGTTGGCGAGCGAGGTCAGCGGGTCGTGAAGGGAATTGTGCTCGATCCTGTTCTTGGCAAGCTCCAGTTCAACGTTCTTGGCGATCGCCTCGTCCTTCGCGGACTTGAGGCGCAGCGTCATCAAAGCGTCTTCTGTCGAATCGAAGGCGATGCCGATGATTTTCATCTCGCCGGTCGGCGTGCGGTGCACCTTGCCGACGGAACGCACGTAGCGCAAGCCGCCATTCTCGTCCGGCACGCGGACGACAAGCGTATGCGTGTCCCCGAGTCGCTTGAAATGTCGGGCGCTTTCGAGCGCCAGCCCGCGATCATCGGGATGGATTCGGGAGAGCCAGGCGTCTTCGGTCACGAAGGCATTGCTCTGCTTCAACCCGTAGAGTTCTTGCATGCGCTCGTCCCAGATCGAACCGGCCTTGCCGAGAACGGCTTCCCAGATTCCGCATTGATAGGAATCGAGTGCCAGATCGAGCTTGCTGGACAGTACGGAAAGCTCGGCCTCACGGCTTGAAAGCTCCTCCAGTGCAAGTTCCAGCTCGGCATTTTTGAGTTCGCTTGTTTCTTTGGCGAGACGAAGCGTGTTGGTGACTTCTGCGTCGGCCGTGACATCCCAGACGATGCCGATCGTCTTTCCTGCGCCGCCGGCATCCGTATAGAAGGCGCCGATGGACCGCAGGTGGCGGATGCGGCCATCCTCCCGCATCACCCTGTATTGCGCGGTACAGGCTTCCCCCGCTATGCTGCAGCCGAAGAAATGAACCTCTGCGATTTCGCGGTCTTCGGGCACGATCGTTGACAGCCACACTGCCTGCGATCGGATACCCTCTATCGCCTTGAGGCCGTGAAGCGAGGATGCGCGCGCATCCCAGGAAAGGCTGGTGGCGTTTTCCGGCAACTCCCAAATGCCGATCCGGGAGGATTCGAGTGCCAGGTTGAGCCGCTGCGACAGTTCCAGAAGCTTGGCCTCGCGCGCTTCAAGCTGCGTAATATTGCGATTGCGTTCGCCGAGCAGCAACGTGGCGAAGAAGATCGGGATGATGATCACGCAGCCTGCGGCGACGATGATCAATCGCAGTTCGGGCTGATTGTCTGGAACGGCCGTCCAGCCTGTGTTCGGTACCGCCGCCAGTTCCCATCGCCCGCCCGCGAAATTGATTTTACGGCGGAGCGGATCTTTGCCGTAAATATCGGGGGGGCCGAAGAAGGGCGCGGCCGTTTCGTCTGGAGTGCCGATGTCGCGCACTGCGACCGACAGGTGGTCGAGATGCGGATAGCGCTCCTGGTTCTCGCTGTTACGCGCGGGTCTAAGACCCGTCGCCTCGTAGAACATGTTCTGGTCGATGACTGCCTCGACCGCGCCCCAGATGCGGCGTTTGCCGTCCTGCTTGATGAAAACCGGGAAGAAGATCGCGAAGGCGTTTTCTGCGTCCGTCGTCTTGAAGGGACCGTAGAAGCGGGCCGACTGATCGCCGGAATTGCGGCTGATCGACATGCGCTGCAGCAGTACGTCCCGCACATCCCTGCCGATCCGGTCTTTGCCTGATTGCGCCGGATAGACCGACTTGACGACGAAATCAGGCGCGACCGCAATATGGATGAAATGCGGGTTCTGGATCAGCAGCCAGTTGATCTGCCGTTCCATCTCCACTTCGTTCGTCGGCGTGCTGAGCGAGATCAGGTTGGAAAGGTCGCGGACGGCGGTGATGTCCATGTTGATCTGCGCCGCCATGCGGGCGCGGATCAGGTTCGTCTCGTTTGCAGTTCGGATTTGCAGCTCGCGTAGATAGGCGGCAGTATTCGCGCTGTCGAGCGCAAAGCCGACGGCAATAACGACAACAGCCATGAGGGCGGAAACCAGCAGCGAGACACGCGTATTCTTCAGAACACGCCGCAGTTGGTTGCCGTTGCTCAGCCGGAATTGCAAATCACACACCCCTACATTCGCGCCGACTTTAGGGGGCAGGGGTTAATTTACGATTGCGCGCATTCGTGGCTGCTAAATCGCGTAAACGGAGAGAAAAAGACGGTCAACGGAGCCTCTTGATTATCCGTAAAATCCTATTCATCAATTGGGCGCCGAAAGCCATTCTTCCGGGCAATTTTCGCCATATTCAGGAGTTTATCTGTGGCCACTCGATATCAACGGCAGCGTTTCAAAGGGATTGCCGACATGCGTTTCGTTATTGCTACGCTTCTGGCCACGGCAAATTTTCTTTCGCCCATGAGCAGTTTTGCCGAGAGCGCTGATGTCGAGGCGACCATCAAGAAGGTCGACACGACCAATCTCGTCCTGACGCTGGACGACGGCAAGACCTATCAGGCGCCCGAGGAATTCGACTTCGAAGGCCTGAAGGCCGGCGTCAAGGTGGTGATTTTCTATACGGAAGTCGACGGCAAGCGCGTCATCAACGATCTCGACATCGTCAAGTGAGCAAGTCCCATCTGGGCTAGAGCCTTTCCTGGTTAGATTGAAGCATTCTGCCGGAGCAGGTTTGCGTCAGGGCAAAGGCGATTGGCGAAGGGCATACCCCTTGGTACATCCGAGCCGATCGCCTTTGATCCTGGCGGAAAGATGCCCGGCCCTAGCTGGTTTGCAGGCAAACCAGCGGGTTGGCTGAAACGGGCCGCCTGATCGACCGGCCGGCTTGGCTGTAGATCTGGGCTACTACGCGCGCCGGCCGGTCGATCATCCGACTCCGTTTGAGCCAACAGAATGCTTCAATCTAACCAGGAAAGGCTCTAGATCCAGCCGATCAGGCTCTGCGACGTCTCGATCTTCAAAATCCGGTCCTGCGGAATTTCGCCCTCGGAGGCGACGTCCTTCGGCAGGTTGGATATCATCTTGAACAAGCTTCTGATGACACCGCCATGAGTGACGCAGACCGTCGGCCGGTCGACCGAATTCAGCCATGCGCCGGTCCGCCACGACATGATCTCGTAGCTTTCCGCATCCTCGCCCGGCGGAATGAAATCCCATTTGTTGATGTTGCGTTCTGCGACGCGCTCGGTCTGCGAGGCCCTAAGCTGCTTTAGCGTATAGCCTTCCCAATCGCCGAAGGAGACTTCGACCAGGCGTTCGTCGGTGCGGTATTCCTTGGGCGGGAGCCCCATGGCTGATCGCATGATCTCCATGGTCTCGCGCGTACGGCCGAGCGGGCTTGCGACGAAATCAAATTCCGTATCGTCACCGTTCAGGATCGCCGCAAGGGCGATCCCGTTCTGTCTTGCCTGTTCGCGGCCGATCGCATTGATCGGAATATCCTTCTGCCCCTGCAGGCGACGCTCCGCATTCCAGTCGGTCTGGCCGTGTCTGATCACATAGATAAGCACGGGGATCGGCTCCGCTCGAGGGTAGTAGGACGCCTCAGTCCTTGATGACGGAAATATCAGGCGCGTCCACCGCCTTCATGCCGATGACATGATAGCCGCTGTCGGCGTGATGCACTTCACCGGTCACCGAACGCGACAGGTCGGAGAGAAGGTAGAGACCGACATCGCCCACTTCCTCGATGGTAACCGTACGGCGCAGCGGCGCATTGTACTCGTTCCACTTGAGGATATAGCGGAAATCACCGATGCCTGAAGCAGCAAGCGTCTTGATCGGGCCTGCCGAAACGGCGTTGACGCGAATGTTTTTCGGTCCGAGATCGACGGCGAGATACTTGACGCTCGCTTCAAGTGCGGCCTTGGCGACGCCCATGACATTGTAGTTCGGCATCACCTTTTCTGCACCGTAATAGGTGAGGGTGAGCATAGAGCCGCCTTCCCTCATCAGCTTCTCGGCGCGGCGAGCGACCGAGGTGAAGGAGTAGACGGAGATCTGCATCGTCTTGGCGAAATTGTCCGGCGTCGTATCGACGTAACGGCCGGTCAGTTCGTCCTTGTCGGAAAAACCGATCGCGTGCACGATGAAATCGATCTTGCCCCAGAGCTTCTCGACATTGTCGAAAACGGCATCGATCGTGGATTCGTCACTGACGTCGCAATGGCCGACCATGACGGCGCCGATTTCGGCAGCCAGTGGCTCCACGCGCTTCTTCAGGGCATCGCCCTGGTAGGTGAATGCAACTTCTCCGCCCTGCGCATGAATGGCCTTGGCAATACCCCACGCAATCGAACGATTGTTGGCGACACCCATGATGACGCCGCGTTTGCCTGCCATGAGGCCGGATGCTTGAGCCATATTTCGCTTCCCTAGGAATTCTGATGATCCTGCCTATGGCATAGGCCGTTAATCGGTTCAAGCTTGGCTAAGATCATCAACTGTTAGGGATCGTAACAAAGGGTGCGATTGTCACTGAAATTTCATAAAAACAGCCCTTCACGCATGCTTCGCATGAGATCGGTGACTTTATCGTCGGGTTTTTCCCACAACATAATACGCAATTCGACGACGAGATCGCCTTTTCCGCCGCTGTCGTTGGGCAGGCCCTTGTCGGGGATGCGGATCGTCTTGTCGGAGCCGGACCAGGCCGGGACCGTTACATTGAGCGGTCCCTGCGGCCCGTCGATACGCGCCTCGGTGCCGAGCACCGCATTCTCGATGTTCAGCGGCAGCACCGCATGCACGTCGAAACCGTCGACGGTGAAGCGTGGGTCGGGGGCGATGTGGATATTGATCACGGCATCGCCGCGCTGCATGCCAGGCAGCTTGAAACCCTGGCCCTTGAGCCGGATCTGATGGCCTTCGGTCGTGCCGGCCGGCAGGGCAAAGCCCACTTCACGGCCTTCGGGAAGGGAAACCGTCGTCCAGCTTCCCTTCATGATGTCTTCGATCGTCACGGTCGCGGTCGCCACTTCATCCGGCGCCTTTTCAAGGCCCGGCTGGCCGGCGCCGGTGAAGCGACGCATAAGCGAGGTCAGGAGACTTAGCGGCAGGGACATGTTGGCGCTGCCTGCAGCGGAGGCCTCCATATGCTCGTCCTCTGCCTTGGCGGGGTCGGATTCGGTGGTTTCCTGTTCTGGCTGCTTGGCGGCCTCCGCTGCATGCGGCTTGGCCTGTGCTTGCTGCGAATGCGTCTGGGATTGGGCCTGTGCGCCGGCAGTGCGGGCTGTCTGCGCACCGAAGATCCGTTCGACCATCTCTTCTGCGGCTTCGGCAGTGCCGGCCTGCTGCTGTTTGGCACCTGCCGCGGCGGCCTTTTGTGCATTGGCGTTGGCGCGCGCAAGCTCTTCCATCACACGCTCGGCATTGGCCTGCGCGGCCTTTGCGCGCTCGGCCGCTTCACGGGCTGCGTGCCGCTGCTGCATGATCGTTTGTTCTTGCTTCTTGGCCTCTGCCATACGCACCGCGCTGTCGAAGAGATTGCGCTTCCTTGGATCTTTCAGCGTCTCATAGGCGCGGCCGATCTCGGCAAAACGTGCGGTCGCCGTCGGGTCACCCTGATTGTGATCGGGATGCACGGCCTTGGCCATGTTGCGCCAGGCCGCCTTGATTTCATCCGCTCCCGCGTCGCGCTTGACGCCCAGTACCTTGTATGGATCACGCATTGTTCGCACCGCCGCTGTCGCAATCCGGGAGGCATGTTCCTCGTGGCCGTTCCCGGAAACCGAATACTCAACTCATGACGCGCCGTCCCGTTCGCTTATGCGACAGGAAAGCCCGCTCGTCGGCCGATCGTGCGGGAGAGTTGCTAATCACTTCTTATTTCCGAAGTTGGACATGGGGTGTTTTGCCGCGAATGGTTAGTCTTTCACTAAACATTGAGGCGAATCGGCACGACACATTAACCCTGGCGCGTCAGGCGTGCATCCCGCCGAAACAGCTGAGCAGACGGGCTCAGCTTTCCGGCTGGAAGCTCAGAAGCTGCCAGTTGCCGCCGCCGACAAGGCAGGTTTTGCCATAGAACTTGGCGATGCCGACATAGGAGTGGCGCGTCGTGCGGAACTGGCGGCAAACCTGGCCGGCGTCATTGTTCTCTACGATTGTATCGATGACACCGGCGCTGCCGGTCGAGGCATTGGCCCAGGGAAGGGGCTGTCCCTCGAGCTTCTGGATATCGGCTGAGGTTACGGCGTTGCGCACCGTCATCTCGTCGGAAAGGGTATCGGTGCTGGGAGCGGGCTGCGGCACGGTGCCGGTTGCCACCGAACGATCCACCTTTGCCGAACTCAGGAAATCGAACCCTCCGGCCACGCAGCCGGAAAGGGACAGTATCGCGATACCGACGATGGAGAGTCTGACGCTGCGGCGCAGCGAACCCTTTGTATGGCGATGTGTCTTTGCTATGACTTCCACCCTGTGTTCTTCCCCAGCGTCAAAGGCTGGGTCAGTTTAATAAACCGCGGGATTTGAACTAATATGTCGGAAAACGGGTTAACAGGTGGTGACTTTACTGAAAGTGAAGAGCCCTTCAAGCTCTTTGGAGAATGGCTGAAGGAGGCGGAGGCTTCCGAAGTCAACGACCCCAATGCTGTCGCGCTCGCGACGGTCGATGAAGATGGGCTGCCCAATGTCCGCATGGTTCTCCTGAAGGGTTTCGATACCGACGGATTCGTCTTCTACACGAATTTCGAGAGCCAGAAAGGTCGCGAAATTTTGGGACAGAAGAAAGCGGCCATGTGTTTCCACTGGAAAACGCTGCGCCGTCAGGTGCGTGTTCGCGGCCCCGTCGAACTGGTCGCCGATGCAGAGGCCGACGCCTACTTTGCGACTCGTGCCCGCGGCAGCCGTATCGGCGCCTGGGCCTCCAAGCAGTCACGCCCGCTCGAAAGCCGTTTTGCGCTGGAAAAGGCAGTTGCTGAATATACGGCGCGCTACGCTATCGGCGAGATTCCGCGCCCGTCTTACTGGTCAGGCTTCCGGATCCGCCCAACCTCGATTGAATTCTGGAAGGACCAGAAGTTCCGGCTGCACGACCGCATCGAATTTCGCCGACCGACGCCCGAGGGGGGGTGGGACAAGGTGCGGATGTACCCGTAAAGAGTTTATTTGCCGAGCAGTTTCAATGGAATGCCTGATGCCAGCGCCGAAACATAGCGTGGCTTCTGGTAAAGGCCGTTGAGCGAGATGCGCGGCATAAAGGTGGGCCGACTTGCTGCGGGAAAGCCCGGCTGCGTTGTCACGGCTACGGCAAAGCCGAGCTTTGCCGTAAGTTCCGCTTCGCGGCCTGTCGCAGCTTCCTGCGTGCCATAGGGATAGGCGATCGCCCGCGGGCGGATGCCAGTGATCGATTCGACATAATCGGCCGAGATTTCCATCTCGATCCGTGCTTCCGCCTGCGGCAGGCGGGCCAGCGCCCGGTGGCTGATCGTATGGGCGCCGAGACTGGCGAGCGGGCTTGCCGAAAGCTTACGCAACTCCTGCGGCGCCATGACCAGTTCCCGCGTGATATCGACCGGCTCGATTCCGTGGTGCCGGGCCAGCGCATCCACCTCCAAGATGGCGCGGCTCTCGTCCTGCCTGTGGATAAACTCGGCAAGCCGGTCGAAGGCGTCCCATTTCCGGACGAGAGTGTCGAGCGCCAGTCTCTCCCTCCCGCGGCCGAAGTTGAACTCGATGCTGTTCTCCCTGCCGAGCAGCAGCGCCAGGGTTTCCCACCAGATGCTGTGCGAGCCTTCGGCAAAGCCTTGCGCTACGAAAACGGTAAAGGGTGCCCGATGCCGCTCGAAAACGGGCAGGGCATGGACGAGATTGTTGCGATACCCATCATCCAGCGTGAAGGCGGCGAACAGGCGATCGTCCTGCGGGTCCGACAATAGCGAGGGCACGGCATCGAGCGGCACGAAACGATAGCCGCTCCGTTTCAGCCGCCGAAGCACTGCGTCCAGAAATTCCGGCGTTATTTCAAGATGTTCGTTGGGTTCGAACGGCTGGGCGATATGCGGGCGCACGTGATGGAGCGTGAAGATGACACCACGTCCGCGGGCCTCCTTCATGAGCCCGGCTGCATTCGCCAGCCACGCCGCTTCCAGCCCGCCGCCGATCGCGGTGCGTTTCAGACGTCGCTTCCACTGCCCCATTTTTCCCGTGACCCCGCTTTGTATTCGTGTCACACAAGCTATCAATCCGCCGTTAAACCTTGCTGAATCGTGCATGGAGCGTGGCTTATTTATCGGCTGTTAACCAAGCGAAACAAAAGCTTGGAAAAAACTTGGGCGTTGCCTCAAAGTCGCGCCAGATTGTGGGCATGTGTCACAATACGGGACATAGTTTCGATTGTATCGACTCGCCGGATAGAATGAGGGGAAGCGCATGAGAAGGCTTTTGGCTGCCATTTTGACCGCGACGCTGGCAATTACTGCACCCGTAGCGGCCTTTGCCGGAAGCGCCTCTCTCGTCCTCGATGCCCGCACCGGCAAAGTCCTCGCGTCCGAAAACGGTGATACGCTGAACCATCCGGCCTCGCTGACGAAGATGATGACGCTCTATCTGACCTTCGAGGCGCTCAATCGCGGCAAGATCACCTGGGATACGCCGGTCACGATGTCGAAATATGCGGCCTCCCGTCCACCCACGAAGCTCGGCGTGAAGCCGGGCGGCACGATCACCGTGCGCGAGGCGGTCTATGGCATGATCGTCAAATCCGCCAATGATGCTGCTGCCGCCATGGGTGAAAAGCTCGGTGGTTCGGAAAGCAATTTCGCCAGGCTCATGACCCACAAGGCCCGCCAGCTCGGCATGAGCCGCACGGTCTTCGTCAACGCATCCGGCCTGCCGGACAAGCGCCAGATCACGACGGCTCGCGACATGTCCACGCTCGCCGTGGCGCTGATGAAGAACTATCCCAGCGAATATCGCCTCTTCTCCATCGCGAGCTTCAATTTCCGCGGCCGGACCATCCGCGGCCACAACAATCTCATGTATCGCTACGAGGGCATGGACGGCATCAAGACCGGCTACACCAATGCCTCCGGTTTCAACATTGTCAGCGCTGTGAAGGACGGTAACCGTCGCGTGGTCGGCGTGGTGCTCGGCGGCCGCACCGCTCGTAGCCGCGACGCCCAAATGGCAGCGCTCCTCGATCGGTATATCGGCCGCGCGTCCTCTTCCGGCGGCGCTAAGCTGGTTGCAAGCATGAATACCAAGGAGCAGGTCGAAGTAGCCTCGGCCGCCGATGACACCGATGTTCCCATGCCGGTGAGTGCGCCCCGTGTCGCAGAGGAGGCCGTACAACCCGCGCCGAAAGCGCTCGGTTATGCCGATGGTGGCGTTATCCCGCTGGAGCGCCCGGCGGCGATGGACGAGATCATCAATGCCGGCAAGGCGTCGAAAGCGCCGGCTGGCAAGGCAGGTGGCTGGCAGATCCAGATTTCCGCCGCCCCGAGCGCCGATGCCGCCCGAGCGCTTCTTGCGCAGGCTCAGTCCGAGGCAGGTGCACCGCTGGTCTCCGCCTCGCCTTATACTGAAGCTGTCGGCAAGGGCGCCAGTGCGGTTTACCGCGCCCGTTTCGTCGGCTTCCAGAGCAAGGAAGACGCGACGTCTGCCTGTGACGCCCTGAAGAAGCGCTCCTATGACTGCATGCTCCTGCCGAACCAGGGCTGAGCTGCACACTCTGGACAATTTCCGGGAATCGGCGCTCTTCTCATAAACAAAAGGAGAACGTCATGCTGCAACGGCTCGCCGATCAGTTCGAGACCTCATCGTCAACCTATGCCAGCGCCAACGGCATTGAGCGCGATGCCGACTGGTTCCTGCTGAAGCTGCAGGAGGAGATGGGTGAACTGACCCAGGCCTGGAACCGTCTGACCGGTCGTGGTCGTGCCAAAGGCCGCTCGCCAGAGGAGATGGAACGCGACCTCGCCGATGAGACCGCCGATATCCTCGGCCATCTCCTGCTCTTCGCCCGTCGCCACGACATCGATCTCGCCACTGCAGTCGAACGGAAATGGAAATTCAAGCTCGAGGCGTGATCCGCTTGATGGTCAGCTCGTTCTGACTTTGCGCTGGTAGAATTTGCTATCCACCGCCATGAGCGGGAATGCCCGCGGCAGGTCCTTCTTGGGAATTTCTGAAAACCCGTTCCTTTCATAGAACCGCTGTGCAGCAAGAAACTTGTCGGTGGTGCCGAGGAAGATATCGGTCACGCCGACTTCGCCGGCATGGGCAAAGAGCGCCTCGAGCAGTCGGTTGGCGACGCCGTGTTCGCGGCCTCGCACCTCGGCGGCCACGAACATCTTCCGGAGCGCAGCCTGGTTGTTGCCGATATCCTTGAGGCCAAGCGTGCCGACAATGACACCGTCTTTCACCGCGACCCAGAACTGACCCTTGCCCGACTGGTAAAAGTCGGGAATGACGCGCAGGTCCGGCTGCGCGTCAGCGGTGATGCCGATGCCGAATTCTTCACGCTGGATCGGCAGGATGACCGAGATCACGTCATCGTCATCGGCAGGGGCGAAGGTTCTGATTTCGATCTCGACCATGATCGTATCGCCTCAGGCCTGTGTGCCGCCGACGGTCACCTGATCCATGCGCAGATGCGGCTGGCCGACGCCGACAGGCACCCACTGGCCCGCCTTGCCGCAATTGCCGATGCCGGTGTCGAGTTTCATGTCGTTACCGATCATCGACACGCGCTTCATCGCGTCCGGGCCGTTGCCGATCAGCATGGCGCCCTTGATCGGCGCACCGATCTTGCCGTTTTCGATGAGATAGGCCTCGGTGCAGCCGAAGACGAATTTGCCTGATGTGATGTCCACCTGGCCGCCGCCGAAGGAGACGGCATAGATGCCCTTCTTGACCGAAGCGATGATCTCTTCCGGCGTCTTGTCGCCGCCGAGCATATAGGTGTTAGTCATGCGCGGCATCGGCACATGCGCATAGCCCTGGCGGCGGCCGTTGCCGGTCGGCGCCATGCCCATCAGCCGGGCGTTCTGCCGGTCCTGCATATAGCCGACGAGCTTGCCGTTTTCGATCAGCACGTTGTAGGCGGACGGTGTGCCCTCGTCGTCGATGGTGATAGAGCCGCGGCGGCTGTCGATCGTGCCGTCGTCGACGACGGTCACGCCTGGTGCTGCCACCATCTGGCCCAGGAGACCCGCAAAGGCGGAGGTCTTCTTACGGTTGAAATCGCCCTCGAGGCCGTGACCCACGGCCTCGTGCAGCATGACGCCCGGCCAGCCGGAGCCGAGCACGACGTCCATCGTGCCTGCCGGCGCGTCGATCGCTTCGAGATTGACGAGTGCCTGGCGCAGCGCTTCGTCGGCACCGTGCTGCCAGCTTCCCGTCGCGATGAAATCGCCGAAGCCGATGCGGCCGCCCTGGCCGTAGGAGCCGCTTTCCTGGCGATCGCCTTCGCCGACCATCACGGAGATGTTGATGCGCGTCATCGGCCGGATGTCCTGTACGCGATGGCCGTCGGCGCGCAGGATGTCAACCACCTGCCAGCTCGCGGCGACGGAGGCCGTCACCTGCCGCACTTTGTCGTTCTTGCCGCGCAGATAGGCGTCGATATCGGTCAGCACCTTGACCTTCTCCTCGAAGGTCGGCGAACCGATCGGGTTCTCGTCGGTGTAGAGCTTGCGGTTGGTGCCCTGGGGCGCTGCCGCATAGCTGCCGGAATAGCCGCGCGTGACGGCGCTGACCGCATCGGCGGCCCGCTTCAGCGCCGAGACGGAGAGGTCACCCGCATGCGCATAACCGACAGCTTCGCCGGCCACGGCGCGCAGGCCAAAACCCTGCTCGGTGTTGAAGCTGCCGCCCTTGAGGCGGCCGTTATCGAAAGTCAGCGATTCCGCCTGCGCGTGCTCGATGAAGAGCTCGCCGTCATCGGCGCCGGAAAGCGCTTCGGCGACATGCTTGCGCATCGTCGCTTCGTCGGCATCGAAAAGCGTCAGGAGATCGGTGGTCATGTCTTTTGCTCCGCAAGAAGAGCGGGAGTGCTCAATAGCCGATGTAGGTCTGTTGTGCTGCGCGAGCAAGCCCCGACGGATCAGGGCAGGGCGTCGTAGCCTTCCGCAAAGCCCTTGAGGTCGACGGGGATGCCGATGCCTTCTTCCGGCGTCTGGAAGACGATGAACGTCGCCTGGGCGCCGCTGCGGAAGGTCTTGAGCAGTTCGTCCTCGAGAACGACTTCGGCATAGCAGCCATCGGCAAAGCAGCGCACGAAATAGGCGCGGCCGATGTCCTTGCCGTCGACATTGAGACCGAGGCCGTTTGGCAGCAGCACGCCGAGCGGTGCCAGCACGCGCAGGATCTTCGACTTGCGGTCAGCCGTCTTCAGGACGACGACGGACAGGCCGACCTCCGGCCGGTCTTCGGCGATGACGTTCTGCATCAGTGCGCACTGCTCGGTCGAAGCGCCGGGCGGCTTGTCGCAGACGACGGACCATGCGCCATGGTTGGAACGAACCGTGCCGGGAGCCGGTGGCTGCGTTTGCCCAGGCGTCACCTGCTCGACGTTCGGCGTCGCGGGCGACGTAGACGGCTGGGCCGGAGCGGGCTTCGGGGCAGGCGTGGCAGGACGCGACTGCGCGGGCGCCGGCGTCTGCTGCGCGAAAACGGGGCTCGTCGCGGCGGCCGCGATGCCTGCGGTCAGAACAAACGACCGCGCGAGGGAACGGAAACCCATGAAAACCTCTGGATATCGAATCATTGCCGCTATTTGTGAAGCTGCCCACAAAAAATGAAAAGCCCCACCCCGTGAAAACCGGGGGACTGCGGCAGAAATAGGACCTCGCCAAAAGAATGTGCAGCAAGCGGATTGGCCTCAAAGCGCGTTTTTCGTATGCTGATGAAAAGCTTGCAATGTTTTGCCATGCCCGACGATGCGGTCCCGGAGCAAAAATGCCGCATAGACAATTGCTTCTGCCTGTTGCGGCGGATGCCAAACTGTGGTTTGAAGCGCAGAAGATGGCAAGGATTCTGCGTCCGATTTGATGCAGATCAGCGCTCGAGGGAGATTACAAGGTGATTAAGAAGGCTTTTGCAGCTCTGACCGCGCTGGTCTGTCTGCTTTTTGCTTCCGGCACATATGCCGATCAGCCGATGCCGTGGCAGGCGACCCTGCAGCCGGCAGCGACGCCGATCATGCGGGAGATCCGCTGGTTCGAACAGTATACGCTGTGGTTCATTGTTCCGATTACACTGTTCGTTCTCGTTCTTCTTATCGTCGTCTGTTTCAAGTTCCGCGCTTCGGCGAACCCGGTTCCCTCCAGGACGAGCCACAATACGCTGATCGAAGTCATCTGGACTGTGGGGCCGGTCCTTGTGCTTCTCTTCCTTGCGGTTCCCTCTTTTAACCTGCTCACTGCGCAGTTGACTCTGCCGGAAAATCCCGATGTGACCATCAAGGCGACCGCGACCCAGTGGCAGTGGAACTATGAATATGAAGGCTCGGGCGAAACGCCTGTCGCCTTCGACTCCTACCTTCTGAAGGAGCCGGATCGTCCCGCTGCCGGCAAGACCGATCTTTCCGTCTATCCGCGCCTGTTGGCCGTCGACAACGAACTCGTGCTGCCGGTCGACAAGACCGTCCGCGTTCTCGTCACCGCCGCGCCCACCGACGTCATCCACGCTTTCGCCATGCCGTCCTTTGGCATCAAGATCGACGCCGTTCCGGGCCGCCTGAACGAAACCTGGTTCCGCGCCGAGCGTGAAGGTCTCTTCTACGGCCAGTGTTCCGAGCTTTGCGGCAAGGACCATGCGTTCATGCCGATCGCCATCCGTGTCGTTTCCGAAGACAAGTACAAGCAGTGGTTGACCACGGCCGCCAGCGACCTGCCCGGCGCCTACAAGACACTGATCGCCGCTGCCGATGGTTCTGCAAAGACCGTCGATGTCGCTGAAAACGTCGCAAAGTAAGATAGGGGATCGGGACAATGGCTGGACCTTCCGCTCACGACGATCATTCTCATGATCACCACGCTCATGACGCTCATGCGCATGACGACCACCACGATCACTCTCATGCGCCGAGCTTTGCCGACCGCTGGTTCTTCTCGACGAACCATAAGGATATCGGCACGCTCTACCTGATCTTCGCGATCTTCGCCGGTATTATCGGCGGCCTGCTTTCCGTCGCCATGCGCATGGAGCTGCAGGAGCCTGGCATCCAGATCTTCCACGGCCTCGCCTCCATGGTCTACGGCTTCGAAGGCGATGCCGCCATCGACGGTGCCAAGCACATGTTCAACGTCTTCACCACCGCTCACGCGCTGATCATGATCTTCTTCATGGTCATGCCGGCGATGATCGGCGGCTTCGCCAACTGGATGGTGCCGATCATGATCGGCGCGCCGGATATGGCCTTCCCGCGTTTGAACAACATCTCCTTCTGGCTGATCGTTCCCGCCTTCCTGCTGCTGTGCATCTCGATGTTCGTCGAAGGCCCGGCCGGCGCATACGGCGCAGGCGGCGGCTGGACCATGTATCCGCCGCTCGCAGTCGGCGGTCAGCCGGGACCGGCAGTCGACCTTGCGATCTTCGCGCTGCACATCGCCGGCGCCTCGTCGATCCTCGGTGCGATCAACTTCATCACCACGATCCTCAATATGCGCGCTCCGGGCATGACGCTGCACAAGATGCCGCTCTTTGCCTGGGCTGTGCTGATCACCGCCTTCCTGCTGCTGCTGTCGCTGCCGGTTCTGGCTGGTGCCATCACCATGCTGCTCACCGACCGTAACTTCGGCACGGCTTTCTTCGCGCCGGAAGGCGGCGGTGACCCGATCCTCTACCAGCACCTGTTCTGGTTCTTCGGTCACCCGGAAGTCTACATCCTGATCCTGCCGGGCTTCGGTATCGTCAGCCACATCGTATCGACCTTCTCGAAGAAGCCGGTTTTCGGTTACCTCGGCATGGCCTACGCCATGGTCGCCATCGGTGCCGTCGGCTTCGTCGTCTGGGCTCACCACATGTACACGGTCGGCCTGTCGCTCGACGCGCAGCGCTACTTCGTCTTCGCGACGATGGTCATCGCCGTTCCGACGGGTGTGAAGATCTTCTCCTGGATCGCAACGATGTGGGGTGGCTCTATCACCTTCCGTACGCCGATGATCTGGGCGATCGGCTTCATCTTCCTCTTCACCGTTGGTGGCGTCACGGGCGTCCAGCTCGCAAACGCTGGCCTCGACCGCTCGCTGCATGACACCTATTACGTCGTGGCTCACTTCCACTACGTTCTGTCGCTCGGCGCCGTCTTCGCCATCTTCGCTGCCTGGTACTACTGGTTCCCGAAGATGACCGGTTACATGTACAACGAGTTCCTCGGCAAGTTGCACTTCTGGGTCATGTTCGTCGGCGTGAACCTGGTGTTCTTCCCGCAGCATTTCCTCGGCCTCGCAGGCATGCCACGCCGCTACATCGACTATCCGGATGCATTCGCCGGCTGGAACTATGTCTCGTCGATCGGCTCGTATATCTCCTTCTTCGGCGTGATCATCTTCCTCGTGGGTGTCTGGGAAGCCTTCGCCAAGAAGCGCGTTGCCGGTGACAATCCGTGGGGTGAGGGTGCAACGACCCTCGAATGGCAGCTGCCTTCGCCGCCGCCGTACCACCAGTGGGAACAGCTTCCGCGCATCAAGTAAGATGCCGGACTTCCAGACGCCGCAGGCCTCTGCGGCGTCTTGCGATTAGTAGATCAGGACGGAATGATGACGGTTGTCGACAATCACGAGGCTCTTGCGGACGAAGGCGATTTTCGCCTGTCGGAAGCCGGTGCGCGCGATTATTTCGAGCTTCTGAAGCCGCGGGTCATGTCGCTCGTGGTCTTCACGGCCTTTGCCGGCCTCGTGCTGGCGCCAGGCCACATCAATCCGGTCCTCGGCCTGATCGCCATTCTCTGCATTGCCGTCGGCGCAGGCGCATCGGGTGCGCTGAACATGTGGTATGACGCCGACATCGACGCCGTAATGAGCCGCACTGCCAATCGCCCGATCCCGGCCGGCCGCATCATGCCCAAGGAAGCGCTGGCCTTCGGACTCGTTCTCTCCTGCTTCTCGGTGACGATCCTGGGTCTGGCGGTCAACTGGCTGTCGGCCTCTATCCTCGCCTTCACCATCTTCTTCTATGCCGTCATCTACACGATGTGGCTGAAGCGCTCCACGCCGCAGAACATCGTCATCGGTGGCGCGGCCGGCGCTTTCCCGCCCATGATCGGTTGGGCCTGCGTGACCAATTCGGTCACGATCGAAAGCACTGTTCTTTTCCTGATCATCTTCCTGTGGACGCCGGCGCATTTCTGGGCGCTCGCCCTCTTCAAGATGCGCGATTACGAAGCTGTCGGCGTGCCGATGCTGCCGAACGTTGCAGGTGAACGCACCACCAAGCACCAGATCGTCGCCTATGCCGTGCTGACGGCAGTCTGCGCCGTGCTGCCGACTTTCCTCGGTTTTGCCAGCGTCGGATATGGTTTGGTGGCCGCAGCGCTTGGCGCGGTCTTCATATACTGTTCCATCGCCGTCTGGCGTATGCCCGATGGCGATCTCAAGATGATCCCGGCGAAGAAGCTGTTCGGCTTCTCGATCTTCTATCTCTTTGCCGTGTTCTCCGCGCTGATGCTCGACCGGCTGGTTGCGATGCTGGTCTCGTATGCAGGAGGCTCGTTCTAATGGAATTGATCAAGCTCACTGAGGCGCAACGCAAGTCGCGCCGTAATCGCAACATCGCGCTTGGTGTCGTGCTCGCCGGCCTGGTGGTTCTTTTCTACGCCATCACCATCATCAAATTCCTGGGACATGGAGGCTGATACGATGAGCGATGCCGTCAACGCACCGAAGAAGCCGCGCAACAATGCCGCCGTCGTCTTCATGTGCCTGAGCTTCGTCGTCGGCATGGGCGCGGCAAGCTATGCAGCCGTGCCGCTTTATCGCCTCTTCTGCCAGGTGACCGGCTATAACGGTACGACCCAGCGTGTCGATCAGGTTTCGAGCGTCATTCTCGACCGCACGATGCGCGTCACGTTCGACGCCAACGTCGCCCCCGGGCTGCAGTGGGAATTCAAGCCGGTCGAACGCGAGGTCAATCCGAAGATCGGCGAGACCATCCAGGTCAATTTCATCGCCGAAAACCGTTCCAACGAAACCCAGCGCGGCCAGGCGATCTTCAATGTGACGCCGGGCGAGGCGGGCGCCTATTTCAATAAGGTGCAATGTTTCTGCTTTAATGAAACGGACCTGAAGCCGGGCGAAAAGCTTGAAATGCCGGTCGTGTTCTACATCGATCCGGATATTACCAAGGCCGCTGAATCGAAGAGCATTCACACGGTCACGCTGTCCTACACGTTCTATCCCAAAGAGGGTTCGAAGCCGGTGGCTTCGAATGACGGTGGAACGGGACAGGCTGAAAAGAAACTTTGATTGAGGAGTGTTTCCGGCGGTGCCGGAAGCGGAGAAGGAAGACACCGGGGATCTGACATGGCCGATGCTCATCAGAAGAATCACGACTATCACATCATAGCTCCGAGCCCATGGCCGATACTGGCCTCGCTCGGCGCATTCCTGATGGCCTTCGGCGGCGTCGGCTATATGCGCTACCTGAACGGCGGCTCGCTGCATGTTCTCGGTATCGAGTGGGCTCATCCGTGGGTCTTCTTCATCGGCCTCGCTGTCGTTTTCTACGTCATGTATGGCTGGTGGTCGGACACCGTGAAGGAAGCCCATGAGGGCGCCCATACGCGCGTCGTGTCTCTGCACCTGCGCTACGGTATGATCATGTTCATTGCGTCCGAAGTGATGTTCTTCGTCGCCTGGTTCTGGGCCTATTTCGACGCCAGCCTCTTTCCGCACGAAGCCATCCAGGCTTCGCGGCTTGCCTATACCGGCGGCGTCTGGCCGCCGAAGGGCATCGAGGTTCTCGATCCCTGGCACCTGCCGATCTACAACACCGTCATTCTGCTGCTCTCGGGCACGACGGTGACTTGGGCTCACCACGCTCTCTTGCACAACGACCGCAAGGGCCTTATCCAGGGCCTGACGCTGACCGTTCTGCTCGGCGTGCTCTTCTCCAGCGTCCAGGCCTATGAATATGCGCATGCTCCGTTCGAGTTCCGCAACTCGATCTACGGCGCGACCTTCTTCATGGCCACGGGCTTCCACGGTTTCCACGTTCTGGTCGGCACCATTTTCCTGCTGGTCTGCCTGCTGCGTGCGTTGCGCGGCGACTTCACACCGAAGCAGCATTTCGGCTTCGAGGCGGCTGCCTGGTACTGGCACTTCGTCGACGTCGTCTGGCTGTTCCTGTTCTTCTGCATCTACGTCTGGGGCGGTTGGGGCGCTCCGGTTGCGGCAGGCTGATCGAGGCCGATAGAAATCAGAAAAGGCGGGTGCTCACTGACCCGCCTTTTTCTTTATCTCGACGCTGATTCTATGTTTTACCGTTGCCCGGCCAACCTTTCGAAGGCCGAAGGCTCGGGAATAGCGAGATCCAGCTGATGGCGGATCGCCTCGGCGCATTCGAGCGCAGTCAGCACGGATGTATCGACCTCCATGTCGTAGAGACCCGGACGATGCACCTCGTCCTGCCAGCGCTGCACCGGTTCGGGAATGGACGCGTCCTCCGTGGCGCGCAGATAAAGCGTCTCGCGCCCTTCCTCGACAATTTCGCGCCGCTGCATGATCGTTTCGATCGGACAACGTATGCCGACGAACAGCACGGGAAAGCCCTCCAGCCGCCGGGCGCAATCTCCGAGAATGCCGAGCGGCTGGGAGTAGCTGTCATGATGGCCGAGATCAGCGACGACGTTGAGGCCCAATCCGGCATGAATGGCGATCGATTCATAGAGCGCTGCGTAGAGGAACGGTACCAGTTCCTCCAGGTCCGGTCGTTCGCCGCCCGGCCTCAGCCCGATGCCGGGCAGGTAGCGCTTCGGCGTCATGGCATTATAGGTATCGACGCCGAGATTGATCCACGGCCCCTCAAATTCTTCCTGGATCGCGCGCGCAATGCTGGATTTGCCGCTTCGCGGCGCGCCGTTCAGGATTATGATCTGTCCGGCATGGCTATCATCTCTCATCAGTCTTCTTCTTCTGTTTGGCGCGAATCACTGAGGCGAAAACGCGCAGGCCTTTCCATTCGGGATGCGAATACTTTATGGGAGAGTTAAGGCAGACGACGAAAAGGCGTCGGCAGGGAGATGGTCATGAGTGAAGACAACGCACAATTTCCGCCGGTCGATCCGGTCAAGAGCGGTATCAAGGGATGCTGCCCACGCTGCGGTCATGGTCAGCTCTTCGATGGTGTACTTGGCCTGAAACCGCGCTGCGCCGCCTGCGGCCTGGACTATTCCTTCGCCGATGCAGGCGATGGTCCCGCCGTCTTCGTCATCCTCATCGTCGGCTTCATCATCATCGGTTCGGTGCTCTGGCTGCAGGTCAACTACGCTCCGCCGATCTGGGTCCACATCCTGCTCTTCGGTCCGCTGACGGTCATTCTTTCCCTGGTGGCGCTGCGTTGGTGCAAGGGTATCCTCATCGCCATGCAATATCGCCACAATGCCCGTGAGGGTCGCTTGAGTGATTGATATTGAAAGTCCGGCCCCGCGCCGCAAGCTGCCGGTCTTTACCGGCATGGCGGTCCTCATTGCGCTCGCCATCCTGATCTCGCTCGGCACCTGGCAGGTGGAGCGCCTTCACTGGAAGGAAGGCCTGCTCGCCGATATCGCCGAGCGTCGCGCAGCCGCCCCGGTTCTGCTTGCGGATATCGAGTCCATGGCGGCTCAGGGCGGTGATATCGAATATCGTACAGTTACAGCCGCCGGCCGCTACATCAACAATAAGGAGCGCCACTTCTTCGCCACCTGGCGAGGCCAGACCGGCTATTACATCTACACGCCGCTGCAGCTTGAAGACGGGCGCTACCTCTTCGTCAACAGAGGCTTCGTTCCCTATGAGAACAAGGAGCCGGAAATGCGCATGCAGGGCCAGTTGACTGGCCAGCAGACGGTAACCGGCCTCGCGCGTGCAAAACTTCCCGCCAAGCCTTCGTGGCTCGTGCCTGACAACGACGTGGTGAAGAACATCTTCTACTGGAAGGATCTCGATGTGATGGCATCGAGCGTCGATCTCGACAAGGCCAGTGTCGTGCCCTTCTTCGTCGATGCCGATTCCACGCCCAATCCAGCGGGTTTTCCGATCGGTGGCGTGACACAGGTCGATCTGCCGAACGACCATCTGCAATATGCCTTTACCTGGTACGGGTTGGCGGTGGTGCTGGCCGTCGTCGTCGCTATCTCCTGGTTCCGCCGCAAGGGTGCCGCGCAATAGTATCGCTTCAATTCCATCCCATATTGGGTTAGAGGTCCCTGAAGCTTAACCTGGATATGTCATGAACATTGCGGCAAAACCTCCTTTGACGATCAGGCTCTGCGGTCCGCGCGGCTTCTGTGCTGGCGTCGATCGGGCGATCCAGATCGTCGTGCTGGCGCTGAAGGCCTATGGCGCGCCCGTCTATGTCCGCCACGAGATTGTCCATAACCGCTATGTCGTGGAAGGGCTGGAAGCCAAGGGTGCGGTCTTCGTCGAGGAGCTTGACGAGATCCCGGCGGAACATCGCGCCCAGCCGGTCGTCTTTTCCGCCCATGGCGTGCCGAAATCCGTGCCCGAGGATGCGAATGCCCGCAACCTCTTCTATCTCGACGCAACCTGTCCGCTGGTCTCCAAGGTCCACAAGCAGGCGATGCGCCATAATCGCCTCGGCCGCCATGTCGTCCTGATCGGCCATGCCGGCCATCCCGAGGTAATCGGCACCATGGGCCAGCTTCCTGAAGGTACCGTCTCTCTGGTCGAGACCGTCGAGGACGTCGATGCCTATGAGCCTGCTGATCCCGATAATCTCGGCTATGTCACCCAGACGACGCTCTCGGTCGACGATACTGCCGGTGTTATCAAGCGGCTGGAAGAGCGCTTCCCCAATCTGAAGGCGCCGGCTGCCGATTCCATCTGCTATGCCACGACCAATCGCCAGGAAGTGGTGAAGGATGCTGCCCCCGGTTGCGATCTGTTCATCATTGTCGGCGCGCCGAATTCGTCCAATTCCAAGCGGCTCGTCGAAGTGGCGCTCCGGGCCGGGGCGAAGAGGTCGATCCTCGTGCAGCGCGCTTCCGAACTTGACTGGGATGAGATTGGCCCGATTGGTACGCTCGGCCTGTCCGCCGGTGCTTCCGCCCCGGAAGTGATCGTCAACGAGATCATCGAGGCCTTCCGCACTCGCTTCGATGCCCGTGTCGAGCTTGCCGAAACCGTGCAGGAAAACGAACATTTCCTCGTCAATCGCGAACTGCGCAGTCTTGAACTGACCACGGCTGACATGGCATTCGTGAACGGGGAGTGAGGCGAGGAGATCCCTCCATCCTGCCCCATCTGATCAGACCGCCTCTACAGTGAGAGACCCACCTTGGCAGTTTATACTGATATCGCCGAAGACGATCTGAAATGGTTTCTCACCGAATATGATGCCGGCACGCTGCTTTCCTACAAGGGCATCGCCGAAGGCGTGGAGAATTCCAACTTCCTGCTGCACACATCCAAGGCGCCGCTCATTCTGACGCTTTATGAGAAGCGGGTGGAAAAGAGCGATCTGCCGTTCTTCCTCGGCCTGATGCAGCATCTGGCGGCAGGCGGCCTGTCCTGCCCGCTGCCGCTGCCGCGCAAGGACGGCGCTCTGCTCGGCACGCTGTCAGGCCGTCCCGCAGCGCTCATTTCCTTCCTCGAAGGCATGTGGCTGAGAAAGCCCGAACCGAAACATTGCCGCGAAGTCGGCAAGGCGTTGGCGCAGATGCATGTCGCTGGCGAAGGTTTTGCGCTGACGCGGCCAAACGCGTTGTCGCTGGAAGGCTGGCAGACGCTCTGGGACAAATCGGAGGCACGCGCCGACGAGGTGGAGTTCGGCCTGCAGAACGAAATCCGCAGCGATCTCGATTTCCTGCGGACCTGTTGGCCGAAGGATTTGCCCGCTGGCGTCATCCACGCCGATCTGTTCCCTGATAACGTCTTCTTCCTTGGTGACGAACTCTCGGGCCTCATCGATTTCTACTTCGCCTGCAACGATCTGCTCGCCTACGACGTCTCGATTTGCCTCAATGCCTGGTGCTTCGAGAAGGATGGTGCCTACAACATCACCAAGGGCACGCAGATGCTCGAGGGTTACCAGAGCGTGCGGCCGCTGAGTGCTCAGGAGATCGCGGCGCTGCCGGTCCTCTCCCGCGGTTCGGCCCTGCGTTTCTTCCTGACCCGTCTCTACGACTGGCTGACGACGCCGGAAGGCGCGATGGTCACCAAGAAGGACCCGCTCGAATATCTGCGCAAGCTGCGCTTCCACCGCCAGATTTCCTCGCCGGCGGAATACGGATTGAGCCTATGAAGCACATCGATATCTTCACGGATGGGGCGTGCTCCGGCAATCCCGGCCCCGGCGGGTGGGGCGCCGTGTTGCGCTACGGCGAGGTCGAGAGGGAGCTCTCCGGCGGCGAGGCGGACACGACCAACAACCGAATGGAATTGTTGGCTGCCATCTCCGCGCTCAGCGCCTTGAAAGAGCCCTGCGAGGTCGATCTCTACACCGATAGCGCCTATGTGAAAGACGGCATTTCCAAATGGATATTCGGCTGGAAGAAGAACGGCTGGAGGACATCGGACAATAAGCCGGTGAAGAATGCCGAGCTCTGGCAGGCGCTGGAAGAGGCCCGCAACAGGCACAAAGTGACGCTCCATTGGGTCAAGGGCCACGCCGGTCACCCGGAGAACGAGCGTGCCGACGAACTGGCCCGCAAGGGCATGGAGCCGTTCAAGAAGAGCAAGAAGGCAGGCTGATCAAGCCGCCTGTCGCTGCTCGTTGGCTGCATTCTGTATCAGTCGGTGCAGATATTCCAGCTTCGTGACGACTGGCGAAGACAGCACGAAGGGATAGGAATCCGGCTGGCCCATGCTGCGCTGGATCGCATTGATCGCAAGGCTGAGCGGCACCCACGCGCTGACGAGCTGTTCGGCGCTCCGTGCCCGATAGGGACTGAAATCCACCTCCGCCGCAATCTCTTCATGGCCGCGCGGATCGATCGCCATGCCGAAGCTGCGCGCGGTCTCCAGCGTATCGACGATGTGCAGGTAATGCGCGAAGCATTCCGCAAAATCCTCCCAGGGATGGACGGAGGCATAGGCACTGATGAAGTTCTCCTGCCAACCGGGAGCCGGCCCATTGGCATAGTGATCCTGCAATGCCGCGCCATAGTCGTGCCGCTCGTCGCCGAAGACGGCGCGGAATTCGTCGAAACCATTGCGGTCGCGCACGAGCTTGTTCCAGATGAAATGCCCGGTCTCATGACGGAAATGGCCGAGCAGGGTGCGATAGGGCTCGTCCATCGCCGTGCGCGCCTGCTCGCGGGTCACGTCATCCGCCTCCGCCGCACGGATGGCGATCAGCCCTTCTTCATGCCCTGTCATGGCCGGGACCACATTGCCGTCGTTCTGGACGGCGTCTTCCAGGAAATCGAAGACGAGGCCGCCTTGCGGGTCTTCCTGCCGATCCGGATGCGGCAGATTCCAGCGCAACAGCGAATAGAAGAGATGGCGCTGTGCCTGGCTCATGCGCCGCCAGCGGTCGATACCGTCAGGCGTATCGGTGTTCGGCACCAGCCGGTTATGCCGGCAGGCGATGCAGAAATCATTGTTGTCATCGACCAGCCAGTTGCAGATATCGAGACCCGCATTGGCGCAGAACCGCACGAGCCGGTTCGAATCGGAGACGAGCTGCCAGTTTGCCTCATCGAACGATTCCAGTGCATGCATGGAAAGATCGCCCGCAAAGAAGCCGAGGCGATGATTGCAGCGCACGCACTGCCTGTTGTCGAAATGGATGACCTGATCGCAATTATCGCAGGCAAACAACCTCATGGCAGCCCCCTAAATGCCCGCCGCATAGGTGCCGCAGGCATTGCCGACGGGAAACGCTAATGAACGAGTTTCGTTCCGGAAGGATGCAATCAGGCGTGGCCGGCTTCTGCCGAAAGCATGGCCGGCGTGACACCCATACTGGCAAGTGCCCGCTCATACTTGTCATCGAGGCAGCGATCGAAGATCAGCTCTTCATTGGCCGCGCAATTGAGCCAGCCATTGGCTGCCACCTCGTTTTCAAGCTGGCCCGCGCCCCAGGAGGAGTAACCGAGCAGCATGGTCGCCCGCTTGGGGCCGCCGCCCTTGGAGATGGCGCGCACGATATCGAGCGTCGCCGTCAGGCAGATATCGTCGCTGACGGGGATGGAGGAGTCGCTGACATAATCGTCGGAATGCAACACGAAACCGCGGCCGCTCTCGACCGGACCGCCCGTCTGGATCGGAAATTCCCGTGCATCCTTCGGCAGTACGATGGAATCTTCCTGCTTTATCATATCGAGATGCAGCAGGACATCGGTGAAGGTGAGGCTCTGCGGGCGATTGATGACGAAGCCCATGGCCCCTGCGTCCGAGTGCGCGCAGATGTAGATCACCGTGCGCGCAAAGTTGCGATCTTCCATGCCGGGCATGGCGATCAGGAACTGACCGTCGAAAAATCCGCGTTCCCGTCTGTTCTTCAGCGTTGCTAGGGACATGGTTCCTCCTGCCGCCAGACCGCACAAAAGGCTCCGACAAGAGAAACATGGGCCAATGTCACAAATCAATCAACTGAAAATGAAGATTTATATGGGCGGGACTTCTGGCAGCAATTGGCAAATTTCGGTAAACCCTTGTTCCATGAGAGTTATTTCATTGCGCGCGCACGCCCTGTTAATTGCAGTCATTTCGGCTGCGTCCATGGCCGGATTGTTGCGTCCGGCGCATGCGGAAATGAGCGACTGGGTGCAGAACGAGGGTGGCCGCATGCGTCTCGTGGCACTGCCGCCTGATGCTGCCGGCCATATAAGGGCAGGCCTGCAGATCGAACCGAAGCCTGGCTGGATCACCTATTGGCGTGAGCCAGGCAACAGCGGGATCCCGCCGCAGATCACCATCGCACCGCAAAGCGGCGTCACGCTTGATGCCATTTCCTATCCCGTTCCGAAACATATCTCCAGTGGCAAGGTCGAGGATATCGGCTATGGGGCTCCGGTGACACTGCCATTATCGCTGACGGCTTCGAAGGCGGGGCCGGTCGCAATAGACGCCACCGCTTTCATCGGCATCTGCAAGGATATATGCATTCCTTTTCAGGCGCAGTTTTCGCTGAAAATCGGCGCTGTCGCTCAGTCGCGGCCGCAGGAGGAAATGATCCTTCGGAATGCTGCTGCCCGCCTTCCCGAAGCGCCGTCCGCCGATTTCGAGGTTGTGGCATACGCGATGTCATCCGACCTGAAGCAACTCTCGCTGAAAGTTACTCTGCCGGAAGCGGGGAATGGATCGCCCGAAATCATCGTTACCGGCCCCAGCGGCTATGCCTTCACCAAGCAGATAAACGTGGGGCGCAGCGGCAAGGCCTATTCCGCCGATATCGCCATCGGAAAGCTGCCGAAAAATTACGATATCAAGGGCAAGCAGTGGGGAGTGCTCATCGTTGACGGCGCCCGCGCCATGGAAACCACGCTTGCCTTTGATTGACCGCATCTTATAGTCCCTCTCGATCCCCTGCGGCCATGCCGCGACCAGCCAGTATCGAGGAGAAAATCCATGACCATCGCGATCGGCGGCAAGCTTCCTGCCGCCACCTTCAAGGAAAAGACTGCCGACGGCCCGGTCGAAACCACCACCGAGCAACTCTTCGGCGGCAAGCGCGTCGTGCTCTTCGCCGTGCCCGGCGCCTTCACGCCCACCTGTTCGCTGAACCACCTGCCGGGCTATCTTGAAAACCGCGATGCCATTCTCGCCAAGGGTGTCGACGATATCGCCGTTCTTGCCGTCAACGATTGGCATGTCATGGGTGCCTGGGCACAGTCTTCGGGCGGCCTCGGCAAGATCCACTTCCTCGCCGACTGGGATGCCGGCTTCACCAGGGCAGTCGGTCTCGATGCCGATCTCTCGGCGGGTGGCCTGGGCGTGCGCTCCAAGCGCTATTCCATGCTGGTCGAAGACGGTGTCGTGAAGTCGCTCAACGTCGAAGAAACGCCCGGCCAGGCAACGGTTTCCGGTGCTGCGGCGATGCTTGAGCAGCTCTGAGCTGGAAACGTATCATTGCGAATGTCAAAGGCGCCCTCGGGCGCCTTTTCAATGCTCGACGTTGAAATGCGCATCGATATCGCGATGGCCTTCCAGAATATTCACGATCTCAAGTGCATCGTTTCTGTATTGAAAGAAGATAACGTATGTCCGGTATGCCACGCTTCGCATTTCCGGACGCAATTCGGGTCACGACATCTTTTACGGAGCTTGGAGACGAAACTCTCCGCAAGTTCGGTACCTCCGCTTTGCTGCTCAATGTAATCCAGAATATAGAGGATGTCGCGTTGGGCGTCTGTCAGATAGCGTAATCGAGGCACTATTTAGCTCTCTTCGCCTTTAGTTCAGCCACTCTCGTTTCGATCGCCGCTCCAAGTTCATCGTCGCTAACATTGCCGCCACGAGCAATCGAGGCTTCCAGCGTTTCGCGAAGCCTAGCAAGCTTCGCTTCCCGCTCCTCTACCAGCCGCAAGCCTTCGCGCACCACTTCGCTCGCAGAGCCATAGCGTCCGTCTTTGACGGCTTGTTCAACGAATTTTTCCCAGCGTTCACCAATGGACACGTTCATAGCAATCGTCTCCGTCCAATCTCGATAACAAAATATGCGCATTAGATAGCATTGCGCCAAGAGTGCATTCCGCCTCATTCTCGCCGCAATTGTTATAACATAACTGTAATGTTATTACGTAAAGGAATTGAGAATGCCGCCCATATCCGCACATTTTGCCATTAGTCTCCTTGGGCAGTCGGCGTTTCTGCGCCTGAGTGGTGCGGGCGCCATCGTCGCGCTTCTCTGGCTGGCGATCCATTGGGCGATCCTGCTGCCATGAGCGCTGCGATCATCCGCCTCGACAACCTGACGGTCTCCTATGATCGTCATCCTGCACTCCATCATCTCTCCGGCACGTTTCAGCCCGGCAGCCTGACGGCAATCGCCGGGCCGAATGGCGCCGGAAAATCAACGCTGCTCAAGGCGATCATGGGGGAATTGCGTCCTGCAGAGGGGCGGGTGGAGCATCGTCTCCAGCGCACGGATTTCGGCTATCTGCCACAGGCGGCTGACATCAACAGGCGCTTTCCGATCTCGGTGCTGGATACGGTGCTGCTCGGAAGCTGGCGCTCGGCCGGTGCCTTTGGCCGCATCGCAAAGCAGGACACTGCGCGTGCCCGCGCCGCGCTTGCCACCGTCGGTCTCGAGGGGTTCGAAAAGCGCCATATCGGCTCGCTTTCGGCCGGCCAGTTCCAGCGTGTGCTCTTCGCCCGCCTGCTGCTGCAGGATGCGCGCATCATCCTGCTTGACGAACCTTTCACCGCCATCGATGCCCGCACGACCAGGGATCTGCTCGACATTGTCGTCCGCTGGCATGGTGACGGGCGGACGGTGATTGCCGTGCTCCATGATTTCGAACAGGTGAGGGCGTATTTCCCGGAGACCTTGCTGCTTGCCCGCCGGCTGGTCGGCTGGGGGCCGACGCAGGAGGTCATGTCGTCTGCCAATCTTCTGCAGGCCCGCGCCATGGCCGAACGTTGGGATGAGGATGCCGAAGCCTGCGAGCCGGCGGCATGACGGCCTACGATATCTTCTTCGCACCCTTTGCCGATTATGGCTTCATGCGCCGTGCGCTCGTCGCCTGCCTGTGCCTGGGGCTTGGTTCCGGCCCCATCGGTGTTTTCCTGATGCTTCGCCGCATGAGCCTCATGGGAGACGCCATGAGCCATGCCGTGCTGCCCGGTGCCGCGGTCGGTTACCTCGTCGCCGGCTCGCTGTCGCTGACGGCCATGGGCATCGGCGGACTTGTCGCTGGTCTTTCCGTCGCGCTGCTGTCAGGTGTCGTCAGCCGCATGACCGTGCTGCAGGAGGATGCGAGCTTTGCGAGCTTCTATCTCGCATCGCTGGCCTTGGGCGTTCTCATAGTCTCCTTGCGTGGCTCCAACATCGATCTGCTGCATGTGCTTTTTGGCACCATCCTCGCGATCGACGCGCCGGCGCTGACGCAGATCGGCGCCATCACGTCGGTCACACTATTGGCACTCGCGGTCATCTATCGGCCGCTGGTCGCGGAATGTTTCGATCCCGGCTTCCTGCGCGCCGTCGGCGGGCGCGGACCGGTCTATCATTTCCTCTTCCTGCTGTTGGTCGTGCTGAACCTCGTTGCGAGCTTCCAGGCGCTCGGCACGCTGATGGCCGTCGGCCTGATGATGCTGCCGGCTGCGATCGCCCAACTCTGGTCGCGCAGCTTGTCCGCCATGATGATCATTGCGGCGGCAAGTGCCGCGGCTTCCGGCTATCTCGGCCTCATCGCCTCCTATCACCTCGAGCTTGCCTCCGGCCCGACGATCATCATGACCGCGGCTCTGCTCTACGGCCTCTCCATTTTCTTCGCCCCGTCGGGCCTTGCCCGGCGCTTCTTCCCCCGCCCGCATCTGAAGGGCTGATTACAGGAGACATCGATGTTACCTAGCAGATTGCTTCTTTCCGCCGCCTTGCCCATCCTGATCACGCTTTCGGCCGTGCCGGCTTCGGCCGAAACGCTGAAGGTCGTCGCCTCCTTCACCGTGCTTGCCGATGTCGTCCGCCAGGTTGGCGGCGATCACGTTAAGGTCACGAGCCTCGTCGGCCCGAACGGCGATCCCCATGAATTCGAGCCGTCGCCGGCCGATGCGAAGGCGCTGAATGCCGCTAAAGTCACCTTCGTCAGCGGCGAGGGACTGGAAGGCTGGATGGACCGCCTGATCACTGCCTCTGGCTACAAGGGCAAGCCGGTCACGGTCTCCGAAGGCATAAATACCCGCACGATGGAAGAGGATGGCAAGACCGTCACCGATCCGCATGTCTGGAACAGCCCCGTCAACGTGAAGGTCTGGGTCGCCAACATCGAGAAGGCGTTGTCCAACGCCGACCCGGCCGATGCCGCGGCCTACAAGGCCAATGCTGAGAAATATACAAAGAAACTGGACGAACTGGATGCCTATGCGCATTCCAAATTCGACAAGATCGCCGATGACCGCCGCAAGGTGCTGACGAGCCACGATGCGTTCGGCTATTTTGGCCGTGAATATAATGTCAGCTTCCTGGCACCGCTTGGTCTCTCGACAGAAAGCGAAGCCTCCGCAGCCGACGTCTCCAAGCTGATCGAGCAGATCAAGCAGGAACACGTAAAGACCTACTTCTTCGAAAACTCCAACGATCCGCGCCTCGTCAAACAGGTCGCCACCGCGACCGGTGCCGAGCCGGGCGGTGAGCTCTACGTCGAATCTCTCTCGGACTCGAAAGGCCCAGCCCCGACCTACGAGAAGATGTTCCGCTACAATGTCGACCAGCTCTCCACCGCCATGGCGAAGTCGAGCTGAGTTACCAAGGTCTCAGATAACGAGATCGAAAACCAAGAGGCCGGCCAAGCCTCCATCCGTCGACGAGACGATGCGCTCGCCGACGGTCACATGCTCGGGATGCACGAGATAGGTATCACGAGCCTCGGGGCTTTCGAAGGTCACGGCAAAGCCGTCGACGAAACCGCCATGCAGCCCCTCGGGTGAAACATTCGGCCCGTATTTAATGTCAAGAATTCCCGGGATCACCTGCTTCAGCGCCACGATGGCGTCGAACAGCGCCTGCTTGTCGTCAGGCGTCATAGCGCTCTTCAGCCGCATGAATACGCAGTGCAGGATCATAAGGTGCCTCCCGGTTGTGTTTTCGGGCAGAATAACGAGGAAAACGGCAAGGGCAATGATATTCCGTTTCCGCAGTCGCTAGACCTGTCGGAGCCAGGCAGCCTACATCTGGTCCGCTACCGTTACCGGACGCTTATAGATCTTGCGGACCAGATCGTTGGACAAGCCGCGTGCAGCGGTCTTCTGCTCCTCCGTCATCGGACGGCAGGTATCCTTGAGGTTGGAGCCGTCGATCACGGTCGCTGCCCCGGAATTGGCGATAACGATATGCCAACTGCAAGCAGCGACCTTGTCGATGATCACAGCGCCCCGGCAACCAGTCGAGAGGCAGAAGGCCACGATGACCTGCGCGCCGTGATCTCCTTTGTGGGCGAGCGTATAGGCGGCCGTGAAGTCCCTCTTCAATTTTTCACAACGTCCCGGCTCGTCTGCCGCCTGGCAGCTCAGTGCGGCGGGTTGGAATTCGGCGGCGTAGAGGGGAGAGACGCAACAGGCGCCCATCGAGAGAGCGAGCAAAAGCTTGAGCATTGGATTTTCCTTGTTGCGTTGAGGCAGAGGGTCACATCGACGGCCAATGGTCAATGGCGCCACCTGGCAAAGAAAGCCGTATCGATCGAAGAGCCGCGAATCCCCCGGAAAAAGCCGGTGAACGGGCCTTGGGATCAAGCACGCTTCGTCAGCGGAAAGCGTTCCCTCAGCAGCCGCAGCACCGATTCCGACGGCATCGGCGGGCCGAAGAGGTAGCTCTGGCCATAGCTGCAGCCCATCTTGGCCAGCTCGATCGCATCCTCGTTGGATTCGATACCCTCGGCCACAACCTTCATTTCCAACTCGCGCGCCATCGAAATGACCGATTTCAGCACGGTCGCCTTCTTGTCGCTGTTGTCGCGCACCAGCGCCCTGTCGAGCTTGATCGTGTCGAAGGGGAAGCGGGTAAGGTAGGCGAGTGAGGAATAGCCGGTGCCGAAGTCGTCGAGCGCCAGGCCGAGGCCGGCTTCCTTCAGCTTTTGCAGCACGAGGCGCGCCTGTTCCGGATTCTCCATCACCATGGATTCCGTCAGCTCGAGCTTCAGTTGCGAAGGATCGCAATGGGTCTTCGCCAGCACCGAGCGGACGTCGTCGTAGAGCTCGTTGTTGAGTAGCTGCACGCTGGAAAGATTGATGGAAACGAAAATCGGCAGTTCGCCGGTCTGGTTCTGCCAGGCCATCAGGTCGTTGGTCGCCTGTTCCAGTGCGAAAATGCCGAGTGCGCCGATAATGTCGGATGTTTCGGCGATCGGGATGAACTCGGATGGCGGGATATTGCCGCGCTTGGGGTGCTCCCAGCGCATCAACGCCTCGAAGCCGGCGATCTCGACATCTTCCAGCCGGGCGATCGGCTGGTAGACCATCGAAAGCTCCTTGCGCTCGATGGCGCGGCGCAGATCCGATTCGAGCTGCAAACGGTCGGTGCCGAAATCGCGGAAGGCCGGCTGGAAGGGCTCCACGCGGTTGCCGCCGGCGCGCTTGGCCCGATACATGGCAAGTTCGGCGTCGCTGAGCAAACCCGACGCGCTCTCCTGCTGGT
The DNA here is from genome assembly GCF_047782645.1 of Rhizobium sp. ZK1. Classification (NCBI taxonomy): domain Bacteria; kingdom Pseudomonadati; phylum Pseudomonadota; class Alphaproteobacteria; order Hyphomicrobiales; family Rhizobiaceae; genus Rhizobium; species Rhizobium sp. ZK1. The sequence goes on from NZ_CP180586.1 coordinate 601,941, forward strand.
CCACCCAGGAGGCGAGGCCGATGGAGGCAGTCAGGATAATCTCCCGGTTGGAGAAGTTGATCGGCACCATGATCGCCTTGCTCATTGCATCGGCGAAATCCGCGACCTTGGCCGGATCATGCTCGGAAACGAGGATGAGGCCGAACTGATCGCCGGAAAGGCGCGCCAGCGTATCCTGCGGCTTCAGCAGGCGTCGCAGGCGGCGGGTGAGCGCGATCAGGATATTGTCACCTGCGGCGACACCGAGGGAATCGTTGACCAGCTTGTAGCGGTCGATGTCGATCACCATCACGGTCGGGCGCAGCGTCTCGCCGCCCGGCGCCAGCGTCAGCACCGACTGCAGGCGGTCGAGGAACACCTGCCGGTTCGGCAGACCTGTCAGGTTGTCGTGCAATGCATCGTGCAGTAGCCGCTCGACGGAATTCTTCTGTTCGGTCACATCGACAATCGTGCCGACGCAGCGGATGATCTCGCCGTTCGAGCCGAGAACCGGCCGGGCGCGGATCAGCAGCCAATGGAAATGGCCGTCTTCGGCGCGGATACGGAACTCGTGGTTCAGCCGCCCGCGGCGATGTTCCAGCAGCACGTCGAGCGTGGCGCGGAAGCGATCGCGATCGTCAGGGTGCAGCCGCGGCAGCCAGTTGCGCGCCGCACCATGCATCGCACCCGGCGACAGCCCGAGCTTGACGGAAACGTCGGGAATGGTGACGACGCGGTCGCGCGCCACATCCCAGTCCCAGACCATGTCGCCCGAACCCGTCAGCGCCAGCGACTGGCGTTCGAGATCGGAGAACAGCCCCTGCTGGAAGGCGCCGCCGGCAAAGGCGTGCTGCATGACGGTAAAGCCGATCAGCAGCACGATGAGAACGAGGCCACCGCCGAGTGCCGGCTGGATGATGTCATTATCGAGCCGGCCGGTAATCGTCATCCATGCGCCGAACAGCCAGACGAGCGTCAGCGCCCATGCAGGCACGAGCAGGATGGCGCGGTCATAGCGGTTGAAGCCGAGATAGATGATGAGCAACAGGCCGGTCGCCGCCGTCAGCGCGAAGGACAGCCGCGCGATGCCAGCCGCGATCGACGGATCGTAGATCGCAACGCCGAACAGCAGCGCGAGGCCCAGCACCCATGCAAGCGTGGCATAGCCGAGATGCACATGCCATCGATTGAGATTGAGGTAGGTGAACAGGAAGATGACGAAACTGGAGGCGAGCGCCACCTCCGCACAGGCGCGCCATATTCGTTGATCTGCCGAGGCGACGCTGATCAGCTTTCCCAGAAAGCCGAAGTCGACGCAGATATAGCCGAGCACAGCCCAGGCGAGGGCCGCCGTCGCCGGCAGCATCGAGGTTCCCTTGACGACGAAGAGGATCGTCAGGAAGACCGCAAGCAGGCCGGCAATGCCGAGAACGATGCCGCGATAAAGCGTAAAGGCGTTGATCGTATCCTTATACGCGTTCGGCTCCCACAGATAGATCTGCGGCAGATTGGGCGTCGCAAGTTCGGCGACGAAGGTGATGACCGCGCCGGGGTTCAGCGTGATGCGGAAGACGTCGGCATCGTCACTCGGCTGCCGGTCGAGCGCAAAACCCTCGCTCGGCGTGATCGCGATGATGCGCTGCGAGCCGAGGTCGGGCCAGAACAGCTTGGAATTGACGAGACGGAAGTGCGGCGCGACGATGACGCGCTCGAGCTGCTCTTCCGAAACGTTGGCAAGCGCAAAGACCGCCCAGTCGCCCTGATGGTTTTCCGAGCTCGACCGCACCTCGATGCGCCGGCGGATGCCATCGGCGCCGGCAGCGGTGGAAACCTGGAAGGCCTCGCCCTGGTTGGCGTAGATTTCAGTCGTGGCAGTCAGGTCCAGCGCTGTGTCGTCGCGGGAAATCTTCACCGGTTCGGCCGCCTGCACGGTTCCCGCCGCAAGGGCGAACACAGACAGGAGAAGGGCTGCGATCACCGCGATCACTCGTCCGGACGGTGACGTCGGCAGCATGCGGTCTTTGTTCATCGGCTGTTGGGTTTCCTGCCTGTATCCGCGTCGGTGGCCAAGCGTGAAAACATCACGTGATCGTGCCACTGACCGTTGATCTTCAAATATCCGCGCAGGTAGCCTTCCCGCTGAAACCCGGCTTTCTCAAGCAGGCGAATGCTCCGTGCGTTGTCTGGAATACAGGCTGCTTCGATACGGTGCAACTCAAGGCCTGCGAAGATATAGGGAATAACCAGTTGAAGTGCGGCAAACATATGGCCCTGGCCGGCATAACGCTCGCCCATCCAGTAACCGATCATGCAGCTCTGGGCGGCGCCCCGGCGGATGTAACCGATGGTAATGCCACCGACGAGCGCCATATCAATTTTCTGGAAAATGAAGAGCGGGATCGCCTGTCCCGAGGCATATTCCTGCTTACCGCGGATCACCCGGGCGCGAAAAGAACCTTCCGTCAGCTCGTCGCGGCGCCATGTAGGCTCCCAGGGTTCCAGAAAACGGCGGCTGTCGGCGCGAAGCCTGTGCCACTGGTTGAAATCCTGGTAGCGTGGCAGACGCAGGACATATTTGTCGTTTTCGAGTTCGACCGCTTCAGGCTGTCGCGACAGGAACCGAAAAACCGATTTTGGCATCGATAACCCCCGACGCAACGGATATGTCCGTCAGCGGCTTGCCTGCCTCGTCTTCGGTCCCGAAACCGAAAGCGAGGCGGTGATGTGTTCCATCGGGGCAAGCTGCTCGAGCGGGCCGATCGCCGAAAGCGTCGGGACGGTATCGTAGAAGAGGCGGCCGGCAAGATCGGTCAGGCGCTCGATCGTGATGCCTTCCAGGCGTTCCATCATCTCCGGATTGGAGATCGGACGGCCGTAGAGCATCATCTGTCGAGCGACCTGGCCGGCACGCGCCGCAGGACTTTCCTGGCCCATGAGAAGCTGCGCACGGATCTGGGCGCGGGCGCGCTCGATTTCCTTCTGGTCGATATTGTCGGCCGATTTGTGCAACTCGTCGATGATGACGGGCACCAATTCCGGCAGGTTTTCGCCGCCGGTCGCGGCGTGGATGCCGAAGATGCCGGTATCGGAAAAGCCCCAGTGGAAGGCATAGACCGAATAACAGAGGCCGCGGAACTCGCGCACTTCCTGGAACAGGCGGGAGGACATGCCGCCGCCGAGGATATTGGCAAGGATCTGCGAGCAGTAGAAATCACGGGCGTGATAGGCCTTGCCCTCGAAGCCGAGCAGAATCTGTGCGTCCATGAGATCGCGCGTTTCGCGCACATTGCCGCCGATATAACGTGCGGCTTCCATGACCGGCGGCGCGTTGGCCGCGGTCGGCAGGCTTGCAAAACGGTCTTCGACCATGCGCACGAATTCGTCATGCTCGACGGCGCCGGTCGCCACGACGAACATCCGGTCGGTCGTATAGTTGCGGCCGAGATAGGTGCGGATCTGTTGCGGCGTGAAGGAAACGACGGTTTCCGGAGTGCCGAGGATCGGCCGGCCGAGCGTCTGGCCGCGATAGGCCACCTCGGAGAAACGGTCGAAGACGACATCGTCGGGCGTGTCGTTGGCCGCATTGATCTCCTGCAGGATGACCTGCTTCTCGCGCTCCAGTTCTTCTTCCTCGAAGGCGGATTCCGTCAGGATATCGGCCAGGATATCGACGGCGAGCGGCACGTGGTCCTTCAGGACCCGGGCATAATAGGAGGTCGTTTCGGTGGAGGTAGCGGCGTTCACTTCGCCGCCGACATCCTCGATTTCCTCGGCAATCTGGCGCGCGGAGCGTCGCCCCGTGCCCTTGAAGGCCATGTGCTCGAGCAGGTGGGCAATGCCGTGCTCGTCTTCCGTCTCGTTGCGCGAACCTGATTTGATCCAGACTCCAAGCGCAGCGCTTTCAAGGTGCGGCATGGTCTGTGTGACTACTGTCAGCCCGGATTTGAGCCGGGTGCACTCAACTGTCATGTGCTATCTTTCTGCGCCTGCCGTCATCTAGCTGCGGGCATGCTTGCCGATAAAGGTTTCAACCGCTTTGAGCTCGGGCTCGATGATCTGGAAGCGCTCCTCCCTGTGCATCAGATCAGCAAGCCACGTCGGAAGCGCCGGGTCAATACCGGAGGCGGATTTTACGGCAGCCGGGAATTTCGCCGGATGGGCGGTGGCAAGCGTCACCATCGGGGTACCAGGCTTTTCCCGCTTGGCGGCCACGAAGACGCCGATCGCCGAATGCGGATCGAGCAGATAGCCGGTTTCCGCATAGGTCTTGCGGATCGTTTCCGCCACCTGGCGCTCACTCGCGCGGCCAGCGCGGAAATCCTTTTTGATGAATTTAAGCGCTTCGGGCGAAATTTCGAAACCATTGGATTGCTTGAGGCTCTCCATTGCGGCACGCACCTTGGAGGCGTCGCGGTCATAGGCTTCGAACAGCAGCCGCTCGAAGTTGGAAGATATCTGGATATCCATTGATGGAGAAGTGGTGGCCTTCACCGCCTTCATGTCATAACGGCCGGTCTTCAGCGTCCGCGCCAGGATATCGTTCTCATTGGTGGCGATGACGAGCTTGTCGATCGGCAGGCCCATGCGCTTGGCACAATAGCCGGCGAAGATATCGCCGAAATTGCCAGTCGGTACCGTGAAGGAGATCTTCCGGTCCGGGCTGCCGAGTGCCACCGCCGTGGTGAAATAATAGACGATCTGGGCCATGATGCGCGCCCAGTTGATCGAGTTGACACCCGAAAGCTTCACCTTGTCGCGGAAGGCAACGTCATTGAACATGGCTTTGACGAGGTTCTGGCAATCGTCGAAATTGCCCTCGACGGCAAGCGCATGCACATTGCCGGCCGTTGACGTCGTCATCTGCCGCTGCTGTACCGGCGAGACCTTGCCATGTGGGAAGAGGATGAAGATGTCGGTGCGCTCGCGGCCGGCGAAGGCGTCGATCGCCGCGCCACCCGTATCGCCCGAGGTGGCGCCGACGATGGTTGCCCGCTCGCCGCGCTTTTCCAGCGCATAATCCATCAGGCGGGCGAGAAGCTGCATCGCCACGTCCTTGAAGGCGAGCGTCGTGCCATGGAAGAGCTCCATGACGAAGCTGTTCGGGCCGGTCTGGACCAGTGGCGCGATCGCCGGATGGCGGAAAGTGCCATAGGCTTCGTCAATCATCGCCCGGAAGGTTTCGTCTGGGATTTCGCCATTGGTGAAGGGCGAAAGGATGGTGAAGGCGATCTCCTGATAGGTCTTGCCGCGGAGCGCCCGGATTTCCTTTTTGGAAAAGTTCGGCCATTTGCGGGGAACGTAAAGCCCGCCATCGCGCGCCAGCCCAGCCAGAAGGGCGTCGCAAAAGCCGAGGGAAGGGGCCTCGCCGCGGGTCGAGATATAGTCCACGTTCGTCATCCTTGATCTATGGCTGGAGAGTTTCCGTGCGGAAAACGGGCCGTCGCCGCGCCGCCGAAAAGAGGGGGCTTGCCGGCCTGCCCGAGCGGTGTCGCAGGTATCCTATTGAACTTGCCCGCATCCGGCTGCGAAAAGTGCATCAAAACGGTGCTTACCCAATCGATTTTTCTTTGCGCCGCTGATATAGACCATCGCCAACTGTCATGAAAGGCCTTGCGCGAAAGTCGCGAGAACCTAAAAGAAAAGCGTTTGCAAGGGGTGGAATATCGTGCTCGGCAAGGTCTCGCGTCTCATTGTTTCCGCATCGCTCTTTGCCGCCCTTGCCGGCTGCAATTCGCTCGGCCTCGGCGGCGACAGCAAGCCTGAAGCTGCAGCTGCGAGCAGCGGCTCCGCTCCGCTTCAGCCGAACGGCAATGCCCAGATCATGCCGGTCGCTCCATCAAATCCTTCGTCGAACCAGGCCCCGATCGGCACCGGCGTTACCGCGCAGGGAACGGTCGCACCCGTTGTGCAGGGTGCATGCCCGCAGATCTTCATGCGTGACCAGGACGCGATCTATCGCACCTATGCGAAAGGTGCGAAGACCGGTGATCCGCAGCAGGTCGTCTTCCAGGCATCTTTCGGCGACTACAGCCGCCAGTGCATGCTCAGCGATACGGCGCTCTCCATGACCGTCGTGGCACAGCTTCGCCTCGTCGCCGGTCCGGGTGGCACGCCGGGTCCGGTCACTCTGCCGATCCGCATCTCGGTGCTGGATGGTCAGGACGTGCTGTCATCAGAAGTCGTTCACTTCCCGACGCAAATTCCGGCGGGCTCCCCTGCCACGCAGGTCATCTTCCGCCACGAAGGCATCAAGATGCCGGTCGGTTCCGGCGCGCTGGTCCGCGTCAATGTCGGCTTCGACACCCAGCCCGCCAAGAACGCCAAAAATTCCAAGAAGAGCAGCTAGGCAATCGCCTGCTCGCGATCTCGTACAATTGAACGCGCTGTAGTGCCGCGGCACGTGCGGCCGCGCGACAAACCCTGTCCACAATATAAAAGGGCCCGCGAATCTGCGGGCTCAGCCTGCGGTTTTCTGTCAGAGGCTCGCAGCCAGCTGCCCTTAGAGCACGCCTTCCCATTCGGCGAGTGCGGCAACCACACCCGGCAGATCGTTCATGCGAGAGATGACGGTCTCCGCGCCTGCATCCGTCAACTTGTCGGCATGCGAGGGATAGGTGTGCGAGCCGCCGGTGAAGCCGATCACCCGCATGCCTGCAGCACGCGCAGCGTGGACACCATGCGTGGAATCTTCGACGACGACTGTTTTGGAAGGCGAAACGCCCCTCTGGCTTGCGCCATGCAGGAAGATATCCGGCTTCGGCTTGGCGCGATCGGGGCCAAGATCCTTCGCAGAGAAGATATTGGGCGCGAAGAGCTTCTTCAGGCCGACCTTGCCAAGCATCATGTCGAGCCGCTGGCTCGATGAGTTCGAGCAGATGCAGCGCTTCATCGAAAGGCGGCTGATGGCGAATTCGACGCCGGGAATGGCCTGGACTTCCTGTTCGAGCCGGATATCCAGAAGCTTCTGCGACTGATCGATGAGGGACGCCGAAAGCGGAATGCTCGCTTCCCGTTCGATCTGGAGCAGGATGTCGTGCCAGGTGAGACCGGCGAAGCGCTCGTTCATCTCCTCGATGCTGATCGGATAGCCTGCTTCCGTCAGCAGCTTGGATTCGACATCCGCTGCGATGATTTCGGAATCGACCAGAACGCCGTCACAGTCGAAAATGATGAGGTCGAAGCCGTCCATATACTCATGCCTTATTCGGGGATGATGCGGCTTTACACGATGGCGGACGAAAGCTCAACCGATGGCGGGGCATGGCTGGAATGCGCGGCGCGGGCAGCTTTGCGGCGAGCGGCTGGAGCACGGTCGCTCACCATCGTATCAGGGACAAGCTGGTCGTGCCTTGCTAGCTTTCCAGCGGAAACAATTTCAGAAACTGCCGCTCGCCTTCGGGTGAAAACACCACGGAGCGGCTTTCCGGTATCCGTCGCGCCCAGCCCTTTTCCATGAAGCTTGCCAGTAGTGCCTTGCCGAGGCTGCCAGCGAGATGGGCGCGGCGTTCGCTCCAGTCGAGGCAGGAGCGGCAGAGCGGCCGGCGAGAGGATTTGAGGCTGCCGATATCGATGCCGATGCATTGCAGATCGTTCTCGCCCTTGGTTGTTACCGCAAGCCCGTCGCCGACGGCATCGATCGATCCCGATGCGACCAGGCTGTCCAGCATGCGTACGCCGTAATCGCCGGCGAGGTGATCGTAGCAGATGCGCGCCTTGCGCAGTGCCGGATCCTTCGGTCCGGGCTGGTGGCGCAGATGCCCGCGGCTTGCGGCAAGACCCATCATGCTTTCGATCAGCCGAGCCACCGCCTCGTCGGCCAGAGTGAAATAGCGGTGCCGACCCTGCTTGCGCTGGGCAAGCAAGCCGCCGCCTTCCAGCTTTGAGAGATGTGAACTCGCCGTCTGCAGCGTGATGCCGCCGGCTGCCGCGAGCTCCGTCGCCGTCAGCGCACGGCCGCCGGTCAGCGCCGCCAGCATGTTGGCGCGGGCCGGATCGCCGATGAGCGCACCGATCTGCGCGATGTCAGGTCCTTCCTTCATACTTCGATCGTAACCGAAGCATGTCAGTACCGCAATGTGCGAAAGCTCCTCTCATACGAAAGGAGAAACCGATGATTACCTGCTTCATCCGCTATGAGATCGACCCCTTCCGCAAGGATGCCTTTGCCGAATATGCCCGCAACTGGGGAGAGGCGATCCCGCGCAACGGTGCCGACCTGATCGGCTATTTCGGTCCGCATGAAGGTTCGGCGACGACGGCCTACGGCGTCTACAACATCGAAAGCCTCGCAGCCTACGAGGCCTACCGTGCAAGGCTGACCGCCGATCCGCTCGGCCGGAAGAACTACGAATTCGCCCGCCGCGAGCGCTTTATTCTCAAAGAGGACCGGATCTTTCTGAAGAACGTCTCGGCCCCGCATGCGAAGCTGGTGCTGCCATGATCGCCGTCATCTTCGAAGTCATTCCCTATCTCGGCGAGCGCCACAAATATCTCGATCTTGCCGGTGAACTCAGATCCGAACTCCAGAAGATCGACGGCTTCATTTCCATCGAGCGTTTCGAGAGCCTGACGATGCGCGGCAAGATCCTCTCGCTGTCCTTCTTCCGGGATGAGGAAGCGGTGCACCAGTGGCGTAATCTCGAAGCCCATCGGGCGGCGCAAAAGGCCGGCCGGAACGGCATTTTCGCCGATTATCGCCTGCGCATCGGCCATGTCGTCAGAGACTACGGCATGCTTGAGCGGGCCGAGGCACCTGAGGACAGTAGGCAGGTTCACGCGCCTCAGGCGGCAGAGTGAAATCGGGGCGGGCGCAGCCGGCTGTCCGCCTCTTTCTTATAGGTAAACCGGAATATTTTCCCGAAACGGGTCGGTGCTTCAGGCTTTGGTAACCAACTTGCGTAACCATAACGGAGAGTTAAGCGTAAAGCGTATGGGTGAGTATTTACATGGCGTCTGTATTTCCGCTTGCCGACCTGAAGACTTCCGTAAAGCCGGGTTCTTGGGTCGACACGATCATCAAGGGTGATTGCGTTGCAGCCCTCGAGGCTCTTCCGAACCAGTCCGTTGACGTCATCTTCGCGGATCCGCCCTACAACCTCCAACTCGGCGGCACGCTGCACCGGCCGGACCAGTCGCTGGTCGATGCCGTCGATGACGAATGGGATCAGTTCGCTTCTTTTGAAGCCTATGACGCCTTCACCCGCGCCTGGCTGCTCGCCTGCCGCCGTGTGCTGAAACCGACGGGCACGATCTGGGTGATCGGTTCCTATCACAATATCTTCCGCGTCGGCGCCACGCTGCAGGATCTGAACTTCTGGATCCTGAACGACATCGTCTGGCGCAAGACCAATCCGATGCCGAATTTCAAGGGCCGTCGTTTCCAGAACGCCCATGAGACAATGATTTGGGCAAGTCCGAACGCCAAGGCCAAGGGCTATACCTTCAACTACGATGCGATGAAGGCCGCCAATGACGACGTGCAGATGCGCTCCGACTGGCTGTTCCCGATCTGCAGCGGCAATGAGCGCCTGAAGGGCGAGGACGGCAAGAAAGCCCATCCGACGCAAAAGCCGGAAGCGCTGCTCGCCCGCGTCATCATGGCCTCATCGAAGCCCGGCGATGTCATCCTCGATCCCTTCTTCGGTTCGGGAACGACCGGTGCCGTCGCCAAGCGTCTCGGCCGCCACTTCGTCGGCATCGAGCGCGAGCAGGACTATATCGATGCGGCCTCTGCCCGCATCGCCGCTGTCGAACCGCTCGGCAAGGCGGAACTGACCGTCATGACCGGCAAGAAGGCCGAAGCGCGTATCGCCTTCAACGTGCTGGTCGAAAGCGGCCTCATCAAGCCCGGCCAGGTGCTGACGGATGCCAAGCGCCGTCACAGCGCCGTGGTGCGTGCCGACGGCACGGTCGCTTCCGGCGGCGAGGCCGGCTCCATTCATCGTCTCGGCGCGAAAGTGCAGGGCCTTGATGCATGCAACGGATGGACCTTCTGGCATTTCGACGACGGGCAGTCCCTGCGCCCGATTGACGAATTGCGGTCCGTCATCCGCAGTGACCTCGCAAAGGTGGGCTGAGCAGCACCTTGCAAGGTTGAGACCAACCTTTCTTCCGGTTTGTACCTCCAGTTACGGAAGAAGAAAAAGAGGCCCGGGGTCGAAAAACCCCGGGCCTCTTCTTTCAGGACCGAAGTTCTTCTTCAGAATTCCTGATAGTCGATCACATCGACCCGCGTGACCTTGCCCTCCTCGTTGAAGGTGATCGTCTCTTCGCCCTCGCGTATCAGCGGCTTGCCGGTCTTGCTGTGCGTTGCCCGAACGGACCAGACGGCCCGGCCGGAAAGCGGCGTTAGCGTTTCGACCAGCGAATTCTCCGCCGTCTGATCCGGATAATCGTCGAAGTAGCGACGGAAGGCGGCCATGATTTCTGCCCGGCCGGCAAGGCTGCCAACACCGTTGGAGACGTAGGTCGCGTCCTCCGCGAACCAGTTCTCGATCTCGGGAAAATCGAGCGCGTTGATCGCCGCGTGGAAGCGGTCGATGGCATCAGCGGGATCGAAAGACATCGCTCAGGCCTTCAGTCCATAGGTGGCAAGATCGGCGCGCAGCTTGTCGGCGCCGGTGAAGAGCACGGCATTCCAGCCGGCTGCCTTTGCGCCCTCGACATTGACAGGCGCGTCGTCGATGAAGATGGTCGCTGTCGGGTCGAGGCCGAAGCTCTTGGTATGCGTTTCGTAGATCGCGATATCCGGCTTGATGAGACCGACATCACCCGAAACGGTCACGCCGCGCGGCTTCTTGAGAAAGGCGAAGCGCTGTTGTGCCTCGCGGAACGTGTCGGAGGCGAAGTTTGTCAGCATCGTCACGTCCCGGCCCTCGTTGATGAAGCCTTCCATGATCGCGACGCTCTCTTCATAGGCATGCGGCACCATTTCGTGCCAGTGCTTGCGGAAGGCGCGGATATGTTCTTCGCGGGTCGGATGCTGCTCGATCAGCAGTGCCTCGGCATCGGCCCAGGTGCGGCCGCGGTCCTGCTCGATGTTCCAGTCATGGGTGCAGATATTGGCGAAAAACCAGTTGCGCTCGGCCTCATCGGGAATGAGGCGGCTGAAGGGAATATGGGGATCGTAATGAATAAGAACTTTGCCGATATCGAAAACGATATGCTTGATGTCGTTTGCCATAGTCATCCCTTGGCTGTTTTGAACGCGAGAGGAATAGCCGCTGCGATCGCTTTTTTCATGATGGTCGGCAGCGCCTGAGCTTCAAGATTTGTAACCGGCTCCCACCATCCGTCATTGGTCTGAACGGGGGCAGGGATTGCCACGCGGAAGATCGAAAGCCTGAGTTCGAAATGGGTGAAGACATGCGTGACGGTGCCCGCACTTTTCCATCTGGCTTTGAAAGGTGCAGCCTGTGCCGACGTTTCGCCATCCTGTCGCGACGTCCATGCCGTCGTCGGAATTTCCGTCATGCCGCCGAGCAGGCCGCTTTCGACACGCCGCCGCAACAGGATCTCACCCTCGGAGGTAACCGCCACAAAGGCTGCGCCACGGCGGATCGGTTTCTCCTTCTTCGCGGCCTTGACCGGGAACTGCTCGGGATCTTGCAGCCGCAGGGCTTCGCATGATCCGTTAAAGGGACAGAGCGAACAGGCCGGGCGTTTCGGCGTGCAGACCGTCGCGCCGAGATCCATCATGGCCTGCGCGAAATCACCGGGCCGGTCGGCAGGCGTCAGCAACGCCACTTTCTGGCGCATCAGCGGCTTGGCGGCCGGAAGTGGGGTGGCGATGGCATAGAGCCGTGAGATCACCCGCTCTACATTGCCGTCCATCACGGCCGCCTGCCTGTTGAACGCGATTGCCGCAACCGCTGCCGCTGTATAGTCGCCGATGCCTGGTAGGGCTTTCAGCCCCTCTTCGGTGTCCGGAAAGACGCCTCCATGCTCGCTGGCAACGGCTTCGGCGCATTTCTTCAGATTGCGTGCCCGCGCATAGTAGCCAAGCCCAGCCCAGGCCGCCATCACATCCTCACTTGGTGCCTTTGCGAGATCGATCACCGAGGGCCACTTCGCCAGGAAATTGGCGAAATAGGGCTTTACTGCCGGAACTGTCGTCTGCTGCAGCATCACCTCCGACAGCCAGACGTGATACGGGTCGGCCTTGATGCCGCGTTTCGCCATCGGCGGTGATACACGCCAGGGCAGGTCGCGGTGATGGCGGTCATACCATTCAAGGAGTGGGGAGGCGGTCGGCGCGTCCAGTGTGCGTGTCGTCATTATTTGCCGCGATCAGGGGAAGTGCTCTATACTTGGCGAAGCAACGCGGCGCGATCAAGCCGGTGGTTTCGAAAGACCACCGCTTACCAAGGTTTCGATGAGTTATCCACGCAAAGGTGAGAAGCAGATTTCCGAGCTGACCAACGGCATCATCGATCCCGTTCTCGCCCGCCGCGCCGGCATCAACTCCGCACTTCTGGGTTCCTGGGATGAGATTGCCGGCGAGGACTTCGCCGATTGCACCCGGCCGGAAAAGATCGCCTGGGCGCGCGGCGGTGATGACGGCAGCTTCCGCCCCGGCGTGCTGACGGTTGCCTGCGAGGGAGCGCGCGCGCTTTTTCTCACCCACGCCCGGGGCGAGCTGATCCAGCGCATCAACAGCTTCTTTGGCTTTGCTGCCGTCCATCAGATCCGCATCGTCCAGAAGCCGGTCTACCAGCCGGTCAAGCGCTCCCGCACACCTCCGCCGCTGAAGGGCGAGGCGGCCCGCAAGCTGGAAAGCATGATGCAGGGCTTGGAGGACGAAAAGATCAGGCGGGCGATCGCCCGGCTCGGGACGGCGGTATTGGGAAAACGGGGCAGATAGGTTTCGTTTGATCCAGGATCTGCTCTAGTGCTATACATGTATAGCAATGGAGGCTCCTATGCTCGCTTTAAGATTGCCGCCGGAGATTGAAGCTCGCCTGGATGCGCTTGCAAAGCGCACCGGGCGAAGCAAGAGTTTCTACGCGCGACAGGCTATTCTCGAACATCTTGACGATATGGAAGACATCTTCCTTGCCGAAAAGCGCCTTGAGGAGCTTCGCAAGGGAGAAACCGATACTGTGCCGCTCTCGGACTTGATGGCGCGGTATGGCGTGGAGAATTGAGTTTCACCGGGCTGCGGAGCGTGAACTCGAAAAGCTCGGCCGCGACGCCGCCAGCCGCATCCTCCGCTTTCTGAACGACCGCATTTCAAAGTTGGACGATCCAAGATCGGTCGGAGAGGCGCTGAAGGGCTCCGAGCTGGGAAACTTCTGGAAATACCGTGTCGGAGACTATCGCGTAATCGCTGACATCAATGATGGCGCAGTTTGCATTCTGATTGTGCGCATCGGCAATCGCCGCGATGTGTATCGATAATGAGAAATCCTGCATGGTTTTGACTACTCGTCTTTCGCAGGTCACAATTCTTTGAAGAAAGTTGGCGAAGCGTGCCTTGTTCGTGGCTTCTGGCCGTTATATCGCACAATCAGCTGCCACACTTGTTTATGGGGAACCCATGCGCATCTCTGAAATGCAACTGACGAAACGCCAGCTTCTGGGCGGAGTCGCCGCCGCAACCGCATCCATGGCGGTATACGGTACGGCGCAGGCGCAGGCAGCCGTCGAAATCCCGAAGCCGGATGGCGATGTGGATATGGCCAAGGTGATGACCCCTGGCGCACTGCCGGAAATGGCGCTCGGCAAGACCGACGCTCCGGTCAAGATCGTCGAATATATGTCGATGACCTGCCCGCACTGCGCCCACTTCCACAACACCACCTTCGATACCATCAAGCAGAAATACGTCGACACCGGCAAGGTCGAGTTCGTCCTGCGTGAATTCCCCTTTGATCCGCGCGCTGCCGCTGCCTTCATGCTCGCCCGCTGCAACCCGCAGAAGCCGGAAGAGCTCGCAACGCCCGAGCAATATTTCCCGATGGTCGCCATGCTCTTCAAGCAGCAACAGGTCTGGGCTGCCGCCGATGATGGCCGCGCCGCGCTGCTTCAGATGTCGAAGCTCGCCGGATTTACTGAGGATAGCTTCACGAAGTGCTTGACGAACCAGAAGCTGCTGGATGAAGTGAATGCCACGCGGGAAAGGGGTTCCAAGGATTTTGGCGTCAACGCCACACCGACGTTCCTCATCAATGGCAAGCGCTATTCTGGAGACATGCCGGTTGACACCATGTCGGCCCTCATCGACAGCCTCCTCTGATCCGTACCGTTTTGCGAAGGCGGGCGACGGCGAGAGCCGTGTGCCCGCTTTTTTGTTTGGTGAGGCGGTGGCATGAAGTTCAACAAGCTTCGCCTTGTCGGCTTCAAGTCCTTCGTCGAACCGACCGAATTCATCATCGAGCGCGGCCTGACGGGCGTCGTCGGTCCGAACGGCTGCGGCAAGTCCAATCTCGTCGAAGCCCTCCGCTGGGTCATGGGCGAAAATTCCTACAAGAATATGCGCGCGTCCGGTATGGACGACGTGATCTTCTCGGGTTCGGGAAATCGCCCGGCGCGCAATACCGCTGAAGTCGGCCTCTATCTCGACAATGGCGAGCGCACCGCACCCGCCGCCTTCAATGACAGCGATGAAATCCAGGTCACCCGCCGTATCGAGCGCGAACAGGGGTCGATCTACCGCATCAACGGCAAGGAAAGCCGTGCCAAGGATGTGCAGCTTCTCTTCGCCGATGCCTCCACCGGCGCGCGTTCTCCCTCCATGGTCGGGCAGGGCCGCATCGGCGAGCTGATCTCGGCAAAGCCGCAGGCTCGCCGCCAGTTGCTGGAAGAAGCGGCCGGCATTTCCGGCCTGCACTCCCGCCGCCACGAGGCCGAGCTTCGCCTGCGCGCGGCCGAAAGCAATCTGGAGCGTCTCGACGACGTCACCTCGCAGCTCGAAAGTCAGATCGAGAGCCTGAAGCGTCAGGCCCGCCAGGCAAACCGCTTCAAGACGCTTTCCGCCGATATCCGCGCCCGCGAGGCAATGCTCTTGCATATCCGCTGGGTACAGGCGAAGGAGGCAGAAGCCGAGGCCGACAGTGCGCTCAATCAGGCAACCGTCGTCGTTGCCGAGAAGGCGCAGATCCAGATGGATGCGGCGAAGAACCAGGGCATCGCCAGCCTGAAGCTCCCGGAACTGCGCGAAGGCGAAGCGCGGGCAGCTGCCGCACTCCAGCGCCTGCAGATCGCCCGCAGCCAGCTTGAGGAAGATGCCAACCGCATCCTGCGCCGCCGCGACGAACTGACCCGTCGTCTGGCGCAGCTTGCCGAAGACATCAGGCGCGAGGAACGGCTTGTTGCCGACAATACCACGATCCTCGCAAGGCTTGATGCCGAAGAGGCCGATATCGCCGAAATCCTGGCCGATTCCGGCCGTTATGCCGAGGAGACGCGGCAGGCTTTCGAGGAGGCGGCGGCGAAACTCGCAGATAGCGAACGCATCTTCACTATCCTGACGGCAGACCGCGCCGAAGCCGCCGCCGGCCGCAATCAGCTCGAACGCGCCATCCGCGACCTCGCCGACCGCAAGCTGCGCCTCGAACGCCAGATGGACGAAGCCAACCGTGAACTCGCCGGCATCGAGCAGAAGATCGCGACACTGCCGGATCCGGACGAAAAGCGCGCAATGGTCGAGGCGGGTGAGGTCGCCGTCGCCGAAGCCGAGGCGTCGATCCAGTCTGTCGAGCAGGCACTTTCAAAGGCGCGCGAAACCGAGGCACTTTCGCGCTCTCCTGTCGAACAGGCGCGCAGCAAGCTCAACGCGCTGGAAACCGAAGCTCGCACGATCCAGCGCATGCTGGCGGTGGCTGCGGCAGGCGAATTTCCGTCGGTCGCCGAAGAGCTGAAGGTCGATCGTGGTTTCGAG
The DNA here is from genome assembly GCF_047782645.1 of Rhizobium sp. ZK1. Lineage (NCBI taxonomy): Bacteria > Pseudomonadati > Pseudomonadota > Alphaproteobacteria > Hyphomicrobiales > Rhizobiaceae > Rhizobium > Rhizobium sp. ZK1. Next base: position 617,800 of record NZ_CP180586.1, read on the forward strand.
ACGGCGCTCGGTGCTTCTCTGGGAGACGATCTCGAATCCCCACTCGATCCGAATGCGCCCGCCTACTGGTCGGAAAACGGTGATGGTGTCGGCGATCCGGCGCTGCCCGCAGGCGCCGATCCGCTGCTGAACCATGTCTGCGCACCTGCCGCGCTGATCCGCCGCCTGCGCCAGATCGGTCTGGTCGCTGCCGCCGATGCACCGCGTCTGGTGAAGGAGCTCAAGGCCGGCCAACGGCTGGTCACCAGGGAAGGGGCGGTCTATCGCTGGGATGGTCATGTCACTGGCGCGGATGCGCCGAGTGCGGCTGCCCTTCGACTTGCCCAGAAGAACCGACTTGCCGAGTTGGAAGGCGAGGCTGAGCTTGCCCGCGATGTCCTGGCTGAAGCCGAAGAACGTCTCGCCGCCGCCGCCGAGACCATCCGCGGCGAAGAGCGCCGGCTTGCTGAAGCCCGTGATATGAGCCGCCTGTCCGCCCGCCATCTGGCTGAAGCGCGGGAAGCACTTGCCGCTGCCGAGCGCGCTTCCGGTGATCTCATTCGCCGCCGCGATGTCATTGCCGAAGCTGTCAGCCAGTTGCAGGCGCAGCTTGAGGATATCGCCGTTCAGCAAGAAAATGCCCGTATCGAACTCGAAGACGCGCCGGATCTGACTGCGCTCGATGAACGGCTGCGCTTCCAGCAGGCCGAGGTCGCGACGGATCGCGGCGCCCTCGCCGAAGCCCGCGCCCGCCACGAGAGCCTCAACCGGGAGAATGATGCCCGCCAGCGCCGCATTGTCGCCATCGGCCAGGAGCGCGAGACATGGCGCCAGCGCGCTGCCAGCGCCGAGGACCACATCGCCACGCTCCGCGAGCGTGAAGAAGAGGCGCGTGAAGAGGCCGCCGAACTGGAAATGGCGCCGGACGAATTCGACGACAAGCGCCGCGCGCTGCTGACGGAGCTGCAGAAGGCCGAGGAAGCCCGTCGCCATGCTGCCGATCTCTTGGCTGAGGCCGAACTGCTGCAGCGCGATGCCGACCATAAGGCGGCGACGGCACTTTCCGAACTCGCCGAAAGCCGCGAGCGCCGCGGCCGCGCCGAGGAACGCCTCGTCTCCGCTCGCGAGAAGCGGCAGGAAAGCGAACAGCGTATCCGCGAGGCGCTGAGCGTGGCCCCGCATGAGGCGCTGCGCCTTGCCGGCCGGCCGGGACTGCAGACCCTGCCCGATCCGCATGAGGTCGAGCGCGAGGTCGAGCGGCTGCGGATCGAGCGCGAGCGACTGGGTGCTGTCAACCTGCGTGCCGACGAGGAGCAGAAGGAGCTCAGCGAGAAGCTGGAGACGCTCGTCAAGGAACGCGACGACGTCATCGATGCTATCAGAAAACTGCGCGGCGCAATCCAGAGCCTGAACCGTGAGGGCCGCGAACGCCTGATCGCCGCCTTCGATGTCGTCAATGCCCAGTTCCAGCGCCTCTTCACTCACCTCTTCGGCGGCGGCACGGCCGAACTGCAGCTCATCGAATCAGACGATCCGCTGGAAGCTGGCCTCGAAATCCTCGCCCGCCCGCCGGGCAAGAAGCCGCAGACCATGACATTGCTGTCGGGTGGCGAACAGGCGCTGACGGCGATGGCGCTGATCTTTGCCGTCTTCCTCACCAATCCTGCGCCGATCTGCGTGCTGGATGAAGTGGACGCCCCGCTCGACGACCATAATGTCGAGCGTTACTGCAATCTGATGGATGAGATGGCGGCGTCTACGGAGACGCGATTCGTCATCATTACCCACAATCCCATCACCATGGCCCGCATGAATCGCCTCTTTGGCGTCACAATGGCCGAGCAGGGTGTTTCCCAGCTTGTTTCGGTCGATTTGCAGACCGCAGAGCGTCTGCGCGAGACGGCGTGAAGCGGCATTTTAATTAAAGACCAAAAAAGGTCACCTTCACATCGGGTACGTACCCCATTTGGGTGATGCTCTTTTGCGCGTATTGCATTAGAAGTTGTTTTATCGCAACCGTGTCATTGCGGATAAGTAGCAATCGGTCGTTGCGAGCCGTGGAATTTGCAATGCAGTCTTCGGGTGAGGTGGGGACCGAAGGCCGCCGGGCATAAATGGACCCCCCGTCCGGTTTTCCTGGCCGGACGGAAACAAGGCTTTGCGGGACCGTTGTTGCAGTCCCGCAAAGCTTTTTTTATGCGCCTCTCGATTTTCAATCGTTTGATTCTGTATCCCGTTAGGGATTTATTGTGCAGCGCAACATTTCGCCGCAATTGTCGATTTTCATTTCAACACCAAGGGATTAAGCTGGTCCCCGAAATGGTGTTGGGGGGAAGATGACCAAGTGGGTCTATACGTTCGGCAACGGACAGGCTGAAGGCCGGGCGCGCGACAGGGAGATTCTTGGCGGCAAGGGCGCCAATCTCGCCGAAATGTGCAGCCTCGGTCTGCCGGTTCCTCCCGGCCTCACTATCGTCAGCGAAGCCTGCAACACCTATTACAAGAACGGCCGCAAGATCGATCCGGCGTTGAAGGAGCAGGTACTTGCGGGCATTGCCGGCATCGAGCAGACAACCGGCCGCCGTTTCGGTGCGGGTAACCAGCCTCTTCTGCTCTCCGTTCGCTCCGGCGCCCGTGTTTCCATGCCGGGCATGATGGATACGGTGCTCAATCTCGGCCTGAACGATGAGACGGTGCAGGCGCTCGGCCATGATGCCGGTGACGCGCGCTTCGCCTGGGACAGCTATCGCCGCTTCATCCAGATGTATGCCGATGTCGTGATGGGTCTCGGCAACGATCTCTTCGAGGAAATTCTCGAGGATGAGAAGGCACGCCTTGGTCATGAATTCGATACTGAGCTCAGCGCGACTGAATGGCAGCACGTCGTTTCGCTCTACAAGGCGCTGATAGAGGAAGAGCTGGACGAGTCTTTTCCGCAGGATCCGGCAATACAGCTCTGGGGGGCTGTCGGTGCGGTGTTTGCAAGTTGGATGAGCGCACGCGCCGTCACTTACCGCCAGCTTCATAATATCCCGGAAGCCTGGGGCACGGCGGTCAATATCCAGGCCATGGTCTTCGGCAATCTCGGCAATGCATCGGCGACAGGTGTTGCCTTCACTCGCAATCCCTCGACCGGGGAAAAGATCCTCTACGGCGAATTCCTGGTGAATGCGCAGGGTGAAGACGTCGTCGCCGGCATCCGCACGCCGCAGAGCATCACCGAGGAGGGGCGTATTGCTTCCGGTTCTGAGAAGCCTTCGATGGAAAAGCTGATGCCGGAGGCCTTCAAGGAGTTCGGCCGCATCTGCGCCGAGCTCGAATCTCACTACCGTGACATGCAGGATATCGAATTCACCATCGAGCGCGGCAAGCTCTGGATGCTGCAGACGCGCTCCGGCAAGCGCTCGACGCGCGCGGCGATGAGGATCGCCGTCGACATGGTGGACGAAGGCGTGATCACCGAGGATGAGGCAGTCCTTCGCATCGAGCCCTCGACGCTCGACCAACTCCTGCATCCGACCATCGATCCGCGCGTCAGCCGTCAGGTGATCGGCTCCGGCCTGCCGGCCTCTCCGGGGGCGGCAACCGGCGAGATCGTCTTCACGGCGGAAGAGGCGGTCGAGGCGGAGGCCGAGGGGCGCAAGGTCATTCTGCTGCGCGTCGAGACGAGCCCCGAAGATATTCACGGCATGCATGCGGCGGAAGGCATCCTGACGACGCGTGGCGGCATGACCAGCCATGCGGCCGTGGTTGCCCGCGGCATGGGTATCCCTTGCGTCGTCGGCGCAGGCACCATGCGCATCGATGCCCGCAACGAAAAGCTGATCGGTATCGGCGTGACGCTGAAGAGGGGCGATATCATCACCATCGACGGTTCTGCCGGCCAGGTGCTGAAGGGCGAAGTGCCGATGATCCAGCCGGAATTGTCAGGCGATTTCGGCCGTATCATGGGCTGGGCGGACCGCGCGCGCCGCATGACCGTGCGCACCAATGCCGATACGCCGGCGGATGCCCGCGCGGCGCGCTCCTTCGGTGCGGAGGGCATCGGGCTTTGCCGCACCGAGCATATGTTCTTCGAGGGTGAGCGCATCCATGTCATGCGCGAGATGATCCTGGCTGAAGATGAGAAGGGCAGGCGGGGCGCTCTCGACAAGCTCCTGCCCATGCAGCGGAGCGATTTCACCGGCCTGTTCACTGTCATGCACGGCCTGCCGGTGACGATCCGCCTGCTAGACCCGCCGCTGCACGAATTCCTGCCGAAGAGCGATGAGGAGATTGCCGAGGTCGCCTTTGCGATGGGCATGGAACCCACGGCGCTGCGCCAGCGCGTCGATGCGCTGCATGAGTTCAATCCCATGCTCGGCCATCGCGGCTGCCGTCTTGCCATCTCCTATCCTGAGATCGTCGAGATGCAGGCCCGCGCCATCTTCGAGGCGGCGGTCGCCGCTGCACAGGAAACCGGCGCCGCCGTCGTTCCCGAAATCATGGTGCCGCTCGTCGGCCTGCGTTCCGAGCTCGATTACGTCAAGGCGAAGATCGATACCGTGGCGCAGGACGTCATGTCGGAAGCCAGGATGCGCATCGATTATCTGGTTGGCACGATGATCGAGCTGCCGCGCGCGGCACTGCGCGCCCATGTCATTGCGGAAGCCGCCGAATTCTTTTCCTTCGGCACCAACGACCTGACGCAGACCACCTTCGGCATTTCACGCGACGATGCCTCGGCCTTCATCCCGACCTATCAGCGTAAGGGCATCATCGAGCATGATCCCTTCATATCCCTGGATTTTGATGGAGTGGGCGAACTGATCCGCATCGCTGCGGAGCGCGGCCGGCGCACGCGCAACGACATGAAGCTCGGCATCTGCGGTGAACATGGCGGCGATCCCGCCTCGATCCATTTCTGCGAGACGATCGGCCTCGACTACGTCTCCTGTTCGCCCTTTCGCGTGCCGATTGCGCGGCTTGCAGCCGCGCAGGCAGTGATTTCCAGCGCTCAGTGACGGTAGCGATAGTAGCGCGGATAAACGTAGGGACCGTTCAGATTATAGGCCATGTCGGCCATCACCCAGGCGCTGTCGTAGCGAGCCTGGGCGCGGCGATCGAGATCGATGCGCTGCAGGCAGTTGGCAAAGCCATCCGTACCGCGTTTGAAGCCATAGCCGAGGCAGGTCTGTTCGTCACGTGCCCGGCGCTCCTCGGGCGTCAGAGTCTGGCAGGCGGCAAGCCCGACGGCCAGAACGGCAAGAAGCGGCAGAACATATGGGCGCATCGGTCTATCCCTCGAGCATGAATGTCCGACCAGGAAAATCCATCTGCCAAGCGTCGTCAACCTGCCAGGCCCGTCAACCTCACTCTGATATCAGGCCGCGCCCGCAGGGTCGCCAATCGGCAGCAGCGCCGGGTCAAGCGGCCGGCCTTCCGGGTTCTTCGTGTCGCTCGGGTCCTGTACTGGCGGCAGCGGCGGTTTTTCCTGAATGCGGTCGGGAATGCCTGGTGTCGGCTGCGGGCTAAGCGGCGTCTCTTCGCCGGGAGTGGGAATCGGATCTTTGTTCGGCATGATTCGCCTCCTTCATAGAGGAAGGAACGACAGGATGCATGCTTGGTTCCACTTTCCCCGCCACGCGTTCCTATGTAAGAGCAAAGATAGCAGCACTGGAAAGAGCACCATGGCGATCCGCGATCGATTCTCGAAGAAACTCACCTGCCCGCAATGCGGCAACAGTGGCTTTGCCGAAGCCTCCGAGATCGACGACGCCAAGCGAAAAACACCCGACTTCAAGGTGGATCAGCTGCCGCGCGGCTTCTTCGTGCAGCGCCCTTCGGTCCATCAGGAGAGCTTCATGCTGAAATGCGAATGCGGCCGCAAGTTTCCCTTCCGCTCGCTGGCGGAAGCTGCAGCAGGCCGCGATTAAACTTCAGATACGCTCGAGAACCTCGATGAAGGCATCGGCGAAACGCACCAGATGCTCGGTATTTTCATCAGGCGCCTGCATGCGGATTTCCGTGCCATTCTGATCGAGCAGGGCAAGAACCACACGCATATTCTTGTCCGACGTCGGGATGCGCAGCACGGCAATGCGCCGGCAATCCTCGACAAGACCCGCCGCCGGCAGGTCGAAGAGAAATTCGCCACGTGCTTCAGTCGCTGCCTTGCGCACCGCCTCGCAGAAGCCGCCCTCGCCGCCGGAATAACCTTCCAGTGAAAGCTCGAGTTCGAGAAGTTCCAGCGGTAGCAGCGGCTCGGCGCGGTCGACACCGCCAAGCGAGGAGGCCTGCTGCCTTTCCATCGTCTGGGATGAGATCATCTGTCTCTCCTGTTTCGTGGGAAATACATGAGACCCCGGCAGAATGGCCTTTTTACGGCATATCAGCAGTGGCTTATGGAGATCGTGTGCTCTTTGATTTGGCCTTTGAAGTGGATTGCTTCTGCAATCCTCAGACAAGCGTTTCAATTTAGACGAATCTTGCACTAGAAAAGTTGATGGCGGCAGGTGCATTCAAAAAGCTGCCGCCGACCAACCGGTTAATCTGATGGCCATCCGCTTCGATCGTCCCGTTTCCAGCGCTGCCCGCTTTTCTCGGCATTTCGGGGCGTTTGCGCTTGTGCTTTCGGTGGCGGTGCTGATCGCTCATCGCTTCGGCGGGCTGGCGACACCCTATCTCGTCCTGGTGCTGCTCGTTTCCGTCGGCTGTGCTGTCCTCGCCACCCTGCTGGCCGCAATCGGCCTGCGCAGCCTCTGGATGACGGGTGCCGAAGGCGGGCTGAATGCGCTGGCAGCTCTCATCTATGCCGCCTTTCCGCTCGGCATCGGCGCCTTTGCGGCGGAGCGCTACTTCACCCTGCCGGCGATCTATGACGTCACCACGGATACCGCCGCCACACCCGACTGGCTCTCGCCGCCGCAGGCCGACCAGATTTGGCTTCCGCGCGACCCGGTGATCACGCCTGGCGACCGCGAGAGGCAGCTTGTTGCCTATCCGGAGCTGACCGGCCGCCGCTATGACGGCGCGCTCGACCGCGTTCTCGAGGCGGTCAAGAAGGTCGCCAAGCAGAACGGCATCACCATCACCAAAAGCGAAGGCGATACGACGCCCGGCCGCGACTTGGAGGACAAGCCCGTTCCTGCTCAGCCGGAGAGCGGTGTGGCCGATTCACCCGATATCATCCCCGTGCCGATGCCGCGGCCCTATGAGGATAGCGTTGCCAAGCTGATCCGCGGGGCCAATGGCGTGATCGTACAGGGCACGACCCGCACTCTCATCCTCGGCCTGCGTTTCGACATCATCATCCGTCTGCGCGAAGAAGCTGAAACCACCTTCGTGGACGTGCGCGTCGCATCCCGCTACGGCCAGCACGATCTCGGCTTCAGCGCCGAAGTGGCCGAGCAATATCTTGGTGCCCTCGACTCCGAACTATTGGGGATTGCGGGTGGGTGAGGTCCGGTGCTGCGGAGCAGCAGCAATCGATCCAGTGAATCGATTGCAGGACCGAACGCCCTGAGCCACGCGAAGGGCCGGGATACAGTGAGGCATATTGAAACGCCCTTACTGCAAACCTCTCCTAAAACGCGGCGAGGCGACAGGTGCTGTGCGGCCCTCAAGCCTATCCCAGAAACCTCTCCCGCATCTCCGCCGTCGGCACCATGCAGCTCTCCCGCCGCCCTGCAATCCTCAGCCTATTCCGCGCAACCATCCCATAAGCCGCATCCGCAATCCATCGCGGCACGATCCGAAGCAGACCGGCCAGAGCCCACGGCATGCCGAGCCCCTCCAGCATGCGGATCGTCGCATCGGATTTGTAATAGGCGCGGCCCTTGTCGATGAGCAGGTTGGTCTCGTAGTCGCGCGTTTCCAGCCCGTAATGCCGGTAAAGCGCCTCGCCGAGCGGCGTCTGGGCAACGATAAAGCGGTAGCGCTTTTCCGTGTCCCGCTTCAGCAGGAACTGCACCCAGCCGGAGCAGAAGACACATTCGCCATCGAAGAGGATCAGCGGCTTGTCGTCCGCAAAAGCGGGCACGGAAGGATCGTCGCGATAGCTGTAATCCGCACGCGCCGCCATTGTCAGTCTCCCGCCAATCGATAATGCGCAAAGAGAGACGGCGGCCCATCGGCGCTGACCTCGCCGCGCTCCATCAATTCCTCGATATGCGCCAGCACCGAGAGTGCCGCAGCACCATGCAGCCGCTTGTCGGTATCGCGGTAGATCACCTTCACCATATCGGGGATGGTGCTGTCCCCCTTCCGAAGACGCTCGATGATGGATCGCTCCCGCAGACGCCTGTGCGTCTTCAATCCGCGCAGGAAGGGCGCTGGCGAAGTGACCGGTCCGCCGTGACCGGGCAGCAGCAAGTGGTCGTCGCGGCCGAGCAGCTTGTCGAGCGAGGCCATATAGTCCGCCATCGAACCATCAGGGGGTGCAACGATCGTCGTCGCCCAGGCCATCACGTGGTCCGCAGAAAACAGGATACCGCGGCCCTCGAGCGCGAAGGCCGCGTGATTGGCCGTGTGGCCCGGCGTCAGCACGCCCGTCAGCGCCCAGCCGTCGCCGGAAATCGTCTCTCCGTCACGAATAGCGATATCGGGCACGAAATCCATGTCCGAGCTTTCCGCAAAGGGATTGATCTCGCCGTCGCGCAGCGGCCGTGACGGGCGGTGCGGCCCTTCGCCGACCGTCAGCGCTCCCGTTTCTTGGCTCAGCCGCCTTGCGAGCGGCGAGTGGTCCCGGTGGGTGTGGCTGACGAAGATATGCGTCACCGGCCGGCCGGCAAGTGCTGCCATCAGCGCTTCAAAATGCGCTTCGTTCTCAGGCCCCGGATCGATGACGGCGACCGACGAGCTGCCGACGATGTAGCTGTTCGTGCCATGGAAGGTGAACGGGCTCGGATTTTTCGCCGTCAGGCGCTGGATGCCATCGGCGACGGCAATTGCCTGGCCGTAAGCCGGATCGAAGAAGAGATCGAAGTTCGCGCCAGACATGTCTATTTATATTCGATCTCGATGAAGGACATGGGTTTGTCGCCGGCATTGACGACATTGTGCTCCGTTCCGGCCTCACGGCGATAGGCCGCTCCCTTGGCGACATCCACTCTGCGGCTGCCCTCGGCATCCTCGATCAGGAATTGGCAATCGGTCATCGGCACCACGACATAGCCAAGCCCGTGCGTATGAACGCCGGTATCGGCACCCGGCTCGAAATCCCACTGGGTGATGCGCACGACGGCATCGTCGAGGATCAGCGTGGCAAGCGCCGGCGGACGGGCGCGATATTGGCTCAACGGTATCTCCATTGGCTGTGTCGATCCCTGAAGTCCTACCATGCCGGCGGGACAGCGCATACAAATATGACGTCGCAGTGAACTTAGTGATTGTGGCGCAGACAGACCTTTGCTAATCAGGCCACGTTTTGGCGAAGCGGCACGCGCTTCAGCTCTGGTGGGGCGTAGCCAAGCGGTAAGGCAGCGGTTTTTGGTACCGCCATCCCCTGGTTCGAATCCAGGCGCCCCAGCCACAACCCAGTCGATCGGATATCCCTGTTGTAAAGCCTCGCGAGGCTTTCGCATTTCTGGCCATCACGACAAAGAAAAGCCCGCCGATTTTCACCGGCAGGCGTAAATTATAAAAAATTCAAGCAGTCAGACTTACTTCTGTTCCGGCGCCAGGAATTCTGCGCAGTAGGAAGAGCCATTCACGCCGGGGATATCGTTCACGGTGCGGATGTCGCGGATCGTATAGTCGGAATTGGTGGTGATTTCGGCCTGGCAGCGCAGGTAGAGCGTGCGGGCGCTCGCAATCTGCTTGCCGCGCTTGCCGTCAGCACCTTCGGCATATTTCGCGGGAACGCGCACCGTCTTGTAACCGCCCTTCCAGGTGTAGATCGTCGACGAGCCCTCGTCGCGGTCGCTGAGCGGCGGGCCGTAGGCGGCAAAGAACTTGCCGGCCGACTGGCCGACCCAGCGTGCTTCGATCGGATCGCCGGGAGTGGGTATGGTGGTGCATCCGGCAAGCGCAATCGCAAGCGCGGCGGCCCCGGTCATGGTGCGGAGTTTCATCGTGTCGTCCCTGATATTTAGCCAGTGGCTGCGAAGCCGCCTTCACGACGGTTTCGCCTGTCCCGCCAAGCCCTTTAGCGTGTAACCCGGCAAAAGAAAATTGCCACTTGGCCGCTTCTGAAGAATTTGCCGGGGGTGTGGCTTTTTGCTGCACGGCCGGCCGAAAGGGCTTGTCACGAGCCTGTTAAAAATTCCCGCGACTTTTTGAATTTTGGTGCTTGCGCAACATGATAGGCCGGTCTATAGAGGCGCCGCTGGTCACGGAGTGTAGCGCAGTCTGGTAGCGCACCACGTTCGGGACGTGGGGGTCGAGTGTTCGAATCACTCCACTCCGACCAGCCGAAAAGCCCGCGAAAGCGGGCTTTTTTCATTTGTGGCTGCAAGTACCAAAAATATTAAGTATCGCCCTAGCGAACGCTTTAGCCGCGGCGTCAGGATCCGCCCGCAGACATCAAGTGGTCAGAAATTTGACACTTCGTGTTTCCTGAAGGGTTTATATCAGAGGTCGCCTTTAACAACAGAGGACGACCAATGACGCTTCTCCAGATTGCCTACCTGATGATCGCTACCAGTTATCTCGTTGCCGCCGTCGCGATGTTCGCGGGGCATTGACGCTGGTGGCCGGATTCGATCACGGGACAGTCATTTGAAACCTCGATGCGGCGTGCGAAAAAGGGCTGTATATGAGAAGTCCACCAACGAAAGGATGGACATGACCCTTCTCCAGCTCGCTTATCTTATGATCGCCGTTTCGTACGTTGTCGCCGTAATTGCGCTGGCTGGCGGCCACTGACTCACACGCGCGTTGCGCGAACGCGGGGCAAATTCCGATATTAGCAATAACGCTGACGGGCGGCACCGCTCCGATAGGAAGCGGCCCGGAGAGATTTGGTGCGCCTCTCCACAGGAGTAGCGCTACATGTAGTGGCAAAAGTCGAAAAATAGCCTCTATTGAGTTCTTTGAATGTTCTGGTATGTTGTGTGCACGCGGTTTGATTCCTTGAAGGTTTGACAATGAGCGTTGGCACTTTTGGTCCTCTTGCATTTCGTCCGACAGCGGCACCTGATGGTGGATTTCACTACTGGCAGGGGCAATCGCTCGGCTGGTGGATAACAACGGTTTATCCGTTGTTTGCAGACTTTCCGCCCATTTCGAGCGTATACGTCATGGTGAAACGAAACCAGGATGGAACCTGCGCGCCTATCTATATCGGGCAAACGGACAACCTTCGCCGGCGGATGATGGAGCATTCCAAGGATAAGGTACTTGCCGCTTACAAGCTTGGCGCCACGCAGCTCCATGCACATTTCATTGCAAACACTGCGACGGAAAGATTTGCAGTTGAGACCGACTTGCGAAACGGTCACAAGACGCCACTGAACGAGCAGCCATCAGCAGCTTTTGGTGGCCTCATCGGCCTTGGCAATGCCCTGATGAATCCACAGCCAAGGAGTTTCCTCGATAGTTTGGTTGGCGTTAGCTAAGACCGGTCGATCCCCCTCACACTGCTCACACCCCTCGCAGTTTTAAGTGAGTTGTGTGAGGACTGTGAGGAGGGGCACTAAGATCTATTCCGCTGGTGGAAGCCGATAGCTACCATAGGCAAGTTTCTCTATCTCGCTGGCTTCGACCGTCTTCCGCAGCAGGTAGCGCACGTTTTCTCCTTTGAGACTGGTGGCCGTCGCGATTTCGCCAGGCTTCATCGGAAGGCTGGTTTCTTCCAGGGCGGCTAGGATCTTTCGCCGCTGATCTGAGGCTTCACGTCGTCTGCGTTGTCGAGCACCGACCAGTGGCCGGCATCGAACTTCTCACACTCGAAGAAGGTAAGCGCTCATTTCACTGCGCGTTGACGCGGTGGATCGTGACGACCGCACTGCGTCATGCGGGAGTAGATTTGGCGAAGTTAAATGGAAGTAGATCGTCTATATCCGCGCCGTCGGGACGCTGCGGCAGTTCGGTGAAGACGTTTCGCAACCAGGCGAATGGCTCGACGCCACAGGCGCGACAGGTCAGCATAAGGCTGTAGATGACAGCGCTTGCTTTGGCCCCATCGACGGTATCGCAAAATAGCCAGCTCTTCCTTCCAGTGGCAAAAACTCTGATATCGCGTTCGAGTAAATTGTTGTCGATCGGCATCCTGCCGTCTTGGGTGTAGCGCGTCAGATATTCCCACTGGTTTCGCGTATAGGAGATCGCATCGCCGAGCTTGGTGTCGGGCACGACCTTGGGGGCCATCTTGTCGAGCCACTCCTTCAGGGCATTGAGGACCGGAATGCTGTGCTTCTGGCGCAAGCGCCGGATGCAATCGGCCTGCGTTTCGCCGTCATCCGGCTTTTCGTCCCGCACCTGCCTTTCAATCCGGTAGAGCTGGTCGAAGAACCTCAATGCCTGCGCGGGCGGCCCGCTTTGTTTCTTCCCGGCCTTGAAGGCGTTGACGAAGCGTCGCCTGGCGTGAGCCATACACCCGACATGCGTTGCGCCCTTCAGGGTTCGCCAAGCCTGATAGCCGTCGCTCATCAGGATGCCGCGATAGTCACCAAGGAAAGTCTGCGGATGCACCTGCCCACGACCGGGCTAATATTCGAGCAGCACAACCGGCTCTAGGCTGTCCTGCCCGCTGCGATAGGCCCAGATGTAGGACTCGTCGGTTGCTTTCCTGTCCTTTTCCTTCAGCACTTGCACCGTGGTCTCGTCACCGTGAATGACGTCCTGCGACAGAAGCCGTTGCTTCAGTGCATCGTAGATGCGAACGAGGTGCTTTTCGCTGGAACCGATCACCCAATGGCCAAGAGCGCCACGGCTGACAGGAACGCCAGCGCGCTCGAAGGCCTGTGCCAGGCGATAGAGCGGTGTGCCGTCGACATATTTATGAACAAGAGCAAAGGCCAGCGTCGAGGCCGTGGCAATACTACCCGGCAAGGGCTGTGCGGGCATCGGCGCGATGATAACGGGAGTGCTGATGTCGGTGCGTTCGCAGTTGCGGCAAGCATACTTGGCCCGGGCATTCTGCAGCACCGTGGCTTTCACCTCGATATGCAACTGCTCGGTGACGAGTTCGCCCATGCGATGCAACGAATGGCGGCAGCACGGACAGGTCTTCTGATCGTCGGCAAGGTCATATTCGACACGTTGGCGCGGCAGGTTTGCCGGAAGAGGCTTGCGTCCGCGCTTGCCGCCTTCGGGCTTTTCCACCTCCGGCAATCCCGTGTTGGGAAGGTCGGCGGCGTCGGGATCGTCGAGACCATCGTCACCATCCACCTCAAGGACCGCTTTCTCGGCCTCGTTGAAGACCCGATCCATGTGCTTTTCGCTGCGCGGCGCAAAACGATGCAGTTGTGCAAGCGCCAGTTCTTCCTCGAGCTTGAAGACACGCCGCTCAAGTGCGTCTCTCTCAGCTCGCAGTGCGGCGTTCTCGGCAGCATTCGCCGCCAGAAGCGCCATCAGTTCCGCAACGGTCGGGGGGCCGGCTGGTGTCATCGTAGCTTTGAATCTGAGCCGCCCCCCTCCGTCAACAGCCTTCAGCCGACAAATTCATATTGCCGAACAGGATGACGCACCATCGCGTCGAGATCGATGCCGTCAAGCAGCCAGCGCAACTGCTCGGTATCGAGCGTCACGACCGGCACCTCCCGACGAGGCCAGCGGAACCGGTCTTCGGACAAGGCTTTCAATACAAGCACAAACCCTGACCGCTCGAAGAACAAAAGCTTCATCCGCGTGCGCCGGCGGTTGCAAAAGACGAAGACAGCACGCTCGAACGGGCTCAGGCCCATCGACTGCTCCACCAGGATCGCCAGGCTGTTGATCCCCGCACGAAAGTCGATCGGGTCCCGGTGAAGATAGACGCGAAGATCGTCAGCCAGCCGGAACATTGCAACGCCCCAGAACTTCGATCATCACGGAAAGGGCCTGCTCATCAGCATCTTCAAGCTCAAGCCGCACACCATTCGGCAGAGACGCCTTCAGCCGCATGCCTGCCGATGATGGCCGAGCCGGCATGTCGGGCTGCCGCGCAATCGGCGACGCTTCAACCACCGGAACAAAGGCCGACGTTTCCCGCTCGGCAACAACCGTCAAAGCACCCTTGGCCTGCTGATCTCGGCGAAGCTTCACCCAGTTGCGTAACTGATTGGCGTTGACACCGTACGCCAGTGCCAGACGGGCAACAGATACCCCGGGCTTCATTGCCGCGTCGATCAGCCGGTCTTTCTCGACGGGATCGAAACGCCGCTTCCCGTTGGCAAGAAACTTCACAGCCCGAAGAGCCCCTGACCCATTCAAGATATCCAATGCCATTATGTCCACAATCTCCGTTGTGGACACAGAATCGCTCATTCGATTTTCAATAAACAGGTGCGGCGAATTGGGCGCTTACCGAAGAAGCCCGTAATTCTGGGCTTTTTGGCACAAATGTTGTTGTTCGGGACGTTGGGTTGAGTGTTCGAATCATTCCACTTTTCTTTTGTGGTGTTACTGCCGGGCCGCTCGAATCTCTCTTCCAACGACGATGCCTCCGCGAGGATCTGGCAGATCACATTTGTCCATCCGCGCACCGATCTGCAGCAGGCAAAACACCAAATTTTAGACGTTGCTAACGAACAAATAGCCGCTAAGCTGGTTTCCTTCGGAGGAGGAAGCGTCAATGAAGCAGATGAACAATCGCCAAGTCCGGATTCCCGGCCCGAAAGATCAGGATATCGCTGAACATTGCCGAAAATTCGGGATAGGCCCGGCCGAGGAGAAGAAGCTGAAGAAGCTCCTGGGCCATCGGGCGCCCCTTCATGAGATCCAGGCAAACGCTCCGACGCCCCAGCCGAAGTGGCGTTAGACCGGAAGCTGTCTTCACCTCAAGCTATGAATGATCGTTGCGCGTCACTCTGCTCTGTCACAGGCGCGTGGCGTTTTCCATGTCCCGGATGCCTTGAAACAAAAAAGCCCCACCGGTGGCTTTCGGCGGGGCAGATAGGGAAAGCTCTCCGAAAGGTGGCAGGAGAGCGTTTGCATTTCAGCAAGACTGGAAGAATGAGGCGAGGGCACTTTTGCCGGATTCGGTACAGTTCGCTTAAAAACCCGTAATTTTTAGTGGGAAAATTTGCGATTTCGGCCTTGCGCCGTTTTTTGGCAAGGAGAGCACGCCGTCGTAACGACGCGCCCGCCTTTCCGGTGCCGTCACTCGGCTGCCTGCAGCTTGTCCTGCGTCTTCGTCTCGAAGTCGCTGGCGTCATGGCGTTCGTGGAGCTGGCTGGAAGGCTCGCCGCTGACGCGGTTGACCATGCGGCCGCGCTTGACGGCCGGGCGGTCGCCGATCATGTCGGCCCAGCGCTTCATGTTCTTGTATTCCTGCACCTGCAGGAATTCGGCGGAATCACCGTACATCCAGCCCTTCACGAGGCCGCCATACCAAGGCCAGATCGCCATGTCGGCGATGGTGAGCTCGTCGCCGGCGATATATTCGCTTTCGGCCAGGCGCCGGTCGAGCACGTCGAGCTGGCGCTTGGTTTCCATGGCGAAACGGTTGATCGCATATTCGATCTTCGTCGGCGCATAGGCATAGAAATGGCCGAAGCCGCCGCCGAGATAGGGCGCGCTGCCGACCTGCCAGAACAGCCAGGAGAAGCATTCGGCACGCTTGGCCGGATCGGTCGGCAGGAAGGCGCCGAATTTTTCGGCGAGATAGGTGAGGATCGCGCCGGATTCGAAGATGCGCACTGGCTTTTCGCCGCTGCGGTCCATCAGGGCCGGGATCTTGGAGTTCGGGTTGACCTCGACGAAGCCGCTGCCGAACTGGTCGCCATCGCCGATCCTGATCAGCCAGGCGTCATATTCCGCGCCGCGATGGCCAAGCGCCAGCAACTCCTCCAGCATGATAGTGATTTTCACGCCATTCGGCGTTCCAAGCGAATAAAGCTGTAGCGGGTGACGGCCGATCGGCAATTCCTTGTCATGGGTCGGCCCGGCGATCGGGCGGTTGATGCTGGCGAACTGGCCGCCGTTTTCCTTGTCCCAGGTCCAGATCTTGGGGGGCGTATACTCGGACGAACTGGTCATATGAGCTCCTGACAGAACAACTTCGTGCTTTACGTGAAAGGCCCAATCCCTAATCTCAATTGGGACCCATGAACATATTGGTAGCAATGAAGTTATTGTCATCAGGGCGGCGGCTTTAAATTGCCGCCGCGCTCGCTCATTCAGAAGTTGAGCTTGCTCTTTTGCCGGCCGTCGGCATCGAAGTTCTCAGGCGCGAGCCATGCCTCATATCCGGCCTTCAGCTTCGGCCAGTCCCCATCGATCATGGCAAACCAGGCGGTGTCGCGGTTGCGGCCCTTCTGCACCATATGCTGGCGGAAAATGCCCTCGAAGGAGAAGCCGAAGCGAAGTGCTGCCCGCTTCGACGGTTCGTTGAGGTTGTTGCACTTCCATTCGAAGCGCCGGTAGCCGAGCGTGTCGAAGACGTAAGCGGCACAGAGATAGAGCGCTTCGGTCGCAACCCGCGTGCGGGCGATATCGAGTCCCCAGAGAATGTTGCCGATCTCGATGACGCCGTTCGCGGTATCGATGCGCATCAGCCCCTGCCGGCCCTCGGCCCGTCCCGTCGCCTTGTCGATGACGGCGAAGAACAGTGGATCCTCGCTTGCCACGGACCTTTCCAACCAGGGGGTGAAGGCTGCCATATCGGCGGGTACGCTTTCGAAGAGATAGCGGAAGCGGTCTTCCGCGCCGGGCTGCTGCGCCGAGCGAAGAAGATCGGCGCCGTGCCTTGCGGCGTCCAGCGGCTCCAGACGGGTGTAGCGGCCGTCAATCGGGGCGCGGGCGGGGCGGGCGACACCCTTCCAGTTGGAGAGATCCATCGTCTTATCCATTGTTGCATCAAACCTAACTGGTCTTGCCGTACAAATGGACTGGAGTAAAAGTCCAGTTCTGACCTTTTGAGCAGACCAGTGGAAGAATGACGCCGACACCTGCATGGCTCGACCTCGATCGCAACGGAGGCGATCTCGCCGGCCAGATCTATCGAAGCCTGCGCGACCGTATCCTGCTCGGCCAGCTTCCGGCCGGTCACAAGCTGTCGTCGACCCGCGCTTTTGCGGTGTCGCTTGGTGTTGCGCGCTCGACTGTCGTCGAGGCGTACGACCGCCTGAAGGCTGAAGGATATATCGAAGCGTCCGCCGGCGCTGCGACACGGATTGCCGCCCTTGCACGGATGCGGCCCGAGCGGCAGCAGGGCGACCGCGTGCCGGTGAAGGAAGAACGTTTGGAACAGCCGCCCTACCGCGCCCTGTTCCGGCCGGGCGTGCCTGACGTATCGGATTTCCCGCATGCCGTCTGGAGCCGCCATCTTGCCGCACGCAGCCGGTCTTTGCGCATCCATCATCTCGGCTATGAGCACGCAACCGGTATCCGCGAACTGCGCGAAGCCATCCTTGCGCATGTCTCCGTGACGCGCGGCGTGGTCGCCGAGCCGGAGCAGGTGATGATCGTGCCCTCCACCCGCGCGGCAATCGACATGCTGGCGAGGACCATGCTGAGGCGGAGCGGGCGCAGAGCCGCTTGGATGGAAGATCCCGGCTATCCCGCCGCACGCTTGCTGCTAAGCGATGCCGGCGCCGAAGTCGTGCCGGTTCCTTGCGATGATCAGGGCATCGACGTTTCCGGGGAGGACGGCCCGCAGCCGGCGCCGATCCCAGCACTGATCTACGTGACGCCATCCCATCAATATCCGACCGGCGCCACGCTGAGCCTGCCGCGCCGGCTGGCGCTGCTGGAGGCGGCACGCCGTCACGAAAGCCTTATCGTCGAGGATGATTACGACAGCGATTTTCAATATGGCTCGCGGCCGATCGCCGCGTTGCAGGGCATCGACAGGGCCCAGGTCGTCGCCTATGTCGGCACCTTCTCGAAGGTGCTGGCACCCGGCCTGCGTGTCGCCTACGCGGTCGTGCCGCGCTGGCTGGTATCGGAGGCTTCGGAGGCGCTGCATCGCAGGGGCGTCGCCGTCTCCACCCATGTCCAGGCCGCCCTTGCCGATTTCATCAATGAGGGCCGTCTGCGTGCCTATCTGAGGCGCATGAACCAGCAATATGCCGAGCGCATGGCCCGGACGATCGGAATGCTGGAGAGCCATTTTGGCGGAAGGCTTGTCATTTCGGGCGGCAATGGCGGATTGCAGCTCGCAACCTGGTTTCGCGATGAGACGGTGGATGACCGGGCGGTCGTCGCGAAGGTGAATGCATCAGGATATGGTCTGATGCCGATGTCGGGTTTCTTTATCGGCAGATCTGCCCCCGGCATTCTCTTCGGTATCTCGCAAGCGGAAGCGGCTGCCGTTCAAAGACTGGCCGCCGATCTAAGAGCGGTGCTGGTGTAAAAACGCATGCGCCCGGAACGGGTCCGGGCGCAGCGCTCACGTGGGTGCCCTTCAAGCGGCGGCGAAGGGCACGGCCACGAAGGTCTTGTTGCCGCCGCGTTCGATCAGGAGCAGCACCGACTTGCGGCCGGCCTTGCCGGCGTCGGCAACGGCGGTCTTGACGTCGCGGGCGTCATGCACCGGCTTGTCGTTGACAGAGACGATCACGTCGCCGGGCTGGATGCCGGCAGCTGCGGCCGACTTGTCCGGGTTGACGTTGGCAACGACGGCGCCGGCAACGCCGTGGGGCAGGTTGAGCTGCTGGCGAACATCAGGCGTCAGATCGGCAAGGCCGATGCCGAGGCTCGGCTGGCCGGCAGCCTGGCCCTGATCGTCGCTGCTTTCGACGGCGGCCTGCTTCTGCGTGTCTTCATTGCCGCCGACGGTGACGTTGAGATCGACCGTCTTGCCGTCACGCCAGACGGTCAGCGTTTCCTTCGCACCCGGCGACAGATCGGCAACGAGGCGCGACAGATCCTTCGGCGTCTTGACGTTTTCGCTGCCGACGGCGGTTACGATGTCACCCGTCTTGATGCCGGCATGGGCAGCAGGCGTTCCATTGGTAACGGCTGCAACCAGCGCGCCTTCAGCCTTGGAGAAACCGACTGCATCGGCGACATCTTGCGTGACCGGCTGGATCTGCACGCCGAGATAGCCGTGATCGATCGAACCGTCCTTCTGCAGCTTGGCGACGATCGTCTTTGCTTCAGAGGAAGGAATGGCGAAGCCGACGCCAACGCTGCCGCCGTTCGGCGAGTAGATGGCGGTATTGATGCCGACGACATTGCCGTCACGATCGACCAGCGGGCCGCCGGAATTGCCGTGGTTGATCGGCGCATCGATCTGGATGAAGTCGTCATAGGGGCCGCTGTGCAGGTCGCGGCCGCGGGCCGAGACGATGCCGGCCGTCACCGTCGTGCCGATGCCGAACGGGTTGCCGATGGCAAGGATCTGGTCGCCGAGCTTCAGTTTGTCGGAATCGCCCCAGGCGATGGTCGCAAGCGGATGCGGAGCCTGGACCTTCAGAACCGCGAGGTCGGACTTGGCATCGGCGCCAAGCAGCTTGGCCGGCAGCTCGGTGCCGTCGTCGAGCGTGACCTTGATGTCGATCGCATTGTCGATGACGTGATTGTTGGTAACGATCACACCGTCGGGGCTGATGATGAAGCCGGAGCCGAGCGCCATGGCATGCTGTGACTCGTGCTGCTGCGGCGCCTGATGCGGCAGAGGAATACCCTGCTGTTCGAAGAACTGACGAAACTGCTCGTCCATCGGCGAACTGTCGGCGCTGGCATTGGTGGCCTTCATCGTCGTGGTGATGGTCACGACAGCCGGCTTGTCGGCATCGACGATGGAAGCAAAGGAGCCATTGGAGGCCAGCATGCTGCCGGTCTCAGCCGGCGCAGCAAGAGCCGTCGAGTAAGAGGAGATGGCGAAGGGCAGGGAGGTCGCGCCGAGAACGATGGCCGCTCCGACGAGTGCTGCGGCCCGATGCTTGCGAAGAATGTTTGACATGGTGGAAGTCCCTTGCGAGAGCGTTGGCATCAGTTGACGTCGTGGTTCCATGCCATGGACCTTGGCGTCGAGGAGTATTTCCGCCAATTATTGCTGACTTTTACTTGGATTTCACTGGTTGCAATCGGATATTACTGTCGTCAGGAACAATTGGTGCTTGATACCTATATGATCCGTTCTGAGGGATTTACAAATTAAACATTGATCATGTTTGTATTACGGTATCGTAAGACATTACTATAATTTAATCTTGCCTGACCCGGCATCGCCTCGGTTTCGCGAATGCCCTGCTGGTGCCTCCGTCTGAAGTGCCAGAACAGTGAAACAGATTTCATTTCCTGTGATCCCCCGGCCTCTCGGCTGCGTAATAAATTGAACTACTCGCGGCGCTTATTTGGGATTTTTCGCGTTTCGGTTGATGTGGGAACTTGAAATGTTAGTGGATTCTAAATTATTTCTTCTTCAGAAAGAAGGAGTTGCGAGTCGACGGGGGGCGAGATTGGCGGCGACGTGCGGGAAGCAATGAGGGATTCAGTGAAGCCGGGGCGGGAAAAGAAGCGCGGTTCCCATGTAAAGTTGAGTGATGTTGCAAAGAGGGTAGGGGTCAGTCCGATCACCATCTCACGTGCGCTTCGCAACCCTGAAATCGTCTCCGAAGAGCTGCGCGGGGTCATTCTTCGCACCGTCGACGAGATGGGTTACATCCCCAATCTTGCCGCCCGCGCGCTTGCCGGCCGCCATAGCGGCATCGTCGGCGTCATCACGCCGTCGCTTCATCACCCCTGCTTCACAGGCGTCATGATGGGCATCGAGGAGCGGCTGCGTGCCACGGATCTGCGGGTGCAATATGCCAATACGCTCGATGACGGCGATCAGGAGATCAGCCAGTTCAAATCCTTCCTGGCGCAGAAGCCGGCCGGCATTATCCTTATCAATGCGGAATATTATGACGGGCTCGCGCTGTTGATCGATACGGCCTCATTTCCGGTGGCCCACGTCGCCGACCTCAGCCAACCGCCGGCAACGCTGCTCGTCGGCATGTCGCACCATGTTGCCGCTGCTGCCGCGACCCGTCTCCTTCTGTCGAAGGGATACAAGCGAATCGGTTTCATTGGCGGACTCGGCGATATCCGTTCTCGCCGCAGCCGTGCGGGGTATGAGGAAGCCATGCGCCGGGCCGGTCTCGACAATCCGTCGCTGATACATGGCGAAGACGGTTCCACCAGCATCGGTCTTGGACGGCGCCTGTTCAGCGAGCTGCTGGAGCGGGTACCGGATCTCGATGCGATCCTTGCGCAAAATGATGATCTCGCCCTCGGCGCGCTGATCGAATGCAACGAACGCGGTATCAGCGTGCCCGATGATTTCGGCATCTGCGGCTTCAACGATCTGGAATTCGCACAATTCACCTCGCCGTCTCTGACGACGGTGCATATTCCGCGCCACGCACTCGGCCGCCGTGTCGCCGACATGCTGCTGCGCGCCATCCGCGAAGAACCGCCGGAAGAACACAGGGTCGATCTCGGCTTTTCGATCATCGAGCGCGGTTCGACGCGCCCGGGACCGCAGCAGTAAACGAAGAGCATAAAAAAGGGGCCGATCGGCCCCTTTTCCTTAGATGTCGCTTGCCGCGCTCGACCAGAGCTCGGCCGCTTCCGACGCTGTCATGCGGCGCACTTCCGCCTCGTGGCGGCGCTGGGCAAACAGCTCGCTCGCCATGATCTGCTCGGCAAGATCGGCCGGAAGCGAGAGGATGACGCGGGCATCATTGCCATGCAGGCCGCTGACATCGGCGCGCTTGCCGGTCACCATGCCGCCGGCGATTGTGTTGTTGGTTTCCGGGTCGATCAGGATGAAGGAACCGGTAGCGCGGTTCTGCTCATAGGGATCGAAGATGGCGGCTTCGTCGAATACGAGGCGCACCTTGCCGATGGCGTTCATGTAGAGCCGCTGGGCGGAATTCCACGTGCCGGTCTTGAGCTCCAGCTGGCTGATGGGCTCGACCTGAACGCGCTGGCGGCGCGAGCCGCTCTTCAGCCAGTAGCGCTTGCCGGCCTCGATACCCTCAGGCTGCAGGGCAACGACCTGCGCATCGAAGGAAAGGCCCGTCTGCGGCTGTGAGTCGATCGAAACGATCATGTCGCCGCGCGCAACGTCCACCTGACGGTCCAGCACGAGCGTGATCGCATCACCCGCAACGGCTGCATTGCGCACCAAATCGAAGGTGACGATCTTGGTGACATTGGCGACCATGCCCGACGGCAGGATCATGACGCTGTCGCCCGGCTTGACCGAACCGCCGGCAACCGTGCCCTGATAGCCGCGGAAGCTCTCTCCCGGGCGTGAGACGCGCTGTACGGAAAGGCGGAAGCCGGTCGACTGGCCGGAACGGACGGTCGCGTGTTCCAGCGTTTCGACCAGCGTCGGACCGTTATACCAGGGCATCGCTGCCTGGCCGGAATAGACGACGTTTTCGCCCTTCAGCGCCGACATCGGGATCGCGGTGATCTGCTTGACGCCGAGCGACAGCGCAAATTCCTTGAACTCGTGGGTGATCTTGTCGAAGCCGGCACGGTCATAGTTCGTCAAGTCGATCTTGTTGACCGCGAGCACGAACTGCTTGATGCCGAGCAGCGAGGCGATCGTCGCATGACGGCGCGTCTGCTCGAGGATGCCTGCGCGGGCATCGACCAAGAGCACGGCGAGATCGGCGGTGGAGGCACCGGTCGCCATGTTGCGGGTATACTGCTCGTGGCCGGGCGTGTCGGCGACGATGAAGGAGCGCTTGTCGGTCGAGAAATAGCGATAGGCGACATCGATGGTGATGCCCTGTTCGCGCTCTGCCTGCAGACCATCGAGCAGCAGCGCGAAATCGGGAAGGCCAAGATCGTTCTGCTTGCCGGTGGAATCGCGGCGGAGCGTTGCCGCCTGATCTTCCTTGACTGCCTTGGTGTCCCAGAGCAGGCGGCCGATCAGCGTGGACTTGCCGTCATCGACGCTGCCGCAAGTGATGAGGCGCAACGGGCGCGAGTCGCGCACGGCCTTGAGTGGCTCGGCGGCGGGCACGGCGACGACGTTTGCGGGAACGGCTGCAGTCATCTCAGAAATATCCTTCACGCTTCTTCTTTTCCATGGAACCGGACTGGTCACGGTCGATGGCGCGGCCCTGGCGCTCGGAAACCGTAGCGATTTCCAGCTCCGCGATGATCTCTTCAAGGCTGGTGGCGGTGGAACGGATCGCGCCCGTCAGCGGGAAGCAGCCGAGCGTGCGGAAGCGGATGAAGTCTTCCTGCTTCGTTTCGCCGGGCAGCAGCTCCAGACGTGGATCGGAGGCGGCGATCATCATGCCGTCGCGCTCGACATAGGGGCGCTTGGCGGCGAAATAGAGCGGCACGATCGGGATATCCTCGGCCTGGATGTAGCGCCAGATATCGACCTCGGTCCAGTTCGACAGCGGAAAGACGCGCACACTTTCTCCCTTGCGGATCTGGCCGTTATAGATGTTCCAAAGTTCGGGGCGCTGGTTGCGTGGATCCCAGCGATGGTCCGGCGTGCGGAACGAGTAGATGCGTTCCTTGGCGCGGGAGGCTTCCTCGTCGCGCCGTGCGCCGCCGAAGGCCGCGTCATATTGGCCGGCATCCAGCGCGTTGCGCAACGCTTCCGTCTTCATGATGTCGGTGTAGCGGGCCGAGCCATAGGTAAACGGTGTGATGTTCTCAGCCTTGCCGCGTGGATTGATGTGCTCGATCAGGTCGAGATCGTACTTCTTCACGATCTCGTCCCGGAAGGTGATCATCTCCGCAAACTTCCAGCCCGTATTGACGTGCAGCAGCGGGAAGGGCACGCGGCCGGGATAGAAGGCCTTGCGGGCAAGATGCAGCAGCACGGAGGAATCCTTGCCGATCGAATAGAGCATCACGGGACGCTCGAATTCGGCGGCAACTTCGCGGAAGATATGGATCGCTTCGTTTTCCAGCGCTTTCAGATGCGGGTCGAGCGGCGGCTTGGCGCTCTGCGGATTGGTCAGTTCCGTATCCTGACGGGTATCGGGCATTTTGTACTCCAGACTTCCTATTGCTGCGCGACGATCGAAGCCGCTTCTTCGGCGACATGCAGGCCGCATTCGCGCTTCTCATCCTGTTCCCACCACCAGCGGCCGGCGCGCTCCGGCTCGCCGGGCTTGATGGCGCGGGTGCAGGGCTCGCAGCCGATCGAGGGATAGCCGCGGGCATGCAGCGGGTTGATCGGCACGCCGTTGTCGGCAACGAAGGCCTTGATCTTGTCGATATCCCAATCGGCGAGCGGATTGACCTTCAGAAGGTGGCGCTCAGCGTCATATTCCGCAAACGGCGTCTCGGCGCGGTTGGCCGACTGGCCGCGGCGCAGGCCGGTGATCCAGATCGTTGCGCCTGCCAGCGCCCGCGCAAGCGGCTTCAGCTTGCGCACGCCACAACAGGCATGCCTGGCTTCGACGCTCTCGTAGAAACCGTTCATGCCGTATTTCGCCGCGTAAGCATCGATGTCGGCCTGTTCGGGTTCGTAGCGGGCAATATGGATGTCGTACTGGCTCTCCGTCTCGTCGATCAGATCAAGGGTTTCCTTGAAAAGCCGGCCTGTCTGCAGCGTGACGACGTCGATCGGCAGGCGATGCGTGCCGATTCCCGCAGTGATGACCTGGTCTTCGATGCCGAGTGACGTGGTGAAGACCACACGTCCGCCAAGGCCGGCAACGAGCGAAAGCCGGCCGGCGAGGTCGAGGCCCGAAAGCTTGTCAGCCAAAGCCTCGGCTTCTTCGATCGGATTGATAACAGTCATGGGGGATCCTGTCCTTGATATTGGCCGGAGTATTACAGCTGAAGGACGGATCGGACAGAAAAAGGGATTTCGAAAGGACTGGCTAGCGGAGCAAATATCTCTCCCATCCTGCCGCAATGCAGAAAAGCAGCCGCCAACGTCAAAAATACGCTCGATCTTAATATCTATAGAAATAGTAGTGTTACACGGCGCCTGTCAATTGGAAATCGGAAGTGATGGCGATAATGATGAAAATTGCCGTTTTTTGAAGTAGCTTATCAACTGTTGGCCGAGGGTGAATAACAGGGCCAAAACACTTGTCTCTCAAGGCTTTTTCCGGCGCGTTCAAATTCCGTTCATGCTGGCTGTGCAATAGAGGCGAATAGCTTTCGTGCGATGCCGGGGTTCGGCACCGCTTTGTGTGTGTTCGACGGTCCGAGATGATTACGCAAAAAGCGAAATATGCGCTGCGGGCGCTGACGGTTCTGGCGGAAGCTGCGGCCGACGAACCCGTCATGATTTCCGACATTGCCGTGCAGCAGAAGATCCCGAAGAAGTTTCTGGAGCAGATCCTGCTCGACCTGAAGCATCACGGCATCGTCGTCAGCCGCCGCGGCAAGCAGGGCGGCTACCTGCTGCTGAAACCGGCCCGCAGCATCACCTTCGGCGAGATCCTGCGCATCATCGACGGCCCCATCGCGCCGCTGCCGTGCCTGTCGATCACTGCTTACCGCAAGTGCGATGACTGCGACGGCGAGCAGACCTGCGAAATCCGGCATGTCTTCGCCAAGGTGGCCGACGCCACCCGCAAGGTCCTCTTCTCGACGACCATCGCCGATGCCGTGGGAACCAAACAGGGTGCCGAGGTCACGCGCCTGCTCGCCTGATCCGTTTTCCTCCCACTCACCGGTCTTCAAGATTCGGTGAGTGCTCTTCTCATATGTCGTCCATGCTCCACTTGCCCGTTCATTCGGGTAGGGAGAAGATTATGTTTGCACTTTCAGGCCAGCGAGTGCTGGCGGCTGCCATGCTCTCGGCCGCATTCGCAACGGGTGCAGCGGCGCATCACGGCTGGTCATGGGCGGAAGCCGACCAGATCGAGCTCCGCGGCACCATCCAGCAGATATCCATGGGCGGGCCGCATCCGACGCTCGATGTCGCAACCGTTGATGACGGCGTCTGGCGTGTCGAGCTCGGCAATCCGCGCCAGACGGAGCGCTCCGGCTTCGTGGAGGGCGTCGCAAGGCCCGGCGATCAGGTCACAGCACTCGGAAACCGCTCGCAGGACCGCAACGAGAAACGGCTGAAGGCCGTGCGCATCACCATCGGTGAAAAGCGCTACGACATTTATCCGGAACGCATCCAGACGAACTGACGCTTCGTCATGGAGCTTCTCGAATGGCTGGCTGCCACCACACTCGCGGTCGAGCTCAAACGCTCCGCGACGCTCTACATGTTCGTCAACGCCGCCCATATCCTGGCGATCGGCCTTCTGGTCGGCGCCATTCTCCCGCTTGATCTCAGGCTCGCCGGCTTCTTCGCCAAAGTGCCGGTGGAGGTCATCGCACCCTTCCTGTCCCGCTCGGCAGGCATCGGCCTCGCCTTGGCTTTGCTCACCGGCTTTTGTCTCTTCAGTGTTCGCCCGGCCGAATATGCTGCAAATACCGCCTTCCTCGCCAAACTCGGCCTGATCGCCTTTGGTCTCCTCAATGTGCTCATCGTTCATGCCGGTAAGGGGTGGCGAACCGCGATCGCGATCGGCATCGTCCGTCCCGCGTTGCAGTTTTCCGCGGCCCTTTCGGCGTTGATATGGATCGCAGCCGTCGTGGCCGGAAGGTGGATCGGCTTTCTGTAAGCCCGTCGCCTGCTTTACGACACGCTGCCCAGTTTTCATTGGAGGCGACGGTCGTCGTCCTCGCCATCCGTCATCAGCGCGAAGAAGATTATTGCTGACTACCGGTCGCTCACCGCCGCACGCGGATTGCTCCACGGTTCCTGATTGGAGCGCGCCAGCCTCTGCTTACCGAGAATATGGTCTGCGGCTTTCTCGCCTGTCATGATCGACGGACCATTCAGATTGCCGTAGGTGACATGTGGGAAGATCGAGCTGTCTGCGACGCGCAGGCCACCCACGCCGATCACCCTGGTATCGGGATCGACAACCGCCATCGGGTCGTCCTTCGCGCCCATACGGCAGGTGCCGCACGGATGATAGGCGCTCTCCAGATGCTCGCGCAGGAAAGCGTCGATGTCGTCATCCGTCTGCACATTCTCGCCAGGCTGGATTTCCGGGCCGCGATAATGGTCGAAAGCCTTCTGGCCGAAGATCTCGCGCGTCAGGCGCACGCAGTGGCGGAATTTCTCCCAATCCTCGGCATGGCTCATATAGTTGAAGCGCAGCACCGGATCGGCCTTTGGATCTGTCGAGCGTAGCGTCACGTTGCCGCGCGATTTCGAGAGATTGTAACCGACATGCACCTGGAAGCCGTGCGTATTGGCGGCCGCCTTGCCGTCATAGCTGATGGCGACCGGCAGGAAGTGATACTGGATATCCGGCTGTTTCAAGCCGGGGCCTGAGCGCAGGAAAGCACAGGCCTCGAACTGGTTGGAGGCGCCGAGCCCGCCCTTGGAAAGCAGCCATTGCGCACCGGCGACACCCTGCCAGAACCACGGCAGCCAGGAATAGAGCGACACCGGCTTGGTCGAGATCTGCTGGAAATAGAATTCCATATGGTCCTGCAGATTGGCGCCGACGCCCGGCCGATCGGCCTTCACCTCGATGCCCATGTCCCGCAGATGCGCGCCGGGACCGATGCCGGACAGCATCAAAAGCTTGGGTGAGTTGAAGGCGGAGGCTGAAACAATCACCTCACGATTGGCCTTGACGATCTCGGTTGCGCCGCCGCGCTCGATCTCCACGCCCGTCGCGCGGCCGTTCTCGATGATGATCCTACGCGCAAAGCCCCGGACGAGCTCAACGTTCGGCCGCTTCAGCGCCGGCTTCAGATAGGCGTTCGCCGCCGACCAGCGCCGGCCGTGATGGATGGTCTGTTCCATCAGCCCGAAGCCTTCCTGCTTCGAGCCATTATAATCCTCGGTCGTTTCGAAGCCCGCCTGTTTTCCGGCTTCGATGAAGGCATGAAACAGCGGGTTCTTCATCACACCGCGCTGCACATGCAGCGGCCCGTCCGTGCCGCGCCAGCCTTCCTCGCCGCCGTGCGAATGCTCCATGCGCTTGAAATAGGGCAGCACATCCGCATAGGCCCAACCATTCGCGCCGAGCTCTTCCCATCGATTGTAGTCTTCCGCATGACCGCGCACATAGACCATGCCGTTGATGGAGGACGAGCCGCCGATGACCTTGCCGCGCGGCGCGGTGATGCGTCTGTTGTTGAGATTCGGCTCGGGCTCGGAAAGATAGCCCCAGTTATAGCGCTTCATGCTCATCGGCCATGCAAGTGCTGCCGGCATCTGGATGAACGGCCCGAAATCCGAACCGCCCGCCTCGATGACGATGACGGTATTCTTGCCGTCTTCCGAAAGCCGGTAAGCCAGTGCCGAACCCGCAGAGCCGGAGCCGACGATGACGAAATCTGCCTGTTGCATGCTGTTCCCTTTGGATTGTCGTGTGCAACTGCCGCGTCGATTTCCGATGAGGTCAGTAGGGTGAGGCGACCGGCCCCATGCCGACGTAAACCGTCTTCAGTTCGCTATAGTGCTCGAGTGCCGCCAGCGAATTTTCGCGCCCGAAGCCCGATTGCTTCGATCCCCCGAACGGGATTTCGACCGGGCAGAGATTGTATGTGTTGATCCAGAGCGTGCCGGCTTCGAGCTGGTCGACGACGCGGTGAGCGCGTGTCAGATCGGCAGTGAAGACGCCGCCGGAGAGGCCGAATTCCGTCGTATTGGCGCGCTTGATGACTTCGGCTTCATCGTCGAAATCGAGCACGCACATGACGGGACCGAAGATTTCCTCACGCGCGATCGTCATCCCATCCGTTACATCGGCAAAGACGGTCGGCTGAACATAATAGCCTTCTCCCGTCACATGGTTCGGAATGCCGCCGCCGGTCACCAGTGTCGCGCCCTCGGCCTTGCCCTTCTCGATATAGGACAACACCTTCTCGCGCTGTGCCCAGGACACCATCGGGCCGAGCTGGCTGGCTTCGTCCATCGGATCGCCGATCAGGATCGCCTCGGTGCGCGCCTTCAGCCGCCTCAGAAACTCGCTCTTGATGGTTTTCTGCACGAAGACACGGGTGCCGTTGGAGCAGACCTGGCCCGTCGAATAGAAATTGCCGAGCATCGCACCGCCGACGGCGCTGTCGAGATCGGCATCGTCGAAGACGATCAGCGGCGACTTGCCGCCGAGCTCCATCGTCACATGCTTGAGCTGGCCTGCGGCAGCAGCCGCCACCTTACGCCCGGTCGGTACCGAGCCTGTCAGTGACACCTTGGCTACATCGGGATGATTGACGAGCAGCGGTCCGGTGTCCCGGTCGCCCTGGATGACATTGTAAAGCCCCTTCGGCAGGCCGGCCTCATGCAGGATTTCGGCGATGGCAAGCGCGCCGAGCGGTGTTGTTTCCGAGGGTTTGAAAACCATGGCGTTGCCGGCGACCAGAGCCGGCGCGCCCTTCCAGCAGGCAATCTGCTGCGGGTAGTTCCAGGCGCCGATGCCGACGCAGACACCGAGCGGCACGCGCTTCGTATAGGCAAAATCCTGGCCGAGCGGGATATGCGAGCCGTTCAGTCCCGCAGGTGCCACGCCGCCGAAGAACTCGAAGGCATCGGCGCCCGAGGTCGGGTCGGCGACGATGGTTTCCTGGATCGGCTTGCCGGTATCGAGCGTTTCCAGCTCCGAAAGTTCTCGATTGCGTTCACGCATGATCTCGGCCGCGCGCTTCAGGATGCGCCCGCGTGCCATTGGGCTTAATGCCGCCCATTCCGGCTGCGCGCGTTTGGCGGCCGCGATCGCCTTTTCGACGATGGCAGGCGTTGCGGCATGGAGCCGGGCGATCACTTCCCCGGTCGCCGGATAGATGCTCTCGATGATGGTGCCGCCTTCATCCTCGACATATTCCCCGTCGATGAAGTGCGATGCTTTCGGCTGGGCTTTCATGTCGCTGGTCCCTGGTTTGACGTACGGTTGCTGCTCATGCGCTGATGTAGGTGAGCTGTGTCGTTACATAGTCTTCCGTCAGCGCGATCGAGGCTTCGATGCCGATCGGCGCCGATTTTAGACTTTGCCGGATATAGAGACCGTCGATCATCGCGGCCGCGCCCTCCGCGATGCGTTCTGCGGCATCGGCGGGGCAAAGCGATTTGAGCGGCGCAAGCAGGTTGGAGCGCAGGCGCCGCGCATAGACGACGAGGAAACGCCGCGTCTCTTCGGATCGCTGCGCCTCGGCATAAAAGGCGAGCCAGGCGGCGATCGTTTGCGGCGCGAACTGATCGGCATGAAAGCTGACCCGGATGATGGCCGAGATCCGTTCGCGCGGCTTTGCCGCTTGCCTCAGCGCCGTCACGGCGTCGTTGCGCAATTGCCGTAGCAGGAAACGGATGGTCTCGATCAGCAACTGTTCCTTGCTGCCAAAATAGTGGTGGGCAAGGGCAGGCGATACGCCAGCTCGCCGGGCGATGTCGGACATGGTGACGGTCAGCGAGCCGTGATCGCCGATCACCTGCAGCGCCGCATCCACAAGCGCCTTGCGGCGCACCGGTTCCATTCCGACCTTCGGCAAGTTGAATCCTCCGAGAATAGGTGGAACGTATTTTTGATTGACTGATCAATCAATAAAAATCTTTCACCGATTGATCTGAGTCACCTCTTTCCGTGCAAAATTGTTGCAGCATATCTCCGGCAATCAGGAGATGCGCCAATGGCCAATATTTACGACGGAATGCCCGAATCCCCGTTGCGGTCGAAATGGGTATGGTTCGTCGGTCTCGGCGTGCTGCTCCTCATCTGCGGTCTCATCGCTCTCAGCAATCTGCTGATGGCGACCGTCGCTTCAGTCTTTTATGTCGGCATGCTGATGCTGGCGGGCGGCATCATCTATCTCATCCACGCCTTCCAGGTACGCGGCTGGGATCATGTCCTCTTCTGGGCGTTGAGCGGCGTGCTCTATGTGCTCGCCGGCATCTGCGCCTTCATCAACCCTATCCTCACCTCGGCTGCCTTGACCCTATTTCTGGCCATCGCGCTGCTCATTGCCGGTGTCTTCCGCCTCTTCGTCGGCTTGCGCATGCGGCCGCTCAAAGGGTGGGGCTGGATCGTCGCGAGCGGCCTCATCACCGCTCTTGCGGGCTTCGTGATTGCGCTCGGCTGGCCGGTCAACAGCCTCTGGATACTCGGTCTTTTCCTGGCCATCGATCTCATCGTTCAGGGCTGGACAATGCTCGCCTTCGGCCTGGGTATCCGGTCTTGAAACTGTGGAGAGAAGCAGCCGGATGGTCTGATCAGGCCGTTTCTTTTTTGACAAGAAGATGATGGGGTACTAAAATTTGAGGGTTGAAGGCCGGCCCCGCAGAAGGGCCGCCTTCTGTGCTCAGGCACTTCGGCATTGGCGCAGGTCGCCGCGGAAAGCCGAAAATGGACCCCCGTAGGCAGCCTCTGCCGAAATAGAATGGGAGGAGAATTCCATGCCGATGGTCACCGTTTCCATCTCACCGCTCCAGGCGGCCGGCATCCGCGATGCTGTCGATCAAGGCGGATATGCATCGAGCAGCGAGGTCGTGCGCGAGGCACTGCGCCTGTGGGATGCCGCCCGCAAACTGCACGAAGATCACAGCGACGTCTTGGCCGATGAAAGTGCTCCCAGCGGCGGCAGATGCGTCGCCGATATGTTTGCAGATCATGAAGCGGAACATCGCCGCTCGGCTTGAATAAGCCATTGATTGCAAATGGAAAATCTAATAAACGCTGAGCGCGCATGGAAGCCTGCGCGTTTCATAAAAGTTTCACACTGACGAAAGAGTTCGTTGACCCTTCTGTTCCATTGTCCAACCGAAAAAGAAAAGGTCACAGTGGAGATTGGCATGTCTTTGGCTGCCAGCGTCGAACCGGGTGTCGTGCGTCGTTACGCCAGCGATCAGATCGTCACCCTTGCCAAACTTGTCGTTGAAAACGCGTTTCAGCCGATCGTTGAAGCCGGTACAGGCACCGTCTTCGGTTACGAATCCCTCATGCGCGGGCAAGAGCGTATCGGCTTCGAAACGCCGATCGAAATCCTCGATGAAGCCTATGAGCACGGGCAGCTTCTGCAGCTCGAGCAAATGGTCGCCAACCGCGCCCTTGCCAAATTTTCCACGCTCTCGAACTTCGCAACCGCCACGCTGTTCCTCAATCTCGACGTCCGCCTCATCCCGCAGGGCAATCGCCTTGTCGAGAACCTGCTGCTGCAGCTGAAAACGGCGAATATCCCGCCGTCTTCCGTTTGCTTCGAATTCTCCGAGCGTTTCGACAATACCAGCGTGCCAGAATTCGCGGATCTCGTTTCGCGCCTGCGCAAGGCCGGCTTCAAGCTGGCGATCGACGATTTCGGCGTTGGTCACGGCGAAATGAAGCTGCTCTGCGACTATTCCGTCGATTACCTGAAGATCGACCGTCACTTCGTCGCCGATATCGATCGCAGCCCGCGCAAGCGGCATCTGCTGAAGAGCATCGTCAACATGGCCCACGTTCTAGGCACCCGCGTGATCGCCGAGGGCATCGAGACGGAGGCCGAATTCATCGTCTGCCGCGACTACGGCGTCGACCTCGTGCAGGGCTGGTTCATTTCCCGCCCGTCGACGCATCTCTCCGAACTCGTGCCCGCCTTCCCGCACCTGCAGGAGCTCGGCAAGAACAAGGGCAACAGCCAGTCGCTCGATGAAATCCTCATTCGCAAGCAGATCGAAATGCTGCCGACCGTCTATGAGAGCGACGCCATCGATACGGTCTTCGAACTGTTCCGCCGCAACCCGCGCCAGGCCTATTTCCCGGTCCTGAACGCAAATGGCGAGCCGCGCGGCATCATTCACGAGCACCACCTCAAGGAATATATCTATCAGCCCTTCGGCCGCGACCTTCTGAAGAACAAGGACTACGAGCGCACCATCTCGCATTTCGTCGAGCGTGCGCCGATCGTCGGCCTCGACAGCGATGCTGATCAGCTCATGGTGATCTTCGCCAATATGGAAGGCAGCAACTGCCTGATCCTCACCGACAACATGCGTTATGCCGGCGTCGTTTCCGCCGCCTCGCTGATCAAGGTCATCAACGAGAAGCAGCTGAAGACGGCACAGGACCAGAACCCGCTGACCGGCCTGCCGGGCAACCGCGCTATCAGAGATTTCATGCGCCATTCCGGTCGCGACGGCGATGAAGTGCGCCACTTCTGCTATTGCGACTTCGACAACTTCAAGCCCTTCAACGATGCTTACGGCTTCCATCTCGGCGACCATGCGATCTCGCTCTTCGCCGCGCTGATGCGCCGCTATTTCTTCGCCGAGCGCCACTTCCTCGGCCATGTCGGCGGCGACGATTTCTTCATCGGCGTCGTCGGCTGGACGAAGGAGGAACTGACGGAAATCCTCGATCGGCTCATCAGCGATTTCCACGATGACGTGCTCGATCTCTATTCGGATGAGGACCGCGCCGCCGGTCGTATCCGCGGCCACGATCGCACCGGCGCGGAAGCCTTCTTCCCGCTGATGCGCTGCTCGATCGGCGTCCTCGAACTGCCCGAAGGTCTCGTCATCGACGATATCAATCGCGTCAGCGCCGAGATTGCCCTCGTAAAGTCTGCCGCCAAGGAAAATAAGGACGGTCTCGTATTCCATACGCTAGGCGAGGCGAATTGACGCCTCTGGCACTTCCGGCCTTCCCAAGCCCCAGACCCTGATTTATCTCCAATAGTTCGGAACAGGGAGAGCCGGGTCATGTCGTTGCCGTCGCATATGCGCTTTATCGATCTGCCGTCTTTCGGCGAGCCGGAGGTGATGGTCATTGCAAACGGGCCGGTGCCGGTGCCGGGCGAAGGCCAGATCCTCGTTCGCACCGAAGCGGTCGGCGTCAACCGCCCGGATATTTCCCAGCGCCAGGGCAGCTATCCGCCGCCGAAGGATGCAAGCCCCGTTCTTGGCCTTGAACTTGCCGGTGAAGTCGTCGCGATCGGCCCCGGCGTGACCGGCTATTCGCTTGGCGACAAGGTCTGCGGTCTCGCCAATGGCGGCGCTTATGCCGAATATTGCCTTCTGCCCGCCGGCCAGGCGCTGCCTTTCCCTCGGGGTTATGATGCAGTGAAGGCAGCGGCCCTTCCGGAGACCTTCTTCACCGTCTGGGCAAATCTCTTTCAGATGGCCGGCCTGACGGAGGGCGAGAAAGTGCTGATCCATGGCGGTTCCAGCGGCATCGGCACAACTGCGATCCAGCTTGCCAAGGCTTTCGGCGCCGAGGTCTACGCGACCGCCGGTTCGAAGGAGAAATGCGAGGCCTGCGAGAAGCTCGGTGCCAAGCGCGCCATCAATTATCGGGAAGAGGATTTTGCCGCCGTCATCAGGCAGGAGACCGGCCAGGGCGTCGATATCATCATCGACATGATCGGCGCGGCCTATTTCGAGAAGAACATCGCCTCGCTGGCGAAGGACGGCTGCCTGTCGATCATCGCCTTCCTGCAGGGTGCGGTTGCCGAGAAGGTCAACCTGACCCCGATCATGGTCAAGCGCCTGACGGTGACCGGCTCGACCATGCGTCCGCGCACGGCGGAGGAGAAGCGGGCGATCCGCGACGATCTTCTCTCCGAGGTCTGGCCGCTTCTGGAAGCGGGTACGGTCGCACCCGTCATCTACAAGACCTTCGCCTTCGAAGACGTGGCCGCCGCCCATCGGCTGATGGAGAGCAGCAACCACATCGGCAAGATCATGCTGAAGCTCGGTTAGAGCGCCGTGCGTCCTTGAACCGACGCATCAGGCTTTCCGACAATCGATTACGATTTTCGGGTCGATGCGGTAAGCGACACCGCAGCGCCGATGGCAACCAGTCCCGGCAAGGCCATGATCAGATAGAGCCATCGCGCCGCCGACAGCGCGCCGGCAATGCCGCCAGGCTCCACCAGACCCGCGCCATTGGCGATGACACCGGCAAAGGCTGCGCCAAAAGCACTTCCGAGCGAACTTATGGTGGGAATGGCTGCCGATGCCTTGTCTTGCTCGTTGTCGGCAATCAGCTTCAGAACCTTGGCGACGAGATGTGCCCAGCCGAGGCCGACGCCAAAGCCCATCATGAACATGGTGATCGCCGCCGGCACGAGGATGGCCAGATTCGCCTCCGGGTTCTCGCGGGCAAGCAAGACAGCAAGCGCGGCTGTCGCAACGGCCTCCGTCATACAGCCCGCTACGATTGCCGCTTTGACTTTCCATCCGGAGAAGGAGGCGCTGAAGAAGGCCGCCACCGTCCATCCGAGCGCGACAAGTGCCACCAGATAGCCCGAGACCAACGGTGTCACCCCATGCAGGATCTGCAGGAAATAGGGAATGAAGATATCGCTGACGAGGACGACGTTCAGGCCGAGCATCGTCAGATACACCCGCGAAATCGGCTGGCTGAGCGTCACCGCGCCGGATGGCAGCAGCCGGTTGTCTCCCTTGCGTTCGATGACGAGCATCGCGCCGATGGCGACGACCGAGATGGCGACCAATCCGATTTTAGCCGTCATCGCCTCGACCGTGCCTGCGGTGCTGACGAGCAGCACCGCAGCAAGCAGCAGGCAGATCTGCACGACAGGCATTTTCGTTTGTTCGCGGTCGTCCTCGGCCTGGGGTAAAAGCCGCGGCGCCAGCACCGCCATCAGCACGCCGAGCGGAACGAGCACGGCAAAGGCATAGCGCCAGGCGCTGTCATGCGCAAAGAAGCCGCCGAGCGTCGGGCCTATGACGGTCGAAACGCCCCAGATCGCCGCATAGAGGGTTGAAGCCTTCGGCCAGAGCGGTTCGGGATAGACGAAGCGGATGAAGGCGTAACAGAGGGCGGCAAGCGCGCCGGTGCCGAAGCCCTGCACCGTTCGTCCGATCAGCACGACCGGCATCGACGGTGCAGCCGCACAAAGCAGGCTGCCGACGCCAAAGACCACGGCCGCCAGGACATAGACGCTGCGCAGCGCGATACGTCTCGGCCGCATCGCCATGAAGATCGACCCCAGTATGGTGGCGGCGACGTAGAGCGTCGTCACCAGTGAAAACAACTCCAGCCCGCCGACATCGCGCACGATGCTCGGCGCAATCGTCGCCGTAATATAACTTTCGACGGCCGCGATCGTCATGCCGCCGCCAAGCATCAGCGTTGCTGGCAGAAGTGCGGGAGAAAACAGCTGGAAGACGGAGGTCGATGAGCCGGGTGGCTCCAATGCGGTCTCGGACATAATGAATCCTTGCGTTTTTCCTGACCCGTTATTATTTTCCAAGTTATGGATTGGAAAATTGCATGAGCATCGGATTAAAACAAGAGATAACTTGGAAAATATGCGCCAGTCTCCCGTCAACCGCATCCTGATCCTGTTGAAGACCGAGGGGCCGCAGCTCGCCGCCGCGATCGGCGATGCACTCGGCATATCAGGCGAGGCCGCCCGCCAGCAACTTGCCAAAATGGCGGAAGAGGGGCTGGTCGAAGCGATGACGGTGGCCGCAAAGGGCAGGGGACGGCCGAGCCAGCTCTGGCACCTGACGGCTGAAGGCAACAGGCATTTCCCGGATGGCCATGCCGAACTGACGGCGGCCCTGCTGACGACCGTTGTCGAGCAACTCGGCCCCGCCGCGCTCGATACCGTCATTGCCGCCCGTGAAAGTGAAACGCTGCAGCGCTATCGCGATGAACTCGCCGGCAAGCCGGATCTTGCCGCCCGCGTCGAAGGGCTGGCCGCCATGCGAAGCCGCGAGGGCTATATGGCCGATAGCTGGCAGGAGGAGGATGGATCATTGATGCTTGTCGAAAACCATTGTCCGATCTGCGCGGCGGCCGCGGTCTGTGCCGGATTCTGCCGTTCGGAAATCGAAACCTTTCGCAGTGTGCTCTCGGCCAATGTCGAGCGCAGCGAGCATATCCTGCTCGGTGCGCGCCGTTGCGCCTATCGGATCACACCGAGATAATTTAAGCGGGCTGGCGCACGCGGCTTCCGCTTTCCAGATAGAGCAGGATCACGATGGTCATGATGCCGACAGCAGCACCGACGAAGGCCGTACCGGAATAATCCGTCACGGCTGTTCCCAGCGCAAAAAGGCCTGCGGCCACACCAATGCCGATGAAGGTGTTGAGCGATATCAGCGAGCTGCCAAGCCCTGGTCGATCGGCGATGAGGTCCTGCAGATAGGTGATCGGCAGGCTGAGGATGGCAGCCGCTCCGCAGGCATTGAGGCCGAGCAGCGCATAGAGCTGCCAGGGCGCGGTGGCAAAGCCGAGCAGCACCATGTAGAGGCAGTAGAGAACCGTCCCGAAAGCCAGCACATGCACGGTATGGAAGCGCCGTTGCACCAGACCCCACATCATCATGAAGGGCATCTCGAGGAAGGCCGTCAGGCCCGACAGGAAGCCGACATCGACGACGCTGCCGCCGATTTTATGCACGATGATGAGCGGCGAGACCATGCCATTCAGCCGCTGCAGGCCGAGCAGCAGGGACATGACGAAGACGCGGACGAAAACATCGAGCGCAAAGACCCGCTTCAGTGAGGCGAAGAAGCCTGGCTGGTCGGTGAGCGTCTCGCGCACCGGGCCGTTGCCGGGTGCGAAGAAGAAATAGAGGCAGAAGCAGATGAGGCTTGCGACCGCAGCCACCCCATAAGCCGGCGTCATCGATGGCGAAGTGACGAGAGCAAGCCCGACCAGCCCCGGCGCCACCGCCCAGGAACCAGAATAGAG
This sequence comes from Rhizobium sp. ZK1, assembly GCF_047782645.1. Classification (NCBI taxonomy): domain Bacteria; kingdom Pseudomonadati; phylum Pseudomonadota; class Alphaproteobacteria; order Hyphomicrobiales; family Rhizobiaceae; genus Rhizobium; species Rhizobium sp. ZK1. The sequence continues at coordinate 655,440 of NZ_CP180586.1, forward strand.
CGCGCGCACTGTCGAGGTAATGGCGACCGCCTCGCTGCGAGCCAATTGATTGGTGCGTGCCCGCACGCTGGCAAAGAGCAGCGAGTAGGTTGAATTGCTCATCGGCACGAGGAAGAGCACCGAGAAGATGAAAACCGCAGGACTGTGAACAAGCGCGATCGATCCGAAGCCGATCATGCCGGCAATGGAAAGCGCCAGCACCAGTGGTCGCCTTTCCCTAAGCCTGTCCGACCATATGCCGAGCGTCAGGCTGATGGCGACATTGACGACCGCCGCGAAGAACACCAGCGCCGAATAGGCGCCGTCGCTCATGCCGAGTTCGCTGATGCCGATGATCGACTGGTAGGGGACCGTCGAGGCATAGGTGAAGGCGAGCGCCACCAGCGTGAGGGTCGGAATGCGGATGCGGCTGTCGCGGATGATGGAAGAAAATGAGGATGGCATGAGAATGAGTCCTGATAACCCACCTTTAACCTCATTGCGACCACACGGAAAACGATGGTTGCCGCACGAACAGTCACTTCGTGTGATGGTTGTTCAGATGCTGTGATCGGCGAATATCTCCCGCAAATTCCGTTGGCTTTCGGAGGGCGAGAGGCTATGCCTTCAGTCTCTGCCCACAATCCGGATTCTTGCCTATGCCCAATCCCGTGCTCGTCGAAGTCACCCGAGGCTCGCTCGTCGAAAGCCGCCATCGCGGATCGGTTGCGGTCGTGGATGGCGATGGCCGTGTCGCCTTTTCGCTGGGTGATATCGAGGCGGGCGTTTTTCCGCGCTCGGCCTGCAAGGCGATGCAGGCGCTGCCGCTGGTCGAAAGCGGCGCGGCGGATGCCTATGGCTTCGGCAACAAGGAACTGGCGCTCGCTTGTTCCTCCCATAGCGGCGAGGACGAACATGTAGCGCTTGCCGCCTCCATGCTGTCGCGGGCCGGCCGTGACGTGGAAGCGCTGGAATGCGGCGCGCACTGGTCCTCGGACCAGAAGACGCTGATCCACCAGGCGCGCACGCTGGAGAAGCCGACCGCGCTTCACAACAATTGCTCCGGCAAACATGCCGGCTTCATCTGCGCCTGCTGCCATCAGAGCATCGATAGCAAGGGTTACATCGGCTACGATCATCCGTTGCAGCAGCAGATCCGCGATGCCATGGAAAGCCTGACCGGCGCCACACTCGGTCATGACGTCTGCGGCACCGACGGCTGCTCCATTCCGACCTATGCCGTGCCGCTGAAATCGCTTGCCCATGGCTTTGCGAAGATGGCGACCGGCAACGGCCTTGGCCGTGAGCGCGCAAGCGCGTCCCGCCGTCTTCTCGAAGCCTGCATGGCAGAGCCCTTCTATGTCGCGGGCACCGGCCGGGCCTGCACGGAGCTGATGCAGATCGCCCCCGGCCGCATCTTTTGCAAGACAGGCGCGGAAGGCGTCTTCTGCGCCGCCATTCCGGAACAAGGCATTGCGATTGCGCTGAAATGCGATGACGGTGCCGGGCGCGCAGCCGAAGCCGTGGTTGCGGCGACGCTCGCCCGCTTCTTCGAGAAGGGCGGCAAGGAACATGCTGCGCTGACCGCTCTGGCGAATAAATCAATGCGCAACTGGAACGCCATCCATGTCGGCGATATCAGAGTGAGCGAGGCCTTCGCCTGATCGCTGCCCCAGAGCGGGTCAAGCTGCGGCAATTGCGACATTGAGCTCTGCGTAGGGCCGAAGCCTTTCCCTGGGCATTTCCGCGGGCACGATCAACCCCGCCACGTCACTGATGGCAAGCACCGCGCAGGGTGAAACGAGATCGAATTTCTCTGCCGTCAAAAGCACATGCGTCTCCGCCGAGCAGCGGGCGATGTGCCGCTTGATTGCTGCTTCCTCGAAATCCCCTGTCGAAAATCCATGCATGGGGTGGGCGGCCGTCACGCCGAGAAAGAAGATATCCGGCCGCAGGGCGGAAATCGCGGCCATGGCGACGGCTCCCGTCGCCACCATCGAATGTTTGTAGAGCCTGCCGCCGCAGAGGATCACCTCGGCGGTCGGGTGATGTTCCAGCTCGGCGGCGATCGTCGGGCTGTGGGTGGCGATGGTGAAGGGGATGTCGCGCGGCAGGTGACGCGCCACCTCCGCCGTCGTCGTGCCGCCGTCGAGAAACACCATCTGCCCGGCCTTCACCATCTGCGCCGCCTTTGCGCCGAGCCGCGCCTTGACATCGGAAGCGACATCGCGGCGGGCCGTGAAGTCAGGCAGGTCGGGGGCAATGGGCAGGGCGCCGCCATGCACGCGCTTCAAGAGCCCTTCCGCTGCCATCTCCCGGAGGTCGCGGCGGATCGTATCCTCCGACAGCTCGAAATCTTCAGCCACCCGCTTGGCGATCACCTGTCCGTCACGGCGCAGGATGTCGAGGATGAGAGTTTTCCGTTGTGTGGTCAGCATGAGTGGTCTCTGCACGAAAATTTACGAAACATCGCGAATATGCACGAATTGACTCGACATTCAAGAAATATCGTGCATTTTCGCGAAATCCCGTGCATAAGGCCGGGAGTTGATGGAGATACCAATGTTGATTTTGATTGCCGGTCCGTACCGGTCCGGAACGGGCGATGACCCTGCAAAGATGGCTGCTAACCTCATGCGTCTGGAGGAGCCGTCCCATGCTCTCTTCAAGGCGGGCCATGTGCCGATGATTGGCGAATGGGTGGCGCTGCCCATCTGGCATGCCGCCGGCGGCAAATCGGTCGGTGACGACCTCTATGAGGAAATCTTTCATCCCGTCGCCGGCCGCCTGCTGCAGCTCTGCGAAGGCGTGCTGCGCCTGCCGGGCGATTCCAAAGGCGCCGACAACGACGTGCGCATCGCCAGGGAGCGCGGTATTCCGGTCTGGTACCGGCTGGAGGACGTGCCGGGTTGCACGTGATGGGCGGCTGCGCGAATGACGAAACCTTGTCTTCCGCTGACCATGAAACTCGCGCTATAAGGCTCCCCGAAAGGGGAGTCTCACCATGCTCACACTCTATTTTGCGCCCGGTAGCTGCGCGCTTGCCAGCCTGATTGCGCTGGAGGAATCCGGCCTTTCCTTCGATGCGAAGAAGGTCAATACGCGCGAGAACGAGCAGCGCTCGGAAGCCTATCTGAAGATCAATCCGAAGGGCCGCGTTCCCGCACTTGCCACCGACCGCGGCGTACTGACCGAGTCGACGGCGATCCTCGCTTATATTGCCCAGATGGCGCCCGCCGCCAGGCTCGCGCCCCTCGACGACCCCTTCGAATTTGCCCGGCTGCAGGCCTTCAATGGGTATATCTCATCGACAGTGCATGTGAACCATGCGCATCGCCCGCGCGGTTACCGCTGGGCCGATGATGAAGCGGCTCTGGAATCCATGAAGGCCAAGGTGCCGCAGACCATGGCCGAAAGCTTCGAACTGATCGAGAAGACGATGTTTGAGGGGCCGTGGGTCATGGGCGAAACGTACACGGTCGCCGATCCCTATCTTTTCGTCATGACCGACTGGCTGCCATCCGATGGCGTCGATCCCGCACGCTTCCCCAAGGTCAGCGAGCATCATGCACGCATGCTGCAGCGCCCTGCTGTCCAGCGTGCGCTGGCGCGCGAAAAGGTCTAACCGCGATAGGCGGAAATCAGCTTCTTCGGCGCCCGGTAGGTCCAGGCGTCGATCAGCCGCTGCTTGAGCTCGTCGTCGCCGATAGCGGCGACCCGAACCGGCAGGTACGGCCAGCCGACATAATGGTTTGTCTGAAAGTAGATATCGGGCGCCATCGTCAGCAGGTGTTCCTTATGATCGATCGGGATCGAGATCACCACCGTTTCGTCGTTCTTGACCGCGACGAAGCTTTTGCCCCTGACCTTCAGCGCAAGGTTGCCATAAGAGGTGCTTTCCTCGATGCCAGACAGGCCGGCCTCCTTCGCCAACCGCTTCAACCGTGCCAGAATCCCTTCCACGCTTTCCGCCATACCGCCCGCCCCGACTATTCTTCGACGGGAATATAGTACAGCTTCAGACGCATTTCTCTAGTTGTCGTTGCAGAGGGCGTTTGGGCGCGGGTACCGGCAGAGGCAGGTCGGCAAGCTCTCGCTGCGACATGGAGGCGATGTCGGGGTGGCCGAGCAGATCGTCGTCCCAATCATCTTTGGTCTCTGAGGTCCTTGTGCCAGGATCTGTTTGGTTCCAGAAAAACTTCAGCAGTAACATCGTGGCTCTCCTTTCTCGATGCGTAACAGTGCCATCGGCGCAAGACATCGCAATCGCCTTCGGCACCACGGGCATAGAATAGCCTCGAACATAATCGTCTTATGATGCCAATATCGGCGGCGAGCACCTGCTTTTCAATTGAGATTACCAGTTTCCTGCTATAGGAAAGCTATATGAGAAACCTCAATTCCGTGCATCTCAATGGCCTTCGCGCACTGGAGGCCGTCGGTCGGCTTGGCTCGCTTCAGGCGGCGGCGCATGAACTCGGCGTGTCCGTCGGAGCCGTCAGCCAGCAGGTCATCAAGGCTGAAGCCCAACTCGGCCGGCTGCTCTTCGAGCGCACGCCGAAGGGCATGCTGGGGACGGAAGCGGGAGCGCCCGTTCTTGCCGCCCTGAACGAAGGCTTCGTGCGGCTTTCGGAAGCCGTTGCGATGGCGCAGCGCAAGGACGAATGCATCCTGACCATCTCGGTAGCGCCTGTTTTGGCCGCCCGCTGGCTGGTCTGCCGGCTGGACCGTTTCATGGAGCGCCATCCGGAAATCAACCTGCGCCTCGACGCGACCACCAAACTCGTCAATCTGGCCGCCTCTGATATCGATGTCGCCATCCGTGTCGGCAAGGGTCATTGGCCTGGCGTCAAGGTCGAGCATCTCCTGGAGCAGGTGGTGTTTCCCGTCTGCTCTCCCGAGATGGCCGCGAAGCTGAAGGAGCCGGCCGATATCCTGAAACTCCCGGCCGTCATCGATGCCCATGCCATGTTCACATGGGATGTCTGGATGCAGGCGGCCGGCCTCTCGGGCGCGCCGCCTGCCGTCCGCCACAGCTTCAACGATGCCTCGCTTTGCCTCGATGCGGCGATTGCCGGGCAGGGTGTGATGCTCGCCTGGCAGACGCTCGCCGGCTATTCGCTGCAGGAAGGCCGGCTGGTCGCACCCTTCGGCATCCGCGCCAATACCGGCGACGGCTATTATTTCGTGAGTGCCGAAGGCGGACGCGAGCCGAAGAAGGTGCGCGACTTCAAGGCCTGGATCCGCGAGGAAATGGCCGAAACCGCCGCGATCTTCGGCTGATCCTCAGGCTTCGACCGGCTCCAGCGAGCGCTTGCGCTGCATTTCCAGATAGGCCGGGCGTGACTGGCAGCGCTGGATCCAGGCATCGATGTTCGGATGCGCCGCAAACAGCGCGGTTTCGCTCTGGGCGTAGCGCAGCACTTCCGCGATGTTGAGGTCGGCGACCGTGAAGCGCCCGCCGACGATCCAGTCCTTGCCCTCGAGATGTTTTTCGAGAACCGAAAGCGGCCGCTTCATGGTGCGGCAGGCGACATCGATGACGGCGCGTCCCGCCTCGGTGTTTTCCTTGCCGTCATCATAGGTCGAAACGATCTTGCCCGTGTTGCCATCGAGTTCGGAAACCGCCCAGATCGTCCACATCGTCATCAAACCGTCTTCCTCGACGGTTTTGCCGCCGAGTTCGCCGCCATACTTGCGCGCGAGATAGAGATTGATCGCCAGAGACTCGTTCAATACGAGATCGCCATCCTTGATGGCTGGGATCAGCGCCATCGGGTTGATGGCAAGGAATTCCGGCGAGAGCGTGTTGATGGGCGCATCCGGCGAGAGCGGATTGGCAAGCCGCCTGGCCTGCAGCACCGGCACGGACTGGAATTCGATCCCCAGTTCCTCGACCATCCAGTAAACGCGGGCGGAGCGCGAACGGTAGACCCCGTAGATTGTCAGCATAGCAATGTCCCCTTCTCTGATGCGCCGACCCTAAAGCCAGCGCAATCGTGAAAAAAGCATCTGCGGATGATATGTCGATGAAAGCTTTTGATAGCGCTCAGGAAATGCGGTTTCGCCCGATGGTCAGCTGCTTATAGCGGGAGCTATCATCGGCAAGCTCATCGGAGACTTGCTTGTCCCATTCGAAGCCCATCACAGCGCCCTTGCCCATCTCCTGGAAGATATTGTCGGTGATGACGGCGGAACCCGCACCTTCGGTGACGGAAACCGCGCAGCCGACCGGCGACTTGCGCACGACATTGCCGTTGACGACGACATTGCGCAGATAAGGCCCCCAGCCGATCTGCAGCCCCCAGCGCGGCGCGTCCTCGATGACATTGCCCGACACCAGAGTATCGGCCTCGGCGGCTATGCCGATGCCGAAGCCGACCTCGTGTTTGTAGGGGCCTTTGAGCGTCAGATTGCGGATGACATTGCCGGTGACACTGGCCAGCCGGCCGCCCTGATCGAAATTAGCAATCGAAATGCCGTTCGCCGCTCCATCGATCATGTTGCCGGAGACGACGGCGCCGACGAATTCGAACTCCACGTAGATCGCCGTCTCGCCGGAGCGGCGGCACTGGTTGTTGCTGATCAGGATGTTGGAGCCGGAATTGGCGCGGATGGCGGTGAAGGCACAGTCGGAGATCTGGTTGTCAGCCACCGTCACCCCATCGGCGCGGAAGATATTGATCCCGTTGCCGTTTTCGCCGGTGCCGCCATCATTGGCGCGGATATTGGAAACACGGTTGCCGGAAACGATCGTGCCATCCTCGGCCTTCTTCCAGCGGTGCACCAGAATACCGCCATTGCCGCAGTCGGAAACCGTATTGTCTGTGACCGAGAGGCCTGTCGATTCCACCGCATAGATGCCGGATTGCTCGGCGCCGGAAATACGGCTGCGTTCGATCCGCCCGCCACAACGCTCGAGCTGCAGCCCGTGCTTGCGGCTGCCGCCGATTTCGCAATTGTCGATCAGCACCTCACTGACGCCGGTGAACTGGATGAGGGCGCCGGCATAATCTGCCAGCCACCGGTTCGATCCGTCGATGACGAGATTGGAAAGCTCGATGCGACCGGCATTCTCCGCGGCAAAAAGGTGGCCTTCGCCGGTATAAACGATCCGCGTTGCGCCCGGCACGCCTGATATGCGCGTATTGTCCGGCAGCGTCAGGTTGGAAATGCGATAGGTGCCCGGCGGCAGGAAGACAGGTACCTTCTCGCGCGCCGCTTTCTCGATCATCTGCTGCAGATTGCGGTTCTTCTTGTCGCCGCTTTCGAGAGCGGCGCGATACTGCACCGCATCGATCGAGCCGCGCAGGTCGGGCTGTTCCGCACTGAGCGGAGCCGCAAAAGCGCGCGGCGCCATCATCGCCGCCGCAGAAGCGGCTGCCATGCCAAGTATATCCCGCCGGGAGATTTTGCTGAAATCCATCTTCATGTCCGAGCTCCACGCAGGATTCATGCCAGCAGAAATGTTTCTTTTCGACACATGTCTGCAACAGAAGAATAGTCATCGGTCGATCAACAAACGCAACCTTTCCAATATTGTCGTCTTGTTCACCTTTCCATTTAAGCAACCCGAAGGAAATGCTCGTTATTTTAGAAAGCGGTTTCAAATATGACTATTGTGGATAGGCCTGCGTTTACCGGGAGAACAGCGTCATGAATGGAATTGGGGTCCGACGTTGGGAATCTGGTGATACCTTCAGTGCCGAGACGCAGCGTATCGTGGCTGCCACGGAGGCAATGATGGCGGCGACCGCTCATCATCTGTCCGAAGGCATAGAGAACCTCCGCCTCAAGGCAATCGTCCACGAGCTTCCCGATTTTCTTTACGTCAAGGACCGCGATGGTCGCTTCGTCTTCGCCAATGCTGTCATGGCGCGCAGCCACGGGCTGGAGAACGCTGCCGAGGTCGCCGGCAAGCGCGACTTCGACCTGTTCGATTTTGAGACGGCCCGCCGGTATTTCGATGTCGAGCAGGAGATCATGTCGAGCGGCGAGCCCCGCATCGACATGGAAGAACTTGTACCGATGCCGGATGGGGGCACCATGTGTCGCCTGACCTCCAAGATACCGCTGCGCAACGATCGCGGCGAGGTCGTCGGCCTCATCGGTGTGTCCCGCGATATCACCGAGCGCAAGCGGCAGGAGGAGCTCTATCGCGGCCAAGCGAACCTGCTGGAAATGATCGCCCGCAACGAACCCCTGCCGATGATCCTCGAAGCACTGGTGCTGATGATCGAGCGCCAGATGATCGGTATTTCCGGCTCTGTGCTGCTGCTCGACCGCGAGGGCACACGGCTCTACCACGGCGCGGCTCCCAATTTGCCCGGCGCCTACAGCCGGATGATCGACGGTGTTGCCATCGGCCCGAAGGTGGGCTCGTGTGGCACGGCCGCCTGGCGCGGCGAAACTGTCATCGTAGAGGACGTGATAGCCGATCCGCTCTGGGAGGATTTCCGGGTGATGGTCGGCCAGTTCGGCCTCCGCTCCTGTTGGTCGACGCCGATCTGCACCTCGCAGAAAAATGTGCTCGGCACTTTCGCGCTCTATTCGAAAGAAGTGAGACGTCCGACCGAACACGAGATGAGACTGGTGGCGCTCGCCACCCACATTGCCGGCATTGCCATCGAGCGCAAGCGCGTCGATGACCGCATCCATTTCATGGCACATCACGACGACCTGACTGGTCTGCCGAACCGCGCCTTCCTGAAGGAGCGCATGGCGAAGATCCTCGATCAGGCCCGCCGCAACAACCGCAAGGTCACCGTCGGCTATATCGATCTCGACAATTTCAAGGAGATCAATGATACGAGCGGCCACGCCGCCGGCGACGAGGTGCTGAAAGAGACTGCTGCCCGCATGGCGAATTGCGTGCGCGCCTCCGATATGGTCGTGCGCCTCGGCGGCGATGAATTCCTCGTCGTGCTCGTCCACCAGTCCAGCCACGACGCCGGCATCATGCGGCGGCTGCGCGAGCTGCAGAAGGCGATTTCCAAGCCTGTACGCTCCGAAGTTGGTGAGATCGCCGTCACTTCGAGCATCGGCGTTGCCGCCTTTCCGTGGGATGGTGCGACGCCGGACGAATTGCTCGCCAATGCCGACCGTGCCATGTATCGTGCCAAGCAGCTTGGCCGCAACACGCTGCAATACCACGACGGTGTCGTCAGCAATGCCGTCGATCTGCCGCTCAGCGAACAGGAGGAACTGCGCCAGGCGATCGTCGGCGACCAGCTTTTCCTGCTCTACCAGCCGCAGGTCGATGTCGCGACCGGCCGTATCAGCGGTCTCGAAGCCCTGGTGCGCTGGAACCATCCGACCAAGGGCGTGATACCGCCCATGAATTTCATCCCGCTTGCCGAAGAAACCGGTCTCATCGTGCCGCTCGGTCTCTGGGTGCTGAACGAGGCCTGTCGCCAGGCTCGCGCCTGGCAGGACATGGGACTGACGCCATTGACAATCGCCGTCAATGTCTCGCCCAAGCAGTTCGCCGATCCCGATTTCGCCTCACACGTGGCAGAGGCAATTGACAGTCATCGGCTCAATGCGCGCTGGCTGGAGCTGGAGGTGACCGAAAGCGTCATCATGCAGGATGCCGCCCGTGCGCTCTCCATGATGCTGTCGCTGCGTGCGCTTGGCGTGCGTCTGTCGATCGACGATTTCGGCTCCGGCTATTCCTCGCTTGCCGCGCTGAAGACCTTCCCCTTCGACCGGTTGAAGATGGACCGCTCGCTGGTCGAGGCTCTGCCTGCCGATCAGACCGCCGTCGCCATTGCGTCGGCCGTCATTTCGCTCGCCCGGACGCTGAAGCTCTCGGTGCTCGCCGAAGGCGTGGAAACCGACGCGCAGCTGGAATTCCTGCGCCATGTCAGATGCGAGGAGGCGCAGGGTTACCGCTTCTCCAGGCCCGTGGCGCCGGAAGAAATCGTCGTCATGCTGCTGGCGCGCGGCGCCTGATCATTTCACCAGATCGGCGATCGTCTCGATCTCGTTCGTCCATATGCCGCCGGAGTAATTGTCAGGCAGTTGCGCGAGGCGTTCGGCATTGTCGATACCAGTCGAAAAGCCGCCGCCGTGGTAAGGCCCGATAACGAAGACCTGCGTATGTGCATCCTGCATGCGGTTGAGGAACCTGTCTGGCCAGCCCCACAGCCATGGCGCATAATTGATCGGCACCAGCATCATTACATTCCAGCAGTCATCGGGTAGAAGACCTGTCCAGCCGTAGCCGATATAACCGGTGAGGCAGCCCATCAGGCTGGCGCGTGAAGCCGTGCGGATATCAGGCGCCAATTGCCGGAGCCGGTTGATCGGCTCGTTGCCGCCATAGACGATGATCCTGGCGCGCCGCTCAACCGGCAGGCCGTTCAGCACGGCCGCGAGCTTTTCGCCCTCGGAAGGGTCGCGGCTTTTGACATTGATGAGCAGATGTTTGTCCGGGAAGGAGGAAAGCACCTCGTCAAGGGTCGGCATCTGACCGAAGCCTTTGCCACGGAAAGGGAAACTCTTGCCGCCATCGGCCGTGTAGCCATAACCGATGTCGAGTGTCTTCATCTCGGCCATGGAATGTTCGCGCGTGACGCCATGTCCATTCGTGCGGCAATCGAGCGTCCAGTCATGGAAGACGGCGAACTGCCCGTCGGTTGTCGGATGCACGTCGACCTCCACCACGTCGGCGCCGGCGTCGAAACCCGCCTGCATGGAGCGGATGGTATTCTCCAGATAATCGTGCTTCGGCGGCAGCATGCGCGCAGCCGTGCAGGTGTCGTTCTTCAGATCCGTCTCATCGAAGCGCTGGGCGATGCCGCGATGCGCCAGAAGCAGTGGCTTGCCCTCGCGATGTTCGGCTAAAAAGCTGGTATTGTTGAGGTAAATTGCGGCGGCAAAGGCGAGAACCGCCATGCCTGTATATGTGAGCTTCCGTCCCATCATCCCCTCCGGTCGTGCCTCGGCCAATGGCTAGAAAGTGATTCCGGTGGTTCTTTGGCTCATTTGGGGCTTTTATGGGTTAAAGCTCGCCTTCACGTTGCAGAAACCCTATGTTGCAAGACATGGAGATGGCGATGGCGGAGATTGTACTTTTTCATTCAGTCTACGGATTTCGGTCCCTTGAACGGGATGCCGCGGCGCGTCTGCGCGCAGCGGGCCATCAGGTTATGACACCCGATCTCTACGGGGGCAGGGTAGGGCAGACGATCGAAGAAGGTTTCTCCATCCGCAAGGAGATCGGCTGGGCCGAACTCTGCAAGCGGGCCGAAAAGGCGGTTGCCGACCTCCCGGCATCGGCCGTCCTCGGCGGCTTCTCGATGGGGGCGGGTATTGCCGCAAGCCTCTGGCCGAGCCGACCGCAGACATCAGGCATGCTCCTGCTGCACAGTATCGCCGAGATTCCGGCCAATGCGCGCGAAGGCATTCCTGTTCAGGTCCATCTGGCAGACCCTGACGATTTCGAGCCGGCGGATGAAGTGGCGGCATGGCGCGCGCATGCTGCAAGAGCCAATATCAGCCTGGAGGTCTTCCTCTATCCCGGCGTCGGCCATCTCTACACCGATCCGTCGCTCCCTGACTATGACGCAAAGGCGGCGGAGGCCACCTGGAGCCGCGTCGACGCTTTCCTCGCCGCGCTCTGAACCGGTCAGGGACCGTTCACCAGCTTCAGGATGAGCTGCTGGATGTTGCCGCCCTCGCTCATTTCCAAGCGGTCGAAATCCCGGCCGCGCTGGCGCTGCTTGTTGGAGAGCTCGCCGAGCCGCACCGTCAGCTCGGGCCTGATCTTCTTGCAGCCGGGATCGTCGGGCACGGAGAAGCCGTTGCTCAACGCCTCGATCTCCTTGACCATCTCGACGATCGTCTCGCCGTGCCAGCGCTCATGGGTGCGCACGCCTGATATGAAGCTATCCCAGCTTGCCTTGGTGGCCACCGGCAGGTCGGTCGGCGCTTTCGGAAGCGTGTAGATGATGGTGAGCTTCGGCTTTGCCGATGTCAGCGTGCAGGCACTGCCCTGCTGTTCATATTTGCGCGTCCAGGTCAGCTTGAAGGTCGTATGCGCGATGACCCGGCCCGGCCCGGCCTGCGGCCCGCGTTCGCCGATGGACCGGTAAAGTTCCATGCCGGTGCGGCCGGTGATCGCGTAAGCCTTCACTTCCTCACTTGGCTGCCAGTCGGCTGCCGAGGCCGCGCCAGGCAGCATCAGCCCGAGCGCCAGTAGTGCATATCCGAAAACAGTCCGCATGCGCCCTCATTCGCTTCCCTGCTGCAGCGCCGGCGAAGCTAATGGGGGTTGCGGGAGGATGCAATGGACGAAGCCTGCATGCCACGCCTCGGCTGGTAAATTTGGCGCCGTGTATCCCTCTGGCGCAAAACGCAATTCCCACTATCTTTGCTGTCATGAGACCAGACGCGCTGCTCTATCCCGCCCCCGAAGGACTCTATTGCCCGGAAGGCGACTTCTATGTCGATCCGGTGCGGCCGGTGGAGCGGGCGCTCATCACCCACGGCCATTCCGACCACGCCCGTCCGGGCCATGTGAACGTGCTCGCCACTCGCCAGACCCTCGACATCATGCGCATCCGCTATGGTAACGGCTTCTCAGCCAGCGAACAGCCGGTCGCTTTCGGGGAGGAACTCGTCGTCAACGGCGTGAAGGTGTGTTTTCATCCTGCCGGTCATGTTCTCGGGTCGGCGCAGATCGCCATCGAGAAGAACGGCACGCGCATCGTCGTTTCAGGCGATTACAAGCGCCGGCCCGACCCGACCTGCGAAGCCTATGTGCCGGTACCCTGCGATGTGTTCATCACCGAGGCGACCTTTGGCCTGCCGGTCTTCCACCATCCCGATCCGATCGACGAGACCGGCAAGCTCCTCGCCTCGCTGCGCCAGTTTCCCGAACGCACGCACCTCGTCGGCGCCTATGCGCTCGGCAAGGCGCAGCGCGTCATCCGCCTGCTGCGTGATGCGGGTTATGGCGAGCCGATCTACATCCACGGCGCTATGGAACGGCTCTGCGACTATTATATCAGCCAGGGCATCGATCTCGGCGAACTCCTTCCGGCGACGATCGAAAGCCGCGACAAGTCCGCCTTCAAGGGCGCCGTCGTCGTTGGCCCATCCTCGGCTTTTGCCGACCGCTGGGCACGCCGCTTCAACGATCCGCTGCCGTCTTTCGCTTCGGGCTGGATGATGGTGCGCCAGCGTGCCAAGCAGCTCGGAGTCGAACTGCCGCTCGTCATCTCCGATCATTGCGACTGGCCGGAACTGACCGAGACGATCACCGAGCTCGCCCCGCAGGAAGTCTGGGTTACCCATGGCCGCGAGGAGGCGCTGGTCCGCTGGTGCGAGCTGCAGGGCATGAAGGCCAAGCCGCTGCATCTGGTGGGCTATGAGGACGAGGGGGATTGAAACATGAAAGCCTTCGCCGATCTCCTCGACCGCGTGGTCCTCACTCCCAGCCGCACCGGCAAGCTGAAACTGCTGACCGACTACTTCCGCAACACGCCGGACCCGGACCGAGGCTACGGCCTTGCCGTGATCGCCGGCACGCTGGAGGTGCGCAACGTCAAGCCCGCCATGCTGCGCGAACTGGTGCTGGAACGCATGGACGACGTGCTCTTCCGCTATTCCTACGACTATGTCGGCGACCTCGCCGAAACCATCTCGCTGGTCTGGGACAATGAGCGCGATATCGACCGCTCCGCTCTCGCCCAGCCGCGCCTCGGCGAGGTGGTCGTCCAAATGAATTCGCTCGGCCGCACGGAGGTGCGCAGCTTCGTGCGCGACCTGCTCGACCGGCTCGATTCCTCCGGCCGCTTCGCCTTCATCAAGCTGGCGACCGGGGCGCTGCGTATCGGCGTTTCCGCCCGCCTCGCCAAGCAGGCGCTCGCCGATCTCGGCGATAGGGACGTCACCGAGATCGAGACTCTCTGGCATGGTCTGCAGCCGCCCTATGAAAGCCTGTTTAAATGGCTTGAGGGCGGCGAGGAAAAGCCGGTGCTGGCAACGCCTGCCATCTTCCATTCCGTCATGCTCGCCAATCCGGTAGAGGAAGGGGATCTCGCCAATCTCGATCCCGTCGATTACGCAGCCGAATGGAAATGGGACGGCATTCGCGTCCAGCTTTCCCGTTCCGGCGAGACGCGCAGGATCTATTCCCGTTCCGGTGATGATATCTCCGGCGCCTTTCCCGATATTCTGGAATCGATCAGCTTTTCCGGCGTCATCGACGGCGAGCTTCTGGTCGGCGGCACGGCACGTTCGAATAATCCGACCCGCACCTTCTCCGATCTGCAGCAGCGCCTGAACCGCAAGACAGTAACGTCAAGGATGCTGGAGGAGTATCCGGCTTTCATCCGCGCTTACGACATGCTTTTCGACGACGAGCAGGATGTGCGCGGCAGGAATTATGTCGAGCGTCGTGACCGGCTTTCAGAAATTATCGACCGTGCCCCGCATGACCGCTTCGACCTCTCGCCGCTTGTGTCCTTCGCGACGTGGGAGGATCTGGACGGTCTGCGCGCAGCCCCGCCCGACCCTGTCATCGAAGGCGTGATGATCAAGCGCCGCGACAGCATCTATCAGGCTGGCCGCATGAAGGGGCCGTGGTTCAAGTGGAAGCGCAACCCCTACAACGTCGATGCCGTGCTGATGTATGCCCAGCGCGGCCACGGCAAGCGCTCCAGCTATTATTCGGATTTCACGTTCGGCGTATGGGCGGACGACGAGGATGGCGAACAGCTCGTCCCCGTTGGTAAGGCCTATTTCGGCTTCACCGATGCCGAACTCGAAGTGCTGGACAAGTTCGTGCGGAACAATACGACGGAACGCTTCGGTCCGGTCAGGGCTGTCAGGGCCGACAAGGAATTCGGCTTCGTGGTGGAAGTCGCCTTCGAGGGAATCAACCGATCCACTCGTCACAAGTCAGGCGTCGCCATGCGCTTCCCCCGCATTGCGAGATTGCGCCCCGACAAGCCCTCCTACGAGGCCGATCGCCTGCGCACCCTCATCGCCATGATCGACGCCAAGGCGGGTTGACGATATCTGCCTGCGCAACAATGACGCAGGCTCCCCGTTTTCAACAGCATGTGTATTGGCGGCAACGCTCTTCCGGTGCAGATTTTTTGAGCCGGGGAAATGATGGGTGCCGTGTATGAGCTCGCAAGAACGAAATGCCTTTTTCCGTCAACGCCGCGGCCTGCTTGCAGGCATGGCCGGTTCTCTTTTGATGCCAGGCATTGCGAATGCCTTCGATGTGCCCGACGTTCCGAGGCTCGCCAAGCATGACTATGCCGGCGTTCGCCGCCACTTCCGTACCAAGCTGCTGCAGAAAGGGCCGGCGCCGGACAAATACGAGCCGCTGACGGCACCCGCCGATGCCGACCGCATCTTCTACCGCTCCGGCTACGGCGGCGAGCTGGAACTGACGGCCTGGGTGTCCAAATACAGGCGCGAGCGCAAGGCCAAACCCGGCATCCTCTTCCTTCACGGCGGCAACGCCATGGGCATGGGCCACTGGCAGCTCGTGAAGCCTTACATGGATGCCGGCTATGTCGTGATGATGCCGTCCATGCGCGGTGAAAACGGCCAGATGGGCAATTTCTCCGGCTTTTATGACGAAGTGGACGACGTGCTCGCCGCGACCGAGCGCTTGCGCCATCTGCCGGGCGTCGATCCCGAGCGCCTCTTCATCGCGGGTCATAGCGTCGGCGGCACGCTGACCATGCTGACGGCGATGAGTACGCATCGTTTTCGGGCGGCCGTGCCGATTTCAGGCAACGCAGACGCCTTCCGCTTCTTCAACCGCTATCCCGAAGACATCCGCTTCGACGATTCCAACACGCATGAATTCGAGGTGCGCACGGCGCTTTGCTACGCGCACAGCTTCAAATGCCCGGTGCGCGTGCTGCACGGCAAGGAAGAGTCCCACTTCAACGATCGCGCCGATCTGCTCGTCTCGCGTGCCCGTGCGGCGGGTACGCATATCGAAGCCGATACGGTCGCCGGCAACCACACCTCGGCGCTGCCGGCCGAGATCGCGCAAAGCATCCAGTTCTTTCACGGTGTGGCGGCCTGATAGTTGCCGGATGCGGGTCAGGCGACTGCCTGCATCGTCAGACTT
This sequence comes from Rhizobium sp. ZK1, assembly GCF_047782645.1. Taxonomy (NCBI): domain Bacteria; kingdom Pseudomonadati; phylum Pseudomonadota; class Alphaproteobacteria; order Hyphomicrobiales; family Rhizobiaceae; genus Rhizobium; species Rhizobium sp. ZK1. Next base: position 671,527 of record NZ_CP180586.1, read on the forward strand.
TTTCGGCCGCTTTCAGCTTCGGCCGCCAGCCTCGCGCCAGCCGCGAATGCCATCCTGCGAGCAGATAATGCTGTCTCTGTTATCGCTGATGAGGATGGTTTCATGAATTTTCTGCGCCGGGCTTTCCCGTTTGCCGGGCTCGTTGCTGCCGCGACGTCACTTAGTGGCTGCAATATTATCGTTCCGGATGTCGCGGCCGATTCTCCGGCGCGCTTCGTGCAGGAAATCTCGCCGGTCTTCTACGAGCCGCCGGGCGTCGATCCGCGCCGCGTCAAGCCGATCCCCGATCAGCCGGTGCCGCAGACGCGAGAACTCTACAAGACCCAGTTCCACCAGACTTACGGCCTGCCGGTCAGCAACCCGCTGCGCCTCGATATGGGCAGGTACGGCCAGGTCAGGGACGGCGATTTCACGCTGCCGGCCATCCCTGCCAGCCGCATCCAGCCGGAATATCTGCGCCAGGAGGTCGATTACCAGACCAACGAGCGCCCCGGCACGATCGTCGTCGATACCAAGGACCGCTTCCTCTATTTTGTCGAAGGCAATGGCAAGGCCATGCGCTACGGCGTTGGTCTCGGCCGCGAGGGCTTCGCCTGGAAGGGCCGCGGCGTCATCCAGTGGAAGCAGAAGTGGCCGCGCTGGACACCGCCGGTCGAAATGGTCTCCCGCCAGCCGGAAGTTCGCCCCTTCTCTGCGGAAAATGGCGGCATGAATCCGGGCCTCGCCAATCCCCTCGGCGCCCGCGCCATGTATATTTTCAAGAACGGCCAGGACACCCTCTATCGCATCCACGGCACCCCCGATTGGCAGTCGATCGGCAAGGCGGTTTCGTCCGGCTGTGTACGCATGCTCAATCAGGATGTGGTCGACCTTTACGACAGAGTGCCGGCCAAGTCCGAGATCGTTGTGATGTAGGGCTGCAACAGGGCAGGCGAGATCGTCTGCCCGGAGCCGGACACGTCTGCGTGATGCTATGGTTTATTCAGCATAAGCCGATAGATCTTTCCTTGTCGATTTCGGCATTGGACGAATCAGGGGTGAGCTGCGTTTATTGCGAGCCCCGCATCACGAAGGAAACCAGTCCCGCGTCATGAGCCTCGATAAACCTCTCTCCCGTCGTAGCTTTCTTTCCTTTTCGGCTTTAACAGCGGCTTCCGCGCTGGCAGGCTGTGCCTCCACTTCGAATACGGTCGAAAATGGCGACATGCAGATCAGCTACCGCTCTCCTTTCCGCCCGTTCCAGACGACGAGCGTGCCCGGTGAAGCAGAACTTGCCGTCATGTACGGCCCAATCGAAGACGGCGGTTTCCTCATCCCCGCCGTTCCCTACCAGCAGATCGATCCGCGCTACTATCGCCAGCAGGTCGTGGATCCGACGGGCCAGCCGCCCGGCACCATCGTTGTCGATACGCCCTCGCGTTTCCTCTATCTCGTCCAACCCGGCGGCATGGCGATGCGCTACGGCGTCGGCATCGGCCGTGAAGGTTTCGCCTGGTCGGGTAACGGCGTGATCCAGTGGAAGCAGAAATGGCCGCGCTGGAAGCCGCCGAACGAGATGGTTGCCCGCCAGCCGGAGCTTGCGAAATACTCGATCGAGCGTGGCGGCATGGAGCCAGGCCTCTTGAACCCGCTCGGTGCGCGCGCGCTCTACATCTTCTCCGACGGTGAAGATACGCTTTACCGCTTGCACGGCAATCCCGAATGGCGCTCCATCGGCAAGGCCGTCTCGTCGGGCTGCGTGCGCCTGCTGAACCAGGACATTATCGACCTCTACGATCGCGTCCCCAATAAAACCCCGATCGTTGTTTGGCAGTGAGCTGCGGTCGGGCGAAGCCCGAGCAATCGGGTCTTGCTTCCGGTCTGCTCTTTGCTTCCTTCCGGATCGGCGGCATCGTCTTCGTGGCGTTGCTGGCGATCCTGATCACCCTGCTTGCCGCTGTCGGCCCGAAGACCGCAACGGTTCGCCAGCAGGCCTATCAGACCGCGGAATAACGCAAATTGCCCGCGTCTATCAGGCGCGGGCATTCTGTCTGAGGCCGTAGTTCCGTCTCCGCCTATATGCTGGCGTTGAGATTGCCCCGCAGCCGGTGCAGCATGTCGCGCATGACGGCCATTTCCTCCAGCGTACAGCCGATCGCCTCGCCGATCGAAGACATGATCGTATTGAGCTCGCCCTTCATCGACTGACCCTTCGGCGTCAGCGACACGATGACCTGCCGTTCGTCACGGGAATCGCGGAGGCGCTTGATGAGGCCGTTCTGCTCCAGCCGCTTGAGGAGGGGGGAGAGCGTGCCGGAATCGAGATCGAGCTGTTCGCCGATCGTTTTGACCGGCAGTTCGGCCTTTTCCCAAAGCACCAGCATGACGATATATTGCGGATAGGTGAGGCCCACCCTGTCGAGTATGGGCTTGTAGGCACGGGTGAAGGCATGCGCCGTCGCATAGACCGCGAAACAGAGCTGCTTCTCCAGCCGCTTTTCCTCTTCCGGTATTTCCATCACTTTCGCCGTTCTCGCTTTCATCGCTGCCATCCCCAGAGGTCTCACTGTCCTCTTTTCAAATTCTGAATGCAATTTGCAAAATTCACTTGCGTACAATTTAATTGGACGTTATTAAAAACTCAACCCGGACGAACGGGGCTAACCAAAGGAGATTGTCATGCCTATTCTCTACACGACCAAAGCTTCTGCCACCGGTGGCCGCGCAGGCCGCGCCGTTTCTGAAAACGGCGTTCTCGACGTCACGCTGACCGTGCCGAAGGAGCTCGGCGGCGACGGCGCAACCGGCACCAATCCCGAACAGCTCTTCGCAGCCGGCTATTCGGCCTGCTTCCTCGGTGCTTTGAAATTTGTGGCCGGCAAGGAAAAGGTCAAGATTCCCGAGGAAACAACGGTTTCCGCAACCGTCGGCATCGGCCCGCGTGAAGATGGCGGCGGCTTCGGCATCGAAGTTGCGCTGACGGTCAACATCCCGGGTGTCGATAAGGCAACCGCCGAAAAGCTCGCTGCGGCCGCCCATATCGTCTGCCCTTACAGCCACGCCATGCGCACCTCGACCGAAGTTCCGGTCACGGTTGTCTGATTGTCCTGCAGCGCCAGTGAATAAAGGCCGGGGCATCACTCCGGCTTTTTTCAGTGCGCCGCTTGTTGTTCCGGGCTGGGCAACTGATCCGCATCGGTCAGCGTGCCCAAGAAGGCGACGATGTCGTCGATCTCCGATTCCGTCAGTGCCGGCGGGTCGCCGGGCTTGCGGCCGAAGGGCGGGTCGCAGTTGAGATTGTCCCAATAGGCCTGCGGAACATCGTCATATTTGCGGATCGTACCGTCGGCATCCCGAGGGTACCACCGACCGGGATCGCTGTCGCGCGTGGCGTAGAAGGAAACGACATCGCGTAGCGAATGGAAGTAGCCGTTGTGGAAGAAGCTCTTCTTCAGCGCCACATTGCGCAGCGTCGGCGTGCGGAACAGGCCGCAATAGTCCGGCCGATCCGTGAAGTCGGTACGCTGAGGGCCGCAGAGGCCGAGATCGTGATAATCAGGGTCGCTGTTGGCGGGGATCGCCATGTTGCGCGGCACCGCCACCCCCAGGAAGCCGAAGTCCGAAAACTGCGGCGGCTCGCCGTCATTGCCGGGCTCGCTCAGATGACAGCTCGAACAGTTTCCCTTGGCCGGATCTTCGAAGAGATCGCGCCCATGCAGCTCCTGCTTTGTCAGAGTGCCCTTGCCGGCAAGGAAGGCGTCATAGCGGCTGGAATAGGGATAGAAGTCCGCTCTGCTCTGCTCGAAGGTGCTGAGCGCCTCGACCACACCCCGGAAGGCATCCTTGGCATCGCCGAAAATCTCCTGGCCGAAAATCTCCCTGAAATCGTCGGCATAGGGCGCCTTGCTGAGTGAGGTGACGACTTGGGCTTCATCCCTGTTGCCCATTTCGAACGGTGAAAGCAGCGGGATCTTGGCCTGGTCATAGCCGTGGTCCACGCGCCCGTCCCAGGTCAGGCCGCCGGTCGGCCCGTTGTCGACGCTTTCGTCGCCTTCATCCTCGGAATCGTAGAAATGCTCGGTGAAGGAGGGGACCGCCTGCAGATAGCGCAAGGTCGGCACGGCGCGCAGGCCCGGCTGGTCCATATGCGGCCCGCCCATTTCGACCGGCGTCGCGGCGGCCGGGGCGAAAGCATGATGCGGATCGTGGCAGGAGGCGCAAGCCTGTACGCCGGAGGCCGAAAGCGAGGCATCGGAGAACATCTTGCGGCCGAGTTCCTTCAGGGCTTCGGCGCGGGCATAGGCCTCCGCCCGCGACATCGGACCGGGGTGTATGCCGCCGGTGATGGCCGCGCTGCTTTGCCGCAGGGGCGGAAGGCTGAAACCAAGCGCAGTCGCCGCCAAACCGAGCGCCAGACCGGATCGCAGCAGCCAGATAATCTTTGTCGTCATGCCAAGGATTCCAATGGGTTAACATCGTCCTCCCCATGATCGAACCTGACTGCAACAGATTGATGACGCGCGCCTGCCAGCCGTGGCGACGACCCGCCCGATGTCACAAAGTTGATAGACGGCAGGAATAGCGTCGCGCTTGCGCTTAGGCCTTTTCATTTCCGCCGGGCGCTCCTCTAGCCACGCCCCCTTAGCCATGAGGTATACCGCCATGACCAGACTGAAGCTTCTCCGCAATCTTTCGCTGGCCGGCTCGGCCATGCTGCCGCTGGTATCAGCCACGGCCGCTCATGCTGCGCCCGCCGGCATGGACAAGATCCAGAATATCGTCGTCATCTACGCCGAAAACCGCAGTTTCGATAACCTCTATGGCAGCTTTCCGGGCGCCAATGGCCTCTCCAATGTCAGCGAAGGCCAGGCACGCCAGCTCGATCGCGATGGCGCGCCGCTTGCCGAACTGCCGCCGGCCTGGGGCGGCCTGACCGCCAAGGGTGTGACGCCAGCCGTCACCGAGGCGCAGTCCGCACATCTCGCCAACGCCGCCTTCTCGATCGACGATCCCAAGGGTTTCGCGCAGTCGCCTTCCGTCATCACCCGCGACCTCTGGCACCGCTTCTATCAGGAGCAGATGCAGATCGACGGCGGCAAGAACGACAAGTTCGTCGCCTGGGCCGATTCCGGCAGCCTCGTCATGGGCCACTATGACGGCTCTATCCTGCCCATGTGGCAGGTCGCCAAGAAATACGTTCTCGCCGACAACTTCTTTCAGGGCGCCTTCGGCGGCTCCTTCCTCAACCACTTCGCACTGGTCTGCGCCTGCGCGCCCTATTATGCCGACGCTGACAAGAGCCCTGCCAAACCCACCATCGCCAAGGTTGATGCAGACGGCACTTCGCTGACCGTTGCCGAAAATGCACCAAAATCCGCCCTCGAAGGCGCTCCGAAATTCGTCTCCGACGGCAACCTCACGCCTGATTTCTACGCCGTCAACACCATGCAGCCACCCTACCAGCCGAGCGCCAATGCCCCGGCCAAGGATGGCGATACAGCCTATGCCGATCCTTCGCAGCCGAACACCCTGCCGCCGCAGCATGAAATCACCATCGGCGACCTGCTGTCGCTGAAGGGCGTCGCCTGGGCATGGTATAGCGGCGCCTGGCAGGCAGTCCTTGACGGCAAAAATGCCACGCCGGTGCCGAACTTCCAGTTCCACCATCAGCCCTTCAACTACTTCGCCAATTTCGCGCCGGGCACGTCCGCTCGTGCCGAGCACCTGAAAGACGGCGGCCTTGCCGGGGAAGCCTTCATCAAGGATATCGACGACGGCAAACTGCCGACCGTCTCCTTCTACAAGCCGCAGGGCAATCTCAACGAACACGGCGGCTACGCCGATATTTCGAGTGGTGACCAGCATCTTGCCGATCTGATCTCGCATCTGGAGAGGAGCCCGCAATGGGGCCACATGCTCGTGGTCGTCACCTATGACGAAAACGGCGGCTTCTGGGATCACGTCGCGCCGCCGAAGGCCGATCGCTGGGGACCGGGCAACCGCATCCCGGCCTTCATCATCTCGCCCTACGCCAAGGGCGGCATGGTCGATCACACGCAGTACGACACGACCTCGATCCTGCGCCTGATCACCGCCCGCTACGACCTGCCGGTGCTGCCGGGCCTGCTCGCCCGCGACAAGGCGCTGGCGCTGAACAACGAGCCGCCGATGGGCAATCTGACGGCCGCCCTCGACCTGACGCGCTGATGCCGCGGCAATGTCTTGTCTTCTCCCCGGATGCCGGGGAGAAGACTTCGTCCTGTCAGGATGTTCATCCGTTGACTTCGCGCATGCCCATTTCGCCGTACCGATCTCCGACAGCGCGGGGCAGGGTCCTGGCGATTTCCTCGAGATCCTGTGCCGTCAGATCGATGGCGGCCGCTCCAAGATTTTCGTCCAGCCGGCTGCGGCGGCGGGTGCCGGGGATCGGCACGATATCTTCGCCTTGGGCCATCACCCAGGCAAGAGCCAGCTGGGCTGGTGTCACGTTCCTGCGGCGCGCAATCTCTTCGACCACGGCGACCAGTTCGAGGTTCCGCTCGAAATTGTCATCGATGAACCGTGGCGAGGTCCGCCTGTAGTCGTCAGGCGCAAGATCGTTGATAGACCGGATGGCGCCCGACAGGAAACCGCGCCCGAGCGGCGAATAGGCGACGAGGCCAATCCGGAGTTCGCGCAGCGTCTGCAGCACGCCACCTTCAGGATCGCGGGACCAGAGCGAATATTCGCTTTGGACAGCCGTGACGGGATGCACGGCATGCGCCCGGCGGATCGTCTCAGGGCTGGCTTCCGACAGGCCGATATGCCTGACCTTGCCGGCTTCGACGAGCTCCTTCATCGCGCCCACGGTTTCCTCGATCGGCGTTTCGGGATCGACGCGGTGGAGATAATAGAGGTCGATGTGGTCGACGCCGAGGCGCCGCAAGGACCCTTCGCAGGAGGCCTTGGCATAGTCGGGCCGCCCGTTGACTGTCTGGGTGCCAGGTATTGCTTCTAATCCGCGTACGATGCCGAACTTGGTTGCAAGCACCACCTGCTCACGCCGGCCTCTGATCGCTTCCCCCACAAGCTCTTCGTTGGTATGCGGGCCGTAGACATCGGCGGTATCGAGCAGAGTTACGCCGCGATCGAGCGCATGATGGATCGTGGCGATCGCCTCGCCCCTGTCCGCTTCCGTTGCGCCATAGGCCCAACTCATGCCCATGCAGCCGAGACCAATCGATCCCACCTCAAGTCCTTGCCCGAGCCGGCGTCTCTGCAATGTTCCGTTTGTCATCTCTCATCCTTTCTTCCGCCTCCGAATAGGAGGCGATTTTGCCGTCGAGGACGCGAAGGCAGGCTTCGAGATCAGTCAAATGGACCCGGACACGCTCACGATGCTCTTCGAGCATCTCTCGACGCTCGCTGAAAGTGGCTTTCCCCTTGTCGGCAAGCTTTGCGTAAAGCAGCATGTCGCGGATCGGCATGCCCGTCGTCTTCAGACGGCCGACAAACTCGATCCAGGAAAGGATGGAAGCGTCGTAGTCGCGTTGTCCGGATCGATCGCGGTCGGCAAAGGGAAGCAAGCCGATACGCTCGTAATAACGCAGCGTATGAGCCGACAGACCGCACCGTTTCGCGAGGTCACTGATCTTCATGGGACACCTGTTCTCGTCACGACGCCAAGGAAGCTACGGCTTCGAGCGCACTCTAAGTCAAGAGGCTTTTGGCGGCTGATTTTGCAGTCGTCAGATTCCGGGTTTTGCAGGATCACGCCAGACGCTGCAGGTCGCGCCTCAGCCCATCCGCATCGCCATTTGGCAGTTTTGCTTCCAGCGCCGCATGCGTGCTCTCCCAGATAGGCAGCGCCTTTCGCAGCGCCGCCCGCCCATCATCCGTCAGGCAGAGCAGGCGGCCGCGCCGATCCCTCGGGTTCGGCACCACATCGACGAAACCCTTGCGCTGCAGCGGCTTCAGTGCCGCCGTCAGCGTCGTCTGGTCCATGGCGAGCAGGCTCGCGACGGGACCCATCGGCGGCGGTTCCGGCCGGTTCAGGGACATCAGCAGGGAGAACTGGCCGTTGGTAAGGCCGACGGGCCGCAGCGCGTCGTCGAACAGCCTTGCGAGCGCACGGGCGGCGCGCTGCACATGCAGGCACAGGCATGTGTCCCGCACCAGAAGCGTTGTCGAAAAAGGAATCGCGACCGGATTTGACATGATCTATTTCTATTGATATCAATGTATTTAGTCAAGAAGAGGAGACTATCTGCCGGAAAATGCCGGCGCGCCGGAGGAGGGCGTAGACGATGCTGAACAAGATGACTCAAAATCCCGTCGTTTCCCGCGAGGAATGGCTCGAAGCCCGCCGGGCTTTGCTCCTGAGAGAGAAAGAGGCGACCCATCTGAGAGACAAGGTGAATGCCGAGCGCATGGCTTTGCCCTGGGTGAAAGTCGACAAGGACTATATGTTCGACACGCCGCAGGGGGCGAAATCGCTCGCCGACCTTTTCGATGGCCGCAGCCAGTTGATGGTCTATCATTTCATGTTCGGCCCCGAATGGGAGGCCGGTTGCCCCGGCTGCTCATTCCTCGCCGATCATCTTGACGGCACGCTGCCCCACCTCAACCACCACGACGTGACCCTTGTTGCCGTCGCCCGTGCGCCGCTCGCCAAGATCGAGGCCTACAAGAAGCGCATGGGCTGGAATTTCCCTTGGGTTTCGTCCTTCGGCAGCGATTTCAACTTCGATTATCATGTATCTTTCACGCCTGAGGACCTTGCCAAAGACAAAGTCTTTTATAACTTCTCGCCCACAGCGCCCTCTGACGCCAATGACGAACTGCCTGGACTTTCGGCCTTCTACAAAAATGAGAAGGGGGAAGTGTTCCATACCTATTCGAGCTATGCTCGCGGTGCGGAAGAAATCCTCGGAACGTTGATGATCCTGGATCATGCCCCCAAGGGCCGCAACGAAGATTCGACCATGGATTTCGTAAAACGCCACGATGAATATGAGGAAGCTCCCCAGGCTTCATCCTGCTGCCACTAACGCAGTTCCAGCAAAAGTATTGCGCGGTTTTGCGTTCGGAATTGCTTGAAACATCTAGCCAGCCATCCATCATCCGGAGGAGAAGGACGATGAAGACTGCAGAAGTGCTGAAGGAGCATGCTTTCCTGGAGAGAATGGTCGGTCACTGGGCCGTTGCCGCTTCGGACATGACCGGCGACAAGCCTTGGGAGGAGACCGTGCGCTCCCTGCAAGGCATCTGGTTCGTTGCCGAAGGCACCGGTGAAATGACCGACGGCAAGCAGGCGACGACGATCCTGACCCTCGGCTACGACCCGAGCAAAAGCAAATATGTAGGCAGCTGGATCGGCTCGATGATGGACTACATGTGGACCTATGAGGGCGAGGTCGAGCCCTCGGGTAATGTTCTGTCGCTCTACACCAGGGGGCCGGCCTTCGAAGGCGATGGCTTTGCCGACTATCGCGAGCAGATCACCTTCCTCGACGACAACGTCAGAACCTTCACGTCAAGCGTCAAGGAAGCTGACGGCACCTGGAAGCAGTTCATGGAAGTCAAATATACCCGCAAGCGCTGAAATCGCCGGGACATCTCAAGCGCAATTCCAGCAAAAGTGCGAGAGCGGTTTTGTGTCCGGAATTGCGTAAAATAACGAGACAGAACTCAAGCGTGGACCGAGGAGAACACGATGTCCAATACGCATGGCAAGTTCATATGGTGCGAACTGATGACGCCGGACCCCGATGCGGCGGCAAAATTCTACGGATCGGTCGTCGGCTGGACATCGAGCAAAATGCCGGCGGCGGACCAGCCGGAATATGTCATCTTCGAAGCAAACGGCGTCAGGGTCGCCGGCATGATGCCTTTTCCGGCAGAGCTGGAAGGGCAGGGCATTCCGCCGAACTGGACCGGTTATGTCGCCGTCGACGATGTCGATCAATCGGCGCGCGACTTCTCGGCAAATGGCGGCACCGTCCGCCGCCAGCCGGCCGATATTCCGGGCATCGGCCGCTTTGCCGTGGTAGCCGATCCTGACGGAGCGGTGCTCTGCATCATGACGCCGCTGCCGATGGAAAATCCGCCACCGGAACTGCCCTTCGACACGCCCGGCCATGTCGGCTGGCGCGAGCTCTACGCCAACGATGGCGCCAAGGCCTTCGACTTCTATTCCAAGCTCTTTGGCTGGACGAAGGACCAGGACTTCGACATGGGACCGATGGGCATCTACCACATCTTCGCCGAACACGGAAAACAGACCGGCGGCATGATGACCCGCCCGCCGGAAGTCGGCATGGCCTTCTGGTCCTATTATTTCACCGTGCCGGCGCTCGATGCTGCGATCGAGCGCGTCAATACCGGCGGCGGCAAGGTCGTCAACGGTCCCATGGAAGTTCCCGGCGGCTGGGTCTGTCAGGGGATGGATCCGCAGGGGGCCTATTTCTGCCTCTCGGCGGGCAAGCGGTAGATCGCAGAATAGCGCGTATGCATCTCACGCTTCTTCATTCCTGAAAAAGGCAGGAACGAAGAGTTTGAATTGCGTGCCGTCTGGCCCCTCATCTGCCTGCCGGCATCTGAGGGGGCCACACGACGCGACTGACGACGAGGTGTAGCCTTCAAACACCGCTATTCAGCCCGCCAACGCTCGCAAAGAACCCTTCCGGGCTCTCCACTTCCACCAGCTTTTTCCGCTCGATCAGCCAGAAGCGATTGCCGACCGCCCGCACGAAACTGCGGTCGTGCGAGACGAGCAGGCAGCTTGCCTCATGCGCCATCAGCTCCCTCTCCAGCGCCTCCTGCCCCTCGATATCGAGATGGTTGGTGGGCTCGTCGAGCAGGTAGAAGTTCGGCTGCGTCAGCCTGAGCACCAGCATGCCGAGCCGCGCCTTCTGCCCGCCGGATAGCAGCCTTACGGGCTTGCCCTGCATCTCGATCGTCATCCCGGCGCCGGCAAGCAGCGAACGCGCCCGCTGGTCGCCGACATCGAAGCGGCGGATGATCGTCTGCAGCGGTGTGTCGGCATCGCTGAGATCGGCAAGCAGCTGGTCGCCATAGCCGAGCACCAGCGAGGGTGTGGCCTTGATGCCGGCCTTTGCCGTGTCGGGCTCGGCGATCGCCGCGCGTAGCATGGAGATCAGCCGCGACTTGCCGGCGCCGTTGAGGCCGAGCAGCACGATGCGGTCGCCCTGGCAGATGAACTGCCGGCCCGTGCGGAAGAGCAGGGTGCCATCAGGCGTCGTGACCTCTGCATCTTCAAGCGTCATCAGAACCTTGGCATGCGTGCCCCGATTGGCGAGCCGGATTGCGCCGGCCGACCGTTCCAGATGGGCGGGCTTTGCCGTCTCCTCCAGCTTTTCGGCGCGTTGTTTCAGCTGTTTCGTCTTGACCACCAGCAGGTCGCTGCCGGAATTGATGCCGATATTGTTGAGCTTCGCCGCCTGCTTGCGAAGCTGCTCGACCGTCTTCATGTCCTTTTCGTAGCGTCGCGCATCTGAAGCATCCGCTTCGTCGAGGGCGGCACGCGCCCGGCTGTAGGGCAGGGCGAAGGCAGCCGATTGCTCCGGCCGCAGGAAGAGGGTCCGGTTGGTCGTCGCATCGAGAAAGGCGCGGTCGTGGCTGGAGATGATGACGGGCGTGTCGCGCGGCAGCATATTCAGCCAGGTCTCGAGCTGTGCGATCTTTTCGAGATCGAGATGGTTGGTCGGCTCGTCGAGCAGCAGCACATCGGGTTCGTTCACCCATGTGCGGGCGATCAATGCCAGCCGCTGCCAGCCGCCGCTGAGCTGCCGAAGCTGCCGTTCGCGCAACTCCTCGGGCACTTCGAGCGATTCCAGCACGACATCCGCCCGCCAGCTTTCGCTTTCGGCCTGGTCGGGCGCAAGGGCGTGCAGGACGGCGTCGCGGAAAGTGGCGTCGAGAAGGGCTGACGGCACATTCTGCTCGACATGGCCGATGGTGAGCCCCCGCGCTTTGGTGATCTCGCCTTCGGTCGGCTCCAGTGTTCCCGTCATGATCCTGAGCAGGGTGGATTTGCCGCGCCCGTTCGCAGCCACGAGGCCAAGCCGGTCGCCGGCATTGACGACGAGGTTGAGCTTCGAGAACAGCGGCGCGGACAGCACGATGCTGAGATTGCGGATATTGATGAGGGTCATGATCTGATCCTGGTCTTGCCGAGCGATCACGCATATCCGGGGCTTCCAGCCATCGACGGAAAAGCGCGTTATGCTTGGCGGATTATGAAATGCTGCGGCTTGAACGGCGGGCATTCAGGTGCAGCAGGGCCACTAGGGGCAGACCAGGAAGAGATTAGCGAGAAACGGTCTCTGGTCAGCCCTGCAAACGCATCTGCAGGGCGTTGACTGGGCCACGCTGGCGATGATGCCGGAAATAGGTATTCACGCGCAGCCCTCCTTTTTTCTCGGTTGCAGCGGAGAAATACCATTGCTTGCGGCTGGAAACAAGGGATCACGATGGCAGCAAACACGCTCAGATGGTATGAAAGGCCTTCATCAGCCGGGATCGGGGACGTGAGATGATTTCCGTTTCAAGGGTAGGCAGCACCGAAGATTTCGTGATCGCCGCCGGCTTCTGCGAGGCGCTCGGTGCCTTGGATGTGGAACTCGGGCGTGCCCACGGTGTCCCCGCCGAAATCGTCACGGCGCTTTTCCACGGCGAAAATCACGAAAGCCTCGCCCGGAAATACGGCTCCGACGACGCCATGATGTTCATCGCCCGATGGGAGGGAGCGCCGGCGGGCTGCATCGCACTCGCACCATTCGAGACGGATGCCATGGAAATCCATAAATTCTTCGTGGACCCCGCTTTTCGCGGCCGGGGCGTCGGCAATGTGCTGATGCAAAGGGTGTTCGCCGAAGCGAAGAAGAGCACACGCACCACCATGCTCGTCAATACCGCAGCCTATTTGAAGAGCGCACTCTCCCTCTACGAAGCCTTCGGCTTCGATCATTGCCCGCCTTTTCACGCTGTGCCCGCTGAAATCAGCCATACCGAAGTCTTCATGTCACGGCCGCTTTGATGGCGACATAATTGCCGCAGGGGATGTTGGCGCATCATCAGGAAAGCGTGGCATGCTCGTCGCCCATTTGCCGGCAGGCCCACGTGACGCGCTCTTCGGCCTGCCGGGCTTCTTCAAGCTGAAGCCGGCGGACGGCGCACTTCCCGGTCTGCCACTGCGGTTGCGCAACAGCGTGTGATCGTATAAGCGGCCGACCATGAACTGAGGAAATTCCTGATTGAGGGTGAATGTCATGGCCGGTGGTGACGACGAATATGTTTACGACGAGGCGACGGGCGAATGGCGCCCGGCCTCCGAGATGACCGCAGCCGCACAGGCCGCGTCCGAGGTTCGCGACGCCTCGGGAAACGTCTTGAAGGATGGTGATTCCGTTACGCTTATCAAGGACCTCAAGGTCAAGGGCGCCAATCAGACGCTGAAGCAGGGCACGGTCATTCGCTCGATCCGTCTGACGGACAATCCGGAGGAGATCGACTGCCGTCACGATACGATCAAAGGTCTCGTCCTGCGCACGGAATTTGTCCGTAAGCGCTGATAAAGCATGCCGCGCAGAACTGTGCCGCGGTTTGCGCATGATGACCTAGATCAAACAAGAACTTAAAGCGTGGCAAACGCATCTGGAAGATCGCCACGCTTTGGTCTCAGCGCTTCAGGCTTCCCAATATGCCCCTTACCAGCGCCCTCCCGACCTGGGTCGCCACGGTGCGCGCAACGCTCTTCATCGCCGCTTCCACGACCGTTTCGCGCTGATAGCCGGAGCGGCCACGGGACTGGCCTCGAGTGGGTTGGTCGTCGTCGCCACCACCGAAGCCGGGGAGCGTCCAGCCGGACGTGGTGTTGCCCTCCTGCGGGGCCTCTTCCTGCGCCCGCTTGGCGGCCTCGGAATCGGCGGCCTTCCTGGCGCGTGCGGCCAGCATCTCAAAGGCGGATTCGCGGTCCACGTCCTCGTCATAGACGCCCAGCACGGGGCTGCGGTCCATGATCTGTTGACGCTCGGCATCGCTCACCGGTCCGACGCGGCCGGACGGCGGGCGGATCAGCGTGCGCTCGACGATCGAAGGCGCGCCCTTGGCTTCCAGCGTCGAGACCAGCGCCTCGCCGGTGCCGAGATTGGTGATGACGGTGGCGCAATCGAAAGCCGGGTTCGGACGGAAAGTATCGGCCGCCGTCTTCACCGCCTTCTGTTCGCGCGGCGAATAGGCGCGCAAAGCATGCTGCAGGCGGTTGCCGAGCTGGGCGAGCACCGTCTCCGGCACGTCGAGCGGGTTCTGCGTGACGAAATAGACGCCGACGCCCTTCGAACGGATGAGGCGTACCACCTGCTCCACGCGCTCGGTCAGCACCTTTGGTGCATCGTTGAAGAGCAGATGCGCTTCGTCGAAGAAGAAGACGAGCTTCGGCTTGTCGGGGTCGCCGACCTCAGGCAACTCTTCGAAGAGCTCGGAAAGCAGCCACAGCAGGAACGTGGCGTAGAGGCGCGGGTTCATCATCAGCTTGTCGGCGGCAAGCACGGAGATCTGCCCGTAACCGTTGTTCGACGTGCGCATGATATCGGAAATCTTCAGTGCCGGTTCGCCGAAGAAATGTTCCGCACCCTGCTGTTCCAGCACCAGCAGCGCCCGCTGGATCGAGCCGACGGAAGCTTTGGAAATCAGGCCGAACTGGCTGGAAAGCTCTGAGGCGTTCTCGCCCATATAGTTGAGCAGCGCCGTGAAATCCTTGAGGTCGAGCAGCGGCAGGCCGGCCTTGTCGGCGATCTTGAAGGCGATGTTGATGACGCCTTCCTGCGGCTCGGAGGCATCCATCAGGCGGGCGAGCAGCAGCGGCCCCATCTCGGCGACGGTCGTGCGTACCCGGTGCCCTTTCTCGCCGAAAAGATCCCAGAAGATGACCGGGAACTGGTCGAACTCATAGTCGGTAAAGCCGATCTGCTCGGCGCGTTTGGTGAGGAAATCCTTCGGCTCGCCCCTGGCGGCGATGCCCGAAAGGTCGCCCTTGATATCGGCGGCGAAAACCGGCACGCCGGCTCTCGCGAAGCCCTCTGCCAGCACCTGTAGCGTCACCGTCTTGCCGGTGCCGGTCGCACCCGTCACGAGCCCGTGGCGGTTGCCGAACTTGAGGTCGAGATATTCGCCCTTGTTGATGCTGTCATCAGGATTGCGGCTTGCGCCGATGAAAATCTTGTCGTCCTCGAGCATGTAAGAATATCTCCCTCGGGCGATGCCGCCGCTTCATCCCAGAATATGCGATAATCCTCTTTCCGCACATTCATGCAAATATCGTTTGTCTGTTATATGCAGGCGACAGGAGACGGACAACTGTCTGTGTTAAAACGAAAAGCAGGAAAGAGGCGCCTCACAAAGCGCCGCTTGAGTTGCCGCCTCGATTCGATTACGTTGACGTTAACGTCAAAAACAGGAGGCAGACGATGAATGAAATTGTGACTGAAATCGCCAATCGCGTGGGCATTTCGCCTGAACTGGCAGAAAAGGCGCTCGGCATGATGCTAGGCTTCCTGCAGCGCGAAGCGGCCGACGGCCCGGTTGCCGAGATGATCGAGAAGATCCCCGGCGCCACCGAACTCGTCGCCCGGTTCAACGGCGAAGGTTCCAGCAATGGCGGCGGTCTGCTCGGCGGCCTCATGAGCGCGCTCGGTGGCGGCGGCATCATGGGCCTCGGCCAGCAGCTGATGAGCGAAGGTCTCGGCATGAGCGAGATCACCTCGCTCGCCAAGGAGACCATCGCGATTGCCAAGGAACATGCCGGTGAGGAAGTGGTCGACCAGGTCGTCGCCTCCGTGCCCGGCCTCAGCCAGTTCGTCTGAGATCACGAATCTCTCGAAGGCTCCGCAATTTGCCTTCGGCGTGAAGAATCTGTTCCACCACTAAGCATTTCGCCCGCTCGACGGACAATAACGGCGGCAAGTTCGTGGGCCAGCCGCGCGCCTCCTTCGTCGACGCATCAATCGCCTTTTAAGGCATGATCAATCCATCCGGCGGTATCAGCCGCCGGATGGAAATCCGCACCGACGTTTCCTAGATTAGATCATGCCGGATTTTTTCACCGATGGCCGGATCGGCTGGAACGATGGATATCCAATTCTCGTTTCATATCGGCCAGATAAGAAGGAATATGGTCATGCGTAAGGTCGTTGCAGCAGCTTCGATCATTCTCCTCGGCTTCGCCGCTCCGGCCTTTGCCCAGGCCCTCGGTGATATGGACTATTCCGGCCGTTTCGGCGGCATGCCGCCCGGCACCGTGCCGGACGCCAACGCGAGTGGCGGCGGCATCTCCATTCCGCTCGACCCGGTCGAAACCGATAGTATCCGCGTCGTCGTTCCGCCCGATCGGACGGCTTGCCCAAAGCCGGGTACGCGTGCATATCGCACCGCCGAGCGTGACCACACGATGCCAGCCGCCTGCCGCTGACGGGATTACTATCGGATTAGCGAGCAGGAACGGCTATTTGCCGCTCCTGTGCAGAAGCACGCCCAGTTCGTGCCATTGGCGGCCATCGCGCTCGATCAGCTCGTCGCCGCAGGCAGGTCCCATTGTACCCGGGACATAAGGATCTGGAATGCGGTCATCCTTTGCCCATTCGTCCAGGAAGGGCTGTACCGCTTCCCAGCCGGCCTCGATACCATCGGCGCGCTGGAAGAGTGTCTGGTCGCCGATGAAGAGATCATAGAGCAGCGATTCGTAACCGGTCGTCTTGCTGATGTCGAATTTGTCAGCATAGCGGAAATCCAGCGCCACCGGCACGGTATCGACGGATTGACCCGGTGATTTGATGGAAATTTCCATGCTCATGCCCTCATCGGGCTGCACCTGGATGACGAGCTTGTTCGGTGGCAGGCGGCGGTTGGCCCCTGTTTCGCGGAACTGCGCAAAGGGCACCGGCTGGAAGGTGATGACGATTTCCGTATCGCGCGCCGTCATCGCCTTGCCGGTACGCAGATAGAAGGGAACGCCCGCCCAGCGCCAGGTATCGGCATAGAGCTTCAGCGCCACATAGGTCTCGGTCTTGCTGTCGGGCGAAACATCCTTCGTGTCGCGATAGGCAGGAAGGTCGGTGCCGTTGAGCGGGCCGGCGGTATAGGCACCGCGCACGCCATTCGCCCTGGCTTCCTCCGGCGTGTAAATGCGCAGAGCCTTCAGCACCTTGCTCTTCTCGTTGCGGATCGCTTCGGCGTCGAAACTGTTCGGCGGTTCCATGGCGATCATCGCCAGAAGCTGGAAGAGATGGTTGGGGATCATGTCGCGCAGCGCGCCCGTCGCATCGTAGAACTTCCCGCGCGTACCGACATCGACTGTCTCCGAGGCGGTGATCTGTACGTGGTCGATATAGCGATTGTTCCACAGCGACTCGATCATCATGTTGGCGAAACGCGCCGTCATCAGGTTCTGCACCGTTTCCTTGCCGAGGAAATGGTCCAGCCGGTAGACTTGGCTTTCCTTCACGCGGGCGAGGATACGCGCATTCAGCGCCTTGGCGGATTCGAGATCGGTGCCGAAGGGTTTTTCAATGGCCACGCGGCGGAAGCAGCCCCCGCTTTCATCCATCAGTCCGAGATCGGCAAGTTTTTCGACGATCGGCCCGAAGAAGCTTGGCGGCACGGCAAGATAGAAGGCTGCATTGCAGGTCGTGCCGAGGCGCTTGCCGATTTCGAGGAAGATATCATCCCTGGTGAAATCTCCCTGCAGATAGGAGATGCGCGACCGCAGGCTCTCCCAGGCTTCGTCCTTTATTGTTTCTTCCTCGCGGCGGATCTGGCTGAGAAAGTCATCCAACCGCTTGCGCAGGAACTCGTCGTCACCGGGCTCAATGCCGACGCCGAGGATATGCAGGTCGCTGCCGACGAGGTAGCTGCGCGTGAGATTGATGATGGCCGGAACCAGCAGTCGCCGTGTCAGATCGCCGGTGGCGCCGAAGATGACGAGAGTGACGGGCGGTGTGGGGTGAGCGTCCATGCGTGTCATCTCCTGCTGGATTGTCCCGGCCGAATATAAAGCGCTTCCGCTTTACCGCAAGAGAACCTGCAGCCCAATGATAACAGGCATTTGACAGGGCGGTACGGGTGCGGCGCTATGCCCTGAAAACAGCTCCGGGGCCAAAGCCCCGGAAACAAGCGCGATGAAATCCGTTTCGCAAGAGCAGGTTAGCTGTTCTTGGTCGACTTGTCCGTGCTGCTATCGGCTGCCGGCGTCTGGATATCGGACGTGCCCGTGCTCGTTTCCGATTTGACCGGCCAGGTGATGTAATAATTCTGCGTGCCGACCTGCCCGAAATAGACTTCGTTGCCGGTGCCCTTTTCGATGAAGCTGCCGTTTTCACTTCTGACGAGGCGCCCGTGGGAATCGCGCTGCAGATGGTCGCGCAGGAATTCGTTCCAGTCGCTGGTCTCGATTGCGGTGCCCTTCTTCTGGTCGACATCCGCTTCCTCGGGATCGGTGACATCCCAGGCCTTGATCGAAACGCCCTGGGTCGGATCGGTGACTGTCAACTGGCCCTTCTTGAAGGCGGCAAGCATCGCGGCCTCCTGGCTGCCTTCGCCCTTGGCGTCTGCCGCGGCCGTCATGTTCTGGCGCAGCAGCGCCATGAAGGAGGCGGTGGTGATATCGGTGCTGGCGGTGGTGTTGCCGGACGTATCAGTCGATCCAGCCTTGCCGGAGTTGATCTTGTCCAGCATGACCGACAGCGCCGAGCGGGACTGCGAGGGGAGGCTGGAATAGTCATGATCGGTCGAGCTGCTGGAACTGCTGTCGGAGGAGCCGCTCTTGATCACCTGCAGAGCTATCTGCGCCGTTTGCAGCCGAATATTGGAAACAGAAGAAACCATCTCAAAATCTCTTTGTCAGGCCCCGCACGTGGTGGCGCAAAGGCGTTTTATGGATAGCGATCGACGCTGGTAACGTCGCGAAAGCACGTCCGGATTGAGAAATCCCAGAGCGAACCGCTACGCTTCAAACTTTGCGTGTGGCTTGCGGAGACCGACAAAGCGCCGCCGGCGGCGATCGCCTGAACCGCTGCCGGCATCAAGGACGTCGGGATTTCCCGGTCAGGCCTTTACGGCCACCATGAAGAGCCGCGGGAACTTGAGCAGAACCTTACCATCGGCAGCCTTCGGATAGACCCGGTCGATACGTTCGAGATAGTCAGCCAGAAACGCCTCGCGGTGCTCTTCGCCGGCATGGTCGAGATAGGGCCGCAGGCCCGTTGCCTTGACCCATTCGACGATCGCCGCGGCATTGTCCATCGGGTGGTTGTAGATCGTGTGCCAGATGTCGACGCGGGAGGATTTGGCGATCAGCCGGCTGTAATAGGTGGATGGCGGCGGCAGCACGTTGCGCCGAACGCTCTTCTTTTCAAACGCCGTCTTCCAAGGCCCGGTATGCGCCGTTTCCTCCATCATCAGATGGCTCGGTTCGCCGAGGTTGTCAGGCATCTGCACGGCGAGCACGCCGCCCGGCGCCAGCCCGTCCATCAACCGGTCGAAAATGTCGAGATGGTTGGGCAGCCACTGGAAGACGGCATTGGCAAAGAGCAGGTCCGCCGGCTCGGTGGGCTGCCAGGTGGAAAGATCGGCCTCCACAAAGGCTGTGCCCGGCAGGCGCTTGCGGGCGGCTTCCAGCATGTTAAGGTCGCTGTCGAGACCCGACACGTTTTGCGCCCCATAGCGGTCGATGATCAGCCCGGTCGAATTGCCCGGTCCGCAGCCTAGATCGACCGCGTGGCGGAGTTCCGTCAGCGGCACCTGCGCCAGCAGGTCGCGAGCCGGGCGGGTGCGTTCATCCTCGAATTTCACATATTGGCTGGCTGACCATGCCATCGTCTTTCTCCTGATATCAGGCCACGTCCTCGACGCGGCGGATGCGAACCTTGTCGATGTTGCGACCGTCGAGCTTGACCACTTCGAACTCGAACAATGCATTTCCGGATAATTTCCACTTGCTCCCATCCGGTTCGAATCGGCCGTCCGGTAGGGCTTTCGCGTCGAGGCGAAAATCACTTTTCGCAAAGCAGCCGCTCGCCAGAATAGGGTTGGTAAGTACAGTCCGACGGCCGGAAGGAACGATAGCTGCGGGAGCAGGCGGTGATGTTGCAGGACTGCGGTGCGCCTTGACCGTCAATCATCGCCCCTGTCGACCTCGCCTCATTCGGCGCAGGCTCGGTCATCGCCTCCTGCATAAACTCCCGCCAGATACGGGCCGGCAAGGCGCCGCCTGTGACGCCGTTCATCGGCGCGTCATCGTCATTGCCCACCCAGACGCCGGCGACGAGCGGCTTCGTGAAGCCGACGAACCAGGCATCGCGATTGTTCTGGCTGGTGCCTGTCTTGCCGGCCGCGAACGTCCCTGGGTCGGCTCCCCGTCCAGTGCCGCGCTCGACAACCAATTGCAGGAGCCCGAGGAGATCGGACTGGTAGGGCGAAATGTCCACAGTCGGCCGAGCTTGTGAACCAACCCGAAACGCCTTTGGCTGCCCCGCTGCCTGAAAGTCGATGATACCCCAGGGTCTGACGGGCGCCTTGCCGAGATGGACAGACGCGTAGGCGCTGGTCAGGTCAAGCAGGTTTACTTCGGATGTGCCGAGCGCCAGAGACGGTGTATTGGCAAGCGGCGCATCGATGCCGAGCTCTCGCGCGGCGGCAATCACATTGTCGAGCCCGACCTGATCGGCAAGCCTGACCGTCGCGGCGTTGAGTGACCGGGCGAACGCTTCGGCGAGTGTTACCCAGCCGTGGTAGCGTCCGCCGGAATTTTCCGGCGACCAGCCGTCGATGTCGATCGGCGCGTCGAGAACCCAATCGGACAAGGTGAGCCCAGCCTTCAGGGCCGCGTAGTAGACGAACAGCTTGAAGGTAGAGCCCGGCTGCCGCATCGCCGTGACGGCGCGGTTGAACTGGCTTGCCTTGTAGTCGCGGCCGCCGACCATGGCAACGACTGCGCCTTCCGGTGTCATCGCAACAAAGGCAGCCTGCGATACTCCCGCAGCCTTTCCTTCCTTGTCTAGTGCCCTCCTTACGACGCTTTCAGCGATCTGTTGCAGACGCGGAACGAGGGTCGTGCGCACCGTCGTCGACCCCGGCGAGGCGCCGGCGATCTCGCTCGCCTGCGGCGAAATCCAGTCAGCAAACCAGCTTCCGGAGCGCGGTGTCGGCGTCGTGGGATGCAGCTTGGCGAAACTCGCCTCGGCTTCCTCCGCCTCCGGTCTGGTGATCTTGCCATTGGCCATCATCGCGTCAAGAACAACGGCGGTGCGTTGCCGGGCGCCTTCGAAATTATCGATCGGATTCCATTGGCTCGGCGCCCGCAGCAATCCCGCCAGCATCGCCGATTCCGGCAGGTCGAGGGCGCCGATATCCTTGTTGAAGTAGATCCGCGCGGCGGCAGGCATGCCGGTCGCACCAGCGCCGAGGTAGGCGCTGTTGAGATAGCGTGTCAGGATTTCCTGTTTGCCGAGTTTCCACTCCAGCCAGAGGGCGATGACGACCTCCTGTATCTTTCGTTTTATTGTCCGATCGCTGTCGAGATATTGCAGTTTGATAAGCTGCTGGGTGATCGTGCTGCCGCCCTCTACCACCGAGCCAGCTTCGAAATTCCGCAGGAGCGCCCTTCCGATCCCTCTGACGTCGATGCCAAAGTGATGCATGAACCGCCGGTCCTCGATTGAGAGGACGGCGTCGATCAGATGCGGCGGAAACTGGTTGTATTGGGCATAGGCTCCTTGATATGGTCCCTGTCTGACCAACGGTGCACCGTCAGCGGTTTCCAGCACCACGACAGGCTTCAAGGTCCCATCTCGAATCTCGGCCCAGGGGACGTCCTTCAGTGCCCACACCAGGACACTTGCTGTCAGGAGGAGGCAGACAAGAAAGGCCGATCCCAGAGCAATTTTCCACCGTCTCGCATGAAGCGACGCGCGTCGGCGATTACCGAAGGGCATCGCATACAGACCACGAATACCTCGCCCTGCCTTCACCAGAGCGGTCGCGAGCCACTTGCCAAGATTGCGGATGGTTGTTGTGGTTTCCGGCCGAAGTGATCCCTTGAATTCCGTCCTCAATCGCGAAGCGGCTGCGACTGTCTTGGCCTTGGCCCAGGTTGAAGACACCCCCAGATCATGAGCCAGGGCATGCAGTAAGTTGTGCGCTGCCTGTCTGCTTTGGCCGAAGGACTTGTAGGGCTGTTGCGGTTGTTCAGCCTGGGGAGATGAACTGGTCCCGTCCAATGGGTTCGTGGCGGGCGTCTGCGCCTGAGCATCGTCAGTCGGAAGCTCCACATTTGCCGGTTGATCGGCACCTGTGCTTGGGCCACCGGCACTTTGCGTCGAGGATTTGGGAGGACTTGGCATCGGTTACCGCTAAAAGGCTCTTCCCGAAAATAGCGCGCGCTTATACCGCGGCAATGCCAAATGATCCATCGCAAAACGGCCCACGTCGCACGTTCGCCGAGGATCCCGCTTTATGTCATCGGACCTAAGTCCTTGTTCGAGCGGGACCTAGGTCCAGTATCCAGAGACGGTGCCGATGGCATATTAAAATTCAAGGCGTGGGGAGATTGCCTTGCAATGGAGCGCGCATAAATCGGAATCGGAAAAGGACATGAAAAAGTTCATTATCGCAGCGTTGGCTTTAGCGACGGCGTTAACAGCGTCGCCCGCATTCTCTCAGATCTACTTCGAGTATGGGATTGGCCCTCGCTATTACGATCGCCCAGAACCACGGTACTATCGCTACCCGCCACGCTACGCCTACGATGACGACTATGGCCGCCCGAGGTATCGCCATGGCGACCGGTGCTGGACGCAGAGATACTACGCATATAGGCATCACCACCACGTGGTACGGTACAGGACCGTCTGCGACTAGACTGTGTTGTGTCTCGTCACAGGCTGCGATCACGGCGCGTAGAGCCAATTGCGTTTTAAGCGCTGCCCGATGTCTTTATCGGCCCGGAAGGTGAGCCCAATCCTTTAGGCGCTAAGACCTGCGGGAGGTACGGCGTCCGCAAAGCGTTGGCATCCTTGCGAACGCGGCGATCGTAGTTATCTGTGAGGGCATTCAGAGCGCCAGCGCCATCTCCCAGGAACGTTGGCCCGTACGTCCGCCGAAACAAGAGGCGTTGGCGAAAATCCTTATGGAATCGCTATCTGTCAGTTTCGGAAGAGGAGATCGTTCCGCGCAAGCCGACCGATTCAGGCGGCCAGGATCGCCGCGCTAACGTTTGCACATTTCCCATCTCGACGACTGTCGGCGGGTCAGCGAAGATTTTCTTTTATCGGCTTGTAGCAGGCATCGGTGTTGCCGATCTCGGTCTTGCTGATGGGCCTCCATGTATTCCGATCGAAGTCAAAGAACTCGATGAAACACTTGTTGACGTCGTAACTCAGCCACTGGACGGCAACAAGCCGGCTGTCCCGGCTATAATCCAGGTTCAGATACATGTTCCCTTCGCCACCACGGGGGAAAGATGCCGGACGACCCGTCTGGTTGTCGGCGACTATGGCGAAAGAACATCCGGCACCGCAACCAATCTGGATAAGCGTATAGTGTCCAGCAAAATTCGGTCCTTCGCGCATTCCCTCGCGGATGCGCGTTCTGAAGCTGTTGAATTCCCGGTCACGCCTTTTGAAATCCGGCAACACCGTCTTTCCGGTAAACCGACCTTGAACCGGAAAGTCGATTGCGTTTGGCCGCTTGACCTTGATTGTCGGAGACGCTGCGGCGACTGCTCCGTCCTGTTGAGGTGACGCGGCGTCGCAAGCGTGCCATTCCATCTGGAACCCGTACTCGCCTTCACGGCCATAACACCAGCCCACGGCTTGGAGCTTCGTTCCGACGGCCTCGCGCCGGTCGCAGGCCGCCAGCGTCTCGCCAGAATCCCCGCTGCCACCTCGGCACGCTGTATTCTGCTCTTGCCATTGCGATATCAGGCGAACGGGTTGTGACACGCCCTTGTCAGCCGCTATGACTTTCCCCGACTCCACAATAATAGTTCCGGCCCTCGGGTCCCAAACCAGAGAGAATTCTGCCGTCCCCGAAGATACGCGGTCGCCCACATCGCGCTTGGCGTACCAATCGACGACGCCGTCTACCTTACAGGTCTCGAAGCAGGCTACCCGCGCCGACCCGGGTTTTATACTGTAGGCCCGGATCGGCCATCTTGATGCGAAGTCCCGCTTTTCACCGATAACCACCGCCTTGGGGGTCGGCTTTCCATAAAAGTCCACTGTGTCGGCGTAAGCCCCCTCCATAAAAGTAAGCGCTTCGGCGTTCCCGCGGGACCATGCGCTGTGGTAGGCCGTGACAAAGACGAGGGCCTTCTGTTCTGTCGTCAGTGCAGCGAATTCAGCATTTGTCGGAGGCGGGACGTTGGTCGGAGCAGCTCCGGGTGATGCAGCCCGCTCCGGCAGGGCGGGCAGACTGCCCCACGTGACCTTGTAGCTCTGCATTTCGTTTGCGGTGAGATATCGCATGTCATCGCTGGGAACCGATAAACTGAGCTGGAGTAGCTTCGGATCGACGTCCATCTCGATGAGATATGCCATGATCTCTGCGGTCATCACCTGGACTGCGGCGACGGCGGCACTGCCTTCGATATTGCTGTCCGGCGAGAAAGAGGACTGGTGGACGCCTATCGCGCCAGGGTCCGCTTCGCGATTCACACCGCCGACAAACGCCAGCGCACAGGCAGAGGCGCATTGCGAGGACCTAAGTTGGAGGGTTGATAATCCTAGCGAGCGGATCATTCTCCCATAGGCCATCGCTGAGACAACCTGCCCCCCATTGCTGTCGAAGGTGATTACCCTGGCTCCACTTGCCGCAATTTCGCGGGCAAGCAGTTCTGGATTGTCGGATTTGCTGAATTCACCTTTGAGGAGGAGAACTGGAACGGAATTATCAATCGGCACACGCTGAATCGTGATGTCTGCGCATGCAATTCCGAACCAGGCAACGAATATAAAGAACCCCAAAACGACACTACGCAGAAACACGACTACAGATCCCCAGCCACGTCGAATGCATGCTAGCGTATCAACTGCTGCGCGCAATATTGAAAGCAGCAGTTGGGTCGTCAAATGGGGAATGTATTTAACGCCAGCGTGATGCCTCGACCATCTCTGTAGCTGAGGCGCGCGCGACCTACGCCGCCAGGATCGTGATCCCATGGGCGTTTGCCGCTGCCCGCATGCGCGCCACCGTCTCCGGTGACGGGCTGCCTTGCGGCTGTTCGGTGACGCCTTCGGTCTCGATGAATTCGGCCATGTCGTGGTCGACGATCGCCGAAAAGATAGCAGGCACGGTTCCGTTGTTGGAATAGCCGTGCACCATGAAAGGCGCGATGCTGACGATGTCGCCGGCGCTCGCCTGGATCTCTTCCGGCCCGGTATCGGTCAGCCGCCAGATCGTGAGAGTACCCTCGATGATCCGGAAGACTTCCGGGCTCGCATGCGCATGCCGGGGCGTCCTGCCGCCGGGCTCGACGGTCACATCGAAGATGTTGAGCCAATTGCCTGTCAGGCGAGCCCGTCGCTCGACCTTGTCGCCCAGCACGAAGAAGCTTTTTGCTTCCGTCCGGGCATCTGTTTTCACAAATGAGTTGGACATGATGTCTCTTTCTTGTTCTTGCGGGGCGGTCCGATAGACCTTCGCGGCCGTTTTGGCAAGCGCCGCAAAATCGGGGAAGGCGGCAAACGCGCGGCTTTTGCGTGCTTTCAGGCCCTGAAGCCGATCGCGGACATATCGGTACGGAGTATCCGCTGCGCAAGTGCGACAGGTTGGCCGCTGCTGTTTCTACGATACCGGCCTGTAATATCAGCGACACAGAAGAGGCGCATAGAACGCGCCGTTCCTTCCCCGCCAATCAGGCCATACCATCAGCGGAGCAACCCCATGTCTTCTCTTCCCGTCGTCGGCGCCGCCATGACGATCGACGAACTCGAAAACCATCGCGACTGGCTCTTCGAAAAGTCCCGCGATCTCGAACTGCAGAGCTTCATCAATGCCGACGTTCTGAACGGCGATTGGACGCCGCGGGCCGAGCGCGCCAGGAAGTTGCTCGACGGCTTCAAGGGCCGCGTCGGCATCCATGGTCCATTCTGGGGCTTCATCATCGCCTCGCAGGATCCGGATATCCGCTCCGTCGTCTCCCGCCGCCTGATGCAGGGCCTTGATGTCTGCGCCGCGATCGGCGGCACGCACATGGTCGTCCATAGCCCCTACACGACCTGGGGCTATAACAACCTCGACAACAATCCCGGTGAACGCGAGAACATCGTCGACTACTGCCATCAGACGATGCGCGACGCGGTAAAGCGCGCCGAGGAAATCGGCTGCACGGTCGTCATCGAAAACATCGAAGACAAGGACCCGCATATCCGCGTGGCGCTTGCCGAGAGCTTCAACTCACCGGCCGTCGCCGTTTCGATCGACACCGGCCATGCGCATTACGCCCACGGCTCCACCGGCGCCCCGCCCGTCGATTATTACGTCCATGCCGCCGGCAACCGCCTCGGCCACGTCCACCTGCAGGACGCTGACGGTTATGCCGACCGCCACTGGGCGCTTGGCGAAGGCACCGTCAACTGGCGCGCAATCTTCGCTGCCCTTGCCAAGGTCGAAAGCAATCCGCGCCTCATCATCGAGATCAAGGACAAGTCGAAGATCATCGCTTCGGCCGAGTATCTCGCCTCGCTTGGAGTGGCTCAATAATAGAAACAGGCGGCGGGATAATTGTCTCGCCGCCATCCCGAGCCTCAGTCGCGCATCGCCCAGCGAATGCCGGCGGCGACGGAGAGGCCGAGAAGCGGCCATATCGCCCAGAAAATCCCATGCCACGTCAGCATGTTGATAACGACAATGCCGATCCCGACAACGGCAAGTGCAGCAATCCGCTGGTCGAACCGGCCCTGCATCCGCACCCATATCATGGCCGCGAAAAAGGCGAAGGCAAGCAGAGGCCAGACGGCCCAGAACTCGCCTTCCCAAGTGGCAATATTGATGACGACGAGCATGGCGCAGATGACGGCCAGGATGCCGGCGAGCTTGCGCAGCCGGCCGCGCGGCGGCAGGGCCGGGGCCGGCCTTGGCGCCGGCATTTCGACGGAACGATCCGCAGAGGTTGTCGGCTCCTGCGGCTGAATTCCGAGATCGCCGATGCGCACGACATAGCTCGGCACGGCATCGGCGACATTCTTCATCTCCAGTGCTCCCAGAAAGTCGAATCCGACAGCCACCTTGTTGCGCACCTGATCGTAGACGGTATTCGAGATCACGATGCCCCCGGCAGGCGCCGAGGTTTGCAGCCGCGCGGCTATATTGACGCCGTCGCCATAGATATCGTCTCCTTCGACGATGACGTCGCCGAGATTGATTCCGATACGAAAGAGCATGCGCCCGTCCATGGGCCGCGCCGCATTCTTGCCGGCAAGCTCGTTCTGCACGTCGATCGCCGCCCGTACCGCCTCCACGACGCTCGGGAAATCCGCAAGCAGCCCATCGCCCCATGTGTTGACCACCCGCCCGCCATGCGATGCGATGAGCCGGGACATGGCATCGCGATAGTGTTTGAGCATGGCGAGCGTGCCTTCCTCATCCTCGCCCATCATGCGCGTATAGTCCTGCACGTCTGCTGCAAAGATCGTCGTCAGCTTGCGTTGTGTCTCGCTCATGAAATCCCCCATCGAGGCGGGTATGCTGCTGGCTTCTTCAACCTATAGGTGTGATCGCAATCTTGCTTCCGGTAATCCGCACTGGTGCGAACAGCCGTCCCACATTTCTAGAACTGCGTAATCACGCTGATTCCCGTGCCTTCGGCCTTGTCGAGTGTCATCAGCGCTGGCACGGCTTCGGCAAGGCTGATGCACCGGCCGATCAGTTTCTGCGGCGCGATCTTTCCGGCGGCGAGCATCGCGAGCATGGCATCATAGCGCCAGGCCTGCATGCCGTGGCTGCCATAGATTTCCAGCTCGTGGCCGATCACCTGCGCCATCGGGATCTGCGGCGTCGAATGCTCGCCCAGCATCAGCCCCACCTGCACATGCCGGCCGCGCCGGCGCAGGTTCTTGATCGAATTGAAGCAGGTGACGGGATGGCCGAGCGCATCGATCGAGACATGCGCGCCGCCCTTGGTGATCTCACGCACGGCTTCCGCCACATCGACAACCGAGGAGGCATTGATCGTGGCCACCGCTCCGCATTCACGCGCAAAGGCAAGCTTCTCCTCGGAAATATCGACGGCGATCGCATTGGCTCCAAGCGCGCTGGCGATCATGATCGCCGAAAGCCCCACTCCACCGCAGCCATGCACCGCGATCCATTCACCGGGGCCGGTGCGCGCCTGGTCGGCAACCGCACGAAAAGAGGTGGCGAAGCGGCAGCCGAGGCTTGCCGCCGTCGCATCGTCCACGCTCTCGGGCAGATGAACCAGATTGGTATCGGCATAATCAATGCCGACATATTCGGCAAACGAGCCCCAATGGGTGAAGCCCGGCTGGAACTGGTTGGGGCAAACCTGCTGGTTACCGGAATGGCACTCGGCGCAACGGCCGCAACCGGAAACGAAAGGCACGGTCACGCGGTCGCCAACCTTGAAACGCACCACGCCCTTGCCCGTCGCGACGATCTTGCCGGCAAGCTCGTGCCCCGGGACGTGCGGCAGGCGGATATCCGGGTCATGTCCCATCCAGCCATGCCAGTCGCTGCGGCAAAGCCCGGTTGCGCCGATCTTGATAACCACGCCGTCTTCCGAAGGCGTCGGGTCCGGCACGGTGCGGATCTCAGGCGCCTGTTCGAAGGCTTCGTAATACATGGCTTTCATCTGTTCTCTCCTGAGCCGGCATGCGTGTCTTCTTCCATGATGGCATGCTGCGGTGGCATCCATCCAGTCGGCTTTCGATCATTTTCTTTTATGGACCCATCGTTTTAGCACCAGGACACGCGCATCAATATTTCAATCGTAACGCGGTCTCCGGCATTTTCTTGCTTCGATGTTTCAACCGTCAATTTGCGCTTGACCGTCCCCGGCAGTGAGGATTTTGCTTTGCCGACTTCACAAGGAGAGCCGCAATGCCCGTCGATACGTCACCCCGCACGACCACCTGGACCTATGTCGACGGAGAGTGGATCGCCGGCAACCCGCCGCTGATCGGGCCGACCTCGCACGCCATGTGGCTCGGCTCCACCGTCTTCGACGGCGCCCGCTGGTTCGATGGCATTGCACCCGATCTCGACCTGCATTGCCAGCGCATCAACCGCTCTGCCGTCGCCATGGGCCTGAAACCGGTCAAGACGGCAGAAGAGATCGAGGCGCTCGCCTGGGAAGGTGTCAAGAAATTCGACGGCAAGACGCCGATCTACATCAAGCCGATGTATTGGGGCGAGCATGGTTCGGCAGGCAGTGTCGTGACCGTCGACGGCGAATCCACCCGTTTTGCGCTCTGCCTGTTCGAAGCGGCAATGGGTGGCCATGGCGGCTCTTCGCTCACCGTTTCGCCCTACCGTCGCCCGACACCGGAAACCGCGACGACCGACGCCAAGGCAGGCTCGCTCTATCCGAACAGCGGCCGCGCGATCGCCGAAGCAAGAAGCCGCGGTTTCGACAATGCGCTGATGCGCGACATGAACGGCAACGTGGTCGAAACCGCTTCCTCGAACGTCTTCATGGTCAAGGACGGCGTGGTCCTCACGCCGGTCGCCAACCGTACTTTCCTTGCCGGCATCACCCGCCAGCGCGTCATCGGCCTCTTACGCAAGGCCGGCTTCGACGTGCGCGAGGCGACACTGTCGGTCGAGGATTTCATGGGCGCCGACGAGATCTTCACGAGCGGCAACTATTCCAAGGTTGTCGGCGTCAACAGGCTCGACGGCCATAATTTTCAGGAAGGCCCGGTCACCCGCAAGGCGCTGGAGCTCTATATGGACTGGGCATACGGCCGTTCGGCGAGCGATGAGTAGCAGGACAGCTGCCGTGAGTGCACGGCAGCTGCATCCTGACTATCTCAAGCCATACAACCCAACCCCGTCAGGGAAGCCCTTCAACCGATGGCTTCCCACCGACACCGCATCCTCCGGCCTCGTTTCCTCGAAAAACGCCTCGGACATCAGCAGCGCCTCCCCAAGCTCGCTGCACATCCCCTGAATGCGGCTGACGAGATTGACGTCGCCGCCGATCAGCGTGAAATCCAGCCGCCGGCCGGAACCGATATTGCCATAGCTGACCTCGCCATAATGCAATGCGATACCGGCCTTGGCGCCGATGCCGTCATGATTGAAGCCGTCGAGCGCTTCGAGGATCGCCCGCGCAGCCGAAAGCGCCGCGTTGCAGGTGCTGGCCGCATCATAGCCTGGGAAAAAGGCGAGCACTGCATCGCCCATGAACTTCAGCACCTCGCCGCCTTCCCGGGTGATCGGCGGAATGACCCGGTCGAAATAGGCGTTCAATAGCCCAAGCACCGTTTCGCCCGGCAGGCGGTTAGAGAGTTCGGTAAAGCCGCGCAGGTCGCAAAGCAGGAGGGCCGCCTGCATGGATTCGATCTCGCCCTGGCGGATGCGGCCGGCAAGGATGCGGCTTGCCGTCATCGGCCCGATATAGGTGTCGAGCAGGCTGAGCTCGACCTGGCGCAGGATGCGGAGTTCGCTGGTATTGCGCAGCGCCGGCAGGATGCGTTCGATGACCTGCATTTCGGAGGCCGCGAAGCCGCCTGGCCGCTTGGTGCCGAAGATGGCGGCGCTGACCGGACCGTCGGCATTGCAGAGTGGGGCGATCATCAATTGCACAAGCTCGCGCCCGGTAAAGACGTCGAGATGCTGCCAACGGCCATGCGGGCTCTTGCCCGACCCCACGATCAGCATCTCGCGCGTTTCGAAAACCTTGTGCAGCGGCGTATTGGCGATGGCGAGCCGCGCGCCATGCTCGCGGTCATGGATCTCCACCGGTTCGCCCGGTGCCCAGGCGATGGTGCGGCCGATGAATTCCGGGTGCAGCGTCATGAGATGCAGCGTCAGCCGATCGACGGGAACGCCGAGCGCCCGCAGGCGGCGCCCGAGACCGGAGACGAGGCCGGCCTCGTCGAGGGCATGGCATTCGTCGCCGGTCAGCCATTCGATGAGGCCGAACACGGCAGTGGTGTTGCCGCTGCGCGCGGGAGCTCTGGTTTCAACGGGATAATCAATGTCGAGCAGGTTGGTCATGGTGTTCTCCTCCTTGGGACGCGCTGATCTCAGTGAGCGCCGCCGCCGGAGACCTGGCCGGGTTTCTTGAGGAGCAGGGTCGCAAGAAGAGCGATGACGAGGGCGAGGCCGAGCAGGAAGAACGTGTCGCTGAAGGCCGTGATATTGGCCTGCTTGCGCAGCTTCAGCGCGATGGCAACGATCGCCTTGTGGGTGGCAAGCGCCTGATCGGTAACGCCATGGTTCATGAAGTAGGCGGTCATCCTGGCGACACGCTCGCGGGTGGCTTCCTCGAAGACCGACACCGAGTTGGTCAGGATATTCGAATGGAACTGCTCGCGCTTGGACAGGAAGGTCTGCAGCGAGGCTATGCCGACCGCACCGCCGAGATTGCGCATCATGTTGAAGAGGGCGGAAGCCGAACCGGCATTTTCCGGCTCGATACCTGATGTGGCGATCGCCGACAGCGGCGTGAAGACAAGGGCCTGACCGACGGCACGCACGACATTCGGCCAGAAGAGCTGGTCGCTCGCATAGTCGCCTGTCATATGCACGTTCATGAAGTTCGAAGCGGCAAAGAGGGCAAAGCCGACGATAATCAGCAGGCGGACGTCGAAGCGCTTCATCAGGCGCGGCACCAGGGGGATCAGCAGAAGCTGCGGGATGCCGGTCCAGGCAAGCACAAAGCCGATCTGCTCGGAGTTATAACCCTGGATGCGGGTCAGGTAGATCGGCAGCACGAAGACGGAACCATAGAGCGCGATGCCCAGCAGGAAGTTCGCAAGGATGCCGAAGCCGAAGTTACGGCGGGCAAACAGGCGCAGGTTCAAGAGCGGATGGGCAACCTTCAGTTCGATGATGAGGAAGAGCGTCAGCGACACGGCGGCAATGATCGAGAGACGGATGATGAAATCCGAGCCGAACCAGTCTTCCTTATTGCCTTCCTCCAGCACAGTCTGCAGCGCGGCAAGACCGATCGCCATGGTGATGATGCCGGGCCAGTCGCCCTTGGCAAGCAGGCCGAGGTTCGTCGGTGCACGATCGAGCGAGGCCCAGAGCATGCCAACCATCAGCGCGCCAGGCACGAGGTTGATATAGAAGATGTATTCCCAGCCCCAGTTTTCGGTGAAATATCCGCCAATGGTTGGGCCGATCGCTGGCGCGAAAGTCGCCGAGAGCGCAAAGAGTGCAAGGCCCATCGGCTGCTTGGGCTTGGGCAGCAGCGTGATGATGATCGTGAAGGCCATCGGGATCAACACGCCGCCGGTAAAACCCTGGATGGCGCGCAGGATGATCATCTGCTGCAGGTTGACAGCGAAGGCGCAGGCGACCGAGAAGACCAGGAAGAGGAGGGCGTTGACCAGCAGATAGTTGCGGACCGAGAAGACGCGCGCAAGCCATGCGCTGAGCGGAATGACGACGATCTCGGCGATCAGGTAGGAGGTCGAGATCCAGCCGCCATCGTCTGTGCCGGCGCCGATCGCGCCCTGGATGTCGGCAAGCGAAGCATTGACGATCTGGATGTTGAGGATAGCCATGAAGGCGCCAAGCGTCGAGCCGACGACGGCGGTCCACATGCGAAGCGGGCTCATGACCGGTTTGGCAGCGGGGATGGCCGTAGCGGCAGGGCGCGCGGCCGAGTTGCTGTTTGTGGCGATCTGAAGCGTAGCCATGACTTATCTCCTTCCGGCTCTGCGGAAAACTGTCTCACGACGCTGTGTGGTGATGTCGGAGAAAGAAGCGGAAGGATCATCCAGCAGGAGTGGATAATCCTTCCTCCGCGGCCGCGGAGGTCTGAGCGGCCTTGGTATCGATATCAGGAATGACCGACATGCCCGAGCGCAGCAGGCCGGCAAGGCGTTCGTCATCGATGACGATCTTGACGGGGATGCGCTGGACGATCTTGGTGAAATTGCCTGTGGCATTGTCGGGCGGCAGCAGCGAAAATTCGAGACCGCTTGCCGGCGAGACGCTGTCGACATGGCCCTTGATCGCAATGTCGGGGAAGCTGTCGACCTTTATCTCCACCGCCTGGCCGGGGCGCACGAAGGTCAGCTGCGTTTCCTTGAAATTGGCGACGACATAGACCGCATGCAGCGGCACGACGGCCATCAGCTGCGTACCCGAGGTGACATATTGGCCGACGCGGATCGACCGGGCGCCGACCGTGCCGTCAACGGCCGCGACAATATCCGTATAGGAGAGGTTAAGCTCCGCCTGGCGTGCGGCAGCAAGAGCGCGGTCGCGCTGGGCAAGTGCCTGTTCGCGCTGCGTCTGCAGCACCGGCACTTTGTTCTCGGCGGCAACGACAGCGGCCCGATCGCGCT
Organism: Rhizobium sp. ZK1; assembly: GCF_047782645.1. Lineage (NCBI taxonomy): Bacteria > Pseudomonadati > Pseudomonadota > Alphaproteobacteria > Hyphomicrobiales > Rhizobiaceae > Rhizobium > Rhizobium sp. ZK1. Next base: position 705,045 of record NZ_CP180586.1, read on the forward strand.
CGACGGCGGCCGCCGCCTGATCCTTCAGCGACTGGCTCTGTTCGGCGCGGGACTGCGTGCCGGCGCCGTTGGTGATCAGCCGGCTGGCGCGGTCGGCATCGGATTGGGCAAAAGTAAGCGAGGCCTGCGAAGCATCGAGCGTGGCACGCGCCTGAGCAATGATCGACTGCTGCAGCGAAATCTGCGCGTCGAGATTGGTGACGGCAGCCTCGGCAGCCTTTACATCGGCCCGGGCCTGCGAGAGCGCGGCCTGGAAGTCGCGATCGTCGATGCGGGCGAGAACCTGTCCGGCCTTGACCGGGTTATTGTCGTTGACGAGGACCTGCTTGATATAGCCGGCGACCTTCGGTGCGACGGTCGTGTAATCAGCCTTCACATAAGCATCGTCGGTGGATTCGATGAAACGGCCGACCGTCCAGTAGCGGTAGCCGAAATCGCCCGCGAAGGCGACGCCGGCAAGCAGCGCTGCGGCGATGACGGCGCGCTTGATGGCTTTGCGACCGTTCTTCTTCGGGGCTTCGACCCCTGCTGCGGCAGCTGCCAGTGCTTCCGCGGCCGGCGTCGCGGCTTCGGCGGTGGGGGCGATCCCGCCTTGCTGGGCAGTCTTGAACGCATCATTGCGGGGCAGTTCAACCATTGTCCGTCTCCATGCATCTCGGCATCGTTCATGCGAAGCCTTGTTCGATCGCGTGGAAGATGGACCCGGAACTGCAATCTGATAATCTGCGCTTTTCGGGAAAGATCATCAACTCTCAGTGGATAATCGGAGCGCAACATGGATCGGCTGACCAGCCTCACAGTTTTCGGTCGGGTGGTGGAGTGCGGCGGCTTTTCGGCGGCGGCAAGGCGCCTTAATATGTCCGTCACCATGGTGGGCAATCATGTGCAATCATTGGAAGATCGCCTTGGCGTGCGCCTCCTGAACCGCACGACCCGCAAGGTGAGCCTGACCGAAACCGGCAAATACTACTACGAACGCTCTGCGCAAATCCTTGCCGATCTGGAGGAGGCGGACCGCACCGCCGGCGCATTGAGTTCGACGCCGCGCGGCACGCTGCGATTCTACACCAGCAGCGCCATCGTCCGCTTCCTGCTGCCTGTCATCAACGAGTTCATGACGCTCTATCCGGCCGTCTCGATCGATTTTAGCATCGGCGAACGCGCGGTGGATATGATCGAGGATGGATATGATCTGGTGATCCGCACGACGCCCTCTCCGGATTCAAGCCTGGTGGCGCGCAAGCTGACGCCGTGGCGGCATTTCCTGGTCTGTTCGCCGGACTATTTGAAAACCCATGCCATGCCGACGACGCCTGCCGAAGTCGCCGAGCACAATTGCCTGCAATATACCTACTATCCCTTTGGCGACGAATGGCGGTTCGAGGACAAGCAAGGCAAGCAGGAAAGTGTCAAGGTCGGCGGCAGCATCATTTCCAACAGCGCCGAGGCGCTACGTTATCTGGTGCTGAGCGGGCAGGGGATTTTCATGGCGCCGAGCTTCGTCGTGTCAGAAGATCTTGCCGCGGGTCGTCTCGTCAGCATGATGCCGGATTATCGCGGCGTCGAGATTTTCATTAACGCCGTCTACCCCAACCGCAGCCATCTGCCGACCAAAGTCCGGCTCTTCCTCGACATGCTGGTGGAGCGCTTTGCCGAACATCGCAAATGGATGACGTGAAAAAGCGCCCGGCGAGACGGCTTTTTCGCCGGAGCGGCATTCCGTCAGGGACGGACCGGCGAGCCAGCGTAACCAGCGGACTGGATATAGGCGGTTGGCGCAAAGAAATTCCCGCCGGCATCGAAGGCCATCAGCCCTTCCTCACTCAATGCTGTCAGCACTGCCGGACGCGCCGCGACACGTTTCGTGAATGCCGGAATCGCGGGAAACCGATCGAGATCGACTTTGATCCACGGCGACCAGTTGAGGCAGACGAAGAGATAGGCATCCGCGACCGTGAAATCCTCGCCGGTGAGATAGGGGTCGGCGAGCCTGCTGTTGATCCAGTCGAGACGCCTGTGAACGACCGCGCGCATGGCCTCATGTGCGGTGGCATAGTCGGCGTTGAAGAGCATCGCCATCGGCTTGTGGAGCTCTGAGGTAATGAAGTTCAGCAGGGACTGAACCTGATTTCGGGCAAAGCTGCCCATCTCCGGCAGCATCCTGCGTCCATTGGGTGCGCTGTCGGCGAGGAACTGGACGATAACAGGTCCCTCCGTCAGCACCTTGCCGTCGTCGAGTACCAGCGCTGGCACATAGCCATTGCCGTTGATGGCGAAATAGTCGTCACCTTCGCTGGTCCGGTGCGTCGTTCGATCGACCGTAATGAGCTCGATATCGATATCGAGTTCGCGGCAGACGATATGCGGCGAGAGCGAACAGGCGGCTGCGTGCATATAGAGTTTCATGGGTCTCCTCCTGCGGCGGCGCGAGGCTGCCTATATCAATTCGTTGGACATTTGTACTATTTCGCATAAAATTCCATCGGTCAATTATTTTATGCGAAGCGGTACAAAATGAACGAGAAGAAGCGCGGTCGCCCAAGAGCCTTCGATGCGAAGGTGACATTGGAAAAGGCGAGGGAGGTGTTCTGGGACCGGGGCTTTGCCGGCACGTCACTGGATACGCTGAGCGCTGCCACCCAGCTCAATCGCCCGAGCCTCTACGGCGCGTTCGGCGACAAGGAGGCTCTCTACCTCGATGCTTTGGAGGGCTATCGCGCCGAAAGCATGGACGTGCTGGCAGACGCGCTCGACCCATCGCTGCCGTTGCGTGAAAATCTAGGGCGTGTGTATAGCCGCGCCTTGAACATCTACCTTCATGGCGAGACAGCCGCGCGCGGCTGCTTCCTCATCGGCACCGCAACGGCCGAAGCGATCCAGCACGAGCGCGTTCGGGAGGTGCTGAACCGCAGCCTCAACGATTTTGACGGTGAGATCGAGAAACGCATCGAGCTCGCGATAGAACGGGGCGAGTTGCCGGATGGAGGCGACCCTCACACACTTGCGAGGCTCGCCTCCGCCATCATGCATTCGCTCGCCGTCCGCGCCCGCGCCGGCGACAGTCGTGAGACGCTGGAAGCCTTGGCGCAGTCCGGCGCAGACATGATCTGCGGCAAAGCCTGAGGTTCAGGCTTCCTCTTCCTTCGTCCGCACCAGCCATGTGAAGACTGCGCCCGCGAGCAGCAGAACGCAGGTGCCGAGAAAGACCGCCGGCATGCCGATGCGCCCGCCGACGAAGCCGCCGAGAACAGGTCCGGCGACCTGGCCCACATACTGCGAAGAGATGGAAAGGCCGAGGATACTGCCGGCCGCGCTGTCGGGCACGCTATGCCTGATGACTGCGGCGATGCAGGGCAGCAACCCGCCGAGCGCCACGCCCATCAGGAAGCGTAGAACGATGAGCTGCCAGGACGAGGTGACAAACGCCTGCGGGATGAGCAGCAGGCCGGCGACCGCCAGCGCCCCGGCAATAACAGGCCAGTGGCCGATCCGGTCGGCAAGCTTGCCGAGCCGCGAGGCAGAGAGAATGCTGCCGAGTGCCGCCGCCGACATGACGATGCCGGCCACCATCGTCACCTGACCCTGATCGGGCACGAGCTGTGCCACATAGACGGTGATGATCGGCTCGATCGACATATTGGCGAGCATCAGCAGCAGGCCGGTCGCGAGCATCGCCACCACTGGCCCCTTGTCGGGAATGGATCTCCAGCCGCCGGATGCCTTGGCCGCCTGTTTGCGGGCCGCCGATTTCTCCTCCTTGATGAGGAAGGTGGTGGCGAGGAAGGCGAGAAAGATCATGCCGCCGGCGGCCAGAAAGGTGCCGCGGATGCCGATGATGGGCGGCAGTGCCCCGCCGATCAACGGGCCGACGAGATTGCCGGCCATGATGCCCGACGACAGCACGCCGAGTGCCCAGGCGGATCGGTCTTTCGGGGTCTGTGTTGCCACCAGCACCATCGAGCCCGAGGCATAGCCACCTGCCAGGCCGACGAAGAGACGCAGCGCCACGAGTTGCCAGACGCTGCCGGCCATGCCCATCAGCGAGATGGCGATGGTCATGCCGAGGCTGGCGCGCACCAGCATCAGCTTGCGCCCGTAGATGTCGCCGAGCCGGCCCCAGAGCGGCGCGACGCATGCGGCGGCAAAGAAGGTCGCACCATAGGCGATGCCCGACCACTGCACGATCGCCGCATGGTCGCTCACGCCGAGTTCTTCCACGTAAAGCGGAAGAAATGGAAGAAGCAGCGTCATCGCCACGATGGTCGTGAACGAGCCGAGCAACGAGATGACGAGATTGCGTTTCCAGTAGGCGGAGCCGGGCACCGCCTTGGCGGCGTCCCATTGGGTATCGTTCATTGCGGATCTTCTTCGGTACAGTCTGGCCGCGGCCAAGGTGAAGCGATCCTCACTTTACGCACCACCCCAAAAGCTGCCAAGGACGGATTCCGCCCGATCAGACCTGCCGGCATGGGGAAAAGCCGCTTGAAAGTCGCGATCTCGCCTCTAACTGATTGCAAGACGCAATCGGTAATAGGGAGAAGCAGACATGAGCAACAGGGATGAACACCGTGCCCGGATGCTGCGCGATCTCTACGCAGCCTATATCGATCACCGCAAGGATATCGTGGGCGCGATGCTGACGGATGATTTCACTTTTTCCAGTCCGCAGGACGATCACATCGACCGTGCCACCTATTTCGAGCGCTGCTGGCCGAACGAGCCGGCACTCAATGCCTTCGACATCGAGTTCCTGGCGGTTCAGGGTGATGAGGGCGTCGTGCGTTACCGCGCCGAAATGGCTGGCGGCAAGGCCTTCCGCAACATGGAGAGCTTTCGCTTCGCCGGCGACAGGATAGCGGCGGTCGATGTCTATTTCGGCCGCAATACGACTTAGAAAAACCGTATCGCCGATGTAGCGACAATAATGATCGAAACTGCGACCATCAGCGGTTTCACCGGCAGCCGCTTGACGAGGATCGCGCCGAAGGGGGCGGCGATCACGCCGCCGATGATCAGCCCGACCGCCGAGCCGAGCTCCGACCAGCCGAGCGTCAGCATGAAGGTGATCGAAATGATCAGCGTCACCGCGAATTCGGTGAAGCTGGTCGAGCCGATCACTCGCTTCGGATCGTGACCGCGGCCGACGAGCGAGCTGGTGACGATCGGTCCCCACCCGCCGCCGCCGACCGCATCCAGCACGCCGCCGCAAAGCCCGACAGGTGGCACCATCCAGTCGCGGACGTCGCGTTTGCGCGTCGGGTGGAAGGCTTTCCAGAGAATGATGAGGCCAATGGCGATCAGATAAGCTGAGACGAAGGGCTCGATCACCTTGCCGTCGACACTTGCAAGCAGGAAGGCGCCGACCGCCCCGCCGATCATGCCGGCGGGTGCGAGCCGCGCCACGAGCTTCCAGTCGACATTGCGGTGCCAGGCATGGGAAATGCCCGACGCTGCCGTCGTGAACATTTCTGTCACATGGGTCATGGCGCTGGCATTGGCGACCGGCACGCCGAGCGCCAGCAGGCTGGTCGTGGACAACACGCCGAAGGCCATGCCGAGAGCTCCGTCGACGATCTGTGCGCAGAAACCAACGACAATGAAGAGGAAGAAATCGGTGGTCATGAAAGTCCCTGACGAGCGAAGGTCCTGATGCAAACGCATTAGGAGCGAAAAAACTCCGCCTCAAACATTCGAGCGCCGCTTGAGGCGGATGACCTTGAAGAAGCCGTTTGGGAAGACCGGTAGTATTTCGATCGCATCGAAACCGCTCGCGCGTGCCCAGTCGGTGATCCGACTGATCCGGAAAGACGAGCTCCAACCGATCCGCCGGGCAAGCGGCGCCACCACCTCCTCGATTGCGCCCTGCAGCCCGATACCATCGCCGAGCTTGCTGGCAAGGATGATCTCGCCGCCCGGCCTCAAAACGCGGGCGCATTCGTCTAGCACCTGTTCCGGATCGGGGATGAGCGTGATGACGAAAGGCAGGCAGACAGCATCGAAAGATTTGTCGTCGAAGGCCAGCGCATGCGCGTCCATCACCTGTAATTGGTGCACATGGAAAAGCTTGTGGCGGGCGATTTTTTCTCGCGCCTTGGCGATCATGTGCTCGGAAATGTCGATTCCCGTCACCCGGCAGCGTCGCGGATAGTGGGAAAGCACCAGCCCGGTGCCGACGCCGATTTCCAGAATGTCGACGCCGGCGTCAGCAGCGAGCCGCGCCAGCGTGCGGTGCCCATCGCGCAGGATGCTGCGATAGACCCGGTCATAGACCGGTGCCCAGCGCTGATAGATTTTCTGCTGGTCTTCAGCCTGTTTTTGTACGTGTCCCCGATTTTGAACTTGTCCCATGTGAGCGCCTCCTCCAGACCCTGCCTTCAAACTCGCAAAGGCAGGCTCCGGTTCCGGCGGCACGGCAAAGGACTGTCAGACGTGCCACTTTTGTTTTCGGCGGAAAGTTCTCTCCCGCCGAAGGAGCCTGGATCACTCTGCCGGCGGCGTGTGCAGATCGGCTTCGATGGCGGCGAGCTCGTCGTTGACGGAGCCGGCGATCATGCCGTTGCGCAGCGACTTGTTGGAAATGTCGATCATCGGCGCGAAGGTGGCAGCCGGCATGCGGACCTCCTCCTTCACAGGCTCTTCGACGGGCAATGCGTCGGCAAGGGCTGGACGATCGCCGCGCGCCACTTCGAGCTGGCCGCTGAGGATCGCGCGTTCGGCGCGAAGCTGGCGGATTTCCGACTTGGCGATTTCCAGGCTCGTGCGGAGCTGGCTGATTTCGTAACGGTCGGTATCGAGGCGCGTATCGAGATCGTGCTTGAAGGCTTCGATCTCGCGGTCGCGCTTGTTGCGCTGGCTTTCGGCCTCGCGCAGCTTCAAGACGAGATCATTGCTGTGGGCGGCGAGCTCACGGCGGGCCGCTTCGCTTTCCGTGCCGTTGAGGCGCACGCGGTTGATCTCGTCGGTCATCCGCTCCAGGCGCGCCAGAGCCGTGGCAAGCTCGGACTTGGTGCGCTTCAGTTCCACGCGGGTGGACTGCAACTCTTCGTCCGTCATCTTGTTGCGGCTATTGGCGGTCGACAGCAGCTTCTCGATGAGTTCAGACTTGGAACCGACTGCTTCGTGTTTGGTACGCAGGTTGGCGATCTCGAGCGTCGAAGAGGTTTCCAGCGTCTCGAATTCAGCTTCCAGGCGGCGATAACGCTCCTCGGAGGCGGCCAGGTCCTGCTTCAGGTTGGCGACGGAGGACTGCAGGCCGCGTGTCAGCGCCTCATGCTCCGAAAGATTGGTCCTGAGGTGGCTGCGCTCTTCATTGAGGCGGGCGATTTCGCGAAGCTGGATGCTGTTTTCCCGGCGTGAGCTTTCGGCGAGCAGCTGATGGGCCGTGGTTTCCAGCTCCAGCTTCTCGCGGGTGCTCGTCAGCTCGCGGCTGCGCGCATCAAGGTCCTGCTGTGTGCGGCGAAGCTGCGAGGAAACCTCGTCGAATTGCAGCGCCCGGTCGCGAATCTCTCGCTCGGCATCGATCAGCCGCGCCTCGACGACGGTGAATTCTTCCCGCGTCAGCTCGTGCACGCCCTGCAGCTTCACCAGTTCTTCGCGGTAAGTGCCGGCCTCGACGCGAAGCTGGCTGCCGTCGAGTTTCAGCTCCTTGTTGTCGGCCGTCAGGCGCTGGTTTTCCTGATCGGCCTTGCGCCGCGCATTGCTCTCATAGTCGAGCAGCGAGCTCAAACGCGAACATTCGGCCCTCAGCGCGCCCGTTTCGTTGAGCGAGTGGCTGTGTGCGCCGAGCAGCGAGGAAACCCGCTCCTGCAGCGACGTCAGGCTGACCAGCAGCTCCTCGGAAGACTGCTTGTTTTCCTCGATCGCTGTGCCGAAAGCCTGGAAATCGTCGATTTCCGAAACGCTGTACTGCACCGGCGGTTTGTCCACGAGACCCGTCTGTTCGGTGACGGACAACGTCTGGCGATGGCTGGATACTCTCAAACCCGGCTTGACGGGTTCTTCATTACGACGAAAAAAGCTCATGACCATCACACGCCCCGAAGTTGATGTCAGAAGTCCCTGAAATGATTTATGTTATGCTAATTAAGTTAATTCTGTCGAAGGTTGTGCTAAAACTCTCCGATAGCCATGGGTTGCATCTAAGACGCGCTATTCATCGCCTGTCAAAGCGCCCAAAAGAAATTAACAGATTTTTATTGAAATCCCGGCGGCCGCCCTTACCGCATAATTCCTTAAATCGGAATCGATTTAAGGAATTATGCGGCAATTTAAAGTGCTACAGCGGCCTTTGCGCGTCTGAAAAGACGCGCGGCGCGGTTGAGCGGGACGCGAGCAGGGCTCATTTTCCGGATGGGGCTCAAAGGAAATGCGGGCTTGGCGGGGGAGGGCATTTTATTCCTTTATATGCCATCTTCCCGTCTTGCCGTCATACCGGCTTCATATCCCGCAAAGCGCGGCACGGCCTGTGATTTGCGCTTTTGGAGAGAGCCCGTTGCGAGAGGTAATTTTTCCTCGAAGTCGTTGTTTTTTGATAATTCGCCGGTTGCCACTCCGTGCTTCCCCTCCTATGTTCCGCCTCACCTGCCGATGACGCAATCTATTGCCAAGAGGAGATCTGATATGGCTTTCGAATTGCCTGAACTTCCCTATGACTACGACGCCCTTGCTCCCTTCATGTCGAAGGAGACGCTGGAGTTCCACCACGACAAGCACCACAAGGCTTACGTCGACAACGGCAACAAGCTTGCAGCGGAAGCCGGCCTGGCCGATCTCTCCCTGGAAGAGGTCGTCAAGAAGTCCTTCGGCACCAATGCCGGCCTGTTCAACAATGCTGCCCAGCACTACAACCACATCCATTTCTGGAAGTGGATGAAGAAGGGTGGCGGCGGCAACAAGCTGCCGGGCAAGCTCGAAGCTGCCTTCACTTCCGATCTCGGCGGCTATGACAAGTTCAAGGCCGATTTCGCCGCTGCCGGCGCAACGCAGTTCGGCTCCGGCTGGGCCTGGGTTTCCGTCAAGAACGGCAAGCTCGAAATCTCCAAGACCCCGAACGGCGAGAACCCGCTCGTGCACGGTGCGACCCCGATCCTCGGCGTCGACGTGTGGGAACACTCCTATTACATCGACTACCGCAACCTGCGCCCGAAGTACCTCGAGGCCTTCATCGACAGCCTGATCAACTGGGACTACGTGCTGGAACGCTACGAAGCGGCGACGAAGTAAGTTCTTACGAACATTCGGCTTTTCAGCACCCGGCGCCGCAAGCGCCGGGTGTTTTCGTTTCCGCGAGAGCCTGGCACACCGGCAATTGGAAGATTGCTTGACTCATTCATAGCCATCTGGCTATAAGTGAATCCATAGCTAAACGGGTATGAATTCACATGTCGAATGCTCATGACGCGCTTTTCAGGGCGCTTTCCGATCCGACCCGAAGGGCGATCTTCGAGCGCCTGTGCCGCGAAGGCGAGAAGACTGTCGGCGCGCTGACGGCGCGGGCCGGTGTTTCTCAGCCTGTCGTATCGAAGCATCTGGCGGTGCTCAAAACCGCCGGCCTCGTGCGCGACCGTCATGAAGGCCGCCAGACCCATTATACCGCCGAGATCAAGGCGCTTACGCCTCTGGCGGACTGGACGACAGAGATGACCGGCTTCTGGGAGAAGCGGTTCGACGATCTCGAAGATCTGCTCAAAAGGATGGACCAATGAACGAGACCTTGCCTGAAATCCGCTCCGTTGTCGTCGAGCGGGAGATCGCCTTCCCGCCCGAAAAGATCTGGCGCGCGCTGACCCAGCCGCATCTGATCGAGGAATGGCTGATGAAGAACGACTTCAAGCCCGTTCCGGATCACCGCTTCAAGCTCAGCGCCGAATGGGGCTCCGTCGATTGCCGGGTGCTGGAGATCGAGCCGAACAGGACGCTTGCCTATACCTGGGATGCCTACGGCCTCGAAAGCACCGTCACCTGGACGCTGACACCCATCGGTTCAGGCACCCATCTGCGCATGGAACAGTCCGGCTTCCGCCCGGATCAGGAGCAGGCCTATCAGGGCGCCAAGTTCGGATGGCAGCGCTTCTTCGAAAATCTGCAGCAGGTTCTGGCACGCGCGGATTGATACGGACACAAGGCATCGGCCTGAGGAGGAATATCAATGAATTGGAACAAGTCTATTCGTCAGCTCCACCGCTGGCTGTCGATCATCTTCACGGTGACAGTCATTGCCAATTTCGTCACGATGGCAGTCGGTACACCGCCGGTCTGGGTGGTCTATTCGCCGCTGCCGCCACTTTTCCTGCTTATGTTCAGCGGCCTCTACATGTTCGCATTGCCTTATTTTGCCGGTCGCCGTGAGCAGGCATCGGTCGCAAGCTGAGGCATCGCAGGGCCTTTATCAAAAGGCCGCGGCTGGCCGCACCGTCATATCGCTGTCATCCGCCGCCTCTACATCACGCCGCATGTCATCAGCCGATCTTCCTCTTTTCCGCTTCGGCATCATCGCCGATCCGCAATATGCCGCCATCGAACCGCAGGTCGAGATGGGGCGCTACTATGCCAACAGCCTCGCCAAGGTCGCTTCCGCGATCGAGACCTTCAATGGCGAGGAACTGAGCTTCGTCATGACGCTCGGCGATATCATCGACCGCGATTTCATGAGTTTCGACGATATCCTGCCGGTCTATGACACGCTGCATCACGAAGCGTTCTTCCTGCTCGGCAATCACGATTTCGGCGTCGCCCCTGACCACCTGGAAAAGGTCGTGGAACGGGTCTGCATGCCGGCGCCTTATTATAGTTTCCAACGCCACGCTTTCCGTTTCATCGTGCTCAACGGCAACGAGGTCAGCACTTTTGCGCCACCGGAGGGCCATGCCTTCCGTGCACTCGGCCGCGAGCGACTGGCGGCTCTGCTGGCGGCCGGCGCCGATAACGCCCATGAGTGGAACGCATCGCTGAGCGACGAGCAGTTCGGCTGGCTGGCCGGCGAAATCGAAAGGGCGAAGACTGCGAGCGAGAAGGTGATCGTCATGAATCACTTCCCCGTTCATCCGCCCTGCGAGCATGACATGTGGGATCGCGAGCGCATCGTCGAACTGCTGTCTTCGCAGGACAATGTCGTTGCCTATCTCAACGGCCATAACCATGTCGGCAACTACGGCAAGGTCGGTGGCTGCCACTTCGTCAATTTCAAGGGCGTGGTCGATACCGAGAGCGAAAACACCTTCGCCATCGTCGATGTCTACGCGAACCGAATGGAAATCCGCGGTTTCGGCCGCGAGGATAGTCGCACGCTCAACTACTAAGACACTTCCGTTGCGATCGCCGCCGGCTGGACCCGGTGCTCCTGCGCGTCCTTCTTCGGCGGCGTGCCGAACATGCGCGAATATTCGCGGCTGAACTGCGAGGCGCTTTCATAGCCCACCTGATAGGCGGCATTGGCAGCATTGATGCCATCGGCCACCATGAGCCGCCGCGCTTCCAGAAGCCGCAACTGTTTCTGATATTGCAGGGGGCTCATAGAGGTCAGCATCTTGAAATGCTGGTGAAAGGAGGATGGGCTCATCCTTGCTGCCGCCGCCAGCTGCTCCACTCGCACCGGCGCCGTGAAATTGTCGCGCAGCAGGTGAATGGCATCTGCCACACGCCGCGTCTGGCTGCCGGGCAGCGCCAGCTTGCAGACCTCGCTGCTGTTTTCGCCTGACAGCAGCCAGAAGCTGATCTCGCGCAGGATCGCCTGTCGCAGGATCGGGACAGATTTCGGTGCGCCCAGCATGCGCATCAGCCGCAGGATGCAGTCCTGCAGCTCTGCCCCGAAATGCTGCACGAAAACGCCGGGACCGCCTTCACCCGAAGGCTTCGGCGGAGTTTCCATTGCCTCCAGAACGTCGCGCAGAATAGTGACATCGAGTTCCAGCGTCAGCGCGATCATCGGCCGTTCCGCGCTTGCCTCTATCACCTGGCCGAAGGCCGGCATTTCCACGCTGATAACCAGCGCCTGCATGGCTCTATAGGTATAGAGCCGCTCTCCGAACATGATCTGCTTGGCGCCGTCGATGATGATGCAGAGCGCCGGCCGATAGATCGCAGGCTTCGGCATGGTCAGCGTGGAAGAACGCATCAGGTAGAAGCCGGGCAGGGCAGTTGCAAACAGCCCGTCGTCGCCGCCATGGCTGTCCATGTACTGGTTGAGTACAGTCTTGATTTCATTGGACATCGTCGTTCTCCGGATGGCGGCCTTTGCGAGCCATCTTACTCCGTAGACGGGAGGCGACAACCTGTTTGGAGGAATAGGCAAGAAGTTCGACGTTTTCGGCATTCAAGAAAAAGGGTGTCAGGACCTAGATTCCAGTCATCCTAACAAGGAGTAACCGAGATGACCGATCAGAACACGAATTCGAAAATCGCAATCGTCACCGGCGGCAGCCGCGGCCTTGGCCGCAATACCGTCGTCAGCCTCGCCCGTGATGGCGTCGACGTGATCTTCACTTACAACTCCAATCGCGCCGAGGCCGACAAGGTCGTGGCCGAAGTCGAAGCACTCGGCCGCAAGGCCTCCGCCCTGCAGCTCGATACCGGCAATGTCGCCGTCTTCGATGCTTTCGTGGAAAATGTCCGCTCGGTGCTGAAGGGCTGGGGCCGCGAGCGCTTCGATTTTCTCATCAACAATGCCGGTACCAGCTACCATGCATCGATCCTCGAGACGACCGAGGAGGAAATGGACAGGCTCTACAACATCCATTTCAAGGGCGTCTTCTTCCTGACCCAGAAGCTGCTGCCCGTAATCGCCGACGGCGGCCGCATCGTCAATCTTTCCAGCGGTCTTGCCCGCGTCACCGTGCCGGGTTCCTCGGCCTACGGCTCGCTCAAGGGGGCGGTCGAAGTGTTGACGCGTTACATGGCCAATGAGCTTGGTTCTCGCGGCATCGCCGTCAACACGGTCGCACCTGGCGCCATCGCTACCGATTTCAGCGGCGGCATGGTGCGCGACAATCCGGAGATCAACCGCAGGGTCGCCTCCATGACGGCGCTTGGCCGCGCCGGCGTGCCCGACGATATCGGCCCGATGATTGCCTCGCTGCTGACGGAGGCCAACCGCTGGGTCAACGCCCAGCGCATCGAGGTCTCCGGCGGCATGGCACTCTGAGTTCTTGCTGGGTGGGTAAGAGGGGCTGGCAAGCTTGGCTCATGCGTTGGCCGCCAGCGGCTTCTCCGTCCAGCTCTCGGTCCAGAGCGTGCGCAGACCATCACCTTCACCCTTGAAGAAGACGTTGGCCTCCACGCAGGCCTCCACCCGGTCGCCGCGGAAATTGCGGATCGCCTGCCTGAGTTCGCACCAGGCAACGATATTGGCCGTCTGGGAATAATAGATCAGCGCGATCGGGCGGATCATCCGTTCGGTCGCGCGTCCCATTTCGTCGCGATAGCTGAGGGTTAGCTTGCTCTCGTCGCGGATCGCCCGCCGAACGATGGCAAGGTCCACGCCTGTGGGCGCCGGGGCGATCGTGCCCCAGGCATAGAGCGCCTTGTTTTCCATCGCCTGGCGTAGCGGTGCGGGTACTGCGCCGGCAAGCTTCTGGTTGACGCGCCGCGCCGCAAGCTTCAGCTCTTCGTCGCCGGTGCGCTCCAGGAGCGCCAGCGACAGCACGATCGCTTCCGTCTCTTCGATCGAAAACATCAGCGGCGGCAGATCGAAGCCCGGCCGCATGATATAGCCAATGCCGCGTCCGCCCTCGATCGGCACGCGCATCGCCTGCAGCGCAGCGATGTCGCGGTAGATCGAGCGCACCGTCACCTCCAGCCTCTCGGCCATGACGGCCGCGGTCATCGGCTTCTTGGCCAGCCGCAATATCTGGATGATCTCGAAAAGCCTGGAGGCCTTGCGCATTTGCCGCCCTTTCTCCAACGCTCCTGACAATACACTGTCAGTTGGCTTCCCGTATAGAGCTATCTATCGGATTGAAATTGATACGCTTCCAGAAAAGTGCACGAAAATACGGGACGGACAACTGACATGGATTATCACGAAAGCCTCTGGCTCTATTTCACTCTTCTCTTCGGCATCATCATCGTGCCGGGCATGGACATGCTCTTCGTGCTCGCCAATGCGCTGACCGGCGGCACGAAGCGCGGGCTCGCCGCCACCAGCGGCATCATGCTGGGCGGGGCGGTACATTCGGCCTATGGCGCGGCGGGGGTGGGCATCCTCGTCGCCATGCTGCCCGGTGTCTTCAACCTGCTGCTCTTTGCCGGCGTCGGCTATATGATCTGGATCGGCATCTCGCTTATGAAGAGCTCGATCAAGGTCGAGGCGGTCGGCCCCGGCACGGCGCGCTCCACCTGGAAGGCGTTCCGGCAGGGGGCGGTCACCTGCCTCGTCAATCCCAAGGCCTATATCTTCGTGCTCGCCGTCTACCCGCAATTCATAAGGCCGGAATATGGGCCGATCTGGCTGCAAGGCCTGATCATGGGCATCATGACCGTGCTGACGCAGCTTGCCGTCTACGGTACGCTCGCAATGACAGCCGGTCGCAGCCGCGATCTCCTGGTTTCCAACCCGAATACGACTGCCGTCATCGGCCGTCTCGCCGGCCTGCTGCTGGTCGTCATATCCGCGATCAGCCTTTGGCAAGGGTGGAAGACGGCCTGAGCTCGTTCCTATCACATTGTTTTTATGAGGATCCGGCCAAACGTGACTATGCGGCCACACGGATTTTGTCATGATCCCGGTGCAGATTGCCCCTCGGCCGGCTTCGCCGGTGGAACAATGGAGAGAGAATCATGAATTGGAAAACAGTTGCGGCGGCTGTTGCGTTCGCCGGCATTGCCCTCGGTTCGGCCATGGCTGTCGACGGCACGCATGACGCACGCATCGGAATGATGAAGCAGATCGGTGGTGCCGCAGGCGCGCTGTCCGCCATCGCCAAAGGCACGAAGCCCTATGATGCGGATGCCGTCAAGGCGGCGCTGACGACGATCGCCACCACGGCGAAGGCCTTCCCGGACCAGTTCAAGCCAGGCACGGAGACGGGCGACCCGGAAGCGAGCCCGAAGATCTGGGAAAACATGGATGACTTCAAGGCACGCGCGGCGAAACTGTCTACCGACGCCGAAACCGTGCTCGCCCAGCTTCCGGCCGATGCTGCCGGCGTCGGCGCTGCGCTGAACACGGTCGGCGGCAACTGCGGCGGCTGTCATCAGCTCTATCGCATCAAGAACGACTAGGCGACAGAGCTGTTCTCGCATGATCCCGTCATCCGCACCGGCTCTTGCCGCCGGTGCGGATCGCCTTATTCTCTTCCGGCACCGGGGCCGGGGAACGCCCCTGAACATTGATAGTAAGGAGAGGCGGCGCATGGTCCGCAGGTTCATCCGCTTTGTGCTCTGTCTCATCGGCGTCGTCGTGATCGGCGGCGCAGTTTTTTATTTCGTCACCGCGCCGGATCCGTTTCCGGAAAGCCACTGGGCCAATCTCGGCACTCCTGACGTCGCGAATGGTGAAAAGGTGTTCTGGGCGGGCGGCTGTGTCAGCTGTCATGCGACACCCGGTGCGCAAGGCGATGCGAAGCTGACCCTTGCCGGCGGCCTTGCGCTCAAAAGCCCCTTCGGCACCTTCCATGTGCCCAATATTTCCCCGGATGAGCAGGCTGGCATAGGTCGCTGGACGCTCGCTCAGTTCGGCAATGCCATGAAGCGCGGCGTCGGCCCCGACGGCCAGCATCTCTACCCGTCCTTCCCTTATGGCTCCTATACGCGCGTGAGTGACAAGGACGTCAACGATCTCTTCGCCTATCTGAAGACCCTGCCGAAGAGCAGTAATGTCGCGCCCCCGCATGAACTGCCGTTCCCCTTCAATATCCGCCTGGCGCTCGGTGGCTGGAAGCTTCTCTATTTCAACGATCAGCCGCGCGTCGTGCTCGCCAATGCCGACGACAAGGTAAAACGCGGCCAGTATCTGGTCGAGGGTCTCGGCCATTGCGGCGAATGCCACACCCCGCGCGATTCCCTCGGCGGCTTCGTCCGCGACCAATGGCTTGCCGGCGCCCCGAACCCGGAAGGCAAGGGCCTCATACCCGATATCACGCCGGGCTCGAAGAGCGTCGGCTCCTGGAGCGAGGCCGATATCACCAACTACCTGCAGACCGGCTTCACCCCCGATTTCGACTCCGCCGGTGGCCAGATGGTGGACGTGCAGCAGAACATCGCCCATCTGCCGCAGTCCGATATCGAAGCGATCTCCGCCTATCTGAAGGCGGTTCCGAGCAAGTAGCGCTTGCAAAAAGTGCTAGCACTTCCTATCATCGTGACATGAATGCTCGGCATCGCAAGACATTGGCGGCAATCTTCTGCGACCCGGTTTCCGGAACGATCGCATGGGCCGATGTCGAAGGCCTGCTGATCGCCGTTGGTTGTCATGTTGTCGAGGGAAACGGCTCCCGCGTTCGCTTCGAGAAGGATGGCCATCTGGCCTTCTTTCATCGCCCCCATCCGGAGAAGGAAGCGAAACGCTATCAGATCAGAGATGCCCGCCGCTTCCTGCTGGAGATCGGAATAGAAACATGAACGTGATGGAATACAAGGGCTATGCTGCCCGCATCGAATTCGATGCCGAAGATGAAATCTTCTTCGGCAATATTGCCGGCATTGCCGATGTTGTCGGTTTCCATGCAGATACGGTCGAAGGCCTGAAGGTCGCTTTTCATGAGGCGGTGGATGACTACATCGAGACTTGCCGCAGGCTTGGCAAGGAACCTCACAAGTCCTATTCCGGCAGGATGATGTTCCGTGTCGACCCCGATGTTCATGCTCGCGCGGCCAAGGCCGCGGAGTTGGCCGGAAAGAGCCTGAACCAGTGGGCTGAGGAAGTGCTGTCGAAGGCGGCCGCAGCCTGATCTCTTCCTCCCGCCCCGCTCAAGCGTGGCACGCCACATTGTGCCCATGAAACATCCGTCGCTTGAGGAAACAGACGTCGCGATCGCCCGCATGCAGGAGCGGCTTGCCGTGCGCAATGCCGTTCTTGCGCGCTGGTTTTCCGATACACTTGCCGTCATGGAGGCAAAAATCGCGAGCCGCCTCGACGATCCCGCCGATCTGGCGCAGGCAAGGGCTGCGGCGTTCCTTTTTGTGAAGAAAGCGATGCACCAATGGGCGAGCCGCCCGGCGCATGAGGTGGCCGCCGGCAACAGTCTTCCGAAAGAGACGCGGCCATCGAAGTGATCGGTCTCTGCAGCGCGGCTCAGGCCGCCTTCGGCTGATGCTCCGCGCCGAGGATCTGCACATAGGTGTCGAGTTCTTCGCCGCCGAAGCCGAGTCCCCGATAGATCTCTGCCGTAAAGGTGATCGGTGCAGACCCGGGCGCAGTCACGATCATGCCTGACCGTACCGCCTGTGGCCCGTCGCGATAGTGCGCCTGGCCGTGATAGCCTTCGGCGCCGGCGATGAAATCCGGCGCATTGCTGGTATGCGGAATGTCATTCAATACACCGGCGCGCGCCAGCGCCAGCGTCCCGCCGCAGATGGCCGCCGTAAGCTTGCCGCGCGCGATGAAGTCGGTGATCACGGACGAAAGGTCGGGCGCCTTTTCCGTCTCCCAGATCGTTCCCCCGCAGACGACAAGTGCATCGAAGGCGTCGCCATGCAGGTTCTCGGCTATCGTATCGGGCGTCACCCGCAGGCCGCCCATGGAGCGTACTTCCGCGCCACCGGGACTTGCCGTCACCACATCGAAGCCGAAATGAGTGCGGGCGGAGGCAGCAAGCTGCCCCACTTCCCAGTCCGCGAAGCCTTCGGTCAGAACCACCGCCAGTCGGGTCATGCTTTCCTCCCTTGCAAGATGGCCGAGCGGCTGGAACCACTCACGACAGGGACTGCATATAGCGCATGCCGGTGACCGGGCGAGGGGTGAAGTCCATCTGTTCGTAGAAGCGGTGTGCCTTGAGGTTGCCGGTCGCAGCGCTGACGGAGAGGTAGTCGCAACCTGCAAGCCGTGCCGTTTCACGGGCGCGGTCGACGAGAAGCTGGCCCGTGCCGTGGCCGCGATGGCCGTCACGCACGAAAAGGTGATGCAGGTCCATGCCGCGCTTGCCTTCCTGCGCCCTGTAGAGCGGAACGAGGATGGCGTAGCCGATCAGACCTTCGCTGCCGTCGGCGACGATGGCCGAAATCCATGGCGTCGGACCGAAGAGATCGCGTTCGAGCTGTTCCGGCGTCGAGACGGAACTATCGCCGTGATGGATGGCGAGAAGGCCGATCATCTCGTGGAGTTCGGGTATGTCGCGGGGCTTTGCAGTGCGGATCGTCACGACCGGCGGTCGCATGAGCGATATTTCGCTGTCTTCGATTTCAAGCATGGTCTTCGCGTCCTTTTCGAAGTTTATGCCGCCAGGACGCTGCCGATACAACAAAGCCGCCTGACGGCGGCTTGTTGACATTATGATCTGTCTCGGCCGCCCTTTACAGGTACAGCCAAAAATACGAGCGGTTATGGTGCGCGATCTCGATCATGCGGAGATCAATCCTCCTAAACCGCTCGTTTGTCAATGGCAGATGGGCGCGGAACTGACCATTGCCGGATTGCTTTTTATGGAACGCAGGATAGGGTACCCCCCTATACTAATTTCGAGATCACCGTGTCCCACACCACTCATCAGAAGAAGAAGCTTATCGCCCGCGTCAGTCGCCTCCGCGGCCAGCTCGAAGCCGTCGAGCGTGCGCTGGAAGCCGAGCGCCCCTGCGGCGAGATCCTGCAGCTTCTGGCCTCCGTGCGGGGCGCGCTGACGGGGCTGACGGGCGAGGTGCTGGACGATCACCTGCACGAACATGTGCTGCATGCCGCCGACGGGAAGGCGAGGGCGGAAGCGGTTGAAGAAATATCGGAAGTATTGCGAACCTATATCCGCTGAGCCGGATCGATAAGGAGATGGCGATGATATCGGGAACGAATACCCACGAACATGAGCATGTCTTCCTCGGGGAGGACCATGCCCGCAACGAACGCCGCATCTGGCTGGTGATTGCGCTGACGGCGGTCATGATGGTGGTCGAAATCGCCGCCGGCACGATCTACGGCTCGATGGCACTGGTGGCCGACGGCTGGCATATGTCCACCCATGCCAGTGCGCTGCTCATTTCCGCGCTTGCCTATCTCTTCGCCCGCAAACAGGCCCGCAACCCGCGCTTCACTTTCGGCACCGGCAAGCTCGGCGATCTCGCCGGCTTCGCGAGCGCCATCATTCTGGCGATGATTGCCCTGCTGATGGGATGGGAAAGCTTCCTGCGCATCACGTCGCCCGTGCCGATCAGCTTCGGCCAGGCGATCGCCGTCGCCGTCATCGGCCTTGCCGTCAACCTCATCAGTGCCTGGATGTTGAGCGGTAGCGGCGGCCATCATCATGGACATGGACATGATCACCATCATGATCATCACCACGGCCACGATCATGGCCACCATGGTCATGCGGATAACAATATTCGCTCCGCCTATATGCACGTCATCGCCGACGCATTGACCTCGGTGCTCGCCATTGCCGCACTCACTTTCGGCGGCCTCTATGGCTGGCTCTGGCTCGATCCGCTGATGGGTATCGTCGGCGCTCTCATCATCGCCCAATGGTCCTGGGGGCTGTTGAAATCCTCGGGCGCTGTTCTGCTCGACGTGCTCCCGGAGGGTGAAACGCTGCCGGATGAAATCCGTGATGTGATAGAAGGCGATGGCGACCGCATCACCGATCTGCATGTCTGGCAGGTCGGCCCCGGCCATCATGCTGCGATCGTCGCGGTGCTGACGCCGCGGTCGCGCGACACCGCCTTCTACAAGGAGAGGCTTTCGAGCCTGGACGAGTTGTCGCATGTGACTGTGGAAGTTACGCGCGCCGCCTGATTCCGCCAAAAAGCCGAGATGCCGCCGCAATCGGGCCTTACGCCTGTGAACCTGATTCCCCGGAGGTCTTCATGAATCACAGCCTGACCCGCCGCAGCTTCATGGGCTCCGCATTGCTGCTGCCTGCGCTGGGTTTTGCGCCCGGCGTATACGCACAGCAGCAACAGGACGACGATATCGACAAGCGGCTTGCAGCGCTGGAAGCGCGTATCGGCGGGCGTCTCGGTGTCTCCGTTCTCGACAGCGACACGAACATCTCCTTCGGCTATCGCGGCAGCGAGCCCTTCGCCATGTGCAGCACCTTCAAGGTTCTGGCCGCCGGCCTCGTTCTCGCCCGTGTCGACAAGGGTGATGAAAAGCTCGACCGGCGGGTCACCTACGGCAAGGAAAAGCTCGTCACCTATTCGCCCGAGACCGAAAAGCACGCCGGCGGCGAAGGCATGACCATGGCCGAGGTCTGCAAGGCCGGCATTACGCTGAGCGACAATACGGCCGGCAACCTGATGCTGGAAAGTTTCGGCGGCCCGGCTGCACTCACCGACTGGCTGCGCTCCATCGGCGACGGCACGACAAGGCTCGACCGCATGGAAACTGCGCTGAACGAGGCGACGAAAGGCGATCCGCGCGATACGACCACGCCGGATGCCATGCTCGATACGCTCGGCAATATCGCTCTCGGCTCGGTCCTGACGGAAACCTCCGCAAATCAGTTGGTCGATTGGATGGTTGCGAACACGACCGGTGGGGCGCGCCTGCGTGCGGGCCTGCCGTCCGATTGGAAGATCGGTGACAAGACAGGAACAGGCGATAACGGTTCGGCCGGCGATATCGCCATCATCTGGCCACCCAAACGCGGCCCGATCGTCGCCGCCGTCTATATGGCGGAAACGACCGTGAAGATGGATGAGTTCAACCCCGTCTTCGCCGAAGTCGGCAAAATGATCACCGAGATGGTCTGAAGCGGTGAAGATTTCACCGTTCGGCAGGAGCCGAGCGGCCTTGGTTTCGTCGCAGCGATGCAAGTGAATTTGCTGATTACCGCATTGACATCAGATTCGTCATCAGACCTGCTTTGATTTCGAGCACCGGGCGATCGATCTCTGGTTGACCGATATCTCTCAACTGATCAGGCGTCAGGTCCGCCAGCACTTTCCGTCTCGCGACGGCTCTGCGCCACTGCCTCACGGCAGCGGCCAATATCGTGATGCTGTTCACCCTGGACTCGGACACTTGTCGTTTCGGCGCGCTGATGGCGGCGGGAGTTTCCGTGTGAGCCATTTCCCAGTCTCCTATTTGTGAGATGTGCGAGTGGAATGTCCCATACGGGTGTTTTCGGGCTGTTGGGCTGGGCGTGAACGGGCAAGAAAACTTCGACAAGCCGCCGCTAAATCGGTGTTAAATCCGTCTTCCCAAATGCTATTCTGCGGCGGTGATCCAAATCTGGAGACTTTCTGTGCGCATCAGGTTGCTAGGCGGCCTCGAAGTTACCTCCCTGGACGACCGGCAAGTGCGCTTCGCCACGCGCAAGACGTCGCTTCTTTTTGCTGCCCTGGTCCTTGCAGGCCGCCGCGGTTGTCGCAGGGAACTGCTTTCCGAAGCCTTCTGGCCGGGACGAAGCAATGAACAGGCCCGCAATAGCTTGCGGCAGGCGCTGGTCGATATCAGGCGGGCGTTCCCGGCGAGCAGTGAAGCCAGCGTCTACATCGACGGGGATCAGGAGACAGTCGTCCTGATTTTCGGCCCGGACGAAGCCGACATTTCGATCTTCGACCGGAACCTGGAGGCGGGCGGGGCCGCTGACCTTGCCTTTGCTGCGGACCTCTACCGCGGTGAGGTGCTTGCAGGCGAGGCCATTCCAGATGGACTGGATGAGTGGTTCGGACCTTACCAGAGCACGTATCGGCGCAAGGCGCTGCAGCTCGTGGAGCGGTTGAGCCTCATGCTCTCCGATCCGGGCTCCGCGGAAGAGCCAGCCTGCGAAGGGCTCGCCGAGAGACTGCTCGCCGCAGACCCAACGATGGAAGCCGCCCATCGGGCGCTGATGCGGATCCACATTCTGAGGGGGCACGAGAACGCGGCCATGCGCCAATTCGAGACCTGCCGGGCTCTCGTGAAGAAGCATCTCGGCGCCGAACCCGAAGCAGAGACATCCTCCCTGGCCGTTTCGCTGCAGTTGCGACAACAACCCGGATATCAGCCGGCCGCACCGGGGCCCGACGTCATCCCGCAGATGCAGGCCGTCTCAGCCCCGACGAAGCATCACGATCGGCCATCGGTTGCGGTGTTGGCATTTCAGAATTTGAGCGGCGATCCGGAGCAGGAATATTTTGCCGATGGCATCGTGGAGGATATCACGATCGCCCTCGCTCAATTCCGCCATCTCTACGTCATCGCGCGGAATTCGAGCTTCACCTACAAGGGGCAGGCCGTTGACATCAAGCAGGTCGGGCGCGAGTTGAACGTGCGCTACGTGGTCGAGGGAAGTGTGCGCCGCACGGGCGACCGGCTCCGTATTGCCGGACAACTTATCGACACCTCGACGGGTGCGCATCTTTGGGCGGACCGTTTTGATGGGACGCTTGCAAATATATTCGATCTTCAGGATCAGGTGGCCTCGAGTATCGTCGGCGCAATAACGCCGAAAGTAGAGGAGGCGGAGATAGAGCGCGCCAAACGCAAGCCGACGGAGAGCCTCGACGCTTACGACTATTATCTGCGCGGGCTGGCGGCTTTTGACCGGACGATCACCAACAGATCGGTCATCGACGAAGCCTTGCGGCTGTTCATGAAGGCGATCGAGCGCGACCCGGAGTTCGCCACAGCTTATGCCCGGGCGGCGCGATGCTACGCAACCCGAAAGAGCAATGGCTGGATGACCAATCCCGCTGAGGAGATTGCCGAAGCGACCCGACTGGCCAGAAGAGCGGTCGAACTTGGCTGGGACGATGCGGTTGCGCTCTCCTACGGTGGGTATGTCCTCGGCTATGTCGGCGGCGATCTCGATGACAGTGCGGCCTGTATCGATCGCGCGCTCTTCCTCAACCCGAATCTCGCCGCTGCCCTGGGCACCAGCAGCTGGGTGAAAGCCTGCCTTGGCGAGCCCGACAAGGCCGTCGAACATGCAGCCCTCGCCATGCGTCTGAGCCCTTTGGATCCGCGCCTGTTTGCCTGGCAGTTCAACACCGGCCTGGCTCATTTCTGCGCCGGACATTATGAAGATGCCGCCGTCTGGGCGGCAAGATCGTTGCGCCACCAGCCGAACTATCCGAGCGCGATGCGCGTGATGGCGGCGGGCCAGGTCATGAGCGGGCGGAGTGCGGAAGCGCAGGGAACGATCGCTCGCCTGTGCCAGTTGGATCCTGCGCTCCGGCTTTCGAATCTCGCCGATGTCCTGCCACCGCTTCGGCGACCGGACGACCGAAACCGATATATCGAAGCTCTTCGAATGGCAGGGTTGCCGGAATAGAAATGCGGCGAAGAGTGCTCCCTGCCGCATCTCGGTTGGTGTTCCAGCCTCAGGCGGTGGGAACGTCGTCTGCCGTCTCGGTTCCGCCATCCTCGATACCGGCGAGTTCGCGCTTGATCTGCTCGGCGATTTCCTTCTCGATGGCAGCCCGATCGTCCGCGGACATTGCCTTGAGATCGTCCTCTGTGAGATTATGAGCGGCCAAATAGCGCGCACGGATGAATTCCTCGGGCGTCATGCTGCTCCACTCGCTGAATTCAGCAGCTACGCGTTTATTTGCCTCCTTGATGGTTGCCTCCTCACTGGATGGCGGGTTGATGTAGGTCTCGTTGCCGGCCTGCACCGCCCACATCGTATTGGCGATCGACGGCGGTGTCGTGCTCGGCTGCAAGCCGGCGCCGGATTGATTGCGCGTGCTGCCGCTGAATTCGTCGGTCTGCTTGTTCTTGGATTTGCCCTGCTCGAAAAGCGAACCAAGGCCGGAGTAAATTGAAAGGCTGCTACCGATTTCCATGAAAAAATCCCCCTGAAAAACGGCAGCAGCATGATGGGGCAATCCTGCCCCGAGCTTGTGTCTCCTCCGGTAGTGTTACGGCAGCGTGTAGGCGATCACATAGTCGCCCGGCTTGGTACCGACCGAGCCATGCCCGCCGGCGACCATGACGACATATTGTTTGTTGTCATCAGTCGTATAAGTCATCGGCGTTGCCTGACCGCCGGCCGGAAGCCGAGCTTCCCAGAGTTGCCGGCCATTGGTCACGTCATAGGCGCGCAGGTAATTATCGACGGCTGCACCCAGGAAAGCGACGCCGCCCTTGGTCATCATTGGCCCGCCGATACCGGGCACGCCCACCTTGAAGGGCAGGGGCAGCGGCGTCATGTCATGCACCGTGCCGTTCTTGTGCATATAGGCGATACGGCCGGTGCGAAGATCCACGCCGGCGACATAGCCCCATGGCGGTGCCTGGCAGGGGATCTGCAGCGGCCCGAGAAATGGTCCCATGAATACGCCGTAAGGTGCGCCGTCATTGCGGTTGAGACCCTGTTCGCTGCCCTTCTCGTCCTGCCCGCGTGGCGGAATATCGGCAGCCGGTACGAGGCGCGAGGTGAAGGCAAGATAGGTCGGCATGCCGAACATCACCTGCCGCTCGGGGTCGATCGCGACCGAACCCCAGTTGAACGTGCCGAAATTGCCGGGATAGACGATCGTTCCCTGCAGCGAGGGCGGCGTATAGCGGCCCTCATATTTATAGCGGTGGAAATCGATGCGGCAGACAAGCTGGTCGAATAGCGAAACACCCCACATGTCCTTTTCCTGCAGCGGCTCCGGGGAAAAGGTGAGATCCGAAATCGGCTGCGTCGGCGCTGTGCGATCCTCCGGGATCGCCCCGCCGGGCGCGGGAATTTCCTTGAAGGGAATGATCGGCTGGCCGGTCCGCCGGTCGAGCACGTAGATATCGCCCTGCTTGGTGGATGCCACCAGCGCCGGCACCGCCGTCCCGTCCTGTTTCGTCAGGTCGAGCAGCACCGGCTGCGCCGGCACGTCCATGTCCCAGAGATCGTGATGGACGAACTGCTGCACCCAGCGCAGCTGGCCCGTATTGATGTCGAGCGCCACGACGGAGGAGGAGAACTTTTCGACATTGGCGCTGCGGTTCATGCCGAGCTGGTCCGGCACCTGGTTGCCGAGCGGGATATAGACCATGCCGAGCTGGTCATCGACGCTGAAGACCGACCAGCTGTTCGGCGAATTCGTCGTGTAGTGCTGTCCCGCCGGCAATGGCGTCGTCTGGTCTGGATTGCCGGAGTCCCAGTTCCAGATCAGCGCGCCGCTGTTGATGTCATAGGCGCGGATGACGCCGGATTGTTCCCGTGTCGAATAATTGTCGTTGACCGCCCCGCCGATAATGATCTTGCCCGCGACGGCGACTGGCGGCGAGGTGGAATAGTAGTAGCCGGCAGGATTGTATTGCATGCCGGTTTCCAGATGGAGAACGCCCTGTTCGGCGAAGCTGGTGCAGACCTGCCCGTTGGTGGCATCGAGTGCGATGAGGCGTGCATCCGAAGTCGGCAGGTAGACGCGCTCCTTGCAGGGCTGGCCGGCAGGTGTCGCCTCATCGCTGTAATAGGTGACACCGCGGCAAGTCTGGTGCTGCCGGTCTGGGTTCATGCCGGAATTGGCGTCATATTTCCATTTCTGCTGGCCGGTCTTGGCATCGAGCGCGATCGCCCAATTGTGCGGCGTGCAGAGATAGAGCGTGTTGCCGACCTTCAGCGGCGTCACCTGATAGGTCGTTTCCCCGACATCATCAGGCCGCTTCACGTCCCCGGTCTGGTAGCGCCAGGCCTCCTTCAGGGTGGAGACATTCTGTACGGTGATCTGGTCCAGCGGCGAATAGCGCTGGCCGTAGGGCGTGCGGCCATATTGGTGCCATTCGCCGTCGGGCACATTGCCGCCGAAAGCGGGCGTTGTGGCAACCGTCTGTATCGGCAATTCGCCCGCGAGGTCATGCGGATCCGTCGTCATCGAATAGGCAGCGACGATGATGGCAGCGATAACAGGAATGGCGAGCGGCCAGGGATTGGCGCCGTAATAGATGCCGGTCGGGCTACGAAAACCGAGCGGCCGGCGGATCCAGGGCGTCAACAGCCAGAGCCCGAAGAGAATGATGAGGCCGCCGCGCGGGCCGAGCTGCCACCAGTCGAACCCCACCTCCCAGATCGCCCAGACGAGCGCCACAACGACGAGCACCGCATAGACCCACAGCGCCACCGCCTTGCGCATGAGCAGCAGGCCTGCCGTCAGCAGGAACATCAGCCCGGCAAAAAGATAGAAGATGCTGCCACCGAGTGTGACGAGCCAGAGACCGCCGGCGCCTAGCGCCAGTCCGAAAATGATGAAAAGGATGGAGGTAATGACGATTGCCATACGGCAGTCTCCCGCTGGTTAGCCGGATCGGAGGATGGCGAAAAACATACGCCGATCAGGCAGATAGAGCGGAAGGCCTACCTTTCAACCGCCACAATTGGCAGCGGTTGAAACTGTCGCACTAGTTCGCTTTTGCAAGCTCGCGGTCGATTGCCGAGACGAGACGACTATCGTCAGCCGTCACGTCGGGGGCGAAACGGGCGACGACCTTGCCGTTGCGGCCGACGAGGAATTTCTCGAAGTTCCAGAGGATTTCGTTGTCGTCGCCGGCAAGGCCGGCGCCCTTCAGCCGTTCGCGCATCGGCCCTTCGCCGGTCGTTTCCACACCGGAATTCGTCAGGGTCTTGTAAAGCGGGTGCTTGTCCGGCCCCTTTACGGAAATCTTGGAAAACATCGGGAAGTCGACGCCGAAGGTGCTGGTGCAGAAATCGAGGATCTCCGCATCTGTGCCCGGCTCCTGGCCTTTGAAGTCGTTGGCCGGGAAACCGGCGATGACGAAGCCTCTCTCGCGCTTGTCGGCATAGAGCTTTTCAAGCCCTTCATACTGCACCGTCAGCCCGCATTTGGAGGCGACATTGACGATGAGCAGTACCTGGCCGCGATATTCGTTGAGCGTGGTCTCACGCCCTTGAACGGTCTTGACCGGGATATCGAGAAGGTCGGTCATTACTATCTCCAGTGAATATGTTGTTGGTTGAAATCAGGTTCCGCAGAAGGTCTGGAACACTCGCTCTTCGGGCTTCGGCGGGTCCATATAGGCCGCAAATGCCGGCTGCTCGTCATGGGGGTGCGAAAGCACTGCCAGCAGCGCCTCGAAAAGCGAAAAATCGCCATCCTCCACGGCCGCCTCGATCGCCTGTTCGACACGGTGATTGCGAGGAATGAAGGCGGGGTTCACTTGGCGCATGGCCGCAGCGCGCTCGGTTGGCGCCTGCGGATCGCGCAACAGGCGTTCGCGCCAGTGCGCCAGCCATTCGGCAGTGGCGGCCGGTTCGCGGAAGGTCGAAGTGAATTCGGTCTCTGCCTCGGGATCGTCCGCAAGTGCGGAAAGCCGCCGGAACGTCAGGGTAAAGTCCGCGCTCTGTGCCTGCATCAGTGCCAGCAGCGCCTGGATAAGTTCCAGATCGCCGTCTTCAGCCGAGATCAGCCCGATCTTGCCGCGCATGCCCCGCAGCCAATGGGCGTGGAAGCGCTCGCCATAGGCCTTGATGATGGCGTTGGCGTGCTCGATCGCCTTGTCTTTGTCTGCATCAATCAGCGGCAGCAGCGCCTCGCCGAGCCGCGCGAGGTTCCATTGTCCGATGCCTGGCTGGTTGGCATAGGCGTAACGCCCATGCTGGTCGATGGACGAGAAGACCGTCATCGGATCATAGGCATCCACGAAGGCACAGGGACCGAAATCGATCGTCTCGCCCGAGATCGTCATATTGTCGGTGTTCATCACCCCATGGATGAAGCCGACCTGCAGCCATCGGGCGATCAGTGCCGCCTGCCGCTCGCAGACCGCCTCATAGAGCGCGAGATAGGGATTTTCCGCTGTCTTCAGCTCGGGATAATGCCGTTCGATGACATGATCGGCGAGCGCCTTGATGCCATCCTCGTCACTGGTCGCGGCAAGATACTGGAAGGTGCCGACGCGGATATGGCTTGCCGCCACGCGGGTGAAGACCGCGCCCGGCAAGATCTCTTCACGCCGCACGCCTTCGCCGGTCAGCACCGCGGCAAGCGCTCTGGTGGCGGGAATGCCGAGCGCAAACATTGCCTCGCTGATGATATATTCGCGCAGGACCGGGCCGAGAGCCGCCCGCCCGTCACCGCGGCGAGAAAAGGGAGTCTGCCCCGCACCCTTGAGCTGGATATCGCGGCGCCGGCCATTGCGGTCGATCACCTCTCCGAGCAGGATCGCCCGCCCGTCGCCGAGCAGCGGCACGAACTGGCCGAACTGGTGGCCGGCATAGGCCATCGCCAGCGGCGCGGCGCCATGGGGGACGAGGTTGCCGGAAAAGATCGCCGCGCCGTCACGCCTCAGGGCTTCGACGTCGAGTCTCAGTTCTTCCGCCAGCGGCTCGTTGAGCTTGATCAGCCAGGGTTCTGCTACCTGCGTCGGAACCTGTGTCGCAAAGAAGCGCTGAGGCAACCGCGCATAGCTGTTGTCGAATGAAAAGGCCGTGTCTGGCCGGTTTTTCTGCAGGGCGGAGGTCATGGCTAATAGGTAGGGCCGCAGGTGCGGTCACGCAAGCCGATTTTGCCCGCAAACCACCCTTCACGAAGGGCAATAAGGTGCAAGGAATGGTGATCTGCCTTTACCTCTCGGCAATGCAGATTTGCCATAAAAGACATAGCGCCGCCATGATTGCAGGCGTATAGCAAAACCATCTCCTCTTGGCATTTTTGCCATGTCATCCCCGCGGCCCTGTCGCCCTGTGTGCTCCGCTGCGCCACTGCGAGTGATCCCTGACGATGTCGGATCAGATCTATCATGCGCCGATGGTTCGGCGCGCAGCACCCAATTTCCGGGTGATCGCGATGATTGTCGCGAGTGCCATGCTCATGGAAAACGTCGATGCAACCGTGCTGGCGACCGCGCTGCCGACAATGGCGCGCGATTTCGGCGTCGACGCACCGGCCATGTCGATTGCCCTGACCTCCTACCTGCTCAGTCTGGCGATCTTCATTCCCGCCAGCGGCCGCATGGCCGACAGTTTCGGTTCGCGCACCGTCTTCCGCTCGGCCATCGCCGTCTTCGTTATCGGCTCCATCCTCTGTGCCTTCGCGCCCACCTTGCCGTTCCTCGTGCTCGCCCGCCTGCTGCAGGGCATCGGCGGCGCCATGATGATGCCCGTCGGTCGTCTGGTGCTGATGCGCAGCGTCGACCGCAAGGATATGGTCAGCGCCATGTCCTGGCTCTTGGTGCCGGCGCTGATCGGCCCGATCGTCGGCCCGCCGCTCGGCGGCTTCATCGTCACCTATCTCGACTGGCGCTGGATCTTCTACATCAACGTGCCGATCGGCATCATCGGCATGATCTTCGTCTCGATCTACATCGACGAGGTGAAGGGCAAGGCTGCCGGCCCCTTCGACACGATCGGCTTCATCCTCTCAGGCATCTCGCTCGGCTCGCTGCTCTTCGGTTTCGAACTGTCGAGCCATGAGGGGCGGGGCTCGCTCGCGATCTTCCTCATCGCGATCGGCCTGCTTTTCGGCATCGCTTATCTGCGCCATGCCCGCAAGCATCCGGCCCCGATCATGGATTTCTCGCTGATGAAGGTGCCGAGCTTCGGCACCTCTGTTATCGCCGGCTCGCTGACGCGCATTACCCAGGGCGCGCAGCCTTTCCTGCTGCCGCTGCTCTTTCAGATCGGCTTCGGTCTTTCGGCTGCCGCGGCGGGCCAGATCGTCATTTCCACCGCGCTTGGCGCGCTTTTCATGAAGCCGCTGGCGCGAGCCGTCTTCCGCCGCGTCGGCTTCCGCCGAAGCCTTGTTATCAACGGCATTCTCGGCACCATCGGCTACGGCCTCTGCGCCGCCTTCCGTCCGGATTGGCCGATGCCGCTGATCTTCATCGCGCTGGTGCTCAGCGCCTTCTTCATGTCGTTCCAGTTCACGGCCTACAATACCATCGCCTATGACGAGATCGGCCAGGACCGGATGAGTTCGGCCACGAGCTTCTACACGACCTTCCAGCAACTGATGCTCTCGCTCGGCATTTGCATCGGCGCGCTGGCGCTGCACGGCTCCATGGCCTTTAATGGTGTCGAAACGCCTGAGCTTGGCGATTTCTCCGCGGCCTTCATCATCGTCGCCTTGATCTCTATCTGCGCCACGTTCTGGAACCTGCGCTTTTCGCCGACTGCCGGCGAGGAGATCAGCGGCTACAGGAGCAAACGGACGAAAGGCGCCGCAGCCGGACACTGAGGCGCCTTCCCTTCGTCAAAGGCCGACGGGTTCCCGCAATCGCCTGTGCCACAAAGGGCGCCGCTTGCGTTGGTCCGCCTGAAGCCCGTAGGCCATGCGGCCGTCGAGGCTCCCGAAAGCCGCAAGATCCATATCCAGCAGAGCCACCTCAACGACTGTCGCCGTACCGGCTTGCGGCCTTCGCCCTGCGATCGCAAGCCATAGATCGCGCCAGCTGCGCCGGCGCATCATTGCCCCAACCATGCTTATCATCCTGCCCTCGCTCGCGCCCTTACGCCGCCTGGGGCAGGCATGCCTCGCAGATCGCTGCGACATGCCGGTGGTCGGTGCCGCAGCAGCCGCCGAGCACGCGTATCTGCGGCATGCGGCGAAGCAGGCTGCGATAGCGCCGGCCGAGATCATCAGGATCGCCGGCATCCAGCGTGTCACTGTTATCGAGCTGCTCGTGGCTCATGGTCGAGGCATTGGCGCGGATACCCGCAATGCGCTTCACCCAGGCGCTGCCGTGATCAAGCGCGGCTTCGAAATGCGTCGGGTGCGCGCAGTTGATCATGTAATAGGCCGCAGACCCGCCGGTTGCCGCGTCCGTTGTCTCGATCGCATCCTGAATGCTGCGGCCGGTCATCAGCCTGCCATCCGTCTCCAGCGTGAAGGAGATGACGCAAGGCATGCCGAGCGCCTTGGCCGCACGCGCGATGCCGATCGCCTCGTCGATATTGGTCAGCGTGAAGGCGGCGACCATGTCCGCCTCAGTGCCGGCGAAAGTGCCGATCTGGAAGGCGTGGTAATCCTCCGCCTCGTCCGCGCTCATTGTGCCCGCCTTGTAGCCGTCGCCACGCGGACCGATGGCGCCGCTGATGACGATGGGCTGTTCCGGCCGCTCGTAGGTCCTGCGCAAACCGATGAGCAGGTCGACCGCCTGCTGGTTTGCCGCCTGCAGGGCTTCGGTCGTATAGCCGAGCTTCTGACCCCAGTCGGGATTGGCGCGCCATGTGGCGGTGTCGAGCACGAAGCCCGTGCCGTGCCTGCGGGCAATATCCAGATAGCGGCGATAGTAATTCTTCGTGCGCTCACGGCCGTCTTCGGAAGCCAGCAATACGAAGGAGGCGAAATGTGGGAGATCAATGCCTTCATGGAAGATCATCGTGGTTTCCATGCCGCCATCGCTAATGAAGATGCCGCCATTTATCTGCGGTAGCCCATGCCTGTACTTTGCCATTGTGATGCCTCTCCAATCGTGGCGCCTGAAATGACTGCCATCGATGGTGATGTTCTGACGCTTATTCGGCTGCCAAACTAGGCGACTTGCGGTATACTGCAGAGCGTTTCGAATTTTGCGGA
The DNA here is from genome assembly GCF_047782645.1 of Rhizobium sp. ZK1. Lineage (NCBI taxonomy): Bacteria > Pseudomonadati > Pseudomonadota > Alphaproteobacteria > Hyphomicrobiales > Rhizobiaceae > Rhizobium > Rhizobium sp. ZK1. The sequence continues at coordinate 736,566 of NZ_CP180586.1, forward strand.
TTGAAATCAATCCCTTGCACGGGCCGATGCTGCCGGGCGCGCAAGCAGGTCCGATCCTGTTGCACTGAAAACTGTACCGTGGGTACAGGAGGGGGCATATGCGAAAGGGCCAGGAAACACGGAATCGCATACTTGATGTGGCGGAAGCAGCGGTCTTGCAGAAGGGCTTCGGCGGCACCTCCATCGAGGAACTGATCGTCGAAACCGGCATCACCAAAAGCGGGTTCTTCTACCACTTCAAGGACAAGAACGAGCTCGCAAAAGCGCTGCTCAACCGCTACATCGAAAACGACGAACGCATCTATGATGAGATCTTCAGCCGTGCGCGCGATCTGATGGACGATCCGCTGCAGTCCTTCCTGCTGGGCCTGAAACTGCTCTCCGAACTGCTGGCCGACCTGCCGAACGGCCATCCCGGCTGCCTCGTGGCGACCGTCTGCTATTACGAGCGGCTCTTCGACCGCGAGATCCAGGAGACCAACCGCAACGCCGTGCTCGCCTGGCGCCGCCGCTTCGGCCGCATGTTCCGTGAAATCATGGAGGTCTATACGCCGCGCGAGCCCGTCGATGTCGACCAGCTTGCCGACATGGTTTCCTCGGTGCTGGAAGGCGGCATCGTTCTCTCCAAGACGCTGAAGGAGCCGAACACGCTTGCCGAACAGGTGCTGATGCTGCGCACCTTCGTCAAGATGCTGTTCCTGCCGGCCATTGAGTCGCCCCTCGTAGCCGTCAGGCGCGACCGGATCTATGGCGCAGCCGGCGACAGCGAGCAGTTGTAGGCAGGCGGTGCCATATCTCTCTCGGCAGGGAACCGATAGGTGCCTGCGCTGTTATGTTCGGCAGCGCAAACCGAAGGGAGAGCACGCAATGGACAACCCCGTCACCAACGATAAGACCTTCAACGATCCGCGTGGCAAATTTCCAAAGCCGCCCTTTCCGTCGCAGACTCAGCCCTTTCCGGGGCTGGCCCGCGACATGGAGCCGAGGCCTGACCATGGCGAGACGAGTTATCGGGGCAGTGGCCGTCTCAAGGGTCGCAAGGCGCTGATCACCGGCGGCGATTCGGGCATGGGTCGCGCCGCGGCAATTGCCTATGCCCGCGAAGGGGCCGATGTAGCAATCAGCTATCTTCCGGATGAGGAGCCCGATGCCCGGGAGGTGATCGAGCTGATTAAAAAGGAAGGGCGTATCGGCGTCGCACTTCCCGGCGATCTCAGGGATGAAGACTATTGCCGGAAGATCGTCGCCGAAGCCGTGCGTCAGCTCGGTGGACTTGATATTCTCGTCAACAATGCCGGACGCCAACAGCAGCGTCAGTCGCTTGCCGATATCTCCAGCGAGGATTTCGATGCAACGATGAAGACCAATATCTATGCGATGTTCTGGCTGACAAAAGCGGCTTTGCCTCACTTGCGCGAAGGATCGGCGATCATCCAGACGACGTCGGAACAGGCCTACGACCCCTCGGCCAATCTGGTCGACTACGCCATGACCAAGGCGGCGATGATGAATTTCACCAAATCGATGGCCAAGCAGCTGGGGCCGAAAGGTATCCGTGTGAACGGTGTCGCGCCCGGCCCGATCTGGACGCCACTGCAGGTGAGCGGCGGCCAGACGCAGGAAAAGCTGGTCAAGTTCGGCGGCAATACGCCGCTCGGACGGCCCGGCCAGCCGGCCGAACTCGCCTCGATCTATGTGCAGCTTGCCGCTGCCGATGCGAGCTATGCCACCGGTCAGATCTATGGTGCAGCAGGCGGCAGCGGGCAGCCTTAGTTGTTTTCCATCTCAGCCGCCATGTCGGCGAGCTTGCGCACGGTGTTGAGGTTGCGGGAGGTCCCGGGCTTCAGCGCCGGCAGCTTCAGCTTCGAGCGGCCGGAGCCGATGGGATAGTGCACATAGATCTCGCGCCCGGCAAGCTTCGCTTCTTCACCATCCGGCGCCACCATCTTGTCAAGCGCATCGGAGGCGGCTGCCTCCGGCAGGAAATAGACCAGCAGAAAATTGGGCTTGGCCTCGGGGAAGGGCGCCTTGGCGACGATGCCGTCGATCTCCTTGCGGCTGCGTACCATCACGCCCGGCCGCCTGCCCATCTTTTTCCCGAGAGCCGCGTCGAGCTTCTCCTCGACCGCCTTTTCGGCCTCATCCGAGCGAAACAGCACATTGCCGCTCTGGATGTATGTCCTCACATCGGCAAAGCCGAGCTCTTCACAGAGCGCCTTCAATTCGGTCATCGGCAGGGAGCCTGTGCCGCCCACATTCACGGCGCGAAGCAGGGCGATATAGACGGCCATTTCCCTCTCCCCTGATGATGTGGCGCGCACGCCGCGCGCCACATCCAATCCTCACATCTTGCCTGCCACCTTGATCGCAAACGCATATTCGAACGCGATCTCTTCCAATCGCTGGAAGCGGCCGGAGGCGCCGCCGTGGCCGGCGTCCATATTGGTCTTGAGCAGAATGGGCGCCACGCCTGTCGTCTTCTCACGCAGCTTCGCGACCCACTTGGCTGGCTCCCAATAGGTGACGCGCGGATCCGTCAGGCCGCCGAGCGCCAGGATCGGCGGATAGGGCTTAGCGCCGACATTGTCATAGGGCGAATACGCGGCGATCTGTTCGTATTCTTCGCGGCTTTCGATCGGGTTGCCCCATTCCGGCCATTCCGGCGGAGTGAGAGGCAGCGTGTCGTCGAGCATGGTGTTCAAGACGTCGACGAAGGGAACGGCGGCGATGATGCCGGCGAATTTCTCCGGCGCCATGTTGGCGACCGCACCCATCAGCATGCCGCCGGCCGATCCGCCCTCGGCGATAATGTTCGCGTAAGACGTGAACTTCTCCTGATTCAGATAGTCAGCGGCAGCGATGAAGTCCTTGAAGGTGTTGGTCTTCTTGTCCATCTTGCCGTCTTCGTACCAGGCGAAGCCCTTGTCCTTGCCGCCGCGGATATGGGCAATGGCATAGACGAAGCCGCGATCGGCGAGCGACAGGCAGTTGGTGTTGAAGCCGGCCGGAATGGTGATGCCATAGGCGCCGTATCCGTAAAGCAGGCAGGGTGCCGTGCCGTCGAGCGGTGTGTCTTTGCGATAGAGCAGGGTGACCGGCACCTTTTCGCCATCCCATGCCGGCGCGAAGACGCGGCGGGTGACATAGTCGTCGGGATTGTGGCCCGAGGGCACTTCTTGAGTCTTCAAGAGCGTGCGCTCGCGCGTGACCATGTTGTAGTCGTAGAGCTGCGAGGGCGTCGTCATCGAGGAATAGGAGAAGCGGATGACGTCGGTGTCATATTCCGCGGCACCCGAAAGGCCGAGCGAATAGGCTTCCTCGTCGAAGGCGATCGCATGTTCCTCGCCGGTGCGGCGATCACGGATCATGATCTGCGGCAGGCCGTCCTTGCGCTCCAGCCACAGCAGGTGGCGGGCATAGGCCATATGGCTGATGATGAGCGTGCCCGGCTTGTGCGGCACGACCTCGCGCCAGTTTTCCTTGCCCGGCTTGTCAACCGGCGTTTCCATGATCTTGAAATCCTTGGCGCCGCCGTCGTTGGTGAGGATGTAGAAGACGTCACCGCCTTCCGTCAGCGAATATTCGATGCCTTCCTCGCGCACGGCGACCAGCTTCGGCTCGGCCGTCAAATCCTTGGTCGAGAGCAGTCGATATTCGCTGGTTTCGTGGTCGTGGATGTCGATATAGATGAAGTCGTCGAGCAGCGAACCACCGACGCCCATGAAGAAGCCGGCATCCTCTTCCTCGTAAACCAGGCGGTCTTCGCTCTGCGGCGTGCCGATGACATGGTGGAAAACCTTCGACGGGCGGTGGTTCTCGTCGAGCGCCGAATAGAAGAAGCTCTTCCCATCGGGCACCCAAACCCCGCCGCCACCGGTATTCTCGATCACGTCGGACAGGTCTTCGAGGGTCGAAAGATCGCGAACCCTCAGCGTGAAGAACTCCGAACCTTTGTCGTCATAGCCCCAGATGCCGCGGCTGTGGTCGGTGCAATGGTCGAGTCCGGCAAGGCGAAAATAAGCCTTGCCGGCGGCTTCCTTGTCGCCGTCGAGCAGGATGGCGCGGATCGTCTCGTCCTTCACGTCGCCATCGCGCGGGATGCGGAAATAGCGCGGCTGCTCGCCGCCTGTCACGTAGGACGTGCCATAGGCATAGGCTCCGTCCTTCGTCGGCACGGAGCTGTCGTCTTCCTTGATGCGTCCGCGCATCTCGGCAAACAGCGTCTTCTGCAGCGGCTTGGTGTCTTCCATCGCCGCGTTCATGTAGCCGTTTTCAGCTTCCAGATGGGCACGGATATCCGGGTCGAGGATGGAGGGATCCTTGAACATGGCCTGCCAGTTGTCGGCCCGTAGCCAGGCATAATCGTCGGTGCGCGTTATGCCGTGCCGCGTATCGGATACGGGTCTTTTTTCAGCGGCGGGCGGGGTCGGCAGGTTCTTGAAAGCGGTCAAGGAAAGCTCCGTAAAGGGCGGTATCGGTGGGCAAGAGATAGAGGTGCTGCAGGTCAGGATCAAGCGTCAGCCGGTGAACCTTATTGAGACAAAATGGCCGGCACGATGCCTTGATGTCACCACATTGTTTAAGAATGTCCGCTAGCTCTACGCGAAACTTACACTCGCGTCAGGCCACGGCAGGCTGCCGCAGGCGGTATGAAGAATGCATGACAGTAAAGGTTTCTCCGCAATGCCGAAACATCTGGTCCTGTTTATGTCGTTTGCTGGCCTTGCCGCCTCTTCCGCCCTTGCAGTCGATCCCGCTATCAAGAAGCAGCTCGAAAAACTGGATCCGGCCACTCGCCTCGAGCAGAGCTGCGATACCGAAGCCATGAGCCGCATCAACAAGGACGGCACAGGTTTTCGGCCGGACAAGGTCATCGCCTACACATTCAAGGACCCGATCCCGAGCGACGACCGGCTCGAAGCGCCGGGCGCCGTCTTCCGCAGCAAGGGTGACTGGTACCATCTGTCCTACACCTGCATCACCGGGCCGCAGCACATCAATGTGCGCGACCTGAAGTACAAGATCGGGGACAAGGTGCCGAAGGATAAGTGGACCAAATATTACCTCTACGATTGAGCTTTTGCCCTTTCGTACTTCTGTGACAGGCACAGGAATGCGCGTAGATTGAGACGCCAGCCGGGCTTTGCCGGGCGGCATCAGGCCACATGGCCCGCTTTAAGTCTTTGCTTTAATATCAGCTGAAATATCAACCGAATCTGATTGTTCATGAACCATCTTCTTCTTGGCTCTGCACTGCTGCTTGCCGCCTCGTCGGCATTTGCCGCGGAAGTTCCGCCCGCCGTGCCTGCCCATCCGCCCGCGGCCGCGGGTCTCAAACTGGTCGAGCCGCATCTGCACATCGCTCGCTCGAACATCGCAGGCCATGCCCGCGTCGCGCTGACCTTTGACGCCTGCATGGGCGATGCCGATGAGCGTATTCTCTCGACGCTCGTCGATGAGCGCATCCCCGCGACGATCTTCGTGACCGCCCGCTGGCTGAAGCGCAATCCGAAGGCCGTTGCCGTCTTCCTTCGGAATCCCGATCTCTTCGAGCTGGAAAACCACGGCGAAAAGCACATTCCGGCGATCGACAAGCCGGTGCTTGTCTATGGCATCCCATCCGCCGGTTCGCCCGATGCCGTCAGGCAGGAAGTCGAAGGCGGTGCTGCCGCCATGCTCGCGTCGGGCATTCCGGCGCCCCACTGGTTCCGCGGTTCGACCGCCAAATATGATCTCTCTGCCATCGGCCAGATCCGCGCCATGGGTTATCGCATCGCCGGCTACTCCGTGAATGGCGACGGCGGCTCGCTGCTCGGCGCTGCAGTGACGGAAAAGCGAATTTCCTCGGCTAGGGATGGCGACGTCGTCATCTCCCACATCAACCAGCCGACCCATGCGGCAGGCGAGGGTGTCGCCAGGGCGCTCGTCGACCTCAAGGCCAAGGGTACGGAGTTCGTCCGCCTGCAGGATGTCGCCGATACCGGCGACGACAAGACGACGGAGTAGGGCTGAAGCTTACCTCAGTTCGTCTCCAGTCCGCATCAGTCAATCTTCCATCGTCGCTGGCGGTCACTTCGGTAGTTGCGGTTGCGGTCTTTCCTCGATCAGCAGTTCATCGATGATGGTCATGACGATCAGCGAGAGCGGCAGCGCCAGCATCGCGCCGACCGCCCCCCACATCCATGTCCAGAAGATGATCGCCAGGAAAACGATGAAGGGATTGATCTCCAGTCGCCGGCCCATGACCGCGGGGAAGATGAGGTTCTCCATCACGAGATGTACGGTGAAAAAGGCCGCAGCGGGGATAAGGCCGATGACGATACCATCATGAGCGATGATGCCGGCAACGGCCACTGCGAAGGTCATCATGGTGATGCCAAGATAGGGAATGAAGCTCGACAGGAAGGCGAAGAAGCCCCAGAGAACAGGTGAAGGCAGCCCGCCAAAATAGGCGATGATCGTCATCACGACACCGAGCGCCACGTAGATCAGCGAGGCCGTGGCGAAATAGAAGCCGAGTGCCTGTTCCACACCATTGATGACGCGGATGGCTGCCAGCCGTTGTGCGCGCTCGCGAAAGGTCATGATGATCGTCTTACGTAGGCTCACCCGGCTCGCAAGGAAAAACAGCAGTGCCACAAAGAAGATAAGTCCCTGCACCAAAGCGGGCGTCAGGTTCGTCGTCACCACATGCAGCACGTTGCCGGTGTTTTCGAGTAGCGCATCGATGGACATCGGGCCGCTCTGGAAGGTCGCAGGTGTGATGTGAAGCCATTCGATCCGCTCCAGGTAGGGCATGATACGCTGGATGATGCGGTCGATGAAGTCGGGCGCCTCGTTGGCGAGCGTCGCCAGAGGTCCAGCAAGCGAATTGATCAGCAGGAAGACGATGAGCGCGACGCTAATGGAAAGGATCGACGCATTGGCAAGCCGTGGCACGCCCATCTTCGAAAGCTTTTCCGCTGCCATTCCGAGGATCATGCCGACGACAACCGCGAGCGTGATCGGGATCAGGATCAGCGACATCAGATAGACGGCGGCAAGCCCCAGGATGCCGAAGATGCCGATAATGGCCCATGCCATGCTGACATCGAGCCCATCCTTCTCGAGGCGGCGGACCGGAGCCGGCGGAAGTTCCTCCGCCTCCTCCCGAAGCGTTCGTACCCATGCGCTCGTATGGCGCTCGCCAAGACGGATCCTGTCAGCCTGTTTCTTGATGCCGTCAGCGATGTCCATGTGCGCTCTGTCCCCGAAGCCCCATTGCTTCGGCAATCAACGCGCAAGGGCTGCTGCCGGTTCCGCGGGGCCGGGCGAGCTACCAGTTCGGAAAATGCTCCACATGCATCTCCCCGGTGCGGCCGAAATAGACGGCGCGGCGGCCGGGAAGCGAGACGAGATAGCCCATGCAGCCGGCGGCCATGATCCTCTGGCAGAAACCCTTGTAGCAATAGTCGGCTTCTGCTGCCTGCGCCCACCGCACGGCCCCGGCAACAGCGGCGGAATCGAAGGCTTCTGCAACGGGCGGGGTTTCCCCGCCGGTCGCAACCTCGATGCTCTCGCCGTCAGGCAGATAATAGATTTTCACCGTCCGGCGCAGATCGGCGAAATATCCCTCGAAGCCGGCGCCGGCGAGTGCGCCGAGCACCTGGGGAAAGCTCATGCGGTCCTTTTCCGACGCGGCAGTGCATTCTTCGGCAATGGTTCTCTGTTGCGCATCCATCTGCGCGCTCCTTTTCAACGTTTGACTGTGGTGTTGACGATCTATTCGACCGGTATGGTGCGTATGTCCCGCCGTTCGGCGATGGCCCTCAGCATGTCTTCGATCATCTGTCTTTCATCAGGCTGCAGATGGCCGAAATATTCCGCATCATTGGTGTCTGCGAGGGCGGCCAGTTCCGGCACCAGCCGCCGGCCTTCCGCAGTCAGCGCCAGTGACTGTGCCCGGCCGTCATCGGGGCTGGCATTGCGCGCGATCAATGCCTTGTCGATCAGCCGGTCGGCGAGCTTGCTGATCGCGCCCCGTGTGATGCCCATGCGCTCCGCTAGCCGGCTCGGGGCAAGCGCCTCGACATCGTAGAGTTCGCGCATCACGACCCATTCGGCAACTGTGACATCCTTGGCCTCCAGCTTTTTTGCGAATGCCAGCGACACCTGGTTGGAAACCATCCGCATCCAATAACCGAGATGCGAGGTGAGCTCAGAGATTGGTGGATGCCGCATGTCGCCTCCATTTTGTTGACTAGGAAACTACTTCTATATTGTTTCCTAGTCAACTATTTTCCCGGCGGCGCCTACTGGAGGACGTGAGCTGGCGTCCAGATAGATCGCTGTCGCCCGATGAAATCCACGAAGGCGCGCAGCGGCCGCGGCATCTGGCGCCGGCTCGGATAATAGAGGTGGAAGCCGGGGAAGGGCGGCGTCCAGTCGCCGAGCATGCTGACCAGCCGGCCGGCGGTGAGATGGTCCGACACATGGTAATCGAAGAGATAGCTGACCTCGATATCAGCGCCGGCACGGCAAGCGCTGTCGGCACTCGCAAGAATGTCGCCGCCGGCAATGGTTCGCTGACGGAGCGCAATCTCGGTATTGCCGACGTGGTCAAAGAGATTGCCGCTGAAATCGGCGGGAGGCCGGCGCAGGTGGCGCTTGCCTGGACGCTGACCCATCCTGCGGTCACCTCGCCGATCATGGGCGTCAAGACGATGGCCCAGCTCGAAGACAATCTTGGTGCGCTCGACGTCGTGCTGTCGGATGAGCATCGCGCCCGCCTCGCCGAAGCAAGCGCCATCGTTCTCGGCTTCCCGGACGATTTCCTCGCCAAACCGCTGACGCGCCGCGTCATGTTCGGCGAAGTGACAATCGAGCCGCGTCGTTGAGGGATGGAAGACGCCAAGGTCTGCAAATGAAAATGGCGCCCGAAACGACGCCATTTGTCTGCTTCAGGCCGACAGCGTAAGCCCGATACCCCACGGATCTCTAAGGAAGACACCGCCGTTGCGCTTCTCGCTCTTGATCTCCAGCTCGTCGAGCTTTGCGACGGCCTTGCCGAGCGTTTCCTGATCGTTGAAGCGGATCTTGTAGTCGGAAAGCCCGGTCATGTTGTCGGCGCGCGTGCCGGCGCCGCCGCTGTTCCAGATATTGGCGCCGAGATGGTGGTGGTAGCCGCCGCTCGCAAAGAAGCTCGCACCCGGATAACGCGCCATCAGCTTCAGGCCGAGCACGTCGCGGTAGAAGACGTCTGCCTGCGGAATGTCACCGACCTGCAAATGGATGTGGCCGATGGCGGTGCCGTCAACCATGCCGCCCCAGGCATCATCAGGCGCGCTGTTATAGAGCGCCTGGAGGTCGAGCCGCAGCGTCGCCATTTCCACCATGCCATCCTGGTGGAATTTCCAGCTCTCGTGCGGCCGGTCGGCATAGATTTCGATGCCGTTGCCTTCGGGATCGGAGAGATAGATCGCCTCGCTGACCAGATGGTCGGATGCGCCGTCGAGCATGACATTATTATGCGCGGCATGGCGCAGCCAGCGCGCCAGCTCGGTGCGGTTGGGCATGAGGAAGGCGGTGTGAAACAAGCCGGCGGCGTTGCGGGGCGCTTCGCGCGCATCCCGGTCGGTCGTCAGCGTCAGAAGCGGCAGGCCGGCGACGCCAAGGACTTCGCCGCTTGCGGTCCTTTCGAGCACCGAAAGGCCGAGCATCTTCTGATAGAAACCGGAGACCGCGACCAGGTCTTTCACCACCAGATGCGACTGGTCAATATAGGCAGGGCGCGTCAGCGCATAGGATCGTTCTGATGACGTCATGGGGTGGTCTCCTGCCCTGGAATTGGCCCTAGAATTGGCCAAGGAATTGAAAGGCGTACTGGCGGTGGCGGCAAGTGTGCCGCCCGTAGCGAGCGCGAGGAATTTTCGCCGGTCCATTCGCCTGTAAGCTCCCCTCGGCTGCTGTACTTGACCCCTATATGGCGCATTCCCATTGTTCACAGAAGGCTCGTTTTTGACGATGAAGCGTTCTGCAGACGTTGACGATAGCTCGCGTCCACTTGATATCAGTCAATGCGCTTTATCTATCCAGGGAGGAGGTTGATGACGAAGATCAACACCTCAAGGAGGATCACATGTACAAGAAGATCATCGTTCCAGTTGAAATCGGCGGCATCGAAAAAGGCGAGAAGATTTTCCGCAAGGCGGCAAAGCTGCTCGACAATGGCGGTGAGATCATCCTCCTCAATGTCATTGAGGATATTCCCACCTACGTCGCCGTCGAGCTTCCGGGAAACATCGTAGAAGATGCCATGAAGGAAGGCCGCGACCGGCTGAATGAACTCGTCGCCAAGACCGGCATTCCGGCCACCGTCGAAGTCCGCAACGGCCCGCCCGCCAACAGCATTATTGCCGCGGCGGAAAGCCATGACGCCGATCTCGTCATGATTGCCTCGCACATTCCAGATATCTACAATTATTTCATCGGTGCCACCGCCGATCGCGTGGTGCGACACGCCAAGTGCTCGGTGCTGGTGGATCGATAGGACATTAAGCCATGGATATGAAATCTCAGGAAAAGATCCTGCGCGACCGCTGGCACGAACTGACAGCGCGCCTGCGCAAGATCGACGCGGACCTCAGTCGCACCAAGCCCGCCGATGATGAGGACCGCGCTACCGAAAACGAGAATGACGAGGTGCTGGAAGGTCTCGGCCAGGCCGGCGAGGACGAGCTTCGCGCCATCGACGCCGCCCTCGAACGCCTCGCCAGGGGCACCTATGGTACGTGCGCCCGCTGCGGGGCACAGATCTCCGAAGCCCGCCTTGCGGTCCTGCCGCAGACGCCGCTTTGCGAGGATTGCGCGGCAGACATGTGAGGCTGGGTCATCAAAATCGGGCATGGTTCGTCACAAAGATTTAACCTGACGCCACCAGGCGTCCGGTTGCGCCTTTGCCAATTCGATGCGACGATCCCTTCCGCTGGGTAAGGGTTCGTATATGGGCGAAATCAACGGCATTCGTTGGGCGTACGACAGGTATGAACTGATCGCCGACGGCATCGTTCACGGCGTCGGCCTGTTCTTTGCCCTGATCGGCGCCACCGTGCTGATCTTCTACGCCACCGTCTGGAGCCCCGCCGGCGCGGTCGTCGCCGCTTGGATCTACGGCGTCGGGCTCGTGCTGACGCTTGCCATTTCCTTTTCCTATAATATCTGGCCGGTTTCTCGCACCAAATGGTATCTGCGCCGGTTTGACCACTCGGCGATCTTCATCCTGATCGCCGCCACCTACACACCCTTTCTGGAGCGTGGCGCCGACGATCCGCTTTTGTGGGGTATGCTGGTCCTCATCTGGCTGATCGCCGCCTTCGGCATCTTCGTCAAATGCGTCTTTCCGGGCAAATACGACCGGCTGGCAATCCTGCTCTATCTCGCCATGGGCTGGAGCGGCATATTGGTGGCGGGACCCGTCGCCTCGCGCATTCCCTATGCCTCAATGCTGCTGATCGTCATCGGCGGTATCATCTATTCGCTGGGCGTCATCTTCCATGTCTGGGAGAGGTTGCGCTTCCAGAATGCCATTTGGCACGGCTTCGTGGTGGCCGCTGCCGCCGTGCACTATTCGGCCGTGCTGACCTGCTTCAGCCTGTCCGTCCCCACCTTGTGATATCTGGCGTTTACATCGGCCCGCGCCCGGCGTATGCCCGAAAAATCAAGACTATTCCGAACCAGGCCTGCCAAATGACCGATACCGTTCTCATCCGGGACGCCACCGAAGCCGATCTTCCTGTTGTCAGGGATATCTACAATCACGCCGTCGAGCACACGACGGCGATCTGGAACGAAACGCTCGTCGATCTCGACAACCGCCTGGAATGGTTCAAGACCCGCAAGGGCAGGGGCTTTCCGGTCATCGTCGCCGAGACGGACGGCAAGGTCGCGGGTTATGCCTCCTATGGCGACTGGCGCGCCTTCGACGGCTACCGCCACACGGTCGAGCATTCCGTCTATGTCGACAAGGATTGCCGCGGTGCCGGCATCGGTGAAAAGCTGATGCGCGCGCTGATCGAGCGCGCGAGTGCTGCCAATGTCCACGTCATGATCGCCGGTATAGAGTCTGAAAATGCTGCCTCCATCAAGCTGCACGAGAAGCTCGGCTTTCGCATCGCCGGCACCTTTTCCGAGGTCGGCATCAAGTTCGGCCGCTGGCTCGATCTGACCTGCATGGAATTGCGCGTCCCGAAGGCCTGATGAGGCCTTCTCCAGATTGATTGCCGGCGAGGACTAACCATATTTTTATCGTAGTCTGCGCCTTGTAGGAATCTCTGGTGGCGCGACTCGCGGAGGAGAGGTTGATGTTTGGACGCTCGGTGCTCGGTCTTTCGGCTTTCCTGGCCATGGCGGCCTATTCGCTGCCGGCGGTGGCTGCCAGTTGCAGCAGTACGGCTTCGCCGGAGCTCGACTGGCAGGAGTGCAACAAGAAGAACCTGATGCTTCAGGGCAGCGACCTCCAGGGCGCCAATCTCGCCGGCACGGATTTCTCGCTGACCGATCTCGGCGGCGCCAACCTCAAATCCGCCAATGCGGAAAAAGCGACCCTCGTGCGTGCCTCGCTGGCCGGAGCAAGCGTTCAGGGCGCAAACTTCGGCAAGATCGAGGCCTATCGATCGACTTTTGCCGGGGCCATTGCCGATGGCGCAAGCTTTGCCGGCGCGGAATTGCAGCGGGCCGATTTCACTGGCGCGCAACTCACAAAGGCAAATTTCGAGAAGGCCGAGCTTGGCCGCGCCAATTTCGACAAGGCCGTTCTGACAGGTGTCAGCTTCGCGCTCGCCAATCTCTCACGCGCCGATCTGACGGGCGCGCGCTATGAAGGGCCGATCAGTTTCGACCGCGCCTTCATGTTTCTGACCCGCATCGAGGGGCTGGATCTGTCCGCCGCCACCGGCCTGCAGCAGGCGCAGATCGACCTTGCCTGCGGCGATTCCTCCACCAAACTGCCTTCGGGGCTTTCCATCCCTTCCAGTTGGCCCTGCCCGCAGGAGCAGAATTGAACTCCGGAGTTGCTTGAAAACAGAGCCTTTCCTGTCAGGCAAGTCGCCCGACCGGAATGATTTCGTGCGACTGCGCATGGAAGGGGTTGCCTTCCCAATCGCCGTACCACGCATCGACAGTTAGTCCGGCATCGCGCATCAAACCCGAGAGCTTGTCGCGCGGAGTATAGAGGATTTTCGAGCGGCCGGCGAAACGTTCGCCCGTTGCAAGAACGCGGTAGCCGTTCTCGTAGGAAAGAACGCCGGTCGCCTCGTCGTAATGCGACTTGCCCGAGGCCTCGATCACACCAAGCTCCTGATGTTCGAGCTGACGCACGCTGCTGTGGCGTACATTGCGCTCCCTCTGGAAACCGGGATTTCGCGTATCGAACACGAACCGGCCGGCAGGGTTGAGATGCACGGCGATTGTCGCAAGGGCGGCACGCTGGTCTTCTTCCGTCAGGAAGACCTGGAAGGCATGACCCGTCAGCACGATGAGATCGTATCTCTTCCCGAGGCGGACGGTGCGGGCGTCACCCGCGACCCATTCCACTCTATCGCCACCCGGCCGCGCCCTGCCGATATCGAGCATCGCCACAGCCGGATCGACGCCGGCGACGATGCGCGTTGCAGCAAGCGCGGCCGTCAGCTCGCCGGTGCCGCAGCCGAGGTCGAGCGCGGACTGCGCGCCTTCCGCCAGCCTCATGCAGAAATCGAAATCCGGCCCCCAGCGATTGGCGGTATCGTAGAACTGCGCCAGTGAAGGGTCGCGGTAGAGGGGATCGTCGGAAATCTTGCTCATGCATCTGGCTTTCTGTCACTGATATAGAGATAGCGCTCCACCGTCTCGCCTGCCGCGTTCTGCTTGCTGAAGACCTCCCGTCGCTGGTGCACCCGCCCGGCGACCTTTTGCGAAGGAAGATTTTCAAGGCTGACGATACTGACGAGGCGCGACAGGCCCATGACCGAAAAGGCATGGTCGCGACAGGCAGTCGCGGCCTCGGTGGCATAACCCTTGCCCCAATAATCCCGCCAGAGATGGTAGCCGAGTTCCGGCTCCATGCCGCGAGATGTGTCCTGCAGCGTAATCCCGCAGTCGCCGAGCATGTCACCGCTCTCACGGTCGATCAGCGCCCAGAGGCCGAAGCCGTTCTTCTCGTAGCTTCCGAAGGCGAGCCTGTCGAAGAAATCGCGTGTTGCAGCAGCGTCCTTCGTGGAGGGATAGTACCGCATGCACAGCGGATCGGCGAAGATGCGTTCGAGCATCGGCATGTCCGCAACGGTGATTTCCCGCAACACCAGCCGCTCGCTGCGCAGGATTTCCCGCACGTTGGTCATCGTTTTCATCCTTCTGTCATGCGGCACGCCTAAGCCGCGCGCACCTCTGCAATCCGCTTTATACGAGGAGTTCCGCTATGGCATCTGCAAAGACACGCGTCATCATCGTCGGAGCCGGCATTGTCGGGGCCTCGCTCGCTTTGCATTTCGCCGGGCGCGGAGCCGGCGTTCATATGGTGGAAGAGGGTCCGAAAGCGGGCAGTGGCGTGACGGCGCGCGCTTTCGGCTGGGTGAACATCATCAACGTCATGCCGGAAGCTGCAAATTACAGCCTCGTGCAGGAAGCGCTCGCCGAATATGCCCGTTTGCAAGCCGACCTGCCGGAGGCTTTTGCCGCTGCGCGTCCCGGTTCGCTCTTCTGGCTCCAAAGCGCCGCCGAGACGGAGGCCTTCGCTGCCGCCCATCGCGCCGCAGGCACGGATGTCGAACTGGTCGATGCCGCGACGATTGCCGCATGCGAGCCAAATCTGCGCCAGCCTCCGCCCCGCGCCATCTTCTCGGCTCGTGATCTCGCACTCGATCCTGCAGGGCTGGCGGGCGACTTGATCGACGCTTCCGGTGCGACTGCCACGTTCGGTCGCAGGGTCGAAAGCCTCATCCTTTCGGGTGACAGAGTATCCGGTGTCCGCTTCGTCGATGGCGGCATGGTCGAAGCCGATCTCGTGGTCCTGACGGCCGGAACCGCCGTTGACAGGCTGGCAGAAAGCGCCGGCTTCCATACCGGCGTCGAAGCCTCGCCTTCGATCATCCTGCGTTACAGCTGCCCCCAGCCCGTCGTGAACCGCATCCTGCGCGGCCCTGGCCTGGAGATCCGCCAGTCGGCGGACAACATGCTGCATGTCGCCAAGGGCTATATCGACGATACCGCGGAGAATGCGCCGGAGAGGGTGGGCGAACGCATCCTGAAAGTGATGCACGAGCGCCTGACGCTGCCGGAAGGCGTGACGCTCGTCGAAGCCGCCGCCGGTTATCGGCCCTTCTTTTCCGACGGAATGCCGCGGCTCGGCTTCCTGCCGGGGATCGAAGGCGCCTACGTTGCTGTCGGCCATCCCGGCGTCATCCTCGCGCCATTGCTGGGGCGTCTCGCTGCCGAGCACGTGCTGGAGCGGCAGCGGTCACCGCTCATCCCCGCTGCTGGCCTGATATGAAAAAAGCGGACCCGGTGAGGTCCGCTTTCCTTTACTTGCCGGGCTCGAAAATCATCGCATGCCCGTTGATACAGTAGCGCAGGCCGGTCGGCGGCGGCCCGTCCGGGAAGACGTGGCCGAGATGGGCTTCGCAGGTGCCGCAGCGGATTTCCGTGCGCACCATGCCATAGGTGCTGTCGCGGTGTTCGGTCACGGCGTCAGGCGAAACCGGTTCGAAATAGCTCGGCCAGCCGCATCCGGCATCGAACTTGGTATCGGAGCGGAAGAGCGGCGCATTGCAGCTGACGCAGCGATAGAGACCGGTCTCGAAGGAATCCCAATAGGGACCGGTAAAGGCGCGTTCGGTGCCGTGCTGACGGGTGATGCGGTACTGCTCGGGGGTCAGCAGTTCCTTCCATTCGGCATCGGTTTTGTGAACTTTTGGGCTAGTGGTCGTTTCGGCCATGGAGTGCTCCTTTCGCCGGGGGCAATCTCTTTTCGTGCGCAAATGTGGGGGGCGGAGCACGAATGATCAAGTCCGGGATCCGGTCTGGGATCAAAACCTGCCGTCTCATCGTCCTGTTCGTCGCCTACTGCATAATTCCTTAAATCGGAATCGATTTAAGGAGAAAATTATGCAGCAGTTTAAGGTGCTACAGCGTCCTTTGCGCGTCCGAAAAGACGCGCGGCGCTGTAGTCAATTTGGGGGAAGACGACGAATCACCCGTGCTTTATTTTTAGTGTGCCACTAAGCTTAATAGTGCGCTTTTCGGGGACATCAGGTGTTTCATTCTTTGATTCTGGTTCTATACGGCGCAATCGCCGCGATCGCCTTGGGCGTGACCCTGCTGGAAGGCTGGGTCAACCATGATCGCTGGACCATACACCGCATGGCAGGGCTGATCGCCTGCCTTTTCTGGCCCTTGCCGCTTGCATTCTTCATCCTGCATGGTTCCGTTTCCCGTCTCGCCACACGCCTTTCCTGAACGTCAAGCCTGTGAAAATAGCCTTCGGCATCCACTGCGGGTGGCCGAAATTGCTTGAGGCCGTCAGCCGATTCACCTAAGCCTTGGAAAAGGTTATTTGCCGGCGTTCATCCGTACCGCGTGGAGGGGACATGGCCGATGTTACGGCTCTGACATTTCTGGCCCTGTGTCTGCCGCTGATCGGTGCTCTCGCTGCCCCCTTCGTCATCCGCGTTTTAGGCGCAGGCGGCGCCTGGATGCTTGCCGTCGCCCCTTTGCTCGCCTTCCTGCATTTCCTGCGTCTGGTGCCGCGGATCGCTCACGGCGAAATCATAACCGGCGGTTATGACTGGGTACCGGGATTGGGCGTCCGCTTTTCCTGGTTCCTGGACGGCTTGTCGCTCACCTTTGCCCTGCTCATTACCGGCATCGGCACGCTCATCGTGCTCTATGCCGGCGGATACTTGAGGGGTCATCCGGATCAGGGCCGGTTCTTCTCTTTCATCTTCCTTTTCATGGGCGCGATGCTCGGCGTCGTGGTCTCCGACAGCTTCCTGATGTTCTTCATCTTCTGGGAGCTCACCTCCATCACCTCCTTCCTGCTCATCGGCTTCGATCACGAGCGCGAGGCCGCACGGCGTGCAGCTCTGCAGGCGCTCGTCGTCACCGGAGGCGGAGGATTGATACTGCTCGCCGGCCTGCTCCTGCTCTGGGGCCTGACCGGTGTCGCGCAGCTGTCCGAGCTCATGCAATCCGGCGATGTCGTTAGGGGCAGCCCTCTCTATTTCGCGACATTGCTGTTGGTGCTTGGCGGCGCCTTCACCAAATCGGCGCAGTTTCCTTTTCATTTCTGGCTGCCGAATGCCATGGAGGCGCCGACGCCGGTTTCCGCCTACCTGCATTCCGCCACCATGGTGAAGGCCGGCGTCTATCTGCTGATGCGGCTGAACCCGGTCATGGGCGCGACGCCAGCATGGGAGGTCCTGCTGTCCGTCTTCGGCGGCCTGACGCTCGTCACCGGCTCGGTGCTTGCCATCCGTCAGACGGATCTGAAGCTGAAGCTCGCCTATACGACCGTCTCTTCCCTCGGCCTGCTGGTGCTGCTCACCGGTTTCGGGTCTGACTATTCCATCAAGGCAGCAGTGCTCTATCTGGTGGCGCATTCGCTCTTCAAGGGCGCGCTTTTCATGGTCGCCGGCATCATCGACCATGAGACCGGCACGCGCAACATCACGCGGCTTCGGGGCCTGCGAAAGGCCATGCCGCTGACCTTTGCGATCGCGATGGCCGCCGCCCTGTCCATGGCCGGCTTGCCGCCCTTTTTCGGCTTCCTCGCCAAGGAGGAAATCTATACGGCACTGGCTGCCGGCGATCCCTATTCCATCCTGTTCACGGCCATCGCGGTTTTCGGCAATGCACTGATGTTTGCGATCGCCTTTGCCGTGGCGCTGAGGCCCTTTACCGGCCGGCCGGTGGAAACGCCGAAACATCCGCACGAGGCGCCGGTCCTGCTCTGGCTCGGCCCGGCAGTCCTCGCGCTCGCAGGACTGCTTGCTGCACTCTTTTCCGGCTTCACGCATGGCGCGATATCCTCGCCCATGGCCTCTGCCGTTGCCGGCGAGGCAACCACCATCATTTCTATCACGCTCGCGCCGCATGTCGGCGTGCCGCTGGCCCTGTCCGTGCTGACGGTGGTGCTCGGCATCGCCGTCTACTGGCAGCTCGACCGCGCTCGTACACTTGTGGCGTTTCTTCTGCATTCCGTCCGGGGTCCGGACCGCGGCTTCGACCATGTCATCGCCGGGTTGGTCCGTTTTGCCCATCGCGTCATCGGCATCGTTCAGCCGGGGCGACTGGATATCTATGTCGCCTCCACCTTCGTCTGCGTCGCGGCGATCCTCCTCGTGCCGCTTATCCTCCATGGCGAATTGCCGCTGGCCTTTGCCTGGCCCGCCGGCCTGCGCCCGCATGAGGCAGGCATCATGCTCATCGCGGTGCTCGGCCTTCTTGCCGTCCTGATCGCCCGAGACCGGCTGACGGCGATCGTCTCGCTCGGCATTCAGGGCTTTGCGGTTGCGCTGATCTTTCTGCTTTTCGGCGCGCCGGACCTCGCCTTCACCCAGTTCATGGTCGAAACGCTCGCGGTCGTCATCCTCGCCCTCGTCATGACCCGGCTGCGCCTGTCGCCGACCGATCCGCGCCAGGGCGCCCGCCGTCTCTTCGATATCGCCCTTTCGCTCGCCTGCGGCCTCGGCCTGGCGCTGTTGTTGATGCGCGCCACGGAAGCACCGTTCAACACGGCACTCAGCGATTTCTTCAACGCCCATTCGAAGCTGATCGCCCACGGCGCCAATGTCGTGAACGTCATCATCGTCGATTTCCGCGGCACGGATACGCTCGGCGAAATCGCCGTCGTCGCGGTGACGGGATTGGCGATCCTTGCGCTCATCCGCATCCGCGGCAATGCAGAGCGCCGGCTGGCGACGAACGATCCGGATGCGGAGGAGGCATGAGAAGGGTCTCTTTGGAATCTGTTTCCGTCCTCGCAGCGAATGCAGTGTTCGAGGTATCGCGCGACGTTACCGTTTCCCCTCATTCCTGTGCTTGTCACAGGAATCCAGCCTGCCCAAGTCCTTGGGCAGGAGAGACTCTTTGGTTTGCTGCAAATGAGACATTCACGACGCAGACGCGTCGTGGCTGGATTCCTGTGACAAGCACAGGAATGAGGGAGGTTGGTAGTCGTCCCCGGCTTTCTCAGCCTCTTCGCGGAGGCGCCCCATGAATACCCTCATCTTCCGCACGGTCGCACCCTTCATCACTGCGCTGATGTTGCTCTTCTCCGTCTTCATCCTGCTGCGTGGCCACAACGAGCCGGGCGGCGGTTTCATCGGCGGGCTGATTGCTGCTTCTGCGCTCGCGATTTACGGCATTGCATTCGGTGTACAGGCGGTACGCCGGGCGATCCGCTTTCATCCGCTGGCGATTGCCGGCTTCGGCCTGCTGCTCTCCTGCTGCGCCGGCATGCTCTCCATTTTCTTTGCCGTGCCCTTCATGACCGGCCTCTGGGTCTACCCCACCATCTTCGGCGTGGAAGTGCCGCTCTCCAGCGTCATGCTCTTTGATCTCGGCGTCTATTTCGTCGTGCTCGGGGCCGTCGCCTCGATTGCACTGGCGCTGGAGGAAAGGGAGGTGGAGTGATGGAGGCGCTCTTTGCCATCCTCGTCGGCCTGTTTTTTTCGGCCGCCGTCTATCTGATGCTGTCGCGCTTCTCGATCCGCATCATGCTCGGCATCGCCATTCTCGGCAATGCCGTGAATCTCCTGATCTTCACGGCAGGAAGGCTGACCCGCGAGGTCCCGCCGATCATTCCCGCTGGCGTCGATATGCTGCCGTCGGGTGCCGCCAATCCGCTGCCGCAGGCATTGATCCTGACCGCCATCGTCATCTCGTTTTCTTTCCTCGCTTTCCTGCTGGTGCTGACCTATCGCGCCTATCAGGAGCTCGGCACTGACGATACGACCCGCATGCATGATGCCGAACCTGAAGATCGGCCGTTGCCGCCGTTGGGGTATTGAGGATGGCTGTGCGGATGCTCACCCTGACGACCCTTACGGGAGGCACCCCCTGATGGCCGCCCCTGTCACCGACCTCTCGGCCGCCATGGTCACCACTCCGATCCCGCCGATCCATTGGCTGGCGATCCTGCCGGTCGCGCTATGCATCAGCCTCGGCGCGCTGCTCTTGATGCTGCGCAGGTTTTCCCGCCTGCAGGCATGGATTGCCATTGCCGGCCTCGTTGTCCTGCTGCTTCTCGATGCCGCTCTGCTGCGGCAGGTCGCCCAGAATGGTCCGCTCACCATGGTGATGGGTCGCTGGCTGCCGCCCTTCGGCATTGCATTCACCGTGGATGTCTTCGGCGCGCTGATGGCACTTGCCGCAGCCGTCGCCGCCCTTGCCGCCGGCATCTATGCCTTGTCGGACACCACCGAAAGCGGCCGGCAGTACGGTTTCTTCCCGCTGTTGATGCTGCTGATATCAGGCGTCACCGGCGCCTTCCTGACCGGCGACATCTTCAACCTCTATGTCTGGTTCGAGGTGCTGCTGATCTCCTCATTCGGCCTGCTGATCCTCGGTTCCGAACGGGCGCAGATCGATGGGGCGCTGAAATATGCCGTGCTGAACCTCATCGCCACGACGCTGTTCCTGATTGCGGTCGGCGTCCTCTATGCGAGCTTCGGCACGCTCAACATGGCCGATATCGCCGAGCGGGCGGCGGGACTCAGTGGCACTGCGCCGCTGATGACGCTTGCCTGCCTCTTCTTCCTCGCCTTCGCCATGAAGGCCGCGGCCTTTCCGGTGAATTTCTGGCTGCCGGCCTCCTATCACACGCCGCGCATCGCCGTTTCCGCACTCTTTGCCGGCCTGCTGACCAAGGTCGGCGTCTATGCGCTGCTGCGCGTCCTCGTCATGCTGCTGCCCACTGAGCGAGACGAACTCAGCCTGCTGATCGCCATCGTCGGTGCCCTGACCATCCTCGTCGGCGCATTGGGGGCGCTTGCCGAAACCGACCTGCGCCGGCTGCTCGGCTATATGGTGATCTCGGGCATCGGCAATATGCTGGTCGGTATTGCTCTCGGTACTGCCGATGGCCTCGGCGGCGCGGTCTTCTATGCGTTGCATTCGGTCGTGCTGATGACGGCGCTCTATCTACTGGCGGGCGAAGCGGGCAGGCGGGGCGGTTCCTTCTCGATTGCCGCGCTGGGGGGGCTCTATCGCCAGAGCGGCTGGTTCGCGGCGATTTCGCTCATGCTGTTCTTCGCCGCCTGCGGCCTGCCGCCCTTTTCCGGTTTCTGGCCGAAGGCGCTGCTGGTCAAGGCGTCGCTCGATCTCGGTGCCTGGTGGCTGGCAGGCGCCGTCCTGCTCGGCGGCTTCCTGCTCACCATCGCTTTCGGCCGCCTCTTCCTGTTTGCCTATTGGCGTCCGTCCCCGCTGCCACTCCCGCCGGTGCGGACCGGCTGGACGGTTGGCCTGCCGCTTGCGGCATTGACGATCCTCGTCATCGGCTTCGGCGTCCTGCCGGAGCAATTGCTGCAGTTCGCCCGGTCGGCGGCCGGCGGGCTTGCCGATCCCTCCGCCTATATCTTCTCCGTCTTTCCGGAAGGGGCCATGCGATGATCGTCCTGTTCCTGAGCTTGCCGCTCGCTATTGCCTGGGTCGCCGTGACAGGCAGCGCCTCGCCGCATAATTTTGTCTTCGGCCTAGCCTTGTCGCTGCTGTCGCTTTCCGTCGTGCGCGAGGCCTTTGCCGACCGCTCGCCGCCGCGCCGTATCCGTCCGCTGCACATCCTCCTGCTTGCCGGCCTTTTCCTGAAGGAGCTGGCGCTATCGGCCTGGCGGGTGGCGCTGACGGTGCTTTCGCCGCGCATGCAGCTTACTCCCGGCATTCTCGCATTCCCATTGACGGTGACGAGCGATTTCCAGATCACTCTGCTTGCCAACCTCATCACGCTCACGCCCGGCACACTCTCGGTCGATGTGTCAGGGGATCGGCGCACCCTCTATGTGCATGCGCTGGACTGTGCCGATCCGCTGGCGGTCAGACGCGATATTGCTGACGGATTCGAGCGCCGCATCATGGAGGCCTTCGGATGATAACGCCCGCCGCCATCGTTTCCGCCGCCGCCATCGCAGCGCTTGGCATCCTCTGCGTGGCGCTCTTCATAACGGTCTTGAGGGTCATTGCCGGCCCCAGCTTGCCGGATCGCATTCTTGCGCTCGACATGCTGACGGGCATCGCGATCGGCTTCATCGCCGTCGTCGCCGTGCGCACCGGCTTCTCGCTTTACATCGATATCGCCATTGCGCTCGGCCTCGTCGGCTTCCTGGCAACCGTCGCCTTTGCCCGTTTCGTGCTTTCGCGCGGAGATGTGGGAGAGGCCGGGCCTGAGACACGAAGGAGGAGCGAATGATAATGGACTATATGCTTGCTGTCATCACCGCTGTGCTGCTGCTGGCAGGCGCCTTCTTCGCGCTGGCGGCAGCGATCGGTATCGTGCGCTTGCCGGATCTCTACACGCGCATGCATGCTGCCTCCAAAGCCGGCACGGTCGGTTCCGGCTTATTGTTGCTCGGCGCCGGGCTTTACTCAGGCGAACTTGCCGTACTTGCCAGAGCGCTGGCCGGTTTCCTCTTTTTCATCCTGACGGCGCCTGTTTCTGCACACCTTCTTGCGAGAGCTTCGCATAAAACTGGGCATTTCCCAGCACGTATCTCAATACGTGACGATATGCGAATGCGCTGAGAGTGAGGGCTATTCAGAATTTTAAGCTAATTTACGCAAACTTATGCACTGGAAGCACGAGTAAAGCTTGCTGACCTACTGACCAATTCTTTGTGATGGATTTTTTTTCTAGGAAAATCGTAATTAATAATTGGCCTTTTCGGAAAACGATGCTATTTGAAAACTCAAGTAGAGTTCTGATTGTGAATTAGAATCGTACTGCTTCCAAGTCCATTAGCCTTGACTGCCAATGTCTAACTGGGTGACGGCCTGGAAGAATACGTAGTAGCTCACCTTCAGGCAGTATTGGCGCAGAGAACGGTCTTCGGAATCTAGGGGTGGATTTCCGGTTTTTCGAAACAAAGGCTGCAACCTGCTCTTTTGCTGTTTCGCTCTACGAAGAGGGTTCTTCGTCTTTTGGGAGAAGGACCGTTTGAGCATGCTAACAGGAGAAAGAATATGACGGATATGGCGACCGGCAATGCGCCGGAGCTGCTCGTGGAACTGACGGCCGATATCGTCGCGGCCTATGTCAGCAACCACGTTGTCCCGGTCAGCGACCTGGCCAATCTGATTTCCGACGTACACTCGGCATTGAGCAACACATCCGTACCGCAGCCGGTGGCAGCGGTCGTCGAAAAGCAGAAGCCCGCAGTCTCTGTCCGCAAGTCCGTACAGGACGAGCAGATTACGTGCCTGGAATGCGGCGGTAACTTCAAGTCCCTGAAGCGTCACCTGATGACGCATCATAATCTCGCGCCGGAAGAATATCGCGAGAAATGGGACCTGCCTGCCGATTACCCGATGGTAGCCCCGGCCTATGCCGAAGCGCGCTCGCGCCTCGCAAAGGAAATGGGCCTGGGACAGCGCCGCAAGCGCGGCCGGGGCTGAGGCCTCTCCCTCCGCTGGACGATACGAAGAGCCGGGCCTGGTGCCCGGCTTTTTTGTATTCGCGTTTCGAAGGTGGCGCTCGTCTTCGAATGACTTTCGGCCATTGTCATTTATCATCAAAAAAACACGACAAAAATGTCGGCCTGGCAACAGCCCATCCGTCTCTAGATCAATTCCAGCAAAAGTGCTTGAGCGTTTTGCGTTCGGAATTGCATGAAAAGATTGAGGAAAGGCGGGCGCTTATGCCGCCGCAATAAGAGGAGAAGAGACAATGCGCGTCATGGTTATCGTCAAGGCGACTGCGGATAGCGAAGCGGGCGTCATGCCCTCGACCGAGCTTCTGGCCGCCATGGGCAAATATAACGAGGATCTCGTCAATGCCGGCATCATGCTGGCAGGCGAGGGCCTGCATCCTTCCTCCAAGGGCAAACGCGTCGCCTTCGATGGTCCGAAGCGTCTGGTGATTGACGGCCCCTTCGCCGAGACCAAGGAATTGATCGCCGGTTACTGGCTGTGGCAGGTCAAGGACATGGATGAGGCGATCGAGTGGATCAAGCGTTGCCCCAATCCGATGCCCGGCCCGAGCGAGATCGAGATCCGTCAGGTCTTTGAAGCCGCCGATTTCGGCGAGGCGTTCACGCCAGAGCTTGTCGAACAGGAAGAGCGCCTGCGCGAAAAGATGGCCGACGGCAAATAATTCGATCGGAAACGTGAATATCAAGCGTCCGGAGGCTTTTCTTCGGACGCTTGATTGGCTCAGGCGGCAGCCCGCACGCGTGCTTCCTCGCGGATGCGGTTCACCATCGAGCGCAGTCCGTTGGAACGCTGCGAGGAGAGGTTTTCGGTGAGCCCGATCTTGGAGAAGATCTGGAAAGCATCGAGGGCGGCGATCTCCGACGCAGTTTTCCCGGAATACGTGGCGAGCACGATGGCGACGAGGCCGCGCACGATATGCGCATCGGAATCGCCTTCGAACGTCATGATGGGATTGTCCGGATTGCCTGATGTATGCGTCACCAGCCACACCTGGCTGGCGCAGCCCATCACCTTGTTCTCCGAGGTCTTCTTCTCCTCGGCCAGATCCGGCAGCGCCTTGCCGAGTTCGATGACATATCGGTAGCGGTCTTCCCAATCGTCCAGGAAGGAGAAGTCGTCGATGATCTGGTCGAGGGTTGCCATAAGTGTCAGGCCTTTCACTGTTACCTGATCATATAGGCGAAGCGACCGCAGAATTGAACCGTTAAAAAGAAACGCCGTGAGGGATGGGCATCCTCACGGCGCAGCATAGTGCTGAAATAAACAGGGCAGGCACGTCAGGCATGGGGCATCTCCGCGTCATGCGGACCACCGATGCAAGCTTGGGTGCGGGCGGATTGCCCGCGAAATTCGTCAGATGGTCGGCTTCGGCGTCGGCAGCGGGATCGTGCCGGCCGGAATGGTACCGGTCACGACCTGTTCAGCCGACGTGCCGTCTTCCACCGGCGGGCGGTAAGGCTGCGGCATGTGCGGCATCGGCTGGCTGAGCGCAGCCTGGGCTTCGCGTACGGTATTGGTGACGGCCTCCGGCAGGGAAGGAGCGGCGAGCGCCACAGACGCCGGGGGCACGGCCGACTTTGCGGAAGCCATGTTGGAATTATCGTCCTTGAACTGGCTGTCGAGCAGTTCGTAGGCGACACGAGCGCCTTCGCGAGCCCGGTAGCCGAGAGCCGTCAAGGTTTCGCCACCCTTGGTGCAGACCTCAGGCTTTTCGGCGCACATGCCGGTCAGATAGTCATAGGCGCCGCTTGCCGCCGTGAAAGCGTCGGAAAGCTGCAATTGTGTGTGGCCGGTATTGTCGGGGTTCTCCGAGCTGAAAACGGAAAGCACCACGAGCACAAGGCCAAACCAGAATGATCCTTTGATCAGAAACCACATTGTCTTGCCCATCCTGTTTTCCCGTCCGGTCTTGCTGCCGAATCGGGCCGGTTGTCCGGTGTGTTTTCACCCTACCGCCAAGTTGCGAATGCAGCTTTTCGAAACTCGTCGGCATTTGCGGCAAATTTGTCTCGAATTTTAATCATCGCAATTTTCGGGGCATTTCAGTCGAATTCTAATGATCGCCGTTAAGCATGGTGGCAACTACTGCCCGCAATTGTTGGGCTTTTGGCCCGCCGCTCTGCCACAAGAGTTAACGCGATGCTGAAATATAAAGAAAATCCGTCGCTTACCTGCTATTAACCACAAAATTCAAAGAGCCGTGCGGATGGCCCAAAACGGGACTTTTGGCGTTTTTGGACTGTGGAGGGCGACTTTGCCTTATCCTTTCCTTAAGCCGCGGGGGCCTATTGTCCGGGGCAATGAAAGGCCTTTCGGGCAGGTATTGCGTGCGAGTATTGAGTGACATTGGCGGCCGGGCGACAGCCCTCGTGGACCGGGCAGCGGAAGGCTGGCTCTCCCGGACGAGCGGCGGCGAAGCTGTGCGCCAGAGCGAGCTCGCCATTCTGCGCCGCCTCGTCTTCCTGTCCTCCGCAGCCCTTGTCGCTGCTCCTCTCGGTCTCTCGCTCGTCACCAGCCCTGCTGTCGCGCTTCCGGCCGGCGTCGCCACCGTCTGCGCGGCCTTCCTGTTTTCCGCCGTCGGCAGCATCGCGCTTTCCCGCCAGGCGATCCCCCAGAACGCAGCAGCAGCCAGCGCCGACGATCTCTTCCTTGAAATGAGCCCCGGCCTCGTGCTCTTCCTCGATCCACACGGCAGCGTGACGACAGCGGGCGGTCGCGACAGCCGCGATTATCTTGCCTGGATGCGCGACCCGAAAGGCAGGGGCTTTTTCGAACAGGTTCATGTCTCCGACCGCATCCTTTTCCTGCAGGCGCTGGATGCCCTGCGCCAGGGCGAGGAAAAGGTAACCGTCGATGTCAGGCTGGAGCGTCCCTCCGTCTCGCGCGATCACCGTCAGTTCGCTTATCTGCGCATGGATATGACCGCGCGGCGGGATATGGACGGTATGCTTTCGGCCGTCGTCGCCCAGTTGCATGATGTTTCGGTGGAGCAGCGGCTTCGCGCCGAGGCGCAGGCGCGTGTGGCCGATGCGGAATTGGCCAACGACGCCAAATCCCGCTTCCTTGCCGCCGTCAGCCATGAGTTGCGCACACCGTTGAACGCCATCCTCGGCTTCTCGGACATCCTGATCGGCGAATATTTCGGCAAGTTCGAAAACGACCGCCAGCGCGAATATGTCGGCCTGATTCGCGAATCCGGCGCGCATCTGCTTTCGGTCGTCAACACGATGCTGGACATGAGCAAGATCGAGGCGGGCCGTTACGAATTGCTGCTCGAACCTTTCGATATCGGCGCATCGATCCGCTCCTGTGAATCGATGCTGACGTTGCAGGCCAAGAGCAAGGGCGTCACTCTGACGAACCGCATTCAGCGGGGCATCGGCGAAGTGATGGCCGATCAGCGCGCACTGCAGCAGATCCTCATCAATCTCGTCGGCAACGCCGTGAAGTTCACCGAGGCCGGCGGCGTGGTCACCGTCGATGCGGCCATGCGCGACGGCATCCTCAAGCTGACGGTCAGCGATACCGGCATCGGCATCCCCGCCGACCGGCTGGCGACGCTTGGCCAACCTTTTGTCCAGATCCAGAATGATTATACCCGCCGATTCGAGGGCACGGGTCTTGGCCTCTCGCTGGTCAAAGGCCTTGTCGCCCTGCATGGCGGGCATTTCGCGATTGCCAGCCAGCCGGGCGAGGGTACCATCATCACCATCGAGATCGCGGCTGATGGTTCCGGCGCCTGCACTGGCGAGGATACCGGCCGGACGGGGGCGGTCGAATTTCCGCCGCGGCTGAAGGGTGCGGTGAATGCCGCAGAAGTGGAGGAGGGGCTCTTCGATGGCCGCGCGCAAGCGAAAATCGCCTAAGGGCAGGAAAGGGCGTCGGCAGCCCGGCCTTTTGATGACCGGTGCTGCGATGCTCGGCGGGGTCGGCCTGCAGGGTGCCACCGCATTGGGCGGTGTCGGTCTTCAAGGTTCTGCTGCACTCGGTGGCGTCATCGGCCGCAATCCCTCCGTTGCCGGCGGCACGATTGCCTTCGTCGTCATCTTCTCCTTCGTTGCCGCCAATGCGCTCTGGTATCAGCCGGGTGCGCATCCGCATCCGATCTTCCGCACCCGCGATCCGGGCGCGCCGAACATCATGGGTTTCCGCCCGCAGTCCGAGCTGCAGGGCGATGTCACCACGTTCCGCATCGAGCGGCCGGACGATGCCGCCGCGACGACCGAGACCACGCCACTGCCTGCAGTGCCCGGCCAGCAGCCGAACCAGCTCGTCATGGATATCCAGAAAGAGCTGATCCGCCGTGGCCTCTATAACGGCAATGCGGACGGCGTTATCGGCCCGCGCACCAGCGCTGCCATCCTCTTCTTCGAAGAAACCGTCGGCATGGCGCAGTCGGGCGATGCGACGCCGGACGTGCTCGCCGCTCTCAGGACCGATGCTGCCGGCCCCTCGACCATTCCCGCCGAAAAGCCTCGGGAGGACGTGACATCGAAGGCGACGGAGGAAGATCCGGTCGCAGCCGCCATCCGCAGCGCTGAAAAGACCGTCAAGACGGCTCCATCAGCGCCGAAACAGGTTCCCCTGTCAGGCATTTCAAACGTCGATCTGGTGCTGAAGATCCAGAAGGGCCTGACCAATATGGCCTACGCCAATGTCGGCGTCGACGGGGTTGCCGGCGAACAGACCCGCGCTGCCATCCGCCATTTCCAGAAGCACTACAATTTGCCTGAGAACGGCGAGCCGAGTGAAGCCGTGCTGAAGAAGCTCAAGGAAATCGGCGCGCTCTGACCGGCAGCCCAGGTTAAACGACCTGTATTTACGGCAATTGCCTTCTGCTGTCGTCGGACTGTGAAATAGCGAGACTGAGATCATCCCTGCCGCGCCGGCACTGACAGCTGGTTCGCCAGCCGCAGGGGCCGATAGTCCACCGTCGGCACCCGTCCTTCCACATCGACCATTTCCTCGATCGGCCCGATATTGATGGCGGCCGAACCCCGGTAGCGTTTCGGCGCAACGCCCGTCACCCGCTTGAAGGCGTTGGAGAAGGCGCTTTCGGACGTATAACCGAGCGACAGCGCCAGCGATGAGACGGGTATGGAGCCCTCACGCAGCGCCCGTTCGGCAAGGCGCATGCGCCATGCGGTCAGATAGGTCAGCGGCGCCACACCCGCGACAGTCTTGAAACGCAGCGCAAAGCTGGTGCGCGACATGCCGGCCGCCTTTGCCAGTTCCCCAAGCTGCCAGTTGCGCGCCGGGTCCGCATGCATTTGCCGCAGCGCCGGCGCGATCTTCTCATCGCCGAAAGCGCGCAGCCAGCCGACCGCCAACGGCTCCGATGTCATGATATGGGCGCGCAATACCTGCACGAAGATGAGCTGCGAAAGCTGGGCCGAGGCAAGCAGCGCGCCCGGCTTGCCGGCGGCCATTTCCCGCACGAGCTGATCCAGCAGCCAGCGCAGCACGCCGGCTTCCGCAAGGGTCGCCCGCACGTGGATGACGGGCGGCAGCACATCGAGCAGCAGTGCCGTGCCGGTCGGGCCGAGCGCGATATGACCGCCGATATAGAGGAAATCCTCGCCCGCGCCGTGCCGTGCCATGCCATTGACCTTCTTCTCCTTGAAGGCCGTGGCGGCATCGCTCGGCGTCAGCGCCAGATCGGTTGCCAGCACGAAGGAATGTTTGCCGTTCAACAGGATGACGTCGCCCGCTTCGAGCAGGATCGGCGCACTGCCATTATCAAGCGCCAGCCAGCAGCGGCCCGTGGCGACGGCGCTGATCTTGATGCGGTTCGGCTGCGGAAAGGCGAGCGCCCAAGGCCCGCCGGCAATCAGCGCGCCGGCCATCAGGCAGCGGGCATCGAGCAGACTGAGCATTTCGGAGAGGGGATCACTGGTCATCTTTGTACGATGGCGCAAGAAATCGGGATTTACAAGCATTCAGAATCCCGGCCGCCAAGCATAGATGTTTGGCGAATAGAAAGGAGACATTTCATGTCTACTCCTCAAGCTCCCATCGGTTCCCGCTTCGGCGCAGCGTCCACGGCGGAAGACGTGATTGCCGGCCATGATCTCTCCGGCAAGGTGGCGATCGTCACCGGTGGTTATGCCGGCCTTGGCCTCGAAACCGCCCGCGTGCTGGCGGCCGCCGGCGCCAAGGTCATCGTTCCCGCCCGCAATATCGAAAAGGCGAGGGCCGCAGCTGAAGTCGTTCCCGGTCTGAAGCTCGACTACATGGACCTCATGGATCCTGACACAATCGATGACTTCGCCGACCGTTTCCTGGAGAATGGCGAGCCGCTGCATTTCCTCATCAACAACGCCGCCGTCATGGCCAACCCGCTGACGCGCGACGGCCGCGGCTACGAATCCCAGTTCTCCACCAACCATCTCGGCCATTTCCAGCTTGCTGCCCGTCTCTGGCCGGCGCTGGTGCAGGCCGAAGGCGCTCGCGTCGTTGCCGTCTCCTCCCGCGGCCATGTCCGTGCCGGCATCGATTTCGACGACCCGATGTTCCAAGACCGCGAATACCAGCCCTATGTCGCCTACGGCCAGTCGAAGACGGCAAATGCGCTTTTCGCCGTATCGCTGGACGCCTTGGGCGCAAGGCACGGCGTTCGCGCCTTCTCGCTGCATCCGGGCGGCATCGTCACGACCGATCTCATCCGCCATCAGTCACGCGGATATCTGCAGGCGAGCGGCTATGTGGATGCCGACGGCAACCCGGTCATCGATCCCGAAAACAACAAGAAGACCATCGCCCAGGGAGCGGCAACCACCGTCTGGTGCGCCGTCAGCGATGAGCTGGAAGGCATGGGCGGCGTCTATTGCGAGAACTGCGATATCGCCAAGGCCGTGCCTGCCGACTCAGAGGAACTGCTCGGCGTGCGCCCTTGGGCGACCGATCCGGAACTTGCCGAACGTCTCTGGCAGGTGAGTGAAAGACTGACGGGGCTCACGCAGAGCTGAGGCCATAGCCTCACACGCGGCGTCGGGGCAGGGCCTTTGCGACCTAAGTATAACCCTCGATATTCTTAGCCAATTGTTAACCATGTTGTTTGAAGCTTCCCTAATGTAGCTTGGGGGAGCTCGATCATGCAGGCGCTGAAAGTAGTGGAGGAGAATGCCGTAAGTCCAGCCCATGAGCCGGATGGGCCGGATCGCGACGCGCTGCGCCATATTCTCTCGCGTCTTGCAGAAGAGGCTTCCACACTCGGCGTCGATCTCGTCGATATTGCCGGCGCCATCCAGGACATGGCGGCGATGTCCGCCCGCCATGCCGCCGCCTTCGACGATGTGACCCGCACGGCTCTCTCGATCGCCGAGACCAACCGCTCCGTCGCCGTTTCCCTTCGCGAGACGGATGGTACTGCTTCCGAGGCCCGCCATATGCTGAAGGAATCGGCCCATCGTCTCTCCGGCTCGGTCGAGGAAATCCGTCACATGGTCCAGTCTTCCGAAGAGATCAGCACCGAAATCTCCGGCTTTTCCCGCTCGCTGACGGATGTGGACAAGGTCGCCGCCGAGATCAGCACCATTGCCCGCCAGACCAATCTCCTGGCCCTCAATGCGGCGATCGAAGCTGCCCGTGCCGGCGGGGCGGGCAAGGGCTTCGCCGTCGTCGCATCCGAAATCCGCGCTCTGTCGCTGCAGACCTCCAAGGCGACGGGCTCCATTCAGGAAACGCTGGAGCAGCTTCGCGCGAAGATCGACCGACTATCGGTTGTCGGCGGCGGTGCGCGGGAAAGTGCGGCCGGCGTGCGCCAAAAATCCGAGGCGATGCGCGGTGCTTTCGAAAGCATGGAGCATGTCATCACCCGCATCCTTGATAGTTCCGCCGTCATGGCCAATACCACCGAGGCCGTGGACAGGGACTGCGCCGGCTTCGTCGCCAAGCTCGGTGAAATGTCCGCCGAGGTGCTGGATTCCAACGGCCGGCTGCAGCAGGCGGCTAAACGCGTCGACAGCGTCGTCGGGCTGTCCGAAACGCTGATCCAATTGACCGCGAGCGCCGGTGTTGAAACCGCCGACCGCCACTGGATCGAACAGGCGCAATCCGTCGCCGCAGACATATCGGGTGTCCTGGAGCGTGCCGTTGCCGAGGGGGCAATCGGCATGGCGAGCCTGTTCAGCCGCCAGTACCATCCTCTTCCCGGCACCGATCCGGTGCAGATGATGACATCCTTTACCGAACTCACCGACCGCCTGCTGCCGCCGATCCAGGAGCCGGTGGCAAGTTCGGACGAGCGCATCGCCTTCTGTGCCGCCGTTGATGAAAACGGCTACCTGCCGACCCACAACAAGAAGTTCTCGCAGCCGCAGCGGCCCGGCGATATCGTCTGGAATACCGCCAACAGCCGCAACCGCCGCATCTTCAACGATCGCGTCGGCCTTGCTGCGGGCAGAAGCACCGCACCCTTCCTCGTCCAGACCTACCGGCGGGACATGGGCGCCGGCAATTTCGTCATGATGAAGGATATTTCCGCCCCGATCACTGTCCGCGGCCGCCATTGGGGCGGCCTGCGGCTGGCGGTCAAGGTATAGCGTTGCCGCCATCTGCCGCGCAGTCTATACCGCAACCATGAGATTGCGCGCCGATATCTATGTTTCCGCTCTCGTCCGCAGGGTTTTCTCTGCGGGCGGTTTTGCTGCCGTGGAGAAGAAGGGCGCGGAGGAGGCCGGTGCCATTTTCATCCGACAGCGCTTCCGCGACGGTCTCGAAACCCTCTACGCGCCCGCCCCGCAGAGCTTCTTCGATGAGGAGAGCAGCGGCGGCGACCGCCTGTTCGAAATCAGGCTCGAACGCGCCGAGCCGGACAAGGTGCGGGAAATGCTGGACCGCGAACGCAAATTCGACCCCGATCTCTGGATCGTCGAACTGGAAGCGGACGAGGTTTCGGCGCTCGTGCCGATGGCCGGCTGACGGCCTGCCTTGAATTTATGCCATTTTCCACCTAGTTTACCGCCATCCGCAATACCAACAGGATGTGTGCTCAATGGATATGAACCTGATCGCAACGCCAATTCGCCTTGCCATCGGGGATTTCCATGTCTGCATCCATGACGCTTTCCAATCTTTCGTGGTCCACGCCTGACGGCCGGCCGCTTTTTTCCAATATCGATCTGAGCTTCAACGCTGAGCGCACCGGCCTCGTCGGCCGCAACGGCGTTGGAAAGACCACGCTTTTGAAGCTGGTTGCCGGCGAGCTACAGCCGCAGACCGGTGCCATCGCTGTATCGGGTACCATCGGCATCCTGCGCCAAAGCGTGCAGGTCGGGCCGGATGAGACCGTCGCCGACCTCTTCGGCGCGACCGAAGCTCTCTCCGTCCTCCGCCGTGCCGAAAGCGGCGAGGCTGACGCCGATGAACTTGCTGTCGCCGACTGGACGCTCGAAGCGCGCATCGATGCAGCCCTGGAACGATCAGGCCTTGCTGCGGACCCGCAGACGCTGCTGGCAGCGCTGTCCGGTGGCCAGCGCACCCGCGCAGCACTCGCCGCCCTGATCTTCGAGGAGCCGGATTTCCTCATTCTCGACGAGCCGACCAACAACCTGGACCGCGACGGCCGCGAGGCGGTGATCTCACTTCTCGGCAACTGGCGCCACGGCGCGCTCGTCGTCAGCCATGATCGCGAACTGCTGGAAACGATGGACGCCATCGTCGAGCTGACCACGCTTGGCGCCACGCGTTATGGCGGAAACTGGAGTGATTACCGTGCCCGCAAGGCGCTGGACCTGGCCGCCGCCGAGCACGATCTTGCCGATGCCAGGAAACGCGTGGCGGAGGTCGCCCGCAGCACACAGGAAACGGCCGAGCGCAAGGCCCGCAAGGACAGCGCCGGCAAGAAGAAGGCCGCCAGGGGCGACATGCCGCGGATCATTGCCGGCGGCCTGAAGCGGCAGGCGGAAAATACCAGTGGTGAGAATGCCCGCCTTGCCGAGCGCCGCCGCGCCCAGGCGCTTGCGGATGCCGAGGAGGCGCGCAGGCGCATCGAGATCCTGCAGCCGCTCTCCGTCAAGCTATCCTCGACCGGCCTGCCCCCAGGCAGATCGGTGCTGAAGATCGATGCGGTCACCGCCGGCTACGAGGCGGGCGAGCCGATCATCCGCAAACTGTCCTTCGATATCACTGGTCCCGAACGCATTGCCGTTACCGGCCCGAACGGTTCGGGCAAGACGACATTGTTGGCGTTGATTTCAGGTGATCTCCAACCATGGGAAGGAACGGTCCGCGTCCTCACCTCTTTCTCCATGCTCGACCAGCGCGTCAGCCTGCTCGATCCCGCGACCTCGATCCGTGACAATTTCCGGCGGTTGAGCCCGCAGTCGGATGAGAATGCCTGCCGCGCAGCACTCGCCCGGTTCATGTTCCGGGCCGATGCGGCGCTGCAGGTCGTCTCGACGCTGTCAGGCGGCCAGCTTCTGCGCGCCGGCCTTGCCTGCGTTCTCGGCGGCGCAACACCACCGGCACTGTTGATCCTCGATGAGCCGACCAACCACCTCGACATCGATTCCATCGCTGCCGTCGAAGCTGGCCTGAGAGCCTATGACGGGGCGCTGCTGATCGTCAGCCACGATGAGGTGTTTCTGGAAATGGTCGGTATGACCCGCCGGTTGGCGTTGCCAAGCTAGTTGCGCGAAGGATATGCCGAACTGTTAGCGCGCCCGGCTGACGCTCTTGAGATCACGCATCGGCGCCTGCCGGATGAAGCGGTAGGCTGGAGACTGTGCCTGTGCGACGGGAGCCGGCTGGGCTGCGGCCGGCGCTTCCGGATTGTAGGTGTAGCGGTCGGCGCGACGCCACGTTTCCACGCGGGCATGACATTCTTCCGGGTCCAGCGCATCGAGAACGAGGAAGGCGCGGCTGACATTGTGCGGTACTTCGGCAAGATGCGGATAGAGCTTCTCCAGCACGAAGACGGAATCGAGGAAACCCATGCCGAGGCTCGTCAGCGTCGTGGCGAGTTGATGTCCCGAGAGGTCGAGCATGATGCGTTCCGCAAGCCAGCGGCTGGCCGACAGGGCATGGGCAAGTGCGGTGGCGAAATGCGCGGCTTCCCGCGAGCGCGCAAAGCGCACCAGCAGCGCCTCCTGAATATTGGACAGCGAGCGCAGGCCAAGCCGGTCCTGATCATTGCGACCGAGATGGCCGGCAAGGCTGCGGATGCGCTCGCGCAGCGCCTCTTCATTGGCAAGACGCTGTGCTTCCTCCTGGTCTGCTTCCGGCGCAGCAGGCATCGGCGAAAGCGGCATGACGGGCTGCTCGACGGTTGCGGCGGCGGACGGGCGCGGTTCGGCCTGGCGCAGTGCCACCAGCGCATCAATGACTTCAGGCGACAGGGTATCGCGGCTGACGATCGCCTTCACATGCGCAGCACCATGGGTGCGGGCAATCGTGATCAGCGTGTCGTCATCGATTGCCTTGGAGGAGGTGAGGAAGGGGGCTGCGACCTCGATCGGCTGATTGCCGATGAAGAGCGCAACGGCTGCCGGCATGTTCTCGCATTGGGAAAGGGCTGCAACGGCCTGCCGTCTTGCCTCTTCGGAGGAGGCCTGGAAAAGCGGCATGAAGAGTTCGGCAAACTGGCGCAGTTCGGAGCGTGTCGGATGAGACAGGTTCTCGAAACTGCTGACAGTCGCCATCAACACCACGTCCTTCTTCCTGATGGCCATGGGGCCTTCTAGGTCTCGAAACCGGTCACGCACAAGAACACCCTGAAAACGCAGAACAAGCGGGAAACCGTGGGCCGACAAGCGTTGGCGGGACGCACGTCGGACCATATGGTTATGAACAAATCCTACACCGGCACGGTTAATGCATGCTGAAGATTCTATTAAAATGCAACAGAAATATACACGTTTCGCGTGTTGCGACTTGATGAGCCGGCAAAATAAAATCAATCGCCCCGGAAGCGGGGCGATCTCCAATTTTTAAACGTGTGATAAATAGCCGGCAAATAATCTAGAGGCTCTTACGCCTTCGGAGTGCCGACAACAGTTTGTCGCGATCGTCATGGCCAGACTGGTAAAGGTCGAGCGCGGTCGAGACAGCGAACTGTGCTTCGACGCTTCCGATGTCGATATGCTTTTCCGTGCACCACGCGTCCAGCGCACCGCGCAGCACGTCCAAATCTTCTGAAGTGAATACGGAGCTATACAGAAAGGGCATGGGTTGCTCTCCGTATGACAGCAAGAGCACGTATAATCTCCCAATCAGCCATCGCCTTAAAACTTTTGGCCGACGAGGGCAGAATACACCCGCCGACCCCCACCGCAATTAATATTTTCGTGACGCATATTTGCAACACCTCCGGCGCGGTTGCCGCTTCAGCGGAGAAGAGCCGTTAACTATATAAATTACTTCTAATTTTATCCATCGGTTTTTAGCCTGTCTTTTCTTTTCCTCGACTGAAACCAAACAACCATTCTGCGCGTTATCTCACTGCCAATCAGACTGCCTAAAGCAGTGGCTGAATATTAGTAATCTGTTAACGGTCGTGTGTCTCAATTCGGACAGGAACGACGCGATTTGGGAATATGGATCGTGGAAGCTCCGCAGCATCACGGTATTTCGGTCAGGAGCCGTGAGAAAGGCGCGAATGCCCTCGGTCCGGTTCATCCGGCGCTTGAGGACGCGCTGGCCCGCAGCATGGCGGGCAGGGTGAAATCCATCGCAAGTTCATCCGTCTCGGGCAGTGCATGGAGACGAGAATGGCAATTGTAGTCGCATTGGCGGATCGGCTGCCGCAGACGCCGCGCCGCACGGGCAAAGAGCCCCGTGAAGCAAAAATCCTCTGGTTCACCGGCGTCCGTTACGAGCGGATCGCCGAAACCCCTGACAAGAAACCGGCGCATTCTGCGCCGCGCGTCAAGAACAGGTAGATCATGGAAGCAACTCTAGCGGGCATCGAGTTCGTCGCAGCCCGCTTCCGTCAGGAAGGTTCGCGCAGCTTCATCGAAGCTTGCCTGCGGCGCCAGCGTGCGCAGCACCGCGTAGCCCTCGGAATGCGCCATCTCCACTAGGATCGTCTGCTGCAATTCCTGTGGCAGGTTCTTGCGCAGATCGGTCAGTTGGATCGGGCTGGCTGTGATAACGTCGAGCGCGCCGCCGACGGAGGTGCGGTCATTCATGCTGAAGACCTCGTTGGAGGCGCTGTCATAGATCGCGATCGACCAGAAGGGCACATTGCCCTTAGCGGTGAAACGCACCGGCGCCTCGCTCACATCGAAAGAACAGACGGCGGTGCGCACGAAGGGATCGCCGTTGGCGAGCCCTGCCTCGTCATAGCGGTTGGTCAACAGGTAGAAATTGTTCGGATCGCCCTCCGCCTCCACGCGCGTCGCCGCATCGCGGCCGGTAAAGTGCGGAAGCGCGAGAATGATGACGAGATGCAGAAGTGCTGCGCCGAAAAGCCCGGTTATGACGGCGAAGAACACCCTAAACATTGCCGCACCCGATCTTGGTGAGCTTCGGCATCGAAAGGTCGATCACGCCGGAACTGCCTGCTGTCGGCGTGTCGAACAGGGTCAGCACCAGCCGGAACGTGCCGGCCTGTGGCAGTGCCAGCCAGTTGCCGGGCACAGCGCGGGTCGCAATGTCGATGGTGAAGCTGCTGTCCGGCCGGCGCAGCACGGTCCATGAATTCAGCGCGGCCGGCAGGCTTGGCTGCAACGAGGCCGGATTGCCGGCATTGTCGGCAGTAAACAGCGTCCAAAGCCGCGCCGGCGGCGTCTGGCCGATGATGCGATAATGGCAGGCGGCATTGAGCCGCGCCCCGTCGTCATCCACAGCAGCAGTAAAGGTCAGGCCTTCGGCACTGCCGTAGAGCAGCTTGCCGGCACGCGCCCGATGCGACTTCGCATAGGGGTCCGCATCGACAGTCTGCAACTCCGGAAAAGCCTCCCAGGCGCCGAGCTTGATCGCTCCGAACCCCTGCGTTGCATCCAGCGCGTAAAGCGAAATCATGATGCCGCCGCCGAAGGCGACGATCAGCGTGATCAGGATGAAAAGGGGGAACCGAAACACCTTGCGCCCTTGAAGATCAAATCAGTTGAAAGGGTTACCACTGATTCTGGCAGGGTGGAATGCCATGGGGCGATGTGTCCCCCATGTCTTGGCAAACCAGCTGCGCCGGTTTCGCCAAAATAAGAAAGCATCAC
This sequence comes from Rhizobium sp. ZK1, assembly GCF_047782645.1. Taxonomy (NCBI): domain Bacteria; kingdom Pseudomonadati; phylum Pseudomonadota; class Alphaproteobacteria; order Hyphomicrobiales; family Rhizobiaceae; genus Rhizobium; species Rhizobium sp. ZK1. The sequence continues at coordinate 774,377 of NZ_CP180586.1, forward strand.
TGCGCGCTCGCGACCTTCTGCGCCTCGAGTGGTGCGGCGTCCTTCAGCTTTTCGCCGATGCCCTTGAGAATGTTGGTCGATTGCACCGAGAGCATGCGCGGGCGCACGAGGGTCGGCGTGCCGTCCTTCGGCTTGTCGGCCTGCGCCTTGGCGATGTCCTTTTCGGATGGCAGCGGGTTTTCGATGCCGGGAATGGGGCGCAGCGTCACACCCTGATGGGCATAGTCCATCGCCCGTTTGAAGGTCATGGCGGGCAGCGAGCCGCCGGTCATGTTGTTGGTCGACGTATAGTCGTCGTTGCCGAACCAGACGGCGCAGGTGTAGTTGCCGGTGAAGCCCACGAACCAGGCATCGCGATAGGCCTGCGTCGTGCCCGTTTTGCCGGCGGTAACGACGCCGTTGTCGAGGGCTGCCTTGCGCGCCGTACCCACATAAGGCACCCGCGACAGCATCTGGTTCATGTAGCTGTCGGCCTGTTCGGAAAGCACGCGCTTGGCGGGCGGTTCGTCACGGTCGAAGTCATAGAGAATGTCGCCATCGTAATCGAGGATCTGCGTGATGCCATGGCGGCGCGACTGGTAGCCACCGGCCGGGAACACCGCATAGGCCGTCGCCTGGTCCAGCACGGTCACTTCCGAAGTGCCGATCGGGATCGTCACGTCGTCGCGGATCGGCGTTTCCACGCCCATGGCCTTGGCCATGGCACGGATCGGCTGAATGCCGAGCTTTTCCTTGGCAAGGCGCACCGGAATGGTGTTGATCGATTGAGCAACGGCGGTTTCCAGCGTGATGCGGCCGGCATAACGGTTTGCGTAATTGTGAGGGCTCCAGTTGCCCCAGGAGATCGGCGCGTCGATGATCGTCGTCTTCGGCGTCATCCCGCTCTCCATGGCCACTGAATAGGTATAGACCTTGAAGGATGAGCCCGGCTGGCGCAGCGCCCTAGTGGCGCGATTGAACTGGCTCTCGCCATAGTCGCGCCCGCCGACCATGGCGCGCACGGCACCGCCATTCTCGATCATCACCATCGCGCCCTGCTTGGCGTGATAGGCCTCGCCATATTCGCGCAGCGACGTCTCGATGGAATCGTCTGCCGCCTGCTGGATGCCCATGTCGATCGTGGTGCGCACGATCAGCGAGCGCTGGTGGAAGCGGGGCGACAGGCGCTGCACCTCGTCGAAGGCCCAGTCGAGAAAGAAGTCGGGCGATTTCACCTCGTTACGGTCGACGATGGTGGCGGGATTGCGCCGCGCCGCGATCACCTGTCCCTCGGTCATCAGCCCGCTCTGGACGAGGTTGGTCAGCACCTCGTTGGCGCGGCCGCGCGCCGCCGGCAGGTTCACGTGCGGGGCATATTTGGCCGGCGCCTTGAAGAGGCCGGCGAGCATGGCGGATTCGGCGAGGTTCACGTCGGTGATGTTCTTGCCGAAATAGAATTGCGCCGCAGCCGCCGCACCAAACGTGCCGCCGCCCATATAGGCGCGGTCCAGATAGGTGGCGAGGATCTCTTTCTTGGAAAGGTTCGCTTCCAGCCAGAAGGCAAGGAAGGCTTCGGTGATCTTGCGGTCGATCGAGCGCTCGTTGGACAGGAACAGGTTCTTGGCGAGCTGCTGCGTCAGTGTCGAGCCGCCCTGGACGACTTCGCCGGCCTGCGCATTGGTGACCATAGCGCGGAAGAGGCCGACGACGTCGATGCCGAAATGGTCGAAGAAGCGCCGGTCCTCGGTCGCGAGGACGGATTTGATCAGCGAATCCGGCAATTCGTCGATCGGCACGGAATTCTGATGAATGACGCCGCGATGGCCGATGACGTTGCCATAGCGGTCGAGGAAGGTAACGGCGAAATCGCCGCGGTTGCGCCAGTCTTCCTTGGTGGCTTCGAAGGCCGGCTGGGCGAGTGCCAGCATCAGCACCATGCCGACGGCGCCGAGTGTCAGTCCTTCGCCGGCGAGTTCGAAAACCATGCGCTTCCACCCGCGAACGCGGAAGCGGCGGAAGAAGATGGTGGTATCTTCCCAGATTTCGGCGGCGCGGAAGCCGGCGTTCCAGATGGTCGAGTCGATCCATGAATCGATGCGCAGCAGCAGGTGCCGGTTTTTCGACGGCTGCTTCCTGCCTTTCCCGCTTTCGGGCTCATCTGGCGCATTATTTGGCCCATTATGTGGGTTGTCCGGATCCTGCACGTCCTATATTCCCGCCTGATCGCGCTCGGCGGCGGTAGAACCGGACGCTGGAGCGGGGCCTGAAAGGGGCCGCAACTCTCCGGATAGCCGGAGCATGTTGAATAATTGGTTGATTTTGCGCACAAGAACAAGAGAGTTGAACGGTCGTCACGCGAATTTGCGGGCGGCTGTTGCAAGAAACGAACGATGAACGATCTGCCCTTCTGGAAGCGCAAGACGCTTGCCGAAATGAATGCCGAGGAGTGGGAAAGTCTCTGCGACGGCTGCGGCCTCTGTTGCCTCAACAAGATCGAGGAATGGGATAGCGGCGACGTCTATTTCACCTCGATCCGCTGCAAGCTGCTCGACAGCGAGAGCTGTCGCTGCTCCAGCTATCCGAACCGCTGGGATTTCGTGCCCGATTGCATTCAGCTCACCAAGGAGAACGTTTCCGAGATCGAATGGCTGCCGCCCACCTGCGGCTATCGCCTCGTCAACGAGGGCCGCGATCTCTACTGGTGGCACCCGCTCGTCTCAGGCGATCCCGAGACCGTCCATGCTGCCGGCATTTCCGCCCGCGGCCGCACCATCAGTGAGAACGATGTCGATATCGACGATTTCGAGGATTATGTCGTCGACTGGCCGCTGACGGTCGGTGACGACGCCGAAAAAGCCGAGGAAAAGGCTAGCTGATCGTCACTGCCAGGTGTTGTGAGGGATCTGGAAGAGATGCCGGATGCGTGTCGTCAGTGTGGTTGGATGGCTGGCTTCGGCCGACACGCCTGCGCTGAAATGATGCTTCTCGGATTCGATCCGGCGAGACAGCAGCAGACCAAGCTCTTCGGCAAGTGCCGGCCGCTCCTGCATGATCGCGGCGAGGTGGTCCTTGGCGATTTCATAGACGATGACAGAGGTAAGCGCACGGATATTGGCCGGCTCCAGCGCGCCCATCAGCACACCGCGTTCCCCGAACAGGTCGCCCGGCGCAATTCTGGCGAGCTCGATGATCTCGCTGCCCTCGTGCCGCTCGACGATGGCAACGCCGCGCCGCACGATCATCAGGGAAGTCAGCGACGTATCCTGCGTCGCAATCAGGGCGTCCTTGCGGAAGTTCAGCCGCTTCATATCAGCGGCGAGCGACTCCTTCTCGTCTTCGGTCAGCGTCGAGAAAAGCGGGATGGCATTGAGCAGGCGCCAGGCAGAGTTCGGATGTTTTCCGGCTTCTTCCTGCGGATCGGCAATGGGAATTGCCGGCGAACCCGCAGGTGCGGCAAGCTGCAGGCCTGCCGCCTTGGTATGGCGATAGACGAGATCGTAGACTTCGTTCCGGGCGGCGGTCGCTTCGCCCAGTCCGGAGACGCGGAAGGAGAGTTCGAATTCGATGGCATTGCCGTCCAGTCCCGTGATGCTGACGATGGGGGCTGGAGATTTCAGGATGGCGTTGCTGCTGAGCAGCACCGTGCGCATCGTCTCTTCGATGGTCGCCGGCGGGCTTGAGGGCACGACCCGGATCTTCAGCGAGACGCCATGGGCTTCTTCAGGACTCGTCAGATTCGTCAGCCGCGCCTTGGCAAGCGCGCTGTTGGGCACGATGACGAGGTCGTTCGTGCCGTTCAAAAGGTGGGTGGAACGCCAGTTCGTCTCCACCACGCGGCCCTGCACGCCGTCGTCGAGGACGATCCAGTCGCCGACGCTGTAATGTCGGCCGAGATTGAGCGCGATGCCCGAGAAGACGTCGTTCAGGGTGCTCTGTAGCGCCAGGCCGAGCACGATGGCGAAGACGCCCGATGTAGCAATCAGAGGGCCGATCTGGGCGCCGAAGACATAGGTTACGACTGAAAGTGCTGCGCCGACATAGATGATGGCGACAATGAGGTCCTGCAGCAGACGCGCCTCGCGCGGCTTGCGCTCGAAGATCAGGAAGAGCCGCACCGAGCTTGTCAGCACCATCGCCCCGCCGATCCACCAGACCGCCTTGGCGACCCCGACGAAAATGCGCCGGAAAAGATCCGTCGCTTTGCCCATGTCTGATGTATAGGGCGCAATCTCGTGCTTGACGAGCAGCAGCGTCAGCAGCGCAAAGAAGACGAAATTGGCGATCAGCCGGAAGGTCGGGTTTCGTCCGAAGATGAACCGTGCCGCGGCGCTGAGCAGAACGAGAACGATAAACTGATACAGCGGATCTTCCAGCATCGTCCATGACATGCATTGCATCCTGGTTGGGGCGTTCGACCCTATATCACGGATGAAGAAGTCCTGTCCTCTGACACGAATGGATAGGGTATCGCCACCGGTGACGTCGGCCGGCCGCAACCGCTGCTGCGACCGGCCGACGTGGCGGCTATTTCGCGGCGTAGGCCTCGAGTGCCTGGATGAGCTTCAGCCCTGCTTCGGCGCGTGCGGCATTCGGATAGTTCCGGTTCGCCAGCATCGTCAGCCCGATATGCGCCTTCGGCACCAGCACGACATAAGCGCCGAAGCCGTTCGTCGATCCGGTCTTGTTCATCAGCACTGATGTCTGCGGCGCAAGCGGCTTTGTCCGCTTTTTGACCGGCTGGCTTTCCAGGCTCATCTTGGCGGAGTTGCCGTCGAGAAGCCGCCTGAGTGCGACCGGCCAGGCATATTGCTCCCAGACCATGTCCTGCGTGTAATAGGCCGTATCGAAATAGCCCGTATGTGTCTTCTCGATCGCCGCCTTGAACTCGGGCGCCAGAGCATCCGGCTTCAAATTGAGCGCCAGCAGATGGACCATGTCGCGAGCCGAGGATTTGATGCCATAAGCCTCGTCGTCGAGGACGCCGGGGCCAACGCGGACCGGACGATTGTCCTTGGCATAACCGAAGGCGTAACGGTCCATGGCTTCAGGCGGAACCGAGATGAAGGTGCTCTTGAGGCCGAGGGCGGGGAACAGCAGGCCTTCGGCCGCTTGCCTGTAGCTCCCGCCGAAACGCTCGCCGGCGATGCGCCCGAGAAGGCCGATGCTGACATTGGAATAGGAGCGCATGGTGCCCGCCTCGTAGGCCGGCGTCCAGGTCTTCAGATAGGTCATCAACCCGGCATCATCAGTCACGCTGTTCGGCACCTGCAGCGGCAGGCCGCCCGAAGTATGGGTAGCGAGGTTGACGAGCGTGATCCGGTCGAAGGCGCTTCCCTTGAGCTCCGGCAGATAGATCGAGACTGGTTGTTCCATCGACAGCAGGCCGCGCTGTTCGCCAAGCGCTGCGAGCGTGACATTAAAAATTTTGCTGACGGAACCAAGCTCGAAGATCGTGTCGCTGGTGACGGGTGCCTTCGTCTCGCGCGAGGCTTCGCCGTGAGCGTAGTAGAATTCGGAGCCGTTGATCGAAACGCCGACGGCGAGCCCCGGAATATCGTAGGCCTTGATGACAGGCTGAAAAATGCGGTCTGCGATCTCCTGGAACGTCTTGTCCGTCATGTCGGCTGCATGAAGCGGGCTCGCCGATAGGGCGAGGGCGATAAGGCAGTGTCTCATATTCACGAGCGTTTCCTTCATGTGCGCCCGGCGACATGGCCGGTGCATGGTCGATAGCCCGCCTCTTTGCCCCTCCACAAACGATAAGAACTCGCAGGAGACCCTAGATTAATTTGGGCTCAAGGGCGGCAAGAAAGAGCCGCAGTTCCCGCTCCACGTAGTCGGCGACTGCGCCCTCGGAGGAAAAGCCCCACCAGAGAAGCGATCCCTGCCATTGCGACAGCATCAACCGGGCAATGGTCTGCGCCTGTCTCTGTCTCTCGAAACGCTCGGCAAGCGCTGCCGTCAGCGCCGCGCCCCAGGCAGCGCCCCGGGCGCGCAACACCGGATCGCGGAAATCCTCGCGCAGCAGGAGCAGGCCTTCCGCGTAGGAGGCCGGATTGTCGCCATAGTCTCGGGAAAGGCCGGTCAGCAACGCGATCGCCCCGTCTGCCGTCTTCGGCATGGCTTCGGCGAGCCGCGCCGTTTCCGCATCCAGCCTGTCCCAGGCATGGAGCAGGGCGGCGCGCAGCATACCGGCCTTGGTGGCAAAACGCTGCACCAGCGTCGAGCCCGAGAGGCCGCTCGTCTTCGAGACTGCTGCAAAGGTCACTGCGTCCGGCCCCTCCGACTGGATCACATTGAGAACCTTCGAAAGCAGCTGTTCATCGGAAAGCGTGCGTGGACGCGGCATGAAATTTCCTCTTGAGTTTGCTATATTTATGAACGAACATTCGTTTATATACAAGTGGCCGATTCATCCGGCCGATTATTTCTAGCGGGGAGGACAGCGAAGTGACAGCGGACTTGAAGGGAAAGGTCGCACTTGTCGCCGGCGGAACGCGCGGCGCCGGACGCGGCATCGCGGTGGAATTGGGCGCTGCGGGCGCGACTGTCTATGTAACCGGCCGCACGACCCGCGCGCAGCAATCCGAATATGGCCGGCCGGAAACCATCGAGGAAACAGCCGAACTGGTGAGTGCGGCGGGCGGGCACGGCATCGCCATGCAGGTGGATCATCTGGTCCCGGATGAGGTCGAAGCTCTGGTTGCCCGCATTCGTGCGGAGCAGGGCGGGCTGGATATCCTCGTCAACGATATCTGGGGCGGCGAGCATCTGACGGAGTGGGACAAACCGGTCTGGGAGCACTCCCTCGACAAGGGTCTTCGCATGCTGCGGCTTGCGATCGACACTCATTTCATCACCGCCCATTACGCTCTGGCGCTGATGATCGAGCGGCCCGGCGGCCTGCTGGTGGAAATGACCGACGGCACGGCGGATTACAACGCCACCCATTACCGGCTCTGCCCCTACTACGATCTCGTCAAGACGGGCACGAACCGTATGGCCTGGGCGCATGCCAGGGACCTCGCGCCGCACGACGCGACCGCAGTTTCGCTTTCGCCCGGCTGGATGCGCTCGGAAATGATGCTGGAAATTTATGGGGTTAAGGAAGAAAATTGGCGCGATGGAACAAAAGTCCAGCCGCATTTCGTCATCTCGGAAACGCCGCGTTTCACCGGCCGCGCGGTGGCCGCATTGGCGGCCGACCCCGACCGCAGCAGATGGAACGGCCAGTCGCTATCGAGCTTCCAACTGGCCGAGACTTACGGCTTCACCGATCTCGACGGCACGCGGCCGGATTGCTGGCGTTACCTTGCCGAGGTGCAGGAGCCCGGCAAACCGGCTGATGACACCGGTTATCGCTGACAGGATCTAGCGCGTCACCGCGCCACCGCCCGAGGGGTTGATGAGCGGAATAGGCTGTTTGCCGCCGCTGCCTGCTTCCGGATTGAGGATCGGCGGTTTGCCGGGCTCTTTCCCGTGCGAATCTTGGTTGCCGGTGTCGGCGGGCGAGCCTGCTTCTGGTTTTATGAAACGTTGCCGATTGCCCATGGGTCTTCCTAATCATCTTCCTTGGTCTTCATGGCGTCGGAAACCTTCTTCACCTTGGGGTGGTTGAGGTTTTCGCCGTGGGCGTCGCGGGCCTTTTCCGGATCGTCCTTCGCACGCAGATAGCCTGCTGGCTTCGTGGCCTGCGGCCCTTCCCAGCGCGGCGACTGATCCGTGGTGCCGGGCGCACCATCCTTGGGACTGTTCAGTGCCATGACATTTCTCCTTTACTGTCGGAGAGAACAACAGGGCAGGACCGGCATTGTTCCCTGTGCGAATCTGCTAGTTTCGCAGAAAAGGGAGCTCGCATGGCTTTGCAGATCATTTCACTGAATGTCTGGGGTGGCAGCATTCACGCACCGCTGATCGATTATCTTGCGTGCACGGAGGCCGATATCTTCTGCCTGCAGGAGGTGGTGCGATCGGCTGCCGATGCACCGGAATGGCTGGAATATCGCGACGGCAACACTGTGCTGCCGCAGCGCGCCCATCTTTACGACGAAATCGCTGCCATTCTGCCTGACCATGACGGCTTCTTCTGCCCCTTCGCGCGGGGCGATCTCTTTCACGGCGAGACCGTCTTTACGACCGAATTCGGCATCGCCACCTTCGTGCGCAAGTCCTATCCTGTCATCGGTCAGGCCGCGGATTTCATCCATGGCCGTTTTTCGGCCGATGGCTGGGGCGAGCATCCGCGATCCCGCAATGCCCATTGCATCCGCCTGTTCGATTATGCCGGCGGCTTTTCCGTCACCATCGCCCAGCTTCACGGCCTGCGCGATCCCGCCGGCAAGGGCGACATTCCGGCCCGCCATGCCCAGGCCGATGCGCTGGTCGAGCTGATCGAACGCGTCTGGCCCGGCAACGAACGCCTCGTCGTCTGCGGCGATTTCAACGTCCTGCCTGACAGCGTCACCTTCGAGAAGCTTGGCCGCCTCGGCCTCAATGATCTCGTCACCGGCGGAGGCTTTACCGATACCCGCACTTCGCTTTATCCGAAGGAGGGGCGTTTTGCCGATTATATGCTGGTGACGCCGGAGGTCGTGGTGGAGCGCTTCGAAATTGTCGAACAGCCCGAGGTTTCGGATCATCGGGCGCTTTTACTTGAAGTTGCCTAGCGCAGCTTAAAATGCGTCTCCAGGTCGGCAATCTGTTCGGCATTCAGCTGGCGGATCCTCATGCCGCGGGTGATGATGGAGAGCTTGGCCGCTTCCTCCAGCTCCTCGATGGCAAAGACGGCGGATTCAAGTGTGGCGGCCGATACGATCGGCCCGTGATTTTCGAGAAGCACCGCGCTGTGCTGGCCGGCGATTTCGGCAATCAGCGGCTTCACATCCGCCGAGCCCGGCCGCGTATAGGGCACGACGGGCACCTTGCCGACGCGCATGACGACATAGGGCGTCAGCGGTGGAATGGCATCCTTCGGATCGGTATCGGCAAGGCAGGAAAGCGCCGTCGCATAGGTGGAATGCAGGTGCACGACCGCACCCGTTTGCGGCCGCTTCTCATAGAAGGAGAAATGCAGCGGCAATTCCTTGGTCGGCGCGTCGCCCGAGAGGTGCTTGCCGTCGATGTCGAGCTTCGAAAGCCTGTTGGCATCGAGGAAGCCGAGGCAGGAATTGGTCGGCGTTACGAGATAGAAGTCGGCGGTCTTCACCGAGATATTGCCGGAAGAGCCGGCCGTAAGCCCCCGCTCGAAAAGCGATTTTCCCCAGCGGACGATGCTTTCCCGCAATGCCGTCTCATTCATGGCCGGCAATCCTGTCCAGTGCCTTGGCGAAAAAGTCGGGCGAGCCGAAATTGCCGCTCTTCAGCGCCAAGCCGATCGGCCGCATCGGCCGGCCGCGCTCGGAAACGAGGACCGGCACGCCGGGATCGATCTCCGCCCCGATGATCATCTGCTTGAGGCCGAGCGCTTCGACGACGGCGCCTGACGTTTCCCCGCCGCCGACGACGATCTGGTGCGTTCCGGTGTCGGCAAGCCGCTTGGCAAGGCCGCCGAAGAAATCCTCGAGAATCTTTGCCGATTCCTCGCGCCCGAAGCGCTGCTGCACGAAGCTCACGACATCGGGCGAGGTGGTGGAATAGACGATCGGATTGTCGGCCGCATTGGAGGCCACCCAGCGGGCGGCATGTTCTATCGACATCGTACCGCGCACGATGGCTGCCGGATCGATCGAAAGACCGGGATGGTTCTGCAGATGGCAGGCGACCTGGTTCTGCGAGGCAAGCGAGCAGGAGCCGCAGAGGATGACGCCCGGCCCGCTGACGGCAGGTACTTCGGCGGGGATGCCGGAAAGCTTGCCACGCCTGGCGAAGTTGCGCACCAGCCCCTGTGCCAGTCCGGACCCGCCGGTCACCAGCTCATGATCGACTACCGCCTCGCCGATCGTCAGGAGATCGGCATCCTCGATCGCATCGACGACGACAAGGCGGTTGCCCTCGGTCAGCTCGTCGCGCAACCGGCTGCGGATAGCGCCAGGACCTTCTCGCACCGTATCGAGCGTGATGCTGCCGACGCCGCCGCGCGTTTGCCGCCGCAGCCAGCGGCGGATATCCGGATCGGTCATCGGCGTCAGCGGATGGTTCTCCATGCCGGATTCGCTGAGCAGCTTGTCCTTGACGAAGAGGTGGCCCATGAACACCCGCCGCCCCGTTGCCGGAAAGGCGGGGCAGACGACTGTGACATCGGCGCCCGCCAGCCGCTGCAGGGCTTCGGCCACCGGGCCGATATTACCCGCGGGCGTGGAATCGAAGGTCGAGCAATATTTGAAGAAGATCTGCTCGCAACCCTGATCCAGCAGCCAGCGCGCCGCATCCATCGACTGCAACACCGCATCCTCGACCGGCGCCGAGCGTGTCTTCAGCGCCACGACGCCCGCTTCGCAATTCATCTTGCCGCGTCCGGGGCCGACGAATTGCATCGTCGACATGCCGCCACGCGCAAGGGTATTGGCAAGATCGCTGGCGCCGGTGAAATCGTCGGCAATGGCTCCAAGCAGCATGTCAGGCGCGCTCCGGCAGTCTGTTGTTCAATTCGTCCTCGATATGGACGCGGATGATCTCGTCAAAGGATGTCTCGGCTGTGAAGCCGAGCGAAAGGGCGCGGCTGGCATCGAAGCTCTGCGGCCAGCCGGCAATGATCTTGGCAACCGTCGCATCCGGTTCGCGTCGGATCAGCCTCACGGCACTTTCCCCGGCAACGCGCCTGAGCGCCTCGATCTCATCGCCGACGGTGGCGGCAAGCCCCGGCATGGTCAGCGTGCGGATCTGCCCGAGCGATGCCGTATCGAGTTCGGCAGCTTTGAGCAGGAATCCGATTGCTGCGCGCGGGCTTGCAAACCAGTGACGCACGCTCTCATCGACCGGGAGCACCGCCTCCTGGCCGATCAGCGGCTCGCGCAGAATGCTGGAGAAGAAGCCGGAGGCAGCCCGGTTCGGCTTGCCGGGGCGGATGGTGATGGTCGGCAGGCGGATGCCGATGCCGTCGAGGAATCCGCGCCTGGAATAATCGGCAAGCAGCAGTTCATCAATCGCCTTCTGCGTGCCGTAGCTCGTCAGCGGCGTCAGATGATGTGTGTCGCCGATAACCGAAGGCAGCGGCTCGCCGAAGACCGCGATGGAGGAGGTGAAGACGAGCTTCGGGCAATAGGGCTGTTCGGCAAGCCGGATCGCCTCGAGCAGGAAGCGCGTGCCGTCGAGATTGACCCGGTAGCCCTTCTCGAAATCGGCTTCCGCCTCGCCGGAGACGATCGCCGCCAGATGGAAGATCAGGTCCGGCCGGTGAGCGATCAGCTGCTCGGCCGTTCCCGGCTGCGAAAGGTCGGCTGCAAGGGCCTCCACCGCGCCGCCAAAGGAAGGCTTTTCCGGCGCCACGACATCGGCCAGCACCAGCGTGCCGATGGATCGGCCGTTCAGCGTCCCGCGTTCGCACAATGCATGGACGAGCTTGCGGCCGATCATCCCGGCCGCGCCGATAACAAGGATTTTCATTTGAAGCGGTCCCTCCGACCGATGAAATGAACGCCAACAGAAAACGCGCCGCCGCACGAGTCGGCGTGGACAGCACGTTTCTAGTTAAGACCAGCCGGGAAGGCCTGTCACGCAATTTCAGGCGGAAAGGCCTGTTTGATTGTGGGTTGGAAACCACTCCATTGACAGGGGTGACAGCACTCCTTTCGATGCAGTTCGGTCTCGGCCGGACGGCGAAGGCAGCATTGGGACATCCCCTGCGGGCTTGCCCCGCGGCCGGTTTCGCGGCAACAAGCGTTGCATGAGCATCCCGACAGAATATCCCTTCGACTTCGACCCCACCTACGGCATGACGCTTGCCGATCTGAAGGCGATCCGTCCGCCCGAGGCACCGCCAGGCTTCGATGCCTTCTGGCAGAAACGCTATACCAAGGCACTGATGGTGAAGCCGCAGCCGGTGCTGACCAAGAGCAAGGACGCCCATCCAGACTGGCATGTGCAGGATATCGTTTATACGTCCACCGATAATGTCAGCATCGGCGGCTGGCTGCTGACGCCCCGCAAGGGCGAGATCAAGCGCGGCCTCGTCGTCGGTCACGGTTATGGCGGCCGCGACCAGCCGGAATTCGATATCCCGGTCGAAGAGACCGCGATCCTCTTTCCCTGCTTTCGCGGCATGTCGCGCAGCGCCCATCCGCCGATCTCGCCGGAGGCCCCCTGGCATGTGTTGTACGATATCGACGATCCCGATCATTACGTGATCGGCGGCTGCGTCGAGGATCTCTGGGTTGCCGTCTCGGCGCTGCTGTCGCTTTATCCCGCGCTTGATGGCCACATCGGCTATAGCGGCATCAGCTTCGGCGGCGGCATCGGCGCGCTCGGCATCCCCTTCGATATCAGGATCGCGCGCGGCCATCTGACCGTGCCGACCTTCGGGAACCGCAAGCTGTGGCTGACATTGCCGACTGTCGGCAGCGCCCATTCGGTGCAGGAATACGCAAAGACCCATCCCGAGGTCTTTGAAAAGCTGCGCCTTTTCGATGCTGCAACGGCCGCAACCCGCATCAAGGTGCCGATGCTGACCGCTGTCGCGCTCTTCGATCCGGCGGTAGCACCGCCCTGTCAGTTCACGGTGGCGAACGCTCTGCCGCAATCAAAATTTAACGAAATCTTCATCCTGGATGCCGGGCATTTCGACTATCTTGATAGTGCAGTGCAGCAGACTGCGCTGCGCGAGCGAGTCGGGCGGTTTTTCAGGGGTCTATGAACCGAGAATATCTGCGCTGGTACAGCGATCGGCTCCATCGTGACATGGAGCTTCTGGTGTTCGGCCATGCCGGCGCCAAAGTACTGATATTCCCAACGCGGGAAGGGCGCTTTTGGGAGTACGAACATCTCGGCATCGTCGCCAGCCTCAGAGATAAACTCGAGGCGGGTCACCTGCAGCTCTTCTGCATCGAAGGCCTGGCGAACGAGACCTTCTACGATTTCGGCCGCCATCCGGCCGAGCGTATCAGTCGCCATATCGCTTTCGAAGAATATGTGCTGAACGAAGTTCTGCCGCTGATGGAAAGCCGCAACCGGCACGAATGCACCATCGCCCACGGCTGCAGCCTCGGCGCCTTCCAGGCCGCCAGTCTCGTCTTTCGCCACCCGCATCTCTTTCGCAAGCTGGTGGCCTTTTCCGGCCGCTACGACCTGACGATGAGGGTTGAATCCTTTGGCGATCTCTTTGACGGCTATTACGACGAGACCGTCTATTTCCACATGCCGACGCATTTCCTGCCGGGTCTCACCTCCGACTGGCGGCTGGAAAAGCTGCGCCAGGTCGACATCGTCCTGACGATCGGCAACGAGGATCCTTTCCTCGACAACAACCGATATCTCAGCCGGCTGCTTGCCGAAAAGGGCGTCGGCCATCAACTGCATTTCTGGGATGGAAGGGCACACCGCGCGGGTGCCTGGCGCCGGATGGCGCCTTTATATATCTAGAGCGCCGCCGGATGGCGCCGCTCTTTCTCTGATCGCCGTTGGGCTTTACTGCATCAGCGGCTTCTTGAGAAAGCTGTTGCGGTCAGCCGATTTGATGCGCAGCCAGGCTTCACGACCGTTCCGTAGCACGCGTATCGGGATTTCCGACCCCGCAGGCCCGCTCTTCCAGACCTTCCGGTAGAAATCGGCAAGCCCGTCCACCTCGCCGTCGCGGATTTCCGAGATGACGTCGCCCTGCTGCAGGCCGGCCTCAGCGGCAGGGCCGCCCTTGGCAACGCTCATGACCACCACTTCGCCATTGCTTTCGGCCGAAAAGGCGCCGAGCCACGGGCGCGGCGGCCGGTCAATATGGCCGCGGTGCAGCACGTCGTCGAGGATCGGCGGCAGAAGGTTGATCGGCACGACCATGTTGATGTCTGCGACCTCTTCGTCCTGGATCATCTGCAGGCGCAGGGAACCGATGCCGAGCAGCTTGCCCTCGTCGCTGATGAGCGCCGCGCCGCCCCAGGAGGGGTGGGCCGGTGCGATGAAGATCGCCTCGTCGAGCAGATATTCCCAGTAGCCCGCAAATTCCTGCTTGGCGACGATATGGGCCTGCACGAATTCGCCCAGGCCATCGGCAAGGATCACCGCGTCGCCGACCTTGGTCTTGACCTTGTCGCCGATTTCGACCGCCGGCAAGTCGAGGGGCGCAAGCGCCTGAATGAGGCCGAAGCCGGTTTCCTGATCGTAGGCCAGCGCATGGCCGGGCACGACCTTGCCGTCCTGGCGCGTCAGCCAGATATCGTCGGCTTCGGTGATCAGGTAGCCGATGGTGAGCACCAGCCCGTTATCCCTGATGACGACGCCACTTCCTTCCCGGCGGGTGCCCAGCGTATTGGCGGTGAAGGCATCTTCGGGGATGGTGGCGCGAACGGCCACAACTGACCGCAGGATCCTGTCGATATTCATGGTTTCATCCTCGTAAGGCGTGGCACCAAGGCCCGGAATGCAGCGAGGGCCGGCAAGGGCCGGACGCATACCATTCCCTCTATAGGTATGAAACGACAGTCGTTTCTGCAAGACCCGCGGCCTGTGGTCTTTTACCCCGCTGCTTCCCGGCTGTATTGCCGGGGCGAGCGCGCCATCACCCGCTTGAAGGCGGTGCTGAAGGCGCTTTCGGACACGTAGCCGAGCGAAAGGGCGATCATGCCGATCGGTTCGTTGCTGTTTGTCAGCCGCTCGCCTGCCAGCATCATACGCCAGCGGGTGAGATAATCCATCGGTGCGGCTCCGACCTTCTCCTTGAAGCGCTCGGCAAAGGAGGAGCGTGACATGCCGGCCAACGTGGCAAGCTGCTGCAGCGTCCAGCGCCGCGCCGGCTCGGCATGCATGGCGCCGATCGCGAGGCCGATCTGCCGGTCGGCGAGCGCAAAGAGCCAGCCGGTGCCTTCGGTATCGGGTGCGGCAAGATAGAGCCGCAGGATCTGCATCAGCATGATATGCGCCAGATGCTCGGTCATCAGGAAACCGCCCGGATGCCGGCCACGCAACTCGCGCGCCATCTGGTCGATCGCAAAGCGCAGAACCGAAGCCTGATCCGAATGTTCGCTGATATGGACGACCGGCGGCAATATGCCGACAAGCAGATCCGCGCCGGCGCCGGAAAAGCCGAAGCGGCTGCCAACCAGGAAGAAGGCGCCGCCGCCGTTGCAGATGGCAACCCCATCCTTCGCATGCGCATAGATATCATGGGCCGGGATCGTCGGCAGGCTGCGATCGCTCATCATGCGGAAGGGCCGGCTCTGCGTCAGCAGGAAACAATCGCCCTCTTCGAGCAGGATGGGCTCGACGCCCTCTACCTCCAGCCAGCAGCTGCCCGAAAGCAAGGCATTGAACTTGATGCCTTGCGGCGGCGGAAAATCGATCGCCCAATCGCGTCCGGCATCGAGCCCCAGAGAGACATAGCTCTTCGGCTTCAAGAGCGCCAAGACATCGGAAAGGGGATCCACGGAAGGAGAACTCATGCCAAAATCCAGACGATCACAAACATATCATGGACTTTAACGCATAGATCGTATGCGCGCCACCGCATTAGTCTCCGGCCGAAAGCAGAAAGGAGACATCAATGGAAAACGCGCAACACCCCATCGGCTCCGGTTTCGGTGCTCGCTCGACGGCTGACGACGTGCTCGCCGGCATCGATCTCACGGGCAAACTGGCAATTGTCACCGGCGGCCATTCCGGCCTCGGGCTGGAGACGACGAAGGCGCTGTCGCGGGCAGGCAGCCATGTGCTGATCGGCGCCCGCCGGCCCGAAGAGGCGGCCAGGGCGCTCGCCGGTATCGCCAATGTAGAGATAGAAAGGCTCGATCTTTCCGATCTCGAAAGCGTGCGGCGGTTTGCCGAGCGCTTCGTCGCGTCGGGGCGCAAGGCCGATATGGTCATCAACAGCGCCGGCATCATGGCCTGCCCGGAAACGCTGACAGGGCCGGGCTGGGAGGCGCAGTTTGCCACCAACCATCTCGGCCACTTCGCGCTCGTCAATCGCCTCTGGCCGGCGATTGCAAGCGGAGCCCGTGTGGTTGCCGTCTCCTCCGGTGCCCATGGCATCACGCCTATCCGTTGGAATGACGTCCAGTTCTCCGAGGGTTATGACCGGTGGCGGGCCTATGGACAGTCGAAGACCGCAAATGCGCTCTTTGCGGTGCAGCTCGACAGGCTTGGTAGGGACGCAGGCATACGCGCTTTCTCGCTGCATCCCGGCAAGATCCTGACGCCGCTGCAGCGTCATCTTGATAGGGAGGATATGGTGGCCGCCGGCTGGATCGACGCCAAGGGCAATGCCATCGACCCGAGTTTCAAGACGCCCGCACAGGGTGCCGCGACACAGGTCTGGGCTGCAACCTCGCCGCAGCTCGAAGGGCTCGGCGGCCTCTATTGCGCCGATTGCGATGTCGCCGTCATCTCGGACGACGGCGCGGAAACCAGCGTGCGCGCCTATGCCGTCGATCCCGACGAGGCGGCCCGATTGTGGGCGCTCTCGGCAGAGTTGACTGATATAGACGCTTTCAGCCGTTAAGCGTGGATGCCGGGCGCTTCGTAACCGGTGCGCTCGACATACTCGGTATAGCCGCCGCCATACTGGTGGATGCCATCGGGCGTCAGTTCCAGCACGCGGTTGGAAAGGGCTGCAAGGAAGTGGCGGTCGTGCGAAACGAACAGCATCGTGCCCTCGAAATCGGCAAGCGCCTTGATGAGCATTTCCTTGGTGTCGAGGTCGAGGTGGTTGGTCGGCTCGTCGAGCACGAGGAAGTTCGGCGGGTCGAACAGCATCTTCGCCATGACGAGGCGGGCCTTCTCGCCGCCCGAAAGCACGCGGCAGCGCTTGTCGACGTCATCTCCCGAAAAGCCGAAGCAGCCGGCGAGCGCCCTGAGCGGCGCCTGGCCGGCAAGCGGGAAGGAATCCTCCAGCCATTCCAGCACGGTGCGCTCGCCGTCGAGCAGGTCCATGGCGTGCTGGGCGAAATAGCCGAGCTTCACGCTGGCACCGAGCGCCACACTGCCGGCATCCGGATCGGCAGTGCCCGTCACCAGCTTCAGCAGCGTCGACTTGCCGGCGCCGTTGACGCCCATGATGCACCAGCGCTCCTTGCGGCGCACCATGAAATCCAGCCCCTCATAGATGGTGCGGCTGCCATATTTTTTGTGCACGTTCTTGAGGTTGACGACATCTTCGCCCGAACGCGGCGCCGGCTGAAATTCGAAGGCCACCGTCTGGCGGCGCTTCGGCGGCTCGACGCGCTCGATCTTTTCCAGCTTCTTCACACGGCTCTGCACCTGCGAGGCGTGGCTGGCGCGCGCCTTGAAGCGCTCGATGAACTTGATTTCCTTGGCAAGCATCGCCTGCTGGCGCTCGAACTGCGCCTGCTGCTGTTTTTCGTTCTGGGCCCGCTGCTGCTCGTAGAAGCCGTAGTCGCCGGAATAGCTGTTGAGCGAACCGGCATCGATCTCGATGATCTTGGTGACGATGCGGTTCATGAACTCGCGGTCGTGCGAGGTCATCAGCAGTGCACCCTCATAGGTTTTTAGGAATTCTTCCAGCCAGATCAGGCTTTCGAGGTCCAGATGGTTGCTCGGCTCGTCGAGCAGCATCACGTCCGGCCGCATCAAAAGAATGCGGCCAAGCGCCACGCGCATCTTCCAGCCGCCCGAGAGCGCGCCGACATCGCCGTCCATCATCTCCTGGCTGAAGCTCAGGCCCGCCAGAACCTCACGCGCCCGGCCTTCCAGCGCATAGCCGTCCAGTTCCTCATAGCGCGCCTGCACTTCGCCGTAGCGCTCGATGATCTGGTCCATCTCGTCCACGCGATCAGGATCGGACATGGCAGCTTCCAGCTCGCGCAGCTCGGCAGCGACGATACTGACGGGGCCGGCGCCTTCCATCACCTCGGCAACCGCGCTGCGGCCGGCCATTTCGCCGACATCCTGGTTGAAATAGCCGATCGTGACGTGCTTTTCGACTGAAACCTGGCCTTCATCCGGCAGTTCTTCGCCGTTGATCATGCGGAAAAGCGTCGTCTTGCCGGCGCCGTTCGGGCCGACGAGACCGATCTTTTCGCCGCGGTTCAAGGCGGCCGTGGCTTCGATGAAGAGGATGCGGTGGCTGTTCTGCTTGCTGATATTGTCGATACGGATCATGTCTAACGCGGGTGCTTCAAGAGAATTTGGCGCCCTTATGCCACGGGTTTTCGCTCCTGTCGCAGTTTTTCCGCGTTATGAAGCTGTGATGTTGGAAGCGACCCGCCCGGTGTGACTGGAAATCCGGTGATCCCTCCTTATTATCCCCCGCGGTGGAGGAACCCTATGGTCGACAAAACGACTGACAAACAGGCAGAGCCGCGACTGCTTTCCGGCGGCAATCCGCAGATCGCCAAAGGCGAGGGCGATGGCCCGGTGCGGGCCTATATTGCCGCCATGCCCGGCTGGAAAAGCGAGGTCGGCCGCCGCCTCGACGGACTGATCATGCGCACCGTTCCCGATGCTCACAAGGCCGTCAAATGGAACTCGCCGCTCTACGGCATGAAGGGCGACGGCTGGTTTCTCGGCATCCACTGTTTCAGCAAATACATCAAGGTCGCCTTCTTCCGTGGGGCCAGGCTCAAGCCGGTTCCGCCGGGAGAATCCAAGACCGCCGAAACACGCTATTTCCACATCCACGAACAGGATGAGATCGACGAGGCGCAGTTTACATCATGGGTGAAACAGGCAAGCCTGCTGCCCGGCGAGAAAATGTAGGGAGAGACCATGAAGAAGGCGACGACGACGAAAAAGGAAGCGGAACCAAAGGAAGCCTCTCCCGCCGAACGCATCGATGCGAAGATCAAGGAGCTCGGCGATTGGCGCGGCGAAACGCTTGCCCGTGTCAGAGCCATCATCCGCGAGGCCGACCCGGAGGTAGAGGAAACGTGGAAGTGGAGGGGTGTCCCGGTCTGGGAACATGCCGGCATCATCTGCACCGGCGAAACCTATAAGGCGGTGGTCAAGCTGACCTTCGCCAGGGGCGCTTCGGTGGAAGATCCTGCTGGCCTTTTCAACTCCAGCCTTGAAGGCAATACGCGTCGCGCGATCGATATCCGTGACGGGGAGGTGATCGATGAAGCGGCGCTGAAGGCGCTGGTGCGGGCGGCAGTGGCGCTGAACACGGCGCGCAAACCAGCGTCGAAGAAGGCAAACGGCTAGATCGGCCCAAAGGCATTTCGTGCCGCAACCGGTCATTGCCGATATAGCAAAGCGTCCTATCTGGGATCCTGTCGAATCACGTCGTAGGAACCAATGGGGCGGCTGAAGGAAATCGTCATTGATTGCGATGTTCCCTCCCGCGTCGCCCGCTTCTGGGCCGCAGCGCTCGATGGTTACGCGGTGCTGCCCTATGACGATGAGGAGATCGCCCGCCTTGCAACGCTCGGCCTGACACCCGAAACCGACCCAGTGGTGATGGTCGAAGGCCCAGGCACACGCCTCTGCTTCCACCTTCGCCGGGGAGAGCGGCCGGCCCGCAACCGCGTTCATCTCGATATCGCAGCCGACGACCGGCCAAAAGAGGTCGCGCGCCTGATATCGCTCGGCGCGACCTTCGTGCGTGAGACGGCTGACTACACCGTGCTGAACGATCCCGAAGGCAACAATTTCTGCGTCACCTCCGGATAGTCGGTCGGCCTCAGCCGAGGAAATCGCGGATCGCAGCGGCAATTTCTTCCGCATGCGTTTCGAGCGCGAAATGGCCGGTGTCGAAGAACTTGATCACGGCATCGGGAATATCGCGGGCGAAGGCTTCCGCGCCCGGCGGCAGGAAAAAGGGATCGTTCTTGCCCCAGACGGCGAGGAAACGCGGCTTGTACGTGCGGAAATAGTCCTGGAAGGCCGGGTAGAGCGCCACATTGCTCTTGTAGTCGCCCATCAGATCGAGCTGCACATCTTCCGCGCCCGGACGCGAGAGATAGAAATTGTCGAGCGAATAACCGTCTGGCGAAACCGCGGTCGGATCGGCAACGCCATGCGTATACTGCCAGATCGTCGTTTCCGGTCCGAGGAATGCTTTGAGCACGGTCCGGTTTTCTGCGCTCGCATCCTGCCAATAGGCCCGCACCGGGTTCCATGCCTCGCTGAGGCCATCGACATAGGCATTGCCATTCTGCGAGATGATGCCTGTGATCCGCTCTGGATGCTTCACCGCCAAGCGGAAGCCCGTCGGCGCGCCGTAATCGAAGACATAAACTGCGTAGCGATCGAAGCCGACGATCTCGGTGAAGCGGTCGATCGTCTCTGCAATGCTGTCGAAGCTGTTGACAGCGGGATCGCCGGACTGGCCGAAGCCCGGAAGATCAGGGGCGATGATGTGATAGCGATCGGCAAGCAGCGGGATAAGATCGCGGAACATGTGGCCGGAGGTCGGGAAGCCATGCAGCAGCAGGAGTTTCGGAGCGCCCCTCGCGCCGGCCTCGCGATAGGCGATCTTGATGCCGTCGACGGTGGTGTTGCGGTAGCTGATCTTGGTCATGGTCATGTTTCCTTCGGTTGAGATGAGGGGCGATATGTCGGTCGTTCAGGGTGCGGCCACTGTTGCCGCCGCCTCGCGGACGACCTTCTCTTTCGTTTTAAATTGGTAACCGTTTAAAGCGATACAGAATGGTTACTACCCAGGAAGGTAACTTGTCAAAGGCCTTTTGAGCGGTTACACGTTGGTCACGTTTCGAAAGGGGCTGCTTTGGATTGCAGACAGCAGCCGGAAGAGGACCTGTGATGGATAACCACTCTCCCGCCGTTTTTCTGGGTGACGCACCGGCGCTGGATTTTCTGAACTCGGTGTCAACACCCGTCGATGTGCCTGTCGACGCGATCGAGGACGGGGAAGGATTGCTGCACTGGCTCGATCAGGCAAAGCTCGTCTCGCCGGAAACGCTCGAGGCCATACGGGCTCAGGCGCTGCCGGGAGAATTGGACAAGGTCGCCGATCAGGCGAGGAATTTGCGCGAGTGGTTCCGGACCTTCGTCCGTGAGCACAGGGGAAAACAGTTGAGGCGCGACGCCCTGGCTGAGCTCGAACCGCTGAACCGTCTGCTGGAGCGTGACGAAGGTTACAGCCGCGTCGTGGCGCGGCAGACCGATGAAGGCGAGGTCTTCGACTTCCAGCCCATGCGCAAATGGCGCTCGCCGGAAGCGCTGTTGCTACCGGTCGGCGAGGCGCTCGGCCGTTTTGTTTGCGACGAGGATTTTTCCAATGTGAAGGCCTGCGAAGGCCCGTCCTGCACGCTGCTGTTTGCCGATCACACCCGTGGTCACCGCAGGCGCTGGTGCAGCATGGCGCTCTGCGGCAATCGCGCCAAACAGGCCGCCCATCGCCACCGGGTCAGGCAGGCTTGAGGGCCGCGACAGGCAGCTTGGTTAGGCATAAGCCACCCAACCTCTGAAGCTGAAGGCCGCGTAGAACAGGGTGACGTCTGAAAAGCCTGCCGCGCGCAGCATGGCCTCCTCATCTTCTGGGGCGAGGATTTCAAGCCTTTCCCGCATGGCCTTGCGGGCATTGTTCAGCCCGGCAGGGTCCGCCCCATCGGGTGCGCCATAAGCGATATGCCGATCGATCCACATCGACCGCTCCGGCTCGTTTTGCGGGAAACTCATATGCGCAACAACAAACGGCGCATCCGTTTTCAGGCGGCGCCGAATTTGCTGAAGTGTTTCAAGGCGTTGCTCGATGGGGATATGATGGAAGGTCAGCAGGCATGCCGCCGCGTCGAACGGACCCTCCGGCGCGACACCGATGCTGCCCTCGTGAAAACCGAGGCGTCTGCCGTGGTCGCCGGCGACCTGCCTCGCCAGTTGCAGCATGTCGGCGGAGGGATCCACACCGTCAAAAGTCCAGCCCTCATGCGCCTCGGCAAAAGCCTTGAGTTCCAGTCCGCCGCCCGCACCAAGCACGAGCACCCGGCCGTTCCCGGGTGTCCGCTCCGCCATCAGCATCGCTGCCATGCGATGCAGGCTTGAGAAACCCGGAACCTGGCGCGGCGGACCTTCGAGATAGGATTTGACGGCATCCCCGGTGAAGGGGGATGCCGGCATGCGGGTCGCAGATCTGTCAGGGGTCGGGGATGGGCGGTCATCTTTCATCATGTAACTGTAGTTATTACATGACATCTAGACTGTCAATTCGCGAGCTTATTTCGCAAACTTCCTCGCCCCGGCCACGCAGAGAATGACGGCGACCGTCACGGCAAGCATGGACCAGCTCACCGTTTCGCGCAGCAGCGTTGCCGCAAGCGCCAGCCCGAAGAAGGGCTGCAGCAGTTGCAATTGGCCGACGGCTGCGATGCCGCCCTGTGCAAGGCCGCGATACCAGAAGATGAAGCCGATCAGCATGCTAAAGAGCGAGACATAGGCGAGCCCCAGCATGGCGGGCGTTTGGATATCGGCGAAATCAGGCGGCCGGTAGGCGATAGCCGCGACGATCATTACCGGGAGCGATACGACGAGCGCCCAGGAAATCACCTGCCAGCCGCCGAGCCGGCGCGACAGCCTGGCGCCTTCGGCATAACCGAGCCCGCAGACGATGACGGCGCCGAGCATCAGCGCATCGCCGACAGGCGAGGCGGTGAGCCCCTGTGTCAGCGCGAAGCCTGCGACCAAGGCGCTGCCAAGCAGGGAGAAAAACCAGAAGGCCGGCTTCGGCCGCTCGCCGCCCCTGATGACGCCGAAGATCGCGGTCGCCAGCGGCAGCAGGCCGATGAAGACGATGGAATGCGCCGAGGTGACATGCTGCAGCGCCAGTGCCGTCAGCAGGGGAAAGCCGACGACCACACCAAGCGCGACAACGACGAGCGAGATAAGATCCTGCCGCGAAGGCCGCTTTTCCCGGAAGGCGATCAGCAGGCAAAGCGCCAGGATGCCGGCAATCGCCGCTCGCGCCACCGTCAGAAAGACCGGATCGAGCTGCATGACGGCCACGCGCGTGGCCGGCAGCGATCCACTGAAGATGAGCACGCCGATAAAACCATTGATCCATCCGGTCGCTGTGCGATCCATGCAAGACTCCCTGACTGTCTATCCCTCGCTTATCGCTTGTTCGTGCTGGTGTTGCCAGCCACAGTTCGATACAGTTCACGCAAACTGTTATGGTTGGGGAAACAGTACGGATGGACGGGCAACTTCAGGCGGGAAGCCGGGTCGGCATGGTGATGGGGACTGTCCGCCAGCGCATTGCCGGCCGCAGTCTCACGCCCGGCGCCAAGCTGCCCTCGATCCGGGCGCTGTCGGGAAGCCTGAAAGTCTCGGCCTCGACGGTGGTCGATGCCTATGAACGGCTGGTCGCTGAAGGCGTGATTCTCTCCCGCCCGGGTTCCGGCTTCTATGTCGCCAACCAGGCGGCACCGCTCTCGCTTGCCGATATCGGCCCGAAGCTCGATCGCGCCGTCGATCCCTTCTGGGTGTCGCGGCAATCGCTGGAGGCGCACGAAAGCGATCTGAAGCCCGGCTGCGGCTGGCTGCCGCCAGCATGGTTGCCTCAAGAGACCATCCGCCGAACCCTGCGATCCCTGTCACGGGCCGATGCCGCAAGCATCGCCGACTATGGCTCGCCGCTCGGCCTCAAGCCGCTGCGCCAGCTGATTGCACGCCGCATGGCCGATCGCGGCGTCGAGGCCTCGCCCGACCAGATCATACTCACCGAATCCGGGACCCAGGCGATCGATTTTCTCTGCCGCTTCCTGATCGAGCCGGGCGATACGGTGCTGGTCGATGACCCCTGCTATTTCAATTTTCATGCGTTGCTCAGAGCCCACCGCGCCAAGGTCGTCAGCGTTCCCTACACACCCTCCGGTCCCGATATCGAACTCTTCGCCGCCGCACTCGCCGAGCACCGGCCACGCCTCTACATCACCAATTCCGCGATCCAAAATCCGACCGGCGCGACACTCTCGCCGGTCACGGCCCACCGGCTGCTGAAGCTCGCCGAGCAGCACGGCCTTACCATCATCGAGGACGATATCTTCGCCGATTTCGAACTGACGCCGGCGCCACGCCTTGCCGCCTTCGATGGCCTCGACCGTGTCATCCATATCAGCAGTTTTTCCAAGACGCTCTCGGCCGCCGCACGCTGCGGATTCATCGCCGCCAAGCCCGAATGGATCGAAGGCCTGACCGATCTCAAGATCGCTACCTCCTTCGGCGGCGCACGGCTGAATGCCGAACTGGTGCTGGGGGTGCTGAGCGACGGCACCTACCGCAAACACACGGAAAGCCTGCGCGGTCGCCTCTCCAAGGCGATGTTCGATGTCAGCGCCCGGCTGAAAACCTTGGGCATCCGCCCCTGGCTGGAGCCGCAGGCCGGCATGTTCCTCTGGTGCCGCCTGCCGGATGGTCTCGATGCCGCCGTTGTGGCGCGTGCGGCACTTGCCCGCAATGTCGTGCTGGCACCCGGTAACGCCTTCAGCCTGTCACAATCGGCCACCGGCTTCATGCGCTTCAACGTTTCCCAGACGCTTGATAACAGGGTGTTTGATGTGCTGCAGGACGCGCTTAAGCAAGCGGAACCGTCCAACTGAAGGGAGTTGTGGGGCTATGGCAGAAGCAAAGGTGACGGATGGAAGCGTTCTGGAGGAAATCGCCAGAATCCTGAACGACGGCGCCTTGAATTATAATGTTTTTCTGAAATGGTTTGAAACGCCGTTGCCGCAGGCGCAAACGTCAACGATTGCAATCGAAAATGCCTTGGGAGCAGCAGTAAAGATAGGCGGTATTGAAGAAGTCCAACGAGCATTGGTCTGGTCATTGATAGAGAATGATTTGCTTTATCCTGGTGATGATGGCGCAGGACCTTCCGAACTGGCGATTAAATCCGAAAAACTGGCCACCTTGCTGCATCTGCTCAAAGAACAAGTCAACGCACTGGCTCACAAGGCAACAAAAGTTGAATCTTTCTGGTTGTCGAATGGGCATCCTACATACCCAGTGTTTTGGGACTTCGCATTCCTCTTCATGACCGACACTGACGCAACCGTCTTGATAGGTTCGAGCTCAGATTAACGAGCGCACTTTATCAGCTGCTCCGCCACTCCATGAAAGCCTTGCCGATGACTTTGCCATCATCCTCGCGCCGCAGCCGGCAGTGAACTCGATAGCGGTCTGGCGAGAGCCCCATCATTTCCACCCGCACGACCTCGCCGGCGCGGATGTTTCCCGAGAAGAAGATCTCCCGACGCGTGATCTGCGAAAGCTCAGGAAACCACCGCCCGAAAGCGCGGTCGGTGAGCGCCTGGAATTCGGCGAAGTAGAACAGTCCTGCGCCGTTGAATTCCTGCGATGCATCCGGCTCGAAACGAAAGCCGCGTAATGCCTTGGCCGGATTGGCCGGCAGGCCGAAATGCGTGTCCAGTGTGCCGGCGCGCAGCAGTGACGCGGTCCTTGCCAACGCATTATCCTCGGCAGCCGCCGTCAGGCCGGGCAGGGGAACGCGGGCGATCGAGTAATTGTCGCCCTCCCGCATCCGGCAGACGAAGGTCGAGATCAGTTCCACCTCGCCGATCAGGTTGCCGCGCACGAAAAGCCGGTGACGGGTCGAGACCTGCGTGCGCGAGACAGGCGAGAGCGCCGAGCGGATCGTCAGCACGTCATTGGCACGCACCGCATCGAAGTTCGCATGCTCCAGCGACGTCGCGCAGATCGCCGCATAGGCCTCGCCGCCATCGGGCGTGCGGAAATCGGCATTCTCCATGCCGAGATGGCGCGCGAGCATCAGCCAATGCCGATGCCCGAGCTCCTTCATCGCCCAGGTTTCCGACAGGCCTGCCGGTGTCAGATGCGGCATGCCGATCAGCACATGCGGCGCGAGCGCCTGATCCATGAGCTCACGCGCTGAGGGCTCTGCCACCGAGAGCTTGGATGAATGAAAATCGAGGATCGCGACATTCATGTTCAAGCGCTGGCCGCCTGTTTCAGGGTCGGCCGGGAGGCCTCCAGATGGCCGGCGAGGTGGTTCACCACATGCTCGGCATCCTTGCCGACGGCGAGGAACCGGCCGGAACCCCAGGTCCAGAGCCAGGGCAGGCCGAGCACATAGACGCCGTCAATGCCGGTCACGCCGCGCCGCTGCACCGGATAGCCGGTGCCGTCGAAGATCGGCAGGCCGACATAGGACCAGTCGGGCGAAAAGCCGGTCGCCCAGATGACGGACGTGATACCTTCCGCCTTGAGATCGAGTTCCGCCGGTTCGCTGTCCGGTTCCCAGAGCGGGACATAGACACTGGCCGGCGGCGCATCGATGCCCTTTTCCGCGATATGCCGGTCGATCAGCGCATTGATGCCGTTATAGACCCGGTCGGCATTGTCGAGATTGGCTTTGAGGTTCGGCTCGAACAGCATTCGCCCACCCGAGACGCCCTCCATCCGCCCATAGAGCGACATGCCCTCCAGCGCGAATTTGCGCAGGTCGATATCGCGCCCGCCATCGCGGCCGGTGAGGTAATGGTTGGTGTCGTGCTTCTTCTTGGTCATGCCGTCATGCTCGACGGTGATGTCGTACTGGCCGACATCGGCGAGCCAGTCGACCACATCGCGGCCGCGATAGAAGCGGGCACAGCGCGGCGCATTGCCCGTCACCATATGCACCTTGCGGCCGGCCAGATGCAGGTCTTCGGCGATCTGGCAGCCGGACTGGCCGGAGCCGACGACGACGACGGCACCATCAGGCAATTGGCCGGGATTGCGGTAATCGGCCGTGTGGATCTGCAGGATATCGTCCGGCACGCGTTCGGCGGCCCGCGGAATGGCCGGCGCGCTGTAGAGGCTGGTGGCGATGACGACGCTGTCGGCAGTCACCGTGCCCGCCGACGTTGAGAGCCTGAAGAGATCGCCTGCCTTTTCCAGCGAGGTGACGCTCGTGCCTTCCAGAACCGGCGCATTCACCTTTTTCACGAAGCGGTCGACATAGGCGATGATCTCGTCCTTCACCATGAAGCCGTGCGGGTCCTCGCCGTCATAGGGGTGGTCGGGCAACTGGCATTGCCAGTTCGGCGTCACGAGGCAGAAGGCGTCCCAGCGCTCGTTTTTCCATTTATGCGCTACGGTCTTCTTCTCGAAGACGACATGGTCGATGCCGTGTTTCTTGAGGTAGTGGCTGGCCGAAAGCCCGGCCTGACCGCCGCCGATGACGACGGCGCTGTAATGCGGCTTGAGGGAAAAGGTCATGGGTCGGGTTCCTTTCAGAGAATGAATGTTTCGCAGCGCACGCGCGCGTCGACATCGGCAAGAAAGAGGGAGCCCGCCTCCTCGATGCGGGCAAGCTGGCCGCGGGCAAGCGAGCAGGGATAGCCGTATTTCGCCTCAACTCGGTCGCTGGCGATGGTCAGCGCCTTGCGGCTGCGGTCGAGAAAATCGCGGATCGGATAGGTCTGGCCCTCCTCGAAGAAATCCCGGATGACCAGGGAGGGCGAATAACAGGTCTCTTCGCGGCCATCCGGCCAGGCGATGACGAAGCGCATTTCAGGCATGGGCAGGCTCCTTCAATGTCTCGTAGGCTTGGAGATGGGCGGCAGCCGTGCGCTGCCAGCTGTGATGGGCGGCGAGCTTCAATCCGCGCGGGATGAGCCCGGCGCGCACCGGCTGCATGAGCGAGATCACCATGGCCTCGGCGATCGAGGCGGCATTGTGCGGATCGCACCAGACGACGTCATCGTTACAGAGATATTCGGTAAAGGGCGCGATGGAGGAGACGACGACGGGCACGCCGCTCGCCATCGCCTCCAGCACCACGAGGCCGAACCCTTCCTTGACCGAGGCGAAGACCAGCGTATCGGCCAGCCGGTAGAGCGCCGGCATGTCCTCGTCGGCAACAGTGCCGAGGATATGGACGGCGGCGGCATGTTCGCCGAGGGAGGAAAGCACGGCGCGGAATTCGCCCTGATAGCCACGGTGATCGAGCAGCGAAGCGCCGCCGGCGATGACGAATTGCGCATCCGGGCGAATGGCGCGCACTTGGCCGAAGGCTTCCAGCATGGCGACCGTATTCTTGCGCGCCTCGATGCCGCCGACGGCGAGGAAAACAGGGCCATCGGGCAGGGCGAGTTTGGCGCGTCGTGCGCTGCCATTGACGGCGGGAGAGAAGCGCTTCGTATCGACACCATTGCCGACGACGATGGAACTGATTCCGCGCCTCTCCTGAAGCGTCTTGCGCCACATCGAGCTGACAGTGAAGAACAGGTCGGCCCGGTCGATGGAGCGGTCTTGCCGCTCCATCAGCTTGGGATCGGTGAACTGGTCGATATGATGGACAGTGCGAACGAAAGCGGGGATCAGTCCGCGCTCCTTCAGCGTTGCCAGCGCATTGCCGGAGATGCCGTCATGGGCGTGGAAAATATCGAAGTCGCGAGCATCGGCGGAATTTTCGAAGTAGCTGACATAATCGGCGATCCGCTGCTCGACCATTGCGGTCATATCATCATGCGCTGGCCCGACAGGAATGCACATCGCGCCGCAGGCCGGCTCACGGAAAAAGCCCGTCCCTTTTGCATCCGGCGCATGCAGCACGACCTCATGGCCCATTCCGACAAGCGCCTCCGAAAGCTGCATGGCATGCACCACGCCACCGCGCGGGTTGGTGGAGTGGGAAAGCATGGCGATGCGCAGCGGCCGGCTCATGCGGCATCCTCCTGCCGGCCGAGTTGCAGGAGCGGTGTCTCGGCATGGTCGCGGATCACGATGCGATCGGCGCCATCCGATACCGCCACCTCGCTGCCGGCTTTGATATTGCCGATCACGGCCGCAGTGATGTTGCGGGCGGCAAAACGCAGGATCACCTCATCGGCCTTTTCGGGCGCGGTGGCGATCAGGTAGCCGAAGCTCGGGAAGGTCGCGAGCCAGCGCTCGAGCGCCACGCCATCCGGCAGCGGGATTGCGGAGACATCGATATGGATGCCAACTCTGGAACATTCCGCCAGCATGATCGCCGTGCCGACAATGCCGCCCTGGCTGATATCCTTGGCCGCGAGTGCGAGTCTGGCTTCGGCAATGTCGGGCAGGAGTTCCAGATCGCCGCGCAGCCGCGCCGGCGGCGCATCGGTTGCCGCTTCCCAATTGTTGAAAGGTTCGCGATAGCGGCCGCGATGGTCGATCGCGGCGATCAGCACATCGCCCGCCTTGGCATCGAAGCTCGTCAACAGCGCCTTCGCCCTGCCGAGGATGGCGACAGAAAGCTGGCCGCGATCGGTGCGGATATTCGTATGGCCACCAACGATCGGTACGCCGAACGTTCTGGCCGCCGCCCGCATGCCTTCGAGCACCGGCGCGGCTCCCGCCTCGCCATTCGCCCAGACGGCATCGACGACGGCGATGGGACGCCCGCCCATGGCGGCGACATCGGAAATATTGACCATGACGCCGCACCAGCCGGCGAACCACGGATCGGCTGCGACGAACTCGTTGATGAAGCCCTCGATGGCAAAGAGCAGATAACCGTCGCCATCAGGCAGCGCGGCGCAATCGTCACCGACTGCCACCGGCTGGCCGGCAAGGCCAAGGCTTGTGGCAACCGTGCCGATATCCGCCTTGGCAGCGATGCCGGAGGAGGCGGAAAGCTTGGTGGCAAGTGCCTCGAGATCGATCCTGTCCCCCATCACGCCGCCTTCCTGGCGAGCGCCACCAGGCCGGTTTCCGGCGTCGGGCAGGGTGGATACCAGGCAAGATCCGCCTTCATCCTGAGATGCGGCTTGCCGTAAACCTCGAATTCCTCGATCACGTCCCAATGCAGACGGCGGAAGAGCAGCCCGTTCTGCACCTGCACATTGGCGAGAAACGTGTGGCAGCCCATTGCATTGGCCGAGGAGACGGCAAGCCGGATCAGCGTGGCACCCAGCGCGCCGATCTTGCGGAAATCCTCGTGCACGGCGAGCCGCGACCCCCACCAGAGACCCGGCTCCTCCTGATGGATACGCACCGTGCCGACCAGCCTGTCGGCCGCGACACCCATCATCGACAGCGCCACGATCGGGATCGCATGATCGTCGATCGCATCACGGTCGTCACTCTCGAAGATCTTCTGCTCCTCGCAGAAGACGGCGCGGCGCAGCGCATGCGCCTCCTGCCGTTCCCAGTCGGAGGTGGAAAACTTCACCTGGAATTCGCTGGCGCGATAGGGCGAAAAGGGCTCCAGCATCATTTGGTCAGCATCCTTTCATAGGAGGAAAGGGCAGAGCAGGCGCCGCACTTGCCGCAGCCGGCCTTGATGTCGACGGCCTTCAAGCCGCTATCGACCAGCATCTTGGACAGCGGACCGAGGATCGAATGCATGAAATCAGGCTTCGGCGCGGGATGGCTTTCGAGCGGCGTTCCCGAAATCGGCACGAAGGGCACGACGAAAGGATAGACGCCAATAGCAACAAGCTTTTCGCAGATATCGAGGATCGCCTCGCGCGTATCGCCGAGACCGGCGAGGATATAGGTCGAGACCTGCCCGCGCCCGAAGACTTCGACCGCCGCCTTGAAGGAGGCCATGTATTTTGAGATCGGCACCTGCGCCTTGCCGGGCATGATGCGCTCGCGCAATTCGGGCGTGACGACTTCCAGATGCATGCCAAGCGCATCGACGCCGGCTTCCTTCATGATCGAGAACCAGATGTCGTCTTCCGGCGGCTCGCATTGCGCCTGGATCGGCAGGTCGACGGCTGCCTTGATGGCGCGGGCGCTGTCTGCAAGGATCGAAGCGCCGCGATCCGGCCCCTTCGGCGTACCCGTCGTCATCACCATATGCTTGACGCCATCGAGCTCGACGGCAGCCTTGGCGACTTCCGCCAGCTGCGCCGGCGTCTTGTGGGCGACGGTGCGACCGGCCGCCAGCGACTGGCCGATGGCGCAGAACTGACAGGTCTTGGTGCGGCTTTGATAGCGGATGCATGTCTGCAGCACCGTGGTCGCCAGCACGTCGCGGCCATGCAGCACGGCAATCTGCGAATAGGGAATGCCGTCGGCCGTGCTGCGCTCGTAGAAACGCGGACGCAGCGGGAAGGACACTTCGCCGAGCACGCGCCCGTCGCGGCTGATGCGGCTGCGGCCTTCCTCGTCAGGCTTGTCGACCAGATAGGGGCTTTCGAAGGCCGGCGCGGTATGAACCGGCACCATCACAGTCATGCCGTCGATGGTCAGCGCCTTGTGGTCGGACGGGCCTGCGCCGCCGCGGCGGCTGTCGTGCCCGGCTTTGGGATCAACCAGCCTGGCTCCGAAGGACTGCAACTCGTTGATCAGCGTCTCGGTCGGCAGAAACGTCGTATTTTCCATCGCTCTTGGTCCCTGTGTCTGTTTCGAAGGAATGTGCGGAGCCGACCATCGGCTGGGTGGCGCGGCCGTCCATGACGAGGTGCAGCAGTTCGGGCCGGGCATAGTGGCCGACCGAATCCATCATCCGCTTGCGCTTGGTGATCAGGCTCATGTCGAGATCGGCAATCAGGATGCCTTCGCCCTCGGTGATCGGCGGCGCCAGATGCTTGCCCTCGGGCGAGACGATCGCCGTCATGCAGCCGCCGCGCAGCGCCTTCTGCAGTCCCTGGTCGGGCGTGATGGAATTGATCTGCTCCTCGGTCAGCCAGCCGGTGGCATTGACGACGAAGCAGCCGCTTTCGAGCGCATGATGGCGGATCGTCACTTCCATCTGCTCGGCAAAGATCGGCCCGACCATCGATCCCGGAAACTGGGCGATATGGATTTCCTCGTGCTGGGCCATCAGCGCGTAGCGGGCGAGCGGATTGTAGTGCTCCCAGCAGGCCAGCGCCCCGAGCCGCCCGACGTGGCTATCGACGACAGCAAGTCCGGATGCATCGCCCTGGCCCCAGATCATCCGCTCGTGGAATGTCGGCGTGATCTTGCGACGCTTGAGGATGAGCCTGCCGTCGGCATCGAAGAGCAGCTGGCTGTTGTAGAGCGAGCCGTGATCGCGCTCGTTGACGCCGAGCGCCACGACGATGCCGTGTTCGCGGGCGGCGGCTGCGACCGCGTCGGTGGCGACACTCGGAACCGTGACGGCCTCTTCATAAAGGCGCAGATGTTCGCGGCCTGAGAGAACCGGCGGCAGCACGAAGGAGAAATAGGGATACCAGGGAACGAAAGTCTCCGGAAAGACGATGATCTCGGCGCCCTTGGCGGCCGCCTCGCGAATGGTCTCCAGCACGCGCGCCAGCGTCTTTTCGCGTGATGTCAGGTCCGGCGCGATCTGCGCGGCTGCGGCCCGGACGGTCATTTTCTTTTCCATGGCGAAATCCTTCTGATGGTGTTGAGGGAGGCGGAGGAGGGGAATTCCGCCTCCCCAGCGCCTGACGACGGCGTTCCTGCCGGGTCAGAGCGTCCAGGTATCGAGGATGAAGGCGCCGTCGCGGCGGTGGATCAGGATCATGTCCAGCACGTCGAGAGGGCTGATCGGGCGGATGCCAGGGATCAGCGACTGTTCGCCATGGCCATAGAGCGCCTGCAGCGCGAAACGGCAGGCATAGACCTTGCCGCCTTCTTCCATGAAGCCCTTGATCTGGTTGTTGAAGTTCAAATGCCCGGGGAAGGCTTCCGCGCCGAGTTTGGGAAAGCCACGCTGCACGCCGAGCGTCACGCCGGGGCCATAGAGCAGCACGGAGGTTTCGAAGCCCTTGCGCTTCAGGCGCTTGGCCTGCAGCAGGTTCACGAGACCGATCGATCCTTCGAAGGCGACGGTGTGGAAGGTGATGAGGGCTTTCTCACCCTCCTTGGCCTGGACGTCTTCGAAGACCTTCTCTTCGTAATCGACGAAGAAGTCTCCATCTGCGTGGGCCGGTGCGGTAACTGCGGGCATGAATGGCTCCTGTGTTTGAAGTCAGGCCCCTCTCGCGGGGTACAGCCATTGAATTGCAAGCACCGTGCCAAATTGACTTTGCACAAATAGCAGTCAATTCATGCGAAAAAGCATTCAATTATGCATTCAATTTTGGGGTAAGACGGAATTGACGCCAATTTAGCAAGCATTTCTGTGCAAAAAATGCATGCAGGCATGCTGGAAATGAATGCAGTCAAAGTGCAATCAATATAAGGAAGAACTCCGCATTGCGGAACATGCCAGTCTCAAATGCGGCATTCGGTCATCCGTCAGGCTCTTATTGGCCGACGTTTTTGCGTGACAGACGAAATATGCAACAATATACGGTCAATGTCGACGGGAAACCCTTCTGCGTCGATCACGAATTGCGGATCATGAAATGAGAGACTGGCATCCCGACCTTACCCGCTCCTCGAGCCCCCGTTACATGGCCATTGCCGATCTGATCGAAATGGATCTGAGAAGCGGTGTGCTGGCGGTGGGGGACAGGCTGCCGCCGCAGCGGGAGCTCGCCAAGCGCCTGAACATCGATTTCACCACGGTCGCGCGCGGTTATGTCGAGGCGCAGAAGCGCGGCCTAGTAGACTCTCATGTCGGCCGCGGCACCTTCGTCACCGGCGGGCAGGACCGCGAGCGCCGGGGCTTCATGTCCGATGCCGCGCCCGATCCGCGCCGCTCTTCGGTGGTTGATTTCTCGATGAACCTGCCGCCCGAGCCTGATGATCAGGACCTGATCGCCCGCATGCGCGAGGGCATGTCGGCCGTGGCGACCAATCTTATCCCTTTGCTGCGTTACCAGGGCTTCGGCGGCTCGGGCATGGACAAGGAAGCTGCTGCCGCCTGGCTCAGCCGTCGCGGACTGGTGCCCTCGCAGGAGCGCATCTTCGTCACGCCGGGCGCGCATCCGGCGCTGCTCGCGATCTTCGGCCTGCTGGCAAAGCCCGGCGAGATCGTATTGTCGGAAAACATCACCTATCCCGGCATGCGCTCGATCGCCGCCCAATTGCGGCTCAATCTCTCGGGCCTGCCAATGGATGAGGAGGGCATCCTGCCGGATGCCTTTGCCGAGGCCTGCGAGCGGCTGCAGCCGAAGGCCCTCTATCTCAATCCGACGCTGCAAAACCCGCTGACGCTGACCATTCCGGAAAAGCGCCGCGAGGAAATCGCCGCCGTCGCCCGCAAATATCATGTGCCCATCGTTGAGGACGACGCCTACGGCTTCATTCCGCTGCACGGCCCGCCGCCGCTGGCGGCAATAGCGCCTGACCTGACCTGGCATATCGGCGGCCTCGCCAAATGCATCGGCGCCGGGTTGCGCCTTGCCTATGTGGTCGCGCCGGACACCAAGGCGATCTGGCCCTTCGTCAGCGCCATGCGCACCAATAATGTCATGGCCTCGCCAATGAACGTGGCGCTGGCCACCCGCTGGATCGAGGACGGCACGGCAGACACGATCCTGCGCTTCATCCGCGCGGAGGCGGGTGCCCGCCAGCAGATGGTGGCGAATATCCTGCCCGACGGCAGCTACAGGGCCGATCCGATCAGCTTCAACATCTGGCTGCCGCTGATGAATGGCTGGACCCGCTCGACCTTCGGCAGCCATATGCGCTCCTCCGGCATTGGTGTGGTCGCAAGTGACGTCTTTACTGTCGAAGGTGCTGCCCCCGAAGCCGTGCGCGTCTGTCTTGGCGGGCCGATTTCGCGCGAAAGGCTGAAGGGCGCGCTGGACTTCATGGCGCATGCCCTGGAAGGCCCGCCGGAAATGTCCGCTTCGTTCTTCTGAGCTGAAGTCATCTGGCCGGCAGTTCCGCCTTCTGTCTTCAGTTCAATTAATAAAGACCCCGCCCCAAACCCCTCCCCACAAGGGGGGGGTTAACCTGCTGCGCCCACCTCTCACTTCTTCAATGTTTCAGGCTGGACGAGGCAGTGCCGCGGGCTAGCCCCTCCCCCTGGGGAGGGGTTTTGGCGAGCGGGCAAACTTGTCCCGGCAGTGACAAATCCTCCCGCCCTCAAGCCCCGCAAACCCAATCCGCAAAATCCCTGCGTCATTCTGACGAATAGACTGGCAATCCGCTTTTAATGTAATTATATTGTATGCATTCATTATGGGCTATTGTATGGATTTTACCAAAGCCCCGCAACGTCGAAAAGCGAGATCGCCATGGACACTGAATATCCTCCTCTCCCGCCGATGCAGACCGGCATCCGGGGCCGCTGCCCGCGCTGCGGACAGGGGCATATGTTCAAGGGTTTCCTCACGCTGCAGAAGGAATGCGAAGTCTGCGGGCTGGATTATTCCTTCGCCGATCCGGCCGACGGCCCGGCTTTCTTCGTGATCTGCTTCGCCTGCGTGCCGAGCGTGCTGCTCGGCGTCTGGCTGGAAGTCGCCTTCTCCGCGCCGCTCTGGGTCCAGCTTCTGGTCACCGGCCCCTTTATGTTCGCCACCTGTATTCCGCCATTGAGGCCGCTGAAGGGATGGCTGGTGGCAAGTCAGTATTTCTACAAGGCGGAAGAGGGCAAGCTCGCCTGAGCCGCGCCGCGCTTAGAAGAGTGCCGATTGAAATGTGAAGGCTGTTCGAGATCCTCGATCAGCCTTTTTACTATGCGCAGGGCAGGCGCTCATCCCGAAGCCAAGATGTCGCAGGCGGCCTCTATCGAAAGTTCTTGCAATCATTGTACCGATCAGTACAATGCAAAACGAAAGGTACAGTCCAGCAAAGGAGACAAGACATGCCTGCACCGCTTCCCCCCTTCACCCATGAAAGCGCAATCCAGAAGGTCCGCCTTGCGGAAGACGGCTGGAACAGCCGCGATCCGCAGCGCGTCTCTCTCGCCTATTCGCCCGACAGCCAGTGGCGGAACCGCGCCGAATTCGTCACCGGCCGCGCCGATATTGTCGCCTTCTTGACCCGCAAGTGGGCGAAAGAGCTGGATTATCGGCTGATCAAGGAGCTTTGGGCATTCACCGACAATCGCATCGCCGTGCGCTTTGCTTATGAATGGCATGACGACAGCAAAAACTGGTTCCGCTCCTACGGCAACGAGAATTGGGAATTCGATGCCGAGGGCTTGATGCAGCGCCGTTTCGCCTGCATCAACGATCTGCCGATCAAGGAATCGGATCGCAAGTTCCACTGGCCGCTCGGCCGGCGGCCCGACGACCATCCGGGCCTTTCCGACCTCGGCCTTTAAGGCCAAGGTGACCCAAAGGTGACGTGTGAAGACCGTTTATGAACGTGCCGATGTCGTGCCGCTGCTCGCAGAGATCTTCCGCGAGCTCGGCTACGAGGGCACGACATTGAGCCGCATCACCGAGCGCACCGGCATCGGCAAGGGCAGCCTCTATCACTTCTTTCCCGGTGGGAAGGAGGAAATGGCGGCCGCCGTCCTTGCCGATGTCGACGCCTGGTTCGAACGTGCTATCTACGAGCCGCTGCGCCGTGACGATGCCGGGGCGGCGATCGATGCGATGTGGGCGAATGTGATGGATTATTTCCGCTCCGGCGGCCGCATCTGCCTCGTCGGCGCCTTTGCGCTGGACGAGACACGCCAGCGCTTTTCGCTGGTCATCCGGGATTATTTCGTCCGCTGGATCGAGGCGCTGCGCCAGGCGCTGGTCCGCGCCGGCTGCGATGAGGGTACAGCGCTCGCCGCGGCTGAGGAGGCGGTATCCGGCATTCAGGGCGCGCTGGTGCTCTCGCGGGCGCTGGACGATAAGGATATGTTCCGCAGAACGCTGGACCGGTTGGCCGACAGGCTGGCTGCAGCGAAACTTGAGGGATAGGCGGTGGCCGCTACGTCGGCAAGAGCACGAATGCTGCAGACTCGGGGAACCGCGGGTGAGGGGCCTACAGCATCGGCCCGAAAATCGGAATCGATGTTCGGGCCGCCTGATGCGTCGCTTCAAAGAGGTAGAGCGTCCTCACCCGGTAGGATTGTATTTAAGCGTCGTTCTGCGAGGGCACGCGGACCGGGCGCGGATTCTCGCGCTGCGTGCGTACCTGGCGCCACTCGTTTTCCATCTGGTCAACGATGTGCTGGGGGATCTTGGTCGGAGTTTCTGTGCTGGTCTGCATCGTATACCTCTCTTCCTCAGCAAGGGTGTGCTTACGAATTGATGCATTGCACAATAAAAACTGCGTGTAAATCTACGCCGGTCACACTTGAAACGATTTAGTTAATTTCAATCGATTAAGCTGATATTAACCACGAAGGACCTCCGAGAAGCGTATCATGACTGTCTCACTCGACCGGCAATTCTTCTTCGACACTGTGCGGCACACCCTGTTCAAGGGCAGCCTCACGCCGGCCCAGATCGAAGGCATGAACGCCATTTTCGACTACTGGGACGCGAATTTGGCTACCGCAGATCGGCGCTGGCTGGCCTATATATTGGCTACGGCCTTCCATGAGACCGCTTATACGATGCAGCCTGTGCGCGAGACGCTGGCAACAAGTGATTCGCGCGCCGTCGAGATCCTCGAGACTGCCTTTGCGTCCGGTCGGCTCTCCTGGGTGAAGACGCCTTACTGGCGACCGGATGAGGACGGCAAAAGCTGGCTCGGTCGCGGCCTCGTGCAACTGACCCACAGGCGCAATTACGAAGCGATGAGCGAGGTGACCGGCATCGATCTCGTCGCCCAGCCCGATCGCGCCATGGAAATGGTGCCGGCCGTGACGATCCTGATCGAGGGCATGCTGCGCGGCAGCTTCGCTGGCCACCGGCTTTGCGATCACCTCAATGAAGCGAAGGAAGACTGGGTCAACGCGCGCCGCATCGTCAACGGCACCGACAGGGCGGAAAAGCTTGCCGAGTATGGCAGGACCTTCCTCGCGGCGATCCGTCCCAGCGCCTGACGCGGCACGCGCGCGGCATTGTGGCCCGGTTGAAGGCCCGGTCGGCGCGTGTTATCGCCCGGCCTGGGTTCAGAGAATTGTCACAGGAGTGTTCCGCGTGATCCGCCATATCGTCTTCTTCACCGTGCCGGAGGAAAACCGCGAGGCGGTGCGCAAGGGGCTCTCCATACTGACAGGCATTCCCCATGCCCTGACGCTGGAGATCGGCGAAAACGTCAAGACGGACCAGTGGGGCAACACGGTCGATTTCGTCGTCTACGGCGAATTCGAGAGCGAGGAAGCGCTTGCCGCCTACAAGGCGCATCCCGACTATGACCTCTCGACCCGCACGGTAAAGCCGCTCCGGGATACCAGGACTGCTGCCGATTTCGATAGCGACCAGGCGGTCACCACACCCCTGCAGGATTGACGGTGACGGTTGTTGTCTATCTATCCAATTGAAAACGAATAAGAATTTTCGATAAGGGCGATTTATGCCGGGAGTTTTCGGCTAAGTCATTGATAATGTTTAAGTGATGCATCGGAGCCGGAAAACTTCATAATAATTTCGTTCAGCAAACGCTGCTTCTGATTTTGAAATTCTTTACGCGTATTTTTGAGCTAAGTGAATCACTTATTCAGAATCAATGACTTAGCGCCAAAAACACTGCATTAGTGGATCATTGTGGAAATTCTTATTCATTTTCAAATGGATAGGAGGAATCCGGAAATAGTTCAGGTTGCAGATGAATCAATCTGTGAAGGGCCGCAAGCAACCCTTGAGAAAAAAGCCGCAAATGATTCAGAAGCTTAGTGGATTGGCAGCTCTGGTGCTGCGTGTCCGGGGCTTCCGGCACCTGACGGCAGCGTGTCGGTTCTTACTTTGATCATGAGAACATCATAATCAAGAGAGGCTAAAAATGGCGGACTTCGGATGTGAGGTCGGCCTGCTTTGCCCGCCGCCGGTCAGGCCGGCTGTACGCTCGGCCTTGCGCTGCGTACCAACGCCATCAGCATCAGCACGAAGACCAATGCGATGGCCGCAAGCCCCGCACAGGTGATGACCGTCGGGCCGGCGCCGGCGCGGTCGAGGATGGCGGTGAAGATGACGGGCGCAATCGCGTTGGCGAGGTTCTGTGGCATTGACAGCCGGGCTGCCTGCAGCCCGTATTCTCTGGCCGAGAAAAGGGCGAGCGGCAGCAGCGCGCGGGCGACCGCCAGCACGCCGGAGCCGAAACCGTAGAGCAGCACGAAGGTGATGAGCAGCGGCGTCGACGGCGGGACGATGAAGAGCATCAGGAAGCTGAACAGCATCAGGCTGACGCCCATGACGGATGTCAGGATGGGATTGCCGCGCTTGCCGAGCAGCATGTCGAGCGCGCGCGCCGAAATGCCGATCACGCCGCGTGCCGAGCCGAGCTGCAGGGCAAGGGCCGTCGATGCGCCGGACTGGCGAAAGATTTCGAGCAGGGATGGCGAGACGCCGAAGGTGATGAAGGTGCCGAGCGTGGTGGAGATCGCGATGAGCAGGAAAGCCTTGCGCCGGTCGGAGGGGGAAAGCTCCACCGGCGGCGTCTCGGCCGCTGCCCCCTGCGTATGGCTGGCAACCGGCTTCGGCAGGCCGAAGAAATGCAGTGGCAGACAGACGAAGAATTGCAGGCCGGCGCAGACGAGGAAGGTGATGCGCCAGCCGAAAGTCTCGTTGAGTAGCGTCAGGATCGGCCAGAAAATGGTGGCCGAGAGACCGGTGAACAGCATCAGGATGGCAATGACCCGTTTGCCGTTTACCCCTTCACGCTCCACGACCGCAGTATAACAGGGCGCCGAAAGGCCGAGCGCCCCGCCAAGCCCGATCACGACCCAGGCGAGTGCATAGACGACGATATTGGTGGTAGCGGCAAGCAGCAGCAGGCCGATCGCGAAGGTGACCGACGAGGCGGCCAGCACCTTCGCGGCACCATAGCGGCCGAGCCAACGCCCGGTGGTCGGACCGGCAAAGGCGCTGATCACCATCATGATGGTCAGTCCGGCAAAAATCGCTTCATTCGGCAGCCCGAGGGAAGGCGCAATGACACGGCCCATGACGCCGAGCATGTCGAAGGTCGTGCCCCAGCCGATCAGTTGGGTGACTGCCAGCACGCCAACCGTCCGCACCGTACGGAGAGAAAATGATGTCTGCATGATTCCGGAAAGAAATGAAGAAAGGCGGTAAAGCGATAGCAGCTTCAACCAGACGGTGAAAGGTTTGATCGAACAGGTGCCATATGAATATGACCGGTGCCGGGATTTCCATTGTGGCTGAGAGACATGCGCCATCATTCAGGAATCATGCATATTTCGCGCAATAGTCGAGAATTGTTCTAAAATTCCCGCATTACCGTGCATTCATTTGCCATTCAGGTCGTGTGAGTACATATTCGGGACAAGTTGGCACTACATTGAAAGCACAGCACATGGCCTCTCCTCTGAGCGTCGCAGCATTGGCCGCCGGGCTGGCGGTTTCGGCGCCCTCACCGGACGACACTCGCACGCTTGTCCTGCGTGTGGCCCGCGATTGCAGCGCTGCTGCCCAGCAGGTCGTAGACGAGACGGGCGGCCAGCTTCTTTCCGTGCAGCCGGTGGGCGACGCCTGCATCATCACCGTTCTCGTTCAGGGCAACGGCCAGCGTCCGCGCAAGGTGACGGTAAAGGTTCCGATGTAAACGGAATCGGCTTATTCAAGGTTCCAGTGATTTGCAGCGGAAGAAGGCGAAGCGATGCGCATTCTGGTAGTCGAAGACGACGTCAATCTGAACCGGCAGCTGAGCGACACGCTGAAAGAAGCGGGTTATGTCGTTGATCAGGCTTTCGATGGCGAGGAGGGGCACTTCCTCGGCGATACCGAACCCTATGACGCCATCATCCTCGATATCGGCCTTCCCGAACTGGACGGCGTGACGGTGCTCGAAAAATGGCGCGGCGCGGGGCGCACCGTGCCCGTGCTGATCCTGACTGCCCGTGACCGCTGGAGCGACAAGGTCGCCGGCATCGATGCGGGCGCCGACGACTATGTGACCAAGCCGTTCCATGTCGAGGAAGTGCTGGCGCGTATCCGCGCGCTGATCCGCCGCGCGGCCGGCCATGCCTCCTCCGAAATCGTCTGCGGCCCCGTGCGGCTCGACACCAAGACCTCGAAGGCGATCGTCAACGGCGTGGCGCTGAAGCTCACCTCGCATGAATACCGGCTGCTTGCCTATCTCATGCATCATATGGGCGAGGTGGTCTCCCGCACGGAACTGGTCGAGCATATGTACGATCAGGATTTTGACCGCGATTCCAACACGATTGAGGTCTTCGTCGGCCGCCTGCGCAAGAAGATGGGCGTCGATCTGATCGAAACGGTGCGCGGTCTCGGTTACCGCATCCAAGCGCCGACCAATGCGAATTAAGTCGCTCACCGCACGCGTGCTGCTCCTGACCACGGTCTGGTCGACGGTGGCGCTGGTGGTGATTGGCCTGTTGATTTCGACACTCTATAGACGCAGCGCCGAGCGCGGTTTTCAGGATCTGCTGCGCGCGCAGCTCTATAACGTCATCAATTCCGTGACGATCGGCGATCAGGGCGCGCTCTCGGGCAGCCCGCAGCTCGGCGACCTGCGCTTTGCCCAGCCGAAGACCGGCTGGTACTGGGTGGTCGAACCTCTCGGCACCTATACGACCGCGCCGCTCGTCTCACCCTCGCTGGGCTCGGCGACCATCCCCGTGCTGTCGGTCGTCGAAGCGCCTTTCGACAAGAATTACGAGCGCTATTATCAGGTGACGGATGCGGCCGGGAACCGGGTGCAGGTGGCAGAAACCGAAGTGGTGCTCGACACCGACGGCCGTGCGGCACGCTTCCGCGTCACCGGCAATGTCGATGTCGTGGAAGACGATGTCCGCAACTTCTCCCACAGGCTCTACCTGGCGCTCGCCGGTTTCGGCGTCGGCAGTCTCATCGTCAATGCGCTCGCCATTCTCTATGGCCTTAAGCCGCTCGACAAGGCACGCGCCGCTTTGGAGCGTATCCGCGCCGGCGAAAGCGAGCAGCTGAAGGGCGAATTCCCGCGCGAGATCCTGCCGCTTGCCAATGAGGTCAATGCACTGATCGACAGCAACCGCCGCATCGTCGAGCGCGCACGTATGCAGGTCGGCAATCTCGCCCATTCGCTGAAGACGCCGATCGCTGTGCTGCTCAACGAGGCGCGCGTGCTCGACAGGTCTCACGGCGAGTTGGTGCGCAATCAGGCCGAAGCCATGCAGGGGCAGGTGCAG
The DNA here is from genome assembly GCF_047782645.1 of Rhizobium sp. ZK1. Classification (NCBI taxonomy): domain Bacteria; kingdom Pseudomonadati; phylum Pseudomonadota; class Alphaproteobacteria; order Hyphomicrobiales; family Rhizobiaceae; genus Rhizobium; species Rhizobium sp. ZK1. The sequence continues at coordinate 816,345 of NZ_CP180586.1, forward strand.
TCCTATCTCAACCGCGCGCGCATTGCCGCCCAGCGTGAATCCGTGCTGGCGCGAACCGATGCCGAGCCGGCGCTGGAGCGTCTGGTGCGCGTCATGCGTCGCCTGAATGTCGAAACCGAATTCGAGCTGATCGTTCATCCGCCGCACCTTGCCGTTGCCATGGAACAGCAGGATCTCGAGGAAACGGTCGGCAACCTCCTGGAGAATGCCGCACGCTTTGCCAAGAGCAAGGTGCGTCTTTCGGCGGTCGAAGCCGGCGAGGATGTGAAGGGAGTAGAAGCAAGCGCCCGCAAGCATTGGGTGGAGCTTTCCGTCGAGGATGACGGCCCGGGGCTGGAGCCCGACCAGATCCGCGAAGCGCTGAAGCGCGGCCGAAGGCTGGATGAGAGCAAGCCCGGAACCGGCCTCGGCCTTTCCATCGTCACCGAGATTTCCAACGAATACCAGGGGCGTCTGGAGCTTACCCGAGGGGAATGGGGCGGGCTGAAAGCTAAGCTTATCCTGCCAGGTGTGACAAAGGATGTTGCATGAGCAACTGCTTGATGTCACAAAGATAGTGGCAAATGTATAGCATGCTTTGCCTTAATGCTGACACGGGGACGCTGCACTTCGATCGGCTCAACTGACACCCCTGATCGTGGTTCGATTGCAATGACTTTACGTTGGCAAGGCATGATCGTTTCTTCCCTTATCGTCGCCGTGACGCTCTCTGGCTGCACGACGACGAAGGGCGCTGCGACGCGTGGACTTTTTGGCGGCGGCAAGCCCCCCGCTTCGGCGACGTTCATCGCCGCCTTGCAGGGCGGCATCGTTGGTCGCACCGGCGTTGAGCTTGGTGACAGCGACAAGCAACGGGCGCTGGAAGCCGAATACCGTGCGCTGGAAGGTGCTGCCGTCGGCCAGCCGGTCACCTGGACCGGCCGTGATGCCAAGGGCAGCGTCGTGGCAGCCGCCCCCTATCAGGTGGGCTCGCAGAATTGCCGCCAGTACACGCATACTGTCACGGCCGATGGCAAGGATACGCTGGCGCGCGGTGTCGCCTGCCGCAACGAAAACGGCACCTGGTCGCCGCTCGGCTGATCTCGCTTTCCCGTTATCCTTGCGGCCAATAGCCTCAATTCTTCGTCAACACGGCATTGGCAGTTGGAATGAGGGCGCGCTTCAAGTAATTGGGCCGATATGCTGTTCTGGATTCTCGTGGCTGTCCTGACGGCGGCCGTTGCCGCCATTCTGCTTTATCCTCTTTTGCGTGGAGCGAAGGCGGCCGAGGATACGCGTGCCGGAGAGGTCGCTGTCTATCGCGACCAGTTGCGTGAACTCGACAGGGACGTGAGCGGCGGCCTGATCACCGCGGACGAGGCCGATTATGCCCGCGCAGAGATCGGCCGGCGTCTGATCGCCGTCTCTGGCGCTGCTCCGGCCGAGGAAAGCAGACCTGCAAGGCATCATCGCCTCACCGAAGTTTTCATCGTCTTGATCCTGCCGATCATCGGGCTCTGTCTATACATCAATACCGGCAGACCCGACCTGCCGTCGCAGCCGCTGGAAGCGCGGCTTGCCAATCCCGGCAATGACATGGCCGTTCTCGTCGCCAAGGCGGAGCGGCATCTGGCGCAGAACCCCAACGACGGCAAGGGCTGGGATGTGCTGGCGCCGATCTATTTCAGCACCATGCGGGTCTCCGATGCCGAGACCGCCTATCGCAACGCCATTCGCCTGCTCGGCCCGAGCCCGGCGCGTCTCGATGGCCTTGCCGAAACGCTGATGGCGATGTCAGAAGGTGTCGTGACGGAAGATGCGCGCAAGGTGCTGGAACAGTCGCTCACGCTTGAACCGAACAACTCGCGTGCCCGTTTCTATATTGCTTTGAGCCTGGAGCAGGCCGGCCAGCCGAATGCGGCGCGCACCGCCTTCGAGGCATTGGCGAAGCAGTCGCCGGCCGATGCACCCTGGCTGCCGCTGGTCAACGAACATATCGCCAAAAACGGCGGCACGGCGGTTGCACCTTCTGCTGAGCAAGCAGTTCTGGGCGGCCCGACGGAGCAGGATGTGGCGGCGGCTGAGACGTTGAGCACCAGTGACCGCCAGCAGATGATCCGCGCCATGGTGGAAAGCCTGGACGCCAAACTGAGCGCCGATCCCGACAATTTCGAGGGCTGGATGCGTCTCGTCCGCTCTTACGCCGTCTTGAACGACAAGGATCGCGCCGCGGGTGCCCTGAAGCGCGGGCTTGCCGCCTTCCCGGCCTCGGGCGATCAGGGCAGGCAATTACTGGCGCTGGCCAGGGAATTCGGCATCACCACGGAAGGCTCGGTGGCGACGGAAGGCAAGAGTGCCACGGAAGGAAAGAGCAAATGACGCGCAAGCAGAAACGCCTGGCGGTGATTGCCGGCGGCATGAGCTTCATCCTCGTCGCCGTGCTGCTCGTCATGTTCGCCTTCAGCCAATCGGTCGCCTATTTCTACATGCCGGGCGATCTCGCCAACAACCCGGTGGCACCAGGCACCCGCATCCGCCTCGGCGGGCTTGTGAGCAGCGGCAGCGTCGTGCGCGGCGAGGGCTCGGTGGTGCGCTTTGCGGTGACCGACCCGAGCGGAGAGATCGTCAATGTCCGCTACCAGGGCATATTGCCGGACCTGTTTCGCGAGGGGCAGGGGGTGGTGACCGAAGGCAGATTCGAGACCGGCAGCAATGTCTTCACCGCCGATACCGTGCTTGCCAAGCATGACGAGACCTATATGCCCAAGGACGTGGCCGACAGGCTGAAGGCCCAGGGCCTGTGGGAAGAGGGCAAGGGAGCGGCACCGCGGGGACAGGTGCCGCAAGGCGAGGCCAAGGCTCAGGAAGCCCAGGCGCAAGCGACAAAGGCGACGCCATGATCATCGAGATCGGTCACTATGCGCTGGTTCTGGCGCTCGCAACCGCCATCGTCCTGTCGCTCGTGCCGGTCATCGGTGCCAGGCGCGGCGATCAGGCGATGATGGATGTCGCGCCCTTGGGCTCCGTCCTGCTCTTTGCCCTCGTCGCCTTCTCCTTCGGCGTCTTGACCTATGCCCATGTCGTCTCCGACTTCTCGGTCGAGAACGTCTGGGAGAATTCGCATTCGCTGGTGCCGCTGATCTACAAATATTCCGGCGTCTGGGGCAATCACGAGGGATCGATGATGCTCTGGCTCTTGATCCTGTCGCTGTTCAGTGCGCTGGTGGCGATCTTCGGCCGCAATCTGCCCGATACGCTGAAGGCCAACGTTCTCTCGGTCCAGGCCTGGATCTCGGTCGCCTTCATCCTCTTCATCCTCTTGACCTCCAATCCCTTCGTCCGCCTCGATCCGGCCCCTGCCGAGGGCCGCGACCTCAACCCGGTGCTGCAGGATATCGGGCTCGCCATCCATCCGCCGCTGCTCTACCTCGGTTATGTCGGCTTCTCCGTCTGCTTCTCCTTCGCCGTCGCCGCCCTTCTCGACGGCCGTATCGATGCCGCCTGGGCGCGCTGGGTGCGGCCCTGGACGCTGGCGGCTTGGACCTTCCTGACGCTTGGCATCGCCATGGGCTCCTACTGGGCCTATTACGAACTCGGCTGGGGCGGCTGGTGGTTCTGGGATCCGGTGGAGAATGCCTCCTTCATGCCCTGGCTTGCCGGCACCGCACTCTTGCATTCCGCCCTCGTCATGGAAAAACGCGAGGCCTTGAAGATCTGGACGGTGCTGCTCGCCATCCTCACCTTCTCGCTGTCGCTGATGGGCACCTTCCTGGTGCGCTCCGGTGTCCTGACCTCGGTGCATGCCTTCGCCAGCGACCCGAGCAGGGGCGTCTTCATCCTCTGCATCCTGCTGATCTTCATCGGCGGGGCGCTGTCGCTGTTTGCCTTGCGCGCGCCCCTCCTGTCGGCCGGCGGTCTGTTTGCGCCGATCTCGCGCGAGGGGGCGCTGGTCGTCAACAACCTGATCCTGACGGTCGCCTGCGGCACGGTTCTGACCGGCACGCTCTATCCGCTGGTGCTGGAGACGCTGACCGGCGACAAGATCTCCGTCGGCGCGCCCTTCTTCAACCTGACCTTCGGCCTGTTGATGGCGCCGCTTCTGATCGTTGTGCCCTTCGGGCCGCTGCTTTCCTGGAAGCGCGGCGACCTGCTCGGCGCCCTGCAGCGGCTCTATGTCGTGGCCGGCCTGTCGCTCGCCGCAGCGCTGATCTTCTTCTATCTCGAACATGGTGGCCCGGTCATGGCGGTGCTCGGCCTTGCCGCCGGTCTGTTCCTGATCCTGGGCGCTGGTGCCGACCTCTGGTATCGCGCCGGCATCGGCAAGGTGAAGGCGGATATCGCCTGGCGCCGATTGACCGGCCTGCCGCGCTCGGCCTTCGGCACCGCACTTGCCCATGCCGGCCTTGGCGTCACCGTGCTCGGCATCGTCGCCGTCACGACCTTTGAGACCGAACATGTGGTCGAGATGAAGCCGGGCCAGTCGACGGAGGCCGGCGGCTACGGCATTGTCTTCGACGGCATTGAGCCGGCAACCGGCCCGAACTATACCGAGGACCGCGGCCATTTCTCGATCCGTCGCGGCGGCGCCGAGGTTGCCGATGTCTGGTCGGCCAAGCGGCTTTATACCGCAAGGCAGATGCCGACGACGGAAGCCGGCATCCTGACCTTCGGCCTCAGCCAGCTCTATGTGTCGCTCGGCGACGCCACCCATGACGGCGGCATCGTCGTGCGCATCTGGTGGAAGCCGTTCATTCTGTGCATCTGGGGCGGGGCGCTGATCATGGCGGCAGGCGGCTACGTCTCGCTGACCGACCGGCGTCTGCGTGTCGGGGCCCCGAGCCGTAAGGCGAAGGCCAAGGCAACTAAGCCGGCAGCACCGGTCATGGAGCCGGCGGAATGATCAAGCGTCTCCTGTTTGCTCTGACCTTGATGTTGGCGGCCGCCCCGGCCTTTGCCGTCAATCCCGACGAGATGCTCGCCGACCCCGCCCTCGAAGCGCGGGCGCGAACATTGTCGGCGCAACTGCGCTGCATGGTCTGCCAGAACCAGTCGATCGATGATTCCAATGCCGATCTCGCCAAGGATCTGCGCCTCTTGGTGCGCGAGCGCATCACCGATGGCGACAGCGACGACGAGGTGCTGAACTATATCGTCTCGCGCTATGGCGAGTTCGTGCTGCTGAAGCCGCGCTTCAGTGTGCGCACGCTGCTGCTCTGGGGTGCTCCCGTGCTGCTGATCCTCGCCGGTGGGGCCTCGCTCGTCGTCTTTGCCCGCAAGCGAGCCGGCAAGCCCACCGGCAGCAGGCTCACCGCCGAAGAGCAGGAGAAGCTCGCCGAGTTGCTGAAAAAATAAGGAACCATTCAGCCGCGACAAACCACGGCGGAATGGTCGATCCTCAAACCTTCCGATAGGGAAACAGCGCCCTTACTGCAGGATCGCGCAGCCACAACCCACCCCACATGAACAGCCCTAAATAGATGCTGAACAATATATGGCTGAAGAGCGGGCTTCCGGCCCGGATCTGCGTGGCCATCGCGCCGCCGAGCAGCCCCATCATCAGCACCGCGCCAAAGACGCTCGTCTGCGGGATGAGATAGAGCACGAGGCAGGTGAGCTCGATCAGGCCGATCATCAGCACATAACCGTTCGGCCATCCAAGCTGCGTCATGATTTCCTCGGCGACCGGCAGGCCCAAGAGCTTGGGGGCGATTGATGCGCCGAGCATGAAGAGCGCGAAGAGCTCGGTCAGCACGCGACCGGTCCAGAGCATGGCCTTTTCGCTCACGGTTGACCCGCCGGGATCGTGTTGACCATCCAAGGCGTGCCGAAGCGATCGATGAACATGCCGAAGCCAGGCGACCAGAAGGTGGCGTTATAGGGCATGGTCACCTTGCCGCCTTCCGAGAGTGCCTCGAAAACGCGCTTCGTTTCCGCCGCATCCTCGCTGTGATAGGTGGCGCTGAAGCCGCCCATATCCTCCTGATATCCGGGAGGGGCGTCGCAGCCCATCAGGGACTGGTCGCCGACATCGAGCCAGGCATGCATGATCTTGTCCTTGAAGGACGGATCGATCGGCATGTCGCCGGGCGCTTCGGCAAAGGTGAACATGCCGTTCAGCTTGCCACCGAGCACCTTGGCGTAGAATTCGAAGGCCTGCCGGCATTCACCTTTGAAGACGAGATTCGTGACGAGTTTCATGGTCCTCACTCCCTTTGATTTGCCTGCGTTGCAATCCAGCTTTCCAGCCTGCCGAAGGTGCTCTCCCAGCCGTAGCGGTGACCGGTGACGCTCTCTTCGGATTTCAGGTCCGCATGGGTGAAATCCATCCGCGTGCGGCCATCGGCGAGTTCTTCGAAGACAACGGTCACGAGTGTCACGACCGCTTCGCCATCCTCATGCGATCCTTCCCATTGGAAGGTGAAGGAGAGGCGCGATGGCTCGTCGATTTCCCTGTAGACGCCGCTCTGCCATAACAGCCGGCCATCCTCCGCATTCTTCAGGCAGGCCCTGTAGGCGCCGCCGACACGCAGATCCTGTACGACGCTGACGGCCGGCCATTCGACAGGGCCGAGCCAGGCGACGACCATTTCCGGCCGCGTCCAAGCAGCCCATAAAAGGGCACGCGGTGCATTGAATATCCGCTGCATATGCAATGTGGGGCGCGATAGCTGATCGGCCATGATATTCCCCTTGTCGTGATTGAAAATGCGAGTTGACGGTCAATTGCGAGGGCCGCTGTCGTCCGCTCTCTGGATCTTCTGCAGGTAACCGTCCAACCGGTCGAAGCTCGATTCCCAGAAGCGCCGGTATTGCTCCAGCCAGTCGGCAATGCTTTTCATCGTCTGCGGTTCAAGCCTGGCCGGTCGCCACTGGGCTTCCTTGCCACGGCTGATGAGGCCGGCCTTTTCCAGCACCTTCAGATGTTTCGAAACCGCCGGAAGGCTCATGTCGAAGGGGGCAGCGAGTTCGTTGACCGAAGCTTCGCCTTCGGCCAGCCGCGCGATGATGGCCCGGCGCGTGGGGTCTGCAAGGGCGGCGAAAGCGGCGCTCAGCGTGTCGGTCTGCATGATATCCTCGTATGTAACGCTTTGGTTAAATACAAGGCGTCCACCCGCTTGTCAACCAATCGGTTAAATAGGATGGCGGCGAGCGGCTTGACCCATCCCGCATGCAACCACAAGAATGTCAGTACATTACGAATTTTTCATGGGCCGGACAGTTCGCAGTAAGGTGTGGCGTCCTATATCTCGACCATTCACGGATCCGGCATCGCCCGGAACGAGATCTGAACAAGAAGAGAAGGTGCTTCAATGCTCAAAAATTTCCGCGGACGTCCGTCCCTCAAAACGGTGCTTCAGGCATCCACCGTAGCCGGTCTGGCAGCCGCCGTGCTTGCAACCGGTATCCCTGTCGAGATCTCCCGTTCTTACGCCGAGGCTGTCAATGTCCAGGCTCCCTCGGTTCCGAGCTTCGCCAATGTCGTTGACGCCGTTTCCCCTGCCGTCGTTTCCGTTCGTGTCGAAAGCCGCGTGAAGCCCGCTTCCGATGACGGCAACGGTTTCGCCTTCGATTTCAACGGCCGCGGCTTTGACGATCTGCCCGACGCTCTGAAACCGTTCTTCCGCCAGTTCGGCGAGCAGCAGAACCGCCAGGGCCAGAATCAGCAGCGCCGCTTCGGCCATCCGGGTGAGGGCCGTCTGCGCCCGGTCGCTCAAGGGTCGGGCTTTTTCATCACCGAAGACGGCTACATCGTCACCAACAACCACGTCGTGTCCGACGGCTCGGCCTTCGTTGCCGTCATGAATGACGGTACCGAGCTCGACGCAAAGCTGATCGGCAAGGATCCCCGCACCGACCTCGCCGTGCTGAAGGTCGATGGCAAGGGCCGCAAGTTCACTTATGTCAATTGGGCCGATGACAACAAGGTCCGTGTCGGTGATTGGGTCGTCGCCGTCGGCAATCCCTTCGGCCTCGGCGGCACGGTCACGGCCGGCATCATTTCGGCCCGCGGCCGCGATATCGGCTCCGGCCCCTATGACGATTACCTGCAGGTCGATGCAGCCGTCAACCGCGGCAACTCGGGTGGCCCGACCTTCAACCTCAACGGCCAGGTCGTCGGCATCAACACCGCGATCTTCTCGCCGTCGGGCGGCAGCGTCGGTATCGCCTTCGCAATCCCGGCTTCCACCGCCAAGGATGTCGTTGCCGATCTGATGAAGGACGGTACGGTTTCGCGCGGTTACCTCGGCGTTCAGATCCAGCCGGTCACCAAGGACATCGCCGACTCCCTCGGCCTCTCCGAAGCAAGTGGCGCTCTGGTCGTTTCCGCACAGGAAGGCACACCCGGTCAGAAGGCCGGCATGAAGACCGGCGACGTCGTCACCGCCGTCAACGGCGAGCCGGTCAAGGATGCCCGCGATCTCAGCCGCCGCATCGGCGCCATGACGCCGGGCAGCAAGGTCGAGCTTTCGGTATGGCGTTCCGGCAAGGCGCAGTCCGTCAGCGTCGAGCTCGGCACGCTGCCGGCTGATCAGCAGGCTTCCGCCGGCGACGACAACGACGAGCAGGAGCAGGCCCAGCCGCCGGCTTCCGAGAAGGCGCTTGCCGATCTCGGCCTGACGGTCGGCCCGTCTGACGATGGCAAGGGCCTCGCCATCACCGGCATCGATCCGAATTCGGATGCCGCCGACAAGGGCATCAAGGAAGGCGAGACGATCACCTCGGTCAACAACCAGGAAGTCTCCAGCGCCGACGATGTCGTCCGCGTCATCAACCAGGCCAAGAAGGACGGCCGCACCCGCGCGCTGTTCCAGATCCAGTCGAAGGACGGCAGCCGCTTCGTCGCCCTCCCGATCAACGGCCAGGGCTGATCTTCTGGCCTCGGAAGGCGGGAGCCGCGCAGGGACACATGCTGCGCGGCTCCCAATTTTCCGACTTTGTCAAATTCTTCAAGTCCGCTGAATTCTTCAATTATGAAGGACGCCCGCAATGACCTCCGCACAACAGGAAGACGCTTTGAGCCTTGCCGAAACGCAACCGGCGGGTAATGTCGGCCGCATGAAGATTCTCATCATCGAAGACGATCTGGAAGCCGCGGTCTATCTCACGAAAGCATTTCGCGAGGCGGGGATCGTTGCCGACCATGCAAGCGACGGCGAAAGCGGTCTCTTCATGGGGTCGGAGAATACCTACGACGTCATCGTCATCGACCGCATGCTGCCGCGCCGCGATGGTCTCTCCGTCATCAGCGAGCTGCGCCGCAAGGGCATCCACACGCCCGTTCTCATTCTTTCTGCGCTCGGCCAGGTCGACGACCGCGTGACAGGTCTGCGCGCCGGCGGCGACGACTACCTGCCGAAGCCCTATGCTTTCAGCGAGCTGCTCGCCCGCGTCGAAGTGCTCGGCCGCCGCAAGGGCACGCCGGATCAGGATGTCGTCTACCGCGTCGGCGATCTCGAGCTCGACCGCCTCTCGCATGAGGTCCGCCGCGGCGGCAAGGAAATCCCGCTGCAGCCGCGCGAATTCCGCCTGCTGGAATATTTGATGAAGAATGCCGGCCAGGTCGTGACCCGCACCATGCTTCTCGAAAATGTCTGGGATTACCATTTCGATCCGCAGACCAATGTCATCGACGTTCATGTCTCGCGCCTGCGCTCCAAGATCGAGAAGGACTTCAGCCAGCCACTGCTGAAGACGATCCGAGGCGCGGGTTACATGATCAAGGACGAGGGATGAGCCGCTTCTGGGTTCTCTTCAAGTCCACTGCAGTCCGCCTTTCGGCCCTTTATATCCTGCTTTTCGCCATCTGCGCCGCAACGCTCGTCTTCTATGTGACGGCGATGTCCGAGCGGCTGCTGTCCGGCCAGATCCGCGATGCGGTCGCCCAGGAGGTGACGCAGGTCCAGCGCGCCTATGATGCCGGCGGCATGAACCTGCTCCTGCGGACGATGGAGCGCCGTGCCCGCCAGCCGGGCGCCAATCTCTATCTCATCGCCGGTCCCTCGGGCGATATCCTCGCCGGTAACGTCGCCTCCGTACAGCCTGGCGTTTTCGAGGAGCAGGGCTGGACCTCGGTGCCCTTCATGTATCAGCGCTATACCGACAGCGGTCTGGTGCGGCATACGGCGATTGCCAACATCTTCGTTCTCGACAACGGCCTGCGCGTACTGATCGGCCGAGACCTTGGCGAGCCGGAACGTTTCCGCGTGCTGGTGCGCCAGGCCCTCATGATCGCGCTCGCCATCATGGGCCTCGGCGCCATCATCATCTGGTTCGGCATCGGCCGCAATGCGCTGAAACGCATCGACCGCATGTCGGACGCCGGCAAGAAGATCATGGCCGGCGATCTCTCGCAGCGCCTGCCGGTCGGCGGCTCGGGCGACGAATTCGACCGGCTTTCCGTCTCGCTGAACAACATGCTGGAACGCATCGAGAAGCTGAACGAAGGGCTGCGGCAGGTCTCCGACAATATCGCCCATGACCTGAAGACGCCGCTGACGCGCCTGCGCAACAAGGCCGCCGATGCGCTCGACATGGAGGACCGCGAGCTGCGCCGCAGCGCTTTGGAAGGCATCATCTCTGAATCCGACCAGCTCATCCGCACCTTCAATGCGCTGCTGATGATTTCCCGCGTCGAGGCTGGTTCCGTCGCCGCCGAAATGTCGCCGATCGAGCTTTCCGCCATCGTCGCCGACAGCGCCGAACTCTACGAGCCGGTCGCCGATGAGGCAGGCATGGCGCTGACGTCCGAGATCGAGCCCGGCATCGAGATACAGGGCAACCGCGAACTGATCGGCCAGGCGATCTTCAATCTGCTCGACAATGCGATCAAATATTCCGCCGATACCCAGGGCACAGGCGCCGTCTCTGTGAAGCTCCACCGCCGCCCCGACGGCATATGCCTATCCGTTGCCGATCACGGCCCCGGCGTCCCGCCTGACCGCCGCGAGGATGTGCTGAAGCGCTTTGTCCGCCTGGATGAAAGCCGTTCGAAGCCGGGCACCGGCCTTGGCCTCTCTCTCGTCGAGGCGATCATGGAGCTGCACGGCGGTACGCTGGAGCTTTCGGACACGGATCCCGGCAATGCGGAACGTCCCGGCCTGACTGTCAGCATGGTTTTCCCCACCAGGGCAGCCTGATTTCCTTATCATTTTCATATTGGCGCTTTCACGCCGACACCCTAGTTTAAAGTCGCATTGCGGCATGGCAGGGAGAGCAAATGCTGACGAAATCGAAGCACGGCCTGAAGGATGTCACTGAGGGACTTCTGCGGCCGTTGAATCAGACGGAATTGAAAGCAGCGATCGTCGATCTGCAGGATATCGGCAAGAGCGAGCCTGTTGTCGCCGATATGCTGAAGGCCGAAGGTGCGCTGCGCGATTTCATCGCCGCCGTTCTGACCCTCTCTCCCTACCTGCGTGAGATCGCCAATCTCGATCCGGCCATCCTTGGCTCCGCCATCAGCGATCCGCTGGAACCGCAGATCGACGCGCTGATTGCAGAGGCGCGCGATTGCTGGAAGCCGGACAGTGAAGGAAACGTGCCGGGCGAAGGCCAGGTGATGACCAGGCTTCGCATCGTCAAGCGCAGGGTGGCCTTCCTCGTAGCCCTTGCCGATCTCGCCCGCATCTTCGACGGCAGGGCAACGACCGGCTGGCTCAGCGAACTCGCCGAGGCGTCGGTGACGGCTGCCATCAATCACCTGCTGCTGTCGACGCATGAAAGCGGCAAGCTGAAGCTGAAGAATGTTGCTGCACCGAGCGAGGGTTCCGGCCTCATCGTTCTCGGCATGGGCAAGCTCGGCGCTTCCGAGCTCAACTATTCCTCCGATATCGATCTCGTCGTCTTCTTCGACGAAGAAGCCGGCATCGTGCCTGATCCGGATGATGCGGTCGAGATTTTCCCGCGTATGATGCGGCGTCTGGTGCGTATCCTGCAGGAGCGCACGGCGGATGGCTATGTCTTCCGCACCGACCTGCGGCTGCGGCCGGACCCCGGCTCGACACCGCTGGCAATGTCAGTCGATGCCGCCATGATCTATTACGAGGGCAGGGGGCAGAACTGGGAGCGAGCCGCCTTCATCAAGGCCCGCGCCGTCGCCGGCGATATTGCCGCTGGCGAGCAGTTCCTGCGCGGCCTTGCTCCCTTCGTCTTCCGCAAATATCTCGATTATGCGGCGATATCAGACATCCACTCCATCAAGCGGCAGATCCACGCTCATAAGGGGCATGGCGCAATCGCCGTGAAGGGCCATAACGTCAAGCTTGGCCGCGGCGGCATCCGCGAGATCGAATTCTTCGTGCAGACTCAGCAACTGATCGCCGGCGGCCGGATGCCGGCACTGCGCTCGCGTGTCACCGAGGAGACGCTGGCAGAGCTCACCAAGGAAAAGTGGATCGATGCGGAAACCCGCGACGAGCTGACGGAGGCCTACTGGTTCCTTAGGGATGTCGAGCACCGCATCCAGATGGTGCGCGACGAGCAGACCCATCTGCTGCCGGAAACCGATGCAGAGCTGAAGCGCATCGCCTTCATGATGGGCTTTACCGACACGCCGAGCTTTTCCGAACGGCTGGTGGAGGTGCTGAAAGCGGTCGAGCGGCGCTACGCCGACCTTTTCGAGCAGGAAACGAAGCTCTCCGTTGGAACAGGCAATCTCGTCTTCACCGGTCAGGGCGACGATCCCGATACGCTGGAGACGCTGAAGAAGCTTGGCTTCGAACGGCCATCGGATATTTCACGCGTTATCCGCACCTGGCACTACGGCCGCTACCGCGCCACGCAATCGGTAGAGGCGCGAGAACGTCTGACGGAACTGGCGCCCGAGCTTCTGCGCGTCTTCGGCGAAAGCAAGCGGGCCGACGAGGCGCTGCTGCGCTTCGACAGCTTCATTTCCGGCCTGCCATCCGGCATCCAGCTCTTCTCGCTGCTCGGCAGCAATCCGGCGCTGCTCTCCCTGATCGTCAACATCATGTCCTCGGCGCCGAAGCTCGCGGAAGTCATCGCCGCCCGCCCGCATGTCTTCGACGGCATGCTCGATCCGGGTCTGATGGCCGAGTTGCCGACACGCGACTATCTCGGCGAGCGGCTGGAGGGCTCGCTGGTGCAGGCCCGACACTATGAAGAAGTGCTGGACAGGCTGCGCATCTTCGCTGCCGAACAGCGCTTTTTGATCGGCATCCGCCTGCTGACCGGCTCGATCAACGGTGACATGGCCTCGCGCGCCTTTACCCATCTCGCAGACCTCATTATCGAGGCGGCACTCGATACTGTCATGAAGGAGATCCGCGTTACGCACGGCGATTATCCCGGCGGGCGGATCGCCATCGCCGGCATGGGCAAGCTCGGCAGCTTCGAGCTGACGGCAGGCTCCGACATCGACCTCATCCTGCTCTACGATTACGATGACGCGGCCTCCGAATCCGACGGGCCGAAGCCGCTTGATGCGACGCGATACTTCACCCGCATCACCCAGCGCCTGATCGCCGCCTTCTCGGCCCCGACGGCCGAAGGCGTGCTCTATGACGTCGACATGCGCCTTCGTCCCTCCGGCAACAAGGGACCGGTCGCCACCCGCATCAACGCTTTCGGCAAATACCAGCGCGAAGAGGCCTGGACCTGGGAGCATATGGCGCTGTCGCGCGCCCGGCTGATCTGCGGCGACCAGAGCCTGATCGGCGAGGCAGAAAGCATCATCGCCGATGTGCTCTCGGTGAAGCGCGATGTCGCCAAGGTGACCCATGACGTGGCCGAGATGCGCGAGCTGATCGAAAAGGAAAAGGCACCGGAGAATGGCTGGGACTTGAAGCTCATTCCGGGCGGCGTGATCGATGTTGAATTCATCGCCCAATATCTCGCCCTGATCGCGCCGGCCAAAGGTGTCGAGATCAGGATCAACGGCCTCACAACGGGTGCGGCACTGAAGGTGCTGGGCGAGAAGCTGATGGGTTCGGCAGACCTCGATACCTGCCTTGAAGCCTTTACCCTCTATACGGAGCTTTCACAGCTCATCCGCCTCTGCATCGATGGAATGTTCGATCCGAAGGAGGCGCCTGCGGGCCTGACCGAGCTCGTCTGCCGGGCCGGAGACTGCCCTGACATCAAGACTTTGGAGGGTGAGGTGAAGCGGCTGTCCAAGGCTGTCCGCAAGGTCTTCCAGACAGTGGTAAAGGCCTGAGCCTTTCCGCGTCAGCTTTGATCGGGAATACGCAGCGAGATCACCGTTCCGACCGACTCGCGCGAGCGTATCTTCATGCTGCCGCCGTGCAAGCTCGTCAGCGAACGGGAGATGGCGAGACCCAGGCCGGAGCCACCCTTGCTCTTGGCATATTGGCTCTGCACCTGCTCGAAGGGCTGGCCGATCTTGATGAGTGCTGCGCGCGGAATGCCGATGCCGGTATCGGCGATGGTGACCATGACACCATCGGCAACTCGGCGGGTGCGCACGGCAATGCGCCCGCCCTCGTTGGTGAACTTCACGGCATTGGAGAGCAGGTTGAGCAGCACCTGCTTCATGGCGCGGCGGTCGGCCATCAGCGTCATGCCCGAGGAGATGCGCTGCTCGATGACGATGTTCTTTTCAGCCGCCGGAATGGCGGTAAAGCGCAGGCTTTCCTCGATCAGTGGCGCAAGATCGGTGGGCTCGCGCGACAGCAGCATATGGCCGGCCTCGATCTTCGACATGTCCAGGATGTCGTTGATGACGTTCAGAAGATGTTTGCCGCTGTCATGGATATCGCGGGCATATTCATTGTACTTGGCCGAACCGAGCGGGCCGAACATCTGGTTCTGCAGGATCTCCGAGAAGCCGAGGATGGCGTTGAGCGGCGTGCGCAGCTCATGCGACATGTTGGCGAGGAATTCCGATTTCGCCTTGTTGGCCGCTTCCGCGCGCTCCTTCTCCACGAGATAGTTGGAGTTGGCGATCGAAAGCTCGGCCTTCTGCGTTTCCAGCGTCTGGCGCGAGGCGGAGAGATCGTTGATCGTCGCCATCAGCCGGCGCTCGGAGTCGCGCAGGCGCTCCTGGTGGCGCTTCAAAGGCGTGATGTCGGTGCCGACGGAAACGCGGCCGCCGTCGCGGGTTCGCCGCTCGTTGATCTGCAGCCAGCGCTCGTCGGCAAGCTGTACTTCCGTCGTGCGCGAATAGCCGGAACCGTCTGCATCGGCGATGCGCCGCTCGATGACGGGACGCGCCGCAGCGGCATGGACGACCATGCGCTCCGTGCCGGGCACCAGCACGCTGTCGGGAAGGCCGTAGGCCTGCTGGAAATGCGCGTTGCACATGACGAGCCGGTCGTTCTTGTCCCACAGCACGAAGGCTTCCGAAGTGCATTCGATGGCATCGGCCAGACGCTGATCGGCCTCGGCATAGCGCTGGGCGAGGCGATGCTGCTCGGTCACGTCCATGGCGATGCCGATCATGTGCACGCGGCCGGAATGGCTGCGGATCACCTGAGCGCGGGCGCGCATCCAGACATAGTGGCCGGCCGCATGGCGCATGCGGAAGATCTGGTCGACCTGGCCGGAATCGCCCTTGGCTACGGCGCGGGCGATCTCATGCAGGCCGTTGTCTTCGGGGTGCATCAGGCGGGCCGCATCGGCAAAGCTCATCGTCTTGTCGGAACCGGCAAGCCCGAGCATGTCGTACATCGAGCGAGACCAGAAGAATTCACGGTTGTGGAAATCGAAATCCCAGAGGCCGCAGCGGCCGCGCGAAAGCGCGGTCTCGACCCTGAGATTGGATTCCAGGAAGATATCGTCGGCATCGCGCGCCCGCTTCACCTGCATGTAATAGGCGTAGAGGATGACCAGCAGGATGGAGGAGATGCCGGCAAACAGCGTGACGTTGAGCGTCAGCTCCTCGCGCCAGAGGCGGTTGATCTCGTTGAGCGAGGTGGCGGAGATGATGTAGCCGCCGGCCGTGCCCATCAGGGCGATCTCGGCGTAATGCAGCTCGCCGCCGATGCTCGTTTCGATGACATCGGTGCGGTCGCCGAACCGGCGGATGGCGGAGATCTCGGGAAAGAGGGTCGAGACATCGGCGCCGACATAGGCGGCACCCGCCGTCGTTGCCGCAAAGACCTTGCCGCTTGCCTGCACTAGCAGCACGAAGGCACCGTTTTCCAGCCGGTCCTGCGGCAGGAACTTCGCAAGACGCGCCTGCGCTTCCGCAGCGTTGCCGCCATCGAATACATCGGTCGCATCGGAAAAGACGGCAGCAGCCGTTGCCGCAGAAAGCGCCGTCGCATGGCGCGCGGAGGCCGCCATACGACTGTATTCGCTGACCATGCCGAAGAAATGCGAGGTCGCCACGACGGCAAGGAAGGCGACGATCAGAATGGGGATGGCGCGCTTCAGCAGTAGCTCGGCTTTCGGCAGATGGCGCAGCAATGGCTCAGGAGTTGTTGCGGTCTGTCCGCACAGGCTGTCGCGCCAGGCTTTGAGCCCGCCAAAATCGACACGCAGCCGTCCTTCGGCCGCGGTTGCCCGCCGCACGTCCATCATCTCTGAACCTAATCCCTCGTGTGATTCGCGCGCCGCTCGCTCGAACTACACGTAGAGAATCATGCGTGATTCGCCTTGTCCAGAGCTGATGGTAAAATTTTGTTAACCATATGCGATTGCAGGATTTTCAAAGAGATTCGCAGATGGCACTGCCTGGCTGCTTCATCGGATGAAGACAGCCAGGCGGCAAATCACCCAGCACACAATGGGCCTTTGCCGGGTTCGATTTCCAAACACGACGCATAGGATGCAGGTGTTGCATAGGTTGCTCCCTCCCCGACGTGAGGGACGCCAGCCACTTGACAGGCAATGATCTGACATTTTTCAGAGGGCGTATGAAAGTCGCCCTGCACCCCGCGCATCCTATGCAGGCCTCGCTTCAATTCCATCGGTCTGCATGGTGCAGAAGTCCACGATGTCGAAATCCGCTTCGTTGATCGCGATGTTCTAGGTGAATGGTCAGCCACTATTCTGGTGCTAAAGCGTGTCGCGGCCAACCAGATTCAGGATTTCCGTTTGGGTCGCTTTGTGATTCACTTGTCCATGGAAGGAGGTGCACCATGGGCAAGCCGCATCCAATCGAGTTGCGTGAGCGTGTCGTTGCGTTTGTAAATGAAGGGCATAGCAACCGTGAAGCCGCCCGGCACTTTCGTGTTTCGCCTCGCTTCGTCAACAACATGATGATCCTGCATCGGTCGTCTGGTTCTCTGGCCGCCGCTAGGCAGGGCCACCCGCCTGGTGGCGCGAAGCTTTTGGCTCATGCTGATTGGGTTCGCGAGCGGATGTCCGCGCATGGCGAAACGACTTTGGACGAACTGTGCGTTGCACTCGCGGAGCGCGGCATTGAAGTCCATCGCGCTACGGTCGGGCGGTTTCTGCGCCGGCTCGGGCTAAGCAATAAAAAAAAGCCTCAAAGCAAGCGAGCAGCGCAGGCCGGAGATCGCCAAGGCGCGTGATCTGTGGATCAGCCGCCGAAAGCGCTTCTTCAACAAGGCCTTGTCGCGGCTCATCTTTATCGATGAGACCTCCACGAATACGCGCCTGACAAAACGCACCGGATGGTCTGCCAAAGGCAGTCGCTTTACCGCCTATGCTCCCTTCGGGAAGTGGAAGACGCAGACCTTCATTGCCGGATTGCGCTGCCATGGCCTGACCGCACCATGGATCGTCGATGCTCCGATGAACAGCCGCATCTTCGAAACCTGGATCGAGACACAGCTTGTGCCGACACTGTCGCCTGGCGATGTTGTCATTCTCGACAATGTCGGCTTCCACAAAAGCGAGCGCGCGCAACAACTGGTCAAAGCGAAAGGAGCATGGGTTCTGTTTTTGCCGCCCTATTCGCCCGACCTGAATCCCATCGAAATGGCGTTCTCCAAACTCAAAGCGCTCTTACGAAAACGAGCCGCACGCAGTTTTAATGCGATTACTCATGCACTCGGCGACATCATAAGCCTTTTCTCAGTCACCGAATGCAGAAACTTCTTCAAGGCAGCAGGATATGAGGCCGAATAGATGCGACATGCTTTAGTACTACAGTTGCGGTTTACCGGAAATCATGATTCACTTCCCGCATTTGGCGGGAGGGAAGTTCAATGTCGGTTGCGGGTTGGTCCGGGTCGGTTCTGGCGTGGCATCGTGAGCTCGATGCCTTGAAGGTGCGGTTGGGCTCGGTCTTTGGTCGCCGAGAATTGCGCGCATCGTGCGGTGCCTTTCTGGATGGGTTGTTGTCGGGAGTAGAGCGCAAGACTGGCTGGCTGATGGCGGAACAGGCAGGACTGGAGCGCCCTTATCGGATGCAATCGCTGCTGGGGCGCAGCCATTGGGATGCTGACGCATTGCGCGATACGGTTCGCGCTTATGCAATAGAGTCTCTCGGTGACGCGGACGGCGTTCTTGTGGTCGATGAGACCGGCTTCCTGAAGAAAGGCGCCCATTCAGTCGGTGTCGCACGACAATATTCCGGCACGGCCGGCCGGATCGAGAACTGTCAGATCGGTGTTTTCCTTGCCTATGCAAGCCGCTACGGTCAGACCCTGATCGATCGGCAACTTTATCTACCGAAGGAGTGGGCCGAGGATGAAGCCCGCCGTGCTTCGGCTCATGTCCCCCAGTCCCAAGCCTTCGCGACCAAACCGGCCATTGCAGCCAAGCTCATTGCCGATGCGCTGGATGCCGGCGTGCCTTGTGCCTGGGTATTGGCGGATGCGCTTTATGGTTCGGATTCCAAGCTGCGCCGGATGCTGGAAAGCCGTGGCCAGCCTTATGTTCTGGCAGTGCGCTCCAATCATTGCCTGCGCTTTGTGCGTGAGCAAGGGATCGAGCAGACCGATCCCGAAACGATGGCTGATGAGTTGAAACCGGAGGTTTGGCAGAGCCATGCAGCAGGCGAAGGTGCCAAGGGTCTTCGGCTTTATGATTGGGCCCGTATTCCTCTCAGCTCTCGCCCGGATCCACAATGGGAGCGCTGGCTTCTGATCCGGCGCAGCCGACGCGAACCCGATGCGCGCGCCTATTACTTTGTCTTTGCGCCCGCCGGTACCGAATTGAGCGAATTGGCGGGCGCTGCCGGGCTGCGTTGGACCGTGGAAGAATGCTTCCAGCGTGCGAAGGACGATCTCGGCCTGGATCATTGCGAAGCGCGATCCTGGCATGCTTGGAAGCGGCACATGACGCTCGTCATGGCAGCCGCTGCATTCCTCGCCAAACTCGGCGCCGATCTACGCCGCACCGCTGCTGGCAAACCGAACGAAACGAGTCCAAACCCGCCAATCGCCGCCTGACCAACACCATGGCCTTCGTGCCCAGCGTCGCAGAGATCCGCTATCTGATCAAACGCCTCCTGCTACAGCCCCCGATTAGAGTTCGCCTCATCTTGGCATGGTCACTCTGGCGACGCAGGCATCAAGCATCCGCAATGCTTTCTCACTACAAAGCAAGGCATCAAACGCAACTGTAGTATTAGGTGAAAAGACTTTGCCAATCCTGCCGACTGTGCAGGACGCGAACGATCACGATGTCATCCTCCCGGATAGTGTAGGCAATCAGATGTGCCTGATGAGGATGAAGCCGCATGGGCGGGGTCAGTTCCTGGCGCTCCCGCGCCATTTGCGGATTATCGCGGCAAGCAATTCGAATGTGCCGAACAACTCACTAACGTATCGCTCGGACTGCGGAACGCCGAACTGCTCGGCGCCGAGAACGTAAATCTCGATAATATCCCGATCTGCTTCAAACGTGGTGCGGTATTTCATGCCTAGCCGGCTGCTAATCGTTCACGCGCAGCCCGGAGAATATCTTCCTTTGAGCGGTCACTGACGCCACTCTCCAAACCTTCGGCAAGAAGCCGTTGCAGTTCTGCCAGCTTGTCCGACCGCTCTTGATCGCGCCGGATCAGATCACGGACATAGTCGCTTGCGTTGCTGTAACGCCCCGTCCTTGTCTGGGCTTCCACCCATTCCTTCATCGGGTCCGGCAGGGAAACGTTCATGGTTGCCATATGAATCACCTCGTTTTGAGAGGATGGCATAGTTTGGCAAGAATTGCCAACAATTGGAAGTGGACGCAATGGCGGTGCATGTTCAGGGTTGATAAATGAGCTCCGAACGAAACTGTGGGGATGACCACTCTTCTCCGATACCACCCTCGTATAATCACCAGCCCAAATTCGCGGCTGTTTTGAGACGCAGTCGTAGAGCGCCGTGCATCCGTTCGGACGCACAGGGACGCTCTGATTTTCTGAACCTACGCATCAGGCTTTCCGAAAATCGATTCCGGTTTTCGGGCCGATGCTGCAGCGCAAGTCAGCCCTTGAGGGTGCGCTCGACGATGTCCCGGACATCGGTCGAAAGACTGGCTGCCTTTTCGATTTCCATCAGGGCCGAACGCGCGTGATCGGCGCGGGCCGATTCCAGCGAGCGCCACGAGCGCATCGAGGTCAGCAGACGTGCGGCCAGCTGCGGGTTGCGCTGGTCGATATCGAGGATCTCGCCGGCGAGGAAGCGGTAGCCTTCGCCGTCGGCGCGGCCAAAGCCGGTCGGATTGCCGAAGGCGAACGTGCCGACCAGCGAGCGCATGCGGTTCGGGTTGGTGCGCTTGAAGAGCGGGTTTTCGGTCAGCTCCTTGACGCGATCGAGCGCGCCCGGCCCGGGAATGCCGGCCTGGATCGCAAACCATTTGTCGACGACGAGCGCATTGTCCTGGAAACGGCTGCGGAAGGTTTCGAGTGCCGCCTTGGCCTCTGCGCTGTCGGGGAAGCGATGGGCGAGGATCGTCAGCGCATGGCTGAGATCGGTCATGTTGTTGGCGCCGTCGAAGGCGGCCTTGGCGCGAGCAGGGCTGCCCTCGGCATAGGAAAGGTAGGTCAGCGCAGCGTTGCGCAGCGCACGGCGGCCGGCGCTCTTGGCATCCGGGCTGAAGTCGCCGGGCGTGGTCATCGCGTCGTAGAGGGCCGCGAACGTGGCTTTGCCGGCTTCGGCGATCTGCTTCATGACCGCCTGGCGGCCGGCATGGATGGCATCGGGGTCGATATTGCTGCCGAGTTCGCGCGCGATGTCGGATTCGCTCGGCAAGGCCAGCGCCTGGGCGCGGAAGGCAGGCTCAAGGCCTTCATCGGCCGCCGCCGCAATCAGCGTATCGACGAAGGTCTGTTCGCAGATGATCGCGGTGCCCTCGCGGGCGTCGCGGGCGGCCTTCAAGAGGTTCGGTAGCGCCAGATCCGTCAGCGCCTGCCAGCGGGCGAAATGATCCGTCTCATAGCGGGCAAGCAGGGCGAGGTCGGCCGGGCTCTGGTCGAAATGCAGGTTGATCGGAGCGGAGAAGGAACGGTTGATCGAAACCACCGGGCGCGAGCCGATGCCGTGGAAGACAGCCGTCTGCGTGCGGGCGGTCAGGTGCAGCACCTCGCCGGCATATTCGGCGCCTTCGACGGTAACAGGCTCGATCTTGGAACCGTCCTCGGCAAAAAGCGCGAGGCTCAGCGGGATATGCATCGGCTCCTTGGTCGGCTGACCGGGGGTGGCCGGGATCATCTGTTCCAGCGACAGGCTGAACGTCTTGGTGCCTGCATCATAGGTGCCGGACGCGGTCACCAGCGGTGTGCCCGCCTGATGGTACCAGAGCGAGAACTGCGAAAGGTCACGGCCGCTCGCATCCTCGAAGCATTTGACGAAATCCTCGATCGTGACGGCCTGGCCGTCATGGCGATCGAAATAGAGGTCCATGCCCTTCTTGAAGGTCTCGCGGCCGAGCAGGGTCGCGATCATGCGCGTGACTTCGCTGCCCTTCTCATAGACCGTCGTCGTATAAAAGTTGTTGATCTCGCGATATTTTGTCGGGCGCACGGGATGAGCGAGCGGGCCGCCATCTTCCGGGAACTGCTCGGATTTCAGGTGGCGCACTTCGGCGATGCGCTTGACCGGGCGCGAGCGCTGGTCCGACGAGAATTCGTGGTCGCGATAAACCGTCAGGCCTTCCTTGAGGCAGAGCTGGAACCAGTCGCGGCAGGTGATGCGATTGCCGGTCCAATTATGAAAATACTCGTGTGCGATGATCGCCTCGATATTGGCGTAGTCGGCATCCGTCGCCGTCTCGGGATCGGCGAGCACATATTTGTCGTTGAAGATGTTGAGGCCCTTGTTCTCCATGGCCCCCATGTTGAAGTCGGAGACGGCGACGATCATGAAGATGTCGAGATCGTATTCGCGCCCGAACACCTCCTCGTCCCACTTCATCGAACGCTTCAGCGCGTCCATCGCATAGGCTGCGCGCGGCTCCTTGCCATGTTCGACATAGATCTTCAGCACGACCTCGCGGCCGGACATCGTGGTGAACGTGTCTTCGACGACGCCGAGATCGCCGGCAACCAGCGCGAAGAGATAGCTCGGCTTCGGATGCGGGTCGAACCAGGCGGCGAAATGCTTGCCCGGACCGTAACCTGCGCCCCCAAGAAAATTGCCGTTCGACAGGAGCAGCGGGTTGGCATCCTTGTCGGCGATGATGTTGACCGTGTAGGGCGCCAGCACATCCGGCCGGTCAGGGAAATAGGTGATGCGGCGGAAGCCTTCGGCCTCGCACTGCGTGCAATAGATGCCGCTGGTGCGGTAAAGGCCCATCAGCTGGGTATTGGCTTCCGGATTGACGAGCGTGGTGACGGTGACTTCGAAAGGTACCGTTTCCGGCAGGTCGCGGATTGTGAGGCTCTCGGGCGTAACCGTGTAGCGCTCCGGCGCCAGTTCGTTCTGGTCGAAGAGTAGGCTGGAAAGCGTGAGTTCGTCGCCGTCGAGAATAAGGGGGGCGGAAGGATCGGCGCCTTCGCGGCGGTGGAAGATCAGCCGCGCTTCCACCTTTGTTTCTGTCGGATCCAGTTCGAAAGTCAGGTCGACGCGCTCCAGCACGAAATCGGTTGGGCGGTAATCTGCCAGATTGATGACCTGGCCGGTATCTGTTCGCATGTTCCCTGAAGACCTTTATTAGACAATGCCGAACACAGAGGCGGGCGCACTCTGCTAAATTTGGCGCCCATAATTACATTAAAGTCTGAACTAAAGTTAAAGCAAAATGCCTGTGAACGCGAAGTTCACAGGCAAATTATTCCATACGAATTGTGGTAGTGCGGCTGAATGGGGAGGCCCGCTATTTGAGCCCGCTATTTGAGATTGAGTGCCGCCTTGATCTCGGCATCGCTTTCCGTCTGCTGGATGACGACGCCATACCAGCCGAGCCCGTCATAATCCTCGTAGCCGAGCGTGCGGGCAAAGGCGACGATCGAGCCGTTATTGTCGTAATAGCTGCCTTTCGGCTGGCCGCTCTGGTTGGCAAGCGCGAAATGGGTGAAGAGCATGGCCGGATTGGTGCTGGCAATCACCCGGCTTGCGCCGTCTAGCAGCATGACGGTGGTCTTTTCCGCAAGCTGCGGCGGCAGGTTGGCTTCCTTCTCAACGATTGCCTGACCCTGGTTCTGCCAGTCGAAATAGACGCCGAGCGTGCCGAGGAGCTTGCCATCGACCTTGCCGCCTTCGCGGATGCCGGTGGCGTAGACGAGTGCATGCCGCTGGTCGTGAAGCGGGCTCGGCTTCACCTGGTCGACGATATAGTCGTCGCCGGATGCGCAGTTCGCTGCGGCCCGGAACCAGGGGTCGGCGGCAAGCGACGAACCTGATATCTTGCGCTGGAAGGTCGGATTGGCCGATGCGATCACCCGGCCGGAGAGATCGGTCATCACGAGATCGAGATAGACGGTATAGAAGCGGTTGATGGTGCCGAGCCGTTCGGCAGCGAAGGCGACGCTGTCCTTGTCCGGCTCCTGCAATGCCTGCCAGAGCGCCGGATCCGTCGCCCACCAGCGCACGTCGGCGGTGCGCTCGAAAAGGTTGCGCACGATGAGCTGGACCAGCGTCTGCGCGAGATCGGTCAGCCGCACGCCTTCCATCTCGGTGACGAGCGAATCAGCCATCGCACGGCTGAGACCGATGCGTCCCAGCACATTGCTCTCGAACTTGTTGGTGATCTCGGTGGCGATCTGCGCCAGCCGCTGCACTTCGTTGGCGACGACGGCAAAGCCCTTGCCGGTTTCACCGGCGCGGGCCGCCTCGATCAGCGCGTTGATGGCAAGCAGTTTGATCTGCTTGACGATGCTGGTGTTGTCGGTGCTGAAACGCTCCAGATCCGTGCTGATGCCGTCGGTGACGACACGCATCGAGCGGGGCGTTGCGTTCTGCGACTGGGATATGATCTCTGCGCTGAGCGGCTTCATTAAAAAAGATCCCGAAAATAATCTGACGCGGCTGGCTGCGGAACGAATGCTGGTCTTTTGTATGACTAATTAACTTGGAACGATGCGGTGGCATGGTTTGCAACCGGTTAACGCAGTAGGCCCAGATGTGAACATTTTCGGGGGAATGTGGGTAAAAAGTGAACTTTTTTCACCAGGCAGTGGAATTGCGCAGAAAATAGGCAAATAAAAGCAGGTAAATACTTGCTGCCTAGTGGGCGCAGATTTTTTCCCACCGGTGCATTTCTTCGGTTACGATGAAAAGATCGTCCGCTGCGTTCGAGTCGAACGCGTCTCCCCCGCTCGGCATGCCCGCATAAGAGCCTGGATCATGGAATCGGTTCTCAGAAACCCGATGAGAGGCATTGCGCTGAAAGTCTCGTCGGTCGTGGTCTTCCTGGCCATGCAGACATTCATCAAGCTGGCCGGGTCGGATATCCCACCGGGGCAGGTGACCTTCTGCCGCTCCTTCTTCGCGCTCTTTCCGATCATGGCCTATCTCGGCTACCGGCATCAACTGCGCTCCGCCTTCTATACCGCCAATCCTGTCGGCCATCTGAAGCGCGGCACGCTCGGCATCATCTCGATGGGGCTCGGCTTCTACGGGCTTCTGCATCTGCCGCTCCCCGAAGCGATCGCACTCGGTTACGCGACGCCGCTCGTCGCCGTCATTTTCGCAGCCGTCTTCCTGGGCGAGACGGTGCGCGTCTATCGCTGGAGCGCCGTCTGCTTCGGCATTATCGGTGTTGCCATCATTTCCTGGCCGAAGCTCACGCTGTTTCGGGAAGGCGGCATGGCGGCCGAACAGGCGGTCGGCGCGCTTTGCGTGCTGCTGTCGGCCGTGCTCGGCGGCATGGCGATGATCCAGGTGCGCCGCCTCGTCGAGGAGGAGAAGACGGCGACGATCGTGCTCTATTTCTCGATCACGGCTTCGCTCTTCTCCCTGGTGACCGTGCCGTTCGGCTGGCTGCTGCTCGGCTGGTCATCGGCTCTCTTCCTGGTTGCCGCCGGTTTCTGCGGCGGTGTCGCGCAGATCCTGCTCACCGAGAGCTACCGGCACGCGGACGTTTCCACCATCGCCCCCTTCGAATACAGCTCGATCCTGCTTGGCGGCATCGTCGCCTATTGTGTCTTCGACGACGTTCCGAGCAGTACGATGCTTTTCGGCACCGTCATCGTCGTCGCCGCCGGCATCTTCATCATCTACCGCGAGCATCAGCTTGGCCTCGAACGCCGCGAAGCACGAAAAGCCGGCGCACCGCAGTCCTGAGCGGCCCTGGAAGGCTCCCGGGTACATCACAGGTCGTATTTTTTATCGCGTTGATTGAATAATTCTGACATTCGCCCCTCAAAAGAAAATGGGATGGCGAAATCTTAGGATATCGCTTTTCGCCAAAATATGTTTATGAAAGTGAATTACTTTCATTTATTCAAAGCTGTGCATATTCGATAGGCCATGGATGCCGGGGGAGCTTCGGTATCGCTGCTCCGAACGCTGGCTTGCGAGCGGGGGTTGAGGAAAAGCATCATGGCGTTCACGGCGGAACAACTGGCGCAGGACCCCTCTTTCGTAGTGAGCATTCGCTTTCTGGCTGGGCAAATGCGCGGCATGTTTGATGCGGGGCCGCGGCTGGCGCGCCTGTTGGCCTCGCATCAACGCTGGCTATTGACGCAGACGGCTTATGCGCTGCATCTCGAATATGATCCGCAGGACGTGACCTCGGGTTTCACCGCCGTCCGGCTGACCGGCAAGATCACCGCGCACAAGATCGCCAGCCGCAACACGGTGCTTGCCTTCATCGAAGAGCTCTTCACCTACCGCTTCATCACCCACACGCCTGGCGATGAACGCCGCCGCCCGCGGCATTTCGAGCCGGCCGAAGTCAGCCACCAGGCAATGTTTGGCTGGCTGCTCGCCAATCTCGGCGCGCTTGATCTCATCGATGGTGGAAAGCGGGCGGCGTTCCTGCAGGAAAATCCTCTGCTTTTCCGCCGGATCCAGCCGCGTGTCGCCTATAATTGCCTCGAAGATATCAACTGGCGCGAACCGCCTGAACAGGTGGCGCTGTTCCTCTGGACGGAAGCGGGCGGTATGGTCATCGATCATTTCATGTCCCGGCTCGATCTCGAAGGATCCGATCCGGCAAGGCTGGCGATCGGTAAGGTGGAAACCCGCGCGCTTGCCGGCGATTTCATGATGTCGCGCACCCACCTTCAGCGGCTGCTCGCCAAGGGCGCGCAGCGCGGCTGTGTCGGCTGGTACGACGAACCGAAGAAGTCGCGACTGTGGTTGTCGCGCGATTTCCTGAGGGAATATGTCGGCTGGCAGGCGATCAAGTTCGCCTATGTGGACGAAGCCTTCGAATGGGCAAAGGCGCAGCTCGAAAGCACACAGTGCTGATCAGAGTGCGATGGCGCAAGCCGGGCTCTTGACCTCGGACGGCGCGTCGCAAAGCTCGCGGCGATATTCGTGCGCGGCGCAGACGGCAGCACGGATATGCTCGAAAGAGTCGATGTGGCGCAGCAGTGAAATCAGAATTGTTGACATCGGTCGTTGCTTCTTGAAATGCGAAAAGGCAGGCCAACCGCCTGCCGGATCATCATTCCCTCTTCAATATTCCTGGAAATCGGCGAAAATCGCTGCCGGACGCGAGGTGCGGCTGCTGATGCCGGTACCGCGGGCGATCATCTGTTCGTTCGTGGCAAAGCCGAAACGGCTGTAACCCTGGGTGCTGCGAACCTGATCGCTTGCTTGGCGCAGGGTTTCAAACCCGCAATGTATAGGACGAAAACGCTTGCTCATGGCCTTGGTTCCTGTTCATTCCTCCCAAGACACGCCTTCTATATTGCAGTGCAGCATTGATTCTTCAATGCACCCTTGCAGGATGCAGCCATGCGTATATTGCATGGACAAATTCATAATATTTTCAAACTTGGCTAATTTGTAAGCAGGGAAAGCTCTTTAAGTCTAGCCTGGAAGGCCAGTAGATCGCTCCAGGCCAACCGCTTATTGACGGGCGCGGTTAACAGGTCCTGCGGATGCAGGCTGGCGATGGCCGGAATGACCTGATCTGCGACAGCGATCTCCTTCCAGCGGCCGCGAAGCCCGTGGATCGTGTCGTTTTCGCCGAAGAAGAATCGCGCCGTGTAATTGCCGAGCAGCAGAATGGCACGCGGTTCGGCGAGCGCGATCTGCCGCTCGATGAAGGGACGGCAGATCTCCGTTTCGGCCGCCGAAGGCATGCGGTTGCCCGGCGGACGCCAGGGAATGATCTGCGTCAGGAGAATGGCTTCCCGGTTCAGGCCGATCGAGGCCAGCATCCGGTCCAGCAACTGGCCCTGCCGACCGGCAAAGGCCGTGCCCTCGCGTTCGTCATCGGCACCCGGCGCCGGGCCGATCACCATGATGCCGCTGGCCGGATCGCCGCTCGCGAAAATGGTCGAGCGGGCGCTGTTTTTCAGATTGCAGCCGTTGAAGGCTTCCAGCGCCGTCTTCAACTCGGTCAGCGAACGTGCGCTCTCGGCCGCAAACCGCGCCTGCTGCACCGCTTCGCCGTCGGGGATAGCCGGCTGCGGGCGCGAGGCAGGGGCGGGAGTTGCTGCACGCTGCTGCGGGGCGGCCGGGCGCGAAGGCGCGTCACTTTGCGATTGTGCCAGTCTTTCCGGCTGCGCCGGTGCTGCCGCGCGGCGTGCCGCCTTCATCGCCTCGAATTCGGCGAACCGGTCGACCGCCTCGTCCTCCAGCAGCCAGTCCACGCCCGCTTCCGCATGGAAATGCAGAAGTGCGGCAAGTTCGGCCGGTGTCAGGTCGTTGGCGGAGATCATGGACAGACTTTAGCGGAGCGAAAACGGCAATGAAAGGGCGGGCAGGGCAGCCAGCGCCCTTTCGGCGCTTATTGCACAGTCCCCCACTATTGTACGGTCCATTGGTCGATGTCGTCGCGTTCGCCGATCAACGCCAGACCGTGAGCGATGGAGAGCAGTTCGCCGCCGCTCTCGATCTTGTCGCTGTCGAAGCGCTCGGTGAAGATGCGCCGCACGGCCGGCACGAAAGATGTGCCGCCCGTCAGGAACACCTTGTCGATGCCGGATGCATCCATGTTGGTCTTCTCCAGCACCTCGTCGAGTGCGCCCTCGATACGGGCAAGGTCATCGACGATCCAGCTTTCGAAATCGCTGCGCTTGATCGTTCGGTGGCCGGCCCGGCCAAGCGGAGCGAAGTCGAAGGGGGCTTCCTCGGCGGCGGAAAGTGCCATCTTCGTTGCCGAGACTGCCTGATAGAGCGGATAGCCCTCGTCATGGTCGATGAGATCGATGAAGATTTCCAGCTTCTCCGGCTCCAGCGCCGTGCGCACCAGCTTCTTCAGATCCTCGAATTCCCTTGTGGTCTTGAAGATCGACAGCTGGTTCCAGCGGCTGAAGCTCGTGTAATAGTTCGAGGGAACCTCAAGGATCTTGTCGAAGCTCTTGAAATGACTCCCTTTGCCGATCTGAGGCGCAACGATGTTGTCGATCATGCGCGCGTCGAAATGATCGCCGGCGACACCGACACCCGAATGGCCGATCGGCGTTGCCGTCAGCTTGCCGGCCTTGGTTTCGAAGCGGATCAGCGAATAGTCCGTCGTGCCGCCGCCGAAGTCGGCGACGAGCACGGTCGCATCGGACTTCAGGTTCTGCGCGAAGTAGAAAGCGGCCGCCACCGGCTCGTAGACATAGTGAATTTCCGGAAAGCCGAAGCGTGTCAGCGCCTCGTTGTAGCGCTGCACGGCAAGCGCCGGATCCGGACTGGCGCCGGCAAAATGCACCGGACGGCCTGCAATGATGCGGGTAACGTCCGCAGGCCAGTTCTCGCCGGCGTAGTGGCGCAGGCGGCGGATGAAGATCTCCATCAGGTCTTCGAAGCTCTGCCGCTTGCCGAAGATGATCGTGCCCTGGAAGAGGGCGCTTGCCGCAAAGGTCTTGATCGACTGCAGGAAGCGGCAGTCGCCGGGATTGTCGATGAACTGCTGGATCGCCGCATGGCCGGCCTCCACCTTCAGCGCCGAAGCGCCGAGCTGCGCGTCCTTCATGAAGGAGAGCGCGGTGCGCATGCTGTCGGCCGTGCCGGCGCTGCTGGTCAGCGATATGGAATGAGTATCGGCGCCGCCATCTGCAAGCGCCAGAACAGTATTGGTCGTGCCGAAGTCAAGCCCGAGCGCCTGTGCCATGGCCGTGCTCCCTGTCAAATATGTCGAAAATCTATGAGCCGGGGCGGATGCCCCGAAATGCGAAAGGGCGCCTTTTGGTGCGCCCCTGACATGTTGTGAGAGGCGCGTGATCGCACAGGAGAGGGTGGAAAGCAACCCGTTCTCATCAGTTTTGGAGCTGCGCGCGCGTCTCCTCTGCCATCTTGCCGACCCACTTGCGGAACATCTCCATTGCGGGCGTGACGGAGCGGGATTTGAGCCTTGTGAGCCAGTAGCTGCCCTTGGAGATCCAGATCGGGAAGGGCTGTTCCAACTCGCCTGCCGCAAGCTGGCGGGAGAACATCAAGGGCGGCGCCAGTGCCACGCCAGCGCCCTGCAGTGCCGCCTCGATCATCAGCACGGAGGAATCGAAGACCATGCCGCGGATCGGCGGGGAGGTGACGCCTGCCTTCTCAAACCAGCCCGGCCATTCGTCGGCGCGGTAGGAGCGCAGCAGCGTCTGATGCGCGACGTCTTCGGGGGAGGAGAGCTGGCGGGCGATCGAGGGGATAGAGAGCACCGAGAGCGGCGCTTCGAACAGGGCTTCGGCCTCTATGTCGTGCCAGGCGCCGTTGCCGAATTTGATCGTATAGTCGAGACCCTCGGCGGCAATATCGACGCGGTTGTTATTGGTCGAAAGCCTGAGATCGATGAAAGGATATTGCTCGCGGAAATCGGCAAGCCGCGGCAGGAGCCAGCCGACGGCGAGCGTGCCGACGGCGCCAAGCTTCAGCACTTCGCGCACATGCCCGCCCTCGAACCGCTCCAGCATATCGGCCATGCGGTCGAAGGAATCCTGCAGCGCCGGCAAAAGCGCAAGCCCTTCCTCCGTGATCATCAGCCCGCGCGGCAGGCGGCGAAACAGGCTGACGCCGAGCCGCTGTTCCAGAAGCTTCACCTGATGGCTGACGGCGGCCTGTGTGACGCAGAGCTCGATGGCCGCCCGGGTAAAGGAAAGATGCCGCGCCGCTGCCTCGAAGGCGCGCAGCGAATTCAGCGGCAAATATGGTCGAACCATGGCAATGGCCTAATCTGATTTATGCCTGACCGGAAATATCATCGTTTGATCGGGCCTTCCAGGGTGGCCTAGAAAGCCGAGGTCGAACCATATGGAGAACGAAAGTGGCTTTCGAAAGACATCTTCTTCTGGCATTTTCTATAAGTATTACAGCAATTTCCATGGGTGCATCGCCGGCCGATGCCGCCGATCCGATCCGCTGCACCGTCATCATCGATGAGAAGACCGGCGAGACGATTTACCGTCAGGGCAATTGTGATCAGGGCTTCTATCCGCAATCGACCTTCAAACTGCCTTTGGCCATGATGGGCTATGATTCCGGCATTTTGGTCGATGAGCACAATCCGCTCTGGCCATACGATCCGAAGCTCAAGCGTTCGAAGCGTGAGCAGAAGGATACCGATCCGACCATATGGGAGCGGGATTCCATCGTCTGGTTCTCGCAGGAACTGACCCGCAAGCTTGGCAAGCGCGCCTTTGCCGATTACGTCAAGCGCTTCGGATACGGCAATCAGGATGTCTTGGGCGGGCCTGGCAATACGGATGGCCTCACCGAAGCCTGGCTGATGTCGTCACTGAAGATCTCGGCCGAGGATCAGGTACGGTTCCTCCGCCGCTTCCGCACCGGCAGCCTGCCGATCTCGGTGCGAGCGCGGCAGATGACGGAGGCGATCGTCCCACGGTTTCAGGCGACTGACGGCTGGGATATCCAAGGCAAGACCGGCGCCGGCTGGCTGCGCAATGCAGCCGGCAAGACCAATTACGAACGGCCGCTCGGCTGGTTTGTCGGCTGGGCGACGAAGGGCGACCGGCGGCTCATCTTCGCGAGGCTCTACATCGCCAATCATCGCTATGCCGACAATCCCATCAGCTTCGAGACGCGGGATACGCTGATCGCGGATTTCCCAAAGCTGGTCGAGGGTCGCTGACATGAAAAGGGCGCCGGAAGGCGCCCTTCTGTCTTCTTACTCAGCGGCGATCGCCCGCGGCTCCTCTGCCACGTGCGCTTCCGTCTCCCTGCGGCTGAGCAGGCGGTGGAGGAAATTGCCGAAGCGGTCCATCTCGACGAAGATGACAGGCGTGATGAACAGTGTCAGAAGCTGCGAGACGATGAGGCCGCCGACGACGGCGATGCCGAGCGGCTGGCGAAGTTCCGAGCTCGCACCTGTGCCGAGCGCGATCGGCAGGGCGCCGAGCAGGGCGCAGAAGGTCGTCATCATGATCGGGCGGAAGCGCCGCACGCAGGCTTCGTGGATCGCTGCCGTTGCCTTCTCGCCCGTCGTTCGCATCGTCTCCACCGCCACGTCGATCATCATGATCGCGTTCTTCTTGACGATCCCGATCAGCATCAGCAGGCCGATGAGCGCGATGATCGAGAGATCAAAGCCCATGATCTTCAACGCCAGCAGCGCACCGAAGGCGGCGGCCGGCAGGCCGGAGAGGATAGTCAGCGGGTGGATGAAGCTCTCATAGAGCACGCCGAGCACGACATAGATTGTCAGCACCGCCGCCAGGATCAGGTAGGGCGTATTGCCCTGCGATTGCTGGAAGATCTCTGCCGTACCGCCATAGGACGTGAAGACGTCGGCCGGCATGTCGAGGTCCTTGTTGATCTGCTCGATCCTCGCCGTCGCGTCGCTGAGCGATACGCCTTCCGGCAGGTTGAAGGACACGGTGGTCGAGACGAGCTGGCCCGTCTGGTTGATGGTGACGGGTCCGACCGTGCGCTCGACATGCGCGAAGTTCGACAGCGGCACCAGGCTGCCATTGGAAGAGGCGACGCGGATCTCAGAGAGTTTCTGGTCATCCCATGGCTTGCTCGTGTCATATTCGACGATGACGTCGTAGCTGTCGCCGGTCGACTGGATTTCCGCAGCCGCAAAGCCGCTGAAGGATTCCTGCAGCGTCGTGCGCAGCGTATCATTGTCGATCCCGTAGGCGGCTGCCCGCTCGGTATCGATGACGATACTGGCCTGAAGAGCATTGTTCTGCGCATCCGAGGTCACGTCCGTGAATAGCCGGTCGGCGCGCATCGCCTGCTGGATCTTGCCGGCCCACAGGTTGGTCTGGTCGGCGTTCAGCGCCTGTATGACCAGCTGATACTGGCTGGCGGTCTGGCGGCCGCCGAAGCGCAGGCTCTGGTTCGGGGTTACGAAGGCCTGCAGGCCGGGGATCTTGTTGATCGCAGTGCGCAGCTCGCGCAGTGTCTGGTCAAGCGGTTCACGCTGATCCTTGTCTTTCAGTTCGACGAACATCGAGCCGTTGTTCTGTGGCTTGTTGGGGTTGCCGCCGATGGTCGACATCACATGGTTGACGGCCGGGTTCGCCTTGACGACGGCCGCGGCCTGCTGCTGCAGGGCCTCCATCGCCGAGTAGGAAATATCCTGTCGCGCCTGCGTGCTGATCGTCAGGCGGCCGATATCTTCCTGTGGGAAGAAGCTCGTCGGCAGCGTCATGAAGAAATAGACGGTCAGCGCGACGGACGCGAGGAAGACTCCGAGAATGAAGGGGCGATGGCGAAGGCACCAGCCGACCGCATTGTCATAACCGCGCAGCGTCCGCTCGAAACCGGCATCGAAGATGCGGATGAGGAGTGGCGGACGGCCGTGGTTGCTGGACAGGCGCGAGCCGAGCATCGGCGTCACCGTCAGCGAAACGATCGCTGAAGCGATGATGGCGATTGCAACAACCATGCCGAATTCGTTGAACACCCGGCCGACGACACCGCCCATCAACAGGATCGGGATGAAGACTGCGATCAGCGACACCGACATGGAGATGATGGTGTAGCTGACTTCGCCCGCACCCTTGATCGCCGCTTCCCGCACCGGCATCCCTTCCTCGACATGGCGCAGGATGTTTTCGAGCATGACGATCGCGTCGTCGACGACGAGACCCACCGCGAGCGTGAGGCCGAGCAGCGAGATGTTGTCGATGCTGTAGCCCAGCACATACATCATGCCGAAGGTCGAGATCAGCGACAGCGGAACGGCAAGCCCCGGAATGATCGTTGCGGTCGCATGGCCGGTGAAGAGGTAGATGACGAGAACGACGAGGCCGATCGTCAGGAGCAGAGTGAACTTCACGTCGGCGATGGCATCGCGAATCGGCTTTGCGGCATCGTTCATGACGACCGTGTTGACCGAGGGCGGGATTTCGGCGTGGAGCTGCGGCAGCTTGGCGTTGATCGCGTCGACGACGTCGACCGTGTTGGCATCCGGCTGGCGCTGGATGGCGAGGATGATGCCGCGCTGGCCGTCATACCAGCTGCCCGTATACTGGTTCTCGACGCTGTCCTGGACATCGGCAATATCGCCGAGATGGATCGGCGCGCCGTTCGGATTGGCGATGACGAGCGAGCGGAACTGCTCGGCGTTGGTGCGCTGCGTGTTCGCCGTGATCGTCATGGCCTGCGAATTGTTCTGCAGGGTGCCGACCGGCTGCTGGCTGTTGGCGGCGGCAAGCGCCTTGTTGACGGTGTCGATGCCGATGTTGCGGGTCAAAAGCTTGTTGGGATCGACCTCGACGCGCACGGCATAGGTCTGCGCACCGAAGACACTGACCTGGGCAACACCCGGAAGCGTCGACAGCGACGGCGAGATGATGTCTTCGGCGATCTCGTCGAGCTTGCTGCGCGGCATGGTGTTGCTCTGCACCGAAAGCAGCATGACCGGCGCGTCGGCCGGGTTCGTCTTCCGATAGCTTGGCGGTGTCGTCATGTTATCGGGCAGCTGCCGCGTCGCATGCGAAATGGCCGCCTGCACATCGGCGGCGGCCGCATCGATATCGCGGTTGAGGTCGAACTGCAGCACGATGCTGGTGCTGCCGAGTGAGCTCGACGCGCTGATCTCGCTGATGCCGGGGATCGTCTCGAACTGCTTGATCAGCGGTGTCGCGACCGAAGTCGCCATGGTCTGCGGCGAGGCGCCGCTCAACTGCGCCGAAACGTTGATGGTCGGAAAATCGACCTGCGGCAGCGCCGCCACCGGCACGAGCCGGTAGCCCGCAAGACCGGCCAGAATGACGCCGATCGCAAGCAGCGTCGTTGCGACGGGGCGCTGGATACAGAAATTCGGGATCATTGCTCAGTCCCCACCGCGATCGTTTCGGCCTGCTGCTGTTGCCGAGGCGCCTCGGCGGAGGCGACATTGAGCGTCTTCTCGTCGAACTGTTCGCTGACCGCCTGCTGGTCGTTGAGTTGGCCCTGGCCTTCGACAACCACATGGTCGCCTTCCGCGATGCCGGACGAAATGGCGGTGAATCCGCCATTGGCGCGGGCGACGGTCACCGGCGTCAGGTGCGATTTGCCATCCTTGGCAACGAAGGCGAAGAAGCCGTCGGGACCAGGGCTGACGGCAACCGTCGGCACGACCACCTGCTGCTCGTCATTGTTGAAATGCACGACGATATTGACCGACTGGCCGGGCCACAGAGCGCCGGAGGCGTTCTCGAACTTCGCCTTGGCGAGGATCGTGCCCGATGCCGTATCGACCGTGTTGTCGTAGAAGCTGATCTCGCCTTTGCGCACTTGCCCCTTGGTGGAATCGGGCGCCGTGCTGACCTCGACCGGGCCGGCGGCCAGCGCCTTCTTCAGCACACGCAGGTAGCGCTCCTGCAGGTGGAACTTCACATAGATCGGATCGTATTTGGCGATGGTGACGATGGCCGCACCGGCATTGACGAAGGCACCCTTGCTGAGAGCGATATCGCCAAGCCTGCCGTCGAAGGGCGCACGAATATCGGTATGCTCGAGGATGACCTGGTCGGAGGCGAGCGTGGCCTTGTCGGCTTCGACGGTCGCGGCGGCGGTATCGCGGGCGGCTCTCGCCTGATCGAGGCTCTGCTGGGTGCCGGCCTTCTGGTTGAAGAGGTCCTGCGCCCTTGTCAGCGCCGTCTCGGATTCTGCGAGCGTTGCCGCATCACGCACGATCATCGCATTGTCCTTGTCGACGGCGGCTTTGGCCGTCCGGTCGTCCAGCTTGGCGATTAGATCGCCTTCCTTGACCGTCGCACCGTCCTGAGCCTCGATGCTGACGACGAGGCCCTGTTCCTGCGCGGCGATCGTCGTATTGTCCTCGGCATCAGCCCAGCCGGTCGCCGTCACATCCATCGGCAGCGTCGCCTTTACGGCCGCCACGGTCTTGACCATGGTCGGGCCTGTCGCGCCGCGCCGCCGTCCGCCACCCTGCTGGCCACCGCTCTGCCCACCACTCTGGGCCTGATCGCTTTGTGCCTGCTGATGGCCGCCATTGCGGGTGCCCTCAGGCTTCTTGATGAACTGCGACAGGTAGGGGATATCAGAGGCATAGGGGATTCTGTCCCCGAACTGCCAGACGCCAACGGCGGCCAAGGCTGCAATACTGACGGTGATCCAAAATTTCTTCATGGGCGAGACCGGTCTTGTCTTGGAAAATTGCGTGATTTTCTACCGTGATTGAGCCGCCTATATTGCGGCGCAAAAAAGACATATTCACCCCGGCGGCGATCACTAAGCGGTTATGGCGGCTTAAATTTTCGTAATGAACAGTCTGTAATATTCAAGCTATTCTAATATATAGTCAGGTAGGCAGTGTCGTTGATCTCGGAGACCTGCCAGCGCAGGCTGTACCGGCGAAACACTATTTGATCCGCATGGCAGATCTTGCGTGGGATAGACCCTGGAAAACGCAGAGGCAGGCAGCCATGGCCGAGTTGAATGCTGGTGAACTTCGCTCACTCATCACAACCACTTTTCCCGAACTGACGGGCTCCGTGTTCAAGCTGGCGACCAAGGGTTGGGATTCGGTGGCCGTCGACGTCGACGACCGGCTGATCTTCAAGTTTCCCCTTAATCCGCATGCCGAAAGGGCGCTGGTGAGGGAAGCGGCATTCCTCGGCGTCATCAGGCCATCCTTGACGATGGCTGTCCCCGACATGCGCATTCACGACGGCCCCCCGGTCTTTTCGAGCCATTCCAAGCTGCGCGGCGAACATCTCATGACGGAGGATTACGAGGCTCTGCCGGAAGCAGCCCGTCAGCGCCTTGGCGACGATCTCGCCCGTTTCTATGCCGAACTGCATGACCTTGATGCCGACCGCATGCGCGCGCTTGGCGCCGGACCGATACTGCCCTGGCAATCGCCGGAGACCGTCATGGACAAGGTCCTGCCGCTGCTGCCGTCCGAACTGATCAGCTATGCAGAAACTGTTATCCCGGATTTCCAGTCCCTGCCGCCCGATCCCCACGGCATCACCTTCGGCTTCTTCGACGGCCACGGCTGGAACATGGCCTTCGATCACGGGCAGGGCAGGCTGAACGGCGTCTATGACTTCGCCGATTCAGGCTTCGGCCCGCTGCATCAGGAGTTCATCTATTCGAACTTCATCTCGCCCGATCTGACGGCGCGCATCGTCTCGGCCTATCAGACGCTGACCGGCCGCCAGCTCGACCGCCGGCGCATCGCGATCCTGACGGGCTTCCATCGCCTGTCCGAACTCGCCGAACTTGCCGATGATCCCGCCTATATCGGCTCGAAGATCGACAGCGTCGCGGCATGGGCCGCTGCGTCGGCCCATGCCTGATGATACCGGCGATCAGACGGAGCGCGCAGCACCTCCATCGCAGCGGATCAGCGAGCCGGTGATGTAGCTCGCCGGCTCGCTGCAGAGGAAGGCCGCCGTTGCAGCGAATTCCTCGACCTTGCCGTAGCGCCCGACCGGAATGCGCGCTTCCTTCTCGACGCGGATCTCCTCGATGCTCTTGCCGGTCCGCTTGGCGGCGGCGCCATCGAGATCGTCGAGGCGCGCTGTCAGGATGCTGCCGGGCAGCAGCAGGTTGGTAGTGACTCCGTGGCTTGCCACTTCCGACGCCAGCGTCTTGCTCCAGCCGGCAAGCGCCGGGCGCAGCGTGTTCGACAGCGCCAGATTGGCGATCGGCTCGATCACGCCCGACGAGGCGACTGTCAGAATGCGGCCCCAGCCCTGCGCCTTCATGCCCGGCAGCAGCGCATTGGTCAGCGTGATGACGCGCGCCACCATGGAAAAGAAATAGGTCTCGAGCTTTTCAGCAGTCATGTCCTCGGTCGTGCCGGGCGTCGGGCCGCCTGTATTGTTGACGAGGATATCGAGCCCGCCGAATTTCTCCTGCACGGCAGCCGTGACTGTGCCGACGAAATTGTCATCGGAGAGGTCGGCCCAGACCCAGTCGGCCTTGCCCTTGCCTTGCGCATTGATCGCCTTGCAATTGGCTTCCAACTCGTCGCCGCTGCGTCCGCACAGAAGAACATTCGCGCCCTCCTGTGCCAGGGCCTTGGCGATGCCGAGCCCAAGACCGCGCGAGGAAGCCAGTACCAGTGCGCGTTTTCCCTCGATGCCGAGATCCATGATTTCCTCCATTTCCTGTTGCCCTTTCTATAGGGCGCAAGCCATGCGGAAGAAAAGGAGAAAGAGCGCTTTCACGATACTCCCTTAATTGACGTTAACGTAAGCGTCATATAACCTTCTGTACGGAGGAAACATCATTGTGCGAATTGGAGGATTGGCTGTCGCTTCCCGGCTCGACAATGTTTTCCGGTTTTGCCAAGAGAGTTAGCTGATTGGGGATGAAAGGCCGTCAAACGGCCGAGCGGAGAGAATGGATGACCGAAATGACTGAGTTGCCGGAACGCGAGAGCATGGAATTCGACGTCGTGATCGTCGGCGCCGGTCCGGCCGGCCTTTCGGCCGCCATCCGCCTGAAACAGGTCAATCCGGAACTGTCGGTCGTCGTGCTCGAGAAGGGCGCTGAAGTCGGCGCCCATATCCTGTCGGGTGCCGTCGTCGATCCCATCGGCATCGACCGCCTGCTGCCCGGCTGGCGCGAAGAGGAGGGTCATCCCTTCAAGACCGAAGTGACGGACGATCATTTCCTGCTGCTCGGCCCGGCCGGTTCGCTGCGCCTGCCGAACATCATGATGCCGCCGCTGATGAGCAATCACGGCAACTACATCGTCTCGCTCGGAAATGTCTGTCGCTGGCTGGCGGGCAAGGCCGAAGAACTCGGCGTCGAGATCTATCCGGGCTTTGCCGCGACCGAAGTGCTCTACAATGACGAGGGAGCCGTCATCGGCGTGGCGACCGGCGACATGGGCATCGAGAAGAACGGCGAGCCCGGCCCGAACTATGCGCGCGGCATGGCGCTCATGGGCAAGTATGTGCTGATCGGGGAGGGCGTGCGCGGCTCGCTTGCCAAGCAGCTGATCGCCAAGTTCGACCTGCAGAAGGATCGCGAGCCGCAGAAATTCGGCATCGGCATCAAGGAACTCTGGGAGGTCAAGCCCGAGAACCACCGTCGCGGCCTCGTACAGCATTCCTTCGGCTGGCCGCTCGGCATGAGCACAGGCGGCGGTTCCTTCCTCTATCACCTGGAAGACAATCTCGTCGCCGTCGGCTTCGTCGTCCACCTGAACTACAAGAACCCCTATCTCTACCCCTTCGAGGAGTTTCAGCGCTTCAAGACCCATCCGGCGATCCGCGGCACCTTCGAGGGCGGCAAGCGCCTCTCCTATGGTGCGCGTGCCATCACCGAGGGCGGGTATCAGTCGGTGCCGAAACTCTCCTTCCCCGGTGGCGCGCTGATTGGCTGTTCGGCGGGCTTCGTCAACGTGCCGCGCATCAAGGGCAGCCACAATGCCGTGCTCTCGGGCATGATGGCGGCCGACCGCATCGCGGCGGCAATCGCCGCCGGCCGCGCCAATGACGAAGTAGCCGAGATCGAAACCGACTGGCGCAAGGGCGATATCGGCAAGGACCTGAAGCGGGTGCGCAACGTCAAGCCGCTCTGGTCGAAATTCGGCACGGCCCTGGGCGTGGCGCTCGGCGGTCTCGATATGTGGACCAACCAGCTCTTCGGCTTCTCCTTCTTCGGCACGCTTGGTCACGGCAAGACCGACGCCGCCTCGCTGGAACCCGCCTCGCAGCATAAGCCGATCGTCTATCCGAAGCCCGATGGCGTGCTGACCTTCGACCGCCTGTCCTCCGTCTTCCTGTCGAACACCAATCATGAAGAGGACCAGCCGGTCCATCTGCAGGTCAAGGACATGCCGCTGCAGAAGTCGTCGGAACTCGGCATCTATGCCGGTCCCTCGACGCGCTACTGTCCGGCCGGGGTCTACGAATGGGTGGAAAAGGATGGCGAGGAGACATTCGTCATCAACGCCCAGAACTGCGTCCACTGCAAGACCTGTGACATCAAGGACCCCAACCAGAACATCAACTGGGTGCCGCCGCAGGGCGGCGAGGGGCCGGTCTATCCGAATATGTGACGCGGGGTGGTTCTTCGGCGCCGTAAATTGGACAGGGTTTCCATGCTTTCCTTTCCTTCGCACAGGAGGGTTTGCGGTCGCTGAAGCACCGTTTGACCATGCGTGAAGTCTCGGAATTGTTAGGCCCGCCCGAATGGTGGACGGACGGAGGAAGCGTGGCACCCGTGCCCCCCACTTTGGGGCTACCGGCCTTTTCTCGGAGGATAAGAGATGAGACTTTTTTTGCTCGTGCCGGTGATTGCGATTGCCTGTTCGGCATGTTCGACACAATCTCCCCCAGCATCCCAATCGGCGCCGACTCAAAGCCGCCAGGCAGCGCATCGACCGAATATGGAGAGCTGCAAGTCCAAGCCGAATTTCGAAGGAATGTTGCGCACACTTTGCTATTAGAGTGCGGCGAGACGGCCTTCCTAAGCCCTGGCAACCAATTCATCGTCCAAATTACCGTTTCGTTAACCATAATCTCCTTAGCCTGCGACATCTTCTTGACGCACTAAGGACACGTTCATGACGATCTCGCGCCGGGGCTTCCTGATCGCCCTGCCTCTTTTCGTTGCCGGCTGCTCTTCGACCACCCTGAACAGCCAGACGAACTACGCCGCACTTCCGGATGAGAGATTTCCGCTGAGGCAGGTGCCGATCGATCAGATCAAGCCGGAGCTTCGTCGCACCGAAGTCGCCTACGAGGGCGGCTATGCGCCGGGAACGATCATCATCGATACGCCGGAGCGGCGCGCCTATTATATCCTCGGTGACGGCAGGGCGATGCGTTACGGCGTCGGCGTCGGTCGCGAGGGCCTTGCCTTTGCCGGCAATGCCTATGTCGGCCGCAAGGCGGAATGGCCGAGCTGGACGCCGACGGAAAACATGCAACGCCGTGAGGAGCGTTATCGCAGGCTCGCCGGAGGCATGCCGGGCGGCCCGAACAATCCGCTTGGTGCCCGCGCGCTGTATCTTTATCGCGGCGGCAACGACACGCATTTCCGCATCCACGGCACCAACCAGCCGCAATCGATCGGCCTGGCCATGTCGAGCGGCTGCATCCGTATGATGAACCACGACGTCATCGACCTCTACAACCGCGTCGAAGTCGGCGCCAGGGTCGTCGTCATCCAGGCGACAGCCTGATATAAAGTCACAAAGAAGCCGCCGCAGCGCATCGCCGTCGGCGGCTTTTGTTTTGGGCGGATGCTCAGCGGTGCTTGGCGGCAATGCCGGTCGAGAGCGCCACGCCGATGCCGGTGACGACGGCGGCGCAGATTTCGGCAAGGCCCATTTGCTCGCCGAGCAAGAGGCCACCACCAAGTGTCGCCAGCACCGGCGTCAGCGCCGTAAAGGCCGCCGCCTGTGTTCCGCCGAGGGTGCGCACTGCCGTACCGTAGGCGACCATCGCGACCAGGCCGGAAAGAATGCCCTGGCTCAGCACCTGCAGGCCGATTTCCGGAAGTGGTGCCTGCGGCAGCGAGATGCCGAAGACCAGCGCCAGGACGGCCATGATCAGGAAGGACCAGATGGCAATCAGCGCGCTGGCCTGGATGGCCGAAAGACCCGAGCGGCGAAAGGCATGCGTATAGCTTGCCCAGAGAACGGCACCGGCCGGCAGCAGCACGAAGCTCGTCCAGGGCAGGGAAGCATCGGCAAGGCTGCGAACGAGCAGGATCATCACACCGGCGACGATCGCCAGCAGCCCGGCGATACGGGTCGCATCCGGCCTTTCACGAAACAGCAGAATGCCGATCAGTGCGGTAGCGAGCGGCATCGAACCGCCGAGCAGGATGCCCGACGAGGCAGCCGGCGTGGAGTGAATGGCAAGCGTCGTCACCAGGAAGAAGATCGCACCGCACCCGGCCACCATGACCGCCAGAAGATGCAGCGGAAGGCCCTTTGGCAGCAGGCCTGTACGCAGCCAGACAGGCGAGAGAGCGAGCGCCGGTATGCCGAAGCGGATCAGCCCGATATCGATCGAGCCCAGCGGCGTTGCAGCACTATGGCGGGTTGCCAGAAACCATGTCGACCAGATCAGTACGGTGATCGTGCCGGCGGCATAGCCCAGTGTCTGTGAAGGCGATTTCTCGTTTGAATATGCGATCGTGCTCATCGTCCTGTCCTCTTTTCCATCCGGATCCACTCCGATTGACAAGAAGATTAGCGCCGGAGGCCGAGGCATGTCCTTGCTATCTGTGGCGCAAAAATCGTGTTATGCGCAATGATCTGCCAATTCATGCTGATGGATTTCGCAAATATGCCAAATCTCGATAAATTCGATATTGCCATCCTGAAATGCCTTCAGGAAGATGCCCGTGCCACCAATGTCGAGATTGCCGAGAAGGTGAACCTCTCGCCGTCGCCCTGCCTGCGCCGCATCCGCAATCTCGAAAAGCTCGGCGTCATCCGCCGCTACACGGCCGATATCGACCGAAAGGAGGTCGGGCTCGGGCTTACCGTCTTCGTCGAGTTCAAGGTCGCCCGTCACAGCAAGGAGAATTCCGAGGCGCAGCAGGCAGCACTGCTCGCCATTCCCGAGATCGTCTCCTGCTTCCTGATTTCAGGCACGGCGGATTTCCTGGCCGAAGTCGTGGTCGAAGATCTCTCGGGCTATGAACGGCTGCTGACGGAGACATTGCTGACCCTGCCGAATGTCACCGATATCCGCTCGAATTTTGCCATCCGCAGCATCAAGACACATGGACCACTGAAGCTGCCGGAGCGCAATTGACGCGCCTTGCGGGACACCAGAGGCGGATGGTTTCAGCCCAGCCTGAATCATCCGCCTCTGATCAAAGAACTACAGCAGCGTCCCGCTAAGGATGAGCAGCGCCACCGAGAAGTAGATGACGAGTCCGGTGACATCGACCAGCGTGGCGACGAAGGGAGCCGATGCCGTTGCCGGATCGAGCCGCAGTTTCTGCAGCAGGAAAGGCAGCATCGAACCGGACATGGAGCCGAAGGTGACGATGCCGACCAATGCGGCAAAGACCGTCAGGCCGACCAGCTGCCAGTGCGGGCCGTAATCATAGAGCCCGGCCGTCTGCCAGAAGATCACCCTGATCATGCCGACGAGCCCGAGGATGGCGCCGAGCACGATGCCCGTCGGCAACTCGCGCAGCAGCACCCGCCACCAGTCGGTCAGCTTCAACTCGCCGACGGCGAGCGCCCGGATGATGAGCGAGGTTGCCTGCGAACCGGAATTGCCGCCGGAGCTCATGATCAGCGGGATGAAGAGCGTCAGCACGACGGCCTTTTCCAGCTCGCCTTCGAAATGCTGCATGGCACTTGCCGTCAGCATTTCGCCGAGGAAGAGGGCGCAGAGCCAGCCGGCCCGCTTGCGGATCATGCCGCCGAAGCCGATCTTCATATAGGGCTTGCCGAGCGCTTCCATACCGCCGAATTTCTGGGCGGCTTCCGTCGTATCCGCGATCATCGTGTCGATGACGTCATCGACCGTGACGATGCCGAGGATCAGGCCATGATCGTCGATCACCGGCAGCGCCAGCAGGTCATGCTTGCGGATCAGCCGTGCGACATCTTCCTGCTTCATCAGCGCATTGGCCGAAACCGGCATGCCCTTCTGCGCGACCGAGAGGATCGAGGCTTCGGGCTCCCCGGTAATGAGGCGGCGAAGGGTGACGACACGCATCAGCGCGCCGGAATTATGGTCCAGCACATAGATGGCATAGACGGTTTCGCGCGAACGTTCGACCTGCCGGACATGGTCCAGCGTCTGGGCGACGGTCCAGTCGTCGGGCACGCTGACGAATTCCGTCGTCATGATGCTGCCGGCCGTGCGTGGCGGGTAGCCCATCAGATGCTGGATGGCGATGCGGACCGGCTCTTCCAGGCTGGAGAACAGGCGCACGCGGTCGTCGACGCCGAGCTCCAGCAGGACGTCGGCGACGCGGTCGTTCGACATGCCGTGCAGCAGGCGGGCCGAATCCGTGCCGTCCATCAGCGCCAGTATGGCCGATGCGTTGCGCAGCTCCGGACGGTCGAGAATGTTGACGGCATGGTCCTGCGGCATCCGCGAAAGGATGCGGCCGGCTTCAGCCGG
The DNA here is from genome assembly GCF_047782645.1 of Rhizobium sp. ZK1. NCBI lineage: Bacteria > Pseudomonadati > Pseudomonadota > Alphaproteobacteria > Hyphomicrobiales > Rhizobiaceae > Rhizobium > Rhizobium sp. ZK1. Next base: position 860,170 of record NZ_CP180586.1, read on the forward strand.
TGCGAGCCCGTTCAGCGATTCCACGCGCTCGGCGATGGTCGCGATACGGCTGTTATTCATGAAGGCACGGGCGGCATAGCCGGCCCGCAGGGGGAAGCGATTGATATTCATTGGCTCGCCTTTCCGTCGATCCGCCGTAGCGTCCGAACGGGCGAGCCTGGAGCATCCAGGTCAGCGCGCCACGGCCGCGTACGGCAAAGGCAATCGACTGCTACTGTCGCTTGGCATCTTGATGATGGCTCCGTTGATATCCGTGCGCAACGTATGTCACGCACGTGTTGCACTAGGTGGTCTCGAATGCGGAAAAAGTCAAGCTGCTTAGATGTTTAACGCCAGAATGCCGCACCCTCTGCGCGGCATTATATGTCAGCATCATTTACGCAATGTTTCGAAGACCGGAAAAGGCGGATTTTCGACCTCGAAAACCTCAGAATCCGGCAAGAACCACCTTGCCCTTCATCCTGCCGCTTTCGACCATGGCATGCGCCTTTTTCATGTTCGCCGCATTGATCGTCCCGACCGTTTCCGACAGCGTTGTGCGGATCTTGCCGGTGTCGACCAGCTCGGAAATCCTGTTGAGGATCTTGTGCTGCTCGATCATGTCGGGTGTCGCGAAAAGCGGACGGGTGAACATCAGCTCCCAGTGAACGGACGCAGCCTTGCGCTTGAAGGGAACGATGTCGAAGGTCTTGGGATCGTCGATCAACGCGAAACGACCCTGCGGTGCCAGCGCCTCGACGATATCGGCAACGTGCTTGTCCGTATTCGTGGTCGAGAAGATGAAACCCGGCGCTCCGACATCAAGCGCTGCGACCTGCGGCGCAATCGGCTTGGAATGGTCGACGACGTGATGGGCACCGAGCGCCTTCACCCAGTCCTGCGTTTCCGGGCGTGAAGCCGTGGCAATGACCGTCAGATCCGTCAGCGTCCGGGCGATCTGGATGGCGATCGACCCGACGCCGCCCGCACCACCGATGATGAGCACGGCAGGGGCGCCACCCGGTACGGGATCGGTGACGCGCAGGCGGTCGAACAGCGCTTCATAGGCTGTGATCGAGGTCAGCGGCAGGGCGGCGGCTGCAGCGAAATCGAGGCTCTTCGGCTTGTGGCCGACGATGCGCTCGTCGACCAGCTGGAATTCGGCATTCGAGCCGGGACGATTGATGACGCCGGAATAGAAAACCTCGTCGCCGGGCGCAAATAGGGTGACATCGGAACCGATGGCCTTGACGATGCCGGCAGCATCGAAGCCCAACACTTTCAGCTCATCGGCAGGCGGCGCCATATGAGCGCGAACCTTCACATCGACTGGATTGACGGAGACGGCCTTGATCTCGACGAGCAGGTCGTGGCCCCTGGCCTCGGGCGTCGGCAGTTCGACATCGATCAGCGAGGTTTCGGCCGCGATCGGCTGTGGGGTCTTGTAGGCGATGGCGCGCATCTTGGTAACTCCTGTGTTCATTGCACGAGAGCTAGATGCGACCTATGTTCCGGCAACGCAAGAATGCACAAATTCTGTACGTAGTACCAAAAAGGATACTGTAAATGTCACGCCCGCGCGCCAAACTGGTCACGAATTTTCCGGGTTGCCCCGTGGAGGCGACGCTGACCTATCTCGATGGAAAGTGGAAAGGCGTAATCCTTTTCCATCTGATGGACAGGACTTTGCGTTTCAACGAGCTGAGACGCCATCTGCCAGCCATCACCCAGCGCATGCTGACCAAGCAGCTGCGCGAACTGGAAGAATCCGGCCTGATCTCACGAACAGTTTACCCGGTCGTGCCGCCGCGCGTCGAATATGCTCTGACACCGCTTGGCTCCACGCTGAAACCGGTGATCCGAGCTCTTGCCGCCTGGGGCGATGAATTCGTCTTCTGCAGCCCGGAAGGTCGGGAACTGCGTGTCGCAAGGGCCTTAGGCGCTCCGGCTGCGGAGCTCCAGGCGTAAGGACGCTGCAAAGACGAAGAGGCCCAGGAAAGACAGGACGGCGCCGACATAGCCGGTTGCTGCGAAACCGTAACCCCAGGCAATGACCAGGCCGCCGAGCCATGCGCCGATGGCGTTGGCGATATTGAAGGCCGAATGGTTGGAGGCGGCAGCCAGCGTCTGTGCATCGGCCGCGACGTCCATCAGACGCGTCTGCAGCGCCGGACCGGCGGCAAAACCGCAGCCGACGAGGAAGACGCAAAGCCCGAGCATGTAGGGGTTGGAAGCCGTCAGAGAGAACATCGTCAGCACCACGATATTATAGACCAGCGAACCGCCGATCGTGCCGAGCAGCGATTTATCCGCCAGCCAGGAGCCGATGACATTGCCGGCATTCATGCCGATGCCGAAAAGCACGAGCATCAAAGGAACAGCCGTTTCCGGCAGCATTGCCACCTGCGTCGTGGTCGAAGCGATATAGCTGAACATGGCGAACATGCCGCCATAACCGACCGCCGCTATGCCAAGTGTCAACAGGATCTGCGGGCGACGGAAGGCGCTGAGTTCGCGCAGCGCGCTTGCCCCTTCGGCAACCTTGTCATGCGGCACGTAGAACCAGATGAGAGCGACCGTCACGAGGCCGATGATGCCGACGGTCAGGAAGGCGACCTGCCAGTCCAGCGCCTGGCCGAAGAAGGTGGTGAGCGGCGTGCCGAGCAGGGTGGCGACCGTCAGGCCGAGCATGACGCGGCCGACGGCCCGCGCACGGCGATGCACCGGCACCATGGAGGCCGCGACGAGGGCCGCCACACCGAAATAGGCGCCATGCGGCAGGCCGGTGATGAAACGCAGCACCGTGAAGCTTTCGAAGCTCGGCGCGATGGCGCTCAGGATATTGCCGACGGCAAAGAGCAGCATGAGGCAGAGCAGCAGCGTGCGTCGTGCCATCTTGGCCGCGAGCACAGCAATAACGGGTGCACCGATCACCACGCCCAGCGCATAGGCGCTGATGACATAACCTGCCTGCGGAGTCGTGACCGAAAAGGTATCGGCCACATTAGGCAACAGACCCATAATGGCGAATTCGCCCGTACCGATGCCGAAACCGCCAGCCGCGAGTGCCAACTGCACCAGCGCGACGGTCATGGAAGAGGGAAGGCCTGCCTCCGGCCCGGAAGCGATAGAATCATCGATGGAATCGTTGACGGCAACCTGGCTCACGGGCGGTCCTCGGAGGATCTGGGCTTGGCGACGGCCGCTGGCGGGACGCGCAGGGCCGGTCATTTGCATTTGATGGTCAGAAATGGCGGGAGGCGGAGATATGATCTCCAGCATCCCATCTATTGAACGCGAAACCGGGAGCGTCGAGTGCTTTTTTTGCAGTGCAGCGTCCTGCTATCTGCATACGTCCATTGCAATATTTGCGTTTCGGCGATGTAGCTGTGCCAACCATACGGCTTGAAATCGCAGGTGCATCAACCATCTCTTGAGGGCAGGGACAGCGAGGATAGGAAACAAGCACCTCATGAAGCTCGTCGGCTTTTTCAATCGCGACGGCGGTACCTTCAGAACGACGGACATGCAGGCTTACGAGAAGCGCGCGGAGGAGGTCTTCCGTGAGGCCGGGCATGATTTCGAAGCGATCGTCTTTTCCGGCGGCGAGATTGTTCCCGCCATGGAACGTGCCGCTCGGCGCGACGATATCGACGGCATCGTTGCCGGCGGCGGTGACGGCACAATTTCGGCGGCCGCATCGATTGCCTGGAGGAACGGCGTGGCGCTTGGCGTCGTGCCGGCCGGTACCATGAACCTCTTTGCCCGCTCGCTGAAAGTGCCGCTCGATATCTGGCAGGCGCTCGACGTGCTGGCTTTCGGCGAGCTCGACAATATCGATATCGCCAGTGCCAACGGAAGGCCGTTCGTCCACCAGTTCTCCGCCGGCTTGCATGCGCGCATGGTGCGCTACCGCAATTCCTACAGCTACCGCTCCCGCCTCGGAAAGATGCGCGCCAGCACCCGCGCAGCTTTCGGCGTTGTTTTCAACCCGCCGGAATTCGAGGTCGAGTTCGAGGCGGCCGGCATGAAGGAAACCCGCCGCGTCTCCGCCATCTCCGTCTCCAATAATCCCTTCGGCGAAAACGCGCTGCTCTATGCCGACAATCTGCGCAGCGGCGAGCTTGGCTTCTATACGGCAAAACCGCTGAAACCGCTCGGCGTCGCACGGTTGGCGATCGACATGCTGCGTGGCAGGTTCCGCGAAAACGATGCGGTCATGGTCATGCATCCGGCCGAAGTCAATCTGCACTTTCCGAAGCTGCGCGCCAAGGCGAACTGCGTCATGGATGGCGAGCTTCTGCCGCTGGAGCGCGATATCACGATCAAGCTGCATCCGGGTGAATTGAAGGTGCTGGTCAAGCAGGGATTGGCTGCACAGGAAGGCGAAAGGGAGCGGCGCGAGCCGGCGGCCTGACGCTTAGAGCCTTTCATGGTTAGATTGAAGCATTCTGTCGGCTCAAACGGGCCGTCTGATCGACCGGCCGGCTTGGCCGTAGATCTGGGCTACGACGCGCGCCGGCCGGTCGACCATCCGACTCCGTTTGAGCCGACAGAATGCTTCAATCTAACCATGAAAGGCTCTAAAGCGCAGCGGTGCGCCTGGCTCTGAAGGGAATGAGAGCGCCCTCGACGATATCCCGGTCCGCCTCGTCTCCGAAAACACAGGTGCGATTGCGTCCCTTCTTCTTGGCGCAGTAAAGCGCCTCGTCGGCCGATGCGATGAGCTGGCGCCAGCCATTTGCGCCGCACTGGCCGGAGGCGACGCCGATGCTGACGGTGATGGAGAGATCCATACCGGTTTCCGCGTCGCGGATGAAATGCGCCTGAATGTGGCTGCGCAGTTCTTCGGCAAAATCCACGGTGTTCGAAAGATCCGATGTGGAAACGAGAACGGCGAACTCCTCGCCGCCATAGCGCGCCACGACATCCGTCGGTCGCATCGCGCTCTGCAGCCGTGACGCGATTTCGATGAGCACGGCATCGCCCGTCAGGTGGCCATAGGTATCGTTGACCGTCTTGAAGTGATCGATGTCGATCAGCATTAGGCAGACATCTTCCTCGCGTTCCGCAGGCGCATTGCCGAAACCTTCCAGCGCCCGGCGGTTCCATACGCCGGTCAGCCCGTCCTTCTCGGCCTGCTTCTTCAGGCGGGCCTCGTATTCGGCCCGTTCGTCAAGCTTGCCGCGCAGCAGTTCCAGTGCTTCGAACAGGCTGCACATTTCCGGTGCCTTGGAGATCGTCTCAAGGTTTGTCATGGCGCTGCCCTCGGCAAGCGCGATGATCTGCCGGCGCGCCGTCAGCAGCGGATCGAGCATATGAAGGCGGATGGAGCGGAAGAGGGCGAGCAGCACTGCGAGCGCAGAGGCTGTGATGACGGCAATGACGGCCAGACGGTAGGAGGCCGTGTCATGCTGGGTCCGATAGCGCTTCACGACATCGTTGAGGAAGATCGTGCGCAGCCGCGCCAGCGGCTGCAGCGTCGGGACATAGTTGCGCGTCAGATCGACGGCAGAGATCGAATAGTCGCCGGAAATCTTGCCTTGTTCGATGAGGATCTTCACGAGGTCGAGGCCGGATCCGAAAAAGATCGCATCGACATCCTTCATGAGGTCGGCAGACAGCGTGTCGTTATCGCTGACGATCTTCTGGCCTTGCATCAGCGTGCGCAATTCTAGAAGCCGGCCGATGGTGCGGCTGGCATCGGTGACATGGCTGTCGCGGAGCGGTTGGCGCGTGGCGATCGGCCCCATGATCTGCGAGGCGGCCCGGCCGCCATATTCGCGCATGTCGCTGATCATCCGTCCTGTCAGGAACGGAGCAGTCAGTTCCGATTGGCGGCTCGTGAAGGCCGCCACATGCCAGTCGACGACAGCCTGGAAGGTTTCAATCACCTCGATCATTTCGCCGATCGCGGCCTGGACATCCTCCGGCCGGCGCTCGCCAAGCGGCGTTGCGGCAACCCGGTCCACGGCCTCGCGAGCTTTGCGAAGCTGGTCCCTGGTATCGGCCAGCGCCTTCTGCAGGCCGGGCAGGGCGAAGGAGACATCGACGGCAAACGGCTCGTCGAGAGCCTCGAGAGCCTGGTCGCTGCTGCGCCGGAAGAACCTCAGGCGCTCCGTTGCCGGGGCGCTGCTGTCCGGCTCGATCGCCATGATATCATTGGCCGGGCCACGTTCCGCGGACACTTGGGTGCCAGCCTCCAAAACCTGGCGGAAGCGTTCCACTGCAAGCAGACTGTCATAAGTCGAACGGTAGCTCTCATAGGTCGGAATGAGGGCGCTCGCTGTCAGAACAAGGATGAGAAAGGCGACGATGACGGTCGCAAACAGCAGCTTTCCCTCAAGAGTGATGCGGTTCATCAAACCGATCCCTTTCCCGTCCCGTTATCCGCGCCGGCTCCGTTGCCGGTTTATTGAACATGCTGATATCGGGAATATATTACCGATTTCGAGTATAGATCATCGATAATGCCAACAGGGTTAAGAAAAATTCCCAAGTGAAAGTGATGTGACGGGCTCTATTAACTACAGGCGCGCGAGATATGTGCGATAGTCGAAATCCGACACGGTGCGCAGGTGCGTTATTGCTTCCTTGTACTTCGTATCGCCATACAACTTTCGATACTTGTCGCCGAAGATATTGGCGATGAAGGCCGACTGCCGGAAGATCTCGACCGCCGTCAGGAAATCATGCGTCAGCCGCTTCGCGCCCGGTGGGGTATAGGCGGGCGTCGTTTCCTCGCCGGGATCGAGATCGCCGTCGAGGCCGAGCAGCATGCCGCCGAGGATGGCCGCCAGCAGCAGGTAGGGATTGGCATCGGCACCCGCCACGCGATGCTCGATGCGCGCCGCTGGCCCGTTTGTATCAGGAATGCGAATTGCCGTGCCGCGATGTCCGGTGCCCCAGGTGAGGTCGGTCGGCGCAAAGGAGCCAGGCTGGAACCGGCGGTAGGAATTGGCGAAGGGCGCAAAGACGAGCTGCGCCTCATGCATGGTCTGCAGCATGCCTGCCGTCACCGATTTCAGAAGGGTCGGTTCGCCTCCAGCAGCATCGAGGATATTGTTACCGTCCCTGTCGATGATGCTCGCATGCACATGCAGACCGGAACCGGCATGATCCGAATAGGGTTTGGCCATGCAGGTCGATTTCAGCCCGTGTCTGCGTGCCGCCTGCTCGGCAACGCGCTTCAGGTAGAGGCAGTCATCGGCGGCCGCCAGGGCATCGGGCCGGTGCAGCAGGTTCACTTCGAACTGGCCGGGACCGAATTCGGCCGTTGTCGCCTCCGCCGGCAGGTTCATCGCTTTGGCATAGGCGCGCAGGGTCCGCAGGTAGTCGTCGAGCGCATCGACGGCGCTCATGTCATAGAGCTGGAAGCCGTTCGGATCGCCGCGATAGGTCAAGCTTGCAGGCGGCGAGGGCACGCCCGTCTCGCGCCAGTTCTCTTCGATCACGTAGAATTCCAATTCCGTCGCCACGACGGGCGTCAGCCCACGCTCGGCATAACGTTCGACAACGGAGGCGAGAATGCCGCGCGGATCCATGAAGCTGCGGCTGCCGTCGAATTCGTGCATGGTGGCGAGCACCTGGATGGATCCTTCGGGCGCCCAGGGCATCGGCACAAGGCTGCGCCTATCGGCAATGAGATTGCCATCGGGATCGCCGATCGTCAGCGACAGGCCGGTGATATCGTCATTGTCGTCGCCCCAGATATCGAGCGACTGCGTCGAGGTCGGCAGGCGGATATCGCCCGCCCAGACCTTCTTTTCGGCTGAAAGCGGCAGCTGTTTGCCGCGCAGATCGCCGTTCATACCGACAACAAGGATCTCGAAACGCGGATCGCCCGCTTCAACCTCTTTGCCCTTGTTCGCCATGACCTTGAAAATCCTCTCGCAGAAGGCCAAGGTCGTAAACCATCGCCGAAAGCCTTTCAATCCGAAGGTCTAATCATGTCCGACACTTACCCGCTGTCCAATCTTGCTGCGATCGATGCCGCCCACCATCTGCATCCCTTCTCCGACATGAAGAAGCTGAATGCCGACGGCACGCGCATCATCGAGCGCGGCGAGGGTGTGCATATTTTCGATAACAACGGCAAAAAGTATCTCGATGGCTTCGCCGGCCTCTGGTGCGTCAATATCGGCTATGGCCGCAAGGAAATCGCCGATGCCGTCGCGCGTCAGATGAACGAGCTCCCCTATTACAACACCTTCTTCGGCACGACGTCGCCGCCGACCACGTTGCTCGCGGAGAAGGTGACGTCCAAGGCTGGCCCGCGCTTCAACCATATCTTCTTCACCGGCTCCGGCTCGGAAGCGAACGACACCTGGTTCCGCATGGCCCGCGTCTATTGGGCAGCCGTCGGCAAGCCCTCGAAGAAGATGGTGATTGCGCGGCGCAACGGCTATCACGGCTCGACGGTTGCCGGCGCCAGCCTCGGCGGCATGAAATACATGCACGAGCAGGGCGACCTGCCAATCCCTGGCATCGTCCATATCGGCCAGCCCTATTGGTATGGCGAGGGTGGCGATCTTTCTCCCGCCGAATTCGGCCTGAAGGTCGCCCGCGAGCTGGACGCCAAGATCGATGAGTTGGGCGAGGAGAATGTCGCCGCCTTCGTCGCCGAGCCGATCCAGGGTGCGGCTGGTGTGATCATTCCGCCGGAGACCTACTGGCCGGAGATCGACCGCATCTGCAAGGCGCGCAATGTCCTGCTCGTGACGGACGAAGTCATCTGCGGCTTCGGCCGCCTCGGCGAATGGTTCGGCTATCAATATTTCGGCGTCGAGCCGGATTTTGCTCCGATCGCCAAAGGGCTTTCCTCGGGTTACCTGCCGATCGGCGGCGTGCTCGTCAGCGATCGCATCGCCGACGTGCTGATCAACGATGTCGGCGATTTCAACCACGGCTTCACCTATTCCGGCCATCCGGTCTGCGCTGCCGCCGCGCTCGAAAATCTGCGCATCATCGAGGAGGAGAAACTGGTGGAGCGCGTGCGCGACGATATCGGCCCCTATTTCGCAAAGAAATGGGCCGCGCTCGCCGATCATGATTTCGTCGGCGAGGCGCAAAGCATCGGCCTGATGGGCGGTCTGCAGCTTGCCGCCGACAAGAAGACCCGCACCCGTTTCGAAAAGCCCGATCCGATCGGCTCGCTGGTGCGCAATCACGCTCTCGCAAACGGCCTCGTGCTGCGCGCCACCGGCGACCGCATGCTGGCCTCACCGCCGCTCGTCATCCGTCACGAGGAAGTCGACGAGATGGCGCGCATCACCAAGATCGCGCTGGACGCAGCCTGGAAGGAACTCCGCGGCTAGCGACGACCGTCATTGAACGTCGATCATTTGGGGGATCTCAACCAATGAAGCAGATTTACACCACTCTGGGACCGAAACGCCGCGAAGAACTCGGTATGATTCTTCCGCACGAGCACGTGTTTGTCGATCTCCGAACCCCCGACCGGCCCGGCTACGCCAAGGCGGAGGTAGACGATGTCGTGGCGCTGATGGTCCCACAAATAGAGGCAATCAAAAGACAAGGCATTTCACTGCTCGTCGAATGCACGACAGGGGGCGTTGGAAGACGTGCAGATATTGATCTTGCCGTATCGAAGGCCGCCAACTTTCCGATCGTCGTGCCGACCGGCAACTATCGCGAACCATGGATACCCAGCTGGGTAGCAGAAGCCAGCGACGTCGATCTCGAACAATGGATGGTGGCTGAGCTTACCGAGGGCATCGAAGATACCGGCGTGCTCGCCGGATGGATAAAACTCAGCGCCGGCGACGATGGCATTACGCCACTGGAGGCCCGCATCCTGCGTGCAGCCGCAAGAGTATCCGTGCGAACCGGTGCGGTCATCGGCTCGCACACGATCCGGGGAAGGGTCGTGATGGAGCAGCTGGACATCCTTCAGTCAGAAGGTTGCGCAGCCGAGCGGTTCATATCCATTCATACCCAGGAGGAAAAGGACTTCCAGCTTCACAAGGCACTGGTGGAACGCGGCGCGTGGATCGAATACGACCACGTCGGCAGGGCACCGGATGAAGACGTGGTTGCGCTGATAATGGATGCCCTTGAAGCAGGATTGGGCAAGCGTCTTTTGATAAGCCACGATCTCGGCTGGTATGATCCGGCGCAACCGGGTGGCGGGACCCCGAGGCCTTATACGCACCTTGTCGAGAGTCTTCTGCCAATGCTTGAGATCGCGGGCGCGAGCAGGGACACGGTGCGCCAACTCACAGAGGCCAATCCTTTCGACGCATTCGCACGCTAGGGATAAGCCACCGCGTAGGCGAACTGATAGGTGTCGCCCGGCCGGCCGTAGATGTAGGGCAGCGCGACGACATGGATTTCAGGCGGCTTCAAGCCGTTTTGCGCTATGACATCCTTGAAATAGTAATCCGGCCAGGCGGGCGGCGTCCCGCCCTTGTCGTCGCGCCAGACGAAGACGACGGGATGTTTTGCATCCAGCTGGAATGTCGGCTTGAAGTCCGGATAGAAATAGGACTGCACCGGGGTGTCGGGCATCTGCAGCCGCATATTGCCGTCGAGATGCGGGTCGTAACCGACGATCAGCCCCGGCTCGCCGCCGATTTCCTTGCGGATCGTCTCGGCGAAGCTGGCATAGGGAATGTTCAGCCGTTGATATTTGCCGAAGAGCGGGCCGTAATAGGCGCGCGTGGCGAGCACGGCCAGCACGATACCCATGATGACGCCACTCACCGCCAGCGATGCACGCAAGGGTACTGCCGGGTCGACCTCGGCACTGTCTGCCTTCATGCAAATATAGAGCGGCAGGATGAGGAAGAGCGGCGTCAGCCATCGGTCGGCGACATTGTCGACGCCGGCAAGCAGGATCATCAGCGCAATGGCGCCGATTTCGATCAGCAGGATGCGCCTGGCCATTCTTGTCCAGCGGCTGGACGCGCGCCACATTGCCCGCAGCGATTTGGCAAAGAGCGCCAGAAAGATGACGACGGAGACGCCGGCGATGCCGACCATTGCGGAGATGAAGCGAGAAATGCCGGTCGATACCTGCGCCAGAAAGCTCTCCTCGTCACCGGTCATCTTGTGCAGCGTACGATCGACGGCAAGGTCGAAATGCTGCAGGAACCAGATTGCGTGCGGCGTGACGATGGCGATCGAAATCACGATGGTCAGTATCAGCCGCCAGTCGAGCAAGCGCTTGCGGAAATCGGTATCGATCAGCGCAGCGACGAATGCCGCGGCCGGAAGAAGCGCGAAATTATACTTCGATATCATCCCGATGCCGGTCGAAATGCCGACGATGGCATAGGAGATGGCTGACGGCGACTTCAGCGTGCGGAAAAAGCCGTAGAGGAACAGCGAGCCGGCAAAGATCGTCGCCACCGAATGCGTTAGGTCCCGCTGCGCCTCGAAGACGATCTGCGGCATGGTGAGCAGGCCGAGCGTCGCCATCACCACCAGGCTGCTGTTCTTCAATGTCAGCCGCGCCGTAAGCCAGTAGAAGACATAGGACAGGAACAGCATCGTGCATTTGAGGAGGGACAGCGAAAACAGCGACACGCCGATGAGCGATGTTACGCCGTACTGCACCCAGTTGTAGAAGGGCGGCTGCGAATTATAGCCGAAGGCGAACCATTGCGAGAGCAGCATCTGCTCCGCCTCGTCCAGCTCCAGCGCATTGGGGATGCTGAGCCGCACGATCAGGTGGAGCAGAAAATAGGTTCCGAGCACCGCCAGGATCAGATTGGGCCGGCGGCTGAAAAGGCCCTGCACGTCAGCTTTCTCGGGAGAAGATCTGGCGCACGATATAGTTCGGCGAGGCGTCGTCGCGGTAATAGGTTCGGGCGATCATCTCGGCCAGGATGCCGGTCGTGATCATCTGCACCGAAGAAAGCAGCAGCACGACGCCGACCATCAGCATCGGTCTTGTGCCGATGTCATTGCCCATGATGAACTTGTCGATGCCGAGATAGAGGAGGATCAGCGCTGCAAGGCCGCCGAGGCCGAGGCCGAGCGAGCCGAAGAAATGCCCCGGACGCGCCTTGTAGCGCATGAAGAACATCACCGACAGCAGGTCGAGGATCACGCGGAAAGTGCGCGAGATGCCATATTTCGACATGCCGTGCTGGCGTGCGTGATGGGTGACGGCCATTTCGCCGATGCGCGAGCTCGGCACCACGCCGGCAACCCAGGCCGGGATGAAGCGATGCATTTCGCCCATCAGCTTCACCTGCTTGATGATCGAGGCACGGTAGATCTTCAGGCTGCAGCCATAATCGTGCAGCTTGACGCCGGTGATGCGGCCGATGAGGTAGTTCGCGCACCACGAAGGGATTTTGCGCAGCAGCAGGCCGTCCTGGCGGTTCTTGCGCCAGCCGACGAGCAGGTCGAGTTCGCGCCGTTCCAGCTCCGAGACCATCGAGGGAATATCCTTCGGGTCGTTCTGCAGGTCGCCGTCCATGGTGGCGATCAGCCGGCCCTGCGCCGTGTCGATGCCGGCCTGCATGGCGGCCGTCTGGCCGAAATTGCGCTGCAGCTCGACGATACGCAGCGTCAGCCCCTCGCGATTGACGAACTTGCGGGCATTGACGAGCGTTGCGTCCGTGCTGCCGTCGTCGACGAGGATCAGTTCCCAGCGGTGCGGATAGTCGGCCATGGCCGCGGCAATGCGCTCGACGAGCGGGCCGATGCTTTCTTCCTCGTTGAAAACAGGAACGACCAGCGACAGCTCGAGCGGTTGTATCTGATCATTCGCATTGCGAATGGACTCTACCGTTGTCTGCAACTTTCATTTCTCCTAAAAGGCGCGGCAATGGAAGACCGGTGAAAACCAGCCGCCGCAGCCAAACTTAGGAAGCCTGATACATGAAGACCCCGAGTGTTGAAAGCGGGCAATCCTGGTTTCTGCGCAATCGCATGACCCTTCTGACGGTCGCAATCGTCGCAGCCTATGCGCTTTTCATCGAATGGTTCTGGGGCTGGGCTGTCATATTGGAGCAATGGGCTGCCGTCGGTCCTCGGCCCGTTATCGGCGCGCTGATACTCCTGACCAGCACCTATTTCCTGCGTACATGGCGCATCTACGATTATTTTCCACGCGAGACGGCAGGCCGTTTCGCAACGCTCTTTCGCGTCACGCAGATCCATAACCTTCTGAACATCATGCTGCCCTTCCGCGCCGGCGAGACCAGCTTTCCGGTGCTGATGCGCACGGAATTCGGCATTCCCCTGACGCGCGGCACCTCCGCCCTGTTGGTTATGCGGCTGCTGGACCTGCATGCGCTGCTGGCCGCCGCCGGCCTCGGTTTTGCTGTGGCCGCCTCCAATGCCGCCCTTGCGTGGCTTGCCTGGGTCATCTTCCTGTTCCTGCCGGTTTTTGCCTTCGCTGCCCGCAAGCCGCTGCTGCGTCTTGGTGCGAAACTACTGCCGCGCAAGGCGCAGGCGCTGCTTCATGAAATCGAGAACGGACTGCCTTTCGATGCCGTTGCCTTTGCACGCGCCTGGGCGATGACCATCGTCAATTGGCTGGTGAAGGTGCTCGTGCTCGCGTGGGCACTCGGCCTGATGGGCGTGCTGCCGATGGCCGCGAGTTTCGGCGGCGCGCTCGGCGGCGAGCTTTCCTCGGTCCTGCCGGTGCATGCGCCGGGCGGCGTCGGCACCTATCCGGCCGGCATCACCGCCGGTGCCATCGCCTTCGGCGCATCGAGCGAACGGTCGGCCCTGGATGCGCTGGCGCAGGCAAGCGTCAGCGCGCATCTGCTTATCATCGTTTCCGCCCTGACAGGCACCGCCATCTCGCTGCCGCTCGGCCGCCGCCGCAAGGTCTGACCGCGCCTCAAGACAATGCCGTAAGCTCCAAGATGCGCTTGCGCAGAAAGGCCTGTTCCGGCTCCTGCCGGCAGAGTGCCAGCGCTCTCTCGTAAGCTGCTATCGCCTCGCCTCGGCGTCCGAGCTGGCGCAGGAAATCCGCCCGCGCCGAATGGGCAAGGTGATAGGTCGAAAGCTCCCCTTTGCCCATGACGGCATCGATGAGCGCCAGCCCTTTCTCCGGCCCATCGGCCATGGCAATCGCCACCGCGCGGTTGAGCTCCGCAATATCAGAGGGATGGGCTGATATCAGCAGGTCGTAGTAGAAGGCGATGCGCCGCCAGTCCGTTTCCTCGATGCTTCCTGTCTTCGCATGCTCCGCCGCGATTGCCGCCTGAACCGTATAGATGCCGATCTCAGGCGTGCGCATGGCGCTTGCAAGCAGCGCCAGCCCCTCGGAAATCTTGCTCCGGTCCCAGCAGGAGCGATCCTGATCGGCAAGCAGCACCAGCGCGCCATCACCATCCTGCCGGGCGGCGCGACGCGATTCCTGCAGCAGAAGCAGCGACAGAAGGCCAGCAACATCCGGATGCGGCAGCAGGGCGGCAAGCAGCCGCGCCAGCCGGATCGCCTCTGCCGTCAGGTCGGCGCGCACGATCGCGCTGCCCGAGGATGCCGAATAGCCCTCGTTGAAGACGAGGTAGATGACATGCAGTACCCGGTCGAGCCTTTCGGGCAGTTCGGCTCCGACAGGTACCTCATAGGGGATTTTTTCCGTCCTGATCCGGTTCTTGGCGCGCACGATGCGTTGTGCGACCGTCGGCGCCGGCACCAGGAAGGCATGGGCGATCTCTTCCGTCGTCAGTCCGCAGACCTCGCGCAGCGCCATCGCCATCTGCGCATCCGCCGCAAGGGCCGGATGGCAGCAGATGAAGATCAGCCGCAGCATGTCGTCCTTGATCGGTTCCATGTCGCCGATCTCCGTTTCCGTGCCATCAGGGTAAAGGCCGTCCTCGATATGCTGCAGCGAGGCGTTGAAGCGCGCTCGTCTCCTCAGATGGTCGATCGCCTTGAAGCGGCCGGTCGAAACCAGCCAGGCAACTGGATTGTTGGGCATGCCGTCGACCGGCCATGTCCGCGCCGCCGCCGCAAAGGCATCGTGCAGCGCTTCCTCCGCCCGGTCGAAATCACCGAGCAGGCGGATCAGCGTCGCCAGAACCCGGCGCGAATGCTGCCTGTAGAGTTCTTCGATCACCTGTTCCCCGATCAGCTGTCTCAAGGGCCAGCCCTCATTGCGGCAGGGTGAGCAGTCTCACCGGCCGCAATTCGACCGCCCCGACCCGGACGCTCGGAATGCCCGCAACGACCTTGCGTGCATCTTCGAGATCGGCCGCCTCGATGATGTAGATGCCGGCCAGATGTTCCTTGGTCTCGACATAGGGGCCGTCGGTCGAAGACAGAATGCCATGGCGCACCCTCAGGACCGAGGCGCTGTCGGGGCCTTCCAATGCATCGGAATGGATCATGATGCCTTTGCGCTCAAGCTCCTCGTCATACTGGAAATGTGCCCTGACGAGCTCGTCGCCCTCGGCCTGGCTGAGTGTGCCGTCGGTATTGGCGGAATTATAGATGAGGCAGACGAAGCGCATGGCTATCTCCCATCCTTGATCGAATAGGCAGGCCTGATCTCGATCGATGCATATTTGAGGATCGGGAAGGTGGAAATGATCGCCTTCGCTTCCTCCATATCTTTGGCGTCGATCACCACGAAGCCGCCGAGATGCTCCTTGATCTCGGCGAAGGGACCGTCCGTCGCGGCGACAGTGCCGTTGCGAACCCTGAGCGTCACGGCCTGCTCCGGCTCATAGAGCGCCAGCGCGCTCAGCATATGGCCGCTGTCGCGCCAGTGGTCGTCGCTGACGATGCATTGCTGCGTGACTGCATCCCACTCCTCGCGGGTAACTTGACTGCTCTTTTCGGTATCGAACCAGACTTGGCCCAGAAACTTCATGGCATGACTCCTCAGCCGAATTCATGGATGGGACGAACCTCGATCGCGCCGAGCTTCGCCAGCGGAATGCCGGCGGCAACCCGGATCGCGTCGTTGAGATCCTTGGCGTCGATCAGGATGAAGCCGCCGAGCGCTTCCTTCGTCTCGATGAAGGGGCCATCGGTGACCGACATTTCGGCGCCGCGCACCCTGACCGTGACCGCCGATTGCGGCGACTGCAGCGCCTGGGCAACGATCATATGACCGCTGTCGGCAAGATCGCGGTCATAGGCGAGCGAATCCCGGCCGAGCTTGTTCTTCTCTTCCTGAGACAAGGCCGACAGCACCGTGCCGTCGAACCAGACCTGGCAAAGATATTTCATCCCTTGTCCTCCATGCTGTGCTTTCACAGCCCTTAGAGCGCCGTGCGTCCATTCGGACGCACAAAGGACGCTCTAAATCTTTGAATCTACGCATCGGGCTTTCCGAAAATCTATCTCGATTTTCGGGGCCGATGCTTAGAGACGAACAGCCTATGCGCTTTTCGACAGGGAAGAAAAAAATCTTTTAGGCCGTTTTCGTGTCGAAAGATCGAGGTCGCGCTCGACAAAGCTCCATCGACAACATCGAGGAGATGGAGCAATGAGCACGCTTGAATTCGGAATAGCACATCTGATCGTCACACGCGGCGCACGCGAGATGCCGCCGATTGAGAATGCCGAGGTGATAAAGATGCTGGTCAGGACCGGGATTGCGCTGGCGGCGTTTGCCGGCCTCATCGCAGCGCTGCAGCTTGCCGCAACCGCTTGAAAACAGTGCGCGGCCCGGCGGACAAGGCCGGGCCGCGCCTGATATCTTACTGAAACGCCGTCTCGAAGAAGCTGCGCAGCTTGCGTGAATGCAGCGCTTCCGGCGGCATGGCGGCGAGTTTCTGGATTGCCCTGATGCCGATCTGCAGGTGCTGGTTCACCTGCGTGCGGTAAAAGGCGGTCGCCATGCCCGGCAGTTTCAGCTCGCCGTGCAGCGGCTTGTCGGACACGCAGAGCAGCGTTCCGTAGGGCACGCGGAACCTGAAACCATTGGCGGCGATCGTTGCCGATTCCATGTCGAGCGCGATGGCGCGGGCCTGCGACAGTCGCTTTACCGGGCCTGCCTGGTCGCGCAGTTCCCAGTTGCGGTTATCGATCGTGCCAACCGTGCCGGTGCGCATGATGCGCTTCAGCTCGAAGCCTTCGTAGCCGGTGATCTCGGCAACGGCTCCCTCAAGCGCCACCTGCACTTCGGCAAGTGCGGGGATCGGCACCCAGACCGGCAGGTCGTCGTCCAGCACATGGTCTTCGCGCATATAGGCATGCGCCAGAACATAATCGCCGAGGCGCTGGCTGTTGCGCAGTCCGGCGCAATGGCCGAGCATCAGCCAGGCATGCGGGCGAAGCACGGCCACATGGTCGGTGATCGTCTTGGCGTTGGAAGGACCGACGCCGATATTGATCATGGTGATCCCGGCATGGCCCTTCTTCTTGAGGTGATAGGCCGGCATCTGCGGCAGGCGGGAAAGCACGGCATCCGTTTCCGGAATGCTCGATCCTGCCAGCGTGACGATGTTGCCCGGTTCCACGAAGGCGGTGTAGCCGTCGCCGCCTTCAGCCATCAGCTTGCGCGCCCAGGAGCAGAATTCGTCGACGTAGAACTGGTAGTTCGTAAACAGCACGAAGTTCTGGAAGTGCTCGGCACTGGTCGCCGTATAGTGCGACAGGCGGGCGAGCGAATAGTCGATGCGCTGTGCGGTGAAGGGCGCAAGCGGCGAGGGCTCGCCCGGCGGCGGCAGATACTCGCCGTTGGCGATTTCGTCATCCGTCGTGTTGAGATCCGGCGTATCGAAGAGATCGCGCAGCGGAATATCGACGAAAGCCGCCGCCGACGCTTCTACATGCGCGCCTTCGCCGAATGCGAAATGCAGCGGGATCGGCGTCGAGGATTCCGAGACGACGACAGGCACATTATGGCTCTTCATCAGCAGCGAAAGCTGCTCCTTCAGATAATGCTTGAAGAGCTTCGGCCGCGTCACCGTCGTCGTATAGACGCCCGGTGCCGTCACATGGCCGTAGGAGAGGCGGGAGTCGACATGGCCGAAGCTCGTCGTCTCGATGCTGACCTGCGGGTAGAAAGCCCGGTAGCGGGAGGTGACCGGCGCACCCTGGGCGAGCGTCGTGAAGCTGTCGATCAGGAAGGAGGTGTTGCGCTCGTAAAGTGCCGTCAGCGCCTCGACGGCTTTTGCCGGATCATCAAAGGTTTGCGGCTCGAAAGGGGGAGGCGACAAAATGTCGAACGCGGACAGGGGAGAGATTCGTTTGCTCATGAGGCATTATAGAGAGTCGTTTTTAACAAGCAAACGACGCGCAAAGGCTGAGACCCAGATATTTTCCGCAATATCTTTCCAACTCTCAGCGGATGGCGGTGCAGTAACCGCCGTTGCTTTCCAGGCACGTATAGTTCGCGCCGAAATGCGACTGCTGTGCCCCGCCGCCGCCCGTGCGCACGACCACCGCCGAAAACGAGATCGCGAAGATCGCCGCAAACAGCGTTATGATTGTAAACCGTCTCGCCAGAATGAACACGTCCACGTCCTTACCCCGATATGCGCCTTTCATGGTGCTGTTTTGCCATGATGCGGCTGAACGGGTGCTGAGATGGCGGTTCATTTGGCGTTCAGTTTCAGAGGCCGGCTAAGGTCCTCAGAGACGGGTCCCCTTAAAGAGGGACCCGTCAAAGGCGAGTCCAGGTCTGCGTTTTACAGAGGACGTTCATCACGCAGCCCTTCAGCTTCAGAGAGCCGCCGGAAATGTTGCCAAAGCCGCTATAGGTCTTGTCGTCGGAGGGGTCGGTGATCTCGCCGTTGTAGCTGCCGCCCGTGCCGGCCAGCGTTCCGATCTTCTTGCCTGCATATTTCCCCGACTTGAGCGTGATACAGTATCCGCCGCTGCAAGGAGCAATCACTGCCGTATCGCCGGCGACCGTCTTCCACTTGCCGACGATCGGTTCTTCCGCCTGCGCAAGGCCTGCCGCAAGTGTCAGCGCACCGGCGAGAACGAGAGTACGGATCATCTTTTCCTCCATGAAGCTGATTGGCGCGAAAATAACTGACGCGAACGTAAAGGTAAATACGCTGCGGGAAAGGTCCGAAATCCGGCTTTTGTGCAAAGCTTTTTCTGTCGGCAGCCTGATCCATGCTGATTTCATGGTCAACAATTCCTCAATTTCCAAATCCTAATTTTTCGTAAAAGGTGCGCGAAAATCCTTAATTTCCAGGGATTCCGATGTTTAACAAAAATCCAATTTTACCAAGCATTTGCACTTTGTTTGCGTCAAATTAATCATGCATTTTAGGCGTTTTTTGAAGGCCGTTCGGCATAGTGAACCCATCAAACGAGCGGGGAAAACCCGCCGGACCGGAGAGGCCGGAAGCCGCAGAAGACGGCAAGGCCCAAAGGTAAAACAGGGTACGTCTTAACAGGCTAAACAGGGATAGAACCGATGGCACGCTTTGAAATGCACAATGCTGAAATGGCCACCATGGGTGGCGACAACAACAGCGCCGATGTCTTCTGCGAAATGGGTCTGATGTATGCGACCGGCCGCGGCTGCAATATCGACCTCATTGCCGCTCACAAGTGGCTGAATATTGCCGCGATCAAGGGCAACGACCGCGCAGCAGAACTGCGCGCCGATGTCGCCGCGACGATGAGCAAGATGCAGCTTGCTGAGGCGCTGCGCGCCGCCCGCGAATGGATGACGATCCACTAAAAATCGTCCATCCGGGAACAAATCGACAAGAGCAAAATAACAACCTCAAAAGAGGGGAGCTGGCGGGGCGCCTTGGACGGGGCCGATGCCAGGAGAAGGAAACCGCGACCGGCTTGTCCTCTGCCGGCCGCGGTTTACCTCTTTTAGCTCAATTTCTTCAGGACCAACGGCAAGGCTGCTTCAAGCCGCGCCATATCGGCCTCCGGCCCGACGCTCACACGGATGCAGCGGTTGAGCGGTGCAACACCCGGCATGCGGATGAAGACGCCGTGTTCCATCAGCCCATCGACG
Source organism: Rhizobium sp. ZK1 (assembly GCF_047782645.1). Taxonomy (NCBI): domain Bacteria; kingdom Pseudomonadati; phylum Pseudomonadota; class Alphaproteobacteria; order Hyphomicrobiales; family Rhizobiaceae; genus Rhizobium; species Rhizobium sp. ZK1. The sequence continues at coordinate 880,031 of NZ_CP180586.1, forward strand.
ATGGCCCGCGCGTGAGCGCCGTCGCCCCCGGCATCGACTGCCACGAAATTGGTGGCTGATACCAGCGGCTGCAGGCCGTTCGCCCTGGCAATATCAGCGATCCTGTCGCGCGCGGCATGGATTTTCCCGATCACTTCGGACAGATAGGCCTGATCCTTGAGGGCTGCGAGTGCCGCGACCGTCGCCAGCCGGTTCATGCCGAAATGGTTGCGGATCTTGTCGAAGGCCTGCGCCGTGCCCGGTGTGGAAATGGCATAGCCGACGCGGGCGCCGGCAAGCCCATAGGCCTTGGAGAAGGTGCGGGTGCGCACGATATTCGGCAGGTCGATGAGCGATTGAATCGACGGCAGCGCGGAGGCCGGGCCGGTTTCGCTATAGGCTTCATCGAGGATCATCAGACAGGTTTCAGGCAGGGCGCGCGCAAAGGCGACGATCTCTTGGGCATCCCACCAGCTTCCCATTGGATTGTCGGGATTGGCGAAATAGACGAGCGGCGCGTTCTCGCGCTTGACCGCATCGAGCAGCGCGTCGAGATCCTCGCGATCGCCGGCATAGGGAACGGTGACCAGCCGGCCGCCGAAACCGTTCACATGGAAATTGAAGGTCGGGTAGGCGCCGAGCGAGGTGACGACGGTGCCGCCAGGCTCGATCACCAGCCGCACGATCTGGCCGAGCAGTTCGTCGATGCCGCCGCCGATGGCGATATTGGCCGGCGTCACGCCAAGATGGGCGGCGAGTGCTTCGCGAAGCGCGTAGTTTTCCGGATCGTTGTATTTCCAGATATCGCCGGCCTGTTCCCGCATGGCGGCAATGACCGAGGGAGCCGGGCCGAAGCCGTTTTCATTGGCGCCGATGCGCGCTTCGACCTTCAGACCGCGCTGGCGCTCGATGGCCTCGGGGCCGACGAAGGGGACGGTGGAGGGCAGGGCGCTGGCAAGCGGCGTAAAGCGCGAGAAGGCAGACATGCGACGGCAATTTCCCGGAATTATTGAAAAAGCCGCGCAACAATAGGCCCTCGCTTTTCCAAGGCAAGCAAGATTATTTCTCGTTCGCGACGGCTCAGACGCGGCTGCCGTTGCGGCGCGCGTCGATCGCTTCCGTATTGCCAATCATGAAGTCGGCGCGCACTACCTTGCGTAGAACATCCGGCTCGATCAGGTTGATGAAGCGAACGCCGATACGCTCATGATGGCGGTAGACCTCGGCGCAGCCGATGCGGTAGGCAAGCCCCAGGATGTTGAGATAATAATGTTTGGGCAGGCCTGCCGTGGTCGACACGACGAAGGTCGCGCCACCTTGGGAAATGTCGAGAATTTCGGCGCTGCGCATCGAAATTCCGGTCAGACAGGGACGAACGGCGACGATACGAGCCGGTCGTTTGACGTTGAACTCCTCCCAGCGAATGTCGTAGACAGCCGACTTCACCGTGGCGAGGTGCGTTGCGCGGAGCATTTCCATATCGCATTCTCCGTCAGGCAGTTCAAATTTCGGGCTGTTCGACGAAGAGGCTCACACGAATGTTTTTCACATTCGTCAAATATAAAACTACAATTTTAACGAGTTTGAAATTTGTGCGTTAGCGGCACAGCTATTGTGCACTCTCGGGAATAAACCTTTATCGCTCAGGCAAGCAATCTTGCCGCGCAATAGCCTCCAACGGCACTCAGTGCCGTCAGGAAAGTGCCCCAGGCCATGTCCACCAGGCTCATGGCGAGCGGCCAGCTCTTCAGTGTCGACAAATTCGTGATGTCGTAGGTGCCGTAAGCCGCCAGTCCCAAAATGGCACCATAAAGAAGCGCTGTGCCGATGGAGCCGCTGGAGAGAGCCGGCAAAACCGCAAGTACGACAATCGCAGCCGTGAAGAGCAGGTAAAAAAGGGCTGCGATGCCAAGGTTCGGTGACGGGAGCATCAGTTCGCCGAGCTGATCGCGATAGAAGCTACGGGCTACGATGCCGAGCCATATTGCGTCGAGTACGGCAAGGGTAAGAAGGCAACCGGCATAGGCGACAAGCGCTGTCTTCATCGTCTTGGATCTCCCGCTTTGCCCCCTTCTACGCCGTGGCCTGACCTCCGGATCGCCGTTGATTCTCTTTGCGCAGATTTTTCCCGAACTCTTTCAATTGCCGGACGTTTTCTCTTCGCGGTGTGCTGCTTCCAATCAAGAAAGCGAGGAAACTGAAATGACAGATGTCAAAGTTCCCTGGGAATCCTGGGTCGTCGTGTGCGATGGGGCAAAAGCCCTGATCCTGCAGAATGCCGGCGACGCCGAGCTGATGAACCTCCAGGTCCGTGAAACTCTCACGCAGCCCAACCAGCCGACGCGCGAACTCGGCACCGACAAGCCGGGCCGCGCCTACGCCCCGGACGGGCTCAGCGGCAGCGCCATGGAAGAGACCAATTGGCAGGACCAGGCCGAAGCCGATTTCCTGAAGGAAGTCGCCGTAAAGCTCGATGAACTCGTGCATGAGAGGGAGGCGAGCCGCATCGTTCTGGTGGCGCCTCCACGTGCGCTCGGCACGCTGCGGCCCAATCTCAGCCCCGATGCCCAGGCGGCGATCTCGGCGGAAGTGGCGAAGGATTACACCAACCTTCCCGTCGACCAGATCGAGCGGCATCTCGCGGCCTGATCGCCACACGCCATCGCGATTTGAAACGCGGGTCGCAAAGCCCGCGTTTTCTTATCCGGAAAAGGGCGAAAATCAGAGGCTGGTTTCGAAGCTCAGCCGCAGCACGTGGTGCAGGAATTCGGGGTTCAGCAGCATGTTGAAGCTGATGGTCACGAACTCGCCTTCGCGCTTGACCACGGTCGAGCCGATCTCGTCATGGATGCCAAGGATTTCCAGGAAGAAATGCTGCGGCATTTCCAAGCTGGGGCTGACTTCCAGCAGCGCGCCGGCGAGCGTGATCGTGCGGATCAGGCAGCGGACCTGCGTGCCGGTGCTTAAGTGGTGGCCGACGAAGATGATGTTGCCGGGCCGGTCGAGATTGAATTCCCTGTAGGCCTGTTCGGGCTTGGGATGTTCTGTGTCGAGGTGCATCTGAAAGGCCATATCAGCCTCCGCTTGTTGTACGATCGGACTTTAACGCAGGATTGCTCACATCTGCTGAACAATATCTTTAAAATTGAGAATCTATGCGAAATCTATTGGCAAAACGCATTTATTGCGGGCAATTCTGTCCGGAATCTGCCCAATTTTCCGCCATTTCAGTGCCGCCATTGACTTGCGGCCTGTCGTCGCGCATAGAGAAGCCGGTTCGAGGCACCGGCCGCTCGCGGATGAAAATCCATGGTGAAGCCCTCGCGATCATGGTCACAGCCCCTGTGCATGCTGACTGACGGCAATGCGAGCCCCCCTGACGGTCGAATGGCATGCCTTTGAAAGGCTGAACCTATGACTATGACCTACCCTGCGGTCGACGAACTCAAAGCCCAGGCAAAGCGCCTGCGCCAGGCTATGACTGAGCGCGGCAGCGAGATTACCCACGCCGCCGCTCTGGAACTGATCGCCCGCCAGCATGGCGCGCGCGACTGGAATACGCTCTCCGCCCTTGCCGCCAAACCCAACGATAAGCCCGCCTCGCCGATCTTCCTCGGCGCGCATATTCGCGGTCGCTACCTGAACCAGCCCTTCACCGGCAAGGTTCTGGCGCTTTCGGCTGTAGCAGGCAGCGAGTTCTACAGGATCACCATACATTTCGACGAGCCTGTCGATGTGGTGACCTTCGAGAGCTTCTCGGCCTTCCGCCAGCGCATCCACGCCCAGATCGACGAGAACGGCATCTCGCCGCGCAAGACCTCCAACGGTCTGCCGCATCTCGTCCTCGATATCTGACAGCCCTGTCGTTGCCCGTAACATCCGGATTCCGTCGATGACCTCGAGTTCGCAAACCAATACCTTCCTGGCCGGTCCGCTGCCATCAGTCTTTGCCCGCACGGCGCTGCCGATCATCCTCATCACCACCATCAATGGCCTCTTTGCCGTGGTGGACGCCCATTTCCTCGGCGCCTATGTCGGCGCCGGGGCACTCTCCGCCGTAACGCTCATTTTTCCCGGCCTGATGATGCTCGTCGCCCTGCAATCGCTCGTCTCGAACGGCATGGCGAGCATCCTTGCCCGCGAGCTTGGCGGCGGCAATCGCGATGCTGCGCGACGCACCTTCGCCGCCGCCCATGTGCTGGCAATCGTCGTCGTGCTTGTCGTCAACGTCATCTATTGGACGGTCGGCTGGCGGATCGTCGACAATGCCGCGGCGGGAGACCTCGCCGTTGCCGGAAATGCCCGGATCTTCATGGGCATCATGGTCGGCGCAGCACCCATTGCCTTCTTCCTGTCGCTCAACATCGACGCCCTGCGTAGCGAAGGCCGGATCGGCTTCATGACCCTGGTGATGCTGGCCGCGACAGGGCTGAACATTGCCGCCAACTGGTTCTTCATCGCGATCCTTGGATGGGGTGTTGCGGGTTCGGCTCTCGGCTCCGTGCTCGCGCAGGCAATCTGCCTGGTCGCCGTGCTGATCTATCGCTGGCGCAACGAGCGCGCCCTGCGTCCGGCAACGCGCTTCCCGCTTGCCGACTGGCGGCCGATCCTCGCACTTGGCGCGCCGATGAGCCTCGGCTTCATCGGCATCTCGCTCTGCTCGGCAGCCGTCATCTTCAACCTGTCGATCTGGGGCGAGGGGGATTATGTCGCAACCGTCGGCGCCTATGGCATCATCACCCGCGTCATGACTGTCGCCTACCTGCCGCTGCTTGGCCTCAACATCGCCTTCCAGGCGATCTGCGGCAATAATTATGGTGCCGGTCTTGGCGAGCGCGTCGGCCGCAGCCTGCAGATCGCCCTGGCCGCCGCACTCGTCTACTGCACCGCTGTCGAGATCACGGTGGAGCTGCTGGCCACCCGCCTCGGCCATATCTTCGTGGCCGACCCCGTCGTCATCGCTGAAGTCTCCCGCATCCTGCCATGGACGGTCGGCGCCTATTTCCTGTTCGGCCAGATGATGGTGCTGTCGGGTTATTTTCAGGCGATCGGCGATGCCAGGCGTGCTGCGATTTTCGGCCTGTCGCGGGCCTATCTCTTCACGCTGCCGCTGACCTTCCTGCTGCCGCATGCCTTTGGCGAAATGGGCATCTGGATGGTGCCGGTCTTTGCCGAGGCCTGCATGTTCCTGTTGGCCTTTGCCGTCCTTGCGCGGAATGCCAAGCGGCTCGGCTGGCGCTATGGATTGTTGCCCGCATAAGCCAACAAGGCCGCGCCTGTCCGGCGCGGCCTTGCTTTTCAATCCTTGCTGGCTGCGGGTGTGGATGCCGTAGCAGCCTCCGCATCCCCGAGCGATCTGCGACCGGTTCAGGTCTTCAGCAGCCACTCGTGTTCCGGCGCATTGTAGAACTTCCACACACGCTTCGGCCCGGCCATGACATTGAGATAATAGAGATCATAGCCATGCGTCGCCGCGCAGGGGTGATATCCCCTCGGCACCAGCGTCACATCGCCGTCTTCCACGACGATCGCTTCGTCGAGCGAGCGATCGTCGGTATAGACGCGCTGGAAGCCGAAGCCCTGCGGCGGGTTGAGCCGGTGGTAGTAGGTCTCTTCCAGCATGCTTTCATGTGGAAGATTGTCCTGATCATGCTTGTGCGGAGGATAGGACGAGGTGTGCCCGCCGGGCGTAATGACCTCGACGACGAGCAGCGAATGCGCCGAGCTGTCGTCCTCAGGCATGATATTGTTGACATGGCGCACATTCGTACCCTTGCCGCGTGTCAACGGCGGGTGCGTGCCGGGCGGAATGGCCTTCGCTTCATAGGTGCCGCCGCCTGGCGCCGAGCAGACGGCAAGTTCCAGATCGGTCTCGGCCGTGACAGACCACGTCGATTCCATCGGAATATAGAGAGCATGCGGCGCGCCGTCGAAGGGGCTCATGCGCTCGCCGAGCATGCCGAAATCCTTCGTGCCGGCCGAAGCCTTGCCCTTGCCGCTCACCCAGACGAGGCAGATCTCGCGCTCGCCGGTCTCGCCCGATACCGTTTCGCCCGGCTTCAGCCGGTACATGTCGAAGCCGACATAGGTCCAGCCGGCGCTTTCCGGCGTCACATGGGTGACGCGGCCATGCGTGCCTGATGGTTTTACCTTGAGGTTTGGCATTGGTGTTTTTCTCCTGAATTGGTGGGCTCCGAGCTCCAGCTGTCTCGTTTACCCTCCCCTTAGGAAGGGTCTTCTCGCTTGGTTACCCCTTCGGAAAACCCTCGGTCTCCACCGTATACCCCGCCGCCGTCATCACCCGCATCAATTCCGCATGACCGATCTCGGCCATCTTCTGCGGCGGTGCTTTGCGCGGGTCCTGCTCGGCTTCGACAACGAACCAGCCCTCATAACCATAATCGGCAAACCGCTTAACGATCGCGCCGAAATCGAGCGAGCCGTCGCCCGGCACGGTAAAGGCGCCAAGCGCCACCGCATCAAGGAAGGACTGCTTGCTGCGGTCGAGACCGTCGACAACGGCCTTGCGGATGTCCTTCACATGCACATGGTTGATGCGGGCGTGGTGATTGTCGATGGCGCGCAGCACATCGCCGCCGGCAAAGGCCAGGTGCCCGGCATCGAGCAGCAGCGGAATGCCGGCGCCGGAATTCTTCATGAAGGCGTCGAGTTCCGGTTCGGTTTCGACGACAGCCGCCATGTGATGATGATAGGAGAGCGGCATGCCCTGGTCGGCGCACCATTCGCCGAATTCGGTGACGCGGCGCGCATAGGCCTTCATCTCGTCATCGCCAAGCCGCGGCTTGGTCGCGAGCGGCTTGGAGCGGTCGCCCTGGATGGAGCGGCCGACTTCGCCATAGACGATGCAGGGCGCGTTGACAGCCTTGAAGAGCTCGATCATCGGCGCGATGCGGTCCTTGTTGGCCGCAAGCTCCTCATTGACCAGCGTACCCGAAAACCAGCCGCCGCAGAGCGTCACGTCGGCGGCGCGCAGGATGGGCAGCATTTCCTGGGGATTGCTTGGGAAGCGGCGGCCCTGTTCCATGCCGGTGAAGCCGGCTGTGCGCGACTGTCGCAGGCATTCTTCGAGGGATACATCGTCGCTGAGTTCGGGAAGGTCGTCGTTCCACCATGCGATGGGCGACATGCCGAGTTTGGCCTTCATCAATGGTCTCCTTAAATAGAGTGCGGAGGAGCGGTGCCGCTCCTCCATAAATTAGCAATCCGATCAGCCGACGCGCTGGGCGGCGCGCGCCTTGACATAGGCCTCATGCGCCTTGTTGACTTCGCCGCGCGGGCTGACTTCCGGTACCGCGACATCCCACCAGTGGCCGCCGGCATCCGTGGTGATCAACGGATCTGTGTCGATGACGAAGACCGAGGTGCGGTTGTTCTTCTTCGAATCGGCAATCGCCTGTTCGAGTTCGGCAATCGAAGATACCTTGACCGCAATCGCACCCATGGCTTCAGCATGCGCCCGGAAATCGATCTCGGGCATCACTTCGTGATAGGCGTCCTTCAAGAGATTGTTGAAGTTGGCGCCGCCGGTTGCCATCTGCAGGCGGTTGATGCAGCCGTAGCCGCGGTTGTCGAGCAACACGATGTTGAGTTTGAGACCCAGCATGACAGAGGTCGCAAGCTCGGAATTCATCATCATGTAGGAGCCGTCGCCGACCATGACGACCACGTCCTTTTCCGGATGCGCCATCTTGGCGCCAAGGCCGCCGGCGATCTCATAGCCCATGCAGGAGAAGCCATATTCCATGTGGTAGCTGCCGGGGACGGTTGCCGGCCACAGCTTGTGCAATTCGCCCGGCAGGCCGCCGGCCGCGCACAGAAGCGTGGTTTTCTCGCCACCGATCGAGCGGACAACGGCGCCGATGACCTGCGCGTCGGAGGGCAGGGCGGCATTGGTGGTGCCCATCGCCTTGGCGGCAGCCTCCATCCAGACCTTCTTTTCTTTCGCGGCCTTCTCGGCAAGCGCCGCCGGCGCCTTCCAGCCGGAGAGACCGGATGAGAGCGCCTTCAGCCCCTCGCGCGCATCGGCGACGAGCGGATAGCTGTCATGCTTCAGCGCGTCATAGGCTGCGATGTTGAGGCTGAGCAGCTTGAAGCCTTCATTCTTGAAGAGCGCCCAGGAACCGGTCGTGAAATCCTGGCAGCGCGTGCCGACGGCAATCACCAGGTCGGTTTCCTCGGCAATCGCATTGGCAGCCGAGGTACCCGTCACGCCGACGGAGCCCAGCGCCAGCGCATGACGCTCGTCGATCGCCGATTTACCGGCCTGGGTGACGACGACGGGGATGCCGTGCGCCTCCGCGAAGGCCGCAAGCTCCTTGGTCGCCTGCGAATAGAGGACGCCGCCGCCAGCAACGATGACAGGCTTCTGCGACGCCTTGATCAGCGCGATAGCATTGGCAAGCTCGTCGGCATCCGGCTGCGGGCGGCGCACGGTCCAGACCTTTTCCGCAAACAGGCTCTCTGGGTAATCGAAGGCTTCCGCCTGAACATCCTGGCAGAGCGACAGCGTCACCGGGCCGCAATCGAGCGGATCGGTCAGCACCTGCATGGCCCGCTTCAGCGCCGTAATGATCTGTTCCGGTCGGGTGATGCGATCGAAATAGCGCGAGACCGGACGGAAGGCATCATTGGCCGATACCGTACCGTCGCCGAAATCCTCGATCTGCTGCAGCACCGGATCGGGCGCGCGATTGGCGAAGATATCGCCGGGCAGGAAGAGCACCGGAATGCGGTTGACATGCGCCACACCTGCGGCCGTCACCATGTTCAGCGCGCCGGGGCCGATGGAGGTGGTGCAGGCCATGAAACGCTGGCGGAAGCTCGCCTTGGCATAGGCGATGGCGGCATGGGCCATGCCCTGTTCGTTATGCGCACGATAGGTCGGCAGCTCCTGGCGCACCTGATAGAGCGCTTCGCCCATGCCGGCGACATTGCCATGGCCGAAGATCGCCCAGACTCCGCCGAAGATCGGCACTTTCTTGCCGTCGACGATCGTCATCTGTACTTTAAGGAAATGCGCGACGGCCTGCGCCATCGTCAGTCTTACCGTCTTGCCCATAAGGCGCCTCCCAAATTCACTCTACTTAATTGAGACCGCGCGTTTTCAGCCAGGCCTCTGTCAATTGTTTGAAGCGGCCTGCCATATCGGCAATCGCTTCCTCATCGTTCAACCTGCCCGAAAGCCAGCCGCGCGCCGCATCGGCAAAGATCGTCCGGCCGACCGCAAAACCCTTGACCGACGGGGCAGCCAGCGTCGCCTCGAACCCCTTCACCAGTTCATCGGCGGGAGCCTCCAGCCCCAGCAGAACGATACCGCGGCACCATGGATCATTTTTGGCAATCACCGCATCGATTTTCTTCCAGGCGCCGGTTGAGGCCTGCGGCTCCAGCTTCCACCAGTCCGGCTTGATGCCGAGGGCATAGAGTTCTTCCAGCGCGGTCGACACCGTATCGTCTGTCAGCGGCCCGTTCTTGCTCGAGATGATTTCCACCAGCAGTTCGCGGCCGACCTTGCGGGCCGCTTCGAAGAGCGTGCGCAGCTTCTCCTGCTGCTCGCTCTTCAGCGCGGCCGGATCGTCGGGATGGTAGAAGCACAGGCACTTGATGCAATGCTCGAGCGGCCATTCCACCAGCTGCGAGCCGATATCTTGGCTGAACTCGAAGCGCAGCGGCTTGGAGCCCGGAAGCTCGACCGGCCGGCCGATCCAGGTGAAATTCTTCTTGGCCGCATCGAAGAAGGCATCGCGCCCGAAGCGCTCATCGATCAGCATGCCATAGCCCGGCCGGCCATCGGCAACGCGGGCAGCGGCTTCCACCGCCAGCCGCTTGAAGGCGACGATCCGCTTGTAGTCGACGCCGAGCTCGTCGCAGACAGCAGTCAGCTGCGAACGATGGTCGATGGCGAGCGCCATCAGAAGCGGGATGTCGCCCTTGCGGGTCGAGGCCCAGTGGATGTGGTTGATCGCCTCGTCCTTGCGCAGCGCGCGGTGTTTGCTGCCGTTCTTCAGGAAGAAGTCAAGTTCCGCCCAGGTTGGATATTCCGGCGAGCAGAGCAGGCGGGAAACCGCAAAGGCGCCGCAGGCATTCGCCCAAGTGGCGCAGGTCTTCAGCGGTTCATCCTTCAGCCAGCCGCGCAGCAGGCCGGACATGAAGGCATCGCCCGCGCCAAGCACGTTGAACACCTCGATCGGAAAGCCCTGGCCGACAATGCCGTCTTCGAGATTGTCGCTGATCGGGCCGTCATAGACGATGCAGCCCATGGCACCGCGCTTCAGCACGATGGTCGCAGGCGAGATGCGGCGGATTTCCTTCAGTGCGGCCAGAACATCGTCCGCACCCGACGCAATCAGGATTTCCTCTTCCGTGCCGACGATCAGGTCGCAATCCGGCAGCGTCTCCTTCATCTTCGAGGAGACGCGATCGGACTTCACATAACGCTCGAAGCCTTCGGCATGGCCGGCAAGCCCCCAGAGGTTCGGCCGGTAGTCGATGTCGAAGATCACTTTGCGGCCATTCGTCTTGGCAATGCGAATCGCCTTGCGCTGCGCGGCTTCCGTGTTCGGGCGGGAGAAATGCGTGCCCGAGACGAGCACGGCGCGCGACGACTTGATGAAATCCTCGTCGATATCGCCTTCGTCGAGCGCCATGTCGGCGCAATCGGACCGGTAGAAGATCATCGGCGAGACGCCTTCGGCCTCCACCGCGAGCAGCACCAGCGCCGTCAGCCGCTCCTTGTCCGTCTTGATGCCCTTGGTCTCGACGCCTTCGCGCGCCGACTGCTCGATGATGAAGCGGCCCATCTGTTCCGCGCCGACACGCGTGATCAGTGCGGATTTCAGCCCGAGCCGCGCTGTACCGATCGCGATATTGGCCGGGCAGCCGCCGACGGACTTGGCAAACGAGCCGATATCTTCGAGCCGCGAGCCGATCTGCTGGCCGTAGAGATCGACGGAGGATCGGCCGATCGTGATCACGTCGAGAGACGGCTCCGGCGAGCCCGGATTCGATTGTATCATGATGTCCTCCCGCTAGATTCTTACACGGTCTGGGGCGCCCGCGAATTTTGAATAATGAAACATCGGTTCCGTCTATTTGTCAATTCGGAATGTTTATTCCATTTTCACGGTTTGGAATGTTGCAGCTTGCGCCGCCGCTCGGCAATGGCAACCGGCAGCGCCATGGCGAGCGCCATCGATGCCGAGAGCGAACGGAAACCGCCGAAATCAGCCTCCGCTACCTCGAACCAGTGTGTCGCGCAGGCAGCCAGCGGCGAAAAGGCCGAATCAGTGATCGCGATGACCGGCACGCCACGATCGGCAAGCTCCTGGCTCTGGCTGAGACTGTCGGCGGCATAGGGCGAGAAACTCGCTGCGATCGCCGCATCGCGCGGCGTGGCGAACTGCACCATCTCGGGATCCACGCCATTCGGCGAGGCGACGATCTGATGGCGGATATGCAACTTGGAAAAGGCGTAGGTCATATGCGCCGTCAGCGGATAGGAGCGCCGCTTGGCGATGAGATAGATGGTCTCGGCAGCCGCCAGAATATCGACCGCCTTGGCGAACGTGTCGGTCTGCACCGTTGCCGCAAGCCGGTTCACGGACTGGCTGGCGGCCGATATGAAACCGGAAAGCAGCGTTGCATCCTCGTCGTCGCCACCGGACTGTTCCAGCGTGACGAGGCGTTCCTCATAGCTCAGTGTCCGGTCGCGCAGCCGCTCGCGAAAGATGCTCTGCAGGTCGGAGAAGCCTTCATAGCCCAAGTGGCGGGCAAGACGCACCAGCGTCGAGGGCTGCACCTCCGAAGCGGCGGCAATGCTCGCCGTCGTGCCAAAGGCGATCTCGTCGGGATTGCCGAGCGCAAAGGCGGCCACCTGCGCAAGCCGTTTCGGCATGTTGGCCTTGCGCTCAATAATGGTGCTGCGCAGGCTTTCGAAATCGCGCGGCACGCGCGCTCTCTGGGGATCGCTATCCATGCTGACGGCTCAGGAGATGAAACAAATATTCCATATTCTGAAGCATAAACGATTTCTGCGAAGGCGCCTAATTGTTTTTAATCTCCTGAAAATCAAGGGCTTTGAACAGTTTCGGAGGCGGCGAGACGAAATGATGCATCGCTGCCTGCTTGTCAAAATGATCCAAATATTCCAAAAATCCATGCGGATTTGAGGAGGAGACCCCGACATGAGGCCACTCGGCATCGGTTTGATCGGCACCGGTTATATGGGCAAGTGCCACGCACTGGCATGGAATGCGGTGAAAACGGTGTTCGGCGATGTCGAGCGGCCGCGCTTGGTGCATCTTGCCGAGGCCAATGCGGAGCTCGCAGGCGCCCGCGCCGCCGAGTTCGGCTTCGAGAAGGCGACGGCCGATTGGCGGGCGCTGATCGCCGATCCTGAAGTGGATGTCGTCTCCGTCACCACGCCCAACCAGCTCCACCCCGAAATGGCGATTGCGGCACTTGAGGCCGGCAAGCATGTCTGGTGTGAAAAGCCGATGGCGCCTGCCTATGCGGATGCCGAGCGCATGCTTGCCGTTGCGAGGCAATCCGGCAAGGTCGCGGTGCTCGGCTACAATTATATCCAGAACCCTATCATGCGGCATATAAAGACGCTGATCGGCGAAGGCGCGATCGGCTCCGTCAATCATATCCGCGTCGAAATGGACGAGGATTTCATGGCCGATCCGGACGGTCTCTTCTACTGGAAGAGCGAGTTGTCGGCCGGCTACGGCGCGCTCGACGATTTCGCCGTCCATCCGCTGTCGCTGCTCTGGTATCTCTTCGGCCATGTGGAGGCCGTCACCACGGATATGGTCAAACCCTATGCCGACCGTCCTCTGAAGGAAGGCGGCCGCCGCGCGGTGGAGAATCATGATGCGGCAAATGTGCTGATGCGCCTTGACGGCGGCATCTCCGCTGTGCTGATGGCAAACCGAGCCGCCTGGGGCCGCAAGGGCCGAATCGCCCTGCAGATCTATGGCTCGAAGGGTTCGATCCTCTATGATCAGGAGCGCATGAACGAATTCGAGCTCTATCAGGCCGAAGGGCGAGGCTCCGAACAGGGCTTCCGCAAGATACTGGCGGCGCCCGTCCATCAGCCCTATGATCGCTTCATTCCGGCCCCTGGCCATGGTCTCGGCTTCAACGACCTGAAGGTCATCGAATGCCGCGAACTGATCCGGGCGATTTCCGGAGAGCCGGCGTCGATCGTGACATTCGAAGACGGTCTCAGGATAGAGAAGTCGGTTCATGCCATGGCACAGTCCTTCCATGAGCGCCGCTGGATCGAGATCGGCTGAAGTCACATCTCGCTTCCGTTGACGGCGTTTGGGGCAGGGGCTAGGCCTTGGCTCTGGTGAAGGCGCACATTCGGGAGTGACATCGTGACGGACAGACTGGTGATCATCGGCGCGGGGCAGGCGGGCTTCGCATTGGCAGCCAAGTTGCGCGCGCTGAAGGACGAGCGTCCGATCACGCTGATCGGCGCCGAAGACGTGCTTCCCTATCAGCGCCCGCCGCTGTCGAAGAAATATCTGCTCGGTGAGATGGCCTTCGATCGCCTCCTGTTCCGTCCCGAGCATTGGTACCCCGATAATAATGTCGAGATTCGCCTCTCGACCTGGGCCGAGCAGATCAAGCGCGAGACCAAGCAGGTCCTGCTGCAGGATGGTTCCATCATCGATTACGGCACGCTGGCAATCGTGACGGGCTCGACGCCTCGCCGCCTGCCTGCAGCGATCGGCGGCGATCTGGAGGGGGCCTACGTCGCCCGCGACAAGCGTGATGCCGATCTTCTGGCCGCCGAAATGCGCCCCGGCCGTCGCGTGCTCATCATTGGTGGCGGTTATATCGGTCTGGAGGCAGCAGCCGTCGCCCGCCATCTCGGTCTCGAAGTGACCGTCATCGAAATGGCCGACCGAATTCTGCAGCGCGTCGCCGCCAAGGAGACGGCCGACATCATGCGTGCGATTCATGAGAGCCATGATGTGGCGATTCGGGAAAAGACCGGTCTGAAGCATCTGATCGGTAGGGATGGCCGTGTAGCCGGTGCCGAACTCTCAGATGGCAGCACCATCGACGTGGATTTCGTCATCGTCGGTATCGGTGTGGTGCCGAACGATACTCTCGCCAAGGAGGCAGGGCTCGACGTCGGCAATGGAATCATCGTCGATGAGTTCGCCCGCACATCCGATCCGTCGATCTTCGCGGCGGGCGATTGCGCGAGCCTGCCGTGGCAGGGCGGCCGCATCCGACTCGAATCCGTCCAGAACGCCGTCGATCAGGCAGATGCCGCAGCCGCCGTTATCGCCGGCGGCAACGAACCCTATGACCCGAAGCCCTGGTTCTGGTCCGACCAATATGATGTGAAGCTGCAGATCGCCGGCTTTAATATGGGCTATGACGACACGCTTCTGCGCCCGGGCGCCCGCGAAGGCGCAAGCTCCGTCTGGTATTTCCGCGAAGGCAGGTTGATTGCCGTCGACGCCATCAATGACGCAAAGGCCTATGTGACGGGCAAGAAGATGCTGGAATCAGGCATCAATCCCGATCGCTCCATTCTCGCCGATCCCTCGGCCGATCTTAAACAATTGCTGTCCTGACCGGGCAACCCGCACAAGCGCCTTCGAGGCGCTTTGCGTTTGAACTGTCATCATTCTATCGGTGGCCTATTTAAAGGGACATGCGAAAACTTCAAAAAGAGCTTGATCGCACGGGAGAATACCCATATCAGGGCTCCCACCGGAGAGGTGGCCGAGTGGTCGAAGGCGCTCCCCTGCTAAGGGAGTATACCCGAGAGGGTATCGTGGGTTCGAATCCCATCTTCTCCGCCATCTATCTTTTTTATCAGTGAATCAGATAGATGGCCGCGTGTATCAATGCAGCGATAACATTTGCCGGAAGACGATTTTCGCTTGCCTCAGTCGAGCTGGGCTGCGTTTGGGCTGCAAGTTTTCCACTTCTCTCGAATCGTGATCGGTCCTTGGACGTAAAAATGCCCGTCGGGTGGTGAGCCAGCAGGCGTCCGTGGTGGTTTTGGTGAAGATGTTCTGCCCGAGAGCACCAGCGCTGATGCCCCGGGGAGCATTGGCCGACCCCCATCGGTCTTCAAGGAACCGGCAGATGCTACACCCTGCGACAGGCCGGGCGAGTGTCGCAGGCTAGAAGCGAAAATATAAAGTCACTCCTGGCCGCCGATGGTAATAATCCCGATAACCGTAACCCCGATAGCCGTAATACCCGGGATATCGATAGCCGTAATGCCGAGGATATCTATTGTAGCACCTGCCATAATACCGGCAGGAACGGTAAGCGTACCGGTGGTTCCAGTGGCGGTCCGCACGCCAATGACGATGGCTCCGGTGTCTGGCCAACTCGACACTGCCGATCTGCACTCGTTCGGCTCTCGGCACGAAAATCGGAGCCGCGTTTAGCGGCGGGGCGAAAGATGCAGCCAGGACAACGGCTGCGAGTGCTGATAACAGCTTCCTCATCGACGTATCCTCTCAGGTTTTCAGATTGCGCTACCAGGCATGAACCTGCGATGAACGCCTGCGTCTATCGAGCGGCCTGAAGCATGTCGCGCGAAAGTGGTCAGAGATTTTGCGATAGCGACATGCGTGAAGCAAAGTCTTAAAGCGTGGCAAGCAAATCTTGGAGATCGCGACACGCATTAGAATCGCCGGCGAGTCGGCCACAATGCTGGAGTGGTGGTGATCCGGTTGGCAGACATCGGTCTCCGCCATTTTCCTTCATTGATAATGTCGCGGTCTTTTCGCGCGCAGCGTCCCGTATCCGCCGTCAATTTTCCTGTTCGGAATTCTCCCTGTCGCATGTCACGTTCCAGAATCGCGATCGGCGCCGGGCGAATCGCATAGGGGAATCAATCGTCTCTCGCCGGCCAAAGCTGAAATCGGTTTCGGTTTTCGCATCGGCGAGCCTGGCGTCAGTCGTTAGCCGGTTACGGGCAAAAGCCGAATCTGGCGGGGAAATGGTGCCAATTTGGCACGACTGGATGCCTCTGCGTTTTATGAAATCCCCATAAGCACTGGGAAAATAAGCGCTTTCTTAACAAAGCTTAAACAAATGGCGGTCCCGTTGCCCAACTTGTGGCCTTTCAGCAACAGCGTTTCGGTAAGGCCTTCGTAAACCCCTCTCGAACACAAGTTGGTGATTGCGTGACAGCTTTCGTCTTGTATTTTCACTTTCGGAAGCAAGGGCCTGACCGCCCGACTTCTTCAAACACCGGAGATGGGGCAGGGAAACGCTGTCCAGGCGTGATCCTATCTCCGATCGAAACTTGAATTGGAGGTCATTATGAACATCAAGAGCCTTCTTCTTGGCTCTGCTGCCGCTATGGCAGTAGTTTCCGGCGCTCAGGCTGCTGACGCTATCGTTGCAGCCGAGCCGGAACCGGTTGAATACGTTCGCGTCTGCGACGCCTACGGCACCGGTTACTTCTACATCCCGGGCACGGAAACTTGCCTGAAGATCAACGGTTACATCCGCTTCCAGGTCGACGTTGCTCCGAACGCTAGCTCGATCAGCGCCAGCGGCGGCGGTTCTACTGCCAACGACTCGGACTGGGACGCTCGTACGCGTGGTCAGGTTCAGTTTACGGCTAAGAGCGACACCGAATACGGCCCGCTCACCGGCGTTATCGTTATCCAGGCGAACGCTGACAACGCGACCAACCAGAAGACGCAGCTTGACTCTGCTTACCTCGACATCGCGGGCTTCCGCGCTGGTCTCTTCTACTCCTGGTGGGACGATGGTCTCTCCGGCGAAACGGATGACATCGGCTCCCCGGTCACGCTGCATAACTCCATCCGTTATCAGTACGAAACCGGTGACTTCTACGCTGGCATCAGCGTTGACGAACTGGAAGACGGCCCGTTCTACAACGGCGAGCAGGCTAACAACTTCGGCGTAGCAATCGGCCTCGGTGGCAAGGCTGGCGCCTTCACCTACCAGATCACCGCTGGTTACGACACCGACAACGAAGAAGGCGCTGTTCGCGCTATGGGTACGGTTGCTGTTGGCCCGGGCACGCTCGGCCTCGCAGCTGTCTACTCCACGAACCCGAACGCCTACTACAACAAGTCTGAGTGGGCAGTTGCTGCCGAATACGCGATCAAGGCGACCGATAAGCTGAAGATCACCCCCGGCGTTCAGTACTACGGCAACTACGGCGTAGTTAACGCCGCGACCGACGCGGATTTCTCGGACAACAATGCCTGGAAGGCTGGCGTAACGGTCGATTACCAGATCGTCGACAACTTCTCCGCTAAGGTTTCGGTCCAGTACCTCGATCCGGAGGACGCTGACGACGTTACCTCGGGCTTCTTCCGCCTGCAGCGCGCATTCTAATCTGATCTGACTTCGGTCATTCAGGGAAGCCCGGCTTTCGAGCCGGGCTTTTTGCATTTCATGCCGGAAGGCCGATCTATGGGGCGGCCTGGAAATAGATGCACCGCGGGGAGCGACGAGCCGGATCAGCCGAATTTGGCGACAAACATCCTAATCCTTTCCGGAATATCTCCAAGGTGCAGAAGCGGTGCATGACCTTGGCCACCTGCGGTGATCTGCAGCATGTCAGGATGGCGCTTCGCCATTTCATCCACCGTCCGCCGCGATAGCAGGTTGGAATTCTCTCCCCTGATGAGCTGCAGCGGTATGGCGTCCAGGTTTTCGAATTGCGGCCAGAGGTCAGGCAAGGGATTGCCGAAATCGATTGTTTTCAGCTGCTCGGCAATGGCCGGGTCGTAGTCGGCGACAGGTACGCCATTCCGTTCCCGATAGATGGCGTGCGCCATGTCCTGCCAGTCGGCGAGGCTGAGAGCGGGAAAAGCGGCGCCGTGATTCTCCTTGAGGATATCGACCGCCTCACTCCAGCTTTGAGGTTTGCGATCACGGTTGAGATAATCCCTGATTGCCATCAGTCCGGCCTGCTCGATGACCGGGCCGATATCGTTGAAGATGACGCCTGCGAGAAGATCCGGCTTCGTTGCCGCCAACAGATGCAGGATTAGCCCGCCGCGCGAGGTCCCGATGAAGATGGCGCGGTCGATGCCGAACGCAGTGCAGGCAGCAATCACATCGCCGCATTCAACAGCAAGATTGTAATTCGCCTTGTTCTCATCCCGGTCAGACAGGCCACGTCCGCGATAGTCCAATGCAATGACGCGCCGTGGGAAAGCTCGGTCCCGCGACAGGATCAATGCAAGCTCGTGGAAATCGCGGGCATTGCGCGTAAGGCCTGGCAGGCAGACGACCGGCAACCGCGTGGCATCTTCAACGGTCGGGTGGTAGATGCCGGCGTGAAGCCTTAGCCCATCGGTCGATCCATAGAACTTTTCCGTAAACCCATTCGTGATTGCGTGGCTCATCACATCTCCATCCCGTCTGCCAAAACGAGATGTAGCGTGCTTTCGGCAGGACTGCCAATCGGCTTCAGGTGGCGCTACGGCCCCCGATGAGGTCGCGCTCGATATCCGGGGTCTGGCCGAGGCGCGCCTTGTAGACTTCGTAATTTTCCATCACCCGCTGCACATAATTGCGTGTTTCGGGGAAGGGGATGCGCTCGATCCAATCGACGATCTCATCGATCGGCTTGCCGCGCGGATCGCCGTAGCGGGTGATCCACTCCGGCACGCGCTTCGGTCCGGCATTATAGGCGATGAAGGTCAGGATATAGGAGCCGCCGAAGGCGTCGATCTGCTCACCGAGGTAATGCGCACCGAGTGTCGCATTATAGCCGGCATCGGCCGTCAGCTTGTCCTTGGAATAGGTGATATTGTGCCGCTTGGCGACGGCCTGGGCCGTGCCCGGCAAGAGCTGAAGCAGGCCGCGGGCATTGGCGGCGGAGACGGCAGCCGGATTGAAGGCGCTTTCCTGGCGGGCGATTGCATAGGCGAGCGCCTTGCCCGAGCCGGAAATATTGGCATTGGCCGGAATGACGCCGACCGGGAAGGCAAGTGCTGCGACATCGATGCCGCGCCCATAGGCGATCTTGCCGATCTGCAGTGAAAGATGATGGTCGCCCGCCTGCTCGGCCTTGGCAGTCAGGATTGCAAGCTCGCCGGGGCTCTGCAGCTGGTCGGCCAGCGCCAGATAAAGGGCTGCGGCCCGCCAGCCATGACCTGCGGATTCCAGCCGCCCGATCGCCTGCACGGCCTCGCGCTGCTGCAGATTCTGGCGGTCGCCAGCCGTCGGCGACGGATAGGTGACATCGAGCGTCTTGCGTCCCAGCCTCTCCGCGGCAAGCTGGCCGTAGAAAGTGCCCGGGAAATTCGCGGCTTTGGCGAAAAATTCGCTGGCCTTGCCCGGTCCACCGGCTTCGGCTGAGCGCCCAAGCCAGTACCAGGCGCGTGAAACGGAGAGCGGGCCGTTGGAAACCTGCAGGATCTTGCGGAAATGCGTCTCGGCCGTCGTCGGGTCCTGCAGACCGCGCAGCGCATACCAGCCGGCATGGAATTGCGCTTCGACGACATCCGTCGGCACCGTCGCGACGGAGGCGGCGACGATCTGGTAGGCCGCCTTGAACTGTCCCTGATCGACGAGACCACGGCTGACGATCCGCTGCTCGTTCCACCATTCGCCCGAATTCATCAGCTCGGTCCGGTCGCGGGGTATTTGCTGCAGCAGCTTGGCGGCGTCGAGATAGTTGTCCTGCTTGCGAAGATATTCGATGCGGGCGAAGAGAAAGCCCGCATCGCTGCGCCACTTGGCATCGACCGCATTCAGCAATGCGCCGGCGTTGCCGGCATTGTTGTCGACGGCAGCCCATGCCTTGTAGAGCGACTGCGCCTGGCCCATGTCGCCGAAGCGCTTGGCCTGCGCCACACGTCCGCGATACATGAGATAATCCATCCGCGTCTTGTGGTCGGCCGGAGTCAGCAAGCCGGCAAATTCGGCCAGGATCTTGTCTTCGGTTGCCTTGTCGAGCGCCTGTCCGCGCCAGATCTTGCCGATATATTTCGCCGCTTGCGCAGGCTTGCCGGTCGCCACAAGCGCCCGCGACAGGATCATGGCGCCCTGCGCCGTCTCGGGCGCCGTATCGCCGAAGGCGTTCAGCACCGCGGCAGGAGCGGGGTTTTCGTCATAAAGCGCGCGTTCGGAATTGCCGCGCAGCCGTTCCAGACCCGGCCAGCCCTTCAGCTCGTCCGAAGCACTGGCGATCTCGTAGGAGGGAACACCCTTCAGGCCGGAGGTCGCGATTGCCCAGGTCAGGATATGGCGGTCGAGCGTTCCCGCCGCCATGGTATTGCGGATGGCGAGCGCCTGCTGCGGATCCTTGTTGGACAGCGCATCGAGACCTGCCTTCAGGTCGCTGTTGACAGGCGCGGGCGCGATCGCCCGATTGCGCGGAATGGCGCCGGTCGTGATCGCCTCGGGGAAGGACGCGGTTTCCGGCACGAAGCCCAGCGGTCTGACGGCGGGTATGGGAGCCCCTTCGCCGGGCAGCTGCGATGCAGCGCTGCCCCAGGCCGCGGCCACCAGACCGAAGGCGGACAGGATCAGAACGGCTCTCTTCATCCGGATGACTCGCAACGAAAATACGCCCTTCCATTTGGCTGGAGGCACATTAACGAAACCTTACCAAACCAGGTAAAATTCATTCACATTTGCTATCGGATTTTGCCCTAAACCGATCTATGCGCGCTTGTCGCGGCCATATTGCCGCTCTATGGTGCGCAACTCTTATTCATGGAATGCGGCTGAAGCAAGGATATCGGCCGTGAGGAGCTTTGCATGTTCAATGGGTCCATCCCCGCTCTCGTCACTCCCTTCACCGATGCTGGCCTGATCGACGAAGACAGCTTCGCCGCTCATGTCACGTGGCAGATCGGGGAGGGCAGCAGCGGCCTCGTTCCGGTCGGCACGACCGGTGAGTCGCCGACGCTGTCGCATGCCGAGCACAAACGGGTGGTGGAGCTCTGCATCGAAGTTGCGGCCAAACGCGTGCCCGTCATGGCCGGCGCCGGCTCGAACAATACGCGCGAAGCGATCGAGCTTGCCCAGCATGCCGAAAAGGTCGGTGCCGATGCCGTCCTCGTCGTCACGCCCTATTACAACAGGCCAACGCAGAAGGGTCTGATCGCCCATTATTCGGCGATCGCCGAAGCCGTTGCCCTGCCGATTTATATCTATAACATTCCCGGCCGCTCGGTTGTCGACATGACGCCGGAGACGATGGGTGCGCTTGCCAAGGCGCACAAGAATATCGTCGGCGTCAAGGATGCCACCGGCAAGCTTGAGCGTGTCTCCGAGCAGCGCATCACCTGCGGCAAGGAGTTCCAGCAGTTGTCCGGTGAAGATGCGACGGCGCTTGGCTTCAACGCTCACGGCGGCGTCGGCTGCATCTCGGTGACGGCCAATATCGCGCCGCGCCTCTGTGCGGAGTTCCAGGCGGCGACGGCTGCCGGCAACTATGCCAAGGCGCTGGAACTGCAGGACCGGCTGATGCCGCTGCACAAGGCGGTCTTCATGGAGCCCGGCGTCTGTGGTGCGAAATACGGCCTGTCGAAGCTCGGCCGCATGGGCCGCACTGTCCGCTCGCCGCTGATGTCTTCGCTGGAACCGGCAACGGAAGCGGCGATCGATGCCGCCATGCGTCACGCGGGCCTGCTCAACTGAGGTCAAAAACGGCCCGTCGTCACAAAATCGAGCCGTTCTCTTACATAGATGACAGGAAATGAGGGCGCGGCATTCGCGCCTCTGGATTGGAATTATCGTCATGGCCCCCAAAGGCAGCCAGCGTATCGTGAAGAAAGTCGTCGCGGAGAACCGCAAGGCCCGCTTCAACTACGAGATCATCGATACCTATGAGGCGGGCTTGGTGCTGATGGGCACCGAGGTCAAATCGTTGCGCGAAGGCAAGGCCAATATCGCCGAATCCTACGCCTCCGATGAGGATGGCGAGATCTGGCTGATCAATTCCTATCTGCCGGAATATCTGCAGGCGAACCGCTTCAATCACGAGCCGCGGCGCCGCCGCAAGCTGCTCTTGTCGGCGCGTGAGATCAACCGATTGCGTGCAGGCATCAATCGCGAAGGTATGACGCTGATCCCGATGAAGGTCTACTTCAACGATCAAGGCCGCGCCAAGCTGGAGCTTGCGCTCGCGAAGGGCAAGAAGCTCCATGACAAGCGCGAATCCGAGAAGGAGCGCGATTGGAACAGGCAGAAGAGCCGTCTGTTGAAAGACAACGGCTGACCATTTGCCTGCAGCGTCAGGCTATCCGTGAATGAAGCTCACTCTTCGAAATCGCTGGCCGGCGCCACTTCGGCAGGACGGGGAGGGCGTTCGGAAGGATCCCGGCCGATCTCGGCCTTCAGCGACAGGAGATCGATGAAATGATCGGCCTGCCGGCGCAGATCGTCGGCGATCATCGGTGGCTGGGTCGACATGGTCGAAATAACCGAAACCTTGCGCCCCTTGCGTTGCAGCGCTTCGACCAGATTTGTGAAATCGCCGTCGCCGGAGAAGATGACGAGATGGTCGACCGTTTCGGACTGTTCCATGGCATCGATTGCGAGCTCGATATCCATGTTGCCCTTGATCTTGCGGCGTCCCATGGAGTCGGTAAACTCCTTGGCAGGCTTCGTGACGACCTTGTAGCCGTTATAATCCAGCCAATCGATGAGTGGACGGATCGAGGAATATTCCTGGTCTTCAATAAGCGCGGTATAGTAGTAAGCGCGCAGCAGGTATCCGCGTTTCTGAAATGCTTTCAAGAGCTTGCGGTAATCGATATCAAAGCCGAGACTCTTGGATGCAGCGTAGAGGTTGGCGCCGTCAATGAATAGTGCAATTTTTTCGCGTGGGTCAAACATCGCTTACCAATCCAAAGAGAGTAATCCAAATCCATAAGCCACTTAGCCCAATAAAAACAGCGGCTTGTGGATGTGGCGTCGAGCTGTTTCTTACTTTATGAATTATTCATATATGAAAGATTTAGGGCACGATTCGGGATATTCCAAGCAACCCCCGGTGGAAATGTCATATTGTGCATGGAAATTTAGACCGCACGCGGATAAAGGCGAGGGGACCCTAACGAAAAACTTGAATTTGCCCGGTTTTAATTGTATCGGGCGTTTTAATCCTGAAAAGACGACCGCAAAGGACAGGCAATGGCCCGTGTCACAGTAGAAGATTGCATTGACAAGGTAGAGAACCGCTTCGAACTGGTTCTGCTCGCCAGCCACCGCGCCCGGCTGATTTCCCAGGGTGCATCGATTACCATCGATCGCGACAACGACAAGAATCCGGTTGTGGCTCTGCGCGAAATCGCCGATGAGACTCTGTCGCCTGATGACCTGAAGGAAGACCTGATCCACTCGCTGCAGAAGCACGTGGAAGTGGACGAGCCCGAGCCCGATCCGGCAAGCCTGATCGCAGCCGGCGCTGCTGCCTCTGCCGACAGCGAAGAGCAGGACGATCTGCCGGAAACGATCACCTTCGACCAGATGTCGGAAGAAGAGCTTCTGGCTGGCATCGAAGGTCTCGTCCCGCCGGAAAAGAGCGACGATTACTAAGCGCATCCCTGGCCTTTATCTGGTCGGGGCTTCCTGCGCGGCAAAAGATCGACGATTACCAATCATCAATCTTGCGCCTGTAGAGCTTAGGCATAATATTGCCCATGTGTGCGCCAATCTGCGATTGGCGCGCTTTTATTTTATTGGAGTGGCTTTGGAATGATGCGGCAGTACGAGCTCGTGGAGCGGGTTCAGAAATACAAGCCCGATGCCAACGAAGCTCTGCTGAACAAAGCCTATGTCTACGCCATGCAGAAGCATGGGCAGCAGAAGCGGGCGAGCGGCGATCCCTATATCTCGCATCCGCTCGAAGTGGCCGCCATCCTGACCGACATGCATCTCGATGAATCGACGATTGCAGTCGCCCTCCTGCACGACACGATCGAGGATACGACGGCGACCCGCGCCGAAATCGACGAACTCTTCGGGGAGGATATCGGCCGTCTCGTCGAAGGCCTGACGAAGATCAAGAAGCTCGACCTCGTCACCAAGAAGGCCAAGCAGGCGGAAAACCTTCGTAAGCTCCTGCTTGCCATTTCCGATGACGTGCGCGTCTTGCTCGTCAAGCTCGCCGACCGTCTCCACAACATGCGCACCCTCGACCATATGTCGCAGGAAAAACGCGCGCGCATTTCCGAAGAGACGATGGAGATCTATGCGCCGCTTGCCGGCCGCATGGGTATGCAGGACATGCGCGAGGAACTGGAGGAGCTCTCCTTCCGGCACATGAACCCCGAAGCCTATGAGACCGTCACCAAGCGCCTCGAGGAACTGTCGAAGCGCAACGAGGGGCTGGTCAAGAAGATCGAGGCTGAACTGCGCGACCTGCTGATCGCCAGCGGGCTGACGAGCGCCTATGTGAAGGGGCGCCAGAAGAAGCCCTATTCGGTCTTCCGCAAGATGCAGTCGAAGTCGCTCTCCTTCGAACAGCTTTCCGATGTCTACGGTTTCCGCATCATCGTCGAGGATATCCCCTCCTGCTATCGCGCGCTCGGCATCGTCCATACCCGCTGGCGCGTCGTTCCCGGCCGCTTCAAGGACTATATCTCGACGCCGAAGCAGAACGATTATCGGTCGCTGCACACCACCATCGTCGGCCCGTCGATGCAGCGCATCGAGCTGCAGATCCGCACCAAGCGCATGCACGAGATCGCCGAGTTCGGTATCGCCGCCCATACGCTCTACAAGGATGGCGCCACCAATGCGGACGGCGATATCCTCTCGCGGGAAAGCAACGCCTATTCCTGGTTGCGCCACACGATCGAGGCTCTGGCCGAAGGCGACAGCCCGGAAGAATTCCTCGAACATACCAAGCTCGAGCTGTTTCAGGACCAGGTCTTCTGTTTCACGCCGAAGGGCAAGCTGATCGCGCTGCCGCGCGGTGCCACCCCCATCGACTTCGCCTATGCCGTTCACACCAATATCGGCGACACGACCGTCGGCGCCAAGATCAATGGCCGCATCATGCCGCTGGTGACCCGCCTCAACAATGGCGACGAGGTGGAGATCATCCGCTCCGGCGTGCAGGTGCCGCCGGCTGCCTGGGAGGAAATTGTCGTCACCGGAAAGGCGCGCGCCGCCATCCGCCGCGCGACGCGCATGGCGATCCGCAAGCAATATGCCGGCCTCGGCCACCGCATTCTCGAGCGCACCTTCGAGCGCGCCGGCAAGATCTTCTCGCGCGACGCCATGAAGCCGGCGCTGCACCGCCTCGGGCAGAAGGATGTGGAAGACGCGATCGCCGCCGTCGGCCGCGGTGAGATGTCCTCGCTCGACGTGTTGCGTGCCGTCTATCCCGACCATCAGGACGAGCGCGTCACCGTCAAGCCGGCCGGCGACGAGGGCTGGTTCAATGTCCGCAGCGCCGCGGGCATGATCTTCAAGATTCCCGGCAAGACCAAGGCCGGTCTCGATGGCGAGCGCGCCTCCACCGAGAGCGATCCCGATATCGTGCCGATCCGCGGGCTCTCCGGCAATGTCGGCGTCATGTTTTCGCCGACCGGCGCCGTACCCGGCGATCGCATCGTCGGCATCATGGAAAAGGGCAAGGGCATTACCATCTATCCCATCCAGTCGCCGGCGTTGCAGCGCTTCGATGACCAACCGGACCGCTGGATCGACGTGCGCTGGGATCTCGACGAAGCCAACAAGTCCCGCTTCACGGCCCGCATCCTGGTCAACGCGCTGAACGAACCCGGCACGCTCGCCAAGGTGGCGCAGACGGTGGCAAGCCTCGACGTCAACATCCGCATGCTGAATACGGTGCGGGCGGCGACCGACTTCACCGAAATGATGCTGGAAGTGGAGGTGTGGGACCTGCGTCAGCTCAACCAGCTTCTCGCCCAGCTCAAGGACCTGGAATGCATCGCGACGGTCCGGCGTCTCTATGAGTAGGATTTCATTAAATTATTGCCGCTCGCGGAATTGCGATTTGCACATTTTGTGATCATTTAACGGCCGAGCCGGCACATCGAAATGGCAAGACATGCGTCATTTGCATGGCTGCGTTCAGGTTACAGCGTTGGTAATTAACCATTGCCGCGACTATCTTCTGGTCATCAAGAAATGAAACGAAGATGAGGCAAAGCAATGTTTGAACCGATCAGAAAGTTCGCCCGCGCCCTTCGCGCTCCGACCGCTCAGGAACGTGAAATGGCATATCTCAACGGCTCGCAGGACCGTATTGATCTTGAATATCGTCAGCGCCAGGTCGATCGCGGCATCTTCCGCAATCGCTGATCCCTGAGATATACTTGACGCATGGAAGGGGGGCGCTATGCATGATCAACGCCCCTTGGAAGAAAATAAAAAGAGACGGCCTGTTTGTTAAGCGGTTCCATTTGCCGCTCTTGTCATTGTCATGTGCGCTGCACTAAATACGCGCTATGTTATTTCGCCGTCGCAAACCAGCAGGATTTAAAGAAAAGCTGCGGGAGCTTCTATGGCCCCGAAAAGGTTTTCTGCGTCCTGCACGCTATATCATGATGCGCGTTCTGCGCCTGTCAGCTTCGCCGCACGCCGTTGCGGTGGGCGTCGCCGCGGGTGTCTTCGTTTCGTGGACACCCTTTATCGGCGTGCATTTCGTCATGGCCTTCGTCATCACCTATTTCCTGTCGGGAAACATGGTGGCCGCGGCCCTCGGCTGCGCGGCTTTCGGCAATCCGCTGACCTATCCCTTCATCTGGGGCATCACCTGGGAAGTCGGTCACCTCCTGCTCAGCCGCCAGGATCAGATGGGCGGACAGACGATCGATCTCGCCGAACTCTTTCATAAGCTGCACTTCACCGAGCTTTGGAAACCGGTCCTGGAGCCGATGCTGATCGGCGCCATCCCGCCGGCTGCTCTCACCTCGGTTGCGCTTTATGCGCTGACATTCTACACCGTCAGGGGTTTTCAGACGCGCCGCCGTGCGCGGCTTATGGAGCGTGCGCGTCTTCGGTTCGCCGATCCCGCCACCGAGATGCCGACCCTCTGAGCCCGAAGCAGAACCATCCTGAAAGGCCTCTCGCATGATCATCGGCATTGGCAGCGACCTCATCGACATCCGCCGCGTGGAAAAATCCATCGAGCGTTTTGGTGACCGCTTCACGCATCGCTGTTTCACCGAGATCGAGCGTGCCCGCTCGGATCGCCGCGCCAACCGCGCCGAATCCTACGCCAAGCGCTTCGCCGCCAAGGAGGCCTGCTCCAAGGCGCTTGGCACGGGACTTTCGCAGGGCGTTTTCTGGAAGGATATGGGCGTGGTCAACCTTCCGAGCGGGAAACCGACCATGCAATTGACGGGCGGCGCCTCCGTTGTCCTTCAGGCCATGCTGCCGGCGGGGCACAAGGCCGCCATTCATTTGACAATAACCGATGATTATCCCTTGGCTCAGGCTTTTGTGATCATCGAGGCGCTGCCGGATGCCGTATGATGGCGACCTCTCGTCGCTTTTAATGTCGTCGTTATTGCCGCCACCGGTCGAAGCCGCTAGAGAGAACATCAGAAAGAAATGCGCCTTTGTGGCGTCTTGAAGGAATAAGACTGCGTGTCCGAAAAAGTCGAAGCCAAGCCGAATGCCCTGTGGGAAAATATCAAGGTTATCATCCAGGCTCTCCTCCTGGCGATGATTATCAGGACTGTACTGTTCCAGCCCTTTACCATCCCCTCGGGCTCGATGATGCCGACCTTGCTGGTCGGCGACTATATCTTCGTCAACAAGTTCGCTTACGGCTATTCTAAATATTCGCTGCCTTTCTCGCCCGATATTTTCAGCGGCCGCATCTTCGGTTCCGATCCGAAGCGCGGCGATATCGTCGTGTTCCGTTTCCCCCCGAATCCTGATGTCGATTATATCAAGCGCGTCGTCGGCCTTCCCGGCGACCATATCCAGGTCACCGACGGTATTCTCTACATCAACGGCAAGCCGGTTCCGAAGGTGCCGGATGGTACTTTCAATTCCGACTACAAGCTCGATCCGGGCCAGGACGTACCGGTATTCCGCGAGACGCTGGATGATGGCAAGACCTATGACACGCTCGACCAGTCGCCGGTGTCGCGCGGCGACAACACTCGCGAGTTCATCGTTCCGGAAGGCCATTACTTCATGATGGGCGACAACCGCGACAACTCGCTCGACAGCCGCTTCGATGTAGGCTTCGTCCCGGCGGAAAACCTTGTCGGCCGCGCCAGCGTCATCTTCTTCTCGCTCGGCAACGACACGTCCTTCCGCGAAATCTGGAAATGGCCGACCAACATGCGTTGGGACCGCCTCTTCAAGGTTGTTGAATGAGCAAGGCGCAGACGCTCTCAGCGGCGGACCGCGCAAAGCTTGAAACCCTGATCGGGCATGAATTTGCCGAGAAGGAACGTCTGGATCGCGCGCTGACCCATGCCAGCGCGCGCACCGACAAGGGCAATTACGAGCGGCTTGAATTTCTCGGCGACAGGGTTCTTGGGCTCTGTATCGCCGATTTGCTGTTCCGCACTTTCGGGGCAGCGGCGGAGGGCGAACTTTCGGTGCGCCTGAACCAGCTCGTCAGCGCCGAGACCTGCGCTGCAGTTGCCGATGAACTCAGTCTCCATCTCTATATCCGCACCGGCGCCGATGTGAAGAAACTCACCGGCAAGCGCATGATGAACGTGCGCGCCGATGTCGTCGAAAGCCTGATCGCCGCTCTCTATCTCGATGGCGGCCTGGAAGTCGCCCGTCGTTTCATCCTGCGCTACTGGGAGGGTAGGGCGGTGCGTGCTGATGGCGCCCGCCGTGACGCCAAGACCGAGCTGCAGGAATGGTCGCACGCCAAATATGGCGTCACCCCTGTCTACCGGGTTGAAGAACGCAGCGGACCGGATCATGATCCGCGCTTCAAGGTGACTGTAGAAGTCGCTGGCGTTGCACCGGAGACGGGAGTAGAGCGCTCCAAGCGCGCCGCAGAACAGGTCGCCGCGACGAAAATGCTCGAGCGCGAAGGCATTTGGCAGTCGACATCTGCCGGAAATTGACGGGATCAATGACAGAAGAAAACGAAATGGCGGCTGAGAGTGCTGCTGAAAGCAATGGTACGACGCATTCGGGCTTCGTCGCCCTGATCGGCCCCACCAATGCCGGCAAATCGACGCTGGTCAATCGCCTCGTCGGCGCCAAGGTGTCGATCGTCAGCCACAAGGTACAGACGACGCGCGCCGTCGTGCGCGGCATTGCCATCCACAACAATGCGCAGATCGTCTTCATGGACACGCCCGGCATCTTCAAGCCGCGCCGCCGTCTTGATCGCGCCATGGTGACGTCTGCCTGGGGCGGCGCCAAGGATGCCGATCTCATCATGCTGCTGATCGATAGCGAGCGTGGCCTGCGCGGCGATGCCGAAGCCATCCTCGAAAGCCTGAAGGACGTTCCGCAACGGAAGATCCTGGTTCTCAACAAGATCGACCGGGTCAATCGCGAACTGCTTCTGGCGATCGCCGCCACAGCAAACCAGAAGGTCGATTTCGACCAGACCTTCATGATCTCGGCCGAAAACGGTTCCGGCTGCGACGACGTGATGGATTATCTGGCAAGGACCCTGCCGGAAGGCCCCTGGTATTATCCTGAAGATCAGATTTCCGATCTGCCGATGCGCCAGCTTGCCGCCGAAATCACGCGCGAGAAGCTGTTCCTGCGCCTGCATCAGGAGCTTCCCTATTCCTCGCATGTCGAGACGGAGAAGTGGGAAGAGCGCAAGGACGGCTCCGTACGCATCGAACAGGTCATCTATGTCGAGCGAGACAGCCAGAAGAAGATTGCGCTCGGCAAGGGTGGCGAAACGATCAAGGCGATCTCGTCGGCGTCACGCAAGGAATTGTCGGAAATCCTCGAACAGCCCGTCCACCTCTTCCTGTTCGTCAAGGTGCGCGAGAACTGGGGTGATGATCCCGAGCGCTTCCGTGAAATGGGCCTCGAATTTCCGCGCTAGTTCGACAAGAAAATTGACAAGGGGCACTCAGCCCCTTGTTTCCGTGTAAAAATCGCCGCCTGTTCCAAGGAACAAATCGGCCTGCATGCGCATTGATCTGCTAACGGCGCTGCACTCTGCAGCGCCGGTTTTGCGACGGCAGGGACAAGATGGCGACGGCAAAACCTACCCATTCCTTCAAGACGCCCTGCGAGCAGTGTCCGTTGCGGTCATTGCCGCATTTCCGGGAGTTCAGCCGGGACGAGTTGGAATTCGTCTCGAAGTTCAAGAGAGGGGAACTGGCGGCCGATGCCGGCGCAACCATCCTGGTCGAAGGCGCCCACAGCGCTCACCTCTTTACCGTGCTGTCCGGCTGGGGCTTCCGCTACAAGATGCTGGAGGATGGCCGTCGGCAGATCCTGAACTATGTCATGCCGGGCGACTTGATCGGCCTGCAGGGCACGATCATGGGCGAGATGCAGCATTCCGTGGAGGCCCTGTCGCCGGTATCGCTCTGCGTCTTCGAGCGCGACAAACTGATGACCCTTTATAACCGGCACGCCTCGCTTGCCTTCGACATAACCTGGATCGCGGCGCAGGAAGAGCGTATTCTCGATGAACATCTCTTGAGCATCGGCCGTCGCACCGCGCTCGAAAGAGCCGCCTATCTGATTGCTTTCCTCTTCGAACGCGCCAGAAAGCTCAGCCTTTTCAACGGCCGCAATATCATTCCGATCACCCAGCAGCATATCGCCGACACACTCGGTCTATCGATCGTCCACACCAACAAGACTTTGAAAAAGCTTACGGCACGCAACCTCATCCGCTGGCAGGAGCGTGGCTGCGAGGTGCGGGACGGCGAGGGCTTGATGCGGATGGCCGGCTGGGAAGGACTGAGCGACGGAAAACGTCCTTTCATATAGCTGCTTGAGCAGCACTATGTCTTTTTTAAATGCAAAATGACGCCGGGAAAACTAAGATCGCGTCATCTTTATTCCGATTTCGTTTTTATCGACCGGACGCGAAAATGCCGCTATTCAATTGTGGTGGGCGACCACTTTCAACGCTCCAGCCGGGCGCCGACGGAATGATGTTTGCTAAAGGGGCAGGGCCGCTGCAATATTTGCGCTTCACGAGGGGCATGGAGATCATGAACGCAACAACCCGTGTTCTGGTCCTTGAAGACAGTCTGATCATCGCCATGGAGGCGGAGGATATTTTGCGTCTCGTTGGCGCCGATACCATCGATATCGCCAATAGCCTCGATCAGGCCAGGGACGCAATCCAGGTCGCAGATTACGATTTCGCGCTACTCGACGTGAATCTCGGCGAGGCGCTGAGCTTCGATTTCGCGCGTGATCTGTCGCAGGCCAATATCCCCTTCGGCTTCGTCAGCGGCTATTCCGATACGCAGGATTTTCCGATCGACCTTCAGGACGTGCCGCTTCTCGTCAAACCTTTCGACGAGAATGCGATGCGCGACTTCCTTCAAAAGCTTTTCCCGTCGCCGGCGGAATGACATAGTCCGGACCTTGCTTTAGAATGAATCGGCAGGCTGAAGGACGGTTTTCCGATGCAATGGCAGGATCAGGCGATCATTCTTGGCGTCAAGCGCCACGGTGAGACAAGCGTCATCGCCGAGGTGATGACGCGCGACCGCGGCCGTCACCTTGGTCTCATTCGCTCCGGCCGTTCGCGCACCATGCAGCCGGTGCTGCAGCCCGGCAACGAGGTGGAAGTCACCTGGCGCGCCCGGCTGGATGAGCATCTCGGCGAATTCCGCCTCGAGCCGGTGAAGCTGCGCGCCGCGCGGCTGATGGAGACGGCAACCGCCGTCTATGGTGTGCAGGCCATGGGCGCATTGCTGCGCCTGTTGCCGGAGCGCGATCCGCATCCGCATCTCTTCGAGGCGCTGGAAGTCATTCTCGATCATCTCCACAATCCCGCCGATGCCGGCGAACTCTTCGTACGCTTCGAGCTCGCCGTGTTGAACGATCTCGGCTTCGGCCTCGACCTCTCGGAATGTGCCGCGACCGGCACCCGCACCGATCTCGCCTATGTATCGCCGAAATCCGGTCGCGCCGTCAGTCGTGGCGCCGGAGAACCCTGGGCCGACAAGATGCTGCTTTTGCCGGCCTTTCTGAGTGTTCAGGAAAACCAGGCGGCCGATTACGAGAGCCTCACGGCGGCATTCCGTCTGACTGGATTCTTTTTGCATCGCCATGTCTATGAGCCGCGGGGCCTTGAGGCTTCGGCAGCGCGTGAGGGCTTCGTTCAGGCGGCACTCAAGGCCTTGAACCCGGCTGCACGGACGCTTTCTCGGCCGGACGGGCTTTCTGCCTGAGCGGCTTTTCATCCCTGCAAAATAGTCTTCAGTCTTGGCGGTTTACCCTTATCCCCAGCGCCCCTATCTCTCCTTCGATCAGGAAAGTCTCTAAGTGCTCGAGGAGGAAGCCATGCTGACCAAGCCCGAAACATCGACCACCATCAAGCTCTGGAATGGGCAGGAAGTTCCCCGCCTCGGCATGGGCTGCTGGGCGATCGGCGGTCCGTTCTTTGCCGGTGATACGCCGCTCGGCTGGGGTGAGGTGGACGACAATGAATCCGTTGCCGCGATCAATCGCGCGATCGACCTTGGTATCCGCTTCTTCGATACGGCCTCGAATTACGGTGCCGGCCATTCGGAAGAGGTCATCGGGCAGGCAATCGGCAATCGCGCCGATATCATTATCGCCACCAAGTTCGGCTTTGCCACCAATCCGGAGACGAAACAGGCGACCGGCGCCTTTGCCGATCCGGCCTTCATTCGCCAGTCGGTCGAGACCTCGCTGCGCCGGCTGAAGCGGGAGCGTCTCGACCTCCTGCAATTCCACCTCAACGATTTTCCGCTGGAACAATCCGACGAAGTCTTCGATACGCTGGAGGCCCTGCGGGCAGAGGGCAAGATCGATGCCTTCGGCTGGAGCACGGATTTTCCCGACCGCGCCGCCCGCCATGCCGGCCGGCCGGGCTTCGTCTCGATTCAGCACACGATGAACGTCTTCGAGCCCGTGCCTCAGATGATCGATGTCGTCGAAACGAACGGTCTCATCTCCATCAATCGCGGCCCGCTGGCCATGGGCCTGCTGACAGGTAAGTTTACGCCGGACAAGGCCGTGGGCGCCAAGGACGTGCGCGGTGCAGCACTCGAATGGATGGTCTATTTCAAAAATGGCCGTATCGCGCCGGAATTTGCCGCAAGGCTCGATGCCGTGCGTAGCCTCCTCACATCCGATGGACGCACGCTGACGCAGGGCGCGCTTGCCTGGCTCTGGGCGCGTTCGCCGCGCACCCTGCCCATTCCCGGTTTTCGGACGGTCGCGCAGGTCGAGGAAAATGCCGGCGCATTGGAAAAAGGACCGTTGCCGGCCGAGGTGATGGTCGAGATCGACGCGGCGCTGGCCCGCGTCTGAGACCGGGTTAGAGCAATTCCAGCAAAAGTGTGCAGCGATTTTGCGTCCGGAATTGCGTAAAAACAAGCAGATAGAGCACTTTCGTGATTCGAAGAAAAACGAAAGTGCTCTAGGCTCGGGCGCGAACCTTGAAGGTCCAGCCCTCCGGCCGCGCCTCGAGGATCTTCACCTCATCGCCGATCGTCACTCTGCCGGTGCCGCGCGGGGTGACGTTCCAGCCGAAAAGCGGGCCGGGAACGCGCCGGTCGCCCGACATGCGGATGCGACCCATGCCGGGCATGGGGTTCGGCACTTCGCGTGAGCCCGTCAACTGGTCCTGCGTCGTCATGATGCACCGGGCGCAGGGCTTGACGAGGTCGAAGCGGATGCCGGCAATTTCGATTGCCGCCCAACGGTCCTCGGCCCAGGCCTCGTCTGTGTCGATGACGATATTCGGCCGGAAGCGCTCCATGCCGACGCCGCCTTCGGCATGGTCGGCGAGATCGGCATTGAGCGCCTTCAGCGATCCCGTCGTCGTCACCAGGATCTGATAGCCATCGGCAAAGGTCACCGGCGTGCCTTCGCCCGCCCATTCGGCATTGGCCATCCGCTCTGCCTTGCCGTCGAAGAAGACGAGTTTCACTGCGCGGCCGAGCCATTCCGAAAGTCTGGCATTGCTCTCATCGTCAGCAACGGCGGCGCTGACGGCCGATTTCCAGACGATGACATCGAGTCGCCGGTCCGGATGCGGCGGTGCCACGGCGATCTCCTGCTTGCCCTCCATCAGCAGCCGGAAGGCGCTGGCTTCGGGCCGAACGTCGATCTGAGCAAGGGGAGGGAGCTCGCGCTGGGTGATGAAATGGCCGTCGGGATCCGTCACCATCGCGCGCCGGTCGCCGGACAGGCCATAGGCGTCGATGTCCGTAAAGGGCAGGGCGATGCCGCGGGCGCTCTTGAGCGGATAGATGAAGAGATCGCTGACACGCATCATAGGCTCCTAGATTCCATCCCGGTTGGATTTCTTCCCAATTAGATTTCTTCCATGAATGCCGCAAGAAACTCGCGCAGGCTCCTGTCGCGGGCGGCCGCAAGCTCGCGGCCCTTCGCCGTCTGGAAACCATCCGCCAGTTTGAACAGCTTCGTCTGGAAATGGTCAATCGCATAACGCTTGTCGTCGAACGCTCGGCCCTCGGCGGCGGGGTCGAAAGGATCATAGAGGCCCGATCCGAGGCGTCCCGCGATGTAGAAGCAGCGCGCCGCACCCACCATGCCGATGGCATCCAGCCTGTCGGCATCCTGCAGGATTTTCGCCTCCCGCGTTTCCGGCGGCACATTCGCCGAAAAGCTGTGCGCCATCACCGCATGGGCGACATCAGCGATATCCTCATCGTCCCACCCGAGCTCTTTCAATATCCGTGACGCTTTTTCCGCGGCGAGCGCCGAGGCCTGGGCACGCAGCGGTGAATTCTTCTCGACGGCGACGCAATCGTGCAGCAGCACGGCAGCTGCGAGCACCTCGCCCTTGCCGCCTTCTGCGGCATGGATGCGCATGGCATTGCGGAAGACACGCAGGATATGGGCGAGATCGTGAGACCCGTCGTCACCCTCGGTCGCATGTGGAATGAGATCCGCAGCAAGCGCTTCATGGGGGAAGAAGGCTTCGGCCTTGAACATCGTCGTCACCGGTTTTCGAAGGGATCGTTTCCTGTCGATAACGGCTTGGCCGGTGAGTCGCAACGCGCCGAAATCAGTATCGGGGTTTGACGGGCGGCGTAACGCTGCCATTCTTCTTTGGCGGCATCGAAAGCATGTGAGCTACGTCGCCGAAGGGTTTTGGCGGGCTGATGTAATAGCCCTGGATTTCGTCGCATGCCTCGCGTTCGAGCAGCGCCATCTGCTCTGCGGCTTCCACGCCCTCCGCGGTCACGCGCATGCCGAGCGCATCGCCGAGCAGGATGATCGCGCGCATGATCGCATGCGCTTCCCTGTTCTCGACGATGTCGTTGACGAAGGACTTGTCGATCTTGATCTTGTCGAAGGGAAAGCTCGAAAGATAGCTCAGCGACGAATAGCCGGTTCCGAAATCGTCCATGGAGATGCGGATGCCGCGCTCCTTGAGCGCATGCAGGATCGGCAATGCCTCATCGAGATTTTCCATCAGCACGCTTTCGGTGATCTCCAGTTCGAGACGCGACGGCGAGAGCTCGGCGGCGGCAAGTGCCTCGTTGACATCCCGCGGCAGGTCGCTGCTGGAAAACTGGATGGCCGAGACATTGACGGCGATCTTGATATCTTCGGGCCATTGCGCTGCATCGTAGCAGGCGCGGCGCAGAACCCAGCGGCCGATATCGACGACGAGGCCGACCTCTTCAGCCAGCGGAATGAACTCCATCGGCGAGACGCGGCCGCGCACCGGATGATTCCAGCGGATCAGCGCCTCGAAGCCGCAGATGCGATGCTGCGTCAGGTCGTAGAGCGGCTGGTAGTGAAGCTCGAATTCCTCCTTCTGCACCGCAGCGTGCAGATCGGCTTCCAGCGCATGGCGGGCCTGCATCTTCTCGTCCATCTCGCCGGTGAAGAAGCGCTCGTGCCGGCGCCCGTCCGCCTTGGCATGGGAAAGGGCGACCGCCGCATTGCGCAGCAGCTTGTCAGTCTCGACAGCGTCGTCGGGGGCGATCGAAATGCCCATGGAAACGCTGAGCTCCACCTGCTTGTCGCCGCGGAAGAAGGGTTCGCTGAGCTCACGGCGGATCTGGTCGGCGAGCGCGGTGATGTTCCACGGCTGCTGGCGCCGCGTCTGCAGGATTGCGAATTCGTCCGAGCCGAGACGGGCAAGGATATTCTCTGAACCGGCCGAGGCGCGGATGCGCTCTGCCACCTGCTGCAGGATCTTGTCACCGGCTGAAACACCCAGCGTATTGTTGATCGATTTGAACCGGTCGAGATTGAGATGCACGAGGGCGATCTGCTCATCCTCCTTCCGTTCGGCAAGGGCGGTATCTAGCTGCTCGCGGAAGCGAATGCGGTTCGGCAGGCCGGTCAGGGGATCGTGATGGGCGAGATAGGTGATACGCTCGGCAGCCTTTCGGTCTTCTGTAACGTCGGCATGAATGGCGATGTTGCTGCCGTCGGCCAGGATGGTGACCACACTCTGGATGATGCGGCCGTCATCCATCAGCCATTCGCGTCTGCGGATGCGCCCTGCCTTAGAGGAGGGTTGCTGCCCCTCTTTCTTGCGACGCCCCCCGCTATCGGCCTGTTCCGTGCCACGCGTCTTGCTGATCAGCTCCGCAATCGCCGTGCCTGGCGCAACATCCTTTTCGGTGAAGTCGAAGAGCTGGCGAAAGCGCAGATTGGAAAGGGTAAGGCATTGATCCGCATCGAACACGCTGAGGCCGAGCGGCAGGTTGTTCAGGACGATTTCGAAAAGTTTGCGCTGTTCTGCAAGCGCCTGTGTGGCGGAATTGATCGTATTTTTCAGGTTGCGGTTTTCATTGAGCAGCGTCTCGGCGCTATGCTCGATTTCATCATATTCGCTTTCATGGCTGCGATAGGTCGCGATGACGAGCTCCATCAGATGCTCGGCATCGATCGATCCGTCCCCCTTGACGGCCTGCGTGCACTGTTGCCAGAAAAGCGTCTCAGCTTTCATGCGCACGAGTCCCCTTGGGACGGCTGCGGTGGAAGCATGGCAAAAGGCGAAGGCGTCTTCGATTGGCAAAGATGCCATATCGCGCCGTGCATAAAAAAGACCTTTCTAAAATGAATGCGAGAATCAAATTTTTGTAAGCGGCAAGCGGCAACTTCCGGCAAATCGCATGCGGCATCTTCTACCGCCCCGATTAATAATCGGTTGCAGCTAGGCGGCTCTTTATCGCTAGCCGGCAAGTTGTTTGTATCTCGCAAACTACTGAAATAATGAAGAAACCCGGTTTCC
This sequence comes from Rhizobium sp. ZK1, assembly GCF_047782645.1. Classification (NCBI taxonomy): domain Bacteria; kingdom Pseudomonadati; phylum Pseudomonadota; class Alphaproteobacteria; order Hyphomicrobiales; family Rhizobiaceae; genus Rhizobium; species Rhizobium sp. ZK1. The sequence goes on from NZ_CP180586.1 coordinate 917,352, forward strand.
CAAGGGAAATTGAAATTGCCGCTGGAATGGGTCGTTACACTTTGTCAACTATGGTTAATCGAGAGTTAACAGCTTATTGACCGAAGCTGCAAATCAGTTTAACCAACAGATCAGCCTTGGTATTTTCCACCCGTGTATTGCGTGCAGACTCTCACCGGAAGACGCGGTGAACGGAGGTTTGTATGACTGCTATTTCATCAGTTTCAGACATCTCTTATGCATATTTGGCAACGCTCTCGCGGCTCGACGCCAATGGCGACGGCGTTCTGAGCCGCACGGAACGCGCGGCAGATGAGAAGCCCGGCATCATCCGGGAATTTCTTGAAAACGACGATGCTGGCAATACGCAGCCGAAATATCCGAGCAGCCTCGTCGCGCTGGTGATGGAATATCGCGACAACGGCTCGGCGACCGGCTTGGCCGTTCCCTATGCACTGAAGCAGGTTCTCCCTGATCCCGATGATCAGGCCATGCAGATCTATCGCAATACCTACGGCGAATTCGATCTTGATATCGCCGCGTGAGTCTGGGCCGGCCCAAGCTGAATGATCCCGCCGGCCCCGTGGCCGGCTTTTTCTTGCCTTTTATGCAGGCAGGAACACCTTCCCTCGTGAGGCGTTCGGACCAGGTCCCCGAAACGGAAGGAAACCCGATGAAAATCATATGCACCATCGCTGCCCTCGGCCTGCTTGCGGCGGCGCCCCAAGGCTTTGCCCAGAACAAGCAGACGGCCACGGCGAATTTTGTCGGCCCTGACGGCAAGGAGGCCGGACGCGCCACGCTGACGGCTGCCGCCAATGGCGGCGTTTTCATCGAGGCGGAAATCTCCGGCCTGCCGATCAATAAATGGGTCGCCTTCCATATCCATGAAACCGGCCGCTGCGATGCCGCAACCCATCACGAATCCGCCGGGGGGCATTTCAATCCGACCAAGGCCGAGCATGGCTTCCTCGCCGCCAAAGGCCCGCATGCCGGCGACATGCCGAACCAGTATGTCGGGCAGGACGGTATCCTGCGCGCCCAGGTCTTCGACACCATGATCTCGCTTGACGGCAAGACGGATGGCGTGCGTGGCCGCGCGCTGATGGTGCATGCCAATTCCGACGATTACCGAAGCCAGCCTTCGGGCGGCGCGGGCGACAGGATTGCCTGCGGCGTGATCAAATAGCTTATGACTGGGTCTGCGGGGACACCTTCCTCTTGCGGGCCGGAGCCTTGACGGGCGCCTGATCCGCCACCGTCTGCAGGTCGGGTACATCCGGCGCCTGCATTTGTACCGGATTATAGGTCACTTTCGGGTACGGGATGGTGATCCCCTTGTCGTCGAAGGAAAGCTTTGCACGCTTGATCATGTCGCGGCTGACGGCCCACCAGTCGCTGGTCGATGCCCAGTAGCGCAGCGTCACGTAGATCGCGCTGTCACCGAGACTGTCGACGAAGACGCTTGGCGTCGGCGTCTTCAGCACGCGTTTGTCGGCTGTCGCGAGCCCCAGCAGTGTTTCCATGGCAAGATCGAGATCGTCTTCATAGGCAATGCCGACCTTCAGGTCGTTCTGCCGGGTCGGCTGACGGCTGTAATTGGTGATCGGCGTATTCCACAGCGTCGAATTGGGCGCCAGCCGGTAAAGGCCGTCTCCCGTCTTCAGCTCCGTGGCGAACAGGCCGATCTCCAGCACCGTTCCGGAGACACTGCTCGTCTCGATATATTCCCCGACCCGGAAGGGCCGCAGCACGAGCAGCATGATGCCGGCGGCGATATTCTGCAGCGTTCCCTGCAGCGCCAGACCGACGGCAAGGCCGGCGGCGCCGAGAGCGGTGATGATCGATGCCGTCTGTACGCCGAACTGCCCGAGAACGGTGACAAAGACCAGCACCAGCATCGCATAGCGCACGACATTGGTGAAGAAACGGGCGAGCGTCTCGTCGATACCGCGCACGCGCGAGATGCCCTCATAGGCCCAGCGGCTGATGAGGCTCGCCGCCACCCAGCCGACGATGAGCAGGATGATCGCACCGAGGATGGAGAAGGAATATTGCACGGCAAGCGCGCTCGCCTGATCAAGTGCCGAGCGGGTTGCGATGATAATGTCTGTGGCCTGCTGTTCCATCACGTGCTCCTCGGATGCCTCGTCGAGGGCAAGATGGGGCAGGGGTGAGGGGCGTCAACCGTTTGAATTGTCTCTGACGGACAGTACGAAGGGCGCGTTGCCGTCGGCCTCCGCACCACGGCCGATCGCTCTCACGGCATCGACGAGCCGCCCGCGCCGGTCAAGCAGCGCATCGCCGATTTCGATGATCCGTGCATTCGGTGTCGCATAGGGCGAGGCGGCACGCAGCCGGCGGGCAAGTGCCGTATCTTCCTGCTCCGGCGCCAGCGACAGGGCGGCAATCAGCGCTGCGGCGGGCGAGCGCGATACGCCCATCCAGCAATGGACGAGGAGCGGTGCCTTCTGCTGCCAGCCGGCGGCAAAAGCGATGATCGCCCGTACATGCTTCTCATCAGGCGCCACGAGATCGCCCGTGCCCTTGAAGGAGATATCGTTCATATTGAGCAGCAGGTGCCGGTCGGCCTGGATGATGCCCGGCCGGTGAAAGGCCTGTTCCTTCGCCATCAGACTGATCATTTCGCGCGCCTTGTGCCGCACCGCCATCTCGGCGATGCGCGAAAGCGGAGAAACCACGATCACGGTCATGGGGTCATGCCCCGCTCCGCCTCGATCTCGGCGAAGCGTTCGCAGAAGAGCCGCTGCGCTTCGAGTGCAGGCAGGGGATCGATCAACAGCATGTCCCTGGTGATACCGCGCGGCTGGCCGAAGAATTTCTGCGCTTCCGCAGGCGTGAAGCCGGCAAGCACCGTCGCTTCGAAATAGGCGGCGATCGTGTCGGCCTTCTTGATCTTGTCCTTGAGATCGCGCGAAGGGTGCGGCGGCAGGCCGAAGCGCAGGTGCACGGCGGCCTCCAGCCGTTTCTCGACGGTCTTGTATCCGCCGCCGACAACGGCCTTGAAGGGCGAGATCATGTCGCCGATCACATATTCCGGCGCGTCATGCAGCAGCGCCATCAGGCAATCGTCGGGCGTGGCCTCGTTGAAATGCCGGAAGATGGACTCGACGACAAGGCAATGCTGCGCGACCGAAAAGGCATGATCACCCGACGTCTGGCCGTTCCAGCGGGCGACGCGCGCGAGCCCGTGGGCGATATCGGTCAACTCGACATCGAGTGGCGAGGGATCGAGCAGATCGAGCCGCCGTCCGGACAGCATGCGTTGCCAGGCGCGTGGAACCTTCGCAGTGGTCACGCGCTGGCCTCGTCCGAGGAGGTCGGGAAGCTGAGACCGGACCAGGCCGGCAGGCTGAGCGTCACGGAAACATCGCCGGCAAGCAGCGGCGTGCCTGATACCATCGCCTCGCCGGCGCGGTCGATGCGCACGATTGCCAGCCCACGCTGTCCCTCGACAGAGCCGAGCGTGCCGACAGGCTTGCCATTGGCCGTGATTTCAGTGCCGCTGGCCGGCAGTGCGGCGCCCGCCGACACAGTAACGACGCGGCGTCTTGCCGTGCCGCGATGCTGCATGCGCGACACCACTTCCTGGCCGACATAGCAGCCCTTCTTGAAGGAAAGGCCACCGTTGAAATCCATCAACACGTCATGTGGAAAGGCGTCTTGCAGCGCATAGTCAGGTCCTGACGTGACGATGCCATTCGCGATGCGCAGCGCGTCGTAGAGGGTCGCATTGTGGCTGCCATGATGACCGGCGCGACGCAGAACAGTGACGTCAGCCTTCGCAAAGCGGCTATCCCTAACGCCTTCTTTGGCATCTTCGCCCCAGCAGATAGTCACACCATCTTCGGTCACAGGCGTCAGCGTCACCGGCGCACGCAGGCGATACATGGTCAGTCGTTTGAGCAACGCTTCGCGCTGGGCCGCATCCGTTTCGATGATGAAGCCGTCACCGTCGCGCCAGATCATGAAGTCGAAGAGGATCTTGCCCTGCGGCGTCAGCAACGCGCCCGGCCGCGCGTCATCGGCGCTCATCGAGACGATGTCGGTGGTGATGAGATTCTGCAGGAAGGACTCTGCTTCCGCGCCGCCGACGGCAATCAGCGAGCGATCTTTCAGGAATACGGCTGGCATGGCGAAACCTGTCGCGTTGGTGATCGCTCAGAGGTATGTCTTTGAGGCTGAAGGTGCAAGCGCTCTACAGCATCGGCCCGAAGATCGGAATCGATTTTCGGAAACCTGATGCGTCGATTCCAAAGAGTTAGAGCATCCTTGGTGCGCCGGAATGGACGCTCGGCGCCTACAGCGCCGCGCGTCTTTTCAGACGCGCAAAGGACGCTGTAGCACTTTGAATTGCTGCGTAATTCCTAAAATCGATTCCGATTTGAGGATTATGCAGTAGCGTCAGTCGCCGGCAGTGAAGAACTTCCATTTGCCGTCGGGCGCGATACCAACACGATAGAAATTATAGCCGCCGAACTCCTGCATGTCGGAAAGATCGCCTGCCGTGACGATGCGCAGCAGTTCCACGCGTTCCGGCGGAGTCAGCGTTTTCAGGTCCTTCTCGGCGAAATAGGGCCAGACATACATGTCGTCAGCCGTGCCCTGGCCGACATGCACGAAGCCGGTCGAGATCACGTCGAGCATGATGGCGAGGATTTCGTCGCCCTCGGGATCGCCGGAAAGGTCCTTCAGCGTGCCGATCGGATCGTCCGTGGGTTCTCCGACCGTCACCTGCGTCTGGTCGGCACCAGTTCCCATCAGCGGGCGCAGGCGTTCGAGATCACCTGATGCTGCCGCCTCAACGATCTGTTCGCGCATCTTGCGCACTGGCTCCGGCACCTTGCTGATGTCGTAGATCACTTCGACGGGCTTGGAATCGTCGGATGCGCCCGGTGTTTTGTCGACGCTCTGGCCGCCTTGCTTGTTGACGAGCGGGTCGGGCTGGGGAATGCCGGAAGAGCCGTTCTGTGGTGCAGCAGGCTGTTGCTGGCCCTGTTGCGCCGTGGCCGCCGCATCGGGTTGACCCGGAATCTTCTGAAGTTCGGAAAGCGCGTAGGCGGAAGATGCGGACAGCACGCTACCTGCGGCAAGGCCGACGGCAAGCAGGACCGGCGCGAGCGGGATTCGCGAGGAAATATCTTTACCGGTACGCATGAGACTCTCTGTATTGCCCTTATTGCAGGGTCCTGTTGGTGGAAAACTCACCTGCCAGCATGCGATCACGCAGCGAGTCCAGCAAGGCTTCGGCACTGCCTTCTCCATGCAGTCTGATCGTCTCGCGCAGCGCATGAGCAATCGCGGCATCGGCAATGATCTCAGGCTCGATGCCGTCGGCCATGCCGTCGGCCCAAGCCTCGTTCTGGTATTCCAGAGCCGCCTGCATCTTTTCGTGGACGATCATGTCGTCGATGTCGTTGAGGCTTGGTTCCATTATCTTTTCCTCAGAACTTCTCATGTCTTACCGCTACGTTAACAACACTAACAGCCTTTTCCCAAAACGACACGTGCGCATGCGAAAACAGGTTAATTAAACGTTAATTTCCGAAGCGCGAAGTAATTTCTGTGGCAAGTGTTGCACCTTCGTTACGGTAGCGCTCTTCTGCCACGATGGCCGCCTGCGTGCAATCCGTATAAACCGAGGCAAAAGCGCGGTAGCCGCGATTGAAGGCTGCGGTCAGTTTTTCCTTGCGCTGCTGCTCTCCATTCGTTTCAGAATCAAGCAGTTGCTGCATGTCGGTTCGCCATTCGTCAGCCCCCGGCGCCTTGCACAGCGTGCGCAGGTAATGCACCGAACCCAGAATCTCCGCCAGCCGCGCCAGCTTGTCGTCATAGGGTACGATCGCAGCCTGCGGCACGATCTCCTCTGGCGGCGGAACCGCATTCTTGCCGCCCTGCGCCCCACCTTGCGCCATTGTGGGACCAGCCGAGACAAGGCCGGCAAAGACGAGCAATGACAAGACAACGCGTCGAACGGGAATCATGCATCCAGTTGATACAGGGAGCATGACGGGAACAAGGCGGATGCAGCAGTTTCCACTTCTATTCTGCCGGCTGTCCCCGCCGTGATCTTATTCGGCGGCAGCCACCTGCTCCGCACATTCGAGCACGCTCTGCGGTACCGGCATGCGGCGGATCTCCTCCACGCTGTACCAGCCGAGTGCAACTGCATCGTCGGCGGCTTCGGCCACCAGATGACGGTCCGCTTCGACGCGGAAGACGGACAGAAAGAAATGGCTGCTGATGCCGCCGTCGGGCGCATGCGTCTTGAGGTCATAGGTGGAGAACAGGCGAGGATTGCGCGCCTGGATGCCGGTCTCCTCGAAAAACTCACGCAGTGCCGTCTCCTCAGGCGTTTCGCCCGGCTCTCCGCGCCCGCCCGGAAAGGCATACATATCGGCAGACGGTGGGTTGCGCCGCAGCACGAGAAGGAACCGGCCATCACGTTCCAGGATGGCGGAGGAGGCGGGTTTGGCTTGGGAGGTCATTGTTTCGCACGCTTTGCTGTGATGCCCGCCTTATCCCACGGGCGGCTCACCTTGCGCAACCGTCTGGCTTGCGCGAAATATGCTTCTCGATTCCTGCGAGATGCCAGTGACCTGCCAGTGACCTGCTTGTGACCTACCTGATCTATGCCTTTGCCGCGTCATTCGAAATTGCCGGCTGCTTCGCCTTCTGGGCCTGGCTGCGGCTGGCAAAGCCCGTCTGGTGGCTGGCGCCGGGCATGGTGTCGCTGGCGCTCTTTGCCTGGCTGCTGACGCTGGTGCCGAGCGAAGCGGCCGGCCGCACCTTCGCGGCCTATGGCGGCATCTATATCGTCGCCTCGCTGCTGTGGCTCTGGCTGGTAGAGAATCGTGTTCCTGACCGCTGGGATATCGGCGGCGCGCTGGTCTGCCTCGCCGGCACGGCGATCATCCTCTTTGCGCCGCGTAGCTAGAGCATGTCGCGCAAAAGTGTGCAGCGGTTTTGCGGTAACGACATGCGTAAAACAAAGACTTCCGCGAAAGATGTGCAGCGCCTTCCCATTCGGAATCGCTTGAGGACAATCCGCCTTGACCGATGCCGGGCACGGTGCAAAGAAACCCTTATGTGTGGACGTTTTGCCCTGACAGCAGTGGTCAAGGATATCGCTGAAGCCTTCAGTCTTGCCGAGCTGGAGGGCTTTCCGGCGCGTTATAACATCGCGCCGACGCAGCCGATTCTCGTCGTCATATCAGGTGAGGGGCAGGAACCGGGCAGCAACCTGCCGGATCGCCGCGCTTTGCTGGTGCGCTGGGGCTTCACCCCGGGCTGGGTCAAGGACCCCAAGGAATTTCCGCTGCTGATCAATGCGCGTTCGGAAACCGCGATCGGCAAGGCCTCCTTCCGTGCTGCCATGCGCCATCGCCGCATCCTCATCCCGGCCTCCGGCTTCTATGAATGGCATCGTCCTTCGAAGGAAAGCGGCGAGAAGGCGCAGGCCTATTGGATCAGGCCGCGCCGTGGCGGCGTCATTGCCTTTGCCGGCCTGATGGAAACATGGTCCTCGGCCGATGGGTCCGAGGTCGATACCGGCGCCATCCTGACGACGAAGGCCAACGGCGCCATTTCCTCGATCCATGACCGCATGCCCGTCGTCATCCAGCCGGAGGATTTTTCCCGGTGGCTGGACTGCAAGACGCAGGAGCCGCGCGAGGTCGTCGACCTCATGCAGCCGGTTCAGGACGATTTCTTCGAGGCGGTCCCGGTCTCCGACAAGGTCAACAAGGTCGCGAACATGGGGCCGGATCTGCACGATCCGGTGCCGCTCGAAAAGCTGCCGAAGCCTCTCCAGAAGAAAACGCACGATGACGGGCAGCTCAGTTTCTTCTGAAACACGTCGCGTAAAGCTGCCCGGCCGCCATAATGACACGGATCGTCTTGCCTACAGCCTCGGTGCTGCCACGGAGTCGTTCGTCTGGTTCTTTGGGCTGGAATTTGGGGCGCGTCTCTTGCGGCCCATATTTGCCAGACCCGCCGCATGGCGGGTTCCGGATGTCATTAACGGCATTGTCGTGAGCCTACTGGCGATCAGCCTGCGCGTGCGGTTCTTCGCACCTGCTCAGGCGAGCTTCTTGACCGGCGCCGGCTTTGCCATCATCGAGGCGGCAGCCACGGCCTTGAGGCCGAGCGGGCGGTAGTTGGTCGCGAGATCCGGCTTGGCTGCCTGCTGCTGCTGTTCCGACTTCTTCGAGGTCACGATACTCTCCTTACGTGGTTCCCTAGAATTTTATGTATCTTGCTCTTTTGTCCCTAATAGCGACAAAACAGAGGCATTGCTTATCAGGAAATGTAAATACGGACCATAATTCGCGAGGCTTAACCGAAGCCTGCGTGCGTTAATACTTACTTAATAAAAGTAAACGCTCAGATGTGGCGGCCGATGTCATCCTCGCCGACGCCGGGTTCCTCGATGGTCAGCGTGCCATATTTGCGTTTCCACTTCCGTGCTCCGAAGGGCAGCGAAATGAGGTAGGCACAGACCGTGAAGACCATCACTTCCCAGGTGAAACTCATCAGCAGCGCAACGTAGATGACGACGCCGAGCATGGCCGGCAGCACGAGATCGCGTCGCATCCGGCTCTCGGATTTACCGGACCAGACAGGCAGGCGGCTGATGAGCAGAAAGGCGATGAGGATCGTGTAGCCCGAGGAGAAAAAGGCGAAGCTACGGTCGGTGGAGAGGCCGAGGAAGCCCAGATAGACTGGCAGCAGCACGAGCATGGCGCCGGCCGGTGCCGGCACGCCGACGAAATATTCCGACTGCCAGGGCGCGCGGTTCTCACGCTCCGACATCACGTTGAAGCGCGCCAGCCTCAGGCCGGCCGCGATCGCGTAGATGAGTGCTGCGATCCAGCCGAGCGAGCGTGCCGCATCAAGCGCATAGACATAGACCACGAGGGCAGGAGCAACGCCGAAATTGACGATATCGGCAAGCGAATCCATCTGCGCGCCGAATTTCGACGTAGCCTTCATCAGTCTTGCCACACGGCCGTCGATGCCATCGAGGAAGGCGGCGACCAGCACCATGGCGACAGCCAGCTCGTAGCGGTTCTCAAAGGCGAGCCGTATGCCGGTCAGGCCGGCGCAGATCGCCAGGATGGTGATGAGGTTCGGAACAACGAGCCGGATCGGAATCTCGCGAAGGCGCGGCCCGCGGGCGGAATCGTCGTTTGGGCCGTTCGGTTCGAAGGGCGGAAAAGGGGGTTCCATATCGCGCGCTCCTGGAAATTAGCTGCGGCGACTGATGACCGGACCCTTTGCCGAGGCGAATTCGGCAATGACGGTCTCGCCGGCTATCGCCGTCTGGCCAAGCGAAACGCGTGGCGCGGTATTGGCGGGCAGGAACACGTCGAGCCGCGAACCGAAGCGGATAAGGCCGAAACGCTCGCCGGCATCGATAGGTTCGTTGACATGCGAAAAGCAGAGGATGCGCCGTGCCACGAGGCCGGCGATCTGCACCACGCCGATCTGTCCATGACGGGTCTCGATGACGAGGCCGTTGCGCTCGTTCTCCTCACTCGCCTTGTCGAGTTCGGCATTCACGAAGCTGCCCGGTCGATGGTTGATGCTGACGATGCGGCCGCGCATCGGCGCGCGGTTCACATGGCAGTTGAAGACGTTCATGAAGACGGAGATGCGCAGCATCGGTTCACTGCCGAGGTTCAGCTCGGCCGGTGGCGTGACCATCTGGATCGAGGAGACCTTGCCGTCGGCCGGCGAGATGACGAGATCGTCGTCCTGCGGCGTCACACGCTCCGGATCACGGAAGAAATAGGCGCACCACAGCGTCAGGATAAGGCCGATCCAGAAGAGCGGCTTGAAGATCCAGCCCAATACGAGCGACGCGACGAAGAAGGCGGCGACGAAGGGATAACCTTCCTTGTGCACCGGAACGATCGTGTTGCGAACCGTATCGAACAAGCTCATGAATGCCGGCCTCCTGTCGTTTTTCGTATCCGCTGGTTACAGAAAAACGACACCAGGAGCAATGCCGCGGATACCGGCGAGGCTTTCATGCGCCGGTTCTGAACAACAAAACGGGCACTTTGGCCTGTTTCAATGCTCAGCTTGCCGGCGCCAACCGGTTGACGATGCCCAACTCGTCTTTCTCGCGAACCTGCTTCAGGTGTTCTTCGGCCTGCGTCGCCTCGCGCTGGCGGCTCCACATCGAGGCATAGAGGCCGTTCTGTTCGAGAAGGGAGGCATGCGTGCCGCGCTCGGCGATCTCGCCGCTCTTCAAAACGATGATCTCGTCGGCACCGATGACGGTGGAGAGGCGATGGGCGATGACCAGCGTCGTGCGGTTCTTGGAAACGACATCGAGCGCAGTCTGGATTTCCCGCTCCGTCGTGGTGTCGAGCGCCGAGGTCGCTTCGTCGAGAATGAGGATCGGCGGCGCCTTCAGGATGGTGCGGGCAATCGCCACACGCTGCTTTTCACCGCCGGAAAGCTTCAACCCGCGCTCGCCGACCTTGGTTTCGAAACCCTCCGGCAGCGTCTCGATGAAATGCGCGATCTGGGCGATCTCGGCCGCCTGCTTCACGTCGGCTTCGCTGGCCGAAGGGCGGCCATAACGGATGTTGTAGGCCACCGTGTCGTTGAACAGCACCGTATCCTGCGGCACCATGCCGATCGCCGAGCGCAGGCTCTTCTGCGTGATCCCTCGTATATCCTGCCCGTCGACGGTGATCGCGCCGCTCTGGATATCGTAGAAACGATAGAGCAGCCGCGACAGCGTCGATTTGCCGGCCCCCGAGGGACCGACGACCGCGACCGTCTTGCCGGCGGGCACGTCGAAGGAAATGCCTTTCAGGATCGGGCGGGCCGCATCATAGGCGAAATGGACGTCCTTGAACGAGATGGCGCCCTGGCCGATGGCAAGATCCTTCGCGTCCGGCGCGTCCAGAACCTCGGCCTTAACCTCCAGAAGATCGAACATCTGCTCGATATCGATCAGCCCCTGGCGGATTTCGCGATAGACGAAGCCGATGAAGTTCAGCGGCACGGAAAGCTGCAGCAGCATGGAATTGACGAAGACGAAATCGCCGACCGTATGTTCGCCGCGCTGCACCGACCAGGCCGAGAGAACGAGCATGATGGTCGTGCCGATGCCGAAGATCACGCCCTGGCCGAAGTTCAGCCAGCCGAGCGAGGTCCACACATCGGTCGCCGCTTTCTCATAGCGCTCCATCGACTTGTCAAAGCGCTTGGCCTCCATTTCCTCGTTGCCGAAATATTTGACCGTCTCGAAGTTGAGGAGCGAGTCGATCGCCTTGGTATTGGCGTCGGTATCGCTGTCGTTCATCGCCCGGCGAATGGAGATGCGCCAGTCGGAAGCGCGGATCGTGAACCAGATATAGGCCCAGACGGTAAAGGCGGTGACCGCAAGATAGGAGAAGCCATAGCCCCACCAGAAGATCGCTGCCGTCAGCAGGAATTCGATGACGGTCGGGATCGAGTTCAGGATCGTGAAACGCACGATTGTTTCGATGCCCTTGGTGCCGCGCTCGATGATGCGTGAAAGCCCGCCCGTCTTGCGTTCCAGGTGGAAGCGCAGGGAAAGCTCATGCATGTGCACGAAGGTACGGTAGGCAAGCTGGCGCACCGCGTATTGGCCGACGCTGGCAAAGAGCGAGTCTCTGAGCTGGTTGAGGCCGAGCTGGATAAGGCGGGTCAGGTTATAGGCGATGACGAGGGCGGTGACGCCAATGAGCAGCGGTGGCAACGTGCCCTGCAGGTCCATCTTGCCGTTCAGCGCATCCGTGGACCACTTGAAGAAATAGGGCACCAGCAGCAGGACGAACTTCGAGATCAGCAGATAGACCGAAGCCCATACGACCCGCATCCTGAGATCCGGACGGTCCGCCGGCCACATGTAGGGCCAGAGATTGTAGAGCGTTCCCAGCAGGTTGGTATCAGAAACTGTCTTGCCGTTTGCCATGCCTGTCTCCAGCCCGAAGGGCCGCTCTCGCCGCGGCCTGTCGCCGTTCCCGCGAGATATGATACCGGCTGGCGGAATACAACATTGATAGGGATTTTATAGGCGAAGTGTTGCGCGCCCGCGCTAAGGAAAACGGCGACCAATGGGCCGCCGTTTTGATATTCAGGGATGCTGACCGGAGAGCCGCTTGCGATGCAGCTCCTCTGCGTTGGGCAGTGCATCCTTGGGCAGGCCGAAGATCTGGCCGGGGCGGATGCGGTCCGGATTGACGATCTTGTCCTCGTTGGCGATGTAGATCGTCGTGTAGCGCACACCGAGGCCGTAGACGCGGCGGGAAATCTGCCACAGCGTATCGCCGCGGCGGATGATGACCGCATTGTTGTTTTCCGTCAGCGGCGCCTGCTCGATCGTCTTCGGCTGGCCGGCGTCGGATATTTCGTTCGACGGCATGGGCGCGGCATTGGGAACCGTCAGCTGGGCAATGATCGCGCCGAGCTGGTCGAGCGCCGCGCCGACTGATTTTGCATCCTTCGGCAGGCCCTGCAGCACTGTGAGTGCGTTCGAGGCAACCTGCGAGGCGGAAGCCGATGCCTGCTTGATGGCGTCGGTCGCATCGATACCCGGACGAAAATCGACAATCGAGCGCAGTGCGAATTCGGTCGCCGAGCGAGCCGCCGCAAGCTGTTCTGCACCCGGCACTTTGCCGTCTGCAAACAGGCCCTTCAGCAGGCCGAAGGCCTTCGTTGCGTCGCTCTCGAGCTTGCCGAGCTGGCCCTCATCGAGCGGCACCAGCGCCTGACTGGTATTCGCATTGTTGCCGGACTGGGCGGCAACCGTGACCTGATCGCCCGCCGGACGATTGAAGTTGACGGTGGCGCGCACGAGCGCCTTGCCGGCGCCGTCAACGACGTCGACGCGGATCTTGTGGTCGCCGACCGACAGGTTCATCACGCCTTCGATGACGAAGTGACCGTCCGGCCCTGCGGTATCCTGGCCGATGAGCGCATCATCGGCATAGCCGACGACCTTGGCGTTGGCGCGCGTCGTGCCGGCGACGAAGATCTTGTTGCCCTCGATCTCGACGGCATTGACCATCACGTCGGCCGTGCCGCCGCCACCCTGCTGGGTGCCGGGAACCGCCGGCGCCGTCTTGGCGTTATCGCTGGCGTCTGCAGGCATATCCGGGGTCTGCACGGCGACCTGATCATTCGCAGCGCCATTCGGCGCCGGCTGATTGCCGGCAGGTGCGGCCGATGCGTCGTTGGCGGTCGGCGGCTGGGCACTGGCGACCTCAGCCGTAGGCGCCGTAATGATGCGGCTTGCCGTGCCCGGCTTGGAGACCATGGCGAGCAGTTCGCTGCCGCTGCCGTCCTTCGGTACGGAAACGGTCGCGACTTCTTCCGAGAGAGTGGTCTTGCCGTCCTTGCCCGTCACTTTCAGCACGAGCTGATGGTCGCCGGCGGGAAGCGGATTGTCGAGAACGGCGGCAAAATCGCCGGTGCCGTCGACATCGGTCGTCACGACCACCCTGTCGCCGTCAAGCACTTCCAGCTTGCCATGCGGTTCGGCCGAGCCGGCAATGACGGTCGAACCATCGGGCTCGACGCGCAGCACGTCGAACGCCGGGATCTTCGGGCCTGTGTCGGAAGCGACCGGCTGACCGGCAGCTTCCGGCGATCCGGTCAGCGCGGCTTCGGCCTTTGCGAGTGCGGCCAGCGCATCGGCGGCATTTTCAGGCAGATTCTGGATGATGTCGCGCGCCTTGCCTGCACCGTCCTTGGCCTTGGAGACGAGGCCCGCGGTTGCGGTGTCGAGACCGTCAGGGGCGGCGAAATCGACGATCGCGGTCAGCGCATTCACGGCTGCTGTCTTGGCGCCTGAAAGCGCATCGGCGGCGGGCACCTTGCCATCGGCAAACAGCGACTTCAGGCCGGAGAGTGACTGGCCGGCATCGGCGGTGAGGCTGCCGATCTTCTGAACGGCGGCTGCGGCATCGGCGACAGCCGAGCGGGAAGTCTTAGACGCTTCGTTAACCGTATTGTTGACCTCGGTGCCGGCCTGGTTGATGGCGTCACCAACCTTTGCCACATCAGGGCCGAGCCGGGGCATGACGAAAAACACCATCAGTATGATTGCGATTACGAGCACTGCGAGGGCCAGCAAGCCGGCACGGTTTTTCATCATTACGTCTCCCAAGGCGGCAAATTGCCGTAGTATCCAGAAATTGCTAGCGATTCCCGTTGCTTTTCACAAGCATTCAAAGCAATTACACAAGCTCGGCACGCCGCTTTTCATTCAATTTTCTTGACTGCATTGAAATGGAATAGTTGTTTTTCCCTTATGACCGAGCAATCTGTATCGATTCGATCCATTTGCGTTTACTGCGGCTCTCGGCCGGGACGCGATCCTGCCCATATGGCTGCCGGCCGCGCACTTGGAAAAGAGATCGCGGAATATGGCCTTCGCCTGATCTATGGCGGCGGCACGAAAGGCATCATGGGCGCTGTGGCCAGCGGGACCCTATCCAACGGTGGTCAGGTGACGGGCATCATTCCCGAGTTCCTGATCGACATGGAAGCGACCCGCCATTCGCTCGGCCAACTCAACGAGCTTATTGTAACCCCTGACATGCACGCGCGCAAACATACGATGTTCGAGCGCTCGGATGCCTTCGTGGCCTTGCCGGGCGGGATCGGCACGCTGGAAGAGATCGTCGAGATCATGACCTGGGCGCAGCTCGGCCGCCACGAGAAGCCGATGGTCTTCGCCAATATCAACGGTTTCTGGGATCCGATGATGGAGCTTTTGCGTCACATGACGGGCGAGGGTTTCCTGCACACCGCCCATCGCGTCCAGCCTCTGGTGGTCGACGACATCTCCGGCATCATCCCGGCCATCATGGCGCAGGCGGCAGAGGTTGCCGCCGACCGCGGCGGCGAGGACGAGGTGATCTCCAAAATGTAGGCAGGGCAGCAGCCCCTGGCGCTGACCAGCCTTTCACCGACCTATTCAGCTATAGGCTGAAACAAGCTCAGTCACCTGAGAACGCATCCATCGGTTGGCGGGATCATTGTCGCTTGCCGCCGACCAGACCATCGATATCGGGCTCACCGTCAAATCGAGGGGAACCTCGGCGATCGCCAAGCCGAACAGGCCGGCATAGCGCTTCACGATTCTGGTCGGCAGGGTGGCGATCAGGGGCGCTTCGAGGACAGCGGTCAGCACGGTCAGGAATTCCGGCGCAGCCACCGAAACGTCGAGTCGCACGTTGATCCGCTTCAACGCATCATCGATGCATCCTTCGATGGCGTCCTTCTGGGAAACCAGGGCATGCTTCAGGCCGACATAGCCGTTGCGGTCCACAGTTTCGGGAAGATCAAGAAGCTTCGGATTGTAGCAACACATCAGCGATTGCTCGAACAGCAGCTTCCGGCGGTGTCTGTTGTTACCGTCAGCGTAGCAGCCGACGCCGAGGTCGATGACATTGTCGTCCAGGAGCTTATGAACCAGCTCGGGGTCGACCGCTCGCGCAAGCACTTTGATACCGGGGGCCGTCTCGCTCAACATAGCGGCGAGACGCGGCACGAGCAGCACCTCAAGCTCGCTGGAAAAGCCGATCCGGAATATCTGCTCAGCCTGGTCCGGTTCGAAGGTCGCCGACGTTACGATCGCCTGCTGCGTGCGGGTGAGTATCTGCTCCACGGCTTCGGCGAAACGCAGCGCCCGATGGGTCGGCTGCATGACCTGGCCGACACGCACGAACAGCTCGTCCTGAAGCAAGGCCCGGAGAGTGCCGAGATTATGACTCATGGCGGGCTGCTGGATTTTCAGCCGGACAGCCGCCTTCGTCACGCTCCGCTCCTTCATGAGGGCATCGAAGGCGACGAGCAGGTTGAGGTCGAAAGACCACAGATTGAAATGATCGATGGAGACAATTTCATTCATCGATTTGATCGTTGCACGAATTGTCCCTACTGTCCATGGCCATCAGACAGCGCTGTCCCGGTTCAGTTCAACTCGAAAGGAAATTCCATGAGCGATCTTGGAACGGAATATCGTATTGCCGGCGTGACGGTCAGAAAGGTGCAGGAGCAGTATCTGCACAACGTTCCGCCCTCATTTCTCTATCCGACTGCCGGATCTGAGGAGATCAAGGCGGTCGAGCCACGTCTTTCCGCCGTCGATATGGAAGAGGGCCGCGATGCCCTTGTGGTGAGCATCCACAGCTGGCTTGTTAGGACGCCCGACCACGTCATCCTTATCGACACGGGGTCGGGTAACGATAAGGAAAGACCGCGTAATCTCGCCTTCCATCAGCAGACTATCCCGTTTCTCCAAAGGTTGCGCCAGGCAGGTATCGCGCCCGAAGACGTCGACTTCGTCATAAATACCCACCTCCACGTCGATCATTCCGGCTGGAATACCGTCCTCGAAAACGGAAGATGGATCCCCACTTTCAAAAACGCACGCTATGTCTTCCCGCGCGCCGAGCAGGAATATTATGGGTCGACGGCAAGCCACAACGACGTCAACATTCACAGTATCGGTGTCTATGAAGACAGCGTGCGGCCAGTGATTGAGGCGGGGCTTGCCGATTTCATCGACGATTCAGGCGGTCGTTTCCTGGATCATTTTACCTTCTTGCCGACGCCTGGGCATAGCATCGGCCATATGTCTGTTCTGCTGGAGGCGGACAATCAAGCGGCAATCTTCGCCGGCGATGTCATGCACCATCCGATCCAGGTGGAACGGCCCGACCTCAACACGGTCTTCTGCGAATTCCTGGATCAGGCTGCCCAGTCCAGACGGCGCGTACTCGAACTCGTTGCCGATAATCACGCCATGTACTTCTCCACGCACTTTCCCGGTTCGTCTGCTGGATATGTAGCCCGCGACGGCGAAAAATCCAGGTGGTCCTATGTCTGACAACAAGCTCGCATCTTCAGATTTTGACTCCGGCGAGATCGTATTCGACGAGCATTACGTTGATAGCGGAACCTACGGCATCAAGCTCTATCTCCGCAATAAGCGAAGGAAGGACCACAAAGTCTTTCTCGCGGAGAAAACGATCGTGATGGTGCATGGGGCGACCTTCTCGTCCGGAAGTCTTTACGACGTTCCCTTCAACGGGATGTCTTTCATCGACTTCCTCGCTCATCGAGGCTTCGATGTCTTTGCGGTTGATGTCCGGGGCTATGGAAAATCGAGCCGCCCGCCGGAGATGCAGGCCCCGCCCGATCTCAACCCCCCGCTTGTCGCCACAGACACCGGCGTCGCCGACTTTGCAACGGCCATCGATGTTGTCCTTCGACTTCGCGGCCTGAAGGCTGTTAATGTCTTTGCAATGTCGTGGGGCGGTACTGTGGCCGGTGCATATGCTGCGCGCAATCCCGACAAGGTCATCAAGCTCGCCTTGCTCGCGCCGCAATGGCTGAGTGACGTTGCCATCCCCATCGATCAGGGCGGCACGCTCGGCTCCTACAGGCTTGTTCCCGTCCATGCGGCCCTGGCGCGTTGGCTGGGCACCGCACCCGAATACGCGCGTGAACGTCTTGTGCCTGAGGGCTGGTTCGACCTCTGGGCCGCACTGACCCTCTCGGAGGAGCCGTCGCAGGCCGACAGAGAGCAAGGCAAACTACGGGCCACCAACGGGCCGATCGAGGACATCCGCACCTACTGGAGAGCTGGAGCCCCCTATTATCGGCCAAGCGAAATTCGCGCGCCGGTGCTGTTGTTGCACGGTGAATGGGATATCGACGTACCGCTCGATCTGGCGCGGGCCTATTTCGAGCAACTGACCGGTGCTTCCTACAGGCGATGGGTAGAAATCGGGGAGGCGACGCATCTCGCCCTCATGGAGAGCCACCGCATGCAGGTCTATTCCGAGGTTGCCCGCTTCTTCGAGGAAGATTTCAAACCGGAATAGAGTCTGAACGACGTGGCTCCGGGATCGAATCCGGAGCCCGCTTCCTCAAGCGGGCCGCGCGTTCACCGTCCATCAAACCAGTCGTTCCCATGACAATTCTGATCACCGCCATCCTGGATGCAGGACGAAGTGCCGTCGACATCGCCATATTCACCTTTCTGCCGCTGATGATCGTGACATTTTCGCTGATGCGCTACCTCGAGGGCATGAGCGCACTGCGATCAATCGCCGGCAAGGCCAATCCGCTCTTCAGACTTTTCGGCCTGGACGGTTTTGGGGCCTTGGCGATCATCCAACTCAGCCTCGTAAGTTCGGCTGCCCCGGTTGCTGCCCTGTCGCTGATGGCGCACAAAGGAACATCGGAGAAATTTATGGCCGCCGCCTTTGCGGCGGTGCTTGCGGCTGCGCCGGCAAATGCCAGTTTCCCGCTCGCAAGTATCGGTATCGATCCCGGCTTGATCATAATAAACGGCGTTTGCGGAGCGCTCGTTGCGTCCACTCTCGCCTGTTGGATCGTTGAGCGCCGTTCCTTGCCCGGAAAGCCCTGTTCCTGCGACAGGTCGGATGACCACGACGTGGCGAGGCGCGATCTGCTGGCGGCGATAAATCGCGGTGGCGCAGATGCCATCGGCGTCGTTTCTGCAATCCTGCCGGTGCTCGTGATCTCACTGGCTCTGGTAAGGCTTACCCAAAGCACAGGCGCACTTTCCGCCTTCACGTCCGCTGCGCAGCCATTGCTTCAGCTGCTCGGCGCCTCGCAGCAGGATGTCCTCTTCCTGATCACAAAGTGCCTGGCAGGATCGAGCGCAGCCGTTACCCTGTTGCTTAACGCCCACAAGGAACTGAGCCTTCCGCCGGAGAAAATCATTCACGGTTCCGCATTTCTGCTAAACCCTCTCGATCTTCCCGGCCTTTCCATTCTTGTCGCTTCGGTGCCGGCGCTCCGCTCGGTGGCGGGGGTTGCCGTCTTGAGCGCATTGACCGGAATTCTCGTTCGCAAAGCGCTGCTTACCTGGCTTTGAGCCAACGCTCCGGCTTGCGATTAGAGAACGGCTACATCCTTCCGCGGCTTACCTTCAGCATCGACCAGCTATAGAAGAACAGGCCGGCCCAGATCAGTGGGAAGGCGATCATGCGCGCCGTATCGAGCTTTTCCCCGAAGCCGAATATGGCTATGATAAAGATTATCGTCGGCGCGATATACTGCATAATGCCGATAGTCGAGAGCTTGAGCAGCTTGGCGCCGTTGGCGTAGATCATGAGCGGCACGGCGGTAATCAGTCCGCAGCCGAGCAACAGGGCGGTGTCGGCAAGACCGGTCCGATACAAGTGTCCTTCGCCGCTGACGAATTCCAGATACAGGATGTAAAGCAGGGCCGGCAGGCTGAGGATCAGCACTTCCAGGAAGAAGCCCTGGTTCGGCCCGAGCGGCAGCGTCTTGCGAAAGAGCGCATAGAAGCCCCAGCTGATTGCGAGCGTCAGCGCCACCCAGGGAATGCCGCCGCTGTCAAAAGCAAGGACGACGACCGCCAGGCCTGCAAGGCAGATCGCTGCGATCTGCATCGGCTGCAGCTTTTCCTTGAGCAGCACCGCGCCGAGAAAGATGCTGAAGAGCGGGTTGATGAAATAGCCCATGGCCGCATCGAGCGAATGGCCGGCGCCGATCGCCCAGACATAAGTGCCCCAGTTCACGGTGATCAGCGTCGCGGTCATGGCCGCCATGGCAAGCATGCGGGGAGAACGCAGCGCCGCTGCGATATCCTGCGTGCGCCCCAGGACCAAAAGCACGATGCCGGCGAGCGGCAGCGACCAGAGAATACGGTGGGCGATGACCTCGGCCGGCGATATATGCGCCACCGCCTTCATGTAGATCGGCAGGAATCCCCACAGAAGATAGGCCGTAAGCGCGAAGGCAAATCCGCGTGGACTGTCTTCGTTCTTGATGAGCGGGGCGCTGGCGTCAGCTGACATTGGATGTTTCCGTCTTTGTTCTGTTTCTGATCCGGATTAGCTTAAGCGGCGTGAATAGGCCAATTCATTTCCTTGAATGGACTGGTGTCTATTTGGCCGCCGGAAGAGGCGAACATGGACGAAACGAAACTGGCGATCTGTCGGCAGGCCTATGCCACTCAGATGCTGACGAAGATGGGCATCGCAGGCGACGAGCGGCTGTGGCAGGCCTTTGCCACTGTGCCGCGGGAGGATTTCCTGGACCCGCCGCCGTGGCGCATGGCAAACGGGATCGGCTATCGGGATATGCCGTCGACCGACCCCGTCATCCTCTATCAGGATGTTCTGATTGCGCTGCAGGAGGGGCGGCAGGTCAACAACGGCAGCCCCTCGCTGCATGCGCTCGGCCTTCACTGGCTCGCGCCGAAACCCGGCGAGATGGCCTGCCATATCGGGGCCGGCGGTGGCTACTACACCGCCATGCTGTCGCATCTGGTTGGTCACGACGGCCATGTCGTGGCAATCGAATATGACCGGGATCTCGCCGCCCGCGCCGCCGCCAGTCTGACTCCCTATGACAATGTCGAGGTCATCTGCGGCAACGGTCTGGAATGGCCGCAATCGCCTGCTGATGCGATCTACGTCAATTTCGCGGACCACAGGCCGGCCGAAGCCTGGATCGACAATCTCGCTGTAGGCGGCAGGTTGATCTTTCCGCTCTGCGCACCCTCCCGCGACGGCAATGACAACCTGCGCCCGCGCAGCGCCCGCGGCGGCTTCTTCCTGATTGAGCGCGCGCCGGAGGACTATCGCGCCCGTTATCTGAGCCCCACCTTTTTCGTCTGGGGGCATGGCGCGACCGGCACGCTCGAGACTTACAAGGCGCTCGAGGACACCTTCCGGCATGGCGGCATGGACGAGGTCACGCGGCTGCGCTGGAAGACGCCGAAGGAGGAGGGCGAATGGTATTCGGAAGAGGACTGGGGCCTCCTCTGAACTTTATTCGGCGGCGATCTTGCCGGCGAGCTGCCGGTTCTTCATCAGCTTGTAGATGACCGAATCCATCAGTGCCTGGAACGAGGCGTCGATGATGTTGTCGGAAACGCCGACCGTCCACCAGCGCACGCCGCTGGAATCGGTGGATTCGATCAGAACGCGGGTGATGGCGTCAGTACCGCCATTGAGGATACGCACCTTGAAGTCGGCAAGCACGAGGTCATCGATCTCGTGCTGGTATTTGCCAAAATCCTTGCGCAGCGCAAGGTCGAGCGCGTTGACCGGGCCTTCGGCTTCCGCAACCGACATCAGCGTCTGCCCGTCGATGCTGATCTTCACGACCGCTTCGGAGACGATCTTTATACGGCCGTGGGAATCGAAGCGCCGTTCGATCATCACCCGGAAACCGTCGAGCGAGAAGAAGTCCGGGATGGTGCCCATGGTGCGGCGAGCGAGAAGCTCGAAGCTCGCATCGGCCCCCTCATAGGCATAGCCGGATGCCTCGCGCTCCTTGACGATCGAGATCAGGAGATCGAGCTTCGGATCGTCCTTGACGACGTCGATGCCGCGCCGCTTCAGCGCGTTGATGAAATTCGCCTTGCCGCCCTGATCCGAGACCATGACTTTGCGGAAATTGCCCACGCTTTCCGGCGGAACGTGCTCGTAGGTCCGCGGGTCTTTCAGCAGGGCCGAGGCGTGGATGCCGGCTTTGGTGGCGAAGGCAGACGCGCCGACATAGGGCATCTGATGATCCGGCGAGCGGTTCAGGAGTTCGTCGAAGGCATGGGAGAGGCGGGTGAGATTGGTCAGTCGATCCGCGTCGATTGCCGTCTCGAAACGCGTGTTGTAGGCGCTCTTCAGCGCCAGCGTCGGGATCAGCGTCACCAGATTGGCATTGCCGCAGCGTTCGCCGATGCCGTTCAGCGTGCCCTGGATCTGGCGCACGCCGGCCTCGACGGCAGCAAGCGAATTGGCAACGGCCTGGCCGGTATCGTTATGCGCATGGATGCCGAGACGGTGGCCCGGTACGCCGAAGGCGATCACCGCCTCGACGATGGCGCGCACTTCCGGCGGCTGCGTACCGCCATTGGTGTCGCAGAGCACCACCCAACGCGCGCCGTTCTCATAGGCAGTCTTCGCACAGGCAAGCGCATATTCCGGATTGGCCTTATAGCCATCGAAGAAATGCTCGCAGTCGACCATCGCCTCCTTGCCGGCGGCAACGACGGCCTTGACGCTCTCGGCAATGGATTCGAGATTTTCCTCGTTGGTGCAGCCAAGCGCCACCTGCACGTGATAATCCCAGCTCTTGGCGACAAAGCAGACAGCATCACTGCACGCCTGCAGGAGCCCGGCGATACCTGGATCGTTGGAGACGGAAACACCTGGCCGCTTCGTCATGCCGAAGGCGACGAAGGATGCCTGGCTCGTACGCTTTTCGGCGAAGAAGGCGGTATCGGTCGGGTTTGCTCCCGGATAACCGCCCTCGACATAGTCGAGCCCGAAATCGTCCAGCATGCTTGCAATCGCAATCTTGTCCTCGACCGAAAAATCGATGCCGGGTGTCTGCTGCCCATCCCGAAGCGTCGTGTCGAAGAGATAGATTCTTTCGCGTGTCATGGTGGTGTTTCCTGTCGCGCCTTGCGGCTTTTATTGTTTGCCTGCGAACCGGTCCGTCGCCCGGATCAACTGGTCGAGAATGCCCGGTTCCGAGAAAGCGTGACCAGCCCCTTCGATCAGGTGGAAGTCGGCTTTCGGCCATGCCTTGTGCAGCAGCCAGGCGTATTTGGCCGGGCAGGGCATGTCGTAACGTCCGTGGACGATGACGCCGGGAATATCCTTCAGCTTATGGGCATCGCGCAGCAACTGGCCTTCATCCATCCATCCGGCATGGACGAAGAAGTGGTTCTCGATGCGCGCAAAGGCATAGGCGAAATCGGCTTCCTCGAACTTGCCGCTCGTCGATTTCTCCGGCAGCAGCGTGATCGTCTCGCCTTCCCAGAGGCTCCAGGCCTGCGCGGCCTCGAGAGCAACCGCCCGGTCCGAACCGGTGAGCCGGCGGTTATAGGCGAGCATCATCTCATGGCGTTCTTCCGGCGGGATGGGTGCGACGAAGCGCTCCCACTTGTCCGGGAACATTTCGGAGACCCCGAACTGATAATACCAGTCGAGCTCGGCCCTGGTCAGCGTATAAATGCCGCGCACGACGAGTTCGGAAACCCGCTCCGGGTGTTTCTCGGCATAGGCGAGCGCCAGCGTCGAACCCCAGGAGCCGCCGAAGACCTGCCATTTGTCGACACCAGCCATTTCGCGCAGCCGCTCGATATCGGCAACGAGATGCCAGGTGGTATTCGCCTCGAGGCTCGCATGCGGTGTGGACTTGCCGCAGCCGCGCTGGTCGAACAGGACAACGTCATAGAGCTTCGGGTCGAACAGGCGGCGATGAACAGGCGAAATGCCGCCGCCGGGGCCGCCATGCAGGAAAACCGCCGGCTTGGCGCCTGATGTACCGGAGCGTTCCCAATAGATCACATGGCCATCGCCGACATCGAGATGGCCGGAGGCATAGGGTTCGATTTCGGGATAGAGCGTGCGCAGCACTTCAGTCATATCTTCACGCCTTTCGCGGGCCAGACTGCGGTATCGTGATCGGGATGCTGGAAGGAGATGATCGCTTCCTGCCGGGCATAAAAATCCGGATCCTTGTGAACAGGCGCGTCGAAGATCGTCTCGACCCATGGCAGGCGGGCATCATAATTGACCTGGATCTGCGGCGCGAGGTCGCTGCGGTCGTCGAAGGTGCCGATCGCGAGCTCCAGACCGCCCGGATGGCGGTAGGTCATCGGCGTGCCGCAATCCCTGCAGAAGCCGCGCTCGATATTGACCGAGGACTGGAAATAGGCCGGCTCGCCGCGCGTCCATTCCATGCCTTCTTCCGGCGCCGTCACCAGCGCGGAAAAGAAACCGCCGAACTGCTTCTGGCACATGCGGCAATGGCAGATGGACGGGCGTCCGAGCTTGCCGGTTATGCGGAAGCGCACGGCGCCGCACTGGCAGCCGCCTGTTCTCGTCGTCTCTGTCATGGATGATCTCCTGAAGGCCAGTGGGATGTATCGTGGTCGGGATGTTGATGATTGCTCGCTGCGATCCTGTCCTCGCGATCGGTTGTTTCCGGTTCCGGCTCGACAGGCAAGCCATCGAGCGCATGAAACCAGGCCATTTTGCTGTCGAGATTGGACTGCATGACCGGCTTTACCGCCTGTGGGTCATCCAGCGAGCCGAGCGCGATGTTGATGGAGTCGGCATCGGGAATATCGTAGAAAAGCGGCGTGCCGCAGTCGCCGCAAAAGCCGCGCCGCACGAGACCGGAGGAGTGGAACCATTTCGGCTCGCCGCGCGTCAGCTCGAAATCGACCCGCATCACCCCTGCAAGCGGCAGGAAATAATTGCCGGCGGCCTTCTGGCACATGCGGCAGTGGCAGATATGCGGATAGTCGAGTTCGCCGTTCGCCCGGTAACGAACCGCGCCGCACTGGCATCCGCCGGTCAGTCCCATCTTTGCCGTCAAGCCTGATCCTCCGGTGGCCAGACCGCCGTATCATGGTCGGGGTGTTGATAGGATACGATCTGATGAAGGAAAGAGCCGGCAGCAAGGTCCGCTTCGGTTCGTTCCCCCGGCAGTTCGTGCAGATGGTCGACGAAGTCGACCTTGCCTTCCACCCCCCACTGAATGGTCGGCGGCAACAGCGACGGATCGTCGAACGCGCCGGCGGCAACGGCCATACCGTCCGGAGCTTCATATGTCAGAGGCGTGCCGCAATCGCCGCAGAAGCCACGGTTGACGAAATTCGAGGATCGAAAGGTCTTGCGCTGGCCTCTGGTCCATTCGAACTCCATTCCGCGTACGGAAACCAGCGGCGCATAATAGGCGCCGAACGCCTTCTGGCACATGCGGCAGTGACAGATCGAAGAATCCGTCGGCGTCCCCCGCGCCCGGAAACGAATGGCTCCGCATTGGCATCCGCCGGTATAGGTGTTCATTTCTTCACCTCCCACGTCGTCACACGTTCGCCCGTTGCCGGATCCTTGCCGTCCTTGAGTTGGATGCCCTCGGCGGCGAGCGTATCGCGGATTTCGTCGGCTTCGGCGAAATTCTTCGCCTTGAGCAACTCCAGCCGGGCCTTGACCCGCGCATCGATTTCCGCCGCTACCGCCTCGTCGATCTCGGTCTTCGTCGGCAGCACACCGAGCAGGGCCGCACTGGCGGCAAAAACGGCGTCGTTGCCGGAATGCGCCAGCGCATGCAGCGCCTGGACGGCTGCGACCGTATTAAGATCGTCGGCGAGCGCGTTCAGCACCGTCTCGTCCGGCTTGGCATCACCAGGCTCGGCCGCCGGCCATTTGGCAAGCAGCCGTTCGGCCTCTTCCAGCCGCTTGACCGAAAAATCGATCGGCTCGCGGTAATGCGTCATCAGCATCGCAAGACGCAGCACTTCGCCCGGCCATTGCCGGCCGGCGAATGTCTCCGTGTGCAGCAACTCGTAGATGGTGACGAAATTGCCTTCGGATTTCGACATCTTGCGGCCTTCGACCTGAAGGAAGCCGTTATGCATCCAGACATTCGCCATCACGTCGGTGCCGTGCGCGCAACGTGACTGGGCGATCTCGTTCTCATGATGCGGAAAGATCAGGTCCAGTCCGCCGCCATGGATGTCGAAGACATCGCCGAGATAGCGCCCGCTCATGGCCGAGCATTCGATATGCCAGCCTGGACGGCCGCGGCCCCAGGGGCTTTCCCAGCCGGGCTCGTTGTCGTCAGACAGTTTCCAGAGCACGAAGTCGCCGGGGCTTTTCTTGTGCGCCTCGACGGCGACGCGGGCGCCGGCCTGCTGTTCGTCGAGATTGCGCTTGGAAAGCTGACCGTAATCGGCCATCGACTTCGTATCGAACAGCACTTCGCCTGATGCCTGATAGGCATGGCCGCGCGCAATCAGCCGCTCGATGATCTCGATCATCTGCGCAATATTGTCGGTCGCGCGAGGCTGCACCGTCGGCTCGAGGGAGCCGAGCGCCTTAGCATCGTCGAGAAACTGCGTCTCGGTCTTTTCGGTGACCGCCCGGATCGCGTCGTTCAGCGGCAGGCCGGGATAATCCCTGAGCGCCCGCGCGTTGATCTTGTCATCGACGTCGGTGATGTTGCGGACATAGGTGACGTGGCTTTCGCCATAGACATGGCGCAGCAGGCGGAACAGCACGTCGAAGACGATGACCGGACGCGCATTGCCGATATGGGCGAAATCATAGACCGTCGGGCCGCACACATACATGCGGACGTTTTCGGCATCGATCGGCTTGAAGACCGATTTCTCCCGCGTCAGCGTGTTGTATAGCTTCAGTTCCGGCGTGCCGCCCATTTCACTCTCCCGATATGCATAAGCACAAAATACCGCCACCGGCAGGCCGGGGCGTTTCGCATCTTGGACATTTGGGAGACGAAAACGGCCAGGCCAGCTTTGGGCTAGCGAATAATCTTCCGGCAAATAATGCAGGTAACCGTTTTCATGAGGCGTTTTATGGCGCGGGATCGGAGTTTGGTCAAGAGGGCGAGCAACGATCCCCGAGGCAACCTGAGTTATCTGCCTCGCCAATCGACTGCAGCGATGGACGCCGGCGAAGGAGGTGTGTTTGCCTTAAGATTCCTTGGTCATTTTCAAGACGTAAATCTCGCATAGCCAATTGCGAAGCCATTGAAAACAGGAGGAATGGGTGAGGGGAGTGGCACGATGGACAATCGGCGCGACCGCAATTCTGGCAGTCGCGTCCGCCGCATATTTCGCCTACGATTTCGGTATGGTCCGTTTCAACAATCCGTCTCTACGCCGCTATCCGATCCAGGGTATCGATGTCAGCCACCATCAAGGCGACATCGATTGGAAGACCGTCGCCGCACAGCCGAACGTCCGCTTCGCGATCATGAAGGCGACTGAAGGCGGGGATCACCGGGATTCCAAGTTCGCTGAGAACTGGCAGCGGGCCGGAGATGCCGGGCTGGTAAGGGGTGCTTATCATTTCTTCACCTTCTGCCGCCCCGGCGAGGATCAGGCGCAGAATGTCCTCACGACCGTGCCGAAGGAAGCGGGAACCCTGCCCATCGCTATCGACCTGGAGTTCGTCGGCAATTGCGACAAAGTCCCGACGCTCGATGAAATGGCTGCGGAAGTGAATGCGTTTTTCACGGAGCTCAAAGGCACTTTTCCGGAAAAGCCCATTTTTTACGTCACCGAGGAATTCTTCGATCAATATCTGAAAGGCAATGAAGCGCGCTTCCCCGACCACTATCTGTGGCTGCGAAGCGTCTTCAAGGAACCGACGCAGGAAGGATGCGGTCGTTGGTCAATCTGGCAATTTGCCGATAACGGCACGTTGGATGGGATCCGCGGACCAGTGGATCTCAACGCGCTATGCCCATCAGAAATGGGCTTCGCACATCTCTTCCCCGCCGTTGCTGCAAACTGAAAGTTCAGCCTATCCCGGCAACCGGTAATCCACCAGCTTGTTCTCGCGCACGATGAACAGCTTGCCGGTCTCGGTCACACCCGGCCCGAGCAGCGGCAGGATCGCTTTTGCCACCTCAGACGGATGCGGCAGGCTCATCGGATCTTCGCCGGGAACCGCCTGCGCGCGCATGGCCGTGCGCGTTGCGCCCGGATCGACGCTGGTGATGCGCAACGGCGTTGATTGCGTCTCGCCGGCCCAGGTGCGCGCCAGCGCCTCGACGGCGGCCTTGGACGCCGAGTAAGCGCTCCAGAAGGGACGGCACTTATGCGCAGCACCCGAGGACATGATCACGGCGCGGCCGGCATCCGAGCGCGTCAGCAGCGGATCGACCGAGCGGATCAGCCGCCAGGTGGCGTTGACATTGATGTTCATGACCTTCTCGAAAACCTTCGCTTCGATATGGCCGATCGGCGAGATCACGCCGAGCACGCCGGCATTGGCGACGAGAATGTCGAGCTTGCCCCAACGCTCGAAGATCGAGCCGCCGAGGCGGTCGATCGCTTCCATGTCGGCGAGATCGAAGGGAACCAGCGTCGCAGAACCACCGACCGCCTTGATGGCATCGTCGAGCTCTTCCAGGCCGCCGACGGTGCGGGCGCAGGCGATCACATGCGCGCCGGCCTTGGCGAGTTCGAGTGCCGTGAAATAACCGATGCCGCGCGATGCGCCGGTCACCAGCGCGATCCTGCCTTCAAGATTGATGTTCATCTGCCGCGGCTCCGGATGTGCTTGAAAAGGTAAGGGGCGCAATAAGCGCCCCAGATAGGAAAGTCAAAGCGGAAGCGGCTCAGCCGTTGCTGGCAAGCATGGAAATCTTGTTGCCCATGGACTCGCCGTTCTTGTCGAGCAGGCGGGTCGGATAGTCGCCGGTGAAATAGTGATCGGTGAACTGCGGACGGACCGGGTTGCGATCCTCGCCACCGACGGCGCGATAAAGGCCGTTGATCGACAGAAAGGCGAGCGAATCCGCACCGATATATTTGGCCATCGCTTCGACATCGGCATACTGGTTTGCGAGCAGTTTGTCTGCGTCAGGCGTATCGATGCCATAGAAATCCGGGAAGAAGATCATCGGGCTCGCGACGCGGATATGCACTTCCTTGGCGCCGGCTTCCCGGATCATCTGTACGATCTTCAGCGAGGTCGTGCCGCGCACGATGGAATCATCGACAAGCACCACGCGCTTGCCTTCGATCATCGCCCGATTGGCGGAATGTTTCAGCTTCACGCCGAAGGCGCGGATTTGCTGCGTCGGCTCGATGAAGGTGCGGCCGACATAGTGGTTGCGGATGATGCCGTATTCGAAGGGAATGCCGCTTGCCTGCGCATAGCCGAGCGCAGCCGGCGTGCCGCCATCGGGAACCGGTACGATCACGTCGGCATCGACGGGCGATTCCTTGGCAAGGTTCATGCCCATGTTCTTGCGCGTCGTATAGACGTTGCGGCCGCCAACGACCGAGTCCGGACGAGCGAAATAGACATATTCGAACAGGCAGAGGCGTTCCGGCTGCGGCTTGCTGGGCTTGCGCGCGTCGATGGTGATCGAGCCGTCGGGCTGGATTTCGCAGATGACGACTTCGCCATTTTCCACATCGCGGATGAACTTGGCGCCGATGATGTCGAGCGCGCAGGTTTCCGAGCAGAAGATCGGCTTGCCGTCGAGTTCACCCATAACCAGCGGGCGGATACCGGTGGGATCGCGCGCTGCGATCAGCTTAGTGCGCGTCATGGCGAGCATCGAATAGCCGCCTTCCATCTGACGGATGGCGTCGATGAAGCGATCGGCTGTGGATGTATGACGGGAGCGGGCGATGAGGTGGAGGACGACTTCGGTGTCGGATGTCGACTGACAGATGGCGCCGGTTGCGATGATCTGGCGGCGAAGCGTCAGGCCGTTGGTGAAGTTGCCGTTATGGGCAATGGCGATACCGCCTTCTTCCAGTTCGGCAAAGAGCGGCTGCACGTTGCGCATCGCCACTTCGCCTGTTGTCGAATAGCGCGTATGGCCCATCGATATGCTGCCGGGCAGGCGAGCGAGCGTCATCGGATTGGTATAATGGTCGCCGACGAGGCCCATATGGCGTTCCTGATGGAAGCGCTTGCCGTCGAAGGAAACGATACCGGCCGCTTCCTGCCCGCGATGCTGCAGGGCGTGCAGGCCGAGCGCTGTCAGCGCTGCGGCATCGTCATGTCCCAGAATTCCGAAAACGCCGCATTCTTCATGCAGCGTATCTCCGTCGAGCGGATCGTCAGTCGGGAAGGAATGGGACTGGTTCATTTCTGCGGGCCTCTGCTCTCACAAGAATGGATCGGCATTTCCAATTGCATGATACCGGAAATCTCTGAGCTTTCCGATAGCCTCACGCTCAACGACACCTGCCTCAAAGTCGGTTCGCCGGCTCTGAAACGGTTGAGGCCCGGCAAAGCGAAATGCCCGGCCGGACCTTTGGTCTTACGCCCCGCTCAAATGGCAATTGCCAGGCTGCGGGTCAAGCTAGTGAACACTGCGTCAATTCGATGGCTGCTGTGCGCCATTGTTCGGCGCGGGTGCTGCGTCTTCCGCCGGAGCCTGATCGCTGGCCGGCGCATTGTCTTCTGTCGGCTTCGCGCCACCAAGATTCTCGGTGATGCTCTTCTGGATCATCTGGGCGAATTCATCCGGCAGGACCGCCTGCAGGCGAACGACGAGAGAATCCAGGAACGGCTTCGATTTGGCATTATTGACCCACGCCGGGCGATGATCGGCATCGACCAGCCAGTTCCAGAAGGCAACGGCGACGACGAGCAGAAGTATGCCGCGCGCAGCACCGAAGAGGAAGCCCAAAGTGCGGTCGAGCGCACCGATACGGCTGTCGATGATGAAATCGGCGATCTTCATCGTGATGAAGGAAATGACGATCAGCGCGATCAGGAAGACGACGGCGGCCGAACCGACGATGGCGATACGATCGTCATCGGTATATTTCTTCGCATAAGGCACGAGGTAGGGGTAGAGATAGTAGGCGGCGGCTGCCGAACCGCCCCAGCTCGCGATCGAGAGGATCTCACGCGAGAAGCCGCGGACCATTGCCAAAACGGCGGAGAAGAGCACGACGCCGATGACAATACCGTCGAAAATCGTAATGGGCATGTAAATTCCACTCCAGACTACTGCCTTGCGGGCCGCGTCGCGCTTTGTTTGGCTGATCCTATAGCATCCCCGCTATCGGGGATGAAGGATCAAACGTCTTCTTCCACACGCTGCAGCGCCCCCTTCGATCCGGCTATGCGCGCGACCAGATCCGGCAGGCTCTCGACCTCGCTCCAGCGGCCGCCGCCCTTTGGCAGTTCGGCGGAGCCGGACGGTAACAGAGCCGCCGAAAACCCCAGCTTTTCGGCTTCTTTAAGGCGCTGGGCTGTTTGCGCAACCGGCCGGACAGCGCCGGACAGACTGACTTCGCCGAAATAGACGCAATCGGCCGGAAGGGCAATACCGGCAAGCGATGAAACCAGGGCCGATGCGACGGCCAGATCGGCCGCCGGTTCCGAGATACGGAAGCCGCCGGCAATATTGAGGTAGACGTCGTGCTGGCCGAGGCGAACGCCGCAATGGGCCTCCAGAACCGCAAGGATCATCGAGAGACGCGCCGAGTCCCAGCCGACGACCGCGCGCCGCGGCGTACCGAGCGAGGTCGGCGCCACCAGCGCCTGCACTTCGACGAGAACAGGCCGCGTGCCTTCCATGCCGGCAAAGACGGCAGCACCCGGCGATTTCTCGTTGCGCTCACCAAGGAAGAGTTCCGAGGGGTTGGCGACTTCGCGCAGCCCCTTGTCCGACATTTCGAAGACGCCGATTTCGTCGGTCGGCCCGAAGCGGTTTTTTACGGTGCGCAGGATGCGGTAGTGGTGACCGCGGTCGCCCTCGAAATAGAGCACGGCATCGACCATGTGCTCGACCACACGCGGACCGGCGATCTGGCCGTCCTTGGTCACATGGCCGACGAGCACCATGGCAGCACCCGTCTGCTTGGCGAAGCGGATCATCGACTGCACCCCGGTGCGCACCTGCGTCACCGTACCAGGCGCGGATTCGGCAAGCTCGCTCCAGAGCGTCTGGATGGAATCGATGATGACGAGATCGGGGCGTTTGCCGTCCGCGAGCGTCGCGAGAATGTCCTCGACATTGGTTTCGGCGGCCAGCAATACATCGGTATCGGCCGCCGCCAGCCGTTGGGCACGCAGCCGCACCTGCGCCACAGCCTCTTCGCCCGAGACATAGATGATCCGGTGCCCGCGTCGCGAAAGGGCGGCTGCTCCCTGCATGAGTAGCGTCGACTTGCCGATGCCGGGATCGCCGCCGACGAGAACGGCCGAGCCGCGCACGAAGCCGCCGCCGGTCACCCGGTCGAGTTCGGAAATGCCGGTATGGATACGCGGCGCTTCCTCGATCTCGCCTGAGAGAGCGGTCAGTGCAACGGGCCGGCCCTTCTTCGGCGTCTTGGCGGGGCCGCCGCCGATGCCGCCCATCGGGTCTTCCTCGACGATGGTGTTCCACTCGCCGCAATTGTCGCATTTGCCGGCCCAGCGATTATGCACCGCGCCGCAGCTCTGGCAGATGAATTGTGTTCTGGCCTTGGCCATCAATGACTGCTTTCGGGTAAAGGGGCGCGGCAAGCGCCCGAATCGGAGCTTTGCCCTAGATAATGGCTTCCCGCATCGATCAAAACTAATGATTTTCCTATTAGCGAACGGGCTGGCAGCATTGCCGCGCACTCAAAGGATAGGCCATGCTCGATTATTCGCTCGCTCACTGGATCGGCTTCTTTACCGCGGCGGTTCTCCTGAACATCTCGCCAGGTCCCGACATGGCTTTCATTCTCGGCCATACGATCAAGAGCGGCACGCGGGCCGGCTTCTCGGCCGTCTTCGGCATCTGGACAGGCGCCTGCGTGCATGTGCTTCTCGCCGCCTTCGGCTTGTCGGCGATCCTTGCCGCCTCGGCAATCGCCTTTTCGGCCGTCAAATGGGTGGGCGCGATCTATCTCGTCTGGCTCGGCATTCAGGCACTCCGATCGAAGGGCGAGGGCGGTGTCGTGCGTGCGGCGGGTGAGACGCTCGGCTGGCGGCGTATCTATCGCCAAGGCGTATTGGTCTCGCTTCTCAATCCAAAGGTAGCGATCTTCTTCCTCGCCTTCCTGCCGCAATTCGTCGTTGAGGGCGCAGGCCCGGCCTGGCTGCAACTCGCCATTCACGGCGGCCTCATCATTGTCGTGGCCGCCTTCATCGAACCGCCGCTGATCCTTGCGGGAGGACGCCTTGCCGATGCCTTCAAACGGAATGCAAAGATTGGCCTGTGGCTAGACCGCGGCCTCGGCGCGCTGTTCGTGGCGCTCGGCGTTCGCCTCGCGCTGACCACACGCTAGATAGAGACTATTCCTCATCCATCTCGTATTTGCGTTCATGGCGCAGGCCGATGCTCGTCAGCATCTCGTATCCGATTGTTCCGGCAGCCTTGGCGGCGTCGTCCACGAGAATATTCTTGCCGAAGAGCTCGATATAGTCGCCGGCACGAACCGCACCTTCCGGCAGGTCGGTCACGTCGAAGATCGTCTGGTCCATGGTGATGCGCCCTGCGACCGGCACCTTATGGCCGGCAACAAAACCTTGTCCGCCCTGCGGCACGGTCTGGCGCAGCGGCACGCCTGCGCTCGACTGGCTGCGCATATAGCCATCGGCATAACCGGCCGCGACAATCGCCAGCCGGCTGTCGCGCGTCAGCTGCAGCGCCCGCCCATAGCTGACGGATTCTCCGGCCTTGACCGTGCGGATCTGGATGATGCGCGCCTCGGCCGTCGCCACCGGTCGCATCGGGTTCGCCATGCCGTTGACGGCCTGGCCGCCATAGAGCGCGATGCCCGGCCGGGTGAGATCGAAGTGATAATCGTCACCGAGGAAGATGCCGCCGGAGGCCGCAAGGCTTGAATCGATACCTTCATAGGCAGCGCTAACCATTCGGAATGATTCAAGCTGCTGCCTGTTCATGTCTGAGGAATGATCGTCGCCGCAGGCGAGATGACTCATGACAAGCACGGGCGCAAAACTCGCTGGCCGGGACACGTCGTTAGCGAGCGCGATGGCTTCATCAACCGTCAGGCCGAGCCGGTTGAAGCCGGTATCGACATGCAGCGCGCAAGGATAATCGCCATAGTCGGCAAGCACCGCCATCCAGAAAGCAAGCTGCTCTTCCGAAGAGATGATCGGCACCAGATCGTTTTCGAAGAAGCGACGCTCGGTGCCGGGCCAGATGCCGGCCAGCACGAAGATGCGCGCCTCAGGCGCAAACATGCGCAGCGTCACGCCCTCATCGACGGTTGCCACGAAGAAATCCCGCGCCCCGGCAAGGTAGAGCGCTTCGCCGGCATCCTCGATCCCCATCCCATAGGCATCCGCCTTGACGACGGCCGCCGTGCGCGCCTTTCCGGAGCGGCGAGCCATATCCCGCCAATTGTCGGTCAGCGCCGTCAGGTCGACGGTCAGCCGTAGGCCGGCGGAGGCGAAAAGGTCGTCGTCTTCGAAGGGGATGGAAAAATCTGTCATGATCGCCGCGATGAAAGGGAAAGGAAATTGTTCAAAATACACTAGAGAGCATTGTGGCAAAGAGAAAGCATGGGCGGTCACATACCAACCTTTCCCCACATACGATCACTTTTGTTCAAGACGTGGATCAGCCGGCGCGTTAGTCTGATGAGATGCAGAACGTTTCGCAGAAAGAGGCGGCAGACGCCATGCCGCTCGCCAAGGTGGAATCGGCCCGCTTCTGGCGGGATAGCCGCTTCCGCGACATGGAGTGCCTGAGCGCCAGTTTTCTCACGCATGAATATGCGCCGCACGCCCATGACACATTCAGCATCGGCGCGATCGAAAGTGGCAGCCAGATCGCGACTCTGAGTGGAAGGCGGGAAGAAACCGGGCCAGGAGACCTCTATCTGATCGATCCCGGCGTCGTTCACGACGGCGCTCCGGGCGGTGAGGGCTATCGCTACCGCATGATCTACCCGGATACGAAACTCTTCATCGATATTCTGGAGGATGTCACCGGCAAGGCCTTCAATGCGACGCCCTCCTTTGCCGGCGGGCTGCCCCGCGATCCGCAGCTTGCCAAGGCCTTCCATGCCGCCCACCGCACGCTCGAAGGCGGGGCCGGCGCACTGGAATCCGATGAAAGCATGTTTTCGGTGCTGGCAGCGATCTTCGCCCGTTACGGCAACACCATCGTCGTACCAGTCGATACGAAGGAGCGCAGCGCCGTTGCCCGCGCTCGCGATTATCTCATCGAAAATTTCGACAGCGATGTGAACCTCGAGGAACTGGCCGGGGTGGCGGGGCTGAGCCGCGCTCACCTGATCCGCGCCTTCCGCAGGGAATATCACATTACCCCGCACGCCTTCCTGACGGACCGGCGCATTCTTGTCGCCCGCCAACTGCTGCGGGAAGGCCGCATGCCGGCCGATGTCGCCGCAGTATGCGGTTTCGCCGATCAGGCGCATTTCACCCGCCACTTCAAATCGCGAACCGGCGTCACACCCGGCCAGTTCCGCGCCGGGTAATCACTTTCGTTCAATACAGCCCTTGTCAGGCCCGGCTATGTCTCCGCCGTCTTGATAGGAGCTTGCCATGTTGCAGCAAAGCCGGCCGGCCGGCGAATTTATAGCCGGAATGCGTACCATTTTCCCACTGATCGTCGCCGTCTTGCCGATCGGCCTCGTCTTCGGTGCGGTCTCCGCGACCGAAGGCCTTTCCCCGCTTGAAACCACCCTGATGAGCGCGTTCGTCTTCGCCGGCGGCTCGCAATTCGTGGCGATGGATATCTGGACCCATCCGGCGAGCTGGATCGGCGTCGGCTTCGCAGCACTGCTCGTCAATATCCGTCACGTGCTGATGAGCACGTCGATCGGCACGAAGATGCAGTCCTTCTCCAGTATCAAGCGTTATATCGCCATGCTCTTCCTGGCTGATGAGCTCTGGGCCATGGCGGAATTCCGAGCCGGCAGCACACGGCTCACACCGGCCTGGTATGCCGGCATCGTCACGCCTTTCTATCTTACTTGGGTCGGCTCGTCGCTCGCGGGCGCTCTGCTCGGTGCCTTCCTCGGCAATCCGGCGGTCATCGGCCTCGACTTCGCCTTCCCGGCCGTTTTCGTCGTGCTGGTCATGGGCTTCTGGAAGGGACAGGAAACCGGTGCCGTGCTTGCCGCAAGCGCAGTCGCATCCGTGGCCATCAACCATTTCGTGCCCGGGGTCTGGTACATCGCGGCCGGCGCATTGGCCGGGCTCGCGACCGCTCTCTGGCAGGGCAGGGCGAAGGAGCAGGCGGTATGACGCTCGATCTGAACACTCTGCTTGCCATCCTGGCGATGGCCGTCGCAACGATCTTTACCCGCGTCAGTGGTCTTGTGCTGATCCGCTACGTCGAGATCGATGAGAACAGGAGAACGGCAATCGAAGCCATCCCGCCGGCTGTGTTGATGGCCGTCATCGCCCCGACTGCCCTTGCGACCGGCTGGGCTGAGACATTGGCCTGCGCGGTAACGGCGATTGCCGCCAGCCGCCTGCCGATGTTGGCAAGCGTTGTCATCGGCGTCGCGACGGTTGCCTTGCTACGGGCGGCGGGGCTCTGAAGGAAATTGACGCGGAAAACCTGCGTCAATGCTCCTCATACTGCGTGAACGACGGATCGGCGAGATCGGCAAAGCGCGTGAATTCCGACTGGAAGGCGAGCTTCACTGTGCCGGTCGGTCCGTGACGCTGCTTGGCGATGATGACGTCTGCCGTGCCCTTCACCTTGTCGAAAAGCGCTTCCCATTCCGGATATTTCGGATCGTGGATATCGCGCGGTTCCATATTCTTCACGTAATATTCCTCGCGGAACACGAAGAGCACGACGTCGGCGTCCTGCTCGATCGAGCCGGATTCGCGAAGGTCGGAAAGCTGCGGGCGCTTGTCTTCGCGGCTTTCAACGGCTCGCGAGAGCTGAGACAATGCGATGATCGGAACGTTCAGTTCCTTGCCAAGCGCCTTGAGGCCAGTGGTGATCTGGGTAATTTCCTGAACGCGGTTATCGCTGGATTTGCCGGAGCCTGTCATCAGCTGCACGTAGTCGACCACGAGTACGTCGAGCCCGCGCTGGCGCTTCAGGCGGCGAGCCCGCGCCGAAAGCTGAGCGATCGAGATACCGCCGGTCTGGTCGATATAAAGCGGCACTTTCTGCATCATCATCGAGCAGGCGACGAGCTTTTCGAAATCGGCATCGTTGATATCGCCGCGGCGGATCTTTGAGGAGGAGACTTCCGTCTGCTCGGAGATGATACGGGTGGCGAGCTGTTCGGACGACATTTCGAGCGAATAGAAGCCGACGACGCCACCGTTCTTCGCCTTCATGCTGCCGTCGGACTGCACTTCGCC
The DNA here is from genome assembly GCF_047782645.1 of Rhizobium sp. ZK1. Lineage (NCBI taxonomy): Bacteria > Pseudomonadati > Pseudomonadota > Alphaproteobacteria > Hyphomicrobiales > Rhizobiaceae > Rhizobium > Rhizobium sp. ZK1. Next base: position 954,185 of record NZ_CP180586.1, read on the forward strand.
TTCATAGGCGGCTGCGATATTATAGGCGATGTTGGTCGCGAGCGAAGTCTTGCCCATGCCCGGACGTCCTGCGAGCACGATCAAGTCCGACCGCTGCAGGCCGCCCATCTTGGAATCGAGCGAATGGATACCGGTGGAAATGCCGGACAGGCCGCCGTCGCGTTCCTTGGCAACGGCCGCCATGTCGATGGCGAGCGCCACCGCATCGTTGAAAGCCTGGAAGCCGCCATCGTAGCGGCCGTTTTCGGCAAGCTCGAAAAGCCGGCGCTCGGTATCTTCGATCTGCGCCTGCGGCGGCATGTCGAGCGGCGCGTCATAGGCGATATTGACGACATCCTCGCCGATGGTGATCAGCGCGCGGCGGATCGCCAGGTCATAGATCGCCCTTCCATAGTCTTCGGCATTGATGATCGTCACGGCTCCGGTGACGAGGCTGGCAAGATATTGCGAAACGGTGATATCGCCGACTTTTTCGTCGGCCGGCAGGAAGGTCTTGACCGTGACCGGGTTGGCGATCTTGCCCATGCGAATGATGTCGCCGGCGACCTCGAAGATCTTCCGGTGCAGCGGCTCGTAAAGATGCGTGGGCTTGAGGAAGTCCGACACCCGGTAATAGGCGTCGTTGTTCATCAGGATGGCGCCGAGCAGCGCCTGTTCGGCCTCGATGTTGTTCGGCGCTTCGCGATAGTGCTGCTCTGCAGGAGCAACGGCGGCAATCTTTCGTGCAGCTTCGTTCATCGTCATCCGTATTGTCTTTTATCCAAAACTCGGATTTGCAGGGCGGGCCACATAAAATCAAGTGTCGCGCAGCAACAGCTTTCAGGCGATGGTCAAATCGGCAGCGCTTTGCACATTCTTCGACTTCTCCACAGTCGGCGGACCCGCTGAGTAGAAATATCCTGACTGTCGCTTGCGGGACACGCCGCCCGCGGCGACTCACTTTGTCATTCAAGCACGCTGCTATTTTAGCGCCCCCGATTGGAAGGCGCAGCAAAAAAGCCCGGCACGAAGCCGGGCTTTCCGTTCAGTCTGAAGACAGGAATTATGCCTCGTCTTCGGCAACGCCGTCGGCTTCCGGATCGAAGAAATCTTCCGGACGCAGGGCATCTTCGTCAACGCCGTAGATGGCATCAACAGAGGTGAGCTCTTCGCCCTTGGACTGACGCTCGGCTTCTTCGGTGGAGCGGGCAACGTTCAGCTCGATGTTGATCTCAACTTCAGCATGGAGCTGCAGCTCGACCTTGTGCAGGCCGATCGCCTTGATCGGCGTGTTGAGGTGAACCTGGTTGCGGGCAATGTTGAAGCCTTCTGCGGCCAGAACGTCGACGACGTCACGGGCAGCGACGGAGCCGTAGAGCTGGCCGGTTTCGCCGGCAGAGCGGACGACGATGAAGGACTTGCCGTCGAGAACGTCGGCAACCTTCTGGGCTTCGGACTTGCGCTCGAGGTTACGGGCTTCGAGCGTTGCGCGCTCGGATTCGAAACGGGCCTTGTTGGCAGCGTTGGCGCGCAGTGCCTTGCCGAGCGGCAGAAGGTAGTTGCGTGCGAAGCCGTCGCGAACCTTTACGGTTTCGCCCATCTGGCCAAGCTTGGAGATGCGTTCGAGAAGAATGACGTCCATGGTGTTTTTCCTTTCTTGTTCTCAGATTTCGGTATCGGGTTGTTTGGGGGCATCAGCATCCTTGGTCGGGGTCAGGGCGATTGCCTTGCGGGTATCGGCGAGACCAAGCACGAGGATGAAAAGAGCTGGCAGCATCATCGTGCATGCCAGGTAGCTGAGGATGAGGGCCGGCAGGCGCCAGTCCTTGCCGCGGGTGCGGAAATGCAGCGCGGCGAAGCCGGACATCAGGAAGCCGGCGCCGAAGGCTCCGACAACCGTGGCGCCGATCATCGCCGGAACGCCGCCCATGAACGTGGCGGCAAGACCGGCGAGGAAGATGAAGATCGAATTGCGGTTCATGCGCAACGAGGAGGGAATGTCCTCGCGCGGACGCAGGCCCTTGCCGGAAGCGGCGACGATGCGGGTCGCGATGTAATAGGCGGCAAACAGCATCACCACCCAGATGCCGCCCTGCAGGGCCGGCAGCATGAGCACGACGAGCGACTTCGTCTGCGCGGTCGCGGCCGGATCGGGGATGAATGTCGGCTGCTGCTCCTGCAGCGAGGCCATCAGCACATCGACCATCTGATCGGTAATCTCAGGCCCGTAACCGATCATGATGCCGGTGACGATGACGGCGAAGGTGACGAGACCGCACAGATGCAGCAGGATATCGGACAGCGGATACCAGGCGAGCAGATGGTCGGGGCCGCCGAGTTCGGAAGCCGGGCGCGCGAGGTTCGCAAGGTGGCTGATCCATCCTGCCGGCAGCAGCGTCACCAGCGTCATGACGAGCGCGAAGGACGGGGAAATGGCGATGGCGCCAAGCACGGCGGCGGTGACGACGGCCGAAATTGCGGCTGTATTGCCCCAGCCGAGGCCGACGAGCAGGATCGGAAGCGCGGAAGCGGCATAAAGCACGGCGCTGAACGACGGCTGCATGCTCGCGCCAAGCACCAGCAAGGCGGCGGTCAATCCGGCGAGTGCGCCGGTCGCAAGCGTTTTCAGGTTCGGTCTTGTCACTTCGCTGTCCTGCTTCATCAAGCAGTTAGAGGATTTCCCTGATCAAGTTCGGGAGAGGCCTCAACATGGGTTTTCAGGTTCCGATCCGCGCCCATCGCGGAAGGGAGGAAGCCCCGGATCGAAATCCGGGGCTCCAATAGTCAATTAGGCGACGACGTACGGCAGCAGGCCGAGGAAGCGGGCGCGCTTGATCGCCTGGGCGAGTTCGCGCTGCTTCTTCTGGGAAACGGCCGTGATGCGGGACGGAACGATCTTGCCGCGCTCGGAAATGTAGCGCTGCAGGAGACGGACGTCCTTGTAGTCGATGCGCGGAGCGTTTGCACCGGAGAACGGGCAGGTCTTGCGACGACGATGGAACGGACGGCGGACCGGAGCGGAGGAAGATTCAGACATTCTTATTTCTCCTTATGCACGGTCTTCGCGGGGAGCGCGGTCAGGGCGCGGGCCACGCTGGAAGTCGCCGTCACGGCGCGGCGGACGATCACCGAATTCGCGGCGCGGGCCACGGTCGCCGCCTTCACGCGGGCCGCGGTCGTCGCGGTCGCGCTTCTGCATCATGGCAGACGGGCCGTCTTCGTGCTTTTCGACAGCGATGGTCATGTAGCGAAGAACGTCTTCGCTGATGCGCATCTGACGTTCCATTTCCTGGATCGCAGCTGCCGGTGCATCGATATCCATCAGGGCATAGTGAGCCTTGCGGTTCTTCTTGATGCGGTAGGTGAGGGACTTGAGGCCCCAGTTTTCGATGCGCCCGACCTTGCCACCGTTAGCTTCGATCACGCCCTTGTACTGTTCTACGAGGGCATCGACCTGCTGCGTGGAAATATCCTGTCGGGCAAGGAATACATGTTCATAAAGAGCCATGACAGCTTTGCCTTTCTTGCGTTGATCAGAACCCGGCATTCGGCGGCTAAGCCTCAACGACTGCTCCTGAGAGGCGCCAGGCGCCAAGCAAGAAAAGCGTTTCCGAGACGGTCGAGAGCGGAGACACGGGAGGCTGGAACGCTTCCGTTCCGAACGGCTCGCAAGAAGCAAACCGGCCCTCCGTTCAGCCACCAGCCATAAGACCGGGTTAACGAACAGGCGCGCTTATACGGATTTTTGAGCGAAAGGCAAGCGCATATGGCGGAAAAGCAGGTCATGCGCTTGCGAGCCAGAGGCGCCAGGATGCAGAGCGCCCGCTTGATGAGTCTTTAAAGCGGCATCGGATACTGCCGGTGAACCTTCTCGATTTCAGCAAGCACATCGCTGCTGAGCTGCACGTTCGCTGAGCCGATATCCGTCTTCAGCTGCGCCATCGAGGTCGCACCGATGATGACGGAGGTCATGAAGTGGCGGCTCAGGCAGAAGGCAAGCGCCATCTGGGCGGGGTCGAGGCCGTGCCGTGATGCGACGTCGAGATAGGCCTTCGTCGGCGCTTCCTGCAACGGCTGCAGGCGTCCGCCAAGGTCGCCGTTGATCGACGCGCGTGTGCCCTCGGGCTTCTCGCCGTTAATGTACTTGCCGCTTAAGATTCCGGCGGCAAGGGGCGAATAGGCCAGCAGACCGACATCTTCGTGGTGGGAGAGTTCCGCCATGTCGAGATCGAAATGGCGGTAGAGAAGATTGTATTCGTTCTGGACGCTGGCGACGCGCGGCAGGTTCATCTGCTCGGAAAGCGTCACATATTTCTGCGTGCCCCAGGTCGTCTCGTTGGAGAGGCCGAAGGAGCGGATCTTGCCTTCCTTCACCAGTTCGCCCACCGTCTCCAGAATGTCGGTCATGTTGGCGATGGCCTTGGCGCGATCCTGCTTGAAGGGATCGTAGTGCCAGCTTTGGCGAAAATGGAAATGGCCACGGTTCGGCCAGTGGATCTGGTAGAGATCGACATAATCGGTCTTCAGTCGCTTCAGGCTGGCCTCGAGCGCGATGCGGATATTCTTGGCGTCGGCGCCTTCGCCGTTGCGGATGTAAGAGCGGCCGGTGCCGGCAACCTTGGTAGCGAGGACGATATCCTTGCGCTTGCCGGTCTTTTCGAACCAGCTGCCGATATAGTCTTCCGTGCGGCCCTGCGTTTCGGCCGAAACCGGCGTGGTCGGGTATAGCTCGGCAGTATCGAAGAAATTGATACCTTCCTGGACGGCGTAGTCCATCTGCTCATGGGCTTCCGCCTCGCTGTTCTGCGTGCCCCAGGTCATGGTGCCAAGGCAAATCTCGGAAACGGAAATATCTGTGCGGCCTAATTTATTGTATTTCATCGGGGACCTTGGACGTCAGCTAAGAAAGGAAGGGCGTGGGAGGAGCCGCGCAAATCTAGGCTGGATTTACTGAAGCGCAAGAGAAAAAACCGGCCTTTCCCGCTGGGATGAAACGCTTTGGAGAGTATCCGCCGCCACTTGACTCTGAAAGAAAGAATGTCAATTGGAGGCGAAATGGCCCAATGGGCATCATCGAGGGACCGAAAAAATGACCATTGCTTTCACTTTTCCCGGCCAGGGCAGCCAGGCCGTCGGCATGGGCAAGGATCTCGCCGAGAATTTTGCAGAAGCCCGCGCCGTTTTCGAAGAGGTCGATGAAGCGCTCGGCGAAAAGCTCTCCGACGTCATGTTCAACGGTCCCGAAGACAAGCTGACGCTGACGGCAAACGCCCAGCCGGCGCTGATGGCTGTCTCCATGGCTGTCATCCGTGTTCTCGAAGCCAAGGGTCTCGATCTGAAGGCCAAGGTCGCCTACGTCGCCGGCCATTCGCTCGGCGAATATTCCGCCCTTTGTGCCGCCGGCACCTTCTCGATTGCCGATACGGCGCGACTTCTGCGCATCCGTGGCAATGCCATGCAGGCAGCCGTGCCTGTCGGCGTCGGTGCCATGGCGGCCATCATCGGCCTCGAACATGCCGACGTGCAGGCCGTCTGCGAAGAGGCCTCGGCCATTGGCTCCTGTCAGATCGCCAATGACAATGGCGGTGGCCAGCTCGTCATTTCCGGCGAGAAGTCCGCCGTCGAAAAAGCAGCCGGGCTTGCGACCGACAAGGGCGCGAAGCGCGCCATCCTGCTGCCGGTCTCCGCTCCTTTCCATTCGAAGCTGATGGCGCCGGCCGCAGACGCCATGCGCGAGGCGCTCGCCGGCGTGAAGAAGACCAACCCGGTCGTACCTGTCATCGCCAATGTCCGCGCCGCCCCCGTCACTGATGCAGAGGAGATCGCCAATCTTCTCGTTGAGCAGGTTACCGGACAGGTCCGCTGGCGCGAGACTGTGGAATGGTTTGCCGCAAACGGCGTCACCACGCTTTATGAGCTCGGCGCCGGCAAGGTGCTGACCGGCCTTGCACGCCGCATCGACAAGAATATCAATGGTATCTCGGTCAACGGCCCTGCCGATATCGACACTGCCATTGCCTCTCTCACCGCCTGATTGCCCCATTTCATATAAGGAACGTTCTCATGTTCGATCTTTCCGGCCGAAAGGCTCTCGTCACCGGCGCATCGGGCGGCATTGGCGAGGAAATCGCCCGCCTTCTCCATAAGCAGGGCGCCATTGTCGGCCTGCACGGTACCCGCGTCGAAAAGCTGGAAGCCCTGGCAAACGAGCTGGGCGAGCGCGTCAAGATCTTCCCGGCGAACCTGTCGGATCGCGATGAGGTCAAGGCTCTCGGCCAGAAGGCGGAAGCCGATCTCGAAGGCGTCGATATTCTCGTCAACAATGCCGGCATCACCAAGGACGGTCTCTTCGTGCGCATGAGCGACGAGGATTGGGATGCCGTTCTCGAAGTGAACCTGACGGCGACCTTCCGCCTGACGCGCGAGCTTACGCACCCGATGATGCGCCGCCGCTATGGCCGCATCATCAACATCACCTCGATCGTCGGCGTCACCGGCAATCCGGGACAGGCGAACTACTGTGCCTCCAAGGCAGGCATGATCGGCTTCTCGAAGTCTTTGGCGCAGGAAATCGCTACCCGCAACGTGACCGTCAACTGCGTTGCTCCAGGCTTCATCGAAAGCGCCATGACCGGCAAGCTGAATGAGAAGCAGAAGGAAACGATCATGGGGGCGATCCCCATGAAGCGCATGGGCACCGGCGCCGAAGTGGCGTCTGCCGTCCTCTATCTCGCCTCCTCTGAAGCAGCCTATATGACGGGTCAGACCCTGCACGTAAACGGCGGCATGGCCATGATCTGAAACGATTAGCTGCCGCAGCCGTCGATTTCAGCCAATAGCGTGTTGAGCAATCACGAACGGTTGATTTTCTGGCTTTGCGGCAGACTTAAAGCATGTTAAGCGGGCCATGACTGTCAACAGTCGTCCCGAAAAAAGCAGACGGACCGGCGGGCTTTTCGCAAGCCTGGGACTTCTCTAAAGCTGGGTAAACGAGTTTGCCGAGGATGTCTGAACGCATCGCAGGCTGAAACAGGGTAGGGGTGTCAGAAGGACATTCCGATCAGGACATAAGGTCGAGGAAACCGACATGAGCGATATCGCAGAACGCGTAAAGAAAATTGTTATTGATCATCTTGGCGTCGATGCCGACAAGGTCGTCGAGAGCGCCAGCTTTATCGACGATCTGGGCGCTGACTCGCTCGACACGGTCGAACTGGTCATGGCTTTCGAAGAAGAATTCGGCGTTGAAATTCCCGACGATGCCGCTGACTCGATCCTGACGGTTGGCGATGCCGTGAAATTTATTGAGAAGGCTCAGGCCTGATACTGTGCATTCGAGAAAGGGCGGGCCAAGAGTCCGCCCTTTTCTTTTGAGCATGTTTCTCCATAAAACATAACAGACGGGGGAAAGCAGTCGATGAGAAGGGTCGTCATAACAGGTACCGGCATGGTATCGCCCTTGGGATGCGGAACGGACGTTACCTGGTCCCGCCTGCTCGCGGGAGCAAACGGTGCCCGCCTCGTGACCGAATTCGAGGTCGAAGACCTTCCCGCCAAGATTGCCTGCCGCATTCCCGTTGGTGACGGTTCGGACGGTACGTTCAATGCCGACGACTGGATGGAGCCGAAGGAACAGCGCAAGGTAGATCCTTTCATCATCTACGGCATGGCTGCCGCCGACATGGCGCTCAAGGATGCCGACTGGCATCCCGAGACCGATGAGGACCAGATCGCGACAGGCGTGCTGATCGGCTCCGGCATCGGCGGCATCGAAGGCATTGTCGAAGCTGGCTATACGCTGCGCGACAAAGGCCCGCGCCGCATCTCCCCCTTCTTCATTCCCGGCCGTCTGATCAACCTCGTCTCCGGCCAGGTTTCCATTCGTCACAAGCTGCGCGGCCCGAACCATTCGGTCGTCACCGCCTGCTCCACCGGCGCGCATGCCATCGGCGATGCCGCCCGTCTCATCGCGCTCGGCGATGCCGATGTGATGGTTGCCGGCGGCACGGAATCCCCGGTCAGTCGCATTTCGCTCGCCGGTTTTGCAGCCTGCAAGGCGCTCTCGACGCAGCACAATGACGACCCGCAGAAGGCTTCACGTCCCTACGATAAGGACCGTGACGGTTTCGTCATGGGCGAGGGCGCCGGTATCGTGGTTCTCGAAGAGCTGGACCATGCGATCGCGCGCGGTGCCAAGATCTATGCCGAAGTGGTCGGTTACGGGCTTTCCGGCGATGCCTTCCACATTACCGCGCCGTCGGAAGACGGCGACGGCGCGTTCCGCTGCATGACCATGGCGCTGAAGCGCGCCGGCCTGACGCCTGCCGATATCGACTATATCAATGCCCACGGTACCTCGACCATGGCCGATACGATCGAACTCGGCGCCGTCGAGCGCCTCGTCGGCAATGCGGCATCGAAGATCTCCATGTCATCGACCAAATCCGCGACCGGCCACCTGCTTGGTGCTGCCGGCGCCATCGAGGCGATCTTCACGACCCTCGCAATCCGGGATAACATCGCCCCTCCGACGCTCAATCTCGACAATCCTGAGCGAGAAACCGCGATCGATCTTGTTCCGCACAAGGCTCGTAAGCGAGAAATCAATGTGGCGCTATCCAACTCGTTCGGATTCGGCGGCACGAATGCATCGCTCGTGCTGCGCCGCTACGTCGCGTAACAGGCGGTTTGCGAGCGCGGGCGAACGTCAAACGGCGCCGAGAAGCGCGGCAGAACCTGTTTTTGCCGCATTACTTCGCGAAATAGCGAAGCGGGGCCCAGTTTTAGAGGATTGCCGGTGAGCGATACGACCAACCAGAGCAGCGAGAATGGCCAGAACGGCCAGCCGGCGCAGAAGGGACCGATCATCCCGAAGTCCCCGAGCGAAGCCCTGCGCCCGGAACGCGTTCCCGAGCCTCCGAAGCGCTCCAGGAATGCCCGCAGCCAGGTCATCCTCTTCCTGAATTTCGTGATGACCATGGCGGTGGTCGTCTGCATCGCCGGTCTCATCGGCTTCTATTACGCCATCACCGCTTATCAGAGCCCCGGCCCGCTGCAGACGAACACCAACTTCATCATCCGCAATGGCGCAGGCCTTTCGGAAATCGCTTCGAATCTCGAGCGCAATCTCATCATCTCGGATGCCCGCGTCTTTCGTTATCTGACGGCGACTCATCTCAACGCCGGCGAAAGCCTCAAGGCCGGTGAATACGAGATCAAGGCGCATGCGTCCATGAACGAGATCATGGAGCTCCTGAAATCCGGCAAGTCGATCCTCTATTCCGTCTCCTTCCCCGAGGGGCTGACGGTGCGGCAGATGTTCGATCGCATGCTGGACGATCCGGTTCTCGAAGGCGACCTGCCGGCGGCACTTCCTTCGGAAGGCAGCCTGCGGCCCGATACCTATAAATTCTCGCGCGGCACCAAGCGGTCCGAGATCATCGACCAGATGGCTGCCGCCCAGCAGAAGCTGGTCGACCAGATCTGGGAACGGCGCGATCCTTCGCTGCTCCTGAAGAGCAAGCAAGAATTCGTGACGCTCGCCTCGATCGTCGAGAAGGAAACCGGCGTGCCGGATGAACGCGCCCATGTCGCATCCGTCTTTCTGAACCGTCTCAGCAAGGGCATGCGCCTGCAGTCCGATCCGACGATCATCTACGGTCTCTTCGGTGGCGGGGGCAAACCCTCCGACCGGCCAATCTACCAGTCGGATCTGAAGAAAGAGACGCCGTACAACACCTACGTCATCAAGGGCCTGCCGCCGACACCGATCGCCAATCCCGGCAAGGACGCACTGGAAGCCGTCGCCAATCCCTGGAAGACGCAGGATCTCTATTTCGTCGCTGACGGAACCGGCGGCCATGTCTTCGCGGCGACGCTCGAAGACCACAATGCCAACGTCAAGCGCTGGCGCAAGCTGGAAGCCGACAAGGGCGCCGATCCCGAAATTGTCGTCGACGGACAACCGGAAGGCCAGCCTGCGGACAACACATCCGCGGTTCCGTCGAAGAAAAAGAAGATCAACTGATATCGGGAGGCCTTCGATGGCATTGCAGTCCATGACCGGTTTTGCGCGGCGCGAGGGGACGGCCGGCCGCTGGCGCTGGGCATGGGAACTGCGTTCGGTCAACGGCAAGGGGCTCGATGTCAGACTTCGCCTGCCGCCCGGCCTGGAGCGCCTCGAAGCGGATGTTCGCCGCATTGCCGGCGAGAATTTCAGCCGCGGCAATCTGCAGGCCACGCTGTCCCTGACCACGGGCGAAAGCCAGCTTGAGGCCGTGCTCAATCAGGATGCCTTCGCTGCCGTTCTCGCCATGCGCGATAAGCTGGAGGGCCTGATCGATCCGGCACCGCTGCGGCTCGACACGCTGCTTTCCATCCGCGGCCTCGTCGATTTTCGCGAGACGCAGGACAGCGAGGAGGCGATTGCCGCGCGCGATGCCGATATCCTGTCGGGACTGATGGCTGCTCTTTCCGATCTCAGGATCATGCGTGAGCAAGAGGGAGCAGCGCTTACCCGCGTGCTTCTCGGACAGATCGCGACGATCGAAGGCCTGACGAGCACGATCGAGGCCGATCCCTCGCGCTCGCCGCAGGAGATCGCGGCAAGGCTTTCGGCACAAGTCGCGCTCCTCATGGAAGGTGCCGGCGCGCTCGATCGCGACCGGCTGCATGCCGAAGCAGCATTGCTCGCCACCAAGGCGGATCTGCGCGAAGAGATCGACCGGCTGAAGGCCCATGTGACTGCCTCTCGTGATCTCCTGGTCAAAGGAGGGCCCGTCGGACGAAAGCTCGATTTCCTTGCACAGGAATTTAACCGCGAATCGAATACGATCTGCTCGAAGTCGAACGCTTCGGCCGTCACCGCAGCCGGGATCGAGTTAAAGGTGGTGATCGATCAGTTCCGCGAGCAGGTCCAGAATTTGGAGTAGGACATGAGCCCGGCGAAAATCTCGCCCATCCAGATCGCCCGTCGCGGTCTGATGCTGGTCATCTCGTCGCCCTCGGGCGCCGGTAAATCCACCATCGCGCGTACGCTTTTGGAAACGGACAGGCACATCGGCCTTTCAGTCAGCGTCACGACACGCCAGCGCCGGCCGAGTGAAGTGGAAGGCGTTCACTATCATTTCAAGTCCGTGCGGGAATTCGAGCGGCTGCGCGATTCCGATGCTCTGCTGGAATGGGCCGAGGTTCACGGCAATTTCTACGGCACGCCCCGCGAGCCGGTTGAGCAGGCCATGTCCGAAGGCCGCGACATGCTCTTCGATATCGACTGGCAGGGCGCCCAGCAGTTGCAGCAGAAGATGCAGGCCGATGTGGTCTCGATCTTCGTGCTGCCGCCGACCATGACCGAGCTCCAGTCCCGCCTGCACCGCCGTGCCGAGGATTCCGAGGAGGTCATCCAGACGCGCCTCGCAAATTCCCGTGCCGAAATCGCCCACTGGCGCGAATATGACTACGTCATCGTCAATGACGACCTGAACGCCGCCCTCGATGCCGTCCAGTCGATCGTCAAGGCAGAACGTCTGCGTCGCGACCGCCGCCACGGCATGTTCGATTTCGTCCGGGAATTGCTTGAGGAAACGCCAATACTCTAAAGGCTGTTCGCCAGCCGGCAGAATTCCTCCACCGACAGTGTCTCTGCACGCCTGGCTGGATCGATGCCGGCTTTGACGAGCAGGCTTTCCCCGCCGATCGGCTTTAGGCTCTGGCGCAGCATCTTGCGGCGCTGGCCGAAAGCGGCCTGCGTCACCTTCTCCAGATTGGCGACGGAGCAGGGGATTGGGTTTTCGTTTGGCGTCAGGTGGACCACCGTCGAGATGACTTTCGGCGGCGGCGTGAAAGCCTGTGGCGGAATATCGAATGCCATGCGGGCATGGGTGCGCCATCCCGTGAGCACGCCGAGACGGCCATAGTGATCGTCATCCTCCGAGGCGACGATCCGCTCGCCGACCTCCTTCTGGAACATCAGCGTCAGAGATTGCCAGAAGGGCGGCCATGCCTTCGGCAGCAGCCAGTTCACCAATAGCTGGGTTCCGACATTGTAGGGCAGGTTGGCGATGATCTTGACAGGGCCTTCCGGCGCTATCGCCTCGAAATCGATCTTCAGCGCATCGCCCTCGATGACCTCCAGCCGGCCGGGATAATGATCGGCGATTTCGGCCAAGGCCGGCAGGCAGCGTGCATCGCGCTCGACCGCGATGACCTTCTTTGCTCCGAGCGCCAGGATGGCCCGCGTCAACCCGCCAGGGCCGGGGCCGACTTCAAAGACCGTCGCATCATCCAGCACGCCTGCTGTGCGGGCAACCTTATGCGTCAGGTTGAGATCGAGAAGGAAGTTCTGCCCGAGCGCTTTGCGCGCATCGAGCCCATGACGCTGGATAATCTCGCGAAGCGGCGGCAGACCGTCGAGTGCAGCCATCAACGATGGCTTTCCGCAGTACGGCCAAGCTGAGCGCCGAGCTTGAGGGCCGCAACGAGGCTCGTCTCGCGTGCAAGGCCCTTGCCGGCAATGCCGAAGGCGGTGCCGTGATCGGGGGAGGTGCGAACGAAAGGAAGGCCGAGCGTTACATTCACCGAATCATCGAAGCCGAGCGCCTTGGCGGGAATCAGTGCCTGATCGTGATACATGCAGACGGCAACGTCGTAACGTGCCCGCGCTTCGTCATGGAACATCGTATCGGCGGGGAGGGGGCCGATCGCATCGATACCCTCGTCACGAAGGATTTGGACCGCCGGATGGATGATGGCCTCATCCTCCTTGCCGATTGCACCGCCTTCACCGGCATGCGGATTGAGCCCTGCGATTGCGAGCCGCGGAGCAGCGATGCCGAACCGCTGCTTCAGATCCTTGTCTGCGATCCGGCATGTCTCGACGATCAGGCCGAGCGTCAGGGCCTGTGGCACATCCTTGAGCGGAATATGGATGGTGACAGGAATGGCGCGCAGTTTCGGCCCCGCGAGCATCATGACGGGCGTGACCGACTGGCCGGTCGCATGCATGGCGAGATCGGCAAGGAATTCCGTATGACCAGGAAACTTGAAGCCTGTCTCGTAGAGCACCGACTTGGCAATCGGATTGGTAACGACCGCCAGCGCTTCGCCCTGCATCACCAGCGCCACGGCCGTCTCGATCGAGGCGATCGTGCCCTTTGCCGTTGCGACATGCGGCTCTCCAGCGGCAACATCGATGCCGGCCGGTATAGGCATGACCGGCAGCGCTTCCGCAAATATACCGAGGCTCTCCATTGCGTTGCCGATGCTGCGCAGGGGAACGTCAAGCCTCAGCTGTCGCGCCCGCACCGTAAGCACGTCGGGATCGCCAATCAGGAAGAACGGCGGCAGCCCAAGCTCGCGTCTGCGAAGCCAGGCCATAAGGGCGATATCAGGCCCCACGCCGGCCGGATCGCCCTGCGTCAACGCAAGCGGTCGCGAAAACGGTGTCGCCATGGAAAAATCAGCGATAGATGATCTGCGCGTGCTTGCGCAGTTCATCCAGATATTTGGTGCTGTTTTCGTTTTCCGGCGCTGCGGACTTGTCCGACTTGGCCTTGTCGAGATCTTCCTGGCGGAACACCATTTCGGCTGCCTGGTCGTCCGAAACCTGACGCTGGCTGCAGATTGCCAGATATTCTACGCCCTTGTCGGTCACGCGCGTTGCCGTCGTGTTGCCCTTGGCCTGTGCGACGAGATCCTTCCAGTCCGCGGGAATTTCCGGAGCCAGCATGCGGCCGAGATCGCGGATCGAGACGTCCCGCATCGTGGCGGCGAAAGTCTTCGCCTGATCGCAGCCAGGATATTTGGAGCGCGATGCCTCAGCCTCGCTCTTGCGCTTGGCCGTAATCGCATTTCGCTTGGCTGGCGGAACCACGAAGATGACCTGCTGCAGCATGTATTCCGTCGTCACCGGCTTCTGCTTGTTGTTCTGCATCATGCGGTTGACAAGATCGTAGTTCGAAATGCGTGCGCTGGAGCCATAGCGCGCATTGACGATGCGCGGCCAGCTCATCTGCACGGCAATGAAATTCTTGAAATGATCGACACCCACGCCGGCGCGGTCGAGGATCTGTGACATCTGCTCGACGGAAAGCTTGTTGCTGGCGGCGAAACGGGCGAATGAGGCATTGACGTCATCCTGCGAGACGGACATGCGCACGCGAGCGATTTCCTGCCGCTTCAGCGTCTCATCGACAAGCTGTTCTTCTGCGGCTTTGGCATCAGGTTTCTGGCGCTGCAGTCGCATGAAGGCCTGCCGCTTGGCGACATCGCCGCTGGTAATCGCAGTACCGTTTACCACCGCTTTCACTTCGCTTGCGGCGAAGACAGGGGTGCTGAAGGCAGCAAGCATGAAGGCTGCGCCTGCAATGAGCGTGGTTACGGTTTTCTTCGCGTCAATCATCTGTTGACCTCCCGATAGCGCCGACGATCCGGCGCGCGGCGTTCTTACCATAGACTGAGACGAGCGGAAATCGCATCTCTTGCTCCGCGACACCCTACGCCTCACATAACGACTGGTCGCAATGTCCTGCACAGGCTTACGGCGAAAGAATGGCCCGGCCGGAAATCTCCGGCCGTCCATCCGTCATCAGAGGCTATTTGCAGCGTCACCCGTGCCCAACCGGATATCGCCGAGCGTGCGGAAGGTCAGACGGGCGGCGATCGTCCAGTCGCTTGCCGTTTGATCCGTCGTATCCCGCCTATCCACATAGGCGATGGTGAAGATGGTGCACTCGTCCTGATAGGAAATGCCGAGCGAACGCCTGACAACGACGTCATTGTTCAGATCCCAGGCGATACCACCGAAGATCGACCAATAGTCCTTGAACTTGACGCTGCTGCTCGCCTGAATCTCGTCTTGGTCTTCAGCAAAGCCGTATGCCGGCTGGGCGCTCACGTGCGTATAGGTGAGCTGGCCCGAGAAAGTATCGTTCTGATAGGCCGTTGTCAGGTCGCCGCGATTGAAGGCGAAATCCTTCTCGTCCAGCCGGTAGGATGCTGCCACGGAGAGGCCGAAAGGCATTTCGATGCCGCCGAGGCCAACATAGTCGGAACGGTCGGTCTCAAGGCCGGAATCGGCGCCGACATTCACGAGGTCGTCGGTCGCAAACGAATTCTGACCGGCGAGCTGGTAGGACTGTCCGAAGATGCCGTGCAGCTTGTAGCCGCTGTCGAAGGTGCCCGTATACTGGAAGCCGACGTTTGCGCGCGTGCCGCCCTCGATGCGGTCGTAACCGGAGAATCTGTCACGATCGAAAAGGTTGGTCGCATCGAAGACGAAGCTCTGCGCATCTTCATTCGGCAGCCGGCCGGCGAGTGGTTCATCCGGCCGTGCATAGATCTGGGCAATCGGCTCCAGAACATGCGTGCTGTTGCTGGTCGTGAACAGGATCGGGTAGCGCATTTCCAGCCCGGCCGTCACCATTCCGCGCGCTGCCGCGTTATCCTCGTCGTAGTTGCCGGCATAGGGAATGCCGTTGGCATCGACCGGACTGTCCATGTTGAGCGCGAAAGCATCGCCGCGTGCCGCGAGCAACGGTGTGATCACAAGCCCCGTCGGCGTCACGAAGGTGCGCTTCCATTGCAGTTCCGTGCTCAAGCGGGTGGTCTGACCCTCCAGGCCACGGAAGCGGTCGAAACCTGCGACATTATAAAAATCGTCGTGGGTGCGCGAAATATTGGTGAGATTGACATCTGCCGAAAGCTCACCGCCTGCGAGTGGCTGCGGCGCAACATAGTGATAGTCAAGCGTCGGATAGACGATCGCCTGCTGCTTTTCCGCGGTGTTGTTGGGGTCGGCGTCCTGAACGTCGAAATAGAAAGAGCGCAGGTCGAAGTAATTCCGCTTGCCGAGACCCGTCAGATAGACGGTATTGGCGTGCGGCGTGTTGTCGTAACCATCGATCTTGTAGGTGCGCGAGAAGTTGTTGTCGCTCTGGACCATCACATCCCAGCCGAAGGTCCAGCGGGGATTGATCCTGAAGCTCCCTGTCGACGCGACCATGCCGCGCTGTTTGGCTTCGGCATCGCTTGTACCGGCGCTGAAATTACCGGGGTTCATCTGATCGATGCCGGCAATATGCATCGTCACCGTGCCGTTTTCGAAGCGGCGGCGATATTCACCCTCGAGCATGAAGCCCTGCGAGGTATAGCCGGTGCCCGTGACGGTGAAATCCGAACTCGGGGAGATAACGTAATAATAGGGAACGTGCAGACCGTAGCCGATATTCTGCGAAACGCTCATCGTCGGGAACAGGAAGCCCGACTTGCGCTTCACGGTATTATCGGGGACCGTGATCCACGGAACGTAGGCGATCGAACGGCCAAGCAGCTGAAAGCGGGCGTGCTCGAGCCGGATCGTGTGCTTCTGGTTGTCCTGAATGACACGCTGCGCCTTGACCTGCCAGAAGGGCGCGCGTTCGGGCTTTTCGGCACAGGGCAAGCAGGCCGTGTAGACACCTTTATTGAGAATCATCTGCGTGCCGCCGACGCGCTGGCCGGTTTCGGCAACGAGGCGGGTATTGTCGCTTGTCTCAATTCGCAGCGCATTCATGAAGCCGTCTGCGAAATTGTCGGTCACATCGAGGTGGTCGGCATAGATACGGTTGCCGTCGGGCGTCACCATCTCGATGTTGCCGGTCGCCATCATGCGGCCGGTCTTCTGGTTATAGTCGACCTTCTGGGCAACCAGCCTGTAGCCGCCGTAGTTGATCTGCACGCCGCCGATCACAGAGACGAGCTCCTGGTCCCTATTATAGACAAGCTCGTTCGCAGACAGCATCAGCTTCGCATCCGGCGAGATATTCTGGCCGATTGCAGGCATGCCTGTACTGTTCTCCTGGCCGTAGGCCAGCGGAGCATTTTCGAAATAGGAACACAGAGCTGCGCCTAAGAGCAGGGCAACCAACTGTTTACTAAACACCTTGCGGTCGCCTACCGCCACTAGCCATCCTCCTGATGAAGCAGGATCGTCGCGCCTAAAGCGAGCGCCACGATCACTGGTATCCAAGTCGCCACAAACGGCGGCACGACACCGCTGCTTCCAAATGCCTTTACAAGCACGGTGACGACATAAAGCATGAAGCCTGAAAGGATTCCACCCAGAATCACAGAGCGTGACTGGTTGAACCGGCTAAATTTTAGAGACACTGTTGCAGCAATGAGAGTCATAGCCACCAAGAGCAGCGGCTGCGACAGCAAAGAGTTGAATTGAGTCTCAAGCGCCTTCGTGGATATCCCGAAGGATTTGGCGGCAGCGATACGGTTGGAAAGGTCAAAAAAACCAATTGTTTCCGGCGCTGTGAGCCGCTCCTTGATGAAGTCCTGCTTCAGATTGGTACGAAGCTGCTCCGTAGCCTTACGCACCGGGATTTCCCCAGGCTTGCGTTCGATGACGTTGTTAAGCTGCCAGTAACCATCTTCCAATTTGGCCGATGAGGCATCCTGCCTCAGAATGACCTGACCCGTGGAATCGAAGTGGATAAGCACGGCGTCCATGAGCAGCGTGCCGTTCTCCAGTACGGTCTTGGCGCCGATGATGACATCGTCCCGGCCGCTGATCTGGCGCAGCCACGGAACCTGCAGCGCCCTGATCATGGCATTGTCCTGACCGCGCCACGCCGTTTCGAATTGCGTTGCCTGCCTTTGGCCCCAGGCGGCGAGCGGATTGAGCGCCACCACCGTCAGCACGCCGAGAATCAGGGAGCCGGCGATAAAAGGCAGCATGAACTGCCAAACCGAGATACCGGCCGCACGGGTGACGACGAGTTCATATTTCCGGTTGAGCCCGATCAGCACGGTAATGCCGACGAACAGCGCCACGAAGGGGATGGTCTGCTGCAGGATCAACGGCAGTCGAGCGGCAGTGAGCAGCACAGCACCACCCAGCGTGTAGCCGGGAAAGCTGGAGATGCGGCTCGCCGTCTCGCTGAAGTCGAGCAGAAAGGTGATGGCGCTCATGCCGACTAGGAACCACATCGTGGTCACGAAATACCGGCGGAAGAAATACCGCGACAACGTTCCGAAAATCATCGCGCAGCGCCTCCGCCGGTCCAACCCGTCACGGCAAGTACCCGCTTTTGCGCGCGCGTCCAGAGTCTCGAGGTGCGATTTCTGACGGCGAGCGGCATGGCAAGCCGCTTATGCATGTTCAGGAAAATAATCGAAACCAGGCCGGTCACGATCGGGATCGCATAGAGGATCGGGATATAGATCGTGTTCTTGTCGATCTGGTTAGCAACGTAAAACGCCGCCCAGCGCAGTATGAATGCGAGGCCCAGCGCTCCAACCATCGGATGCATGCGCGCCTCGCGATGCGATCGCGCATCCCCGGCTATTGCAAGCGAGAAAAGCGCAAAAACGAAGGGAAGCATCCAGTCGGTCAGGCGGCGATGCAGTTCGGCAGTATAGCTGCCGGGCTTGGCGATATAGTCAGGATCTTTCGGATCGGGATTGAGCAGGAAGGCGAGATCGCGGTCGCTGGCGCGAAGCGTCGCCTGTCCGTTATTTTCCGTCATGTCCGAAAGGTCGAAGGAATAGGAATCGAACTTGATGACGGAGACGTTTCCATCGGGCGTTTTGCGATGGACTTCGCCGTCATGCATGATCAGCGACGTGCCGATATCATCCACGGCGCCTTCGCGCGCATAATAGATGAGCTCGTTATTCGGATCGCGCTCGTCGGCGACGAAAAGGCCCTTCAGCATGCGGCCGGCGAGCCGCTGCGAGATCTGCACATAGAGGCCTTCATCGATCTTGCGAAAGGTCTTTTCCTCGATCACCGACGAAAGAAGATCGGCATAAGTGGCGGCGATCATCTGCCGCACGACCGTCTTCGCGCGCGGCTCGACGACATTGTCGACGAAGAACGAGAAGACGCTGATGAGGACCGCAAGGAGCAGGATCGGCCGCGCCAGGATGGTGCGGCGAGCGCCGGCGGCATCGATCACGGTCAGCTCCGAATCGTTGTTCATCGTCGTCAGCGTCTGGGTAATGCCGATGACGAGAGCGAAAGGCAGCACGATGGGAATGATCGACGGCAGGATCAGCGTCGCAAGCGTGGCGAAGGAGCCGATCGACTGGCCGCTGTCGGTTACTAGGTTGATGCGCTGCAAAACCTGGGTGGTCCAGATGATCGCAAGCACCGGGAGCAGAGCCACGAGAAACATCTGGCCGACACGCCGCAATATATATGTCTCAAGTAGTTTCATGCTCGCCCTTGAAAGCACCCTCAGGCCGATATGGCCAACAGGAGATTCCCTCTACGCTGTTTGTCGCGGTTTTGCGACAAGGCCGTGTCAAAAATTCATTCAAATTTCAGAATTTTTTTGTCGCTGTGGCGACTCAGCGAGTGCCATCAGCGCTGCGAATATGACAACCGAGGAGAGCCACGCCAGCACCACATCGGATAAATAATGTGCGCCGAAGGAAAGCCGCATCGCCGGCGTCAGGATGGAAACGGCGGCAACAGGTGCCACAAGCGCATAGCGCACCGACTTCGGAACGAAGATCAGCAGGCAGAACAGCCAGCCCGCGCTCGCCGCTTCGCCTGATATGAAGGAACAGTTCGAGATGCATTTGCCGGCGAGTGAACCGGCTTCTGCAAAGTGAAGCGTACCGCCGAAGAAATCCGTTTGCACCGGGCGCGGCCGGCCCCAATGCTCCTTGAGGATCACATTGACGAGAAGAACGGGGCCGATGAGCAGCGTGCCGAGCGCGACCTTCAGATCGCGGGCGCGCGGGGCGTTGAATGTCGCGCCATGCTGTTGATAGCATTCGGCTAGCTTCCACAGCATTACGGCGGTGACGACATAGGGAACGTAAAAGAAGAGGGTGCGCAGCAGGCTGAGGATTGCCTCGCTCCGATAGGGAAAGGAGCCGCAGACCTGCGTCGCGGGTGCCGATGCGCCACATGCCTCCTGGACGAAAAAAAGCCGGGAAAAATAAATATCTATTTCGGGAAAGGCCCGAAAGAGGCCTAGCAGAAGCCACCACGCCCAGAAGAGCAGGACAAAGACGCCGAATGCCGTTTGCGGCAGGCGAATTGCCGGACCCCGCCATCGATTTTTCGAAAAAACTGTCAACGCAAACATCTACGAAACTGACGAAAACCTTTTGGCCGGGCGGCCGCGCGGAACATAACAACTGTCGCCGGCCATTGACAGACCCGCCAAACGCGAAATTATCCCCCTGGAACGGATTTAATGAATCCCATCGGAGAAGACATGTCTGCAAAATTCGAAATTTCATTCTCAAAATCGGCAAAGCTCAGTGGTGGTCTCGCAATCCTTCTGAAGGCTTCAGAGGCTGATATGGCGGCTGGAGCCGATATTGCCGATCCGGCGGGGGTGATCGCCAAGGCGTCGAAAATTGCACGCTTCTCTGCAAAGTCGTTGGCTGCTCTTGATCTCGTCGCGCCGGAAGGCGCGCCGGTCGAGCGGATCATCGTCATCGGCCTCGGCAAGGCCGCGGACCTCACCGTCCACGACTGGCTGAAGGCCGGCGGCAGCGCCGCTTCGCGGATCAAGAGCACCGAGAAAGCGACGATCTTCATCGATTCGCCGGGTGTGGAGGTCAGTGCCAAGTCTGCAGTGGATTTTGCCCTCGGCATGCTGATGCGCGCCTACAGCTTCGATACCTATAAGACGAAGAAAAATGACGATGAGGACAAGCAGGCGAAGTCGATCAAGGTGACGATCGTCACGGCGGACGCTGCTGCCGCCAAGAAGGCCTTTGCCGATGCGGAAGCGATTGCCGCCGGCGTCAACCTTGCTCGCGACCTCGTCAACGAACCGCCGAATGTTCTCGGCCCGGTCGAATTTGCCGCCAAGGCCAAGGAGTTGGAAAAGCTCGGCATCGAGGTGGAAATCCTCACCGAGCGCGAAATGCGCCGTCTCGGCATGGGTGCGCTGCTCGGCGTTGCTCAGGGTTCCGTGCGTCCGCCGCGCCTGGCGGTCATGCAGTGGAAGGGCGGCAAGAGCAAGGACCGGCCGATCGCCTTCATCGGCAAGGGCGTGGTCTTCGATACCGGCGGCATCTCGATCAAGCCGGCCGCCAATATGGAAGACATGAAGGGCGACATGGGCGGTGCGGCTGCCGTCACCGGCCTCATGCACACGCTTGCCGCCCGCAAGGCGCCGGTCAATGTCGTGGGCATCATCGGCCTTGTGGAAAACATGCCTGACGGCAATGCCCAGCGTCCGGGCGACATCGTCACCTCCATGTCCGGCCAGACGATCGAGATCATCAACACCGATGCCGAAGGCCGCCTCGTGCTCTGCGATGCGCTCTGGTATTGCAACGACCGCTTCAAGCCTCAGTTCATGATCAACCTTGCAACGCTGACAGGTGCCATCATGGTCGCGCTCGGCAACAGCCATGCGGGGCTCTTCTCGAACGATGATTCGCTATCGGCACAGCTGACCGCGGCCGGTCTCGTGACCAACGAGAAGCTGTGGCGCATGCCGCTCGGCAAGGAATATGACAAGATGATCGACAGCAAGTTCGCCGACATGAAGAATACCGGCGGCCGCCTTGCCGGCTCCATCACGGCTGCGCATTTCCTGAAGCGATTCGTGCAGGATACGCCCTGGGCGCATATCGATATTGCCGGCACGGCGATGGGCTCGGTGCAGGATGAGATCAACCAGTCCTGGGGTTCCGGCTACGGCGTGCGCCTGCTCGACGAACTGGTCCGTGTGAATTACGAAACACGATGACGGAAATCCTCTTCTACCATCTGACGGAATCGAAGCTGGAAGACGCGCTTCCGCCGCTGCTCGACAAGAGTGTCGAGCGCGGCTGGCGCGTCGCCGTTCAGATGAAGGAAGCTGCGCGACGCGATGCGCTGGATACGCATCTGTGGACCTACCGGGAAGACAGCTTCCTGCCGCATGGCACGGACGAGGCCGATTTCGCCGGGGATCAGCCCGTTCTCCTGACCATCTCTCCTGACAATTCGAATGCCGCCACCGTCCGCTTCATCGTCGACGGCGCCGAGCCGCCGCCCGCCGCCGATTATGAGCGGATCGTTTTCATGTTCGACGGTTACGATCAGGAGCAACTTGAAGGTGCACGCGCCCAATGGAAGAAGCTGAAAGGCGAGGGGCATAACCTCACCTATTGGCAGCAGACGCCGGAAGGGCGGTGGGAGAAGAAGGCCTGACTGGAGCATGTCGCGCAAAAGTGTGCCGCGGTTTTGCGATAACGACATGCAGAAGCAAAAGCCTAATGCGTGGCAAGCGAATCTGAAAGTTCGCGACACGCATTAGGTCGTCAGGCGAGGCCCGCTTCCGCCAGAACGGTGTCGATGAAATCCTTCTTCGCTCCGGTATAGGCGGCGCGGCTCTCGGCATATTTCTGCGCAAGGCCGATCTTCAGCTCCTCATAGGCCACCGCGAGTGCCGGATCGTTTTGCAGCCGGTCACGGAAAAAAATGTTCCGCCGCCAGTTGAAGCCCTGATATTCGACGACATGGGCGAGATGCGTGCGCGTCTCGCCCGCAATGCCGCGGCCGAAGAGATGGTCGTCGGGTACGATGTCCGCGCCGGCGTAATCATAGCCGATCTTTGCCATCGGTTCGATGCAGGCAAGCCCGTCTTCGAGGCGGCGCACGCCGATCAGGATGTCGATGATCGGCTTCGCCTTGATGCCGGGGATGGCAGTGCTGCCGAAATGCTGGATATCGAGTGCCAGAGGGCCGAGCGCATCGCGAATCCTGGTCTCTTCCAGCAGATAGGCCTCCCGCCATCTGGCATTGGCGTCGGCAAGCCTGACGGCCAGATGCCGGACGCCCAAACCAAATGATTCATCCTGCTCCTGCTGCATGGAAACGGCCCCTTGATATCGGCGCCGCTATCCTAGCATTTTGCAGGCGCGATGGCATCTGCCGACAAGGCCGATCAGTCGTAAAACGCCTCGACGAATTTCCGCTTGCCGAGCATGAAGGCATCGGCGACGTGACGCAGCGGTGCCAGATCGACATCCGACTTGCCCGCCTTGATGAGCTCGGCAAAACGGCGATAGAGCGCCGGATATTCGGCTTCCGGCGCGGAGAACTTCAGCTCGCCATCGACCGAAAGCTTCGAACCGCCCTCCGACAGAACCATCTGACCCGCAGCCGTTTCCGCGATGATGTCCCAGCTCTGCTTGCCCGTCTGGCGCCAGTCGAATTCGGCATGGACGGGAACATAGTCGACATTGCGGAAATGCAGGTCGGCAGCGATCGGCGAGTCACGGTTCTCTGGGAATTCCAGCGTGCCGGCGCTGAGGAACATTGCCTTGGGCAGGATATGAGTGACGATCGAGAGCGCATTGATGCCAGGATCGAAAACGCCGAGGCCGCCGGCCTGCCAGATCCATTCCTGGTTCGGATGCCAGTGGCGCACGTCCTCCTTCCAGATCACGTGCACGCTCTTGATCTCCGTCGAGGCAAGGAAGGACTTTGCGGCTTCGACGGCCGCTGCATAGCGCGAATGCCAGCTCGCAAACAGTGTTGCGCCCTGCTTGTTCGCGAGGTCTTCCAGATCAGCCACTTCGCTCAGCGTCGCGCCCGGCGGCTTTTCGAGGAAGACATGCTTGCCGGCGACCAGCGCCTTGTAGGCGGCCTCATAACGATATTGCGGCGGCATGCAGAGCGAAACGGCATCGATCGATGGTTCTGCGCCCAGCATGTCGTCGATCGACGTATAGGCGGTAACGCCGTCGACCGTGCCGTGGCGGCTTGCCGTCGCTACCAGCTTGAAATCAGCATTGGCGGCGATGGAGGGGAGATGCTGGTCGCGGACGATCTTGCCGACGCCGACGATGGCGAGATTGATGGCTGACATGGTGCTTGCTCGCGTTCAGTGTTTCGCTAAAAGTATGACTTATTGCGCGCCGTTTTATCAGAAAGCGATCCGCGGGCAAGCCGCCCTTGTCAGAGCAAAGCCATTTCCACCGGTGTGGAGCTCTTTTTGAATTTCAGCGTCACTACCTTGTAACCTTCCGCCTCGAGTTTCGAAAGAAGTGTCGGCAACATCGTTGCGGTGCGTTTATGGATGTCGTGCATCCGGTCTCTCAGGCATGAAGATGCCGGGCGTGCGAGAGGCCCGGCTGTCCGAAGCACGGTCGATGGCACCTCAGCTCGTCATCGCTTCCTCATATTCGGCGGAAAGTTCCAGCCATTGCTCTTCGGCGGCAGCGAGCTTGGCGGCGGCTTCGCCGCGCTGCTTGGCTTTTTCTGCGGCCTTGGCGGGCGCTTTTTCGTAGAGCGCCGGGTCTGCAAGCTCTGCATCAAGAGCCTGAATCAGTTTCTCCAGCTTGCCCGTCAAGGATTCGATTTCATTGATCTTTTTCTTGAGAGGGGCGAGCGAGGCGCGCTTGTCGGCATTCAGCTTGCGCTGGTCGGCTTTCGAGGACTGTTCTTCAGGCGGTCTCTGCTTTTCGTCGTCTTTTTTTTTCCCGGAAGCGACGATCAGGTCGCGATACTCTTCCATATCGCCTTCGAAACTCGTCACCGTGCCGTTGTTGACCAGCCAGAGGCGGTCGACGGTCGCTTCGATCAGGTGGCGGTCGTGCGAGATCAGGATGACTGCGCCGTCATAGTCGTTCAGCGCCTCGATCAGTGCGCGGCGGCTGTCGATGTCGAGATGGTTCGTGGGCTCGTCGAGGATCAAGAGGTTCGGCGCATGAAAGGCGGCAAGCCCCATCAGCAGGCGTGCCTTTTCACCGCCTGAAAGATCTTTCGCCGCCGTCGCCATCTTCTCGGTCGCAAGGCCCATCTGCGCCACGCGGGCGCGCACCTTGGCCTCCGGTTCGGTCGGCATCAGCCGTCGCACATGCTCGACAGGCGTCTCGTTCGGCACGAGGTCTTCGAGTTGATGCTGCGCGAAGAAGCCAATCTTCAGGCTCGGCGC
Organism: Rhizobium sp. ZK1; assembly: GCF_047782645.1. NCBI lineage: Bacteria > Pseudomonadati > Pseudomonadota > Alphaproteobacteria > Hyphomicrobiales > Rhizobiaceae > Rhizobium > Rhizobium sp. ZK1. Next base: position 979,054 of record NZ_CP180586.1, read on the forward strand.
CAGACGCACTTCGCCACTCTCCGGCGCCAGGCGGCCGGAGATGAATTTGGCAAAGGTCGATTTACCGTTGCCGTTCGAGCCGAGCAGGGCGATGCGATCGTCATTGTCGATGCGCAGATTGAGCCCTTTGAGGATCGGCTTGCCCGGCTCGTAGCCGACAGCGCCGCCGCTGATCGCGACGATCGGGGAGGCCGGCTGCTTCTCGGGCTCGGGGAAGGTGATCGGCTGGACGTGATCCTCGATCACGGCGGCCACCGTGCCCATGCGCTCCAGCGCCTTGACGCGCGACTGGGCCTGCTTCGCTTTGGAGGCCTTGGCCTTGAAGCGGTCGATGAAGCTCTGCAGGTGCTTGCGCGCCGCATCGTTCTTCGCCTTGGCCTTCATCTGTAGCTCGTCGGCTTCCGCCTTCTGCCGCTCGAACTGGTCGTAGTTGCCGCGATAGAAGGTGAGCTTCTTCTGGTCGAGATGCACGATGGAATTGACCGCGTTGTTGAGCAGATCGCGGTCGTGGCTGATGATGATGACCGTGTGCGGATAGCGGCGGATATAATCCTCCAGCCACATCGTGCCTTCGAGGTCGAGATAGTTGGTCGGTTCGTCGAGCAGCAGCAGGTCCGGCTCGGTAAAGAGCACCGAGGCGAGCGCCACGCGCATCCGCCAGCCGCCCGAGAAGGAGGAGGCGGGCCTTGCCTGCGCTTCCTGATCGAAGCCGAGGCCTGAGAGGATGCTGGCGGCGCGCGCTTCCGCCGAATGCGCGTCGATATCGACGAGGCGCATCTGGATTTCGGCGATACGGTGCGGATCGGTCGCCGTCTCCGCCTCGGCAAGCAGTGCCGCGCGCTCCTTGTCGGCGGACAGTACGATATTGATCAGCGATTCCTCGGTACCTGGCGCTTCCTGCTTCACCTGGCCCATGCGCGCATTCTTGGGGATCGATATCGTCCCGCTTTCCGCTCCCAGATCGCCTGTTATGACACGGAAGAGGGTGGATTTGCCGGCGCCGTTACGTCCCACGAGCCCGGCTTTCGTGCCTGAAGGCAACGATACGCTGGCATGGTCGAGGAGCAGGCGGCCGGCGATGCGGGCGGAGATGTCTGAAATCGTGATCATGCGCGCGGTTTTGGCCGAAAGCCGCCGCCAAGGCAAGATGGGTCAGCGGCGCTTCGCCGTTCTCTGTCGTCAATTGCTCATGTTTGGCGTGTCAGCGCCCGAAGGCCTGCACCGGCTGGCGTGGGTTGGACTGGGCGGCCAGCAGCGCCACGCGGGCATTGGCCTGAAGCTGGCCCGGCGTTGCCGCATCGCCGCTCAGCGCCACACCGACCGATATCGTCAGGCAGCTCGCCTCCGACGTGTCGGATGCCGCAAAAACGAGATTGTCCTCGACGAAGCCGCGCAGCCGCTCTGCGATCGCCAGCGCATCCTGCATGCCGACATTGGCAAAGAGGAAGGCGAATTCGTCGGCCTCCAGGCGCGCAATGAAATCGTTCTTCTTCACGGTCTTGCGGAAGAGGCCGGCGAGCTTCTTCAGAAGCCTGTTGCCGGTCTGCATGCCGTAGCGTGCGGTAAGTCCCTTGAAATCATCGATATCGATCATGATCAGCGCGTTGCCGGCCGCACCGTCCTCCTGACCATAGAGGTCGTCGAGCGCGCGGTTGAACCCGATACGGTTCGGCAGGCCGGTAATCCTGTCGGTGACGGCAGCAGCCTGCACCGCCGAAATGCCGCGCTCCAGCGCCGTCAGCCGCTCGATATCCTCTTCCAGCCTGGTGCCGATCGTCTGTTCTGCTGCAAGGACGGCCGAAAGCGACGAGGCGAGATATTCGACCTCTGCCATGAAATCGGCAAGGCTCTGGTGATCCTGCTGGCCCGAGACGGATTTGAGGATGGTTTCACAGGCACGCGTGAAGGCCCGGTGATGCAGGCGCCCCTCGGCGAGCCGCTCGGCCGTTTCTTTGAGTATGCGGCTCGCCTCGATGCGCGAACGGTCGCCAGCCAGCCCGTAATGGCCGACGAGCCGGTAGCGCAGACCGAGCTCGTCCAGAGCTTCCTGCTGCGGATGCGGGCCAAGGGCCGCGATATCCTGTGCCAGCCCGGCATTCAGACCGATCAGCGCTTCGTAGAACAGTTCATAATTGCGCGGCAGACCTGCCACATTGAGCCGCATCATGTGCTGAGCGATCTTCTGGATATCGGTCGCCGCCGTGGGCCGGGCAGCCTCGCGCGCATTCAATGCATTTGCGGCAGTCGGCATGACGATCCCCTCATTGCCATCGGTTCTCTTGGGCCATCGGCTCTTCTGCTTCCGCTATGCAGGCAAGCTTTTAAGAGACATTGAATTTTCAAACCTTCTCCCGCGGGAAGCCGCAAAACCGGTTAATGCACCCTTGCTGCGTCCCGATCGGGAGTGGCCGTATCCGTTTCAACAGCAGCGGTGATGGCGCCATGAAAATTCCTGATTTGATCGCACCGGCTTTTGGGCGTGGAATGAACCAATTGCGTTTGCGAAAGGACTGATATGACCAGAGCTCTCTATTCCCTGTGTGGTGCCGACGAGCGTCACTTCTTCTCGCCGCACTGCTGGAAGGCGGTGATGGCGCTCGCCCATAAGGGTCTCGATTTCGAAGAGGTTCCGACGACCTATGGCCGCATTGCCGATATCGGCGGCGGCTTTTCCAAGACCGTGCCCGTTCTGGATGACAACGGCCGGCTGATATCAGACAGTTTCGATATCGCCCTTTATCTGGAAGAGGCTTATCCCGACCGTCCGTCGCTCTTCAAGGGTGAGGGCGGCAAGGCCCTGTCGCGCATGGTCGAGGGCTATTCGCAGATGGTGGTCCATCCGGCGATCATGCGGATTGCGCTTCTCGATATTCATTCGATCCTGGATGAGGGCGACAAGGCCTATTTCCGGGCGAGCCGCGAAGACCGCCTGGGCAAGCCGCTGGAGGAATTCGCCGCCGGTCGTGATGCGGAGAGAGAAGCCTTTGCCGCCAAGCTTGAGCCGATGCGCCATATGTTGAAGTTTCAGCCTTTCATCGGCGGTGACAGCCCGCTCTTTGCCGACTACATCCTCTTCGGTGCGCTGCAGTGGCTGCGCATTGCCGCCGGCCTCGCCATGCTGGCCCCTGACGAGCCCGTCATGGCCTGGTTCGAACGCTGCCTCGATCTTCATGAAAGCCGGGGCCGGACTGTGACAGCGGCGTGAAATTGCCGGAGACCCCTTGTTTTCAGGCGGTGAGGCGGGTAAAGACCGCCCACTTTTCCCTTACGAGTATGAGGACCTGACAATGGCGATTGAACGCACCTTCTCGATGATCAAGCCGGACGCAACGAAGCGCAACCTGACGGGCGCTATCACCAAGATGCTCGAAGATGCCGGCCTGCGCGTCGTCGCCTCCAAGCGCGTCTGGATGAGCAAGCGCGAAGCTGAAGGCTTCTACGCTGTTCACAAGGAACGTCCGTTCTTCGGCGAACTCGTTGAAGGCATGACCTCCGGCCCGACCGTCGTTCAGGTTCTGGAAGGCGAAGGTGCCATCCTCAAGAACCGCGAAATCATGGGCGCAACCAACCCGGCAAACGCTGCCGAAGGCACGATCCGCAAGGTTCATGCTCTCTCGATCGGCGAAAACTCGGTTCATGGTTCCGACGCTCCGGAAACGGCTGCCCAGGAAATCAAGTACTGGTTCTCCGACACCGAAATCGTCGGCTGATTGAGCGCCGGAGCATTCCCTGGGAATGCATTGAATTGACTCATGAAAGCCGGGCTCGTCCCGGCTTTTTGTTAGGCCGGACACTTGTCCGTATTCGAAAAATCCGTCGTCCCATCCGGCTTGAAAACCTCGGGGTTCTTCTCGTATCCGGCACCGAGCACCAGCGGCTTGCTTGGGAGCACGGTCTGGTCGAGATCGGATTTGAACTGCGTCTTCAGTTCCTGCAAGAGCTTGCCATCCTTGTCGACAAGCTTGATCGTAACGGAATAGGGCCGGTCCTTGACCACGCAGTGCAGGTTTTCGCTCTGGACGGAAATCTTGTCATCCATCGGAAAAACCTTCTGGTTCAGAACCAGTGGCGCGCCACCCTGCGGGTTATCGAACTCCGCGACGATGGTGGATCCGTCGGGAATAGGCGCCGTCTTCTTCATCGTCAGCAGGTAGGTGGCGCTGGCGTTTCGATAGTTGAAGACGAAGAGATGACCCGTCACTTCCAGCATGGTTTCGGCCTGGCGCTGGCAGGCGCAAAGCATCAGCCCCGCTGCCGCGAGGGCCATGATGATCGAACGCCGTTTCATGGCGTCTCCTCCTTCTTTTTCTTCCGGTAATGCCTGCTTGCCTTGGCGCGGTTGCCGCAGACGGCCATGTCGCACCAGGCTCGGCTTTTGTTCTTGCTGCGGTCGATGAAAAGCCAGCCGCAATTGCCGCAGATTTTCATCCGCTCCGGATCGGGCATGGCGATCAGCCGCAGAACCGAATGGGCCGTCGCCGCATCGAGTCCCTTCCCTGCTGCACCGCGGAGCGTCCGCGCCAGCGCCTCCAGCAGTTCGGCAAGAAGCCCGTTGTCGTTTCCCTCGAGCACGCGCCGGCGGAAATAGCGGTCCGTTGCTTCCCGCAGTTCGATGAAGTTCGCCCTATTCTGCGCTCGGACCGGCACTATGTCGCCGAAATGTGCCCGTTCAGCGCAGAATTCCTGCGCCGCATCGGGGAAGCGCTCCATTTGCCCTTCGGCCTCGAATCGGTCGATGCGGCGCGCAGGATCGTGACGCAGGATGACGCTGTTGGCGACATCGAGCGCCAATGCGCCGCCGGAAAAACGGTGAGGGGTCCAGGAGAAGCTCATGGGAAAATATAACTGGTAAACCGCATTTTACCAGTTATTATTTTGAGCCGATCCGGAGTTTCGGGAATGGCCTATCTTCTGCAGCAACTGGCGAATGCGGTGCCGCTCGCGGCACTCTACGCTACGCTTGCCTTCGGCTATTCGATTGCCTTCGGCGTCACCAAGCGAGCCGACATTACCTATGGGGCGATTATCGCCTTTGCCGGCCAGATGCTTCTGCTCTTCACGGACATGGCCTATAACCGGCTATGGCTGGTGCTGCCTGCGGCGATAGCGATCGGCGTCTGCGCCTCGCTGATCTATTCGGTCGGGGCAGGGGCCTGGATCGGTCGTTCCATCATGCAGCCGCTCGCCAGCAAATCGCCGAACACGGTTATGGTCGCAGCACTCGGCATGATGATCGTGCTGATGGAAACGGCACGCCTTGCCGCCAATACCCGCGCCATCTGGCTGCCACCGCTCCTGAACGACACTGTCACTTTCTGGAGCGACGGCGCCTTCCGGGTGACGCTCACTTATATCCAGCTTCTGGATACGGTCCTGATGTGTGCGATTATCGCGATCGGCGCACTGATCCTGAAGTGCACAGTATGGGGCCGCCTGTGGCGGGCCGTCATCGACGATCCGCTCGCCGCCGAACTCTGCGGCACCAGCGCCCGCCGCGTCTTCCTGGTATCCTATGCAACGGCGGCCCTCGTCGCCACCTGCTGCGGCATCCTTGCTACCTTCTACTATGGATCGATGGATTTCGGCGCGGGACTGATGTTCGGCCTCAAGGTGCTGATGATTGCGGCCGTCGGCGGCTATTCCGATCCGCTGCGCTCGGCGGGCGGCGCCGCCGGCCTGGCGCTTGTCGAAACGTTCTGGGGCGCCTACGGCTCCTTCATCTGGCGCGATCTCGCCATTTTCTCGCTGCTGGTTTTCCTGCTGGTGCTGAGCCGCCGCGAGCGCGTCGTGCTCTGACTATTTCCAGCGGTCGCGCGCCGTGTCGTCGGCGTCCTTTGCTGCGATCCAGTCGCCCGTATTTCCATCCTTGCCATGTTCCTTCTTCCAGAAGGGAGCCGAGGTTTTCAGGAAATCCATAACGAAGTTTGCGCCGTCGAAGGCCGCCTGCCGGTGCGCAGCCGCGGCGACGACCAGCACGATATTCTCCCCGGCTGCAATCTTTCCAAAACGGTGAATGGCCGTCAGGCCGTCGAGCCCGAAACGCGCGATCGCGAGTTCGCCGATGCGGGTCATCTCCGCTTCCGCCATGCCGGGATAATGTTCGAGCTCCAGCGCCGAGAGCGTGCCACCTTCGTCACGGCAGAGGCCGGAAAAGGTAACGACCGCGCCGATGCCAGGCTTGCCTTTGGACAGCCGGTCGACCTCCGCCTGCAGGTCGAAATCCTCGCGCTGGACGCGGATGGTGGGTGTAATGGTCACAGCAGGCTCCTCCGCCCGGCGGGATTTGCCGTTCTTAGCCACCCGTCATCGGTGGGAAAATGCCGATTTCCTTGGCGCCTGTTATCGGCTCGTCATGCTCCACATGCTCCTGATCGATCGCCACGCGGATCACATCGGGATATTGAAGAGCCATCTCATATTCCTCGCCCAGGCCCTTCAAATGATTCAGAAGATCGGCAACGCTGACGACGGAGGCGGGGAGCTCGATTTCCTCTTCTCCCTTGCCGATGCGTTCGCGCACCCAGGCGAAATAGACAAGCCGTGTCATTCTTCGTCATCCACGATATGTTTCAGCCCGGCGCGGAAATAGTCGTAGCCCGTATAGATCGTCAGCAGCGCAGCGATCCACAGAAGCGCGATGCCTGTCTGCGTCGTATAGGGGAAAATCTCGTCGCCAGCGGGGCCGGCCAACAGGAAGGCAATGGCGACAAGCTGCAGTGTCGTCTTCCACTTGGCGATGCGCGTCACCGGCACACTGACCTTCAGCGCCGCCAGATATTCCCGCAGGCCCGAAACCAGGATCTCGCGGCAGAGAATGGTGATCGCCGCCCAGATCGACCAGCCGGCGATGGTCTGGTCGGCCGCGACCAGAAGAAGGATCGAGGCGACCAACAGCTTATCGGCGATCGGGTCGAGCATGCGGCCGATATTTGACGTCTGGTTCCAGATGCGCGCGAGATAACCGTCGAGGAAATCCGTGATCGAGGCGATGACGAAGATCCACAGCGCCACCCAACGCGCGGTGTTGCTGATCGACAGCTTGCCCTCGATGAAGAAGCAGAGAACGATCAGCGGCACCGCCAGGATGCGGCCGTAGGTGAGGAGATTGGGGATGTTATACGCACGCGATGCCATGATGCGGTTCTCTGTGATGATGCGGCGGTAGATGACGGCTTTGACCCGCGACCGTCAACATTCTTTCTGCTTTTTCGCTGCCTTTGCGTGGAATTTGCGACCGGCGCCGCTTATTTCGCGGCGTCGTCGTGAAAATGATTGTAGACCTGCTTGGCGACGGTCTCGGAAATCCCTTCCACGGCCATGAGATCGGAAAGGGCGGCGCGCGACACCGCTTTTGCCGTGCCGAAGTGCTGCAGCAGCGCCCGCTTGCGGGATGGGCCGATGCCGCCGATCTCGTCGAGCGGGTTCTTGACCATCTCCTTCTTGCGCCGCGCGCGGTGGGAGCCGATCGCAAAACGGTGCGCCTCGTCGCGCATGCGCTGGATGAAATAGAGAACCGGATCGCGCGGCGGCAGTGTGAAGCCTCCCTTGCCCGGCGCAAAGAAACGCTCGCGCCCGGCCTCGCGGTCCACACCCTTGGCAACGCCGATGGCGATCACGCTGTCGGTAATGCCGAGTTCTTCCAGGATCGCGCGCACCGCCGTCATCTGCCCCTGGCCGCCATCGATGAGGATCACGTCGGGCCAGGCGGGGAAGGGCATGTCGGCCGCATCTGCGGCAGAGACCTGCGCGCTGCGATCAGGAATGCCTTCTTCCTTGAGCAGGCGCGAGAAACGCCGCGTCATCACCTCGCGCATCATGCCGAAGTCGTCGCCGGGGGTGATCTCGGTCGATTTGATGTTGAACTTGCGATACTGGTTCTTCACGAAGCCTTCCGGCCCTGCGACCACCATGCCGCCGACCGCATTTGTGCCCATGATATGCGAGTTGTCGTAGATCTCGACACGCTGCGGCACATAGGGCAGGCCGAACGTCTCCTTGAAGCCTTCCAGCAGCCGTGACTGCGATGCCGTCTCGGCAAGCTTGCGGCCATGCGCCTCGCGGGCATTGGCGATGACATGCTCTACGAGATCGCGCTTTTCACCGCGCTGCGGAACGAGGATCGAAACCTTGTGCCCGGCCTTTTCGCTGAGTGCTGCGGCCAGCAGTTCCAACTCCTCCACCGTTTCCGACAGCATGATCTGCCGCGGCACCGGCTTGTCGTCATAGAACTGAGCGAGGAACGCATTCAGCACCTCGGCGCCTGACAGTTGCGGATCGGCTTTCGGGAAATAGGCGCGGTTGCCCCAGTTCTGCCCGGTGCGGAAGAAGAAGACCTGGATACAGGAAATCCCGCCTTCGTGATGGATAGCGAAGACATCGGCTTCCTCGACGCCGGCCGGATTGATGCCCTGATGGCTCTGCACATGCGAAAGTGCGGCAAGGCGGTCGCGATAAATGGCCGCCCGCTCGAAATCGAGGTCCTCGGCGGCAGCATTCATCGCTTCCGCCATATGCTCTTTCACATTCTGGCTCTTGCCCGACAGGAAATCCTTGGCTTCGCGAACCAGTTCCGCATAGCCCTCATCGCTGACTTCATGCGTGCACGGCCCGGAACAGCGCTTGATCTGATAGAGCAGGCAGGGCCGGGTGCGCGTCTCGAAAACGCTGTCGGTGCAGGTGCGGATCAGGAAGGCGCGCTGCAGCGAGTTGATCGTGCGGCCGACCGCACCGGCAGACGCGAAGGGGCCGAAATAGTCGCCCTTGCGCGCGCGGGCGCCGCGATGCTTGAAGATGGCAGGCGCGCGATGATCGCCTGTTATCAGGATATAGGGAAACGACTTGTCGTCGCGCAGCAGCACGTTAAAGCGCGGCCGCAAGCGCTTGATCAGATTCGCTTCCAGCAGCAGCGCCTCGGTTTCCGTCCGCGTCGTGACGAATTCCATATTGGCTGTCTGGCGCACCATCTGGGCGATGCGGTTGGAGTGCACACGACCAACCGCGTAATTGCCGACGCGCTTCTTCAGGCTGCGGGCCTTACCGACATAGAGCACGTCGCCCGCCTCGTTGAACATGCGGTAGACGCCGGGACTGTTCGGCAGGCGCTTGACGAATTCGGCGATCAGATCGGCGCCAACAAGGCCTGTTTCGTTGACGCTGCCGGCATTCCAGTCGACCGCTGCAGAAATCGGCGAGGCAGAGGCATCACCTTCCACCTCGATGATATCGTCGTCGTTTTCGTCGGTCTCATCATAAAGAACACCGCCATCGGGCAGCTTCTTGGCATTCATTCCTTGATCTCCAGCACATCCGGCGTCTGCCACGCGAGATGCTGGCCGCCGTCGAGTGCAATCATCTGACCCGTAATCGAAGGAGTCTCGAACAGAAAACGAATCGTTCGGCCGAATTCCTTGAGCTCAGGTCCTCGCTTCAAGATAAGGGCTGAAACCTGCGCTTGGAAGTCTTCCTGCAATTGTCGTTCGCTCGGCATCGAAGGGCCAGGGCCGATTGCATTGACGCGGATGCGCGGCGCCAGCGCCTGCGCCATGGTCTGCGTCGCCGTCCACAGCGCCGATTTCGACAGGGTATAGGAGTAGAAGCTCGGCCGCAGCGCCCAGACGCGCTGGTCGATGATGTTGACGATCAACCCCTCATACGCCTCCGGCAGTTGTTCGGCGAATTTGGCAGCAAGGATTGACGGCGCGCGAACATGGATGGCGAAATGCTCGTCCCACACCTGCGCATCGAATTTGCGAAGCGAATCCTCGAGAAAAATCGACGCGTTGTTGACGAGAAGATCGATCGGGCCGAGCGCCTCGCACGCCTTCCCGACAAGCCCGCCGGCCTCATCGATTTTGGCGAGATCGGCCTTGATCGCAACCGCCCGATGCCCTTTCTGCCGCAATTCCGCCACAAAATCTTCGGCCTCGGCGAGCGAGTCGTTGGCGTGAATTGCGACCGAAAATCCATCAGCAACAAGGTCTTCGGCGATTGCCCGGCCTATTCTTTTGGCGGCACCCGTCACGAGCGCCGCGCGAAGTCTTTTCTGGGTCAAGAGATAGCCTTCTGATCCTGCGAGTCCGTTTGCTGACTATATAAGGGCAGGCTCTAATTATATAAATAGGCCGAAATCATTGCCTGTGCCGTGCGGATATTCTATGTATTATTTGCAGTCGCGATTTATTAAAACAGGTATTGTAAGTTTAACTGATTATTATCCTTAATAAACAGTATGTTGCAACCAAGCAACATCGAATTTCTGCCGTCGCGCAGCCACAATGATATCACAATTTGGCTCTTTCAAATCCGCATTTGCATTCCAATTTCACTCTCGAACCGGAAGGGACATTTAGTAATCCCCCGTGAATGCTTCGCCGAATTTGAGTTGACGGGCGCGCGGGACTGAAAGGAGAAAAGTATGCGTATACTCTTTGCTGGCCTCATGGCTTCCGCTCTCGCCGTTGGCGGTTTCTCGGTAGCCCACGCAGCTGATGCCGTGGATCAGGTTCCGCAGGCCCCGGTCGCTGAGGAAACCCCGGCTCCGGTCAACAACTGGCAGGGCTTCTACCTCGGTGGCGCAGCGACCTACAATATGGGCAGCTTTGGTTCCGATCGCGACACCTATGATTGGGGCGGTCAGCTCTTCACCGGTTACAACTTCCAGCAGGGCCAGATCGTTTACGGCGCTGAAGCCGATCTCGGCTACGGCGATGCGGACGTTACTCAGGACGGCATCAAGAACAAGACCGGCTGGAACGGCTCCGTCCGCGGCCGCGTCGGTTACGACCTGAACCCCTTCCTGCTGTATGGTACAGCAGGTCTGGCACTCGCCAACACCAAGGTTTCCGACGGCACGTCTTCCGACAGCAAGACCGCCTACGGCTACACGGTTGGCGCCGGTGTGGAAGCCTTCGTGACCAACAACATCACGACGCGTCTCGAATACCGCTACACCGACTACCAGGACAAGGACTACAATCTCGACTCCGGCAGCGTTTCGCGCGGCTTCGACGAAAACAGCGTCAAGGTCGGTATCGGCGTCAAGTTCTGATAAGAATTGTATCTGACATGATAAAAGCCGGGCCTCGTGCCCGGCTTTTTATTGCTGCGTCGATCTGAAATCTCACGGGTCCTGGAGATCTCTCAGGCCCTTCAAATCTTTCAGGCCCTTCAAATCTTTCAGGCTTGTGGCTTCAGCTGATCGTAGCCGTCGAACCTCTTCTCGAATTCCTTGAGCCAGCCGATCAGCTCGGCATGGTCTTCTTCCCACCGGCCCTTGAAGCGCAGGTCGAGATAGCCGAGCGTCGCTGCCAGCGCGAAATGCCCGCCATGCAGCTTCTTGCCGAGCTTCGGCGTATTGGCGGCCAGATAGTTCAGTGCGGTCTCGACCTTCTTCCATTGCCGGTCGATCCAGGGCTGATGCACCTTTTCTTCATTGCGGAAGCGGCGTTCGTAGACGATCGCGAGCAGGCAGTCGCAGACGCCGTCGCAGAGTGCTTCCAGTACTTCGGCGTCCGTGCGCTTGCCCTTCTTGGAAGGATAGAGCGCGCCCTTCGTCATCCGGTCGAAGTAATGCATGATGGCGATGCTGTCGAAGATGGAAACGCCGTCATCCGTCAGCAGCGTCGGGATCTTGCCGAGCGGATTGTTGTCCACGAGGATCGCCGGTCCCGCATTCGTATCGACCCGAATTTGCGCAATGTCGAGGCTGAGATAGCGGGCGGCCATGCCCACCTTGCTGGAGAAAGGGGAGGTCGGGGAGCAGAGAAGCTTCATGGGGCACCTTTTGAAATGCGGATGGCCGGGACTATTCCCCCGCGCCGCAGATTCGGTCAATCGGCCTTGGCAGGCTTCGTCTCGCCGCGCAGCCAGAAGGCACGCTGCGAGGCGAAACGGTCTTGCGCCAGATGGTCCTTCAGGGCCGGCAGCAACTGGTGCAACTCATCCTTCAGCGTGAAGGGTGGGTTGACGATGATGAGTCCCGAGCCGGTCAGCCCCGTCGTCTCGCGGTCGCTGCGCACGGCAAGTTCGGCGCAGAGCATCTTCGGAATGTCCAGCGCCTGCAGCGCCTCATGGAAGTCCTTGATCGGTGCGCCCTTCTTCAGCGGATACCAGAGGCAATAGGTACCACCCGGAAAACGCCGGTAAGCCTTGGCGAGGCCATCCACCAACCGCTCATATTCGCCGTCCTCCTCGAAAGGCGGATCGACGAGCACGATACCGCGCTTTTCCTTCGGCGGCAGATGCGCGCCGAGCGCCAGCCAGCCGTCGAGCTCGGTGATGCGCGCATGGTGATCGCCTTCGAAGACGCGATGCAGGCGAACAAAATCCTCCGGGTGCAGCTCCATCGCCGAAAGCCGGTCCTGTGGGCGAAACAGCATGCGCGCAAGCTTTGGGGAGCCCGGATAGAAACGCAGGCCACCCTGCGGGTTCAGTTCGCGGATCGCGGAGAGATAGGGTTCCAGCAGTTCGGAAACCTGCGGTCCGAGATCGGTCTCCAGCAGCTTGCCGATACCGCCTTGCCACTCGCCGGTCTTCTGCGCTTCCTCGGAAGAGAGATCGTAGAGGCCGATGCCGGCATGCGTGTCGAGCACCCGAAAGCCGGCGTCCTTCTTCTGCATATAGCGGATCAAACGCGCCAGCACCGCATGCTTCAGGACATCGGCGAAATTGCCTGCATGGTAGATGTGGCGATAGTTCATTTTCGCTGATGCCTGTTATGAATTCGGATCATTGGGAGTTTTTGTGCCTTTTGGGCGGTCGAGCCTTGGCATATAGAAATCGCATGAACATTGCGACCCCCATCAACGCCAAATCCCGGATCGGTCATACGGCCTGTCCGCATGACTGTCCCTCCACCTGCGCGCTGGAGGTGGATATTACGGAGGACGGCCGCATCGGTCGCGTCCGGGGCGCCAACGATCATTCTTATACATCGGGCGTCATCTGCGCCAAGGTCGCCCGTTATGCCGAGCGCCTCTATCATCCCGATCGCCTGATGCATCCGCTGCGCCGCGCCGGCGCCAAGGGGGCAGGGCAATGGCAGCAGATCTCCTGGGATGATGCGCTGGACGAGATTGCCGAAGCCTTCGTGAAGGCTGAGGCGAAGGATGGCAGCGAAGCGATCTGGCCGTATTTCTACGCCGGCACCATGGGCTGGGTGCAGCGCGACTCGATCGAGCGCCTGCGCCACGCCAAGTGCTATTCCGGCTTCTTTTCCTCGATCTGCACCAACCCCGCCTGGACCGGATTCACCATGGCGACCGGCATGCTGCGCGGCCCGGACCCGCGGGAGATGGCCCGCACCGACTGCGTCGTCATCTGGGGCACCAATGCGGTTGCGACGCAGGTCAACGTGATGACCCACGCGATCAAGTCGCGCAAGGAGCGTGGCGCCAAGATCGTCGTCATCGACATCTACGACAATCCGACGATGAAGCAGGCCGACATGGCCCTCATCGTCAAGCCCGGCACCGATGCAGCCCTTGCCTGCGCCGTTATGCATATCGCTTTCCGCGACGGTTATGCCGACCGTGCCTACATGGCGAAATACGCCGACGATCCCGCCGGCCTCGAAACGCATCTGAAGGCGAAGACGCCGGAATGGGCCGCCGCCATCACCGGTCTTTCGGTCGAGGAGATCGAAGCCTTCGCCAAACTCGTCGGCACGACCAAAAAGACTTTCTTCCGCCTCGGTTACGGCTTTACCCGCCAGCGCAATGGCGCGGTCGCCATGCATGCCGCCGCCTCGGTCGCCACCGTGCTCGGCTCCTGGCAATATGAGGGTGGCGGCGCCTTCCATTCGAACAGCGATATCTTCCGCATGAACAATGCGGAGCTGACCGGCAAATCGATGAAGGATGCCGACATCCGCATGATCGACCAGTCGCAGATCGGCCGTGCGCTGACCGGCGATGCCTTGGCACTCCGCCATCGCGGTCCTGTAACGGCCATCTTGATCCAGAACACCAATCCAGTGAACATCGCTCCTGAGCAGCGGCTGGTGAAGCGCGGCTTTGCCCGGAACGATCTCTTCGTCGCCGTCCATGAGCAGTTCATGACCGAGACGGCCGACATGGCCGATATCGTCATTCCCGCCACCATGTTCGTCGAGCATGACGATATCTACCGCGCCGGCGGCCAGAACCACATCCTGCTCGGCCCGAAGCTCGTCGAACCGCCGCCGACGGTGCGAAGCAACCTGTTCGTGATCGAAGAACTGGCAAAACGCCTCGGCGTCGCCGATCGCCCCGGCTTCGGTTTCACGGCGCGCGAGTTGGTCGACCGCGTGCTGGCCGCGAGCAATCTGCCGGATTACGACTATTTCCTCGAGCATAAGTGGTTCGACCGCCAGCCCGCCTTCGAAGAAGCACATTATCTCAATGGCTTCGCCCATCCCGACGGCAAGTTCCATTTCCGGCCGGACTGGGTGAACGACCCCGCCCCGAACAAGCCGCCGGCTTCCGTCGGCGCGCTCGGCCCCTACGCAGAGCTACCGCCTTTCCCGGATCAGGTCGATGTCATCGAGCTCGCCGATCCCGAGCATCCCTTCCGCCTGGCGACCTCGCCGGCGCGCAACTTCCTGAATTCGAGCTTCTCGGAAACCAAGACCTCACGCCAGAAGGAAGGCCGTCCGGAAGTGATGATCAACCCTGTCGATGCCGAGGCGAACGGTGTCGGCAATGGCGACCTCGTCCGTATTGGCAATATGCGCGGTGACCTGCGGATCCACGCCCGCGTAACGACCGAGGTCAAGCCAGGCGTTTTGATTGCAGAGGGCCTTTGGCCCAACAAGGCGCATGTCGATGGCGAAGGCATCAACGTTCTCACCGGTGCCGATCCCGTTGCGCCCTATGGCGGTGCTGCCGTCCATGACAACAAGGTCTGGCTTCGCAAGGACGTCATATGACGCAATCTAAGGCAAAAGTGGAAATCGTCGGCAAGGAAATCCTGTCCGACGGCTGGACGAAGTTGACCAGCTACCGGATCGATTACACCGACCGGAATGGCGTGACCCATCGCCTGCCACGCGAGGTCTATCACCGCACGCCCGCCGCCTGTATCCTTCTTTACGATCCCAAGCGTGACGTGGTCGTGTTGGTGAAGCAGTTCCGCCTGCCGGCCCATGTGAACGGCGATCCCGCCTGGATGATCGAAGTCCCGGCCGGCCTGCTCGACGGCGATGAACCCGAGGCCGCGATCCGTCGCGAGGCGATGGAAGAGACGGGATACACGGTTCGCGATATCCGCTTCCTGTTCAGATCCTACACAGCACCGGGCTCCATCACCGAGATCGTGCATTTCTTCGCAGCGGCAATCGATACCGCCGACCGCACGTCCGACGGCGGGGGGCTGGAAGACGAGCATGAGGATATCGAAGTGCTGGAAATCCCGCTGCCGCAGGCTCTCGCGATGATAGAAGAAGGAGAGATCATCGATCTCAAGACGATCATGCTGCTGCAATGGACGGTGGCAAACAAGAGCCTGCTTGGCGCCTGAAAGTCCGGCTTTGAAGCGTGACGGTTGGGGGCCATTCGCACCGCCTGAATTCCTTGGAATTCTTCATCCAATTGTCACGAAGCGGGACTAAGCGCTGCCATTTGACAATCATCGGATACGTCAGGAGAAAGCCCATGTGGCTCAGCAATTTCACCCTCGTTCTCCCAGGCGAGGTGGTGAGTGAAGGTTCCGTGCGGATTGAAGATGGCGTGATCGCCGAAATCAGGCCGGAGCCGGTCGCCAATGCCGTCATTGACGGCGGCGGGCGTCTGCTGATGCCCGGTTTCGTCGATCTGCATGGCGACATGATCGAGCGCGAGATCGCGCCGCGCCCGAACGCCCAGATGCCGATCGATTTCGGCATACACGAACTCGACAAGAAGCTTGCCGCTGCCGGCGTAACGACGGCTTTTGCCGCCGTCTCCTTCGCGACGGAAAGCGTCTACGGCCATGTCCGTTCGCTGGAGACGACCTCGGCCGTCATCGAGGGTATCAACACGCTGCGCGATAACCTGCTGATCGATCACCGTGTCCATGCCCGCTACGAGATCACCAATATCGGTGCGGCACCGACGCTGGAGCGGCTGCTGGAAGCCGGCCATATCGACATGGTTTCGCTGACCGACCACACGCCGGGGCAGGGCCAGTACAACGACATCAAGAGCTATATCCTGAGCATTTCCGAGCGCCGCGCCATATCGGAGGAAATGGCTGCGGAGGTCGTTGCCAAGCGCATCGCCATGCGTGACAATCCCGAGATCGATGCCAAGCTGAAGCATATCGTAGCCCTCGCGAAGAAGCATGGTCTCTCGCTCGCCTCTCATGACGATGACAGCGTCGAAAAGGTCATCGAAATGTT
The DNA here is from genome assembly GCF_047782645.1 of Rhizobium sp. ZK1. Taxonomy (NCBI): domain Bacteria; kingdom Pseudomonadati; phylum Pseudomonadota; class Alphaproteobacteria; order Hyphomicrobiales; family Rhizobiaceae; genus Rhizobium; species Rhizobium sp. ZK1. The sequence goes on from NZ_CP180586.1 coordinate 995,408, forward strand.
CGCTCTCGGCGTCACGATCAGCGAATTCCCGGTCACGCTGCCTGCCGCCGAAGAAGCCCGCCGCCGCGGCCTCTGGACACTGATGGGCGCACCGAATGCACTGCGCGGCAAATCCATGTCCGGCAATCTGAGCGCGCTCGACGCCGCAAAGGCGGGCCTGCTGACGGTGATCGCTGCCGATTACCATCCGGCTGCCTTCGTGCCCGGCATCTTCAAGCTGGCGGAAATGGTTGAGGGTGGTCTTCCCGCTGCCGTCGCCATGGCGACGGCGAATGCCGCCCGTTCAGCCGGCCTGATGGACCGCGGCGAGATCGCCGTCGGCCAGCGCGCCGATACGGTTGTGATCGAGCCGGGTGACGTTCATCGCATCCGCGCCACCTTCCGCGGCGGCCAGTTCATCTACAGCGACGGCACGCTGCACCCGCTGCAGACCCTTGCGGCCTGAGGTCAGGGTTTAGAGCAATTCCAGCAAAAGTGTGCAGCGGTTTTGCGCCCGGAATTGCGTACAAACAAGCAGATAGAGCGCTTTCGTGATTCGAAGAAAAACGAAAGTTCTCTAGTCGCCGATCAGCGAAATAAGCTGGGATTTGGGGGCGGCGGCGGTGGAAGCTGCCGCCCCGACTGCCTTCCCGCCTTCCATCTTCACCTTGCCTTCGGCAAAGAGCTTGAGCGCCTGCGGATAGAGTTGATGCTCGATGGTCAGTATGCGTCCTGCCAGCGCTTCCGCCGTATCGCCCGCAAGTACAGGCACGGCGGCCTGGCCGATGACCGGGCCTTCATCCATGCCTTCGGTGACGAAATGCACGGTGCAGCCGGCGATCCGCATGCCGGCGTCGATCGCCCGCTGATGCGTGTGCAGCCCAGGAAACAGCGGCAGAAGGGAAGGGTGGATATTGAGGATCCGACCCTCATGGCGCTGGATGAAGACGGCTGAGAGGAGCCGCATATAGCCGGCAAGACAGATGATATCAGGCGAAAGCTCATCGAGAGCGGCAAAGATTGCCGCCTCATGCTCGTCCTTGCTCGCATAGTCCTTTCGCGCGAAGGCGAAGGTCGGAATGCCCTCCGCCGCCGCCTTGGCAAGCCCGCCTGCATCCGCCTTGTCGGAGATCACGCCGATGATCTCGGCCGGATAGTCCGCAGCCTTCGCCGCCTGCACCAGTGCCATCATGTTGGAGCCGCTGCCGGAAATGAAGACGACGGTGCGTTTGCGCGGCGAGTTCATAGGGCGAGCGTGCCCTTATAGATGGTGCCGGCAGCGCCTTCGGCGCGGGCAACCATGCGGCCGAGCGCTACGACCTTTTCACCTTCCGCTTCGAGCACCTGGGAGACCGCGGCAACATTCTCTTCGGCGACGACGACGATCATGCCGATGCCGCAGTTGAAGGTGCGCAGCATTTCCGTGGCTTCGACGCCACCCGTCCTGGCCAGCCACGAGAAGACTGCTGGAGCTTCGACGGCGGAGAGATCAATCTCGGCAGCGAGGTGCTTCGGCAGCACGCGCGGAATATTCTCCGGGAAACCGCCGCCGGTAATGTGGGCTAGCGCCTTCAGCGCACCCGTCTCGCGGATCGCTTTCAGCAGCGGCTTCACATAGATGCGGGTCGGCGTCAGCAGCGCTTCGCCGAGCTTCTTGCCCTCGGCAAACGGTGCCGGCGCATCCCAGCCGAGGCCTGAAAGCGAAACGATCTTGCGCACCAGCGAAAAACCGTTGGAGTGGACGCCGGAGGAGGAAAGGCCAAGAATGACGTCGCCTTCGGCAATATCACCCGATGGCAGCAGATTGCCGCGCTCGGCGGCACCCACCGCAAAACCGGCGAGATCATAATCGCCGGAGGAATACATACCCGGCATTTCGGCCGTTTCACCGCCGATCAGCGCGCAACCCGCCTCGCGGCAGCCGGCGGCGATGCCGCCGACGATGGCTGCGCCCTGATCCGGATCAAGCTTGCCGGTCGCGAAATAGTCGAGGAAGAAGAGCGGCTCCGCGCCCTGCACGACGAGATCGTTGACGCACATGGCAACGAGGTCCATGCCGACGGTTTCGTGATAATCCGCATCGATGGCGATCTTCAGCTTGGTGCCGACGCCATCATTGGCGGCAACAAGTACCGGATCGGTAAAGCCTGCAGCCTTCAGGTCGAAGAGGCCGCCGAAGCCGCCGATCTCGCCATCCGCGCCTGGACGGCGCGTGGAACGCACGGCTGGCTTGATCTTCTCCACCATCAGGTTGCCGGCATCGATGTCGACGCCTGCATCGCTGTAGGTCAGACCGTTTCTTCCAGACTGGCTCATGATGATCTCCAGAGGATTTGAAGCTGCGGATAAAAGACCGCGTCACATGCCGGTCGCAATTGCATGAGAGTGCGCTTTATGCAAGCGTTGCAAGGGAAAAGCCCCCATTTTCCAGCTAATCCCTGTGCGCTTTCCGGATTTGGTGCAACGGGGTTGACCATCTTTGCGCCTCCATCCTATGTGCTGGATGGGCAAGACGTGCGGTCAGCGGGGAAGCGATGCCACAACAGGTCAGCGGAACGATACTGAAGCGCCAGGTCATCTTCTGGGTGGCGGTTCTGCTCATCTTCATCGCCTTCCTCTATATTTTCAGCTCGATCCTGCTGCCTTTCATCGCCGGCATGTCGATCGCCTATTTTCTCGATCCCATAGCAGACAGGCTGGAGCGCCTCGGCTTGAGCCGGCTTATGGCGACCATCGTCATCCTGGTGGCCTTCGTCATCGTCTTTGCGCTGGCGCTGGTGATCCTGATTCCCGTTCTCATCAACCAGTTCAACGATTTCGCCCAGCGCGTGCCGGGTTATATCAGCCAGTTGCAGGAATTCATCGCCCATTACCAGGATTCCGTACTGCCGGGCTGGATCAAGAGCCAGCTCGGCACCATCAAGAACAATTTCTCGACTATCCTGTCGGAGGGCATGGGCTTCCTCACCGGGCTCTTCTCGCAGATCTGGAATTCCGGCAAGGCGATCGTTGACGTCATCTCGCTGCTCATCGTCACGCCGGTCGTCGCCTTCTATATCCTGCTCGATTGGGACCGCATGGTTGCCAAGGTCGATGAATGGGTTCCGCGTAATTATGTGAAAGACGTCCGTCAGATCGCCAGCGAAATGGATCAGGCGATTGCCGGCTTCATCCGCGGGCAGGGTTCGCTCTGCCTCATCCTCGGCATCTATTATGCGGCAGGCCTCTCGATCGTCGGCCTGAACTTCGGGCTGCTCATCGGCCTCTTCTCCGGCATGATCAGCTTCATTCCCTATGTGGGCTCGCTGGTTGGGCTCGTGCTTGCGGTTGGCGTGGCGATCGTCCAGTTCTGGCCTGATTATATCTGGATTATCGCAGTTCTCGCGGTCTTCTTCTCTGGCCAGTTCCTTGAAGGCAATATCCTGCAGCCGAAGCTCGTAGGCTCCAGCGTCGGCCTGCACCCTGTCTGGCTGATGTTTGCGCTCTTTGCCTTCGGTGCGCTCTTCGGTTTCGTCGGCCTGCTGGTCGCTGTACCGGCGGCAGCGGCCGTCGGCGTCCTTGTCCGCTTTGCGCTTTCGCGCTACCTTCAAAGTGATCTCTACTATGGCAGGTCGCCGGGCGGCCGGGCCGGGAAGATGAAATCTGTTTCCGATGAATGACGTGACGAACGCTGATCCGAAGCGCAAGGCCGGAGAACAGCTTCCTTTGGCCTTTTCGCATGACGCCGCGACCGGGCGCGATGACCTGCTTGTCTCGGAGCGTCTCGCCGCTGCCGTTTCGATCGTCGATGCCTGGCCGAACTGGCCGTCACCGGTCGTGATCCTTGCCGGGCCTGTCGGGTCGGGCAAATCGCATCTCGCCGGCATCTGGAAGCAATTGAGTGGAGCGGAGGCCATTCATCCCGCTGATGGTTCCGATGCCGCGATCGCGGCTGCAAACGGCCCCGTCCTTTTCGAGGACGTCGACCGCGCGGGTTTCGATGACGCCACGCTCTTCCACGTCATCAACAGCGTGCGGGAAAACGGCACCAGCCTCCTGATGACGAGCCGCCTCTGGCCCATGTCCTGGCCGGTCACGCTGCCCGATCTGCGTTCGCGCCTGAAGGCTGCGACTGTCGTCGAGATCGGCGAGCCCGATGAGGAATTGCTGTCGCAGGTCATCGTCAAGCTCTTTGCCGACCGACAGCTTTATATAGATGACAAACTCGTCCTTTATATCGTCAATCGCATGGAGCGGTCACTCAACGCCGCCCAGACGATTGTCGAAAGGCTCGATCGGCTGGCGCTTTCCAGAGGCACGGGGATTACCCGCACTCTAGCTGCCGAAGTATTGAATGAATTGGGCAATTCCGGCTCGGGCGATTGACTGTCACAGTTCCGTCGTGAAACTGATATATTCGCCAAAGCGATTGAAAGCGGGGTGAGTGGATCATGGACAGCGCATACCAGGAACATCAGGAACTCGCCCCGGAAAACGGCGCAGACCTGCCGCCGCTGGACCAGCTTCTCTCCAGTCCCGAGCGCTTCATCAACCGCGAATTCTCCTGGCTGCAGTTTAACCGCCGTGTCCTCGAAGAGACGCTGAATACCGAGCATCCACTGCTGGAGCGCGTGCGTTTCCTGTCGATCTCGGCTGCCAACCTCGACGAATTCTTCATGGTGCGCGTTGCCGGCCTCGAAGGCCAGGTGCGTCAGAGCATCGTGGTCAAGAGCCCGGATGGCCGCACGCCCGCCGAGCAGTTGGACTCGATCCTCAGCGAGATCGATCATCTGCAGATGGAACAGCAGGCCTCGCTTGCCGTCCTGCAGCAATATCTCGCCAAGGAAGACATCCTGATCGTGCGCCCCGGCGCGCTGAGCGATTCCGACCGTCAGTGGCTGGCAAACGAGTTCGAGCAGTCGATCTTCCCGGTGCTGACGCCGCTGTCCATCGATCCTGCCCATCCGTTCCCATTCATTCCGAACCTCGGCTTCTCGATCGGCCTGCAGCTTGTCAGCCGCAATGGCCGCGAGCCGATGACGGCGCTGCTGCGCCTGCCGCCGGCGCTCGACCGTTTCATACGCCTGCCTGATGACCGCAACACGATCCGCTACATCACGCTCGAAGATGTCGCCAACATCTTCATCCACCGGCTTTATCCGGGTTACGAGGTACAGGGCTCGGGTACGTTCCGCGTCATCAGAGACAGCGATATCGAAGTCGAGGAAGAGGCTGAAGATCTCGTCCGCTTCTTCGAGACCGCGCTGAAGCGCCGCCGCCGCGGCAAGGTCATCCGTATCGAGACGGATTCCGAGATGCCGGCTTCGCTGCGCCAGTTCGTGGTCCACGCCCTCAGCATTCCGGATAACCGCGTTGCGGTTCTGCCCGGCCTGCTGGCGCTCAACACACTCTCGGAAATCACCAAGGCGCCGCGCGACGATTTGCGCTTTCCGCCTTACAATGCGCGATTTCCAGAACGTGTCCGTGAACACGCCGGTGATTGCTTTGCCGCTATCCGCGAAAAGGACATGGTGGTCCATCATCCCTACGAGTCTTTCGACGTGGTGGTCCAGTTTCTTCTCCAGGCTGCGCGCGATCCTGACGTTCTGGCGATAAAGCAGACGCTCTACCGTACCTCCAACGACAGCCCGATCGTGCGCGCTCTGGTCGACGCCGCCGAAGCCGGCAAGTCGGTGACGGCGCTGGTCGAGCTCAAGGCCCGCTTCGACGAAGAAGCCAATATCCGCTGGGCGCGCGACCTGGAGCGCGCCGGCGTGCAGGTCGTCTTCGGTTTCATCGAGCTCAAGACCCACGCCAAGATGTCGCTGGTCGTGCGCCGCGAAGAGGGCAAGCTGCGCACCTACTGCCATCTCGGCACCGGCAACTATCATCCGATCACCGCGAAGATCTATACCGACCTGTCCTTCTTCACGTGCAATCCTGTGATCGCCCACGACATGGCCAACATCTTCAACTTCATCACCGGTTACGGTGAGCCGGAAGAAGGGATGAAGCTTGCCGTTTCGCCCTACACGCTGCGCCCGCGCATCCTTCGCCACATCAACGAAGAGATCGAGCACGCCCGCAACGGTCGTCCGGCAGCGATCTGGATGAAGATGAACTCGCTGGTCGACCCCGACATCATCGACGCGCTTTATACGGCGAGCCGCGCCGGCGTCGAGATCGATCTCGTCGTGCGCGGCATCTGCTGCCTGCGTCCGCAAGTGCCAGGCCTCTCCGACAAGATCCGCGTCAAATCGATCGTCGGCCGCTTCCTCGAGCACAGCCGCATCTTCTGCTTCGGCAATGGATATGGCCTGCCGTCCGACAAGGCCCTCGTCTATATCGGCTCGGCTGACATGATGCCGAGAAATCTCGATCGCCGTGTCGAAACGCTCGTTCCGCTGACGAATCCGACCGTCCACGAGCAGGTTTTGTCACAGATTATGCTCGGCAACGTGATTGACAATCAACAAAGCTACGAGATATTGCCCGACGGTACGTCACGGCGCATGGAAGTGCGCAAGGGCGAAGAACCGTTCAATGCGCAGCAATATTTCATGACCAATCCCAGCCTGTCCGGCCGCGGTGAAGCTCTGAAATCGAGTGCGCCGAAGCTGATCGCCGGTCTGCTTGAAGGCCGAAACAACAAGTAAACTGGACCTAATGGTTGAATCTGAAGCCCAGGGGCGACTTCCGGGTATCGCCCCGGTCTCCGTTGTCGATATCGGATCGAACTCCATCCGTCTGGTCGTCTACGAAGGTCTGTCGCGTTCTCCCACCATCCTCTTCAACGAAAAGGTCCTCTGTGGCCTCGGCAAGGGCATAGCTCTCACCGGCAAGATGGATGAAGAAAGCGTTGCACGGGCGCTTCAGGCCCTTCATCGCTTCAAGGCCCTCTCGGATCAGGCGCGCGCCGTCACCATGTATGTGCTGGCGACGGCTGCGGCGCGCGAGGCGAGCAACGGCCCCGATTTCATCCATCAGGCAGAGACGATCCTGCAGCGGCACGTCCGTATACTCTCGGGTGAGGAAGAGGCGCGCTTTGCGTCGCTCGGCATCATCAGCGGCTTTTACAATCCTGACGGCATAGCCGGCGATCTCGGTGGCGGCTCTCTGGAGCTCATCGATATCAGGGGCAAGGATGTAAGCGGCGGCATTACCCTGCCGCTCGGCGGTCTGCGTCTGTCCGAATATGCCGGCGGATCACTCGCCAAGGCGCGAGCCTTTGCCCGCAAGCAGGTCAAGACCGCCAGGCTTCTCTCCAAGGGGGAAGGGCGCACCTTCTATGCTGTCGGCGGTACGTGGCGAAACATCGCCAAGCTACACATGGAGATCACCCGCTATCCGCTGCACATGATGCAGGGCTACGAGGTTTCCCTCGAAGGCATGACGCAGTTCCTCGATCAGGTCGTCACTGCCAAGGATTCCAAGGAGCCGGCACTTCAGGCGGTTTCCAAGCATCGCCGTTCGCTGCTGCCCTTCGGCGCCATTGCCATGAAGGAAGTGCTGAACGCCATGAGGCCTTCAGTGATATCCTTCTCCGCGCAGGGTGTGCGCGAGGGTTACCTCTACTCGCTGCTGTCAGAATCCGAGCGCCGGTCGGACCCGCTGCTTGCTGCTGCAGGCGAGCTAGCCATCCTGCGTGCCCGTTCACCGGAACATGCCCGCGAGCTTGCCGATTGGACCGGCCGCATGATGCCCTTCTTTGGCGTGCAGGAAACCGCTGAGGAAAGCCGCTATCGTCAGGCCGCCTGCCTGCTTGCCGATATCAGCTGGCGTGCCCACCCGGATTATCGCGGTGCTCAGGCGCTGAACGTTATCGCCCACTCGTCCTTCGTCGGCATCAGCCATCCCGGCCGCGCCTTCATCGCGCTGACGAACTATTATCGCTTCGAAGGTCTTCACGACGACGGTTCGACGGCGCCGCTCGCCTCAATCGCCGGCCCGCAATTCATCGAACGCGCCAAGCTGCTCGGCGGCATGCTGCGCGTCGTCTACCTCTTCTCGGCCTCCATGCCGGGCATCGTACGCGACCTGACCTTCCGCAAGTCCGCGTCCCCCGATCTCGATCTGGAATTCGTGGTGCCCCACGAATATCGCGATTTCGCTGGCGAACGGCTCGATGGCCGCTTGCAGCAATTGTCGCGGCTGACGAACAAGCGGCTGGCGTTCCGGTTCGAATAGGTCGATCCGACTTAGTGTTGCCTTACGCCGAACTCCAGACCCCGATAGCCAAGCAAAAAGGGCAGCACTTTTGCGCCGCCCTCTCAATTTCACTTCAAACACGAATTACTTCGCGTTCAGGAACTCACCGACCTCGAGGATGCTGAACTCGTCGTTGTCAGCCTTGTCGATGGCGCGGCCGGCCGAGAAGGGCAGGTTGTTGTCGTTGCCGATGATGATGTGCGTGGCGTCGACCCGGTCGACGTTTTCGATCGTCACGAACGGCATGTCGTAGACGCCAGCGATATCGCCGGCCTTCTTCTTGTTGTCCGGATCCTGGATGTTCAGGAGGTCGATGTAGCCGATCTTGCGAACGGCCTTGCCGACATTGGCGTCGTTGAACTCGATCTTGTAGACGCGCTTCAGTTCGGCCGGAGCTTCGAAGCAGTCCGGCTTCGGCTGCTTGGGATCGGCGCAGGCCTTGTCCTTCGTGCCGGCGCCGTTGTCGCGCTCGATGACAAGAGCGGTGCTGTCGTCGAGCATGTTGAAGTCACCGATCGAAGCGCCCTTGTCCTCGAACGGATAGAGCCAGCTGCGGCCCGACCACCTCTTGGAGGCGACGTCGAATTCGATGACGCGGATGGCCGCGTGGCCGTCAACCGATTCCATCTTGCCGTCATCCTGGTAGATGGCGCCTTCGAGCAGGCCGTAGAGCTTGGAGCCGTCCTTCGACATGGCCAGACCCTCGAAGCCGCCGGAGCGTTTCAGGTTGAAGACCGGCATCTTGGCGGCCGGGTTGCCCGGCAGCTGGATCAGCGGATTGTCGGGGGACAGGACCGGCTTGCCGTCGAGCGTGGTGGGGATGACGTCCGTAAGGCGGCCTTCGGTGTTGATCTTCAGGAGATACGGGCCGAACTCGTCGCCGAGCCAGAAGCCGTCGGCAACCGGCTGAACGGATTCGATGTCGAAATCGGCGCCGGTGAGGTAGCGTGTATCGGAGGCTTCGGTGACGATCGGGAATGGAGCGATCTTGTTCGGGTCGGACAGGAAGACGTTCTTGACGACGTCAACCTTGTTGGCGTTCCAGTCGAACTTCAGCTGATGCAGGAACAGCATGGAATCGGACGAGGTGAACTTCGAACCGAAGCCGTTGTCCGAGAGTGTCCAGAAGGTGCCGTCGGGCATGGTCTTGATGCCGGAGAAGCCCTGGATCGGCTGGCCGTCGAGCGGCAGCTTGACGTCGGTGACCCGGGCGCCGTCCTTGCCGGCAATCGTGCCGAGCTTTTCGGTGCGCTTGCGGTCCGGCGTCGTGAACTTGCCGGAGGTCTTCAGGAATTCCGGTGCATCGGCCGGGGCCGGGGTCAGCGTATTGGCAGGCAGGATCGCCTGGCCGGCGAGCTTCGCCGGGAAAAGCTGCTGGTCGGCGGAGGCGGAGCCTGCGACGAGCATGAAAAATGATGCGGAAGCAAAAAGAACGTTCTTCATGATGTCCCCATAGAACGGATTGCAGAGGCGCCATCCGCTTAGCAGGGCATTCATATCGGCACATTGACGGTTGGGTGAAGCTTTGGTGAAGTGTCGACGAAGCGCCGGCTCAACCGCGTCGCAGGTTTGCCGGCTGGTTGAGAACGGTCACGGCGCGCGAAGAAAGGGCGACGACATCAAGCCCCTGGCCGCGCCCGCGCACCGCGTGATTGCCGAGGTTTTCGCCGACGATATCCTCGGGAAGCGTCATACGTTGGGCAAGCTCCGCGGAAATCAGCACCGGCCGGTTCAGCGTCCGGCAAAGCGACTCCAGCCGCGCCGTGGTGTTCACGGTATCGCCGAAGAAGCTGATCTTGTGATGATCGACGCCGACTTCGGCCGTAATGACACTGCCGCCATGAAGAGCGGCCCTGAGCTTCGGCACATGACCATAGCTCTTCTTCCAGCTTGCGGCATTAGCTTCGATATCGGCGAGGATATCGAAAAGGCATCGCACGCAACGAGCATTCTTGGTGCCGCGCGCCAGTGGCCAGGTGATGATCGCCGCATCGCCAACATAGTCGTTGATCATGCCCTTGTGGCGCCGCACCGGCTCTGCGAAGGCCGCAAACAGCGAACTCAGAAGCTGTTGCGCGCGCAGGTCCCCATGCTTTTCGGCAAAGGCGGTGGACTCGGCGAGATCGATGAACAGGAAGACGCGCTCTTCTTTCGCCGGATTGCGGTAGCGGCTGACCAGCATGCTGATGAAGACTTCGCGCCCCAGCAATTCGCGCACCCTGAGCAGGAAGATCAGCGTGGCGCAGACGGCAAGCGCATAGAGAAAGATATCGAACGGCATGATCAGCACGTCGATCATCTTCGGTGGCTTCAGAGCGCCCAGCAGAGTGAGAAGGAAACCGGCAGCCGCAAAGCCGATGCTCATCAGGATTTCATAGATGACGAGCTCGGTGATGATGAAGAGCAGTGTCGGTAATCTTTGGATGCGCCGGTAGAGGCCGCGCAAGAATACCCTACGTTCGAAGGCGAGGATTGGCATGCCGATGAAGAGCGCGAAGATCGCTCCGATGATGGGCGTCTGGCCGCTATAGTAGTACAGATCGTAGACCACGCCGCTGAGTGCTAGGACGAGCGCGATCAGGATCCAGTTCTGCGTCGGGGATATCTCTCTCATGCCGCCCTTTCGCCGAAGCACGTCATTCGGCTATTGTTTCCCGCGCAGTGCTATGGTCAAGACATTTCGAATTTAAGGCAGGTCGCGAAAAACTGTGCAGTTGTTTTGCGACAACGACATGCGTAACAACGATTTGAAGTGTGGCCGGCGAACCTGAAGGCGTGCAACTGCTTTGTTAAGCCGGCAGCGCGACGGTCTCGACCTTGCGGCCGGCGAAGCGCAGGGCGATCTCGCCGCGGATGAGCTGCAGCGCCGGCTCACCGAAAAGATCGCGCCGCCAGCCATGCATCGCGCCCACATCGGCCGTTTCGCCCTCAGCCGCGATTCTGTCGAGGTCGTCACTGTTGGCAATCACCTTGGGCGCCACGCCATGCTTTTCGGAGATCAGCTTGAGCAGTACTTTGAGAAGCTCGACAGCCGCTGCAGCACCTTCCGGCGGCTGTGCCTGGCGCGGTACATGCGGCATTTCGGACCGTGGCAGCGCGAGCGCGGTGTTGACTGCTTCGAGCACCGCCGCTCCGGTAGCCGAACGCTCCCAGCCCTTCGGAATTGTCCGCAGGCGGCCCAATGCCTCGGCATCCTTCGGCTGCTGCTGGGCGATCTCGTAGATCGCGTCATCCTTCAGCACGCGCGAGCGCGGCACGTTGCGGGAGCGGGCCTCGCGCTCCCGCCAGGCGGCAACATATTTCAGGATCGCCAGTTCCTGCGGCTTGCGCAGGCGCAGCTTCAGCCGCTGCCAGGCATCGTCAGGATGGATGTCGTAGGTCTCGCGCGATTCCAGAATGTCCATTTCCTCGCGCAGCCAGGAAGCGCGGCCTTCGCGCTCCAGTTCCGCCTTGAGGTAGAGATAGGCGTCGCGCAAATGGGTGACGTCGGCCAGCGCATATTCGAGCTGCTTGTCGGAGAGCGGCCGGCGGCTCCAGTCCGTGAAGCGCGAAGACTTGTCGATATGGACGTTCTTCGTGCGGCTGATGAGCTGGTCGTAGGAGACGCTGTCGCCAAAGCCGCAGACCATGGCGGCGACCTGCGTATCGAAGATCGGGTGAGGGATCAGGTTGCCGCGATTGAAGATTATTTCAATATCCTGCCGCGCTGCATGAAACACCTTCAGCACGTCAGGATTGGCCATCAGTTCGAAGAAGGGTGAAAGATCGATATCCTTCGCCAGCGGATCGACCAGCACTTCCACCGTCGGGCTCGCCATCTGGATCAGGCATAGTTCCGGCCAGAAGGTCGTCTCACGCAGGAATTCAGTATCGATGGTAATGAAATCGGACTTGGCCAGCTCTTTGCAGGCGGCCGCCAGATCGGCGGTGGTTTCGATCATATCAGTTCATTCGCAAGGAAGAGGTCGATTAAACCTTCCTTCCCCTTTCGAAGAGATATGTCAATACGGTGAGCGGGCTTCACCTTCGCGAAGTCTTATTCGCCGGGATGCAGGCGATGTTTTCTGCGGTTGCTGCGTTCATTCGCGAGCACGGCAACCCATCCGCCGATGGCGACCATCGCCGGCAGGATGATAAAGGCGAAGATTTCAATGCCGCTCATTGGGGCAGACCTTTAAGTGCGCGTCTTCCTGCTAAATGTAATGCAACCGCAGCGGAAAGCCAACAGAAGGCACCGATCACGAACGTGAAGGTTGCGGCAATGGTTCCGGTTGCGGAGTAAAGCGCTGCGGCGATCGGGGCGAAAACCCCGACCGTCAGACAGGACGTTGAGGCCCTGTCGATCGCATTGGCCAGATATTTGGTACGCTCGATCTCACGCACTGTCGCCTGCCTCCAGATGAATCGCCTGGACGATAGCCGAAAGCGTCATCATATCAAACCACGCGAACGTAGCTCGTCATGCCGGTCTTCTGATGCTCGATGATATGGCAATGCAGCACCCAGTCGCCGGGATTGTCGGCGACAAAAGCGAGTTGCACCTTCTCATCCGGTTGCACGAGGTAGGTGTCGGAGACCAGCGGCATGACTTGGCGCGTCGAGGACGAGATGACAGTGAAGCTCATGCCATGCAGATGGATCGGGTGCGTATGCGGCGTGACATTTTCCAGATTGAAGATGTAGCTCTTGCCGAGTTTCAGCTCGGCGAGCGGCGCGGTCGGATCGGACGTGTCGCCCGGCCACGGGACCTTGTTGATGGCCCAGAAGCTGTAGCCGAGCGTGCCGCAAATGCTGTCGACGGCCGCGTTCTCCGCGGTCGCCGACAGCACGAGCGGGATTGCTTCCGCAGACGAGAGATCGGCCTTCGGCACCGGGTTTTCCGCTAGCGTGCCGAGATCGCCGATATCGCGTTTCAGCGACTGGCCGATGGCGCGCAGGCTCGCGATCACCTTCGGCGTCGTACCACGGATATCTTCCAGCGTTGCGAGGGCACCCTCGCTGTCGGGCATGCGAACGGCAAGATCGAGCCGCTGCCCTGGACCGACCTGCAGGAGGTCGAGCGGGAAGCGCTTCGGCACCGGATTGCCGTCGATGGCAATGACCGTTGCATCGGCGCCTTCCATTTTAAGCTGGAAGATGCGGGTCACATCGGTGACCGCGATGCGCAGGCGGATCAGCCCGCCCGCAGGTGCGCCATATGCCGGCTCCTGATGCCAGTTCGCGGTGCGCACCGTGCCATACGTGCCGGCCTTGGCCGCATCGCGCGGACGGAACGGCGCGATGAACTGTCCGTCGCCGCCGAGCCGCCAGTCGCGCAGGTTGAGTACGACCTCCGCATCGAAGATAGGATCCGATGGATCTTCCACGACAAGCACGCCCGTCATCCCATGGCCCATCTGGGTCAGCGTGTTGCAGTGCGGGTGATACCAGAAGGTGCCGGCATCCGGTGGCGTGAAGAGATAATCGAAGCTGTCACCGGTATAGACATAGGGCTGCGTCAGGAAGGGCACGCCGTCCATCTTGTTGTCGATGCGCAGCCCGTGCCAATGGATCGTCGTCGGCTCGTCGAGACTGTTGCTCAGCCGCGCCGCATAAGTTTTTCCCCGCGGCATCCTGAGCACCGGCGGCAGGCCTTCGTCTCCCCATGTCATGATATCCTTGGTTGCCGCTGCATCGACAATCTGTGCTTCCGTCCTGCGTGCCGTCAGCACACGCGGCTCGGGTGCGGCTTCCGCCAGCCCGAACCGTCCCGCAATGGCCATGCCAGCACCATAGGCGCCGGCCACAGCGGAAGCCTTGATGAGGTTGCGGCGTGTGAGCAGGGGCATCGGAAACTCCGTCTTTGATGATGCCTCCTTTTAAAGTTGACTGCCGTCTTCATCAATATGCCGGCTTCTGCCAAACTGCCGCAGCGCGAGCACCGCAACTCCCTCGGAAACGCTGACGCAAACGGCCCGTTGGTCCCGCCAAGTCTTGACAAATCAAAGCGTCCATGCGCTTGTCCGCCCGATTTTCTTGTCGGCGCTGCAGGTCTGCGAACCATGCCGCCGTCTTAAGCCAAATGCCAGGAATTGAGATCATGCACCGCTACCGCAGCCACACATGCGCCGCTCTTCGCAAATCGGACGTCGGCTCGACTGTCCGTATTTCCGGCTGGGTCCATCGTGTCCGAGATCATGGCGGCGTGCTGTTCATCGACCTTCGCGACCACTACGGCACGACGCAGATCGTTGCCGATCCGGATTCGCCGGCTTTCAAGCAGGCAGAAACTGTTCGCGGCGAATGGGTCATCCGCGTCGACGGCCTCGTCAAGGCTCGCACGGAAGATACCGTCAACAAGAACATGCCGACCGGCGAGATCGAGCTCTACGCACAGGAGATCGAAGTTCTCTCTGCTGCCAAGGAATTGCCGCTGCCGGTCTTCGGTGAGCCGGATTATCCGGAAGACGTTCGCCTGAAGTACCGTTTCCTCGATCTGCGCCGCGAGACGCTGCACAGGAACATCGTCAAGCGCACGCAGGTGATTTCCGCCATGCGCCGCGAAATGGGCAATGTCGGCTTCACCGAATACACGACGCCGATCCTGACGGCCTCCTCGCCGGAAGGCGCGCGCGACTTCCTCGTGCCGAGCCGTATCCATCCCGGCACCTTCTACGCGCTGCCGCAGGCTCCGCAGCAGTACAAGCAGCTGCTGATGGTTGCCGGCTTCGACCGCTACTTCCAGATCGCGCCCTGTTTCCGTGATGAAGATCCGCGCGCCGACCGCCTGCCGGGCGAGTTCTACCAGCTCGACCTCGAAATGAGCTTCGTGACCCAGGAAGACGTCTGGAACACGATGGGTCCGTTGATGACCGGCATTTTCGAGGAATTCGCCGAAGGCAAGCCGGTCACCAAGGAATGGCCGCGCATTCCCTATGACGAAGCGATCCGCAAATATGGCTCCGACAAGCCTGACCTGCGCAACCCGATCGTCATGGAAGCCGTGACCGACCATTTTGCCGGCTCCGGCTTCAAGGTCTTCGCCAACATGATCGCCTCCAACCCCAAGGTTCAGGTCTGGGCGATCCCGGCCAAGACCGGTGGTTCGCGTGCTTTCTGCGACCGCATGAATGCCTGGGCGCAGAGCCAGGGCCAGCCGGGCCTCGGCTATATCTTCTGGCGCAAGGAAGGTGAAAAGCTCGAGGGTGCCGGTCCGCTCGCCAAGAACATCGGCGAAGAGCGCACCGATGCCATCCGCACGCAGCTTGGCCTCGGTGATGGTGATGCCTGCTTCTTCGTCGCCGGCGAGCCGGAAAAGTTCTACAAGTTCGCAGGCGAAGCCCGCACCCGCGCGGGCGACGAGCTGAATCTCATCGACCGCGACCGCTTCGAGCTGTGCTGGATCGTCGACTTCCCGTTCTTCGAATGGAACGAAGACGAGAAGAAGATCGACTTCGCCCATAACCCCTTCTCGATGCCGCAGGGTGGCCTCGATGCGCTGCAGAACCAGGATCCGCTGACGATCAAGGCCTTCCAGTACGACGCCGTCTGCAATGGCTTCGAAATCGCTTCGGGCTCGATCCGTAACCAGTCGCCGGAAACCATGGTCGCCGCCTTCGAAAAGGTGGGTTTGAGCCAGCAGGACGTCGAGGATCGTTTCGGCGGTCTCTACCGTGCCTTCCAGTATGGCGCGCCTCCGCACGGTGGTGCGGCCTTCGGTATCGACCGTATCGTCATGCTGCTCGTCGGCGCGAAGAACCTGCGCGAAATCTCGCTCTTCCCGATGAACCAGCAGGCTCAGGACCTCTTGATGGGCGCGCCGACCCCGGCAACGCCCACGCAACTGCGCGAGCTGGCGATCCGCCCGATCCCGCCGCAGAAGAAGGATTGAGGCGCAAGCTCTTCAACAAAAGCCCGGCGAGATCATCGCCGGGCTTTTTTGTTGGATCCAGAACAGGCTCAATCGTTGGCCGAAACCTTCACGCCGAGCATCTGCGGCACCGTGTTGGGTGCGCCCATGGCCGCGCCGACAATCATCGGGAAGGCGACCGGCTTGTCCGGCGTGGCCTTGACGGTCAAGCTCTTCGGATTGTCGAGGAAGGTGCTGACCGCAGCCGAAATCGCATTCTGCAGTTCTGGGATGTTGAGCTGCGCCAGCATGATCGGCGTCATGGCCTTCAGCGAATCCGCCATCTGCTGGCCCGAAACGTTCTGCTTCGAACCGGCATAGTCGAGTGCGCGCTTGGTAATCGATGCATCCTCGAAGCGGATCTGAGCGGAATCGAAGGTCAACTGCTGGGCAAGGCCGAGCATGGCGAGGCCGAGCGCCTGCTGGGCTTCTTCCTTGTTCGGATTGGCTTCCGACTGCTTGACCGCGTCCTGCATCGCCTTGATGAAGGCCATCGTATAGCCGGAGATCTTGAGGCCGAAGTTCAGCTTGCCGACATTGGTGATGTCGAGGGAAATTTCGGAAAGATCGATCGTGCCAGGCCCAAGATCCCAGGCACCCTTTACGGTGATGTCACCCTGGACATGCTGGAGGGCGAGCTTCTCGATCGCATCCTTGCTCTCGGGGTCTTCGCCTGCCTGGCTGAGATCGGCCTTCATGCTCTTGAATGCGCCGTCGAAATCGAAGCCGGATTCGTCTTCGCGAAGCGTGACGTTTGTCTCGCTTTCCAGCACCGAGAAGACTTCGGTACCATCCTTGGTGACCTTGATCACACCTGAATGGCCGCTTTCGGCGAAGAGCATGGAGTCGATCGTGTCGCCGGGCTGAGCGGGAACGGAAATACCGCCAAGGCTCATCTCCTGGACGCTCATGGTCATGCCATCCTTGGACGAGTTGAAATCGGGGAAGGCAGCCTCTTCGATATAATAGCTGCCGTCATCCTGCTCTTCCACGCCGGAGAGAGTGACCTCGCCGATGGAAAACTGTTCGCCGCCGGCTGGCTTGATGCTGACATTCTTGAGCGTAACGTTCGTGCCGTCGATATCGACGCCATCGGCTGCGACGACCAACCCGCCCTGCTGGCTGTAGGCGGCGTTGATCTTCTTCAGGAGGTTCTGGCCGTCGAGCGCGAATGCGGAACCGGCGAACGAAAGAAGGGCTGCGCTCGACAGCATCAGCCGCGTTGTGCGGTAAAAGATCATGAGAAAGTCCCCCTGGGTGGCAAGTGCCGTTGAATATTGCAATGAAGCGACTGCGGAACGGTCCGGCTTTATATTTTGCAGACCCCTAAATTTCTGTTGAGAGCATCGGCGAACGAAGTTCCAAATTCGGACGCCACCTTTTATGGTTTTCATGTCAACACCAAGACGTCATCCACAGCCGGAACGCCCGGATTCCTTGCCCCACAGGGGTTTCTGAGCTAGTCAGGATTCCATGGGACAAGAGATTTTACCGCCTTCCGGCGGAGACGGCGACAATATTCATCCGGTCGATCTGAAGGCGGCGCTTGAAGAGCGCTACCTCCGTTACGCGCTGTCGACCATCATGCACCGCGCGCTGCCTGATGTGCGCGATGGCCTGAAGCCAGTCCATCGCCGCATCGTCTACGCGATGAACGACATGGGCCTGCGGCCGAATGCGGCCTTCAGAAAATGCGCCAAGATCGTCGGCGAAGTGATGGGTAACTATCACCCGCACGGCGACCAGTCGATCTACGACGCACTGGCGCGCCTGGCGCAGGATTTTTCGCAGCGCTACACGCTGGTGAACGGGCAGGGCAACTTCGGCAATATCGACGGCGACAGTCCCGCCGCCATGCGATACACCGAATCGAAGATGACTGCGGTCTCCGAACTGCTGCTCGAAGGCATCGATCAGGATGCCGTCGATTTCCGCGACACTTACGACGAATCCAATTCTGAGCCAGTCGTTCTTCCCGGTGCCTTCCCGAACCTTCTTGCGAACGGTTCCTCGGGTATTGCGGTCGGCATGGCGACGTCTATTCCTTCGCACAACGTGCATGAGGTCTGCGACGCGGCACTGCATCTGATCAAGCATCCCGATGCCACGGTCGAGAAGCTCGTCGAATTCATCCCCGGCCCGGATTTCCCGACCGGCGGCATCATCATCGACAACAAGGAAAGCATCATCGAGAGCTACCGCACCGGCCGCGGCGGTTTTCGCGTGCGTGCGAAATGGGAGACGGAAGATCTCGGCCGCGGCGGCTACCAGATCATCGTCACCGAGATTCCCTTCCAGGTGCAGAAGTCGCGCCTGATCGAAAAGATCGCCGAGCTTTTGATTGCCCGCAAGCTGCCGCTGCTGGAAGACATCAGGGATGAATCGGCCGAGGACATCCGCATTGTCCTGGTGCCGAAGAGCCGCACCGTCGATCCGACCATCCTCATGGAATCCATGTTCAAGCTGACGGAGCTCGAAAGCCGTTTCCCGCTGAACATGAACGTGCTCTCGATGGGCGTGATCCCACGCGTCATGGCGCTGAATGAAGTGCTGAAGGAGTGGCTGGAACACCGCCGCGAAGTCCTGCAGCGCCGCTCGCGCTTCCGCCTTGCCGCCATCGACAGGCGCCTCGAAATCCTCGGCGGTTTGCTTATCGCTTACCTCAATATCGATGAGGTGATCCGCATCATCCGCGAAGAGGATGAGCCGAAGCCCGTCATGATGGCGCGCTGGGATCTGACTGACGTTCAGGTCGAAGCGATCCTCAACATGCGGCTGCGCGCCCTGCGGAAGCTCGAAGAATTCGAGATCCGCAAAGAGCACGACGAACTCACCAAGGAAAAGGCTGATATCGAAGCGCTGCTCGCTTCCGATGAAAAGCAATGGCAGACGGTTTCCTGGGAAATCGGCGAGGTGAAGAAGAAATTCGCCAAGGCGACCGAGATCGGCCGTCGTCGCACGCAGTTTGCCGAAGCGCCCGAGGCCGACGAAGAAGCCATCCAGCATGCGATGATCGAGAAGGAGCCGATCACGGTCGTCGTCTCCGAAAAGGGCTGGATCCGCGCTCTGAAGGGCCACATTTCCGATACCTCGGCGCTGACCTTCAAGGAAGGCGACGGCCTGAAAGTGGCCTTCCCGGCGCAGACGACGGACAAGATCCTGATCGTCACCACCGGCGGCAAGGTCTTCACGCTCGGTGGTGACAAGCTGCCCGGTGGCCGTGGCCACGGCGAGCCTCTGCGCATCATGATCGACATGGATAACGATCAGGATGTGCTGACCGCCTTCGTCCACGACCCGGCGCGCAAGATGCTGCTCGTCTCGACTGCCGGCAATGGCTTCGTGGTGCCGGAAGCGGAAATGGTGGCCAATACCCGTAAGGGCAAGCAGATCATGAACGTCTCCATGCCTGACGAGACGAAACTTCTTGTTCCCGTGAACGGCGATCACGTCGCGGTCGTCGGCGAAAATCGCAAGATGCTGGTCTTCCCGCTGAGCCAGGTGCCGGAGATGACGCGCGGCAAGGGTGTGCGCCTGCAGCGCTACAAGGATGGCGGCATTTCCGACATTCGCTGCTTTGCGATCGCCGATGGCCTGAACTGGGAAGACAGCGCCGGCCGCACCTTTACGAAGAACAAGGACGAGCTTGCCGAATGGCTGGCCGACCGCGCTACCGCCGGCCGTACCGTACCGAAGGGCTTCCCGCGCAGCGGTAAATTCGCCGGATGATCCCGGAATTTTGAGGCTCCGCCCTTGGCAGGCGGAGCAACTCCTCTATCTCAGTCCTGTCACCAAAAGACGGGCCTAAAAAGAAAGGCAACGTCGTTCCGTGGGCGGGCGGGATGGCCGTGAACCGTGCGCTGAAAGCGTGCGAACAATGGAGGATCGTCGATGCCTGCCGCCAATACCATCAAACTGCATGTCGCCCACAGCTACAGGGCGCCGCCCGCTACCATTTATGATGCCTGGCTCAATCCCGAAATCGCCCGCCGCTTTTTATTTGCAACCGACGACGGCCATGTCATCCGCGCCGATATCGATCCGCGCGTCGGCGGCCGTTTCATCGTCGTCGACCGGCGCCCAACCGGCGATGCCTTTCATCACGGCGTCTTCCTGGAATTGAAGCGCCCCAAGCGCATCGTCTTCTGCTTTTCGGTCGAGGAGCACGACCATAATTGTGATCGTGTCGAAATCGACATCGAACCGCTCGGCAGCGGTAGCCGCCTGACCCTCACGCACGAGATGTGCGCGGAATGGGCGGAATACGAGGAAAAGACCCGTCAGGGCTGGACGCATATCGTCGAAGGGCTGGATCGGGAACTGGAGCTTTCCGCAGATTCGAAACGATCGAATCCTGAAGCCGGCCAGTCTGCAGGCGCTACGGCGTGAGCGGGATCGTGTGGTCGCGCAGGAAGCGCGTGGCGCCCTCCTCATCGATTTCGCCTGCTGCTGCACCTATGACAAAAGTGTACAGGTGGGCGTCGGTCGTCTCTATCGAATAGCCGTGCTGCAATAGAAAGACACCGCAACTGACAATGGCGATCCGTTTGTTTCCGTCAAGAAACGCATGATTGCGCGCCAAACCGAAAAGATATGCGGCGGCAAGCTCAATGATGTCATTGCATCCGCAGTTTGCCTTGTTGATGGGGCGCCCCAAAGCGGATTCCAGCGATGCTTCATCCCGAAGGCCGGCGAGGCCGCCAAACCGTTCGATCTGCATCGCGTGCATTTGCTCGACCAGCCGTCTACTTAGAAACTTGAATGTCATTATTCGGCAAGCTTCTTGAGCGCGACCTTATACTTCTCCATGAAGAGACGGGCTGCGTTAAGCTCCTCTGACATGTCTTCATCAACAGGTTTCAGTGAAAGCACCCCGCCTTCGGCCTGAAGATCGAGGGAATCTCCAGCCTTTAGGCCGAAACGGTCCAACACTTCCTTGGGAATAATCACGCCTTCCGAGTTGCCGATTTTGCGGATGGTGACGTTCATTGCCGTCTCCTGTGATAACGACGTTATAACGTAGAGTAGACAACAACCGATTGCCGATCAAGCCAGATGAACGCTCCTGGCTCCCAGCCAGCTGGGGTCCATGGAAAAACACCAGTCCGCGGCTACCGTCAGCAACTGGTTTTTCCGGCAATTCCAAGGTGGGGAGGAAGCATCAGTCCTGCGGATCGTTCTGGAGAGAAGAGGGATCGAAGCGTTCCCAGCCGCGCGGCGTCAGATGTTCCTGCGGCTGGAAGCGCGTCTTGTAATCCATCTTCCGCGATCCTTGAACCCAGTAGCCGAGATAGACATGCGGCAGGCCGAGCGCTTTCGTGCGGCGCACATGATCGAGAATCATGAAGGTGCCGAGCGAGCGCCGGTCGAGATCAGGATTGAAGTAGGAATAGACCATCGAAAGACCGTCGCTCATCGTATCGGTCAGCGCGGCGGCAAGCAGCTCGCCCTTCGGCCGCGTTTCCAGTCCCGAGCCTTCCTCGCGGCGCCGGTATTCGATGATCTTGGTGTTTACATGCGTGTCTTCCACCATGATCGCATAGTCGAGCACGGTCATATCGGACATGCCGCCCTGCTGGTGGCGATAGTCGAGATAGCGGCGGAACAGGGAATATTGCTCGCTCGACGGTTGGGCCGCAAACTCCGTGGAAATGATATCGGAATTGGCCGCCAGCACCCGCTTCATCGATTTGGTGGGCTCGAATTCCTGCGCCAGGATGCGCACGGACACGCAGGCGCGACAGGCCTCGCAGGCGGGGCGATAGGCGATGTTCTGTGAACGGCGGAAACCGCCCTGGGTCAGGATATCGTTCATCTCCGCCGCCCGGGGGCCGACGAGATGGGTGAAGACCTTGCGCTCCATCTCATGCGGCAGATACGGACACGTTGCCGGAGCCGTCAGATAAAACTGAGGGGATGGCGTGGTCTGCGTATTCATCTCTTGCGGAGATTTCCTTTCGGGGCACCTGTCATTCCAGACAGCATGACGCAAGATTAAAAAACGTCAACAGCGCGACATTCAGTGCCGCGCAATCGAATATTCGATTTCTTGGATATGGCGCCCTTTTGTGGCCGGCAAAGGGCGGGCGGAGACTTTATTTCGTCCCCGCCGGGCCGGTATTAGCTGATGCGGATCGTAGCCGTGCCAACGAGGAAATCGTGCAGCAGGCGCGAGCGCTCCGTGAAGAGGCCGACCAGCAGAATCAGCGGCGTCAACACCGAGTTCAGAATCCAGAAGAGCGCCAGGTGAGCAATGGCCAGGATGAAGTCCATCGGCCTTCCATCAACGCGCACGATCGCGATACCCATCGCGCGCATGCCAAGCGAAGCTTGCGACGGACCGCCGACAGTCATGCCAAAGTACAGGCCTGCAACGATGACGAACAGAGCCGGATAAAGAATGAAGCCGAGCCCCAGCGTGACGATCCCCAGGAAGAACACCACGATCGCCGCGGGAATGCAGAGCAGGGCCACGATGACATAGTCGAGGATGAATGCGAAGACGCGACGGCTGAGCACACCACTATAGGCGCGCCAGTCCTCCGGTGCGGCATAAAGCGGATTGGGGTTGTAGCTCATCCATATCTCCCTTCGAAAGACGATGCCGCTGATATGGTATTGTCAGGGGGAAATACAATAATTCGCCCGAAAATCACCTTTTTGCGAGGATTTTCGCCACTTCCGGCGCAAAATAGGTGAGGATGCCGTCGCAGCCGGCGCGCTTGAAGGCAAGCAGCGTCTCCATCATGATCCGCTCGCCGTCGATCCAGCCGTTCATCGCCGCAGCCTTGATCTGCGAATATTCGCCGGACACCTGATAGGCGAAAGTCGGCAGGCCGAACGCCTCCTTCACGCGCCAGCAGATGTCGAGATAGGCAAGCCCGGGTTTGACCATCAGCATGTCCGCGCCTTCCTCGACATCGAGGGCGGCATCGCGCAGCGCTTCCGTGCCGTTCGCCGGATTGATGTAATAGCTGTTCTTGTCACCCTTCAGCAGGCCCTTGGTATTGATCGCCTCGCGATAGGGCCCGTAGAAGCCGGAGGAAAACTTCGTTGCATAGGACATGATGCCGACGCTCTGATGCCCGGCGGCATCGAGCCCGCGGCGAATTGCGCCGATGCGTCCGTCCATCATTTCCGAGGGAGCAATGATGTCGGCGCCGGCATCGGCCTGCAGGATTGCCGCCTTGACCACCTGATCGACCGTCTCGTCATTGACGATTTCGCCGTCGCGCAGGATGCCGTCATGTCCATGGCTGGTGAAGGGGTCGAGCGCGACATCGGTAATAATGCCGATATTGGGCACGGCCTTTTTGATGGCTGCCGTCGTCTGATTGATGAGGTTATTGGCGACGAGGCTGTTCGACCCTGTCTCATCGCGCAATTCCATCTCTATATCGGGGAAGGTGGCAACGGCAGGGATACCAAGATCGGCCGCTTCCTTCGCCGCCTCGACCGCCTTGTCGACGCTCATGCGGTTCACTCCGGGCATCGCGGCGATCGGATCGACGATGCCGGTTCCCGGAACGATGAAGATCGGCCAGATCAGATCGTCAACCGTCAGTCGGTTTTCCTGCACCAGCCGGCGCGTCCAGTCCGCCTTGCGGTTGCGCCGCATGCGGCGGTGACCGGTGATTTCATCGACGAGATGCGTCTTGTCCTGCATGATATCTGCCCCTGGGCCATTCCATTTATCGGAGCGGTCATTATCATGCGCGCCGGGAAATCCAAACCGGACGATTGGCCGCGGCGGATGAAACCCGGAAAAATGAAGCTGCGATCCGAACGTGAGGTCTCGCCATGGAAACCGATTCTCCGACGATACCGAAACGCACGCTGACGGATATCCTCTTCATCTTCTTTCTGCGGCTCGTGGCCGTTTCCTGCTTCTGGTTCGGCCTGCAATATTGGGCGATGCTCGTCGGCTACTCGCTGGTCGGCGCCGGCCGCTTCGATCTCTTGAGCCTGCCGTGGAGGGTCGCAAGCACGTCCCTTGCCGTTCTTTTCCCGGTCGCCTCGCTTGGCCTCTGGCTCACGGTCTCCTGGGGGCCGGTCATCTGGGTGCTTGCCGCCGGCGGCCAGATCCTCATGTATGGCCTGCTTCCGCAGATCTTCGGACCCAACCGGCTGATCATCCTGCTCCACGTGATCGTCGCCGTCATCTACTGGATTTTCAGGCTTTCCCTGTGGCTGGAGCGGCGCCGGCAGCGTCGCCAGGTAAGCGTTGATTTACCCTGATACATCAAGGGCTTTTCGTAAGCCTCTGTTAAGCCTGCGGTTTAAGTCGAATTTTATATGTATTCGATAGGGTCTCACTCAAGGCGGGAAGAAAACGACACCGCCAAACAAAACAGTGAGGCAGTCAAATGAACACGAAACTCAAGCCGCAGGCGGCATCGACTTTCCATGCACACGAACAGGGCATCCGTGATCTTTACATGGAATCCCTTCATCTTGTTGAACGCCTTCATCGTCGTCTGCTCGACGTCATCAAGGACGAGTTCGACCGTCAGGGCCGCAGCGATGTCAACGCCATCCAGGCGCTGCTCCTCTTCAACATCGGCAATTCCGAACTGACCGCCGGCGAGCTGCGCTCCCGCGGCTACTACCTCGGCTCAAACGTTTCCTACAACGTCAAGAAGCTGGTCGACCTCGGCTTCATCAACCACCAGCGCTCGCGCATCGACCGCCGCTCGGTCCGCATCAGCCTGACCGAAACCGGCCAGGACATCGCCGAAACGGTCGCCCGGCTATACGAACGCCACATCGCCTCGATCGACAAGGTCGGCGGCATCGGCACGGATGAGTTCACCCAGATGAACAAGCTCCTGCAGCGTCTGGACCGCTTCTGGAACGATCAGATTCTCTATCGCCTGTAACCTGCACAGCCTGTTCCCTGCAGGCTTATTGGGACCTCCTTACAGGCACCACGAGGCGCTGCAGTGTGCGCAATTGCACGCGGTGGCGCCCGTTTCCATTTCTATTCCGTGCCTGTCTTCAGAAAGCGCTGAAATTTCGGACTATCGTCCTGGACGTCAGGTGCGTTCTGCCCTGTAGCAGACAAACGCCAGTTTGTTGCCGTCCGGATCACGAACATACGCGCCGTAAAACCCATCACCGTACTGGGGTCGGAACCCTGGGAGGCCTTCGTCGAAGCCACCATTTCGTAAGGCAATGTCGTGGAGCCGATCTATCTTGACCGCGCTGTCGACAAGAAACGCTGTCATGGTCCCGTTGCCGACCGTCGCGCGAGCTCCATCGAACGGATACCCCGTGAAGAAACGGGGAGCGCTTTCATCAGCCTCGACACCCCACGACGCCGACTGACTGTCTCGCCAGCACTGATTCAGTCCCATCTCATCAAATAAAGGATCGTAGAACCTCAATGCTCGACCCAGATCCGTGGTCCCCACCATCGTGTAGCCGATCATCAAACCTCTCCCCTTGCTTGAACCCTCCGGCAAAGTAAGGGTTACCTAAGCACGACGTCAAAGCTTCAAGGTCGAATTTCCCATGTAATCAGTCTTCCCGCTCACCTCTGCGTGGCATCTTTGCAACGCACGCCAGCCAAGCGCAAAGCCCGGTATTCAAGCCCTTTTTTAGTCGTTATTAACCCTCACGGTTTACCCGTCATATGGTTTGTTGCATGCGGTTTCCGGCAACCGGCAGTCTGTCTTCCGGTCTGGAAACACGAATTGGCCATATTGATGTGACAGCGGAATGTTCGATAGCCGGCGTCCTCGATGGACCATTGGCACCATCCAGGTTGCTCGCAATCTTGTGATGGGACTGGCGGAATTTCCTGCTGCGCCGGACGAACGAACGGATAGGGATCTGCGTTAAGGCGCAGGATATCGCAAAGGGCCGCGGCTTCCTCCACCGTGGCATTGAGTGGTTGGGACGAATGTCTAAGAAGAACGGAATTGAAGCTCTCTCGCGCCGCGCCTTCCTGGCGTCGGCGGCAACGGTTGGTGCCGGCGCGCTTGCCGCGCCCGCATTCGCGCAATCGGCGCTCGATGGGCTCCTGAATGCCCCGAGGCGCGGCAACTGGGACGACCAGTTCGACGCCAAGGCCGCCTCGCGCACGGCGACGGCCGTCCTTTCCAATACGCCGATCCTCAGCCCGCAGTCGGTGCCGAGCACGCAGCAGGCGATCTGGCAGTATCAGCAGATCGCGTCTGCCGGCGGCTGGCCGGAGGTCAATCCGGGAGATCAGCGCCTGCAACTCGGTGTCAGCTCCCCCGCCGTCCAGGCCCTGCGCCAGCGTCTGGCGATCACCGGCGACCTGCCGCGTGAAGCTGGCCTTTCCAACGCCTTCGATTCCTATGTCGACGGCGCCGTCAAGCGCTTCCAGGCCCGTCACGGCTTGCCGGCCGACGGTGTGCTCGGCGAATTCACGCTGAAGGCGATGAACATCCCGGCTGATGTGCGCCTGCAGCAGCTAAACACCAACCTCATCCGCCTGCAGACCTTCCCGGAAGATCTCGGCCGCCGCCACCTGATGGTAAACATTCCGGCCGCCTATGTGGAAGCCGTTGAAGACGGCAGCGTCGCGACGCGCCATACCGCGGTTGTCGGCCGCCTGAGCCGCCCGACGCATCTCGTCAATTCGAAGGTCTACGAAGTCATCCTCAACCCGTACTGGACGGCACCCCGCTCGATCGTCGAGAAGGACATCATGCCGCTGATGCGCAAGGATCCGACCTATCTCGAAAAGAACGCGATCCGCCTGATCGACGGCAAAGGCAATGAAGTTGCCCCCGAGACTGTCGACTGGAACGGCGAGGCGCCGAACCTGATGTTCCGTCAGGACCCCGGCAAGATCAACGCCATGGCATCGACGAAGATCAACTTCTACAACAAGAACGGCGAGTACATGCACGACACGCCGCAGCAGGGCCTGTTCAACAAGCTCATGCGTTTCGAATCGTCGGGCTGCGTGCGTGTCCAGAACGTCCGCGACCTCACGACCTGGCTGCTGCGGGAAACGCCCGGCTGGAACCGCCAGCAGATGGAGCAGGTGATCGCAAGCGGCGTCAATACGCCGATCAAGCTCGCGACCGAAGTTCCTGTCTATTTTGTCTACATCTCGGCCTGGGGCATGCCCGACGGCGTCGTCCAGTTCCGCGACGATATCTACGAGATGGACGGCAATGCCGAACTGGCGCTCGACACGACTTCGGGCATGGAACAGCCGGTTCAGTAATCCGGACATCAAGCGATCTTCGAGCCGCGCCATTTGCGCGGCTTTTTTCATTCCAGCGGGGCTGTAGCCAACGCAAACCACTCACCCCGCGCGCTTAGCCCAGCAAATGTCGTTCTTCGTATTGCCCTCGCATCGGCGGAAGGCTAATACCTTGCCGCATTCCACCGTAGGAGCCAGCCCATGACCAATGCTTCCACCGAATCCTTCTTCAATCGCTCGCTTGCGGACGTCGATCCGGAAATCTTCGGCGCGATCGGAAAGGAACTCGGTCGTCAACGGCATGAGATCGAACTGATCGCATCCGAGAACATCGTTTCCCGCGCCGTTCTGGAAGCCCAGGGCTCCATCATGACCAACAAATACGCCGAGGGTTATCCGGGCAAGCGCTACTACGGTGGCTGCCAGTTCGTCGATATCGCCGAGGAACTGGCCATTGAGCGCGCCAAGAAGCTCTTCGGCGTCAACTTCGCCAACGTTCAGCCGAACTCCGGTTCGCAGATGAACCAGGCCGTATTCCTGGCGCTGCTGCAGCCGGGCGATACGTTCATGGGTCTCGACCTGAATTCCGGCGGTCACCTGACGCATGGTTCGCCGGTCAACATGTCCGGCAAGTGGTTCAACGTCGTGTCCTACGGCGTGCGCGAAGGCGACAACCTGCTCGACATGGATGACGTCGAGCGTAAGGCTAAAGAACACAAGCCGAAGCTGATCATCGCCGGCGGCACGGCCTATTCCCGTATCTGGGACTGGAAGCGCTTCCGCGAGATCGCCGACAGCGTCGGCGCCTATCTGATGGTCGACATGGCCCACATCGCCGGTCTCGTTGCCGGTGGCGTGCATCCGTCGCCGTTCCCGCACTGCCATGTTGCGACCACCACCACCCACAAGTCGCTCCGCGGCCCGCGCGGCGGCGTCATCCTGACGAATGACGAGGATCTGGCGAAGAAGTTCAACTCCGCCGTTTTCCCCGGTCTTCAGGGTGGTCCGCTGATGCACATCATCGCCGCCAAGGCCGTTGCCTTCGGCGAAGCCCTGCAGCCGGAATTCAAGGATTATGCCGTTCAGGTCGTCAAGAACGCCAAGGCGCTCGCCGAAACGCTTGTCGCCGGCGGCCTCGATGTCGTCTCGGGCGGCACGGACAACCACCTGATGCTGGTTGACCTGCGCAAGAAGAACGCCACCGGCAAGCGCGCAGAAGCCGCACTCGGCCGCGCCTACATCACCTGCAACAAGAATGGTATCCCGTTCGATCCCGAAAAGCCCTTCGTCACCTCGGGTGTTCGCCTCGGCGCTCCGGCCGGCACGACGCGCGGCTTCAAGGAAGCCGAATTCCGTGAAATCGGTAACCTCATCGTCGAGGTTCTCGATGGTCTGAAGGTCGCCAATTCCGACGAAGGCAATGCCGCCGTCGAAGCTGCTGTCCGCGGCAAGGTGGTGAATCTGACCGATCGCTTCCCCATGTATGACTACATGGGCTAGAGCGCCGTGCGCCCGTTCGGGCGCATAAGTCGCTCTAATTCTTTGAATCTACACATCAGGCTTTCCGAAAATCGGTTCCGATTTTCGGGCCGATGCTCAAGGAGAAGGCATGCGCTGCCCCTATTGCGGTTCGGAAGACACTCAGGTCAAGGATTCCCGCCCGGCGGAGGATAACACCTCCATCCGCCGGCGCCGTATCTGTCCGGATTGCGGCGGCCGCTTCACGACCTTCGAGCGCGTGCAGCTTCGCGAACTGATGGTCACCAAGAAGACCGGCCGAAAGGTTCCCTTCGATCGTGACAAGCTCGTCCGGTCCTTCGATGTGGCATTGCGCAAGCGTCCGGTCGATCGCGACCGTATCGAGCGTGCTGTCTCCGGCATCGTGCGCCGGCTGGAAAGCTCGGGCGAGACGGAAATCTCCTCCGAGCAGATCGGCCTGCAGGTTCTGGAAGCCATGAAGAGCCTCGATGATGTCGGCTTCGTGCGCTACGCCTCGGTCTACCGCGATTTCTCGCATGCCGAGGATTTCGAAAAGCTGATCGCCGAGCTCAACGCCAAGATCGCCCGCGATCCACTGGACGTCTGACGATGGGCGAGGGGATCGTGCAGCCTGAGGACGAACGCTTCATGGCAGCTGCGATCCGCCTGTCGCGATGGCACACGGGCCAGACCTCCACCAATCCATCCGTCGGCTGCATCATCGTTCGCGACGGCACGATCGTCGGCCGCGCCGTGACCGCACTCGGCGGACGTCCGCATGCCGAGCCGCAGGCGCTCGCCGAAGCCGGCGAACTTGCCCGCGGTGCGACGGCCTATGTCACGCTCGAACCCTGCTCCCATCACGGCAAGACGCCGCCCTGCGCCGAGGCCCTGATCGCCTATGGCGTCGGCCGCGTCGTCATCAGCGTCACCGATCCCGATGTCAGAGTGTCCGGCCGCGGCATTACCATGCTGCGCGATGCCGGCATCGAGGTGACCTCGGGCGTGCTGGAGGAAGAGGGCAGGCAGTCGCTCGCCGGATACCTCACCCGTCAGACGAAGAACCGCCCCTATGTGACTCTCAAACTTGCCGTTTCCGCCGATGGCATGATCGGTCGAGCAGGGGTAGGGCAGGTGGCGATCACTGGCCCGGAAGCCCGCGCTCAGGTGCAGGCGCTGCGGGCCGAAACCGATGCCATCCTTGTCGGCATCGGCACGGCGATTGCTGACGATCCGCTGCTGACGGTGCGGACGCCGGGTCTTGAGGCGCAGTCGCCTGTTCGGATCGTGCTCGATCCCGCTCTGGCACTGCCGCTGACGAGCAAGCTCGTCGAGACAGCGCGGGACGTGCCTGTTATCGTGGTGGCGAGTGAAGAGATATCGCCGTTAGGGTCTGAGGAAGGGGGAGCTGGCACCCAGCCAATCTCCCCCCTTGTGGGGGGGGAGGTGCGTTCCGGCGAAGCCGGAGCGATCGATCCAGTGAATCGATCGCAGCACCGAACGCCTGGCAGGACAGAGGGGGGTGCCCCACCCACCGACGAAACCGATTCTCGCCGCACCGCACTCGAAGCCGCCGGCGTCGAGATCCTCTACTGCAATCCCTATCACCCCGAAGTCCTGCTGCCGGCGCTTGCTACGCGCGGCATTTCCTCGCTTCTGGTCGAAGGCGGCGCAAAGACCGCGAAGCTTTTTCTCGAAGCCGGTTTCGTCGATCGCATCCAGCTCTACCAGGCGCCACTCGTCATCGGCGAGGGGGGGATTGAATCCCCATTGCAGGCAACCGACATACCATCCGGCTTTGCCCATAGGGGCACATATATATTTGGCGCTGATCGCCTGGACGAATACGAAAGAGAGACTTGATGTTCACCGGAATTGTCACTGATATCGGCACGATCGAATCCGTTTCGACCCTCAAGGAGGGCATCAAGCTCCGTATCGCGACGAATTACGATCCGGCGACCATCGATATGGGGGCTTCCATCTCCCATTCCGGCATCTGCCTCACCGTAACAGGACTGCCGCAGGAGGGCAGCAACGGCCGCTGGTTCGAGGTCGAGGCATGGGAAGAGGCGCTGCGCCTCACCACTATTTCCACTTGGCAGACGGGCAGCCATATCAATCTCGAACGGTCGCTGAAGATCGGTGATGAGCTGGGCGGCCACATCGTCTCCGGCCATGTCGACGGCAAGGCCGAGATCCTGTCGGTGACGGAGGAAGGCGATGCCACGCGCTTCCGTCTGCGTGCGCCGGCCCATCTCGCGAAATTCGTGGCGCCCAAGGGGTCCATCGCGCTGGACGGCACGTCGCTGACCGTCAATGCCGTAGATGGTACGGATTTCGACGTGCTCCTGATCCGCCACACGCTCGAGGTCACGACCTGGGGTGAACGCAAGGCCGGCGACTTCGTCAATTTCGAGGTCGATACCATGGCGCGTTATGCCGCCCGCCTTGCTGAGTTTCCTAGCGCGAAAACTGAATGATCGGGCCGTTATAGTCAGTCCGCGCCGCCTCCTTGAAGCCGAGCTTTTCGGCAACCCTGAGCGACGGCATATTGTCCGGGCTGATGATGCAGGTCATCGGCCGTCCCGGAAACTGTGTCTCTCCCCAGCCGATGATCGCCGTCAGCGCCTCGGTGGCATAACCCTTGCCATGCGCAGATGGCATTATTGCCCAGCCCACCTCCATCGTGCCTTCGATCGAAGGCTGCATGTCCCGCTTGGCCTCGAGAAAACCGGCTTCGCCGATGAAGCGGCCGCTTTCCTTGTCTTCGATCGCGAAGAAACCGAAGCCCATGTGATGCCACATGCCGGCAATACGCAGCAGCCATGACCAGCTCTGCTCGCGGCTGGAGGGTACGCCGCTGATGAAACGCACGACGTCTTCGTCGCGCCAGAGATCGAAATGTGCGTCGAAGTCGTCACGCCGATGCGCGCGCAGAATAAGCCGTCCGGTTTCCAGTGTCGGGATATCGATCATGAATAGGATGCTCTGAAACGATTTGCGATGAAGGTGCTGATATCAGAAGCCGGGTTCGCCGTCCCAGTAGTCGAGGGTGTTCTCGCTCCGTCCAATATGATCGAAGGAGCTGCCGTCGCGATTGGTCTTGGCGAGAAACTTGCCGGAATCGGGATATTCGCAAATCTCGGTCTTCGCCTTGGTCGACAGGCCCAGATAGATCAGCGGTGTCGATCCGGTATTGATGATCTGATGTGCCGTTTCCGGGCCGCCCGCCGGCGCCCCCAACACATCGCCCTTCTTGATTGGATAGCGCAGTTCGCCGAAGCGATATTCGCCCGTGCCGTCGATGATGTAGAAGAGCTCGTCTTCGACATGGTGATTATGGAAGGGGCAGCCGGATTTGCCGGGCGGCACTTCGCTGTAGCTGATGCCGAGGTTGGCAAGCCCGAGATCTTTTCCGAAAGACGTGTCGCGGCTTTCGAAGAGGCTTCCCCTCGTCCAGTGTTCGAGGGAGAGATCGGCCGTATTGATGACCGGTTTTGCGTTCGTCGCCATCGGGTCCTCCGCTTTGGCGAGAAGACAATCCTATCCGACGGAAAATGCAACAGCGATTTCGAGAAAAGGCGAGTATGGGCGGTGAGGAGATCAGCCGTCCATGCTCGCCTTCCAAGTTGGCAGCCTCAGCGAACGTAGAACGTAATGCTGCCGTCGGCTGCCTGTTCTGCATTCACGACATTGCGGATATTGACGCCGTCATTGTTGAGCTTGTGTGCCAGCGACTTGTTGGCGTCGATGGAGGCCTGGATGGCATAGACAGCGCTTTGCGGGCGCTGAATGACGGAGCGCGGACCCGTCATTTCGTCGTCGAGGTTGTGCCAGTTGTATACCGGCTGGATGTCGAAGTCGCCATGGAAGGTGCGAAGTGTCCGCTCGATACCCTGTGCGGTGTTCATGTCGAGGCTTTCAGCGCGGCTGACGCCTGCAAATGCAAGGGAGGAGAAAGCGGCGGCGATGGCGATTTTAGCAACGCGGTTCATGATCGTATCCTTTCGTCTGCTGTGACGGTCGGCTGTCGTTGCAGGGGATCGTCGGTGTTACGACTGGAATTTGGCACCGCAGCATTGGCGTTTCAATGGCGTAAGTTACTGAAAATCAATTAAAAATTGTTCATGAAATCCGCCTTGGATTTGCCGTTTTTGCGTCACCCGGCTAAGCATGTTTTTCACGTCGTTACACCCGACAATGCCGAGCTCCGCTATCCCATTGCAGATATTTTGTCTTTCCTTTTGGAGCGCTACCCGAATTTGCTTGCCATTCGCTCGAAGGCATGTTTTGACCGCGGCCTGCCCGAGTGGAAAATGCCCCTCCAACCGAAGGTGAACCATGCCGAAAGAGACCGCTCCCCATATTTTGATCGTCGAAGCGCGCTTCTATGACGACATGGCCGATGCTCTTCTGGAGGGCGCGACCTTCGCGCTGGAAGAAGCCGGCGCCACGTTTGATGTCGTCACTGTGCCCGGCGCGCTGGAAATTCCGGCGGCGATTGCCATGGCGCTCGATGGCGCGGATAATGACGGCACGCAGTATGACGGTTTCGTTGCACTCGGCATGGTCATCCGCGGCGAAACCTATCATTTCGACATCGTGTCGAACGAGTCTTCGCGTGCGCTCATGGATCTCGCCGTCAGCGAGTCCCTTGCCATCGGCAACGGCATCCTGACCGTCGAGAACGATGAACAGGCCTGGGTGCGTGTGCGCCGCTCGGAAAAGGACAAGGGCGGTTTCGCCGCCCGTGCAGCTCTCACCATGATCGAGCTGAAGAAGAAGTTGGGTGCATAAAGAATGACTGACGAAAATACCGAACGACCGGTCAAGGCTGCCAACCAGCGGGGTGCTGCGCGTCTTGCGGCTGTGCAGGCGCTTTATCAGATGGATATCGGCGGCACCGGCGTTCTGGAAATCGTGGCGGAATACGAGGCGCATCGCCTCGGCCAGGAACTTGACGGCGAAACCTATCTGAAGGCCGATGCCGGCTGGTTCCGCTCGATCGTCTCAGGCGTCGTGCGCGACCAGCTACGCCTTGACCCGCTGATCGCCTCCGCCCTGCAGGACGATTGGGCGCTGTCGCGTCTGGACAGCACCGTCCGGGCCATCCTGCGCGCCGGCGTCTTCGAACTCGTCGACCGCAAGGACGTTCCGGTCGCCGTCATCGTCACCGAATATGTCGAGATCGCTCGCGCCTTCTTCGACGATGATGAGCCGAAGCTCGTCAATGCCGTTCTGGACCGCATTGCCAAGCAGGTGCGCGGCGACCAGAAGAAATAGGCACTTAGCCCCCAAACGATCCCTCTCGTTCTTTCTGCGGAACTGCAAGGCTTTTGAAGTTTTGCAGTCTTGACGCGACGTTATCGACCACGCAATCTCCACTCGCCTGCTGGGCGTTTCTGTGGAGAGGAGTCGATTCAGCAGCGTTCGTCGCCGGAGAAGGAGTGAGTTCCGGCTTATGGGAGGAAAGAGCGAATGACCATTCTTTTATTGGTAATCGCATGTGGCCTGCTCTCGGTGGTCTATGCCATCTGGGCAACCCGGTCGGTGCTTGCTGCCGATCAGGGAAACAGCCGCATGCAGGAGATCGCGGGCTATATCCGCGAGGGCGCACAGGCCTATCTGACGCGTCAGTATAGAACCATTGCCATCGTCGGCATTGTTGTTTTCATTGCAGCATGGCTGCTCCTTTCCGCCACGGCCGCGATCGGGTTCCTGATCGGCGCCGTCCTCTCGGGTGCTGCCGGCTTCATCGGCATGCACGTCTCCGTCCGCGCCAACGTGCGCACCGCCCAGGCAGCGTCCACGAGCCTCAAGGCCGGCCTGGACATCGCCTTCAAATCGGGCGCGATCACCGGCATGCTGGTTGCCGGCCTCGCGCTTCTCGGCGTCTCGATCTATTATTACGTGCTGACGATCGTGCTCGGACACGAGGCCGGCTCGCGTGAAGTCGTCGACTCCCTCGTGGCGCTCGGCTTCGGCGCGTCGCTGATCTCGATCTTCGCCCGTCTCGGCGGCGGTATCTTTACGAAGGGCGCCGACGTCGGCGGCGACCTCGTCGGCAAGGTCGAAGCCGGTATTCCGGAAGACGATCCGCGCAATCCGGCAACCATTGCCGATAACGTCGGCGACAATGTCGGCGATTGCGCGGGCATGGCGGCCGACTTGTTCGAAACCTATGCCGTGACCGTCGTCGCGACCATGGTTCTGGCGGCAATCTTCTTTGCCGGCGCACCCATCCTGCAGTCGGCCATGATCTACCCGCTGGCGATCTGCGGCGCCTGCATTATCACCTCGATCATCGGCACCTTCTTCGTCAAGCTCGGCCCCAACGGCTCGATCATGGGCGCCCTCTACAAGGGCCTCATCGTCACCGGCCTTCTGTCTGTCATCGGCCTCGGTGCCGCAACCTCGTTGACGGTCGGCTGGGGTTCGCTCGGTCAGGTCGCCGGTTTTGACGTTACCGGCACGAAGCTCTTCTTCTGCGGTCTCGTCGGCCTCGTCGTCACAGCGCTGATCGTCGTCATCACCGAATACTATACCGGCACCGGCAAGCGCCCGGTCGTGTCGATCGCCCAGGCATCGGTTACCGGCCACGGTACCAACGTCATCCAGGGTCTTGCGGTATCGCTGGAATCGACGGCGCTGCCTGCAATCGTCATCGTCGGCGGCAT
This sequence comes from Rhizobium sp. ZK1, assembly GCF_047782645.1. Classification (NCBI taxonomy): domain Bacteria; kingdom Pseudomonadati; phylum Pseudomonadota; class Alphaproteobacteria; order Hyphomicrobiales; family Rhizobiaceae; genus Rhizobium; species Rhizobium sp. ZK1. The sequence goes on from NZ_CP180586.1 coordinate 1,030,806, forward strand.
TCTTGCCACCTATCAGCTCGGCGGCCTGTTCGGCACCGGCATCGCGGTCACCGCGATGCTCGGCCTTGCCGGCATGATTGTTGCGCTCGACGCTTTCGGTCCGGTCACGGACAATGCCGGCGGCATCGCGGAAATGTCCCACCTGCCGCCGGAAGTGCGCAAGTCCACGGATGCGCTCGATGCCGTCGGCAACACGACGAAGGCCGTCACCAAGGGTTACGCGATCGGTTCGGCCGGTCTCGGCGCGCTGGTGCTCTTTGCGGCCTATGCGAACGACCTGCAATATTTTGCCGCGCATCCCGACCAGTATCCTTATTTCCAGAATATCGGCACGATCTCATTCGATCTGTCTAACCCTTACGTGGTTGCCGGTCTGCTGTTCGGTGGCCTGATTCCCTATCTCTTCGGCGGCATCGCCATGACCGCTGTCGGCCGTGCCGCCGGCGCGATCGTCGAGGAAGTGCGCAAGCAGTTCCGTGAAAAGCCAGGCATCATGCAGGGTACGGAAAAGCCTGATTACGGCCGCGCCGTCGATCTTCTGACCAAGGCTGCGATCCGCGAAATGATCATCCCGTCGCTGCTGCCGGTGCTGGCGCCTATCGTCGTCTATTTCGGCGTGCTCATCATCTCCGGCTCCAAGGCGTCGGCCTTTGCAGCGCTTGGGGCATCGCTGCTTGGCGTCATCATCAACGGTCTCTTCGTCGCGATCTCGATGACCTCGGGCGGCGGCGCGTGGGACAATGCCAAGAAGAGCTTCGAGGATGGCTTCGTCGACAAGGACGGCGTGCGCCACATGAAGGGCTCGGATGCTCACAAGGCATCGGTGACGGGTGATACCGTCGGCGATCCCTACAAGGATACGGCCGGTCCCGCCGTCAACCCGGCGATCAAGATCACCAATATCGTAGCCTTGCTGCTGCTGGCGATTCTCGCGCATTAAGGTGCGCTATCCAACAATACAAAAAACCCGCCGGAATCGCTTCCGGCGGGTTTTTGTATAGGAAACAGCTTGTTTTAGCGCAGGCTGGACGGGTTCTGCGGCGTGCCGCCGGCGCCGCCACCGAAGAGGCTCTTGGCCGCATTCGCCGCGCTGCCGCCGGACAGCATCTGCTGCAGGAAGGTGAGTTCGCGACCGCCGGTCGGCGTGACGCGGGAAATCGTGTCGAATACCTTGCCGTCCTGCAGGGTGTAGTTGGCGCGGCGGGCAACAACCCCGTCCTTGTCGAAATAGATGGCGAGAATGCTCTGGGCGGTGACGCGCAGCTTCTGGAATGCCATCGAGCGCTGGCGGCGCTGCGAGATGTAATAAAAGACTTCCCCGTCGAAGGTTGCCGTGGTCGACGGCGTGCCGAGCGACAGCAGCACCTGCTCACGACTGGAACCTTCAGGCACCAGCGCCAACGACTGCTCGTCGACGATATAGCCGCCGTTCAGCACGGTGCTCGTCTGGCATCCTGAGAGTGTGGTGGCGGAGGCGATTATGATGGCAATGGCCGCATTGCTGAAGAATTTCATGTCAGACTTGAAATACCGTTTCTTCAACGACATCTACTCCCTTGAGTATCGATAGCAGCCATTCCAAACACTGCGTGCTTCCTCCTGCAGAACCATTGTGGCCATTCCGGGGTCGAATTCTCCCGATCTGTCTCGTTGTGCACCGGAGCGCACCTGTCTCGAAACCGGCCACGAACGGCATTGCAATTCGCGCCTGCTTCGGTAAACCAGCTTTCGAAATCATGCAACAAGGCCCGGTGCCGCTCGGCGCCAAGAATGCGGCATTTCCGGAAAAAACAAATGATCTTCGGGCTCTTCGGTAAGAGAAACAGCAACCAGACCATCATCGACCGGCAATACGCCGCGCTGACGGCTGCCGCCCGCATGCCGGAGCTCTATGAGCGCCTTGACGTGCCCGATACCGTCATGGGCCGCTTCGAGATGCTATCGATCGCCATGATCCTGTTTTTCCGCCGTACCCGCACCTCCGGGACGAGCGGCCAGGAGATCGCCCAGGAAATCGTCGATGCTTTTTTTCAGGATATCGACTATTCGATCCGCGAGCTCGGAATCGGCGATAACAGCGTGCCGAAGCGCATGAAGAAGCTCGCAGGCATGTTTTATGGACGGCTGGAAGCCTATTCGAAGGCTATGGATGCCGGCGATGCTGCCGCACTTTCCGTAGCCCTCCAGCGCAATATTTATCCCGAAGCAGCTGAGCCCGCCGATATGAGCGGGCTGGCACAATGGATGGTGGCGGCGGAGGCCCACCTGTCGGCCATTCCCGAAGAGGCGATCGCCACCGGTTCGGCGACGATCCCCGGGGTCGCCTGAGGAGTAGAATCATGAAGAAAGATCTGAGCGAGATTCCCTTTTCCTATCCGGTCAAGGTCGGACACATCTCCGCCAATCCGGTCGAGGTCCGCGTGAGCGCCGACAAGGACGAGCTGAAGGCGCTGGCCGAAAGCTGGAACGTTGTGTCGGTGGACGATCTCCATGCCGACCTGCAGATCAACAGGTGGAAGCGCGACGGCATCCGCGTCAAGGGACGCGTGCAGGCGAAGATCGTCCAGTCCTGCATCGTCACGCTCGAGCCGGTCGAATCTGCAATCGATGAGACCTTCGAGCAGATCTTCGTGCCGGAAAATTCCAAGCTCGCCCGCCATCCCGCCAATGATACCGGGGAAATGGTGCTGGATCCCGACGGTCCGGACCTGCCTGAAATCTTTACCGGCGATACGATCGATGCCGGCGAGATCGTCGCGGAATTCGCCGCACTCGCCATCGATCCCTATCCGCGCAAGGAAGGCGTGGAGTTCGAGGCTCATATCGAGGATACGGGGGAAAATGACCGGAAGCCCTCAGCGTTTGCCGCGCTCAAAGACTGGAAAAAGGACTGAAGCAACACCGGCATTTGCCATAATTCAGTTGTAAGCGACGCCAAAACCGGTATTTTGGCCGAAATTTCGCCCCTGAGGCGAAAAAGAAGGATCAGGGACGCGTGATCAGAATATCTCTCGACCTCATGGGTGGCGACTTTGGTCCCCAGGTTGTCATCCCCGGTGCTGCCAAGGCGCTGGACAGGCACCCGGATATTTCCTTCGTCTTTTACGGCATCAAGGAACAGTGCGACCCGGTTCTGGCAAAGTTTCCCAAGCTCAGGGAAAAGTCGACGTTTCACGATTGCGAACTTGCCGTCAGCATGGAAGAGAAGCCGAGCCAGGCATTGCGCCGCGGCCGCTATGTCTCCACCATGTGGCGCACCATCGAAGCGGTGAAGTCGGGCGAGGCCGATGTCGCCGTTTCCGCAGGCAATACCGGCGCGCTCATGGCAATGGCCAAGTTTTGTCTGCGCACGATGGCCAATATCGAACGCCCGGCGATCGCCGCCATCTGGCCGACGATGAAGGGCGAAAGCATCGTGCTCGATGTCGGCGCCACGATCGGCGCCGACTCGCAGCAATTGATGGATTTCGCGCTCATGGGCGGCGCCATGGCGCGCGCGCTCTTCGAGGTTGAGCGTCCGACCGTCGGCTTGCTGAATGTTGGCGTCGAAGAAATCAAGGGTCAGGAAGAAGTCAAGGAGGCCGGCCGCCTGCTGCGGGAAGCCAATCTCGATTCGCTCGAATATTCCGGCTTCGTCGAAGGTGACGATCTCGGCAAGGGTACCGTCGATGTCGTGGTTGTCGAAGGCTTTTCCGGCAATATCGCGCTGAAGGCTGCGGAAGGTACGGCCCGGCAGATCGCCGGCTATCTTCGCGCTGCCATGTCGCGCACGCTGCTTGCCCGCATCGGCTATCTCTTCGCCAAGAGCGCCTTCGACATGCTGCGTGAGAAGCTCGATCCGAGCAAGGTCAATGGTGGCGTGTTTCTCGGCCTCAACGGCATCGTCATCAAGAGCCATGGCGGGGCGAATGCCGAAGGCATCGCCGCGGCCATCGAAGTCGGTTATGACATGGCCAAGAATGGCCTGACGCAGAAAATAGAAAACGATCTCAAAAAATACCATGCCAAGCGGCTGCCCCCGATGGGGCCGGAAGCCGCGTGAGCAACGAGGTTCAAGCAATATGATCCGATCTGTGGTTCGCGGCTTCGGGGCTGCACTGCCGAAACGCGTAATGACCAACCGTGAAATGGAAGGTATCGTCGACACGTCGGACGAATGGATCGTCCAGCGGACCGGCATCCGCCAGCGCTACATTGCCGGAGATGACGAGACCACGGCATCGCTCGGCGAGGCGGCAGCACGTGCTGCGCTGGCAAATGGCGGCCTGACGCCTGACGATATCGACGTGATCATCTGTGCGACCTCGACGCCTGACAACACCTTTCCGGCGACGGCGGTCAACATCCAGAACCGTCTCGGCATGGCGCATGGCTTCGCCTTCGACGTCCAGGCCGTCTGCACGGGGTTCGTCTATGCGGTCACGACGGCTGACGCCTATATCCGTGGCGGTCTTGCCAAGCGCGTGCTGGTCATCGGCGCTGAGACCTTCTCCCGCATCCTCGACTGGAATGACCGCACCACCTGCGTGCTTTTCGGTGACGGCGCCGGCGCGATCGTGCTGGAAGCAGCCGAGGGCAAGGGGACGGCGGCAGACCGCGGCGTGCTGACCGCGCATCTGCGCTCCGATGGTTCGCACAAGGACAAGCTCTATGTCGACGGTGGTCCGTCCTCGACCGGTACGGTCGGCAAACTGCGCATGGAAGGCCGCGAGGTCTTTAAATATGCCGTGGGTATGATTACCGACGTCATCCAGGCCGCTTTCGACTCCACCGGCACGACATCAGAGGATCTCGACTGGCTGGTCCCCCACCAGGCCAATCGTCGCATCATCGACGGTTCGGCCAAGAAGCTGAACATTGCCCCGGAAAAGGTCGTCATAACAGTCGATCTGCATGGCAACACGTCCGCTGCCTCCATTCCGCTGGCTCTTGCGACGGCTGCCGGCGACGGACGCATCAAGAAGGGCGATCTCGTGATGCTGGAAGCGATGGGCGGCGGCTTCACCTGGGGCGCGGCTTTGCTGCGCTGGTAGGCACGAATCCTAAAAAACTGGCGGCGAACAAGAGCTTGACCGTGAGGCACAAGACAAATAATCTTCGTCCACTTTCACAAAATATTTTCTATTGGGCGGGGAAACCATGACCGGAAAGACAGTTACGCGAGCAGACCTGGCGGAATCCGTTTTTCGGAAGGTCGGTCTCTCCCGGACGGAATCTGCTGAGCTCGTCGAAACGGTCATCGACGAGATTTGCAACGCCATCGTACGCGGCGAGACCGTCAAGCTCTCCTCTTTCGCAACCTTCCAGGTGCGCGACAAGAACGAGCGCATCGGCCGCAACCCGAAGACTGGCGAGGAAGTTCCGATTTCGCCCCGTCGCGTCATGACCTTCAAGGCCTCGAATGTGCTCAAGACGCGCATTCTCAAGTCCCATGTTGCCCGGAAGGGCAAAACCAAGCCGCAAAACCCGGCTGCCTGATCATCTTTTTTCCCGCTGAACGGAAACTTTTGCCGCGTCGCTCCTCCGGCTGTGCGCAACGCGAAGACGTGACTTGAATTCGCGGCTCCAAACCGTTGAAATATGATGAGTCGCCGTTTTGGATGGATCCGCGAGGTCGCGTAGCAGTATGACGTTGGACAAGAGCCCGGATGCCTTTCGCACCATCAGCGAAGTTGCTGATGATCTTGACCTGCCGCAGCATGTGCTGCGCTTTTGGGAAACCCGCTTTCCGCAGATAAAGCCGATGAAGCGTGGCGGTGGCCGGCGTTATTACCGGCCGGAGGATGTCGATCTCCTGAAAGGCATCCGCCATCTGCTCTATGATCATGGTTATACGATCAAGGGCGTGCAGAAGTTGCTGAAGACCAACGGCAACAAGTTTGTCGTCGCGGTTGGTCACGGCGATCTTGCAAGCGTCGAGGCACTCTCGGCCAACGTGGGCGATATTGTCGCAGGTGAACCGCGCGTCGCTATGGCGGAAGAGGACCAGATCGTCGGTCGCGCCAAGCCGCCGATCACGCGCCGCTTCTTCAATTTCGTCAGCGGCGAGGACGATCAGCCGGAAATCTCGGTCGGCAAGTCGAGTGTCGGCAAGGAGGACCGTGCGCTTCTCCAGGAAGCGCTTTACGATCTCCTGGAATGCAAACGCCTGCTTGATCAGGTGCGATAAGGCACGTCGCGCAGCTGTTTTGCAGTGACGACACGCGTGCGGCAGGAACCTGAAGCGTTACCGGCGAATCTTGGAGATCGCGATTCGCTTCAGGCCTGCATGCCTTTGAGCGCTTTTTCGAGATCGGAGAGCTGGAACGGTTTTCTGAGGATAGGCTGGCTAGAACTGGTGCCTTCGGGCGCGCTGCCATATCCCGTCGCGAAGACATAGGGCTTGCCAAGTGCCTCAAGCAGTTTCGCGACCGGCAGCGAACTCTTTCCAGCCAGCGATACATCGAGGATAGCTGCGTCGAATTCCTTGTTCTCGGCTGCATCGAGCGCCTGCTCCAGATCCGGAACACTGGCGGTCACGCGATAGCCGAGATCCCCAAGCATTTCCTCAAGCAGCATGGCGATCAGCGCATCGTCTTCGACGATGAGTATGTCTTTCATGGTCCCGTCCGCCCTTGCGCAACTCGTGCCAGGCCCTTTGCTGGGTGTCACGGCTTATGTGTCCTGAGCCGGCTGCTCGTCAAGGCTGCGGAGCCAACCGTCGGAGAGAACGCCAGCCATGCTTCATGGTCCCCGCCGACCCGGCGCACAGGCCGACATCAAGAGCATTCCCATCCCGAGGTCAACCGTGCGAGCCGAGTTGACGCCGCTCCCGCGCTCGTTTAGTCGCGGAGGCATGACGCCTCCGCTTCGCAAGGAACCTCCTGTGTCCGCTTCCCATCGCGTTCTCGACAAGACCTACGATGCCTTCCTCCTCGATATGGACGGCACGGTGCTGAACTCCATCGCCGTCGTCGAGCGCGTCTGGAGCGAGTGGGCTGTCCGCCACGGCTTCGAGCCGGAAGTCCTGCTCAAGACCATCCACGGCGTTCGTGCATCCGATGCGATCAGGCAGCTCGGTCTTCCCGGTGTCGATCCGGTCGCCGAGGCCAAGCTCCTTCTGAAGGAAGAGATGGAGGATTTCGAAGGTATCATCGAGATTCCGGGTTCCATCCGCTTCCTGAATGCACTGCCCGCCGATCGTTGGGGCATCGTCACCTCCGCGCCCATCGAACTCGCCCGTCTCCGTATGGCGGCAGCGGGCATTCCCATGCCGAAAATGATCGTCAGTGGTGAGGAAGTATCGGCAGGCAAGCCGAGCCCGGAATGTTACCTGCTTGGCGCAAGCCGTCTCGGCGTCGATCCCGCCCGCTGCCTGGTCTTCGAGGACGCGGTTGCCGGCATTCTCGCCGGCGAAGCTGCCGGCGCAGATGTCACCGTCATCGCTGAAACCCATGCGACGCCCTTCGAAACGCCGCACTTCACGATTTACAACTATGTCTCTTGGCAGCCGCGTACGATGGCGGACGGCAAGCTCACATTGGCCGCGCTATGATTGCAGCCGAAGGGCTTCAGAATTTGTAGCACGCCGGGCTCAGAGCTTGACGCGATTGCCCTTGTTATCGATCATTTGCAGCACCTTGCCATCCGTCTTGATCGAGACGCAGTCGGTCTGCTTGTTGGGAAAAAGAACGCAGATCTGACCGTTTGAAATCTTGTAGCCGTTCTTGTTGCCTTGGCGGTATTCGTAGCCGTTGGAGGCCTTCCGTAGATCGCTGGCGCCGTTCAGAAGCTGCCGGATTTCATTTTCCCTGGCGTTCCGGAACTGGACGTTTTCTGCCAATGCGATATGCGAGGAAGCCAGCGTTACGATCACGCCGATGAGAAGTGAGCGGCTTGGCAGCATGTGGTAAACTCCAGGCAATGGTCTGCGGCAGATTGAAGAGAGTGAAATGATCAAGGTCGTTCTTGCCTTAGCTTTAGCAATGCTTGCCAGTAATGCAATGGCTGTTGATCCGACTAATCCGCGCGTCGACCGCCAAAACCGCGAGGATTGCCGCCGTTTTCCGGAGCGCTGCGCCGGCGACGACCGCAACCGCAACCGCCGTGACTATTATCGCGACAATACGCGCCAGGGCTCCGGACAGTATATCTATCGCGGCCAGCGCCGCATATGGACGGATGATTCGCGCTAAGCACCTCGTTTTGCTCTTGGACCGGGATCTTCCGTTAGACCTTCGGCAGTGTAAGATAGCAACCAAACCACGCCCCTCGATGTCGTCAGACCTTGGTCCGTGTCGAACGCTCCGTGATCGTGGTATTCGGCCGCGTCAGGAGTGGTGACGAACCAAGGGGAGAGAGATGCAGATATCGATCATCGCGGAACTGCAGACGGCTCGAAGCAATCTTGCCACGCTCGGGGCGACCGACCGCCGTGTGATCGTGGCGCGCATCCACAGCTACCTCCAGGAATACCGGGACGATATTCTCGGACACGTGCCTGCGGACCGATGCACATGGATCGAGCGATTGATCGCATCCCTTTCGACCAAGGCTTCGCAGATCGCCTTGTTGGACAACGAAGAATTCCGCTCCGTGCTTGCCGAATTCGAAAAACTCCTCGTCCTGCTTGAAGACCTGACGTCCTCCTGGGACGGATTACCCCACACCATTCACTGAGGCATCCGCTGGCTCGTCGCGCCCTCACGCCGGACGGCGACGTGTCATTTGGCGGAGCAAGGATGAAGAGCGGGGTCGGCTTCACGCCACATGATTTTGGTCAGACGCGGGAGGCGATATATGGGAATTTCCAGGACTGATCGCTCAAATCCGGACGCTATGCGCGCTACGCTCCGCCGTCCGGTTGGCCGCGAAGTCAACCGGCTGTTTTAGACTGAGATTTCAAGGGATTAAATGGTCGGGGCGACTGGACTCGAACTTTATATGGGGTGCTATCTGTTCAGATCGCTCCGTGTCCAGTCTCGGTTTCTCAGTTGCCTGAATGGTCACTGCGAATGATAAAGTGCAGAATGAGAACGTGAAAGTCTCCGCCATACCGTCGCGGAACCTTGGTCAAGAGTTTAGGTTACTACGCTGGTCTCAAGTGGCAATCTCTGTGGCGCTTCAAGAAACATTCACTCGGATTAGATCTTGCTACCGGCAGATGCGGCCCCTTCCGCTCAGGTCGAAGACATCTGGGACAGTCTCCAGTAATAACGAGAACTTGGCTGACTTCGGTGGACACTGGTGGAATCCGATACTGCCTCGATCTTCCCGCTGCTTCAGATTGCTTACAGAATTCGTAGCCGCCTATTGTATCGGAAATATAAATCCCTCCTCAGGACACGCAATAACTGTTGGCTAAAGGGCTGAATCGTGAATCCTTGGGCATCGGTGATTGATCAAATCGATTCCTTGTCAAGGTGAAATGCATCAAATCATTGATAGTACATCGCGAGCGTCTCCTCAAAATGAATTGGAGAGAGAAGATGAATATTGAGACGCCAAGAAGATGTTTTGTCATCAAGGTCGTTGAGACGCAGTAATACGAAATTGTCCACAAACGAATACACCAGCGCGCTGTCGCAGTTCTGGAGATCTTCGGCCCAGACGCCGAACCCCTATCGAACAGGAACGAACTCGCTGCCGAAAAAGCCGACAGGGCGCGGAGGGCCGGAAAGTCGTGGTTGAGCACGCAGAACGCTTATGCCGACGATCTCTACCAGTTCGCAACGTTCATGCACGTACGTGGTCTCAGAGGGGACGAGGTGATATTCCCGTTGCTCGTCCATGGAAAGGCGACCACAGATTAGTATCGGCGGGACAACGTGGGAGCGGAATACCGGTTACACTCTATCGCGAGTTTCTGTTTGTTGAGCAGCTCGACAATCTGCGAACCCTGGCCGACGCTCCGATCATAGCACTAGGTGGGTCGAGAGATTTCTGCAACGTGTTCTTCGTCGGAAATCTCGTAGCAGCAGGGTGGCGGACGAAGCCCTCGGCCGCTTGGCGTCAACTGCGGTTAGATGCAAAGCACCTTCTCCCTTCCTTAGGTCGTGTGGACTCTTGGGATTCCCAAGGCTGAGCAAATCAGATTCAAGACTGTCTTTTGGAGGCAGTCATGGGTGTATTGGACCGGTTGATTCTACGGGACGAGCAGTGGGAGCGGATATCGCCGCACATCATAGGTGACGATCGGACGCGGGGGTCTTCGGGCCGCGATAACCGAATGTTCGTGGAAGCCGTGCTTTGGATCGTACGCACGGGCTCGCCTTGGCGTGACCTGCCAGAAGTGTTCGGCGAGTGGAACAGTGTCTTCCGACGTTTCAGCCGGTGGAGCGAGAAGGGCATCTGGTGGCGCATGTTTGCAGCGATGTCAGATGATCCGGACTTCGAGTATCTGATCGTCGATTCCACCATCATCCGCGCCCATCAGCACGCTGCCGGCGCAAAAAAGGGGCTGAAGATCAAGCCCTTGGTCGTTCCCGTGGCGGCCTGAGCACCAAAATCCACATGGCGGTGCGTGGTCTCGGCTGCCCGGTCCGCTTCACTCTGACCGCCGGCCAGAAGGGCGATGCGCCACAGGCCGATGCCCTGATCGAAGGCCTGCCCGCCGATATCGTCATGGCCGACACCGCCTACGACAGTGATCGTCTGCGTGATGCAATTGCGGACAAAGGCGCTGTGGCGGTGATCCCCAATAATCCCTCCCGTGCCAAGAAACACAAGCTGGACAAGCACCTCTATGCCCAGCGCCACCTCATCGAATGCTGCTTCTCCAAGCTCAAGCACTTCCGCAGGGTCGCAACGCGCTTCGAGAAAACAGCACGAAACTATCTCGCAGTCGTCACAATCGCCGCCGTCGTGCTATGGATCAGATAATTGTCCACACGACCTAGACTTGGTGAGCAGCGTGTTGCGGGCGAGTCTTTGCTTTTGGTTGTTTTGATGTATACTATGCACGTTTAGATGTTTCTTGCTCCGAACTATGAGGGGCCGGGGGATGAGTGATATCTTATTGACTGTTAGCGCGCTGGCAGCCAGCTTTCGCGCGATCGTTGATGCCGCATCGCCGGACATGCCGGAACTCATTCAGGAGCATATACATGCGTTGCAGGCACATGTGGCGCGGCGCGACCATCCAGACGTTGGACGGTCTTGGCCCCTGGAAACACGGAACGGAGATCTGCCTTGGTTTGAAAGAATGCCGATCGAAGTGACGCCCCGTGCTCTTGTTGAGGCTCCGTCAAAGGAAGTGCTTGCGCTTGTTGAAGCGGTTGAGGGGTGGGCTGACGAAAACGGTGCAGACCACAATGCAATCTTTACTGGTATCTTCTCGGACTGGCAGTTCAAAACCGCAGCTCCCGGCGATAGGACCTTCGCGCAGTGGATGGCGTTCGCATTGTTGACCGTCGATCTGGCCCGACCATGGCGTCGCGATGGGATCTACACGAAACTCGCCCCGGCCCATGGCGATCCAGTGGTACGATCGCTGGCGCTGTCGTTGGCTTATATCGATCTGCCCTGGGTTCCCGCCGAGCAGTATGTTTATTCATGCACCCACGACACGGACGAGCCGGTTTTTATCAAAGCATTCCGCATTTGTGGTCGTCGGCACGACGAGCGGGCATTCGATCATTTACGATCCATTGTTCAGAGTCCTGCGGCAGTTTTGCGAGAGCTCAATCACGGACGCATGTACTATCCGGTGGGACACGCCGCTTGCTCGATTTGTCCGGCCCAGTTTGCAATATTGGGGACGGACATCCCTGAGATTGCTCAGGAACGACAGAACCAGTTGATGAGCCGAACCCGGCGGCCGCTCAGCGTTCCTGTAGAACACGCACGCGACCGGTTGGAAGCCGCGATCGAAGCTTTTCAGCAGCCACCAGCACCAGCAAAGAAGCCCGATGATCTTGATCAAATGATCGAGATTCCGGCTGGAGGATTCATCGCCGGCGTCGATCCGCACGAAATTGTCAGCGAACCCTTCGACTGGTCCAAATGTACACCACGTCGGTCAATACATCTCGACACGTTCTTCATAGATAAATACCCCGTAACGACTAGCCAGTACGACGCTTGGGTCGAAGATTTTGAGAAGCTTTCAGCGCAGCGCAAACGCTCGTTCGCCCACCCGGGGCAACCGCGTAACAAATCACACCGACGAAATACGGTTGAAGATCCGCGCTTTGCAGCGGATCATCCGGTCGTCGGTATCGACTGGTTCGACGCCTGGGCATATGCTAGGTTCCACGGAAAGTCGCTGCCGACGGAATGGCAATGGGAAAAGGCGGCGCGTGGAGCCGATGGCCGTTGGTATCCGTGGGGCAACATGTTCGCTCCTAGGGCGGTGCGCTATGCAGGCGAGACTTACGGCCGCGAGATGGTGGATTTGACCGACTGGGTTGCCCAACTCAGTCAAGGCTATGCTCATTTTCCACAAACGACGACGGCGCCAGTTGATGCTCACCCAGAGGGGAATAGCCCCTATGGGGTCGCAGACATGTGCGGTAATAGCTGGGAATTCACGACAACTTGTTTCTTTACCGGAGAAACCGTCAGGGCGGCGTTCGCGGACTTCACTCCCGTCGAACTGATGGGCTCGCGCGAGGGCCATGTCGTCATTCGTGGCGGCGCTTGGTCATCGCCGCACCCGCTGATTGGTGCCGCCTATCGCGGATTCGATCTTCTGACCGACCGGCACACGGAAATTGGTTTCCGATGCGTCTGGGAGCCATCGCAGGCATCGAGTGATGAAAGACAGGGGGAAAGGAAAAATGTCTGAACGGGATTGGGAAGCGAAGGCATACCACAAACAGGAAGCGGATTGGTGGAGCCGCCATCCGTCTCCTGCCGCCTGGTCGAAGGTCGAGGGCCGTTGGCCCGGTGCGGGGGCCTGGGACAAGACCGAAGATAGGTACTGGGACGCCTATCCGACGGCGGGTCGCGGTGCTCCTGCCGCCTGGTCGAAGGTCGAGGGCCGCTGGCCCGGTGCGGGGGCCTGGGACAAGACCGAAGATAGGTACTGGGACGCCTATCCGACGGCGGGTCGCGGTGCTCCTGCCGCCTGGTCGAAGGTCGAGGGCCGCTGGCCCGGTGCGGGGGCCTGGGACAAGACCGAAGATAGGTACTGGGACGCCTATCCGACGGCGGGTCGCGGTGCTCCTGCCGCCTGGTCGAAGGTCGAGGGCCGCTGGCCCGGTGCGGGGGCCTGGGACAAGACCGAAGATAGGTACTGGGACGCCTATCCGACGGCGGGTCGCGGTGCTCCTGCCGCCTGGTCGAAGGTCGAGGGCCGTTGGCCCGGTGCGAGGGCCTGGGACAAGACCGAAGATAGGTACTGGGACGCCTATCCGACCAAGGGGTAACAAAACAGGGTCCGGCGTCGTCACGAACCCCGGTTAACCAAAGGAGGAGCAGTGTCGCAATCTAATGAACTGGAGGACTGGCATTGGACAGTTACCTTCGCAACTACCCAAACGGATCTGGTGGATCTGGAGCCACAGCAGATTTGGTCCGCGATGTGGACTCGGATGTCCCATGCGCATCGTTATATCTCGAAGCCGGAGTTGAAATTGGAGCACTCCGAGGACGCCGGTAAGCTCATCGTTTCTTCTATCTGGCGCTCGATGCATAAGCCCGACAACGACGAGACTGAAACGCTTGAGCAAACGCCGGGGTGCTATCTGGCGTGGTACAAAAATCAGGAGCAATGGACAACCGTGGTAAAAAGACGGGAACTGGAACGACCTCCTACTCCGATTGATGCGCCCTGGTAGGACATCGTCAAACGAGCTGCCGAGCAAATTCCTCCACGGATGATCGCGACCATAGCCGGGACGCCGATGTCCAGAGGCTGTGACCGATCCCATCCATCTCCCAGCGCAAATCCCATCCGCCAAACTCCGGGTCGACCGCTGCCGCGAAAATCTGGCAGGCATCGATATCCCAGATCTCGTGATACCTGATCTGCTGTTTTTCGAGGACCGGCGGAAAGGCGAAGCTAGCCGGGCTGTCGAGCGGAATCGAACTGACGATCGCCCAGGCGTCGGGATCGGCTTCGTGCAAGAAGACTCGCTCGTGATCACGATGGGGGCGATTATCGTATTCGGCGGACATCGCGACGGCCGAGGCGCACCACCAGTCCAGGATCCGCTCCTCCGAAGTCTCGATGACAGAGGTGCCATCATAGGCCCGGCGATGGGGGTAGACCCATAGCCCGTGCGGCGTTCGCAGCGGTGGTACCTTATATCGAATCCAATAGTTTTGCTTGTGGCTTCGCGGCACTTTGTCGAACACATCCGGACAGGCCGGCTGCAGCGACCCGAGAAACTCGCCTTGCGCGGCGACAATCACGGTGAGATTCAACGTCAATCAGGATGAGACTCGGCGGCGGGGGTGTGACGAAGGGAGGGCGTAGCCCGACCGGAGTTACACCCCCGCCGCGGCGCAATTTTTAGGCGTCTCATGATCGCGGTCGGCCCGCTACGGTGGCGGTCTTCTGGAATGGAGAACCACCTTCGTGCCGGGTCGCCATGTAACCGATCATCAGATGAGATTATTCATGAAGTACCGACAAACGCATTCTGTTGAGGTCGCCGCCGCGAAGGCGTCGATCAGCCGGGCAACGGCGTTCCGTATCGAGAAAGAGCAGCGCCTTCCGTCGCAGAACAAGCCGCCCCGCGGTCGACGTCGCCCCGATCCGCTTGAGCATATCTTTGATGCAGAGGTCGTTCCGCTCCTCAAGGCTGCTCCCGGCATTCGTGCGGTCGCCGTTTACGACGAGATGCTGCGTCGTCATCCGGAATTGCCCGAAGGCATTCGCCGCACCCTTGAGCGGCGCATCCGGTCATGGCGGGCCATTCACGGTGAGGCGCAGGAGGTGATCTTCCGCCAGACGCACGATCCCGGCCGACTTGGTCTGTCGGATTTTACCGACATGGGCAGCCTCGGCGTGACGATTGCCGGTCAGCCACTCGACCATCTGCTCTATCACTTCCGGCTGGTCTGGTCGGGCTTCGAACACGCCCATGTCATTCTTGGCGGCGAAAGCTTCGTCGCCTTGGCGGAGGGGCTGCAGAACGCCCTGTGGTCGGTCGGCGGCTCGCCGCTCTATCACCGCAGCGACAGCCTGTCGGCGGCCTTCCGCAACCTCGATGCCGATGCCAAGGTCGATCTCACAAACCGCTATGAGGAGCTGTGTGCTCATTACCGGATGACGCCAACCCGCAACAACAAGGGTGTCGCCCACGAGAACGGCTCAATCGAAAGTTCTCACGGCCATCTCAAGAACGCGGTCCGCGATGCACTCCTTATGCGCGGCACCCGAGACTTCGACGATCTTCGCTCCTACCGCGCTTTCATCGATGAGATCGTCAGCCGTCGCAATGCCGCGCATGGCAAGCGCATCGATACCGAGCGTCCGCATCTGCAGGCGCTTCCCGATCGCCGCACCACTGACTTCGAAGAGGTGGTCGTCACCGTGTCGCGCACCGGCGGCTTCGCCTTGCGCAAGGTCTTCTACACCGTCCCCTCCCGTTTGATCGGCCACCGGCTGCGTGTGCGTTTGTTTGACGATCGCCTCGACGTCTTCATTGGCGGCACGCATCTACTGACGTTGCCGCGAGGTCGCGCCCACGCGAGCGGCAAGCATGACCAGGTCGTCAACTATCGCCACGTCATTCATTCCCTGCGCAAAAAGCCGATGGCGCTTCTCAACCTGGTCTATCGCGACAAGCTCTTCCCCCGGCCGGAATATCGAAGGGCTTTCGACACTCTCATCGAGCAACTGCCTGACCGGCAGGCTTGCAAGATTACCGTGGAATTGCTGGCGCTGGCTCATGATCGCGGCTGCGAGCGTGAACTGGCCGAGGAGCTTGCCAGAACGCTCGACGCCCACAAACTGCCCGACCTGGTCACCTTGAGAGCGATCTTCGGCCCGGACCCGGATCAGTTGCCGATCGTTCATGTGCAACTCGCATCGCTCAATAGCTATGAAGCCCTGATGGGGTCTGCCTGCGCGGGAGAGGCTGCATGAAGAACGTCCACAACACCATCGACGAAGCCCGCCTCGGCATCATGCTGAATGAGCTCCGGTTACCGACGATCAAAACGCTGTGGCCGCAATTTGCCGAACAGGCCGATCGTGAAGGGTGGCCTGCGGCTCGCTTCCTCTCGACCATCGCCGAGCATGAACTGGCTGAACGGGCGCATCGCAGGATCGAACGTCATCTCGCCGAGGCGCATCTGCCGCCTGGCAAGACGCTCGACAGCTTCGCTTTTGACGCCGTGCCCATGGTCTCCAAGGCCCAGGTCATGGCCATTGCCGCCGGCGATAGCTGGCTCGCCAAAGGTGCCAATATCCTCATGTTCGGTCCGCCCGGCGGCGGAAAGAGCCATCTCGCTGCCGCCATTGGCCTCGCGCTAATCGAGAACGGTTGGCGGGTGCTGTTCACGCGCACGACCGACCTCGTCCAGAAGCTTCAGGTCGCACGGCGTGAACTCCAGCTCGAGTCCGCCATAACAAAGCTCGACAAGTTCGATCTGCTTGTCCTCGACGATCTGGCCTACGTCACCAAGGACCAGGCCGAGACCAGCGTGCTCTTCGAACTCATCTCCGCAAGATATGAGCGGCGTTCCATCATGATTACCGCCAATCAGCCCTTCGGAGAATGGAACCGCGTCTTTCCGGACCCGGCCATGACGCTTGCCGCGGTGGACCGACTTGTTCATCACGCAACGATCTTCGAAATGAACGTCGAAAGCTACCGGCGACGTTCCGCCATGGAAGCCAAACGCCAGCGCGGCAGACCTGCCGCCTTCGCGACAATCAAAAGCTCTTCCCAGTTTGTCGCGGAGCGGCAATCAGAACACGATGAGACTCTTGCCAGCGACAATCAGCATGATACCTTCATGCCGACCGCGACATAAGAGTCTCATCCAGATTGTCGCCACCGTCTCATCCTGATCGCCGCGCTATACGCCTATTTCTTCATCGCTAAACGCGCCTTCCAAGACGGACAGCTCGACCTGAGTGCCGTAGCGTTCAATTGACGCGCCCCGCCCACCCTTGTAGTCAGTCCCCACCCAGCCGATTGTCCGCCCGCAGAACAATGGAACAAGATCCGAGCTGTCCCACAAGGCTGCAATCGTCGCGGCAGGCGGAGCCCAGTCATAGAAAAACTGTTTGATCCTCAGGCGCCGCCCGTTGCCGGCAAACGCTGAACGCAAAGTACAGGGGTTTGCGTCAGTCCATGGCGACGCCTTGACCAACTCCAGATTGATTCCGTCTGGTCGCCCGGGGGGAAGCTCTGGCCTGAACGTTTCCATAACTAGAGCGATGTCGTCGGGGACGGTCGTCGGATAGAGAATTAGGAAATTCGCGCGCGCTTGAGCATTGGCCCGCGAAACCTGCTCGGGCTGCTCAATTTTTTGTTCAAGCCGAGTTTGCTCAGACATGTCCTACATTCTTTATGCTGGTACTACTATACGCGTTTCCGATGCGGATTATCGAGTAGCTTTACTACCTACGGAACTGGAGTGACAATTCCTGCGGCGCCCCAAGAACATCGGACCTGTGCACTGGACCCGCCGGTGGCAGTCCGGACGCCTTCGATTAATGGGAGCTTTGTTGGGACCGTTTCCACGCAAGAACGAGACAGGCTGACCGCCGAGGTAGCTGGTAGACCCAGAGCCGCTCCGGTGCCCTCAATGTTTCAAATCGCTCGCAAGAATTCATCGGCCGGTTACCATCAGTATCGAAAATGTAAATCCTTCCTCAGGACAACAATAGCTGTCGGCGGAAGGACTTAAGCACGAATCCTTGCTCAGAGGAAACCGATCAAATCGATTCCTTGTCAAGTCGAAATGCATGAAATCATTCAATTGTACATCATGGCCGGTCTCCTCATAACTCAATAAGAGTTGGAGACTAAAAATGAATATTGAGACGCCCAGAACCTGTTTTGTCATTAAGGTCGTTGAGACACACCAACACGATTTTGTTCATCGACGAATACGCCAGCGCATTGTCGCAGGCATGAAGATCATCTTCGGCCCGGACGCCGAACCCCTATCCAACATGAACGAATTCACTGCCGAAAAAGCCGACAGGGCGCGGAGGGCCGGAAAGTCGTGGTTGAACACGCAGAACGCTTATGCCGACGATCTCTACCAGTTCGCAACGTTCATGTATGTACGTGGCCTCAGAGAGGACGAGGTGATAGTCGACGACTTGGAGGAGTTCTCATTCTGTTTAAACGAGGCAATCTCGGTAAAGACGAAAAAGAAACTAAAGCCCGCTACCGTCAAAAGACGCTTGGCCACGGTAGCAAGATATTTCCGCTTTCGGATCGCAAAGGGTCTTCCAACCCAGATTCCACTTGCTCAAGTTACCGCCTTGCTAAAGGACGGCTTCAGGCAGTTTCGCGCTGGATCTAATAGTAATGTCTATGAGCTCACGCCTGGAGATGCGCCCCCTAACGAGAAGATATCTCCCTTCTTTGAGGCAGAGCTCTCTAAAGTGCTCGAACAGCTCGGCCCACCGACGAACAAGGTAATCAATAAATCATGTCGGGACAGGTTGGCATCGGAAGTGTCCTATGCGACTGGCATGAGGCTGGACGAGGTTTGCTCGTTGACCATCGCCCAGATCTTGGAATTGGCTCGGCATGTCGACAAGGATGATCCCTACAAATCAGTGGGTCTCTGGCTGAGCAAGACAAAGGGATTGAAGCCGGGCGAAGTCTTTTTGCCTTCAATTCTAATCGAACATCTGCTCGCATACATCCGGGGCGAGAGAAGTGAAGTAGTGGCCGAGGCTGAACGGCTCTCTCCAGGGCAAAATCGGGATCGCGGGCGGCTCTTTTTGAATGGCCTCGGCTCGAACCATCGTGATATCGGACGACCACTTCAGCCGGACACCTTGTCTCGACGTTTTTCCGCGGCCGTCTATGACGCCGGTCTAGTCATGAGGGAGGAAACCTTTGTACTTCACAAGGATGGGTTTCCGATCACGCAGTCGGATGGATCCTACGCGATGACCGTACGGTTCGTGAACTGCCACAGCTTCCACGATCTTCGCCATACGTTTGCAGTCGAGAATTACTACGCGGGCATTGCAGTTGGCGAAAAGGAGCCGTGGAAAAAGGTGCAGGTGCGCCTTCGACACGCATCCCTCAAAACGACCACCGACATATACTTGAAATGGGTTGAGAAGCGGGAGGAGGTCATATCCGACGCACACGTCGCGGCGCTTCGGTCCATCTATGGGTTGACCAAATGAAGAAGCGACCTTCGATAGCGGTGAACTTTGCGCCAAGGCCAGTTCGCGTAGAAAATTCGAACAGTCCTGAGCCGCAACTGGTTCAAAGGTTCGTCACTCAACCTGGTGTGAAGCCCCAAGACATCAGTTTCGACCGGCTCCGCGGCCGTCCCGAACTCACGCGATTGATCGCCAAGTTCATCAGAGTGACAAATTCCAAGAACGCACCATCAACGCGGATGAACACGGTCAAATTTTTCCGGTATCTCTACGAGTTTCTCGACTCTTGGGAAGAGCTGTTCGGACGCCACGTCGGCTCCATGGATGGGTTCGATCAGAAGGTCCTCGACGGCTACTGGTACTGGTTGGACGGCGACGACAATGTCGGCTCGGTTCTCAGGCTCGCGAACATAACTAAAAATCAAAGATATGGCTGCGTCAGGCGCTTCTTGCAGTGGGCTTCTGATGTCGGTGCGACGTCGGTTCTCGGAAAGGAATTCTTGTTTCATCCGCCGTGGCCAGAGCAAAATCACGACCCCAAACCCCTGAAGTTGTCCCGAATAGAAGTGTCGCTACTCTTTAATGCTTGCAAGAGAGTCATAACCGAAGCTGTCGAGAGGTTAGAGGTAGGGCATGCAGCGGTTCAGACGAGCAACATCGTTGTTCCCGAACTTCACGGTCTCAAGCGCGACGAGTTCAAGAACTTTGAGGTCAAGCTGAAATCTGCGCACGCTGCAATGCATATCAACCTCCTATCTGGTCGATTTCGTGAGGAGATGCCAGGGCTCGCGCGTGCTCTCCGGAAGCCCTATGGCTCTGTAGAAGAGGTGATTGATCATCTTTACCTAACAACCGACACGTTACTACCATTCCTTATCCTGATAGGCCTGCCGACATGCTTTAACGAGGTCGGCTTGGTTTTTCTTCGTTGGTCGAACATACAAGAGCGCGAGGGCCTTTTGGGCGGTACGAGGATCTACATCAAAGCGGAAAAGAGAAGAAGCGGCCATTGGCAACAACGCTCTTTTGCAATCGATGATGACCCTTTCGGCGTTGGAAGCCTCCTCAAACGGGTCAAAAAGTTAACCGCACTGACTCACAACATTTCGCGAGGAAAATACGACGATCTCGTATTTCTTCCTTTCCGCCGTCGTGGGGGTGGCCCACGGCCCTTCTGGAATGGCCATTTTGTGGACACGGGCCTCGCACGTGCTCTCGAGCAATTCAGGAAGCGCTTCGATCTCCCTCCGTTTACGCTGAACGATCTTCGAACTATCGGGGGCGACATCGCATCCGAGATGTCTCAGGGGGATTTGTTGATCCAGCAGATTGTCCAGCAGCATAGGACATCAGCCACGACTGATGGGCATTATGAAACTGCTAGGCAATTCAGGGAGCGTCAGGAAAGCCTCGCACATACCATCGGCGAGCGCGAGAGAATCATTCTATCGAGTGGCAAAGTCGACACCCGCAACCAGGGTGGCCGTCGAAGGCTTTACAGTGCCGCCACTCCCGGATTCGACTGCGATGATCCGCATGACTCTCCTATTCGCGGGCAGCGAAAGGGGACGCTATGTGCAGCCTACGGCAAGTGCTTCGCGTGCCCCCTTGCGTCGATGGCCCCGACCGACCGCAACGCCGTGCGTCTCGTTCAATTCAAGGCCGCGTTCAAGGAAGCCCGAATGAAGATGACTGCCGCCCGCTGGATTGTGGAGTGGGAAAGAGAGCGGCGCGCCCTTCATGATTTCTGGTTGCCGCAGTTCGGTCGTGACTTGCTCAAACGGGCCGACGTCCGCACGCTTCCTCCCGTTCCACCGATAGAGTAACCGATGTCGATCCACAGAGGACACAGGCAGATCCCTGCCGGCAATTATCTCAAATCGAGCGCCGAGCTTCTTGTTTCCAAAGCGACGGCTTACTCGCTTTGGTTTGATGACTGGTGGGACTATCGAAACCTAACGGGTGGTGCCCGCTCGAAAGGAATTAATTGGTTTGGCTATTTCACGCCAGACCAAAAGACGGATCCCGTGTGCAAAGCGATCACTGATCAAGGAAGGCGTATTCTCGACGCCTTGCGGTTCTCCAATCGGGTCAGACGTAGGAAGGACTCTGGGGTTTTTGAGGTGTGTGGCCCAGCGCTTCGTGTCATCCTGCACTGGATGTTCATGAACGACATCAGGTTATTCTCCGAGTTCACCCCGGATCAGGTGAGTTGGTTCGTTGAGGATGTTGTGAATGAGCAGAAGGAGGAGTTTGTCCGGAATCTCAGTGCTTCTGACAATGAGGATCCAGTGCAAGAAGCGCAAGGCATCTCGACCTCCGTCCTCAATAATTACCTAACCGTCCTCGTTGACGTGTACAATCTCGGCTCCGAATTCACGGACTTCCCGGAACTCGTCATGCCCATGCATCCATTACGCGGGGCTTCACCTAATGAAATCGCTACCGAATTCGGGGTCGTGACGAACGGATGGATTCCACCGGTACCGGACGAAGTGCTCCACCCACTTCTCGAAGCGGCGAACAGATGGATGGACACCTACAGCGACGATATCCTGTACGCTCAGGATGTCTACTTTGCCGCTTTGAAAGGCGTCGAGGAGACGAACCGACCGGACATGCAGCGGTCGGTCGCCAAGTCGCTCACGGAAATCATCTTCAACGGAAGAGGTGATCTTTCGAAACCATGGCGCTCACCTCTTGGCCAGGCTGCAAATTCTCCTGGCAGCATAGTTGAGTTGCGCGAACTCCACGGTGATCTTCGTAATGCTTCGACCAGTGCTCTCCAGGCGGGGACCGGAATACGGGTCAGTGAGCTTGCCGGGATAAAGGTGGATGGCAGAGATGAAAACGGATGGCCGAGCTGCTTGGAGGTGCGGCAGTCCACCAGCGGCCTCTACGACCTGTATTTTCTCAAGGGGCGAGTGTTCAAGGGAAGCTCTGACCCCGAAGGAACGCCGGCCGAGTGGTTGCTCGGCGTGAAACCGTTGGGTGCTAACAGCATTCCTTTTACGGTCAAGGCGATACTCGTTCTGGATGCCTTGTTTCGGCCGTGGAGGGAGCGGTTCGGATCGAACGCACTCATCGTTTCACTAGGGGTCTCAAGAGCCTTCCCGACAAGCATTCCGGCCAATTACGAGATCCGCTCCGATAATATTCGTCACGGGCAGAACCGCTTCCTTGAAAAGCATGTGCAGCTTCCTGAAAGCTATCGCGCTTGGCGATTGTCGACGCACCAACTCCGGAAGAGCTTTGCGCAGGACATTGTCAGGATAGACGGCACCCTGATTCCGGCTGTCAGAGACCACTTCAAGCACACATCCGATTTCGTGGTGGAAAGCGCCTATCTCGGCACCGACCCTAGGTTGCTCGGTCTGGTCAATGATGTCGCAACTCGAGAAGCGGCTCGCATGATCGTCGGAGTATTGTACGAGGGGCAGCCTCTCGCTGGAAAAATGGCTGAACAGATCAAATCGCGAAAGAAGCACTTCACGGAGGTGTGCGCCGGAGCTCGAACCCTCGAAGGTCGAATAAACCTTTTGGCGATTGCCCTCAATCTCGACGAGGTTCGTTTTTTTACGTCGGAGCATGCCGACTGCTTCTTTCGCGCACATTTGGCTGCATGCCACAGGGACTTTCTTGGGAAGTTCGACCCAAACGCGAAGCGCCCTCTAAACGCATATCGAACGCCTGAGAACTGTGGTGACTGCCCGAATGGAGTCAAGTCGAAGATTCATCTACCGTACTGGAATGAGAGGCTCCGTGAATACAAGGAAATCGAGGCTGCCAACCGCGAGGCCAATGAACATCGGATTGCGGCGTTCGCTGCAGTTCGCGTGCGTCAGGCAATCCGAGTGATAAGACAGTTGGAGGAAGCAGCAGCATGACCCACGAAAAGCGTGATGTTGCGAAAGATTTCATGGACGCACTGTACAGGCTGCGAGCGGGAGTGCCCCTCGTGATCAAGCTTCCGAAAAAGGGCGGCCCGATACCAATATCCATTTCCGCTGTAGCAAGAGAAGCGCAGCGCTCTCGAACGTTAATTGGAACAGAGGATTGTGCCTATCCGAAAGTTCGGAAGGCTGTGCTTAGAGCGATGGGGCGGGAGGAGACGGACCTCCAGGACGAAGGTGAGAGCGATGCTGGTCCCGCCGAAACGATCGATGAACTGAAGAAGGACAACCGGGTGCTATCGAGGACGGTCAGGGAGCTTGCCTCGCGCCTGGCGGTCTCCGATGATCTTGTCTCTCAACTCCGGGAGGCCCTGGGGAGGGAGGAAGCACGGTCATCAGGGAAACGCGACTCAGTCTAAGTAGGGCCGACAGGGTCATTCCTCTCGGGGCGGACGACACCGGTTGTCGGCAGAGATGCCTCGGTGACGTTCGACGTCCTCGATTGCAATATCTGGTTCTCCTGACATCCGGAAGCTCGCCGGCTCGATTGATCTGCGATACAATGATTTCGGCCGAGTGCTCATCTCCAGGGTCGGCAGGATCGAAATCCGGGATGCGATGTCGTATGCGCAACAACGAGGATCGACATGCCAAACAAAGCAAACAACAATCAGGGCAAAGCGGGCGACGTCCGTTCGTCCGGGGGAACTGCCCAGGATAGCGAAACGGTTGGCGAAGCACTTTCGAAGGAGGGATTCGAGCCGGCCACTGTCGGCCGCCGCCGAATATCTCAAGGAAATCGGAGAGAAACCCTTAAGAGGCGGTCGGCGAAAGATTCGAGCTAGCATTGGATTCAATCGCGAATCCCTTCTCGGAAGCATTTGCACTGGCATCCCAGCGCCCCAGAAACCGAAGTGCACAAGGAAGCAGCAAAGGATCTGACCGGGCTTCGAGGGTAAGCGGCCGCACGGGCTGGCGGGGGCCAAGAACCTGCTGAATCGGAACATCGTGATACGCCAGGAGGCGATGAGCGCTGGCGAAGACCGCTGTTTCATGGCTCCTGCCCTCGTCATGGTGAAGCAGATCCCGAGGTCCGCTAAAGGGTGTCATTACGATCGAAGACGGGACCGGCCCCGCGAACATCTTACCTTTCCCGTACCCATACGAGGGGGATGTAAACCGTCGGAAGGACGCGAACGCCCCGGAGTGAAGCGTTCATGCGCCAATCGTTCGAATTTATAAGTTCAGTCGCAGAAGCTTGAGCCCGTCGGTCTAGTGCTTGTTGTTGATGAAGAGCTGTGCATCGTATTCGCTCATTATTTGCTTGATCCGGTCCATCGACGAGATGGATTCGGCCTTATCGACATTCAGCGCAGGAACGATGTCATGCTCGGAATTGTCTTCGAGGTGTGCCATATCTCCGGAGGTGGAAAAGAATCAGGAGCCGTGGAGTTAAGTGCCGCCTTAGGTCTCGTCGCGCAGCGACTTAAATGAGGCCCGCAGCTCGGCGGTGAAAATCTCCGGCTGCTCCCAGGCGGCAAAGTGGCCACCCTTTTCCGGCCGCGCATAATGGATGAGCTTCGGATAGGCCTTTTGCGTCCAGCTCTGCGGCGCCTGGTAGATCTCGTCCGGGAAGGCGCTGACGGCGACCGGGATCTTGATGCCGCGCGGATCGAAGAAACCGCCCGAGGGGAAATGCGCATTGTCCCAGTAGAGTCGTGCGGACGAGATCGCCGTGTTCGTCAGCCAGTAAAGCGTGACATTGTCGAGGATATCGTCGGGCGTCAGCCCCTCCTTCTCGCCATCGAAAGAGCGAGCGATCATCCGGTAGCTTCTGATATCGTGGTCGAGCATCCAGGAGGCGAGGCCGATCGGCGAGTCGACGATGCCGTAAAGCGTTTGCGGCCGGTTGTTCATCTCGATCGCATAGCCAAGACCGTTCTTGTAGAAATCGTCGAGCTGTTCATAAGCGCGCTTCTCGTCGGCGGAAAGATCGGCCGGCGCCGGCGCGCCTGACGATAGCAGCTTGGCGATGTCCGCCGGTACGGTGGCCGCCATATTGGTATGGATGCCGATGAGGCCGGCGGGCTGCTGCACCGCCATCAGTTCGGTGACGGCATTGCCCCAATCACCGCCCTGGGCGACATATTTGGTATAACCGAGACGCTGCATCAGCACCGCCCAGGCCTTGGCGATGCGCGGCGGGTTCCAGCCCTTCTCCTTCGGCTTGCCCGAAAAGCCATACCCCGGCAGCGAGGGAATGACGACATCAAAGGCATCGGCCTCGGTGCCGCCATAGGCCGTCGGATCGGTCAGCGGCTTTATGATCTTCAATTGCTCGATGATCGAGCCCGGCCAGCCATGGGTGATGATGATGGGCAACGCCTTTTCATGCTTGGACTTCACATGGATGAAGTGAATGTCTAGCCCGTCGATCTCGGTCATGAATTGCGGGAAGGAATTGAGCCGGGCCTCGGCCTTGCGCCAGTCATAGCCCTTCCAGTGCTTGGCGACTTTCCGGATCGTGTCGAGCCGCACACCCTGTGTATCGTCCGACACCGTCTCGCGGTCCGGCCAGCGGGTGGCTTCAACACGATGTCGAAGATCCTTAAGCTGCTCGTCGGTAGCCGAGAACTTGAACGGTTTGATATCGGGACTCGTTGTCGAAGCGGTGAGCGTTCCCGGAAGCATACCCACCGCGCCTGCGGCTGTGGCGGCGGCAAGAAGGGTTCGGCGTGTGACTTCGGGCTGTATACCGGACATGGGCATCCTCCTACGTGTTTGCCTGGGTTGGGTGGGAGGAAGGTCACACTGAACTGGCGTGGGAACCATTGCACTATGGTATCGCCGATACTTTGGTATTTACGATGTTGTTCGTTGCATCGTGGATGCTAGTACCGACGAGGAACTCAAGGTCTATCCGAGCAAACATCTTGGACCCGAAAGATCCCGACACCTAAGTACTATTGACGCGATTGCTTCCACCATTAAAAAAGTGACCTCGCCTTGACTGTGGGAAAGTGAGGTATGGAAGCAGACCTCCGGAAACTTTTCGACATTCTGCCTGGGCTAGTCTGGGCAACAGGACCTGATGGCGTCACAAACTTCGTCAACCGCCGATGGCGCGAGTACACTGGGATAACCGTCAAGGAGCTTTGGGAACGCGGTTGGATGGACATAATTCATCCCGACGACATCCAGTGGGTCCGCGAGCGCTGGAGCGCTGCGGTTACCACAGGCAGTCCCGCGGAGTTTGAGATGCGCCTTCGTCGTTTCGACGGAGTCTATAGACACTTTAACGTCAAGGCGGAACCTTTCCACGAAAGGGACGGCCGTGTTTCAGGATGGTACGGGGTCAATACCGATATTGAACGCCAAAGGGGTGCCGAGGCGCAGCTCGAGGTGGAGAAGCAACTGCTCGAGCTTGTTACCCGCGGGGTTGCCCTGCCGGAAATCCTCAATCAACTATGTCTTGAAGTAGAAAAGCTGTCACCTGGTTCGCTCTGCAGTATCCTCTATTCCGATCCAGATGAACTTCGGTTTCGGCTGGGAGCCGGGCCCAATCTCCCCGATCCCTATAATGCTATTCTCGATGGGTTGAAGATCGATCCTTACTTCGGACCGTGCTCGCTCGCGATCAAGACAAGATCCACGGTGATCGTCACTGACCCAGCGAATGACGTGCGCTGGCTCGGATCTGCCTGGCCGGGCATGATGGTCGAGTTCGGTCTCGGATCATGCTGGTCGGCGCCGATCGTCGGGAGCCGTGGGCAAGTGCTTGGCATATTCGCCATCTATAGACTAGAGCGCGTCGGTCCGACCGACGAGGAGCAGGAACTGATAGATCGGTTCGCCAAGCTTTCCGGCATTGCTATGGAGCGGGCGGAGTCGGATGCCATGCTGGCCGCAAGCACGCTGGAACTCCGGCGCGCGAACCGTTTCTTGGCCGGCGCCCAGAGGCTGAGCAAGACGGGCAGCTTTCTTCTGGACACCACGACTGGCGAACAAGTGTGGTCGGACGAGAACTATCGCATCTGGGAGTTCGAGCCTACGCTTTCCCCATCGATGGAGATGGTTCTAGCCGCCATTCATCCGGACGACCGCGATCGGACTTACAGCGCCTTTGAGAATGCTGTTGGGGAGCGCAAAGACGTCGAACTCATCTACAGGATCGTAACGTCTGTCGGTGGAGTGAAGTATCTTCACACGGTGATGGAGATCGTATCGGAGATAACCGATCATCTCGTCTATCTCGGAAGCTCCCAGGATGTCACAGAGAGCACGCTTGCTGAGGCCGCGCTCCGAGAAAGCGAGGCGCGTCTTGCGCGGGCCAATGTTCACCTCAGCGCCGCGCAGCAACTGAGTCAGATGGGCAGCTTCAGATGGGATGCGGTAACCCTCGAGCTAACTTGGTCGGATGAAAACTATCGGATCTGGGATTTCGATCCCGCGGTGCCGCCGACAATGGACATGATCGTAGGGGCCTTTCATCCAGACGACCGCGAGACCACCATGGCTGCGATTGAGGAGGCGGCACGGACGCGCTCGGCGTTCGATGCCCACTATCGCATCGTCACGCGCGACGGCACCGTGAAGTACCTTCATACGGTCAGCATGCCGGTCCCGGAGATAACGGACCATGCGGTGTTCCTTGGCAGCACGCAGGACGTGACGGCGAGCAAGCTGGCGGAGGAAGCCCAGAAAGCCATTGCTGCGGAGTTGAGGCGTGCCAACTCATACCTGACCGCAGGACAGCGACTCAGCAAGACAGGGAGCTTTACCTGGGACGCCGGGTCCGGCGAAGTGGACTGGTCGGAGGAAACGTTCAGGATTTGGGGCGTCGATCCGACCGTGACACCGGATATGTCGATCGTATTGGGCGCGATCCATCCAGACGACCTTGGGCGGGTGGGGAGACATCTCCAAGAAGCGACAAGCGTCGGCGAAAGCTTCGACATGTACTATCGGATCATCACATCGGATGGGAACCTGAAGCACATCCACTCTGTCGCTACCCGAATCTCAGAAATCACCGATCGAATGGTCTATATCGGTAGCGTGCAGGATGTCACCGAAACCAAACTGGCGGAAGAAGTCCAGAAAGCCAGTGAAGCCGAGCTCGCGCGCACGAATACCTACCTGACAGCGGCTCAGCGGTTAAGCCAGACCGGAAGCTTTACATGGGATCTGGAGCGCGATGAGCACAATTGGTCGGAAGTAATCTATCAGGTCTTCGGATTCGATCCTGGCACGAAGGTGACCATGGAAATGATTGCCGGCACGATACATCCCGAGGACATGCCTCATGTCGAGGCCCTCCTTAGAGGCGCGGCGATCGGGGAGAAGTTCGAATTGATGTTCAGGGTGCTGAGAGCCGATGGCGAAACGCGGCATGCCCATGTCATCGGCCACCGAATCGACCAGATCCCAGAGAGACGGGTTTTCATGGGCGCGTTGCAGGATATAACCCAGCGGAAGCTTCAAGAGGCCGCGCTGAACCACGCGCGGGCGGAGCTTGCACATGTGGCGCGCGTGACCGCGCTGAGCGCGTTGACCGCGTCCATCGCTCACGAAGTAAGCCAGCCTCTCGCTGGGATTATGACCAACGTGAACACCTGCCTACGAATGCTCGCCGCCGATCCGCCGAACTTGGACGGCGCCCGGATGACCGCCCAGCGGACTCTCAGGGACGGGGATCGTGCGTCGGAGGTGATCAAACGCCTGCGCGGTCTGTTCACCAGGAAGCCGCCGTCGCTCGAACATATCGACCTCAACGAGGCGGTACGAGAGGTCCTTGCTTTGTCGTCGAGCGAACTTCAGCGACGGCGGGTCATCGTGCGCACCGAACTAGCGGGCGATGTCCCGCCCGTACTCGCCGACCGGGTCCAGATCCAGCAGGTCATTCTGAATCTCGTGCTGAACGCGGCCGATGCCATGGCGGCGGTGAACGATCGTGCGCGCGAAATGCATGTTTCCAGTCGCACTGACCCTGGCGGCAAGATCAGTGTCTCCGTTCGTGATTCTGGTGTCGGGCTTGAAGGCAAGAACATCGAACAGCTTTTCCAGGCGTTCCACACCACAAAGTCCGAGGGGATGGGAATCGGACTGTCAGTAAGCCGCTCCATCATTGAGGCTCATGGCGGGCGACTTAGTGGAGCGTCCAATTCCGAAGGGCCGGGCGCGACATTTGTGTTTTCAATTCCCTGCGATGTCCCTGCACGGGCCGACAGTCGGGCATGATGAGCGATCACTGAACGGGATCACATTCCTCTGCGTGATCAAGGCTGTCGCGACGACCGGATCCGCCGTCGCTTTTTCCAGCCGAGTGTTTACCAACCGAGAGCGGCAACCCTGTGCTTCTTTCCGGCGGCGACTATGGAACTCGGCATGACCGTCCGCCTTAGTGTTGGAAATCAGGGGTTGGCGCCCCGGCTGACCATTTTCTTTGACATCAATCTCATGACCAAGTCTGCGATGGCCGTCAGATCACGAGGGAAGCGAGGCGGAGCGCACTCTGCAGCTCCTCATCACTGAACGGTTTGAACAGGCACCCTACCGCTCCGTCGCTTAGCAAGCGCGCACGCGCCATCTCGTCAGCGAATGCGGTCACGAAGATGATCGGAACGAGTAGATTTCTACGTCTAAGTTCGCGTAGCAATTCGGGACCCGTCATACCCGGCATCGCCACGTCCAGGATGAGGCCGTCACTGGTCTCCAGTGCCTGCGATTCGAGGAAGGCCTCCGCGGATGGAAATGCTTCCACCGACAGACCGAACGATCGGAGCAGGTCTGGGAGAGCTTCTCGTACAGACTCGTCGTCATCGATCACTGATACGAGCTTTGATCGCTTTCTCATCGGACTGTCCCGGAGGTCGAGTCTCGCCTGTCTCGCACTTCAACGTCGCAAGTTTCTCTGGCGACGTCATATATCGGAATGGCAAACGCGACTGTTGCACCATGGCTATTGTTTGCCTTCGCCCACAGCCGTCCATGGTGATTTTCGACTATGGATCGACTGACCGATAGCCCGATGCCCATGCCCTCCGGTTTCGTGGTATAGAAAGCGTCAAAGATCCGTCCCATCTCCTGCGAGCTGAATCCGACACCGTCGTCGCTCACCGAGACCTGCACCTCACCTGCCGGGTCTGCTTGGGTTTTGATCGTGATTTGCTTCGGTCTATCGTTGATCCCGGCCAGGGCCTCTATGGCGTTTCGCAGCAAGTTCATGATCACCTGCTGGAGCTGGACACGCGCACCTGCGACGCGTGGCAGGTCGGGGCCGAATTCTGTCGCGATCGACACGCGCGCCCGCTGGAGATCGCTCAGTGCCAACGCGATCACTTCGCTTGCTATCTCGTTCATATCGATCGGTTCGATGCTCGGAGGTTTTCTGCTGAACAGCGCCCGCAGCCTGACGATCACGTCGGCGGCCCGGTTGGCATCGCGGATCATGCGGCGAGCCGTGTCTTTAGCGACCTCCATGTTGGGAGGTTCCGTAGCCAGCACGCGAAGACACGTATTCGCATTGGTGACGATTCCGGCAAGAGGCTGATTGACCTCGTGGGCGATCGACGCGGTCAGCACGCCAAGGCTTGTCGCGCGGGTGACATAGGCGAGCTCGGACCGAACCTCGTTGAGTGTTTCTTCTGCCCGCCGGCTTTCAGTTACGTCCTGCACTGCGCCAGTTAGTTCCTGCTCGCCGTCCTTGTTTCGCTCGCTGTGCGCCAGCACGCGAACGTGCTTCATCGACTTGTCGGGCATCACCAGCGTGATGTCGTAGTCGAAGTCGCCATTTCCTTCGCGCGCGCGTTCGAGGATGCGCTGCACCCTTGCAAGACTGTCGTGATCCAGCCGCGACAGAATCGTGCGCAGCGTGACCCTCGAGGAAGGATCGACCTCGAAGATGCGGTAGGTTTCCGCCGACCAGGTGACCTCGTCTGTGGCTAGCTTTAGTGAGAAGCTTCCAGTCTTGCTGAGTCGTTGGGCATCGGCGAGAAAGGCTTCGCTTCTGCGGAGGCTGTCCTCCGTCCGCTTTCGATCGTCTATGTCCGTCAGCAGGCCATACCAGCGCACGATCTCACCGTCGGTGTTTCGCAATGGCAACCCGCGAAGCTGAAACCAACGCCACGTTCCATCGTGTCGCAGGAAGCGGGTCTCGTAGTCATAGGGCTCTCCGGTCGCGATGGCTCCCATGAAACTGTCGATGCAGATCTGCAGATCGTCGGGATGGGTGATTCCGTTCGTTGCCCAGTTGTCGAGCTCCTCGATAGGACGCTGGAAATAGTCGATTATCTGCTGGTTGCCGCCAATCAGTTTGGCGTCCGGCGAAAAGATCGCAATCATTCCAGCTATGCCGTCGATGACAAATCGTGACTCGCGCTCACGTTCCGCCAGCGCGTCTTCTGCCCGCTTCCTATCATCAATGTCCATGTGAAGGGCGTACCACCGGATGATCCTGTCATCCTCCGACTTCAGGGGATGTCCGGTGACTTGGAACCACCGATATGTTCCGTCGGCGCGCCGCAGACGCACTTCTGTATCATACGGAGCTCCGGATGCGACGGCATCCGACACGGCTGCGATCATCCGGGGCATGTCGTCCGGATGAACGACATCTGTGCTGCCCCATTCGCGCAGCTCATCGAGCGTGCGGCCGTAGTACCGCAGCAGCGGTCCGTTGACCGCCTCGACCTCTCCATCTGGAGCGAGGACGCCGATCCCGGCCGGGATGCTTTCCAATACGAGTTGCGCTTCGCGCTCGCGCGCGGCGAGCGCCAATTCAGCCTTTTTGCGGTCATCAATGTCGACGAGAAGATGAAACCAACGCAGAATATTTCCGTCGCGATCCTTGAATGGCAAGCCAAGCACATTGTGCCACCGATATACGCCGTCCGAGCGGAGATGCCGGCTTTCGACATTGTAGAAGGTCGCTGTCCTGTGAGCCTCGAGCTGATCGGCGATGGTTTGCTGCAGGTCTTCGGGGTGAACGACATCGATCGCCTTCCAGTTCTTCAGTTCCTCCAGCGTCATGCCGAAGTATTCGAGAGCGGGATTGTTCAATGCTTCAACGTCTCCGGTCGGTGTGGTGACCGCGACTGGAACAGGAATGCTATCCACGATGCGCTGAAAGTCAGTTTCGTGCTCGGAACGCCTATCGCTGCTTCCAAGCCTAGATTCGGAGGCAAGCCCATACCATTTCTGGACATTGCCGTCTGTGAGCATGGGATTGCACTGAACCCTCAGAAGGCGGCGCTCGCCGTCAGCGCGCAGGGTTGGAATCTCCATCTCGAATGGCTCACCCAGAGATAGCATCGAACGAAAGCGTTGCAGGATCATCGACGCCTGCGCAGGTTCCGCGTGCACCGGCCATTCCCACGGGTCTGCCTCGGTCATCGGGACGCCGGAAAAGTCGGCCAGGTCCTTGTTCACAAAATCGATGCGTCCGTCCGGAAGAGCGCTAAACACCATCCCAGGCAGCGTATCGAGAACCCGACCGAGTTCCGTCTGCATGCATGTCCTTTCAAGGGCTGAGCTACCCTTCTCGTGCACTGTATGGGTTCCGCAACTTTTCGTATATTGTCCTATGGTGTCGGATGCTGCCGGACTTTGCCGAGATTGCACCCGAGCTCACACTCTCCTAGGCAAAAACCCGATCCAGCGTTTCCTGGAGCGCGACATCGCTGAACGGCTTGAACAGGCAGGCAACCGCGCCGTTCTGCATGAGTGGAATTCGATCGTTCTCATCCTTGTGGGCTGTTATGAAGACCACGGGAATTCGGTCACCGCGACGGATCAACTCTTCCTCAAGCTCGGGACCGGACATGCCAGGCATGGCGACGTCGAGTATCAGGCAGTTCGTTCTTGACACCCATTCGGAATCCAGGAACTCATCGGCAGAGGAGAATGCGCGGACGTCGTATCCGAACATCCGGATCAGGTCGGGAAGAGACTCTCTGACCGACTCATCATCATCAACGACAGATATCAGCGCGTGCGCGCTCGTCATTGTCGATCCGCCTTCGTCGAGCAGGGGCTGTCCTGCGTTCTCCGAGCCCTTATCGAAAAGCCAAATATGGCGCCGCCTGCGGAACCCGAGGTCGCCCAGATCTTACCTCCATGCGCTTCGACTATGGAGCGGCTTACCGACAAACCGATTCCCATGCCATCGGGTTTCGTTGTGTGGAAGGCGTCAAACAGGCGATCTGTTTCCAGAGTTGCCAATCCGCACCCAGTGTCGGAAACTGTCAGTTTCACGCCTCCATCGTCCTCCGCCTCTGTTCGAACGAGGATGCTTCGGGACGAAGGCGATATGTCCGCCATGGCCTCGATGGAATTTCGGAGGAGGTTCATTATGACCTGCTGGAGCTGCACGCGATCTCCAACGATAAGAGGGAGGCTATCGGAAAGTTCCGAATGCAGGCTGATGCGGCCTCGTTGCATGTCGTTTGTCAAGAGCGCGATCACTTCCCGGGCCGCCACGTTGAGGTCGAGCGGCTCGACCGTCGCAACGCCTCGCCTGAACAGATTTCGCAGCCGGACGATCACATCCGCCGCCCGGTTGCCATCGCGGATCGTCCGTCGTGCTGTTTCCATTGCACCGCTCACATCTGGCGGGGTCTGCGACAGCATTAGCAAAGATGTACTGGCGTTCGTGATGATTCCGGCCAAGGGCTGGTTCACCTCGTGCGCAATGGATGCGACCATGGTGCTCAGGCTCATCGCTCGAGCAAGCTGAGCCAGGTCGGAGCGCAGCTTGTCCCGGGCCTGCTCCGCCAGCCGCTGCGCTGAGACATCCTGCACTGCTCCAATGCACTCCGTCGTGCCGTCGAGGTGTTGGACTATGCGTCCTACGACCCTGACATACTTCATACGACCATCGACGAACAGCCTGACGTCGTAGTCAGGGTTGTCGCCTCCCGAGCGCACTTCAGCCATCTTCTTCGCCAGGAGGCCAAGATCCTCCTCGTAGACGCGTGCAGCTATCTTGTCGAAATCGATCACAGTGTTCTGATCGAAGCCGAAGATCCGGTTCAGCTCGTCAGAGAATGTCAGTTCGTCGGTGTCGACCTTCCAGGAAAAGGTCCCGGTCAAGCTGATCCTTTGTCCTTCCGCAAGGAGCACCTCACTTCGTCGGAGCGTCCTCTCCGCGATCGTTCGCGCGGTGATGTCTGTCACGGCGCCTATGAATTCTGGGTCAGCGGCATTCAAGCCGATGTTCTGAAGGACCACGTGCACGTATTTGATTTCCCCGTTTGGCATCAAGAGGCGGTGCTCGAGGTCGACATTCATGCCATCGTGCGCCGCGCGGGAAATGAGCTCTCGGACTTGAGCTAGGTCTTCGGGGTGGCAACGGTCGAGCATCATGGTCACCGTCGGCTTCTGCGTGACGGGCAGGCCGGCAACCCGGTAAGCCTGGTCCGACCACTGGATCTCGTCAGTCGACGGTCTCCACCAGACGCTGCCCGTCTGGGTCAGTTCCTGGCCCTGCGCGAGAAACGCAGCGCTCTTGCGCAATTCTTCCTCTGTTCGTTTCCTGTCGTCGATGTCGGTATTCGTGCCGTACCAACCAGCCAGCGACCCATCTTCGGCATATGACGGATTTGCACGGAACAGGAACCACTTGTAGTCGCCGTCGCAGCCGCGCAGGCGGGCCTCAGCTTCTCCAGCGCGCCCCGACCTGAGAAGTGCGAGCCATGTATCCTTCAACGTCGTTGCATCGTCCGGGTGAAGGGCCGTCATCCAGTTCCAGCCAATAGCCTGTTCCCTCGTGTATCCGAGAAACCCCAGGAAATGCATGTTGAGGTGATCGGCGCGACCGTCCGGTAGCGCGAACCATGCCATCAGTGGAATCGCATCGACGATCCTGTTGCGCTCGCGAATGATTGCCGCCTGATTGTCATCCCGAAGTTTGAAAGCCTGTCCGATTGCGACGGCTGCCTGGATTGCTGCAACGCGCAGGATGACCCTGTCCTCTTCATCAGGGAAGAAGGATTCACGGGTGCCGGCAACGAGCGCGCCATTGGCGATGTTTGCGTTGAGTTCCTGGAGAACACAGGAGAACGTCGATGTGCCCCATTGCAACGTAGTGGCAGATAACGTGGAAGTCACATCGCCAAGCATGGCTGTCAGGTCATGTCGGAAACCACTCGCGTCGTCCAATCCAGCGAGTCTCCCGAACCAAGTGATGTTGGTGGTCTGTTCGCCTTGGCGCGCGGCAATTCTAAGAACCAGGAAATCGACGTTCAACAGAGGGCCGACGACATCCAGGAGTCTCTTGCCAATGTCATCAAGGCCTTTTCCGATCCATGTAGTAGGAAGAGCCGTGATTGTCAGGATGTCGTCCACGCACCGATGAAGCCGATCGCGACCTGTCATCGCGGCGATCTGGGCTGAAGCATGCCGCGGCAGCGCAGGATTGTCTGCATGGGTATTGTCCGGATTCTGGTTCGTCACAATTTCCCTTCGTGAGCTGGAACATCCGAATTGCTTGTCGTAGCCGGTAGCCGTCCGACAGTCGCTCCGTGCTTTTGCGAGGACAATCTCGTCACCGGATCATGCCTCACCCTGCTGCTATCCATCTATAGTGCAATGGTATCGGTATCGGCGGAAAATCAGCGAGCCCGCGACGCCGCTAGTCCCACCTTGGCCTCATTCAGCGCCGCCACGCACAATGCTCATCGAGTCGGGAGAGGACCGCCCGACTGCTCGCTCACGATATATTCGGCGTACCAGTCCGGCCATGCATCGTCGTGTTTCCCACCCATGCGTTTCTCATGTTCGCCATGGGCTTCGGCGGCACGACGAAGCGCGGTCGCAAGATCGGCGGCGGAGCTGAAGGCTGCACCTGTGGCTTCGATGCGGCCGGGAAGTCTCGCGGTCACTTCTTGGAGCAGCCACCCGTTGCCGTCCGGATCCGTGAAGGACGCGAACGAGCCATAGCTGGCGCGAGAGGGGTGGGGGCCGGGGAGCCGTCCGTCTGTACCGTTGTGATGAAACACACCACCCGAGTCATGGAAAACACCGCTCATTTCCGCTCCGCGAGCCGCGAGCGCCGCATGGGCCATCTCGATGTCCGAGACGATGAGATGCAGGCCCTGTGCCGATCCCGGAACGGCCGCAGTAACGTTCCTGCCGAATATGACCGAGCAGGGCGATCCGGGAGGCGTTACCTGGACGACCCTGAAGCCGTTTGCGCCAGAGACATCGGCGTCGAGTCTCCAGCCGAGGTCTGTGTAGAAGGACTTCGAGCGATCAACGTCGGATACGGGTATCACAACGACCTCAAGCTTCATGTCGATGTCGTTCACGGCGGTGGCAGACTGCGTGTTGCGCTCCTGCATGGTCATTCGCCTACTCCCTCTATGTGACCCCTGCGGACCATCCGCAGACGGCGTGACGATGCTCTCAAGCACGGGTCGCGTCCATTGTGCGATGGTGTCGATTCCTGCCTCGGATCGGCCGTGAAAACCCCTCCCAAAGTATCGGCGATACCTTCGTTCAATGGATTCCGGGCGGGCTCCGAATGATCCATATGGCGATAACCGCCACCCGTCGGGATGGGCAGCAGGCCCACGGACGATCAGCATGGAGACGCTAGATGACCCAATCCTCCAAAGGCACAGCTTTGATCACAGGTGCATCTTCAGGCATCGGCGCGATCTACGCCCACAGGCTCGCCAGACGAGGCTATGATCTCCTGCTCGTGGCGCGCAGCCAGGACGCACTCACGAAAGTGGCCGGAGAGATTACCCGTCGGACGGGGCGTCGCGTGACGACGCTGCGAGCCGATCTCGGCGCCAGGGAAGACCTCCTCAAGATCGAGGGCGTTCTTCGCAGCGATCCTTCGATCACGATGCTCGTCAACAATGCGGGCGTCGGCGCCGTCCAGCCGCTGCTTGTCTCCGACGTCGAGGACATGGAGCGCATGATCCGCATCAACGTCACGGCACTGACCCGCCTGGTCTATGCGGCTGCTCCCTCCTTCGTTGCGCGGGAGAGGGGTACGATCATCAACGTCGCTTCGGCGCTTGCTCTCGCCCCTGAAATTCTCAACGGCGTCTACGGAGCCACGAAAGCATTCGTTCTTGCGCTGACGTTCTCACTGCACAAGGAGCTCGCCGAGAAGAACATTCGCGTTCAGGCGGTCCTTCCGGGGGCCGTGGAGACGCCCTTCTGGGAAGCCTCCGGGGGATCGCTCGAGCACCTGCCCGAAAGTATCGTCATGAAGGCCGACGACGCGGTAGACGCCGCTCTCGCTGGCCTGGATATGGGCGAGCTGGTGACTCTCCCATCCGTTCCGGATGTGGACGATTGGAACGCATATGAAGCGGCGAGGCAGAAGTTGATGCCGAACCTGTCACGGAACATTCCGGCGCCGCGATATCGTCCCGCGGCGATCTCCCAGAATGCCAGACATCACGGAGCGTCCCATGCCGCAGTCTAAAGCGCCGACCGCCATCAAACCGCGGGTGTCGGTAGAATGGCAAGCACTCGTTCTCGCCACAATGATCGGCGTGCTGGCATCCTGCACGAATGTGCCGCGAACAACCTCTGCATTCGTGCCTTCCGAAGGTGGCCCCGGGCGCAACATGGGTGATCTTAGTTCTCGAAATTCGGGTGGACCCGGAACGAGCTGCACACCGTCAGGGTGCGGGTCCGCGCCGTGAGGAACACATCAATCATGAAGGAGATGACCAATGCCAGTCGTGAGGATCCACGTCTTCAAGGGACGCACTGGTGACGAGCTGCAGAGGCTGCTCGACGTCGCCCACGATGCCGTTGTTGAAGCGTTCGGCGTCCCGCGCCGAGATAGGTATCAAATATTGGAGGAGCATGAGAAATCGCATCTTCAAGTCCTTGATACCGGTCTTGGGATGGATAGGTCCGAAAGATTCGTTCTCGTCGAAATCATCAGCCGCGTCCGGCCACGCACGGCGAAGCTCGACCTATACGAAACGCTTGCCCGGTCGTTTCGCATCGAGTGCGGTATCGATCCGTCCGATGTCATGGTCTCTATCGTGGAGAATTCGGACGAAGACTGGTCGTTCGGTATGGGGCGGGCTCAGTTTATCACCGGAGAACTGACTGCAAGCAGAACCGACTGAGGCAGTCGTGCCGCACATCAACCTTCGTGGAGACAGTCCGATGACTAAAACACCGCTCCTAAGCCGTTTCCCGCGCACGCGCCTGATTGAGGGGACGACGCCAATTCAGCGCCTCGACCGCCTCGAGAGTGTCCTCGGTGCGCGTGCAAAGGGTATCACAATATGGGCGAAGCGGGACGACCTCATGGGGTTGGGGGGAGGCGGCAATAAGCTGCGCAAGCTAGAATTCCTTGTAGGGCAGGCCGCAGCCGAGGGCTGCGACACCCTAGTGGCGATCGGAGGAGTCCAATCGAACTTCGCCCGGCTCGCCGCCGCGGCGTGTGCGCGATCCGGCCTGGCATGCGAGCTGGTTCTCGCAAAGATGGTTCCTCGGGATACGGCGATCTATCAGGAGAACGGGAACGTCCTGCTGGATCGCTTGTTCGGGGCTCGCTTGCACGTCCTGAAGCGGGGAGATGACGCGGGTGTGTTCGCCTCACGCCGGGCGTCCGAGCTCGCCGCGTCCGGGCGCAAGCCCTTTGTGGCCACCCTTGGCGGTTCAACACCGGTTGGGTGCCTAGGCTATGTGGACTGCGCTTTCGAGATCGCGATGCAGTCTGCCGAGCTGGGAACGGAATTCGACCACATAGTCATCCCGAATGGCAGCGGTGGAATGCATGCGGGGCTTGCGGCGGGAATGGTGGTCGCAGGCCGTGAACCTTCCCGAGTACTGGCTCACACCGTCCTGTCACCCGTTGATGCCTGCCTTCCCGCTACAGTCGACAAGGTCAATTCTGTTCTCCAGCTTATGTCCAGGAAGGAGCAGGTGGGGCCTGTCGATCTCAGGATCAGCGGCACACAGCTCGGAGGCGGCTACGGCATTCCGACACAGGAGATGGTCGAGGCTGTGAGGTTGCTCGGCAGCACGGAAGGCCTTCTTGTCGATCCCGTCTATGGAGGCAAGGCATTCGCCGGCATGCTTTCTGATTTCGACAGCGGCGCCATCAGGTCGGGATCAAACGTCCTCTTCCTAATGACCGGAGGTTCGCCAGGGCTCTACGCGTACGCCGATGTCCTGAACGACGAGTAACCCTCGCACGAGGGCCACAGACAGAAACCAACAGAAGTGAGGATCGCATGGCTTTCAAAAAACCTAAGATCGCCGTCATCATCGGCTCGACCCGTCCGACCCGTTTCGGAGATAAACCAGCGCAATGGATGCTGAAGCAGGCTCAGGCACGCGACGACATGGATGTGGAGGTGGTCGACCTGCGTGACCATCCGCTGCCGTTCTTCCATGAGGTGGCATCCAACGCATGGGCGCCTAGCCAGGATCCGGAAGCGGCCCGTTGGCAGAAGACGGTAGGGCAGTATGATGGCTACATCTTCGTCGTCGCGGAATACAATCGCTCGAT
The DNA here is from genome assembly GCF_047782645.1 of Rhizobium sp. ZK1. Classification (NCBI taxonomy): domain Bacteria; kingdom Pseudomonadati; phylum Pseudomonadota; class Alphaproteobacteria; order Hyphomicrobiales; family Rhizobiaceae; genus Rhizobium; species Rhizobium sp. ZK1. The sequence continues at coordinate 1,070,440 of NZ_CP180586.1, forward strand.
CACCGGAGCGCTGAAGAACGCGCTCGATCAGGCCTATACGGAATGGAACCGCAAGCCCTTCACCGCCATCGCCTATGGGAGCACTGGCGGCTCGCGGGCCCTCGAGCATCTCAGGGGTATTGGTGTGGAACTGCAGATGGTCTCCACGCACGCTGCCGTTCACATTGGCGGAAGCGATTTCTTCGCGGTATTCCCGATGGGTGGAAACAAGCCAATCGAGGATATCGAGGCAAATCTCCTGCCGTCGGCCAAGATGGCGCTCGACGAGCTTGTGTGGTGGGCGAAGGCAACAATGGCGGCCAAGGCAGCCGAGCTCTGATCTTCGGAGATGAGGGTTGGTCGGGAAGGCGGTCCAGCCTGCCCGACTTCTTCGTCACCACCCGAGCGCGCTTACGACCTTCTAAGTGACTCCGGAAGCAGCTCCGCCGGGAAGTCCTGGTAGGAAACAGGTCGCAGGAAGCGATAAATCGCCAGTGTCCCGACTGAGGTCGATCTACCGTCTGACGTGGCCGGATACGGCCCCCCATGGACCATCGCCGGGGATACCTCGACGCCGGTTCCGAAGCCGTTTACGAGAAGTCGACCCGCGAGAAGCTCCAACTGCGGGATGATCATCGAGGCGTCAGCGATGTCCTCAGCATCCACGTGCAGGGCGATCGTCAACTGACCTTCCAAGGATTCGATCACTTCAAGTAGCTCCGTTTCGTCCTCGCAGCGAACGATCAGTCCCGAGGCGCCGAAGACTTCCTCCTGAAGCTCCGGATCGCGGAGGAATGCTGCGGCAGTCGTTTCGAAGAGCGCGGCCGCGGCCTGATAGGAAGTTCCGTTCCTCCCCGCAGCGACCTTCGAGACGGACGATGACGACGACAGCCTTGCCACGCCCTTGCGATAGGCGTCGCAGATCCCGCCCGTCAGCATGGTCTGGGCCTCCGTTTCTGAAATCGCTGCACTGGCACTTTCGATGAACGCATCGAGCCCCGCACCGTCGACGGCGATGATAAGGCCCGGATTGGTGCAGAACTGGCCTGCACCCAGGGTTAGAGCGGATGCGAACGATCTTCCGATCTCGGGTGCGCGATTGCGAAGCGCATTCGGATAAAGGATGACCGGATTGATACTGCTCATCTCTGCGTAGACTGGTATGGGCTGCTTCCTCTCCGAGGCGATCTTCATCAGCGCGGTGCCGCCCCGGCGCGAACCGGTAAATCCGACGGCACGGATCCGGGGATCGGCGACGAGGGTCTGTCCCACTTCGAACCCTGCATCGAACAAAAGGGCAAACGTCCCACGTGGAAGACCGCATGCCGCGACGGCGTCCACGACTGCTTTGCCAACGAGCGCGGACGTTCCGGGGTGGGCGGAGTGGGCTTTAACGACAACCGGGCAGCCGGCGGCGAGAGCCGAGGCTGTGTCGCCGCCAGCGACAGAGAATGCGAGCGGGAAGTTCGATGCTCCGAATACGGCGACCGGACCGAGAGCAACGTTTCTCAGTCGTAGGTCCGGTTTGGCAACAGGCTTGCGCTCAGCGTCGGCCGGGTCGAAGCGAAGCTCCTGAAACTTGCCGTCGCGGACCTCTTTCGCGAACAGGCGCAACTGTTCGACAGTTCTGGCGCGCTCGCCTTCGATTCGAGCGCGCGGCAGACCAGTTTCGTCCGACGCTCGCAGGATGAGATCGTCGCCGAGTGCGATGATGCCATCAGCGATGGCTTCCAGAAAGCGCGCCCGATCTTCGAGCGTCGTCTCCTTGTAGACCGGGAGCGCGGCCCACGCCAAAGCCGCGGCCATCTCCGCCTGCTCCTTCGTCGCGCCTGCGAAAGTCGGTTCCATCGAGCTGCCGTCGGCAGGGTTTGTCGCGGTGAACGTCGCAGCCGCGCCACGCACGTTTGCGCCGCCGATGAGGAGGTCGCCGGAGAGTGTCATGTGGATCCTTTCGAATTGGGAGCCATGACCGCCTCTCTTTGCTGCATGGGAGCATCGACATAGTCGGCGGCAATTGGCTGTCGAACTCACATAGGCGCAGGTGAAGGGCCTGCCAACCCTTCGACACGAAAAGTATTACTTTTTAGTTTCAAGAGAGATCCGGCGCGCGCGTGAACGCCCGCCGGATACTGGTGGCGGCTGAGATGCGAGCTTACGCCGCTTGTGTGAGGGCGATCGCTTCGATGGCTTCAGTGGTCTCGACGATAGCGCTGGCATAGCTGGGGAGGTTGACCTCCAGAGCGGCATGCATCATCTCCGGCGAGTAATCGGCTACCGCGTCCTTGACGACGGTCACGTCGTATCCGAGTTCGGCGGCGTAGCGGACTGTCGCCTCGATGCAGGTATGCGCGACGAGCCCGATCACGATCAGCCTCTGGATTCCATGCCGCTTCAGCTCGAGATCGAGATCGGTGTTGGCGAAACCGCTGGAGCACCAGTGTTCGGAGGCCACGACCTCGCCCGGTTGTGGCACGAACTCAGCGCGAAATTCTCCGCCCCAGGTGCCGAACTCGAAGCTCTTGCGATGCCAAGCCGCGCGCTGGATAGGAGCGATGAACTTCCAATTTTCGTAATCGCCTGCGCGATACCTGTGATGCATTGCGTAGAAGACACGAAGCTTCGCCTCGCGTGCCGCGTTCAGCACCTGGAGCATATGCGGTACGCAGTTGTTCGCCTCCGCCACCTCCTTGATCCTTGGCCAGATCTTCCCGCCTTCGGAAATGAAGTCGTTGTACGGATCAACCACCAGCAGACCGGTGTTGTTCCGGTCGAAAGTCAGTTGGGTCATGGGGTATTCCTCCGGATGCTCAGGCCGCTTTCGTGGAGGCGGCGTTTTTCAGCGCCGCCCGTTCGATGCTTGCGGCGAACAGGGGTGTTTCGCCCTTGTTGTGTGCGATCGACATCGGTTGCCGCTGGGTCCGGAAGATGTCGAAGGGGATGCCCTGGCGGTCGAGCGAAGCCATCATCTCGTCAGTCGCATAGGACCTGACCCGGTTGGTGAATTCGCATCGACCTGCGTCGAGTTTCTTGACGCTGAGCTCCCAGGTGACGTGGATCGTCACGCGGCCATTCGGCGTGAACACGTCGGAATCCGAGTCGAGAATGAGATGATCCTTCTCGCCGAGGGTTTCGAGGTAATGCTGGACCATCAGGCTTCCGCCGATCGTCTCGACATTGATCGACATGCGCGTGCCGTCGGGCGCCGTCGTGAAGCCCGCGGCAATGTGCGCCGGAGAGCATCCCTGGTATTCCCTCTCGGGCAGGGTGAAGCACCACTTCGGTATATCCACCTGTTCGATCGGCGCGTTGATGATTGCCGAGAAGCTGGAATCGACGATCTGGTTTTCGATGCTGTGCATGTGACTTCTCCATCGCTGGTTGGTTGTCGGTGCGGAAAATCTCCGCGGCTGGGACGCGATTTATCTGAGTGGACGATTGGCAGGATGTGCGCCCGCGCGACCTGCCGTTCCGACGCGCGGGCGCGGCCCCGGCCTACTTGTCGGCCAAAGTCTGCGTGTAGTGCCCGAGCCGCGCTTCGATGTCGGGGTTCGTCTGAAGCCCCATTTCCATCAGGCGGCCGATGTTCTTCTGCGCCACGGGGCGCTGGACGGACTGGATGAACGCGTCCCAGCCCGCTCCGATTTCCGGATCGCTGGGGAGGCTGGCGAAATCGACGAGGCGTTTCGTATCGGCGATCGCCTGGCGGTCGAAACCAGAAATCCTCGCGGCGAGCGCATCGACGAAGGGGTCGAGCTTCTCGTCGTCGAACGAACGGTTGACGTAGCCGTATTCCTCGGCGAGTTCGCCGTTGATGTCATCGGACCCGAGCAGCACCTCGAGTGCACGGCCGCGGCCCATTAGACGCGGAAGGCGTGCCATTGGGCCGCCGCCCGGGACGAAACCGGCTCCGACCTCCCATTGAGAAAGGATTGCATTTTCCTTGCTGGCAAACCGCATGTCGCTGGCGAGCGCCAATTCGCTGCCGACGCCCGTGGCTCGCCCGCGGATGAGGGCGATGGAGACAACCGGCGCCTTGCTAATGCGAACGAGCATGTCCGGCAGGGGATGGAGGCCGGTCTTCCCATAGGGAAGGCTCGTGGATTCGGAGAGAGGCGGCGTAAAGTTATAGTGGGTGAGGAAGAAGCCGGGGACCGCGCTGTCGAAGACGACGACCCTGAGATTCGGGTCCGCTTCAATCTCCTCGACGACCTTCTCCATTTGCGGAATGGTCTCCGGCCCGAATATGTTGAAAGGCGGATTGTCGAAGGTGACACGCCAATATGCGGGCGTGCGCTTCTCGATCCGGATCTGCGGCTTCTCGCTCGCAGGCTGTGACTTGGCGTCGGCCGGACGATCGGTCTTTTCCGCGACCATGGTCTGCCCGGAAAGAGCGAGCGCGGGAAGCATGAGCACTGCGGCAGCAGTCAGGAACTTCGATGACGCGATCATTGCGCTCCTCGAGATGGGTTTCATGAATACCTCCATTCAGGTTGTTGGAACGATGTCGCTAGGATTCGATTTCGAGCACGAGTTCGATTTCGACCGGCATTCCCAACGGAATGCTGGAGACGCCAAGGACGATGCGGGGCGGAACCGACGACGCGCCAAAGACATCCCGCAGAAGCTCGGATGCTCCGTCGGCCACCTTCGGGTGCTCCTGGAAATCGCCCGGCGATGCGATGTACACGCCGAGTTTGGCAATACGGCTGATCTTGTTCAGCGACCCCAGGTGCGCTTTCGCCGCGGCGAGCCCACTGAGGCAGGCAGCACGGGCGGCGTCGTATCCTTGAGGAACCGAAAGACCCTCGCCGACGCGCCCATGGTAGATCGCTTCGTGTCCAATCACCGGGAGCATGCCACTGAGGAAGAGAAGCGGGCCGACCTGGACCGCCTCGACATAGGCGCCGAAAGGTGTCGGCGGGGGAGGGAGCTTGATATCAAGATCCCGCAATCGTGCGTCAGCGCCAGGGACTACCATTTCCCCAAATGTGCGCCGTTGTCGACGTGCAGCACCTCCCCGGTAATGTTGGTAGATTCCGTCAGATAGACGACACCGTTGACGATCTCCTGGACGGCGGTGATCGTACCCATCGGCGAGAGAGACTTCAGAAAATCCTTCGGATCCTTTTCATGCATCGGCGTGTCGACGATGCCGGGAGCGACGGCGTTCACCCGGATGTTGTCCTTGGCGAATTCCATCGCGAGGCTCTTCGTGACCGCATTCAGGCCGCCCTTGGTGATCATGGCGAAGGACGCGGTCACACCGGCAATCGGGTGGTCTGTCAGCGAAGTCGTAATCGTAACGACGCTTCCGCCGGATCCCTGGCGGAGCATCTGCCGGATCGCGTGTTTGGTGAAGTGTATGAATCCTTCAACATTCGTCGCGGTAAGTTGCCGAAGGTCGTCGATCGTGTATTCGAGGAACGGCTTGGTGAAGAAAATGCCCGCGTTGTTCACCAGCGCGTCGATCGATCCGAAGCGTTCGATCGCGCGGTGCGCCACCCGTTCGGCGGTTACTGGATCTCCCACATCGCCATCGACCAGTTCCAGGTGTTCCGGAGCGTCCGGCAGCGATGCTTCCGTGACACGGCGCGATGTGCCGACGACATTGTAGCCTCGTTCGAGGAACGATCTGACCAGTCCTGCCCCGATCCCCTGCGACGCGCCGGTGATCAAGATTGTTTTACGCGTGCTCATTAGCACCTCCATTGTTGGACCACGCACGATCCTCCACCCGCCGACGCGCGGCAGGTTCGCTAGGATCTTCAAAGTCATGTCTCTGCTGTTGGGGGTGGGAACGATCGTCGCCACCCGCCCTGACAACACCATCTCGCGGTTCAACGCTTCTAACTATTGTACGAAGGTGTCCCCGATACCTTTGGATCGGGTGCCAGATCATCAGGTGCAATAGACCCGCCACGTGCAACGATCTAACGAGTGGTCGAGCCACACGAATGGGATGGTATCTGATATGACGCACTGGCCAGACCGACGCATTCTCGATCTTTTCGGTATTGAGCTTCCGATCATCCAGGCGCCCATGGCGGGAGCCACGACAATCGAGATGGTGGTCGCCGCAGGGCAGGCTGGCGGACTAGGCTCGCTGCCGAGTGCGCAGTTGACCGTCGATCAATTGGAAGCAGCGATCCGCAACATACGTGGCTTGAGCAAGGCGCCGCTGAATATAAACTTCTTCGCGCATCAAACGCCTCCGGTCGACGCGGTCGCTCAGATGCGATGGAGGGCGTTGCTGGCGCCCTACTATGTCGAGTTCGATCTCGACCCTGCTGCTCCTGTTTCAGGCGCGGGTCGTGCGCCATTCGATGAAGCTTTCTGCCAGGTTGTCGAAGAGCACAGGCCGGAGGTGGTGAGCTTCCATTTCGGATTGCCCACAAAGCCGCTCGTAGACCGCGTGAAGGGAGCCGGGGCGAAAGTGGTGTCTTCGGCAACGACTGTGGCCGAAGCCGTGTGGCTGGAGGCGAACGGGGCCGACGCCGTGATCGCGATGGGTTCGGAGGCCGGAGGGCATCGTGGCAACTTCCTCACGCAGGACATGTCCACACAGGTCGGAACGATGGCGCTCGTTCCGCAAGTTGTCGATGCCGTAGCGGTTCCTGTGATTGCTGCCGGCGGTATCGCCGACGGGCGGGGCGTCGCCGCAGCCATGATGCTGGGCGCTTCCGCCGTCCAGGTCGGCACGGCCTATCTCTTCTGCCCGGAGGCGAAGATCCCGGCGGTACACGCGCAAGCGCTCGCCAAGGCAGATGACGATAGTACCGCGATCACGAACGTCTTCACCGGTCGTCCCGCCAGAGGTATCGTCAACCGCCTCATGCAGGAACTCGGTCCCATTTCAGAGGCTGTGCCAGCGTTTCCAACCGCAGGTGCCGCACTGTCTGCCGTGCGTGCCCAAGCGGAAAAGGCGTCCCGGAACGACTTCACGAACCTGTGGGCGGGCCAGTCGGCGAGGCTTGCGCCCAGGATGGGCGCCTGCGACCTCACCCGAAACCTATACGAAGCAGCGTTGATGGTGATCGAGCGCCGAGCTTGACTGCTTTCGAACATGTCGTCGGTCGGTTCGCATGCACACACCGCTCTTTTGTCGCGATGATAGTTCACTATCCATCCGAAAGAGTCGAAGTGCGAGGAAAATCGGCTGCCGCGATAATTGGTCTGCTGAACGTTTCAGTCTGTCTCGACACTTTCTCCGAGGCGGAGCTTTGCAGCCATGTTCACCAGTTCCGGTAGGGTGCGCGCGTCCATTTTACGCATCACTTGGCCGCGATGCGCCTTCACGGTAATCTCGCTTATGTCGAGGTCGAAGGCGACCTGCTTGTTCAAGAGACCCTTGACCACGCGTATCATCACCTCGCGTTCCCGCTTGGTCAGCGTTTCGTACGAGCGCTGCAGCCGTCGAAGCTCCTCGTCGTTGCGCAACATTTCTTCGCTCCGCGCCAGTGCCGATCGGATCGCCTCCAGAAGCGCCACCGTGTCGATGGGTTTGGTAAGGAAATCCATCGCGCCCCCCTTGAGCGCCTTCACAGTCATCGGGACATCACCAAAGCCGGAGACGAAAATGATAGGCATGCGATTGCCGCCCATATTGATCATGGTCTGCAAATCGAGGCCGTTCAGGCCAGGCATATTGACATCGAGTACGAGACAGCAGGGAGCTGACGAAAGCGGTGTTGCAAGGTAGGCTTGGGCGGATTCAAAGAGCAGTGGCCGCCATCCCGCAGATACTATCAGGAGCTCGAGGGATTCCCTGACTGATATGTCGTCGTCGATAACTACGACTGTTGGTCGCTCGACATCCCCGCTGTCGGGAAGCGCTGCGTTCGTCATTGCCGAGATCATCCGATACATGTGCTTCGTTCCCAGAGAAGACAGCAGGCTCGTCGTCCAATCGAAGTATGTATATCATAACTTTCAATTTGCGGCGCGGGCAGCGCAATGCGCCTGCTCCGACCGCCTGGCGAGGATGCGCCGTTCTGGCGAGAAGTCCATTGTACAATGGTATCGCCTGAGTCTTGTCGGGTTTAGCGGCGATGGGTTTGCGCCGACACCATCGTACAATGGATTAAGCCACCGCCGCCGCGCATGCTGCCTTCGCTGGCTTGGCACCCGAATTTCTCTGTGGCGTGTTCCCACGTTCGTCAAGTCGGCCGATCGACGCAGTGGGTTGGCGTAGCGCGCCAAGATTCCGGAGAGAGGTTTAGACATGAACGAACGTTTTGAAGAAATTACGGGTGTTGAACAGAGGGCGGGGGATGATAGCGCCCTGGATGCGCTGATCGAATTCTACAGGGCATTCAATTCGGCCGATATCGTGGGCTTGGAAGCGGTCTGGTTCCCTGGGGCGGCTCCTAGCATGGACAACCCTATCGGCGGAATTCGTCGTGGGTGGAACGAGATCGCTGAGGGTTATGCTAAGCTGTTCGGTGGCCCCGCCACCGTAAATGTGACGTTCCATGATTTCACCAGCCAAGGTGGACGCGAGTGGCATCTGTTCGTCGGTCGGGAGCGGGGTACGTGTCGAACTGCCAGCGACAGTCTCGATGTCGCCTTCCGAACAACCCGCTGGTTCGTTCGGATGGATGGCGCCTGGAGACAACTCCATCATCATGGCTCCGTCGAGGATCCGGAGATGCTCGCCGCCTATCAAAACCTCATTTTCGGCAGCAGCGATTGATAACAAGCCAGTTATCTTCCTTGAACCTTGCGTCGTTCAATGACGCACTTAACCTTGTCCGCGAACAAGAGGCGCGACATCAGTGCCGAGAAGTTCGATAGAGCGGCGCATCGCCTCGGTTTCCAGTGCAGCGGTGCTCATCTGGAAGGTGATGCGAGAAACTCCGCGCAAGGTGTTGTTAATATGCAAAATCTTGGCCGCAACCGTTTGCGGACTGCCAACCAGGAACGCGCCACCCGGACTGCACATGTGGTCAAATTGCGCCTTTGTCGGCGGCGGCCAGCCCCGTTCCCGTCCAGCGTCCGTGAACATCTGGAACCAGCCCGGGAAAAACGCTTCCCTGGCAGCCGCGTCGGTTTCTCCGACGAAGCCCAGGGCATGTACACCGACCATTTGGTCCTTCGGGGGATGGCCGGCGGCATCCCATGCGCGACGATAAAGATCGACCAGGGGCAGGAAACGCTCGAAGCTTCCGCCGATGATGGCGACCATCAACGGCAATCCGAGTGTCCCCGCGCGGACGAACGATTCAGGTGTGCCACCCACGCCCAGCCAGATTGGTAGTTTGGGCTGGTGTGGACGGGGAAAGACACCCTCGCCATTGATCGCTGGACGAAAGCGGCCCTGCCATTTGACACTGGGTTGCTCCCTGATCCTCAGCAAGAGGTCCAGCTTCTCGGCGAACAATGCGTCGTAGTCCCGCAGGTCGAATCCGAACAGAGGATAGGCCTCGACTGATGAGCCGCGACCGACCACGATTTCGGCTCTTCCACCGGATATCAGATCCAGTGTGGCGAACTCCTGGAAGAGCCGCACGGGGTCGGCGGCACTGAGGACTGCTACGGCGCTAGTCAGTCTGATGGATTTTGTGAGTGCGGCGGCGGCGGCAAGGATGACAGCCGGGGCTGAATCAAGCGCGTTCTCACGATGGTGTTCGCCCATTCCGAAGATATCGAGTCCGACTTGATCCGCGAGCTCTATTTCCGCAAGCACACTCTCCATGCGGTCAATGGCTGACTGCAATCGCCCGGTGGCAGGGTCGGTCAAAAGCATTGCGAAACTATCGATACCAATTTCAATCATAGATCCTGCCAGGTTTGAGCTGGTGGTGTCGCCTTACTTAAGATCCTTCCAGCTACGAACGCTCCTCACCGTCCAATCGCGCAGAAAAGCTGTGCTATCTGAAAGTGCCTTCCACCATCACACGACCAGCGGGTGCCGCACCAGCCGCCATTTTTTGATCGATTTCATCGAAGGATTCGATAGGTGTATTTTGATGGGTCACCATTGGACAGGCGTCGAGCCCGGACAGACGTGCGTGAAACCTGTCGGATGTTCCGTGCTCCCTGAAAAAGGCCGGGGCCTGCGCTAATGCGGAGCTACACCCAGCCGTCCACATCAATCACGGCGCGGGCGAAAGATTCCGGGGCTTCTTGTGGGAGGTTGTGACCGATCCCACCTGTGATCAGGCGGTGCTCATATTTCGCCTTGAACTTCGCTGCATAAGTCTTTGCATCTGGGTGGGGTGCCCCGTTGGCGTCACCTTCCATGGTAATCGTGGGCACGTGTATTTCGGGGCCGACTGCCAGCTTGCTTTCCAACTCGTCGAACCGCTTCTCGCCTTCGGCCAGTCCGAGACGCCATCGATAGTTATGGACGACAATCGCGACATGGTCTGGGTTGGCGAACGCCGTGGCACTTCGCGAGAACGTTTCTTCGTCGAATTTCCACTTTGGGGAGGCGAGCTTCCAGATGAGCTTGGCGAAGTCGTTCGTATATTTCTCATAGCCGTCGCGACCGCGATCTGTGGCGAAATAGAATTGGTACCACCACTGGAGTTCGGCGGGCGGCGGCAGGGGGGCCTTTCCGGCGGTCTGGTTTCCGATCAGATAGCCGCTGACCGATACGAGGGCCTTACAGCGTTCCGGCCAGAGGGCGGCGACTATGCCGGCTGTCCTCGCTCCCCAGTCGAAGCCAGCGATTGTAGCCTGCTTGATTCCCATGGCGTCCATGAGCTTGATCGTATCAACTGCAATCGCCGCCTGTTGGCCATTGCGTTTCGTCGCGCCTGATAGGAAACGCGTGCCGCCGTAGCCTCGGAGGAAGGGCACGATGACGCGGTGGCCTCGGCTTGCAAGGAGAGGTGCGACCTCCGCGAAGCTGTTGATGTCGTACGGCCAGCCGTGCAGCAGCAAGACTGGTGATCCGGACGCTGGTCCGACGTCGGCATAAGAAACTAGCAGGTCACCTGCCTCGATGGTCTTGTTTGCTTCGAGTATGGCTCCGGCAGGAGCCGGCGGTACCTCCGCACGCGTGGGCGCCTGAGAGGCTTCCGCCATCTTCTCGCCCAGCACACCCGCCGCGGTAATAGCGAGTGCGACGCTGCCTAACGATCGGCGTGTGAAATTTGCGGGTACGCCTTTGGACATTGCGCCAGTCTCCGATGGTGATTGCTGGGTAAAGACTGCACTCACGCTCCGGATTCAGAGAGTGTTTGCGCTGCCTTCCGTATCGAGATCCGTTGTCGATCCGTACCCGGGAACATTGAGACTGGCCCCTGGGGCGCGCTACTGCACGATGGTATCGCCTATACGAACGTATCGCCTATACCAAGGTGCAAATGCCTTCCTGACGGTCGGCCGACATAGTCTCGGTCGAAGCCGGCGGCTGCGGATCAGCCACAGCCAAAAATTGGGAGCAGACGATGATCTATCGCGACCAGGAACCTCGTAGCTCAGGCTTTCCGCTTGTTGTGATCGCAATTGCCATGGTGGCGATCGTCGGGGTTCTGATTGCCATCAGCGAGCGGCCGGCACCGACGCGTGTCTGGGTGCCCTCTGCTTCCGTCGGTTCTGGAGCGAGCGCCGCTCTGTAGGATCCCGTTTGACCTGTCGAGGGAAATACAATCATGCCAAGCCCAATAGACAGGCGATGCCTTCGCCCGCTCATGCCGGAGGAGGTGTCGATAGCAGCAGACGTACTGAAGGAATACTGCGAAGCTCGACGCTGGAACAGAAAGAGCGAGGAAGCGGAGGCAGTGGCACGGGACATCATTCGGTGGCTCCAGTCAGGAGCTCCGAGCCGGGAGCGGCTTCAGGAGATCCTCAGAGCAAGATGTTGAGATGGGTCATTCCATGCAGTCCGCTGACCTGGCACAGTATTGGGAAGCGAAACTCTTCAGGTACGCTCAAGCTTGCCGCCCCAAAGGCTACCTACGCGCCGGAAACGCGCGATTGACAAGTAGATGTTACGAATTGGGGATTTCATGACGACTGCGACTGACACTTCACCGCTTACCCAGGTGCTCAACAAGGCGTTCACCAAGTTCGATCGCAACGGGGACAACAAGCTGACCGGGCAGGAACTTGAGAACTTCGATCAAATCCTAATGCCTGGAGTTGCCGTCGATGACAACGGGCGTCCCAAGGTGGACATGAAGCAGCGGCTGGACCACGACGCCGACGGTGCTGTCGGTCGTGATGAAATGCACTCCACTGGGATACTTATGCCTGCGGAGATGACCGATCCGTCGTTGACTTCGCTCCTCAATTATCTGCATGCCAAGAACGATCCGGCGGCCCTGCAGGCAGCGGCGATACTGGAGCTTGATGACTCCACGGAAAGTTGAGCATCGAAAAACGGGAGCCATAGGGGGCGCCGACACACCATAGTCTCGGCGACACTATGGTCCAATGGTTCCGGAACAAGATGATGGTTAACCTCTGTCACGTCGCCGGTTGATCGACGGCGACTTAAACTAAGGAGCCGGACATGAATCATGTTGAACTTGAAACGAAAGTCACGCAAGCCGCGCCAGAGAACGCTCCAGTAAGGATGAACCTAGAACTCCTCGTGATACCTGTGTCGGACTCCGACCGCGCTCGGAAATTCTACGAGAGCATTGGCTGGCAAGTCGACATTGATCACGCCGTTGGAGACGACTACCGCATCGTTCAGATGAGCCCGCCTGGGTCCGGTTGCTCGATCATGTTCGGAACAAACATAGCACTAGCGCCTCCCGGTTCCGCTCAGGGAATGCATCTCGTGGTCTCCGACATCGAGGCTGCCAGGACTGATCTGCTATGCCGAGGCGTCGCTACCAGCGAGCCTTTCCACGACGTTGGTGGGATATTCCATCATTCGAACGGCAAGGGGATTGTTTTCGGACCCAATCCTGATCGGAAGAGCTATGCATCGTATTTCACATTTTCCGATCCGGACGCAAACGTTTGGACAGTCCAGGAGGTCACAGCACGACTTCCGGGTACAAAAGGTGACACCCGCTTCACGACACAGCTTTATGAAGCAGTTTGGGGCGCCTCGGGCCCCGCCTCGGATGCGTGACACCGAGGCCAAACAGCAGCGTGCCGCGCTCGGCGCTCTCCTGAACGTTTACGGCGAGAGCTATCATCCCGAGCGCTGCTTGGATCCGCTTGAGATGGCCTCCTTCTTCTAAAGAAAGGCGAAAGAGCTGCACGATGCGGCTCTGGGTGCAGGAAACGGTGGTCGTCAACTGGGATTTCTTGGTCGCCGGGTAAGGTGCTTAACTTGAGGTCGGTTTAGGTCACTCGCAGGTTTCCTGCAGGGGTAACGTGCGACACGCTTTCCTAAATCACGGTGGTATCAAGTTGCTATCTGACTGCGCGTTTTCCTCCTGGTGGGCGTTCCGAGCACTAGGAGCTGTGGACTCTTGGGATTCCCAAAGCTGAGCAAATCAGATTCAAGACTGTCTTTTGGAGGCAGTCATGGGTGTTTTAGATCGTCTAATTCTTCGGGATGATCAGTGGGAGCGGATGTCTCGTCATATCATTGGCGATGATCGCACGCGCGGTTCGTCTGGACGAGACAATCGAATGTTTGTGGAAGCCGTCTTGTGGACCGTGCGGACGGGCTCGCCCTGGCGCGATCTGCCGGAGGTGTTCGGTGATTGGAGCAGCGTGTTTCGCCGCTTCAGCCGCTGGAGTCAAAAGGGTGTCTGGTGTCGTGTCTTCGAAGCAATGTCGGATGATAGCGACTTCGAATACCTGATCGTCGACAGCACGATTATTCGCGCCCACCAGCACGCCTCCGGCGCAAAAAAGGGGCTGAAGATCAGGCCCTTGGCCGCTCACGCGGCGGCTTGAGCACCAAAATCCATATGGCCGTGCGTGGCCTTGGATGTCCTGTTCGTTTCATCCTGACCGCTGGTCAGAAAGGCGATGCACCGCAAGCCGATCTCCTGATCGAAGACCTGCCAGCCGAGGTCGTCATGGCCGATACGGCCTACGACAGCGACCGTCTACGCAAACTCATTGCCGACAAGGGCGCGCAAGCGGTCATCCCGAACACCCCCTCGCGTGCCAAGAAGTATCCGCTCGACAAGGAACTCTACGCTCAGCGTTATCTCGTCGAATGCTGCTTCTCCAAGCTCAAGCAGTTTCGACGCATTGCCACACGATATGAGAAAACCGTTCGAAACTACAGAGCCATGATCGCTCTGGCCGCAACAATCCTATGGCTCAAATAATTGTCCACAGATCCTAGTGCACTTTCGAACCAAGCCCGAGATCGACCCAATCCCAGTTCTGCTGGAGCAAGATGGCTGTACGTTGTGGTCACTTTTCAACTCGGTGAAAGCGCCTGTTTGATCTTCTGGGGAATCTGCATCCAATACATTGGTATCGCCAATACCAATGTTCAACTGCACCATCGATCCATAGAGAGCATAGTCTCCGCCGCAGCTCTTTCGGCTGATCAACCTGGAAGGAGATTTTCGGATGAAGATACTAATGGTTTTCACCTCTCATGACACGCTCGGCGACACGGGGCGCAAGACCGGCTTCTGGCTCGAGGAGGGCGCCGCTCCTTACTACGTGTTCCGTGACGCCGGCATCGATCTTACTCTTGCGTCACCTAAAGGAGGACAGCCGCCGGTCGATCCTAAGAGCGATCTACCTGAGAACCAGACACCCGCGATGGCACGCTTCAAGAAGGATCCCGAAGCGCAAAAAGTGTTCGCCCACACAAACCTGCTAAAGGACATGCGGTCGGAAGAATTCGACGCCGTATTCTATCCCGGCGGCCACGGCCCGATGTGGGATCTGGCAGAAGATCAGGATTCGATCAATCTGATCGAGGCCTTCTACAATGCCGGAAAGCCGGTCGCGGCGGTGTGTCATGCACCTGGCGTTCTGCATCGGGTGACCTACAAAGGCGTTCCTATCGTGAAGGGCAAGCGCGTGACGGGCTTTACCAATACAGAGGAGGAAGAAGTTCAATTGACGAAGGTCGTTCCGTTCCTTGTAGAGGATGAACTCACGCGGCTCGGCGGCCTCTACGAAAAGAGAGGAAACTGGGAGAGCTTCGCGATCACCGACGGTCGCCTTATCACGGGACAAAACCCAGCATCCTCGACAGCCGGCGCGCAACACCTGGTAAAGCTGCTGACAAGTGGCCACGCCTTAACCGCGGCGTGACTACCGATCAGCCCTTGAGGGCACCGGACATTCTCCGCAGCCCTTAGCCAATCCCGATGCCAAATCAGCAAGAACCGGAGTGCCGAGAAATAATGAAGGTTCTGAGTTCGAGAACGCTCCCAGTCCCTGCGGGCGGCGTTTACGGCCAAAACCGGATATCTGGACTTTTCGAATGGGGCACTGGATGCGTTCTCGATGCCTTTGATATGATCCTGCCCCGTTCGAACTTTACGCCCAGTGCCTGGCAAAGATCATCAAATAGCCCCCAGGGTGCACGTGGCGTCGGCGACCGAGATGGCAAAGTTCGCGGTCTTGTTTAGCCCATCACCATGATGCCTCCTGTTTATTGTCTGAATTCCGCGTGGCGGAGCAGTGATCATGCTGTGCGTCCACTTAAATCGATACTTAAGTACAAGTGCACAACTGCCTAAGTAGCGGCAATGTTGTTCACTGGGCGAAGCAGTGCCGAAAGCCGCGAGAGTTGCGGCGCGCTTCGATTTAAGCATGAGATAGGCAGGCAGGCCTCGACCGAAATCCCGCTCACGATTATTGTCCCGGAAGCAGATGACGAAAGGTGGAAGAATAGATCGAGGGCAATATGAGAGCCGCCGATGATGGTTGAAGGCGCAGGCGAGTCGGTCTCAGGCTACGAACTACGTCCGGTTAGGGAGAGCGAGCAGCACGTTCTTTATCGCGGTATCGAGCGACGTTCTCGAAGAAGGGTGCTCGCCGTTTCGGCGCCAGGGGGGCGGGACGCGGAACACGCGCTCCGCCGCGAGCACTCGATGGCCGACAGACTTCTCGAACATTGGGCGGTTCGCCCCTTGGAATTTGTCCACTATGAAGGCCAAGAAGTTTTAATTCTTGAAGATCCCGGTGGGATGCCTCTTGACTTGCTCGTGAGCCAACGACCCGGTCGGTTGCTCCGGGTCCGTGAGTTCCTGGAGATTGCGGCGAACCTGGCAGCCATCCTGTCCCTAGTTCACGAACGAGGGCTCATACATAAGGATATTAAACCACAGAATGTCTTCGTTTGCGAAGATGGGAGCGTTCGTCTGTCCGGCTTCGGTTCCTCGACGGAGCTCCCCAGTCAGAACATAAGCCCAACCGGGTCTCAGTCATCTGGTACTCTAGCCTACATGTCGCCCGAGCATACGGGGCGGGTGAATTGGCCGGTCGATGCCCGAAGCGATCTCTATTCGCTCGGAGTCACGCTCTACCAGATTCTGGCAGGCTCGCTCCCCTTCAACACAGACGATCCTCTTGAACTTCTGCATTGCCACATAGCACGCGCGCCTGCATCGCCATCTACCCTGCGCCCGGAAATCCCGGATGCTGTTGCGTCAGTTATCATGAAGCTTCTCGCAAAATCGCCGTATGATCGGTATCAGACGGCCTCTGGGGTCGAAAATGATCTCAGAAGATGCCTGGCTCAATGGGAAACTCGAGGCAAGATATCGCCTTTCCCTCTGGCGGAGCATGATCTTTCCGCACGCCTCACCATCCCTACGAAATTCTACGGACGACGTCGCGAAGTCGACGCTTTTCAAGCTGCGCTGCGGGGTTTCCTCCAAAACGGTTCATCGGGCCTGGTGCTAATTGGCGGTGAACCTGGAACGGGTAAGACGCACCTCGTCCGGGAGCATTTGTCGGGCCTGGACGTACAAGAAATTCTGATCGCAACGGCTAAGTACGAGCCTCACCTTCGCGACAGTCCGCTCGCTTGCATGGTCCCTGCACTTCAATCTCTGACCCGAATGGTTCTGAGTACGGGTGCATCGGAGTCGGAGGAATGGGCCAAGAGGTTTAGGCATGCCTTAGGCGCCAACGCTGCGCTTTTGACACATGTTGTTCCTGACCTGGAGATAGCACTGGGCTTTACTTCGGCCGACGTGGAGCTGCCAGTCAGGGAATCGAGAAGACGCATCCAGGCTGCATTGCGCGATTTTATTCAGCTATTTGCGCTTCCCAAGCGCCCGCTCGTTCTAGTCCTGGACGATCTGCAATGGGCCGACAGGGCCAGTTTGGATCTAGTCGAGCAACTTCTCCTAACAGAAAGGGCCGGCGGGCACGTCCTTGTCGTGGGAACATGTAGAAGCCGCGACCTTGCTGACGATCATCGGTTGGTGCGCCTACCAACTACTTTACGCGGGGAGGGGGTCGATGTAACCGAGATAGAGATTCCGGCGCTCACCCGCGAAGACCTCGGTGAAATGATCAGCGACGCCATGAATTGCTCGCCGAGCGAAGCGCAACGATTGGCGAAAACCATCCATGCGAAGACGGGCGGGAATGCGCTGTTCGCGACGAGATTGCTTTACTCCCTCGAAAATGAGGGAGTCTTAAGAGCCGACGGGGCACTTGGGCGTTGGACCTGGGACGAGGGCGGCGTCAACGCGAGAGAGCATAGCGACAACGTGGTTGACATGATGGTCGCTGATCTTGCCAAGCTCCCTCGTCCGGTCCTGGATGTCCTTCGCTGGCTCGCTTGCTTTTCTATGGCGAGCAGCAGCCGACTGCTCGCCGAAGCGACCGAAATGGCCGTCGAGGAAATGCAGGGACTGCTCAATCGGTGTGCTAGATCGGGGTTCATAGCCTGCTTCGACGATGACTACGCGTTCGTACACGACAAGGTGCGAGATGCGGCCTATTCCATGCTTCCGCCGGAGGAGAAGGCCCGACGACACGAGCGGATAGGACGTATTCTTGAGCGCGCTCGAACCCTACAGGATTTCGACGTCGGAATCTTCCAGATTGTCGATCAGTTCAATCGCGGGTTCAGGACGATCGAGACTCCCGCTGATCACCTTCATATCGGACGCCTGAACTTCGAAGCTGGGATGGCGTCGAAAGCCGCGGGTGCGTATGAG
Organism: Rhizobium sp. ZK1; assembly: GCF_047782645.1. Taxonomy (NCBI): domain Bacteria; kingdom Pseudomonadati; phylum Pseudomonadota; class Alphaproteobacteria; order Hyphomicrobiales; family Rhizobiaceae; genus Rhizobium; species Rhizobium sp. ZK1. The sequence continues at coordinate 1,088,436 of NZ_CP180586.1, forward strand.
GACGCACTAACATACCTCCGACGAGCAGGGGAGCTATTGGCGTCCGGTTCCGGGTTCGCCGAGCCTCAAATGTTATTCGAGTGCGATCTGGCTCTTGCACAGAGTGAATTCGTATGTGGCCACACGTCGGACGCTGAGAGGCGTCTTCTCGACCTACACCGACGCGCCTCCGACATTACTTCCCGCGCGGCCGTCGCCTGTCAGCGGATCGACCTCTACGTTTTTATGGCGCTTCCAGACCGAGCCGTGAAACTGGGCATCGAATTTCTCGCCGAAGCAGGACTCGACGTATGCCTTCCCCCTTCACGCGATGATGTCGCCACTGCCTACAGCCGGGTTTGGAAGCTCTTGGAAGGTAGGATGGTGGAGGACTTGGTCGATTTGCCGATGACGAGCTCGGCGGACGCCGACGCGACTTTGGCTGTCTTGAACAGGATGATCCTCTCGGCCTTATACGAAAACCCCACTCTCCATCAATTGCTCATAATCCTGATCGTCCAGTTCAGCATCGAGCACGGCAACAATGCGGCCTCGGTCCTGGGCTACGTGCTGTTTGGTCGACAGCTTATCACCGAATTCGGCGACGTTGTCGCGGGCCGCCGTTTTGGAGAGCTTTCGCTTGCGCTTGTCGGCAAAGGTTTGTCGACCTTCAAGGCCCGAGTTTATTTCAACTATGGAACCGGTATTAGCTCGTGGTCAGAGCACCTCTCGGTTGGTAGGTCCTATATAGAAGCAGCACTCGAAACCGCACGACGGAACGGCGACCTGCTTTACGAAGCCTATTGCCGAAGCAATCTCATCGGAAACGCGATCTCTTCCGGAGAGAGTCTTCCCGCCGTCTACAAGATGGCAACCGATTCACTGAATTCCATCGCTTTCGACTTCAAGATCGCGCTCGCGTTCGTCGTAGGGCAGCTTAGGCTGGTTGGCTCGATGATGAGGTTCGGGGGCTACCTCGACGGCCTTGAAGAGATGGGCGTCGACGTTGAGGAGGTCGAGCAATCTTTGATCCGAGGAGACCACCCAAGGACAGTTCAGGACATCTACTGGAGTAGACGCCTACAGGGCCACGTCTTTCTGGGCGAGTACGAATTGGCAATCGAGGCCGCGCGCAAGTGCGAGACGATACTCGTCTCCCCTTGGCCTAACATAGAGGGCGCCGAGTTTCACTTTTACTCTGCCATTGCCTATGCAGCATTCCTCGCCGACGCCAGTAAGGAAGCTCCTCGTTTTGTAGATCACAGGGATCGTGTGCGGGAGCACGCAAACAGACTGGAAGCATTCGCAAAAAAATCGCCGAAAAATCTCATGTGCCGGGCTGCGCTGGTTGAGGCCGAGATCGCGCGGATTGAAGGTCGTCAGATCGAGGCGGACACTTTATACGAGAAGGCCATAAGATCGGCGCAAGCCAGTGGTTTCCTTCAAATCGAAGCGCTCGCATGTGAAGTGGCGGCTCGATCGTACCGCGGCAGAGGACTTGAGGAGATACACGACCTCTATATCAACAGAGCGAAAGTGGCGTACCGCAAGTGGGGGGCAAACGGTATACTTCAAAGACTAGGGGAGTACCATTCTGGTGACGCTCGTGCCAGCCCCTTGTCGCAGACGCTCTCACTGGATACGCAGTTAGATGTCGCCGCGATCGTCAGGGCATCTCAAGCAATTTCCCGCGAAATGAGGCTTCCCGAGCTGATTGATCGGGTTATGCGCCTGGTGATAGCGCATGCCGGGGCAGAGCGTGGATTGCTCATGCTTCTTAAGGATAACGTGCCGCTTCCCGTCGCGGAGGCGCGTGTCGTCGGAGGTGCGATACAGGTCGACACCATCGAAGCGACGGTTGATGGCGGCCTCCTGCCACAGACCGTCCTGCAGTATGCGATACGAACAGGGCGCCCCGTCATCCTCGAGGACGCTTGTCTCGATATTCTCCACTCGAATGATGCGTACGTTCGCGAAAACCGTTGTCGATCCATCCTTTGCATGCACATCGGTGGCCAAGGCCGATACGTAGGTGTGCTCTACTTGGAGAATAACCTTACGCCTGGAGCCTTTACGAAGGAACGCATGAGCGTACTGGATCTGCTCTCATCCCAGGCAGCAATCTCGCTGGAAAACGCGCGGCTATACAGAGATCTACAGCGTAGCGAGACTTTTCTCCTTCAGGGACAAACTGTTAGCAATACCGGGAGCTTCGGGTGGAGCGAGGCAACTCGCGAGTTTTTCTGGTCGCGGGAGCTCTACCAAATCCTCGAGTACGAACCCGACATGAAGGCATCTCCCGAACTGGTATTGACGCGAGTGCATCCAGGGGATCGCCCTCGGGTTACAAAACTGCTGGAGCAAGCCATCGAGAGCGGCACTGATTTCGATAGCGACCACCGGCTACAGATGCCGGATGGCCGGGTCAAACATGTTCAAACCATTGGCAGATCGGTTCGTAATGAAAACCTGGATTTTGTGGGCTCTATTCGAGATGTCACGGAGAAGGTTGCGAACGAAGAGGCTCTTCGTGAAGTTACAACCAACCTTGCGCATGTCGCGAGGGTGACGACACTCAATGCCATGACTGCATCGATCGCGCATGAAGTCAATCAGCCCCTCTCCGGGATAATCACCAACGCAAGTACAGGGATGAGATTCCTCTCATCGGATCCGCCAGATCTAGTAGGAGCAAGGGAGACCATAAAACGGACGATGCGGGATGCGAACCGCGCATCCGACGTCATCGCCCGTCTGCGTGCAATGTTCCAGAAGCAGGCGCCTGCCATCGAGCTCGTCGATCTCAACGAGCTGGCCAAGGAGGTCGTCTCCTTGACGAGCAGTGAGATCCTGAAGGCGGGCGCGAGCATAGCCACCGATTATTTCGACGGTCTACAGCTCGTTCGAGCTGACCGCGTGCAATTGCAGCAAGTGATATTGAACCTTCTCATGAACGCCGCAGAGGCTCTGACCGGATATGACGGTCCAAGGAATATAACTATTCAAACCAGCGTCCATGTTGACGGCGCAGTGCGGCTCGACGTCAAGGATACCGGTCCCGGCATTGACGACCAGATTATTGATAGGCTGTTCGACCCCTTTTTCACCACCAAAGCGAATGGCCTGGGCGTAGGTCTGTCGATCTGCCGATCAATACTTGCAAGCCTTGGCGGCCAACTTTGGGTAGATTCGAGAAAGGGAGTTGGAACTTCATTCAGCTTCCACATTCCAGTCCTCCCTCAGGAGGCGTCCACATCATCGGGTGACGAGCGATGAAATTCGGGGATCGAAAGATCAACCTGTTCGGACGGACGGCCGACGTGGCTGCGTCCAGGCCGGAGCAAACGACCTCTTTCGTTAGCACGATAGGCATCCTGCTCGCGCTCGCGATGTTCATCAACTACGTCGACCGAGGAAACCTCGCCACAGCCGCGCCGCTTATCAAGGATGAACTGCGGATCACGAATACGGAGTTCGGCGTCCTCATCTCTGCGTTCTTTTGGATCTATGTGCCATTCCAGCTTATTGCAGCTTGGTTCGTGACGAAGTTCGGTGCGTATCGGGCTCTAGTGGGCGGGTTGCTAGTCTGGTCGGTCGCTACTGTTCTTACCGGGCTAGCCGGGGGCTTCTTCAGCCTGTTGGTTTTACGCGTGGTATTGGGGCTCGGAGAAAGCGCAAGCTTTCCGGCGACTTCCAAGCTGCTCGCGCAGAACCTTCCCGTTGAGAAGCTCGGTTTTGCGAACGCTCTGGTCAGCACCGGTATCATCTTGGGACCTGCCGTTGGGACCTTCGTCGGAGGTTTGGTGATGGCCCAATACGGATGGCGTATGCTTTTCGTTTTGTTTGGGCTGGTGTCACTGCTCTGGCTCGTTCCCTGGCTGGCTGTGACCCGGTCGTGGGCCGCTGCAAAGCTCCTCGAGGTTAGATCGCTGGAGCAGCCGAGTTTTCGGAAGATGCTCCGAAGACGTGAATTGTGGGGCGCGGCCATCGGACATTTTGCGAACAACTACACGTTCTATACCATCCTTACTTGGCTGCCTCTCTATCTGGTGAAGGTGCAAGGTTTTACCTTGGCCGAAATGGCTCGAATGGGAGGGGTTGTCTATATTGCCGCGGCTTTCTTCTCTCTGACTTGCGGTTGGATAGCGGACCGGTGGATGAGTTTCGGTGCGAGCTCCAATCGAGTTCGCAAATTCTTCATCGGTAGCGCTTGCGCGATCGCTATAATGTGCATGCTTTTGTGCGCCACCGGCAACCCGAGCCTCGCCATAGCAGGGCTCCTCGTGTCCTCAATCGGCCAAGGCATGGGAGGTTTCAACCTCTATGCGATCGGCCAAACCCTTGCGGGACCTGCTGGCACGGCGAAGTGGATCGGTCTTCAAAACTGCATTGGGAACATTGCGGGGATTGTGGCCCCTGTGATCACGGGTGTTATTGTTGATCTCACAGGTACATATCAGGCAGCATTCCTCGTAGCGGCAGCCGTCTCGACAGTCGGGCTCATATCTTGGACGATCGGCATATCCAGGATTGAGAGAATAGATTGGAGCAGGTGAACGCTGCGAATCTCGCACAGCATCCGTGTACACTGTAACCGATGTTCCGCTCCCACATTGCCCCGTCCGCTCTAATCTGTGATCGGCTTTCCATGGACGAGCAACGGGAGTTTCTCCATGGAGACTACATTGGAGTTTCTCACAACCAGGAAGTCTGGGCGTGAGGTCCACCGGCATTGGCCTGATGAGGTCAAGGCGCAGATCGTTTCCGAAAGCCTTCGGCCAGGCGCGATGGTCAATGAGGTCGCAGAGCGCCACGGTTTGAAGCCGAACCGCCTATCTACCTGGCGGACGATGGCGCGGCAGGGCAAGCTGGTTCTGCCAGCACCTGAGGATGCGCTGGAGTTCGCAGCGGTGATCGTCGATCCACCTGTTTCGGAGCCGCCGATCAAGAAAGCCAGCCGTCCCGAGGTTGTCATCGGCTCCGTTACTATCCGTCTGGAAGAAGGCGCATCTGCTACCCGGATCGCCGCCGTAGCGCGTGCCCTTGCGGTTCCGGCATGATCTTTCCATCGAATCGGGTTCGGATCATGGTGGCGACCAAGCCCGTCGACTTCCGCAAAGGCCATGATGGGCGGCGGCGCTGGTCAAAAATGAGCTGCACAAGGACCCGTTCACCGGAACGGTCTTCGTATTCCGGTCCCGGAAAGCGGATCGATTGAAGCTGATCTACTGGGATGGCAGCGGATTGGTGATGGCCTACAACGATCTGCATTCATACTGCATCTCTCTTTCGCATTCAGTTGAAGGTTTTGGCGTGTCCGGCATTTTGCTTACGGGCGGCGACGCGATCGATGAGCTGGTTCCATCGACTGCATTGCTTTTGCGGTAAATCCGTCTTCGGAAGCTCGTACAGGTAGTAGTGCCCGTTGTAGGCGTGGCTGGTGACGAGGCCGTGTTCAGCCCATCTGGCGAGTGTATGTTCATGGATATTGAGGTGTTCAGCCGCCTCCTTTTTTGTCAACATCCCGCGATCCCGGAGCCGGTCATAGCGTGATCTCAGCCTATATTCGCGAACGAGATAGGTGACGCGTTTGGTTGTGAAGCGTGCATTGCGCTGGTCACGGCGCGTCACCGAGCCCGGACGATATCCCTGATCGTTGAGAATCTCTGCGATCTCGGAAAAAATATGATTGTCGAGGAGGTTATCGATCAGTGCGATGATATCGGGGTTCGTCTTGATCTGCTGGCTGGGAGATTTTGGGCTCATGGTGACGAGTGTCTCGGTTTTACCGCCCTTGAAGCGAATATGAGCCTTGGTTGTGCCTCTTTTCGGTAGTTTGAGGAGGGTGACGTCCTCGATGATGTGGGCAAGCAGGCGCTTTCGTTCGCGGTTCGGGGTCTCTGGATTGGTCCAGAGTTTTTTGAAGTCCGCCGTCATTGCGACCAACCGCTCGTGGACGGCCTTATCGAGGATGAATTCGTGCTCCCGGGCGCGCTCGCGCTCTTCGCGGGCATTGGCCAGGATGCGGAGCTTCTCGTTCCATTCGCCTTCGAGCGTGTCGGCGACGAGGCGGTTATTGGGATCGACGAGCATGAAACGGCGCTGGGCGAGATCGGCTTCAGTTTGCGCGCGCTCGATCGCGCGACAGCGCAGCCGATCCGCCTCTTCATGTCGCGCTTCGATCTCTTTGCGGACTTCAATCGCCAGTTCGATGGCTGCCGGCGTCATCTGCTCGGCGATCAGCATACCGATGGCTTCGTCGACAGGAGGTGCAGCGATCGCCTGGCACAGGGGTTCACCGCGATCGCTACGGGCGCGATCACAAACGTACCAGGCTTCCTGCCGGCCGCGTCGGGCAGCGTAGCGCATGCGAAAATGCCTGCCGCATTGCCCACACACGGCCCGCCCCTGCAGCAGTGCCGGACCTTCGCGCGGAGGTGATGCGACCCCCGCGTTCCATTTATGGCAGATGTTCGACTTCAGAATCCTCAGGTTCTCCTGATGCTGCTCCCAACTGATGTAGCCGGGATGGGCATCTGGAATACATGCCGTCCAATCATCATTATCTTGTTCACGCACAATCCTCTTGCCATCAATGGTGCGTCGATAGCGGCGGCGGCCATAGGCATAGGCTCCGGCGTAACGTGGATTGTGCAGCACACGCATCGCCGTCGAAGTCGTCAGTGGCCGGAATACCGTCTGGCTGTCGTGCAGGCGTGAGGGAAAGAGAATGCCTTCCTGACGAAAGGCCTTGACGGTCTGGGAGGCGGATCCGACGCGAGAGAACGTCTCGAAGAAATGGACGATCGTCTCTCTGACTTGCATGTCTGGTTCAAGTGCCACATTGCCGGAATGGTCATAGACCAGCCCGGTTGGCAGGGGGCAGCGGAACTCGCCGCGCCGCGCCTTGTTGAGGATGCCGCCGCGCAGCCGGGCCTTGATCACATGCAGTTCGGCCTCACTCATTGTTCCCTTGAGGCCGAGCAAGAGGCGGTCGTTGAAGCTTGCCGGATCGTAGACGCCGTCCTCATCGAGGATCAGGGTGTCGGCAAGGGCGCAGATCTCCAGCAGACGCTGCCAGTCGGCATTGTTGCGGGCCAGACGGGAGACCTCCAGGCCCATGACGATCCCGGCATGCCCCATGCCGACATCGCTGACCAGCCGCTGAAATCCCTCGCGCCAGACCGCCGATGCGCCGGATTCACCCTGATCGTTATCGATGACGATAATCTGCTCCTCGCGCCAACCAAGGGCGATAGCGCGCCCGCGAAGCGCATATTGCCGCATGGCGCTCTCGGTATTGTCGATGACTTGCCGCATCGAAGATTGGCGGATGTAGAGGTAGGCGCTGCGTTCGAGGTGATGAGGCTGGACTTTGAGATGTACATTCATCGTGATCTCCGATCGTTGATGCTCATGGCGATTGTCGCAAGGACGTGGACGACGGCGCTGTGTCCGCGGTGCAGCGGCCAAGCAATTGACGATGGGTAATTCTGCTCTCGCGGGGTGCTTGCTGTTGCGGTCAGCGTCTGAGCCCATCCCCACATGCCCCGGCGCAAAAAGAGCATCAGGCCGCTACGGGCCATAAGCGGCAGCGCTGCGCCGAGAGCAGCCTTGCGCAAGACCTCGTACTGGGAGGCGATGGTCGACGGTAGGATCGGGCATGCCGCCGTCGCGGCAATGTTTACCTGCCGCTTTTTTTTAGAACCCGCTCGATCGATCTGGGATGAAGCTCGATGTCGAGTTCCTGGCGAAGCAGCTTGGCAAGTTCCCGGGCGCGAACGGGTTCTCCTGGAGCGAGCTGCGCCTGCAGAAATGCCACGACCTTGTCGTCGATCTTGTGGGGACCGCGGGGCCCCGGCTTCGTCGGCACCAGTCCGGCAATGCCGGCCATATCGAAGTTCACCTTGGCCTGGTAGTAGGTCGGCCTGGAAACACCGTACTCGTCGGAGGCCTCCGTCACCGACACCTTGTCGATGGAGACGCGACGCAGCATCTCGTATTTGACCTGCACGGCGTCGTGCGGATCGAAGAACTCGCTGCCCCGAAACTTTGGATCGCGCACCTTCTCGGGGGTGGGATTGAACGTACCCTCTTCGATGAGGGCATCCGTCTTTGTGCGCTTGCTGTCGTACTTCGCAGACATCGATGGCTCCGAGGACATGAAGCGACGTAATCGTAATGTTAATTATGACGTATTTTTCTGCCTCGTCAAGGTGGTCCTCATGGTTTAGCATCATTCAGTCCTGTAATTGCGGGAATAATTCCACAAAAATAAGACATATGCGGCATAATCCGCTTTACAGATGCGGCATATTTATCTTTACACATCCGCACATCATCGTGTTCTGGAAAGGCGCTCTACCAGGGCGGCCAATTCCATTAAGTCGGCGACCCGCAAGAGCGACCGTCCGTTGCCCATGACAACTTCAGGATCTGGGCTCACAAGGTCAGTCCATTGCGGGGGAACGGACCAAACGGTGGCATCCTCTGTCTGCAGTAAAAGACGCTCCCCATGCGAATTGCAGCGCCTGCCGACACACGGCAACTGCTGTCCAAGTAGTGGATGAAACGGATGTGTGACCCGCACTAGCTGCTCATCTGCGCTGGTCGCGGCTGCATTCTCTTGTGAGGTACAAGCGACTGGAGGAACATACCTTCACCTGGCCGGACGTCAAGGATGGCCTCATGACCTTGGGCCATGCCCAGTTCGAGGCGTTGTTTGCAGGCCTCGATTGGCGACGGGTCCGCGCCGTAGAGGCAAGAGCGCCGGAAGCCGTCGAATAGATGCGGCACGATGACTCGGACGGTAAATTCCAACGGCGAAGCGACGCTGGCTTTGATAGACTTCGGCCATGTTGGACGCCGTCAATCTTCCCGACGATATTGCTACCTTAAAGGCGATGTTGATCGCCGCGCAAGCGCGTGAAGTTCGCCAAGATGAACGGATCGAGCGGCTAGAGAAGCTGGTCGCCGCTTTCAAGCAAGCAGCCTTCGGCCGTAAATCGGAGAAGACCGATCCTGAACAATTCGATCTCGCATTGGAGGACCTGGAAGCGGCCATCGCGGCCATCCATGCCGAAGATGAAGCCGATAGCCCCTTAGGGAAGCCGCATCCTAAACCACGCGCCGCCAATCGGGGTTCTCTTCCAGCCCATCTTTCTCGTGTCGAGGAGATCATCGAGCCAGAAAGCCTGATCTGCTCTTGCGGCGGAGGCCTACATTGCATCGGCGAGGACGTGTCCGAGCGGCTCGATGTCATCCCGGCACAATTCCGCGTCATCGTCACGCGTCGTCCCAAATATGCCTGCCGTGCCTGCACCGACGGCGTTGCCCAGGCTCCAGCGCCTGCTAGATTGATCCACGCCGGGTTGCCGACGGAGGCGACCATCGCGCATGTGCTGGTCTCCAAATATGCCGATCACCTGCCGCTTTACCGACAGGCCCAGATCATGAGCCTCCAGGGCGTTGATCTCGACCGCTCCACTCTTGCCGACTGGGTCGGCCGAGCGGCATTCGAGCTTCGCCCGGTCTTCGACGCTCTGATCGCCGACTTGAAGCGGTCCACCAAGCTGTTCATGGACGAGACCCGTGCGCCAGTCCTCGATCCTGGCTCCCGCAAAACCAAGACCGGATACTTCTGGGCATTGGCGCGTGACGACCGACCTTGGGGCGGAGGTGCTCCGCCTGGTGTGGCCTTTACCTATGCACCGGGTCGCGGCGGCCAGCATGCCGAACGGATACTGCAAGGGTTTACGGGCGTCCTTCAGGTGGACGGCTACGCCGGATATAATCGGCTGATCGCTCCGGATCGTGTCGGTCCCGACATCAACCTCGCCTACTGGCCCAGCGCCTGCGCCATCCGCGGAGGCACCGCGTTGCCGATCTGATCGGCAGTCGCCTTCTTGCCCCCGTTGATTGGCGTCAGTCTGAAATCAGGATGACCGCCCGAAGTATCTGACAAGTGAATTGCTAAGCCGTCCGAGGGCCTCCGCGATTGACACAGGCAAAAAGTGTCTCCAGCTTTTCATGAGGACAAAGGAGGTCCCGATGATCGTCCAGCAAACGGCCACCGCAGAAGGCAGCCTAGATATGCTATTGATCGAGCATGTGCGCAGGCTGGCTCGTTGGGAGCATGTATTCGGTCCGGCCACCGCGTTGAGTTCTTTCGGGCGCCTGTACACTTCGATAGCCAACCGTCCCCGTTGGCTGCTCTCGGGCCAGGCGAAGCAATGCTTCCTCAACGCTACCGCGATTGCCCTTGTCCGGGATGATGTGACGTATGTGGAAGGATTCGCGCTCGATCCGGGCACTCCCATCCCTGTGGAGCACGCCTGGCTCGTTGATGACAATGGACACGTCATCGACCCTACCTGGGACGAGAACCGCGGGCACCTCTACTACGGCGTGCCCTTCGAAAAGGATTTCGTTGCCACGATGATGAAACTGTCTGGCGGTGAGTGCGGGCTACTAGATCATAGACTAATGCGCCAGTACGCGCGGTCGGAGCAGCAATTTGAGCGAGGCGTGCGAGGCAACTTGAAGTCATCGGCCTGATCGGGAGCGTCTTCATCGACTTTGACATCAATGTTGCACTCTATCGTGGGGTCTTGCCGTTCCTGATCGAGACTGCCTTTGGGTATCCGAACCTATTTTATACCGAAGCGGGCAACGCAGAAGTTCTGAAAGAAAGTGCTATCGCGATCCAGTCAACGCCGAAAGCAGTGGGCTGTTCGTTGCGCTCACCATCGGCCTAAACAGACTACCGTTGGGCCAGCGTTTTGGCAGCAGCATAATTTCGACAGTATGCGGTCAGGAAACTGCGGGCGACAACGTCGGCGGGGCAGAACTCGGACACTGTCGGTCCGCTTGCTAACCATTTCCGAAATGCTTCGCGTTCTCCTCGTCCGGGATGGCTGAGACTAGTAGACCGAAATCGATAGAGGTCTTTGGCCATTGCCCTGATATCGGTCGAGAGATGCAGGAGATCGCACACGGTGTCGATCGATGGCAGCATGTTGACAAGTCCGATTTCTCGCAGTCGCGTGGATGCTTGTCTGATTGCCTCCGGCTTGTCGGCTCGCTTGACCAGTGACGAGGCGAAATCGCTCGCAAATGCACGCTCCTCCTGTCGGATCGAGTCAACCCGGCTCCGACGGATCGTCGTCATCACTCCGTTGACGATAGTGTTGATTTGCACTGAGAAGTGACCCGGCATTTGCGCCGAGAATTGACCCGCCTCTTAGGTATGTTTCGGGTCGGTGGTGGTGGTCAAGTTCTTGCGTTTCTCCTTCGTGGTTTTAGGCTCATGAGCCGAGCTGTTCTTGAAGCGGAAGCTGTCGTTTCCGGTCTCGAGGATGTGGCAATGATGAGTGAGCCGGTCGAGCAGCGCGGTTGTCATCTTTGCATCTCCGAACACACTGGCCCATTCGCTGAAGCTCAGGTTGGTGGTGATGATGACGCTGGTGCGCTCGTATAGTTTGCTCAACAGATGGAAGAGCAACGCGCCACCTGAAGCGCTGAATGGCAGGTATCCAAGCTCGTCGAGAATGACGAGATCGGAGTGAACGAGGCGACTGGCGATCTGTCCCGAACGACCTTGGGCCTTCTCCTGCTCCAGCGCATTGACCAACTCGACGGTGGAGAAGAACCGGACCCGTTTGTGATGATGCTCGATGGCCTGGACGCCGATCGCGGTTGCGATATGCGTCTTGCCCGTGCCGGGACCACCGACCAGAACGATGTTGTTTGCGTCGTCGAGGAAGTCGCAGCGATGAAGCTGTTGCACGAGGGCCTCGTTGATCTCGCTGCTGGCGAAGTCGAAGCCGTTCAGATCACGGTAGGCGGGGAAGCGTGCCGTCTTGAGCTGATATGCGGTCGATCGGACCTCTCGTTCGGCCGTTTCGGCCTTGAGAAGCTGGGACAGGATCGGAATGGCAGCCTCGAACGCCGGCGATCCCTGTTCGGTCAGATCACCGACGGCGTGGGCCATCCCATGCATCTTCAATTGCCGTAGCATGATGACGATCGCGCCGCTTGCCGGGTTATGACGCATGGCGAACCTCCGTCTTTCTCAAGGTATCGTATCGCTCGACATTGGCCTTAGGCTCATTGGTGAGCGTCAGTGCCTGAGGTGCGTCGAGGGTCGGCGGTGTGGAGGATTTGCCGTCGACGAGGCGATGCAGCAGGTTCAGCACATGCGTTTTGGTCGGAACGCCGGACTTCAGCGCCATCTCGACGGCCGAGAGCACTGCTTGTTCGTCGTGCTGGAGAACAAGGGCCAGGATGTCGACCATCTCGCGATCGCCGCCCGGCTTTTTGAGCAGATATTGCTGCAAGCTCTTGAATGCCTCCGGCAGCTCGATGAAGGGAGCGCCGTTGCGTAGAGCGCCGGGCTTTCGCTGAACGACCGCCAGATAATGCCGCCAGTCGTAAATGGTCTGGCCCGGCCGGTCATGGGAACGATCAATGACGCGATGATGCTCGCAGACGATCTGACCTTCCGCGGCGACTACGACCCGATCTGGGTAGACGCGCAAGCTCACCGGTCGGTTGGCGAAGGATGCCGGGACGCTGTAGCGATTGCGTTCCAGATGCACGAGGCAGGTTGGTGTGACCCGCTTTGTGTATTCGACAAATCCGTCGAACGGTCTCGAAACGGGCATGAGAGCTGGGGCTTCCTCCGCCCAGATGTCGGCGATTGTGCCGTGCATCTGGCCATGTGGCGTCTTTGCCCAGAACTCCTTGCATCGAAGCTCAAGCCAGTCATTCAGGGCATCCAATGATGCAAAGCGCGGAACAGGTTGGAAGAAACGGTGACGGGCATCCTGCACGTTCTTCTCGACCTGTCCCTTCTCCCATCCGGACGCTGGATTGCAGAACTCGGGCTCGAACACGTAATGGCTAGCCATCGCCATGAAGCGCACGTTGACGTCGCGCTCCTTGCCACGGCCGACCTTGTCGATTGCCGTGCGCATGTTGTCGTAGATGCCGCGGCCGGGGATGCCGCCAAACACGCGGAATGCATGATTGTGGGCGTCGAACAGCATCTCGTGCGTCTGCAACAGATAGGCCCTGACGATGAAGGCGCGGCTGTAGCTTAGCTTCGTATGTGCGATCTGCAGCTTCGTGCGCTCATTGCCGATGATTGCCCAGTCCTCCGACCAGTCGAACTGGAAAGCCTCTCCGGGCTCGAATGCAAGAGGCACAAATGTCCCACGCCCCGTCGTCTGCAATTCCCTCTGCCGGTCTGCCTTCCATTCCCGTGCGAAGGCTGCAACACGGCAATAGGAACCGTCGTAGCCGAGGCCCACCAGGTCGGCATGGAGTTGCTTCAAAGTGCGCTTTTGCTTGCGCCCCTTCTTGGACTCCGTCTTTAGCCAGGCCGATAGCCGATCTGCGAATGGATCGAGTTTACTCGGCCGCTCCGGAACCTTGAACTGCGGCTCCACGCCATTCAAGCGCAGGTATTTGCGGATAGTATTCCGGGATAGGCCGGTCCTGCGGCATATCTCCCGGATGGATAAATGCTCTCTAAAATGCCAGCGTCGGATCACGCTCAATAACGCCATGTCGATCACTCCATAGCTCCCGCTGAAAACACGCGGAGCAAGGTTCAAAACATGGGTCAATTCTCGATGACAATATCCGGCAATGCCGGGTCACTTCTCAGTGCAAATCAACATTGATGCGATTTCCTTTAACCAAACGGTAATGCGGGCCGAGATGTCCCGGTCCATTCCAAAGTCACCAAGCCACCTCCAGAGCCTGCTTGCTACTCTGTGTGGGTCGTCTTCATAAATCGCAGCGATGGTTGCTGGAGATACCTCACAATCAGCAGAGAAAAGATCACCGATAAGATCGGGCTCCATCTTTATTTCGGGCCGGGGCCTCCGTTGGAACGCCTGAATGATCTGACCTAACGTCACCGTACTGCGTAGCATTTTGAGATCGTCAAACCTCACTAGGATGTCAGGCAGATCACTCGGTTCATTCCGGCCCGCAATCGTCATTATAGCTAGGAGCTTCTGTAAACCTTCAAATGAGAAATCTGGCAGACCCTGCGATTTCCATTCCTTCTGTAGCTTGATCGATTCACGTCGAACCACCGCCTTGAGCAACGACATTCGAGAAAGCGCGGGAGGGCCGCCATCCTCCGTTTCGTATGCCGCCACCTGAAGGAAAAGCGGATTCCCGCTCAGGCTATCGGAGTCATCGCTTGTCTCAAGCTCTAGCAAGATTGCTTTCGCACTTGAGATGTTGCCAACACGACGTACAAGAACATCGTCTATGACGGCCTTCGCCGATCTTGAATCCAGCGCGGCGAGCTGCACGGGATGCCCTGGATCCGCGACTTGTATCGTTCGGCTTTCATAATCTCCGGGATAACCGTGGACAAGTGCGTACCATCCTTCATCTACCGAAGCGGTACGGTCAAGAAGAAGTATTCTGAGTTTAGGTGGTTTATCGTCTCGATCTATTCGATCACTCAGGCTCTCAAACAAACGTGCTAGCTCATCGCCACTCGAGGACGCGTCGTCTACCACGATCAGTGTTGGATACTCCCAAGACCAATTGTCTAGCCCCGGGTGATTCACAAGCCTGCGAAGGTGCTCCTTCCGCGCAAAGCCCGACCTCCAGCCTCCGGCTTGGCTGCACAATTGCAGTGCCAATCGTGTTTTACCTACGCCGGGAGGTCCAAACAGCGTTCGGCTGAGAATTGACCGGCTGTCCGCTAGCCATTCAATCAATGATGCTAGATCGTCGGAGCGGCCGACGAACTGGCTCTGTCGATGAAATGGCGACAGGATCAGGCCCTCTGGCTGCTCGTCCACAGGCGTTTCAGGAAATTGATAAAGTAACAGCGTCGCGGCTTCACGCAAGCTGATGTCGCCAGCGGCAATATAGATGTCGCCGGCAACGAAATTCCGCGCTAGCTCGATATTAAAGGAACCGGGACGGCCAACCCTCGGTTCCTCGCCTATTTTCCCGAAGCGTCTTCTCCCGAAACCCGCAGGTCACGGGCGACTGAAAGATCCTTTGCGTTCAAACTCGAAACGTGGCTGAGGATCGCGTCCCGCCCGACGGTGACTCTTTCGAGATCGAGACTGAGCATTTTGATCGCGGGCGGCGGCAGAGCGACGAGTTTTTCCTGAAGGTTTTTAACAGCATCTAAGACGACAGGATCATTCGCGATCTCGTGATGCTGTTTCAGCTCACTTTCCACCGCGGCCTGATATGCTTGATCCTTCGGATTCGTGTCCAACAGGCTACTGGAGACAAACCGGTAGCCATCCCTTAGCACTTGCTTCAAGCCTTCGTACGCATCTTTTACTGCTGCGGAAGCGACATCCGAAGACGCCGCAGTCGCGCCCGCGATCAGCGCGCCAAGAATCGCAGAAAACACCGGCTCCATTTTTCCCTCCCATGATAACGAACCTGCTGCACCGTCATATTCTCGACGGTTTGAACACCTGCACGTGTAAGCTTCGCCTACTGAAGACTACAACATTTAAGCGATACCTAAAATCTCATTCGTCTCCTCGTCGCCGTCTGATGAGCTTTTTAGGTTTAAGGGATGGAAACATGGTCGCACACGGTCGATTGCGCGACGTGACACCAACGTCGCAGATAGATGGGTTATCATGCCAATCAGA
This sequence comes from Rhizobium sp. ZK1, assembly GCF_047782645.1. Taxonomy (NCBI): domain Bacteria; kingdom Pseudomonadati; phylum Pseudomonadota; class Alphaproteobacteria; order Hyphomicrobiales; family Rhizobiaceae; genus Rhizobium; species Rhizobium sp. ZK1. The sequence goes on from NZ_CP180586.1 coordinate 1,104,071, forward strand.
GCCTATGGTGAAGCGATCATTTGGGAGCTACAGAGGCTTGAAGCCGAACCACCTGTCTACCCGGCGCGGCAGAGCAAGTTGGTTATGCCTGCACCCGACGATGCGGTGGGGTTCGCAGCTATGATCGTTGATCCACCCGTCCAGTGCTTGATCCCGGCTCCCGCCAAACCAAGACCGGGTACTTCTGGGCCTTGGCCCGCGATGACCGGTCCTGGGGCGGAGGTGCGCCGCCGGGCGTCGCCTTCACCTATGCTCCCGGTCGGGGCGGGTTACATGCCGAGGGGATATTGCAAAGGTTCCCGGGCATCCTCCAACTGGACCGCGATCGGTTGAGCGGGACATCCGGCTTGCCTATTGTTGGGCCCAAGGTACCACGACGCAGATGTGTTCGAGTGTTTGTCTAAGTGCTGGAACATCCGGTCAAGGTGGGGGTGGAGCAGCGCTGACTGTCTTTCGCATCTCCGGCGAGGAAGTCGACGCCAGCCTGACCCCGGATCAGCCAGTCTCAATGGCCATGTAGGTGACAGACTCCTTTAAATCGGAGCGCTTCAGGCCCGCCTTGGCCTCGTGCCCGGAAATACCGGAACGCAGTGACTGGGCCTTCGTCTGCCTGCTGATTAAATACGGCACCCTCAAGATTGAGCGCACCGGTCCTGCCTGAAGACTTCAACAGACAGCGGTGTGTTGGCCAGGCAGTCTACCGCCCCTGGCGGCAGCTTTTGGTCACGTTGATGAATCCATGGGCGGAAGCATAACGGGTTCGAAACCTTCAGACACTAGTAGCACTTCGTGAGGGATTCGCACTGGAGTGGCATGACTGAGCTCGACAAGCCTGTTACCTCTCGCGCCGACGTCCATTGATTATACTTGGAGCCTCGCTTTGCAACATATACCTGACATCGTCTGGTCTGCGCCCATTCGAGACAAAGAGAGGATTCGTTGGAACGGCTCCCTCGGTGAGTATGGCGCCTTCGAAATCCTATTTTGGTTCGCCAGCGACAAGGTTGAGGCCCGCTACCTGGGGCGCTATAGGCCATTGCAGGATATCACCTTCGGCGGGCGGCAGTTGCTAGAACGCCATTATGATGCCTCCCTATGGAAGGGGGATCACGAGAATACCGTGCAGTTTGCTTTTCGCTATGGCTCTCAGACCGCCGAGCGTGGGAAAGTCCGGGCTGCACAGAACGGCGCGTTCAAAATCGGCCTATTGAAGGCAATTGAACTGCAAATGCGGAAATATGCCAGCCGTCTATTTCGATGACGCCTCCTTGCTGTTGTCCGTGCGAATCCTTACGCACAATTGTTGACAAAGACCCCTTCTTGCCGCCATCTCGAATCCATGGATTCGACTTCTGAGATCATGATAGCCCTGAGGGCGGGAAGGGCGCTCCTCGGGCTGAGCCAGGAGGAACTTGCCCATCTGGCTGGGGTGAGCCGACAGATCCTTGTTAGGATTGAGAAGTGCGAGCAGAATGTCTTGGTGGAATCGATCGAGAAGGTGCGGTCCGCCCTTGAGGCTGGCGGAATTGTCTTCATCGAAGGCAGTCCTGATCGTGGGCCAGGTGTGGCGGTGAGCCGTCGCACCCGCGATCCGGACTTCACAACGAGACGGGAAATGGCCTAATCCAACGCCTGATGCCTATTGTTATGCCATTGTCGCCGCAGCAGCCGACCAGGCATCAGGGGCTCAAATTCCCACAATAGAGAACTCACGACTCGAAGTCAGGTGAGCGTCCGGACGAGACCTGATCGTCATGATCCTGATCAAGCGCGCTCATGATCTCTGCACCCGGCAGCAATTGTCGTGCGACAAGTTCGTTTACTAGCCTCAGGCATTTACTCTTATGGCGCTCAAGGATCGCGGTCGCCCGCTTGAGCTGCTTCCGGAGAATAGTGTCGACCTGTGACATCAGAACTGCGTCAAGGGATTTGATGTCCCGCGCCGGGTTGTCTTCGATCGGGCCGTAAGATGCCAGTTTCTGGCCCATGCCGTATGACCGCTCCAGCGCGATCGCGATCTTAGTTGCTTCATGCAGATCGGATCCTGCCCCGCCGGAAGCGCCATCATCCCAGCAACCAAGAAGGAGCTGCTCGGCAGCCATGCCCGCCATCGTCATCGCAATGATGTCGAGATAGTGCTGCCTGGTGCGGCGTGCCCATACATTGCGCGCGAAAACAGCTTGGCCGGCTGGTTGCGCCTTCTGGCCAAATCTTAGCGTGAATGCAACGGATACGGTCATCAACTCCATGCCAAGCACGGCGCCCACGACAGCATGGCCGATCTCGTGGACGGCATTTACGCGAACGACTTCCGGTGGCACGTCCACGACAGGTGGAACATATTGGAGGACATCTTCCGCGGTTATCGGATGCCTGCCCCGCCTCGCGTTCCTGCGAGCGTAACGAACTATCTGCTGGATGTCTGCGCCGGTCATGCCGTCGGTAGCCTCAGCAAACGCGCGATGATCGTCGTCGGTGAGCTCGCCCTTCAAATGCACGCGGAAGATCGCGGCGCGGGCGGCGAGGTCCGGCAAACCGATGCGGACATGGCGGTCGAGACGGCCGGGCCTGGTAATCGCGGGGTCAATCCATTGCGGATTGTTACAAGCCCCCACGACGACGACACCTTCCCGGCCTTCAAGGCCGTCCAGCTCTTCTAGCAGCCCATTGATCGCCTTGATGTCGTACGAGGCATTTCCGCCGTCGACGGTGTTTCGGTCACCGAAGGCATCGAGTTCATCAATGAACAGAATTGCAGGGGCCTTTTTTCGGGCCTCTGCAAAGCTCGCTTGCATGGCTTTGAGAAAGTCGCCCAGATGGCCTTTCGCCTGCCATTTGGCATATGAGGCGATTACGAGGTCCGTCTTGCAGGTCGTCGCAAGTGCCTGTGAGAAGATTGTCTTTCCAACGCCCGGCGGTCCCGACAACAGGATCCCGCGGTCGACATCCTCCCACGGGAGTGCCCCAGTGTTCCACTCGGCGATATCCTTGGCTAATTCAAGCCCCCATCGCTTTGCGTCGCCATATCCTTCCATGGATTCGAGCGCCATCGCTTCATCGATTAGGGGATTTCTCTTGGGTCCATGCGGGGTAGACGATTTCCGCTCCCGGAGCATTGCCAAAACACGCGACATGGGTCGGCCGCGCACGACAGCAAGCTTGAGGCGCCTCCAATTGCTGCGAGCCAGAAACTCCGCTTCATCCGGCGTGAGATCGAGTTTATAGACCCACTTGACCACACCCTGCACCTGCCGGATCGAAGGCGGATCCACCTGTAAGACGGCGTCGAACGCGACAGTGATCTCGTCAGGGATATCGCCTGCGTTCTTGAACAAAACGATGGTCTTATGGTTGGCGAAGTCGTCGAGAATGGTGTCGTATGTCCCCGACTTCTCGTCGCCGATATAGACGCGGTCGGAATTCCGGAAGTCGCCCAAAGGATTCAGTAGCGCGGCCGCTGCCCGGAGATAGGTTCCTTTGTCTTCCCAGCGCGGCAGCACGAGAGCTAAGGCGAAACGATCCGCACGCTGATACGCTCGAATGGCCCGGCTTACACTCGCGTAGGCTATGTATTCCGGCAGAGCGAATCCCTGACGGTTGCGGGGAATGTTCATGGAATTTTTCCGAGTATGGAAGCCGCCGTCACGCGCATCGCTGCACGTGAGCGTGATCAAGCTGCTTCGGCTGATGCTTGCAAGGATTCGCTGCGGGTTCGTTCGCGAGGTGAAACCTTTGCGTGTCCGGGGTTATCCGTTTGGCAACGCGATTCTGACGGACTGATGGGAAGCGGCATCTGTCGCCAGGGAGACGATGCGCTTATGTTCGCCAGCGAGGATATCCAAAGCGCGACTATACTGTCCATCGAGTATCTTCATGACCTCCTTCTCCAGCCTTTCCGGCAACGGCTCGTGCCCAAGAGAGTCGACGGCTCCAAGATAAAGGGGAGTCTTCCCGAAGCCATAGCTTCCGATCATCCGTCTCGCGATGGCTGTCACGTGCTCGATGTCACTTCCCACCACACCGCCGGACCCGACGGATCGAGCCTCAAACACGACTGCCTCAGCGGCCATGCCCCCGTATCCTACCGCGATGCGGTTGAGCAGACTGGCCTCGGTGGGGAGGTTGTCCTCCTCCACCACGTCAAAATCAGTCGATCCGCCGAGATACCAAGCGGACGGATCGAAAATCCTCTTGATCTCGATCGTCGCGCTGTATGCGTATCCCACCGCAAGCGCCACCAAGGCATGGCCCACTTCGTGAACGGCAAGGCGAAAACGGTCCGCTTCGGAGTATTTCACGATCTCCGGGGGTTCAAAACCGGTACCGGCGTCCGCTGCTTGTTCGGCAGACTGCGCGAATGCTTTAGTCGGCCGGAAGGCCACCTGTTCTTCATTTGTCATACATCCACCTCGACCTGCCGTATCTCACGGTTCGCACTGCCTTTCTAATGGGATGGAAAGCACGATCTCCTGCGAAGGCGTGCCGATCTGGCAAAGATCCGCGTCGCGTGCTCGACCGACCGCGATTGAAATTCAATCGGTATTTTAGTGGCTTATGCTTCCAGCTAAGCGGTTCAAGCGATACCAGCGACTATAGGTCCGGGCGATGTCGCGGGCGGAGTCTATATAGAATACCTGACTGGTGTTGATCTGATGACCGTCTTTAAGATGTGGGTGACCGTGGACCGTTCCCCTGAGGCCAAATGCTGGCGTCGCCACGATCGTCCAAAAATCCAGCACAGGGGCATTTGCCCACATAGCATCACACGGCTCAGTTTGAATCCTTCGGAGGTCATCGAAGAGGTTCAATGCGATCGAGGGATCTATTAGTTGCGAGATCAAGGCTCATTCCTCAATTGGCTAAAACAAAATGATCACCATGTGAGCAATACGATCACAAATGTCAGATGTCAACATTTGTTGCATCGCCCGAGCGGAATTAGAGGGGTGACAAGTCCGCGTTGTGAAGAAGTCCGTAGAAATGCAATACGCCGGTATCCACGGATACATCGGGCATGGAGGAGAGGCGAACGGCGTGAAGGGCAGCTTGAGCGGATTCTCAAAGCCCCTCGCTATGCTCGGGGTCCAAAGGGGGCGCGCCCTGCGGGCGCAAACGGAGGGCTGCGCCCAACTTTGTTCATTCGAAGAAATGAGCAGTACCTCCCTGCGTGTGTCGGCGCCGCAGGTCCTGCTCATTTTCGAATGATAGAAGCGGAATCCGCCTAGTCGGCGGATAAGTTGAAATTAGAGTGCGGATGGAAAACGAGCGCTAGAACGTGTTCACCTGTTCAGAACGCGAAAACGCCAGCTAATCGAAACTAGCTGGCGCTTCAAAATCGACGGCTATCGAGACGATAAGCCCTTGAAAAACCTCGGAATGGCCGGATTTGAACCGACGACCCCTTGACCCCCAGTCAAGTGCGCTACCAGACTGCGCTACATTCCGTCACTGCCATTTAAAGGCGGTCTGAACAGATTCACTGATCCCTTATAATGAACCAGCGACCCCTTGACCCCCAGTCAAGTGCGCTACCGGGCTGCGCTACGCCCCGACCTGCCGAAACGGCTTGCTCCTGTTAGACTTTTCGGTTTTTGGACGCAAGGGAAAAATGCCGGCGTGATCATAAAACGGAACTTGTCCAATGGAATGTCTGTCAGGCAGCTTTTACTCTGCCTCTCCGGTGCTGCCTGGAATCCTCAAAACCGGCGGATGACTGCCGAAAAAAGTCTGCGCAAAGCGTCAAAAGTCCTTGCATACACCGACGTGGCATGGAAATTCTTTCGCTGCTGGGCAATATGGCGTTAAGCTGGAGACGGCATCGTGCTGAAATAATATAGATTTCCGGTTGCAGTTTTTAAGCCGATAAATTTCTGGTGAAATATTTCCTTAATATCGTGACTAAATATTCCTGCTTAAAGAAGGAGATTTATTGTATATTCAGTCAAGTCTACCTTTGGCTGAGGCCAAGCGTCTGCGACATTTCCAATCTTTGACGTTTGAAATTGGAATTTATTCGCAATTTTGTCGCTGAACGTGTAAGAAAGGGAAATCGTAGGAAAGCGTAGTTTCGGGCGTATGACGATCGACAGTAACAGGCAGGATTGCCGGCAGACCCTTGCCGTTGCGTTCAAGGCCCTCTCCGAGGATGCCTTGAAAGCCGGCTGGCCGGAAGGGGATGTTGCCCTTGCGCTTGCGGAGCTTGCCGAAGAGTATGTGGCCGAGGTCGGCGCCAAGGCGATCATCGAAGGCTTTAACCAGTTTCAGCTCTATGCAGCGAGCGACCGGCTGAAATTCTGAGCCGAATCTTCAATTCTTACACCAATTGTTCAGCGGTTCCGGCGGCCAACACGAAGGGAGGCCTGTGCTGCGCTCGCTTTTTCAGCCGATCCACCGCATAGAGGCAGTGCTGGAGCGCTGTGCGGTATTCGCGGCCGCTTAGCCGGTCAGCGCTCGAGATATTTCGACGGCATCCCAGGCGGTTGCGACAATGAAGCCGTTGCTTGGAGATTTGACCTCACGGGCAAACGGAAGCGCTTTTCGTTCACGGCTCCGCATTCCATATGTATTCCAAACGGCCCGTAACGCACGAAGCACGAGATTGTTCCCGACGATTTAATTGCGCGGTTGCTAAAATTTCGGGCTACGCGCATAATGCGAACGAGGCTGACAGGGAGGGCGTCGGCTGCGCAACAATAACGATGCGTTGTGCCCTCTAAGGGAAATGTGGCGCGATGTTGAAATCGTCAGTTCACCCCCAGGATTTACCGCTCTTCTCGGAAGATATCGACTTGCTGTCGCGGGTTTTGAGCCAGGTTTGCGACGACAGCGGCATCACTCCCCGCACGCCGGAAGCCGACCGGATCGGTGCAGCTCTCATCCAGCTTTACAGGCAGGGCGTGAAGGACAGCGGCAAGCTGAGCATTCTCGCCAAGACTTATCTCTAAAGCTCAGGTCTGCTCGACCGAGACACCGTTCTTGCCGATGCTCATCTCGACGCCGTCGGGTTTGCTGGCTTCGTGGACGATATGACGCCTGAGAGGCGCCTGGTCCGTCAATCGTCGTTGGCAGCGTTGAGGTTTTCCGGCCTGATGCCGTCATCGTTGGAGCTGCGGGCGCGCAGGCGTATGCCAGGGCCGCCTTCATCCTGGTTGCCGCTGGCGATGAAGATGATGCCGTGGGCTTCCAGCGTATTGCGCACGTCGATCGTGGCGCGCGTCTCGCCCACCGATTCGCCGTTTTCCAGCGCCTGGACTGTTTCGACGGAAAGTCCTGCATGAGCTGCGAGATCCTCGATGCTCATGCCGATCATGGCGCGTGCGCCACGTATCTGTGTCCCTGTAATCATGCCGGAGATCTAGCGCTTTTGCCGAACTTCTCAAGTGTCTGTGAGCGGCTCGAGCGCTTGTGACGAACTTCCAGCGCCGCACAACCCCAGACGATGCCGAACAACAGGTAGACGTGCCGCCAGTGGTCGATGTCGATCACGTTGCCGATCGCCGCATGGCCGAGAACGGAAATCCACGCGACCATGAGAAAAGGCTGCCACGGCCGGTCGAGCAATATGTTGCGGAAGCCGAGATAGAGCGTCCAGCACAGCATGCCGACATAGCTGACGAAGCCCAGCCAGCCATAGGTCGTCAGCGATTTCAGCCAGATATTGTGTTCGTCTTCCGGAAACATGGTGCCGAAGACCAGCGGTCCTATGCCGAGCGGCCGTTCCATCATCATCTGGAAGCCGATGCGATGGCGATCGAAACGGCCGAGGTGTTCACCGTCATATTGCTGCACGAGCTGGGCGCGGGCGGAGAAGAGCTCACTGACCTTGGGAACCTGCAGCGCGACCAGCAGCGAGGCCACCATCAGGATGATCGCGCCGAGCGACAGGACAAGCACCCGCAGCCGGAAGGCACCGCTGCGCTCCTTCAGCAGCATGATAAAGATCAGTACCACCACACCCAAGGCGAAGAGGCCCCATGCTGCGCGTGAGAAGGAGAGGAAGATGCCGAGCGCCAGGATGAGCAGCGCTCCCGCCTTGATCGGTGACGTCTTGAGATTTCCGGCGAGAATGCCGTGGACGAGGTAAAGCCCCGGCGGCACGAGGAAGGGGCCGAAGACGTTCGGGTCCTGGAAGGCGCCCTTGGCGCGGTCGTAGAGCGTGAAGACTTCCGAGCCCGGAAAGGCGTGGAAATAGCCGAGTATGCCGAGTAGGGACGTGATAACAGCCGCAAAACTCCAGGCATTGAAGATCAGCGGCAGCCGCTTGTGGCTGTCCTCGATGATCGCGGCGTAGAAGATGGAGGTCAGAGCCAGGAAGGTGGAGACGGCAATATACATCGGGCCGGTCGCCAGGTCCCGCATCTGAGTAAGCGACAGCATGCCGCCGATATTGAAGGTCAGAAGCAGCGCCATGAGCGGCGCGGTGGTGCGCGATATCTTCAGGCCGAGGATGAACCAGAGTCCGATCAGCCCCGCCATCCACAATTCATAAGGCGCCGGCTCGTCGATGACGAAGCCGGAAAGAAAGACCCCGAAAGCGACCGCCGCCGAGCCGATGAGGCGCAGCGTCTGCCGTTGCGGCTGGGCCACGCGCACATGGGAGGCGTCGATCGCGCTCAATAGGCATTTTCCGTGTTGAGCAGCCGGATCGGCGTCAGGAACAGGATCTTGAGGTCGAACAAGAGCGACCAGTTCTCGATATAATAGAGGTCGTAGGCCGTGCGGAACTTGATCTTCTCGTCATTGTCCACTTCGCCGCGCCAGCCGTTGATCTGCGCCCAGCCGGTGACACCGGGCTTGACGCGGTGACGGGCGAAATAACCGTCGACGATATCGGCGAAAGCGCGCTCGCGCGCCTGCGCGAGCACGGCGTGCGGACGCGGGCCGACCAGCGAAAGTTCCCCCTTCAGCACGTTGAAGAGCTGCGGCAGCTCGTCGATCGAGGACTTGCGGATGAAGCGGCCGACGGGTGTGACACGCGGATCACCCTTGGTGACGGCAGCCCTTGCCGTCGGATCGCCCATGCTGGCGTACATGGAGCGGAACTTGAAGACGTTGATGATCTCGTTGTTGAAGCCATGACGCTTCTGCATGAAGAAGACCGGCCCTTCCGAGGTCGCCTTCACGGCGATCGCTGTCGCCAGCATGATCGGCCAGAGCAGGCAGAGCGCGATGATGGTGAAGAAGATATCGAATGCCCGTTTGGCAACGGAATCCCAGTCGCGGATCGGCTTCTTGAAAATATCGAGCATCGGCACTGCGCCCACATGCGAATAGGCGCGCGGGCGGAAACGCAGACGATTGGCGTGTGCGGCAAGGCGAATGTCGACCGGCAGCACCCAGAGCTTCTTCAAAAGTTCGAAAATACGTGCTTCGGCAGACAGCGGCAGTGCGATGATCAGCATGTCGATGCGCGTCATCCGCACGAATTCGACGAGTTCACTCACCGTGCCGAGCTTCGGATAGCCGGCCACCATGATCGGCGAGCGCTTCTCGCCGCGGTCGTCGAAGATGCCGCAGATACGGATGTCGTTATCCGCCTGCTGCTCCAGCATGCGGATCAGTTCCTTGGCCGGCTCGCCCCCGCCGACGATGACGGCGCGGCGCTCCATGATGCCGTTGCGCGCCCAGTTGCGGATGCCCTGCGCCACGAGGAAGCGCTCGATAACCAGAAAGAGCGCACCTGCAATAAACCAGATACCGTAGGATTCCGCAGTCGCTGCGCTGAGGCCGCGCAAGAGCGAGAAGCTGCCTGTTGTCAGCACGAAGACGATGGCGAATGCTGCGAACGCACGTGGCAGATATCGCACGCGGGCTCTGAGAGCCGGAATGGAATAGGTATCGGCAAGTTGAATCGCCACGACGGTCGATGCTGAAACGACAGCCGCCATGACGGCCCGCAGCGCGATGCTGTCGCTGCCGTCGCCGGGTGCGAAATAGAAGGTGACAAGGCCGATGACGAACTGCGTTAGGAATTCCAGCAGCCGCAACTGGCCGATAATGATGACAGGCGAGTAGGTTCCGTCACGAAACTGCTCGGCAATCTGACGGGCATAGGGATTGATGGGAGGCGTCTCGCCGGCAGCATGCATAGAGGCGTCGCCGCGCGTCTCTGTATCAGAAACCTGCTTGCGCAGGGCTTCCACGTCGAACTGTCCGCTCTTTTCCAGCTTGTTCATGGGGCTTCATCGCTCGTTGATGTGAGCGGGATAACAGAAAGCCCCTAAGAAACTTTTACGAGGCGGCCGAGATTGCCTGTGCCGTAGCGGGATTGACGAGCTCGCCGTAGAGTTTCAGCACTTCGCGGGCCATGACCGGCGCGGAAAAGACCGATTTGACCGCTTCAGGAGAAGGCATGACCTTGTCGTGCCAGCCGGGCACTGTCAGTGCCTCCGCCATCACCCGCGCCAGATCGTCGGAATCCCCCGGTGTCACCAGTGCGGGACTGTCTGTTCCAAGCACCTCGGGAATGCCGCCGACACGCGAGGCGATGACCGTCTTGCCGGCGCCGAGCCCTTCCAGAACGATGTAAGGCATGGCTTCGGCGCGGGAGGGGACGACGAGATTCTGCGCCATGGAGAAGGCCTCCCTCACGCGCATGGCGGGCAGCATGCCGATGCGCTTGCCGAGGCCGCGCTCGACCATCATCTCGCGATAACGGTCGCGTTCCGGTCCGTCGCCGATCATCAGCGCCGAAAGCGGCCGGCCGAGCAGGCGCTCGGTCTTGGCGAAGGCGTCGATGAAAAGATCCGGGCCTTTGAGATCGCGCAGCATGCCGACATAGATGAAATGTACGGCGTCGGAGCGGGTCGGAATATCGGAAAAATCCCGTGCGCCGATGCCGTTATAGATCAACCGGTTCATGACCCGGGGCCGGCCCACCTTGGTCGCATAGGTTTGTCGCTCGTATTCGCAGATGAAGACCAGCGCATCGGTAAAATACTCCTGCAGCCGCTCCATGCGCAGCACGAACTGGCCGAGCATGGAGGCGCGGGAATAGTGCAGGCTTCCGCCATGCGCAGTATAGAGGCGGGCTACGCGATACCTGTTGACCCGCAGGGCTGAGCCGGCAAGCCGCGCGAGCACGCCGCCCTTGGCGCCGTGCCCATGCAGCACATCCGGCCGCAAGCTCCTGATTTCCTTGAATGTATTCCAGAGAGCCGCTGCATCCGACGGGCTGATGGAGCGCCGTATCGGAATGCGCATCAGACCGAGCGAAAGATAGGGGCGGATATCGTCGAAGAGGCTGTCCTCATATTCGCCGCCGGTCGAACTGTCGCAGATGATGCCGATGTCATGGCCCGCCCGGCTGTGTTCCTCCACGAGATCGCGGACATGGCGGAAAATTCCGCCGACCGGCGAGCGGAAGCAGTGAAGAATGCGGAGGGGCCTCTGTTCTATCATCGGCTAGAAAAGCCGTTCGCGGACATAGATCGTGTCGCCGGCGATGATCGGGCCGGAAATATTGACGCGGCCCGTCAGCACCTGTCCGTTGATCTTGCGCGTGACGTCGACCATGCTCTGGTTGGCGCGGCTGGTGAAGCCGCCGGCAACTGCGATAGCGTTCTGAACGGTCATGCCGGGCACATAGGCATATTGGCCGGGCTGCCCGACTTCGCCCATGATGAAGACGGAACGATACCGGTCGACATCGATGGTGACATCAGGATCGCGAAGATAGCCCTGCTGCAGCTTCTGGGCGATCTGGCCCGAGAGTTGCTGCAGGGTGCGGCCGCGGGCAGGGACCTGGCCGATAAGGGGGAATGCGATATAGCCGGCCTGATCCACCGTATAGGTATTGGTCAGCGTTGCCTGATCGAAGACGGTGATGCGCAGGCGGTCGCCGCTGTCGAGCGAATAGGGCTGGATCGTCGCCTGGTTGAAGGCCTTCGGCGCCGGCCGATAGGTGGTGCAGCCCGCCACTGCAGCCATCATGGCGACAAGGCTCATAGCCATCAGGATCTTGGGCTGGACGAAGGGCATCCGCTTGCTCACAGGAAGATAATTCGGTCGAGCCGTTATCGATCTATTAGGGTTAATGCCCGGTAAAAAAACCGCCGATTTCCTCAAATCCTTTATCAGGAGCATCTTGTTTGCGAGGGAGCTGCCATTAACCGTTGAGTTACCATGGTCGTTTACGCTTCGGGCAGTTCGTATTGGAGTAATGAGTATGTCCCGCGTAGCGAGTGATCAGGATGTGGACATCGACCTCGGCCAGCTTGCGCGCGCGGTCTGGGCACGTCGTCTGAGAATATTGACGATCACCGCATTGGGTGCGGCAGTCGCTTTTGCCGGCGCCAAGATCGTTTCGCCGCAATATCGCAGCGAGACACGCGTACTCATCGAACCGCGCGCTCCCGCCTTTGCCAATACGCAGACGAGTGACGCCAATGCCGGACCGCTGCTCGATGAGTTGAATATCGCCAGCCAGGTACAGCTTCTGCAATCGGCCGACCTCATCAAGCAGGTCATCAACAATCTGAAGCTCTACAATCTGCCGGAATTCGATGCTGCCGCGAACGGCTCCGCGCTCACCGATATCCTCGTGGCGCTGCACCTGAAGAAGAACCCGCTGGAAAATCCGCCGGAAGAGCGTGTCATCGACGCCTTCACCCAGCGCCTGCAGGTCTATCAGGTGCCGGGCTCGCGCGTCATCGGCATTACCTTCACCTCCAAGGATCCGAAGCTCGCCGCGAGCATTCCGAACGCCATGGCGCAGGTCTACCTGGCGATCCAGAGCGGCGCCAAGCTCGACTCCAACTCGGAAGCGACGCGCTGGCTCGAACCTGAGATCGACAGCCTGCGCCAGAAGGTGAGCGAGGCCGAGAAAAAGGTCGCCGATTACCGCACGACCCACGGCCTGTTGCAGACCAATGGCACGACGACCTTCACCGCGCAGCAGCTCAACGACATTTCCGTCGAGCTGACCCGTGTGCGCACAGACAAGGCGAATGCCGAGGCGAGGGCGCAGGCCGTGCGCAACGCGCTGTCTTCAGGCGAAGCCTCCGATACGCTAGGTGACATCATGTCGTCGCAGTCGATCCAGCGGCTGAAGGCGACCGAATCCGGCCTGCAGTCGCAGATATCAGACCTGCAGACGAGCCTGCTCAACAACCATCCGCGGCTGAAGAGCCTGCGTGCCCAGCTTGCCGATATCCGCACGCAGATCCGCCAGGAAACGCAGAAGATCCTTGCCAGCATCGAAAACGAGACGAAGGTCGCCGATCTGCGCGCCAAGGAACTTGAGCAGCAGTCCGATAAGCTGCAGGCCAACAGCGCCAGGGCAGGCGAGGACGAAGTCGGCCTGAACGCGCTGGAGCGGGAGGCGAACGCCCAGCGCCAGCTTCTCGAAACCTACCTCGTTCGCTACCGCGAAGCCGCGTCCCGTGCCGACCGGAATTCCAGCCCGGCGGACGCCCGTATCGTTTCGAAAGCGATCGAGCAGGTCGATCCTTATTTCCCGAAAGTCGTGCCTATCGTCATCGTTGCTGCCGTCGCAACCCTCATCATGAGCGCGATCGTCGTCATGCTCTCCGAACTCTTCAGTGGTCGCGCGCTTCGCCCGGTCGAACCTCTGGAAGTCGAATCTCGCACTATCGAAGACAGGGTCGAAGAGGAAGAGCAGGGCGGAGCAGCTGCCATTCCTGCGGGAACGGCTCCCGTTCCCGCAGCAAGGCTTGCCAAGCCCAGTATGCTGACGGCAGCGGTCGACGACGAGGAGCCCGAAGTCGAGCCGGTCGAGGAAACTCCTGCCGACGAGAACGAGTTCTCCGTCTCTTCCGTCGCGAGCTATCTCGCCGACTGCCGTGCTCCGCTCGCCGTTTCCATATCCCCGACCGGTGACAATGGCTCCGCCGCAACTGTTGTCTTGGCACGCCTGCTGGCCGATGACGGACGCCGGGTGATCCTGATCGACATGACCGGCTCCGGCTATCCGACCGAGCTCATGGCTGAAAACCCCGAGGCACCGGGCGTTACCGATCTTCTCTGCGGCGAGGCTGCCTTCGGCGAGACGATCCATGGCGACCGGCTTTCCGATGCGCACTTGATCCCGCAGGGTGTGAGCGATGTACGTCGCGCCATGCGAGGCGCCGATCGGCTGTCGCTGCTGCTCGATGCGCTGTCATCGGCCTACGATATCGTCATCGTGGAATGCGGCGCGGCCGATGTCGCCGGCGTGTCAAGACTGACGCGCAGCAAGGAGATCGAGATTATCCTGTCTCTGCCTGAGATCGAAGAAGCTGCCTTCGTCGGCCTGATGCAGGATTTCCAGGACGCCGGCTACGAGCGTGTGGTTCTGATGTCGGGTGGCGAAGAGGTCGCGATGCGCAGCCCCGCACGCCATGCTGCCTGATCTTCAGCCAATCTTGGCCCGGATGCTCTGGGCGAATTTATAGAGACCAGGGCGGGCCTTGATGAAGGCCTTGCCGCGGGTAATTGCCCGGTGCGCCGTGCCGGCTGCGATGCCGATGCCTGAGATCGGCAGAACCACATCGTAATGGTCCGTTTCGACCGGCGCCCAGGAGCGCTTGTAGGTCTGGTCGCCGAGACCGAAATCGAAGAGTGCCACTCCCTTGCCGTGCAGGCTCGATATCATCTGCCAGAAGAGGAATTCGCCGGGGCTTGCATCCGCAACCAGATCCTCGTCGATCGCACCGAACTGGCAGATGACGTGGTCCTCTTTGCGGGAAATCCCCGACAGCGCGGCGATGCGTCCCTCATACTCGCCCTTCAGGCGCAGGGCGCGCATCTGCAGGCCGAAATTGTCGCCAGTCCGTTTGTCGATCAGCCCGTGCAGGAAGGCCTTGGTCTCGGCATCCGCAAAGACATCGGGCAGGCCGAGCGAGGCGAAGCGGGCGCTTTTCAGGCGGAAGAACATGTCGAGCAGTTCATGCTGCTCCGCGGATGCTTCCGGCGCGATGTAGTCGAAGCCACCGACCGCCTCCAGCCGCCGGCTCTGCGTGCGGAATTTCTTGCGCCTGCTTTTGGCGTTGAGCTGCCGCAGCGTCTTCTCGAACGTATCAAGGAGCGGAAGCTGATAGGCGTGGTTCTGGTTCTGCACCATGGGCAGGCCGGCAAGCATGTTACGACGGCTGCGCCATTCCAGCGGAATATTCTGCAAAAGAAGCAAATCGGCCTTGCCGGCGAGTGCTGCACGAAGGCCGGCGGCGAGGCGATGGCTGTCTACCGCATCACCATCTTCGGCAAAGGCTTGCGAAAACAGGCCGGTATTGATGTTGCTGTGGTCGGCGCCGATGAATTTGGCGATCCGCATGCCGCGCGCGGCGACGATTTCCACTGGCAGGATGAAGGCGGTATGGTTACCGCTCCTGCCGCGCAGGATGGCGAGCGGACGGCGGAAGGCGGCCACCCAAGCCGCGCACCAGTCATAGCTCTGATGCAGCGAGGAAAGGTTGTCGCGCTCCAGCGCGCGCCATTCCTCTTCAAGGGGCTCCATCCTGTCGAAAAGCTTGATATCGAGTTCGGCCATGGCGAGTTTCACGCTGAGTTGTCGCAGCCGGGAAATGCCGGCTTCGGCTTGCGCAGCAGCGTCAAACTTTTGTTCCAGAATATCGAGCCTCTGCGTCTGCACTGGTCTTTCTCCGGTCAAGAGATGTGTTGCAGAGGAAGGTAGAGCGCCGAGACGTATATTTGGTTTAACCGCTGCGCCTGGCTGCGGTTTTCCGCAGATCAGGGTTATTCCGCCGTTAATCCGCCCTACTGCTGTCTCGGGCCGGCCATCCACTTGATGATGACCATCGCCGGCAGCACCCAGAGCAGGCCGGTGAGCGCGAAGTAAAGCAGATGTCCCCACCACGGCGCATTGCCAAGTGTGGCGACCGCGATCGTATTCGCCACAATCGCATAGAAAAGCACGAGGATGATGATCAGGATCGTGCCGATGAATTTGCGAAGGCGGATGGGCATCGTATAACTTTCGAGCGGATGGGATTGAACCGGCGCGACGGCATGCCGCAAAGGTTCGGGGCTTGTTTTGCATCAGCCGCTGGGGCAAATCAACTGCCGGATAAAAGGAGAGATCATGGCCGTCGCGAACCTGAGCCCCGAGCAGGCGATCCGCACCGAAGTGCGCAGGCAGGATAATAACCGCCGCGCCGTGCGCATCTGGCTGGGCTTCGTGCTTCTGGCGCTCTTCTGTCTGGTGCTTGTGGGCGGCGCGACGCGGCTGACCAATTCCGGCCTATCCATCACCGAATGGAAGCCGATCCATGGTGTTGTTCCGCCGCTGAATGCCGCCGAATGGGAAGAGGAGTTCAAGCTCTATCAGCGTATCCCCGAATTCCAGCAGCTGAACAGCGACATGACGGTCGATGAGTTCAAGAGCATCTTCTGGTGGGAATGGGCACACCGGCTGATCGCGCGCGGCATTGGCGTCATCTTCGCGCTGCCGCTGGTCTTTTTCTGGGTGACCGGCAGGATCGAGAGGCGCCTGCGCTGGCCGCTTGCCGGCATCCTGGCGCTCGGTGGCCTGCAGGGCTTCATCGGCTGGTGGATGGTCTCCTCCGGCCTCGCGGTGCGCACGGATGTCAGCCAGTACCGGCTTGCCACCCATCTCGTCATGGCCTGCCTGATCTTTGCCTCCTGCATGTGGATTATGCGCGGGCTCTCGCCGCATTCCGATGATGCGGCCCCGACAAGGAATTCCCACCGCTGGGCGGCCGCCATCGCCATCTTCTCGCTTTTCCAGATCTATCTCGGTGCGCTGGTCGCCGGCCTCGATGCCGGCTTCACCTATAATACCTGGCCGCTGATGGACGGCGCCGTTGTGCCCTCCGATCTCTTCATCCAGCAGCCCTTCTGGCTCAATCTCTTCGAAAACCCGAAGACGGTGCAGTTCATCCATCGCTTTGGCGCCTACACGCTCTTTGCGATCGCGATCATCAATATGGTGATCGCACTGCGCGCCGCTGCCTCGACCACCCATGCGCGCCGGGCCGTGGTGCTCTTCGTGCTTATCACGATCCAGGCGGCAATCGGCATCACCACGCTGCTGCTTGAGGTGCCGCTGCATTGGGGTCTGCTGCATCAGGCAGGTGCGTTGGTGGTATTCGGTTTCGCCGTCGCCAACTGGCGCGGCTACTACGGCGAATATCCCCCCGCAACTGTTATCGCCGAGCGCGACTGAGCAGGGATAGAGACGTCCTATCCCCTGGCTCGCGGAAGAGTGAATGGGATCAATGCGATGCTCCTCGCATGGATTTGCCGTGACGTGCTAGATTATCGGCTTGGCGTATGGGCGATCCTATAAAGGGGGATGTTCACATGAACAGATTGCGCACATTCGTAATGGCGGGCGCTCTGATCACGCTTTCCGCAATCGCTTCGAGTTGCACCTCAACGGGGAGGTACGACTATGGCGAGGATACGTCCCTGAACCCGGCCTGCGCCGGCGGTTTCCGTCCCAGCGACAATCGTCCCTGCTCTTATTGAGCCGACGGGCTTACCAGGTTCCCATAAAGGCCGAGGCTGCCAGCAATAGCCCGGTCAGAATATTTGCCAGGAACAGGCGGTAATTCACTTCCGGCCTTGCAAGGTCGATGCGCCGGGTTTGCCAGGCAAGGTGCGCGGCGATGACGAGCATTCCAAACCCATAGAGCAGGGACATGCCCGACAGCCAGCCGCCGAGCGACCACGCGACGACCGTCAAAGCATAAAACAGGCCGATGATGAGCTTGCCGCGCTGGCCGAAGAGGATCGCTGTCGATTTCAGGCCGAGGCTTCTGTCGTCTTTCACGTCGACATAGGCATAGATGGTATCGTAGCCGATCTGCCAGGCGATGGCTCCCGCCCACATGAGGAGGGCGCCGACCGGAATATCACCGGCAATTTCGGCCCAGGCCATGAGCATGCCCCAGTTGAACGCTGCGCCCAGCACAGCCTGCGGCCAATGGGTGAAGCGCTTGCAGAGCGGATAGACGAACACGAGCGGCAGGACGCATAGGGCGACGAGCCGCGTGTAGGGCATCAGAAACAACAGCAGAGACGCCGCCAGGGCGAGCTCGATGGCCAGAAAAGTCAAAGCCTGACCGGCGCCGATCTGCCCGCTTGCCAGAGGCCGGAAACGGGTTCGCTCGACATGGCCGTCAAATTTCCGGTCCGCGATATCGTTGATCGTGGAGCCGGCGCTTCGCATCAGCAGGGCGCCGAGCGTGAAGACGGCGAGCTGCCGGACATCGGGCAAGCCATGAGCGGCCTGAAACAGAGCCGCCCAGCATGGAAACAGCGTCAGCCAGATTCCAACCGGGCGATCGAGCCGCGCGAGCCTCGTGTAAGGTCGCCATGGGCCCGGCAACAGCCGGTCCACCCAGTCGCCCTGGTGAATATCACTCAAGTCCGGGCGGTTTGACGTGTTCATGGCGTGATCCGGTTATTTTCGAAAATTCTCAATGAAAGCAGGTATTTCCTGCCCTGGACTGGCCTTTGCAGACTAGAGGTTTTCGCAGGCGTTGCAATGATCGCCCCTGCGTCAGACCGACCCATTCAGCCTGCGTGAGAAAGGATATTTAAAAGCTTGCCGGTGGGGTCGCGGATATAGAAACGCCGCACGCCCCAGGGCTCGTCGGCCGGTCCATAGACGATCTGATGCCCGCCTGTCACCGCACGCTGATGGACCTTTTCCACATCATCGACCTCGATCGAAATGTCGGGCACTGCGGTTCCCGAGCCGCCTTCTGTCGCGATGCCGATCTGGGTGAGTGCTCGCCTGTCGGATGCAAGAGTGACGATCCAGCCATGATCCATCACGATGTCGAGATCGAACAGCTCGGAATAGAAGTTGCGCACCTCTTCAATGGAGGCTGCGGCGATATTCGGGACGATGCGCAGCACTGTCATGGTGTTTCTCCCTCTGCCTGAAGAGAAATGATCGATCTGCGGAACAGTTCAGGCCTGTCTGCCGAACTGTTCCGCATGTCCTTGTCTCGAACCTCAGATGCTCGCCTGCAGCCCATAGAGATTGGCATAGATGCCGCCGCTCTCCATCAGCCTGTCATGATTGCCTTCTTCGACAATACCGTCGCCGGTCAGCACCAGAATACGGTCGGCGTGGCGGATCGTCGAAAGGCGATGGGCGATCACGAGCGTCGTGCGCCCCTTTGCAAGCGTCATGAAGGCCTGCTGCACTGCCCGCTCGCTTTCATTGTCGAGCGCGCTCGTCGCCTCGTCGAAGATGAGGATGGCAGGGTTCTTGAGGAAAGCGCGAGCGATCGTCAGCCGCTGGCGCTGGCCGCCCGAGAGTTTCACGCCGCGTTGGCCGATATCGGTCTGATAGCCCTGCGGTAAGGCCATGATGAACTCATGCGCGTGGGCGGCGCGGGCTGCGGCTTCCACCTCTTCGTCCGTCGCATCCGGGCGCCCGTAACGGAGGTTGTCCCCCACGGTGCCGGCGAAGAGATAGACGTCCTGCTGCACCACGCCGAGATGGCGGCGCAGCGAGGCGCGCGTCACATCGCGGATATCGGTGCCATCGATTTCGATCGAGCCGCCAGTGACATCATAGAAGCGGGGAAGCAGCGCGCAGAGCGTGCTTTTCCCCACACCGGACGGGCCGACGAGCGCCACGAATTCACCAGGCCGGATGGTCAGCGAAAGGTTGCTGAGCACGTCTGCCCCATCATCATAGCTGAAATCGACATTCGAGAGCCGGATCTCACCCTTCGGCGTATGCAACGCGCGGGCCGAGGGACGATCCACCACGTCAGGATCGATCTCCAGGATCTCCATCGCCCGCACGAACCCCGTATAACCCTCCTGCCAGAGTCGGGCGAGATTGGCCATCCGCTTGACCGGATCGACGAGAACGCCGACGCAGAGCAGGAAGGTCAGAAGGTCCGCAATGGTGAGTTCCGCCGCAAGGATGCGCAATCCACCGAGGATGACGACCAGAAGCGTGATGATCTGGGCGAAGGTCTCGGCACCGGCGGAGAACCAGGCTTCGCTGCGGTAGCCATCGGAGCGGCTTTCGAGGAAGCGCCTGTTCAGGGCGGCAAAGCGTTTCCGCTCCAGATCCTCGTTGGCAAAGGACTGGACGACGCGGATGCCGGCCAGCGCATCCTCGACCTTTTCGTTGACGGCGGCGATCTCCTGCTTGCTCGCCTCGAGCGCACGATTCATGCGCCTATTGAAATGCAGCGCATAAGCCACGGCAAAAGGCGTCAGCAGGAGGATTAGAAACGCAAGCTGCGGATCGATGAAGAACAGGACCGTCATGGCCCCGCCATACTTCAGAATGGCGATCAGCAGGTCTTCCGGCCCGTGATGGAAAAGTTCGCCCAACCAGAAGGAGTCGCCGACGATGCGGCTCATCAATTGGCCGGTGCGGTGCCGGTCATAGAAGCCGAAGGAGAGCTTCTGGCAGTGATCGAACAGTTCCTGCCGGATATTCGCCTCGATATGCGCACCCATCATGTGGCCGCGATAATCGACGAAGAAGATGGCGGCCGTCTCGACCGCCACGATGACCAGCATGACGCCGCCCATGCCGAGGATCTGCCAGTAGGCCGAAGTCGTATCGTTGAGCGCGATGAGGTGGCCCATGACGATGTTGGCGCAGAGCGGCAAGGCGACTGCGGCGGCAGCGACGACGACGGCGCAGGCAATATCGGCCATAAGCAGCGGAAGATGCGGCCGGAAATAGGACAGGAACTTGCGCAGGCGCAGCTGGCGCCTGTTGTGGATGTGCGTTGCGGTTGAGAGGCTGCGGTTAAGACGCCGCGGGTTTTTCCTCGCGCGTGAAAGCAAACTGGACATGAAGACGGATATCCTGAGTGTTGATCTTATTCTTCTGGTTGCTCAGGATCGTTTTCATGAGTGCCTCCCATCGGCGTGAAACAGTCAGCGCAGTGGCTGTCAAAGTCGTGACGCGAGCAGATGCCGATAAGTGGCCTCGCGTGCACGACGCCGCTTTTACCGCAAAACGGCGGGGAAAGCGACCTCCTTGTAGCGCAAGGATCATTTGTTGCTGAATCAGTGACTGTCGCGCCCCTATTCGTCGGGACGCGATAGTCTGTTTTAGCCCCGACCTAATTCGCTCCCCCGGGTGAATTCTGTAGGTTCTCCATCACTTGGTCGATCGAGAAGCTGCCCGGCTTTTGCCGCGGCGGGAACTCCTTGAATGTTTCGAGGAACTTGGCAACGTAGGCCTGTGCCGGCACCATGACGAACAGATGTTCGACTCGCCAGCGTTCGTAATCCATGCCCTCGTGATCGGCCGTTTCGAAAGGATCGGAGCGCAGGTTGAAGAGCTTCGGAAGCCGGAGTGGCACAAATGGCTCCTGCCACACATCGAGCCCTTCGGCGCGTTGCTCGGCAAAAACGATCTTCCATTGATCGTAGCGCAGGCCGACGAGGGTGCCGTCGTCCACGAAGTAGATGAATTCGCGGCGCGGATCGGCGCTGCGCCCCGCGAGATAGTCGGTGATGTTGTAGCCGTCGAGGTGAACCTTGAATGTCTTGGGGCCAGCCGTATAGCCAGCAAGAAGCTTGTCTTTGATCTGCGGTTCGCCCGCAGCGGCAACAAGCGTGGGGATCCAGTCTTCATGTGCCACGATCTCATTGTAGATCGTTCCAGGCGCGATAGTACCCGGCCAGCGGACGGCACAGGGGACGCGGAAGCCGCCTTCCCAGTTCGTATTCTTCTCACCGCGAAATGGAGACTGGCCGCCGTCCGGCCAGGTGAACTTCTCCGCTCCGTTGTCAGTCGAATACATGACGATCGTATTCTCGGCGAGGCCGAGGTCGTCCAGCGCCTTCAGCATCTGCCCGACCATCTCATCGTGTTCGGTCATGCCATCGGGATAGATGCCCAATCCGGTCTTGCCCTGGTTTTCGGCCTTGAGCCTGGTCCAGACATGCATGCGCGTCGAGTTCCACCACAGGAAGAATGGCTTGTCCTGCTCCTTGGCGCGCTTCAGGAAGCCGATCGCCGCATCGGTGACTTCCTGATCAATCGTCTCCATGCGTTTCTTTGTGAGTGGTCCGGTATTCTCGATGCGGCCATCCGCATAGGAATGCAGAACGCCGCGGGGACCGAACTTCTCCTTGAATTCCGGATTTTTAGGATAGTCCGGATGCTCCGGTTCGTCCTCGGCATTGAGATGATAGAGAGAACCGAAGAACTCGTCGAAGCCGTGGGCTGTCGGAAGATGCTCGTCACGGTCACCGAGATGGTTCTTGCCGAATTGACCCGTCATATATCCATGCGGCTTGAGAAGCTCGGCAAGCGTCGGGTCTTCCGCCTGCATTCCCTCCTTGGCACCCGGCAGGCCAACCTTCAGAAGACCGGTGCGGTAGGGCGACTGTCCCGTGATGAACGCCGCGCGCCCGGCCGTGCAGCTCTGCTGGCCGTAATAGTCGGTGAACAGGCCGCCTTCTCTGGCGATCCGGTCGATATTGGGTGTCTTGTAGCCCATCATACCCTGATTATAGGCGCTGACATTCCAGTATCCGATGTCGTCGCCCCACAGGATAAGAATGTTGGGAGGCCGTGCAGACGCTGTCTGAGCCCTCACGGTTCGTATCGAAGCTGGCAGTGAAACTGCAGCAGCTGCTAGTGCTGTTCCTCCAAGCAACAGAAGGTTTCGCCGGCTCATTCCGCCGCGTTCGCGAGTACCGCTGACGCCCTGAGGTGTGATGGCATGCTTGCCCATATCCCTTCCTCCTTTGGCAGTCTCGATTCATTGACCGTCTATGACAGCAATGGAATATACTACACCCTGGAGTTTCAACGGGACAGCCGTTCGAGCGCTACTTGATTCCTGCAATGAATGGCCGCAGACTGCCAGCACATTACCAGGGACCGGGACCGGACGCGGAGTGCGGAGATCAGTTCATGGACGCCCTCAGCCATCATCCTCTCAGTCGTTTCCAGCAATTTGCCAGCGCAGAACCGGATGCATTGCTGGCTCGTGTCGCGGATCTGTTTGCCGTTCGTTCGATTGATTTCCCGCGCGACGAGGGCATAGTCGATGCCCGCCTCAATCACTGCCAGATCGATAATGTCGGATTGACCTATGCACGGTACGGCGCAGCCATGAACGCAACCGTCGAGCAATCGAACTATTTTCTGCAGGGTTTCCCCCTGCGCGGCGGAGGAGATGCGACAATCGACGGGGCGTTCGGCGTCCTCTCACGCGAACAGGGCGTTGTCGGCGGACCAGGCGCGCGGCTCAATTTGCGCTATTCGGAGGATTTCGAGCATCTCATTGTGCGGATCAGGCCGGATGGCCTGGTGAGGAAGCTTGCAAGCCTTATCGGCGAGCCCGTTGATCCGCCGCTGCGCCTCATTGCGGATGTGATCCATAGCGATGCCCAGTTCAGATTGATCGAGTTCGTTGTCGGAGAACTGAGTCATGCCGCCAGCTTCATGCCACCGCTTCTGCTCGCTGAAATGGAGCAGGCGGTCATGGTCTCTTATCTCTGTAATTCGCGGCATAACTACAGCGACAAGCTGGAGGGCAGCCCACCCGGCACGGCTCCATGGCAGGTGCGCCGGGCCGAGGAATATATCAGGAGCAACTGGGACAAGCCGGTGACCATCGAAGCGCTCGCTGCCGCCGCGAATACGAGCGTGAGAAGCCTGTTTCATTCCTTCAGGCGCACGCGCGGAATGTCGCCGATGGCGTTTGCCCGTCGTGTGCGGTTGGCTCGGGCGCACGATATGCTCGCAGCATCCCTGCCGGGAACAACGGTCACCTCGGTGGCATTCGATTGCGGCTTCGGCAATCTCGGGGCATTCGCGCATTACTATCAGACGAGATATGGAGAATTGCCGTCTGCGACGTTGCGCGCAGCCCTTTCCAATCGCGCAGGCAACGACCTGGATCGTACGCGAGTGCCGTCTCCTGAGAAATGAGTGGCCATCCCCTGACCGGCGACGGTCTCAAGGATCCGGCCCGCTGATTTCCTCCTGCAAGCGCTCGAAAGCCGTTGGAAACAATGTGGCGGGTGGGCCGTAAGGATTGGAGAAGGCGTAGATGAAGAAAAGGATGATGCCGGTAAAAGCGCCGAAGATTGATAGCAGCAGCAGGTTGCGGCCGTCGGGCGCGTAAGGGTAGTAGCCGATGGCGGTGAAGATCACGCCCGAAACCGCGGCAAACCAGAAGATCAGGCTGATGGAGTCGGTGCCACTATTTTCCCGCCGGTCGCGGGACTCCGAAATCATATGAATCTCTTCGAGCATGTGGCCGCGCAGGCTCTCCTGCTTGGAATTGGCGGGAGCCAGTTCGAGAACCTTGAGATAGGCGTTGTTCCATTGATCCCAGGCCGCCGATGAGAGTTCGCCGGTGCGCCCGAGTTCGTTCCACTCCTCCTCGATGACGATGCGGACATAGTCTTTCAGCGCCTTCTGGATCGGTGCCTGCGCCTCCGGGCCATAGCGCTCGGCATCATAGAAGACATCGCCGACTGCATTGCTTTCCACTGCGCTTTCCGTCCGCAGAGCCTGGTATTCGATCATCTCCTGCGCGAAAACGAGAGCGAGGATCAGCGCATGCAGGCTGGCGATGCGGGTGATGACTGAACTGGCCAGCTCCCTGTCCCGCCCGCCTGGGCCATCGCCCATAACCAGATGCATGATGTAATAGGCCGCAAGCACCGTTGCGGTCGTTCCTCCAATAATGGCAATGCCGATCAAAACCGACGCCATGAAGCTCCCCTTGCGAGGGAGTGTACGGCTTTCGCGGCAGACGGGCAATCGTACCGGGTGCTACCGAAGCAGGCTGTCAAAGATGGGCATGCCGCCGATCGCCGAGACGGCGATCAGAATGTAGCAGGTCATGCGGAAGGTGCTTTCCTTCGCGAGCCCGAACAGCTTTGAGCCGCCCCAGAGGCCGACGGCATAGGCCGGCAGCGTGACGACGGTGAGCGCCAAGACCGTGGAGACGAAGAGCCCGCCGAAATAATAGCTGACGAAGCTGAAGACCGTGGAGATTGAAAAGTAGAGAATGACGTTCGAGCGCACACGGGTAAAATCGCTTTTCCCGCCGAGCCAATAGGCGACAACTGGCGGCCCCCCGAGCTGTGCTGCGCCGCTGAAGAGACCGGCGATGAGGCCGATCGCGGCGCTGAGTGGTGCGACCGGCTTGCCGTGATAGCGCCAGCCGGAGACGAGCAGTGCCAGCAGGCAGATGGCGATGGCTGAAATGGCCCAGCGCAGCAAGAGTGGGTCCATGAGCGCCAGAGCCGCCGTTCCCGTGGGAACGCCGAGAACCGCGCCTGCTGCCATTGCGAAAACCTCGCGCCTGTCCGCCCCGCGCCATGCGGCGGGAATCATGCTGAGCGTCGCAAGCCCGTCGATGACGAGCAGCACTGGCGAGGTGAGCTTCGGCCCGATGACCGCGCCGGCAAGCGGAATGAAGATGAGTGCAGCGCCGAAGCCGGAAAAACCGCGGGCGAGGCCGGCGACGAAAGCGAAGACGATCAGCGCGGAGATGCCGTGATCGGGTAACGCGGC
This sequence comes from Rhizobium sp. ZK1, assembly GCF_047782645.1. NCBI lineage: Bacteria > Pseudomonadati > Pseudomonadota > Alphaproteobacteria > Hyphomicrobiales > Rhizobiaceae > Rhizobium > Rhizobium sp. ZK1. The sequence goes on from NZ_CP180586.1 coordinate 1,129,539, forward strand.
ATCAAACCAGGCGCGCAGGCCGGCCATCAGCGCTTCCAGCGTCATCGATCAGGCTCCGTATTGCGGATGGGAAGACAGGGCAGAGCGCCCTGTCTTGGTGCAATCGTCTGAAACAGGCAAATGCCTGACGTCACGCGCCCAGCATCAGATCCATGTTCTGCACGGCAGCACCCGAAGCGCCCTTGCCGAGGTTGTCATAGACGGCGACGAGCAGCGCTTGCGCGATATCGTCATTGGCAAAGACGTGCAGGCGCATGCGGTTGGTGTTGTTATAGATTTCCGGGTTGAGCTCCGGCGTGCGCTCCGACGCCTCGAAGGGGGCGACCTCCACGAAACCCTTGATGCCGGCATAATAGTCGGCGATGGCGGCATGCAGGTCAGCACCCTTCGGCACCTTGGGCAGATGCGAGAGCTGCAGCGGCACGGTCACGACCATGCCCTGTGCGAAATTGCCGACGACCGGCTGGAAGAAGGGCACGCGTCCAAGCCTGGCATAGCGCTGCAGCTCCGGCAGATGCTTGTGCTTGAAGTTCAGGCCGTAGGGCATGTATTCCGGCGCATCCTCGCCCTTGGCGACGTAATCCTCGATCATCGTGCGGCCGCCGCCGGTATAACCGGAAATGCCGTTGACCGTGACCGGGAAATCGGCCGGTACCAGGCCGGCCGTGATCAGCGGGCGCAGCATGGCGATCGGGCCTTGCGGCCAGCAGCCGGGATTGGACACGCGCTTGGCAGAGGCTATGACACCGGCCTGCTCCCTGCTCATTTCTGGAAAGCCATAGGCCCAGCCTTCGGCGACACGATGCGCCGTCGAGGCGTCGATTACCTTGGTACGGTCGTTCTCGATGAGGCTGACGCTTTCCTTGGCGGCATCGTCAGGCAGGCAGAGGATGGCGATATCGGCCTCGTTGAGCAAGGCGGAACGCACCGCCTTGTCCTTGCGGCTCTCGGTCGGGATCGACAGCAGCTCAAGATCGCGGCGCTCCGCCAGGCGCTCGCGGATCTGCAGACCCGTCGTTCCAGCCTCGCCATCGATGAAGATCTTTGCTGCCATGATTATCCTGCACTTTCAGTGGGTTCGGATTGTTTCCGGAATCAGTTTGCCATGAAGTTGAATCAATTTGATAACAGCAGTCATCCTGCCGTCGCGCGCCGTTCGGCGTGGAGGCCCAGCATATACATCGCGACTGTCGCCCCCGCAATGGCGGTGATATCGGCGTGATCGTAGGGCGGGGAGACTTCGACGACGTCTGCGCCTCTGACATCGAGCTGCTTCAGGCGCTGCAGCACGGAGAGGATCTTCGCGCTGGACGGGCCGCCGGAAACCGGCGTGCCGGTGCCGGGCGCAAAGGCCGGATCGAGGCAGTCGATGTCGAAGGTCAGGTAGACGGGCGAGCCCTTCGTATGCGTGATGATTGCGGAAGCGATTTCGGTCGCGCTCATATCCTCGACCTGATGACCGTAGAGCAGGTGGATGCCGAAATCCTCCGGCGCGTGCGTGCGGATGCCGATCTGGATCGAGCGATCGGGATCGATGAGGCCGGCGCGGACCGCACGCGCCACGAAGGAGCCGTGGTCGATACGGCGCTCGTCGTCCAACCAGGTGTCCTGATGTGCATCGAACTGCACGAGCGCCAGCGGGCCGTGGCGATCGACATGCGCCTTCAAGAGCGGCCAGGTAACATAGTGGTCGCCACCGAGGGTGAGCAGGAAGGCGCCGCTGTCGAGGATGGCGCTCGCCTGCCGCTCGATGGCTGCAGGCGTGTCCTGATGATTGCCGTAGTCGAGCAGGCAGTCGCCGTAGTCGATGACGGCCATCTCGGCGAAGAGATCGCGCTGGAACGGATATTGCGGATCATTGTCGAAGATCGCCGAAGCCCGGCGGATCGCCTGCGGCCCGAAGCGTGTACCTGGCCGGTTGGAGGTCGCCGCATCGAAGGGAATGCCCCAGACGACAGCATCGGCTCCTGTCAGATCCTTGGTGAAGCGGCGGCGCATGAAGGAAAGCGCGCCGGCAAAGGTCGGGTCGGAGGCGGCCGATGTCAGGCTCTGCGCCGTGAAGGCATGGTCGATGGTCTTATTCGCCACGGGAGGCTCCTTCCTCTGCAATAAAGTCATAGGCGCGTTCTACCCGCGCAATGCGAACCTTATATTGCTTGTACCAGCGCTCCCGGCCGAGGCGCTGGGCGGCGAGATGGTTCACGACCTGCTTCCAGGCCTTCAGGCTTTCCTCGTCGGTCCAATAGGAATTGGTGATGCCGAAACCATCGGCATCACGCGCGCTTTCGGCCCCAAGACAGCCCGGCTGCTGCAGCGCCAGCTCCGTCATTCGGTCGGCCATGGCGCCGTACCCATTGTCGCCCTCGGTACGAACGGAGGAGAAGGTGACGACGTAATAGGGCGGTTCGGGTGTGGTGGCAAAGGGCGAGGGGTGAGTGGTCGACATGCTCAGATTCCTTGTCTCGACAGGAAGGGGTAGGCGAGCTGTCGCCATATTGCAAGGTAAGGCGGCGGAGCTTGTCCTCCGCCTTGGAGCCTCAGCCTCTCAGGCGGATAGCCCGCAAGCCGAGCAGAGTGATCGTGCCCATCAACGCGCAGTAGCCAGCGAGAGGCCAGGCTGTGTCGCCGCCCGCAAAGAGCACGAAGAGCGTGCCGACGCAGCCGACGACAAGGCTTTCAATGCAGAAATAAAGCGCGACCGCCGTCCCCGCCGTTTCGCCAAATGCCGCCAGCGCCCCGTTTGCCGTAACGGCCGTCGTCAGTGTGATACCAACGGCAATGATCCACATAGGCAGGACGAAGCTCACGAAGGAGGGCGCAAGGAACACCTCGCCGATGCCGAGCAGCAGCGCGCCGGCAAGAAGCAGACCCATGCCGCGGGCAAGGCTGCCGGCCGTTCCCCTCCGCGCGACGAAGCGGCCGGCGAAGTGGGCGGAGATGATCATTACTGCTGCCGCCGTAGCAAAAGAAAGGCTGAAGGCAAGGCCTGAAAAGCCAGCGTGATCGATCAGCACGCGCGGTGCGGTGGAGAAGAAGACGAAGAAAGCCCCCATCGCCGCACTGAAGCCCGTCGTGTAAATCCAGAAATCCGCGTTGTTCAGGATCACCAGGGGATCGATTCTGGTGTTCGACGAAGCTTTCGGTCTCGTCTCATGCCAACCCCTGAGCGCATTGATGATCGCTGCAAACATCAATCCGCCGAGCAGCAGAAAGATTGCACGCCATCCGGAATGATCGGCGATGATAGCGCCTGCGACCGGCCCGAATGCCGGCACGAAGGAAAGGATCGCGCCGAGCAGGCTATAGATGACGACGCCTTCAGGCTTTTCGCCATAGACGTCGCGCACCGTGGCAAAGGTGGCGACGAGGGTAGCTGACGCGCCGGCGGCCTGGAACAGCCGCAGCGCGACGAACGCTCCGGCCGACGAGCTTGCCGCAAGCAGAAGGGACGACAAGGCAAAAACCAACGCTCCGCCAAGCAGCACCGGGCGCCGGCCAATGCGGTCGGAGAGTGGGCCAAAGAGCATCTGTCCTGCGCCGAGGATCAGCATATAGAGGCTGAGCGTCAATTGGACGACCGTCGCCGACGTGCCGAGTGCTTCGGGCATCATCGGGACGACGGGCAGATAGATATCCATGGCAAGCGAAGTCAGGATATCGAAGGGTGCCAGAAGCAGCAGTGCCGCCGGCTGGGAATAGGTCCAGTTCCTGTTTTGGGAAGGCATAGGTCTTCATCCGTCGAATGAGTTCATTCGGCGGCGATCTGCCGTCTCATCGCGAGCAGGATTGGTGGGACAGACGCCGCAACAACATCGAAAGGTCGTTGCGGCCTATCTGTCTGCAGACGGGGTGGCTCCCATGTCAGGTCCTGTCTTGTCCGGTTTTAAAACCTGATGCCGCTGTAGCAGCCGGTGGCACCGGCTACAATAGGCGAGCGCAGCGCGTTGACTTCCCAAATCGCTTCCAAGAAGCTGCTGCAAGCAATCACCAGGGAGCCACAGGCAATGTTCGATCACGTTTCGATCGGGGTCAAAAACCTCGAAAGGTCACGCCAGTTCTATGATGCGGCACTGGCGCCGCTTGGTTACGAGCGGCTGTCGAATTTCGAGGGAACGATGGGATATGGCGCCGAGAGGCCTGCCTTCTGGGTGAGCGAAGTGGAGCGCCCGGTGCCGGCGGATCGCGGCTCGGGACTGCATTTCTGCTTCGTCGCGACGAGTGAGGAAGCCGTCAACGCCTTCTACGCTGCCGCATTGGCCAATGGCGGCGAGGACAACGGTCCGCCGGGCATCCGCCCCGACTACAGCCAGTTCTATTATGCGGCCTTCATCATCGATCCCGACGGTTATCGGCTCGAAGCCTTCTTCAACAAGCCCGAATAAACGAAAAGGCCGGGCGAAAACCCGGCCTTTCCATGAAAGCATATCCAGAAAGCGATTAGCGCTTCGAGAACTGGAACGAACGGCGGGCCTTGGCCTTGCCGTACTTCTTACGCTCGACGACGCGGCTGTCGCGGGTCAGGAAGCCGCCCTTCTTCAGGACCGAGCGCAGGCCCGGTTCGAAGTAGGTGAGGGCCTTGGACAGACCGTGGCGAACGGCACCGGCCTGGCCGGAAAGGCCGCCGCCAGCAACGGTGGCGATGATGTCGAACTGGCCGTCACGGGCAGCAGCAACGATCGGCTGGCGCAGGATCATCTGCAGAACCGGACGTGCGAAATATTCCGCGAATTCCTTGCCGTTGACGATGATCTTGCCGGAGCCCGGCTTGACCCAGACGCGGGCAACGGCGTTCTTGCGCTTGCCGGTCGCGTAGGAACGGCCAAGCGAGTCGACCTTGCGGACGTGAGCCGGAGCAGCAGCTGCTGCTTCAGACGACGTGCCGAGATCCTTCAGGGAGGAAAGGTCAGCCATTTATCAGGCGCTCCTTACGTTCTTCTTGTTCAGCGAGGCGACGTCGAGGACGGACGGCTGCTGGGCTTCGTGGGGATGGTTCGGGCCGGCGTAAACACGCAGGTTCTTCATCTGGCGACGGCCGAGCGGGCCGCGGGGAACCATGCGCTCAACAGCCTTCTCGAGGACGCGCTCCGGAAAGCGGCCTTCGATGATCTGGCGAGCCGTACGCTCCTTGATGCCACCGGCATAACCCGTGTGCCAGTAGTAAACCTTGTCGGAATACTTCTTGCCGGTGAAAACGACCTTGTCAGCGTTGATGACGATAACATTGTCGCCGTCGTCAACGTGAGGCGTGAAAGTTGCCTTGTGCTTGCCACGCAGACGCATAGCGATAACGGAAGCGAGACGGCCAACGACGAGCCCTTCGGCGTCGATGACGACCCACTTCTTCTCCACCTCTGCAGGCTTCTGGGAGAAGGTTGCCATAATTGTCACTCTCTCTTGGATCCCCATGCCCGAAGGCGAAGGGGCGTTTCTTGTTGCTTGGCTTGGCCGATCGAAAGACAGACCAAAAAAAGAAAACAGCCCCGAAAGGCTGGATTTCCGGCGCGGCTTATAGCGGCAATCCCCCATTGGGTCAATATAAGCGCTTCTGACGGCCATAAAAATAAATATGTGAAAACAATGGCTTAAGTTCAAGGTATCTGAATACCTTACTTTAATGCATCCAAAAGCAGGAGGTTTTGCCCTTCAGGATGCGCTGCGATGCCGCATTCGGCTCGAAATCGCCGCACCCTTGTGGCACAAGGGCGGGATAGAGACAGCGTATAGGAATGTGCCATGGCCGAGATCGTATCCTTCCGCAGGGACAACAACAATTCGGGCGAGGGCGCCCTTGTGCTCCGTCAGCTTTCCGACGGCATATTGCGCTTGACGCTCAACAGTCCGCCGGCCAATGCCCTGTCGATATCCACAATGGAAACGCTGATGGGCGAGTTGCAGGGCGCGGTCGACGACGAGGACGTGCGCATCGTCGTCATCGCATCGACCGGCAATGTCTTTTCCGCCGGCCACGACCTCAAGGAACTGACGGCCCACCGCGCCGACGAGGATGATGGCGTCGCCTTCTTCGAGGAGACCTTCGCGCTGGCCGCCGACCTGATGCTGGAGATCGGCCGCCTTCCGAAGCCCGTCATTGCCGAGATCGACGGGTTGGCGACGGCAGCGGGCTGCCAGCTCGTCGCAAGCTGCGATCTCGCGATCTGCACGGATACGTCCACCTTCTGCACACCGGGCGTCAATATCGGCCTTTTCTGCGCGACGCCGGCTGTCGCCGTCTCCCGCTCCGCCCACCGCAAGCAGGCGATGGAGATGCTTTTGACAGGCGAGACGATCGATGCCTCGACCGCCAAGGATTTCGGTCTGGTCAACCGTATCGTGCCGAAGCAATATCTCACGCAGGTCGTCAGCAAATACGCTTCCGTCATCGCCTCGAAGTCACCGCAGGCGCTGAGGATCGGCAAGGAGGCCTTCTACCGGCAGTTGGAGATGCCCATTCAGGAAGCCTATGATTATGCCGCCAGCGTCATGGTTGACAGCATGCTGACCGGCGATGCGCAAGAAGGCATCGGGGCCTTCCTCGGCAAGCGTACGCCCCAATGGAAGGACGATTGATCAGGCAAGCTTCAGGACCAGCCCGCCGAGCGCGATGATGATGCCGGCAAGATAGCGCCAGACGCTCGCCTTTTCCTTCAGCACCAGAACCGAGATGGCAAGCGCAAACAGGATGGCGGTTTCGCGTAGCGCCGCCACGGTCGCAACCGGCGCCTTCGTCATCGCCCAGAGTGCCAGCCCGTAGGACGCGATCGAGCCCGCCCCGCCGATCAGCCCACGCCACCAGTTGCGCCTGACGTGTTTGCCGACAGTCGCCAAACCACGCTGGGAGACCGCCCAGGTAAGGAGCAGAACCGGCGGCAGGAGCGACATCCACAGCGTGTAGGAAACCGCATTGCCGGAAAGCCGGGCGCCGATACCGTCCACATAGGTATAGGTTGCGATGACGCAGGCGTTGACGAGGGCCAGCATGATCGCATGGCGGCTGCCGTGGCGCGCTTCGAAGGCGAGTGTGAGGATGCCGGCGCAGATCGTCATGGTGCCGGCAAGCGCTCCACCTGTCAGGTTCTCTCCCAGGATAAAGCCGCTGGTAGCGACGATGAGCAGCGGCGCTGCCCCGCGCATCAGCGGATAGACGAGGCCGATATCGCCCGCCCTGTAGGCGGCCGCGACCAGCTGGAAATAGGCAAATTGCAGGATGGCGGAGACGCCGATGAAAGGCCAGGCCTGCGTCTGCGGCAGGGGAAGCAGCGGCAGGAAAGGCAGCGAGGCGACCGCGCCGCCTGCAGAGATCAGCGCCGCATCGAGCGACTTGTCAGTGCCCGCTTTGATGATGGCATTCCAAGTCGCATGCAGAAGAGCACCGAAAAGGACGAGAAGAACGACGTCGAGGGGCAAGATGGATGGTCCGGGAGCGGTGCAACAAATATGGGAAAGTATCGCAACTTTTCCGTTTAATCATGCCCTGTAAATACAACCCGCATCTGCGCGATTTAATCTGAAGGTGTATTCCGCATGTACAAAATTTGAATAACATGGATTGGCGAGGTGAACAATTGCCCACTGTTGTAGCAATTTCTGCGTGCGCTCGAAATACGTCAATTATACTCGCCTTATTCAACTATGAGATGTTTCTAATGAACGTGTGAACATATCGTGATCAAATTGTGCATGAAAGGTGAAGTTCTCGTGGGGAAAGAGAATGTCGGCAATCTTATGATGCTGAAATATAGACATTATTCTATAACTTTGAAATGGTTATAAATTTGCAACCGAAAGGAATTTTGTTGGGATTTTTGTATCCCTGGATTGAATATCGATCCTTTCGCGGGTGCGAAAGGATCGATAATATTCACATTTCTGAATAAACGGTGGGTTAGAGACTATAGTGTGGAATGAAGAGCATCCCGTCGAGGTTGTCCAGGTTCTGGCAGTTCAGCACCCGGCACTTGGGATTGTCCTTGGAGGGAATGCTCGTCCATTCCGCATAGTCGGTCGCATCACAGTAGTTGCTGTTGCGGACATAGCGGTCGTAGAGCGGAAGGCCGCGCGGCGAGGTGTAGCGAAAGATGACGGCACCTTCGTTGTGGATCGCCGCCCGCACGCTCTGGCAGCTCATGGCAAGCGGATTGTAGCGTGAGATCGCAAGCGTCGGCGAGGCCGCCAGCACGAGCGCGAGCGCAAGGATTACCTTTTTCATGGCACAAATTCTCCCTGATATTTCCGGCACCTATATATACGTTGAAACAAGCCGCCCGGTTTCAATGATCAGCGACTGTCAGATCCGCCTCCTGAAGACACCAGACTGGAGACACTAGATATGAACCATGATGCCTATGCCGACGACTATCTCTCCGGCATTCTGAAATCCGTGAAAACCATCGCGCTGACGGGGGCTTCGCCCAATCCGGCCCGGCCTAGCAATGGTGTCATGGGCTATCTCCTGTCGCGCGGCTACAGGGTCATTCCCGTCAATCCAGGGCAGGCGGGCAAGCAGATCCACGGCCAGACCGTTTATGCCCGCCTTGCCGACATTCCCGAGCCGGTCGACATGGTCGATGTCTTCCGCGCATCCGAATATCTTGACGGGGTGGTGGACGAGGCGCTGGCACTCGAGCCCCGCCCGCAGGTCGTATGGGCGCAGCTCGGCGTGCGCGACGATAGAGCCGCCGCCAAGGCGGAAGCCGGTGGCATTAAAGTCGTGATGAACCGCTGCCCGGCGATCGAATATCCGCGTCTTTTCGGCTGACGCTGCCACGCGGGATGGATTTTCTTCGGAACGCGCCGCGGTTGAAAAAGATCGCGGTTAACTTTCACATTCGAGTGGTTATGATCGCGCCCGTCAACAACAATACGGGAGGACGACATGGCCAAAAACGATCCGGGATTCAACACACTGGCAATCCATGCGGGTGCACAGCCCGATCCGGCGACCGGCGCGCGGATAACACCTATTTACCAGACGACGGCCTTCGTCTTCAACGATTCCGACCATGCCGCGGCACTGTTCGGCCTGCAGCAGTTTGGCAATATCTATACCCGCATCATGAACCCCACGCAGGCGGTTCTGGAGGAACGTGTCGCGGCCCTTGAAGGCGGCACGGCGGCTCTTGCCGTTGCCTCCGGCCATGCGGCGCAGATGATCGTCTTCCATACGCTGATGCGCCCCGGCGAGAATTTCGTCGCCGCCCGCCGTCTCTATGGCGGTTCGATCAACCAGTTCGGCCATGCCTTCGAGAATTTCGGCTGGCAAGTGCGCTGGGCCGATCCCGACAATCCCGAGGATTTCGAGAGCAAGATCGATGACAAGACGCGGGCGGTCTTCATCGAAAGTCTTGCCAATCCCGGCGGGACCTTTGTCGATATTGCGGCTATCGCTGAAATCGCCCATCGTCACGATCTGCCGCTGATCGTCGACAACACAATGGCCACGCCCTATCTCATTCGGCCGATCGAGCATGGCGCCGATATCGTCGTGCATTCGCTGACCAAATTCCTCGGCGGCCATGGCAACTCCATGGGCGGCATCATCGTCGATGGCGGCACTTTCGACTGGTCGAAGACCGGCAACTACCCGATGCTGTCCAGCCCGCGGCCGGAATATAACGGCGTCGTGCTGCATCAGACTTTCGGCAATTTCGCCTTCGCGATCGCCTGCCGCGTGCTCGGCCTGCGCGACCTTGGCCCTGCGATCTCGCCTTTCAACGCTTTCCTGATCCTGACCGGCATCGAGACGCTGCCGCTGCGCATGCAACGCCATTGCGACAACGCGCTTGATGTCGCCAAATGGCTGAAGGCTCATTCGAAGATCGCCTGGGTAAACTATGCCGGTCTGGAGGACGACCCGAATCACGCTCTTCAGCAGCGCTACTCGCCGAAAGGCCCAGGTTCCGTCTTCACCTTCGGCGTCAAGGGCGGTTACGAGGCAGGCAAGACGCTGGTCGAGGGTTTGGAACTCTTCTCGCATCTCGCCAATATCGGCGATACGCGCTCCCTCGTGATCCATCCGGCCTCCACCACGCACCGGCAACTGACCGACGAGCAGAAGATCGCCGCCGGCGCCGGGCCGGACGTGGTGCGCCTCTCCGTCGGCATCGAGGATGTGAAGGACATCATCGCCGATCTCGAACAGTCGCTGTCGAAAATCTGAGGAAAGGTTTGAATGTTCCTGCTTTCCGTTGCAGCCATCTGGGCGGTGGCCGCCATCACGCCGGGGCCGAACTTCTTCATCGTCGTCAGAACGGCGCTGGAGGGGTCGCGAAGTGCCGCGGTGGCCGTCATCGCAGGCGTCATCCTCGGCACCTTCTGCTGGGGGCTTGCCGGCTGGCTGGGGATCAGTGCGCTTTTTGCGGCGGCGCCCTTCGCCTATCTGTTCCTGAAGGTCGCGGGCGGGCTTTATCTCTGTTTCCTCGGTGCAAAGCTCGTCTGGCACACCTGGCGGAAGGCTGGCCGAGGAGAGCCGCAGGCCGCGCGGGCGGGGATCGGCCCCAAGCAGGCTTTTTATTCAGGGCTTGCGACCAACCTCGCCAATCCGAAATCGGCTTTCTTCGTCGCCTCGCTCTTTGCGGCAACGCTGCCGGCCGAGCATAGCTGGATGCAGGGTGTTGCTGCCGTCGCCACCATGGTTCTGGTCTCGTCGCTCTGGTACTCCTTCGTGCTGACGGTGCTGCGCAACCCTGCCGTTGCTGACGCCTATACGCGCGGCCGCAAGACACTCGATGCTGCGGCCGGCGTCATCTTCATGGGCTTCGGCCTGAAACTTCTGACCTCGGTGCGATAACCATGGCAAACATGATCTCCTTCGATATCGACGGCGTCGAACCGGAAGTCGGCGCTCCCGCCGCCGAGCGCATCGTTTCCGGCAATCCGCAATTTCGAACATGGAATCTCGAGGAGGCCGACGGCGGCCTCTATGCCGGCATCTGGGAGGCGGCACCGGGCAAGTGGCGGATCGTCTATGAGGAATGGGAATATTTCAGCATCCTCTCCGGCCATTCCATCGTGACCGAAGACGGCGGCGAGCCGATTCATCTGAAGGCGGGCGACCGGATGATCCTCAGGCCCGGCTTCGAGGGAACCTGGGAAGTCGTCGAAACGACTCGCAAGGATTATGTGATCAAGGTTTGAGCGGCAGAGGCCGGGTGATCGAATACGATCCAGAGCTGGATCGGGAGCGCCAAAGGGTCGCAGAAATGGAAGGTTTGCTCCGGAGCGCTATCAGTAATGGTACGATCGAAGCCTTTTTCCAGCCGCTCGTCTCCGCCACCACAGGCGCCGTCACTGGTCTTGAAGCACTTGCACGTTGACGGCGCCCAACGGAAAACATCAGCCCGGAGATCTTCATCCCGCTCGCCGAAAGGTGCGGCCTTATCGATGCACTCGGCGTTCATATGCTGAAGACATCGATCGAGCGCCAAGAATTGGCCCCGGTTTGGCACTGTCGGTAACGTTTCGCGGAATTTGCCGCCGAAGATCTGCTTCTGCAGGAGCTGGATTTCGATCCGAAGCGCCTGACATTGGAGATCACCGAAGGCGTCCTGATGACAAACCCGGAACAGGCCGCCGGTCGATAGATCACCTCAAACAGGTCGGCATGAAATTCGCGCTTGATGACTTTGGCTGCGGTTATGCAAGCATCGGCGCATTGCGGAGTTCGGGTTTGATCGCATGAAGATCGACCGTTCGCTCGTGTCCGCTCTCGACCAAGCCTCGAATGGCACCGATGTTCTGAGGGCCACGATTTCCCTGGCGACCGCTCTGCAGATTCCCGTGACAGCCGAAGGTATCGAGAATACACGCCAGGCGGCGATTCTGCGTGCAGCCGGCTGCGACCAACTGCAAGGTTATCTGATCGGAAAACCTATGTCGACACTCGAAATATCCAGCAAGCTTCAAGAGCATGCCGCGTAGATTGCGGCAGCACACTCTGGCGGTCTTCGGAGCGTTTTGGCGTCTGAAAACGACATTTTCACACATTGCTGCGGCAATCGACCGCAGTCCTGCGGCAATATGGCCGCACCTCTTTCATCAAGGCTTTGTCAGCGCGCGATTCATAGGGAAAGTCAGTGCCTTCAGAGGCTTATGCACAGCTTTGCATTTCATGTCGCTCGTCACAAACTGTCATCAAACCGTAATAATACGCGCCTAGCCCGCCTTCCCGTGACGAGGAAATTCAGCGCCCTCGACAATGGACACCCCCTCCATGGCGCCGGACCTCGTCGTCCTCTAGTTCCATCAGGGAAGAGTCGCAAATGCTCACCAAGAAACTTCTTTCGGCCTGCCTTGGCGCTGGCCTGGTTGCCGCTCTGGCAGTCTCGGCCTCTGCCGCAGATATTACCGGCGCTGGCTCCACCTTCGTCTACCCGGTTCTTTCGAAGTGGTCGGCAGACTACAACAAGGAAACCGGCGACAAGCTGAACTACCAGTCGATCGGTTCGGGTGGCGGTATCGCCCAGATCAAGGCTGCAACGGTTGACTTCGGCGCTTCCGACGCCCCGCTCAAGCCGGAAGATCTGACGGCTGGCGGCTTCGGCCAGTTCCCGCTCGTTGTCGGCGGCATCGTACCCGTCATCAACGTCAAGGGCATCAAATCAGGCGAACTGAAGCTCTCCGGCAAGGTTCTCGCCGACATCTACCTCGGCAACGTCACCAAGTGGAACGACAAGGCCATCGCCGATCTGAACCCGGGCCTGAAGCTGCCCGACAGCCAGATCGCCGTTGTCCACCGTTCGGACGGCTCGGGCACCTCCTTCAACTGGACGAACTTCTTCTCGAAGGTAAACCCGGACTGGAAGTCGAAGGTCGGTGAAGGCACCGCCGTCAACTGGCCGGTCGGCATCGGCGGCAAAGGCAACGAAGGCGTTGCAGCTTATGTCACCCGCGTTAAGGACTCAATCGGCTACGTCGAATACGCTTACGCCCTGCAGAACAAGCTGCCCTACGTTCTCATCCAGAACGCTGCCGGCCAGTATCCGAAGCCAAACGCTGAAAGCTTCTCGGCTGCCGCTGCCAGCGCGGAATGGGGCAAGGCTCAGGACTTCTACCTGATCATGACCAACGCTCCGGGCGAAAAGGCCTGGCCGATCACGGCAACCACCTGGGCGATCATGTACAAGGAGCCGAAGGACGCCGAGCGCTCCAAGGCCGCTTTCTCTTTCTTCAAGTGGGCTCTCGAAAAGGGCCAGAAGGAAGCGTCCTCGCTTGACTACGTTCCGCTTCCGGACACGCTGGTGAAGCAGATCGAAGATTACTGGACGGCTTCTTTCAAGAGCTGATCCTGACGAAACTGCCGTCGGGGCGGGAGGCTTTGCTTCTCGTCCCTGATGCCTTTGACACCCCCTCAAAGCAGCAGAGCGTACGGATATGAGCGAAGCATTGGCATCGCTGCCCGCCAATACCGCGGGCGTGAAGCGCCGCGACGGCGCCGCAGGCGATCGCATTTTTTTCTGGATAGTTTTGGGCTGCGGCCTGTTCGTTCTCGCCGCCCTTCTGGCAGCGGCGATCTCAATGGCCATGGGCGGGCTTCTCGCGTTCCGGACCTTCGGCTTCGGCTTCCTGACCGGCACGGAATGGGATCCGGTGGCTGAACAGTTTTCGGGCCTCGTGCCGATCTACGGCACGCTGATCACATCCACACTCGCCATGATCATCGGCGTTCCTGTCAGCCTCGGTATCGCAGTTTTCATCACTGAAGTTGCGCCTCGCTCCATTCGTGGGCCGATCGGCGGTGCAGTCGAGCTTCTGGCCGGTATCCCCTCGATTATCTACGGCATGTGGGGTCTCTTCACCTTCGCTCCGTTCATGTCGGATTACATCCAGCCAGTGCTCATCGACTGGCTAGGCCCGATCCCGCTGATCGGCGCGCTATTTTCCGGAGCTCCGCTCGGCATCGGCATGCTGACGTCAGGCATCGTTCTGGCGATCATGATAATCCCCTTCATCTCCTCGGTCATGCGCGATGTCTTTCTGGTCGTCCCCGCACAGCTGAAGGAATCGGCCTATGCGCTGGGTTCGACCAAGTGGGAAGTGGTACGCGACATCGTCATTCCGCACACCCGTACGGCGGTCGTCGGCGGCATCTTCCTTGGCCTCGGCCGCGCGCTCGGCGAGACGATGGCGGTGACCTTCGTGCTCGGCAACACCCATAACATTGCTGTGTCGCTGATGGAGCCGGGCACCTCGATCGCAGCGACGCTCGCCAACGAGTTTGCCGAGGCTTCGGATGACCTCTACCGGTCGTCGCTCGCAGCCCTTGGCCTCATCCTCTTCGTCGTCACTTTCGTCGTTCTGGCGGCTGCCAAGCTCATGCTGGTGCGTATGGCAAGGCAGAGGGGAGAGTAATCATGGCTACCTATTCAGGTTCTCTTTACCGCCGCCGCCAGATTGGCAGCATGATCGCGCTGACGCTCTGCGGCATCGCCACCGTACTTGGCCTGGTTTTCCTGGTGTGGATCCTCTGGGCGACGTTTGTGCATGGCTTGTCTGCGCTGAGCCCCAGCCTCATCACCGAAATGACGCCGCCTCCCGGTGAAGACGGCGGTGGTCTCGGCAATGCCTTCATGGGCAGCCTGCTGATGGTCGCTCTGGCCGTCGTCATCGGCACGCCGATCGGTGTCCTGGCCGGCACCTATCTGTCGGAATTCGCTCGAGGCAAGAAGCTCGGCGAGGCGATCCGCTTCGTCAACGACATCCTGCTCTCGGCGCCGTCGATCATCATCGGCCTGTTCGTCTATGAACTGGTCGTCCGCCCGACGGCGCGGTTCTCCGGCTTTGCCGGCGGCATCGCGCTTGCCTTCATCTTCCTGCCGGTCGTCGTGCGCACGACCGACGAGATGCTGCGGCTGGTTCCCGATGTCATGCGAGAGGCGGCGCTTTCGCTCGGCATCCCGCGCTGGAAGGTAACGCTCAACGTCCTCTACCGCGCTGCCTCCACCGGCATCCTGACCGGCGTCCTTCTTGCGATCGCCCGCATCTCGGGCGAAACTGCACCTCTTTTGTTCACGGCTCTGAACAACCAGTATTGGAGCCTGGACATGTCGCAGCCGATGGCGAACATCCCCGTCGTCATCTTCCAGTTCGCTATGAGCCCTTATGAGCAGTGGCAGCATCTCGCGTGGGCCGGCGCCTTCGTGATGACGGCCGTCGTTCTGATCCTGAGCGTCGTATCGCGCTCAGTCCTGAACCGAAAAGGTAGGAAATGATGCTCCAGTCTGCAGACACTTTCGATGCCACCGACAAGCTGGAAAAGCCGATGGCAAAAGACAAGATCGCCCTCGAGAAAGTCAATTTCTATTACGGCGACGCCCACGCGATCAAGGATGTGAGCCTCAGCTTTCCCGAGCGCCAGGTATCTGCCCTGATTGGTCCATCCGGCTGTGGCAAGTCTACGCTTCTGCGCATCCTGAACCGCATCTACATGCTGTATCCGAAGATGCGCGCCACCGGCTCGATCAAGCTCGATGGCAAGAACATCCTCGATCCAAGCTTCTCGATGAACGAGCTGCGTGCCCGCGTCGGCATGGTGTTCCAGAAACCGGTGCCGTTCCCGATGTCGATCTATGACAACATCGCCTACGGCATTCGCCACCATGAGCGCCTCAACAAGGCCGACATGGACGTCCGTGTCGAACAGGCGCTGCGTCAGGCCGCCCTCTGGGATGAGGTCAAGGACAAGCTGAAAGGCAGCGGCCTCGGCCTTTCTGGCGGCCAGCAGCAGCGTCTTTGCATCGCCCGCGGCGTGGCACTGCGTCCGGAAGTCCTGCTTCTCGACGAGCCGACCTCGGCCCTTGACCCGATCTCGACGGCCAAGGTCGAAGAGCTGGTCGCGCAGTTGAAGGGTGAGTTTACGATCGTTATCGTCACCCACAACATGCAGCAGGCAAGCCGCATCTCCGACAACACCGCCTTCATGTATCTCGGCGAGCTGATCGAATACGGCCCGACCGCGCAGATCTTCCAGTCGCCGAAGGTCAAGCGCACGGAAGATTACATCACCGGCCGCTACGGCTGATACGACTTTCTCTTGCGGAAAAGAAACGGCCGGGACGCGATGAGCATGCCGGCCTTTTTATTTTCGGGTGTCGGATCGATGCTCTACCAGACGAGATCCAGGCGATCGAGGCCGTGGAAATGATAGACATCTTTGACGACGGGCGTCCTCGCGAGCTTCAGTCTCGGCAGGCGCTGGAACAGGATCGGCAGCACGACGTTGAGCTCCAGCCGCGCCAACGGCGCGCCGATACAGAAATGAATGCCCGCGCCGAAGGAGAGGTTGGGCGCCTCGTTGCGGTCGGGCCTGAAGGTGAGGGGATCGCTGAATTTCGCCGGATCCAGATTAGCGGCGGCCAGGATCATGCTGATCTTGTCGCCGCGCTTGAACTCCACCCCGTCGATCTCTGCGGGTTCGAGCGCCCAGCGCTGGAAGATATGAACAGGCGCGCAGATGCGCAGCGACTCCTCGACCGTCCGCTCGGTGGCAGCTTCGTCGCGGAATAGCTCGGATGGATCGTAGCCGCTGTCGAGAATGATGCGCACCGAATTGCCGATCTGGTGGACCGTCGCTTCATGGCCCGCATTGAGCAGCACGATAGTCGTCGAAACGAGCTCGTCTTCCGTCAGGTACTGGCCCTTGTGCTCGGTATGGATCATGTGGGTCAAGAGGTCGTCGCGCGGTTCGGCACGGCGCTCGGCAATGACAGTCTTCACATAATCGGAAAATTCTCGTGCAGCCTGGTCGGCGGCGTCCTCGTCCGCGCGGGTGCGCCCGAACATGTACATGCGCACATAGGCATGCGACCATTTCAGGAGTTGCGGCCCCATTTCCTCGGGAATGCCGATCATCCGGGCGATCATTGTCACCGGAATAATATCGGCAAAAGCCGAAAGAAGCTCGACTTCGCCCTTGTCGGCAAAGCCATCGATCAGCTTGTTGGCGAGCTCTTCCAGCTCCGGCTTCATCTTCTCGACATGGCGCGAGACGAAGGCGCGGTTGACGAGGGTGCGCAGCCGCGTGTGTTCCGGCGGTTCCAGTTCCAGCAGCGAATAGCGCTCGGCGAGATCGAAGGCGGCGAGATGCGGCTCCGGTTCGGGCAGGCCGAGTTCTTCGCGGCTGGCGATTTGCAGGATCTGCCGGCCGAAGCGGCGGTCGCGCAGCAGCCCGTTCACATGATCGTAGCCGGTGACGAACCATTGCTTCTGCTCTTCCCAATAGAAGGTGGGACAATGGGCATGAAGCGCGGCATAAACCGCGTTCGGATTGCCGTAGAAGGCCGGGTCGCTGCCGTCGAGCGACACGCGGCGGGTTGCTGGATCGATCTTGAGGAAGGGCGGTATCATCATGGCCAGAGGCTTAGCGGATTTGCCAGGCCCCGGAAAGATAGTGATAAAGATAGTGGTTTAGCCGGCGCGCGAGAGCACGCCCATGCGGCGCAGTGCTTCCACCTGATCGTCGACGGTCGGCACGAGTTCGCCGGCATTGGTGTTCGGTTCGCCAGGCGCCGGTGCCGCGGTTTCCTCCGCGCCGAAGACGACGGTGCAGTTGCGGCCGGCAGCCTTCGCCGAATAGAGCGCCCGGTCGGCGGCCGACACCAGCCGGTCGATATTGGCTTCGATCGCCGAGGATAGGGCGATGCCGACGCTGACGGTGGCGGGGATCAGTGCCTCGCCGGTATTGATCGGCAGGCGGCAGAATTCGGCACGGATCGATTCCGCCAGCGCTTCCGCTTCCGTCTGGTCGCGGACGGTCACGAAGGCTGCGAATTCCTCGCCGCCCATCCGGCCGAAGATATTGTTCGGGATATACTGGCGGGCAAGGCGGGCGAAGGCGGTGAGGACGGCGTCGCCCGACTGATGGCCGAAACGGTCGTTGACGCGCTTGAAATGGTCGAGGTCGAAGAGGATGACGCCGACCTGGTGCTGGTCGTCATGGGCCTTTTCCTGGATCTTGCCGAAATGGCCGAGCAGGCCGCGGCGATTCAGCACGCCCGTCAGCGAATCCGTTAGCGTCAGGAAACGCAGGTGGCGTTCCGACCGTTCCATGATGAGGCGGCAGGTGAGCGCAAAGGCGATGATGAGCAGGAAGGCGGTGGCCATGGCGGCCACGCCGCCGAAATTCGTCGCTTCCCCATCCGAAGGGAGAACAAGCGCCATTGTCAGCGCCACGCCGAAGCAGAGGAAGGCCTGCAGCACGAAGACGGCCATCAGCTTGATGCGTGTGCGCTCACGATGGATGTCGCCGGTGGCGACCGCCATGGCAAGCGCGGTGGCGCCGGTCGCCGAGGAGAGATTGTAAAGAATAACGCGGTTGGAATAATCCTCGTTGATCCACGGCAGGAAGACACCTGTGAGCCAGATCGCCGGCGGCAACAGCGCCCACCATTCTATCTTCCTGCGGTCGAGAGCCAGAAAACCGGCGACCCAGGCGCTTTGCCCAAGCAGGGCAACGGCATTGCCGATTTCGATGGAAAGCAGATTGGGGATTTCGCCGCGGGCCGCAGCAAGCGCAAAGCCGATGCCACTGAACAGGAAACCGAATCCCCAATAAAGGTAGGCGCCGCTTTTCCGGTTGTGGTGCCAGGCCACGAACAGAACCAGAGCCAGCGTAAGGGCTTCGGAGCACCAGATGGACAGACCTGTAGTGACATTGAACACGGCATAACCCCTTGAGTGTTGGCCATATCCTTGCCGAAGAAGCTCGCTGTTTGATTAATGGCACAAACCCGCGATCGGCAATTTCGGCGATATCTGCCGGTAAGCTTTCCGTCCGGTAAATGTCCATGAGTTCAGTCGAATGCGGTAAGCCTTCCTTCATCCTGTCACAGAGAAAAATTGTGAGGGGCAAAAGCGGGGCCTCGCCGTTAACAGGCGTTTGGGAGAAACGGGATAGGGAAATGCCAAAGCCATATGCCGCGCCCGCTTCTTAACGTTATCCTTATGCGTGTCTTGAAGAGGGGGGCTGGGACACTCTATGTAGGGACAAGACATTTTTCTTTGATTCCCGGCATTCGCCGGAAAGACGTTAAAAGGACGCACATGAGAAACCCAGTCGATACCGCTATGGCCCTCGTGCCGATGGTTGTGGAACAGACCAACCGCGGTGAACGCTCCTACGACATCTATTCCCGCCTGCTCAAGGAACGCATCATCTTCCTGACGGGCCCTGTCGAGGATCATATGGCGACACTCGTCTGCGCCCAGCTTCTCTTCCTCGAGGCCGAAAATCCGAAGAAGGAAATCGCGCTCTACATCAATTCGCCAGGTGGCGTGGTTACCGCCGGCATGGCGATCTACGACACGATGCAGTTCATCAAGCCGGCTGTCTCGACGCTTTGCATCGGCCAGGCCGCTTCCATGGGCTCGCTGCTTCTGGCCGCCGGCCATAAGGACATGCGTTTCGCCACCCCGAATTCCCGCATCATGGTTCACCAGCCTTCAGGCGGTTTCCAGGGCCAGGCATCGGATATCGAGCGTCATGCCCGCGACATCCTGAAGATGAAGCGCCGCCTCAACGAAGTCTATGTGAAGCATACGGGCCGCAGCTACGAGGAAGTCGAAAAGACCCTCGATCGCGATCATTTCATGGATGCGGACGAGGCCCAGACCTGGGGCGTCATCGACAAGGTTCTGACATCGCGCATCGAAATGGAAGGCGATCAGGCCTAGTAATTAATAGGGATGGTGTTTTCGCCGCCACAGTTCTATCCCATTTGTGATTGAACTAGGGGTTTCATCTGGCGGCGGAGACGCTAATAGTAACTATTAATGCTATGTTGAATTTTTGTGACATAGCATTCGGCATTCGAAGGGGAATTCGTTGCCGCCGGTACCCGGACATGATTGGATCGGACCCGGTTCGTAGCCCCTGAAGCCCTTGTCGACAGAACTCCGGGTAGGGAGTGCTGTCAGGGAGCTGATTGAGTGGACCGCAATTTCGCGTTCGAAATGCGGCGTGCTGGAAGGAAAGTGATATGAGCAAGGTCAGCGGCAGCAACGGCGGCGACAGTAAGAACACCCTCTATTGTTCTTTCTGCGGAAAGAGCCAGCACGAGGTCCGGAAGCTTATTGCCGGACCGACCGTGTTCATCTGCGATGAATGCGTCGAACTGTGCATGGACATCATCCGCGAGGAGAACAAATCCTCGATGGTCAAGTCCCGTGACGGCGTTCCCACGCCCCAGGACATCATCAAGGTTCTCGACGAATATGTCATCGGCCAGCGTCAGGCGAAGAAGATCCTGTCGGTCGCCGTTCACAACCACTACAAGCGTCTCGCACACGCCTCCAAGAATGGCGATGTCGAACTGGCGAAGTCGAACATCATGCTGGTCGGCCCGACCGGCTGCGGCAAGACCTATCTTGCCCAGACGCTCGCCCGCATCATCGACGTTCCCTTCACGATGGCCGACGCGACCACTCTGACGGAAGCCGGCTATGTCGGTGAAGATGTCGAAAACATCATCCTGAAGCTTCTGCAGGCCGCGGACTACAATGTCGAGCGTGCCCAGCGCGGCATCGTCTACATCGACGAAGTCGACAAGATCTCCCGCAAGTCCGACAATCCGTCCATCACCCGCGACGTATCGGGCGAGGGCGTGCAGCAGGCGCTTCTGAAGATCATGGAAGGCACGGTTGCTTCCGTACCGCCGCAGGGCGGCCGCAAGCATCCGCAGCAGGAATTCCTGCAGGTCGACACGACGAACATCCTGTTCATCTGCGGCGGCGCCTTCGCTGGCCTCGACAAGATCATTTCGGCCCGCGGCGAGAAGACCTCGATCGGCTTCGGTGCGACCGTCAAGGCACAGGACGACCGCCGCGTCGGCGAGGTTCTGCGCGAACTGGAGCCGGAAGATCTGGTCAAGTTCGGCCTCATCCCGGAATTCATCGGTCGTCTGCCGGTTCTGGCAACGCTGGAAGACCTCGATGAGGATGCGCTGATCCAGATCCTGTCCGAGCCGAAGAACGCGCTGATCAAGCAGTATCAGCGCCTGTTCGAGATGGAAGACGTGGAACTGTCCTTCCACGAGGACGCGCTCCGCGAAATCGCCCGAAAGGCGATCATCCGCAAGACCGGCGCCCGCGGCCTGCGCTCGATTATGGAAAAGATCCTGCTCGACACGATGTTCGAACTGCCGGCGCTGGAGGGCGTTCGCGAAGTCGTCATCTCCGAAGAGGTCGCACGCGGTTCGGCCCGTCCGCTGTACATCTACGCCGACCGCCAGGACGAGAAGGCAAACGTTTCGGCCTGAAGCTTGCGTTGAGAACCGCTATTTTAAGGGGCTTGCCTTGTGCGGGCCCCTTTCTATTTGAAAACAGGTGCCGGGCGCTGATAATAGTTGCGGGCAAGGTTGAAAAACAGCCTTGGCCGATATTGCGCAAACGATACCCCTTGGCAATGATGCTGTGATTCCGTAGCGTGTTGCTGGCGTTGTTATTTTAGGCGGTTCGGAAATGGTAAGCGTCGCTCCAGATAGGCGCTTCATTGTGTTGGCGTTCCATGTAATAAAGCTGTCACAACCGTGGAACGCGGGCGTTAACGTGGCTTGAAAAGCGTAGTCAGAACCTCCACTTGTAACAACAAGTGAGAGTGCCGGCCGGTCCCAAGCGGCCGCGCCAAAGAGCCCGGTAACGGGACGATGGAAAGGAATAAAAATGACGAAGAAAACGTCTGTAGCGAGCACCAGCACCGCCTATCCTGTTCTTCCCCTGCGCGACATCGTGGTGTTCCCCCATATGATCGTGCCGCTGTTCGTCGGGCGGGAAAAGTCGATCCGTGCGCTCGAAGAGGTCATGGGTTCCGACAAGCAGATCATGCTGGTCACCCAGATCAACGCCAGCGACGACGATCCGGACCCGTCTGCGATCCACCGCGTCGGTACGGTCGCGAATGTGTTGCAACTCCTGAAGCTGCCTGACGGCACAGTCAAGGTTCTGGTTGAAGGCCGCGCCCGCGCCGAGATCGACAGCTACACGAGCCGCGAAGATTTCTACGAAGCCCTCGGTCATGTGCTCGAAGAGCCGCATGATGATCCGGTCGAGCTGGAAGCGCTCTCCCGTTCCGTCGTCTCGGAATTCGAGAGCTACGTGAAGCTCAACAAGAAGATTTCGCCCGAGGTTGTCGGTGCAGCCAGCCAGATCGACGACTATTCCAAGCTCGCCGATACGGTCGCCTCGCACCTGTCGATCAAGATCACCGAGAAGCAGGAGATGCTGGAAACCACCAGCGTCAAGGCCCGCCTCGAAAAGGCTCTCGGCTTCATGGAAGGTGAGATCTCGGTTCTTCAGGTCGAAAAGCGCATCCGCTCGCGTGTCAAGCGCCAGATGGAGAAGACCCAGCGTGAATACTACCTGAATGAGCAGATGAAGGCGATCCAGAAGGAACTCGGCGACGGCGAGGAAGGCCGCGACGAGATGAGCGAACTGGAAGAGCGCATCGCCAAGACGAAGCTGTCCAAGGAAGCCCGTGAAAAGGCTGACGCAGAGCTGAAGAAGCTGCGCCAGATGAGCCCGATGTCGGCTGAAGCCACCGTCGTGCGTAACTATCTGGACTGGCTGCTCGGTATCCCTTGGGGCAAGAAGTCGAAGATCAAGGCCGATCTCAACAATGCCGAGAAGATCCTCGAAGCCGATCACTTCGGTCTCGACAAGGTCAAGGAGCGCATCGTCGAGTATCTGGCGGTCCAGGCACGCGCTACCAAGATCAAGGGTCCGATCCTGTGCCTCGTCGGCCCCCCGGGCGTCGGCAAGACCTCGCTCGCCCAGTCGATCGCCAAGGCAACCGGCCGTGAATATGTCCGCATGGCTCTCGGTGGCGTCCGTGACGAAGCCGAAATCCGCGGTCACCGCCGCACCTATATCGGCTCGATGCCCGGCAAGGTCATCCAGTCGATGAAGAAGGCGAAGAAGTCCAACCCGCTCTTCCTGCTCGATGAAATCGACAAGCTCGGTCAGGACTATCGCGGCGATCCGTCTTCGGCTCTGCTGGAGGTGCTCGACCCGGCTCAGAACTCGACCTTCATGGACCACTACCTGGAAGTCGAATACGACCTGTCGGACGTGATGTTCATCACGACGGCGAATACGCTGAATATCCCGGCTCCGTTGATGGACCGCATGGAAGTCATCCGTATCGCCGGCTACACCGAAGACGAGAAGCGCGAAATCGCCAAGCGGCACCTGCTGCCGAAGGCCATCAAGGAACATGCGCTGCAGCCGAGCGAATTCTCGGTCAGCGACGATGCCCTGATGGCAATCAGTCAGCAGTATACCCGCGAAGCCGGTGTTCGTAACTTCGAGCGCGAACTGATGAAGCTCGCCCGCAAGGCGGTCACCGAGATTATCAAGGGCAAGACGAAGTCGGTTCATGTAACGGCCGAGAACATCGACGATTATCTGGGCGTTCCGCGCTTCCGCCACGGCGAAGCCGAGCGTGAGGATCAGGTCGGTGTGGTTACGGGACTTGCCTGGACGGAAGTCGGCGGTGAACTGCTGACGATCGAAGGCGTCATGATGCCCGGCAAGGGCCGCATGACCGTCACCGGCAACCTGAAGGAAGTGATGAAGGAATCGATCTCGGCAGCGGCATCTTACGTCCGCTCGCGCGCCGTCGATTTCGGCATCGAGCCGCCGCGCTTCGACAAGAGCGACATCCACGTGCACGTGCCGGAAGGCGCCACACCGAAGGATGGTCCCTCGGCCGGTGTCGCCATGGCAACCGCGATCGTCTCGATCATGACCGGTATTCCGGTCAACAAGGATGTGGCAATGACGGGTGAGATCACCTTGCGTGGCCGTGTCCTGCCGATCGGTGGCCTGAAGGAAAAGCTGCTCGCGGCGCTTCGCGGCGGCATCAAGAAGGTGCTGATTCCGGAAGAGAACGCCAAGGATCTGGCAGAGATTCCGGACAATGTGAAGAACAGCATGGAGATCATTCCGGTCTCCCGCATGGGCGAAGTGATCAAGCATGCGCTGGTCCGCCGCCCCGAGCCGATCGAATGGGATGGCACGGTCGAGACGCCTGTCATCGCCACGGTCGAAGGGCTTGATGATGCGGGCGCCGCCATAGCTCATTGAGCTGGTGGCTGCCACATTTGTGCCCAATTGTTGCAAATCAACAAAAAGGCCGGCGGAAACGCCGGCCTTTTTTTGTGAAAACGTCATGTAGACGCTTGCTTTTCCTTGATTTGCAGGGCTTTTGGGTTCTCGGCGGGCCTGATGAAAGCGATTTCTGCGCCTAGCTTACAGATCGAGTTGTTTCAAACCATTTAGAAAGGGGTGGAAACATGAATAAGAATGAACTCGTGTCCGCAGTAGCCGAAAAGGCTGGACTGACGAAGTCTGACGCAGCATCTGCCGTCGACGCAGTTTTCGATGTTGTGCAGGCTGAGCTGAAGAACAAGGGCGACATCCGTCTCGCCGGCTTCGGCAGCTTCACGGTTTCTCATCGCGCTGCCACGAAGGGCCGCAACCCGTCGACCGGCGCCGAAGTCGACATCCCGGCACGCAACGTGCCGAAGTTCACGCCCGGCAAGGGCCTGAAGGACGCCGTCAACGGCTGATACGAGATTGTCCGCCGGTCGTAAACGAGAACGGCCGTGCAGGATTTTAAGGGGTTCGGCATTGCCGAACCCCTTTTTCTTTGGCCGCGTGCCGCATGCAGTGCTTCGTTTTGCGATGATGACGTTCTCAGGGCGGGGCCGGCTATTTGTGGCTGGGCGCCGCACTCATCCTCGGCGCATCGCTTTTCATCATGCGCAACGAGATGCGCCGGGAGAGGGAATCGGGCTGACGCAAACTGTATAAAATGTCGCAGGCTGTCATGTCTCTGTCATGGCAGTCCCGCAAAAACCCTCTGTTCGATTCTTTCGACATTGGGGGATTTCAATGACAACTTTCTCGTGCAAGGCAGCGCTCGCCGCCCTGCTTCTCGCATCTGTTGCCTTCCCGGCAGGGGCTGAGCCGGTTTTTAACCGCATCGCCTCTTTCCCGGTCGCGACCAACCTGCCGGCCGACAAGGACAAGCTTTCGACCACCTCGGCCGAGATCATCACCGCTTCGCAGGATGGCAACACGCTGATCTACAGCGACAGCCCGCTCGGCGCCATCGGCTTCATCGACATCACCGATGCCAAGGCCCCCAAGGCCGGCGGCGCGCTGATGATGGATGGTGAGCCGACCTCTGTCACGACAGCAGCCAGCAAGGCGCTCGTCGCCGTCAACACCGGCGAAAGCAAGCAGAAGCCGTCGGGCCGCCTGGCGATCGTCGACATCGCCACGAAGAAGATCGACGCGACTTGCGATCTCGGCGGCCAGCCCGATTCGATCGCTCTCAACAAGGACAGGACGCTCGGCACGATCGCGATCGAAAACGAGCGCGATGAAGAGGTCAACGACGGCAAGATCCCGCAGATGCCGGCGGGCGACCTCGTCGTCTTCCAGGTCAAGGCCGATGGCACCGTCGATTGCGGCACGATCAGGCATGTCGCCCTGACTGGTCTCACAGGCGTTGCCCCCGAAGATCCGGAACCGGAATTCGTTGCCTTCAACAACCAGAACGAAATCGCCCTGACGCTGCAAGAAAACAACGAGATCATCATTCTCGACGGTGCGACCGGCACGGTGAAGACGCACTTTACCGCTGGCGGCGTCGACCTTTCGGGCGTCGACAGCAAGCGTGATGGCGCCCTGAAGTTCACCGGCGAGAAGAAGGGCGTCCTGCGCGAGCCGGATGCCGTAAAGTGGCTGGATGACAACCGTCTCGTCGTCGCCAACGAAGGCGATTATGAGGGTGGCTCGCGCGGCTTCACCATCTTCGACAAGACCGGCAAGGTTCTCTTCGAATCCGGCAGCTCCTTCGAACGCGCCGTGGCCGCGCTCGGCCATTATCCGGAAAGCCGGTCCTCGTCGAAGGGTGTCGAGCCGGAAGGTCTGGAAGCCGCCAGGTTCGGCGATGACAATCTGTTCTTCCTGCTCGCCGAGCGCGCTTCCGTCGTCGGCGTTTACAAGGATACGGGTGCTGATCCGGAACTGCTGCAGATCCTGCCGTCGGGCATTTCCCCGGAAGGCGCGATTGCCATTCCGCAGCGTAACCTGCTTGCCACCGCCAACGAACTCGACCTCGGCAAAGATGGTGGTACGCGTTCGCACGTCATGATCTACGAGCGCAGTGAAGGCGAGAAGGCCTATCCGCAGATCGTTTCTGCCGAGAAGGACGGCAACCCGATCGGCTTTGCAGCCCTTTCGGGACTCGCCGCCGTTCCGGGCAAGCCGGGCATGCTCTACGCCGTCAGCGACAGCGTCCTCGGCTCGCAGCCGACGATCTACACGATCGACGCCACCAGGAAGCCGGCCGTCATCACCGACGCGCTCGTCGTCAAGCGTGACGGCGCTCCGGCACAGAAGCTCGACATCGAAGGCATCGCTGCCGCTGCCGACGGCTCCTTCTGGCTGGCTTCGGAAGGTTATACCGAGCGGCTCATGCCGCACGCGCTTTACAACGTCACTGCCAAGGGCGACATCAAGACCGAGATCGCTCTGCCGAAGGAACTGCTCGCCAACGAAATCCGCTATGGCTTCGAAGGTGTGACGATCGTCGGCACTGGCGATGACGCAACGCTGTGGATGGCCGTTCAGCGCGAGTGGAACGATGACGAGAAGGGCTTTGTCAAGCTCCTCTCCTATAACCCGAAGAAGAAGGAATGGGGCGGCGTGCGCTACCCGCTCGACAAGACCGAGAGCGGCTGGGTCGGCCTCTCCGAAATCACTGCCCAGGGCGACAGCGTCTACATCATCGAACGCGACAATCTCGTCGGTGATGCAGCCAAGCTGAAGAAGCTCTACAAGGTCGCAATCTCCGACCTGAAGCCGGGCAAGCTCGGGGCCGAACTGCCCGTCGTCAAGAAGACGGAAGCCCATGATTTCATCGGCGATCTGAAGTCGGCCACCAATGGCTACGTTCTCGACAAGCTGGAAGGCTTCGCCTTCGACGCATCGGGCAAGCCCTATGCCGTGACCGACAATGACGGTGTGAGCGATTCTTCCGGCGAGACCCTGTTCTTCCCGGTCAACCTGACCGCCACGAACTGAGTTCGTAGTCCCATGAAATGGAAAGGCCGGACTCTTGCCCGGCCTTCTTCTTGGCCGCCCGCGCTGACGGCTTGACGGCGTTAAGCCATGAATTTGGGCAGTGCGGCGGCCAAAGCGTCGACGGCAAGACGGATCCTGAGCGGCAGGTGCGGTGTCTGCAGCCACAGCGCATGGCAGTCATAGAGAAATTCCGGCTGACCTGGCAGCAAGATTTCGAGCGCTCCAGCCTGCACGCGGTCGCGAATGAGCCAGTAAGGCAGCCAGGAAAGCCCCATGCCGGCTGTTGCAGCATCTGCAATCGCATCGAGATCATCGAGCCGCAATCGGCCGTTCGGCCGAACTTCTACCGGAGCATGGTCTTCATGCGGGAAGATCCATGGGCTGAAGCGCGCGGAGCGTGCGTAAATGATTGCATCGTGCTTGCCGATATCTTCGATCTTCTCCGGTCTGCCATGCGCGTCGAGATAGCTCGCCGAGGCGCAGACCACCATGCGCTGGCGCGCGACGCGTCGCGCGATAATGCCTGACCTGTCAGCGAGTTCCCCGGTGCGGATCGCGAGATCATAGCCGCCATCGGCCAGATCGGTAATCGGGTCGCTGAACGATAGATCGAGTTCGAGGCTCGGATGTCGCTTTGCAAGCTCGATCAGAACCGGAAGCACGCAATGCCGGCCGAAATGCACGGGCATGGTGACGCGCAGCTTTCCGCAAGGTTCGGACAGATGGTCGAACGCGAGCGCATCCGCGGCTTCTGTCTCGGCAAGGATCACCCGGCAGCGCTCGTAATAGGCGCGTCCAAAATCCGTAAGGCTCTGGCGGCGTGTCGTCCGGGTGATAAGGCTTACCCCCAATCGCTCCTCAAGAAAGCGGATGTGCTTGCCGACCATCGGACCGGAGATGCCGAGTGCTGCTGCCGCTGCCGCAAACGAGCCCAGATCCACGACCTTCACGAAGACGGTCATGCTTGTGAGACGATCCATATTGCAAACTCATGGTTTCTTCTGTCTTGCATCTAGCCCAATTTATCTCCCTCGATCCAATTGGCATAGAATCTTCAGTCCGATTGTTTTGGAGTTGATGGGAAATGGCACGCATAGTCCGCTTTCACGAATTTGGCGGTCCTGACGTTCTCCGCATTGAGGATATGGATATTCCCTCCCCTGGGCCGGGGCAGGTTCAGATCCGCGTCAAGGCTTTTGGGATCAACCGGGCTGAGGCCCTGCTAAGATCCGGCACCTATATCGAGACCGCGCCGCTGCCGTCAGGCCTTGGTCTCGAGGCGGCAGGCATCATCGAGGCGGTAGGGGAAGGCGTAGACGGCTTTGCGCCCGGCGACGCCGTCAGCATCATCCCGCCAATCTCAATGGTGCGCTCGCCGGCTTACGGTGAACTGGTCACATTCCCCGCTGGATCTATTGTCAGGCACCCGCCGACAATTCCCTGGGAGGAGGCTGCCGCTCTCTGGATGGCGTATCTGACTGCTTACGGCGCCCTCATCGATATCGCCCGACTTTCAAGAGGGGAGTTCGTCGCTATCACCGCTGCATCGAGCAGTGTAGGTCTTGCCGCAATCCAGATCGCCAACGTGATTGGCGCCATACCGATTGCCATCACGAGAACCTCTTCAAAGCGCCGTGCATTGCAGGAAGCCGGTGCTGCGCATGTCATCGCCTCGCAGGAGGAGGATCTGGAAACACGACTAAAGGAAATCGCCGGAGAAGCAGGTGTTCGTGTCGTCCTAGATGCCGTGGCAGGACCTATCTTCGACCCGCTGACGGCGGCGATGCCCTTGGGCGGCATGCTTATCGAATATGGTGGATTGAGCTCGCAGCCGACACCGTTTCCCTTGCCCGCCGTGCTTGGAAAATGCCTGCTGCTGCGCGGCTATCTCGTCCATGAAATCATCCGCGATCCGGCGCGGCTGCAGGCTGCGAAAGTCTTCATTTTCGATGGGCTCGCATCCGGTATGCTGAAGCCTGTCATATCGAGGACATTCCCCTTCGAGCAGATCGTCGAAGCGCATTGGTTCCTGGAATCGAACGAGCAGTTCGGCAAGATCGTCGTGACGGTCTGATCCGATCCGGCCCGGCTATGTACGAGCCCGGCCTGCCGGCCGGGCCTGACTGGTCTATCAGGGCTTACCAGCGCTGATGCACATGCGGTGCAATCAGCCGCCCGTAGATTTCACGTGTTGCGGCCATGATGTCGGACGAGAGCGGCGCGAGATCGGCAGCGGCTGCGTTCGCCTTGGCCTGCTCGGCATTGCGCGCGCCAGGGATGACGACTGTGACGGCATCCGCCATCAGGATCCAGCGCAGCGCGAATGCGGCCATGCTGGCCCCTGCCGGAACGAGCTTGCGCACTTCCTCCACCGCCTGCAGACCGACATCGAAGGGCACGCCCGAGAAGGTCTCGCCAACATCGAAGGCTTCGCCGTGGCGGTTGAAGTTGCGGTGATCGTCGCTGGCGAATTTGGTGTCACGGGTGATCTTGCCGGAGAGCAGGCCGCTTGCGAGCGGCACGCGGGCGATGATCGCTACGTTCTTGCGGCGGGCCTCGGCGAAGAACAGGTGGTCAGGACGCTGGCGGAGGATGTTATAGATGATCTGGATGCTGACGACTCCGGGATATTCGATCGCCTTCAGCGCTTCCTCGACCTTCTCGACGCTGACGCCGTAGCCCTTGATCTTGCCGGCCTTCTGCAATTCGTCCAGCCCGGCGAAGACTTCAGGGCGATAGAGCACCTCCGTCGGCGGGCAGTGGAGCTGCACGAGGTCGAGGCTGTCCACCTGCAGGTTCTTCAGGCTGCGGTCGATGAAACCTTGCAGATTGGCCTTGTGGTAGCCCTCCGTGACATGCGGATTGAGCCGGCGGCCGGCCTTGGTCGCGACCATCGGGCGCTCGCCGCCACGCGCCTTCAGCACGTCCGCAATGATCTTTTCGGAGCGGCCGTCGCCATAGACGTCGGCAGTGTCGATAAAGGTCATGCCGGCATCGAGCGCGGCATTCAGCGCAGCGCGGCCGTCCGCTTCGCTGACATTGCCCCAGGAGCCGCCGATCTGCCAGGCGCCGAAGCCGACATCGGTGACGGTAAAGGGCAGGCGGCCGAAAGCATGATGTTTCATGGAAATCCTCCGTTCGTAATGAAAGGCCTCGCAGTAGCAGGTGCCGGTTGGGGCGACAATCGCCGATGCCGCTTGGATCGCCTGCTGCGATCAAATATCCTTGCCCACGACGGCTTCAACCGCAGACGACGGAAGAACAGGGAAAGATCATGGATATCAAGACAGCAGGCTCGCGCCCCTCCACGAAAGGCCAGGACGATTATTTCACCGGTTCCGTTCGCCTGGATCCTCTCGTCGAAGCGCCGGAGCCGGCACGCATGCGGGCCGCTCACGTGACCTTCGAGCCCGGCGCGCGCACAGCCTGGCACACGCATCCCCTGGGGCAGACGCTGATCGTTACGTCAGGCAGGGGGCTCGTTCAGACATGGGGCGGGGAAATCAGGGACATCCGCCCGGGTGATGTCGTGTGGTTCCCACCGGGCGAGAAGCACTGGCATGGCGCAAGCCCCGAGACGGCCATGAGCCACATTGCCATCCAGGAAGCGCTGAACGGCAGCGTCGCAGATTGGCTGGAGCAAGTCAGCGACGAGCAATATGCCGGCAAGGTTCAAGGCGGCTGAGAAAGGCCTCAGGCTCTGAGAGTGCGTGTGCGATTCGAGCCTGCGTCGTGATCTCCGTCGCGGCGAGGGGACGGTTCAGACGCCTCAGCCGCATCCACGTCGGCTGTATGTGGAAAACTTGGCGCGGCAGATCGCCGATTTGCTGAGGGGTTTGGGGAGGCTTTCCGAAACAATTTCCGGACTGTCATGGTTTTGTCTCCAAACCTGCTTGACACTAAATGGCGAACCCCTTAGTTAGCCGCTCATCCCAACGGCCAGCCCGTTCGGGGAGGGTGCTCAGGCACCGGATTGCTTGAAAGAATGCGGGTGTAGCTCAGTCGGTTAGAGTGCCGGCCTGTCACGCCGGAGGTCGCGGGTTCGAGCCCCGTCACTCGCGCCATTTCAAAGCAGGCGGCAAATCGTCGCTGTCGATCCGGTTCCATGCTATCCTTAGGTCCGAAAGGTCCAATGCGCGGGTGTAGCTCAGTCGGTTAGAGTGCCGGCCTGTCACGCCGGAGGTCGCGGGTTCGAGCCCCGTCACTCGCGCCACTCATCTCCAAAAAAGCCATGCAGTTTCCGAGGGTCAGCCATGCGGCCTTCCGCAACTTTTGGGGATTTGTCGCGACATCGTTGCATCTGCTTGATAATGTCCGTCCGACACTGTTCGAATAGCTTCTGTAAAAGTCTTGCGCCGGGGCTCCGGCTGCGCTAACCACGGCTTGTTGCAACGCACGTTCGCTTGCCGGGCATTTGCCCAGTCGCGCCGCTCGGCGCCGCCGGCAAGCAGGGATGAACATGATGACTGAACTGCTCAGTTCCTATATTCCGATCGCTATTTTCATCGGTATCGCGCTCGTCATCGGCCTGGCGCTGCTCATTGCGCCGTTTGCCGTTGCCTTCAAGGCGCCCGATTCGGAAAAGCTTTCGGCTTACGAATGCGGCTTCAACGCATTCGACGACGCTCGTATGAAGTTCGACATCCGCTTCTACCTCGTGTCGATTCTCTTCATCATCTTCGACCTCGAGGTCGCCTTCCTCTTTCCGTGGGCCGTTTCCTTCGGCGCCATCGGCTGGTTCGGCTTCTGGTCCATGATGGTCTTCCTCCTCGTGCTGACCATCGGCTTTATCTATGAATGGAAGAAGGGAGCCCTGGAATGGGAGTAGCCCCCGCTGGCAATCAGACGCTCGTAGCGCAGCAGCCGAAGGGGATCATCGATCCCTCGACCGGCAAGCCGATCGGCAGCAACGACGCGTTCTTCGGCGAGATCAACAACGAGCTCGCCGACAAGGGTTTTCTCGTTACCTCGACCGATGAGCTGATCAACTGGGCTCGTACCGGCTCGCTGATGTGGATGACTTTCGGTCTTGCCTGCTGTGCCGTCGAGATGATGCAGCTCTCCATGCCGCGTTACGACGTCGAGCGATTCGGTTTCGCGCCGCGCGCCTCGCCGCGCCAGTCGGACGTCATGATCGTCGCCGGCACGCTGACCAATAAGATGGCGCCCGCTCTCCGCAAGGTCTACGACCAGATGCCGGAGCCGCGCTATGTCATCTCGATGGGCTCCTGCGCCAACGGTGGCGGCTACTATCACTATTCCTATTCGGTTGTTCGCGGTTGCGACCGCGTCGTGCCGATCGACATCTACGTGCCGGGCTGTCCCCCCACGGCGGAGGCGCTGCTTTATGGCGTGCTTTTGCTGCAGAAGAAGATCCGCCGCACCGGCACGATCGAACGCTAAGGGCAAGGACAGGACATCATGAGCGAAGCCCTCACTGAGCTTTCGTCGTACCTTTCGGAAGCGCGCGGCAATTTGATTGCCGCCTCGCAGCTCAAATATGGCGAGCTGACGCTGACGACGACTGGCGACAATCTGATCCCGCTGCTGACCTTCCTGCGCGACGACGCCAATTGCGGCTTCGTCAACCTGACGGATATTTGCGGCGTCGACTGGCCGCAGCGCGAACTGCGCTTCGACGTCGTCTATCATCTTCTGTCTCCGAAGAAGAACTTGCGCATCCGCGTGAAGCTGGCGACCGACGAAGATACGCCTGTTCCGTCTGCCTGCGCCGTCTATCCGGGTGCCGACTGGTTCGAACGCGAGACCTGGGACATGTACGGCGTGCTTTTCACCGGCCATCCGGACCTGCGCCGCATCCTGACCGACTACGGTTTCGAGGGGCATCCGCTGCGCAAGGATTTCCCGACGACCGGTTTCGTCGAGGTTCGCTACGACGATGCGGCAAAGCGCGTCGTTTACGAGCCTGTCGAGCTGAAGCAGGAATTCCGTAATTTCGATTTCTTGTCTCCCTGGGAAGGCACGGAATACGTGCTGCCGGGCGACGAAAAGGCGAAGCAGTAAGTTTGAGGCGTGTGGCGGGTTTTTGCCCGCCGTTCACTGACTACCCGAAAAAGCGAGCCCATCGCCATGACCGAACATAACGTCCGTAACTTCAACATCAATTTCGGGCCGCAGCATCCGGCAGCGCACGGCGTTCTGCGTCTTGTGCTGGAGCTTGATGGCGAAATCGTGGAGCGCGTCGATCCGCATATCGGCCTGCTGCACCGCGGGACCGAAAAGCTGATTGAAACCAAGACCTACCTGCAGGCCGTTCCCTATTTCGATCGTCTCGACTACGTGGCGCCGATGAACCAGGAGCATGCCTATGCGCTGGCCGTCGAGAAATTGATCGGCCTGGAAATCCCGATTCGCGGCCAGCTCATCCGTGTCCTTTATTCGGAAATCGGCCGTATCCTGTCGCATCTGCTGAACGTCACCACGCAGGCCATGGACGTCGGTGCGCTGACGCCGCCGCTCTGGGGCTTCGAAGAGCGCGAAAAGCTGATGGTGTTCTATGAGCGCGCCAGCGGCTCCCGCATGCATGCCGCTTACTTCCGTCCGGGCGGCGTTCACCAGGACCTGCCGGAACAGCTCGTGCAGGATATCGGCAAATGGTGCGACGAATTCCCAGGCAAGCTCGACGATATCGACGACCTTCTGACCGGCAACCGCATCTTCAAACAGCGTAACGTCGATATCGGCGTCGTCTCGCTGGAAGATTGCTGGGCCTGGGGGTTCTCGGGCGTCATGGTGCGCGGTTCGGGCGCGGCCTGGGACCTGCGCCGCGCGCAGCCCTATGAATGCTATTCGGATCTTGAGTTCGACATTCCGGTTGGCAAGAACGGCGACAACTACGATCGTTACCTGATCCGCATGATCGAGATGCGCGAATCCGTGAAGATCATGAAGCAGTGCGTGAACCGCCTGCTCGGTGATGCCAAGACGGGACCGTTCTCCTCGATCGACGGCAAGGTCGTTCCGCCGAAGCGTGGCGAGATGAAGCGTTCGATGGAAGCGCTGATCCACCACTTCAAGCTCTACACTGAAGGCTATCACGTTCCCGCCGGCGAGGTTTACGCTGCCGTCGAAGCGCCGAAGGGTGAGTTCGGCGTCTATCTCGTTTCCGACGGCACCAACAAGCCCTATCGCTGCAAGATTCGTGCTCCGGGTTATGCGCATCTGCAGGCGATGGACTTCATGTGCCGTGGTCACCAGCTTGCCGACGTCGCGGCCGTTCTCGGCTCGCTCGACATCGTGTTCGGCGAGGTGGACCGGTAATGCAGGCTCTGTCGCTTGCAGCAGCACTCCTTCTTTCGGCTTCCGCTGCCTTTGCGCAGGAAGCCGGAAAGCTCGGCACGCCGCTGGGCCACGAGGAAGCGCAGCCGCCGGCAGAGCAATCGTCCATGGGCGACCTTTTGTCCAAGGGCTATCAAATCAAGGCCGCCGTGCCGAACGGCGGCAAGTTTGTGGTATTTATGCAAAAAGACCAGTCGGCCTATGCCTGTGAAATGCAGTCTCTGACTGCTTCGCGGTGTGGAACGCTAAACTGACAAGGCGTGAGGAAGAATGTCCGTTCGTCGATTAGCCGAAGATCAATTCCAGCCGGCCGCATTCGCTTTCAGCGATGAAAACGCGGTCTGGGCGGAAAAGACGATTCAGAAATATCCCGCAGGCCGTCAGCAGTCCGCGGTCATTCCGCTGTTGATGCGTGCGCAGGAGCAGGATGGTTGGGTCACCCGCCCGGCGATCGAAAAGATCGCCGATATGCTGGACATGGCCTATATCCGTGTTCTCGAAGTCGCGACCTTCTACACCCAGTTCCAGCTGCATCCGGTCGGCACCCGCGCTCACGTGCAGGTCTGCGGCACGACACCTTGCATGCTGCGTGGCTCGGAAAAGCTGATGGGCGTCTGCCGCAGCAAGATCCACCAGCACCCGTTCGAACGCAACGCCGAAGGCACTTTGTCCTGGGAAGAAGTCGAGTGTCTCGGGGCCTGCGTCAACGCTCCGATGGTGATGATTGGCAAGGACACCTATGAGGACCTGACGCCGGAACGCCTGGAAGAGATCATCGATACGTTTGCTGCCGGCAACGGCGCCAGCGTCAAGGTCGGTCCGCAGATCGACCGTCACCTGTCCTCGCCCGAGGGCGGCCGGACGACGCTTCTCGACGACGTGACTGTGCCCCGCACCCGGACTGGCAAAGCCCCGGCTGC
The DNA here is from genome assembly GCF_047782645.1 of Rhizobium sp. ZK1. Taxonomy (NCBI): domain Bacteria; kingdom Pseudomonadati; phylum Pseudomonadota; class Alphaproteobacteria; order Hyphomicrobiales; family Rhizobiaceae; genus Rhizobium; species Rhizobium sp. ZK1. The sequence goes on from NZ_CP180586.1 coordinate 1,164,842, forward strand.
TGCGACTGCCGACGGTGCGCCGGTTCCTCCCTCCGAGGCCGCTCGCCCGAAGAGCACCGATGCCGAGACCAACGCCTCGCTGAAGACGCCGGCAACCTCGCCCAAGGCATCGGCCAAGAATGCGAAGGCTGCCGAAGTTCAGCCGCTGTCGGGCACTGCCGCTTCCGAGCCGGCGCCGAAGGCGACTGCTGCTGAAACCACCGCAAAGCCGTCGCTGACCGACAAGAATCGTCCGGCCGGCATCGAAAAGCCCGCTGCTCCCGATGATCTCAAGATGATCTCCGGCGTCGGTCCGAAGATCGAAGCGACGTTACATGAAATCGGCATCTTCACCTTCGCGCAGATCGCGGGCTGGAAGAAGGCCGAACGCGAATGGGTCGATAGCTTCCTGAATTTCCGCGGCCGCATTGAGCGCGACGACTGGGTCAAACAGGCCAAGGCGCTCGCCAAGGGCGGCGAAGCGGAATATATCAAGGTCTTCGGCAAGAAGCCGCGGTAAGAGGTGTGAGACATGCTACAAGATAAAGACCGCATCTTTACCAACATCTACGGCCTCAAGGACAAATCCCTGAAAGGCGCGATGAGCCGCGGCCATTGGGATGGCACCAAACAGATCCTCGAAAAGGGCCGCGACTGGATCATCGACGAGATGAAGGCATCCGGCCTTCGCGGCCGTGGCGGCGCAGGCTTCCCGACCGGTCTCAAGTGGTCCTTCATGCCGAAGCAGAGCGACGGCCGTCCGCACTACCTCGTCGTCAATGCCGACGAATCGGAGCCCGGCACCTGCAAGGACCGCGACATCATGCGCAACGATCCGCACACGCTGATCGAAGGCTGCGTGATCGCAAGTTTCGCTATGGGTGCCAATGCGGCCTATATCTATGTGCGCGGCGAATATATCCGCGAGCGCGAAGCCCTGCAGGCCGCAATCGATGAATGCTACGATGCCGGCCTGCTCGGCAAGAACAACAAGCTCGGCTGGGACATGGACATCTATGTCCATCATGGCGCCGGCGCTTATATCTGCGGTGAAGAAACCGCGCTGCTCGAAAGCCTCGAAGGCAAGAAAGGCCAGCCGCGTCTGAAGCCGCCATTCCCGGCAAACATGGGTCTCTATGGCTGCCCGACGACGGTCAACAATGTCGAATCGATCGCCGTTGCTCCGACAATCCTGCGCCGTGGCGCCGGCTGGTTCTCCTCCATCGGCCGTCCGAACAATGTCGGCACCAAGCTGTTCATGCTCTCTGGTCACGTCAACAAGCCGTGCACCGTCGAAGAAGAAATGGGCATCACCTTCCGCGAGCTGGTGGACAAACATGCCGGCGGTATCCGCGGCGGCTGGGACAACCTACTTGCCGTCATTCCGGGCGGTGCATCGTGCCCGATCGTTCCGGCCAAGGACATCATCGACTGCCCGATGGACTTCGACGGCCTGCGCGCCGTCGGCTCCTCCTTCGGTACGGCTGCCTCGATCGTCATGGACAAGTCCACCGACGTCATCAAGGCGATTGCCCGTATCTCGGCCTTCTTCAAGCATGAGAGCTGCGGCCAGTGCACGCCGTGCCGCGAGGGCACGGGCTGGATGTGGCGTGTGATGGAGCGTATGGCGCGCGGTAACGCGCAGAAGCGCGAAATCGACATGCTGTTCCAGGTCACCAAGCAGATCGAAGGCCACACCATCTGTGCGCTCGGCGATGCCGCCGCATGGCCGGTGCAGGGTCTGATCCGTAACTTCCGTCCGGAAATCGAAGCCCGCATCGACCAGTACACGGCCAATGCCCTCGATCACGGTGCGGTTCTGGAGGCGGCGGAGTAAGCACATGACGACCAGCACGTCCGACAGCAAGGTGAGGGAAGGGGCCGCCGATTTCGCGGCTGACTTCGGTCGTCTTGCTGCCGGTATGCTGGAAAATGCGCGTGCCATGCCCATTCATCCACTGATGGCCCATCCGGCGGCGGCATTCGCCGCGGCAACGGCGATCGGTTTCGGCCTCTCCACACAGATGGCCGGCGCCTTCTTCGGCGCGCTGCAGGGGGCGCTCGAAACGGCAAACATGGCAGCCGCAGCGCTCGACGAAACGCCGCCGGATGAAGACGCGCCGGAGATGGATGTCCGTCCGGAGAATATCCGCCGGCCGTCTGAAAAGACCGAGCTGGTTCGCAAGGCGGCAAAGCCGAAGCTGACGGTGGTTTCCACCAAGGCCCCGGCCGAGAAGGGTGCAAAGCCTGCTGCGGCTGCCAAGGCCAAGCCAGCCGCAAGATCCAGGAAGGCTGACGATCTCAAGCTGATCGCCGGCATCGGTCCGAAGCTGGAGCAGGTGCTGAACGGAAAGGGCATCCGTACCTTCGCCGATATCGTGGCATGGAGCGATGCTGAGATTGCGAGCCTGGATGCCGAACTCGGCGTCGACGGCCGTATCCTGCGCGACGATTGGGTCGGCCAGGCCAAGGTGCTGGCGACGCGGGGGCGCAGGAAGAAGTAAATTTCCGGCCGAATGCGATGGCTGGAGGAATGGCGGATCGATCGACGGGGCAGGGACTCGGGGTCGTAAAACCGATGGCGGGTTCCGGGTCTCGGAACCGGCAAAGGAAAATTTGGGCAATACCAGCGCCAGGACGGATGAAATAACCGCCTTGGCAATATGGATGTTGCAAAAATAGGTTTGTTTGCCGGTACCCGGCGAATGGGAAACAGGACTGAGTGACGATGGCAAAACTGAGGATTGACGGTAACGAGATCGAAGTTCCGGATCATTTCACGCTGCTTCAGGCATGCGAAGAAGCCGGTGCTGAAGTTCCGCGCTTCTGCTTCCATGAGCGTCTGTCGGTTGCCGGCAATTGCCGCATGTGCCTCGTCGAGGTCAAGGGCGGCCCGCCGAAGCCTCAGGCTTCCTGCGCCATGGGCGTGCGCGATATCCGCGGCGGCCCGAACGGCGAACTGCCGGAAGTTTTCACCAACACGCCGATGGTCAAGAAGGCCCGCGAAGGCGTGATGGAATTCCTGCTGATCAACCATCCGCTCGATTGCCCGATCTGCGACCAGGGTGGCGAATGCGACCTGCAGGACCAGGCCATGGCCTTCGGCATCGACACGTCGCGCTATCAGGAAGACAAGCGCGCCGTCGAGGACAAGTATATCGGCCCGCTCGTCAAGACGGTAATGAACCGCTGCATTCACTGCACGCGTTGCGTCCGTTTCACGACTGAGGTCGCCGGCATCTCCGAACTCGGCCTGATCGGCCGCGGCGAGGACGCCGAAATCACCACCTATCTCGAGCAGGCCATGACCTCGGAGCTGCAGGGCAACGTCGTCGACCTCTGCCCGGTCGGTGCCCTGACCTCCAAACCCTTCGCTTTCACGGCCCGTCCGTGGGAACTGAACAAGACCGAATCGATCGACGTCATGGACGCCGTCGGCTCCGCGATCCGTGTCGATACGCGTGGCCGCGAAGTCATGCGCATTCTGCCGCGCGTCAATGAAGCCGTGAACGAAGAGTGGATTTCGGACAAGACCCGCCACGTCTGGGACGGCCTGAAGACGCAGCGCCTCGACCGGCCCTACGTCCGCAAGGGCGGCCGTCTGCAGCCGGCGACCTGGGGCGAAGCCTTCGGCGCCATCAAGGCAGCCGTTTCTGCGACATCGGGCGACAAAATCGGTGCGATCGCCGGAGACCTCGCTTCGGTCGAAGAAATGTACGCGCTCTCCGAATTGGTGAAGTCGCTTGGTTCCGAGAACCTCGACTGTCGCCAGGATGGGGCGGCACTTGATCCGTCGCTCGGCCGTGCAAGCTACCTCTTCAATCCGACCATTGCGGGCATCGAACAGGCTGACGCGCTGCTCATCATCGGCGCGAACCCGCGCTTCGAGGCTGCAATCCTCAACGCTCGCATCCGCAAGCGTTACCGTCGCGGCGGCTTCCCGATCGGTGTGATCGGTGAAGGCGGCGAGATGCGTTACAAGTATGATTATCTCGGTGCTGGTCCGGACACGCTGAAGGACATTCTCGACGGCGGCCACGCCTTCGCAGAGATTCTTTCCAAGGCGTCCAAGCCAATGATCATTATCGGCCAGGGTGCTCTGACCCGTACCGACGGCGCAGGCGTTCTCGCAACAGCCGCCAAGCTCGCCGTCAATGTCGGCGCGCTCGCCGAAGGCTGGAACGGTTTTGCCGTGCTCCACACTGCGGCCTCCCGCGTCGGCGGCCTCGATCTCGGCTTCGTGCCGGGCGCCAACGGCGTCAACGCTGCCGACATGCTGAAAGCCATGGACGTGCTCTTCCTGCTCGGTGCCGATGAGTTCGACCTCGCAGCCAAGACCGCGAAGTTCACGGTCTACATCGGCTCGCATGGCGATAACGGCGCACATGGTGCCGATGTCATCCTGCCGGCTGCCGCCTATACGGAAAAGTCCGGTACTTGGGTCAACACCGAAGGCCGCGTCCAGATCGGCAACCGCGCCGGCTTCGCACCGGGCGACGCCCGCGAGGACTGGGCGATCATTCGCGCCCTTTCCGACGTGCTCGGCAAGAAGCTTTCCTTTGATTCGCTCGGCGAATTGCGCGGCAAGCTCTATGCGGCATTCCCGCATTTTGCGGCTGTCGACGAGATCGCCGAAGGTAACAGCGCCCAAATTGCCGCACTGGCGAAAAAAGCCGGCAAGATGAACAAATCCGGGTTTGCGTCGCCGGTCAAAGACTTCTATTTGACGAACCCGATAGCGCGCGCCTCGGCTGTCATGGCCGAGTGCTCGGCATTGGCCCGCAACAATTTCAAAGTCGCGGCAGAGTAAGGGCAGGAACTCATGGATTCTTTCTTCTCGACCTATGTCTGGCCGGCGATCATCATGATCGGTCAGTCGCTGCTGCTGCTCGTCTGCCTGCTGGTCTTCATCGCTTACGTCCTGCTTGCCGACCGCAAGATCTGGGCTGCCGTCCAGCTTCGCCGCGGGCCGAACGTCGTCGGTCCCTTCGGCCTGTTCCAGTCCTTCGCCGACCTTCTGAAGTTCGTCTTCAAGGAGCCGGTCATTCCGGCCGGAGCCAATAAGGCGGTCTTCCTGCTGGCTCCGCTGGTCACCGTGCTTCTGGCGCTGTCGACCTGGGCGGTCGTGCCGCTCGCCGACGGCTGGGTGATTGCCAACATCAATGTCGGCATTCTGTATATCTTCGCGATCTCTTCGCTTGAGGTTTACGGCATCATCATGGGCGGCTGGGCTTCGAACTCGAAGTATCCGTTTCTCGGCGCGCTGCGCTCGGCAGCGCAGATGGTGTCCTATGAGGTTTCGATCGGTTTCGTCATTGTCACGGTACTTCTCTGCGTCGGTTCGCTGAACCTGACCGATATCGTCAATGCGCAGCATACGGGCCTTGGCACCATGCTCGGCCTGCCGGCATCGTTCCTCGACTGGCATTGGCTGTCGCTCTTCCCGATGTTCATCGTCTTCTTCATCTCGGCGCTCGCCGAGACGAACCGCCCGCCCTTCGACCTTCCGGAAGCCGAATCGGAACTCGTCGCCGGCTTCATGGTCGAATACGGCTCTGCTCCCTACATGATGTTCATGCTCGGCGAATATGCGGCCGTCGTCCTGATGTGCTCGCTGACGACGATCCTCTTCCTCGGTGGCTGGCTGCCGCCGGTCGACTTCTGGCTCATCAACTGGGTGCCCGGCATCATCTGGTTCATGCTGAAGGCGTGCCTGGTGTTCTTCATGTTCGCCATGGTCAAGGCTTTCGTGCCGCGTTACCGCTACGACCAGCTCATGCGTCTCGGCTGGAAGGTCTTCCTTCCGCTGTCGCTCGCCATGGTCGTCATCGTTGCATTCGTGCTGAAACTGACGGGATGGGCCGGCTGATGTCCAACCTCGTTTCCGGCAAAATGGGAGAATAAGATGGGAAGCCTGTCCGCCTCCATCAACTCGCTTTTCCTTAAGGAATTCGTCGGCGCCTTCTTCTTGTCGATGCGCTACTTCTTCAAGCAGAAGGCGACCATCAACTACCCCTTCGAAAAGGGTCCGGTCAGCCCGCGCTTCCGCGGCGAACATGCGCTGCGCCGTTATCCGAACGGCGAAGAGCGATGCATCGCCTGCAAGCTGTGCGAAGCGATCTGTCCCGCTCAGGCGATCACCATCGAAGCCGGCCCGCGCCGCAACGATGGCACGCGCCGCACGGTGCGTTACGATATCGACATGGTGAAGTGTATCTATTGCGGCTTCTGCCAGGAGGCATGCCCGGTCGATGCGATCGTCGAAGGCCCGAATTTCGAATTCGCCACCGAGACCCGTGAAGAGCTCTACTTCGACAAGCAGCGGCTGCTCGAGAACGGCGACCGGTGGGAGCGTGAAATCGCCCGTAACATTGCGATCGACGCGCCGTACCGCTGATTGAGGTTTGAAATGCCGCGGAGAGGGCGCTCTTGCCTGCCGCGGTCAACATGCACCGGGGCTTTGCCGGCGAAAGCTGTGCGAGGTCCTATCGGGCAGGGAAACTCCCGGCTGCCCGGGGGAAGATGAAAAAGGCACCAACATGGGTCTGCAGGCTCTATTTTTCTATCTTTTCGCCTTTGTCGCGATAGCGTCGGCGTTCATGGTTATCTGGGCGAAGAACCCGGTTCACTCGGTTCTGTTCCTGATCCTGGTGTTCTTCAATGCAGCCGGTCTCTTCCTGCTGCTGGGTGCCGAATTCCTGGCGATGATCCTGCTCGTCGTCTATGTCGGCGCGGTCGCGGTTCTCTTCCTCTTCGTGGTGATGATGCTCGACATCGACTTCACTGAGCTTCGCGCCGGTGTTCTCGAATATGCGCCGATCGGCGCGCTGATCGGCCTCATCCTCGCGGCTGAGCTGATCGTCGTTGTCGGCGGCAGCGTGATCTCGCCGGAGGTCGCCAAGACAGTCGCCATGCCGATCCCGGCTCTCACAGAACGCACCAATACGGCCGCGCTCGGCGACGTGCTTTATACGAATTACGTCTACTTCTTCCAGATCGCCGGTCTGGTGCTGCTGGTCGCCATGATCGGCGCGATCGTGCTGACGCTGAGGCATCGCACCAACATCAAGCGGCAGAATATTTCCCGCCAGGTTGCCCGCACGCCCGCGACTGCCGTCGAGGTGGTCAAGGTCAAGCCGGGGCAGGGCGTGAACTGAACCGAGAGGTCAAGGAACAAAGAACATGGTCATCGGACTCTCCCACTATCTCACGGTCAGCGCCATCCTCTTCACGATCGGCATCTTCGGTATTTTCCTGAACCGGAAGAACATCATCGTCATCCTGATGTCGGTCGAATTGATCCTGCTGTCGGTCAACATCAACATGGTCGCCTTCTCATCGTTCCTCAACGACATCGTCGGCCAGGTGTTCGCATTGTTCATCCTGACCGTTGCTGCTGCAGAAGCGGCGATCGGTCTTGCAATTCTCGTTGTCTTCTACCGCAACCGCGGTTCGATCGCGGTCGAAGACGTCAATATGATGAAGGGCTGAGCGGCTCATGTTCCTCTATAAGGCTATCGTCTTCCTTCCCCTGATCGGCGCGATCATCGCCGGCCTTTTCGGCCGCGCGATCGGCGCCAAGGCGTCGGAATATGTCACCAGCGGCCTGATGATCGTCGCCGCCGTCCTGTCCTGGGTCGTCTTCTTCACGGTCGCGCTCGGTCATCCCGAGGGCGCCATCAAGGTCGAGGTTCTGCGCTGGATCCAGTCCGGCGGCATCGACGTCTCCTGGTCGCTGCGTGTCGATACGTTGACCTCGGTCATGCTGATCGTCGTCAACACGGTTTCGACGCTGGTGCATATCTACTCGATCGGTTACATGCACACCGATCCGCACCGCCCGCGCTTCTTCGCCTATCTCTCGCTCTTCACCTTCGCCATGTTGATGCTGGTGACTTCCGACAACCTCGCGCAGATGTTCTTCGGCTGGGAAGGCGTCGGTCTGGCCTCGTATCTGCTGATCGGCTTCTGGTATAAGAAGCCCTCGGCATCGGCTGCTGCGATGAAGGCCTTCATCGTCAACCGCGTCGGCGACTTTGGCTTTGTGCTTGGTATCGCTACCGTCTTTGTGCTGTTCGGCTCGATCAACTTGGATACGATCTTCGCCAATGCTGCGACCTTCGCTCCGGCGGAAGGCGGCGGTGAAGCCGGCGAAGTGATCCTGAACCTTTTCGGCATGCATCTCGACAAGGCGCATGCGCTGACCGGCGCCTGCCTGCTGCTCTTCATGGGCGCGATGGGTAAGTCGGCGCAGTTCCTGCTGCACACCTGGCTGCCGGACGCCATGGAAGGCCCGACGCCGGTTTCCGCACTCATCCATGCCGCAACCATGGTGACCGCCGGCGTCTTCCTCGTCGCCCGCATGTCGCCGATCTTTGAACACTCGCCGGATGCGCTCGTGGTCGTCACGATCATCGGCGCGATCACCGCCTTCTTCGCGGCGACCGTCGGCCTCGTGCAGAACGACATCAAGCGCGTCATCGCTTATTCGACCTGCTCGCAGCTCGGCTACATGTTCGTCGCTCTCGGTGTCGGTGCCTATGGCGCGGCAATCTTCCACCTCTTCACGCATGCCTTCTTCAAGGCTCTGCTCTTCCTCTGCGCCGGCTCGGTCATTCACGCCGTCGATGGCGAGCAGGACATGCGCTACATGGGCGGCCTGCGTCCGCACATCAAGGTGACGTTCTGGATGATGTTCATCGGTACACTGGCCATCACCGGTGTCGGCATTCCCTTCACCCCGTTCGGCCTTGCTGGCTTCTACTCGAAGGATGTCATCATCGAGGCGACCTATGCGTCGCATTCGCCGGTCGCGGGCTTTGCCTTCACGCTGTTGGTTATTGCCGCTCTCTTCACGAGCTTCTATTCCTGGCGCCTGATCTTCATGACGTTCTTCGGCAGGCCGCGAGCTTCGCACGAGGTCATGCATCACGTCCACGAGTCACCGCAGGTCATGCTGGTGCCGCTCTACCTCCTCGCCATTGGTGCAGTTTTTGCCGGCGTGCTCTTCGAAGGCCGCTTCTACGGCGAAGAATATGCCGAGTTCTGGAAGGGCGCGCTCTTCACCGGCGCCGAGAACGAACTGGTGGAAGAATTCCATCATGTTCCGGTATGGGTCGGTCTCAGCCCGTTCATCGCCATGCTGCTCGGTTTCGTGACCGCCTGGTACATGTACATCCGGTCGCCGTCGACGCCGCGCAAGCTCGCTCAGCAGCACCGTGTGCTGTACCAGTTCCTGCTCAACAAGTGGTATTTCGACGAACTCTACGACTTCCTCTTCGTCCGCACTGCCAAGGCGCTTGGCAACTTCCTGTGGAAGAAGGGTGACGTCGGCGTCATTGATGCCTACGGTCCGAACGGCGTTGCTGCTCGCGTGGTCAACGTGACCGACCGCGTCGTGCGCCTGCAGACCGGCTACCTCTATCACTATGCCTTCGCGATGCTGATCGGCATTGCGGCGCTCGTTACCTGGATGATGCTCGGGAGTTCCTTCTGATGACCGATTGGCCTATTCTTTCAACGGTCACCTTCCTGCCGCTCGTCGGCGTGGTGCTCCTGTTGCTGATGAACGGCGAAACCGAGAATGGCCGCAAGAACGTGCTGTGGATCTCGCTGATCACCACGGTCTTCACCTTCATCCTTTCGCTCTTCATCTGGATCGGTTTTGACAACGCCAATCCAGGCTTCCAGATGATCGAGCAGCATAGCTGGCTCGGCACCGGCATCGGCTACCATGTCGGTGTGGACGGCATTTCCATGCTGTTCATCATCCTCACGACCTTCCTGATGCCCTTCTGCGTGCTCGCAAGCTGGCTTTCGATCGAGAAGCGTCTGAAGGAATATATGATTGCCTTCCTCATCCTCGAAGTGATGATGGTCGGTGTCTTCGTCTCGCTCGATATCGTTCTCTTCTACGTCTTCTTCGAAGGCGGCCTCATTCCGATGTTCCTCATCATCGGCGTCTGGGGTGGTGCGAACCGCGTCTATGCGAGCTACAAGTTCTTCCTCTACACGCTGCTCGGCTCGGTTCTGATGCTGCTCGCCATCATGGCCATGTACTGGCAGGCCGGCACGACCGATATCGCCCAGCTGCTGGCCTACAAGTTCCCGCCGGCGATGCAGACCTGGCTGTGGCTCGCCTTCTTCGCCTCCTTCGCGGTAAAGATGCCGATGTGGCCGGTCCACACCTGGCTCCCGGACGCACACGTCCAGGCGCCGACGGCGGGTTCCGTCATCCTCGCGGGCGTGCTCCTGAAGCTCGGTGGCTACGGCCTGATCCGCTTCTCGCTCGGCATGTTCCCGGTCGCATCGGACTATTTCGCGCCGCTCGTCTTCGCCATGTCCGTGATCGCCATCATCTACACCTCGCTGGTTGCGATGATGCAGGACGACATGAAGAAGCTGATCGCCTATTCTTCGGTTGCCCACATGGGCTACGTGACGATGGGCGTCTTCGCGGCCAATGCACAGGGTCTGCAGGGTTCGATCTTCCAGATGCTGTCGCACGGTATCGTCTCGGCCGCTCTCTTCCTCTGTGTCGGCGTCGTTTATGACCGCACCCACACCCGCGAGATCGCGGCTTACGGCGGCCTGGTCAACAACATGCCGAAATACGCCGTCGCCTTCATGGTCTTCACCATGGCGAACGTCGGCCTGCCGGGCACGTCGGGCTTCATCGGCGAATTCCTGACGCTGATCGGCGTCTTCCGCGCCAATACCTGGGTTGCGCTTTTTGCCGCCACCGGCGTCATCCTTTCGGCCGCCTATGCGCTCTGGCTCTATCGCCGGGTGATTTTCGGCGCGCTGGAGAAGGAAAAGCTGAAGGCCATGCTCGACCTTTCGCCGCGTGAAAAGATCATCCTCTACCCGATGATCGCGCTCACCATTTTCTTCGGTGTCTATCCGGCTCCGGTCTTCGATGCGACCGCGGCTTCCGTAGACCACCTGATCAACAGCTATTCGGCCGCAGTGCAGGCAGCGCAGAATGTTGCGCTGTCGATGAAATGACGGGACTTTAGGACATGACTGCTGAAACAATCTCCCTGAGCCTGTACCTGTCCGCGCCGGAAATCATCCTCGCGATCGGTGCCCTCGTCCTGCTCATGATCGGCGTCTTTGCGGGTGAGCGGTCCGGTCCGCTCGTCAGCACGCTGGCGATGATCGTGATTGCCATCTCTGGCCTCTGGCTGATCTTCGTTCCCGGTGACGGCCTCGCCTATGGCGGTGTCTACCTCGCTGACGGCTTCGCCCGCTTCATGAAGGTGCTGGCGCTGATCGGCTCGTTTGTCGCGCTTTTCATGTCGATGGGCCTGGCGAAGGAAAACCAGCTCGACAAGTTCGAGTTCCCGGTTCTCCTGGTGCTGTGCACGCTCGGTATCATGCTGATGATCTCGGCAAACGACCTGATCGCGCTCTATCTCGGCCTCGAGCTGCAGTCGCTGGCGATCTACGTCATCGCTGCGGTTAACCGCGACAGCCTGAAGTCGACGGAAGCCGGCCTGAAGTATTTCGTGCTCGGCGCCCTGTCGTCGGGCATGCTTCTCTACGGCATGTCGCTGGTCTACGGCTTCACCGGCCACACGCACTTTGCCGATGTAGCCCAGGCTCTGACGGTCGAGGGCGCTCGCTCGCTCGGCCTGATCTTCGGCCTCGTCTTCATCCTCGCCGGCATCGCGTTCAAGATCTCGGCCGTTCCCTTCCACATGTGGACGCCGGACGTTTATGAAGGCGCGCCGACCCCGGTCACCGCCTTCCTGGCAAGCGCACCGAAGGTTGCCGCCATGGCGATGATGACACGCATCGTCATCAGCGCGTTCCAGCCGGTATTGACCGACTGGCAGCAGGTCATCGTCTTCATCTCGATCGCCTCCATGCTGCTCGGCTCGTTTGCGGCGATCGGCCAGAAGAACATCAAGCGACTGATGGCCTATTCGTCCATCGGCCATATGGGTTATGCGCTGGTCGGCCTTGCCGCCGGCAACCAGACGGGCGTCACCGGCGTCATGCTCTACATGGCGATCTACATGGTCATGACGCTCGGCTCCTTCGCGATCATCATGTCGATGCGCCGGAAGGACGGCACGGTTGTCGAAAACGTCAGCGATCTCGCCGGCCTGTCGACGACGAACCCCTTCATGGCTGTCGTGCTGACCGCGCTGATGTTCTCGCTTGCCGGTATCCCGCCGCTTGCAGGCTTCTTCGCGAAGTACTTCGTCTTCGTCGCCGCCATCGAGGCAAAGCTCTATGCGCTTGCCGTCATCGGTGTTCTGGCCTCGGTCGTCGGCGCCTACTACTATCTGCGCGTCATCAAGCTGATGTGGTTCGATGAGGCGACCGGCGAATTCGCCCGCGTCTCCGGTTCGCTGCGTCTCGTCTTCGGTCTCTCCGGTCTTTTCGTTGCCGCCTATGTTCTCATCGGCGGCCCGATCGGCGGAGCGGCCGAACTCGCTGCGGCAACGCTGTTCTGATGCCTTTCGACAAGCGGCGCCGGATATCGCTCGGCGATATCAGGCACGAGGCCTTGTCGGATACGTCGTCGACCAACACGGAATGCCTTGCCCGGGCTCGGGCAGGGGACGGCGGCCTGCTCTGGGTGACCGCCGAACGACAGACCGGCGGCCGGGGCCGTCGGGGCCGTCCCTGGGTTTCGGAACGCGGCAATCTATACGCTTCCCTTCTTCTGATCGATCCGGCGCCGATGGAGCGCCTTGCCTCCCTGCCGCTGGCAATCGCCGTCGCCGTGCATCAGGCGGTCCGCAGCGTGCTGCCGCCCGGCGCCGAGCCGCTGGAGGTGAAGTGGCCGAACGATATCCTGATCGGACGCAAGAAGACCTGCGGTATCCTCGTGGAAGGTGAACGGCTGGCGGATGGTCGTCACGCTGTCGTGATCGGCATCGGCATCAATGTGTCGGTCATGCCCGACAATCCTATCTATCCCGTCACCTGCCTGCGCGATCAGGGAAGTGCAGCTTCGCCCGAAGAGCTCTTCGCCCATCTCTTTGCCTCGATGGCCGACGTGCTGGATATCTGGAATGAAGGACAGGGTATTGCCGAGGTCACGGCGCGGTGGCGTGCCGTCGCCTGTGGTATCGGCGAAAAGATAACCGTGAATCTGCCCGACCGGTCGATTTCCGGATATTTCGCCGGGATAGATGATAATGGCCTGTTGATGCTCGATACCGGCACAGGCAGGATGATGCCGATTGCGGCCGGCGATGTATTCTTTGGATAGTGGAAAAAATAGACATTATGGCGAAACAGGACGAACTGGTATTCCTGCCCCTGGGCGGCGTCGGCGAGATCGGCATGAATCTCGCGCTGTACGGCTACGGCCCGGCGGATCATCGCCAGTGGATCATGGTGGATTGCGGCGTTACCTTTCCGGGGCCGGATCTACCGGGTGTCGATCTCGTCCTGCCGGATATCCGCTTCCTCGCCAATGAGCGCAAGAACCTCAAGGCGATCATCATCACCCACGCTCATGAGGATCACTACGGCGCGCTCGCCGACCTCTGGCCGGGCCTGAATGTTCCAGTCTACGCCTCGCCCTTCACCGCCGGCCTGCTGGAAGCCAAGCGCAATTTCGAGAAGGATGCGATCGGCGAAGTGCCGGTGACGATCTTCAAGGCGGGCGATACGATCAATGTCGGTCCCTTCAGCATCGAAGGTGTTGCCGTCAATCACTCCATCCCCGAACCGATGTCGCTGATGATCCGCACGCCGCTCGGCAATGTCATCCACACCGGTGACTGGAAGATCGATCACGAGCCATCGCTTGGACCGCTGACCGACGAGATGCGTTTCCGCCAGCTTGGCGATGAAGGCGTGCTGGCACTGCTCTGCGACTCCACCAATGCGCTGCGCGATGGCGTTTCGCCCTCGGAGAAGGATGTCTCGGAGAGCCTGCGCAAGATTATCGAAGATGCCGAGGGACGCGTGGCTATCACCACCTTCTCCTCGAATGTCGGCCGTATCCGCACCGTCGCGGAAGCCGCCGAGGCGGCGGGCCGTGAGGTACTGCTGCTTGGAAGCTCGCTGAAGCGTGTGTGCAATGTCGCTCAGGACATCGGACTGATGGAGGGCATAAAGCCGTTCATCTCCGAGGAGGATTACGGTTTCATTCCGCGCGACAAGGTCGTGGTCATCCTCACGGGCAGCCAGGGCGAGCCGCGCGCTGCCCTTGCCAAGCTTTCCCGTGACGAGATGCGCAACGTGGCGTTCACCGCCGGCGATATCGTCGTCTTCTCCTCGCGTGCCATCCCCGGTAACGAGAAGGCAATCCAGGACATCAAGAACGGCCTTGTGGAGCAGGGCGTTCACATCATCACTGATACAGAGGCGCTGGTGCATGTCTCTGGCCATCCGCGCCGCAACGAGCTGCAGAAGATGTACGAATGGACACGGCCGAAGATCGTCGTGCCCGTGCATGGCGAGGCGACGCATCTGACGGCCCACAAGGAGCTCGCCGAACAATCCGGTATCGCGACAGTCCCGCGTGTGCGCAACGGCGACGTGCTGCGGCTCGCGCCGGGGCCGGCCGAGGTGATCGACGAAGCGCCGCATGGCCGAATCTACAAGGATGGGTCGCTGATCGGTGACTTTGATGAGATGGGTATCGGCGAGCGCAAGAAGCTTGCCTATGTCGGCCATGTCGCCGTGAGCATCGTGCTCGACGGCCGTTACGACATCATCGGGGAGCCCGATCTCGTCGCGATCGGCTTGCCGGCCTATGATGACGAGGGCGAGGATATGGAAGATGCGTTGTTCGACGCCGCGATCGGTGCGTTTGAGAGCATTCCACGCGCCCGCCGGAAGGATATCGACATGGTACAGGAGGCTGTGCGCCGTGCCGTGCGCGCTGCCGCCAATCACATCTGGGGCAAGAAGCCCGTCGTCACCGTTTTCATCACCAGGGTCTGAACGATGCTCGGCCGGGTGAACCATATCGCCATCGCCGTGCCCGATCTTGCTGCTGCGACCGCAAGCTATCGTGACACGCTGGGCGCCGTGGTTTCCGAGCCGCAGGCGCTGCCGGAGCATGGTGTCACGGTCGTCTTCGTAGAGCTGCCGAATACCAAGGTGGAGTTGCTGGAGCCGCTCGGTAACGCCTCGCCGATTGCAGCCTTCCTCGAGAAGAACCCCGCGGGTGGCATGCACCACATCTGCTACGAGGTCGAGGATATCCTCACCGCCCGAGACCGGCTTACGGCGTCAGGGGCGAGAGTGCTTGGCAACGGCGAGCCAAAGATCGGTGCTCATGGCAAGCCGGTGCTTTTCCTTCATCCGAAGGATTTCTTCGGGACGCTCATTGAGCTGGAGCAGGTCTGACCGCGCTGCGGCAGAGTGACCCAAATTATCCACAGCCTTTGAATTGGCCAGCATTCCCGCTTATAAGCACGCACAACGAAGTGCTAGAGCGCCGTGCATCCATTCGGGCGCATCAGGGACGCTCTACCTCTTTGAATTAACGCTTCAGGTTTTCCGAAAATCGATTCCGATTTTCGGAAAACCTGAAGCTGTAAGGCGCATATCGACGGGAACCAACATGTTTCAGGCCTTCCTCCAGGGATTCGCGGTCTACTTCATCATCTGGTGGATCACGCTTTTTGCTGTCCTGCCGATCGGCCTGCGCACGCAGGCGGAGGACAATGACATCGTGCTTGGCACGGTTCCAAGCGCGCCGACGCGCTTTCGTCCGCTTTTCGTCTTCTCTCTGACGACACTCGTCTCCGGCGCCATTTACGGCATCTGGTACGTCTGCTCGACTTATTTCGGTTTCGGCTTCGGCGCACTTCCACAAATAGGGCCCAGCTTCTATTAGGGATGTCTTTTGCTCAAACTTTGAGCAAATGTAAACGCAACCGCGAAAAACTGTCATATGCACGTCACGCAAGTGAGGCAAAGAGCTTGCGTAACGGAAAGCGGGCTCACCTAACGTAGGATGGCTCGATTTTCGGGGCAGTCGGGAGCCGAAAAAGCAAAAAAAAACAAGGCTAAAAGCCTTGTTTTAAGTATCGCGTGATCCTTAACCGTTACCGGGGCAGCGACAAGCGCGCCTAAGATCTGATCCTCCCAAGACTTGACCGCGAATTCGGCAAGAATTTAACCTTCTTGCCTGTTTTGTGAGCTAAAACTAGCCCAAAGATTGTGCTTTGTCATCAGCTTTTTTTGCATTTTTGCTACACTCACGCAAAATTTTTCTGTTGACAAGATTTGCCTTCAAGTCCTTATAAATACGCGCTTTTTCGCGCCTGCTGAATTTATGGGCGCTAACATGCGTCTGCGGGAGGGTGCTCGCGTCGGTCGCGGGTTTCTTTCCTGTCGCGAAGCGGTTATGAACGCTCCCATCTTTATCAAAGACCGTCGATTCCGCTTGGGTAAGCGGCGTCTCAACTGTACCGGAATCCGCCATGCGTCTGTCCCGCTTCTTCATACCCATCCTCAAGGAAAATCCCAAGGAGGCGGAAATCGTCTCCCACCGGCTGATGCTGCGCGCCGGCATGATCCGCCAGCAGTCGCAGGGCATCTATTCCTGGCTGCCGCTGGGCAAGAAGGTGCTGGACAAGGTCAACAATATCATCCGCGAAGAGCAGAACCGGGCGGGCGCCATCGAGCTTTCGATGCCGACGCTACAGTCGGCCGAACTCTGGCAGGAGAGCGGCCGCTATGACGCCTACGGCAAGGAGATGCTGCGCATCAAGGACCGCCAGGACCGTCCGATGCTCTACGGCCCGACCAACGAAGAAATGATCACGGATATCTTCCGTTCTTCGGTCAAGTCCTACAAGGACCTGCCGCTCAATCTCTATCACATTCAGCTGAAATTCCGTGACGAGATCCGTCCGCGTTTCGGCACCATGCGCTCGCGCGAATTCATGATGAAGGACGCCTATTCCTTCGATTTGACGCGCGAAGGGGCAGAGCATTCCTATAACAAGATGTTCACCGCCTATCTGCGCACCTTCGATCGTCTCGGCCTGCGCGCCATTCCGATGCGCGCCGATACCGGACCGATTGGCGGCAATCTCAGCCACGAATTCATTATCCTTGCCGATACGGGCGAGTCCGAGGTTTTCTGCCACAAGGATTTCGTCAATTTCGATATCCCCGCGGAAAACACGGATTTCGACAGTGTCGAGGGCCTGAAGGGGATTTTCGACAAATGGACGTCGCTTTATGCCGCGACCTCGGAAATGCACGACGAGGCGGCCTTCAACGCCATTCCGGAAGGCGAGCGTCTTTCTGCGCGCGGCATCGAGGTCGGCCATATTTTCTACTTCGGTACGAAGTATTCCGAGCCGATGGGCGCGAAGGTGCAAGGTCCCGATGGCAAGGAACACTTCGTTCACATGGGTTCCTACGGTATCGGCCCGACGCGCCTTGTTCCCGCCATCATCGAAGCATCGCATGATGAGAACGGAATCATCTGGCCGGAGTCGGTCGCACCCTTCGATGTCGTGGTCATCAACATGAAGGCCGGCGACGAGGCCTGCGACGGCACCTGCGAGCTGATCTACGCGGCGCTGACCAAGGCGGGCAAGGACGTGCTCTATGACGACACGGACGACCGCGCGGGTACCAAGTTTGCGACTGCCGATCTGATCGGCGTACCGTACCAGATCATTGCCGGTCCGCGCGCGGTCGCGAACGGCGAAGTGGAAGTGAAGGACCGCAAGACCGGTGCCCGCGAAACGATGACCATCGAGGCGGCGATCAACAGGTTCGTGGCTTAAGAAAGACGGAGGCGAAATGGCAGAGGCAGCAGTGGACCGGAGTTCCAAATCCGGCTTGGGTCCGGCTGGCAAGCCATTCTCCACATTCGAACGCCTGGTGGCGTGGCGCTATCTGCGCGCCCGCCGCAAGGAGGCGTTCATCTCGGTCATCGCCGGCTTCTCCTTCGTCGGCATCATGCTGGGCGTTGCGACGCTCATCATCGTCATGGCTGTCATGAACGGGTTCCGGACGGAACTCGTCTCCCGCATCCTTGGCATCAACGGCCACATGATCATCCAGCCGGTCGATGGTCCGTTCACCGACTATGCCGATCTCGTGAAGAAATTCGAGGCGGTGCCCGGTATCAAGATGGCGCTGCCATTGGTGGAAGGTCAGGTGCTGGCCTCTTCGCAGACGGGCGGCAGCACCGGCGCGCTCGTGCGCGGCACACGGGCCGAGGACCTGACCAAGCTCAAGACGGTCTCCGATAACATCAAGTCCGGTGATATGGTGGGTTTTGCCGCGGGCGACGGCGTTCTGGTTGGAAGCCGCATGGCCGATCAGCTGGGACTCAGGGCGGGCGACCTGATTACGCTGACATCACCGGAAGGTGATGTGACGCCGATGGGCGTCAACCCGCGCATCAAATCCTACAAGATTTCCGGCCTCTTCGAGATTGGCATGTCGGAATACGATGCCTCGATCATCTACATGCCGCTCGAGGAATCGCAGCTCTATTTCAATGCCGACGGGCTGGTGCAGTCGATCGAGCTCTTCGTCGACAACCCTGACGACATCGACGATCTGAGACCCAAGGTCGAGCAGGCCGCCGGCCGGCAGATTGCCATCACCGACTGGCGCCAGCGCAACCAGACCTTCTTCTCCGCCCTGCAGGTCGAGCGCAACGTGATGTTCATGATCCTGACGCTGATCGTGCTCGTCGCCGCACTCAACATCATCTCCGGCCTCATCATGCTGGTGAAAGACAAGGGAAGCGACATCGCCATTCTGCGCACAATGGGCGCAAGCTCCGGCGCCATCATGCGCATCTTCTTCATGACGGGGGCTGCGATCGGCATTGTCGGCACGATCGCCGGCGTGCTGCTCGGCGTGTTCGTCTGCATCAACATCGAGTCCATCCGCCAGTTCTTCTCATGGGTCTCTGGCACGGTGCTTTTCGATCCGCAGCTCTACTTCCTCAGTCAGCTTCCGGCGGAAATGGATGTGAGCGAGACGATTTCCGTCGTCGCCATGGCGCTGACGCTTTCCTTCATCGCGACGATCTTCCCGGCCTGGCGCGCCTCCCGCCTCGACCCCGTCCAGGCCCTTCGTTACGAATAAGGCCGAGATCCAAGGTCATGCATGATCCAAGGCCAAATCCAAGGAATGCCGCATTCATGAAACGCAATGTCGTTCTCAAGCTTTCGGGCGTCGAGCGCCACTATGGCCAGGGCGAAACGCTGCTGACTATCCTCAAGGGCGCCGATTTCACCCTGTCGAGTGGTGAAATGGTGGCGCTGGTGGCGCCGTCAGGCACCGGCAAGTCGACGCTGCTGCATATCGCAGGGCTGCTGGAGCATCCTGACGGCGGCGAGGTATCGGTCAACGGTCGCCCCTGTAACGGCCTTTCCGATGACAAGCGCACGGCCATCCGTCGCGGTGAGATCGGCTTTGTTTATCAGTTCCATCACCTGCTGCCGGAATTCTCGGCGCAGGAGAACATCATGATGCCGCAGCTCATCGCCGGCCTCTCATGGAAGGAAGCGAGCGAGCGGGCAAAGATGCTTCTGGATTATATGCGCATCGGCCACCGCGGTACGCATCGCCCGGGCGAGCTTTCCGGCGGCGAGCAGCAGCGTGTGGCGATTGCCCGCGCCGTCGCCAATGCGCCTAGACTGCTTTTGGCCGACGAGCCGACCGGCAATCTCGACCCGGAGACCGCCAGCTATGTCTTCGACGCTCTGGAGGCCCTGGTGCGCCAGTCCGGCCTTGCCGCGCTGATCGCCACCCACAACCACGAGCTTGCCCGGCGCATGGACCGGCGCGTAACGATCTCCGACGGCAAGGTCGTGGATTTCTGATTATCAGGGAATAATCAGCCCGCCGCGATAGTCGAGCTCATAGGCCTTTTGGCCATCCACGAGAATGAATTCGTGACCGCGAAAATGTGTGCAGTCGCCTTCTCGTATCGACATAGCGCCCCAGCGAATGATCGAAGATCATGCCGCCGATGAAGCGCCCCTGCTTGTAGAGCTGTGACAGCGCCGCGCTAATGATGGTGCCTGCGACAGTCCCGTCGATGATCCCGGGCTCGATGATCCGCCCGAAATAGTTCATCGCCCAGACCGGCTTTTCCTCCAGCCACACAACTTCCTGACCGGCAAAATCCGTGCCGCCGAAATAGCTGTCGAGATAGCGCCAGATGCCGCCCTTATAACCGATGTCGTGGGCACCGATCCGGTAGGATGGCTGCGACTTCGCGCCGGCGACATATGTCTGCGATTTGGCTTCGACAATGAAGCTATTGAGTTCCAAAACGTCCATAGTCCCTCTGCTCCGATGTTAACCATGTCCCGCGGAAGTGGGGGGTAACCCTGTTGACAATAGAACATATATGGAACAAAGTAAAAACATAAGAGCAAAGGAGAGCCAGATGACTGACATGATCCGTGATATCGCAGCATTCACCTCCATCGCAATGTTCATTGCCAGCTTCTCGTTGATCGTCATGGCAATGTAAGAATTCAGGGGATCGCATGGCAGCCATGCGATCCCGCGGCGGGACTTTTTCTGGACAGAATCGCCTTCAATGCCGACAATGCGCATTCTTCAATGAGGCAGTTGGAAGGGCATGTTATGGCGGATGCGGAACAGGGTGCGATCGGCGGCAAGCCGGGCTTCGTTCATCTGAGGGTTCACTCTGCCTATTCGCTGCTCGAAGGCGCATTGCCTCTCAAAAAGATCCTCTACAAGGCAGCGGGCGACAGCCAGCCGGCGATTGCCATCACTGATACCAACAATCTTTTCGTTGCACTGGAGTTCTCCCAGAAAGCGATGGATGACGGGCTGCAGCCGATCATCGGCTGCCAGGTGTCGATCGATATGGAAGACGGTCTCGAAACCGAGAAGCGGGGAGGCCAGCAGGCGCTGGTCAAGCTGCCTTCCATCGTGCTTCTGTCCGCCACCGATGCAGGCTACGAACGGCTGGTCGATCTCGTCAGCCGCGCCTATCTCGGTGGCGAGGGCAACTCGACAATTCATGTCCGCGCCTCGTGGCTTGATGAGATCGGCACGGAGGGCCTGATAGCGCTGACGGGTGCCTCGACCGGGCCGATCGACATGCCGCTCAAGGACGGCCACGCCGCTGCGGCGGAGACCCGGCTGCTGACGCTGAAGCGCATCTTCGGGGATCGGCTCTATGTCGAACTGCAGCGGCACGGCGCTTATGACAAGCGGCACGAACAGAAAATTGTCGGCCTTGCCTATAAGCACGACCTGCCGCTGGTCGCGACCAATGAAGCCTTCTTCCCGACGCGCGACGATTATGACGCCCACGATGCGCTGATGGCGGTCGCCCATAACGCCATCGTGTCCGACGACAGCCGTTTCCGTCTCTCCCCGGATCACTATCTGAAAAGCCGCGCGGAGATGGAAAAGCTCTTCGCCGACCTGCCTGAGGCGCTTGATAATACCGTTGAGATCGCCCGGCGCTGCTCCTTCGTTCTGAAGACCCGCAAGCCGATCCTGCCGCGCTTCACCGGCGCGACAGACGATCCCGAAGAGGCCGAGCGCGCAGAGTCGCTAGAACTTCGCCGGCAGGCGGAGGAGGGGCTCGACATGCGTCTGGCCACGCTCGGCATGTCGGCCGGCTACGAGGAGAAGGATTATCGCGAGCGGCTGGAATTCGAGCTCAGCGTTATCGAGCGCATGAAGTTCCCCGGCTACTTCCTGATCGTTGCGGACTTCATCAAATGGGCCAAGCAGCATGACATCCCGGTCGGCCCGGGCCGCGGCTCGGGTGCGGGCTCATTGGTCGCCTACGCACTGACGATTACCGACGTGGATCCGCTGCGCTTCTCGCTGCTTTTCGAACGCTTCCTCAATCCGGAGCGCGTCTCGATGCCGGATTTCGACATCGACTTCTGCCAGGATCGCCGTGAAGAGGTGATCCGTTACGTGCAGAAGAAATACGGCCGCGAGCAGGTGGCGCAGATTATCACTTTCGGTTCGCTGCAGGCGCGCGCCGCATTGCGCGACGTCGGCCGCGTGCTGGAAATGCCCTATGGCCAGGTCGACAAGATCTGCAAACTCGTGCCGAACAACCCAGCAAACCCGACGCCTCTGTCCAAGGCGATCGAGGAAGAGCCGAAGCTGCAGGAAGAGGCGGCCAAAGAGCCGGTCGTCGCGCGGCTCTTGGATATCGCCCAGAAGATCGAAGGCCTCTATCGCCACGCCTCGACCCACGCCGCCGGGATCGTGATCGGCGACCGCCCGCTGTCGAAGCTCGTGCCGATGTATCGCGATCCGCGCTCCGACATGCCGGTCACCCAGTTCAACATGAAGTGGGTGGAGCAGGCGGGCCTGGTGAAGTTCGACTTCCTTGGCCTGAAGACGCTGACGGTGCTCAAGGTCGCCGTCGACTTCTGCAGGAAGCGCGGCATCGAGGTCGACCTCGCCAAGATCCCGCTCGACGACAAGAAGACCTATGAGATGCTCTCGCGCGGCGAGACGGTTGGCGTGTTCCAGGTTGAAAGTGCGGGCATGCGCAAGGCGCTGATCGGCATGAAGCCGGACTGCATCGAAGACATCATCGCGCTCGTGGCGCTCTACCGTCCCGGCCCGATGGAGAATATTCCGACCTATAATGCCCGCAAGCACGGTGACGAAGAGCTGGAATCGATCCACCCAACGATCGACCATCTTCTCAAGGAAACGCAGGGCGTTATCGTTTACCAGGAACAGGTGATGCAGATCGCCCAGGTCCTGTCGGGCTATTCGCTCGGCGAAGCCGATCTTCTGCGCCGCGCCATGGGTAAGAAGATCAAGGCCGAAATGGACCAGCAGCGCGAACGCTTCGTCGACGGTGCAGTCAAGAACGGCGTGTCGAAGCCGCAGGCCGACAACATCTTCGAACTCTTGGCAAAGTTCGCAAACTATGGCTTCAACAAGTCGCATGCTGCCGCCTACGCCATCGTCTCCTATCAGACGGCCTATATGAAGGCGCATTATCCGGTCGAGTTCCTGGCAGCGTCGATGACGCTCGATATGTCGAACACCGAAAAGGTCAACGACTTCCGTCAGGATGCCAAGCGCCTTGGTATCGAGGTCATCGCGCCCTCCG
The DNA here is from genome assembly GCF_047782645.1 of Rhizobium sp. ZK1. Lineage (NCBI taxonomy): Bacteria > Pseudomonadati > Pseudomonadota > Alphaproteobacteria > Hyphomicrobiales > Rhizobiaceae > Rhizobium > Rhizobium sp. ZK1. Next base: position 1,187,874 of record NZ_CP180586.1, read on the forward strand.
TCCAGACCTCCTTCCGTCAGTTCGAGACCGGTGACAACCGTATCTACTACGCACTTGCGGCTCTCAAGGGGGTCGGTGAATCCGCCGTCGATCACATCGTCGAAATGCGCGGCGATAAGCCCTTCGCCAGCATCGAGGATTTCTGCCTGCGCATCGATCCACGCCAGGTAAACCGCCGCGTGCTGGAAAGCCTGATCTATGCCGGCGCCTTTGATTGCTTCAACCTGGATCGCGCCCAGCTTTCGGCTGGTCTCGACCGCGTGCTCGGCTATGCACAGCGCGCCCAGGAAAACAAGCTGAGCGGCCAGTCGGATATCTTCGGCGGTGCGCTGTCCTCAGGTCCGGAAAAGATCGCCCTGCCGCCATTCTCGCCCTGGCTTGCCTCGGAGCGGCTGCTCAAGGAATTCCAGGTGCTGGGCTTCTACCTGACCGCTCACCCGCTCGACAGCTACAACAACATCCTCCAGAAGATGCGCGTCCAGACCTTCGCGGACTTCTCGACGGCGGTGAAGCAGGGCGCTGCGAACGGGCGACTGGCGGGTACGGTGATTTCCAAGCAGGAGCGCAAGACGCGTACTGGCAACAAGATGGGTATCATCGTCTTTTCGGATTCCTCCGGCCAGTTCGAAGCCGTGCTCTTCTCCGAAATGCTGAACCAGTATCGTGACATATTGGAGCCCGGAAAGTCCTTCGTCATCACCGCGATCGGCGAGGAACGGCCGGAAGGTGTCAGCCTGCGGCTGCAGACCATCCAGTCGCTGGAAGAAAAGTCGTTGCAGATGCAGAAGGCGCTGCGCGTCTATGTCCGCGACTCCGGCCCGCTGCGCGCTGTCGCAGCACATCTGAACGCCAAGGGCGACGGCCTCGTCTCCTTCATCGTCATCAAGGAAGAGGGCAAGCGTGAGGTCGAGGTGGTGTTGCAGGACAAGTATCGCATCACGCCGGAGATCGCCGCGGCCTTGCGGGCTGCCCCTGGCGTCGTCGACGTCGAACTCGTCTGAACGGGAAAGCGACCGGCACTGCGCCGGTTGCCTTTGCTTTCAGCCGGCCTGCAATCGGCAGGATGCATCGGCACAGCGGCCTCTGCCGAAGCCCATGAGGGCCATGCCGATCAGCGTGGCTGCGACCGGCACCAGCAAAGCGGTCCGCAGAGCCTCCAGCCGCTCGGACGGACCGTCACCATCGCCGAGAGAAAGTGTGCCGACAGCACTGACGGCCGAGAGGCCGAGTGCTGCGCCGAACTGGAACGAGGTGTTCACGAGCCCGCTCGCCAGGCCCTGTTCGTTTTCGGCAATACCTTCAGTCGCGATGATCGTCAGTGGGCCATAGCCGAGGGAGAAGGCAAGGCCGAGAAGGATCGTCGATGGCAGCATGGCCGCATAGGTCCAGTCGAGCCCCATGCCGAGAAAGAGCGCGTAGCCCGCAACAGCGAGTGCAAAGCCGCCAAGCACCACGCGTCCATTGCCGAAACGCTCGACGAGCAGAGGCGTCAGCAATGGAGCTAGAATGGCGTCCATGCCGATGACGATCAGGGCAAGGCTGGTTTCGAACGAGGACCAGCCCAACAGTTCCTGCAGATAGAGTGAGACGATGAACTGGAAGCCGAAGAAGGCGCCGGTGAAGAGCATCGCTCCGAGGTTCGATTGCACCAGCGTCGACGACCGGAAAATCCCGAGACGGATGAGCGGCGCACGCGAATTGCGTTCGATGAGGATGAAAGCGAGCCAGAGCAGCGCGCTTGCGCCGGCTGCCGCAATCGTCCAATTCAGGTCGTTGGTCGCGTGTTCCAGCCGAGTCAGTGTATAGGCGGCAAGCAACATGGCGCCAGTCAGCGTCACCGCGCCGGCGATGTCGAATTTCTGGCGCGGGGCGGCGACTTCTTCCTTCTTCTCCACGATCAGCTTCATGCCGACAAGAAGCAGGATGGCAGAGAAGATGACCGGAGCGAAGAACACCCATCGCCAACCGACGGCCGACAATAGCCCGCCGATGACGAGCCCTAGCGAGAATCCGGCCGATGCCGTGCCGGCATAAATCAGCACGGCCCTGTTGCGCTGTGGTCCTTCGGGAAAGCTTCCATTGATGAGAGCAAGGCCGGCCGGCGTCATGAAGGCGGCCGCTGCTCCCGTCACGAAGCGTGCCGTCAGCAGCATCCAGCCTTCGGTCGCAAAGCCGCCGAGGCCGGAGAAGAGCAGGAACACGGTCAGCGCCATCAGGAAGACCTTGCGCTTGCCATACATGTCGGCGACGCGCCCGCCGAGCAGCATCAGGCCGGCATAGGCAAGCACATAGGCCGAAACAACGCCGCTCAGCGTGGTGGTGGAAAGACCAAGTTCGGCTCGAATCGAGGGTAGGGCGATATTGAGCATGGCCGCATCGACGCCTTCGAGGAAGATCGCGCCGCAGAGAACGACGAGCATGCCGGCAGCACTGCGGCTCATTCTTCCGCTCTCCGCCGTAAGTGGAGGACTTGTAGACATCATGATTTCCTTGTCCGTGAAGCAGGGACGAGCGAGAATGGTTACATATTGATCCTCAGTTCCCTATTGTAACCAAGAGAGACATAGGGCATGGTTCGAACCCATGGAAGAAGGCACTTCAAACTCACCGAGTGACTGCTGCAGCACCGAGCGCGATTACGACATCCTCCAGTGGGATGCGCGGGAGGAATGCGAAGTGCGTCAGATTTTAGATCGCATCGCCGACAAATGGTCGCTGCTGGTTATCGCATTGCTTGAAAAGCGCACTCTGCGCTTTACCGAATTGCGCAAGAGCATCGATGGCATCAGCCAGCGCATGCTGACGACGACCTTGCGCCAGCTCGAGCGCGACGGGCTGATCGAGCGGACAGTCTATCCAGTGGTGCCGCCAAGGGTCGATTACGCTCTGACGGAACTCGGCTGTACGCTGCATGAGACCATCAAGGCGCTCGTCGTCTGGACCGAGACGAACCAGGCGAAAATCATCTCCGCCCGCCGAAGTTACGACGAACGCGCCAGTGAGAAGCTCTGGTAGGTCTCAGCTCTCGCGCGTGATTGTGATGAATTCCGTGCCCTCGCCGGTTTCCGAACCGAGGCCGGTATCTGTGATTGTGAGTGTCGAGCCGGGCGAAATCAGTGCGTCGATCCGGTGACGGGTCTCTTCTGACATCGAGATGCGGCTGAGCGCTCTCGCGATAGGACGGCCGCTGATGATGGAGCTTTCCTGATTGGCGATACCGAGCCGCTTCACCGTTTCGCGAGAGAGATTGTTTTCCAGCGTAACGCCCAGCCAATCGGCCGTACCGGCCGCCTCATCCACTGCATGCAGCGAGAAGAAGTGTGTACCAAGCGCAAGTCCCGGATCGGCAATGGTGATCGGCGCCTCGAAGAGCGGCTTGAAATCCTGCCGCACCATGATGACGCCATTCGGCGGTTCGCCCTTGCCTGCCGCAGCGTAAACTTCCCTCAGGAGAGTATCTGTGACCAAGCCCTTGTCACGGGCAAATTCGGTTGGTCGCAACGCCTTGAAGGCATTGATGGCCTGAACGGTCGCAGGACCGGCCAGCCCGTCAGGCTCGCCGGCAGCAAAGCCGAGTTTGTTCAGGAGGGTCTGGATGTCGATAACGTTTTCACGCAGCGTCCGGCGCGTAATCAGCATACTGATCGGCGTGGTATCCGCAGAGGGCGCCTGCAGTTGGATCATCGGCATCGGCAGGGCAGCCGTCGTCTCGTTCATGGCGACCTGCACCTGCGTCTTCGCATCGCCGATGGCAGGGCGAAGCTCGACGTCGGAAAGCAGCGGTGACGGCTCGGGCCGGTCGGGATGGAACAGTGTTGGATGGTCGATCGGCTCGGGCGTCAGCTCATTGTCTGTGATGATGACGGGTACGCCCATCTCGGTCATCTTGTAGAGCGATTTCGCAAAGGCGTCGGGCATGCGCACGCAGCCATGCGAGGCCGGGTAACGCGGCACGGAATTGGACTCATGCAGCGCGATCCCGGACCATGTAAGCCGCTGCATGAAGGGCATCGGCGCGTTCGAATAGATGTTGGATTCGTGGTACCTCTGCTTCTCGATGACGGAGAAGATGCCGCTCGGCGTCGTATGCCCGTCCTTGCCGCTCGAGATCCTGGAGGTCGCCACGACCTCCGCGCCGTCATAGACGGTCAGCGACTGCCTGTCCTTGGAAACGAATATCTGCAGCGTGCGCGCATCGGCTGCAAAAGCGGGATCGACAAGGGCGGTCGCCGACAGCAACCCGATAAGGACACCTACACGCACAGACATGACGCAATACACCACATGCACAAAAACCACGCGAGTTAAGCATGCGAAGTTTAACGAAGGCTTGAATACGCCATCGCGTTTCGATCACGAGATTGTGGGGTATTCAATTTTATGCAAATCTAAAACAAGGGAAGTCTTGGGGGAGACTTGGAAATGCATGTCGATATTGTTTCTGCGTTCGATGATCTGCATGCCCTGAAGGATAACTGGAACGAGGTATACGCCGCCGACCCGGAAGGGCACTATTTCCTTTCCTGGCACTGGATGGCGCAATGGCTGCAGCGGCGGTCATTATGGTTCGTTCTTGCCGCCAAGCGGCGGCAGGCGGATGACCGCTATGTAGCTTTCCTTCCCATTCAGCTCCACGTCGATTTCGAGGAAGGCCAGGGCCTTGGCAATATCGTGCGCCTCGGCGGCACGCCCTATGCCGGCTATAACGGCCTTCTGACGCATCCTGAGGACGCGGAGGCGGTGCTCGGCGTTTTCGCCGATTGCCTGCAGAGCTTCAACTGGAAACATCTCGATCTTGATGATGTCTATATGTCTGAGGCGAGAATGAAGGCGTTTCTGGCGGGCTTTTCTGCCTCGGAATTCTCAAGGAGGAAGGTCCCGCGCCGGCCGCATATCACGGCTGATGGCGAAAACATCGACCATGACGTCTATGTCTACGTCCCGCTCGGCGAGGTCTTCGAAACCTTCCTGGATGAGCGCATCGGTGCCAAGACGCGGCGCAATGCGCGAAAGGCGCTGCGCGATCTCGTCGCGCCGGAAAATGAGCTGCGCATCACTCATGTGACACCAGAGACAATGGAGCGCGATCTCGAAATCTTCTACCAGATGTGGAACGTCCAATGGGGTGAGCGTCAGCCGCGCTACGGCAAGTTCATCCTCGACAACAGCCGTCACATGCTGCCGGCCTGCATAGAGGACGGTTCGGTCTTCATGCCGATCCTCTGGCATCAGGACAGGCCGGTCTGCACCTTCATCAGCTTCCTGGATCCCCATCGCAAATCGATGATGTGCTTCCTCGGAAGCCGCGACCTGACTTTCCGCCGCTCGATCAGCCCCGGCTTCATGCTCCATTGTTACAATATGCGTTGGGGCATCGAGAATGGCTACCGAACCTATGACCTCGGCACGGGTAATTACGGCTACAAGGATTTTTTTGGCTCCGAACACCATATCGTTGAGAAGCTGCAGGTCTCCACGCTCTCCGGCCGCAATATTGGCGATCGCCTCGACCCGCGCTCGCTGGATATCGCCATGCATCAGGCGGTGCATTTTTTCAGAAGTGGAAACCCGGAGTCGGCAGAACTCTGCTGCCGGCAGATTCTTGTCGCCGACGATGCACATGCGCCCGCAACCTCACTGCTGGCGAAAATAGAAGCAACGCAGCGGCCGAGGCTGGTGAGCGATCCCGCTGCCCATTTCAGCGCGGCTGCCGAACGGCACCGGGCCGGCGATCTCGTCGCGGCGGAAGCGGGCTACCGCGATGTGATCGCGATCGTGCCTGGGCATTTCGATGCTCTGCAGCACCTGGCGCTGCTGCTGCTACAGAAAGGCGATCTCGGCGAGGCCAAGGACTGTGTCGACAAGGCGATCGAGGTGAAACCGGTCTCCGCTTCGGCCTATTGCAATCGCGGCAATATTCTTGCGCGTCTTTCGAATTTCGAAGAAGCGCTTGGAAGCTACGACCGGGCCATCGCGCTGGATGCTGGCCATGCCATTGCCTTCAACAATCGCGGCAATGTGCTGCGGCGGCTGGGGCGCCATGACGAGGCGATGGAGAGCTACGACCGCGCGATCGCGATCGATCCGGGCTATGCTCAGGCAATAAAGAACCGGGACGCAGCGCTTCAGGAGATGGAGACCGTGCCGGCGTAGCTATCGGTAGCCCTTGCCGCCGAATGTGTAGCCGGTTTCGACCGTGCCTTTGCCGAACTTGTCGCGCAGCTTGTCCATGGCAGCTTCCGCCGCCGCACGCCGGCCGGATTGCTGGTCGATCAGATCGGGCGGATCGGCGCGGCCGGCATCGCCGAGATCGGTAACGCCGATGCCGATCAGGCGGAATTTCGTGCCGTCGGCTTCCTTCTCCAGAAGCTCGATCCCGGTGCGGAAGATCTTGTCGGCAAGCTGTGTCGGGTCTTCGAGGCGGCGGTTGCGGGTGCGGGATTTGAAATCGGCCGTCTTCATCTTCAGTACAACCGTGTGGCCGGCGATGCCGTTCTTCTTCAGCCGCCAGGAGACCTTTTCCGAGAGATTGCGCAGGATCGGCACCAGATCGTCATAACGCGCGATATCGTCGAAGAAGGTGGTTTCGGCCGAAACGCTCTTTGCGGCATCGTTGATATGCACCTCGCGGTCGTCGATACCGCGTGACAGGCGCGACAGCCGCTGGCCGATGCTGCCGTAACGGCGCATCAGGTCGTTCTCCTCCATCCCCTGCAACTGGCCGATCGTGCGGATGCCGTCTGCTTCGAGCGTCGCGGCAAAAGCCTTGCCGACACCCCAGATGGTCGTCACCGGGCGAGGCGCCAGGAACTCGACCGCTTCCTCGCGCCCGATGACGGAAAAGCCGCGCGGCTTCTGTAGATCGGAGGCGACTTTGGCGAGGAACTTACAATAGGAAAGTCCGACCGAAACGGTGATGCCGATTTCCTTCTCGATGCGACGGGCGAACTTCGCCAGCGTTCGGGCCGGCGGATCGTGATGCAGCCGCTCGGTGCCGCCGAGTTCCAGGAAGGCCTCGTCGATAGAGAGCGGCTGCACCAACGGCGTCAACTCCTGCATCAGCGCGCGAACCTGCCTGCCCACCTTTACATATTTCTCCATGTCGGGACGAATGACAATCGCCTGCGGGCAGGCCTCCAGCGCCTTGAACATCGGCATGGCCGAGCGGACGCCATGGATGCGGGCAATATAACAGGCAGTAGAGACGACGCCACGCTTGCCGCCGCCGATGATCACGGGCTTGTCGGCGAGCTCCGGATTGTCGCGTTTCTCCACGGCGGCATAAAAAGCGTCGCAATCGATATGCGCGAGCGTCAGGTCATAGAGCTCTTTGTGGCGCACGAGGCGGGGGCTGCCGCAGGCATGGCAACGGCGCGCCTCACCCTTCTGCCCGGCAAGGCAGTCGCGACAGAAGCCGGGTGTCTTGTCAGGTGCTGGCGTCATGGTGAGAACAAAGGTTGAACATTGCAACATTACGCCCTAAGCTTTCGAGTCTCAAGAGAGGGAGGAGAGCTTGGCCGTGGATATCGATCTTCGTTTCGAGCCTGTCACCGCCGAATACTGGGGTGACTTCGAGACGCTGTTCGGCCCGCAGGGTGCCTTCTATAATTGCTGGTGTGTGGCGCTACGCCTTCCGCATGCTGTCCGCACCAAGATGGAGCCCGCTGAGCGCAAGGCACATATGCACGGCCGCATCGCGGCGGGGCCGCCGCCGGGCATTCTCTGTTATGTCGAAGGCGAGCCGGTTGCCTGGGTGCAAGTGGGGCCACGCCATGACGTGCCGCAGTTCAATTCGCCGCGCACGGTCTCGCGGCCGCTGGAGGATAGCGATGCGCACGATCCCTCGATCTGGGCGGTCAGCTGCTTCTTCCTGCTGCCGAAGCTGCGCGGGAAAGGGGTCAGTCACAGGTTGCTTGCCCGCGCCGTCGATTATGCCCGCAGCCAAGGTGCGCGGTTGCTGGAAGCCTGTCCGATCGACCATGTGAAGCAGTCGAAATCCGTTACACTCTGCATCGGCTCGACGGCTATTTTCGATGCTGCCGGTTTCGAGACGATTGCGCGGCGCAAGGACGGCCGGCCGCTCATGCGGCTGGATTTGCGCGCCTGATGGTGTCTGCCGCAAGATGCTGGTCAACGAGCATGGCGGCGTGCGCCCAGTCCCGTGCCCGCTTAATATCCTCAGCGGCCGCCGGTGCGAGGCGATGAACGAGCGAGTCCGGCATGAGATGGATGAGCAAACAATCACTCACATGCTCCTTCACCGAATGCAGGTTGCGCGCCATATCATCGATAAAGACGACTGGGAGGTCGCGACCGCCATGCAGAGCCTGCACGATCGGTCCTTTCGGCTGTTCGCTGGCCAGCAGCGGGAACGTGAGGCCGGTGCGGTCCAGGAGGCGGCGGCGATGAGCGGAAAACTGCGGCGGCATCGCGGTGAGGAACAGGACGTCGGCATCGTCAGACAGGCGTTCGAGTGTCGAAACGACAGGATCGAAGGGCGTCTGCCAGTTTTCCTGGGCCTCGAAGAACTCCAAGATCAGCCGACTGACATGCTGATCCTCGAGCGCAAGCCCGTCGGTAAGCGAGACGATATTGCCGTGAAGCCGAAAAGAGCGCGGCAGGAATTCGTGGCCGAGGCTCTTGAGGTATAGCTGAAAGGGATCGATGAATTGCAGTACGACATCATCGACATCGCAGACGATGAGCGGCCTGTCGCCAAGGCGGATATGCGAGATGTCGAGTTCGGCGCTGTCGTTCACGATCAATATTCTCCGGAATCGAGGCCGGGTGGCGAGAAGTGGCGCCATGCCGCCGTCAGCGCTTCGGGTGTCGTGCCCGTCGCCTCACAGAAGGCGATCGCCGTCGGCTCGTGGTTCATGAGGAAATCCAGCATACCGGCGAGAAAGTCGGGATCATTGATGGCATTGCGCACTTGGGTCGGTTCTACGCCGGTCAATGCCAGGAAGCGACCGAAGAGATCCGGGTCGTTCGCAAGCCAGCCAAGGACGGCGATGGCCGTTTCTTGCGGATCTGCTGTCGCCCCAAGTTGTTTCGAAGTCTTGAAATTGCTTTGCATTGCGGTGGTCGAGTTACCTTTTCTTCAACCAAATACCGGTAGCTTGCACTATCGGTTTCATGGAGCCATTTGTCAGCTAATGTCTTTATTATGGACATTTGGCTTCAAGAGCGGACGTAGGGACAACTGATCATGCCCAAACAGGTGATGATTGTAGAAGATAACGAGCTCAACATGAAGCTCTTTCGCGACCTCATCGAGGCCTCGGGCTATACCACGATCCAGACCCGCAACGGCATGGAAGCGCTTGATCTTGCGCGCAAACATCGTCCCGATCTTATTCTTATGGATATTCAGCTTCCGGAGGTTTCCGGTCTCGAAGTCACCAAGTGGCTGAAGGAAGACGACGAACTGCATGTGATCCCGGTCATCGCCGTCACGGCCTTTGCCATGAAGGGCGATGAAGAGCGGATTAGACAGGGCGGCTGCGAGGCCTACGTCTCCAAGCCTATCTCCGTTCCGAAATTCATTGAGACGATCAAGACTTATTTGGGCGATGCCTGAGGCGTCGGAAGAGATTATGACTGCGCGAATACTGGTGGTTGATGATATTCCAGCGAATGTGAAGCTGCTCGAAGCGCGGCTGCTGGCGGAATATTTCGACGTGTTGACCGCGGCCGACGGCTACGAGGCGCTAGCGATCTGTGACCGCAACCAGGTCGATCTCATTCTCCTCGACATCATGATGCCCGGCATTGACGGTTTCGAAGTCTGCGAGCGGCTGAAGGCCAATCCCAAGACCGCGCATATTCCCGTCGTCATGGTGACCGCGCTCGACCAGTCGCCCGACCGCGTGCGCGGCCTGAAGGCCGGTGCCGATGACTTCCTGACGAAGCCCGTCAACGACCTGCAGCTCATCTCCCGCGTCAAAAGCCTGTTGCGCCTGAAGACACTGAGTGACGAACTGCGCGTGCGCGCCGAGACCGCCCATACGATGGGCATGGATGAGTTGATGCGCTCTGGCGACGGACGCTCCGACGAGGCTGGGCAGGTATTGCTGGTCGACAGCCGCGCCAACTCGCAGGAACGTATCATCAAGACGCTGAAGCCCGTCGCCGATGTTCTCGCCGTTTCCGATCCGCAGGCTGCCCTTTTCGAAGCGGCCGAGAGCGCCTTCGAACTTGTCATCGTCAACGCCAATTTCGATGATTACGACCCGCTGCGGCTCTGCTCGCAGTTCCGGTCGCTGGAGCGGACCCGTTTTTTGCCGATCCTGATCATCACGGAGCAGGGCGCCGACGAGATGGTGATCCGGGCCCTCGATCTCGGCGTCAACGACTATATTGTCCGACCTGTCGATCCGAACGAGCTGGTCGCCCGCAGCCTGACGCAGATCCGCCGCAAGCGTTACAACGACCGCCTGCGCGCCAGTGTCAAGCAGACGATCGAGCTTGCCGTCACCGATCCACTGACCGGTCTCAGCAATCGCCGTTATCTCGACAACCATCTCAACGTGCTCTTCAACCGTTCGATGGCGCGGGGTCGGCCGCTTTCGATCCTGATCACCGATATCGATCGCTTCAAGCAGGTCAACGATACCTATGGCCATGACGGCGGCGACCAGGTGCTGAAGGAGTTCGCAAACCGCGTGCGCTCGACCGTCCGCGGCGCTGATCTTGCCTGCCGTTACGGCGGGGAAGAATTTGTCGTCGTCATGCCGGACACCTCGCCCGAAGTTGCCGCGGCCGTTGCCGAGCGCCTGCGCGCGGCCATCGAAAACACACCCTTCCTGCTGAAGTCGTCAGGCGAAATACTGAATATCACGGCCTCGTTCGGTATATCCTCGCGTATCGCCTCGGTCATAACGCCCGACCAACTGATGAAGCAGGCAGACCTTGCGCTTTATGAAGCGAAAAACACCGGGCGCAACCGGGTGGTGGCCTCGGCCGCCTGACCACAAAATGTGCCGTAACGCATCGCTTTCGGTTATCCACTGGCGGTGACTGAACCTTACGAATATTTAATATTGACGGCTGCAACGAGGACGCTTGTTTTTCAACCCCATAGCCTAAAAAAGGACTTTAAAGCGCGTTTCTTCCGATAATGCGTATCGCCTGCTTCCGAAAGCTAGAAGCAGGGAATGGAGAAAGAAGAGCGGACTATAACAGCCTTCCGAGCGGTTTGTTCGCGTAAATCGTATTTCAGAAAACGTAACGCCGGTGCCTCACGTAAGGGTAGGGGTGGTGGTGTTATTGCAATATATTTATGAAATTCTTGGCATGTTCAAATATTGTCCTCTGGGTAAAAGAGAATTGGATGACGTTTTACACGTACCAAAACTGGACTTTTAACCATAGAATCATGCCTTGAAATTTTACCATTAAGAATTTGTTGATTTTCTTTCATTTTTGCGCAAATTATCGGCTCAGAACAGAAAACGCTCCCATGGAGGAGCTGTCGATACCCCATGATGCTCAGGTCCGCCGCATCTCCTGGGTCGTGGGGTCGGTCGGCTGGTACGCAAGTTAAAGCGGTTCCTCGTGCCGTTTTGCATGCTGGCCGACCCCCTTTTCGTAAAAACGCCGTCACTTCCCGAAGATGGAAGGGCGGCGTTTTTCTTTGTTTGCGCTAACATTGTCGTCAGCAGATCCGGTGCAAACAAAAAGCGCGCAACCCGGAGGCGCGCGCTTTTCGAAAGAGCCGTGATCAGGTAATTACTTGATCTTGGTTTCCTTGAACTCGACGTGCTTCTTTGCAATCGGGTCGTACTTGGTCTTCGTCATCTTGTCAGTCATCGTACGGCTGTTCTTCGTCGTGACGTAGAAGAAACCGGTGTCGGCCGTCGACAGAAGCTTGATCTTGATAGTGGTAGCCTTGGCCATGGTCGTCCTGCCTTTAAGAAAATGAAAGCCGTGGAAAGCCGGATAGGCTCCACGGCAAATTCTGGCGCGAAACTACGAATCTAGCCCGAAAAGTCAAGCCCGCTTTCCGATGAAAAGCAGCCTTATGCCTGCGAGCAGGGCATAAAGCCCGAAGAAACCGGCAATTGCATAGGCAAAACCGTTGTTTCCGGCAACGTCGATGGCAGCGCCGATCACCTGGGGACCCGCAACGGTGCCGACGGCATAACAGAAAACGAAGGCCGCGTTGGCCGCCGCAAGGTCCGAACCTGTCAGTCGCGAGCCGAGATGGCTGAGGCCGACTGTGTAGAGGCCGGAAACGCAGCCGCCCCAGAAAACCAGAAGCCCGGCCATAAGAAGCCAGTTGTTGACGAGAATCGGCAGCATCATCGTGCCGATGAAACCGGTGAACGCCATGAGCACGAGCAGTGGACGCTTGTCCTTGATGCGGTCCGAAAGCAACCCGAGCGGGATCTGGAAGATGACGTTGCCGACACCCATCATGGTAAGCAGCAGTGCCGCCTGCGATTCGGTGAAATGCGCGCGCACCGCAAAGATCGGAAAGAGCGAGAGGCCGCCGGCTTCGACCGCACCGAAAATGAAGACGGCGGCAGTTGCTGTCGGCACCAGGAAGACGTAGCGCATGAAATGCAGTTCCGGCTTCTCGTCCAGGACAGGGCTTTCATAGCGGGCGATGAAGATGGGAATGGCCGCGAGCAGGATCGCGCCGGCGCCGACCAGGAAGGGCAGGATGCCATCGCTGCCAAGCAGCGAGAAGATCAGTGGGCCTGCGGCAAAGCCGAGTGAAAGCACCGTGGCATAGATGCCGAGCACGAATCCGCGCTTGGAAGGTGGCGAGGCGGCATTGATCCAGAATTCGGAGAGGATGAAGAGTGTGGTCGTGGCGCCGTGGAAGGCGAAACGCAGCGGGAACCACATCCAGAAATCTTGCGCGTAATAAAAGCCGAGCGCACTCAGGGCCGAAATCAATACCGCCCACAGCATGGTGGGCGCCACGCCGTATCTATGCGCGAGCTTGGTGGTGATCGGCGCCGCCGCCATCGCCGCGATACCGGCCATTGCGGTGTTAAGACCGATAAGGGTGGAGGAAATGCCGCGTTTTTCGAGAATGATGCTGAGGAGAGGCAGTCCCAGGCCGATCGCTATACCGACGGCGGAGATGGAAGAGACGGCAGCCACCAGAGAAGGCCAATGGATTTCCTCGACATCGCCCGCTGTGCCGTTCCTCGGCTGAGACATTTATCCATCCTTAGAGAAGTATGCGGACGAATCGTCCGTCTGGTGTCACATAGAAAGACATAGGCATGCCAAATCCAGGTGAAGGGCAGGGTTTCATAATATTTCCGGCATCTGCCGGCGATTTCTTGAGTGTAAGCTTTCCCCGTACAAGAAATGATGAGCGTATCGTTCCTCTGCAGATAGTCGGCTACAGGCCCTGACGCTCTGGCCGCTGCCACTACACGCGAAATATGTCTGGAAGGTGAAGGTGTTCAAGCTTGCCGGCCGGGTGTGTCGTAATCATCAGGTTCGTCATCATGGCCGCCGAAGCCATGCATCTTCAACGCCCACTGCAAGCCTATGACGCCGCCCTTGATAGGCTGGATCGAGACGAGCGCCGTGATGATGGTAATCGGTGCCCAGATGGCAAGATGCACCCAGACTGGCAGCACGAAGACCATGTCCGTCAGCATGAAGCCGCCGACGACGACGTGACCGAGTACGAGAATGACGAGATAGGGCGGCAGGTCGTCGGCGCGATGGTGGTGCATCGCTTCGCCGCAGGCCGCACAGTGATCGACTGGCTTGAGGAAGGCGCGGAACAGCTTGCCGCTGCCGCAGGCCGGACAGCGGTTCAGCATACCGCGCATGATGGAGCGTCCGAGCGGGCGCTCGGCATCGGGCGTATCCCCGTAGCGGACGACCTCGTCTGTCGGTGTGCTCATCGATCTTTCCCTTCCCGGAAACAGAGCCTTTTCATTTTTCTTCGAAATATGGAAAGGCTCTGTTTCTTTCTCTTCACGCAATTCCGGACGCAAACCGCTGCGCACTTTTGCTGGAATTGCTTCAACGCCGCCCGCGCGGCGGCCTCGTTCCGATCTTCTTGCGGGCGCGGCTTGCGTCGCGCCGTCCCGCCTTGTGGAAGGAGCGCACTGCCGTCGGCATCTTGCGTCCTTCGCTCAGCATTTCAAAACGCAAGGCACCGGCAAGCGGGATGGCCTCTGCCAATCGCACGGTCACATTATCGCCAAGACGATAGCCGAGTCCGGTTTTTTCACCGCTCAGAGCCTGATGCGCCTCGTCATAGATGAAGTAATCGGTGCCGAGCGTAGATATAGGGATGAAACCATCAGCGCCATAGTCCGGCAACAGGATAAACAGGCCTGATTTGGTGACGCCCGAAACGCGTCCTTCGAATTCCTGGCCGATGCGACCGGCAAGATGATGAGCGATCAAGCGATCGACCGTCTCGCGCTCGGCGGCCATGGCGCGGCGCTCGAAGGTAGAGATCTCGGCCGCGATATCGTCGAGCGTTGCCTCCTCTTCCGGTGTGATGCCGCCTTCGCCGAAGCCGAGCGAGCCGACGAGCGCACGATGCACGATAAGATCGGCATAGCGGCGGATCGGAGAGGTGAAGTGCGCATACTTCATCAGGTTCAGGCCGAAGTGACCGATATTGTCGGGGCTATAGATTGCCTGGCTCTGCGAGCGCAGAACCATTTCGTTGACCATGGTCTGGTGGGCGGTGCCGTCCGCCTTGGCGAGAATGCCGTTGAAGCTGTTGGCGCGCACGTTGCCGCCCTTGGCAAGCGAGATGCCGAGGGTAGCGAGAAACTCGCGCAGCACTTCCTGCTTGGCGAGTGTCGGCGCATCGTGGATGCGATAGATCAGCAGTTGGCGCTTTTTCTCCAGCGTCTCGGCAGCGGAGACATTCGCCTGGATCATCATTTCCTCGATCAGCTTGTGCGCGTCGAGGCGTGGCGGCACGAAGACCCGGTCGACGGTGCCGTCGGGCTTCAGCAGGATCTTGCGCTCGGGCATGTCGAGATCGAGCGGTTGTCGCCGCTCACGGCCACGCTTCATCGTCTCGTAAGCGTGCCACAGCGGTTTCAGGATGGGCTCCAGCATCGGGCCGGTCTTGTCGTCGGGTTTGCCGTCGATTGCTGCCTGTGCCTGCTGGTAGGAGAGCTTCGCAGCACTCTTCATCATGATGCGGTGGAAGGTGTGGCCGATCTTGCGGCCTTCCTTCGAGAAGATCATGCGCACGGCAAGGGCAGGGCGGTCGACGCCTTCCTTCAGCGAGCAGAGATCGTTGGAGATGCGCTCCGGCAGCATCGGCACGACGCGATCGGGGAAATAGACCGAGTTGCCGCGCTTTAACGCTTCCCGGTCGAGCGGCGAATTCGGGCGCACATACCAGGAGACATCGGCAATCGCGACAGTGACGATAACACCGTCCGCATTGTCTTCCGATGGATCATCCTCGGCATAGACGGCGTCGTCATGGTCCTTGGCATCGGCGGGGTCGATGGTGATCAGCGGCATGTCACGCCAATCTTCCCGATGCGACATCGTGGCAGGCTTGGCGTCATCCGCCTCGGCAATGACGGCTGGCGGGAACACATGCGGAATGCCGTGCGCATGGATGGCGATCATCGAGATCGCCTTTTCCGAGCCAACCGAGCCGACGACCGAGAGAACCTTGGCGCGAGGCAGGCCGAAACGGCCGAGACGCGCAATCTCTACCTCGACCAGATCACCGTCCTTGGCATCGCCCTTGTAGTCGGGATCGATCACCATTTCCTCGCCGCGCCGGTCGATCGGCAGCAGGCGTCCGGCGCCCCCGGGCGCATCCTTGAAGACGCCCATGGTGGCGCCGCGCCGCTTGTCGATCACCTTGATGATGCGGGCGGTATAGGCCGGTCCGCCCCGGTCGACAGCGGGGAACATCTTGGCGAGGATGCGGTCGCCGAGGCCGGCAACGGGCGACTTGCCCTTGCCTTGGCGCCCTGCCGGAGATTGCTGGCGGATGGCGACGGCGGGCGCCACGCCCTGATCCTCTGGCCATTCGGCCGGCCGACCGATCAGATCGCCGTCCTTGTCGCGGGTGGTGATGTCGAGCACGGTGACGGGCGGCAGCGCGCCTGGCCTGATCAGCGACTTGCGGCTCTTCTGCAGCATGCCTTCCTGCTCCAATTCCTGCAGCAGATGCTTGAGCTCGACACGGCTTTCACCCTTCAGCCCGAAGGCCTTTGCGAGTTCGCGCTTGGAGGCTTTCTGCGGATGCTCGGCAATGAAGCGCAGGATGACCTCGCGCGGCGGCAGGACGCCGTGCGCGATATTCAATGGCTCAGGCGCAGCTTCCCTGCTCGCGCGGCTGATCTTTCCCGGGCGTTTGCCCATGGGTTTCGTAGTCTCGCGCGGGTCTCTCGCCACTCTCAGCTCTTTTTCGTTTTCGCCGGTGCTTTTGCCTTGGTCGCCTTCGGCTTTGCGGCAGTCTTCGTCGTCTTGGCTTCTGCTGCGGCAGCCTTCGGCTTTGTGGCGGACTTAGGCTTCGCAGCCGTCTTAGTCTTGGGCTTAGCGGCAGGGGCCCTGCCGGCCTTTTCCGCAATCAGCACCAGCGCTTCCTCGACGGTGATGGCCTGCGGATCCTTGCCTTTTGGCAGCGTCGCGTTGACCTTGCCCCAGTTGACATAGGGACCATAGCGCCCGTCACGAACGGTGATCGCGCCGCCATCGGGATGATCGCCGAGCTCCTTCAATGCTGCCGGTGTGCTGCGGCCTCCGCCCGGCGCCTTGTTCTGTTTTTCCGCAATCAGCGTCACGGCGCGGTTGAGGCCAACCGAGAAGACGTCCTCGATGCTCTCCAGATTGGCATAGGTGCCATCATGCAGCAGGAATGGTCCATAGCGACCGAGCCCGGAAGAGATCATCTTGCCGGATTCCGGATGTTTGCCGATGTCGCGCGGCAGCGAGATCAGTGCCATCGCCTTTTCGTAGTCGATATCTTCGGGCTTCCAGCCCTTGGGAAGGGACGAGCGCTTGGCCTCCTTGCCGTCGCCGCGCTGGATATAGGGTCCGAAACGGCCGGACCTTAGCGTCAGTTCCTCGCCGGTGGTCGGATCGGTGCCGAGGTTCTTCGGCTCGTTCAGCGCGACGCCTTCAGCCTCACCGCCGTTTTCGGAAGAAAGCTGGCGGGTATAGTTGCATTCCGGATAGTTCGAGCAGCCGACGAAGGCGCCATACTTGCCGAGTTTCAGGGACAGGTTGCCGGTGCCGCAAACCTGGCAGATGCGCGGATCGCTGCCGTCCTCGCGCTTGGGGAAGACCAGCGGTGCCAGCGCCTCGTTCAAGGAGTCTAAAACGTTGGTGACGCGCAGTTCCTTGGTATCTTCGATCTGCGAGAAGAAATCCTTCCAGAAATCGCGAAGGACCTGCTTCCAGTTGAGTTCGCCGGCCGAAATCCGGTCGAGCTTTTCTTCGAGATCGGCCGTGAAGTCGTACTCCACATACTTCGTGAAGAAGCTTTCGAGGAAGGCGGTAACGAGTCGACCCTTTGCCTGCGGGATCAGCTTGCGCTTGTCGATCGTCACATAATCGCGGTCGCGCAAAGTCGCGAGCGTCGCGGCATAGGTGGATGGACGGCCGATGCCGAGCTCTTCCATCTTCTTGATGAGCGAGGCTTCCGAATAGCGCGGCGGCGGTTCGGTGAAATGCTGCGTGGAGTTGATCTTCTGCTTGGCGAGGTTTTCGCGCGCATTGATCTCCGGCAGACGGCCATCCTCGTCATCGGCATCGTCGCTCTGCTCGCCATCTTCCTTCTGGTCGGTATAGGCGGCGATGAAACCGTCGAAACGGATGACGGAGCCGACGGCGCGCAGCCCAGCCTTCTGGCCGTTCTTGTCGGCGAGGATTTCGGCCGTGGTGCGCTCGATTTCGGCGGATGCCATCTGGCTGGCAATGCCGCGCTTCCAGATCAGGTCGTAGAGGCGGATCTGGTCGGCATCGAGGAACTTGCGGACGCGGTCGGGCGAACGATTGAAATCGGTCGGGCGGATCGCTTCGTGCGCTTCCTGGGCGTTCTTCGCCTTGGTGGAGTAAAGACGCGCCTTCTCTGGCAGATAACGGTCGCCGAACTGTTCGCCGATGGCGCTCCGCGCCGCATCGATCGCTTCGGGGGCCATCTGCACACCGTCCGTACGCATATAGGTGATGAGACCGACGGTCTCGCCGCCGATGTCGACGCCCTCATAAAGCTTCTGCGCAATCTGCATGGTGCGCGAGGCCGAGAAGCCGAGCTTGGAGGACGCCGCCTGCTGGAGCGTCGAGGTCGTGAAGGGCGGTGCCGGATTGCGCTTGACGGGCTTTGCCTCGACGCTTTCGACGACGTAGCTTGCACCTTCCAGCAGCGCCTTCAGCTTGCCGGCTTCCTCGCCATTGGCAATCGAGCGCGGCTGCAACCGCTTTCCGTCGGCAGAAACCAGCCTTGCCTCAAACTCGTCGCCGCGCGGCGTCTTGAGCAGCGCCGACAGGTTCCAGTATTCCTCGGATATGAAACGTTCGATTTCGGATTCACGGTCGCAAACCAGGCGCAGCGCAACCGATTGCACGCGGCCTGCCGAACGCGCGCCGGGCAGCTTGCGCCAGAGAACGGGCGAGAGATTGAAGCCGACGAGATAATCGAGCGCGCGGCGTGCCAGATAGGCATCGACCAGCGGGACGTCGATGTCGCGCGGATCGGCCATCGCATCGAGCACGGCCTTCTTGGTGATGGCATTGAAGACGACGCGCTTGACCGGCTTGCCGTTGATGACACGCTTCTTGTTCAGAAGATCGAGAACATGCCAGGAGATTGCTTCGCCTTCGCGATCGGGGTCGGTTGCCAGAAACAAGGCATCGGAGGATTTCACCGCGTCGGCAATATCCTTCATGCGTTTGGACGAGGCGCCATCCACCTCCCAGAGCATCTCGAAATCCTGATCCGGAAGAACTGATCCATCCTTGGCAGGCAGATCGCGCACATGGCCGAAAGAGGCGAGCACCTTGTATCCTGGACCCAGATACTTGTTGATCGTCTTGGCCTTGGCAGGCGATTCCACCACTACAACATTCATGATGATTCTCTAAAAAAGATGCCGATCCGGCGAACAAGCAGGCGGAACACGCACTGCAACATGAATACCGGCCCTCCGACATGGACAGGGAATTCGCTCCGGTCAAGAGGTTTGCTCTAATTTTACCTCTTTCCGATGCGTCGCAACCATTGCGAGATAGAAAGTATGTTGCAATTCAAGATAATTGCTCTATCGTTTTTGAAGCGTGGTTCGGGCTCCTTGTAAAGCAGCCTTTTCTGATTTCACAGAGACAATTATGGCGCCCAAGGTTGCAGAAAAAGACATCGATCGCTTGGCATCGCTTGAGAACATTACTTTCATCCGGCAGATGCTCGGCGAATTGCACCAGGTGGCAGAACGCGAAAAGGCGGAGATGCTCTGCTATCTCATCGAGATGGCTTATGTCGAGGCTGGAGACCTGCAGTCACGCATGCATGACGGCTCAGTCGGTCATGGAAATTGAAACCAACCCGCCGGCATGGCGGTGAAGCCGCCCGGCCATATCCAGCTCCAGGAGAACGAGATAGACTGCGGAAGCCGAAAGACCGGTGTGACGGATGATGTCGTCGACCTCCACAGGCGTCGGACCGAGTGCATCGCTGACGAGCGTGCGATCCGTTTCGTCGGGCGGAAGCGACATCCTGCCGCCCTCGCGCTTCGGTTCTTCGGCTGATGGCAGCGAGAAGAGATCGGGCTGGGAGAGCGGCGCCAGCGCTTCCACGACATCCTCGGGCGAAGTGACGATCATCGCTCCCTCTTTGAGAAGGCCGTTCGTGCCGTGGCAGCGTGGATCGAGCGGCGAACCTGGCACGGCAAAGACCAGCCGCCCGAATTCGCCGGCCATCCGCGCCGTGATAAGCGAACCGGAGCGAACTGCTGCCTCCACGACCGCGACGCCGAGCGAGATTCCCGCAATCAGCCGGTTGCGGCGGGGAAAATCACGCGCACGCGGCTCCCAGCCGAAAGGCATCTCGCTGACGGCAAGGCCGTTGCCATTCCATATCTCCTCGAGCAGTCCGACATTTTCAGGCGGGTAGGGCTGGTCGAGCCCTCCGGCCATTGCGGCAATGGTGCCGGTATCGAGGCTCGCCCGATGGGCGGCCGTATCGATGCCGCGGGCAAGGCCGGAGACGACCAGATAGCCAGCCCGGCCGCAGTCTCGGGCAATCATCGCCGCGAACTTCGCGCCGCTGATGGAGGCATTGCGCGAACCGACGATGCCGACCGCCGGCCTGTTTAGCACGGAAAGATCGCCTTTGACCGCGAGCAGCGGCGGCGCGCCGTCGATCTGGCGTAGCGCCTGCGGATAATCGGGCTCGCCGATGCCGACGAAACGGGCGCCGAAACGCTGGGCCGCCTCGAGTTCGCGATGCGCTTCAGCCTCGGTGGCGATGCGGATCGAACGGGTCGCACCGCCGCGCGCCGAAAGCTCCGGCAGCATGGCAAGTGCCGCTTCCGCTGAACCGAAATGATTGATGAGATCACGAAAGGTCGCAGGGCCAACATTGTCGGAGCGGATCAGCCTCAGCCAAGCGATCCTCTGTCTCTCCGTCAGCGCAATTCCCTTTGGCTTTGCGCTGAGCGCGTCCATTACCCCTTAGCCCCGATCTTGCTTTCCGTGCCATTCATCAGGCGGGAAATATTGGCCTTGTGCTTCCAGTAGGAGACGACGGTCATGATCGCCATGATCGCCGCAACCTTTTCATCACCCAATATCCACAATGCAACCGGAATGACAAGCATCGCAATCAGCGCGGAAAGCGAGGAATAGCGGGTGATAAAGGCGGTCCCCAGCCAGACGGCTGCAAAGAGGAGAACCATTGACGGCGCAACACCGAGAAGCGTGCCGATATAGGTGGCGACACCCTTGCCGCCCTTGAAGCCGATCCAGACCGGAAAAAGGTGGCCGATGAAGGCGAAGAAACCGGCGATGATACCCGCTTCCTCGCCCGCAAAATAGGCCATGATCCAGGCTGCTGCGGCCGCCTTCAGCGCATCGAGCAGCAGCGTTGCGGCTGCAAGCTTCTTGTTGCCGGTGCGCAGAACATTCGTCGCGCCGATATTGCCGGAACCGATGCTGCGCACGTCGCCAAGGCCGGCGGCGCGTGTGAGGATGAGGCCGAACGGGATGGAGCCGAGCAGGTAGCCGACGACAACAGCCACAAGCGCCAGAGGCAGCGTAATCTGCCAGGTAACAAGATCAGATATCATTTTTGTTCCCCAATCCTTTGCCGAGAGGCTGCCCAGAAGGGCTGTGCAGCCCTCAGCCCTGCAATGCGTGAACCAGCTTGCCGCCCACATAGGTCGCGACGGCTCGTCCGCTGAAGCGTGCATCCTCGAACGGCGTGTTCTTCGAGCGGGAAAGAAGCATGTCCTTGGCGACAAGCCAAGGCTCCTCCAGGTCGATCAAGGCAATATCGGCCTTGGCGCCGGGCTTCAGCGTTCCGGCATCAAGACCGAAGATCTGCGCCGGTCGCGTCGACATCGCATCCATCAGCCGCATCAGGCTGACCTGCTCGCTGTGATAGAGCCGCAAAGCTGCCGCGAGCATGGTTTCGAGCCCGACCGCACCGTCCTCGGCTTCGCCGAAGGGCAGGCGCTTGGTATCGACATCCTGCGGATCGTGAGAGGAGACGATAATATCGATCGCGCCCTTCGCCAGCGCATCCACCATCGCCACCCGGTCATCCTCTGAGCGCAGCGGCGGATAGAGCTTGAAGAAGGTCCGGTATTCGCCGATGTCGTTCTCGTTCAGCGCCAGATTGTTGATCGACACGCCGCAGGTGACTTTCGCGCCGCGCGAGCGGGCAAGCTCGATCGCCTCAACCGATTCCGGAACGGAGATCATTGCTGCGTGATAATTGCCCCGCGTCAGTTGGGCGATGCGCAGATCACGCTCGAGCGGGATGAGCTCTGCTTCCTTCGGGATGCCGGAAAGGCCGAGCCAGCTTGCGAGCAGGCCTTCATGCATGACGCCGTTGGCGCCGAGGTATTTGTCGCGCGTTGCGCAGGAAATGACGGCGCCGAATTCACGTGCATAGGTCATCACCCGGCGCAGCACCTGGGCATCGGAAATGCTGCCATGCGCGTCGGTGAAGGCGACGGCGCCCGCCTGCATCAACAGGCCGATTTCCGTCATCTCCTCGCCGGCAAGCCCCTTGGTGACGGCCGCTGCCGGATAGACGTTGACCACGGCCGTATCCCGCGCCGTCTTCTTGACGAATTCGACGAGCGCGATGTCGTCTATAACGGGATGCGTGTCCGGCATCATGATGATGGAGGTCACACCGCCTGCCGCCGCGGCGCGGCTTGCCGAAGCGATGGTTTCGCGATGTTCGCCGCCCGGTTCGCCGATATGGACGCGGGCGTCGACGAGGCCAGGCACTGCGACGAGGCCGGTGCAGTCGCGCACCATGGCGCCGCCGGGCGTGCCCTGGTTCTGCGCATCCTTGCCGGCCGCAACGATGAGGCCGTCCTTGACGATAACGGTGCCGATCTCATCGAGATTGCGGGAGGGGTCGACGATGCGGACATTCTTGAGGACGAGATTGCTCATGCGCCCACTCCATCCGTGCGGGGTCCCTGGTTCTGGGAAACAAGCAGCATCTCCATGACGGCCATGCGCACTGCGACCCCCATTTCCACCTGTTCCGCAATTACGCTCTGCGGACCATCGGCAACCTCGGAAGCGATTTCCACGCCGCGGTTCATCGGCCCGGGATGCATGACGAGCGCATCCTCCTTCGCCGCCTTCAGCGTTTCTGCATCAAGGCCGTAGAAATGATAGTATTCGCGCACCGACGGCACAAAGGCGCCGGACATGCGTTCGCGCTGCAGCCGCAGCATCATCACCACATCCGCGTCCTTCAGCCCTTCCTTCATCGAATGGAAGACCTCGACGCCCATCTCCGCGATGCCGGCCGGCAGCAGCGTCGCAGGGGCGACGACGCGCACCCTGGCACCCATGGCGTTCAGAAGCAGGATGTTGGAGCGCGCCACGCGCGAATGCAGCACGTCGCCGCAGATCGCCACGATGATGCGCGACAGCCGGCCCTTGGCACGGCGGATCGTCAGCGCGTCGAGCAGCGCCTGCGTCGGATGCTCATGCTGGCCATCGCCGGCATTGACGACGGAGCAGGAGACCTTCTGGGCGAGAAGCGCTGCGGCACCGGCGCTGGAGTGGCGGATGATCAGCACGTCCGGCCGCATCGCGTTCAGCGTCATCGCAGTGTCGATCAGCGTCTCGCCCTTCTTCACCGAGGAATTTCCGACCGACATGTTCATGACGTCGGCGCCGAGGCGTTTGCCGGCAAGTTCGAAGGAGGATTGCGTGCGCGTCGATGCCTCGAAGAAGAGGTTGATCTGCGTCAGTCCCCGAAGGGTCGACGTCTTCTTCTCTCGCTGTCGACTGATCTTGACGGCTTCGTCGGCCTTGTCGAGAAGATAGGTAATATCCTGCTCGGTGAGGCCCTTGATGCCAATGAGGTGGCGGTGGGGGAAAAAGACCATGACCCTGCCTCTTATTGTCTTCGCGGGGTCTATAAAGAGTGCGGGGGGAAGGGGCAAGCATCCGCTATGCGCAAATCCCTATGTTCCCCATGCATTTTCCGTCGAATCCCGCTACTGCATGATTCCTTAAATCGGAATCGATTTAAGGATAAAATTATGCAGCAATTTAAGATGCTACAGCGTCCTTCGCGCGTCTGAAAAGACGCGCGGCGCTGTAGAGCAGAAATCTGCGAATCATGAACTTCCGGTTTCCTTTTGCCGGGCTCTTGAAATAGAAGCGAATAATGACCGCCGCAAACCGGACTGAAGCCAAACTCGCCGAACTCAACCAGCCGAGCCTCTGGTCGGGAATCAATGCCTATCGATCCGATCCGCTGATCGTCGATCTGACCTCCACGCTGCCGCGCGCCATCCGCGATGATCTTGAAAACACGGGCCGTTACGTGACCTCGCCCGAGGCCCAGGAACTGGCGCGCATGGCAAACCAGGGCACGCCGCAGCTTCGCACCCACGGTCCGCGCGGCGAGCGTCTGGATATCGTTGAATTCCATCCCGCCTGGCATGCCCTGATGCGCCGTTCCATGGCTTCGGGCCTGCATTCCTCCGTCTGGGATCCGCAGGCCGATACCGAGGCCAAGGACCAGTCCCACCACATTCGCGCGGCCCGCTTCTATCTGACGGCACAGCTCGAATCCGGCCATCTCTGCCCGCTGACTATGACGAGCGCATCCGTTGCAGCTCTCTCGGCGTCACCGGCTGTCCAGAAGGACTGGGCGCCGAAGATCCTGTCGCGCAAATATGACTCGTCCAATCGCCCGGCAATGCAGAAATCGGCCGTGACGATCGGCATGGGCATGACGGAAAAGCAGGGCGGCACGGATGTTCGCGCCAACAAGACCGCTGCCGAAAAAGTCAGCGAGGGCATTTACCGCCTCTCCGGCCACAAGTGGTTCATGTCCGCGCCGATGAGCGACGCCTTCATCATGCTGGCGCAGACCAAGGAGGGCATGGGCTGCTTCTTGGTGCCGCGCCTGCTGGAGGACGGTTCAGCCAATGGCCTGCAATTCCAGCGCCTGAAGGACAAGATTGGCAACCGCTCCAACGCTTCATCCGAAGTGGAGTTCACCGATACGTTCGGTTTCCTGCTCGGTGGCCCCGATGCCGGCATCCGCACCATTCTCGATATGGTGACGCTGACACGCCTCGACTGCGCGCTGGCCTCTTCCGGCATCATGCGCGCCTCGCTGGCCGAGGCGGTGCACCATACCCGCGGTCGCAGCGTCTTCGGCAAGATGCTGGTCAACCAACCGATCATGACGCGTGTGCTCGCCGATATGGCGCTCGATGTCGCCGCGGCCACGGCTCTCTCCTTCCGTCTGGCCGATGCCTTCGACAAGGCGCGCGGCAATGCCGAAGACGCGGCCTATGCCCGCGTCATGACGCCGGTTGCCAAATACTGGTGCTGCAAGATCGCCCCGTCGCTGATCTACGAGGCGATGGAATGCATCGGCGGCAGCGGTTACATCGAAGAGCGCCCGATCGCCCGCCATTATCGTGAGGCCCCGGTCAATGCGATCTGGGAAGGTTCGGGCAATGTCATGGCGCTGGACGTGCTGCGTGTGCTGAACCGCGGCAAGGATCTCTTCGAGACGGTTTTCGCAGGCTTTGCGCGCGATCTCGGCCCGGCCGGCAAGAAAACGATCGACGTGCTGCGCGCGGCGATCGCGCTCTGCGAACAGGATGAGGGCGCGGCCCGCCTGCTCGTCGAACAATTGGCACTTGCTGCTGGCGCCGCCGAACTCTACCGTCTCGGGGCAGGGCGCATTGCCGATGCCTTCATCGAGACCCGTCTTGCCGGCGGCTGGCGCTCGACCTACGGCATGCTCGATTCGCGCTTCGACGCGAGCTATATCGTCGATCTGCTTTACCCGCCTGCTGCGTAGCGTGACGGCGGGCAGGATGCGAGCCATCTGGGTGTCGCAGGCCCGAAAGTGCAGCATGTGCTGCATTTATCCCGGCATCAACGCCGGCAATCAGGGCGGTCTGCGCTTCTGATCTTCGCGGGCTTTGTGCGCCGGCTCCCGCTCGTCTCGCTCTCGGAAACCACCGTCTGGTTTGGCCGTACGCTCAAGGCTGAGCTTCGTCAAACCGACAGCGGGCTGAACGCTCTCATTCAATTGCATAAAAAATCCGGCCGCGTCACCGCAGCCGGATCATGTCACTTATTCCCGAAAATAAGCTTTCAGAAGAAGCCGCGGCGCTGCCACCAGCCTGCCTTCTTCGGCTTGCCTTCGCCGTCAGCCTCCGCGCTGTCGGTACGGTTCGAGGTGACCGTCGGTTCAGAAGACGAGATGTTGGAGCCGCGGTTGGCACGAGCAGGCTTTGCCTCGTCCTGTGCCGGCGCGGCGAGATCCGCAGAGGCTTCCGCTGCTTCCGGCTCGGCTTCGGCAACAGGCGCTTCGGCGACCGAGGCTTCAACGACGGGCTCTTCGACCGGCGAGGGGGCGGCGGCCTTACGGCGACCACGGCCGCGTGCCGGCTTGACCACTTCGGCAACGCTTTCGCTGCCTTCGATGGCAGCCGCCGCGGACTGACCTTCATTGGTTTCGGCCGCGATGACTTCGACCACCTCAACCTCGGTCGCAGACGTCTCTTCAGCTACGCTGTCATCGTCTTCGTCCGCGCTACCGTCTTCGGAGGCTGCGCCCTCAGCGCCTTCCTCACCACGGTTACGGCGGCCGCCACGCTTGCCGCGACGGCGGCGCTTGCGGCGCTGGGAGTCATCACCTTCGGCGCGGGTCTCTGTGGCACCTTCGGCGGCATCGCTGTCCCCTTCGCTGCCGTCGTCCTCGCCCTCTTCGCTATCGTCAGCCTCGTCGGAGACGGCATCGGCAGAGACCTGTTGCTCGGCGCCCCCGTTGCGGCCGCGGCGACGGCGACGGCGCTTGCGTTTACGTCCACCTTCGCCTTCGCTCTCTGCACGGGCAGCAGGGCGCTCGGCAGCAGCGGGCTTTTCTTCCAGCTCTTCGTCTTCTTCCTCGTCATGCTCGATGACGACATCGTCATCATCGTCATCGGGGATGGCTGCGAAGTTGAAGAGGCTTTCGATCTTGACCGGGTTTTCGACCGGCTCGCCGCGATCGATCGCGAAATGCTGTGCACCGACCGAGCCATCGGCATCGATGATGATCGCCACACCGAAGCGGTTTTCATAATCGACGATCGTCTGGCGCTTGTGGTTGAGCAGGTAGAGCGCGATGTCAGGCGTCGTGCGCACGGTGATGTTGTGCGTCGTGTTCTTCAAGAGATATTCCTCGACGCCGCGCAGAACATGCAGGGCGACGGAGGACTGCGAACGGACGTGGCCGGTGCCGCCGCAATGCGAGCAGACCTGCGTCGTCGATTCGAGAACGGAAGCGCGGATGCGCTGGCGCGACATTTCCAGAAGGCCGAAATGCGAGATGCGGCCGACCTGGATGCGGGCGCGGTCGTTCTTCAGGCATTCCTTCAGCTTCTTCTCGACAGCGCGGTTGTTGCGCTTCTCTTCCATGTCGATGAAGTCGATAACGATGAGGCCGGCAAGGTCGCGCAGGCGAAGCTGGCGGGCGACTTCGTCCGCTGCTTCGAGGTTCGTCTGGAGGGCCGTGTCCTCGATCGAGTGTTCGCGGGTCGAGCGACCGGAGTTGACGTCGATCGAAACCAGCGCTTCGGTCTGGTTCATGATCAGGTAACCGCCGGACTTCAGTGTCACCTGCGGCTGCAGCATGCGATCGAGTTGCGCCTCAATACCGGAGCGCGAGAAGATCGGATGAATGTCGCGGTAGGGCTGAACCACCTTGGCGTGGCTCGGCATCAGCATCTTCATGAAGTCTTTCGCTTCACGATAGCCTTCCTCGCCGGAGACGATGATCTCGCCGATATCCTTGTTGTAGAGGTCACGGATCGAGCGCTTGATGAGCGAGCCTTCCTCGTAGACGAGGCAGGGGGCCGTGGAGGCGAGCGTCAGCGTGCGGACGTTCTCCCACAAGCGCATAAGATATTCGAAGTCGCGCTTCACCTCGACCTTGGTGCGGTTCGCGCCGGCCGTACGCAGGATCACGCCCATGCCCTGCGGAACTTCCAGCATGCGGGCGATTTCTTTCAGCCGCTTGCGGTCCTGCGGGTTGGTGATCTTGCGGGAAATGCCACCGCCACGCGCCGTGTTCGGCATCAAAACCGAATAGCGGCCTGCAAGCGAGAGATAGGTGGTGAGAGCCGCACCCTTGTTGCCGCGCTCTTCCTTGGCAACCTGCACCAGCAGGATCTGGCGGCGCTTGATGACTTCCTGGATACGGTACTGTTTGCGCGGCTTGCGCTGCACGCGGTCAGGAACCTCTTCCATCGCATCTTCGGCGCCGACCGATTCGATGACTTCCTCTTCGCCGTGGTCGTCATCATCTTCATCATCGTCGTGACGACGCTTGGAAACGTCTACGTCTTCGGAAATGGTGTCCGTCTCGACCATCGCGGCCATTTCACCGCCGGCCGGGCCTTCGTCGTCGTTATCGGCAACCGATGCTTCCGGCGTCGCGGTTTCCTCGGCGACAGGTTCGGCAACCTTCTTGCGGCTGCGGCGGGCGCGTGGCTTCTTGGCGGGCGCCTCTTCGCCAACGGGTGCTGCCTCTGCTGGTGCCGCTTCATCCGTCGCTGCGACTTCGGGCTGTTCGACTGGAACGATGCCGATATCCGGCTGATCCTGCGTCGAGAGATCGACGACAGGAGCCGTCTCGACATGTTCGACATCTTCGTCGCGGCGGTGCTCCTCGGCTTCGGCGCGAAGCAGGGCCTGACGGTCGGCAAGCGGAATCTGGTAATAGTCGGGATGGATTTCGGCGAAGGCAAGGAAGCCGTGCCGGTTGCCGCCGTAATCTACGAAAGCGGCCTGCAGCGAGGGCTCGACCCTCGTTACTTTTGCAAGATAGATGTTGCCGCGAATCTGCTTCTTGTGCTGCGACTCGAAGTCAAATTCCTCTATGCGGTTCCCGCGAACGACAACGACGCGCGTCTCTTCCTCGTGAGACGCATCGATAAGCATTTTGTCTGCCATGTAAGCTGAGCTCCTCGGCGAGGCCGCGAGAGCGCATTCCCGACTGCTATTGACACAGAAAGAATGCGGTCCGCCGTGGCCGCGCCGGATAATGAAAGTCGCGATTGGTGCGGGGGAGAGGGCAGCAGCCAGACCGCAAGCGGAACAGTTTCGTTCCGGGGCCTGTACACTTCAGATAAAACCTGCTGCGAAACCATCAACAACCAAGCGTGATCGACAATGACGAAGACCCATTTCGGGTCCGATGAGTTTGCTCCCTGAGAGCGTGGTGGCTGATCCACCGATGAAATCCCAGCATGAAGCCGGAAAATCAGGATCCAGTTCCCGGGTGGAAATGCATTCGACGGCGGACGATTACCGGTTGTGGCGCCAGGTCCGGGGGCCGGCTGGCTGCCTCGCGGCGACTCTATCCCGTCAACACTTCTACCCTGAAATTCGTTGTATGTTTTCTCTGTCACAATAGCAAGGGAAAAGCCAAATGTGCCATAATATTGATGGATTTCGTATCGCATAAACTCCTGGGGGATAAGCGATCCTGATTCGCGGGTCGGTGTATGCGCGCTCGCCTCTGGCGGGAGTGCGCCGTGGCGACGCAGGGTCCATCGCAGCAATAAATAGGGTGTGGCGGGCTATTGTTTAAGAGGTTCTGGGTCGCGGCGGGGTTGTCCGCAGGGCGAAAACTGGGTTTTGCGGCGTGGCTTTTCGCCTTCGCGGCGCTTTGCACGGTTCCGGGCAGCGCAGCAGGTGCAAAGGATTCCCTGCTGGCTTATGGAGCACGCATCGTCGGCGACGACGCCAGAACCCGCATCGTCATCGATTTCGACCGCGAGCCGCGTTTTTCCGTTCACTACATCGCCAATCCCGAGCGTATCGTCGTCGACCTGCCGGCAACGGCCTTCGGTTTCCCGGCCAAGAACCTCGAAGCCCGCGGCCTCTTCAAGGACATCCGCTACGGTGCCATGGACGAGGGGAGCGCCCGCATCGTATTGACGGCGGCACGCCCGGTCCAACTCGCGCTCGCCAAGGTGCAGACGGATGAGAACGGCAGCGGTCACCGGCTGGTGCTCGATGCCGAGATGATCGACAAACAGAAATTCGCCGAACTGGTGAAGACCCAGTCCTGGACCGATCAGGCCAATGCAGCGCAGACGACGAGCGCCATTCCCCAGCCGGAAAAGACCGCGCCGGGAGATTTCGTCATTGCCGTCGATGCCGGCCACGGCGGTATCGACACGGGCGCCATCGGCGTCGATACGAAGACCGAGGAAAAGCAGGTGACGCTTGCCTTCGCCAAGGCGCTCGCCGACCGCCTGAACAAGGAGCCGGGCATCAAGGCTTTCCTGACGCGCGACAGTGACGAATTCCTGTCGCTCTCGCAGCGCGTGCTCATCGCTCGGCAGAACCACGCCGGTCTCTTCATTTCCCTGCATGCCGATACGCTGAAGCAAAAGGACATTCGCGGCGCGACTGTCTACACGATTTCCGACAAAGCCTCGGACAAGCTCGCCGCCGATCTCGCCGAACGCGAAAATCTGTCCGACCAGATCGCCGGCAAGGAAACGGTCGCCGAGCCGCCGGAAGTCGCCGATATCCTCCTCGACCTGACGCGGCGCGAGACGCAGGCTTTCTCGATCTCGCTCGCCGAAAGCGTACTCGCTTCCTTCAAGGATCAGGTTAGCACGATCAACAATCCGCACCGTCATGCAGGCTTTCGTGTGCTGCAGGCGCCCGACGTCCCCTCGATCCTGCTCGAACTCGGCTTCCTCTCCAACGTCGACGACGAGAAGCTCCTGCTCGATGAGGGCTGGCGCGGAAAGATAACCGATCTTTTGACCGATGCGGTGAAGCGTTACCGCACACGCCTTATGGCCAACGGCGGCTAAACCAGGCGTTGCCCCGAAGCGACACCCAGGCCCAAACCGGACCTATTGGAGCAAGGGAAAGGCAAAGTGGTGGGGCGAGCCCTATTTTGCTCACATTCACGCCGTTACTCCGGTCTATATGTTTCGCACATATGTGAGACGGAATCGTCTTGTGGCGCCAACGCGCATGGAGTAAGCCGCGCAACGTGCAAACCAGCATCGTCTATGCGATTGTAGCGGCTGCGCCTATCAGAGATTAGAAGTACCGGTAGCTGAAAATATGGTTAGACTTCTTGGATATTTCTTCGGAATAGCGTGCGTCGGTTTCCTGGGCGCTGCGGCTGTCGTCGCCGTCTACCTTGGCAGCGTCACGAAGGATCTTCCGGACTACGCCGTTTTGAGCAGCTATGAGCCGCCGGTTACGACGCGAGTCCATGCCGGCAACGGCGCGCTGATGGCCGAATATGCCAAGCAGCGGCGCTTGTTCCTGCCGATCCAGGCCGTGCCAGACCGCGTGAAGGCGGCCTTCCTTTCGGCCGAAGACAAGAATTTCTACCAGCATCCGGGTATCGATATCACTGGTTTCATGCGCGCGGTTGTTGCCTATCTGACCGGCGGTCCGACGCAGGGCGGTTCGACCATCACCCAGCAGGTGGCCAAGAACTTCCTGCTGTCGAGCGAACAGACCATGGAGCGTAAGGCCAAGGAAGCGATCCTATCCTTCCGCATCGAGCAGGCCTACAGCAAGGACAAGATTCTCGAGCTTTATCTGAACGAGATTTTCTTTGGCCTGAATTCTTACGGCGTTGCCAGCGCTTCCCTGACCTATTTCAATAAGTCCGTCAGTGAACTGACCATTGCCGAGGCGGCCTATCTCGCCTCGCTGCCGAAGGGGCCGGCCAACTACCATCCGTTCCGCCATCCCGATGCCGCCATAACGCGCCGTAACTGGGTCATCGATCGCATGGTTGAAAATGGCTATGTAAGCCAGAGCGATGGCGAGGACGCTAAGAAGCAGCCGCTCGGCGTTACCGCCCGCAACAGCGGCTCATCTCTTTTTGCCTCCGATTATTTCGCCGAAGCCGTCCGTCGCCAGCTCATCGACCAGTATGGCGAAAAGGCGCTCTATGAGGGCGGCCTTTCGGTGCGCACCTCGCTCGATCCGCAGATGCAGCTTGAGGCCAGAAAGGCGCTGCAGGACGGCTTGATCACCTATGACGAGCGTCGCGGTTTCCACGGTCCGATCAAGCAGATCAGCACGTCTGGCGACTGGGGTCCGCCGCTCGCCGAAGTACCAGCTCTCTCCGACGTGCCGGAATGGCGCCTTGCGGTCGTGCTTGCCGTTTCCAATGAGGCTGTCGACATCGGCCTCCAGCCGCCGAAGGATGGAGGCGGCAAGGTTGCGGCCGTACGTGAGCGTGGCACGATTGCCGCCAAGGACATGCAGTGGGCATTCCGCTCCGCCGGTGGTGACCGCAAGACCACGAAATCGCCGGTCGGCGCCGTCTCGGCAGGTGATGTCGTCTATGTCGAGCGTCTCGGCGGCGACGGTTCGACCTCCTATCGTCTGCGCCAGCCACCGAAAGTGCAGGGCGGTCTCGTCGCCATGGACCCGAAGACAGGCCGCGTTCTCGCCATGGTCGGCGGCTTCTCCTATGCCCAGTCGGAATTCAACCGTGCCACCCAGGCGATGCGCCAGCCGGGTTCTTCCTTCAAGCCCTTCGTTTACGCTGCCGCGATGGACAACGGCTACACGCCGGCCTCGGTCATCATGGACGCGCCGATCGAGATCGTTTCGGGCGGTCAGGTCTGGAAGCCGGAAAACTATGGCGGTGAAGTCGGCGGCCCCTCGACGCTCCGCTCCGGCATCGAGAATTCGCGCAACCTGATGACGGTGCGCCTCGCCAACGATCTCGGCATGAATATCGTCGCCGAATATGCCGAGCGCTTCGGCATCTACGACAAGATGGCGCCGCTGCTCGCCATGTCGCTCGGCTCGGGTGAAACGACGGTACTGCGCATGGTTTCGGCCTATTCAGTCATCGCCAATGGCGGCAAGCAGATCAAGCCGACGCTGATCGACCGTATCCAGGACCGTTACGGCAAGACGATCTTCAAGCATGAGGAACGTCTTTGCGAAGGCTGCAATGCTGGCGACTGGCAGAGCCAGGACGAGCCCAACATCGTCGACAACCGCGAGCAGGTTCTCGATCCGATGACCTCCTACCAGATCACCTCGATGATGCAGGGCGTCATCCAGCGCGGTACCGCTGCCGGCAAGATCGATCTTTCGGGCCGCGACGTTGCCGGCAAGACCGGCACGACCAACGATGAGAAGGATGCCTGGTTCGTCGGCTTCACGCCGGATCTGGTCGCAGGCCTCTACATGGGCTTTGATACGCCGGCTCCGCTCGGCCGCGGCGGCACGGGTGGCGGTCTCTCGGCGCCGATCTTCAACGAATTCATGCAGGCGGCTGTCAAGGACATGCCTGAGTCCAAATTCGTGGTCCCGGCCGGAATGAACATGATCGCGATCAACCGCAAGACCGGCATGGCGGCTGTCGATGGGGATCCAGGCACCATCATCGAAGCCTTCAAGCCAGGCACCGGCCCGGCCGACAGCCTCTCCGTCATCGGCATGGACGGCACGATGGCGCCGGAAGAAATCCTGCGCACGTCACCGCAGGCAAACCAGGCAGTCCAGACCAACACGCCCGGCCTGTTCTGATCACAACCGATTTCCATTGCGCCCGCCACGGCTCTTTACATCCGCGGCGGGCGTCTCTATGTCACCAGCCTTACAGAATACCCGGGCACTCACAGAATACCGAAGCAAAGAAGCAGGAAAATGCGAGCGGAAATCCAGAACGTAGTCGATGAAACCAAGCAGGCTATCACCCTGCTGAGGAGGCATCTTTGACTGGGACCAGGCGGTAAGACGACTGGACTGGTTGAACAACAAGGCAGAGGATCCCAACCTCTGGAACGATGCGCAGGAAGCCCAGAAGCTGATGCGCGAGCGCCAGCAGCTCGATGACGGCATCAATGGCGTCAGGTCGCTGGAGCAGCAGCTTACCGACAATATAGAGCTTGTCGAACTCGGCGAGGAAGAGGGCGATGAGAGCATTGTCAAGGAAGCCGAGGACGCGCTGAAAGGCCTGCAGGCCGAGGCCGCCCGCCGACAGGTCGAAGCCATGCTGTCAGGCGAGGCCGACGGCAACGACACCTATCTGGAAGTCCATTCCGGCGCAGGCGGCACGGAAAGCCAGGACTGGGCGAACATGCTCCTGCGCATGTATACCCGCTGGGCTGAGCGCCAGCGCTTCAAGGTCGAGCTCATGGAGGTGCATGACGGCGAAGAAGCCGGCATCAAGTCCGCGACCCTGCTGGTCAAGGGCCACAATGCCTATGGCTGGCTGAAGACGGAATCGGGCGTGCACCGCCTCGTGCGCATCTCGCCTTATGACAGCAATGCGCGCCGCCATACCTCGTTCTCGTCGATCTGGGTCTATCCTGTCGTCGATGACTCGATCAACATCGAGATCAATGAAAGCGATTGCCGTATCGATACCTACCGCTCGTCGGGTGCCGGCGGCCAGCACGTCAACACGACGGACTCGGCCGTACGTATCACCCACATTCCGACCGGTATCGTCGTCGCCTGCCAGCAGGAACGCTCACAGCATAAGAACCGCGCCAAGGCCTGGGAAATGCTGCGTGCCCGCATGTATGAAGCCGAACTGAAGAAACGCGAAGAGGCCGCAAACGCCGAAGCCGCCTCCAAGACGGATATCGGCTGGGGCCACCAGATCCGCTCCTACGTTCTGCAGCCCTACCAGCTCGTGAAGGACCTGCGTACCGGCGTTACAAGCACTGCTCCCGATGACGTGCTCGATGGCGATCTGAACGAATTCATGGAAGCAGCACTTGCTCACCGCATCAGCGGCGCAGCCGATGCTGTCGTCGATGACGTCGACTGATCGGCAAAGACAGACCTGAAATAGAAAGCTCCGGAAGCGGGGCTTTTTCTTTTTCAGACGTCCGCAGAAATGTCGGTTCCGTGAAAGAACGCACCCGATAGTTCGGCGATCTCCTCGTGGACATCAGCACGTTCAATACCCGCCGGATCGGTAAACAGGAGCTCTGCAAAGGAGAGTCCCAATGCCGTGCCTTCCGGCAGGAAGATATAATGCCCAAGACCGCCCGGAAGGATTTTCAAGGTGCTTCGATCAAGCCGCGCATGCAGCCATGACGAACATTCTTCGGCCGGGGCCGTGCTGTCGGCATCGCCGACCAGAATGAGGGCAGGCTTGTGGATGGCTTTCAGGCTCTTGTCGCTGAAGCAGCGGATAGAACGACCGGGCGCGCAGACCAGCGCGGCCTTGATTCTGTTGTCGCGATAGGATCGCGACATCCGCGACCATGATTCGCGAAATGCCGTGCTCGTGCGGAGCAGCGACGGGATATGATCGGCGAGGTCGGGAAATTCCCTCGGGCCGCGCGGCCCTCCGGGTTTCAGCCTGGATTGTTCGAACTGCGAGAATTGAGCGACAGCACCGAGAAGCAGCATCACCGTATAAGCGCCAGCTGAAAATCCGGTAGCGAACACGCTGTCCGTATCGAGCTGTCCGGCCAGATCGCCCTGCCAGTCTTTTCGGCGGTCGAGCATGAAGCTCAGATCGGGCGCGCGCTCCCATAGACAGGCAAAACCCTCGGCGCGATAAGCTTCGCCGCCGGTATTGCCATGATGGTCGACGCCGAGAGCGATAAAACCACGATCGACCAGACGGCGGGCGAGCCATTCCAGCCCGGCTGCCGAGCCGCCGGTACCATGCGACAGCAGGACCAGCGGATAGGATTTCGGCGCCGGCCGGATGGGTGCATCGCGGGCGACCGCGGCCCTCCGGAACCAGATTCGTCCCGGAATTTCGGTTTCAAGCGAGCCCTCGGCTGCCGGATACCACAGGGACCAGCGGACAGGTCTTAGGCCGGTCCCATCCCAGTCCGGCCGCGTCTCGTCGTGGAGAACGCCTTCGCGAAAGCCGAGTCTCATGGTTTAGCCCCGATGAATAGCCTGCGACGCTCAGTTCGTCGCTTTCTCCACGGTGATATCGCCGAACTCGTCGATCAGCACCGTCCAGCCGTCGGATTCGGCAGCAGCATCGGTCTTCAGGTAGACCGTGGCGAAAAGGCCCGGCTCCTTGATGATGCCGCTCGAGTTCTCGGGCCGGATATCTGTGACATAAGGCTTGAGGTCGCTGATTTCCTGCAGTTCGACCGTCGAGACAATGGCAGGTCCGGCGTCGCTCTGCGCCATCTGCTGCAGATAGATCTTGGAGGTTTTGTCCGGCTGGCGCACGGCGAAAAGCTTGTAATAGCCGTGCCGCTGCTGCGGCTTGGCATCCTCCCCGCTCACATTTTGGGTGCTGACGCTCTGCGTGGTTGTCGGGGCACGCTCGACCGGCAGCGAATTGCCGTCATCTTCCCAATAGCCGGTGCTGATCGCGAAGATGATCGAGGCCGGCAGGATATCGTCGTGAACGGTCTGCGCCTCGGCGGCGATCGCCCAGCCCGAAACAAGGAGCGCCGTCATAAATGCTTGCTGCATCGCCATCGTTTCAATCCTCGAACTGTTCCGCCAGAATCCGGTCCGACCATGAGCGGTCGGGATCGGAAAGGATGCGTGCCGTCATGTCCTCGGACTGGGCGATGCGCACATGCAATATGGATTTGATCTCGGTATTGTCGGCGACCGCATTCACAGGCCGCTTCTCGGCTTCCAATATATGGATGTCGACGGTCACCCGGTTGGGAAGCAGCGCTCCGCGCCAGCGCCGCGGCCGGAAGGCGCTGACCGGCGTCATGGCGAGCAAGGGGGCATCGAGCGGGAGGATCGGACCGTGGGCGGAAAGATTGTAGGCGGTCGAGCCGGCAGGCGTGGCCACCATCAAGCCATCGCAGATCAGCTCCTCCAGCCGCACGCGCCCGTCGATTTCCACCCTGAGCTTCGCCGCCTGATAGGATTGCCGGAAAAGGTAGACCTCGTTGATCGCAAGCGCCGACGAGTTGCTGCCGTCGGCATTGGATGTCGTCATCTTGAGTGGGTGAAACGCATTCTCGACGGCGGCGCAGATGCGGTCGTGCAGGCCGTCCGTCTTGTAGTCGTTCATCAGAAAGCCGACGGATCCACAATTCATGCCGTAGACGAGCTTGCCGCTGTTCATCGTGCTGTGCAGCGTCTGAAGCATGAAGCCGTCGCCGCCGAGCGCGACGATCACATCGGCCTCGTTTGCGGGCACATCGCCGTAAAGGCGAATCAGTTCGTCTCGCGCGGCGAGCGCTTCCGTGGTCGGCGAGGCGATAAAAGAAAGCGTCTGAAATGACCGGCCCATGCAATGCCCTTTGTTATGTTGCTCTAGCTAAAGGATAAAGGGGTTCTACGACAAGACGTTTTGCGTCTGCTGCCAGAGTTTGGGCGATCTTGGAAACAAAGAGATAGGCCCGCCGCCCTTCGATCGATATGCCGCGGCAGGTTACGTCCGCGCTCGACTTGAATCCTTATCGAAGCGCTGATGGCACAAACCTCCGCTGTGGATAGATTTGCCCCGTTGCCGGAAAAGGCAAATTTTCTTTACAAAAGATCAGAATCTGCTACTTCGCAGCCATTGCCCTTGTAGCTCAGTTGGTAGAGCACCTGATTTGTAATCAGGGGGTCGCGGGTTCGAACCCTGCCGGGGGCACCAGTTTTCCAGCCAGTCCATTACATGAACAGAGACTGAAGGGTCGATTCAGCGGCAATTCAGGCGCGCTCGATCATTCTCGCTTCATCAGAAACGAGGAAGTGAGCCATGAGGATCTCCAGTTTTCTCCTAGCAGCCGCCCTTTCGGCCGGCACTTTGTTTTCCGCCGTAGCCCCGGCGGCGGCTGTCCCTCTCGACCGTCCTGCCGTCTCGCAACAGAGCGATGTTATCCAGGTCCGTGGCGGCGATCGGGATTGGGGTGATCGCCGCGACTGGCGCGAGCGCCGCCATTGGCGTGAACGTCGTTATTGGCGCCCGGCTTGGGGTTATGAGCGCCGCTGGAGCCCGTGGCGGGAAGAGCGTTGGCGCGAGCGTCAATATTGGCGCCGCCATCACGGCGGACCCTATTGGCTCTATCGGAGCTGATCGCTAACCTAGAAAGCATTTCCAGCTCCAGAAAAATCCCGCCGCAATTTTTTGCGGCGGGATTTTTGCTTAATCCGTTCAGACGCATTGACTGCGTCTTGTCCAATGAGGCGATACGCAGTCACTTTTGTGCGGATTCGTTCACGCTCGATTCGATCTTCGCACCATTGCCGGTCTGCCCTGCGCCGG
The DNA here is from genome assembly GCF_047782645.1 of Rhizobium sp. ZK1. NCBI lineage: Bacteria > Pseudomonadati > Pseudomonadota > Alphaproteobacteria > Hyphomicrobiales > Rhizobiaceae > Rhizobium > Rhizobium sp. ZK1. Next base: position 1,225,735 of record NZ_CP180586.1, read on the forward strand.
ACGGTGACATCATTGCGATGCTGAGAACGGAGGCAATCATGACGACAACGACGGCAATCATCAGGCGCATGGACATTAAATCCCTGTTTGTCTGCGGAAAGTAACGTGTGAACGCTTTACCGGTTCCGGATTTGCTATTGCACGGATGGAGGTGGATTGGATGGCGTCGTCGATGGTGCCAGGGGATCGGGCTGGCGGATTGGGTGCGACTTGTCCACCCAGATGATGCTCAAAATGACCATGACGAAGACCGCGATGAAGAGAACGCCGAAGATCAGCGGTCGAAATGCCATAATGCGGATTTCCTTTTTACCAACGCCCCGAGGGTAAAATGCGTCGCCGATCTTAACGACCGGCGCGCTCTTTCCAAGGTCCAATATGGACGATGAGGGCAGGTGTTCAACCACGATGGCCGCCACGCAGGCCTTCGCTCTCAATAGACTCTACGTGACGCAACGGAAACCCGTCGGCTGCCGCCTATGCCTTCAGGTGCAGCCTTGCCGCATAAAGGGCAATCGCTGCGGCATTCGACACGTTCAGCGATTTGATGGCGCCGGGCATGTCGAGGCGGGCGAGCGCGCTGACGGTCTCCCGGGTCTTCTGCCGCAAGCCCTTGCCTTCGGAGCCGAGCACCAATGCGATTCTGCCGCCTGAGAATGTGCCTTCGAGCGGCGCCGGCCCCTCCGAATCGAGACCGATCGTGAAGAAGCCGAGCTTGTGCAACTCGCCGAGCGCATCCGAGAGATTGGTGATCTGTATATAAGGTATGAGCTCCAGCGCGCCCGAAGCCGATTTGGCGAGCACGCCCGATTCGGTCGGGCTATGTCTCTGGGTGGTGATGACGGCGCCGGCGTTGAAGGCGACGGCCGAGCGCATGATGGCGCCGACATTGTGCGGATCGGTCACCTGGTCGAGCACGAGAAGCAGCGGGCTGTCCTTCAGCGCTTCCAGCCGCCGGACGGGCAGGGGGCGCGTTTCCAGCATCACGCCCTGATGGATCGCTTCGGGGCCGAGCACCTTGTCGATATCCTGCGGCGAAACCATCTCGACCGGAATGCCGATCACGTCGGGATCGACCTCCAGTCGCGCAAGCGCGTTCTGCGTTATCGACAGCTTGATGTTCTTGCGTTCAGGGTTTTCAAGCGCGGCGCGAACGGTGTGAAGGCCGTAGAGGAAGACCTGATCGGGGGCGAGCGCCGGCGGCTTCCAGTCATCAGCGCCTCGCTTGCGCTTCTGCGGCGCTGGTGTCGGGATTTCGCCGCGTTCGCGCTTGGCGTCGCGGTGCGCGCGCCGGAGCGTTGCGTAATGGGTGTCCTTTGCGGACTTGTCGGTGGCGGGCGTGCCGCCGGATTTTTTATCTTTGCTCATGCGGCTTTATAACGATGGCGCCTGTTGCCGCATAGGCCTTCTTTCATGCGCCGGCTTTCAACGGACAATGAAATTTTTCCTGTATTTTCCATTGTCATCGTGTTGACAGACTGAAATCGTCCGGTCATATACGCGGCGCAGACGACGGGGCGGCAACGCTTCAAAGTCTGATGAACTTGGTCTTCAAGATCCGGACGAAAAACTGGAGAGATGCCCGAGTGGTTAAAGGGGACGGACTGTAAATCCGTTGGCTCAGCCTACGTTGGTTCAAATCCAACTCTCTCCACCATTCGTCATTGGATCGGACCACCCCGCGGGTATAGCTCAATGGTAGAGCAGCAGCCTTCCAAGCTGAATACGCGGGTTCGATTCCCGCTACCCGCTCCATATCGTTCCCCTTCATAGAAGATCTGTCGTGGTGCTTTGCGTCTGGGCCGGAAGGTTCTGCGTTGCCGACACCATATGATGCTTGCGCGACGACTGCGGAGATTGCAGTCACGACCAGGGTCGGTGAAGACGCGAGCCCGCCCTTCTTTCGATTTTCGTCTGAAATTTCAGGGATTTTGGGGAGGGGGCAGGCGAATCGTCTTGTGGGTTGTGAATTGTCTCCCATATCCGGCCACACGCCAAGAATGGCGTCTGCAATTAAGTCTTGCGCAATTTCGCCGAAAGCCTTAAACGGCGGCACTAAACCGGTTCGCCGGGGTCACCCATTTTACGTCCACAGGAAGCATTCAAATGGCAAAGAGTAAGTTTGAGCGCAACAAGCCGCACGTCAACATTGGCACGATCGGCCACGTTGACCACGGCAAGACGTCTCTGACGGCAGCGATCACGAAGTACTTCGGTGAGTTCAAGGCGTATGACCAGATCGACGCGGCACCGGAAGAAAAGGCGCGCGGCATCACCATTTCGACGGCCCACGTCGAGTATGAGACGCCGAACCGCCACTATGCGCACGTCGACTGCCCCGGGCACGCCGACTATGTGAAGAACATGATCACGGGTGCTGCGCAGATGGACGGCGCGATCCTGGTCTGCTCTGCTGCTGACGGCCCGATGCCGCAGACGCGCGAGCACATCCTGCTCGCCCGCCAGGTAGGCGTTCCGGCAATCGTTGTCTTCCTGAACAAGGTCGACCAGGTTGACGACGCCGAGCTTCTCGAGCTCGTCGAACTGGAAGTGCGCGAACTTCTGTCGTCCTACGACTTCCCGGGCGACGATATCCCGGTCGTCAAGGGTTCGGCGCTTGCTGCGCTTGAAGATTCCGACAAGAAGATCGGTGAAGACGCGATCCGCGAGCTGATGGCTCAGGTTGACGCCTACATCCCGACGCCTGAGCGTCCGATCGACCAGCCGTTCCTGATGCCGATCGAAGACGTGTTCTCGATCTCGGGCCGCGGTACGGTTGTGACCGGCCGCGTCGAGCGTGGCATCGTCAAGGTTGGTGAAGAAGTCGAGATCGTCGGCATCCGTCCGACGTCGAAGACGACGGTGACCGGCGTTGAAATGTTCCGCAAGCTGCTCGACCAGGGCCAGGCCGGCGACAACATCGGCGCACTGGTTCGCGGTGTGAACCGTGACGGCGTCGAGCGTGGCCAGATCCTGTGCAAGCCGGGCTCTGTCAAGCCGCACAAGAAGTTCAAGGCCGAAGCCTACATCCTGACGAAGGAAGAAGGCGGCCGTCATACGCCGTTCTTCACGAACTACCGTCCGCAGTTCTACTTCCGCACGACGGACGTGACGGGTATCGTCACGCTTCCGGAAGGCACGGAAATGGTCATGCCTGGCGACAACGTCACCGTTGACGTCGAGCTGATCGTTCCGATCGCGATGGAAGAAAAGCTTCGCTTCGCGATCCGCGAAGGCGGCCGCACCGTCGGTGCAGGCATCGTTGCTTCCATCGTCGAGTAATCCGGGACTATCCCCGATTAAGGAAAAACCCTGCTGGAAACAGCGGGGTTTTTTCGTTTCTGATAGGCGCCTGGCCGTCCATGAGATGTTGTAAAAATATCGTTAAAATTTCCAGACGCAGTACTTTATTCATCTCGCGTTCAGAAAGCGTTTTGCGATCCGGCTTTTTTGGTCCAGACTCCTTCTTGTAGAAAGGAGAGCCAGCATGATTCAAAAGGCCACCTTCGTTGCGACGATATTCGCAATGTATGTTTTCACAATGTTTTTCATCGCTGCGATTCCGCAAGAGGTCGTTCAGGCGGCCGGCGTGCAGCTGGATGAGGTAAGCGTCGTCAAGTGACGACCTTGCAGGATCGCCGGAAAATCCGGCGGTGATTGGAAATGACAGGGCAGGTGCTTCCAGTCGGGAGCTCCTGGCCGAAGCGGGTTTGAACCTGCTTTCGAGACGCTCGCTTGCTCTTCGCGCGGAAGAGTTTATCTATGCCTCCGATTTCATGATGCGGAGGATATTCCATGAAAAAGCGTGTTCTTTTCACAGGTGGTTCGGGCAAAGCCGGACGCCATGCCGTGCCGTGGCTCGTCAATGCAGGCTATGAGGTCCATAATGTCGATCTCGTACCGCTGGAAAGCCCCGGTGTCACCAATCTCATTGCCGACATCACCGATAGCGGCCAGATGTTCAATGTGCTTTCCATGCACCGGGATTTTCCCGATCTGGAATCGGGCAAGGGTGTGCAGCCCTTCGACGCCGTCGTCCACTTCGCTGCGGTGCCGCGCATCCTGATCAAGCCCGACAACGAGACCTTCCGCATCAACACGATGGGCACCTACAATGTCATCGACGCGGCGGTGAAGCTCGGCATCAGGAAGATCATTGTCGCCTCGAGCGAGACCACCTATGGTGTCTGCTTCGCCGAAGGTCATCGCGACTTCCACCAGTTCCCGCTGGAGGAAGAGTATGATGTCAACCCGATGGATTCCTACGGCCTTTCCAAGGTCCTGAACGAGAAGACGGCGCGCGCTTTTGCCGAACGTTCGGGCTTTGACATCTATGCGCTGCGCATCGGCAACGTTATCGAGCCGCATGAGTACGAGAAGTTCCCGACCTATTTCGCTAATCCGGAGATGCGCAAGCGCATCGCCTGGAGCTATATCGACGCCCGCGATCTCGGCCAGATCGTCCATCTCTGCATCGAGAAGGATGGACTGGGTTTCCAGGTCTTCAACGCTGCCAACAACACTGTCTCGGCCAACACGCCGTCGAAAGAGCTCGCCAAACGCTTCTTCCCGAATGTGCCTTTCACTCGCGAGATCGGTGAATATGAAGGCCTGCTTTCCAACCGGAAGATTCGCGAGGTGCTTGGCTTCAAGGAAGAGCACGACTGGCGCAAATACGTGAAAGTCTGAGATTCCGGTCAAGTGGACATTCCTGCCGGGCTCATTGCAGGCTGTGTCCGGCGGCGGGATCAGCGGCTGCCGGCCGCTTCTCCCGGCTGTCTGCGGAGAATGGTTCTGAAAATCGAAAATCGCTCTTGCATATCCTGAGCCGCCGTCTTAAAGGGAGCGCCATGCTTCTCACCGGCTCATGATTGCAAGGTCAAAGGGCTGAATGCAAAGCGTAAAGGGGTATAGCTCAGTTGGTAGAGCGGCGGTCTCCAAAACCGCAGGTCGGGGGTTCGAGCCCCTCTGCCCCTGCCATTTTCCTTGAACGGACAGCGCGGGCGTATCGCGGCGTTCCGGCGAGGATTGTTTATATGGCGACAAATTTCGTCAAACGTCGGTTTCCCTCTTGTGTATTCGGAGATCGATGTTTATTTAGGGTTCAACAGACACGCGGTGCGTGGGGCTGATAGTTTCAGCTTTACGCGCCGTAATTGCGTGGGCAGTCGATGGCATCCAAATCCAATCCATTCGCGTTTCTGCAGCAGGTCCGCACGGAAACGTCTAAAGTTACTTGGCCGTCGCGCCGCGAGACGATGATCTCGACGGTCATGGTACTCGTTATGGTTGTTTTTGCTGCGCTGTTTTTCTTTGCCGCTGACCAGCTCATTGGCTGGGCGCTGAGCTTCGTGCTCAACACCGGCAACTGATACGGGTGGAGATGAAAATGGCGGCACGTTGGTACATCGTCCACGCATATTCCAATTTTGAAAAGAAGGTCGCTGAGGACATCGAGAACAAGGCTCGCCAGAAGGGGCTTGAGCATCTGTTCGAAAAGATCCTCGTGCCGACCGAAAAGGTGGTGGAAGTGCGCCGTGGCCGTAAGGTCGATTCCGAGCGCAAGTTCTTCCCGGGCTATGTCATGGTTCGCGCCAACCTGACGGATGAGGCCTATCACCTGATCAAGAATACGCCGAAGGTTACGGGCTTCCTCGGTTCTGATAACAAGCCGGTTCCGATTCCGGATTCTGAAGCTGAGCGCATTCTCGGTCAGGTTCAGGAAGGTGTCGAGCGTCCGAAGGCCTCCGTCACGTTCGAGATCGGCGAGCAGGTTCGCGTTTCCGATGGTCCGTTCGCGTCGTTCAATGGCACGGTTCAGGATGTGGATGAAGAGCGTTCGCGCCTGAAGGTGGAAGTGTCGATCTTCGGCCGCGCGACTCCGGTCGAACTGGAATACGCTCAGGTCGAGAAGGTCTGATTGTTGGAGGTCGGACATCAGTAAGTGCTTACTGATGTCTGTGGCGGCGAAAGCCGCATCGCGTGGAAGGTAAGGGGTCTTAGCCGGACCTCAATGATCCGCACCACGCAACCGCAGCCGCCGGAGCGATCCGGCATCAAGGGCCGGGCGACCGGCCGCCAGTGAAAGGCAGAGAGATATGGCTAAGAAAGTTGCAGGCCAGCTCAAGCTTCAGGTCAAGGCAGGATCGGCAAACCCGTCTCCGCCGATTGGTCCGGCGCTTGGTCAGCGTGGCATTAACATCATGGAGTTCTGCAAGTCGTTCAATGCGGCTACGCAGGAAATGGAAAAGGGCATGCCGATCCCGGTCGTCATCACCTATTACCAGGACAAGTCCTTCACCTTCGTCATGAAGCAGCCGCCGGTTAGCTACTGGCTGAAGAAGGAAGCCAAGATCCAGTCCGGTTCCAAGACCCCGGGCAAGGGCGCAAAGGCTGGTACCCTCACCAAGGCTCAGATCAAGACGATCGCCGAAGCCAAGATGAAGGACCTGAACGCGGCAGATATCGAAGGTGCAATGGCGATGATCGAGGGCTCTGCCCGCGCCATGGGCCTGGAAGTGGTGGGTTAAGACCATGGCAGGCAAGCGCACTCAGAAGATCAACGAAGGTGTTGATCCGACCAAACTCTACGCTCTGACGACCGCCATCGGCATGGTCAAGGAACGTGCCGTAGCGAAGTTCGATGAAACGATCGAAGTTTCGATGAACCTCGGTGTTGATCCTCGTCACGCAGACCAGATGGTTCGCGGCGTGGTCAATCTGCCGAACGGCACCGGCCGTACCGTTCGTGTCGCCGTTTTCGCTCGCGGCATCAAGGCTGATGAAGCCAAGGCTGCCGGCGCTGACATCGTCGGCGCAGAAGAGCTCGTCGAAATCGTCCAGGGCGGCAAGATCGAATTCGATCGCTGCATCGCGACCCCGGACATGATGCCGCTCGTCGGTCGTCTCGGTAAGGTTCTCGGCCCGCGCGGCATGATGCCGAACCCGAAGGTCGGTACGGTTACGATGGATGTTGCTGGTGCCGTCAAGGCTTCCAAGGGCGGCGCTGTCGAGTTCCGCGTCGAAAAGGCTGGTATCGTTCACGCCGGCATCGGCAAGGCATCCTTCGATGCCAAGGCTCTGGAAGAAAACATCCGTGCCTTCGCTGACGCCGTCATCAAGGCGAAGCCGGCTGGCGCCAAGGGCAACTACGTCAAGCGCGTAGCGATCTCCTCGACCATGGGTCCGGGCGTCAAGATCGAAGTTGGCTCGGTCACCGCAGCGGTTACGGCTGCTTAAGTTTCATCGGGCTCCGGCCCGATTACAAGAATTCCGGCCTCGCAAGGGGCCGGGATATTCCGGAGAAATCCGGAATCCTGTCCGAGATTGCAGGTGGTTTTCCCTTAATCACTTTGCCTGCATGAGACGGGTAAGACCCGAATTGCATGAAGTTCTACTTCTAGGAAATCGGTTCGAGCCTTGGATGCCTTGTGCCTCCTTTGCCTTTAGTGGCGCGGAGCGCGAGGGGACAGGATCCTCAAGCGTCGCTTGGGATCGCTTCTGATCCCAGGAGGCAAAGGCAACCCGGTGGGTCCGTTCAAACGGTCCCGCCAACTGGAGATAGGCAGTGGAAAGAGCGGAAAAGCGCGAATTCGTCACGGAACTGAACGATGTCTTCAAGGCATCGGGCTCGGTTGTCGTGGCCCACTATGCTGGTGCTACAGTCGCACAGATGAACGATTTTCGTTCGAAGATGCGCGCTGCTGGCGGCACCGTCAAAGTCGCGAAGAACCGCCTGGCCAAAATTGCCCTTCAGGGTACGGAAGCGGAAGGGATTTCCAATCTCTTCAAGGGTCAGACCCTCATTGCTTACAGCAATGATCCGATCACCGCTCCGAAGGTCGTCATGGATTTCGCCAAGACCAACGACAAGATCGTGGTTCTCGGCGGCGCCATGGGCACGACAACGCTGAACGCCGAAGGTGTCAAGTCGCTTGCGACCCTGCCTTCGCTGGACGAACTGCGTGCGAAGCTGCTGGGCATGATCCAGACTCCGGCTACCCGCATTGCAGGCGTTGTTGCAGCACCGGCAAGCCAGCTTGCTCGTGTGTTCTCGGCCTATGCCAAGAAGGACGAAGCCGCTTAAGGCGGTTTTTCGCTGTACAAACTCAACAGTTCGAACCGAACAAAAGGAACTAGAAAATGGCTGATCTCGCAAAGATCGTTGAAGACCTCTCCTCGCTGACCGTCCTGGAAGCCGCTGAGCTTTCCAAGCTGCTCGAAGAAAAGTGGGGCGTTTCCGCCGCTGCTCCGGTAGCTGTTGCTGCCGTTGCTGGTGGTGCAGGCGGTGCAGCTGCTCCGGCTGAAGAAGAAAAGACCGAGTTCGACGTCATCCTCACGGATGCCGGCGCCAACAAGATCAACGTCATCAAGGAAGTCCGCGCCATCACCGGTCTCGGCCTCAAGGAAGCCAAGGACCTCGTCGAAGGCGCTCCGAAGGCTGTCAAGGAAGGCGTTTCCAAGGCTGAAGCCGCTGACATCAAGAAGAAGCTTGAAGACGCTGGCGCAAAGGCCGACGTCAAGTAATCTTGAACTGCATTTGGGAGGCGGTATTTACGGCCTCCCATTTGCCGTTTTTTTGAACGAATTACCCAAAAGCCGCGTGAAAACGGCTTTTGGGTAATGGGTTCTTCAAGAGCATGGTCTCGAACCGAGGCGCCAAGGCAATCCGGCCTGGTTGTTTCGGGAGGTGGGACGAGGTTGAACTACTCATTGGTTGACGGGATCGACTGGCCATCGGTTCCCGTCCGTTGCAGGCCCGGATGCAATTTTTGAAGGAGCGACGATGGCTCAGACCCTTTCGTTCAATGGTCGTAGGCGCGTACGCAAGTTTTTTGGTAAAATCCCCGAAGTCGCAGAAATGCCGAACCTCATCGAGGTTCAGAAGGCATCCTACGACCAGTTTCTGATGGTTGAAGAGCCCAAGGGCGGTCGTCCCGACGAAGGCCTCCAGGCTGTCTTCAAGTCCGTTTTCCCGATCACCGATTTCTCCGGCGCTTCCATGCTGGAGTTCGTGTCCTATGAATTCGAACCGCCGAAGTTCGACGTCGACGAATGCCGCCAGCGCGACCTGACCTATGCCGCGCCGCTGAAGGTTACTCTCCGTCTCATCGTGTTCGATATCGACGAGGATACCGGCGCGAAGTCGATCAAGGACATCAAGGAACAGTCCGTCTACATGGGCGACATGCCGCTCATGACGAACAACGGTACGTTCATCGTTAACGGCACCGAGCGCGTGATCGTGTCCCAGATGCACCGTTCGCCGGGCGTCTTCTTCGATCACGACAAGGGCAAGAGCCATTCTTCCGGCAAGCTGCTCTTTGCTGCGCGTGTGATCCCTTATCGCGGTTCCTGGCTCGATATCGAATTCGACGCCAAGGACATTGTCTATGCCCGTATCGACCGTCGCCGCAAGATTCCGGTGACGTCGCTGCTGATGGCCCTCGGCATGGACGGTGAGGAAATCCTCGACACCTTCTACACGAAGTCGCTCTACAAGCGCGACGGCGAAGGCTGGCGCATTCCCTTCAAGCCGGAGACGCTGAAGGGTGCCAAGGCGATCACCGAGATGGTCGACGCCGATACCGGCGAGGTCGTTGTGGAAGCCGGCAAGAAGCTGACCCCGCGTCTGCTCCGCCAGCTCTCCGACAAGGGCCTGAAAGCCCTCAAGGCGACCGATGACGATCTGTACGGCAACTACCTTGCCGAAGATATCGTCAACTACTCGACGGGTGAGATCTATCTCGAAGCCGGCGACGAAATCGACGAGAAGACGCTCGGCATCATCCTCGCCAACCACTTCGACGAGATCCCGGTTCTCGGCATCGACCACATCAATGTCGGCGCCTACATCCGCAACACGCTTGCAGCAGACAAGAACGAGAACCGCCAGGATGCTCTGTTCGACATCTACCGTGTCATGCGTCCGGGTGAACCGCCGACCATGGAATCGGCCGAAGCCATGTTCAACTCGCTGTTCTTCGATGCGGAGCGTTACGACCTCTCCGCCGTCGGCCGTGTCAAGATGAACATGCGCCTCGACCTGAGCGTCGAAGACACCGTCCGCATCCTGCGCAAGGACGACATCCTGGCCGTGGTCAAGATGCTCGTCGAGCTGCGCGACGGCAAGGGCGAGATCGACGACATCGACAACCTTGGCAACCGCCGCGTCCGCTCGGTCGGCGAACTGATGGAGAACCAGTACCGTCTCGGCCTGCTCCGCATGGAGCGCGCGATCAAGGAGCGCATGTCCTCGATCGAAATCGACACGGTCATGCCGCAGGACCTGATCAACGCCAAGCCGGCTGCTGCAGCCGTGCGCGAATTCTTCGGTTCCTCGCAGCTGTCGCAGTTCATGGACCAGGTGAACCCGCTCTCGGAAATCACCCACAAGCGCCGTCTCTCGGCTCTTGGTCCGGGCGGTCTGACCCGCGAGCGCGCTGGCTTCGAAGTCCGCGACGTTCATCCGACCCATTACGGCCGTATTTGCCCGATCGAAACGCCGGAAGGCCCGAACATCGGTCTGATCAACTCGCTGGCGACCTTCGCACGCGTCAACAAGTACGGCTTCATCGAAAGCCCATACCGCCGTATCGTCGACGGCAAGGTGACCAATGACGTGCTTTACCTCTCCGCCATGGAAGAGGCGAAGTACTACGTTGCCCAGGCCAACGCCGAACTGACGACGGACGGTTCGTTCGTTGATGAATTCGTCGTCTGCCGCCACGCTGGCGAAGTTATGCTCGCTCCGCGCGACAGCATGAACCTGATGGACGTCTCGCCGAAGCAGGTCGTTTCGGTCGCAGCCGCTCTCATCCCGTTCCTGGAAAACGACGACGCCAACCGCGCTCTCATGGGCTCGAACATGCAGCGTCAGGCCGTTCCGCTTCTGCGCGCTGAAGCGCCGTTCGTCGGTACCGGCATGGAACCGGTCGTCGCCCGCGACTCCGGTGCTGCTATCGGTGCACGCCGCGGCGGTGTGGTCGACCAGGTCGACGCGACGCGTATCGTTATCCGCGCCACGGAAGACCTCGAAGCTGGCAAGTCCGGCGTCGATATCTACCGCCTGCAGAAGTTCCAGCGTTCGAACCAGAACACCTGCGTCAACCAGCGTCCGCTGGTCACCGTCGGTGACGTGGTCAACCGCGGCGACATTCTCGCCGACGGCCCGTCGACGGATCTCGGCGATCTGGCTCTCGGCCGCAACGCGCTCGTCGCGTTCATGCCCTGGAACGGCTACAACTACGAAGACTCGATCCTGATGTCGGAACGGATCGTTGCCGACGACGTGTTCACGTCCATTCACATCGAAGAATTCGAAGTGATGGCTCGTGACACCAAGCTTGGTCCGGAAGAAATCACGCGCGACATCCCGAACGTTTCGGAAGAAGCGCTGAAGAACCTCGACGAAGCCGGTATCGTCTATATTGGTGCCGAAGTTCAGCCGGGCGATATCCTCGTCGGCAAGATCACGCCGAAGGGCGAAAGCCCGATGACGCCGGAAGAAAAGCTCCTGCGCGCCATTTTCGGTGAAAAGGCATCCGACGTGCGCGACACGTCTATGCGCATGCCGCCCGGCACCTACGGCACGATCGTCGAAGTGCGCGTCTTCAACCGCCACGGCGTTGAAAAGGACGAGCGCGCGATGGCAATCGAGCGCGAAGAGATCGAGCGTCTTGCAAAGGACCGAGACGACGAACAGGCGATCCTCGACCGTAACGTCTACGGCCGTCTGATCGACATGCTGCGCGGCCAGTCCTCCATTGCCGGCCCGAAGGGCTTCAAGAAGGGCACCGAGCTGTCGAACGCCGTCGTTTCTGAATATCCCCGCTCGCAGTGGTGGATGTTCGCCGTCGAAGACGAAAAGGTCCAGAGCGAGCTCGAAGCGCTCCGCGGCCAGTACGACGAATCCAAGTCTCGCCTCGAACAGCGCTTCATGGACAAGGTTGAAAAGGTCCAGCGCGGCGATGAAATGCCTCCGGGCGTCATGAAGATGGTCAAGGTCTTCGTAGCTGTTAAGCGCAAGATCCAGCCGGGCGACAAGATGGCCGGCCGTCACGGCAACAAGGGTGTCGTATCGCGCATCGTTCCGGTCGAAGACATGCCGTTCCTCGAAGACGGTACGCATGTCGATATCTGCTTGAACCCGCTCGGCGTGCCTTCGCGCATGAACGTCGGCCAGATCCTCGAAACCCATCTTGCATGGGCTTGCGCAGGCATGGGCAAGAAGATCGGCGAGCTGCTCGAAGAGTATCGCAAGACCATGGACATCACCGACCTGAAGCGCGAGCTCACGGACGTGTATGCTTCCCAGGCCAAGGACGAAGTCGCCAACTTCGACGACGCATCGCTCGTCAAGCTGGCCGAACAGTCCCGCAAGGGCGTCTCAATCGCAACGCCGGTCTTCGACGGTGCGCATGAGCCTGACGTTGCCTCGATGCTGAAGAAGGCAGGTCTGCACGAGTCCGGTCAGTCGGTTCTTTACGATGGCCGTACCGGCGAGCCCTTCGACCGCAAGGTCACCGTCGGCTACATGTACATGATCAAGCTGAACCACCTTGTCGACGACAAGATTCACGCTCGTTCGATCGGCCCGTACTCGCTCGTTACCCAGCAGCCGCTGGGCGGCAAGGCACAGTTCGGCGGCCAGCGCTTCGGCGAAATGGAAGTCTGGGCGCTTGAAGCTTACGGCGCAGCCTACACGCTGCAGGAAATGCTGACGGTAAAGTCGGACGACGTGGCCGGCCGCACCAAGGTTTACGAAGCGATCGTCCGTGGCGACGACACCTTCGAGGCTGGTATTCCGGAAAGCTTCAACGTTCTCGTCAAGGAAATGCGCTCGCTGGGTCTCTCGGTCGAGCTCGAAAATTCCAAGGTCGAGGATCTGCAGGCTGCAGGCCAGCTGCCGGACGCTGCCGAATAACCACTTGATAGGGTATGCGCTCTTTAAAAGAGCGCATACCGTTCCCGCCATGGCCCCGTAATGTGTCGGTCGGGCAGGGACGCTTTCGCCGCATTCTGCGGTTATTGTCGTTTAAGCGATGGCGCGGCTCCCGGGATTTGCCGCCAACCCTCGCAAGATAAGGGCGCTTTCGCCCATGAAGGAGACAGGCATGAACCAAGAGGTCATGAATCTTTTCAATCCGCAGGTGCCTGCACAGAACTTCGATTCCATCCGGATTTCGATCGCCTCTCCGGAGAAGATTCTTTCCTGGTCCTACGGCGAGATCAAGAAGCCGGAAACCATCAACTACCGTACGTTCAAGCCGGAACGCGACGGTCTCTTCTGCGCGCGTATCTTCGGACCGATCAAGGACTACGAGTGCTTGTGCGGCAAGTACAAGCGCATGAAGTACAAGGGCATCATCTGCGAAAAGTGCGGCGTCGAAGTGACTCTGTCGCGCGTTCGCCGTGAGCGCATGGGCCATATCGAGCTCGCCGCTCCCGTTGCCCATATCTGGTTCCTGAAGTCGCTGCCATCACGTATTTCCACACTGCTCGACATGACGCTGAAGGATGTCGAGCGCGTCCTCTACTTCGAACACTATATCGTCACCGAGCCGGGTCTCACCGCGCTCAAGGAGCACCAGCTCCTGACGGAAGAAGAGTACATGCTCGCCGTCGACGAATATGGTGAAGACCAGTTCACGGCCATGATCGGTGCGGAAGCCATCTACGAGATGCTGGCATCGATGAATCTCGAAAAGATCGCTGGCGATCTGCGCTCCGAGCTTGCCGACACCACGTCGGATCTCAAGCAGAAGAAGCTGATGAAGCGCCTGAAGATCGTCGAGAACTTCATGGAATCCGGCAATCGTCCCGAATGGATGATCATGAAGGTCGTTCCGGTCATCCCGCCAGATCTCCGTCCGCTCGTTCCGCTGGACGGCGGTCGTTTCGCGACGTCGGATCTGAACGATCTCTATCGCCGCGTTATCAACCGTAATAACCGTCTGAAGCGTCTCATCGAACTGCGCGCACCGGGCATCATCATCCGTAACGAAAAGCGCATGCTGCAGGAATCTGTCGATGCGTTGTTCGACAACGGCCGCCGTGGCCGCGTCATCACCGGCGCCAACAAGCGTCCGCTGAAGTCGCTGTCCGACATGCTCAAGGGCAAGCAGGGCCGCTTCCGTCAGAACCTGCTCGGCAAGCGCGTCGACTATTCCGGCCGTTCGGTCATCGTGACCGGTCCGGAACTGAAGCTGCATCAGTGCGGCCTGCCGAAGAAGATGGCGCTCGAACTCTTCAAGCCGTTCATCTACGCCCGCCTCGACGCCAAGGGTTACTCCTCGACCGTCAAGCAGGCCAAGAAGCTGGTTGAGAAGGAAAAGCCGGAAGTTTGGGATATCCTCGATGAGGTCATCCGCGAGCATCCGGTTCTCTTGAACCGCGCGCCGACGCTGCACCGCCTGGGCATCCAGGCCTTCGAACCCATCCTGGTCGAAGGCAAGGCGATCCAGCTGCATCCGCTCGTCTGCACGGCCTTCAACGCCGACTTCGACGGTGACCAGATGGCCGTTCACGTGCCGCTGTCGCTCGAAGCCCAGCTCGAAGCCCGCGTTCTGATGATGTCGACCAACAACATCCTGCACCCGGCAAACGGCGCACCGATCATCGTTCCGTCGCAGGACATGGTTCTCGGCCTCTACTACCTCTCGATCGTGAATCAGAACGAGCCGGGCGAAGGCATGGCCTTCTCCGATCTCGGTGAGCTGCATCACGCGCTCGAAAACAAGGTCGTGACGCTGCACACCAAGATCCGCGGCCGCTTCAAGTCGATCGGCGAGGACGGCAAGCCCTACTCGAAGATCTATGAGACGACGCCGGGCCGCCTGCTCATCGGCGAACTTCTGCCGAAGAACGGCAAGGTGACCTTCGACATCTGCAACCAGGAAATGACCAAGAAGAACATCTCCAGGATGATCGACGCGGTTTATCGTCACTGCGGCCAGAAGGACACGGTCATCTTCTGCGACCGCATCATGCAGCTCGGTTTCACCCATGCCTGCCGCGCCGGCATTTCGTTCGGCAAGGACGACATGGTCATTCCGGAATCCAAGGCGAAGATCGTTGCCGACACCGAAAACCTGGTGAAGGAATACGAACAGCAGTACAACGACGGTCTGATCACTCAGGGCGAAAAGTACAACAAGGTCGTTGACGCGTGGGGCAAGGCCACGGAGAAGGTCGCCGAAGACATGATGGCCCGCATTAAGGCTGTCGAGTTCGACGATAAGACTGGTCGCCAGAAGCCGATGAACGCCATCTACATGATGTCGCACTCGGGTGCCCGTGGTTCTCCGAACCAGATGCGTCAGCTGGGCGGTATGCGCGGCCTCATGGCCAAGCCGTCGGGTGAAATCATCGAGACGCCGATCATCTCGAACTTCAAGGAAGGTCTGACCGTCAACGAGTACTTCAACTCGACGCACGGCGCCCGCAAGGGTCTGGCAGACACCGCCTTGAAGACCGCAAACTCCGGTTACCTGACCCGCCGTCTCGTCGACGTCGCGCAGGACTGCATCGTCACGCACGTCGATTGCGGTACCGAATCCGGCCTCACCATGACCGCCATCGTCGATGCCGGGCAGGTCGTTGCTTCGCTCGGCGCCCGCATCCTCGGCCGTACGGCCCTCGACAACATCGACCACCCGGTTACTGGCGAGCGTATCGTCGATGCCGGCAAGATGATCCTTGAGCCCGATGTCACCGAGATCGAGAAGGCTGGTATCCAGTCGATTCGTATCCGCTCGGCACTGACCTGCGAAATCCAGACGGGCGTCTGCTCGGTCTGCTACGGCCGCGACCTCGCGCGCGGTACGCCGGTAAACATGGGCGAAGCCGTCGGCGTTATCGCGGCTCAGTCGATCGGCGAGCCGGGCACGCAGCTCACCATGCGTACGTTCCACCTTGGTGGCACCGCAACGGTGGTCGACCAGTCGTTCCTGGAAGCCTCGTATGAAGGTACGGTGCAGATCAAGAACCGTAACATCCTGCGCAACTCCGATGGCAACCTCGTTGCCATGGGCCGCAACATGACCGTCCAGATCCTGGACGAGCGTGGCGTGGAGCGTTCCTCGCAGCGTGTTGCCTATGGTTCGAAGCTGCACGTCGACGAAGGCGACAAGGTCAAGCGCGGTCAGCGTCTGGCGGAGTGGGACCCCTACACCCGTCCGATGATGACGGAAGTAGCCGGTACGGTTCAGTTCGAAGATGTCGTCGACGGCCTCTCCGTTCTCGAAGCGACCGACGAATCCACCGGCATCACCAAGCGTCAGGTTATCGACTGGCGTTCGACCCCGCGCGGTTCGGATCTGAAGCCGGCCATCGTCATCAAGGACGCAAGCGGTAATGTCGCGAAGCTCTCCCGCGGTGGCGAAGCCCGCTTCCTGCTCTCGGTCGATGCGATCCTGTCCGTCGAGCCGGGCCAGAAGGTCTCCCAGGGTGACGTTCTTGCCCGTTCGCCGCTGGAGAGCGCCAAGACCAAGGACATCACCGGTGGTCTTCCGCGCGTTGCAGAATTGTTCGAGGCTCGTCGTCCGAAGGACCACGCCATCATCGCAGAGATCGATGGTACGATCCGCCTCGGCCGCGACTACAAGAACAAGCGCCGCGTCATCATCGAGCCGGCAGAAGACGGTGTCGAGCCTGTTGAATACCTGATCCCGAAGGGCAAGCCCTTCCACCTTCAGGAAGGCGACTATATCGAAAAGGGTGATTACATCCTCGACGGTAACCCGGCTCCGCACGACATCCTGGCGATCAAGGGCGTGGAAGCCTTGGCTTCCTACCTCGTCAACGAAATCCAGGAAGTCTATCGTCTGCAGGGCGTTGTCATCAACGACAAGCACATCGAGGTGATTGTCCGTCAGATGCTGCAGAAGGTGGAAATCACCGATGCAGGCGACTCCACCTACATCGTCGGCGACAATGTCGACCGTATCGAGCTGGAAGACGTCAACGACCAGCTCATCGAGGAAGGCAAGAAGCCTGCCAGTGGCGATCCGGTTCTGCTCGGCATCACCAAGGCATCGCTGCAGACCCCGTCCTTCATCTCGGCCGCGTCCTTCCAGGAAACGACCAAGGTGCTGACGGAAGCCGCGATTGCTGGCAAGACCGATGGCCTGCAGGGTCTGAAGGAAAACGTCATCGTCGGCCGCTTGATCCCGGCCGGTACCGGTGGCACCATGACCCAGATCCGCCGCATCGCGACGGCTCGCGACGACCTGATCCTGGAAGAGCGCCGCAAGGGCTCCGGGGCAGCGGCTGCAACGCCGATGCTGCAGGACCTGGCGAACGAAAGTGCTCCGGCCGCCGAATAACAGGCAGTCCAGAGTCTGGAAATTCAAGGCCGCCCGGAGAAATCCGGGCGGTTTTTTTGTCCGGTAATATCTGGATACCTCATTCCAATCGGAAAACGACAAAGCCGCCGGTAAGCCGGCGGCTTTGCGATGAATGTCGAACTTGCTGGGGCCGTTGGCGACGGTATCGCGATTACACGCTGCGCGCCCGCCGCCCTCATTGATATCGGCCAAAATGGAAAGGTGAGGGCGGAGGATCAGGCCCGCGCGGCGCGCAGGCCCATTCTTTGTCTATAGGCTTAGCTGAAGCGGATGATCGAGACTTCGCCGTCCAGTGCACCCTGATAGGCGGAGGCGTGCGGTTCTTCGGAGGGCACTTCGGTCAACATGCCGATCTGGTCGAGATCGGCCTCGATGAAACCTTCCTCGGCAAGTGCGTTCAAGGCTTCCCGCACGGCGCTGTCATCATCGGCAGCCTTCAGCATGACGTGCAGGTCCACGCCCTCGCTTGTATCGGATTCATAGCCCTTGCCGATGATGATGAAAATCATCGGTCCGTCGAAATTGTTGTCGTTGTCCGGTGTCCCGATCATCTTTTTGTCCTTCGGCTCTCTGAGAATCGCAATATGCAGATCCCACATAAGGGCTTGATGTCTGCAAATACTGATTCCTATCTGTTTTTGCTGCAATGCCCAAGTTTATCTTGCCGGGTATCTTTAACCGGCTTAAAGAGCCTGTAAACAGCCTGTTTTCAGGGCTTTTGAAGTCGCCTGGGCGGAGATTATTTCTTAACCGGCCTTGACGAGCAGGGCGGAAACCAGTAGTACGCCCGCCATCGGATCCCATGTGAGGTTTGGCTGTTCGGGGCGACGCGCCCTGAAGATCGCCTCAAACAAGGTTCTAAACGCACGTTGAAGTCATGATGCTGCACGCATGACGCACCTTTTGCGTCCTCTGCTCTATGTGGTCCATCTGCGGAAGCGGATCGGGCCATATTTTGCGCATTGAGGGAAATATGTGTGGCAATGCCGGAAACGGCGAAGTTCGAGCCCGCAAGGGTACTGAGACAAACGTAAGGGATGGTTGAATGCCTACCGTAAACCAGCTGATCCGCAAGCCTCGCCAGGCGAACGTAAAGCGTAACAAGGTTCCCGCTCTTCAGGAGAACCCGCAGAAGCGCGGTGTTTGCACCCGCGTTTACACCACGACGCCGAAGAAGCCGAACTCGGCTCTGCGTAAGGTCGCAAAGATCCGCCTCACCAACGGCTTCGAAGTCATTGGTTACATCCCCGGTGAAGGTCACAACCTTCAGGAACACTCTGTCGTCATGATCCGCGGCGGCCGCGTCAAGGACCTTCCGGGTGTCCGTTACCACATCATCCGCGGCGTTCTCGATACCCAGGGTGTCAAGAACCGCAAGCAGCGCCGTTCCAAGTACGGTGCGAAGCGTCCGAAGTAATTTCGCCCCGGGCGGTATCGCCCGGAAAGGCTTGAAAGTGAGATTCCGGCGCTGCGCGAGGTCCTCCGCGTGGTGAAGCGCCTTAACAGTTAAAGAGACGAGAAGTATGTCCAGACGCCATAAAGCAGAAAAGCGCGAGATCAATCCGGACCCGAAGTTCGGTGACCTCGTTGTCACGAAGTTCATGAATGCCATCATGCTGGACGGCAAGAAGTCCGTCGCTGAAAGCATCGTTTACGGCGCGTTCGACTCCGTGCAGGGCAAGTCGAAGCAGGAGCCGCTCACGGTTTTCCATTCCGCGCTCGACAACATCGCTCCGCACGTTGAAGTCCGTTCGCGCCGCGTCGGTGGTGCGACCTACCAGGTTCCGGTCGATGTCCGTCCGGAGCGCCGCCAGGCTCTCGCCATCCGCTGGCTGATTGCTGCTGCGCGCAAGCGCAACGAAACCACCATGATCGATCGTCTTTCGGGCGAACTTCTCGACGCATCCAACAACCGCGGTTCCGCGGTTAAGAAGCGCGAAGACACGCACAAGATGGCTGATGCCAACCGCGCGTTCTCGCATTATCGCTGGTAATCCCGAACGATATCGAAAGGCAGTCCATAATGGCTCGCGAATATAAGATCGAAGACTACCGCAATTTCGGTATCATGGCGCACATCGACGCCGGCAAGACCACGACAACCGAGCGTATCCTTTATTACACCGGCAAGTCGCACAAGATCGGTGAAGTCCACGATGGCGCAGCCACGATGGACTGGATGGAGCAGGAGCAGGAACGCGGCATCACGATCACGTCTGCTGCCACCACGACCTTCTGGAAGGGCCGTGACGGCAAGATGCGCCGCTTCAACATCATCGACACTCCCGGCCACGTCGACTTCACCATCGAAGTCGAGCGTTCGCTGCGCGTTCTCGACGGCGCCATCGCGCTGCTCGATGCCAACGCCGGTGTCGAGCCGCAGACGGAAACCGTCTGGCGCCAGGCTGAGAAGTACAACGTTCCGCGCATGATCTTCTGCAACAAGATGGACAAGACCGGTGCGGATTTCTACCGCTCGGTTGAGATGATCAAAACCCGTCTGGGTGCGATCGCTGTCGTCATGCAGCTGCCGATCGGCGCTGAAAGCGACTTCAAGGGCGTTATCGACCTCGTCGAGATGAACGCTCTCATCTGGCGCGACGAATCGCTCGGCGCGCAGTGGGACGTCGTCGAGATCCCGGATGACATGAAGGCCAAGGCTGAAGAATATCGCGAAAAGCTGATCGAGACCGTTGTCGAGATCGACGAAGCCGCGATGGAAGCCTACCTCGAAGGCAACATGCCCGACAACGACAAGATCCGCGAACTCGTTCGTCGCGGTACGATTGACGTCAAGTTCCATCCGATGTTCTGCGGTACGGCTTTCAAGAACAAGGGCGTTCAGCCGCTGCTCGACGCCGTTGTCGACTACCTGCCGTCGCCGCTCGACATTCCCGCGATCAAGGGCATCGACTTCAAGACCGAAGCCGAAATCGAGCGTCATGCAGATGACTCCGAGCCGCTCTCCATGCTCGCGTTTAAGATCATGAACGACCCCTTCGTCGGTTCGCTTACCTTCGCCCGCATCTACTCCGGCAAGCTCGAAAAGGGTTCGTCGGTCATGAACACGGTCAAGGACAAGCGCGAGCGCGTTGGCCGCATGCTGCAGATGCACTCCAACTCGCGTGAAGACATCGAAGAAGCCTTTGCCGGTGACATCGTTGCTCTCGCAGGTCTCAAGGAAACCACCACGGGTGACACGCTCTGCGACCCGCTGAAGCCGGTTATCCTCGAGCGCATGGAGTTCCCGGAGCCGGTCATCCAGATCGCTATCGAGCCGAAGTCCAAGGGCGACCAGGAAAAGATGGGCCTCGCGCTCAACCGCCTGGCAGCCGAAGATCCGTCCTTCCGCGTGAAGACGGACCAGGAATCCGGTCAGACGATCATCGCTGGCATGGGCGAACTGCACCTCGACATCATTGTCGACCGCATGCGCCGTGAGTTCAAGGTTGAAGCAAACGTCGGCGCGCCGCAGGTTGCTTACCGCGAAACCATCACGCGCCAGCACGAAGAAGACTACACGCACAAGAAGCAGTCCGGTGGTACCGGACAGTTCGCACGCGTCAAGATCGTCTTCGAACCGAACCCGGATGGCGACGACTTCAAGTTCGAATCCAAGATCGTCGGCGGTGCTGTTCCGAAGGAATACATCCCGGGCGTTCAGAAGGGTATCGAAAGCGTTCTGTCTTCCGGTCCGCTGGCTGGCTTCCCGATGCTCGGCGTCAAGGCGACGCTCATCGACGGTGCCTTCCACGACGTCGACTCTTCGGTCCTGGCGTTCGAAATCGCTTCCCGCGCCTGCTTCCGTGAAGCGGCAAAGAAGGCTGGAGCTCAGCTCCTTGAGCCGATGATGAAGGTCGAAGTCGTTACCCCGGAAGACTATGTTGGTGACGTTATCGGCGACCTGAACTCCCGCCGTGGTCAGATCCAGGGTCAGGAAAGCCGCGGTGTCGCCGTTGTCATCAATGCCAACGTCCCGCTGGCCAACATGTTCAAGTACGTCGACAACCTGCGCTCCATGTCGCAGGGCCGTGCTCAGTACACGATGACCTTCGATCACTACGCGCCGGTCCCGTCGAACGTCGCAACCGAAATCCAGGCAAAGTATTCCGGTCAGAAGTGACCGGAATACCAATTGACCTATAACAAGAATTAGCGCCCCTCGGGCCAAAGAATGGAGAGCCGAAAATGGCAAAGAGTAAGTTTGAGCGCAACAAGCCGCACGTCAACATTGGCACGATCGGCCACGTTGACCATGGCAAGACGTCTCTGACGGCAGCGATCACGAAGTACTTCGGTGAGTTCAAGGCGTATGACCAGATCGACGCTGCCCCGGAAGAAAAGGCGCGCGGCATCACCATTTCGACGGCTCACGTCGAGTATGAGACGCCGAACCGTCACTATGCGCACGTCGACTGCCCCGGCCACGCCGACTATGTGAAGAACATGATCACGGGTGCTGCGCAGATGGACGGCGCGATCCTGGTCTGCTCTGCTGCTGATGGCCCGATGCCGCAGACGCGCGAGCACATCCTGCTCGCCCGCCAGGTTGGCGTTCCGGCAATCGTTGTCTTCCTGAACAAGGTCGACCAGGTCGATGACGCCGAGCTTCTCGAGCTCGTCGAGCTGGAAGTGCGCGAACTTCTGTCGTCCTACGACTTCCCGGGCGACGACATCCCGGTCGTCAAGGGTTCGGCGCTTGCTGCGCTTGAAGATTCCGACAAGAAGATCGGTGAAGACGCGATCCGCGAGCTGATGGCTCAGGTTGACGCCTACATCCCGACGCCTGAGCGTCCGATCGACCAGCCGTTCCTGATGCCGATCGAAGACGTGTTCTCGATCTCGGGCCGCGGTACGGTTGTGACCGGCCGCGTCGAACGCGGTATCGTCAAGGTTGGTGAAGAAGTCGAGATCGTCGGCATCCGTCCGACGTCGAAGACGACGGTGACCGGCGTTGAAATGTTCCGCAAGCTGCTCGACCAGGGCCAGGCCGGCGACAACATCGGCGCACTGGTTCGCGGTGTGAACCGTGACGGCGTCGAGCGTGGCCAGATTCTGTGCAAGCCGGGCTCTGTCAAGCCGCACAAGAAGTTCAAGGCCGAAGCCTACATTCTGACGAAGGAAGAAGGCGGCCGTCATACGCCGTTCTTCACGAACTACCGTCCGCAGTTCTACTTCCGCACGACGGACGTGACGGGTATCGTCACACTTCCGGAAGGCACGGAAATGGTCATGCCTGGCGACAACGTCACTGTTGACGTCGAGCTGATCGTTCCGATCGCGATGGAAGAAAAGCTTCGCTTCGCGATCCGCGAAGGCGGCCGCACCGTCGGTGCAGGCATCGTTGCTTCCATCGTCGAGTAATTCATTCGGCTGCTCCGGTGGTGCAGCCGATTCGATGACATTATTATGAAGCAGGCGGCGCTGGCCGCTTGCTTATTACACAGAAATGTTGCAAATGGCGCGCGAGCGCGATTTGCGTGCCGCTTTGGATGACGAAGCGGTGACTGAACAAACAATAAGGTGGGTCAAAAAGGCCCTGAAGAGTGGACAGGGAAGCCGTAACAGGCATCTCTCTCGATCTTTGAAACCGGTGGTCCGCCTTAGGAAGAAAGAACAACCCATGTCTTGCCCAAAGACATGAGGGAAAACAAACACAAGGATAACGTCGAATGAACGGCCAAAATATCCGCATTCGCCTGAAGGCGTTCGATCACCGGATTCTCGATGCTTCCACGCGCGAGATCGTGTCGACGGCGAAGCGCACCGGTGCAAGCGTCCGGGGCCCCGTTCCGCTTCCGACCCGCATCGAGAAGTTTACGGTCAACCGGTCCCCGCACATCGACAAGAAGAGCCGCGAACAGTTCGAGATGCGCACGCATAAGCGCCTGCTCGACATCGTAGATCCGACCCCGCAGACGGTGGACGCGCTGATGAAGCTCGATCTCGCCGCAGGTGTCGATGTTGAGATCAAGCTCTGAGCTTGCTCGAGCTGAGTTGGAAGGATTGAACCGATGCGTTCAGGTGTGATTGCACAGAAGGTGGGAATGACCCGCGTCTACAACGACGCCGGCGAGCATGTCCCGGTAACGGTACTGCGTTTGGATGGCTGCCAGGTCGTGGCCCAGCGCACCGTAGAAAAGAATGGCTATACCGCGCTTCAGCTTGGTGCTGGCCAGGCCAAGGTAAAGAACACGTCCAAGGCGATGCGCGGCAACTTTGCCGTCGCTAACGTTGAGCCGAAGTCCAAGCTCCAGGAATTCCGTGTTTCGGAAGACAACCTGCTCGATATCGGCACTGAGCTCAAGGCCGGCCACTTTGCTGCTGGCCAGCTCGTCGATGTCACCGGCACCACGGTCGGTAAGGGCTTTGCCGGCGCCATGAAGCGCCACGGTTTCGGCGGTCTGCGCGCCACGCACGGTGTGTCTGTTTCGCACCGCTCGCATGGTTCGACGGGTTCGCGCCAGGATCCGGGCAAGGTTTTCAAGAACAAGAAGATGGCTGGTCATATGGGCCAGACGCGCGTGACGACGCAGAACCTTGAAGTGGTTTCGACCGACGAAGATCGTGGTCTGATCCTGATCAAGGGTGCAGTACCCGGTTCCAAGGGTGCCTGGATCATCGTGCGCGACGCCGTCAAGTCGGCAGCGAAGTAAGGGAGCCAGACCAATGGAATTGAACGTCAAGACCCTCGAGGGCAAAGACGCTGGGAAGGTTTCCCTTTCTGATGCGATTTTCGGCCTTGAGCCCCGCGAAGACATTCTCGCCCGCGTCATCCGCTGGCAGCTTGCCAAGAAGCAGCAGGGCACCCATCAGGCAAAGGGCCGCGCGGACGTTTCCCGCACCGGCGCCAAGATGTACAAGCAGAAGGGGACGGGCCGCGCTCGTCACCATTCGGCTCGTGCTCCGCAGTTCCGCGGCGGTGGTAAGGCCCACGGCCCGGTCGCCCGCAGTCATGAACACGACCTTCCCAAGAAGGTTCGCGCGCTCGGCCTGCGTCACGCGCTGTCCGCCAAGATCAAGGCAGACGAACTGATCATCATCGATGATCTGGTCGCCAACGAAGCAAAGACGAAGGCTTTGGCCGGCGTATTCGCCTCGCTGGGCCTCACCAACGCCCTCTTCATCGGTGGCGCCGAGCTCGACGGTAACTTCAAGCTCGCTGCTCAGAACATCCCGAACGTCGATGTTCTGCCGATCCAGGGCATTAACGTTTACGACATCGTCCGCCGCGGCAAGCTCGTGCTTTCCAAGGCTGCCGTTGAAGCGCTAGAGGAGCGATTCAAGTGACCGATCTTCGCCACTACGATGTGATCGTTTCTCCTGCGATCACCGAAAAGTCCACGCTGGTATCGGAAAACAACCAGGTTGTTTTCAATGTCGCCAAGAAGGCGACGAAGCCGGAAATCAAGGCTGCGGTCGAGGCGCTCTTCGGCGTCAAGGTCACGGCCGTCAACACCCTGTTGCGCAAGGGCAAGACCCGCCGGTTCCGCGGTTTTGTCGGCAAGCAGCAGGACGTGA
Source organism: Rhizobium sp. ZK1 (assembly GCF_047782645.1). Classification (NCBI taxonomy): domain Bacteria; kingdom Pseudomonadati; phylum Pseudomonadota; class Alphaproteobacteria; order Hyphomicrobiales; family Rhizobiaceae; genus Rhizobium; species Rhizobium sp. ZK1. The sequence goes on from NZ_CP180586.1 coordinate 1,250,604, forward strand.
AGAAGGCTGTCGTGACGTTGGCTGAAGGCCAAACGATCGACGTCTCCACCGGTCTCTGAGGAATAAAAAGATGGCATTGAAAACATTCAATCCGACGACCCCGAGCCAGCGCCAGCTGGTCATCGTCGACCGTTCGGGCCTCTACAAGGGCAAGCCGGTCAAGTCGCTGACGGAAGGTCTCACCAAGAGCGGTGGTCGTAACAACCTCGGCCGCATCACGGCCCGCTTCATCGGCGGTGGTCACAAGCGTACGTATCGCATCATCGACTTCAAGCGTCGCAAGTTCGACGTCGAAGGGACGGTCGAGCGTATCGAATACGACCCGAACCGTACGGCTTACATCGCGCTCGTCAGCTATGCCGACGGCGAGAAGGCCTACATCATCGCTCCGCAGCGTCTTGCTGCCGGCGACAAGGTCATCGCTTCCGACAAGGCCGTCGATGTCAAGCCCGGCAACACGATGCCGCTGCAGTACATTCCGGTCGGCTCCATCATCCACAACGTGGAAATGAAGCCGGGCAAGGGCGGTCAGATTGCCCGCTCCGCCGGTTCCTACGCGCAGCTCGTCGGCCGCGACCAGGGCATGGCGATCCTTCGCCTCAACTCCGGCGAACAGCGCCTTGTGCACGGCACCTGCCTCGCTTCGATCGGTGCTGTGTCGAACCCTGACCATGCCAACATTAACGACGGCAAGGCCGGTCGTACCGTTTGGCGCGGCAAGCGTCCGCATAACCGCGGCGTCGTCATGAACCCGGTCGACCATCCGCACGGCGGTGGTGAAGGCCGCACCTCTGGTGGTCGTCACCCGGTTTCTCCGTGGGGCAAGCCGACCAAGGGCAAGCGCACCCGGTCGAACAAGTCGACCGACAAGATGATCATGCGCTCGCGTCATCAGCGTAAGAAGTAAGAGAGGAAGTCCTCAATGGCTCGTTCAGTATGGAAAGGTCCGTTTGTTGACGGCTATCTTCTCAAGAAGGCTGAGAAGGTTCGTGAAGGCGGACGTGCAGAAGTAATCAAGATCTGGAGCCGTCGCTCCACGATCCTGCCGCAGTTCGTTGGTCTCACCTTCGGCGTCTACAACGGCAGCAAGCATGTTCCGGTCAGTGTCAATGAAGACATGGTCGGACACAAATTCGGTGAATTCTCTCCGACCCGTACCTATTACGGTCACGGCGCGGACAAGAAGGCAAAGAGGAAGTAACGATGGGTAAGGCTAAAGCCGAACGCCGGCTGAAGGACAACGAGGCGCAAGCAGTCGCCCGTACGCTCCGCGTCAGCCCACAGAAGCTCAACCTGGTTGCTGCGGCCATCCGCGGCAAGAAGGTCGAGCGTGCACTCGCTGAGCTGGAATTCTCCCGCAAGCGCATCGCAGGCGCCGTCAAGAAGACGCTCGAATCTGCGATCGCTAACGCCGAGAACAACCATGACCTCGACGTCGACGCTCTCGTCGTCGCCGAGGCCTATGTCGGCAAGTCGATTGTCATGAAGCGCTTCCACGCCCGCGGCCGCGGCCGCGCATCGCGCATCGAACGTCCGTTCGCTCACCTGACGATCGTCGTTCGTGAAGTGCAGGCACAAGAGGAGGCCGCATAATGGGTCAGAAAATCAATCCGATTGGTTTCCGTCTTGGCATCAACCGTACCTGGGATAGCCGCTGGTTTGCGGACAATGCCGAGTACGGCCAGCTCCTGCACGAAGACCTGAAGATGCGGAAGTTCGTCATGAGCGAACTGAAGCAGGCCGGTATCTCCAAGGTGGTCATCGAGCGTCCGCACAAGAAGTGCCGCGTCACGATCCATTCGGCCCGTCCGGGCCTGATCATCGGCCGCAAGGGCGCCGACATCGACAAGCTCCGCAAGAAGCTGTCGGACATGACGAACTCCGAAACGCACCTCAACATCGTTGAAGTGCGCAAGCCGGAAATCGACGCGACGCTCGTCGCTCAGTCGATCGCCCAGCAGCTCGAGCGCCGCGTGGCTTTCCGCCGCGCCATGAAGCGCGCCGTTCAGTCCGCGATGCGTCTTGGCGCCGAAGGCATCAAGATCACCTGCGCAGGCCGTCTTGGCGGTGCAGAAATCGCTCGTACGGAATGGTACCGCGAGGGCCGCGTTCCGCTGCACACCCTGCGCGCTGACATCGACTACGGTACGGCTGAAGCCGAAACCGCATTCGGTATCTGCGGCATCAAGGTCTGGATCTTCAAGGGCGAAATCCTTGAGCACGATCCGATGGCTTCCGAACGTCGCGCGCTGGAAGGCGATGCACAGGGTCCGGCAAGCCGCGAACGCGACCGTGGCGATCGTCGCCGCGAACGCGACAACGCGTAATTAGCGCTGGCGAAAGATAAGCTCGGAGAAGTAAGAAAATGTTGCAGCCAAAGCGTACTAAGTACCGCAAGCAGTTCAAGGGCCGCATCAAGGGCGTAGCCAAGGGCGGTTCTGATCTGGCCTTCGGCGAATTCGGCCTGAAGGCTCAGGAGCCGAACCGCGTTAACGCACGCGAGATCGAAGCGGCCCGCCGCGCGATCACGCGTTACATGAAGCGTGCCGGCCGTGTTTGGATCCGCGTGTTCCCGGACGTTCCGGTAACCGCAAAGCCCACCGAAGTCCGCATGGGTAAGGGTAAGGGTTCCGTGGAATACTGGGCATGCAAGGTCAAGCCCGGTCGTATGATGTTCGAGATCGACGGTGTCTCCGAGGAAATCGCGCGTGAAGCGCTTCGCCTCGGCTCGGCCAAGCTCTCGGTCAAGACGCGCTTCGTTCAGCGCATCGCAGAGTAAGGAGAAGGCACGATGAAAGCCGAAGAAGTACGCGGCCTCACGGCCGACCAGCTCAAGGACAAGCTTGCCGACCTGAAGAAGGAGCAGTTCAACCTGCGCTTCCAGAAGGCGACCGGCCAGCTTGAGAAGTCCTCGCGCATCAACGAAGTCCGCAAGGACATCGCCCGCGTCAAAACCATTGCCCGCCAGAAGGCGGCAGAAGCAAAGGCTTAAAGGAAAAAAACATGCCGAAGCGTATTCTGCAGGGCGTCGTGGTTGGTGACAAGAACGAGAAGACTGTCGTAGTTCGGGTTGAGCGTCGTTTCGCTCATCCGCTGCTCCAGAAGACCGTTCGTCGCTCCAAGAAGTACAAGGCCCACGACGAAAACAATCAGTACAAGATCGGTGATATCGTCTCCATCGAGGAGTGCGCACCGATCTCCAAGGACAAGCGCTGGACGGTTATTGCCGCCCAGGCCAAGTAAGAATTTCGCGCGAGGCCTTGCGTCTCGCGGAAATTTCTGTATGAAGCAGCGTCGGAACGCTCGAATGCCGGGCGTTCTTTTGCTTTAAGCGCACGGAAGGTCCCGTTTGGGAAACCACCCTGGCAACGATCGATCCCGCGCTATTCAAGCTATTGCCGTGCTTTCGCTGTCCCTGTGACGAGCGGCCGGTGGACAATTTTCATAAGCCGGGAGAGGGGGCTTTGCCCAACCATTCCGGTAGGAACAAGAAGGCGACCTGATATGATTCAGATGCAAACAAACCTCGACGTCGCGGATAATTCCGGCGCCCGTCGTGTCATGTGCATCAAGGTGCTGGGCGGCTCGAAGCGCAAGTATGCCTCGATCGGCGACGTCATCGTCGTTTCGATCAAGGAAGCGATCCCGCGCGGCCGTGTGAAGAAGGGTGACGTGATGAAGGCGGTTGTCGTTCGCACCGCCAAGGACATCCGTCGTCCGGATGGCTCTGTCATCCGCTTCGACACCAACGCAGCAGTCCTCATCGACAACAAGAAAGAGCCGATCGGCACCCGTATCTTCGGACCGGTTCCGCGCGAATTGCGTGCGAAGAACCACATGAAGATCATCTCGCTGGCTCCCGAAGTACTGTAAGGAGCGAGAACGATGCAAAAGATTCGTAAGGGCGACAAAGTCGTCATGCTCGCAGGCAAGGACAAGGGCCGTACCGGCGAAGTCCTTCAGGTCCTGCCGAAGGAAGATCGCGCCGTGGTTCGCGGCGTTAACGTCGTAAAGCGCCATCAGCGTCAGACGCAGACCCAGGAAGCCGGGATCATTTCCAAGGAAGCTTCGGTCCACCTGTCCAACGTCGCGATCGTCGACAAGGACGGCAAGCCGACCCGCGTCGGCTTCAAGGTTGTTGACGGCAAGAAGGTCCGCGTGGCCAAGCGTTCGGGAGAAGTGATCGATGGCTGAGGCAAAGTACGAGCCGCGGCTCAAGAAGGAATATGTCGAGCGGATCCGTAAGGCGATGCAGGAGAAGTTCTCCTACGCCAACGAGATGATGATCCCAAAGCTCGACAAGATCGTTATCAACATGGGTGTGGGCGAAGCCACGGCTGACTCGAAGAAGCCGACCGTTGCTGCTGCCGACCTGGCTGCCATTGCTGGCCAGAAGCCGGTTATCACCCGTGCACGCAACTCTATCGCTGGCTTCAAGGTCCGCGAAAACATGCCGATCGGCGCGAAGGTCACCCTGCGCGGCGCCCGCATGTACGAGTTCCTGGATCGCCTGGTCAACATCGCGCTTCCGCGCGTTCGCGACTTCCGCGGCCTGAACCCGAAGAGCTTTGACGGCCGTGGCAACTTTGCCATGGGCATCAAGGAGCACATTGTGTTCCCTGAAATCAACTACGACAAGGTTGATCAGATGTGGGGCATGGACATCATCGTTTGCACGACGGCCACGACCGACGACGAAGCTCGCGCACTCCTCACGGAGTTTAGCTTCCCGTTCCGTCAGTAACCGTAACGACGAGCGTAGAAAAGGAACCTGACATGGCGAAGACAAGCGCAGTTGAAAAGAACAAGCGCCGCCGTAATACGGTCGCAAACCAGGCCGGCAAGCGTGCTGCCCTGAAGGCGATCATCATGAACCAGGCTCTTCCGATCGAAGAGCGGTTCAAGGCCTCGATCAAGCTGGCATCCCTGCCGCGCGACGGATCGAAGACCCGCATTCGCAACCGTTGCGAAGTGTCTGGTCGTCCGCGCGCTTATTACCGTAAACTGCGTATGTCGCGTATCGCGCTGCGCGAACTGGGCAATCTCGGCAAGGTGCCGGGCATCGTCAAGTCGAGCTGGTAAGGAGCAGGTTAGATGACAATGACTGATCCGTTGGGCGATATGCTCACCCGTATCCGCAACGGTGCTTCGCGTCGCAAGTCGTCGGTTTCGACGCCTGCCTCCAAGCTCCGTGCACGTGTTCTCGATGTCCTCCAGTCCGAAGGCTACATCCGTGGCTACTCCGTCGTCGATTTCGGCAACGGCAAGTCCGAACTGAACATCGAACTCAAGTACTATGAAGGCGCATCGGTGATCCGTGAGATCGGCCGTGTGTCCAAGCCGGGCCGCCGGGTTTATGTCTCGGTCAAGTCCATTCCGCAGGTCGCGAACGGCCTCGGCATCACCATCCTTTCGACCCCGAAGGGCGTGATGGCCGATCACCAGGCTCGCGAACAGAACGTTGGTGGCGAGGTTCTCTGCTCGGTCTTCTAAGACTGCGCAGGGTCTCCATAGCGAACAGACAGGATTGAAACATGTCTCGTATCGGTAAGAAGCCCGTTCAGGTGCCTGCTGGGATCACGGCTACGGTCGATGGCCAGAAGGTTACCGCTAAGGGCCCGAAGGGCGAGCTGTTTTTCGTCGCAAACGACGAAATCAGCCTCAAGCTCGAAAACAATGCGGTCGTCGTAACGCCGCTCACGCAGACGAAGGATGCTCGTTCGAAGTGGGGCATGTCCCGCACGATGATCGAAAACATCTTCAAGGGCGTCAAGGACGGCTTCGAGCGCAAGCTCGAAATCAACGGCGTTGGTTACCGTGCTTCCCTGCAGGGCAAGAACCTGCAGCTGGCGCTCGGTTTCAGCCACGACGTGGTCTACGAACCGCCGCAGGGCATCACGATCGCTGTGCCGAAGCCGACGGAAATCGTCGTCACCGGCATCAACAAGCAGCAGGTCGGTCAGGTCGCCGCCGAGATCCGCGAATATCGCGGTCCGGAGCCCTACAAGGGCAAGGGCGTCAAGTATGCCGAAGAGCGGATTGTCCGCAAAGAAGGCAAGAAGAAGTAAGGATCACGCGAAATGGCTAGCAGGAAAGAAGCACTTGCACGTCGTGCCAACCGCGTGCGCCGTCATCTCAAGTCGGTGGCCAATGGCCGTCCGCGCCTGTCGGTTCATCGCTCGTCGAAGAACATCTACGCACAGATCATCGACGATGTTGCCGGCAAGACGCTTGCCGCTGCATCGACCCTCGACAAGGATCTGCGCGGTTCTCTGAAGACCGGTGCCGACACCGCAGCAGCAGCCCTCGTTGGCAAGCTCGTTGCTGAGCGCGCCTCCAAGGCAGGTGTCACTGAGGTCGTATTCGACCGTGGCGCCTTCATCTATCACGGCCGTATCAAGGCCCTGGCAGATGCGGCCCGCGAAAGCGGTCTGACCTTCTAATCAGTTTCCGGCCGAAGACTTTTAAGCCTCGGCCGGATTTCACCGGGCCGCAAATCGTTCCCTTGGGGAAGCCGATGCGGTCCTCGTTTTGTTTGCCGATTGCACCCGGAAAAGAAAAAGGAAGAGGACAATGGCACAGGAAAGAAGGCCGCAGCGGGAAGACCGCCAGAGCCGCGAAGAGCGCGATAGCGAATTCGTCGACAAGCTGGTCGCGATCAACCGCGTCGCCAAGGTTGTTAAGGGTGGCCGTCGCTTCGGCTTCGCCGCTCTCGTCGTCGTCGGCGACCAGAAGGGCCGCGTAGGCTTCGGCCATGGCAAGGCACGCGAGGTGCCGGAAGCCATCCGCAAGGCAACCGAAGCCGCCAAGCGTGAACTGATCTTCGTACCGCTGCGTGACGGCCGTACGCTGCATCACGACGTCCATGGCCGTCATGGCGCCGGCAAGGTTTTGCTGCGCTCGGCCAAGGTCGGTACCGGTATCATCGCCGGTGGTCCGATGCGCGCCGTTTTCGAAACGCTCGGCGTCCACGACGTCGTCGCCAAGTCGACTGGTTCGTCGAACCCCTACAACATGGTTCGCGCCACCTTCGACGCTCTGAAGCACCAGGTTCACCCGAAGGACATCGCAGCCCAGCGCGGCATCAAGTATGCTACGCTCCAGGCTCGCCGTGCCGCTTCTGGCAACGCCTCTGAAGAATAAGAGGAGCTGACCAATGGCCAAGGCTACCAAGAAGGCTGAAGCGAAGACTGTTACGATCGAACAGATCGGCAGCCCGATTCGCCGTCCGGACGTCCAGCAGCGTACGCTGATCGGTCTCGGACTGAACAAGATGCACCGTCGCCGCACGCTGGAAGACACTCCGGCCGTTCGTGGCATGATCCGCGCAGTCCAGCATCTCGTTCGCGTTGTCGACGAGAAGTGAGACCGGAGTAAAGCTCATGAAACTCAATGAAATCAAGGATAACGAAGGCTCTACCCACAGCCGCAAGCGTCTCGGCCGCGGTATCGGCTCGGGCTCCGGCAAGACCGGTGGTCGCGGTGTAAAGGGTCAGAAGTCCCGTTCGGGCGTTGCCATCAACGGCTTCGAAGGCGGTCAGATGCCCATCTACCGTCGCCTGCCGAAGCGCGGCTTCAACAACATCTTCGCAGCCGACTACGTCGTCGTATCGCTGGCACGCATCCAGGCTGCCGTCGACGCCGGCAAGCTCGACGCGAAGGCGACGGTTGATGCGGCTGCTCTCAAGGCCGCCGGCGTCATCCGCCGCGCCAAGGACGGCGTTCGCGTTCTCTCCGACGGCGAGCTCAAGGCCAAGATCACGCTCGAAGTTGCAGGCGCTTCCAAGTCTGCTGTCGAGAAGATCGAAAAGGCCGGCGGCAAGGTAACGCTTCTTTCTGCCGCAGCGGCAGAATAATAAACTCATGATATATCGCCCGGGGTGCTTCACACCGGGCGATTTTGCTCCCATATGTGAGCCTCACAAAAACCTGCTTGGACGCATCCGCGTCGGGACGGTAAGACTGAAAACGAGGGTGAGGCATAGGGTTGCGCCAGCGATCCGTCCGAAGCCCGGTTTTTAAAAGAAATTCATACTGATTCCGGTGCCGGCCGACTCGATAGCGCCCGGAATTGGTAGCGCGGAGAAACGCATGGCTTCTGCAGCGGAACAACTGGCTTCAAACCTCAATTTTTCGACCTTCGCCAAAGCCGAGGATCTTAAGAAGCGCCTGTGGTTCACACTGGCAGCTCTCCTCGTCTACCGGCTGGGTACCCATATTCCGCTTCCAGGCCTTAATCCGCAGGCCTATGCCCAGGCCTTCCAGGGCCAAGCTGGCGGTATTCTCGGCCTCTTCAACATGTTCTCGGGCGGCGCCGTACAGCGCATGGCGATCTTCGCGCTCGGCATCATGCCCTACATCTCCGCTTCGATCATCGTGCAGCTCATGACTTCGGTCGTGCCGGCGCTCGAAAACCTGAAGAAGGAAGGCGAGCAGGGTCGCAAGATCATCAACCAGTACACCCGCTACGGCACGGTCATCCTCGGCGCGCTCCAGGCCTACGGCATTGCCGTTGGTCTCGAAAGCGGTAACGGCCTCGTTGTCGATCCGGGCTGGTTCTTTAAAATTTCGACCGTTCTGACGCTCCTCGGCGGCACGATGTTTCTGATGTGGCTCGGCGAGCAGATCACCTCGCGCGGTATCGGCAACGGTATTTCGCTGATCATCTTCGCAGGCATTGCGGCCGGTCTTCCGACAGCCCTTGCGGGTACGCTGGAACTCGGCCGCACCGGTGCGCTGTCGACGACGCTCATCCTGGCTGTCATCGTCGTTGCGATCGCCGTCATCGCCGTCATCGTCTTCGTTGAGCGCGCGCAGCGCCGCCTTCTGATCCAGTATCCGAAGCGTCAGGTCGGCAACCGCATGTTCCAGGGCGACACCTCGCACCTGCCGCTGAAGCTGAACACCTCGGGCGTCATCCCGGCAATCTTCGCATCCTCGCTGCTGCTTCTGCCGGCGACGCTTGCGGGCTTTGCCAGCACGACGGCCATGCCGGCTTGGGCAACATCCATCGTTGCTGCGCTCGGCCATGGTCAGCCGCTTTACATGGTGCTCTATGCGGCACTCATCGCCTTCTTTGCCTTTTTCTACACGGCCATCGTCTTCAATCCGAAGGACACGGCCGACAATCTGAAGAAGCATGGCGGCTTTATCCCCGGCATCCGCCCGGGCGATCGCACTGCCGAATATATCGACTACGTGCTGACCCGTATCACGGTGATCGGCGCTATCTATCTCGTCTTCGTCTGTATCCTGCCTGAGATCCTGGTGTCGCAAACCGGCATTCCATTAGCCCTTGGTGGGACTTCGCTTTTGATCGTGGTTAGCGTAACTCTTGATACGGTGGCACAGATCCAAGGCCATCTGATCGCACAGCAGTACGAAGGCCTGATCAAGAAATCGAAGCTGCGTGGAGGAAAGAGGGGGCGATGAGACTTATACTTTTGGGGCCGCCGGGCGCGGGTAAGGGGACCCAGGCCCAGCGGATCGTGGAAAAGCATGGTATTCCGCAGCTTTCCACGGGTGACATGCTGCGCGCCGCCGTTCAGGCCGGTACTGAAGTCGGCAAGCGTGCCAAGGCTGTCATGGACGCCGGAAATCTGGTCTCGGACGAGATTGTCAACGCCATCGTCTCCGAACGAATCGATCAACCTGATTGCGCTAACGGTTTCATCCTTGACGGTTTCCCGCGCACGCTGGTGCAGGCGGATGCCACTGAGGCGATGCTGAAGGCCAAGGGTCTTGATCTCTCTGTCGTCATCGAATTCCGTGTCGACGACAAGGAACTGGTTCGCCGCGTGGCAGGTCGCTACTCCTGTGCTGAGTGCGGCACGGTCTATCACGATACGGACAAGGTCCCAGACAAGGAAGGTGTCTGCGACAAGTGCGGTTCGACCCACTTCAAGCGCCGTCCCGATGACAATGCCGAGACCATGACCAAGCGTCTCGAGGTCTACTACAAGGAAACCTCGCCGCTGATCGGCTACTACTACGCCAAGGGCAAACTCAAGTCCGTGGATGGTATGGCCGAAATCGATCAGGTTACGACCGAGATCGAAGGTATTCTTTCCAAGCTTTAAGGCTTTGAAAATAAACTTGGCGGGAGCGGTTGCTTTTTTGCACTGATTCCGTTAAACCGCGCCAACTCGCGACATTCCCTGCGATCGGCGCGGATTTCCCGAAGGAAATCCGGGTTCGATCGTTTTGCGATGTTACGAACCCGAATTTGAACGAGCGGCCTCTGGCTGCATAACGAAGCCCTATTGCCGGATGGCAACTGGAATGCAAGGAGAACAGGCGTGGCACGTATCGCTGGCGTCAACATCCCGACTGCAAAGCGCGTCGTCATCGCGCTGACCTACATTCACGGGATTGGATCGAAATTCGCGCAGGAAATCGTCGAGAAGGTCGGTATTCCGGCTGATCGCCGCGTTCATCAGCTCACGGATGCTGAGATACTTCAGATCCGTGAAACCATAGACCGTGACTATCAGGTCGAGGGTGATCTTCGTCGCGAAACCTCGATGAACATCAAGCGCCTGATGGACCTCGGTTGCTACCGCGGCCTGCGTCATCGCCGTGGCCTGCCGGTCCGCGGTCAGCGCACGCACACCAATGCTCGTACCCGCAAGGGTCCGGCAAAGGCGATCGCTGGTAAGAAGAAGTAATTCCCGGGAAACCGGAGTGGGGAGGCTGGCGGTCTGCGCCGGCCTCTTTTGAGTTTGGAATGGGGCCGTAAAGGCACCGTTCCGGTGTAGCCGCTGGGATTACGGCGGTGAAGAGATCAACGAAAGGAATACCATGGCTAAGGAAGCCGTCCGCGTTCGCCGTCGCGAACGTAAGAACATCTCGTCGGGTGTCGCTCACGTCAACTCGACCTTCAACAACACGATGATCACCATCACCGACGCGCAGGGCAATGCGATTGCCTGGTCGTCGGCTGGCGCCAAGGGCTTCAAGGGCTCGCGCAAGTCGACCCCGTTTGCTGCCCAGATCGCTGCTGAAGACTGCGCCAAGAAGGCCCAGGAACACGGCATGAAGTCGCTGGAAGTCGAAGTTTGCGGCCCGGGTTCCGGCCGTGAATCGGCTCTGCGCGCGCTCCAGGCTGCCGGTTTCATGATCACGTCCATTCGTGACGTGACCCCGATCCCGCACAATGGCTGCCGTCCGCGCAAGAAGCGCCGCGTCTGATCATCGCTATCGTCACCGGTGAGCGCATCGGCGTTCCCGGTGGTTTTCAAGCTCGGTTGCCACGATTGGATGGTGGCAACGAACGGAAGGCAAAATTATGATTCAGAAGAACTGGCAGGAACTGATCAAGCCGAACAAGGTGGAGTTCTCTTCGAGCTCGCGCACCAAGGCGACTCTCGTTGCAGAGCCGCTTGAGCGTGGTTTCGGCCTCACCCTCGGCAACGCGTTGCGTCGCGTTCTGCTCTCCTCTCTGCGCGGTGCCGCTGTTACGGCCGTGCAGATCGACGGCGTGCTGCATGAATTCTCCTCGATCCCGGGCGTTCGTGAGGACGTTACGGACATCGTGCTCAACATCAAGGAAATCGCCATCAAGATGGATGGCGACGACGCCAAGCGCATGGTCGTGCGTAAGCAGGGTCCGGGTGTTGTAACCGCTGGCGACATCCAGACGGTCGGCGATATCGAAATCCTCAACCCCGAGCATGTCATCTGCACGCTTGACGAGGGTGCCGAAATCCGCATGGAGTTCACCGTCAACAACGGCAAGGGCTATGTTCCGGCCGAGCGCAATCGTGCGGAAGATGCTCCGATCGGTCTTATCCCGGTCGACAGCCTCTATTCGCCGGTCAAGAAGGTGTCCTACAAGGTTGAAAATACCCGTGAAGGACAGGTTCTCGACTACGACAAGCTGACAATGACCATCGAAACCGATGGCTCGGTCTCCGGCGAAGATGCCGTCGCTTTCGCGGCTCGCATCCTGCAGGACCAGCTTGGCGTCTTCGTCAACTTCGACGAACCGCAGAAGGAAGCCGAAGAAGAAGCCGTCACCGAACTGGCCTTCAACCCGGCGCTCCTCAAGAAGGTGGACGAACTCGAATTGTCCGTTCGTTCGGCAAACTGCCTGAAGAACGACAACATCGTCTACATCGGCGACCTCATTCAGAAGACCGAAGCAGAAATGCTCCGCACCCCGAATTTTGGTCGCAAGTCGCTGAACGAAATCAAGGAAGTTCTCGCTTCCATGGGCCTGCACCTCGGCATGGAAGTGCCGGCATGGCCGCCCGAGAACATCGAAGATCTCGCAAAGCGTTACGAAGACCAATATTAAGAACCAAAAAGGCAGGCTCTTCACGGCTGCCTTTCCCCGTCAAACAGCAGGCCTATCGCCTGCATGTGCCAGGAAACGGCAGGCCCGGTAACGAAGTAAGGGCACTGCATTAAAGGAGAATAGCAATGCGCCATGGTAAAGCCGGCCGCAAGCTGAATAGAACTGCAAGCCACCGCAAGGCGATGTTCGCCAACATGGCGGCTTCGCTCATCACCCACGAGCAGATCGTAACGACCCTTCCGAAGGCCAAGGAAATTCGTCCGATCGTCGAAAAGCTCGTCACCCTCGGCAAGCGCGGCGACCTGCACGCTCGTCGTCAGGCGATCTCGCAGATCAAGGACGCCGCTGTCGTTTCGAAGCTCTTCGACACGATCGCCTCGCGCTACGCAACCCGCAACGGCGGTTACCTGCGTATCATGAAGGCCGGCTTCCGCCAGGGCGACAACGCCGCTCTCGCCGTCATCGAATTCGTTGACCGCGACACCTACGCAAAGGGCGCAGCCGACAAGGCCCGCGTCGCTGCTGAAGAGCAGTCTGTCGCTGCCTGAGATTTTCCGGTTTCGGAAAGCAGAAAAGCCGGGCCTTGCGCCCGGCTTTTTCGTTTGTGCGTTTGGTTGGAGGCCGCTTCTGCGCAAGCTTTCTTAAGCGGCTGATTGTTCATGGCTTCGATGTTGTAGCTATCGGGATCGAGAATAAAGCAGGCATAATAATCAGGCGTGTAGTCCGGGCGCGGGCCGGGTGCGCCATTATCCTGCGCGCCGGCTCAAGAGCGCCTTGATAGAACGCATCGACTTCCGCCCTGTTCCTGGCTCGAAAAGCGACGTGGACGCGTGTCAGGGGCGGGGGGCTATCGGCCTGCTGGATTTCGAACAGGGAGCCATTGCCGATATCGAAGGCCCAGAACAGCTTTTCCTTCCCGAAGGACAATGTATATCCCAAGGTGCGAAAGCTCTTTCATAAAAGAGCCTGCTCTTTGTGAGATCGCTCGCGGCGACGGTGATATGATCAATCAAGCTTCCCGCTCCTTGCCCTGGTTCTCTGACTGTTTCGGGAATCATTCGGGCACGTGGATTTTGTGTTTGATGTGCTTGAGATTTGCGACGATCGTGAAGGTCATAATCACCAGCAGGCACCACGAACTCCATTTGCCGATATGCACGGTGGACCACGCGCCGATCTGGTTCGGATAGCGCCACACCCCGAAGAAGGTGCTGATGTTTTCGGCAAGCCAGATGAAGAAGCCGATCAGGATGAAGGCGAAAAGCAGGGGCATCTTGCGGTCCTGATCATAGGGCCTGAAAATGACGGTGGTGCGCGCATAAAGACCGAGCGTGCAGGCGGCGATGTACCAACGGTAGTCGCCGATATAGTGATGGGTGAAGAAGTTGGCGTAGATCGCCAATGCCATGAGCCCGGCCATCCAGTAGGGCGGATGATGTCTCACGCGCAGATCAAAAAGGCGCCAAGCCTGAATGACGTAGCTGCCGACAGCCGCATACATGAAGCCGGAAAAAAGCGGGACGCCAAACAGTTTGGCATAGGCGAAATCCGGATAGCTCCACGACTGGATGCTGCCTGAGGTCTTGAAGACCTCCAGTGCAAAACCAATCAGATGAAAGACAGAGATCGCCTTCAATTCGTCGATGGTTTCGAGCTTTGCCCAGACCATCCAAGCCTGAATCGCAAGAGCGATAATCAGCAGCAGATCATAACGCGGAATACCGATGATGCCTGCATGCGGGACCAGGAAGACCGACAGAAAAAACAGGCCTGCGAAGAGGCAGGCTCGGGCCTCCTTGACGGCAAAATAGAAGAATTCGACGATGAAGCGTTCGATGCCATTGCGTTGAAGATCGGCCGGCCGGTCGATCAGATGCTTGTCCAAAAGAGGAAGTAATTCCGGAAGTGCGGCGACTTTTGGCATATGCTGGCGAGCAACCTCTGTTTTGAAACAGTGCGAACCTACCGAGTGACGGCGACAGCTTGATATCTTGATGATTGGAAATTGGCAGCGGAACTCGGTTAGAATTGTGGTGGCCTTTTTGAATTCACACAAGATTATTCGGCGCATCCATGCCCAGCGCCTCGCAGCCCTGCTGCTCATCATCATTTCCGGTTTGACACTCAGGCGATTCGGTTATGCGGCCGATCTTCCCTTCTTCATCGTCAAATACGGCGGCTCACTGCTCTGGGGATCGATGGTTTATGTCCTGCTTGCATTTATCATCGCAGGCCTCTTTGGGAGCATTCGCCCCGCTGGAATCGCTCTCATGGCGCTATGCGTTGCGATAACCGTCGAGTTGCTCCGGCTCTATCACACGCCCTGGCTCGATGCGTTTCGATTGACGACCGCCGGCGCCTTGCTGCTTGGCAGAGTCTTCTCGGTCTGGAATATCGTGGCCTATGCTATCGGGATAGCTGCGGCCTATGCGCTTGACCCCGCACGCAGGCGATTGTCTTTCGAGCCGTAACGCGGATCTCTATGACGCTGATGATGCTACGGTTCGTCCGCGTGCCCGTCCTTGCCCCCTCTTTCGGCTCCGCCCGATGGGCTTGTAGGCACGGTAGAGGATCAGCGCGATGATCAGCCCGACATAGATATATTGCTCAAGGTCCAGGATCTTCGTCGACAGGGCAAAGTGCAGTGCTGCCGATGCGGCAATGATGTAGATGAGGCGATGGAGCCAGATCCAGTTCTTGCCCAGCCTGCGGATCGAGAAATTATTGGATGTAAGCGCGAGTGGAACAAGCATCGCCAGTGCACCCATGCCGAACATGATGAAGGGTCGCTTCACGACGTCATCAATGACGGCAGCGACGTCCAGCGCCTGATCGAGCACCATGTAGACGGTGAAGTGCATCAGAGCGTAGTAAAACGTCAGAAGGCCGAGTGCGCGGCGATAGCGCAGGTAATTCCAGCCGAGAAGGTCCCGGGCAGGGGTAACCGCAAGCGTCAGGATCAGAAAGCGAATGGTCCAGATGCCGAGGAAGAGTTCGAAGGTCTTCACTGGATCGGCGCCGAGCTGATCCGTTGCGCCGAGATAGAAGTTCCAAGCTGCGGGCAGGAGCCCTACACCATAGAGCAGCCAGACGGATACCGGCAGCCAGCGCTTCGGAATGGCGAGCGAAAACGCTGCCATCAGAAATTCACCCGGAGATCCATGCCGTCGTAGAGACCGGCGACTTCGTCGGCATAGCCGTTGAAGGGCAGGGTGGGGTGGCGATTGGCGCCGAAGAAGCCGCTTTCGCCGATGCGCCGCTCCGTCGCCTGGCTCCAGCGCGGATGATCGACGGCCGGATTGACGTTGGCGTAGAAGCCGTATTCCTGCGGGTTGGTGACCGGCCAGGTGTTCTTCGGCTGCTGATCGGTGAGCGTGATGCGCACGATCGATTTGATGCCCTTGAAACCGTATTTCCACGGCACGACGAGGCGCACCGGCGCGCCATTTTGGTTCGGCAGCGTTTCGCCATAGAGCCCGACGGCGAGCAGCGTCAGCGGGTGGCGCGCCTCGTCCATCCGCAGGCCCTCGACATAGGGCCAGTTCAGCGACTGGAAGAAACCGGCTTGGCCGGGCATCTCCTCGGGGCGCACGACTGTCTCGAAGGCAACATATTTGGCGCTGCCCTGCGGCTCTACCTTGTCGAGAAGCGAGGCGAGCGGAAAGCCGTCCCATGGAATGACCATCGACCAGGCCTCCACACAGCGCATGCGATAGACGCGCTCCTCGATCGGAAACTCCTTCATCAGCGCCTCAATATCGAAGGTGCCGGGCTTGTTGACCATGCCGTCGACCTTTATCGTCCAGGGCAGCGGCTTGAACTTGCCGGAGAGTGCTGCAGGATCGCCCTTGTCGAGGCCGAATTCGTAGAAGTTGTTGTAGGTGGTCACGTCCTTGATCGGCGTCAGCTTGTCATCGACCGTGTACCTGCTCTTGACGGTCGTAAGCGCCGCCGCACTCGCCTTGCCGGCGCCGTAGAGCGCCATGGCGCTGAGTGTTGCGGCGCCAAGAAATTCACGGCGCTTCATATAAATCTCGCGCGGCGTGATCTCGGAAGAAGGGACTTTGGGCGGACGATAAGTTGGCATGTCGAATTCCTCTTGGGCGGGGCAGCCCGCGTGAATCTTAAACGCAAATTGCGCGCTTTGGATCAGTGTGTATGCCTTGAATCCTAGCGGCGAAAAGCCAATTTTTTGTGTTCGTCCGTGATGGAATAGTCCGTAACAAAAGAGAGCTTGCGTCCGTATATGCCCGATGGTTCTACCCGTACCGCTTTGGGCGTTCCCGGTAGTGACAGCTAGGACCGATTGGATTAGGACAATTCCAAAAAGCAGCGACTGCCCGGCGTCCGCAAATCCTTTTGCCGCCCCGCATCGCCAGACAATTCCTGGAGATTGAGGAAGACACCGATGCCAGCTTATCGTTCCAGAACCACGACCCACGGCCGCAACATGGCGGGCGCGCGCGGCCTTTGGCGCGCCACGGGCATGAAGGATTCGGATTTCGGCAAGCCGATCATCGCCGTGGTCAATTCCTTCACCCAGTTCGTGCCCGGCCACGTCCACCTCAAGGATCTCGGCCAACTGGTCGCTCGTGAAATCGAAGCGGCCGGCGGCGTCGCCAAGGAGTTCAACACAATTGCCGTCGATGACGGCATCGCCATGGGGCATGACGGCATGCTTTATTCGCTGCCCTCGCGCGAGCTGATCGCCGATAGCGTCGAATACATGGTCAACGCCCACTGTGCCGACGCCATGGTCTGCATCTCCAACTGCGACAAGATCACGCCCGGCATGCTGATGGCCTCGCTGCGCCTCAACATACCCACTATTTTCGTTTCCGGCGGCCCGATGGAGGCCGGCAAGGTCGTCCTGCATGGCAAGACGCATGCGCTCGACCTCGTCGATGCCATGGTCGCTGCTGCCGATGACAAGATCTCCGACGAAGACGTCAAGGTCATCGAGCGTTCGGCCTGTCCGACCTGCGGTTCGTGCTCCGGCATGTTTACCGCAAACTCCATGAACTGCCTGACGGAAGCCCTCGGTCTGTCGCTGCCCGGCAACGGCTCGACGCTTGCCACCCATGCCGACCGCAAGCGCCTCTTCGTCGAAGCCGGCCACCTGATCGTCGATCTCGCTCGCCGTTATTACGAGCAGGAGGATGAGAAGACCCTGCCGCGCACGATCGCCTCGAAGCAGGCTTTCGAGAATGCCATGGCGCTCGATATCGCCATGGGCGGCTCGACCAATACGGTTCTGCATATTCTGGCCGCAGCTCATGAGGGCGAGGTGGATTTCACCATGGCCGACATCGATGCGCTGTCGCGCCGCGTTCCCTGCCTTTCGAAGGTCGCTCCGGCCAAGTCCGACGTGCATATGGAAGACGTTCATCGCGCCGGCGGCATCATGTCGATCCTCGGCGAGCTCGATAAGGGCGGCCTCCTCAATCGCGACTGCCCGACGGTTCATGCCGAAACGCTGGGTGACGCGATTGATCGTTGGGATATCACCCGCACCAACAGCGAGACGGTTCGCAAGTTTTACCGCGCGGCTCCCGGCGGTATCCCGACCCAGGTTGCCTTCAGCCAGGAAGCCCGCTGGGATGAGCTCGATACCGACCGCGTCGGCGGCGTCATTCGCTCGGTCGAGCATCCTTTCTCCAAGGATGGTGGCCTTGCAGTTCTCAAGGGCAATCTGGCGGTCGACGGCTGCATCGTGAAGACGGCAGGCGTCGATGAGTCGATCCTGAAGTTCTCCGGTCCGGCCAAGGTCTTTGAAAGCCAGGACGCGGCCGTCAAGGGCATCCTCGGCAATGAAGTCGTTGCCGGTGATGTCGTCGTCATCCGCTACGAAGGCCCGAAGGGCGGCCCGGGCATGCAGGAAATGCTCTATCCGACGAGCTATCTGAAGTCGAAGGGCCTCGGCAAGGCCTGCGCCCTGATCACCGACGGCCGCTTCTCCGGCGGCACCTCCGGTCTCTCGATCGGCCATGCCTCGCCGGAAGCTGCCAATGGCGGCACGATTGGCCTCGTGCGCCAGGGCGACATGATCGATATCGATATCCCGAACCGTACGATCAGCCTGCGTGTCAGCGATGCGGAGCTTGCTACCCGCCGTGCCGAACAGGACCAGAAGGGCTGGCATCCAGCCGAGCCGCGCAAGCGCAACGTCTCGACCGCGCTCAAGGCCTATGCCGCCTTCGCCACCAGCGCCGACCGCGGCGCCGTTCGTGACCTGAGCGCGCGATAAGCCGACTTGTTGCAGATTAGTTAGAGCAGCTGATTAAGAGTCAGCTGCTCTTTCATTTTCAGAGATGCCGCGTTTCCGCCGGCACGGTCCACCAGCTATTGTTCCTGCCATCGAAATATTGCACCGGCGCTTCCGCAAGCTCAGCGGGATCGAGATCGTCGAGGCAGGCGAGATTGATCGAGACATAGGCGCCGCCGACCGCCTCGACATAACCATCGCCATAAGCCGCCACCCCGCAATTGGCGCAGAAGCGGTGATGGCCGGAGAGCGTACCGAACTGATAATCGCTGATGCCGGTCTCCTCGCACAGAAGACGGAAATCCTCGGGCTTGATATTGGCGCCCCAGTAGCGGCGCTTCCAGCAGATCGAGCAATTGCACTTTCCTGTCCCTGCCTGAAGGTCGATATCGGCCTCGTAACGGATCCGGCCGCAGTGACAGCTTCCGTGATAGGTCTTCTTCATGTGTTCCTCCTTGCGCATCGTTGCATGGTATGACAACATATTGTCATTATCAACGCATGACAATATGTTGTCAATATGACGAGAAAACGTACGCCTGACGGTGATGCCTTTGCTGCTCTCTCCATCGCGGTGATCCGCCTTTCCTCCCACTTGCAGGCTGAAGGCGATGCGCTTGCCAAACCTGCCGGGCAGACCAGTGCGCGCTGGCAGGTGCTTGCTGCGGCCGACCACGCGCCGATGTCGGTGGCCGATGCAGCGCGTACGCTCGGTCTTGCGCGCCAAGGCGTACAGCGCATCGCCGATCTTCTTGAAGGCGAGGGGCTGATTGCCTACCGGGCCAACCCGGTCCACCAGCGTGCCAAGCTGATGGAGCTGACCGAAGCAGGGAAGAAAGCGCTTGCCGACATCTCCACCCGCCAGGCGGTATGGGCAAACGAACGCGGTGCCACCTATGGCGAAGAACGGCTGCGCCAGGCCGCCAACCTCATCAACGAGATGATTGTCGATTTCCAGGGCCGGGGAGATCAGGAGTGAACGTCCTCAGAGCGGACGATTGATGTTCTTGTAGGTCTCGCCGAGTTGCTTCAACCGTTCCTCATAGGCAGCACCAATGCAGGCGGCATCCGCGCCACAGGCCTGCCTCTTTTTCAGCCACGCAGTCTGCTCGTCCTGCAGCGTACCGCGCGCACCCATGGCGAGCAGACCGGACAGCAGCTCGAAGGTCGTCACCATCTTCACATCGGCATCGTTGAGCGGCCGGTTCTCACAGATCACCTTCTCATCCGGCTGCAGCTCCTTTGCATCGCAATTGAAGCTCGCCGCCTGTGCGCCATTCGGTGCAAGAGCGAATAATGTGGCGCAGATGGCGGCGGATAGGATGGTGGTCTTCATAATCTCTCCAACTGTAAGGGCATTCTGTTTCGGCTTCACGGCAAAGATGATGCAACTCCGTTTTATGGCAAGGATCAAACCCGCCGGGCTGCTTTCAAGATGATGTCTCTGCTCGGTGACTGCGTCCTGCTTTTGAGCTTAGATATCAGTAACCTGCTTGATTTTGCTGATTCAAATTGCCAAATCCACGATGCCTTTGTCTTCCATGCTTCCGCCCTCTTTCCTTTCTAGCGTCGGGCGCTACAACATTTTTCGTGAGAGCATTTCAAAAGGATTCCCATGCAAGGCCTGTTCAAGCACGCCTCCGTTTCGCTTCTGGCATTGACGCTCCTGCTGCCCGCCTACGCTCAGGCGCAGACCAAGACCGTGCCGGAAAGTCAGATGCAGATGCAGCTTTCTTTCGCACCTCTGGTCAAGCAGACCTCTGGCGCCGTCGTGAACGTCTATGCTGAAAAGACCATTCAGCGGCAGTCGCCCTTTGCCGGCGATCCCTTTTTCGAGCAGTTCTTCGGCCAGCAGATGCCAAACCGCTCCGAAAAGCAGTCTTCGCTCGGCTCCGGCGTCATTGTCGAGGCGAACGGCACCGTCGTGACCAATAATCATGTCGTCGAGGGTGCAGATGATATCAAGGTGGCGCTGTCGGACGGTCGCGAGTTCCCCTGCAAGGTGGTTCTGCGTGACGACCGCGTCGATCTCGCCGTGCTGAAGATCGACAGCAAGGCGGATTTCCCGGCGCTGCCGATCGGCAATTCCGATGCGGTGGAAGTGGGCGATCTCGTGCTGGCGATCGGCAATCCCTTCGGCGTCGGCCAGACCGTCACCAGCGGCATCGTTTCGGCACTTGCCCGCAATCAGGTGGTCAAGAACGAATTCGGCTTCTTCATCCAGACGGATGCCTCGATCAATCCCGGCAATTCCGGCGGCGCGCTGATGAACATGAAGGGCGAGCTGATCGGCATCAACACGGCGATCTTCTCGCGCGGCGGCGGGTCGAACGGTATCGGCTTTGCCATTCCTGCCAATCTCGTCAAGGTCTTCCTCACCTCGGCCGATTCCGGCGTCAAATCCTTCGAGCGGCCCTATATCGGTGCGAGTTTCGATCCGGTAACCTCTGAGGTCGCAGATGCACTCGGCCTCGACAAGGCGCGCGGTGCGCTGATCGCCAAGGTCACGGCGGATAGCCCGGCGGCCAAGGCCGGCCTCAAGGCGGGCGAGGTGATCACTGCCGTCGACGGCGTCTCCGTTGAACATCCAGATGCGCTTCTTTATCGATTGACGACGGCCGGCCTCGGCAAGTCGGTCAACCTAACGGTCATGGAGAACGGGCACGAGCAGCAGGTAACGCTTGCCCTTGCCCGCGCACCGGAAACCCAGCCTCGCGATCAGCGCACGATCGGCGGACGCACGCCCTTTACCGGTGCGGTCGTGGAAAACCTTTCGCCGCGTGTCGCAGATGAGCTGAGGATGCCGCTCGATTCGACGGGTGTGGTTATCTCCGATGTGGAGGGCGGGTCTCCCGCTTCCCGCCTCGGCTTCGAGCCGAAGGATATCATCGTTTCCATCAATGGCGCCGAAGTAAAAACCAGCCGCGACCTGCAGGAGATCGCCGATTCCGATCCCAGCCTCTGGAGGGTCGAGATCGAGCGCGATGGTCAGCGTATCAGGCAGTTCTTCCGATGAGTGATGATCTCTTCGCGCCGCGAGTTCCGGAAGAGGTCGCCAGCCGGCGACCGCTTGCCGATCGCCTGCGGCCGAAGACACTCGGTGAAGTCACCGGCCAGGAGCATCTGACCGGTGAAGACGGCGTTCTGCGCCGGATGATCGAAAGCGGCTCTCTCGGCTCCATGATCTTCTGGGGGCCACCGGGCACCGGCAAGACGACGGTTGCGCGGCTGTTATCGGGCGAGGCGGGGCTGGCATTCGAACAGATCTCGGCGATCTTCTCCGGCGTTGCCGACCTGAAGAAAGTCTTCGAGGCGGCCCGCATGCGCCGCATGGACGGTCGTCAGACGCTGCTCTTCGTCGATGAGATCCATCGCTTCAACCGCGCCCAGCAGGACAGTTTCCTGCCGGTCATGGAGGATGGCACTGTCATCCTCGTCGGCGCGACGACGGAAAACCCGTCCTTCGAACTCAACGCCGCTCTTCTGTCGCGTGCCCGGGTGCTGACCTTCAAGTCGCATGACGAAGAGAGCCTTGAGGAACTGCTGAAGCGCGCCGAGACCGTCGAGCAGAGGCCATTGCCGCTGACGGAAGATGCGCGCGCCAGCCTGATCCGCATGGCCGATGGCGATGGTCGCGCGGTACTGACGCTTGCCGAGGAAGTCTGGCGTGCTGCCCGCGAAGGCGAAACCTTCGACACCGAAGGCCTGACGCGCATCGTCCAACGCCGAGCTCCGGTCTACGACAAGGCGCAGGACGGCCACTACAATCTGATTTCGGCGCTTCACAAGTCCGTCCGCGGCTCCGATCCCGATGCCGCCCTCTATTATCTCGCGCGTATGTTCGATGCTGGCGAGGATCCGCTCTATCTCGGCCGGCGGCTAGTGCGTATGGCGGTGGAGGATATCGGGCTTGCCGACCCGCAGGCTCTGGTGATCTGCAACGCCGCCAAGGATGCCTATGATTATCTGGGCTCACCGGAAGGCGAACTGGCCTTAGCGGAAGCCTGCGTTTATCTGGCGACCGCACCGAAATCGAACGCGGTCTATACCGCCTTCAAAACGGCGACCATGGCCGCCAAGCAGAACGGTTCATTGTTGCCGCCAAAGCATATCCTGAATGCACCGACAAAGCTGATGAAGGGCGAGGGATATGGCGAAGGCTACCGCTACGACCACGACGAGCCGGATGCCTTCTCAGGCCAGGATTATTTCCCGGAAAAGATGGGCCGCCAGACCTTCTACGATCCGCCCGAACGCGGTTTCGAACGCGAGATCCGCAAGCGGCTGGACTGGTGGGCAAAACTTCGCAAGGAGCGCAATCCGCGCTGAAATCGGGCAGCGCTGATATCAGGCGCGCTTCTGTGTTGCCGGAGCGGCGATCAGCTTGACAGAAGAATCCGCTAGCCCGTGATGGCCTTCCATATCGACGACGATATGCCAGTGGCCGCTTTCGGGAATGGCGAGCTTGACCGGCGACTTGCGCGCGACGCCGCCGATATATTTGAAATCGAGCACTTCGGTGAACCGCTGGAAGTTGGGAGCCGTCATCAGTCGCACATTGTTCACGGCGCTCAACGACACCTCGATGATCGTTCCGGCGCGCTGTTCCTTGATATCGTAATGGGTGAAGCGGAAGTTCGGTTTCGGCATTGGTCTCGCGGCACATATAATCTCTGCATGCGGGACTTTATCAGGACGGCAGTTAAGGAAAAGTTGGAAATCTCCGCCGTGTTGCCGCTCCTGCTGTGCCAAAATGGCAGGAACGGCACAGTACTTAGTGGATATTGCCGGTGCTGCGCGCAAGAGGTGCAAAATCGAGCACCATGCCTGCGGTCGCGCGGCAGATATCATCTGGATTGTGGTTGCACTCTTCCGCAGCGAAATGGAGGGCTGCAGCTTCATTGATGAAGAGACCGCCGACGAGCCCCTCGCGATCCTGGACGATCCAGCGGCCGCCCTTGTCGCGGCCGACGGTGAATCGGGCCGGACGGGTGGTGACGGGCGCCGAAATCTGCCGGCGTTGCTGTGCATTTGCCATTGTCGTGATCCTCGATCCGGCTCTTACTGGGAAATAAGATGGAGGCTCACCTGCACGAGCCCGGCAACGGCCATGACGGCGCCGAGCCGGGGTGCGACGGCCACAAGGCCGGCAAAGAGCGGATGGGAAGGATCGGCTGCGGCCGCATGGGCGCTTGCGTTACGTTGCAGAGGGTCAGTCTTGGCATAAGTATCAGTCAGGCGTGACATCGTTTATCCTTTCGAAGTCTAACTCAACCGCCGTTTGAGTGTCGCGGCGGTGTCACGCTGATCAAGATAGATGCCGGCGGATAGGGTTTCCATTTGGAACGCCAAGCGAAAATATCAAAATCTCATATGGATAGCGTCATCCGCGCGACACTGCAACCGATGAAGGGGGCAAGCGACTTGGCGATCGCAAAGCGGCTGTCGGACTCAATCGGCACAAGCGGAAGGCGAAGATCCGAAGGCGTGCCGCGCAATATCTGCAGCGCATATTTCAGCCTTGCAGGATCGTCCTCGGGGCCGAGTGCGGCCACAACCGGCAGCAGCCTGTCGCTGAGCGCGAATGCCCCCGAGATATGGCTTCCATAAGCGGCCTTCTGCAGTGACGTGACGAGCCGGGGAAGGATATTTGCGGCTGCGGACAGGATACCGTCGCCGCCGGAGAGATGAAAGGGTAGGGCGGTGGCGTCGTGGCCGGACAGGAATCGGAAGCGTTGCCGCAGCGCCGGCGGCAGGTTGGCGAAGCGGGCGATATCACCGGTCGAATCAACGATCGCGACCACCGCTTCGAACTCGGCGAGCCGCTCCAGCGTTTCCATGGTCAGGTGGCTTGCCGTCCGCGCCGGCGCATTCTCGATGAGAACAGGCAGGTCGGTTGCTGCGGCAATACGCTCGAAATGACGGACGATGCCCTTCTGCCCCGGCTTGGAGTAAAAAGGCACAGTCACCAGCACGGCGCGGGCGCCGCACTCTTCCGCGTCCCGTATCAGGGCGATCGTGCTTTCGGTGTAATTGGTTCCGGCCGCGGCGATCACCGGGATACGGTCCGCCGCGGTCCGGATGCAGATGTCGAGCACCATGCGGCGTTCCCGAGGTGAAAGGCTCAGTCCTTCACCCGCCGCGGTGCAGAGAGCGAGTCCATCGACGCCGCTCAGCACCTGCCATTCAACAAGGTCCTCCAATGCTGCGCCGTCGACCTCACCGTCTCGGAACGGCGTGACGAGCGCGGTGATCGCGCCGCCTGGGCGCAGTTTTCCCGCATTGTTCATGATGGGGTCTCAGAGCGAGCCCAGGATAACATAGAGTTCGACGCAGGCGAGCACGATGCCGAACACCATCAGCGCCTGGGCCGTGCGCTTTTCGCGCATCTGCCGCTTGCCGCGCGTGATCCGGTGCGGGCGAAGTGGCAGGTATTGAGGGGACATGACATCTCGCATGGTGCTACCCTTTGCTGTTGCGGCAAAGGGTACTGCCACGTCCGATAGGAAATCCATTCGGGGTGGAGAGCGAAGATATAGGAATTGCATAAAGGGGTAGCTGTCAGCTGCCGCGCTGGTTTTCCCTGTCGAGCTGAGTCACCAGCGCCAGCACGACCTCCGACACAGGCGTCGGCACGTTGGCAGTGCGCCCGAGCGCGACAACCATGCCGACAAGCGGCACGATTTCCAGCGCTTTGCCGGCCAGGAGATCCTGCAGCATCGATGTGCGCACCGGGCCGATATGGCGCGACTGCTGCAATCTCTCTTCGATGGTGATGCTGAATGTCGCGCCCAGAGCGCTGCCGACAGCACGCACTTCGTTCATAATTTTACCGACCAAGTCGAAAAGCGCAGGATCGGCCATGATGTCGGTCATCAAGGCTCGCGTCAGCGCGCTGATCGGGTTGAAGGCTGCATTGCCCGTCAGCTTGTTCCAGATCTCGTCACGAATGCGCGGCGTGGTCGAGACAGTGAGGCCGGCCCTGGTGAAGAGACCAGCAATGGTTTCGAGATCGGCCGACATGTCGCCGGAGGGTTCGCCAAGCACGAAGCGGCCATTGTTGGAAAGGCGGATTTCGCCGGGATTGACGACCTCCGCCCCCTGCATCGCCACGCAGCCGATCACCCGCTCCGGGCCGATCAGGCGCCACAGCTTGCCGCCGGGATCGAGCTCATCGAATTGCAGTTCGGCATGGCCGCTTTGCATATCGCGATGGAAATACCACCAGGGAATGCCGTTCAGCACCATGACGACGCGCGTATCGTCCTTCAGTAGCGCGGCCATGCCTTC
Organism: Rhizobium sp. ZK1; assembly: GCF_047782645.1. Lineage (NCBI taxonomy): Bacteria > Pseudomonadati > Pseudomonadota > Alphaproteobacteria > Hyphomicrobiales > Rhizobiaceae > Rhizobium > Rhizobium sp. ZK1. The sequence goes on from NZ_CP180586.1 coordinate 1,276,457, forward strand.
CGCTGCCGGGCCGAGCTGATGACCCTTCAGGCCGGTAATGATGAGGTCCTGCGGCGGCAGCGTCGTGGGATCGTCCGTTGCCGTGATCCGCACATTGATCGGTCTATCGGCACCGGCTTCATGCAGGGAGAGGCCATCCTTGCGGATCGCCTCCAGATGCGCGCCTCGTGCAACGACGGAAACGGTCGCATCATCGCCGAGCTGGCTTGCAAGCTTGACGGCAATCGCGCCTCCAAGGGCACCGGCCCCATAGATACAGATGGATATGTTCGGCATGCCTGCCTCTTCCTATTCGTGATGACGCGGTAGACATAGGCCATCGAAGCGCCAGGGCGAATGAAAATCTCGACCTGTTGAACGCTCTTCACGCCGAAATGAAACAAGCGCGCCGGCAGGCGCGCTTGTGTCGTGGGGAAAGTCAGGCCTTCTCAGGCGGTCTGCTCGAAGTCCGTGGAGATGGCGAGCTTGCGCCATTGGGCAAGTTCCTTTTCGACATTGGCATGTTCTTCTTCGATCTTGGCGACCGTATCACTGCCGAAGGGCATGCGCAGCGGCGGATTGGCGGCGTTCACCATTTCAATGATGCCGGCAGTCAGTTTGGCCGGATCGCCCGGCTGGGCATGGTTGGCGCTGGCTGCGAAGTCGCGCATGTTGCCGGCCGGTGTGCCGATATAGTCGGGGATTGAGGCTGGGCTGATTGCCAGCGAATTGTCATGCAGGAAGTCCGTGCGGAAGAAGCCGGGCTCGATGATCGTGACCTTGATGCCGAAAGGCTCGACTTCGGTCGCCAGCGATTCCGACAGACCCTCGACAGCGAACTTCGTGGAGCCGTAGATACCCCAGCCGGGAAAACCATAGTAACCACCGATCGAAGAAAAGTTCAGGATGTGGCCGGCGCGCTGGCGGCGCATATAGGGCAGCACGGCGCGGGTGACCTTCAGCAGACCGAAGACGTTGGTGGCGTAGATCTTTTCGATCTCGTCGGCAGTGGCTTCCTCGACGGCGCCGAGCAGGCCGTAGCCGGCATTGTTGGCGAGGATATCGATGCGGCCGAAGCGGGAAACGGCGGCGGCAGCAGCTTGCCTGGCCTGGTCTTCATTGGTGACGTCGAGAGCGACGGCAAGCAGATTCGGATGATCGCCGAACTGTTCGGTAATGGTCTTGGGATTGCGGGCGGTCGCAACGACAGCGTCGCCGCTGGCAAGAGCGCCCTTGGTGATCAGCGCGCCGAAGCCGCGCGATGCACCCGTGATGAACCAGACTTTCATGGCAATTCCCTTTCGTCAGATTGTTTGTTTCAGCAGTTCGTTGCTGACGGAGAGGAATTTGACGCAAATCTCGCTCATGTATAAGGTTTGTTATTTGAGAGATTATGATGAGTGAAATTCAGTAATGAGGGCAACCGAACTTTCCGAAATGGCAGCTTTCGCCGCTGTCGCCAGACACAAGAGCTTCCGCAAGGCGGGAGAGGAAAGGGGCGTGACCGCCTCCGCGATCAGCCACGCCGTCCTCAATCTGGAGGATCGCATCGGCATTCGCCTCTTGAACCGCACGACCCGCAGCGTCTCATTGACGGAAGCCGGAGAACTGCTCCGGTCTCATCTCGATCCGGCCTTCGGTGAAATCAGCGCCGCGCTCGATGCGCTGAACCGCTTCCGCGATACACCTTTCGGTCGGGTCCGCATCAATGTCGGCAATTCCATTGCGCCTTTCGTCGTCGGTCAGGTCATCGGGCCGCTTCTGATGAAGAACCCCAATCTGCAGCTCGAAATAGCCGCAACGGACAGGCTAGTGGATATCGTCGAGGAGGGTTTCGATGCAGGCATCCGTTTCGGTGAGCGTGTCACGGAGGGTATGATCGCAGTTCGCATCAAGCAGCGCATGCGCCTCGTCGTCGTCGGTTCGCCCGCCTATCTCGAAACGAGACCATTGCCGGAAACGCCGCATGATCTGAAGCGGCATATCTGCATACAGAACATGTTTCCGTCAGGCGCGCGTTATCCCTGGAATTTCGAAAAAGACGGCCAGGCCATCACCTTCCATCCTACGGGTCCGTTGTCCCTTGACGACCATGAATTGATGACAACGGCCGCCCTCAGCGGTGTGGCGCTCGCCTATGTCTGGGAGGGCAGGGTGGCACCGCTGATTGCAAGCGGCCAGCTCGTTCAGGTGCTGGACGAATGGTGCCAGCCGGAAGAGCCGCTTTATCTCTACTATCCCAGCCGACGGCACATTTCGGCGGGCTTCCGCACAGTGATCGACGCGATCCGCGGCGACTAGCGTCGTGCGTCCATTCGGGCGCACGAAGCTCTAACTCTTTGAATCTGCGCATCAGCCTTTCCGAGAATCGATGCCGATTTTCGGAAAGCCTGATGCTGTAGTCGTCAGAGTTTTTGGAACTCCAGCCGGTAGACGACATCCTCTCCCGTTATCGGGTCGGTGGCGGGTGCATCGCTGATGACGAGTATGTCGCCCTCCATATGCACCGGGCGGATAAGGGGCCGCTCCCATGTCGGATTCCAGGCGGCCTCGACGTGATGGATCACCTTGTCGCCCTCCAGAGTATATTCGGCCGTATAGGCCAGCATCGTATCGAAGAGTGCGGCCTTTTCACTGTCGTTGGGCGCTTTGCTGTTGGGTTTCGGTCTGCGCCGGTTGGCAACGAAGGCCATCATCCGGCCATCGGCGTGATAGGCGATATATCCGATGGGATCGGCACCCATGGCGTCGCTGACTTTCCCCGTCGCAACGACGGTTCGTGTCCACGAGATCATGCGCCACGTTCCGATAAGGGCGGCTCTGTCCATGATTGCCCCTCCTTAAGGTAGTCTAGCACAACTAGAAATGCAGGCTATGAATCCGGAGCCTTTCCTGGTCACAATGTTCCAATCAGAGCAGGAGAAGCTTCCGGCGATCAGTCAAAACTCCCTTTTGACTCTCGGTGGCGAAGTGGTGAAGATGCGCCGCACGAAGGAAGGGCAGCGCCGGAGGGGCGAATGAGAAAACCGTTTTTTTCTGCTGGCAGTCGGTGGAAAATCGAATATCGCAAAGGGCTGCTGTCAGTGCTTGCAGCTATGATGTTGTCTGCCCTTCCGCTGGAAATATCGGCGCAGGAAATGCCGGCACTAACACTGGCTTCCAAGGAGCAGGTCGAAAAGCTGCTTTCCCGCTGGAAAGAACATTTCAAGGGTGCGGAGACCCTGCGGGATCGGCGCAGCGCTTTCCGCCGTTTCATGGAATCGCTGCCGGAGCCGACACGCGTCCAGATCCGGCATGTCGATGCCGATGGCGTCGATGCCGAACTTGTCTGGCCTGCACGCCTTCATCATCCGATCGGCCGGCGCGTGATCCTCTTCATCCATGGCGGCGGCTTCTACAGCGGTTCCATCCGCACACACCACCTGATCGCCGGTTCGCTCGCCAAGGCAGCGTCCAGCGATGTGTTGCTGATGGATTACAGACTGACGCCTGAATATAGCTATCCGGCACAGGTCAATGATGCGCTCACCGCCTACCGCTGGCTGCTCGACAGCGGCTACAGCAACGGAAATATCGTGGTGATCGGCGATGGTGCTGGTGGCAATCTGGCGCTCGAAGCCGTGTTGCGACAGATGCGTTCCCGTCAGCCGCTGCCGGCAGCCGTCGTGGCGCTGAGCCCGATCACCGATTTATCCGCCTCAGGTGCCTCGGTCACAGCGAATGCCGCCAATGATCCGGTGCTGGACAAGGATGCGCTGGACGTGTTGCGCAAGGCCTATCTCGGCAATAATTCCGCGACGGATCCCAATATTTCTCCGCTATATGCCGATCTCTCGGGTTTTCCGCCCTTGCTGCTGCAGGTCGGTTCCGGCGAGCTGCTGCTCGACGATACGCTGCGGCTTGCCGACAAGGCGCATAAGGCGGGCGTCGACGTGACGACGCAGGTCTGGCCGGGAATGCCGCATCAATGGCAGCTTTTCCCCTCGGTGCTGGATGATGCTGACAAGGCGGGCCAGAAGATCGCCGAATTCGCGATCGCGCATTTTGCAGATCCACCAGCGCAGTAAGGACCAATCCGGAACTGCACGATCGCAATTCTTACGAGTGGCCCGAATTCAGCCCCTCGATCGGCCGGCCGATGGCGAGATTCTGACGCAGCTTGGGATCTAGCCGCTCGGCATAGGCATGATCGGGCGCGGCACCCAGCGCATCCAGCATCTTGGAGAAGAAGCAGCGCGCGGCGGCTGCCGCTGTGACATCGAAGATCTCTGCGTCATCAAGTCCATGCCGCTTCAAGCCATCGATGTCCTGCTGCGTCACTGAGGTCGCATCGCGTGCCACCTTGGCAGCAAAATCCATGATCGCCCGCTCGACGGCATCAATGGGCGCTTTCTCGCTGCCACCGGCCACTGCCGAAAGGCTTTCATTGGTAAACCCGTCGCGCAGCAGTGCGGAACCATGGGCCAGCATGCAATAGGATGACTTGAGCTCCCTGGCTGCCGCCAGCGTGACCAGTTCATAACGCCGCTGGCTCATATGGCCGCGAATGCTGGCAAGCAGCGTCCCCCAGTTTTCCATCACTTCAGGCCGATGGCCGAAGGCTCGGTACATGTTCGGCAGATAGCCGTAGCTCGCTTCGGCCGAGGCGTACATCGAAGCCGTCTTCTTGCTGGCGGATGCATCGGGGGTATGAATGAAGGCCATGGCGTGATCCTCCCTTGATCCAGTGGGAGAATAGAGCGGCGCCTGATGACATCAATCTGCCTGCCGATTGCTTTCCGCAAAATGGATGCCGGATACCTTGGCCGGTCGCCCGGTTTCCCGTTAGCGGTGTAATGGCAGGATCTGATGTTCCGTCAGGGTGTGGCAGTGACCGTGTGGCTCAAGGAAAAAGGGGCGAATGAGGCTTAGTCTCGGCTCTGGCAGCCGGTGGGACCTAAGACGCGGCTACAAATTTCTGCAGGCTGCGTGAATGACGAAATCTTGATTGCTCACGCGGTTCCCGGAGCTTCGGACCAGCCTATCTGCTTGGCTATGGCACGAGCCTGTGATGGGGTTCTGATGTCGTCGTTTATCGGTATGGGGGTAGATAAAATGTCCCAATTTCGAAAACTGTTGGCAGCCGGGGCAACTGTCGTCGTCATAGCCATGGCATCGTCCTGCACGACGAGCCCGGATAGTTCGATCCAGACCGGCTCGGTCGGCTATGGGCAAAGCGCCGACTTTGGGCTCCGACCGGCGTGCCTGGGTGGATTTGGCAACGATAGACCTTGCAGTTATTGACAAATTGCCGAGCCACCAGACGAAGCTCCGAAGTTGACTGAACGCTGGATCGCTAGAGAAGCGGGCCAGGGAAAGACGAATTTCGCCATTGAAGCCATTGAAAACGATCCAATATTGTCAGATAAGCTGAGGTGATGCAAAAGGACGCAGTTTTCTGTGATGGCGGAGCTTCGCATATCGCTGCCGGTGACATAGAGTGCAAGTAATCGATAATCGCTTGATTACACCACGCCGACCTCGCTTAGCAGGCGGTACATTTTCATAACCTATGGGAGCTGCATGATGGAATATCGTCGTTTAGGAAAGTCGGGTCTGAAAGTGAGCGAGTTCTCCTTCGGATCGTGGGTCACGTTCGGCAAGCAGGTCAATGGCGGCGACGCCGTCGACCTCATGAAGCTCGCCTACGACAATGGGATCAACTTCTTCGACAATGCGGAAGGGTACGAAAGCGGCAAGTCCGAAATCGTCATGGGCGAGGCGCTGAAGTCGCTTGCCTGGAGCCGCGACAGCTACGTCGTTTCGAGCAAAGTCTTCTGGGGCGGCCAAAAGCCGACGCAACGCGGCCTGTCGCGCAAGCATGTGACGGACGCCTGCCACGCAGCGCTGAAAAGGCTGCAGGTGGACTATCTCGACCTCTACTTCTGCCACCGCCCGGATATCGACACGCCGATCGAGGAAACGGTCCGGGCTATGCACGATCTCGTCGCCCAGGGCAAGGTTCTCTACTGGGGAACGTCGGAATGGTCCGCGCAGCAATTGACGGAAGCCTATGCCGTTGCCCGCGACCTGCGCATCACGCCGCCAACCATGGAACAGCCGCAATACAATATCTTCGAACGCCAGAAGGTCGAGGCCGACTACCTGCCGCTCTACGACCTGATCGGCCTCGGCACCACCATCTGGTCGCCGCTCGCCTCGGGCGTGCTCACCGGCAAATACAATGACGGCGTACCGGCCGACAGCCGTATGAACCTGCCCGGCTACGAATGGCTGAAGGAAAAATGGTCCACCGATGCCGGCCGCGCCCAGCTCGAACAGGTTCGCCAGCTTGCAAAGCTCTCAGACGAGATCGGCCTGTCGATCACCCATCTCGCCCTTCTCTGGTGCCTCGCCAACAAGAACGTCTCTACTGTCATCCTTGGAGCATCGCGCGCAAGCCAGTTGCAGGATAATCTCGCGGCCCTCTCGCACAAGGACAAGGTGACGGCTGACGTAATGGAGCGGATCGACAGCATCGTCGGCAACAAGCCGGAAGCACCGCGTCGCTTCTAGACAGGGCCAAAGCCGGATCGGGTATCTTTGCCCTTGTCTTTATTCCAATACGAAATGGCCGGACCTTTTGGTTCGGCCGTTTCATTTTTACCGCGCTTCATTGACCGCTCGTCAGAGCGGGCAGCTGATCGCTGTATCTGTCACAGGCTGATGGTCACTGTCGTTCCTGTCGGATTACCTTCGAGGGCCACGCTCCCGCGGTGACGGGTCACGATCTGCTTCACGATGCTCAATCCGAGGCCGGCACCCGTGCTCCGCGGCGTGACTCTGTAAAATGGTTCGAACACGAGATCTCGATGCGCTGCTGGAATGCCGGGGCCTTCGTCCGAAACCGAGATGCCTCCACGTTCGGACACGCGAACGGATATCGTGCCGGAATTTCCTCCATGGTCGATCGCATTGCGTACAAGGTTGCCTATGGCGCGTGACATCGCCGACCGACTTGCCAATCGATACAGCTCGCCCACTTCACTATCGAACGAGATTTCATATCCATTTCTGATGGCAAGTGGAGCTTGGTCGGCGACGACGTTCCTGGCGACCTCCACCAAGTCGGCTTGTTCAAACGGCTCCGGCGACTGCTCGCTCCGTTCGAAGTCGAGCAATTGCTCCGCCGTCTCCCGCAGACGCCCGATGTCATCCATCATGGTCTCGCGCGTACTTCCTTCCAGGGTCGTATCGATACGCGTCTGCATAACGGCGATCGGTGTGCGGAGCTCGTGTGCGGCGTCGATCAGGAAACGTTCTCTGGCTGCGAACTGCTGCTCGAGGCGCTCCAGGACGGAATTGAATGCGTGGATGAGCGGAACGACCTCGCTCGGAACCCGATCTACCGGCAGACGGGATCCGGGCTGGCGCGGGTCGATCTTCGGCGCTTTCCGAACGACGTCGCTCAGTCCTGAGAGCGAACGCCTGACCAGTCGCGGCACGACGAAGAAGAGCGCGGGTAAGGTAACTGCAAGCAGGGGCACGTAGATCTTGTACGCCTTGCCGAGAATCGCAAGGAATATCGACTCGTCTCCGTTGCGACCGCCATAGAGCACCCGAATCTCGGTCGTATTGATCTCGATGTCGTCGACTGAAGCCGGTACAGGGACGTTTGCCCCTGTGCCACGAATGTCGGCGTCTTTGATAAGCGGCACGAACTCGGCAAGTCGCGTATACGCAGGTGGAATGTTTCCATATGCCACAGCCGTTCCGTCCGGGGCGGCGGCGTAAAAAAAGAGATTGGGGTTGTCGTTCTTGAATGCTGTGAGCTGTTCGCTGTCCTTGATGCGAAGTCCTCGCCCAGGTTCGTAGTTCAAGGACCCTTCCAGAGCATTCAGAAGCCGGTACTGCATACTGACGTTCGGAGAATGGATCATCGCTCCATAGATGCATAGCCCGACGATTACCAATGCCGTGATAACGACGAACAGCAGGCTGAGCTGCCAACTCAGTCTCCACCACAGCGACGACGTATTCGGAAATCGCATCAACGCTCCTTAAGCAGGTATCCGACCCCGCGGATGTTGTGGATGGACACGCCGGCATCTGTGTCGGCCAGGCGTTTTCTCAGTCGCGAGACATGAGCATCCAGCGCGTTGGATTGGATAGTTTCCTCGTAATTGTAGATTTCGGTTTCCAGCACCGATCTGAGGACGGTCTTACCTTTTCGCTTCGCAAGGGTAACGAGCACCATCAGCTCTCGACGAGGCAGGTCGAGCTGCAGCTCGCCGACCATGACGTCCATCCGGATCGGATCCACGGTGATCCGTCCGACCGCGATGGACGGCTCCGCCAGGCCCGACGGGCGTCGCAATAGCGCGCGCAACCGAGCGAAAAGCTCCTCCATCAGAAACGGCTTGCCCAGATAGTCGTCGGCGCCAAGGTCAAGGCCCGCGACCCTTTCCTTCGGTTCGTTTCTGGCAGTCAGCACGATGACCGGCGTGACGACGCCGGAGCTTCGTAACCAAGGGATGAATGTGATGCCGTCACCGTCCGGCAGGCGTCTGTCGAGAACGATCGCATCGTAGGTCTGTTGTCGAGCCAGTTCGATTGCATCCCCAAGAAGAGCGGTGTGGTCCACCGCGATGCCCTTCTTGCCGAGTGAGGCCGCAACCGCCTCCGCCAGCCTTGTCTCGTCTTCGACCAACAGGATCTTCATGCATCACCCACCTTTCCGATCCTATGTTCACGACGACTATTGCGACAGGATTACGGCGTGAGCGTTTCGAATGGGGGAGGACGTGGGGCGTTGCGAGTCGGATAAATGAGATCGCATGATCGTACGTCTTTCGCCGCAAGAGCAATAGTGAGGTGATCTGAGCCCGGTAAATCCCATGAGATTGCCAATCGCCTCTGAACAGAAAACTCCAGGCGCTTGCACGCCTGGAGTTATTTTCCGATCTGTCTGTTCTGAAGAAAATCGGACCTCTGTCCGAGCGGATCAGTTTTCGATTGGTTGCAATGAGTGCTCAATCGAAAGATGTAAAGCCGCCCCTTTTCCTCAAATGCTGACCGGGTTTAGCTGCGCGTAACAACTAAATTTCCCGAAGAAATCAGCTGCACCCACTCGTTGCACCGCAAGTGTCGCACTTCTCACAAGTCCCATTGCGCACCATCGTGAAGTTCTGGCACTCGCTGCACATGTTACCCGTATAGCCCTGCATGATCGAGCGGGCGCGGCGTTCAGCCTCTACCTTCTTGGCTTCCGTCTTGGCGGTTGCAGCGTCGGCTGCGGCCTTGTCGGAGAAAAGGGCGGTTGCGTCTGCGCCGGCTTCTTCGAGCACTTCCTCGGCGATCTCTTCAGCCAGTTCCTTGGCGCGCTCTTCGTAATCGCGCTTGAAGGCGACGATTTCGGAGGTGGAGATGGCGACTGTCGGCTCCAGCTTACGGGCTGCTGCACCTGCAAAGGAGGTTACCGAGCCGCCGGTCGAGGAGGCGCGGGCCGGGGCGGCGGTCGCGGCACCCTTCGGTTCGCCGAGCTGGCGGTCGCTGCCGGTGTTCGAGACCAGCGTCGGCTTGTAGCCGCGGGTCCAGCCGGTCGAGACGAGGTTCGTCTTGCCTTCCTGGATGCCCTTGCCGAGTGCCGTGTTGGAGAAGTCGGACGTATCGACATGGGCCAGATCGTGGCGGCCGAGATAGGAGACGGCGAGTTCGCGGAACACGTAGTCGAGGATCGATGTTGCGTTCTTGATCGCGTCATTGCCGATGACGATGCCGGCCGGCTCGAACTTGGTGAAGGTGAAGGCCTCCACATATTCTTCCAGCGGCACGCCATATTGCAGGCCGAGCGAGATGGCGATGGCGAAGTTGTTCATCATCGCACGGAAGGCAGCACCTTCCTTGTGCATATCGATGAAGATCTCGCCGAGGCGGCCGTCGCCGAATTCGCCGGTACGGAGATAAACCTTGTGACCGCCGACGGCAGCCTTTTGGGTGTAGCCCTGGCGACGGTTCGGCAGCTTCTCGCGTTCGCGGGAAACACGCTCGATCACCTTTTCGATGATCTTTTCGGTGACCGTCACGGCCTGGGCTGCGAGCGGCTGCTGGATCAGATCTTCCAGTGCATCCTCGTCGCTCTCGTCCTCGATCAGCGAAGCGTTGAGCGGCTGCGACAGCTTGGAGCCATCACGGTAGAGGGCGTTTGCCTTCAGGCCGAGCTTCCAGGACATCATATAGGCATTCTTGCAATCCTCGACGGTCGCCTCGTTCGGCATGTTGATCGTCTTGGAGATCGCACCCGAGATGAAGGGCTGGGCAGCCGCCATCATGCGAATATGGCTTTCGACCGAGAGGTAACGTTTGCCGATCTTGCCGCACGGATTGGCGCAATCGAAGACCGGCAGGTGTTCCTTCTTCAAGAAAGGCGCACCTTCCAGCGTCATCGCACCGCAGACGTGGATGTTGGCGGCCTCGATGTCCTTCTTGGAGAAGCCGATATGGTCGAGCAGGCTGAAGCTCATGTCGGTGAGCTGTTCGTCGGAGACCTTCAGGGTGGTCTTCAGGAAGTCGGCGCCGAGCGTCCACTGGTTGAAGACGAACTTGATGTCGAAGGCGCTCTTCAGAGCCGCATTGACGGCTTCCACCTTCTCGTCGGTGAAGCCCTTGGCCTTCAGCGTCGAGGGGTTGATGGCCGGTGCCTGGTTGAGGTTGCCGTGGCCGACAGCATAGGCTTCGATCTCGGCGATCTGGCTTTCCGAATAGCCGAGCGTGCGCAGCGCATCCGGAACGGCGCGGTTGATGATCTTGAAATAGCCGCCGCCGGCGAGCTTCTTGAACTTTACGAGCGCGAAGTCAGGTTCGATGCCGGTCGTGTCGCAATCCATGACGAGGCCGATCGTGCCGGTCGGGGCGATGACTGAGACCTGCGCATTGCGGTAGCCATGCTTTTCGCCGAGTTCGAGCGCCTTGTCCCAGGCAGCCATTGCATGGGCTGCCAGATCCTGGTCGGGATTTTCTTGATGGATCAGCGCAACCGGGTTGACCGAGAGAGCCTCGTAGCCAGCATTCTCGCCATGGGCGGCGCGGCGATGGTTGCGGATGACGCGCAGCATGTGCTCGCGGTTCGGCTCGTAGTTCGGGAACGGGCCGAGTTCGGCAGCCATTTCGGCCGAGGTTGCGTAGCAGATGCCTGTCATGATCGCCGTCAGCGAGCCGGCAATGGCGCGGCCTTCCGCGCTGTCATAAGGGATGCCAGTCGACATCAGCAGGCCGCCGATATTGGCGTAGCCGAGGCCGAGCGTGCGGTATTCGTAGGAAAGTTCGGCGATGCGCTTGGACGGGAACTGCGCCATCATGACCGAGACTTCGAGCACGACGGTCCACAGGCGAACGGCATGTTCGTAGTCGCCGATATTGATGCGCTTGGTGGCCTTGTCCTTGAACTGCAGGAGGTTCAGCGAAGCGAGGTTGCAGGCCGTGTCGTCGAGGAACATATATTCCGAGCACGGGTTAGAGCCGCGGATCGGGCCGCCGGCCGGCGAGGTGTGCCAGTCGTTCATCGTGGTGTTGAAATGGATGCCCGGATCGGCCGATGCCCAGGCGGCATAGGAAATCGTTTCCCAGAGATCGCGGGCCTTCAGCGTCTTCATCACCCGGCCGTCCTTGCGGGCGGTCAGGTTCCAGTCGCCATCTTCTTCGACAGCGCGCAGGAAGTTGTCCTTGATCGAGACGGAGTTGTTGGAATTCTGGCCGGAGACGGTGAGATAGGCTTCCGAATCCCAGTCCGTGTCGTAGGTCTTGAACTCCATTTCCTTGTAGCCCTGGCGGGCGAACTGGATGACGCGCTGGACATAGTTTTCCGGAACCTGATCTTTCTTGGCAGCGCGGATTTCGCGCTTCAGGGCCGGGTTCTTGGCCGGGTCGAAGCAATCACCATTGTCGCCTTCGCAATTGACGCAGGCCTTCATGATCGCCTTCAGATGCTGGGCGACGACCTTGGAGCCGGTCACGAGAGCGGCAACCTTCTGCTCTTCCTTGACCTTCCAGTTGATATATTCCTCGATATCAGGATGGTCGATATCGACGACGACCATCTTGGCCGCGCGCCGGGTCGTACCACCAGACTTGATGGCGCCGGCAGCGCGGTCGCCGATCTTCAGGAAGCTCATCAGGCCGGAGGAGCGGCCGCCGCCGGAAAGCTTTTCGCCTTCGCCGCGCAGCATGGAGAAGTTGGAACCCGTGCCGGAACCGTACTTGAAGAGACGGGCTTCACGCACCCAGAGGTCCATGATGCCGCCTTCGTTGACGAGGTCGTCTTCGACGGACTGGATGAAGCAGGCATGCGGCTGCGGATGTTCGTAGGCCGATTTGGATTTGGTGATCTTGCCGGTGAAGGGATCGACATAGAAGTGGCCCTGGCCGGGGCCGTCGATTCCATAGGCCCAGTGCAGGCCGGTATTGAACCACTGCGGGGAGTTCGGGGCGACGCGTTGCGTGGCGAGCATATAGGCAAGCTCGTCCTTGAAGGCGGCTGCATCTTCCTCCGAAGAGAAGTAGCCCCCCTTCCAGCCCCAATAGGTCCAGGTGCCGGCGAGACGATCGAAGACCTGGCGCGCGTCGGTTTCCGAGCCGGTCTGTTCGTCCTTCGGCAGGCCCTTCAGCGCCGCGTCGTCGGCTACAGAGCGCCACAGGAAAGAGGGGACATCGTTCTCTTCGACCTTCTTCAGGCGGGCCGGGACGCCGGCCTTGCGGAAATATTTCTGCGCCAGAACGTCTGTCGCGACCTGGGAGAACTGCGCGGGAACGTCGATGTTTTCGAGGCGGAAGACGATAGAGCCGTCAGGGTTCTTGATCTCGCTCGTCGCCTTGCGGAATTCGATATCCGCATAGGCGCCTTGACCAGCCTTCGTAAACCGACGTTCGATGCGCATGTCCTTAACCTCTTGTTGGCGCCCGAAAGGGCACAAAATTTCCGTCCGGCTACACGTTGTCCCTTCGCGCAGCCGATGCTCGTTCCGTCTCGTGACAGGATTGTCATCCGAAGATGACTTTCCTGTATCTTGTGGTGAGGCTGGCTGCAAACGCTAAATATAGTGTTAACAGCTAAATTTTACCAGTCCCCGATATCGCTTTTTGAGGCTGGAAAAAGGCGCAAAAAACCCTTCGGGCGTCACCGTTTCCGATGGTTCAACACCCTGATTCCGCGTTCGATTTTCCTTGGGAGAACCGGGCTCGTTACCTCCGGTTCAGTCGCCGCCGCAACATCTGAAACATTAAGTTTGAAACGGCTGATTCCGTCAAGGGGTGGAACGTAACCGTTTGCTAACCACAACATCTTGTGGATGTCCTTGTGGAGACTGGGGAAAATCCGGGTAAGCCTGAAAATACAAGGGGTTGCGGCGGTGGTTTAACGAGGGAAGGAGCGGAATGTCAGAAAAATCGAGTGCGGCAAAAGTTAGGATGGCTTTTACGACGTAAATGCGCTTATCGATTCGTTCAGGGAAATCAGCAGTTTCTAGAGGGCGTCGATGGCGATCGTGACGGTGGCGGTGCCAATCGGCTTGCCCTTTTCGTCGGTGACGACGAAGCTCGCCTGAGTCTCCAGATGCTGCGTCGACTCGTCGCGTTCCGCCCGGCCGACATAGATATCCGGCGAACCGAGGGCAAAGGTTTTCAGAAATTTGTCCTCGTCACCTTGCCAGTAGTCCGTCGTGATGGTGCTCTGGCCGACATTCAGCCCGTGACGGTCCGTGACGAAGAACTCGATGATCGCTCCCTGCGAATCGTCCTGCTTCGATTTGAGATAATGCGAGATGGATTTAGCCATCAGCACCCTGACCGTCTGGGAATCGCCCTGCGCGACCTCGGCCCGGTACGTTTCGTCGAGCACCCGCATGTCCATCTCGCTGACATCGCCGAATTTGGCGTTCTGCTCCTCGATCGCCTTCATGACGACAGGAGCCTCGACCATCGGTCGGACCAGCTTTTCGACATAGTCACGCACGATGCCGATATAGACCGGCTCAGCCCCGGCAGGCGAATAAGGAAACAGGCAGCAGATCAGCCCGAAGGCTGCCGTTCGAATCTTGCCCCAGCATGCCATTGCGCTTCCCCAACCGCATTCAGCCGCACCTTGCATCCGGCCTCTACGACCGGTAGTTGCCTGACGCTATGCTAATAAAATAAAACGGACGTTACCGAACCGGGGCTGGAATCCGCTATCGGGGAGACAAAAATTGGGACAATTTCCGGTCGTAAAACCGGAGGTTGCTCGCGTTGGCGGCTATTAGAGCAATTCCAGCAAAAGTGCGAAACGGTTTTGCGTCCGGAATTGCGTGGAAACAAAGGATACTCTAGCCGCGCGCGCCCTTGGCGATCGGCTCCTGGTAGGTGAAGCCCATATCCCAGGGGAAGTAGATCCAGGTGTCCTGGCTGACTTCGGTGATGAAGGTATCGACCGTCGGCACGCCCTTGGGCTTGGCGTAGACGCAGGCGAAATGCGCCTTGGGCAGCATGCCGCGCACTTGAGCGGCGGTCTTGCCGGTATCCGTGAGATCGTCGACGACAAGAACGCCTTCGCCGCCGTTTTCCATGAGCTCGGGCGCAATGCCCTTGAGCAGCACCATGTCGCCCTGATTGACGTAGTCGTGATAGGAGGCGACGCAAACTGTTTCGATGAGACGGATGTTCAGTTCGCGCGAAATGATCGCCGCCGGAACAAGGCCGCCGCGCGTGATGCAGACGATCGCTTTGAATTCCTGGCCGAGGCCTGCAAGCCGCCAGGCAAGCGCGCGCGCATCGCGGTGGAACTGATCCCAGGAAACGGGAAAGGCTTTATCGGGAAGGGACATCGGGCTGCTCCGCGGCATGGAAAAAACGACACGCCGTTTGCCGGCGACCGAATGAACATCGGCTGGCAAAATGCAAATCGCGCAGCCGGAACTGCGCGATGGATGCCGAAGCCTGATATCATCGGTCGCCGCAATTAGCGGGATTTGGAGGCAAAAGGCAAGAGCGGGCTTAACGCGAGAGCAATGTCAGCGCCGTCATGGACTGCAAAAGTGTCTTCGTCGTCCCGCCGAAGATCGCCTGCCACAGCCAGGAATGCGTGTAGGCGCCCATGACCAGAAGGTCGATGCTGTCGTCCGAAAGCCGGTTCTCGATGATGTGCGAGGCGTTCTTGTCGCCGCTTGCGGTCGTGGCGAGCGTTACGTTCACCCCGTGACGGGCAAGCGTTGCGGCGATGTCCGCGCCGGCTGTGGTTGGCGACTGCGTGGCCGTTTCGGCCGGATCGACCGAGAAGATCTCCACCGCTTCGGCAGCCTTCAGGATCGGCAGGGCGTCGAAAGTGGCGCGTGTGGCTTCCTTGGAGCCGTTCCAGGCAATCAGTACGCGCTTGATCGGCTTCGGCTGGCGAATGATGTAGGGGATCATCAGCACCGGGCGGCCGCTTTCGAACAGGAAGTCATCGACATCAACATGACTGTCGGAGGGCCTTGCCGGATCGGCCTGCGAGGCGATCAGCAGGTCGGCGCTGCGCGCGCTTTCGATCAGCGGCGCCGAGCCGTATCCCGTCGAAGTGGCAAAGGCGCGCCATTCGAAGGAAGCACCGGAAGCCTCCCCACGGGCGCGGAAAATCCGCTCGACCTCGACAGTTTCGGAATGGGCCATATCCTGAAGCGCCTGCACGGCGACCGGATCGGGAATTTCCATCGGCGCGAGCAGCGGCACGGCGGCGATCGTTTCGGCATGCAGGCCGATCACGTGGGCGCTGCTTTCAGCGGCAATGGCAAAGGCGAAATCGGCAACGGCGGCGCTATTGTCTGCTGTATCCAGAATGGCAAGAATGGTTTTATAAGACATATCAATTCTCCTTTGCGGCTGAAATGATGGTCCGCGAGGAAAGAAATGTACCGGGACACGCTGCGGTTCCTTGACCGGGATCAAGACCGCAGAACCTCTCACGCTTCCGCCTGATAGTTCTCGGCAATGTCCTTCCTGCGTCTGATATCCTCGATCATGGCCCGCACGTCCGCACCCGCAGCCTCGATCACATCCTGCGAGCGACCGCGCACGACGATTTCGGTCGAGAATTTCTGCCCGACATACCGGGGATAGGAGCCGATGCTGGTTTCCGGATGCGCCTTCTGGATCGCCGTGAGCGGCGTTCCGATCTCGCCTTCGCCATAGGGGCAGGCGATAGCGAGCGAGAGGACGGGCGTGCCTGTCCTCAGCGTCGGCAGCACATTGTCGACCATGGCCTGGAAGACCTGCGGAACGCCGGCCATCACATAGACATTACCGATGACAAAGCCGGGCGCTGTCGAAACCGGGTTGGCGATATGTGCGGCGCCGCGCGGCATGCGGGCCATGCGCTGGCGGGCCTCGGTGAATTCCATTTCGCGGCGCCTGTACATTTCCGCAAGCAGCGCCATCGCCGCCGTATCATGCTCGCAGGGTACGCCGAAAGCCTTCGAGACGGCATCCGCAGTGATATCGTCATGCGTCGGCCCGATACCGCCCGAGGTGAAGACATAATCGTATTTGCCGCGAAGCGCATTCAGTGCCTCGACGATAGCATCCTCCTCGTCGGCAACGATGCGCACCTCTTTCAGGTCTATGCCTGAAATGGTCAGCATGTCGGCGAGGTGGCCGATATTCTTGTCCTTGGTGCGGCCGGAAAGAAGCTCGTCGCCGATGGCTAGCATGGCGGCGGTAACGACGGTCTCATTGCTCATGGGGATATTTCCGTGGTGTGAAGCTTGGAAATAGGTAGCGCCGTTTGGCCGTTTTGCAAACGCCAAAGCGGCCAAACGGCAAGCCCCCTCAACCGGAGACGAAACGGCAAGTGAATTTTCGTCTACAGGCGGTGAACAGTGAGTTCTTGCGCGCGGGGCTATGTTGAACCAGATGCGCTGGTAGAACGTTCGTGGTCAGGAAATTCAATCAATCCTTGGAGATAACAATGGCGAAGATTCTCGTCCTCTACTACTCGGCTTACGGCCACATCGAAACCATGGCTTATGCCGTAGCCGAAGGCGCGAAGTCCGCCGGCGCTGATGTCGTCGTCAAGCGCGTTCCGGAATTGGTTTCGGAAGAAGTCGCCAAGGCTTCCTATTACAAGCTCGATCAGGCAGCCCCGATCGCCACCGTCGACGAACTGGCTGATTACGATGCGATCATCGTCGGTGCCGGCACGCGTTTTGGCACGGTCGCCTCGCAGATGCGCAATTTCTGGGATCAGACCGGTGGCCTGTGGTTCACCGGCAAGCTCGTCGGCAAGGTCGGCTCGATGTTCACTTCGTCCGCAACACAGCACGGCGGTCAGGAATCGACGATCCTCGGCTTCGTTCCGACGTTCCTGCATCACGGCATGGCCTATGTCGGCCTTCCCTATGCTTTCCAAGGTCAGATGGGTACGGAAGAAGTCAAGGGCGGCTCGCCTTATGGCGCCTCCACCATCACCAACGGTGACGGCTCCCGCCAGCCTTCGGCAATCGAGCTCGAAGCTGCCAAGTATCAGGGCGCACACGTCGCCAAGATGACTGCAAAACTGGCTTGAGCTTCGCGACAATCGAGTTCTGAGACGGCGGTCCCTTGGGCCGCCGTTTTATTTTGGGATAAAGTTATCGGCAGGTTTCGCAAAACGCAGAGGTTGTCCTGCAAACAAAAACTTGACGAATCCGCCTAAGTCGTTGATCTGGACGGCGCGCGAGCGTGGCGAAACTGGTAGACGCAAGGGACTTAAAATCCCTCGGCCTTAGGCTATACGGGTTCGATCCCCGTCGCTCGCACCATCTTCATAAACGTGTTCGAATGTGCTTGTATAGTGTGGATAAACCATAGGCAGTGCTTGTCTGTGGTTTCAACGGTGCAAAAAATGTAGGCAGTGTGCGGTTGAGTAAGTGTTGTCTTAGTGGGAGTAAGGCGATGGTTTACGACTGGAATGGTACAAGGACGCGTCGCATCAAGCTTTTTAAGATGAGCGCCCTTCTACTATTAGGAACCGCGGTCGCCGCGGTGCCGCTTTTCTTCTGGGCTTTGCAGACACGCGGTCTTTAGCTTTCCGATCCACCGTCAGCGGCGGACAAATTCGGTGGCGGTATTCGCTTCCGTTTTCGCTTCACGCCATTTGTTGAAGGCCCAGCCGGCGGCTAAGCCGAGTGCTGCGCCTGCTGCCTTGACGCCTGCATCGTGAAGGCGCGCATGCCGCGTCGGCGACAGGTACTGCAGATATTCGATCGCGATGGCACCGAAGATCAGCAGCGCGGCTACTGTTTTCCATTGTCTCGGATAGGCAAGAGCGAAAGCCAGCCCTGCCGCGAGGTAAGCCGCAGCGCGGTCGATGTCAGGTGTCTCGATCGTGTGGGGTCGCAATTCGATCGGTGAAACCGTGACGAACAGGATGAAGGCGAGAAGAAGCCACGCCAGCGGCTTTGTGATCTTTGATGTCATCTTGCTGTCATATTAGCAATTTCTATGCGACATCAAGTTAAAAGCCGTCCACGTGATCTGGATCTTCGGTGCAATCAGACGACGCCGTTAAGGAAGCCTTTCATCGGGTGAACCGCAAATGGCGCAAACGGGCTTCTTTCCACAAGCGGCCTGTGTCATAGCGACGTCTGGATTTTTGAAAAATGGACGAACGCCCGTGACAAGACATGATGTCGAAGGCGCCGAAGAGGCAATGCGCAGCCTTTTCCCCGCCACGCCGCTGCAGCTCAATGATCACCTTTCCGCCCGCTATGGCGCCGATATCTGGCTGAAGCGCGAGGATCTTTCGCCGGTGCGATCCTACAAGATCCGCGGCGCGTTCAATTTCTTCCGCAAGGCGATTGCCAAGGGCGCGGGCGGCAAGACCTTCGTCTGCGCCTCCGCCGGCAATCATGCGCAGGGCTTTGCCTTCGTCTGCCGCCATTTCGGCGTGCCGGGCGTCGTCTTCATGCCGGTCACCACGCCGCAGCAGAAGATCGACAAGACCCGCATGTTCGGCGCCGGCTTCATCACCATCGAACTCATCGGTGATTTCTTCGACCAATGCTATCAGGCGGCGCGCGATCACGTGGAGGCGATCGGCGGCGTCATGGTGCCGCCCTTCGATCATGCTGATATCATCGAGGGGCAGGCGACGGTCGCCGCAGAAATCATGCAGCAGCTTCCCGAGGGAACGATACCGGACATGGTCGTCCTGCCGGTCGGCGGCGGCGGCCTTGCCGCCGGTATCACCGGTTTTCTCGACGGCATCATGCCGCAATCCGACTTCGTCTTTGCCGAGCCTGCCGGCGCGCCGAGCCTGCGCCGCAGCCTCGAGGCGGGGCAGATCGTGACGCTGTCGAAGGTCGACAATTTCGTCGATGGCGCAGCGGTCGCCCGCATCGGCGACCTGAATTTCGCAGCGCTGAAGAGTTTTTCGGCCGAACAGGTCAGGCTGATGCCGGAAAACGCCATCTGCGTCACCATCCAGGAGATGCTGAACGTCGAAGGCGTGGTGCTGGAACCGGCCGGAGCCCTGGCGCTGACGGCGATCGCCGCCATGGATCGCGAGGCCATCAAAGGCAAGACGATCGTTGCCGTCGTCTCGGGCGGCAATTTCGATTTCGAGCGGCTGCCCGATGTCAAGGAACGGGCCATGCGCTACGCCGGTCTGAAGAAATACTTCATCCTGCGCCTTGCCCAGCGCCCTGGCGCGCTACGCGATTTTCTCAATCTTCTCGGACCGTATGACGATATCGCCCGCTTCGAATATCTCAAGAAATCGGCGCGCAATTTCGGTTCGATCCTGATCGGCATCGAGACGACGGCGCCGGAGAACTTCGCGACGCTGGTCGCCAATTTCGAAAGGTCAGGCATGGGCTTCGAGGACATCACCGAAAACGAGATCGTCGCAAACCTGATCATTTGACTTTGCGTGAACAGCACTGCGTGCTAAAGGCGGATTATGGCTTCGTTCCTTTCAAACATTCTTTCGGTCTTTTCCGGCGGTAGCAAATCCTCGGATGAGGCAACTGCGGGTCCTTCCGGCGAGCCGCAGCTCTATGGCGATTGCACCATCTATGCGGTGCCGCAGAAGGAAGGCGGCCAGTATCGTCTGGCCGGCCGGATCGAGAAGAAAGTCGGTGAGGACGTTCTCGTGCGCAAGTTCATCCGTGCAGATCTCTTCTCCTCGTCCGATGATGCGATCGAATGCACGGTGCGGAAGGCGCAGCAGATTATCGACCAGCACGGCCCCTCTCTTTTCAGTGATGGCGAGAAGCTTCGGCAGGTCTGAGGGCGCGAGCCGGGAAAGCCTTGTCCGAGCTGACATTTACCGTTGTTTTTCAAAACTATGACAGCATTTCCGTGGCGGAAGCTGCTGGTTTGCTCACCTAATCTTAAAGGATTATGGCGAAGGTGGCGCCTGCAAGTTTTGCAGGGCGCCGTTTGTGTTTGAGCTTTCCGGACGATTGACCAGAAGATCCGCCGCGGTGGCTGTGGCTCGCTCGTGCGCTCCTGTCGTCGGCGGAGGGCAGTGATGGAGCTCCTAAACACTGCGCTCTTCATCGTCGAAGCCGTCGGCTATTTCGTGCTGATGGTCAGTCTCCTGCATTTTCGCCAGCGCCTCGGATTGGGCGTCTTCCTGACTGCACTCGGCGTCATGCATTTCATGGAGACCTACCTTGCTGCGGTCTTCTATGTTTCCCTGCCGTTCGGGAACGTATCGCCGGGGTCTTCGATCTTCTTTTCCGGCAAGCTGATGATGATTCTCATGCTCTACCTGCAGGAGGATGCGGCGACCGTCCGCCAGCCGATCTATGGTCTGTTTCTCGGCAATCTCCTGACCGTCGCCATTGCCTGGGTGATGCAGCTTCATCAGCCGCTGGATCTGTCGCCCGGCCATCCGGCAGACGTTAATTTCTTGAAGGAAATGGGATGGCTGATGGTGTGGGGCACGGCAATCCTCTACCTCGACTCGCTCGGTATCATCCTGCTCTACGAGAAGCTTGGCGATTTCATGCGCCGCCGCGTCGTGCTGCGCTTCATGATCGCGGGCCTTGTGCTTCTGACATTTGACCAGATCCTCTTCTTCAGCGGCCTGCATTATTTCATGGGCGTGCCGATGACGGCCTTCTGGGCTGGATGGAAAGCCAAGATGCTGGCCGTCTGCCTCTATTCACTGATGTTCGCCGTCTATGAATTCCGTATCCGCAGAGCCGGTATTGCCGCCTCGGCCCGCTCGATCAGCGACCTCTTCGGGGATCTGACATTCCGCGAGCGCTATAACGATCTACTGGAGCGCACCGGCCGCGACATGCTGACCGGCGTCTATGACCGCAGCCGCATGGAACTGGAGGCGCCCCTGATGGTGCGCGAAGCGCTGCGGCAGGGCCAGCACGCGACCGTTCTCATCATCGATGCCGACCATTTCAAGGACGTCAATGACGGCTTCGGCCATCTGCAGGGCGACGAGGTTCTGAAGGCCATTGCCTCGAGGCTCGGAACGACGCTGCGCTCCAGCGACCGTATCTTCCGCTTCGGCGGCGAAGAGTTTGTCGCCGTTTGTCCAGGCACAAGCCATGAGGAAGGCTTGCTGCTCGCCGAGCGCCTGCGCTGGACGATCGTGACCAGTGTGAAGACGCCCGATGATGCGTCGGTATCGGTGAGCATAGGGGCTGCAACCGCCGACGAAGATGGTACCAGTTTCACGACCGTGCTTTCGGCGGCAGACAGCCGCCTCTACGAGGCAAAGAAAAGCGGCCGCAACTGTGTCGTCGGCCGCTCCGGTGTCGTGAAAGTCAGCTAGCTTCCGCCCGTTCAGGCGGCGCGGAAAATCTTGGCGCCGGAGGGGGCGCTCGTCATCCCGCCGTCGACGGTGATCTCGATCCCGGTGACATTGCTGGAATCGCTGGAGGCGAGATAGAGCGCGGCCTTTGCAATCTCATCTGCTTCGCTCATGCGGCCAAGCGCGCTCATGTTCCCGAGCTTTTCTTCGAGTGCCGACATTGCATCTTCGGTCTGCGCATAGGGCGACCAGATCGGTGTGCGCGTGCCGCCCGGCGTCACCTGATTGACGCGGATACCGCGGGGCGCAAGCTCAGAGGCAAGGTTGCGCGTCATGGAGCGCACTGCACCCTTGGTGGCGGCATAGGCCGACCAGCCTGGTGCGCCGAGAACGGCATGGACCGAGCCGTTGAGGATGACAGAAGCGCCATCATTCAGATGCGGAAGCGCCGACTGGACCGTGAAGAAAACTGAGGTGAGGTTGGTGCTGATGATCTTTTCGAACTGTTCCAGCGAGGTCTGGCCGAGCGGCGTTGCGCCGCCGATGCCGGCGTTGGCAAAGACGATATCGAACTTGCCGACGGCAGAAGCTGCCTCGGCGAAGACCTTCTCCGCCGCCGCAACGTCTGTGAGATCGATCTTCAGCGTCAGCACGTCGCCGCCAAGTGCTTTCTTGGCCGCTGCGAGTGTTTCCGGGTTGCGGCCGGTGATGATGACCCTCGCGCCTTCGGCAACGAAAACCTTGGCAGTGGCAAGCCCGATACCGCTATTGCCGCCGGTAATGAGCGCGATCTTGTTCTTGAGACGCATGGAGTGGCTCCTATTGGAAAATGACTCGATCTGGATTATGATCGGTATCCACAAGGATTATGGCTGTAATCCACATGAGTCAAGTCCGCATATCGGGAGATTTTCGATGGGTCATTCGCAATTGGAAAAGCAGAAGACGCACGACAGGATCGTCGAGATCGCTTCCAAGCGTCTGCGAGAGAAAGGACTGGAAGGGCTCGGCGTGGCCGATCTGATGAAGGAGGCGGGGCTGACTGTTGGCGGCTTCTACAAGCATTTTGCCTCGCGCGACGAGATGGTGGCCGAAGCCATGAAACTGGCTTTCGGCTCCTGGGAAGCGAAGGTGCGTTCGGAGGGCAGGGTACCGGCAGATATTACGATGGCGGAATATTCCGCTAGTTATCTGAGCCCGCATCATCGCGAGGACGTGAGCGGCGGTTGCCCCTTTGCGGCTCTGACGGCCGACCTTGCCCGTAGCGGCGAGAAATGCCGTTCGCTTGCGACCGATCAGTTGAAGGCGAATCTGGGAAATATGGCCGGACGCGTGGCAGCGGCCGATCAGGCACAGGCACGTCGCAAGGCGATTATTCTCTCCAGCCTGATGACGGGTGCCGTCGGCCTCGCACGCATTGTCGATGACGAAGAGCTCTCCAACGAAATCCTGGAGACGGTCCGCTCCTTCGCCGATGACTTCGCCGGAAAATGAAAGGGCCGGCATCGCGCCGGCCCTATCGAGTGTAACTTCTTAATTCACGGATTAGGCAGCAAGCGCGAGCTCTTCGACGCGCGACTTGGCAGCGCCGATGGCCTTCTCCGCTGCTTCCGGGCCGAAGGCGAGACCTTCGACATAGATGGTTTCGATATCGGTGATGCCGAGGAAGCCGAGAACCGACTTCAGGTACGGAACGGCGTGGTTCATGCCCGCAGCCGGACCCTGAGAGTAGACGCCGCCGGAGGCGAGAACGACATAGACCTTCTTGCCGGTGGCGAGGCCGACCGGGCCGCTTTCGGTGTACTTGAACGTAAGGCCTGCGCGGGCGACGTTATCGATCCAGGTTTTCAGCGACGAATAGATGTTGAAATTGATGAGGCCGGTGCCGATGACGATGCTGTCGGCGGCAAGAAGCTCGTTGACCAACTCGTCAGAAGTCTTCACGGCGGCAGATTCCTCAGCTGTGCGGGTTTCCGGCGGCTTGCGGATGGCGGCGGTGAACAGATCATCGATATGCGGCAGCGGATTTGCGGCGAGATCGCGACGAACGACGACGCTGCCCGGGTTCTGGCTCTTGAGCTTATCAGCCAGCTCGACCGCGATCGAGGTGGATAGAGATTCCGAACGCGGGCTGGACGTCAGAAGAAGAATGGAAGACATGGTTGAATTTCCTCTCGAATTGGGTTTCAGCGGCCGGTTGGGAGCGGCAAACCGCTGTGTTCGAGAAAAGAAATAAGGCTGGCCCGCTATCGAAAAAACTGGGATAATGTCGATCAAAATTATCGATGGATTGGATGGAAGATGCTTCCGAACCCGACACTGGATCAATTACAGGTTTTCCTGACGGTCGCCGAAACCGGCAGCTTCTCGGCAGCCTCGCGCGTGCTGAACCGCGCGCAGTCGGTGATCAGCTATACGATCGCCAATCTGGAAGCCCAGCTCGAAGTGCCGCTCTTCGAGCGTTCCGGCGCCCGCCAACCGAAACTGACGGATGCCGGCAAGGCGATGCTGGAGGACGCCCGCCGGCTGATGGCCGACCTCGAAGTCATGCGCGCTCGCGTGAAAAGCATCAAGCAGGGGCTGGAGGCGGAGCTTTCTCTGGCAATCAGTGTCATGGTGCCTGCCGATGCCGTCATGATGGTGCTGCGCGAGTTCCGCGAAAAATTCCCGGGTGTAGCCCTCAATCTCAATGTCGGCGAGCTCGGCATGGTCATGGACATGGTGATGAGCGACAAGGCCGGTATTGGGATTGGCGGCGCGCTTGTGAGGCAGGACGATTCGCTTGTAGCCGAAAAGATCGGCTACTCGTTCATGGTTCCCGTGGTCGCACCCGATCATCCGCTGGCGAGCATTGGTCGTCCGCTGACACTGGTTGATGTGCGCGAAGAGATCCAGCTTGTGGTTTCCGATGCCTCCGGCTTGACCAAGGGGCGGGACTTCAACGTCCTGTCTTACAGGACATGGCGTGTCAGCGACATTGCGACCAAGCACCAGCTCATCAAGGGTGGTCTCGGCTGGGGTGGCCTGCCGGTATCGGTCGTCGGAGAGGACATCATGAAGGGCAATTTGGTCGCCATCAAGCTGGAGGCTTACGAGCAGGGCGAATACCCGATCTACGCCATGCGCAGGGCCGCCAATCCGCCAGGCCCCGCCGGGCAATGGCTGATCGAGGCCTTTCGCGGGCGGCTCTCCATGTGTCCGAGCCATGGCGAAATGATCAACATACTGGGCATTGACGGGCTGCATGCCATTCCCGAAGCTGCCGAATAGCCGCACGGTTGACGGGTTTCCGGCCTTTGCTATAACGGCGTCACGGTCTGCAGTTCACCGAGGCGTCGCCGTCCCGCAAGGGAAGCTAAACCTGCTCCAGAGAGATTATCAGCACTTGTCCTGTGCCGAAGTCGAAAGCCGGCGACCACCGACACCTTTTCGAGGGAACGGCGCGTTGAGGATAAGACGTGACCAAATCTATCTTTCCAATGGAAATCGCTGATCTTTCGGCTTTCGCCAAATCTCTCCGCACGCAGATCGAAGCGCTCGCTGACAAGCCGAGCCATGTCGAGATGCTCAATCTACTGACCCGCGCGGCGGGTTATCGTAACTACCAGCATTTCCGCAGCGTGGCGCAGTCTGCGGCGGTCCTGAAGGACTGGAGCCTGAAGCTGGATCCCGAGCCTTTGCCGAATGAAGACCGCGTGCTGAAGGCGTCGCGCCATTTCGATGGCAATGGCCGACTGATCCGCTGGCCGGGCAGGAGAGGGCTCCAGGAACTTTGCTTGTGGTTCCTGTGGTCGAAAATACCGGCGGATACGGAACTGACGGAGCGTGAAATCAGCGATTTGCTGAGCCGCTTGCATCTCTTCGGCGATGCGGCACTGCTGCGCCGCGAGCTTTTCGATTTCGGGCTTGTCCACCGCACCCGGGATGGCAGGCAATATCGCAGGATCGAAAGGAAGCCGCCGGTTGAACTCGGCATGCTTCGTCGTTGCATCGAAGCTGAGGCAGAAATTGCTTGAACGAAAAGGGCGCGGTTGAAGAAACCGCGCCCTTGCGGCTTTAGAGGACCAGCCTGAACTTCGCGAATCCTTCGGCGCCTTCGCCGGCATCCTCGATCTTCACGCTCTTGACGTCGGCAAGGTATTGCTTGGCCTTCGGTCCGCTTTCGAACACGACGGTCGTGCCGGGCAGGGGCTTGAAGGTCCAGTTGCCGTCGGCGGAGGGGTTGATCGTGCCCTGATCATGGACATAGCGGACGATGACGTCGCGGTTGGTATCCGGCGCCTGGAAAATCACCTTGTCGGAGGCGATGTCCGGGAAACTGCCGCCGCCGCCGGCACGGTAGTTGTTGGAGACGACCACGAATTTCTGGGCTGGATCGATCGGTTTGCCGTCGAAGGCAAGGTTCTGGATGCGGTTCGCGTCCGGATTGACCGGCTTGCCCGACGAATCATATTTGGGCGGCTGCGACAGGTCGATCTGATAGGTCACGCCATCGATGACGTCGAAATTGTAGGACGGGAAGTCACTGTTGAGGAGGACCGCGTCCTTCGCGCCGGGTTCGATATGATTGAACATGCCCGCAGACATTTCCAGCCACTCTTTCACCTGCGCGCCGGTAATCGCGACGGCCTGAACCGTATTCGGGTAGAGATAGAGGTCGGCAACGTTCTTGATGGCGATATCGCCGGCCGGAACATCCGTATAGTAGTCCGCACCGCCACGGCCGCCGGCCTTGAAGGGGGCTGCAGCGGAGAGAACCGGCAGATCCTTGAACTGCGTATCCGCCAGCATCTGTTTGATATACCAGGTCTGAGCCTGTGAAACGATCTGTACCGACGGATCGTCGGCGACGAGCGCAAAGTAGGAATAAAGCGGTGCGGAGGTCTTGCCGACAGGCGTGCGGACATAGGCAAGTGTTGCCTCATGCTCTGCCTTGGTAGCCTCGACGACTTCCTTCTTGTCTGTGACATCGGCAACGACCTTCTTCTTGTCGTCGCGATGGTAGATCGGCCGCGCTTCTGACGTGAAGTCGACGATCTTCCAGCTGTTGCCGTCTTTCTCCAGCAGAAGGTCGATGAGGCCGAGATGCGAGCCCCAGAAGCCTGCCATGACGGCGGGCTTGCCATGCAATGTGCCCTTGATCGGATCGGCATTGCTTATGCCATCCCAGCTCTTCGGGCCGGGGAAAACGAGATGCTGGTGACCGGTGAAGATCGCATCGATCCCCTCGACGGCTGCAAGATGCAACGAGGCATTTTCCATCTTTTCGGACGGGGCGGAACCGTCGATGCCGGAATGGGAAAGGGCGATGATGATATCGGCGCCGGCCTCCTTCATGGCCGGCACCCAGGCCTTGGCCGCCTGGACGATATCGCGGGTCTGCGCCTTGCCTTCGAGGTTCTTGATGTCCCACAGCATGATCTGTGGCGGTACGAAGCCGATAAAGCCGATCTTGACCGGGCTTTCATTGCCGGAGCCATCCTTGATCTGCTTTTCTACGATGACGTAGGGCTTGAAGAACAGGTCGTCCTGCTTCGGATCGGAAGCGAGCTGGCCCTTGGTCAGGTTGGCGCAGACGAAGGGGAAGTTCGCGCCGTTCAGCACCTTGAACATGAAGTCCAGGCCATAATTGAACTCGTGGTTTCCGAGCGTGCCGACGGTGTAGCCGAGCGTGTTCATCCCCTTGATGACCGGATGGATATCGCCGTCCTTCATGCCGTGTTGATAGGCCATATAGTCGCCCATTGGATTGCCCTGCAGCACATCGCCATTGTCGATCAGCAGCGAGTTGACGGCTTCTGCCCGGATTGTGTCGATGATGGTTGCCGTACGCGACAGGCCCATCGTGTCGTTCGGCTTGTCGGCATAATAGTCATAGGGGAGGACGTTGACATGGATGTCGGTCGTTTCCATCAGCCGCAGATGCGCCTGGTTTGCGGCAGCGCGGGCGCTGAATGGGTGCAGCAGCACGAGAGCGGAAGTGGCGGCGAGACCGCCGAGCAGGGAACGGCGGCTCATCGTAGGCACATCGAAAATGGAAGACATGGCAACTCCTTTTGACATCATACATCACCCGGTTCGCTGAACTTAGGATGATTGGCGAAGGAGTACATCGCGAAAATGACAGAAGGGCAACAACGATGCCGCAAAGGCGGCATCGTTTTGAAAAGCTTAGCGAACGCGCGGCACGTCGCGATGGAAGAAGCGGAAATAGGAGGCAATGAGCGCACGCGCATTGGAATTCACGTCGAACTGGATGCCGACGCGGCCGTTGTGTTTCCAGCGGATGACGCCGTCGAGCAGGCCGAGATCCTCTGCTTCGATGCGTACCTTGCTGCCGGAGGCTGCATGGAGCGGCGCCTTGACCTCGAGCGCTGCACCCGTGGCGGAAAGATCGAGGATGCGGGCATCCACCTGGCTGTTCATATAGCGGATCTTGCCGAAGACGCGGCAGTTCTTCCGGTCAGCCTTCCGCGCAGTTATCTTGAGATTACGTGTCATGCTTGTCCCCATGAAGAATTCGGGAAAAGCATAGGCCCGGAAAATTGAAATGCCTTTAGGCGCTTGTCTAAAATTGCGCCGAAAGTCTCAATTCTGCACGGTCGCCCGCCGCGCCACGACATGTTCGCGCCAGACCGTGAAGATACCCGCCGCGACCACGATGAGCGAGCCGAAGATCATGTTCAGCGTCAGCGTTTCCCCGTAGATGAGCACCCCGAGGATGGAGGCATAGACGAGTTGGATATAGGTGAGCGGCTGGACCGCGGCCGCATCGAGAGCGTCATAGGCGCGGATCAGGAAATAATGGCTCGACGTGCCGGTCAGGCAAACCGCAAGCATCCACATCCAGTCCCATCCATGGACCGGCGTCCAGTAAAAAGGCCCGGCAAGCGTCATGACGGCGGCCCCGACGACACCCGTGTAGAAGAAGCTCGTCATCGCCGAATCCTGCCGGCTCACATAACGCGTGGCGATCACGTAAAGCGCGAAGTTGAAGCATGAAACGACCGCGAGAAGCAGATTCACATCGAAAAATCCGCCTTCCGGCTTAAGGATCAGCAGCACGCCGAGAAGCCCGACACCGATCGCGGTCCAGCGGCGCCAGCCGACCTTCTCGCCGAGAAGCGGAATGGCAAGCAGTGCGACGATGATCGGGGTAGCGGCAAAGATCGCCTGCGAATGCGCAAGGCCGATCAGCGCAAAGCAGGTGATTGCCAGCACCACTTGCGTGGCAAGCAGAACACCGCGCGAAAACTGAAGAAAGGGATGTTTCGTGCGGGCGGTGGCAGCGATGCCGCCGCGCATCCTTGCAGCCAGAACCACGGTGAACAGACCGAAAGCCCAATAGCGCACCATTGTCACGAAGATGGGTGAATAGGTTGAACCAAGATGCTTCGAGATTGCGTCCTGCGCCGAAAAGATGGTGAGCGCGAGAAGCAGGAAGATATAGCCGTGGGTCTTGGATTTCATGTCTTGCCGTTGAAGCGGGAGATGCCCGCAGAGCCAAGCTAGGGCAGGGTTTCAGTCGCTTTGCAAGGGCTCAGAGGCCGACATTCGGCCTGTCGATGATTTCGCGCAGCGCAAAGCTGGAGTTGATCTTCACCACATGCGGCAACGCCGAAAGCCAGTCGCGATGGATACGCTCATAATCTTCCAGGTCACGTGCGGCGACCCGCAGGATATAGTCGTACTCCCCGGACATCAGGTAGCAAACGAGCACGTTCGGACAGCGCTTCACTGCCGCCTCGAATTCCGACAGCGTCTTGGCGAATTGGCCGGACAGCGAGATATGCACGATGGCGATCATCTTGTAGTCGAGCGCCTTATGCGAAACCCGCGCATGATAGCCGCCGATGACACCACTCTTTTCGAGAATGTCGAGCCGCCGAGAACAGGCGGAAGGCGACAGTCCCACCTTGTTAGCAAGCTCCGCATTGGTGATACGCGCGTTGATCTGCAACGCCTTCAGAATCGCAAGATCGATATTATCGAGGTCAGACATTCGAAGAACCTTCGAAAAATAGAGAAGTGACGCAATAATCTTCGAAAATTTGCATCAAGGCAAATCCTCTTTGCAAGGACATTTCGTGGCCGTGGTGCTTGGATTTAGAGGCAAGAAAACGCTCCGCGGAATGCGGACATAAAATGAGAGGAACGCGAATGCGTGTCGGCTGCCCGAAGGAAATCAAGAACCATGAATATCGCGTCGGTCTGACGCCGGCTTCGGTAAGAGAATATGTCGCCCACGGCCATGAGGTCTGGGTGGAAACGAAGGCAGGCGCCGGCATTGGTGCCGATGATGCCGCCTATGTGGCTGCTGGCGCAAAGATCGCCGCCTCGGCCAGGGATATCTTCGAAAAGTGCGACATGATCGTCAAGGTCAAGGAGCCCCAGCCTTCGGAATGGGCGCAGCTCCGCGACGGTCAGCTTCTTTACACCTACCTGCATCTCGCGCCCGATCCGGAACAGACCAAGGGCCTGCTCGCCTCCGGCGTCACGGCAATCGCCTATGAGACGGTGACCGACGATCGGGGTGGCCTGCCGCTCTTGGCGCCGATGTCCGAAGTCGCCGGCCGTCTTTCGATTCAGGCCGGCGCCACTGCACTGCAGAAGGCCAATGGCGGCCTCGGAATCCTGCTCGGTGGCGTGCCCGGCGTTCTGCCGGCCAAGGTTGCCATCATCGGCGGCGGCGTCGTCGGCCTGCATGCGGCCAAGATGGCTGCCGGTCTCGGTGCTGATGTCAGCATTCTCGACAAGTCACTGCCGCGCCTGCGCCAGCTGGACGACATCTTCAATGGCCGGATCCATACGCGCTATTCCAGCATCCAGGCCCTGGAAGAAGAGGTCTTCTCCGCCGATCTCGTCATCGGTGCGGTGCTGATCCCCGGTGCTGCCGCGCCGAAGCTCGTTACCCGCGAAATGCTATCGGGCATGAAGAAGGGTTCGGTCATCGTCGACGTTGCCATCGACCAGGGCGGCTGCTTCGAAACCTCGCATGCGACGACGCATTCCGAGCCGACCTATGTCGTCGACGGCGTCGTGCATTATTGCGTCGCCAACATGCCGGGTGCCGTTCCGGTCACCTCTGCTCACGCGCTGAACAATGCCACGCTCGTCCACGGTCTGGCGCTCGCCGATCGCGGCCTGCGCGCCATTGCCGAGGACAAGCACCTGCGCAACGGCCTGAACGTCCATCGGGGGCGCATCACCAGCAAGCCGGTTGCCGAGGCCTTGGGCTATGAAGCCGTAGCCCCGGAAAGCGCGCTGAACGTGGCGTAACTCACTCAAGGTCATATCAGGGCGTCGGCTTCCGCCGGCGCCTTTACTTTGTCGATGCGGCATTGATAGCAATTGTTGCGCGCCGAGCGCACATGCACATAGGCGATACCCGGCCGCGTGAGCAATTCGCCCGCGTAGGCAGGAATTTTCTCGATGGGCGTGACTGCACCGGTGCCGTAAACGATCCTGTCGTTCTCGCCATAGCCGCGGACGATAAAATCCGAGCTCGTGGTCAGGACGGGAGGTAGAATCTCGTCGGCAAAATAGCGCTGGCAGGGCTGCTTATGCAGGAAGATCGGCCCAGTCTCGGCATAGGGCTGCAGTTCCGGAAAGGGCCGATAGGCGAAGACGAGTAGTTCTTCTCCAGCGCCGATATTCTGCAGGCAGTGACGGCAGGGATGGCCCGTACCATCGGAAATCATTGTCTCCGGTAAACGATCGTAGGCGTCGCCGCCGCCGCTCCACAGCGCTTCTGCATCTCTTGTCGGCATAGCGGAAAACTGAATGTTGGTCATGGCAAATCTCCTTTTGAGCTTTGCCATAATGTCTGCGCTGAAGCTCAGCCAAGCCACCCGATTCTTGCCTGAAATCGGCAAGGCCTGGGTTCGGGTGCAACGCAATCAGCTTCTTCTGGCTAGTTCCAGCAGTTCCTTGTCGCTCAGTGGCCTGACGATCCCGGTTCCCGTGGAAACGGGAGAGAAGCCGAACATCTGATAGAGCTGCAATGCGCGCGGATGATCGAGATTGTTGGTCGTCGTCGTGACCTTCTTCGGATTCAGCGTCCAGATGGCGTAGAGCGCCTGAAGCAGGAACCATTTGCCGATGCCGAGGCCGAGCGCGTGCTCGAAGAGCCCGAAATGGGAAAGCTCGATCGTATCCTCGTCCTCGCAAAGATACTCGTAGAAGCCGGCGGGCGCGCCGTTGACATAGAGCACGCTGATATTGTTGCGCTTGTCATGGAGTACAGCCGTTAGTTCCTCGTCGCTCATCCTCAACCGGTCGACCCACTGCCAGCGTGCGCCGACCTGACGGTAGAGATAGCGATAGAAGGCGAGCGGAATGCCAGGCGCGCGCATGATTGCCGTCTGGATATTGACGGGCACGGGCAGGCTTGCCTTCGGCGGCGCAACCATTTCAAGCCGCGTGATATGGGCCTTGAGCGAGGCGGGCGTCTTTCCCATGGGCGTCAGGCTTTGGCCGGTTCGGGCGGGCCGGTGACGACGGGCGTGTCCTCACGGCTGCCCCATTCGCTCCAGGAGCCGTCATAGAGCTTGTTGTCGGTATGCCCCAGCGACTCCAGCGCCAATGTAATGATCGCGGCGGTAATGCCCGATCCGCAGGAGGTGACGACTGGCTTGGAAAGGTCGATACCGGCATCCTCGATCGTCTGCTTCAGTTCCGGCAGCGATTTGAAGCGACCTTGATTGGCGAAGATGCCTGAAGGCAGGCTGCGGGCACCGGGCATATGGCCGGAGCGCATGCCGGCACGCGGTTCCGGCTCGCTGGCGGCGAAACGGCCGGCGCTGCGGGCATCGGCGATCTGCAGGGCCGCACTCGAAACGATATCGCGCATCTGGTCGAGATGGACGACGCGGCTGGCGTCGTAATTCGTCTTGAAGGTTGCCGGTGCATAGCGTGGCACTTCGGTTTCGAGCGGTCGTCCTTCGGCCTTCCAGCCGTCCAATCCGCCGTCGAGCACGAAAACGTTCTTTGCGCCCATCACCCGGAACAGCCACCAGACACGCGGCGAGGCGAACATGCCGATGCCGTCATAGACGACGATGCGATCATTCTCGCTGATGCCGAGCTTGCCGGCTTCCGCCGCGAAATAATCAGGCGAGGGGATCGTGTGGGGCAGGTTCGTCGAGTGATCGGCGATCTTGTCCTGGTCGAAGCGGATCGCGCCGGGAATATGCCCGCCGGCATATTCCGCATCGGCATCACGCTTCTGTGCCGGAAGATAGAAGGATGCGTCGAGGACGCGCAGGTCCGGCTTGCCGAGTTCAGCCTGCAGCCAGTCGGCTGAGACGACGAAACGGCTCTTGGTGTCGCTCATGATGATCTCCCCAGATATCAGGATTCGGCTATCAGGCTTCGTTGCCGGGCGTGCCGAAGCGAATGCGGAAACGCCGGTTCTCTTTGCCTTTCTTCTCGATCTTGGCAATATGAATTTGGCCGACTTCTTGTGTTTCCGAGACATGCGTGCCGCCGCAGGGCTGGCTGTCGATGGCGGAATTCTCGCCGATGCAGACGAGGCTGACGCGGCCGAGTCCAATAGGCGGGCGCACATTTTTCGATTTGACGATGCCGGGATTGGCCGCAAGCTCCTCGTCCGTAATCCACTGAAGATAGACCGGATGGTTCTGGTTGACGAGATCCATGAGCTTGGCCGTCACATCGTCCTTGTCGATCGTGTCGGTCATGTCGAAGTCGACGCGGCTTTCCTCCTCGCCGACGGCCGCCCCCGTGATCGGATAGGAACAGACGACGGACAGGAGATGGCAGGCCGTGTGCATGCGCATCAGCTTGTAGCGGCGCGGCCAGTCAATGTGCAGCACCAGCTTCTCGCCGATTTCGGGCAGCGCCTGACCTTCCAGCGGCATATGAATGACGATGTCCTTGGTCGCGCCATGTTTCGCCTGGCCAAGCTCCACATTGGAGCCGTCGCCACGTTCGAAGAAGCCGGTATCGCCCGGCTGCCCGCCCGATGTTGCATAGAAGCAGGTCTGGTCCAGCTCAATGCCCCCGTCCTCGTGAACGGCCGTGACGACCGCTTCGCATGTGGATAGATAGAAGTCGTCACGGTAAAGGGCATTGACTGGCATCGGGGCTCACGCTGCGGGTTCGTAGGGTATTTTGATATCCGTCGAGCCGACCATCCATTCGGGAATGGGAAGACCCTTGGATGACAGGAAATCCGGATTGAAGAGCTTAGACTGATAGCGGTTGCCATAGTCGCAGAGGATTGTCACGATCGTGTGGCCGGGGCCAAGATCCCTGGCGAGGCGCACTGCGCCGGCAATGTTGATCGCCGTGGAGCCGCCAAGGCAGAGCCCCTCATGCTCGACGAGATCGAAGAGATAGGGAAGCGCCTCGGCATCGGTGACGCGATAGGTAAAGTCCGGCGTGAAGCCTTCGAGATTGGCGGTGATGCGTCCCTGGCCGATGCCTTCTGTTATCGAAGAGCCCTCGGATTTCAGCGCGCCATTCTTGTAGAATTCGTAGAGCGCCGCACCCTCGGGATCGGCAATGCCGATCTTGATATCCTTGTTGAAACCCCTGAGACCTGCGGCGACGCCGGCAAGCGTGCCGCCGGAGCCGACCGAGCAGACAAAGCCGTCGACCTTGCCATCCGTATCTTTCCAGATCTCGGGTGCGGTGGTTTCGATATGGGCCTGGCGGTTGGCGACGTTGTCGAACTGGTTGGCCCAGATCGCGCCGTTCGGCTCGCTCTTGGCAAGCTGCTCGGCAAGGCGGCCCGAAACCTTCACATAATTGTTCGGGTTCTTGTAGGGAACGGCCGGAACTTCCACGAGCTCGGCGCCGAGCAGCCGCAGCGCATCCTTCTTTTCCTGGCTCTGCGTTTCCGGAATGACGATCACGGTGCGATAGCCGAGCGCCTTGGCGACCACCGTCAGGCCGATGCCGGTATTGCCCGCCGTGCCCTCGACGATGACGCCGCCGGGCTTCAGCAGCCCTTTCTTCTCGGCATCACGGATGATGTAGAGCGCCGCTCGGTCCTTCACAGATTGGCCGGGATTGAGGAATTCGGCCTTGCCGAGAATGGTGCAGCCGGTCGCCTCGGAAACACCCTTGAGCTTGATGAGGGGCGTATTGCCGATAGCCTTGATTACGGAGGGGTGGAAGGTCATGGAATCTGCCTCGTTTACGCATAGTTTAGGAACGGTCTTTTCCCTTCACAAGGCGGCATTGGCAAGAAATCCTATTCCATGCCTTTCAAGACCACGATAAAATTAGTCTTCCATTTCTAGCCTTTCGCCCAGCCCGGGCAAGCAGTGATCCGAAGATTGACTTTCGGCGTATGGATGACGACAAAGCAAGCACGGGCGCAGGAACAAGGCGTGACTGAATCTGACATGGTTCACGAGCATATCGACACGATCGATGCATTGATGGCGCACTATGTCGCTGGCTCCCTTCCGAAGCCGGCCCGCGTACTCGTGGAATCCCATCTCGAAATGAAGCCGGACAATCGCGGCCTGGTGGCTGACCTCGAACGGCTGGCTGGAGAAGCTCTGGAGAGCACGCCAGCAAGCCCGATCAGCGACCGCGATGCGAAGCTTGCGGCAATCTTCGGCTCGAAGGCTCCTGCTGCCTCGAAGCTCCCTTCACGTCCGCAAGGCGCTCTTTTCCCGCGCGCCCTGCGCAACCTCATCGGTTTCGAAGCCGATGACGTGCCGTGGCGCAAGCGCCTTCCGGGCTTCAAGGAATATGCGACCGATATCGACGGCTGCGAGGTCAGCCTGATGTGGATACGGCCGGGTCGTGCACTGCCTGCACATACGCATGCGGGCATGGAACTGATCCTCATCCTCGATGGCGCTTTCCGCGACGAGCGCGGCCTTTTCGGGCCGGGAGATATCTCGGTTGCGGATGCCTCCGTCGACCATCGCCCCGTCGCCGAAATGGACAGGCCCTGCATCGCCTTTGCCGTTTCTGACGGCCCGATCAAGCTCACCGGCTCCTTTCGGCAGATCATTGGTGACCTCATCGGCTGAAAGCAGCCATAATGCTGTGATAGAGCCATGGTCCCGGGGGAGATGAGGAGCTTCCGGGCCTGTGTTCGTGTTCAAATCGGCAGACCGGAGGAAGTGTCATGCGTAATTTCATCGCCCGTCCTGAGCATGGTATCGTCTGGATTTCCGGTGCGAGTTCCGGAATAGGCCGAGCGCTGGCGCTGAAGCTCGCAGACGAGGGATACAGGGTCGCCGTCACCGCCCGCAATCACGAAAAACTGGTGGAATTGCAGCTCGAGGCGGCCGGATTGGCTGGCAGCGTCATCGTTCTCGATGGCGATGTGACCGATGCCGAAGACATGGAACATGTCATGGCCTCGATCGAATATGAGCACGGTGCGCTCGCCATGGCGATCCTGTGTGCAGGCGTCTATCAGCCTGTCCACGGCGAGGATCTGAACCGGGCAGATTTCGAGAAGACTTTTGCCGTCAACCTCTCAGGCGTCGTCAATTGCCTGCTGCCGGCGGTCCGCCACATGAAGACGAAGGGGCAGGGTCAGATCGCCATCGTTTCCTCGGTCACGGGTTACACGGGATTGCCGACCAGCGCCGCCTACGGCGCGACCAAGGCTGCCCTGATCAACATGGCCGAAAGCCTGAAATTCGATCTCGACAAGATCGGCATCCGCATCCAGCTCATCAATCCGGGTTTCGTCGACACGCCGGCAACGCGCAAGAATGCCTTTCCCATGCCGGCACTGGTTTCGCCTGAGACGGCGGCAGAGCGCATTGCGGCGGGTCTCAAGTCGCAGGCGTTCGAGATCACCTTCCCGAAGCGCTTCACCTATGTGCTGAAGTTCCTGCGGCTCTTGCCTTACGGTTTCTATTTCGCACTGGTGAACCGCTTCACCGGTTGGGGCGAGCGGCCTGCCAACTCCAGTCGTCGCCCGGTGACGCCGCATCCGGCCGAATGATCAAGGCCGCGAAAAGACCACCTGCCGCACATCGATGTTGCGGGCACGAAAGCCTGCCTCGCAATAGAAGAGGTAGAATTCCCAGAGCCGCTTGAACCGGTCGTCGAAACCCATCGGCCGGAGCTTGTGCCAGACGGACCAGAAGCGCTCGCGCCATTCCGACAGCGTACGGGCATAATCGAGGCCGAAGCCAAAGTCTTTGACCAGTGACAAGTCCAATTTCTTGCCGAGTTCGGCAAGGTGGTGGCGCGTCGGCAGCATGCCGCCGGGGAACACATATTTCTGGATGAAATCCGGATTGCTGCGATATTGCTCAAAGGCCTCGGGACGAATGGTGATGATCTGCAGTCCCGCCTTGCCGCCCGGCTTCAGGCATTGTTTGAGCTTGGAAAAATAGGCCGGCCAGTATTTCTCGCCAACAGCCTCGAACATCTCGATGGAAACAATGCGATCGTAGACACCGGTCTCGTCGCGATAGTCCTGGAAGCGGAAATCAACCTTGTCGCTGAGCCCTGCCTTGCTGATGCGCGCCTGCGCGAAGGCAAGCTGCTCGCGACTGATCGTCAGGCCCGTCACCCGGCAATTCAGTTCGCTTGCCGCGAACTCGGCAAAGCCGCCCCAGCCGGAGCCGATTTCCAGCACGTGATCGCCGGGCTTGATGCCGGTTGCCTCCGCCAAAGCGCGATATTTCGCATTCTGCGCCGACTGCAGGTCGTTGGCACCGGTCGAATAGAGCGCTGAGGAATAGGTCATGCTCGGATCGAGCCATTGCTTGTAGAAATCGTTGCCGAGGTCGTAATGGGCCGAGATATTGCGCTTCGAGCCCGTCTTGGTGTTGGCATTCATCCAGTGGCGGATACGCTCGACGAAGCGGCCGACGCCGCGCTTGCCATGCGCGTAGCTGTACGCCGCTTCGCCATTGACGAGGAAAAGCTCGAGGAAGGCAGTAATATCAGGGCTGTCCCAATCGCCGTCCATATAGGTCTCAGCGACACCGATCGTGCCGCTGGTCAGAGCCCGGTCTGCAAGGTTCCAGTTTCGAAGCGTCAACGCGGCGTCAGGTCCGGCAGCCTTGCCCTTGATGAACACCTTGCGCCCGTCGGGCAGCGTGACCGTAAGGGAGCCGTGTTGCATGCGCATCAGGCCGCGCAGCGCAAGCTTCGCCTTAAAGGGCAGGCCTTTGACGATGCGCGAAATATTCTCTGCCGTCAGAGTCACCGCGTCCCGGGCAGATTGATTCAAATCCTGCATATTGCTCACCGTCCATCCTCCCGT
The DNA here is from genome assembly GCF_047782645.1 of Rhizobium sp. ZK1. NCBI lineage: Bacteria > Pseudomonadati > Pseudomonadota > Alphaproteobacteria > Hyphomicrobiales > Rhizobiaceae > Rhizobium > Rhizobium sp. ZK1. The sequence goes on from NZ_CP180586.1 coordinate 1,314,400, forward strand.
ATTTTTTTGGCCGGTCAGGACGATGCTTGCGCCTCTCCTCCGGCGATTGCAGCAAACGCTAGATTCATTCCGCAGCTTCTGCAAGCCGGCTTGCCGGCTTCACGCTGATAGGTGGGGGAGGTGGTGGCCGGCGAACGTAGATGGCGCCTTTAAGCCAGAGTTTCAGAGCCTCCCAGTGAATCCCGGCCATGATCTTGATGGTTAGGAAGGGAATGGCTGTGAGAAGATAACCGAGTGTCCAGCTAGCCAGAGGCTTTTTCCGGCCGCTGAATGTGGCTGCAAGAAGCGGTCCTTCGGCATCGGTTTCCAGGATGCGCCAGCGGATTTCCTGGCCGGGCGGGAGCATGCGGAAATGATAGCGCATGCCGACACCAATGAAGGGAGAGACATAAAAGAGCTTGTCGCAGGTCTGGCGAAGACCGCTTTCGAAAACTTCATTCTCCTCGACAGGGCAGACATAACTATGCCGCTCGCCGAATGTGTTGCGCACCTCGTAGATCAGCGCAATCAAGGCATCCCTGTTGTCATAGGCATAATAGACCGAAAGGGGATTGAAGACGTAGCCTAGTATCCGCGGATAACAGACGAGCAGGATTTTGGCCGGTCGTTCGACACAGGCATCCGCAAGCAGGCGATCGGCATAGGAGCGCAGCTTTCCACCTACCGCATGGTCCTCTTCATAGAACGAGACGAGATTGCTTCGGTTGACCGAAAACAGCACCGACTGGCCGTTGGCTTCCTCCAGCCGATCGAGATCGATAGACAGTGAAAAGACCCGATACCGGAAGCGATGGCCGAATGGTTTCATGCGCTGATGCATGACATCGCCCACATAAAGCACTGCCGGAGCCTCCGGCGGCGGGCCGTTTCGCGTCACGCTGACACCATACCTTGTTGCACGGGGGCTTGTGCGAGACGCCGTCATGCCATCGCTTCCAGTATGGCCTCAGGGGAGGAAGGCCGGGCAGTCCGCCAGGGTGCGATCCCGCCCAGCGCCTCCGCCGCCGCAAGACCGGAGACGAGTCCATCCTCATGGAATCCATATCCGGTCCAGGCGCCCGCGAAATAGCAATTGTTTCTTCCTTGAATTGTAGCAATCGCCCGCTGCGCGGCCATCGCTTCAGCAGAAAATTGCGGATGCTCGTAAGTGAATTCGGCAAAGACCTTGCGGCACTCCGGTTCGCGATCCGGATTGAGTGTGACGAACAGCGGAAAGTTCGGGTCGATGCCCTGCAGCCTGTTCATCCAGTAGGTCACAGCCACGCCAGCCTTGCCGTCGGCATGGCTGGAGCGCAGATAGTTCCAGGATGCCCAGACGTTGCGCCGCTTCGGCATCAGGCCGGTATCACGGTGAAGCACCACGCGGTTCGGTTGATACGGTACGGCAGCAAGCAATCGCTTTTCCTGATCCGTCGCATCGGTCAGCAGCCGCGCTGTCTGATCGCTGTGGCAGGCAAAGATCACCTTGTCGAAGAAGGCCTCGGTGCCGTCCTCATCGATGAGGGTCGCACCCTTGTCATCACGGATAATGCCACGCACGCCGCAGCCAAGTTTCAATTTGTCCCCAAGTGGTGATAGGAGTTTTTTCAGATAGTTGCGGCTGCCGCCGGTCACCGTGCGCCACTGATGTTGACGGCGATAGATAAGCCGGTGATTGTCGAAGAAATTGACGAAGTGTTCGGCGGGAAATTGCAGCATGCGCGCTGATGGCGTCGACCAGATCGCGGCCGCCATCGGCACCAGATAGTTGTTGGTGAAACCGGGTGAGAAGCCGCGCCAGTCGAGGTAATCGCCGATCGAGCGAGAGGCGAGATGACCGGCCGCCCGATCCTGCAGGCAGGTACGATTGAACCGCAATATTTCGCGGATCATCCAGAGAAAGGAGGGGTTCAGCAAATTGCGCTTCTGCGCGAATATCGACGACAGCCGGCCGCCGCTCCATTCCAGCCTGCCCTGATCCAGCGACAGTGAAAAGCTCATGTCGCTCGCATGCGTGGCGACGCCGAGCTCTGCTAAGAGCGCGGTCAGATTGGGATAATTGTGCTCGTTGTAGACGATGAAGCCGGTATCGACTGGAATGTTCAGCCCGTCATAGTCGACATCGACCGTTGCCGTATGGCCGCCCGGCCGGACATCCTTCTCATAAAGCGTCACGTCATGGACAGGGTTGAGCGCCCAGGCGGCAGATGCACCCGATATGCCCGACCCTATTACGGCGACCTTGAGGCGGCGTGGCAGCGAAGGAACATGTGCGTTCATGCTGCATCCTTCATGGCGTTATAGACCTTTAAAGCCCGACGGCGCGCCGTGGCGTGATCGACGATGGGTCTGGGATAGGTTTCGCCAAGCGTGATACCGGCTTTATCAAGCACGTTTTCAGGGGCTTCGAATGGCCGGTGGATATATGTGTCGTCGAGCTTTTCGAGTTCCGGCACGAACTGCCGGATGTAGCTGCCATCCGCATCGAACTTCTCGCCCTGAAACACCGGATTGAAGATGCGGAAGAAGGGAGAGGCATCTGCACCCGATCCTGCCACCCACTGCCAACTCGCCGCATTATTGGCCGGGTCGGCATCGACAAGCGTGTCGCGGAACCAGGCCTCCCCGCGGCGCCAGTCGACAAGCAGATCCTTGATGAGAAACGAGGCGGTGATCATCCGAACGCGGTTGTGCATCCAGCCATGGCGCCAGAGCTGGCGCATGCCGGCATCGACGATGGGATAGCCTGTTTGGCCATTGCACCAGGCGTGAAAGCCATCGTCATCCTGGCGCCAGCCGAAGCCGTTGAAACTGTCGTTCCAATTATCTCTTGCCAGCTCCGGAAAATGGAAGAGCAGATGGTAGGAGAATTCCCGCCATACCAATTCCTTGCGAAAGCGCACGATGTCATCGGAGGAAATCTTGCGCGAAAGTCCTTTCGTGGCCTCCCAGATGCGCGCCGGCGAGATTTCTCCCAGCGCCAGATGCGGAGAGAGCAGGGATGTTGTCGTCTTTCCGGGAAATTCGCGATCGGCCGAATAGCCACGAAGGCCACCTTCGATGAAATCCTGCAGCCTTTCCTGCGCGGCTGCTTCGCCCGGTGTCCACATATCGGGAAAGGATTTTGCCCAGTTCGGTCCGTGCGGCAGGAGCTTCCATGAGACGAGCGTTTCGGAGGCCGGAAACTGCTCGGGGAAACGATATCGTTCCGGGGCATCGATCGGTGATACCGGCTCTCCTTCGCCTTCGAGCGCCCGCCAGAAAGGCGTGTAGACACGATACGATGTGCCAGTCGAGGTCTTGACCTTGGTCGGCTCATGCAGGAGTTGGCCACTGAAGCTGCGTGCTTCGATCGCCTGTTTTTCCAGTTCGTGTTTGAGGCGCATATCGATCGCGATGCCTGGCGGATCGTAGCGGCGGTTCCAGAACACCGCTTTCGCACCACTTCGCGTTATGATGTCCGCCAGTGCATCACGGGCATGGCCACTTACCAGAATAAGTTTGCCGTCATGCTTTCTTAGGGCTGCATCGAGAGCATGCAACGAATGGTGCAGCCACCAGGCCTGAGCGGAGCCAAGCGGCCCCGTGCCCTCTTCGTCGGGTTCGCGAATATAGAGCGGAATGACCGGTCGCCCCGATGTGCATGCCGCATGCAGAGCCTTGTTGTCGTCAAGGCGCAGATCCTTGCGAAACCAGACGATCACCGGTCTTGCAGCAGTCTCCCGTGCCAATGGCTGCTCCCTGTCTTTTCTCTGGGGCTGTTACGGAAGTACGAGGCAATCGGATCAACAGTTTCAGCATGCGCGCATGAAAAAGGCCGGTCGAGCCGGCCTCTCTCAATGAATGGATCTTTGCCCGATCAATTGTCATATTCGCGGCATGCCTCACTGATCGAAGCGCCGCTTTCACCGCCGCGCGTATCGATGCCCGTGTTCTGCTGCGGCATTCCCGGGCACTCGATTGCCTGGCCCCCGATGCTCTGTGTCATGGTCGGGTCTACCGGACCTGCGGGAACCGGATGGATGCCGTTGCTGTCACTCGTATAGTCGGACGAGTAATTGCCCGAATTGGGGTCCGTGGAACCGCCATTGGTCGGTCCGATGGTGTCGGGATTGGACTGGGCAAATGCCGACGACGTCATGCCGATGGCAAGCAGCGATGCGGCGATAAGGGATTTACGCATGGAGTTATCCTCCTTCGATTTCATCTATGGTGACATTCCCCTAATCCCTCAGCGACCTCCTTGTTCCGAAATTTGATCGGAGCGGTTGCGGCGACAATGACTTAGGCGATGGATTTTCCAGCTCTCGTGTGGGTTTTGGAGCTTTGTTTCTTTAGTCTATCGATTGCATGGATAATTCTGATGGAGCAGCGTCGCAGCAGATTGCTGCGCATTCGCCAGGAGATAGCAATGACAGAAATCCTGATCGTTCCGGGTCTGTTCGGTTCCGACGAGGGGCATTGGCAGCACTATTGGCTTGATGATGTGCCGCAGAGCCGGCTGATAGAACAGGATGATTGGAACCATGCTCGTCTCGATCACTGGATGGAGCGGCTGGAACAGGCACTGCTGGAGGCGGGAGAAGCATATATGGTTGCCCATAGTCTCGGCTGTACCCTGACAGCAAGGCTCGCCGACCGGCCATTGGCCCCCAGGGTAAAGGGAGCGCTGCTGGTCGCCCCGTGCGATTTGCCGGCGACTGAGGCTGCATCCCGGTTCGCTAGCCTTCGGCCCCATGCCCACAAACCCGCTTCCGTTTCCGAGCCTCACCATCGGTAGCCTCGACGATAAGTACATGTCGCTCGACCGTTTGAGTTTCTACACCCGCCTCTGGAAAACCGAGGTCCGCAATATCGGTCTTGCAGGCCATATCAACATTGCCAGCGGTTTCGGCCGCTGGACCGGCGGCTACGCATTGTTCGATGCGGTAAAAGGCAAGGCGAAGGCAAAGAGACCGCAGATATCCACGTTTGCTGCAACTGCCGCATTGGCGTGACGCTTTATCGGGGCATGAGCAAGAAACGGGTTGAACCTAAGCTTCCGCGGTACGATTCTAATGACCAACGGAACGTGAGGGCTTCACCATGGCTCAGAAAGTGCATCAATACCTGATCTTCGAAACCGCCGGTGGCTTTTGCGGCATCGCCTGGAGCGATGCCGGCGTGACGCGATTCCAGCTGCCGACAAAGAGCGCCGAATCGACCGAACGCTTGCTGTTGCGCCGTTTGCCGGTTGCTGAATCGGGCGCACCGACGCCACTGATTCAGGAGGCGGTTGCCGCTGTGAAGCGCTATTTCGAAGGCGAGGAAATCGACTTCTCCAGCGTGCCTGTCGATCTCGACGGTCAGGACGAATTTTTCCGCAATATCTATGCCGCCGCGCGCCGCATCGGTTGGGGCCATACGACGACTTATGGCACGCTTGCCAGGGAGCTCGGAGCAGGGCCGGAAGCCGCGCGGGATGTGGGGCAGGCGATGGCAAAGAACCCAGTCGCGCTCATCATCCCCTGCCATCGCGTGCTTGCCGCAGGCGGCAAGATCGGAGGTTTTTCCGCACCCGGCGGTTCGACCTCCAAGCTTCGCATGCTGGAGCTCGAAGGCGTGCAGGTCGGCCCGCCTGCGCCGGCTCAACAATCGTTGGATTTTTGAGGGCGTAGCGCAAGCAAGTGCTTGGAATGTGTTGAGAAACCTCGCTATAAATCTCCGTCTGTAGCGAGGTTTTTCATGAAGAAGATTTTCAACCCGCCATCCGTCCGCCGTCCCTTCGGGAATTACAATCACGGCCTTCTCGTGCCGCCGGGCGCGTCCCTGCTGGTCACGTCAGGTCAACTTGGAATCAGCCTCGATGAAAAAATCCCTGACGATGTGACGGCACAGGCCGAGATCTGCTTCGAAGCGATCAAGGCGATCCTTGCCGAGGCCGAGATGAGTTTCGCCGATGTCATCCGCATTTCCGGTTTCGTGACGAAGCGTGAGGATTTTCCGGCTTATATGGCGGTGCGCGACCGGTTCACGCTCGACCCAAAACCTGTCTCGACGCTCATCATCGTCAGCGGCTTTACCCGGCCTGAATTTCTGGTCGAAGTAGAAGTCACGGCCGCAAAGGTCGTTTGACCTCTACGGCTTGATCGTAAGCTCTGCGTGAAAACAAAGGGATAGAGCATTTCCGAAATTCGAAGAAAAACGGAAATTCTCTAGAAGCGTTCCATCGCGGTCTGCACCTTGGCGAGAAATGCTGCCCGCGTTTCCGGCGTGCAGTTGTTCATGTCGTAATGGGCGAGAAAGGTGACCGGTTTGAGCGGGTTGATCTGCGCCCGCAGAACCCGTTTCACGATCTTTTTCGGGGGATTGCCGGCGACAAAGGCACGGAAAGGTGTCGCGCCATAGGTCAGCACCGCTCCGAGCTTTTTGATATGGCGCAGGCGCGATTCAACCTTGCCGTCCACGAGTTCGAAGGAGACGCCGGGAAGCCAGACTCGATCGAAATAACCCTTGAGGATGGCCGGGAAACCGAAGTTCCACACCGGTGTGCAGATGACCAGCGCCTCGGCCTGCCTCAGTCTGTCGACATAGGGTTTTACCAGAGACGTATTCTCCGGATAGTCGTGATAGACCAGCCGGTCATGCTGGGAGAGAACGGGATCGAATTTTTCGGCATAGAGATCGCAGGCGTCCACCTCATGCCCGGCCCTGGCAAGGCTCTCCAGGGTCTGCCTGTAGAGCGCTTTGCCATAGCTTTCCTCGACCGGGTGCGAGTGGAGGACGAGAACCCTCATGAGGCCTCCATGACGGCCGCAAGACCGGGGAAGAGGTAATTCTTGCCGGCGTTGAAGTCGAAATTGGGATTCTCCCAGGCGATCATCTTGCCGGGGTTGAGCAACCCCTTCGGGTCGGTCTCATGCTTGAAGGCGAGCTGTACCTTGTCGGTGCGCTTCATGCCGCCTTCTTCCAGCGTATAGCGGTGCGGGTTGAAGATTGGGCAGCCGTGGTCCTGGTGGATCTTGATGATTTCTTCCAGCCGTTCCTCTGTCGTGTAGCGTACCAGCGGCAGGCCCGAGCACTGGATCTGCCCGTCGAACCTGATGAATTCGAGATGACCCGGCACCTCATCGCCGAAAATCTCCACCATCTTCTTCACCTTGGCGACATGATCCGGCCCCGGATACTGCACCTGTAGATACGTGAAGTTGGGATCGACCTTGAGCGCACGCAGCGTCGTATGGTTCCAGGCAAGCTCATAGGCATGCGGAATGCCGCGCATGCTCTCGACCTTGTCGGAGCGGAACATGATCTCACCCTTCTGAGCTGCGGTAAACGCAAGGAAGGCATCCATGGAATGCGGCGCAATCATCAGCACGACAATCGACTGGCCCTGACGGATATAGGGCTTGTGCCGCGTGAAATAGTCATGCGGGATGGGAGCGGCGATCGGCGCGATTTCCTTGACGAGAATTCCGTTGCACTTCGCCAGCGCATCGGAGAAGCGCACCGCATCCATGAAGTCGTCATAGCCGACGAGGACATCCACCCAGTCGTAGGCGGGTGCGAGCGGCATTTCGATTTCCGTAATGATGCCGTTGGTGCCATAGGCGTGGCTGACTTTCTGCAGGTCCCAGCCGGTGAGATCGAGCACCCGCGGTTCCGCCTCCATGGTCACGACGCGCAGGCGTAAGATATTGCCAAGGTCGCGCAATCCGCCCCAGGTGATCGATCCCACACCGCCAGAACCGCCGGCAATGAAACCGCCGATCGTCGCCATCTGGGCGGTCGAGGGGTGGAAGCGCAATTCCTGGCCGGAATGCGCCTTGGTCTGCTTGTCGAGCTGGGCGATCACGATACCGGGTTCGCAGATGACGCGACCGGGATGGATCTCCTTGATCTTGTCCATGGCGGCAAGGTTCAGGATGATGCCGCCGGAAAGCGGCATGGCCTGGCCGTAATTGCCGGTGCCGCCGCCGCGCGGGGTCACTGGGATGCCATGGGCATAAGCGACCTTCAGCGTCTGAATGACCTCGGCCTCATTCTTTGGTGTGACGACGATATCGGCCGTCACATTGTCGAGCTGTGCCTTCAGGATCGGCGAATACCAGTAAAAATCCCGGCTCTTCTGGCGAACGAGCGCCGGATTGTCCTCGATCGCGATGCCTTCGAGTTCTCTTTTGATCTTCTGATAATCGGCCATGTCAGCCTCCAACGACGCTATCGAGTTCACGGTAATCCGGCAGGCTGCGGTCGATCACTTTGCCGCGGCGAAGCACGACGCGGTCAGACTGCGGACGGGAAAGGAATTCGCTCCAGCGCCGGGCGCTGAAGAGCACGAGATCGGCGGGATTGCCGACGGCAATACGGCTCATCTGCGGCCTGCCGGCAATCTTGGCCGGTGACGTGGTGACGATGCGCGCTGCGCTATCGAGCGGATGATCGAGATGCAGGATGCGCACCGCCTCGCGGAATACCTCGACCGGATCGAGATCGCCATAGGCATAGAAGGGATCGCGGGTATTGTCGGAGGCGACCGCCGTCTCGACACCGGCAGCGGCCAGTTCCTTGAAGAGCGTAATCCCGCGCCAGCGCGGCGTCCGGTCCGGATAGCGATCCTGCAGATACATGTTGCACATCGGCAGTGAGATGATCGAAATCCCCGCTTGATGGACCAGTTCCACCGTCCGCTGCGCCGTATCGTCATCCTGCCGGGCAAGCGAGCAGCAATGACCTGCCGTCACCTTGCCCTCGAACCGGTTGCGCAGGACGGCTTCGGCGATCGCCTTCAATGTTTCCGCGCCCGGATCGTCGGTCTCGTCGACATGCAGATCGACATCGAGTCCGTTCTCTGCCGCCGCGCGCAGAAGCGTATCGAGCTGCCAGTCGAGCAATGGTCCCATCTTGGTGACGCCGCCGAGCAGGCCGCCCTTGTCTTTGACGACCGCGACGAGATCGGCGAAGAAACCTTCGTCGACCATATTGTCGAGTGGGAAAAGGGCAACCGCCTGCAGGGCGATCTTGTCCTTCCACTCGTCGCGTATTTCGGCAAATACCTCAAAGGAAATGCGGTGTTGCGGGGCAAGCGAATCCAGATGCGTGCGGATCAGCCCAGTGCCATGCGCATAGGCCGAACGCAGCGAGAATTCCATGCGTTTGCGCACATCGGCTGTCGACCAGTTTGCCTCCCTGTCCCTGCCGACGGCTTCCAGCGCACCCATGAAGGTCCCATCCGGATTGGGTTTGCGCGGCCAGATATGGCCCTTGTCCAGATGTGTGTGGATATCGGCGAAGCAAGGCCAGACCATGCCCTCTTTCATATCGGATTTGGCGAACTCCGCCGGAGCCGTGCCCGGCGGCAGGATCGCTGCAATCAAGCCGTCCGCAATCACGATGTCAGCTTTGACGAGCCCCTCGGTTGCTGCTGCCGCATAGCCTGTGGCAACGGCCGGAAGCGTCGCATTGGCCAGCACGAAGCGGCCCGCATTGGGAGGAGACATGAAAGAATAGGTCATCAATTCTCCCGCTTCAGGCTGCTCTCATGCCAGCGATGCAGGCTGAGCCATGAAATGAAGGAGGTAATTGCAAAGATCGCGACTCCGAGCATGGAGAGCATGAAGAGCGCGGCGAAGAGGCGGGGAATGTTCATGCGGTATTGCGCTTCGAGGAGCCGGAAGGCGAGGCCGGAGCCCGCACCCGCCGAACCGGCTGCAAACTCGGCCACAACCGCCGCAATCAGCGCCAGACCGCCGCCGATGCGAAGCCCAGTCATGAAATAGGGCTGAGCCGCAGGCAGCTTCAAATAAAGCAGCGTCTGCCAGCGCGAGGCGCCGTAGAGCTCGAAGAGATTGATTAGGTTGTGATCGACGCTCTTCAATCCCTGCACCATGTTCGACAGGATGGGAAAGAAGGCGACGAGAAAGGCGCAGATCAGCAGTGCCACCTGCGTGGACGGCGCATAGATCAGGATCAGCGGCGAGATCGCCACGATCGGCGTGACCTGCAGGATAACGGCGAGCGGATAGAAGGCGATCTCGATCCAGCGCGACTGCACCAGGAAGATCGCAAAACCCACGCCGCCGATCAGCGCCAGCGCCAGCGACATGAAGGTGATCTTGGTTGTAACCCAGAGCGCCGGCGAAAGCGTGCCCCAATCGCTGACAAGCGCTCCGGCAACCGCAAGCGGGCTCGGGAGTATATAGGGCGGCACACCCGACACCCTGACATAGATCGCCCAGATCGCAATCAGCACGATGATGGCGAGAAAAGGCACGCTAACGCGAAGCGCTAGATCCCGCCGCTTCGCATTGAGCGGATTGGGCATGGCCGGCACGGAGTTTTCGACTGTCTCGATGGTCATCGGTCTTCCTTTGCCGCGTTGATCGCGCCAATCAGCGAATAGGAAACGGTCTCGCAGGCCTGCCGGTATTCCTCGGAAGTTCGATAGTGCGCGTCACGATCGAGGCTCGTGGTCAGCGGAATATCGGCATGGACACGGCCCGGCCGCGCCTTCATCACCACGATCCGATTGGAAAGGTAGGCAGACTCAAAGACGGAATGCGTGACGAAAATCACCGTGATGCCGGTCGCCTTCCACAACCGCAAAACGTCGTCGTTGAGCTTCTGGCGCGTAATTTCGTCGAGCGCTGCAAAGGGCTCGTCCATCAGCAGCAGTTTCGGTTTGGTCGCCAACGCGCGGGCGATAGACACACGCATCTTCATGCCGCCGGAGAGTTCCCGCGGATAGGCATCGGCGAAATCCTGCAGGCCGACAGTCGCGAGCGCTTGCATGATCCGGTCGCTCGCCTCCGCCTTGGAAACGCCGCGCAATTTCAGCGGCAGATAGACATTGCCGAAAACGGTCTTCCACGGCATCAGCGTCGGCTCCTGGAAGACGAAGCCGATATCGCCTTCCGGCAGGCCCTTCGAATTGATGCGCGAACTCGGCCAGTCGATCTTGCCCGAGGTGACGTCGCCAAGACCGGCGATGATGCGCAAGGCCGTGGATTTGCCGCAGCCGGAAGGACCGAGAAGGCTGATGAACTCGCCGCTTTCGACCGTCAGGGACATGCCCGAAAGCGCGATCGTGCCGCTGGAAAAAACCTTCGAGGCGGACTGCATGACGACCAGCGGCCGCTTACGTGTTTCCTTCGAAGGCGCCGCCTTGGTTTCGGCTAGGGACATTCTCTCGCTCTTTTGTCGAAGGGGATGCGGCCCGCCGCCCGAGGGCGACGAGCCTGCCTTGGGAGGCTATTTCTTCAGCGATACACCGACACTCTTGCAGACGAATTTCGTCGTAAAGGCCTTGGTGTAGTCGGTGTCGGGCTTGAAGACCTTGATCGCCACCATTTCGTCGAAGAACTTCTTGTAGTGGGCGTCGGTGATGCAGCCGATGCCCTTGTCCAGGCCATCACCGGATTCGATGATGCCGTATTCCTTCATCTTGGCGATCGAATAAGCGATCTGACCATCCGTCATTTCGGGATTGTCCTTCTTGATCAGTTCGTTGGCCTTGCTGTTGTCGCCGTAGAGATAGTTGTACCAGCCCTCGATCGAGGCATCGACGAAGCGCTGCACGACGTCCGGCTTGCTATCGATCATCTGCTGCGTCGTCGTGATCATCGTCGAATAAGGCGAGTAGCCGTTATCGGCGAGCAGGAAGACCTTCGGTTCCCAGCCGGTCTGCTTCTGGATTTCGTAGGGCTCCGAGGTCAGGTAACCCTGCTGGGCGGATTGCTTGTCGGCAAGGAAGGGACCTGGGTTGAAGTTGTAAGGCTTGTACTGCTCGTCCTTGAAGCCTGGAAAGTTTGCCTTCATCCATTCGAAATAGGTGAGGTAACCGTCCTTGCTGAGGAACAGCGCCTTCAGCTTGGCAAGGTCCTCGAACTTGTCGACGCCGACATCGGGATGAGCGATCAGGATCTGCGGGTCCTTCTGAAAGATCGCGGCGACATCGACGAGCGGAATGCCCTGCTCGACAGCGGAGATCTCACCTTGCGGCCCGCCCATGTAGAAATCGATTTTGCCCGATATCAGCAGCGCGTTGTTGGCGGCGTTCGGCCCGCCCTGCACGATGGAAACGTCGAGGCCGTATTTGGCATAGGTTCCGTCGGCGACCGCCTGGTAGAAGCCGCCATGCTCGGCCTGCGCCAGCCAGTTGGTGCCATAGCTGACCTTGTCGAGCGCATAGCCGGGTACGCTGGCAGCAAGCATGCCGCCAAGCCCAAGAACTGCAGAAAATACGGATGTTTTCAATCTGTTGGACATGGCGGCGTTCCCCTTCTGGTGCCTTGGAAGCTTGTTTTCGACCCCCGATTTTCTTCATTTGAGCGATTGCTTCGCTCTTTGAAAAGCAGCAAAATTCGTGCGCAGTGATGCCTTTTTGGCATCTCACTGGATTCTGTGCCTAAATTGGGCGCTGTGCTCAAAAACGATGCAACGAGGTCGCAATGCTGCACTCCAGAAAGCTTCTCTACATCAACGAGATTGCCCGCACGGGCTCGATCCGGAAGGCCGCAGCGCGCCTCAACGTTGCCTCTTCGGCGATCAACCGGCAGATATTGGCGCTGGAGGAGGAAATGGGCGCTCCGCTCTTCGAGCGCCTGCCGAGGGGGCTTCGGCTGACGGCCGCCGGCGAGCTCTGCATCGAACATATCCGTGAGGTTCTGAAGAACTACGAGCGGCTGGAGGGGCGCATCAAAAGCCTCAAGATGCAGCAGGCCGGCAAGGTCAGGCTGGTGACGACCGTCGGTCTTGCCTCAGGTCCGTTGCCGGAGATCATCACCCGCTTCCAGTCCGAGCATCCGCGCGTCTTCATCCAGCTGCGCAACGATGCCGGGACGATGACGGTCAATCCGGTGCTGTCGGGTGAGGTGGATATCGGCCTGGGTTTCAATATTCCGGCCACACCCGGCATCCGCACGCTCGGCAATTTCGATATCCCGATCGGCGTCATCCTGCCACCTGGCCATCCCTTGATCGGACCCGGACCGATCAGCCTTGCCGACGTCGTGCAGGAACGGCTGGTGCTTGCGCAGCAAGGTACCAGCCTGCGTGAGGTCATCAACCTCGCAATGGCCAGGCTCGATATCCCTGTCGAGCCGGTTCTGGAAACCAATGCATCGGAAATGCTGAAGAAACTGGTCAAATGCGGGGCAGGGCTCTCCATGCTGAACCCGCTCGATGTCATCACCGAATGCCGCCAGGGCGAGCTGGTGTTCCGCCCTCTTGCCGAGCCGCACAGCCGCCATCAGCCGATGAAGCTTTTTGCGCGTGCTCGCGCACCACTCGACTCCGCCACCAGCCTTTTCGTTGAATATCTGCTGGCCGAGCTTGCGGGCCTCGTTCAGGAGCTGCAGGCCAAGGGACACATCCCGCTGGAGCGGCCTGTCGTTGCGTAATTACTGCGAATAGAGGTTGGAGAGCGGATAGCGCTTCAGGTCGTAGAGCAGCTCTATGAAGCCCTTCACCTGATGGCGGCAGATCGCTTCGCCCTTTTCGGCTGTGCCCTTCGAGGCATCGCCGACCACGCCGTTCGGATTGAGATCGTGGGCGATCCAGGCCAGCGAATGCGGCGGCAGCGGCTGGATATAGCGCGATTGCTCGCGCATCCATTCGGCCTTTGATATGAAATTCTCAGCCTTTTCCATCCGCACCAGATCCGGTCGGAAATGCAGCATCAGCGATGTCTCCACTTCGCCGCCATGAATGCCGTAACGCGTTTCGTGCTCGCTGATCATGCCCTCGGGATTGCCGAACCGGCCCCATTGCGTGGAAACGACGGCCATCTGGTAGCGTACCCTGAGCTCGCGGGCGACGATGCTCATGATATCAACATTGCCGCCATGCGAATTGACGATGACGAGCTTGCGCACACCGGCTTCAGCGACCTTCGCGCCGATCGCCGTCCAGACGGGGATTAGCAGCTCGGCGCTGAGGGAAAGCGTGCCTGGACCGTAGACATGCTCGTTGGCCTTGCCGATTTCCTGTGTCGGCAGGACGAGGATATCGAGGTCATCGGGCCGTTGCCGGCGCAGTTCCGCCAGCATGCCGTTGGCGATCGCCACATCGGTTGCGACGGGCAGATGCGGGCCGTGTTGCTCCGTCGAGGCGATCGGCAGGATGGCGATGGTCGTTTCGGCAGAGAGAGCGGCAAAATCATAAGTGTTCAGTTCATTCCAGTAGAATGGTGTCGCCATCGCCGCTTTCCCTCTTTGTCAGTCCTTGACAGTGAGTAGGGAATATTGCGTCATGCGAAAAGCATCGATTTGCGCGCGCGCCGCTGCCTTTTTGAGCGCATCATATCTTAGCTCGATGTCACGCCATCGTTGCCTTCGGGAAATAATATTCCGCCGCCGCCCTTTTCGCGGAAGGCTTTGGTTTGACCGCGCTCGGCACAAGTCTGTAGATAGTCACCAGCATGCGGGCACGTCTGCAAATGTTCAAGATAAACGATTGGCAACAGGAGGGCCGACCATGAGCTTGCGTATCAACGATATTGCTCCCGATTTCACCGCCGACACCACCCAGGGTCCCATCCAGTTCCATGACTGGATCGGCAATGGCTGGGCCGTCCTCTTCTCGCATCCCAAGAACTTCACGCCGGTCTGCACGACCGAGCTTGGCACGATGGCCGGCCTCGAAGGTGAGTTCAAGAAGCGCGGCGTCAAGATCATCGGCATTTCGGTCGATCCGGTCGAAAGCCACGCCAAATGGAAAAATGACATCAGGACGGCGACCGGCTTCGATGTCGAATATCCGCTGATCGGCGACAAGGACCTCAAGGTTGCGAAGCTGTACGACATGCTGCCGGCCGGCGCCGGTGAAAGCTCCGAAGGGCGCACGCCCGCAGACAATGCCACCGTGCGCTCCGTTTTCGTCATCGGCCCGGACAAGAAGATCAAGCTGATCCTCACCTACCCGATGACGACGGGCCGCAATTTCAACGAGATCCTGCGCGCCATCGATTCCATCCAGCTGACCGCCAAGCACCAGGTCGCGACGCCGGCCAACTGGAACCCGGGCGACGACGTCATCATCACTGCCGCCGTCTCCAACGAAGACGCGATTGCCCGCTTCGGCTCCTTCGATACGGTTCTGCCCTATCTCAGAAAGACCAAGCAGCCGTCTGCGTGAATTCGCTGCAGATTCCGATCGAATCAAAAAGACGCCTCGGTTTCCGGGGCGTCTTTGTTTTCGGTGACTGAGCCTGCCTCTGACGGTTTCGAGCCAGCTCTTATTTGCTGGAGGTGATGCTCGCAAAAGCGAGGCCGACTGCGAAAAACGCAAATGCTGCGACAACGCCACTGACGATGATGATGGTATCTGTTGGCATAGGGATCTCCGTTGATTGTGAACGGAGATTACGTCTGCTTCAGCGCGGATCGTTTGAGCGAGATCAAACCCTGCCGGACTAGTCATTTCCGAAGACTTTAAACGACTAGAGCGCGCCTTTGGCGCGCTCTAGCGAGAAACTGGCTCCCCGGGCCGGATTCGAACCGGCGACCTGTCGATTAACAGTCGAATGCTCTACCGCTGAGCTACCAGGGATCACCGCTTGGCCGCGGCGTGAGCGGGGTAATACAAATGCTTTCCCGATTTGCCAAGCAGTTTTTTCAAAAAAATGAAATCAGCTTGTATTTGCGGTGTTTGCGCCCATCTCTTGTGGATGACTAACAGGAAAAATGGGCCGAAAAAGGCCGGAGAAACGCATTTCGGGATCGATCATCGGGATGGCAAGCTGGTTCTCGGCTCGCTGCGCGTGCCTATGCCGCGCTCGCGTATCGCACGCATGACGACCGGAACACTGCTCATTTTCGGCGGCATTCTGGGCTTTTTGCCTGTTCTCGGCTTCTGGATGTTGCCTCTGGGCTTCGTCGTGCTGTCCCACGACCTGCCGGTCGCACGCAGATGCCGACGCCGCGTCGCAGTCTGGTGGCATCGCCGAAAGCGTCCTGCTTGAAGCCTCCGGGTAAACAGCAAGCGGAATGCCTGCGATGTAGGTTGTTTGCCGCCGGGATCTCGCCATGGTTCATGCGGCATTGCGTTCTCATTGTGGAGGGATGACAGCACCGTCAGCCGGAGCGGCTGTTCCAGACTCGGTGATTTCCGACAGGTAGATCGGCAGATCGCCACTTTCCTCAAGCGCGGTCGTTGTGATCACGAGTACGCCGATCAGAAATATCAAGAGTTTTACCGCGTAGGAGCTGGCGCCGAGGCTCTGCCACCAGCCGGCTTGGACACGCGACGGCTCCAGATAATATTTGTAGTAAAATTCCGGATCGTCGGTTTCGATGAGGTTCCCGTAGATATGGGGCAGTACCCCGTTATGTCGCACCGATCGGCCGCCGGCAAATTTGATATGAAGGACTTGGACTTCCGGATCGTAGGATACAGCGCGGATCTGTCTGGAATTCAAAGGCACCCAATTCATTTCTGCTCCTATCTCTCCCAGGAGGAGGATGGAATGACGATCGTGAAAGTCAAGTTAAGAATTTGTTACTCATATTTTAAGTTAACTTACGATATTTCTAATATAATTAAAGTGGAGGCGATGTCGTCATGACGGACGACACTTCGTG
The DNA here is from genome assembly GCF_047782645.1 of Rhizobium sp. ZK1. Taxonomy (NCBI): domain Bacteria; kingdom Pseudomonadati; phylum Pseudomonadota; class Alphaproteobacteria; order Hyphomicrobiales; family Rhizobiaceae; genus Rhizobium; species Rhizobium sp. ZK1. The sequence continues at coordinate 1,330,938 of NZ_CP180586.1, forward strand.
CATAAATATAGACAATAGGCTTAAGGCATGTTGAGTTCGCCTATTGCATAATCCGGAGCGCAGGGAGGCCTCTTCGAGCGACTGTTAGCCTAATTATTGTTCAAGAAAGCTCGATTTTTTGACGGAGTGGGCCTTTTATCATCAGATATGAAGGCGGCTGTCTCGCCGTCGCCCGGCGCTGGATCGTCCCTTATTCTGTACGACCCGGATGTGGCCAGAGTTTGGAATTACAGGAAATGTTTTTGGAAAGCCCTCTTGCGATTTTCTTACGATCATTCTAAACGCTCGCCACGGCTGACATGACAGCCTGTGAGGCCTCGTGGCGGAGTGGTGACGCAGAGGACTGCAAATCCCCGATAAATCCAATAAATTCAACGGTCGTTCTGAATAAGCGCACCGAAATCACGCTTTTTTCCCGCTTTTCCCGTCATTGATTTTATTCATAATTTTCGGCTGTTCAGAATGGCCGAAACGCTTTTTCGTGGCCTCCAAAACGCGCTTTTCGGTATCCTTCGCATAGCCACGATACGCCGCTGCAGTCTTGTGCTTCGACAGCGCCCGACCCTGTCCTTCAGTCAGCCCGCTCTCTTCCAATTCCGTCATTCCGCCATGCCGGCACTTGTCCAGGCTGAAGCCTACCGGGATTGCTTCCCCTTCATCGCGGAGCTTGTCAGCCATCTCGCGAACCTCGTGAGCGAGGAATGTCCCATCTCCGAACAGCACGCCATTTTTCTTGCATACGATCGACGTGCCGTAGCGCGGCGTTTGAGCGAGGATCTTCTCTGCGTCTTCGTAGAGCTTGATGACAATTTCTTCGCCGGTCTCTTCGTCGCGTTCGACGTATTCGAGTGGGTGCAGGGCGAGCTCGTCCGTCTTCCGGTGCTTCAAACGGATCTTGTCGGGGTGGTCAGACGCCCGGTAGCCGGTCCACGGCGCATAGCCGGCGCCGATAGAGGAGGGGCGCATCAGCCACTCGAAGGCCAGGACGGCGGCCGCAGCCAATTCCCCGCGACCGTTTGCGATAGCGCCGTTGGCAAAGGCATAGACCGTCTCCCGGTCGACGTGGCCCTTGGTCTGCTTCTTCCGGCGCTTCAGGGTGACACCTTCCCACGGGTTTGGCGTGTCTGTCCGGAACATCTCCGGATAATGCGGCTTCATGCGCTTCCACATGGCCTTGCAGTAGGTGACCACCTTCTCGCCCATGCGCGTGCCGCCGAAGGCTTCGTAGATCTTCTCGGCCGTGCTGACTGCGATATTGGCGACCCTCGCATCGCCGACCCGGCCTTTCTCAAGCTTGATGTCGCAGACGCGATCGAGGACGCGCTTATAGTCCGGCCGGCTGAACTCAGCGACCCGCTCGGTGAACGAACTATGCTTTAGGTAGGTGTTCATCAGCCACTCGACGGTGCCGTATCGGCTCGTATCGGGCTCCTGGAGAGGATTTGCCTTCTGACGGCGCCATTCTTCCAGCCGGTCGTTCCAAACGCGTGCTGCCTCGTGCAGCTCCTTTTCGGATAGGTTCACCCCGAGAGGCGCGCTCAGATATGGGCATCCAGCCTTGCGATAGAGGGTCGGGCAGGTCCAGTAATATCCGGTCGCACCGCTCGCGAGCTTCTTGAACGAGGTGTATTGCGGCAGGGTGACCGGGATCATCACCACGCTTCCGGGTCTGCGTTTCCGGCGGTTACGCCAATAGCCTGGTCCAGATCGATCTTCCGCCACGCTCTGAATTTGCCTTTGCCGGTTCCCGTTTCAATGAACGGCTTCGGCCATATCGTTCCCACACGGCTCAGGAAGGCGTCAACCGTCTTCTCGCCGGCATAGGCGGCCGCATGCTCGTCCCTGAGGACAGCAGGCCAGCAGCCGGTGGGTATTTCAGCGTGCTTAGTCATTGTCTCCCCGGTTTCCACAGGCGTTTTCCACAGGCTCTGGCACTACCATCCCCTTCGAGGGCGTGGGGCGGATAATGCAGCATTTCCAGGAATAAATTTTCAACCTGTGCTTGAAGTGCGCAATAATTTGAGTAATAGTTCGCAGGGGTCTTTGATAAGGGGATGGGTCGTGAAGTTTATCAGTGTACTTTTCTTGATCGTTACTTCCTCCACTGCGTTCGCGCAGGACGCTAATATGGAGGATTATCAGACGGATTTGACATGGTCGGCGAATGACGGCGGGGTTGTAGAATGCCCAGGTGAATTCATCTCGCATGCTGTTGGCGAGTGCCTTCCCGGCGGGATCGACGCGCTGCCAACGCTGATTCAGGGAAGGGCATGCGCTATGACCCGAGCCATTGGCTTGGCAAAGATGGATCAGTGTTTGGCCGCCTTCCAGCTTTCGCTTATTACTCAGTGCCATCGTGAGGGCGCGCCCGCGAGGGCGCACTTGAACAGTGCCGGTGTTGTTAAGGTTTGCGATTACCTCAAACGCTTCTGAACTGCGCATTCTGGCTATGCCGATCAGAGGGTGGCTGTCGCTCATCCGCGGCGGGCCTCCATTATGATGTTGATGGCTGCCGCCGTGTCGCCCGACACGCGCCAGAGCCGATCGGCAAGAGTATTGGCGTCAATGCCGTGGGATTCCCACCAGGCCTGTTCGTGGCCGGTCTTGTGCTGGGCGTCCGGCCCGGTGCGGTGCTCTTCGGGGAGGAGGGGGAGTGTCCAGTTGTCCCCCGCCTTCGTTCCCTTTCCGCGCATGTGCTTTCCGAAGCGCTTGTCGGGGAAATTAACGTGGGCGGCCTCGCAGCCGAAGGCGCCGGAAATGACAGAGGGAAGGGAGGCGATCCAAGCCAGGTGGCGAGGGTCGCGGATCTCGGTTACTTCCTTTGCGCGGCGGGTATCGGCGAAGGCGGTTGGTGGTCGGCGGATAGCGTAGGCGGTCATGCTGCCACCTCAGGGAAGGCGTTGTGGGTCACCCCATCGAGTTGGCGGCCTGCGAACTTCTTGCCAACCTTCTGCATAGGCCAGCCATCATCATCGCGTTCGCCGCTTGGCGTCAGGCGGCAGAACTCTGGCAGATCGGTCGGCCATTCGCCGTCGTCGGCCTGTGTGGGTACCCACTCCCCGTTTTGTTTGTGGTGATAGGCAAGCCCAAAGCTAGCGGCTTGGTCGCGGATGCTGCGAAACCAGTCAGGGTGCGTTGGGCGTGACTTGTGTCCACCCTGGTCTGTTTCACCGCCGGTAATCCACCAACCGATCGCCGGCAGTTTCGGCCATCCGTCTGCGCCGATCTTGATACCTTTTTCGAAGCGCTCGCCATCCCGCAGAGTTTGGGTATCCGGATCGCCGCGCATCCATGGGGAAAGGTCGCCAAGGTCGCCGAGGAGTGGTTCGCAGCTAGCGAAGAGGAAAAGAGGACGAAGCCCAGCAGCAACGATGAGGTGGGGCAGGTTCTGTTTTAGTCGGTCGCGATCTTCGACAGTTGAGCCGAAGGCCACATTCGGCGGCATGAAGCCCACTTCCTTGACCATCTTTACGATGTTCTGCGGGCGCTTGGTCAACAGAAGATAGACGAGGCGCGGCGTCTTGCGCATCACCTCGAATGCGTCGGCCCGCCACTGCGGATCAACCTGATTGTCGAAGATGTCAGCGAGGCTGGCGCAGAAGACGAATGGGCGGTCGCCGTCCTTCTCTGCTTGCCGCTGCCAGCGGAAAGGATCGTTCCATGTGTGAGCGCCTGTTCGGATGCGAGGATGATTGCCCCATTTCACCTTTCCGTAGCGCTTATCCATCAGCGCCTCGGCATAGCAGCCGTCGCATGCGGGGCTGATCTTGGTGCAGCCCATCCAAGGATTCCAAGTGTGGCGCGTCCACGAAATTGCAGAGTTTTCGGCCATTATGCTGCTCTTCCTTTGGGTTCCGACCACTCGACGCCATGCTGAGCGCCGAATGCGAAGATGATTTCGATCAGGTCCGTCATCTCGTCCTTCGACAGGTCGGATGACGAAGTGCCGAGCGGCACGAAGCCGCTACCGTCGATGTTCGGGACCATTCGGATCTGCTCGGACCGTTCCCGACGTAGCGCGTCGAGCATCACGAACTTCCAATCGTCAGGCGTGAGCTGTTGGCCGTACCAGGCGAGCTGGAGGGAAAGGTCCGTCAGCATGGCCCACATACGGTCATTCTGAGGGGTGGTGCGCTTCGGTCCCTTGAACTCGACACGGGTGTCCCTAGGCGCGCGCTGAATCCAGTCGATTGCCTTCTGGCGAAAGTGGTCGTTTGCGAGGACGAGAAGCGCTCTGCCCATGTCAGCCTCCGTTCAGCGGCGACAGCGCGGCCAAGCGGCGCGACTTGATCGCGAAGGCGGCTTCAATCATGTCGGCATGGCCTTCGCTTTCCAGCACTGCCGGCGCGTCGAAGTCGGTCCAGATTTCCTCGACGTCGGATTCATCCTTCGCGCTGGCGAGAGCGGTCTCGATCTCGTCGAGGAAGTCGCCCAGGACGAACTCGCTTGCGGGTTCTTCGGCCTGCTTCTCGGGCTCGGCTTTCGCCTCGATCGTCTTGGAGGGCGGTGCGGGCGGCTTCGGAGGCTTAGGCGGCGTCGGCTTGCTCTCGACCGATTCAGCGGACGGGGTGATGTCGCGCATCTCCTCGGCGTCGGCGATCTCGCGGACCTCGAACTCGTCACGGATACCGCCGAGCACATCGCCGAACAGTTCGCGAAGGCAGTAGCCTGCGGCGCGCCATGCCAGCATTCGCTGAGGGAAGCGGTACCACGGGCTATCGTTCGGCTTCTCCTCGTTCTTCTTGTCCCACTTGTTCCACTTCACGACCGTGGCCTTGGTCTGCCACAGGCCAGCGCGCTCGGCGTCGGCCTGGCTGAACTCGACGCGCTTCTCTTCGCCGGTGTCGAGGCGCTTGGCTTCGCAGTAACCGACCATCTTGCCGTTGCGCTCTTCGCACCCGGTCCGGAGATAGGCGACCTTGCCAGACATGCGGACGACATTGATAAGACCATCGCCGTAGAGGGCGGGCCGACCGTTGATCACGGTGAAGCTGCGAAGGCTCACCATCGGCTTTAGGCCAAGCTCGGCACCGGACATAATGGCCACAGCGACAGCGGCCGCCGCATCATCGCCCTCCAGCTTGCCGATCAGTGCCGACGGTGCAAGGCCGGAGGCGCATACAGCTCGTGCGATGCGCAGCGTCTCCTCGAAGGTCTGAGGGACGATGGCGAGGACATTGCCGCCACCGGTAAGGGTTGGGACATGGCTGTTCATGCCTTTTCTCCTTCGGCTTCAGGCTCGGCGACGCGAACGATCGTCTTCTGCGCCATTCCGGATTCGGGCTTAATAGCCATGACCTCGACGGTGGTTTCACCGCGATCGGTCTCGACGACGACCTTGTCGCCGACGTTGACCGTGAGTTCGGTCGGGATGAAGTAGTCGTAGGTTTTCTCGTCCTTCTGCCATTTGAACTTCACGGCGGCGACGAGGAGTGCGGGTGCTTCGGTCATCAGGCAGCCCTCTGTTCCGAACGGATCGCCATGCCGGCCAACTCGACGCCGGAGCGCGCCGCACGGTTGGCAAGCATCTCGACGACTTCCTTGATTTCGGCCCGATCCTTCAGCGCCATGAGGAGCGCATCGAAGTCGGTCACCTCGGCAAAGACGAACGTGCGGAGCGAGACCTTCGCGCCGGTGCGGCCTGCCGAAGCATTGCGGGCCTGAGCTTCGCGCTCGGCTTGGGCGGCCTGCTGGGCGAGGCGTTCAGCTTCGGCCGCAGCATCGGAAGCCGCATTGTTGTCGTTCTTCGCGGCGGCCTGCTCGGCGGCGACACGAGCTGCATCTGCCTCTCGCTGAATGCGGTCGGCTTCGGCGCGGGCAGCAGCCTGGCGCTCGCGCTCCTTGCGGGCCTCCTCCTGCAGGAAGGCGTCCATATGGCGCTTCAGCTTCTTGCTGATCGCGTCCGGCTCATCCTTGAGGGCGCGCCACTTGTCGTCGACCGATCGGCCGGCGTCGAGGTGGGGCTGCTTTTCAACCTTGTGCAGGTCGGTCGCCTTCTTGGCGATCGTCGACAGACGCTTCGACCAGATCGCGGCGCGGTCGGCCTCTGCTTGCGTCGTGATCGGCTTCTTCAGGAACGCTTCCGCCTGCTCGCGCTCGGCGGCAAATTCGACCGTGAGGGCTTCGAAAGGGTCGGTCGGCAGGTTATGGCCGATAGCTGGCGCTTCGGGCTCATCATCCCAGCCCGCACCCTCGATCGCCTTGTTGTAGGCTTCGTAGGAGATCGGGTTGCGGCAGCACCACGTCCAGATGTCGGAAGCATCAACCTGACGCTCGCCGCGCATCGCGTGCCACTTGCCGTCTTCGAACCAGATGGCGACCGGCTCCCACGGCTTGTCCTTGAAGCGAGTGCGGTAATATCCCTGCTGAGGGTCTCCGTCGTGGATCGGGCCGAAGTTGCCTTCGAGGGCATTTTGCCACCACGCCCATACATTTACTTCTGCCATGCGATTTGCTCCTGGTTGATGAGCGCGTCCACCTTGAGCTGCTGCTCGGTCGGCGCGAAAGAGATGACGGTGAGGACGCCGACGGCGGCCACGGTGAGGATGAGGGTGATCGCCTTGTTGAGAGCGCCGATAAGTCGGGCTTGCTCTTCGATGACCGGCGCGGCGCGGGCATTGATCTCGGCGAGACGGGCTTGGATGTCGGTCATGGAAGCCGCGCTCCCTCGACGAGAGCAGACTGAAGCGCCGGAACCTCGCCGCAGAAATCAGCCATGCGGCTCGGGAGCGCATCGACGAGCTCATCCGTCTCAAAGCAGATACGCTTCAACTGCCGCTTTTCGTCTTCGTTCTGGCAGGCTCTGGCGGCGGCGTAGGCCGCTTGGTTCAGAGCGCGAAGGGCTTCTGGATAGCTCATGCCGCGTCTCCAGACAGAGAACGGGGCTTGGGAGGGTTGACCTCATATTCATGAAAGCCGGTAAGCTTGACGCTATACGGCCTGTAGCTGCTAGCATCCCGAAGGTCGGCCAGACCGCAATCGACAGCGGCGGCGTGCGCCTCGTGCTCGATTTTGTTGATGTGGAATGCAGCCCAGTTTAGGTCTACATTCGCCTTCTGGATCGCCTTCGGCCCTTCGGCTTTGAAAGCCTTGTCCGACAGCTTTTGCATCTTCCGGCGCTCGTCCCGCAAGTTTTTTACCGCGTTGAACAGGCGCTCGACATCGTCGAGGTGGGCGACCATCTCGGTTACTCCGCTGCAATGAGGGTGATGGTGGGTGCCGAAGCGGGCAGGCGACGGCTGAACGGGCGCTGGTACGAGCAGACCTCGCCGCCGTACGCATTGGCGTCAGCCTGCGCTTCGTCGATATCGTCGAACTCGAAAGCGTCTTCCGCTTCCGCGGTCCATTCCATGCCAATGCCGGGGATGTGGGCGAGGTAGAGCGTCGAGCCAGAGCGGGTCAGCTTTTCTACGTTGTGGAGCATGTCGGTCATTTCCATCCTCGTCGCCGTGGCGTTTCGTTGATGGATGTAATGTACGCAAATCATACATTCGCGTCAAGCGTTAATGTATGAAAAACGTACAGGCGATCGCGCGTAAAGAATCTTTAACGTTCAGGCCGAATCACTCTCGACTCTTCGCTCCCGTTCTGGCTTCATAAGAACGAAAGGAGAACATCATGGGTTTAGCAGTGATGAAATCACCGTCGCCGTTGCGGCTTCATATCCGGTGCGAGAACTGCCTTCGGGAGAGTTCAACGGTCATGGAGGTGCCGGCCGACACCTATGTTCCGAACGACATGTACGAGCTGGCGCAAGAGGGGTACCTCGATAACGTCCCGTTCTTTTGCGCACACTGTGAAAGCTCGATCGGCAAACTGTTTGCGATCAGCGGTGGGAGGGTAGAATGAGCAAGGAAGTATTGAGCTTTATCATCGTGCCGCCATTCGAGCGGCGGGCGGCTGTGGCAGCGGCAAAGGATCGGCTGGAGAATTATCTGTCTCACCGCTTCCCGGGCTATGACTTCAAGGTCGGTCCGTTCGCGCCGGTGGGAAATGACGAAGCATTCTCGGTTCTTCCGATCATGAATTTCGTCGGAGACGACGGGAAGAGCTACATGTGCGAGCCGCCGTCGCGGTGGCTACTGCAGGATATCGCGAACGTGTGCAATGAATTCGATCTGAAGGGCAGGCGAAGTTTCGCCGCCTAGAACCCAGGCATGGTGTTAAGCACCATCCGTACAATCCCTATGATCTCAACACTTATGCCATCGTCAGCGTCGAATTGGCGCTGAACGACAATGGGCTTGTGCTTCGGATTGTTCGATCGAGGATGGAATTCCGTCCTGTCCTCATAGATCTCGATCTGCTTCACTGACCATTCCCGCATATGGCCGCCGTCGCGGGTCCGCTGCACGACGACGACCATTCCATCGCGAAGCACAACGCGGTGGGCGATGTCCTCATAAGCAGTGGCGACAATCGTGTCACCTGGCATGATCGGCCGAGGACGCAGCTCGTTCATGCTGTCGCCTTCCACCTCAAATGTGAGCTGGCGAGCGTTCGGAAACTTGTCGTCGCGCGGAACCGTAATCTCTTCTGGCTCCGACTGGTCGAACTCGTCGACCTCGCGGAAAAGGCTAGCCGCGACGATGCCAGCCTTTCTCGCTTGCACCCACTTTGCTTCAGAGGGCGCTAGATCAGACGACTGCGGCGGCTGTGTGCCAAGGTATTCTGCTATTTTGGGAATCTCCGGCACCTTTAATCCGCGCTTCCCCTTTAGGAGCTGCGTGATTTGCGGATGCGCGATTCCGAGGTGAGCGGCGAGGCCCACCTGTGTCTTCCCGGGCTGCTTCAGGCCCTCCCGAATCCAGTCCAGATACATGTTTGTCGAGGCGTCAGTCATTGTACAATTTTCGCACGCCGCCCCGAAACTTGCATTTAGCAAAATCATACATTGCCTATTGCCTTATCGGTATGAATATCGTACATTGGCAATATGAGATGCGAACCCGCCAACACGATCATCAAGAAGTTCAAGGGCTTGAAGCCTCTGGCTGAAGTCACGAACGTCAAGGCCCACACCGTCATGCGCTGGCGCATGCCTAAAGAGAAAGGTGGGACCGGCGGCGTCGTGCCCCACTGGCATATTCCCGCGATCCTTGAAGCTGCTCGCGAGCGTGGTCTCGACATCCGGCCATCTGATTTTGCACCGGTTTTGGAGACTGCTGCATGACCGACGCACACGGCGTAGCCCGCGACCAGCTCCGCGCCTTCATTGAGCGCATCGAACGTCTCGAAGAAGAGAAGAAGACGATCGCCGACGATATCAAGGATGTCTATGCCGAGGCAAAAGGCATGGGCTTCATTCCGGCCATGATGAAAAAGGTGATTGCGTTCCGGAAGAAAGACGAGATGGAGCGCATGGAAGAGGAGGCGATCCTCGACACCTATCTGCACGCCCTCGGCATGATCTCGCAGCCGGACCTGTTCGAAGAGCCCCACCATCCGGAAACCGGAGAGCTTATCGACCCCAAGCTCGCCCAGACCATCGTCACCGGCATGCAAACCGAGATCGGTCGCAAGGCGCTGATCGCCGCCGTCGATATCATGATTGCCCGCGAGGAAGCGGAAGAAGATCCCGTAGCGAACGTCGAGGAGGAGGCAACCGGCGCGATAGCTGCTGCTTCCAGTGATCCGGCTAGTAGGGCCGATGATGAGAGTGAACGTCAGCACTCCTCGACGGTCGGCTTTGCTGACGATTGCCGTACCGGAGGCAAAGAGCAGTCGGCTGCGGCCGCTGCACCGGTAGGGGATGCTGGCGCCTATGCAGAAGGCATCCCCGCCTCGAATGGAAGCCGGCCCGCGGATCCAGCGGTTTCCGGTGGCGAACCGGGCACACCAAGCTCTGATGCTGGCGGCGAAAAAATGGAATTGGGCTCGAACCCCGTTCCAGGCCGGCGCGACGTCAAGTCGCTTCATAGCAACGCTGAATCGGAGCGAGCCACCAACACCAATTCCGAAATCGGTCCGGATGAGGATCGCGAAGAAGGCCACAGCCTCGACGGGAACGTCGGCGCCAACGCAGGAGGCGACCATGTAGACCGCAGCGTAGAGCGCGCGTCCGGGCGACAGCAGGACACCCATACCTTGAACAACCGGCTGGATGGTGTGCCCGTCCAGTCGGTCAAGAAGCCCCTTCGTCCGCTCTGCCGGAACCCCGGCGACAACTGTGGCGGCTACGGCAGCACGCATTGCGCCTCCTGCATCCGAGCATCCAAGCAAGCCGAGGTGGCGGCATGATCACGGCTCCGCACATCAAATCCCGCGCCGAGCTGACATCGATGATAATCGATTTCACGTCGAAGGGCGGCGAAGTTCGCAAGTTCGATCGCGGCTTCACCAGCGACTGGATCTATCTCCGGGATGTTTTCAAGGGCTTCGGCTACGAACTCAAGACCGATCGCGGCCTCTACATCGTTCGCAAGATCGACGCGAAGGGCAGGCCGAAGCGTCTGACTCGAGTGCAGGCCATCCGCGAGATCGACCGGGTTCTCGTCGAGCACGGCATGCAGCCGTTCATGATCACCAAGCATGAGTTTCCGGAGGCGCGTCGATGACAGCAGCCTCCCACAAGATCGCGTCAGCTCTGAAAGACATTCAGGCACGTCGGTATCGCTCCATCACCTGGACCCATGACGGCACGGTCATCATCGTCGATGCCGAGACCGGGAAGTCTGCATCGGGGCGCAATCTCAAGGAAGCAGAAGCCAACTTCAGGAGCGCAGCATGAGCATAGCGGTCTTCGGCGCGATTTATCTCTTCGGCATCTACGCCTTCTATCGGCACTTCGCCGCCACGGCACCTCACTGCGACGACAACGGAAACCGTGTCGTCGTCCCGTTCCGACGTCGGCAGCCAGCGAACACGAACTGACGGTCTCACCCCCTCGGATCGTCACGACTGGTCCCGGTCTTCACCTCCCAAGGCGCCGGGGCCAGTCACTCTTAGCCTCACCCGACTGTCTTTGATCCTCATCACGACGGATTGGACGAGCGGGCCGAGTGCTTCGAAAGAGGCAGGTGGCGACGGCGGATCGCCACCTGCAGCAGAACCAACTGACGCGGCGGATGTGTCGGTTCTGCGGAATGGAATGACGGCATGCCCACGCGGCGGGCCGGCGACAGAGGGCGAAGGCCCGGCAAGGCTTTCTCCTCTGTCGTTTTCAGTATCGGTCCTGCGCATCGGCGTCTCCTTCAACAAGAGCAACTTTGCACAGGGCGAGAACCACATGTCGGAAAAGTCACCCGGAAAGCCGGGGAAACAAAAGCAGGGCGTGAGTAAGCCAATGGATGACGTAGCAACAGCGAACTTCTTGATCGCGGAAATCGGAGCGAGGCGCCACATCGGCGACATGTTCCGCTCCGCTTGCCGGGAATTGCGGGCGCGGTTCCCCCATCGAGACGATCCTGAAAACCAATGGACCGAGCGCCGCCTGCGAGGGTGGTGGAACAACGAGAGCCGCACCGTGAAGCACTTCCAGATGGTCGAGCTCTACGAGACGGCGGAAGCACTGCGCAAGGCGAGGAATGAGCATGCTGAATACATCAAGAAAACCGCCGCTCTTCGTCAGATGGCTCAGCTTCGATCGGCGGCACTCGATCGCGATGTGGCTCAGGGATAAGGCCGCCGGCCTGGCCGAGTGGGTATGTCCGGAATTGGCGGGAGGCGATCAGCAATGAGCATGCATATTTGCGATCAACTATCGCGCGCGACGTCTTCTCGGTCGGGCCGCCGGTTCGATCACACGCAGATCGTCGATAAGGAGTTGGTTGAACTCGACCCGATCGATGCCGAAGTGGGCGCGTCTGTGACAGTCGGGACATACGCCTATCACGTTGCAGGGACTGTCCGGGCCGCCGTCGGAAAGGCGGTGCACATGGTGGCATTCGATGTAGAGGCTGCCGTTGGCACGTACGAAGGGTCCTGGGCGCCGGCAGTGTTCGCACTCCCCGCCCGCGCGGGCCAAGACGTAATCGCGCACGTCTTGGCTGCGGGCAAAAACACTGCGTTGTGCCGGGACGCGCTCTGGGGTCGGCTCCGCAGCCTCAAATGCACGACGCCGAAGCTCTTCAAGGTCGACTTCAGCATCTGGCAGGATCGGTTCGATTTGGTCGATGTTGATTGCGACTTCCCCAGCGCGACGCAATTCGAAAACGATCGCATCCCGGATGTCGTTGTTCTTGTCCGGCGCTGGCTCGTAGTGGTGCCGCTCGTAGATCATTTCGCCGTCATAGCGAAGCCCGCGCGGCACCGACGTGAAAAGGTGGATAGCTTCGCCTGTACTCCAGGAATCGACGATAGCCTTATTCCCGGACTTCATTTCCATGTCGCCGATCTGGCCCTGGCCGAAGTATTCGAAAACGCCATCATCTCGCCAGCGATCGGCGTAGCCGTGCTGGCGACCTTCTTCGCCACTGACGATGAAGATGACCGGGGTATCTGCTGGGGTGATGATCCCGCTCCGCTGTTGCCCGTTGTAGACGCCATGAATGTCTGCGACGCGGTTGTAAATCTGGCCAACAACAAACGGCATGCGGTCCTCGCTGAAATTGTCCCTGCCCTTATCGGTTGTATTTCTTTATTCGACGTTAAGGAGGCCGCATGACCGAACCCTCCGAGATGATCGCCTGGCTCGACCGCCGCATCGCCTCCGCCATGACCTGGCTCGACGACCACGGCAAGGGCTCCAGGAAGCCCCGCCCAGACCACGAGATAGAGACCAAGGAATACGACATCGCCCGCTTTGAGGAGATCAAGGCGGCGTATGTGAAGGCTCTGGCGAAGAGGGATGCGGCATGATGCTACGGATGAACCGACGCTCTCAAACTTTGCGTTCGATGCCTGGTGTCAAGCATTTGCATGCTGACAACAACTTCGGCGTTCTTCGGCCAATCGTTGATGATCTTGTCGCCGTCGGCTGCGGAGATCTTCATTTGCAGGGCGTGAGGGCCGGAGTTGTTTCGATCCTCCCAACCGCGCAAGGGAAAAGGCCATCGCATTTGGGCGAGGCCCACTTCCCTGCCGTCAAGCTTCAGTTCCATGACGCCCATAGCGTTCCCGACGTTGAGCTGGATGGACTTTATGAAAATCGACCGCCGGTTCCAATTGACTATGCGCACAACCATCTCAGTCGGATCGTCGAGGTCTGGGGTCACATCCATGGTTGGTGGCGCGTCGCCGAGCATGAAGTCCGTCTGTTTCTGCTGCTGTCTGATCTGCCGTGTTGTCAGCGCCACCGCGATCACGGCAGCCAGGAACCCAGCCCAGCCGCTTGTACCCTCGAGCCAATCGCGGACATTGCAGTTGCTTCCGCACCAATCCCAACCCTGCCACGCCAGAAAGTCGGGCAGAAATCGCATCACGAAAATAAATGCGGTGAGCGCCAGTGCCGAAATAATCGTGACACAGTAGTTTCTGTCGCTCAGCATGCGCCCGCTCCCTTTTCCAGCCCACATCTAGCCCAGGAAGCTGGTGCGGGCTTTGCGGGGGCCGCGACATGATCCAGACCCGCTCTCTACTCGACGGACGCTGCACCATCCTCGTTGGCGACTGTATCGAAGCTATGCGTGCTATGCCGGCGAACTCGGTCGATTGCGTCGTGACGTCGCCGCCCTACTGGGGGCTTCGCGATTATGGTGTTGCGGGTCAGATCGGTCTTGAGCCAACGCTCGGCGAACACCTCGATGTGATGGTCAACGTGTTCCGTGAGATCCGGCGCGTTTTGAAGTCTCATGGGACCGTCTGGGTCAACTACGGCGACTGCTATGCCGCCACCCCTAACGGGAAAAGTGCCGAGGCGTATAAAGCCGATGGCAGCGACGACCGGACTTTCCGAGACAAGCCGTTCTCGACTGTCGGTCCAATCTACGATCCGAAGCATTCCAAGGCGCGAGGGAAGTTCGCCTCCGGCGATCGCCAATCGCATGTTGAGAGCGGCGGTCGCGTTGTTGCCGGCGGCTACATGAAGCCAAAGGACCTATGCATGATCCCAAATCGGCTAGCTATTGCGCTGCAGGACGATGGTTGGTGGGTCCGATCTGAGATCATCTGGAACAAGACCAACCCGAAGCCGGAATCGGTAGATGACCGACCGGCCGCTGTGCACGAGAAGATTTGGCTGCTTACCAAGAGCGAGCGATATTTCTTCGACCCGGAAACGCTCAAGGAGCCGACAACTGGCAACGCGCATGCTCGCCGTAAGGACGGGCAGTACAAGCCAGCCAAAGGCAGCACCGCGGGACAGAACCGGGAAGGGACATGGGTTGAGACATATGTCCCTGATCTTCGCAATGGTCGGAACGTCTGGACCTTCAATATCGAGGGGTATCGCGGCGCGCATTTTGCGACGTTCCCACGTGAGCTCGCCCGTCGTTGCATTCTTGCCGGCACCCCCAAGACTGTTTGCGGGTGCTGCGGTGCGGCCGAAGGCTGCGGCCCCATCTGCGATAGCTTCGAGCGCGTCCCTGGCCTTGTCTTAGACCCGTTCGGCGGCTCTGGAACCGTTGGCCTGGTCGCGGAACAGCATGGCTACCGCTCAACGCTGATCGAACTCAATCCCGAATACGCCGACATAGCCGAGCGGCGTGTCGCTCCTCCTCGAGCAAATGAGGAGGCAGCATGATCATATATCATCAATCTCAATCAAGGTCTCAGAATGCCTGCTTCCTCGGCCGCGCGAATGAAGGCGAGCTTGGCGGTGGCGCTGTCGACCTTCCCGTCGATCGCGCCGAGACAGGCTCGTCGAGCGGCGGAAAAGGACTTACCCCCTTTTGTGGGCCAAGAGGTCATCAGGTACGCCATAGCATCGCGAGAGCTGCCGACGCTTCGGAAATGATCGGAATCGATCATCAACTCTATTGGCTTGTCCCACAGATCGCGGCCCATGTTGTCTCCTCCGGTGTGCTGACCACAGAGGAAATACGCAGCCGACCCACTCGTTCCGCCGTTTTCCGCAATGGGACCAAGGTCCCTGATGCACATGGGACTAAAGTCCCAAGGGGGCGAGAATGACCTTCCTCGAAGCCTTCACCAAGTACGGCCCTGACGTCGAGCGTATCGCCGAAGCCCTCGGCATCAGCCCACCAGAAGCTGACCGTCTCATCAACGGCTATATGGATATCCGATACGAGAAGCGCGCCGAGAGCCGCCGGAGGCCGGCATGACGGAGCGCATGACAGCCCAGCAGTATCGCGAGCAGTACGTCGAGCCGAAGGCGGTATCGTCCGCCCGTATCCTCATCTCTGTTATGCCACCGTCGGCAAACGGCCTGCGCAAGAGCTTCATTCAGGATGGCAAGGTCGTCAGCGTGAAGAGCAAGGGCTATGCCGACTGGCGCAAGGCCGCCGTGGACCAGATCAAATCTCAGTGCGTCGACAAGATCAGCGGACCTTATCGGCTCTCAATCGTCGCGCAGCGCAATTGGTGCTCCAAGCGCGCAAGAGATATCGACAACGTAATCAAGCCGATCTCGGACGCCTTGGTGAAGGCTGGCGTCGTTCAGGATGACAGCCTGGCGGAGTGTGTCACCGCTCGGTGGGCTGACGACTTGCAAGGGCATGCCGTCGTCATTGACGTCGAGGTGTGCCGATGAGCAACCGCGCTTGGATGCCGCTCCACATCGGCGACTATCTCGCAGACACCGGCCACCTCACTGCTACCGAGCACGGCGCCTACCTGCTGCTGATTATGCACTATTGGCAGAACGGCCGGCTGCCCGAAAACGAGCGCGTCATCGCCCGCATCGCCAAGCTTTCACCTGAGCAGTGGGAGGACAGCCGCGACATGCTAGCCATGTTGTTCGGGCCAGGCTGGACACATAAGCGCATCGATGCAGAGCTGTCGAAGGCGGATGAGATCATCGAGAAGCGCCGATCGGCGGCAGAGGCGCGGCATTCGAAAGGCAAAACACAGACGTCAGATGCAAATGCAATGCATGTGCAAAGCAAGTGCAGTCATACGGGCGTGCCACCTTTAACCGATAACCTATCTTCCTCACTTCGTTCGGAAGACGCGAGCGCGCCTGAAGCCAATCCTTTCGAAGAATTTTGGGATGCCTACCCGAACAAGATCGGCAGGCCTTCAGCCGAAAAAGCTTTCTTCCAAGCCGTCAAGCGCGCCAGCCTCGACGAGATCATGACAGGCGTCAGGTCCTATGCCGCCAAGACCGACGATCGGCAGTGGTGTTCACCGGTCAAATGGCTTTCCGACGATCGGTGGAAGGACCAGCCTGCCAAGCCTCCTGACAAGCAGCCTTCGAAGCCAAACGGCTTGGCTCACCTGCGGCAGCCGCAGTCCCGAGCCGAGTACATCGCCCAGGAATTAGCCCGATCCGAGAGGAGCTTCAAATGATCGTAGCAGCCAGACAGTTCACAAGCGCAGCGGAGATGCGCGCCCACTATGCGGCGGTGCATCAGCGCTGCTTCAATCCGGTGGTGCCTGCGAAGCCTGAGCCGGTCGTCATTGAGGCGGCGGCAAGATTCGTCAGAAGGCAAGTCCCGCTCTGGATGGTGAAGGATATCCACTTCGACGCCCACATGGTCGAATGGCGGGACAGGGCAGGAAACCGCCCGCTAGCCTATCTAAAGGACCGATGTGTAGAACTTGGCGTCTCATATCGGGAGATCATCGGCGGCTCGCGCAGGAGAGGCATCGTCCCGACGCGCCACCTGCTCATGTGGGAAGTCCACAACAAATTCGGCCTGAGCTTCCCAGCGCTTGGCCGTCTGTTCGGCGGGCGTGATCACACGACCTGCTTCTACGCAGTCCGCAAGGTCGAAGCCATGAAGCGAGGTGAGGCATGAGCAACGTTTTTTCTGCTGATGAGGTCGTGAATCTCGCGAAGGCACAGACATCCAGAATGTTTCATCCATTCACGTGCGCTAATCGCGGCGACGACAACCACCGCAACGTCTTCGGCGACACCGGAGCGCTGGTCCCAACCGTCCGCGGATGGATCTGCCCCTTCTGTGATTACACGCAGGGTTGGGCTCACGGCGTCATGAAAGGTGGAGAGGCATGAACCGGTACAGCGCATACCCCCGGCGTGTTCCTGGCGGATTCGGCTACTGGGCCATGATCAGGCTTTGCCGCGATAGCGAGCCGTCTCCGGTCATGGACACAGGCGAAAAGCCGAAGGTGTTCGGGAGCAAAGGCGAAGCTGCAGAGGAATGCCTCAAGCATATGGTCGCCTTCATGAACGGCCGCGAGATTCGCGGCGAGACATTCGACGTCGTCGTCAAGCCGGCCGCGGCGGCGCGGGCCAGGGCCGAGAAGCTTTTCATCGGCGGCGGCCGAACAGTCGAAGTCAAACGGGTATAGGCGAGGGAAACGGAAATGGCGGAACCGAAAAAAGTGCGCAAGCGGCCGGCGCGAACGTTCAAGGGACTCACGGCGGCCAACGCCGACGAATTCGGCGGCCTCGGCAGCCAGCATGCCAAGGTGAAGCTCGTCGAGATCGATAACCCCCATTACAGCAAGGTTCATGCCGGCGCGTCTGGCAATCCGAAGACCATCACGGCGGCAATGAACCTGCGTGAGAGTCCGATAGCCATGATGGCGGCGAAAGGGCACCTCGAAGCGCACCAGGTGGAAGCCGCCATCAAGTTTCGCCGGCTGTGGGAATCGCTCGGGGGATCTGGCGCCGGATCGTTTGATTACTCCCGGGAGCCTGTCGACGGTGGTGGCGCGCGCGAGCCGATCACCGATCGCCAGATTGACGCTGGGTTCAAGCTTCAGGAGTGCCGGGAACTGCTCGGCCGCAGGCATTACGATGTTGTCAGCCGCGTGGCCGGGGAGGGCTGCACTATCGCCGAGCTCGGGGCATCAAAGCGCGCTCGGCACACACTCGCCGACTACCTGAAGGATGCACTGGACGATCTGGCTGTGCATTGGGGCTTTCAAAAGCGGAAAACACCGCAGAATTCACCATCGGTAGTGTTGCCAAGGTAAACCTTGAAGGGTATCTAGTGATTAGTGTGGTGATTTGCGCAAAGCGGTCACCGAATCAGCCGCCTCCGGGCGGCTTTTTTCGTTTCAGAGATCGGGCCGCCTCCCGTTGCAACAATACGGTCTGGCGAGGATGAGCCTGATGGCCAAAGGGATGGCCCGAGACCAGCGGGAACCCTGCGGCCCACCAATAAATGCCTGGAGCGTCGTTTGCCGCTACGGCTTTTCTTTCGCTGCTTCCTTCACGATGGCTTCGATCTCAAGAGGGAGGAATCCAGATCTGAGAGGGCTTTTGGAAGCCAATTCCACAAGCGCCCACCGCGCAGCCGCTACATGGATTGGACGTATGGGACTCTTCCCGCCCTCTATATCTTGGTAGCTTCGAAAGGGCATGCCCATCGCGGCTGCGAATTCCGCCTGCGTGAGATTTGCTCCGGTCCTGTAGTGTCGCATCAGGTTCTCGCCGGTGGCGGTAGTCGTCGTCATTGAAGGTCTCTCCACGGTTTGCTATATCTTGGGGAACCGGAGAGGTGGTCTAGACCCCTCCGGCCCCCAGTTACCGGCCGATGGAGATCGTTACTCTCCACTTGCCGAACCGGACTTGAAGGGTGAGCTTAACGCTCATGGTGGCCTCCAGTCCTCCCGAAGCGGGATTGCTTCGGTAAGATCGTTATGCACGAAAACCGTGCTTTACGCAAGCAGAAAAGCACGAAAACCGTGTTTATTTTAAAGCCGTCTGGAGTAATCCGGGCGGCTTATAGATTCCAGAGATCGGGCCGCCTCCCGCCGAAGTGGGTGTAAACATGAACGGAAAGTTCACATAACGTTCATCCCCGTAAGAGCATGGTCGCCAACATTAGAAATGGAAAGGCGTAACCATGAATAGTTTTTCTCGCATTGGTACTGCTATAGTTGCTGCTGTTATCGCAGCATCGAGCTTCGGCATGGCCTCGGCTGCCCCCCTTGTCGGGCAGCATCCGCAGGTGACGTCCGACGTGGAATTGGCCCATTACCGCGAAGATCGCCGTCCTGACTGGCGTCGCGACCGGCACCACCGGGACCGCTACGAAGGTCGTCACCACCGCCGCGGCTACTGGAACGGTCATCGCGGTTACCGGGACTACCGCAAGGGCTATCGTCGCCACAGCGACGGCTACTACTACCCGCGGTCTGTGTTCCAGCTCTACATCCGCTAAGCGTTTTCAGCTTCCTTCGAAAACCCCGTCAGAAATGGCGGGGTTTTTTCGTTCAACCAAGCAGAAAGGAAAGCCTCCGCCTCGATGTTCATCTCTGCTTCCTCACCCGAGGGCGAAGAAATCAACATCTTCGGAGAGCGATATGAGACGAGCCGTGATTGCAGTTCTATTCGGCACCGCCGTCGCCTGCATGGCTGCGGGTTGCCTCACGGCATGGCAGTCGTATCAGCCGCCGGGTGAAGGGATTTGGCGGGCGCTGTAGATCACGATGCCCAATAAGTAGCTAACGCCTGCAGTCCAATCGATAGCGAGCCGAAGAATGCACCAGCCGCGTTTAACGCGGACCCCAGTTTCATCCGCCTCACCAAGGGTGCAGGAGGGCCGCCCCAGTAGGTTGCGGTGATCACCGGGGAAAGTATAGCCGATGCGAGCCAGCACGCGGCTGATAGCACACCGAAAAGGACGGACGCTCCTTGCATAATTAGCGCCCCTTGATCTTGTTCACCGTGTCATTCATCAAAGCGAGCGGGTCCGCTTGGACGGAGATTACGGTCATGCACATCGGGCAGCTGTAAGAAACTGCGTGCAAGTTTGTTCCAATAGGCTGTTTGGCCTCAATGGCCTCAAGCCGTAAATAGGGCATGACCTTCGCGCACTTGGGGCATTTTCCTGTTGCCATAGATTCCTCCTTT
This sequence comes from Rhizobium sp. ZK1, assembly GCF_047782645.1. Classification (NCBI taxonomy): domain Bacteria; kingdom Pseudomonadati; phylum Pseudomonadota; class Alphaproteobacteria; order Hyphomicrobiales; family Rhizobiaceae; genus Rhizobium; species Rhizobium sp. ZK1. The sequence goes on from NZ_CP180586.1 coordinate 1,350,769, forward strand.
TGACGGCGGAGTGACGTTCGCTGGTAACAGCTTAAAAATCAACTGTAGATAGGAGAACGAAGGTGCTTTGCACAATGCTTCTTCCCCCATGTGGCGCATTCGAACCGCCCGCTTCCGGCCGGAGGACATGCTCGAAGATACGAGCTTCAGGTATGAGACGGCCTTCGATTTATTGGAATGGGCGCGGTGATCGGTCAAAACCCACGGCGCAATCTTGGCTGCAGAGACTGCCAGTTGTGGACAAAGGCTTTGCCGTAAAGCACTCCCTCAAGGAAAGGTTCCGCAGTGTGGTGGCCGGCCCAGTATGACCGCGCCGCGGAATCCCAATCAGATTGTGCGGCGTCAAGGTGTTTCGAGTCTCCTACGTGAAGGTTCGAGGTCTTGGGGACCTGAATGGCGAGAAAGTCCCTATCTTGTCCCCGAAACCAAGTTTGCATTGCGGTTTCGGCATCGGCACGACTGACGAACAAAAACAGCGCTTTCAGACGGGTTGGGCGATCCGGAAACTCGTCGGCTCTGATTTTTTCCCAGAGAGCCTCTTTTTCTCTGTCCAGGTGCAGAGCAGCATAAGGTGTGGTCGCACCCTCAAGGCCCGTCCGGTCCGAAAACGATGAAACGCTTTCAGTCCATCCCTCGTTTAGTTTCGCGTTCGAGAGCACAATGCCTGAGGGGTCGGTGTACCAAAATATGTTTTCATAAAATTCCATTGGAAGCCCTATGCCCGTTCTGAAAAATCCTCGTCACGAGAAATTCGCGCAGGAGTTGGCGAAAGGCAAGACAGCAGATGACGCATATGCGGCAGCAGGTTTCAAACCTGACCGCGGGAACGCGTCACGCCTACAGCACAAAGACAACATCCGACAACGCGTAGCCGAGCTTTTGGAATGGGAGCAGACGGTAGAGCGAAAGGCCACCGAGAAGGCCATCGAGAAGCTCGCCATCACGAAAGAGCGCGTCCTCGAAGAACTGGCAAAGATCGGATTCTCCGACATCCGCAAAGCCATTAAGTGGCAAGGCACGCTGGTTACTGAAGAGGACAACCCGGAAGGCGGCGACGTCCTCGTGATCAAGAATGTTGTCACCAACAACGTCCAGCTCGTTTCGAGCGACGAGATCGATGACGACACAGCCGCCGCGATTGCCGAGATCAGTCAGAACTCGACCGGCGGCATCAAGCTCAAGCTCCACGACAAGAAGGGCGCGCTCGTCGACATCGGCAAGCATCTGGGCATGTTCGTCGAGCGCCACGAGCACACAGGTAAAGACGGCGCGCCGATACAGACCGAGACGAGAACATGGCGGGAAGTGCTGCGCAGCGAAAAGAGCTAGACGCCACCACCCACCTCACCAACCCAGCCCTTCACGATTTTTGGGAACAGGTTTTCCTCGGGCAGGCTGACATCGCGGTTCTCCACGGTGGACGTTCAAGCTCAAAGACCAGAGACACGGCCTGCCAGTTGGTCCGGTTGGTCGACCATGTAGGCGTCAGGATGCGCGTTCTCTGCATCCGTCGTTTCCAGAACCGCATTCAGGATTCGGTCTACACCGAACTGAAGTGGGCGATCGCTCATCTCGGGCTGGAAGCAGCATACGACGTCCAGAAGACGACGATCATTCATCGGCGGACTGGCGCAGAGTTCATCTTCTACGGCATCGAGCGAAACCTTGAGGATATCAAGGGCACGTCCGACGTCGATATCCTGTGGGTGGAAGAAGCGGAGAAGCTCACCGAGGACCAATGGACCGTGATCGGCCCGACGATCCGCAAGGAAGACAGCCTGGCGATCCTGCTGTTCAACCCGAAGCTGGTCACCGACTACGTCTGGAAGCACTTCGTGGTCAACGTTCCTCCGCACTGCATCGTGCGGAAGATCAACTACACGGAAAACCCGTTCCTATCCGCCAAGGCATTGCGCGACATCGCAGCAATGAAGGAACGAAACCCGGAGCTGTTTGAGCACATTTACGGCGGCGTGCCGCTCGGCGATGGCGAACTGTCGATCTTCAAGCGCAAATGGCTTGAGGCTTGCGTCGACGCGCATAAGACACTCAAGCTCTCGCTAACCGGGCGGAATATCATCGGCTTCGACCCGGCAGACGACGGCGAAGACAAGAGCGCGACGGCCGACAAGATCGGCGGCATCTTCACGGATGCTGAGGACTGGTCATCCGGCAAGGACGAGCTCGTCCAGAATGCCAAGCGCGTATGGGCGAAGGCAAAGCATGTTGATGCCACGGTCTCTTATGACACCATCGGCGTCGGCGCCTTCGTCGGCGGCTACATCGACGAACAGAACGAGTTGAACGGGGCCAGTGTCGAGCACTTCGCCTTTCATGCAGGCGGCGGGGTGATGGACGGCGACGAGCCGAGCGACCCGCTGAACAGTAACAGTCCGCTCAACAAGGACGAATACCTGAACCTGAAGGCGCAGGCCTGGGCCAATACAGCCCGCCGCGCCATGCTCACGTTCAACGCGGTGACGCGAGGCCAGTCGATCAAACCTGAGGATGTGCTGTCATTCTCTTCCGAGATGGGTACCAAAAAGCTGGACGCGCTCTTCACTGAACTCTGCGTCCCTTGGTGGGTCGAGACCGAGGGCAAGAAGCGCGTCGTTCCGAAGGTGAAGCTCAAGAAGGATTTGGGCGTGAAGTCGCACAACCTGGCTGACGCTGTGATTGCCGCGGACAACGTCAATATCGCTGTCGGCCCGACGGTCGCCATGTTCCTGAGGACGAAGAACAGATGAACCAAGTTGTACGGCTGGCAAACTATGCCCAGCGCCGGCTCGGCAGCATGTTCCCGGCCTTCTTCCCAGGCGCGAACGTCAAGCACGACTACTATAAGGACTTCGGTTGGCCTGAGACGCTGGACTTCAACCAGCTCTACAAAATGTATTTACGCAACGGCATCGCTGCTGCAGGCGTCGACAAGACCGTGCTCAAGACATGGCAGGACGCGCCATTCCTCCTCGAGAAGGAGCGCGACGGTTCGGAGGTCGGCCCGCAGAAGGAAACGGCGCTCGAAAAGGAAATCCGCAAGAAGTTCGCCGCGCTGCGCCTGTGGGCAAAGCTCACCGACGCAGACCGCATGGCGATGGTCGGCGGATATTCGGGTGTCATCCTTCGCGTGAGAGACGGCAAGGCATTCGACCAGCCGGTTGACCGCGTGCCGGGTGGGCTGGATGGCCTCTACAAGGTCGATCCGGTCTGGAAAGGTCAGCTATCGGTCGCCGAATATGATGCCGATCCTCGGTCGGAAACCTATGGCGAGCCGACCATGTATCAGTTCACCGAATCCGCATTGGACGGTGACAAAAAGAAGAACCGCCAGCTTCGCATCCATCCCGATCGCGTGCTGATCTGGTCGGAAGACGGGACGATTTATGGCCGTTCGATCCTTGAGCCAGGATTCAACGACCTGATCGACATGGACAAGGTCAAGGGCGCGGGCGGCGAGGGCTTCTGGAAGAATGCCAAGTCGGCTCCGGTGCTGGAAGTCGACAAGGAAGCCAAGATCGACCAGATGGCGAAGACCATGGGCGTCACGGTCGAAGAGCTTGCCGACAAGATGAACGACCAGGTGGCCGACTATAACGCCGGCTTCGATCAGTTGCTGATGCTCATGGGAATGCAGGCCAAGCAGCTCAACGTCACGCTCCCGTCGCCGGAGCATTTCTACGCGGCTCCGCTGAACGCTTTCGCGGCCTCGATCAACATGCCGGTCAAGATCCTCGTCGGCATGCAGACCGGCGAGCGGGCAAGCCAGGAAGACGCAGACGAGTGGGCGCAAACCTGCATGTCGCGCCGCGCCAACATCACGCATCCGAACATTATGGAGCTGGTCACCCGGCTCGTGCGGTTCGGAATCCTGCCGGACAAAGAGTGGTTCATCGACCAGGCGGACCTCACCGAAGCGTCCATGGGCGAGAAGATCGACCGAGCCGTGAAGATGGCCGACGTCAACCAGAAGACCGGGACGACCGAGTGGGTCTTCACCCCCGAGGATATCCGCGGTGCCGTCGGCTATGAGCCGCTGGCCGAGAACGACAAGTATCGAGACGAAGCGACTGACGAAGAAACCAACGCATCGCTCGGGAAGCCCACACCCACACAGGAATAATCAACCATGCCCCAGGTGCGTGTGAACGTCAGGTCACTGGCGAACGTGAAGGCTGTCCGCAAGGAAAAGCGCAACGGCCGCGATGTGATGATCGTCCCCTCGGCGACCCTGCCGGACGACATCATCATGAACGGGATCAAGTATCCGTCCGAAGAGATCGAGAAGAGCTATCTGACGCTCAACCGCTCGCCGGCTCCTCTCGGTCACCCGCTGGTGAACGGCAAGTTCATCTCCGCCCGTGACCCGGAAGGCGTCAACATCGGCCATATCGGGGCATGGAACGAGAACGTGCGCCGGGAAGGTGGCCGAGTGCTGCTGGACAAGGTGATCGACGTCGAGGTTGCCAATCGCACCGAAGGCGGAAGGGCCGTTCTCGCTGCGATCGAGGCCGGCGGCCCGGTCCATACCTCGACCGGTCTTCTCGCCACCATGGAGACCGTCAACGCCGCCGACCACAAGCGCATCGCCCGCAACATGGTGTTCGACCATGACGCGATCCTCCTGGGCGAGGAAGGCGCGGCCACCCCCGAGCAGGGCGTCGGCATGCTCGTCAACGCCAAGGGCGAGATGGAAGACATCGAGGTCGTCAACTCCGCACTGACGGATGCCGCCGACCAGGAAATCGACTGGGCTGGAACACGCCTCGTTGAAGCTCTCATGCGCCGGAAGAACGTCGGCCTGTGGGAGAAGACCAAGACCGCAATGATGGAAGCCCTTGGCTTCAACGAGCGGGAATCCTCAAACAATCGAAAGGAAGACGACATGCCTGTCTCTGACGAGCAGTTCAAGGCGCTTTCCGATGAGGTCAAAGCCCTCTCGGGAAGCATGGCGAAGATTGGCGAGACGATCGCTAACTCCGTCACCACCGCCCTCAAGCCGGTGCTCGATGCACAGGCTGAGATGGTCGCCAACCAGAAAGCCAAGGACGACGCCGAGCACGCCGAGCTCGTGACGAAGGTCGTCAACGCCAAGATCCTCGACGAGCCAACGGCGAAGGCAACCCCGCTGGCCACACTTCGCGCTCTGGCACCGAAACCCGAACAGCAGCGCTCCGTCGGCCTCAACTCCGCCTTCAATGGCGGCGGCGAGAAGACCAGCGGCTTCAAGCTTCCAAAGGGAGACAAGTAACATGGCCCGTTACAACAAGATCTACGGCGGCCCCGTCGAGGAAGTTAAGCCGCAGGTGCATGAAGCGATCTGCACCACAGCGGTTCTTCCGGGCACGGCGCTTGTCCGCACTGCCGGCGCATTCGTCCAGGCAAATGCTTCCAGCAAGGGCCGGATTTTCGTCGCTGAGGACAACTACCTCGCCATGAAGGGCGTGGATGATGCCTGGCCCGCGAATGACCGCATCATCGGCGTGGAACTGCTCGATGAGCAACTGTTCCGGGTGCGCGTGCCCACCGGCACCAGCATCACGCAGGATGCCGCCCTTTCGGTCAACGCCGCTGGCAAGTTCATTCCTGCCACCACCGGCACCTTCGTCGTCGCGTTCGCGAACGAGACCTACAACAACACCTCTGGTGCCGACCAGCTTGTCAGCGTCCGCGCTGCCAAGGGCTACCACTTCGCATAAGGAGAAACCGACATGCGTTATTTCGACGAGCAGCTTGTCGCGAACTCCGCGGCGCATGCGCAGTGGTGGGGAGAAGTCTCCGCCGAGCGCCAGCACTTCCACAATGTGGAGGCGCACTTCGCGGAACTGCAGAACGCTTCTGCCGTGCTCCCCCGCGATGCCTGGTTCGACCTCGACGACACCACCCGCCGCGTCATGCGTGCGGACGAAGGGCAGGTCTGGATGGCGGATCTCATGCCGCTGGCCCGCACGGTCAACATCGGCAAGATCGTCATGCTCAATCGCGTCTCCGGCGATGCCGGCGCGGTCACGCGTTCGATCTCCGGTCAGGTTCCGGTCGGCCTCGATAAGGTCGCCTATGACTACCGGGGAACGCCCGTGCCGATCTTCTCGTCCGGCTACGGCCGCGAGTGGCGCGAATGGAATACCCTGCAGTCCGAGAACTTCGACGCTCTCTCCGACGACCAGGAAGCCATCACGGCGAAGATCCGCCGCGACAACGCCCTCTATGTCCTGAACGGCGATTCCACCATCGTCTTCCAGGGCTATACGGGCTACGGCATCAAGACCTCGCCCTACTCGAAGTCGATCAACATCGGCCCGTCCGGCAACAACATCGACCTCACCACGGCCACCTGGGCGCAGCTCGACGCGTTCTTCAATGGCCCGTTCGGCGCAATGCTGGATGCCAACTACATCGTCGGCAAGGTCAACCTGTATGTCTCTCCGGAGATCATGCGGAACCTCGACCAGCAGATTAACCCGTCTGCCGGCTCGACGCTGGGCACCCGCCTTGCGGAACTCCTGAAGAACCGCCGCATCAACAAGATCGCGGTGTCCTTCGAACTCACGGGCAACCAGTTCTTCGGCTTCGTGCCGTCGGCTGAGTACATCCGCCCGCTCGTCGGCATGGCGACCAACACCACGGCGATGCCTCGCCAGACCCCGACGGCGAACTACCAGTTCCTCGTCATGAACGCGATGGGCATCGAGATCCGCGCCGACATCAACGGCCGGTCGGGCGTCTTCTACAGCGTCAGCACCTGATGACGACCTGCCTCGCCTTCGGGCGGGACCTTCCCCTCATCACGCAATGGCCGAAGGAGGCCCACCATGCGCATCAAGATCATCGCGCCGTTCAAGGGCGCAACCTCGTCCGGCCTTTATGGGGCACCGAGCAAAGAAAATCCGAGCGGCGAAATCCCGATCGGTATGGAAATCGACGTCGAGAAGGAGCCGACCGACTGGGTCGGCCGCTATGAGGTCGTCTCCGGCTCGACCGAAGGCAAGGAGCCGATCCTCAACAACTCCGCCTATGCAGTCGAAGCCAAAGGCGGCGGTTATTACGTCGTGACCAAGGACGGCGAGCCCGTGACCAAGGGTCTTCGCAAGGATGATCTCGACGGCTTCGACACCCTGTCCGAAGAGGACAGAGCCGCTTTCGTCGAGCTCCACAAGAAAGAAGCCTAAGGCTTCATCCCTTCCTCCCGGAACCACCAGAGCAGCCAAGGAGATACCGATGGCACGTTCACCGATTTCTATTGCTGCTCTGGTTGGGGCAGGCATCATTGGCCCGGGTGGCGGCGGACATCCTGCGCCCACAAACTACCAGATCATCGCCAATGCCACCGGGGTGGCGAACGTTGGTGGCACCGTCGCGAACACCGGGATCTATAATCACTCGCGCCAACGCCACAAGAACGGGAAGGTAGCTGTCCGCAATATCAGGTTTGTGGACCAGCTTATCCGGATCACAACGGGTACTGGAGTTGAGGTTGCGTCACCAGCCCAGGCGCTGAACTACGACGTCGCTCTTGAGAAAGCTGCTTCGGTGGAAGCGCTACTCTACGGAGGCGTGGCCAACCCACTTCTAAACCCGGGCACGACGAATATAACAGACCCATCGACCGCCACCCTTGCGGCGGACGAGGAGTTCTGGTCCCGCTATATCCGCCAGGTTACCGCAGGCGCAAATGGCTTTTCCCAGACGGGGAATATCTATAACGACCAGCAGGGCTTCACACTCACGACCAAGCGCACCCTGCTAGCGTTGGGTGCCTTCAACGCGAGTGGTACGGTTGCCAGCAATGCCTATAGCCCCACGGCAATCCTTGGCATTCCAGACAGTCCAATTGCCTCATTGATCGCGGTGGCTGATAGCATCGGCGACAACCAGGCTGACAATAATACGGCCGCCGCCGGTGGCTTCATCAATCGCGCGACCCTCAATGTCGATGGTCACGTCTTCAATTGGGCGCGCCAGACGGTCGGCGGCAACTCAATGAACGCACAGCAATCACTGACGCTCCTCCAAAAAGCTCTTTGGCAATATGCGACTGATATTCTGTTCGCGTTGGCTACCAACGATCTCGCTTCTGCCGGAACGACACTCCAGAACCTGAAGGACCGCTTTACGGTCCTTGCGAACTATGCTCAATCGATTACCGGCCCGTACGGGAAGCGTCTTCGCGTTCACGCTTCTTCAATCATACCTCGCGGCACATTTGATGCCGGTCAGGAAGCAATTCGCGTCGCCTATAATGCATGGTTGGCTGCTGGGGCAGACGGACTTTGCGATAAGTATCATGACACAGCTTCGGCCGTTGTCAGTGCGCCAAGCACGTGGCCGTCAGGTGACCAAATTCACCCGCCACCGGCAGAGCATGCGAATATGGCGTCTGTCCTTGCAGCCAATCTCGTACCGTTCCAAGACCCTTATTACATGCCTGTTGCGGCTTAATAATCAGGGCACCTATCGCCCATTGTCATCCGATGAGCCCTTTTGCCGAATACCTCCGAAAAAGGTGCCGGGGATATGAGCGATGGACGCCGTATTTGGCAGCGAGAAAATCGATACGCGCTCCAGCCAGGTATTCGGTCAATAATGCGACGCGGCGGTCGTGTGAAAGCGATACGCGTGTCATGAATGGATGTCCTGCGATGTCATTGCTCGCAAGACTTGCAGAAGGCGCGAGTGAGATCAACCCCACAGCCCCATCATCATCTGATGGTCACCTATTAAACAAAGGAGAGTTCCATGGCACTGACCGCAGCACAGGCCGCGGCGCTCGTCGCTGCCGGCGTCATCACGCCGCCTGTCCAGAACTGATGGGATAACCTCACATGGCTGGATATGGCGATGATGCAGGCTTCACCGCCTGGCTGGCAGACAACGGCTATTCGCTCCCTGTCGGTGCGCCGTCGCAGGCTGTCCTTCGGAATCGGAGCAGCAACTACATCGACGCGGCCTATGGTGCCCGCTTCCTCGGCTCGGTCGTGGACCCCGCACAGGAGCGCCAGTGGCCACGCGAGGGCGCGATCGTCAACGGCAAGCTGTTGCCGTCGAACGTCGTGCCCGCCGCCGTCATCAACGCCTCGTATGAAGCGGCTTATCAGGAGGCGGCTTCGCCCGGCTCGCTGTCTGTCGTCGGCTCGGCCTCGTCGGCAGTGAAGCGAGAGAAGGTTGGGCAGCTCGAGGTGGAATATCAGTCAGCCGAATCCGATGGCACGGCTTCCGGCATCACGCCGCTGATCTCGATCGTCGACGGCATGCTCGCGCCTTACCTGCGCTGCGAGGATCTGGTCTATCTGGGCATTATGTCGATCGGTGGCGCTCGCTGTGACTGATCCGCTCTACACCCGCCTGCAGGCAACGGCGCAGCGGCTCATCACCAAGTACGGGCAGGCGGGCACCATCCGTCGCATCACGCCGTCCGACCCGGTCACCGGTGGCGATGGAACCACGAGGGATTATCCATGCCGCCTGTTCCCCGCCGGCTACGACCGCCGCTATGTCGACGGCACGAACATTCTGGCCTCGGACAAGCAACTTTATATCGGCTCGATCGGAATAGGCGTCTCGCCCAAGGTGGGAGATGTCGCAATCGGCGCGGACGGCACGGAATATCACATCGTCCACGACGATCCGAACAACTACGATGGCGTGACGGATGTGGTGTTCATCACTCAGGGTAGGGTTGCATAATCATAAAGGTACACTTCCGAACTTTTTAAGGTTGTGCTTTTCTTCCCTAGCAACCGTTGGGGAGGAAATTATGAGCGGAATTTGGGTTTATAAGCAGGACGGAACCATCTTTTGCGTGCCAGCAAAAGAAACAGAAATCACCCTGTCGAAGATGCGCAAAGAACTTGAGGCGCTCATCGGTGCGAAAAATGTATTGGCCGAGGAAAAACGCGGCCCCCCGGGTAAGGTGATTGAGGTATGCGGTCATCCAACCGGTAACGTGAATGCTTATCAGATCACTCAAGAAGGCCTTTACCTCTTATTTTCCGGAATCGCTGGACCGAGTGGGTTCAACGTCGATCCTAATACTCAGATCATGATGGAGCCTGCTGACCATCCGATCTTCCCTTGGCCCACAGAAAACAAAGGGCGGCGGAGTGGGGACGACAGGTGGGTTCCTTGGCCGTGGGCGGCAATCGCCACCACTGAGCCCGACGCCGGAGCGAGAGCGTTCATTAACGTGATCTCGGCCCTTACGCAGTCAGGATCGGCCCCCACCCAAATCGCTGAACTTATAGGCCGAAGATGCCGCATATATAACGAAGGAGACATGATAACGATGGATTATGTCCCTCAGCGTGTGAACGTGGTGCTGGAGGCAGGGCGCATCAGCCGGATCTGGTTCGGCTGACGAATTCAAAGTGACAACTCCCAGGCTCGCTTCGGCGGGCCTTTTTCGTTGGAAAGGACAGCACCATGACGAACGTCTTGCTCACCAAGAAGTACAAGAGCCGGGAAGCCGGCTCGATCCTGACGGACCTCTCCGAAGGCGAGGCTACCGCGCTCGAAACCATCGGCGTCGGGCAGAAGCTGAAGGAAGAGGAGCAGCCGGCTCCGAAGGAAAAGGCGAAGAAGGACTCGGCCGAATGAACCGGCGTTCGTTCTTCAAGCTCGCCATCGGCGGTGCTGTGGCCGCTCCTGCCTCTCTCCTCGTCGGCGAGGCTGTCTCCGGCGCTCGGCTCGTCCCCAAGGATGAGATCCGGGAGTGGGGCAAGATGGCCGCCGAGCCGGTCATCGCGATCAACGTTGAAGGCACCACCTCGGCGGAGCAGGCACGGCGGATTGCGGTGATGCGCCAGATCGCGGAGATCGAAATCAGGCGCGACGGGATGTATCGAGGCTAATGCCGACCCTCCGCCAGCAGCTCCTCGATCTCGTCGACAAGCTCTCGCCGACGCTCGAAAAGGCCTTCCTCGATGCGATCGACGACATCAAGAGTGAGATCATCCTGCGCGAGGTCGTGGCGAAGCTTGAGGCGAGGGACATAGAGGGCGCGATCCGGGCGCTGCACATTGACCCTGCCGCTTTTCGGCCTCTGTCTGAGTCCCTAAGACAGGCATACGACGCCGGCGGCCTGCTGACGTCGCAGAACATGCCAAGGCTCGCCGATGCGTTTGGCAATCGCATTGTCATCCGCTGGGACGTGAGCAACCAGGGGGCAGAAGCCAACATTCGCAATCTTTCCTCGACGATGATCACGAACATCAGCGAACAGACGGTCGCGGCGGCTCGGCAGACGATCGTCGAGGCCTATTCGCAGGGAGCGGGACCGGCCAAGATTGCTCTCGACCTCGTCGGGCGTAAGTCAGCGACCACCGGCAAGCGGGAAGGCGGAATTATAGGGCTCAACGGCCCGCAGGCAGAGCTTATTGAGCGCACCCGTATCAATCTTCTGTCGGGCGATCCGGCGCTGATGCGGAAGTATCTGACGCTCAAGACCCGCGACAAGCGGCTCGACAAGGCCGTCCAGCGCGCCATCGCCGCCGGCAGGCCGCTGGACAAGGAAACGCTCGACAAGGTGCTCATGCGCCTGCGGGACCGGAACTTAAGGCTTCGCGGCGAGATGATTGCCAGAACCGAGACCACGACCTCGGTCATGTCGGCAAAGCACGAGGCCTTCAACCAGGCGCTCGCCAAGTCGGGCAGGGACGCGACACTCGTCACCCGTAAGTGGCGGTCGGCCGGTGATAGCCGCGTGAGGCACACGCACCAGGCTCTTAACGCTCAGGAGGTGAGGGGCATGGATTTGGCTTTCCAGTCTCCATCCGGTGCGCTCTTGCGCTTCCCGGGCGACACGAGCCTCGGCGCTGGACCGGATGAGATCATCGGCTGTCGCTGTGACGTCGAATACAATTTCGACTTCGCGGAAGCCTATGCCCGCTCGCGGGGCCGCTGATGTCCACGGAAGGACTATCCTTCGCCGCCCAGGTTTCGGAGTGGGCGAAGGCAGAGCTTGAGCGAGAGGAAGCAGTCTTTCACGAGGCTGCGCGGACCGTCGCGAACGAGGTTCGCACGCCAGTCGCTGAAGGCGGAAGGATGCCGCTCAAGACCGGCAACCTACGGCGCTCGCTGATGGCCTCAACAGCAGATATGCCGACCATCCGCGAGGACAAGACAGAGTTTCAGGATAGCGGAATCGAACTCGTGATCGCCGGCTCTCAGCTTGGCGAGACGATATTCCTTGGCTTTCAAGCCGCCTACGCCGCTCGCATGAATTACGGCTTCGTCGGGACCGACGCTCTCGGGCGCACCTATAACCAGACCGGTTTCGGTTTCGTCGATGCAGTTGCGCAGAGATGGCCGCAGATCGTCACTCAGGCTGAGGCGCAGGTTCGGAACCGCTTCGATCGAACTTGACGCCTTCGGAAAGCGACAGAAGGGCCGTCTGGATGATCGTCAGGTCTCGGATGGCCATCGAGAGCACGTCTTGAGCATGCTTCGTCCGCACTGTGCGGTTCAGCAACAGTCCCAGCGCCTGGTGGAGCAGGTCATAGACTTCCTCGTCGCTGAGCGGTTTTTCGGCCATTGGCCAGAGGTAGCAGATGGCCGATACGGTTGAAATGAAAATCTATCAGGCGCTGCTCATCCGGTGTCAGGAGTTCGTTCCTCCGACCGGCGTCACGATGGTCTTGCCCGGTGTTCCGTTCACGCCGACCGCATCGAGCAAGTTCGTCAGCGTCGAGGTCCACTTCAACCGCTCGATCGAGACGGACCTGTCGCTTGAGATGGACCCGATCCGGCAGGGCTTCATGCGCACCAACGTCATGTGGCCGAAGGGCTCGGCGATCGTCGACGGCTACAATGTCGCCGGCCAGCTCCGAGCGCACCTTCGCCGCGGCACGAAGCTCTTTCGTGTCGATACGCAGGTCCGCATCGACGAGGATCCGGAAATCGGCGTCCTCGTCACCGGTGAGACGCACCACAACATACCCGTCACCACCCGGTGGCTTTGCTACCCGCAAGTTCCGGCCTGATTGGCCTGCCTCATTGCACCTTAGGCAAGTGCGCAATCAGACATGAAGGAAAACGATCATGCCGCAGCTTTACCCGGTTGCAGGTGCCAAGATCTATATCGGCCCTGCCGTCAACACGGTTCCCGATGATGCCGATATCGATGCTACCGATTTCGCTTCCGTCACATGGACCGAGCTTAAGGGCTGGCAGACCATGGGCGCGATCGGCGATGCCGCAACGCTCATCTCCGAAGATGTGATTTCCTCCGGCCGAACTCTGAAGGCCAAGGGCACGCGCAACGCCGGCTCGATGCAGAACAACTTCATCATCATGCCGAATGACCCCGGCCAGATCGCTCTCATCGCTGCCGAGAACACGGACTTCAACTATCCGTTTAAGCTGGCATTCGATGATGCGCCCCCGCCGAAGGTCTCGACTGTCACGATGACGATCGCCACTCCGGGTGTCATCTCGTGGACGGCGCACGGTATTGCCGCCGGAACGCCAATCAAGTTCAGCACGACCGGCGCACTTCCGACCGGGCTCACCGCCGGCACGACCTACTACGTCGTGAACCCGACGGCCGACGCTTTCAGCGTTTCCGCCACCCCCGGCGGCGCGGCTATCAACACGACCGGCACGCAGTCTGGCGTCCACACCGCGACGACCGTTCCGACCGGAACCGTCAAATACTTCTACGGCATCGTCATGACGGCGCAGGAGAACGGCGGCGGCGCGAACACGGCTCGCCTCCTGCAGGGGAATGTAGAAATAAATAGTCCGGTTATCACCGTGGCTCCGGTAGGTGGTGCTTGATGGCCACTGAAGATTTCGCCGACCTCTCCGGCCTTGAATCCTTGCTCCAATCCCAGGAGCAGGGCATCGAGATCGATATCCTCAACGAACAGGGTAAGCCGATCGGTCTCAAGATCGGGTTCGTCGGCCCTGACAGCGACCGCATGCAGAAAGCCATGCGCGACGTTGCAGCGGAGTTCGCCAAGAAGGCCGCAGAACGCTCCAGCCTCGACCCCGCCGCTGATGCCACTGACGATGCGGACGAGCGCATGATCGCTATCCTCGCCAAGTCCACCACCCACTGGACGCCAAACCCGAAGATCGGCGGCCAGGTCATTCCTTTCTCGGAAGAGAATGTCCGTAACCTCTATGCCAAATTCAGGATCATCCGTGACCAGGTCGAGGTGAGGGCGGTCCGCCGGAGCTCTTTTACCAAAAGCTGATCGCGAGGCTTTGTCGGCTCATCGTTGATCAGCAGCAGGGAAGGAAAATCGCGGTACCTGTGGCAGGCGAGCAGGTCTGGTATTGGTTCCGCGAACTCGACAGCCAGCGCACCGGGAATGGTTTCGGTGCGAATGCGATAGGGTTTCAGGCTATTGCTGAATGGTCCCGCCTTCGTGGTGTGACGCTCCGGCAGTGGCAGCTCGACGCCATCGTCGCAATGGATCTCAAGCGACGAGAGCTCATGGCGCAGAAGGCGGTCGAGAAGGAAGAGCCTGAGCAGCAGGTTTCGGAGCGACCGCTCAGCAGCCGGCTCTTCGATGCCATTTTCCCCAATAAGCGGAAGTGATCATTGTCCGATCCGCTTTTTTGTTCCGGCTTCAAAAGCGTCGACCACATCCGATTGGCTGACGAGGCCCTTTACAAAGCAGTCGTCTGCAACTGTCACGTCGTCAGCGCTCGTTATGCCTGCGCGGATCGACGACAACCTCGCCCGGCAAAAGACCGCATCGCTCAATCGAAAGGCGGCCTTGTCCGACTTATGCCGATCGCTTCTGTCGATCACCACAAAATAACCGATGCCGCCAATGACCACGACGCAGGTCACCGCGATCAGTCCCTTAAGCCATCCATCCATGCACGTCTCCTCAATTGTGCCGGGAAGATAGTTCAACTCTCGCTCCAAGGTAAAGCCAGTGACGGAAGCAACCCTCGGGTTCAAGATCGACAGCTCGCAGGCCTCGTCTGCCGCTGCCGAGCTCGACAAGCTGACCTCTGCCGCTGCTCGCACGCAACAGGCAGCCGATAAGCTCGAGACTGAGGCCGCATCGCTAGGCGGATCGCTCTCCCGTGCTGCCGACGGCGCCAGCAAGGCTGCACCGCCTATGGAGCGGATGGCGAAATCTCTTACCGACCAGGACGAACATGTCCGCGCCTTCCGCATGGAGGTGGAGCGCCTGACGCTGAAGTATCAGCCTCTCGCCCAGGCGACCCGCAATTACGAAACGGCCATCGGCGAAATCGAACGCGCCCATAAGCTAGGGGTCATCAACGCCCAGCAGATGACGCAGGCGCTTGATCGTGAGCGTCAGGCATATGAGAAGCTTCGTACCTCTGCGGCGTCTGCCGGCGCTGCCGTTAAGGCTGCAAACAGCAATAATGCTGTGTCCGGTGCCCAGCGCGCGGCAGGCATCAACGCTGGCTATCAGTTTCAGGACATCGCCGTCACCGCGGCCATGGGCATGAACCCGCTCATGATCGGCCTGCAGCAGGGTACACAGCTCGCTTCTGTGCTCGGGACGATGGAACGACCGGTCGCCGGTCTCGCGGCTGCCTTCGGCTCGCTCATCAACCCAGTCTCACTGGTGACGATCGGTCTGACCGCCGGCGTTGCAGCGCTCGTCCAGTATTTCGCGACGGCTGAGAGCGGCACTGACAAGACCAGCAAGCTGTTCGAAGAGCAGAACGAGGTAATCCGACGCGCTGCCGAGCTCTGGGGCGATGCGACCCCGGCGCTCAAGGCGTATGTCGATCAGCTCGACCGTGCTGACAAACTCACGCAAGGCCGTGAGGCTGGCGACATACTCGCCGGCCGCGAGCTTGAGGGCCTCTCAAAGAACCTCGACGCCATCCAGAAGCAGGGTGTTGCCGCCTTCCGTGCTTTGCAGGGCGACCCGCAGAACGCGACGGTTATCCGCGATCTACGCAATGCGTGCGGCGATCTGCGCGATCGATTGGACGACGGTTCTGCAACGATGGCCGACCTCAATCGCGTTCAGCGTGAGTTGGCGGCTGCGGTAACGCAGTATGGTGTTCCGGCAGTGCTGGACTTCCAAGCTGCCTTCGACAAGGTCACCGAATCTATCTACCGCGGCGTTGAGGCAGCCCAGAAAGCCCGCACCGAGTGGATCAAAGCAATCGCCGGCGGATCGAACGTTCAGGACATTGTTTCTGGCTCGACGTTCACGGATGGCGGTCGGACTTTCAGGCCATCGGACTTCATTCCAGCGAACGTCCCCACGCCGACCCGGCGGCCTCTCGATCTCGACCAAGATCCCGGCGCACCGACGATACTCAATGGCGACGGTCGACTGGTCAACGTCCCGATACCGGGGCAGAAGCCGAACTTCTTCGAGATCGAAGACCAGACGGAAAAAGTCGATGAGCTCGAAAAAGCCTATCGCCGCGCGCAGGAGGCAAAGGCCGACTTCTGGCTCGATATCAGCTTCCAGCAGCGCCAGGCCGAGCGCAGCGCAATGGATCAGCAGGTTGCGGTCACTTTGCACCGCTACGGCTTCAATGAAGATCTGAACTCGCCCGAGGCCAACGCCATCCGCCAGCAGCTTCGCGGCCAGCAGGCAAAGGAGATCGCCACTCAGTTCGGAGATGCGTTCAGCAGCGAACTCATCTCTGGCAGCCACAATATTGGCAAAGCCTTCTTAAAGGGCTTGGAAAGCACGATTCTGAGTGGGGCTTCCGACTTGTGGAAGAAGTTCTTCGACAGCATCGGCAACATGATCTTGGGAGGCTTCACCGGAGGCAAAGGCGGCGGGGCTTCGGCCGGCGTCGGCTCAATCGCCTCTGCTGTGATCGGTACGGCTGCCAATGACAATATGGGCAAGGCACCGGTTATGCCGGTTAGCCGTGCGCCGCTTGGGGACATCGCCTCTTACATCAGCCAGGCCGCGACCGCTCGGGGCATCGACCCTGACATTGCGCTGCGCGTGGCGAAATCCGAGGGCGGCTTGGCCAGTTGGAACCAGCAGTCCAACTACATCATGAAGAGCGGCATCCGCGAGCCGTCCTTCGGCCCCTTCCAGCTGTACAAGGGCGGCGGGCTCGGTAATGCCTTCATGTCGAAAACCGGTCTTGACCCGGCACTCGCGCAGAACGGCCCAGCCGGTGTCGACTTCGCCCTCGACTATGCCTCGAAGAACGGCTGGGGCGCGTGGTACGGCGCAGGCAAAGCCGGGATCGGTAACTTCGAGGGGTTCGGCGGCGCGAGCAAGACAGCTGCGGATGCCGTCAATAAGCTCGCTGATTCCGCTGGATCTGCAACTCAGGGGCTTTCACAGCTCGGCACGGGGCTCTCACAGGCCGGTCAGTCGCTGGCTGCCGGCGTCTCCGGTGGCGGCGGCGGGTTGCTTGGCGCGCTGTCCGGTGTTGGCAAGAGCATCTTCTCTTCGTCGGCCCAGTTCGCCAACGCATGGAAGCTCGGTGGCATCGGCCTCTATGCCGACGGAACGAACTATGCGCCGGGCGGTCTCTCGATCGTTGGTGAGCGCGGGCCGGAGCTCGTCAACCTCCCGCAGGGCTCGCAGGTGTTCAACACCAACCGAAGCGCCCAGATGATGGGTGCGGGCAATGACAATGGCCCGTCCTCGCCTCGGAAGCTGGAAGTCCATGTCCACGGCGGAAGTGGTGACGAGCACGTGCGCGAGCTTGCCCGGCAGGGTGCGCAGGAAGCGCTCTACCAGGACAAGATCGACCAGGCCCGCGGCGGCTTCGGAAGCACGCAGAAGAAGTTCAATTCACGGGTGGGCTGAGGATGGCGACATATACCGATCAGCCGATGTTCCCCGTGGATTTCCTGCGGCCGACGGAAGCAAGCTTCGATAACCCGGGCAGCGGCCTCGACGGCGGCGTAAATGGGGTAGGGGAGCCGATCAGCATCGAGACATCGGGCGGCGGGATCATCACCGCCACCTATTCGAACATGGTGCTTGAAGGCCCCGACGAACGCTTCGAGGTGTTGAATTGGCTGGGCGCTCGCCTCAATGGCGGGTTCCGCTTCATCAATGTGCCGATCGTCAACGACAAGATCGGCCCGTTCCCGATCATCAGGAACACGCGCCGGCCGATCATCAAGGGCATTCCCCATTCGGACGGCGCCCTGTTCTCGGATGGGTCTGGATACTCGCAAGCGACGGTCTACGGCCAGGTGACAGAGGATGCGCCGCTCAATGCCGGCATCATCTCCATGCAGGTTTTCGGTGCAGCCCGTGACCTCCGCTGGTCGGACTGGTTTTCGATCTATCACCCGGCAAAAGGCTGGCGGGTCTATCGGCACTGGGAGGTGATCGACAAGAGCGACGACGCCGATCCGATTTACCGGCTGGCGCTAAGCCCTCCGTTGCGTGAGGCCGTAACTGCTGGCACTCGCGTTGAGTTAGCCCGCCCGCGTTGCGTGATGAAGCTGCCGAAGGGCGTCACCGTCCCTTGGACCTATCGGGGCTGGTATTCGTCCCGCCCGACGGTGCAGTTCACGGAAGCGTTCTGATGGCATATTCGGCTCAATATGTGCCGGCCGAGGTCATCGAGGAGATGCGCGGCAGCCATCAGCTCGGCGTGTTCTTGCGCATCGACACAGAACCGGCGCTGCATATGTGGTTCGGGGTCAATGACGTGCCGATCGGCTTCGACGGTATCGACCCGGACGGCACGGTCTATCTTGGCGGCGGTCGACTGATCGGAGTTCCGTCGCTTGAGGTGCTCGTCAACGGCACGTCCGATGCGGTGGACTTCTCCGTCTCTGGGATAGACCCGACAACCGGCGCCAAGATGCTCGACAGCATCCCGCCGGTGCGCGGCAAGCTGGTGCAGGTCGGATTGACGACGCTCGATCGCTACTACCAGCCGATGAGCAAGATCATCCCGATCTGGACCGGAGTGGCATCACACCCGAAGGAAGCACGCCCGCCGATCCGGGAAGGCGAGACGGCAACGCTCTCGCTCAGCCTGGCAGTGGTTGCCGGCGAGAATACCCGTTCCCGACCTTCCAAGGTTCTCTGGTCGGACGCGATGCAGCGTTCGCTCTATCCGACAGATGCATTCTGCGACGGCACGCCGAGGCTTGCCCGCGGCATCCAGCCCAAATGGCCGGTCTTTAGCTGAGGCTTTATGGATATTCATCATTTCCTTGCACTCCCACACCGGTTCCGGTGGGGCGGGGTTGGTGGCGACGACTGCCTGACATTCCCGGCCTCTTGGGTCGAAAGAGTGTCCGGTATCGACCCGGCTGACGAGTTCCGCGGCACCTACAGCACGTGCCAGGAAGCACAACGCATCCTCGATTTCCACGGCGGCAACCTGGCGCTCATGGAGCGACAGCTTTCGCCCATCAAGGCAAAGCGCATCCTGGAGCCAGATACCGGCGATATCGGGCTGATCAAGGCCATGACCGGTGAGACATTCGAGGATCAGGCCGAAGCACTGATCGGGGCTATTCGCTTCGGGCCACTCTGGGCCTGCATCCACCCCAGCGGCGTCCGCGCGATCAAAGCCGAATTCGTTGCCGCATGGAGACTGCCGGCATGAGCTTGAAGACGACCTATGAAAGCGTCCCGAGCGAGGCAGAGCACTATTTCGATGCTCACCGGTGGGAATGGCAGGATCGATTTCTGCGTGGCACAACAGCGCATTACGACCCGATCTTCACACCGCTGTTTACCAGCCTGTTCACGTCGCTCGGCTTCTCGGCCGCGACTGCCGGCATTCTGGCGACAGGTGCGGCCGCTATCGCAACGACAGCGATCTCGATCGGTATCCAGGCGCTACTGGCTCCGAAACCGCCGAAGCCTGAAGACGGGAAGATCCCGAAAATTCAGTCTATCCCTTACCGCTGGTGGGGCGTCGGCCGGAACCGGATTGCAGGCGCCTACATGCTCTGGGAGGCAGTCGGCAAGAACCTCTATGCCGTTCAGGCGATCGCAGGGCATCGGATCAAGCGTATCAATCGCTGGTGGCTGCATGACGATGAGGTGGTGCTCGAAGCTGATGGCACAATCGAGGATGGCACGAACTATCGCAGGAACGTCCGCGTCTTTTACCGATACGGGACGGTGCCGGAGACGCCTTATGTCGAGATAGCCGCCAATCTTCAGGCCCAAGGCGTCTGGACCACAAACCACCGCGGCGACGGGCAGGCCTCGATCGCGATGATCGCAGCCAGCGACAAGGCAGAGCGGCAGAACAAGACATTTCCCTATGGCCCGCCTCAGCTCTCGTGCGAAGCCGATATGGCGCTTTGCTGGGATTTTCGCGACCCTCTTCAGAACCCGGAAGACCCGAACACATGGCAGTGGACGCGGAATGCGGCCGTCATCATGGCTTGGCATCAGTGCTTCAACGAGTTCGGCCATCGTCGAGACTACAAGCGCGCCATCCTGCCGGTTCTCGATATGTGGCAGGAAGAGGCGAACGTCTGCGACGAGCTCGTTCCATTGGCGGCCGGCGGCTTCGAGCGCCGCTACGAATGCAACGGCTTCGACACGACCGAGAACGACCCGAAGGCAGGGACGAACGCTATCCTCGCCTCCTGTGACGGCTGGATCTGCGAGCGCGGCGATGGAGCTCTCCTGTTCATCGTCGGCAAGTTCCGGGCGAAGTACCTCACCACCCTGACTGACGCTGACATTGTCGGCCACCAGATCGAATATGACGTGCTCTTCGAGGACGAATGCAATCGGCTGGTTCCGAAGTTCTGCTACCCGGAGATCGGATATGCCACGTCCGATACGGACTATTTCGAGGACGTCGGTGCTCAACTGACCGCCGGTCGCGTCCTGGCACAGGAGGCGAATTACCAGTGGGTGCAGCAGTGGCGGCAGGCCAGACGGCTCGGGAAGCGTGACTGGCTTCGCCTTCAGCAGAAGGTGACGGGGCAACTGAACGTCAGGCTATCGGGCATCAACTCGGTCTATAGCCGGTGGGTCCGCATAGCCGCTCCGAACATGCTTCCGAGGCTGGATGGCAAGATCGTCGAGAACCGCAAGTCAGTGCTCTCGCTCCTGCAGGGCGGCTTCGTCATGGACATCATGCAGCATCCGGAGAACATCGACATCTGGAACCCGGCTGTCGATGAAGGCCGTCAGCCGTCGACCCCGCCGAGGACGAGCCAGGCCGGAGTCCTTACGCCGGTCATCAACCTTGTTCAGGCGAGGCCCAACGGCGATAGCGTCTATGTCCGTGTCGTTATCATCGACCCGGAAGACGACAGTCTCATTCCGGTGGTTCGGTATCGTCTCGTGGACGCGGGCACTGGTTCTCCAGGGCCATGGATTGAACAGCGGTTCCCGAATCCGGTCCCGGCCGGTGGCTTCATCGACATGAGCACGAACGTCGTCCCGTCGAACAAGCTCTTGGACGTGCAGGTGGCATTCATCGCCTCTGACGGCGACTATGGGCCATGGTCGATCACGGCCAACGTCACCTCGACGGTCGATCCGACAGCGCCGGCCGCTCCGATCAACATGACAACCAACAACGCGTCTGGGACCGTTACAGTCACCGCCACAGCGGCAAATGATAACACCCGCTTCCTCGTCTTCAAGCGAGGCACCACAGGCCAGAGCTTCGCAGCGGCGACCCTGATCGGCCAGTACAACGTTATCGCCAACCAGACGATCTCATTCCCCAACACCCCTGGTCCAGGAACCTGGAAATACTGGTGCGGTGCTGAAAACGGCTCCGGCATACCTTCCGCCACCCAAGCCTCATCGACAATCACCGTCTAGAATATCGGAGTTCTCATGGTAGAGACCGCAAACACCATCTGGGCAGATGGTCCTGTCGCCGACCCTTACGACCCGGACAAAAGGCTGATCCGCGAATGGGGCACATGGGTTGAAGGCTCGATTTCGGCATTCCTTGCTAGCGGTGGCAAGGTATATGCTACACGTACAGCGCTCTATGCTGATCTGACGCAGACCGCGAATACGATGGCGTGGGTCATCAGTGACCCAACCGTTGCTCACAACGGCATTTACCAGAAGAGCGGCGCGGCAAATACCGGCTTCTGGACGCGTCTCGGCGATCTTCCCTATTCGTTCATCGTCGCGACTGATGCCGGAGCGGGAACGCCGAACGCCATTCAGGCCACAACCAGCATTCCGATCAGCCAATCCGCGCTGATTATTCTGGGCGTCTACCAGGTCAACGATGGATCTCCGGTATCGGTGACGTTCAACGGCGGGTCTCCGCTCACGGTCAAGACTAATAGCGGCAATGACGTTTCGCCGGGTGGACTCGCTGCTGGAATGCAATTGCTCGGAGTCGTTTCCGGTTCGACGTTCCGGCTCGTCAGCGATCAGGTTTCATCAGCCATCATAGCCGCTGCCGAGTTGGCAGCCGATCGAGCGGAAACAGCGGCCGCAGAAGCCGCAGACTGGGCCGACCTCGCAAAGAATAACTTTGTGCAGAACAGCTTTACCGGCGACGGCACAACAACCGATTTTCTGCTTTCAGTTGATCCTGGCAGCGCGAACAACATGATCGTGATCGTCGGAGGCGTCGCTCAGACGATCTCTGCCTATACACTGCAGCATTCGGGCGGGAATGCTTACCTCAGGATCATCTCCCCGCCGGTGCCTGCCGGGATTGAGATCGATGTTCGCTTCGGCAATAAGATCACTGTCGGCACGCCGAGCGACGGGTCTATCACCACCGTCAAGCTCGGTAGTGATGCTGTCACTGCGGCGAAGATGTCAGCTTCTGACGCTGCCAATATTCGAACAAAGATCGGAGCTGCTGGTTCGGGCGATGCACTCACGAATGCTCAGATGCCGACCGGATCTGTGGTTCAATCTGTCCTGGCGTCTGCGATCACGAACACGGCTCTGACCGCAACTATCCCCCGTGACAACACTATCCCACAGGTAACCGAGGGGACTGAGGTTCTTAACGGAAAGATTACGCCGCGCTCCACCTCCAACAAGGTCCGCGTTCGGATGACCGGATGGTTTGAGGCGAATGCTGTTCTGCATGTGATCGGCGCCATCTGCTCCTCGACCCAGTCTGACGCTATCGGCGCGATGATGGTCACTTCCCAGCCAACCGTAGGCTATGGGATGCCAATGGCTTTCGAAGCGGAATTCACCCCCGGCACGACGTCAGAAATCACGATTTCATTCCGCGCAGGCCCATCAGACGCGACCCCTGGCACCGTCCGCTTCGCATCGGCAAGCGGCGCTCATTATCTGGGCGCGGCCGGGAAAACCACGCTCGTTATCGAGGAGATTAAAGCCTAATGGTACTCAAGATCCCTCCGGCTATGATGCAGAGGAGCTTGCCTCCTCAACACCTCACAGGCTTCTATACCGCGCGCGATTTCTCAGTTCCGACAAAACGTATTGTTGTATCTCCGGGCACCTGCAGGTCTCAGGACGACACCGCAGATATAAATCTGGCCACGGCGATGATGAAGCGGCTCGACCAAGTGTGGGCGGCTGGTTCGGGGAGCGGTGGCCTTGATCAAGGCGCACTAGTCGCCAATGTCTGGTATCATTGCTTCGTCATCCTCAATCCGACGACTGGCGCGGTCGATATCATTTTCTCTGGATCGATCACGAACCCGTTGCTGCCCTCTGGCTTCACCGTGTTCCGCCGAGTCTGGTCAATTCTTACCAACGGCTCCGCGGACATCATGCCTTATTCCCAGGCCGACGACTGGTGCGCATGGGCAGTTCAGCTCAACAGTTTCTCGTCTGGCAATCTCGGCGCGTCTCCGACAGTTATCACGATGGCCACCCCTCTTGGGATCAAGGTCGAGGCGCAATTCCTGCTTCTTGTGACCTCGGGTGCTGGCAGAGTCGGTGTGATGGACCCGGATACTGGCGATCCCACGGCGGGGCTTTTCTGGCCTGTCGCGACTAAGATCAGCGCTCAAGACCTGAGTTACCGAGGGTATGTCTTCACCGATGTGAATTCGCGCGTGGTCGGATACGCGGACGCCAACATGACATCCTCCGTCATAACCATTGGCTACAGAGACCCGAGAGGCAAGCTGTGAAAGAGATCCGTATCGCTACGTGTGGCACGTCGCTGACCTACAATGGAAACTTCAACGTCTGGCAGCGCCAGGTCGAAAGAGGTTTGGTCGAAGGGAAACAGACGATCGCTCGGATCTACAATTTTGGAGAAAATGGCCAGGATAGCGCCGGCGGCCTTTTCTACCTATATCGCGCCCTCCAGACCAGACCCGAGATCGTCTCGCTCGAATACTGCATGAATGACGCATACGTGCCGCGCAACATTTCTGTTGCTCAAGCCCAGGCGAACCATCTGAACATGATCGGGCAACTGCGTGCAAACGATCCTAACGTCAAGATCTGCCTCATGACGATGAACCCGCCAGTCGCAGGCGGTTCAGTCCCTCTGACGGACCGACCAAACTGGGCGGCCTATACCCAGATGTATCGCGACATGGCCGCGAACGACCCAACGCTGACGTTGATCGACAACGCGCCCAACTGGGTTGGAGTTACCGTGTCGGAGATCCCTGACGGCGTCCACCCGACGAAGGCAGCGGTTTCCACCAGGTCGGTCCCGACGATCATCTCTTCGCTTCGGCCGCTGATCCAGTAGAAAGACCGCCGACCTTAAATCGCATTCGTTGATGCGTGGCAGAATTGATCGGGCGCTCGACGAAGCGCTCGGTCGCCCACGAAATCGCGATCACCATGGCTAAGTAGATAGCTAATCCGGTCAGCGAATCGTGGGCCATGTTCGGGAAGACGTCCAGAACAAGGGCGTGCACCAGGTAGATCGAGTAAGAGATCCTGGCGATGAAGGAGACAATCGGGAAGTGGTACTTTGTGGGGCGAACGGCCGCAGCGAGGATAACGATACCGGTTCCAAGTGCTGCTGTCATGCTTTGAAGCACCCAACCCGCGTTTCGTCCGCCTGCATATGGGATGCTGAGAGCGATAACGATAATCATTGCTCCCCACAGCAGAGCAGCCGGCTTCACCATTTTTCTGACGAACGATGATCTTTCCAGAAGAACGATCGAAGCCCCGAGCAGGAAGTGATCATAGAAAAAGACGGAAGATGGTGCCGCCCCTAGGGCGCGGATCACGATCACCGCCACCGCGATCGTGGCGAAACCACCGATCAGTTTGAGTTCATTGCCGGTGCGCACTGGAAGCGCAAGCAGCAGCAGCATCACGACAGGGAACGTGATGTAAAACCAGAATTCGATATAGAGCGTCCAAAGCACACCGACGCCGTAACCGAGCCACTCCCCGGTGATTCTCCGAAAGGTAAGCAGATCCACTAGATGCGTCTCCAGGCTTGGCCACCGCGAAGAATACATGGCGAGCGTTATCAGGCAGACACAAGCGAGTTGCACAAGGTACATCGGGTAAATGCGGCCCAACCTGCGAACTAGAAACTTGACGATGTTCTGTCCGCTCAACATGCCTTCCCGGATCAGAGACGAGCACATCAGGTAGCCGCTCAATACGAAGAACATGCTCACGCCGACCGAGCCGCCGGGGACCCATTCCGGCCGAACATGACCGATCACCACCGCTGTCGCGGCGGTAGCTCGAAGCCAATCCAGAGGCTCGATTCGATCCTGCATTCAACTCCCGATCGTTAGTCGAGAAACGCATACACGAGCCCGGCCAACGGCAACAGGGCAAAATCTCAGGAGTCATCACCAATGAACCGGGCGCATTTTTACGCCGCGGTGCGCTCGTCGTTGTTCGGCGGGCCTTTTCCCATTTCAACATCGGAGACATCCAATGCCAGTCTTTGACGGGGCAAGCGAATTCACGCGCTCTTTGCCCAAAATTCTCACCCACGAAGGGGGCTATTCCAACCATCCGGACGATCCGGGCGGTGCCACGATGAAAGGCGTCACGCAGCGCGTTTTTACGGAATTCCTGACTGCGAGCGGCCAGCCATCCCGCGATGTCCGGACCATCACCGACACCGAACTGCGGGCGATCTACCTCAAGCGTTACTGGGACATCGCCAAGCTCGACAAGCTGGCCCCCGGTGTCTCCTACGTTGTCTTTGACGGCAATGTGAACTCCGGTGTTTCGCAGTCCGTGAAGTGGCTGCAGCGTGCCTTGCAGGCGATGGGCCTGTATCAGGGAGCGATTGACGGCATCATAGGGCAGGGCACGATCCTGGCGGCCGGGGGCGTCAACGACAATGATGCCCTTATTGCCAGGATTATCGAGCGTCGTGAAGCCTTCCTCCGGTCCCTGGCTACCTTCAAGACCTTCGGCAAAGGCTGGCTCAAGCGCATCGCTGACGTGAAAGCGGTCGGCCAGGCGTGGGCAACCGGCTCTGTCGGGCCGGAAATCTCCTATGCACCAGGTGGCGAGGCAAAGGCGTTCCTGACCAGTGCGAAACCCGCGCCGAGCACGGCCATTGCAGATGCCGCAACTGGTGGCGGTGGAGGTTCCTTCACGCTCGGGAGCGCCCTTGCCGCCGCGCAGCAGCAGCTCACCCCGTTCCAGGGCAGCAGCCATCTCATCGACAATATGATCGTCGGACTGATCGTCGGCGGCTTGGTGGTCGGCGCCGCATCCTATGGCATCCGCTGGTACCAGAAGCGCCGGCAGGCCGAACGCGCGGATGCCCTCGATCTGCAGGTGGTGACCAATGTTCAAGCTACTACCTGACTGGGTTCCGATCGCCGGAGCTGCCGTCGTCGCGCTGGCGATCGGCGTCACCATCGGATTCGCCGGCGGCACATGGCACGGCAAGGCGCTCGGGAAGGAAGAGGTCCGAGCCGAAGCCGCCGTCGAGGCGGTCGACCGCATCACCAAAATGGAGAAGAACAATGCGAATTTCAGGAATCTTCCTGCTCGCGACCGTTGCCTTGTCATCATGCGTGATAGCGGGCTGCCAGAAGACAACTGCGGCCCTGAACGGTAGTGGCTATCAGATCACCCGGTTTGCCAATCCTCAGGCCGCATTGCTGGCTTCCCAAGATCCGAGTGCCGGACCGGCCATCGCCTCCAACAACAACCAGTGCCGCCAGGATGCGGCTTGCCGCAAGTAGGAGAGACGCATGGGCAGCGCTGCCGGTAGGCGGCCCTAGCCTCGGTAGTGCATTCACGTCGGACGGAACGCACGAAACATCCTACGGCAACAATCACCTCGCCGAGAGGTTGACGACGCAGGAACCGGCGCTTGTGGCAGTGTTGCAGAACGCAGCCTAACCCCACCACCCCATCATCAAATGGGGTGGTGGCACTGTCCGAGGACAAGGAAGCTGCCGAAGGCCGTCTGGGGGGATGTCATGAAAGGATTGAAAAGGGTGCCTCCCGGTCAGGGAGAGGCACCCTTTTCGTGCTAATGTCTCTGAAGACACCAGCGCACCGTAACTAGCGGACACACCACTGTGTGCAATCGGACCAAAGTCCGATGCCCGTTCATTTCGTCGCTTTCGGCCAGCGCTATTTTCCGCGTTACGCTGGCCGAGGCGCGATGCCTACGCCGTGGTAACAAACCATGCTCGGCGCACCGAAAGTGTGCGACCATTGGCCCTGAAATGATATCCGCGAAAGTACGGATAAAAACAGTCTGACACCTTACTGCATATCATCAAAACGAGCCCTCCCAGGGGTGCGAGGGGGCTCCAAGAAGCTTAGATGCCGGAACAGGTACCAAACGGCCAAGCCAAGCAGTAGGCTCACATAGCGCGTGTATTAGCGAGTCAATTCGGCTAATCCTCGAATGCCCCGCCACCTCATCATCGAAGGAGCGGTTCGGTCGAAGCGTTCTCAATCTCAATCTCTACCCGTCGATGAACGACCATCGGGGTTCGGAGAACGGCCAACGCCTTAAATCGTAGTGGTCACCGAAGTGTTTGAAGACCGCGGCCTCCTGTTCAGCCGTCAAGGTGTCATCTTCGATGCTGGCACGTAAATACGCCCTCAACTCACGAAATCCGAAAGAGCGCTCGTCCTGGTTACGCATCTCTTCAATGAAGCTGTCGAGCAATCTTCTAAATTCGTCGTCGGATTCCATAGCCGCTAGATATTTCATCACGCCGACAAAAAGAAGCCCGCCGAAGCGGGCGAAAGGTAGACCGCCGGCGATCTGATCTAAGGTTGAGGAACAAACGTCAAGCGGTCCACTAGGGAACCGAATACATTGCATAAGGTTCCGCCCTCTACCGAAGGAGTGATTGCGTGGACGCCACGCGGGTGCTGAAGCGGCGGGAGCCAAAAAGATGCCCGTCAAAGAAGCAGGCAGAGGCCGATCCCTCGTGGTGACCGGCCTCTCCCCGTTGCCACCTCGTCAGGGCTGAGCGTGGCGACGGTCTTCCGAGGCCCAACGACAAACAGCGTCATATGCATTTCCGAAATGCGCGGTAAGCCCACTGTTGTAACCACAAACAGGAGGATGACTGATGCAAAATGCCGCCACTATCGGGCTCGATCTCGCAAAACAGGTTTTCCAAGTGCACGGAACGGATGCTGAGGGCAACACACTTTTCAACCGAAAGCTCAGGCGACTCGAAGTCAAAGACTTCTTTCAGAAGCTTCCACCGTGCACCGTTGTCATGGAGGCGTGTGGCAGCGCCTATCACTGGGCCCGGGAAATCGCTGCTTTAGGTCACGAGGCCAAAATAATCCCGGCTCAACACGTCACGCCCTTCGTCAAACGAAGCAAGACAGATGCAGGCGATGCAGTCGCCATCAGCGAGGCGGCAAAAAGAAAAGGCATTCGGTTTGTTCCGATCAAAACCAAAGGGCAGCAGGCCGCGGGCATGCTCTTGCGAACGCGTACGCTTCTCGTTCGTCAGCGAGCTGGTGTCATCAACTCGGTCCGCTCACACCTGTCCGAACTGGGGCTAGTGGCCGAGAAGGGGACTACGAATGCCGGCAAACTCATTAACGCTTTCCGTACCGGGGGAGTGGATGTTCCGGATGTGGCGCGATTTGCGATCAACGAACTCGTCGACGAAATCGACGCACTAACCGTACGTATTGAACGGCTGGATCGGGAACTGGCTAGACAGGCCAAGGAAGATGAAGACTTGCGTCGTCTGATGACGGTGCCGGGGATCGGCATCCTCACCGCTGCTACGATTAAGGCTCACGTCGCTGATCCGGGTAGCTTCAAATCTTCTCGCGGTTTTTCGGCCTGGCTCGGTCTCACACCGAAACAAAACTCTAGCGGCGGAAAGGTCAGATTTGGCAAGATATCGAAGATGGGAGACGTCGAGATCCGCAGTCTTCTTTATGTCGGGGCCACGAGCATAATCGCTGGTGCACGGCGAACGGGTTTTTACCCTCACTGGCTCCTTGGGTTGTTACAAAGGCGGCCGCACAAGGTAGTCGTTGTTGCCCTGGCCAATAAACTAGCGCGGATCGTTTGGGCTCTGCTGACCAAAGGCGGAGAGTATCAGCAAGTGGGAATGAAGGTCGCAGCGCCAGACGGAGCGAAAGTATAACGCTTTCAGGATTCTGGTCGGTACGGGATGCAGGGCGTGACAGTGTCAGGGGTGGGAGAGGCCGGGACAAAATCCGATATCGAGATATCGTGGAGCCAATGGGACACCCACTCCAACACGTACGATCGTTTTAGCGCACCTTCGGGAATGACGCAGCAGCGGCGGTCATGTCATTGCATTTATTCATCCAAACCGACCTGGGTGGCGGGTCGCGCGGTCTTCACCGGGCGGCCCGTTCTTTTTAGGAAACTGCGTAAGAGATACCGGGGCCTCCGCTCAGGCAAAATGACATGGCGTTGAAAGGGCAGGGCATAACAAGGGATGACGGATGACATGAGCAACATCACTGATGCACACCGGACATATACCGATGCCATCACCGCCCAGCTTGGCGAACGAGTAACAAACCTCGGCCGCAGGCAGACGGATCTCGAAGCGGAGATGCGGGCGGGCTTCAAAGGCATAGATGCCGCAGTCACGGCGCTGGCGAACGAAACACGTGCATCGATCGCAGCATTGTCGACGAACCTTGCCGAGCGCAATAAGCCCCAATGGCAGGCGCTGGGTGTGGCATTGACGTTTGCCGCCATGCTCGGCGGCTTGGCCTATCTACCGATCCGCGAAGCGACCAGCGACTTGAAACAGTCGGTTGGCATCCTGGCCGACAAGATGGTTACGCGGCAGGAGATGGAGTGGAGGGCCGCGAGAGGGACCGAAGACCGTGCTCGGACCGATGCGAACGTGAAGGAACTGCGTGACGCACAGGTGCCGCGGGCAGAGCTGGACCGCGTCTTCGGCAGTTACGACCAACGCTTCGTTGACCAGCAGCGCCAGATCGACGAGGTGAAGACGGCTCAGGGCGCGGTGTACGGGGCGAGGGACATTCTCTTGGACCTCAGAGAGCGGATTGACCGGATGGAGCGCCAGCGTCTGTCTGCGGCGGCAGGCGGCTAGTGCCTCCAGAGAGCGGTTAGGGCAAAAAGGAACGCTACCGTCCCATATGCGTTTTCGTAGCAAACAACGCGAGCGGAAGTAATGCCCCACACACCTAAGCCAGCGATACGAGGAATGTTCATCTACGTGATCGCACTCATCGCGCTCGGCTTGATCGTTGGCGGGATCTATACGAGGTACGGGCGCCCAGCAGACCCGTCCGAACACTCAGCATCTGAGACAATTCCAAAGGCGCCAGCCACCGCAAATTAGTCTCGCTGCGCGGTCGCTGTGCGACAGGGCTTAGTCGCCACACCAATCGTTTCTATGATCCGGTCGCCACTCTCGAGCAAAGCCCTCATTGAGCAGCTTGGCCCCGATCTCTTCCCCATTCGTTCGGTAGATGTTGATCAGCGGGCGGTGTTTCGGGGTGTTGTCATAGCCCTTGATTTCGATCAGCAGGCCGCGTTCTTCCAAAAGCTCTTTCAGCCTTCCCTTGGCGATCAGCGCCAGCTTCCGTTCCTTGATGCATTTCGCGTGCGATCCGATTTCCGGTGTATCTATACCCCATTGGAACGGCACTCCCCCTCCTAGCAATCGCATAAGCTGTCCGTCGCAGCGCACGGTGTCGCCGTCGACGGCCGTCAGGCTGGCGCACATCATCATAGCCGCGATCATTGCGGTTTCACCGGGCCGTTTCTCGGCTCCTTGAATGGGTAATGTCCCCAGCACCACCAGCGCGTCTCCTGCGCCTTTCCGGTAGAGAATCCGAATCCACCCCATTTGCGGCAGCCGGCAACAGTGCAATAGTGCTCGACGATAATGTTGGCGCCAGGCGCCGTTGAATGTCCCTCGATACTCACGCCGTTACCTGCTCAGGCGGCAGCAGCACAAGTTGGTCGTCGCGCAACGGGCGCTGCAGCTTGCGGGCCTCCTCCCAAGGGGCGGTTAGCCACACTTCGATCTCATCGCTGGTCGTCAGGATCACCGGCATGGCCTTCTGATGGACTGGCTCAACGATGCCGTTGGGCTCGGTTGTAAGGAAGCCGTAGAGGTCATTGACCGTCAGCCCCTCCTTGACTTTCCTCACGCTCTCCCACTGCGGCACCCATATGCCGGCGAAGAACATCAGTGGACAGCTTGGGTCTGCGGCAAACCATGCGTTGGGCGTCCGGCCACCTTCAGGCTTGTTGGCTGGGTCTGGCTCTGCAAACGAAGTGACGGGGACGACGCACCGGAACTCGACGCCGTGCCAGCGCTTCCAATGCTTGCTCTCGACATTGCGGACGTTCGTCGTGCCACCATCAGGCTCCATCTTGAGGAGTTGTTGGAAGTCCACCTCCTTGCCCTTCTTGCGGAGGCCATCGGCTCTCTTTGTGGCGGCCTGGTATATCGCTTGAGATGAACTCGGCAGACCCCACCGCACGTTGGCAAGCTCGCGTCCAGATGGCGTGTTGCGGACGATCGGTGCCTTATAGTCTGGCCAGACTTCGGTGACGGGCTCCATATTACCCGTGCTGTCAATCATCGCCCTCGTAATTGAGCGAATGGCCTCCTGGTTGCTCATCATCCGGTAGAGATTACACACATCGCCCTCCTTTGGTGTCCACGCGCCCTCACGGCTTACCTCATCTACGTCAATAAACTGGCCGTGCCATCTGTCCCTAAACTGCCTAGCAGCTCCTCGATTGCTAAAGCAGAACACAAGATACTCGTCCCACTCAATCCAAGCGCTAAAGTTTTTCGAGTCCTTTTCAAGGCGTATTGCACAGGCAAGGATTTCGCCTCGCTGTCGGAGGTCATGGGCCTGCTCTCCTGTCTGATAGTTTCCCCACCAGATGGCGACATGGTGTGGCAAAAGACGATTCAAATTCGCCCAGGTGTAAGAGCTCTTTCTCCGGTCAGCCATCTTAAACCTATAGTGTCTCGTCCCGCCAAACCGGCATCCTCACTTCCTTAATGCCAGCCAAGCGGCGTACAGGAAGCTTGCCGATCTCCGACCGAGAGGGGACGTAAACGGTCACATCCATGTAGTCGCGTTTATTGCATTTCAGGCAGATGAACTTCAGGCGGTTGATGGTTGTGTCCTTGCGGAGTTTGAGGATGTCGTCGGGCAGGAAGCGCCGCGTCGTGTTGCAAAGACCGCACCGGACGACGAGGATGTGCCCGACCGCGCTCGCGTCTGTCAAAGACCAGCGCGCGAGCTTCTTCGAATGGTTCATTTCCGGCATGGTAGAGTTGGCGTCGTCTCTTAGGCTGCCAGCAGCTCGGGAAGCCGCGAGGGCGGTGACTAGGTCAGGTATCCTCTTTCCCTAACGCGGTCGTACAGAGCTTTGAAGGCTAGATCGATGTCTTCCTCGAAGGCGAACCACATCGGCTCCTTCGCGCTTATGTCGCCGCAGTCACTGTAGACCCCACAGGCACGGTCGTTAGCCTCGCCAGAGGCAACCACGAAAATCCCCATCGGGGCGCAGGTTTCCATATCGAAGGCGTGGGCCAGGTGGAGTTCGAATTGCCCCATATTTTCAAAGCCAGTTCCGACGGCCAGGGATATCGCGGCGCGAACCGCAGGGGGAAGCTCATGAACGCTCACTGGGATAGGCGGCGTCCAGTAGGTGCCAACCGGGTTCCTCTCGAAATCGTCTTCTTGGCGCAGTTCATCGATCGGCAAATTACCCATAGCCGTCATCCTTTGGTCCGAGTGGTGATGCCTGAGAGGAGGCGCTAAGGGCCGCGCGGCATTCTTTGGTGTCTAACAAGGAGGTAGCCGCGCCGTCCGTCCTATCCCTTGGGATGTTCTTATTATGTTCTCGTTTTCGACGGAGTCAAGGACGAAGATTCTGGAACGCTAAAACCAGTCAGAGGAAGCCTCGTCGTTTCAGGACGTTCAAAGCGGCCTCGACTTCTGCGTTGGCCTCCATCATCAGCGCCTGATTATCGGCAAGTTCGATCAACGAAACCAGAACCTCTTCCGGCTTCCATCCCGCCTGAACGGCCCGATCGACGAGATCCTGAAACTCGATGTGCAATGCGTCCTGGCAGCGCAGGAAGCGATCGGGGTCTTTCTCGGGAATGGTCGGCGGTGGGATCTTGCTCATCGCTTTAAACTTGCCTCCTTGCCCATCGTATCGATAGGCGGCATTTTAAGCATTTGCTGATGGAGTGGTCGCATGACCAAGCCTCCGAAGTCAACGCCGCTCCTTCACGCCGACAAGCCGCTGCGCTCGCGAGCGCGCAAGCCACGCGACCCGTCGCAGCCAGGTCTTCCCCTCGACCCTATGCCGGCGCGGATTGAGCCTTGTCTCGCACTACTGAAACCAAAGCCGCCAAAAGGCGATCAGTGGACTTTCGAAGTGAAGTGGGACGGGTACCGCGTTGCGGTCCACATCGAGCCGAAGGGTATTCGCATTCTGACACGCGGCGGCCATGACTGGACACACCGCTTCCCGACGATTGCTGCCGAGGCGCAGCAGCTCGGCGTGGCTACAGCGATCATCGACGGTGAAGCCGTAGTGCTTGATGAACGAGGCCGGTCCGACTTCAACCTGCTGCAGCACTCGCTCGGCGGCCGCGGCGGCAAGCTGAACTCCGGCGCATCGGTCTTGATGGCCTTCGATCTTCTGTATTTCGATGGTCACGATCTGACGCAGACCGAGCTTTCCACACGCCGGCACCTGCTCGAAGGCCTGATCGTTACTGGCCGGGAAAGCGCCATCCGGCTTTCGGAGGAGGTCGAGGCGGATGGCGAGCAGCTCCTGAAGGCAGCATGTGAGCACGGCCTCGAGGGAATCATCGCGAAAGATCGCAACAGCACTTATCGCGCCGGTCGGCTTGGCGACTGGCTGAAGATCAAATGCATCCAAAGCGACAGCTTCGCGATCGTCGGCTGGGAAAAGTCGATGGTGGCCCGGGGCCATATCGGCTCCCTGCTGCTCGGGGCAAAGAAGGACGACAAGCTCGTCTATGTCGGCTCGGTCGGTACCGGCATCAAAGACAGCGAGGCATGGAAGCTGCGCGGGATCATGGACAAACTGAAGGCGGCGAGGGCGCCGGTGGCCTATAGCGGGCGCCGGAAAGATATCACCTGGTTGAAGCCGAAGCTCATTGCTGAGATCGAGTACCGAGCGTGGACGAGCGACGGTAAGCTGCGGCATGCGTCTTATAAGGGGCAGCGCGAGGGAGAAGACGCTGCGGTTATCTTAGAGCTTTGAACAATTGAAAGTCTGTCCGCCTTGCAAATTGCTTACCTGGTCTTCTTAATTGCTGTCAGAGACTCAATAATTTGACCGCGGCGTTGCAGATGGCATTTTTCGACTACCGTCCTACTACAACTCTTTATCATTATTGCTCCGGGGGGAGTTTCGAGGGGATAACAACGAACGGCTCCATTTGGCTAAGCGACCTGCAATATGCAAACGATCCAAAGGAGCTTCAGCTTGCGGCGATCATAGATCGGGTCATGACCGAGATGATTCGTGACGCAACCTCATTCCGAGACCGCGAAGCATACGCTCGTCTTAAGGTGGAGTTGCAAAAGCTCAAAAACAGGCTCTGGATGCATTCATTCAGCGTTTCAACGAAACCTGATCAACTGCCAATGTGGCAGGAGTATACAGACCGCGGAAGAGGTTTTTGCATTGGGTTCAAGCCGTCCGCATTTGATGACATGTCGGTGCGTGTTCAGAAAGTTCGGTACGTGACTCCGGAGAATTTATCTGCATTACACTCTGCGATCGCTGTGATAGCGGCACCCCTTGTGGGGCATGTCAACGATCACTTCAAAAGAATTGACTGTACCACGCAACTCCTCAGTCTGATTACGGCAACGAAAGACCACTCCTGGGCACACGAAAACGAAATAAGACTGATCTTTTCCAGCATGACGCGCCCTTCGATTGACGGCCGTGTCAACGTTCCTGTCGGGATGTTGAAGGATGGGACGGAGATAATGCCCAGCGATCCGCTTATGCGGCGTCGCGGTGAAGTTGATGTGCCGTATTTCAACATGAAGTTCGGTAGATATAGACGCGGCAATTGGAATCCATACGGTGCGATAGCCGAAGTAATCGTAGGGCCCAATAGCTCCCTAACGCTGGATGAAGTGTCGGCTAATTTGCGGTCGAAAGGGTATTTAGGCGTGGCGGTACGCTCGTCTCAATGTTCGTTCAGGCCGTAGAGCCAGTACCAAACTTCTGGGGGAAACAAGCCGTTCGGGGCCGCCACTCGTTTTTGTCAGAGGTGACCTGACGTTGAAGCCTTTCGATCATAACCATGGAACGAAGGAACGTTCTGGAAACAGTTATTCAGAATGAAAAAAGGACCGAATTCAGAATGAAGCCTCTTGCGCTTCCGTTAGGATCATTCTAAATCCGCGCCACCACACGATATTTAGACATATCGGTCAGAGGTGAGGCCTCGTGGCGGAGTGGTGACGCAGAGGACTGCAAATCCTTGTACCCCGGTTCAATTCCGGGCGAGGCCTCCAACATTTTCTCACCATGACATAGAAATCCGGCCGCTTTATAGACGAGGCGCGGCACCGCTGCGTCAGTCTCGTATCACCAGATGCCGGGAACCTTTGCGAAATCGAATTGCGCTGGTGTGATCCCGGTCAGGCAATAAAGCGCCCGCAATCCACCGCTGCGCAGGCCAGCCAGATAGTTGGCATCGTCTTCTGCCGTGTCGTTCTCTATCCGCACATCGGGGCCGAGCAGCCGCTGCAGCGCCTGCGCCGAGATACGTGTGAAATTGCAGATGGCGCCGCTTTTGAACTTCACAAGCAGCAACCGCGCCTCCGGATTATAGTGAAGCGCTTCGATATCTGGCGATCGGATGGCGAAGGTTTGCATGCCGCTAACCTAGCGAAAGCCGCGACTGGCGCAACAACATGGTTGATATAGAGTTAATGATGCAATCGGCCGTGCCAGTTTGATCCGGCTGGCTGCCGAAATCCATTTCTCCGGCGCGCCGAGCAAGCGGCCAAGCAACTTTTACTGAGAGAATACGATCTGTTCAGGTCGATTTGCCGTCCAGCAGCCCGCAGCAGAATATGCCGACGAGCACTGCAGCGATGAAAATGTCGAACAGCGTGAAATATTCCAGAACGGCAGACATGGCCTGCTCCTCCTCATTTCCTCCGATTAGAACAATATCCTGAAATCGCAATTTGTTCCACGCAGAAGTTGCGGCAATCGTTTTTCAGCTGTTGCATGCGGGGAGGGGTTTCCGGGATTCTTCAAACGCGCATCCGGCAAGCCTTGAAAGCAATCGTGCCGGAGATTAAGAGACGGAAGACTGAACCGCTTTCATCGGCGAGAGGATATGATGGATTTCGAAGCAGCACGCGTAAAGATGGTCGACAACCAGGTCCGCACCACGGACGTTACCTCGCATTCGGTGCTGACGGCCTTCCTCACCGTCCCGCGCGAGACATTCGTGCCGGAGAAAGCGAAGGCGCTGGCCTATATCGACAATGATATCGAAATTGCTCCGGCTGCTGCCGGCAATCCCGGCCGTTTCCTCATGGAGGCGTCGCCGCTCGCCAAGCTGCTGCAGCTCGCAGCCATCACTAAGGATGACGCCGTTCTCGAAGTCGGCGCCGGCACCGGTTACGCGTCCGCGCTGCTGTCGCTGATCGCAGGCTCTGTTGTGGCGCTCGAATCGGACGAGACCCTTGCTGCTGAAGCCAAGGCAAATCTCGCTGGTTATGCAAATGTGCAGGTCGTAACTGGCCCGCTCGATAAGGGCAATGCCGCCGGCGCTCCTTATGATCTGATCTTCATCAACGGTTCGGTGGAAGAAGTCCCAGCGGCACTTCTCGGCCAGTTGCAGGATGGCGGCCGTCTTGTTGCCGTGCAGGGTTATGGCAATGCCGCGCGCGCGAAGGTCTTCGTCAGCGAGCGCGGCGCTGTTTCCGAAAACGTCTTCTTCAATGCGTCCGTCAAGCCGCTGCCCGGTTTCGCCAAGGCTCGCGAGTTCGTATTCTAAGGCGTTTCTGCCGCCGATTTTTTGAGCGGGCGCCATCGGCGCCCGTTTTCTTTTCGGCTGTCAAAAAAGCCTTCACAGACTTCGCTTACACTTGGGTAACAAAACTGTGCACGGCTGCATTTGTTTGATTCGCGCTGATTTTTTTCCCCTTTGGGGTATTCTAAGGTCATGGTGATTCGGATGCATACTCCACGCCGTCCGATCGTTGTTTAAGGGATAACGGGGATAGATATGGCTCAGCCAGGTGTAGTGCGTGAACCGTCCATGGAAGAGATCCTGGCCTCCATTCGCCAGATCATCGAAAGCAATGAGCCAGGCGCGGGAAAGGCGATATCCGCCTCGCTTCCCCCTGTTTACGGTGCGGAAGAGGAAAACGACTCCGAAATCCATCTGACGGTTGACGACACCTATGCTGGCATCGAGTTCCCGGAGCCTCCAGCGTTGCGTGGCGATCCGCGTTTCGTCGCTGCAAATTCCGCCGGTAGCGCTCCGGAGCCGGAAATGCCTGCTCGCGCCATGTCGCTTGCCGATGTCGCAGCCCGCGTCCGTGCCGCTTCCGAGCGCAGCGCTGTTCAGGCCGGCCAGGCTCTCCGTGACATGCCCCAGCCGTCCCGCGAACCGCAGCCGCAATTCGAGTCGCAGCCAGCCTATGAAGCGCCGCGCGCCGCTGCCGCTCCGCGTCCGGTCGAGCCAGCTACGGCTCCCCGCGTTGTTCCGATTGTTCCCGTCGCCCAATATGCTGCCGAGCCTGCACCCGTCTTTGCCGAGCCGCGCCTGCCCGAGGTTCCGCAGCCTGCGCTCGTCGAGGAGTCACCCGTGCTTCCCGCTGTTGAACTGCGCGTCGAGCCGGTAGCCTTCCAGCCCGCCGAGCTTGCGCCTGCGCGTGTCGAAGAAGCGCAGCCGTCACTTCTGTCCCAGAACACCGGCCTGCAGGTTGCCCGCTCCTTCGAAGAGCTTGCCGCTGCCATCGATGGTGCCGCCGAACGCCGCTCTCTTGATGAGATCGCCGAAGACATGCTGCGTCCGATGCTGCGCGAGTGGCTGGACGACAACCTGCCGACGCTCGTCGAACGTCTCGTGCGCGAAGAGATCGAACGCGTGGCGCGCGGCCCGCGCCGCTGATCGGACCGCTTTTCCAGGCAAGAGCCGCTCCGGTCTCCGGGGCGGCTTTTTTATTGACTTGGCCGTAGCCATCCTATTTACAAAACGCCCATCCTCGAACCTCGAATTGGTCAGAAAATGCTCGAAAAGACCTACGATTCCGCCGCCGTCGAACCGAAAATCGCTGCGAAATGGGATGAGGCCGATGCCTTTCGCGCCGGCGTCAACGCAAAGCCGGGTGCTGACAGCTTCACCATCGTCATCCCGCCGCCGAATGTCACGGGCTCGCTGCACATGGGTCATGCGCTGAACAACACGCTGCAGGACGTCATGGTGCGGTTCGAGCGCATGCGCGGCAAGGATGTTCTCTGGCAGCCGGGCATGGACCATGCCGGCATCGCTACGCAGATGGTCGTCGAGCGCAAGCTGATGGAGCAGCAGCTTCCCGGCCGCCGCGATATGGGCCGCGACGCTTTCATCGAAAAGGTCTGGGAGTGGAAGGGCGAATCGGGTGGCCTGATCTTCAACCAGCTGAAGCGCCTAGGCGCCTCCTGCGATTGGTCGCGCGAGCGCTTCACCATGGATGAGGGCCTGTCGCAGGCCGTTCTCGAAGTCTTCGTCACGCTCTATAAGGAAGGCCTGATCTATCGCGACAAGCGTCTGGTCAACTGGGATCCGAAACTGCTGACGGCAATTTCCGACATCGAGGTCGAGCAGCACGAGATCAAGGGCAATCTGTGGTACCTGCGTTATCCGCTGGAGCCGGGCGTCACCTATCAGCATCCGGTTGCTTTCGATGAAGAGGGCAAACCGACCGAATGGGAGACCCGCGATTATCTGGTCGTCGCCACCACACGTCCGGAAACTATGCTCGGCGATACCGGCATTGCCGTCAATCCAGAGGACGAGCGCTATAAGGCGATCGTCGGCAAGCATGTCATCCTGCCGATCGTTGGCCGCCGCATCCCGATCGTTGCTGACAGCTACGCTGATCCGACTGCCGGCAGCGGCGCGGTCAAGGTTACACCGGCGCATGACTTCAACGACTTCGACGTCGGCAAGCGCACGGGCCTGCGTGTCATCAACATCATGAATGTCGACGGCACGATCACCATCAAGGACAACGAGGATTTCCTCGAAGGGCTCGACCATCCGGCGGCACTGCACGGCGCCTGGGATCGCCTCGAAGGGCAGGATCGTTTCCAGGCCCGCAAGATCATCGTCGAAATCTTCGAGGAAGCCGGCCTGCTCGACAAGATCGAGCCGCACAAGCACATGGTTCCGCATGGCGACCGCGGCGGCGTTCCGATCGAACCGCGCCTGACCGAGCAATGGTATGTCGATGCCAAGACGCTGGCTGAGCCGGCGATCGCCTCCGTTCGCGAAGGCCGCACCAATTTCGTGCCGAAGAACTGGGAAAAGACCTATTACGAGTGGATGGAAAACATCCAGCCGTGGTGCGTTTCGCGTCAGCTCTGGTGGGGTCATCAGATCCCTGCCTGGTACGGTCCGGACGGTCAGGTCTTCGTCGAGAAGACCGAGGAAGAGGCGCTGCAGGCTGCTATCCAGCATTATCTCTCGCACGAAGGCCCGATGAAGGCTTTCGTTCAGGACAAGCTGGAAAATTTCCAGCCCGGTGAGATCCTGACGCGCGACGAAGACGTGCTCGATACCTGGTTCTCTTCGGCCCTCTGGCCGTTCTCGACGCTCGGCTGGCCCGACAAGACGCCGGAACTGGCGCGCTACTATCCGACCAGCGTTCTCGTCACCGGCTTCGATATCATCTTCTTCTGGGTCGCCCGTATGATGATGATGTCGCTGCACTTCATGAAGGATGAGGACGACAATCCGGTCGAGCCGTTCCACACCGTTTATGTCCATGCCCTGGTGCGCGACAAGAACGGCCAGAAGATGTCGAAGTCCAAGGGCAATGTCATCGATCCGCTCGAACTGATCGACGAATATGGCGCGGACGCGCTGCGCTTCACGCTGGCGATCATGGCCGCGCAGGGTCGCGACGTGAAGCTCGATCCGGCCCGCATCGCCGGCTACCGCAATTTCGGCACCAAGCTCTGGAATGCCACGCGCTTTGCGGAAATGAATGGCGTGAAGAGCGATCCGCATTTCGTGCCGGAAGCCGCCGAACTGACGATCAATCGCTGGATCCTGACGGAACTTGCCCGCACGGAACGTGACGTGACGGAAGCTCTTGAATCCTACCGCTTCAACGATGCCGCCGGCGCGCTCTATCGTTTCGTCTGGAACCAGTTCTGCGATTGGTATCTCGAGCTTCTGAAGCCCGTCTTCAGCGGCGAAGATCAGGGCGCAAAGGCTGAAGCTCAGGCCTGCAGCGCCTATGTTCTGGAGGAGATCTACAAGCTGCTGCATCCCTTCATGCCCTTCATGACCGAGGAGTTGTGGGCGCATACGGCGGGTGAGGGCGCCGAACGCGACGGTCTGCTCTGCCATGCCGAATGGCCGGCGCCGGCTTACGCCGACAATGCTGCGGCCGATGAAATCAACTGGCTGATCGACCTCGTTTCGGGCATCCGCTCGGTCCGTTCGGAAATGAACGTGCCGCCGTCGGCAACCGCGCCGCTCGTCGTCGTTGGCGCCAACAGCCTGACGCGTGAACGGCTGTTCCGTCATGACGCCGCCATCAAACGCCTGGCCCGTGTCGAGGTCATTTCGCTGGCTGAAGCTGCACCGAAGGGTGCCGCTCAGATCGTCGTCGCAGAAGCGACCGCCTGCCTGCCGCTCGGCAATCTGATCGATCTTGCGGCGGAAAAGAGCCGCCTTGAGAAGGCGATTGCAAAGGCCGATGGCGAAATCGCGCGCATCGACGGCAAGCTCTCGAATGAGAAGTTCGTCGCCAATGCCAATCCGGAAGTGGTGGAAGCCGAGCGCGAACGCCACGCTGAGCTGACGGGCCAGATCGAGAGCCTGAGGACTGCTCTGGCGCGAGTTAGCGAAGCGGGATAATCGCGGCTAACGAGTATAATATTCCTGAAGGCGCGTTCCCCGTGAGCGCGCCTTTTGTGTTTTAAAAGTATGATGATTCGTAAGAAACACGCTTTTTTAACCCTTTGGCCTGTGGATATCACCCATTTGAGGGATGCTGAACGCGAAAACTGCCACTGTTGTCACTTAGATACAGCTCCCATCCCTCGTGGAATGGGAATCTAATAAACCCCTCAAGATTGACGGATAGAAGAATAGAATTTTATCTATCTAATTTTTTGACGTGCCCGTCAATTATTTACGTAAATTAGCCATAACGCAACTTCGCGTCGCAGCGGAGCGCTTCGTTGCGATTTATTAAGTTCACTAGCACAGTGTGATTACTTCAATTGCTTGAGTGGGGGAGACACAATGGCAGCGCGTATGTTTTCCAGGGGCGTAACATCGCTCATCATTGTTTCGGCACTCGCTTCGCCCTCCTTTGCGGGCGGTCTGGAGCGCGGTGGTTACAATATCGATCAGTTGTTCGATACGTCGCCTTTCTCGTTCCAGTCGGGCATTATCTATGTCACGCCCCAGCGCAAGCTGAAGAATGCTCGCGATACGGATACCTCGGTATCTCCAGGGGGCGGCAATCTGAACAGCCGTTCGAGCACAGCCGACGATACCGCGAATTATACGGTTCCTTATATTGGCTTCAAGGCCGGTTTCGGCGATGCGATCGACTGCCTTGTCGACTATTCTGAGCCCTTCGGTGGGCATTCCGATCCCGGTTTGAACTGGGCTGGCGCCAACAACAATATCGAGACGGAGATCAAAACCCGCAATTATGGCGGCACTTGCTCCTATCGCTTCGATGTCGGTCCGGGGCAGCTTCGCTTCATCGGCGGCGCCTTCTATCAGGAAGTCGAGGGCTTCAAGGAGCGTCTGGTTTCGACGGTTCCGCTTCTGGTTGGTACAGGTAATGGCATCGGTCGCCTCGATCTCGAAGACAATGGTTGGGGCTGGCGCGCTGGTCTCGCATACGAGATCCCGGAATATGCGATGCGCGCGAGCCTCGTCTATAACAGCCGCGTCAAATACGACAACCTAACGGGCACGGTAGATCTGACCCAGGTTACCGCACCTTTTGCGCCGCTGAATGCTGCGCCTTACGGACGCGTCACGCCCGTTTTCGGTTCCGCCGAAGCGCCGGATTCGCTGGAACTGAAGCTGCAGAGCGGTATCGCTCCGGATTGGCTCGCTTTCGGTTCGGTCAAGTGGACGAACTGGAGCATCCTGCAGTCCGTGCCCTTCTGCCCGACGTCGACAAAGGGCCTTGTCGCCTGCACCTCCGGCGGGGCGACGGAACTGACCTCGCTCGACCTCCTCTATCGTGACGGCTGGACCATCACGGGTGGTGTGGGCCACAAGTTCAACGACCAATGGGCAGGCGCGGTCAGCCTGACTTGGGACCGTGGCACCAGCCAGGGCTACGGCTCTCAGACCGATAGCTGGACGCTTGGCGTCGGCGCTGCATTCACGCCGACCGAGCATATCGAATGGCGCGTCGCCGGTGCTGTTGGCGTGCTGACAAGCGGTTCGTCGGGCGTTGTGACCCAGGATGGCGTCACGTTTGGAGATGATGTCTCCTATTCCTTTGGCAACGATCTGGTTGCCGCGCTGTCGACCAGCATAAAGGTCAAGTTTTAATCCTTGATTTGAAGAATTGAAGAGTCCGGCTCAGTCGGACTCTTCTTTATTTACCGCCGTTAATCATCCCATCTTCTCGTCCCGTTTTGTGACGATTCAGCAACACTTTTTTACGATGGTTCGCGTATGGTGTCGGCGGGGCGAATTTGTCCATTTCCCGCCACAAAGAGGGAGCAGCGATATTGGCGGGCGAGGAGATGGCAAGTGTAGGGTATGCGTAAGCAGTAGCATGGGTCGAATTTTTTCCGGTAACGCCAGACAGTACGATAGCAGCGGCGAGAAGCCAGCGGCAGCAGCCGTTTTGCTTTCCGTCAAAGGCATTTTCGGCCGGAAATCCGCACCTTCCGCAGTGTTGCAGATTCACGTCTTTCCATCATTTTCTGTCCCCCGGCATGAAGCTTCGTTCCCCAGGGAAGGGCGCGATACCGGTTTGGTCACATTTGCTGTTTACGAAGACGATGAAGGCGGACGGGTGGCGACCTGGATCGCAGACGAAGTACCGCAGGCATCACATGCGGGCCGTGCCGGAAGCCGGATGGTTTGCATGGATGTTCTGGTTTTGAATGAGGGGCATGGGGCTGGAAGCGACGCGGGTAAAGGGGCCTTGGAGCCCGCCGCGGGATCGCTCGCCTGGAAGGAATGCATCCGCGCGGGCAGAACGGCGAACAAGGCCGCCGCCAAGCGTCTGGGATGAACGAAAGAAACCGGTAAAGATGGTAACGTCCGAGTTCAGATTGTTCAAATTCATGCTGCTCAGCATGTCGATGGCCGTTTCCCTGGCTTTAGCCTGTCCGGTCCTGGCATTCGACATCAAGACGGGCGTTACGAAAGAATCAGGCCCCTTCGATCTCTTCAAATTCGGTTTCAAAGCGTACAAGAACGGTCAGAAGGAAGAGGCTGTCGAAGCCTATAAATATGCCGCCGAAAAGGGCCACACCGGTTCGCGCTGGGCGCTCGCCAACATGTATGCCGACGGCGACGGCGTGGCGCAGGATGATTTCGAAGCCTTCAAGATCTATAGCGAGATCGCACAGCAGGGCGTGGAACCTGGTTCGGAGGATACCGGCTTCTTCATCAACGCACTGCTGTCGCTTGCCAGCTATTACAAGCACGGAATTGCCGGCAGCCCGGTGAAGATCGATCTCAATCAGGCCCGCCAGCTCTATTTCCAGGTCGCTTCCACCTTCGGTGTTCCCGAGGCGCAGTTCCAGCTTGCGCAGATGATGCTCGCAGGCGAGGGCGGCAGCGCCAATCTCAATCAGGCCAAGAAATGGCTCAATCAGGCCCGCAAGAGCGGCCACCCGGGCGCCATGTCGGTCTTCGGCAACATCCTTTTCGATGAAGGCCAGTCTGCCCGCGGTCTGGCGCTGATGACGGCGGCTCTCGACCGCTGCAAGCCGAAGGATTGCAGCTGGATGCAGTCGCTGCAGGAAGATGCTTTCTCGATCGCCAGCGAGGCGGATCGGCGCGCGGCCGTATCCCTGTCGCATACGATTGCGACCGGCTCGGACGACTGAGCTTTCGAGCAATTCCAGCAAAAGTGCGCAGCGATTTTGCGACCGGAATCGCGTAAAACGGAAATGCTTTAAAGCTCAGGCAGCAAACTCGAAGTAAGCCACGACAGGCACGTGGTCGGACGGCTTTTCCCAGGCGCGCACATGCTTTTCGATCGCCGCCGACGTCATGCAGTCGGCTGCTTCCGGCGACAGCATCAGATGGTCGATGCGGATGCCG
Organism: Rhizobium sp. ZK1; assembly: GCF_047782645.1. Taxonomy (NCBI): domain Bacteria; kingdom Pseudomonadati; phylum Pseudomonadota; class Alphaproteobacteria; order Hyphomicrobiales; family Rhizobiaceae; genus Rhizobium; species Rhizobium sp. ZK1. The sequence continues at coordinate 1,395,569 of NZ_CP180586.1, forward strand.
TTGTTCTTCGGCCAGGCGCCGGCCTGATAATCCCAGAAGGAATAGAGCGCTGTCGCATCGGTTGCCGAGCGCACTGCATCGACGAGACCCAGATTTTCCAGTCGGCGGAAGGATTCGCGCGTTTGCGGCAGGAAAAGCGCATCGCTCGCCCAGACCTTCGGGTCAAAGCAGTCATGTGGCTCGGGAATGACGTTGTAGTCGCCTGCGAGAATGAAGATTTCCTCGAATTCGAGGCGTTCAGCCGCGAATTTGCGCAGACGCTCCATCCAGGCCAGTTTGTAGGGGTATTTTTCCGTTTCCGGCGGGTTGCCGTTCGGCAGGTAGAGGCAGCAGACGCGCGCCACCTTGTTGCCGGGCAGCGAGAACACGGCTTCGAGGAAACGCGCCTGCTCATCGAGTGGATCACCTGGCAGGCCACGATTGACTTCGGAAGGCGAGCTCTTGGAAAGAATGGCGACGCCGTTGAAGCCTTTCTGCCCATGCGTTTCGACATGGTAGCCAAGCGCCTCGATTTCCAGCCGCGGGAAGCCTTCATCGACGGTCTTTATTTCCTGCAGGCAGACGATATCAGGGCCGGAATCCTTCAACCACTGTGTCAGGTTGTCGATGCGCGCCTTGACGCCGTTGATGTTCCAGGTCGCGATCTTCATGGCTTGCATCCTAGCTCCGTGTGAGCGTTCTTTTATCGCGCTCCGGCGCCGGCGGACAAGACAGGAAACCGACCGAAGGAAAATCTCCGGCCGGTTATATGTGGAAAGCAAGTTGTCGGATCAGATCGCGAAGCTGGTGCCGCAACCGCAGCTTGCCACCGCGTTCGGGTTGTTGATCTGGAAGGACTGGCCGAGCAGGTTGTCGACGAAATCGATTTCGGAGCCGGCCATATAAACCAGCGAGAGACTGTCGATCAGCACTTTGGCATTGTTCTTCTCGACGACGATGTCGTCGTCAGCGGCAGCATCCACAAGATCGAACTTGTAAGAAAAGCCCGAACAGCCGCCGCCCTCGACGGAGACGCGCAGCGCGCTCTTGCCGGGATCGCTGCCGACAATAGCGGCAATACGCTTTGCCGCGGCATCGGAAAGGGTTACATTTGCTTCAGTCATTATTCCTCCTGCCGGGGTCAAGATCCGGAGAGAACCCATTTTAGACGTTTGATGTTCAAACGCATGATATCAAAGAAACTTATCATGATCTTCCCATAAAGGACAGGATCTGGCGAAGCGGTCGACAAAGCGCCTCTTTGCCGTTTCTGTAAGCTATAGGTATGAAGAGCGGAAAGCGGCGTCAATGGGCAGAGCCGCAACGCATTGGTGATGGTGAAGAATGAGCTTCGACAGGCATACATTGGGTTTCGGTTATGGCGAACGGGCGGTCTATGCGGCAGATCCATGGAACTCGCGCGGGCGCCTCTATCCAGAGAGCGGCAGCCCGACGCGCTCCGATTTTCAGCGAGACCGCGACCGCATTGTCCATACGACGGCCTTTCGCCGGCTGAAGCATAAGACACAGGTTTTCATCGCTCAGGACGGCGACCATTACCGCACACGCCTGACGCATACGATCGAGGTGGCGCAGATCGCCCGCGCGCTTGCCCGCGCCCTGAAGGCCGATGAGGACTTGGCCGAGGGGGTGGCGCTCGTCCACGATTTCGGCCACACGCCCTTCGGCCATACCGGCGAGGATGCGCTGCATGAAGAACTGCTGCCCTATGGCGGCTTCGACCACAATGCCCAATCCTTGCGCATCGTTACCAAACTCGAGCGGCGTTATGCCGAATTCGACGGCATCAACCTGACCTGGGAAAGTCTGGAGGGTCTCGTCAAGCATAACGGCCCGCTGCTGACGGCCGATGGCGTTGGCACGCGCGGACCGGTGCCGCAGCCGATTCTCGACTATTGCGAGTTGCACGATCTCGAGCTTGCGAGCTATGCAAGCCTCGAAGCCCAGGTCGCCGCCATCGCCGATGACATCGCCTACAACACGCATGACATCGATGACGGCCTGCGCTCGGGTTATCTGAGTTTCGAGATGCTGGAGGAAATTCCGTTCCTCGCCGGGCTGATGGCCGAGGTGAGAGAACGCTACCCGCATCTGGAGCCGAGCCGTTTCACGCATGAAATCATGCGCCGTCAGATCACGCGCATGGTCGAGGACGTCATCGGCGTGGCGCAGAAACGCCTCGCAGAGCTGAAACCGCAGAGCGCCGATGATATCCGCAAAGCGGATCATGTGATGGCAACATTTTCGGACGAGATGGCCGAAACAGACAGGCAGATCAAGGCGATGCTCTTCAAGCGCATCTACCGGAATCCCGACATCATGCGCATCCGCGCCGGTGCCGCCCAGATCGTCAAGGATCTCTTCGGCGCCTACATGGCCAATCCCAAGGAGATGCAGAGCCATTATTGGGTAGACCATATCGCCGGTCTCTCCGATGCGCCGAAAGCCCGCCATGTCGGCGATTACCTTGCCGGCATGACGGACACTTATGCCATCAGTGCCCACAGGCGATTGTTTGACCACACTCCGGATTTGCGATAGGCAGCGGGCGCCCGGCAGCCGCCGGCAATCCTATTGGCACAGCCTGTGCATGGAAGAGTGCGATGAACCTTTTTACCGATTTTGAAGCCAGGATTAAAAACGCCCTTGAGCAGCTCGATCTGGTCAAGGAAAAGCGATCCGAGCTCGATTTCGGTCGTATCGCCGTCGAGCCGCCGCGTGATGCGAGCCACGGCGATGTGGCGACCAACGCTGCCATGGTGCTTGCCAAGCCGCTCGGCACCAATCCGCGTGCACTGGCCGAAATCATCATCGCCAAGCTGCAGGAAGATGCCGACGTCGCCGAAGTTTCGGTCGCCGGTCCGGGCTTTATCAACCTCAGGCTTTCCGTCGGTTACTGGCAGCGCCTGCTTGGCGCGATGATCCAGTCGGGCACCAGGTACGGCCGTTCCGGTCTGGGGCAGGGCCGCAAGGTCAATGTCGAATATGTCTCGGCCAATCCGACCGGCCCGATGCATGTCGGCCATTGCCGCGGCGCTGTTGTCGGCGATGCGCTGGCGAACCTGCTCGCCTTTGCCGGTTACGATGTCGTCAAGGAATATTACATCAACGACGCGGGCTCGCAGATCGATGTGCTCGCGCGGTCCGTCTTCCTGCGCTACCGCGAGGCGCTCGGCGAGAAGATCGGCGAGATCCCGTCCGGCCTCTATCCGGGAGACTATCTGGTCCCGGTCGGGGAATCGCTTGCTGCCGAATATGGCGTGCGTCTGCACAATATGCCGGAAGAGCAGTGGATGCCGATCGTCAAGGATCGCGCCATCGAGATGATGATGGCGATGATCCGTGAGGATCTGGCCGCGCTCAACGTCCATCACGACATCTTCTTCTCGGAGCGCACGTTGCATGCCAATGGCGCAGCCGCGATCCGCACCGCCATCAACGACCTGACCTTCAAGGGTTATGTCTACAAGGGTACGCTGCCGCCGCCGAAGGGTCAGCTTCTCGAAGACTGGGAGGACCGCGAACAGACGCTCTTCCGCTCGACCGAAGTCGGGGACGATATCGACCGTGCGCTCATCAAGTCGGACGGCTCCTATACCTATTTCGCCGCCGACGTCGCCTACTTCAAGAACAAGTTCGACCGCGGCTTCGACGAGATGATCTATGTGCTCGGCGCCGATCATGGCGGCTACGTGAAGCGTCTCGAGGCGGTCGCACGCGGCGTTTCGGACGGCAAGGCGAAGCTGACGGTGCTGCTCTGCCAGCTCGTGAAGCTGTTCCGCGACGGCGAACCGGTGAAGATGTCCAAGCGCTCGGGCGATTTTGTCACATTGCGCGATGTGGTGGAGGAGGTCGGACGTGATTCGGTCCGCTTCATGATGCTTTACCGCAAGAATTCCGAGCCATTGGACTTCGATTTCGCAAAAGTAACGGAGCAATCCAAAGATAATCCGGTCTTTTACGTGCAGTATGCGCATGCCCGCTGCATGTCGGTCTTCCGGCAGGCGAAGGAAGCCTTCCCGGATCTTGCTCCGACGCCTGAGATTTTGGCGCAATCCGTTGCAGGCATTAGCGATTCCGCCGAATTGCAGCTGATTGCCAAGGCCGCGGAATTCCCGCGAATCGTTGAAAGTGCAGCCCAGTCTCAAGAGCCGCATCGCATCGCTTTTTACCTCTATGATCTTGCCAGCGCTTTCCACGCGCACTGGAACAAAGGTAAAGATCAGACTGAATTACGATTTGTTAACGATAAGAACCGAGAATCGAGTATTGCCAGACTTGGGTTGGTGTACGCCGTCGCGTCGGTTTTGAAGTCGGGACTTGCCATTACAGGCACTGCCGCACCGGACGAGATGCGATAACGTCACCATTTCCCCACAATGCGCTGGCATTGAAGTGTTTGCGTTTTTGAGTGGGATGGGCATGGCTGATAAACGACTTGCGTATGACACGCGCGGTAAAGACGATATGTTTGCCGACGATGATCCGTTGGCTGAACTTGCTCGTATCGTCGGCTTTGAACCCCGAATTGCGGCCAATACTGTAGACGAACCTCAGCGGCAGGAGCCGGTTCTCAATCTCGAGGACGAGCTTCTCCGCGAGTTCGAGAGCTATGATGCGCCGCGTCCCCTGGCTGCCTCCGATCATCAGGTGGGGCCAGTCGCTCAACAACAAGTCGAAGCCGACGACTATGTCGAGCCGGTTCAGGAGGACGTTCCCTCGATTGGTGAGGAACTTGTTCCGACGGTCGTGTCCGATTTCGAGGCGCCTGTTGTCGAGCCGGAGTTCCCGGAAGCAACTGCCGTTGCTCCCGAAGTGGCTGCTCCCGAACCGGTGGCGGTCAATCGGGAGGCACCTGGCGCTGACGATTGGGCTCCTGTTTCGACGAAGCCCGTTGCCGTTTCTGCCGATCCTCCGTCCACATTTACGACATATGGCGGCGCCCGTGATCTGATCGAAGAGCTGGAGCTCTCCATCGGCGGCGCCCTTCCTGCCGCTCCGTCCATTCAGCCGCCGGCGAAGGCGCCGCAATGGTCGGCCGCCAGCATTCGACTGCCGATCGCCAATTTCCACGCGCCGCGTCGCGAGGAACCGGTTCTCACCGAGTTGGCCATCGAGGCGCCCGTTGTTGAGCCGGCTCCCGTGGAAGCCTTTGCTGCCGAACCTGAATTTGTTGCCGAACCGGTGTCCACGGTCGAACCCGAAGTGGCTGTGCCTGATGTCGCCGAAGAGCCTCTGCCGGTCGCCGCCGTTGAAGCTGCGGATTTCGAGCCGGTTACCGCATCCTTCGGTTTTCCGGCAGAGATCGATCGCCACGAAGACGTTGCCCTTCCTAAAGAGCCCGTCGCGTCGTTCGAAGATATTGCTGCCTTTGAAGAGCCTGTTGAGCCCGCTAACTCCGGTTTCGACCTGATCGCGGCTGCAGCCGAAGGCGATGTCCATCCCGATGCTGCGCTCACCGAAGCGTTGCCGGAGCCCGCCTTCGATGCGGAAACCTTTGATCTCGACGATCTGCTGGCTGATGTCTCCCGTTATCCGGTACCGCAGCGCGCTGCATCGTCCGTTGCGTCTGAGCCTGTCGCCGCTGCACTCGAGCCTGTCGTTGCGTCGCCGGTACCGCAACCAGCGCCGGTTCCTGCTGTTCCTGTTTTCGAGGCGCCCGTCTTCGAGGCGCCGGTATTCGATACGCCCTTGTTCGCAGCGCCCGTTGCTCGCGCATCCGTGCAGCCAACGGTGATTGCACCTGTGCCGATGAGCCGTGCGACGCCCGTCCTTCGTCAGCCCGAAGCGCCGAAGCCGGTCGTTCGGGCTCCGGTGGAGCCGGTCTCGCAGCCTATCGCACCCGCGCCTGGTGTCGCGCGCCAGCCGGAACTGGAGGCTGAAGATCCTTTTGCCGGCCACGATTTCGAGCTGGATCTCGCCGGTATCGAACTGGAGCTCGCCGATCTCGACTTCGCCGAGCCGCAGTCGAAGCCTGAACCCGAACCCGTACGAGTTGCGCCTGTCATTACAGCACAGCCTGCGCCGCGTACGCAGCCGGCACCGGTTTTCGTGCCTGAGCCGCAGCCTGCTCCGGTCAGCTATGCCAAGCCGGCACCGGCAAGTGAATCCACCGACGATCTGCCCTTCGATCCGTCGATGATCTCCGATCCGGAAGATCGTCCTGAGACGGTCGAGGACATGCATGTTCCGACGCTGCCGCCTGTCGAGCATCCGGAACCGGTCGCCAAGACCGCCGACTTCGATTTCGATCTCGATGCCGAGATCGCAAGCTTCTTCGAGCCCGCCAAGCGGCAGGAGAAAGCACCGGTTGCCCCGGCTTGGGCATCCCCGGTCACCGCTGCAACGGCCACTGCTGTGGCCAAGCCTGCGAACTCCGTCTTTGCCGACGGGCTTGATGATTTCGAGCGCGCGCTGGAAGAGGATTTCCGCCGCAGTGTGCGCGAGCCGGTCGAGCGCCGCGAGAATGTTTCCGAAGTCCATATCGAATCCGCAAGCCAGACCGCGGATTTCAACCGCGCCCGCTCCATGCGCCGGCTGTTGGCTGCAGCAGCCATGCTGGTCGTTTTTGCCGGCGGCGCATATGGGGTCTACACTTGGGTTTCCAACGGTCCCGGCCTTGGCATCGTCAGCTCCGGCGAGCCGCGCGTCATAACCGCCGACAAGGATCCGGTGAAGGTCGTTCCCGAAAATCCGGGCGGCAAGACCGTGCCGAACCAGGACAAGGCTGTCTATGACCGGGTCGCAGGTGCTGCCGAAGAGCCGAAGCAGAAGGCGCTTGTTTCCTCCGATGAGGCGCCGGTCGATGTCGTTCAGCGCACGTTGACGCCGGAAGTTTCGCCCGATGACAATGAAGGTAGTGCCGATCAGGTCATGCCGACCGCCGTCGGCGAAACGCAGGATCCGCGCCTGCTGCCCGATCACGACAACACTGTGAATGCCTCCGCTTCCGACGACGATGCGGTACCGTCCGTTTCGCCTCGCAAGGTCCGCACGATGATCGTCAAGCCAGACGGCACGCTCGTCGCTCGCGAAGAGCTCGCGCCTGTCGAGCAATCCGCGCCGGCCAATGACGTGGCGGCGGCAACCCCTGCAACCCAACCGGCTGCGACGCCATCTGCTGCAAGTTTCCCGGCAAGCGCCGGCAATCAGGTCGCTTCCGCAGCAATTCCGCCTGTCGGAACTGCGCCTGCTGCTCAGGCTACGGCAAAGGTGGCTGAGGTGAATGCCGCCAACCAAAATCAGGTTGATCCGCCGGTTCGTGCAGTGAAGACGACGCCGATTGCCGACGCTGCCTCTGCCGTGGCGACCGACACGGCGCCTGTCCCCACCGCCCGCCCGGCCGAGCAGCCGGTCAATGTCGTCGGCACGGTAACCGAGAACGGCAATATTCGCCCGACGGCTCAGCAGAAGCCGACGCAGGTCGCTTCTGCACCGGCAGCAGCCGCTGCCCAGCCGGCACAGCAGGCTCCGGCCGCTGCAAGTGGTGGCTACGGTATCCAGATCGCATCGCTGCCGTCAGAGGATGAGGCGAAGAAGTCCTACGCCAGCCTGTCGAAAAAGTTCGCAGGTGTGCTCGGTGGCCGCGCCTACGAAATCCGTAAGGCAGATATCGCCGGCAAAGGTACTTTCTACCGCGTCCGCATCCCGGCCGGCTCGAAGGACGAAGCTGCCGCCCTTTGCGAGCAGTATCGCTCCGCCGGCGGAAGCTGCCTCATCTCGCGCTGAGCTTTCTGAATAATTTTATCGGAACGGCGGGCTTGTCCCGCCGTTCTTTTTTGTGGGATTGCGCTTGACCTTGCTCGCAATTCGCGGAGCGGCCCTTATGATTCGAATATGACCGAATCAAAAGCGATGATCCTCGGCTGCAGCGGCCTCAAGCTGACCGACGAAGAGAAGGCCTTCTACAAGGCTGAACGCCCTTGGGGCTTTATCCTCTTCGGGCGGAACATTTCCGAAGCCCGGCAGATCAGTGATCTCGTTGGCGAGCTGCGTGAATGCGTCGGCTGGCATGCGCCTGTGCTGATCGATCAGGAGGGCGGTCGCGTTCAGCGCATCCGTCCGCCGATCCTGCAGCACTATCCGCCGGGACAGGCGCTTGGCGATCTCTATCGCCGCGACCGCGCGCTTGGGCTGCGCGCCGCCTGGCTGATGTCGCGCCTGCATGCCTTCGATCTCCAGAGGTTCGGCATCAATGTCGATTGCCTGCCGGTGCTGGACGTGCCCATCGAAGGCAGCAGCAACGTCATCGGCAACAGAGCCTATGGCGGCGATCCCGTCACTGTCACGGAAATGGGCCGGGCTGCTTGCGAGGGGTTGAAGGCTGGTGGTTTGCTGCCGGTCATGAAGCACATGCCGGGCCATGGGCGCGGCTTTGCAGATTCGCATCTGGAGCTGCCGGTCGTCACGGTATCGCGCGAAGAACTGCAAGTTCACGACTTCCCGCCCTTTATCGCCATGAAGGATGAGTTGATGGCCATGACCTGCCATCTCGTCTTCACGGCAATCGATCCGCACAATCCGGCCACCACCTCCCGCAAGGTGATCGACCAGGTCATCCGCACTGAGATCGGCTTTAAGGGCTTGCTGCTGTCGGACGATAGCTCGATGAATGCGCTTTCCGGCACGATCGGCGAACGGGCGGCGAATATTATTGCGGGCGGTTGCGATATCGTGCTGCATTGCAATGGCCATATGGACGAGATGCTTCAGGTCGTGGCAAATGTTCCGCCGCTGGCAGGTCTTGCGCGAGAGAGAGCACGGCTGGTTGAGGACGGCTTCCCGACCGCCGATGCTGTAGACGAGGCGACGATAAGGGCGGAATTCGACGCCATGTTTGCGACGGCTTGAGAAGGGGCCGGAAAGGCAGGGTAGGGTGAACACGATCAAGGGCACGGAACGGTCCCAAGCGGCTTCAACGCCGATGGACAAGCTGTGGCAGGAGAACGGTTCGGAACGCGCCACCCATGAGCCGGCGCTGGTGATCGATGTCGCCGGCTTCGAAGGTCCGCTTGATCTTCTGCTCTACCTTGCCCGCAACCAGAAGGTCGACCTGTCGCGTATTTCGGTTCTGGCCCTTGCCGAACAATATCTGCAGTTCGTCGAAAGCGCACGGCGTATCCGCATCGAGCTTGCCGCTGACTATCTCGTCATGGCGGCCTGGCTTGCCTATCTGAAGTCGCGATTGCTGATCCCGCAGCAGATCAAGGACGACGGTCCCTCGGGTGAGGAAATGGCCGCAACGCTTGCTTTTCGCCTGAAGCGGCTGGAGGCCATGCGTCAGGTTGCCGATGGTCTCGTCAACCGCAACCGGCTCGGTCGCGATATCTTCGCCCGCGGCGCGCCGGAGCATATCCCGGATCGCCAGCAGTCCGCCTACGACGCCAATCTCTACGACCTTTTGAGCGCTTATGCGGCCTTGCGTCAGCGCCATGCGATCACTCAGGTAACAATCGAGCGCCGAAATGTCTGGTCGTTGACCGATGCTCGTGAACTGTTGACCCAGATGATCGGCGATATCGTCGACTGGACGGCGCTCGAGCAATATCTGCTGCGCTACCTCGCTAGTCCCGCCGAACGCGTCACTGCCGTCGCCAGTGCCTTTGCCGCCTCGCTGGAGCTGGTGCGCGAGGGCAAGCTCGAAATACGCCAGGATGGCGCTTTTCAGCCGATCTACATGCGCCGCGGCCCGAAACATGCCACACTGCAGGTGGTCGAACAGGAGCAGTCGGATTGATCGATGCGGAAGACGATGACATGGAAGGCGAGGGCGCTTCCCGCGATCTGCAGGCCGAGATCGAAGCGGAGCGCATAGCCGAAGCGCTGGTTTTCGCATCCGCCCAGCCAGTATCCGAAGGTTTCATCATCGAACGCCTGCCGAAGGGGTTTGATGCGCACGAGATCATGCTGCGCCTGAAGGAGCAGTATGCGCCGCGCGGCGTCAATCTCGTGCAGATCGACAGCGCCTGGGCCTTCCGCACCGCCGCCGATCTTTCCTTCGTCATCCGCCGCGACGAGAACGAGGTCAAGAAGCTCTCCCGCGCTGCGCTGGAAGTGCTGGCGATCATTGCCTATCACCAACCGGTGACGCGTGCCGAGATCGAGGATATCAGAGGTGTGCAGACCTCGCGCGGTACGCTTGATGTACTGATGGAGGCGGGTTGGGTACGTTTCCGCGGCCGCCGTCGCACACCAGGCCGGCCGGTGACGCTCGGCACGACGCGGGATTTCCTCGATCATTTCGGCCTTGAGGAATTGCGCGACCTGCCTGGTCTTGAAGAACTGAAGGGCGCCGGCCTGTTGTCCGGCCGGATACCCGCCAATTTCAACATTCCATCGCCCCTCATGAACGACGAACTGACCGACGACGAGGATCCAATTACACAACTGGACCTTGAAGAGCTTGGACTGCTCGCCCCGGGTGGCGCCTCCGAGGAATGATGAAGGTTGGTCTTGCTTTTGCCACGCCCTCGCAAAACAATGTCGATCACAACTTTTCGATGGATGAATGGCTTGTCACAAAGGCCGATACCGTGACATTAAGCTCAGTCCAGAAGGATTGATGTTGGAAACCGGATCGGAAATTCTTACATCGAGGGAATACCGAAACAGGGAGTATGCGTAATGGGTTCTTTTAGCATGTGGCACTGGTTGATCGTTCTGGTCATCGTGCTTTTGTTGTTCGGTCGCGGCAAGATCCCGGAACTGATGGGCGACGTTGCCAAGGGCATCAAGAGCTTCAAGAAGGGCATGAACGACGAAGACGCGCCTGAAACCGCAAAGACCGTCGATCACAAGGCCGACGAAACGAAATAACCACGTACGGGAAGAGGCGCAGCCCCCGCGCCGCCCGTTCAGGAGCCTTGCATGTTCGATATTGGCTGGACCGAACTCTTGGTTATCGCGGTCGTTCTGATCGTGGTTGTCGGTCCGAAGGATCTGCCGCCGATGCTGCGCGCTTTCGGCAAGATGACGGCACGTGCCCGCAAAGTGGCGGGCGATTTCCGCGCTCAATTCGATGAAGCGTTGCGCGAAGCCGAACTTGACGATGTGCGCCGCACGATCAGCGACGCCCAGAGGCTGAACCCGGTCAACAGTCTGCGGGAGGCGATGAACCCGCTGCGCCAGATGGGCAACGAGATCAAGTCCGATCTGCAGAACGCGACGAAGGTTGACAAGCCGGTCGAGCAGGGCGCTGAAAAGAAGACGGAAGTGCCGCTTGCGGAAGTCTCTGCACCGGCGCCGTCCCTGAGCTTGCCGGAAACGCCGCCAGTCGTTCCCGCGCCGCAGCCGGTTGCCGCCGCAGCCGTTGCGCCGGTCGTCGCTGCTGAAAAGCCGAAGACGGCGCGCAAGCCGAGGGTGAAGGCAGCAGACAAGGCCGATGCGGTGGCCCTTGTTGCCGCACCTATCGAAAAACCGAAGCGCGCTGCTGCAACGAAGAAGCCGACCGAGGTCAAGAAGCCGGCCGTAAGAAGAAAGAAGGATGAGGCATGAGCGGTGATATCGAAGACAAGCCGCAGCCGTTGATCGAGCACCTGATGGAGCTGCGTAAGCGGCTTATCTGGTCGATCGGGGCGTTCTTCATCGCCTTCATCGCGTGCTTCATTTTCGCCAAGCACATCTTTAATTATCTCGTCTTTCCCTACAAGCTTGCCGTCAGTTGGGCTCACCTCGATGTCGAGAAAGCGCAGCTCATCTACACCGCGCCGCAGGAGTTCTTCTTCACGCAGGTCAAGGTTGCCATGTTCGGCGGTCTTGTGATCGCCTTCCCGATCATCGCAGCACAGATCTACAAGTTCGTCGCTCCCGGCCTCTACAAGAACGAGCGCCAGGCCTTCCTGCCGTTCCTGATCGCATCGCCGATCCTGTTTCTCCTGGGCGCCGCGCTGGTCTATTTCTTCTTCACGCCGATGGTCATGTGGTTTTTCCTGTCGATGCAGCAGGCGCCGGGCCATGACGAAGTGGCGATCTCGCTCCTGCCGAAGGTCTCCGAATATCTGAGCCTCATCATGACGCTGGTCTTCTCCTTCGGTCTCGTCTTCCAGCTTCCCGTCATCACCACGCTGCTCGCCCGCGTCGGTCTTCTCACATCACAATGGCTCGTTGAGAAGCGCAAGTTCGCGATCGTGCTCGCCTTCGTCGTGGCTGCGGTCCTGACGCCGCCCGATCCGATGTCCCAGATCGGTCTTGCGCTGCCGACGATCCTTCTCTACGAGATTTCCATCTACGCGGCACGACTCGTGGAGCGTCAGCGTTCCAAACAGGCGCTTGAAGAGACCAGTGAATCCTCCGATGTCGCCAAGACGGACAGCGTCTGAGCGCATCAGGACATTTCTCTGAGTTCTGCCGTTTCCCATCCGGTCGGGGTTTCCTCCGACCGGTTCATTTCTGTTGAAACGATCTGGAACGACGATGCTCGATATCAAATGGATCCGTGAGAATCCCGAGGCTCTCGATGCTGCACTTGCCAAGCGCAGCGCGGAACCTCTGTCGCAATCTCTCATCGCCCTTGACGAAAAGCGCCGCTCCGCCGTGCAGAAGGCGCAGGATCTGCTCTCCCGCCGCAACGCCGCCTCCAAGGAGATCGGTGCTGCCATGGCGCAGAAGAACGCCGAGCTTGCCGACAAGCTGAAGGCCGAGGTCGCCGAGATCAAGGAAATGCTGCCGGCTGCTGAAGAGGAGGAGCGTGCGCTTTCCGCCGAACTCAGCGACCAGCTCTCGCGTATTCCGAACGTGCCGTTTGACGACGTACCTGTTGGTAAGGACGAGCACGACAATGTCGTTACCCGCATCGTCGGCGAAAAGCCACGCTGGAACCATACGCCGAAAGAGCATTTCGAAATCGGCGAAGCTCTCGGCTACATGGATTTCGAGCGCGCCGCCAAGCTCTCGGGCTCGCGTTTCACGGTCCTGACCAGCCAGCTTGCGAAGCTTGAGCGTGCGCTTGGTCAGTTCATGATCGACCTGCATACGACCGAGCATGGTTATACTGAGGTATCTTCACCGTTGTTGGTTCGTGGCGAGGCTGTGTTCGGCACTGGCAGCCTGCCAAAATTCGAAGAGGACCTCTTCAAGACGACGGACGGCCGTTACTTGATCCCGACTGCGGAAGTCACACTAACCAACCTGGTGCGCGAGGAAGTCGTCGACCAGGAAAAGCTGCCGCTGCGCTTCACTGCGCTTACCCCCTCCTTCCGTTCGGAGGCAGGTTCGGCAGGCCGTGATACCCGCGGCATGCTGCGCCAGCACCAGTTCTGGAAGTGCGAACTCGTCTCGATCACCGATGCCGAGAGCTCGATTGCCGAACATGAGCGCATGACGGCCTGCGCCGAAGAAGTGCTCAAGCGCCTCGGCCTGCATTTCCGCACGATGACGCTCTGCACCGGCGACATGGGCTTTGGCTCGCGCAAGACCTATGACCTCGAAGTCTGGTTGCCGGGACAGAACACCTTCCGCGAAATCTCGTCCTGCTCCGTCTGTGGCGATTTCCAGGCGCGGCGCATGAATGCTCGCTATCGGGGCAAGGACGACAAAGCGACGAAGTTCGTCCACACGCTGAACGGCTCCGGCACGGCGGTCGGCCGCTGCCTGATTGCGGTTCTCGAAAATTATCTGAACGAGGATGGCTCGGTCACGATTCCGGACGTTTTGCTGCCCTATATGGGCGGTCTGACGAAGATCGAACGGGCGGCTTGAGACACAATGCGCATCCTGCTGACGAATGACGACGGTATCCATGCCGAAGGCCTGGGTGCGCTGGAACGGATCGCAAGGGCGCTTTCAGATGATGTCTGGATCGTCGCCCCCGAAACCGACCAGAGCGGCCTTGCTCATTCGCTCAGCCTTTCGGAGCCGCTGAGGCTCCGGAAGATTTCCGACAAGCATTATGCGCTGCGCGGCACGCCGACCGATTGCGTCATCATGGGCATCAAGCAGGTGCTCGACATCAAGCCGGATCTCGTTCTGTCAGGCGTCAATTCCGGCTCCAACGTCGCCGACGACGTGACCTATTCCGGCACGATCGCCGGCGCCATTGAAGGCACGATGCAGGGCGTGCGTTCCTTTGCCCTCAGCCAAGCCTATATCTACGATAACGGCGCTCGCATTCTGCCCTGGGAGGTTTGCGAGGCGCATGCGCCGGCACTGCTCGAAAAGCTGATGGCGGTCGATCTGCCTGAGGGTACCTTCCTGAACCTCAATTTTCCGAACTGTCGTCCCGACGAGGTCGAGGGCGTCGAGGTGACGGCGCAGGGCAAGCTTGCTTTCAACCTGCAGGTCGATGCGCGCACGGATGGCCGCGGCTTTCCCTATTACTGGCTGAAATTCGGCGAGCGCGCCGGCGCCTTCACCGAGGGCAGCGATATTCACGCGCTGAAGCATAATAAGATTTCGGTAACACCTTTGAAACTGGATCTGACCGATTATTCCGTGACGGACCGCGTGGCGCGGGCCATCGGACACGGAGTGAAGGGGTGACGGCGAAACTGGCCGAGAAGGAGGGCTTTGCGGCTCTGGTCCTCAGATTGCGCGCAGAAGGCATTTCCGACATCGATTTGCTGACGGCAGTCGAGCAGACGCCGCGCTCGCTCTTCGTGCCTGCGCAATTTGCAGAGAATGCCTATTCCAGCCGCACCATTCCGATTGATTGCGGCTCCTTCCTCGAAGGCGTCGATTTTGCCGTCCGTCTTCTGCATCATCTGAAAGTCCGCCCCGGCCAGCGCGTGCTCGAAATCGGCACCGGCAGCGGATTTACTGCGGCGGTCATCGGTCGCATTGCCGAACGCGTGCTCACGGTCGATCGCTATAAGACGCTGACGCTTTCGGCGCAGCGCCGCATGGAATCGCTGAGCTTGCGCAACATCATCATCCGTCAGGCCGATGGCAGCGCCGGCATGCAGGGCGAGGGCACCTTCGACCGTATCCTGGTCACGGCTGCCTTCAATTCCATGCCGCGCTTCTATGCCGATCAGCTTGTTTCGGGCGGCTCTATGATTGCGCCGCTGATCATATCCGAAAACGAATGCCGCATGGTTCGATTGACCAAAACCGGCAGCCGCTTCGAGCGGGAAGAGCTCTTCGACGCTCCCTATCTTCCGATCGTGCCCCGCCTCGCTTCCCAGCTTTAAGTTAGGCAAGACTCCAGGGCCTGTGGGCTATGACTTTTCGCCTGCAAACCTATGGTTATCAAGTTCTCAAAAATATAGCACTGATTCCAGCGCCTTAACCGCATGGTAACACTAACGCGCTTTAATAGATTCACAAATGGTTGCGTTCTAAGTGGGTCGAGTCATGCGTTTTAGTTTTTCGCCGAAGTTCGGGAAGTCGGCCGGGAATCTTCTGGTGGTCGCCTTGCTGGCGAGCGCAGCTACGGGCTGCAGCTCCGATGTGACGCGTTTCGGCAGTCTGTTTTCCTCCTCCGGGCAGGATCAGATGACGACAAATTCCATCCCGCGCAGGAGCTTCAACGGTCCGCAGGGTGACCCGGTGCCACGCGCCGATCTCGGCGGCTCAGGCATTCAGCCGGCTTATGCCGCGAACAATCAGGGTCAGCCAGCGTATGGCGCGAATAACCAGGGAGTGAGCCAGCCCTATCCGGGTCGCCCGAACTATGAGCCGGTCGGCTCCAGCGCACGGATGGCATCCACCCCGGTTTCCGTTCAACGCTCCGATCTGTCGCCGCCAAGCGCAGGCTCGGTTTCCTCACGTCAGCGAGAGAGGGACGTTGCTCTCGCCCAACCGTTCCCGGCCGCTCCGAAGCCTGACCGTATTGCACCGGCTGCTGCGTCGGCTCCGAGGGTTGCGCCCGATGCGCTGACGACAGGCACGACACCGAAGGTCTCCGGCTGGTCCGGCACCAATGCGCCGTCCGTCACCCTGCGTCCCGGCGAAAACATCGCCATCCTTTCCCGTCGATACGGCGTTCCGGAAAAGGAAATCCTGCGCGTCAACAATCTGAAGACGGCATCCGCCGCACAGCCCGGCCAGGCGATCCTCATCCCGACCTTCAATGGTGGCAACAATGCCGCCAAGGCCGCAGCCCAGTCCGCCGACCTGTCCAAGCCCGGCAACCTGCCGCAGCCGACAAAGGGTCAGGAACAGAAGGTGGCCGTTGTTCCAGGCGCCAATTCCGCTCGCGACAAGACCGTCGCAAGCGCGGACCCGGCAGGCAAGGTTCCCTCGGGTGCCGGTAAGGATCCGAAGGGCGCTGGCGGTACTTACACGGTCAAGCAGGGTGACTCGCTTACCAAGATCGCCAAGGCGACGGGCGCCAATATCGACGCTATCAAAGCGGCCAATAATCTGTCGGCAGGCTCGATCCGCATCGGTCAGGAGTTGAAGATCCCGAACGGCGCGGCTTCCGCTGACGCGATCAAGACCGCGTCCATCCCGGCGCAGAAGGTCGATCAGGTAAAGCCCGCCCAGGCAGCGAGCGCTCCGGTCCAGACCGCTTCCGCGCAGCCGGCGCCTTACAAGGCTCCTGCCGCCACGCAGACGGTCGACGACGTCGAGAAGAAGTCCGATGTCAGCGCAGCCGCTCCGGAAGCCACCGGCATTGGCAAATATCGCTGGCCGGTTCGCGGTCAGGTGATTGCCGCCTATGGTGCCAACGTCAACGGCAGCCGCAATGACGGTATCGACATCTCGGTTCCGCAGGGTACTGCGATCAAGGCTGCCGAAAATGGCGTCGTCATCTATGCCGGCAACGGCCTGAAAGAACTCGGCAATACCGTTCTCGTCCGTCACGATGACGGCACCGTCACCGTCTACGGCAACGCCGATACGCTGAGCGTCACCCGCGGCCAGAAGATCCAGCGCGGCCAGACGGTCGCCGTGTCGGGCATGAGCGGCGACGTAAAGCAGCCGCAGGTGCACTTCGAGGTCCGCAAGGATGCGGCCCCGGTCAACCCAATGACCTTTCTTGAATAAGCGATATTTCTTGAGCAGGTAGAGCGTCTCAGGGAAATGCAAAAGCCCGGTCGGTGACCGGGCTTTTGTCGTTTCGGTTTGCGATAACGACACGCGTTGGGAATGTCTAAGCACGGTCGAGATGGATGCGCAGCCGACCCGCCAGATCCTGGATATACTGCCATGCGACGCGGCCGGAGCGGGCGCCGCGGGTCGTTGCCCATTCCAGCGCCTCGGCATGCATCTTCTCACGATCGAGGCCGAGCTTGAAGTGGTCGGCATAACCGTCGATCATCATCAGGTAGTCTTCCTGGCTGCATTTGTGGAAGCCGAGCCACAGCCCGAAACGATCGGAGAGCGACACCTTTTCCTCCACGGCTTCGGACGGATTGATCGCCGTCGACTGCTCGTTCTCCATCATGTGGCGCGGCAGCAGATGGCGCCGGTTGGAGGTGGCATAGAACAGCACATTGTCCGGCCGCCCCTCCACGCCGCCATCGAGCGCGGCCTTGAGCGACTTGTAGGCGGTATCGTCGTGGTCGAAGGAAAGATCGTCGCAGAAGACGATGACGCGATGCGGCGTATCTTTGAGAAGGTCGAGAAGTGTGGGCAGGCTGGCGATATCCTCGCGATGCACTTCGACGAGCTTCAGCGATACGCCACTCTCGCGGCGCACGTCTTCGTGCACGGCCTTGACGAGAGACGACTTGCCCATGCCGCGCGCGCCCCAGAGAAGGACGTTATTGGCCGCATAGCCCTCGGCAAAACGCACGGTATTTTCGTGCAGGATATCGCGCACATGATCGACCCCGCGGATGAGCTTCAGCGCTACGCGGTTAGGGCGCTTGACAGGCTGCAGATACTGGCGGGCAGGGGACCAGACGAAACAGTCGGCAGCATTCCAGTCGTTGACGGCAGGCGCCGGTCCCGCCAGCCGCTCCACCGCATTCGCGAGCCTCTTCAGCTCCTGAAGCAGAACGCTATTGATTTCCTCGGCCATCGGGTGCCTCCTTCATAGATTGCAGCGATAATCCGCTTTCGTTTTTTGATGCCGGGTAGCATGGCCTTTCCACAGCGGAAAGGTTATGAGGCAACGGAATCGGTACGGTCTCCGGCTGTTTTTGTTGCATTCATCAAGGCTGCAACTATAGTCCGGCGACTTGAAAAGAGAGGCGGGGTTCCGCCGCCCACAGCCTGAGGAGCTTAGCATGTTTATCACCCCGGCATTTGCCCAGAGCGCAACTGACGCCACGAGTGCTTTCGGCGGCTCAGGCCTCGAAATGATCATCCTGTTCGTGCCGCTGATGGTGGTCTGGTATTTCCTGCTTATCCGCCCACAGCGTGCGCAGGCCAAGAAGCGTGAGGAAACTCTGAAGGCAATCCGTCGCGGCGACCAGATCGTCACCGGCGGCGGCCTCGTCGGCAAGGTCACGAAGGTTGTCGACGAGAAGGAAGTGGAAGTCGAGATCGCCGAAGGCGTGCGCGTGCGGATCGTCCGTACCGGAATTTCCGAAGTCCGCGTGAAGGGCGAGCCGGTCAAGGCTGACGCCGCATAATATGCGATAGCAACACCGCCGGATCGGAAGATAGTCGAGAGAATGCACCATTTTTCCCGCTTGAAAACACTTCTGATCTGGTTGGTCGCGATTGCCGCTATTGTCGTCGCTGCGCCTAATCTTCTAAGCCAGGCGCAGCTTTCCTCCCTGCCAGGGTGGGTCCGGCAGGACCGTATCACCCTCGGTCTCGATCTGCAGGGCGGCTCCTACATCGTATTTCGCCTCGAGCGCTCGGATATCATCCGGGACCGGCTCGAAAAAACGGTCGCCGGCGTTCGTGACAAGCTCCGTGGTGCCGGCATCCGCTATACCGGGCTCACCGGAACCGGCCAGACGGTGACGGTCAAGGTCACCGATCCGGCCCAGATTCAGGCTGCCGCCGATCTTCTGAAATCGCTGACATCGGCCGATGTTGCTCTCCAGCAGAGCAATGATGGCCAATTGACGCTGCAGATCTCCGACAAGGCGATTGATGCCGATACGGTCGCGGCACAGACGCGCTCCCTCGCTATCGTCGCCCGCCGCATCGCCGGCTTCGGAAGGGAGAACTTCACCGTTCGTCCTGACGGGAACCACCGTATTGCCGTGCAGGTGCTGGGCTCCGTCGACGCCGAGCGGTTGAAGAACCTGCTGAACGAGCCTGCGGCCCTCTCCTTCCATCTGATTGATGAAAGCATGACCGGCCAGCAGGCGCTCGCCGGCCGCTGGCCCGCGACATCGCAGGTGCTTTATTCGCTGGATGATCCGCCGATCCCCTATCTCGTCGATCGCTCCATAATTGCGACAGGCGCAGATTTTGCCGAGGTCGATACGAAGACTGACCTGCAGACGCAGGACAGCGCGCTCGTCTACCGGCTGAATGCCGAGGCTGCGCAGCGCCTTGCACAGGCAACGACCGCCAATGTCGGAAAGCATCTCGCCATCGTCTTCGACGATCAGGTGATGGCAAGCCCCGTCATCGAAGCGCCGATCACAGACGGACGCGGTGAGATTGCCGCCAATTTCTCCGAAGAGGGCGTTGAGGATCTGACCGTCATGCTTCGGGCCGGCGCGCTGCCTGCGACGTTGACGGCCGTCGAGGAGCGCACCGTCAGCCCGCTCTTCGGTTCCGAATCCGTTTTCTCCGGTCTGGTTGCCGGCATTGTCGCGGTGGTGCTCGTCGCTGCGCTGATGATCGCGCTCTATCGTATGCTCGGCATCATCGCCGTCGTTTCACTGATCTTCAATCTGGTGCTGATCGTTGCGGTCCTAAGCGTTGCCGGTGCGACGCTGACGCTTCCGGGCATTGCCGGCCTCGTATTGATCGTCGGCATGGCGGTGGATTCCAACGTGCTGATCTATGAGCGCATCCGCGAAGAAGAGAGGGTGCCGCATACGACCTTCGCCCAGGCGGTCGAGCGCGGCTTCTCGCGTGCTTTCGCCACCATCGTCGATGCTAACGTCACGATCTTCATCGCCGCCGTCATTCTGTTTTTCGTCGGCAGCGAATCCATTCGCGGCTTTGCCGTGACGCTGACCGTCGGCATCCTAACGACCATCCTGACGGCTTTCACGCTGACGCGCGGCTTCGTGGCGGCCTGGCTGGCGAAGCGTCATCCGCGCCATCTGCCGAAGAGCGCGACAAGCCTGTTCGAGCATGCCAATATCCGTTTCATGGGCATTCGCCGCTACGTCTTCACGGCATCGGCGGCACTTTGCATCGCCGCAATGCTCGCCTTCGCCTCGGTCGGCCTGCACCTCGGCATCGACTTCACCGGCGGTTCGCTGGTCGAGGTCAAGGCGAAGCAAGGCAATGCCGATATTGCCGATCTCAGTGCCCGTCTGAACGAGTTGAACCTCGGACCGGTGCGCGTCGAGCGAATCGGCGAGGCCACCAACGCCCTGATCCGCGTCGGCTCGCAGGATGGCGGCGAAAATGCCGAGCAATCGGTGGCGACGTTCATTCGCGGCGAACTGGCCGAGGACTATGATTTTCGCCGCGTCGAGGTCGTCGGGCCGGCCGTCTCCGGCGAGTTGACGATGCTGGCGACGATCGGCATCCTTTCCTCGCTGTTCGCCATCCCGGTCTATATCTGGATCCGCTTCGAATGGCAGTTTGCGGTCGGCGCGATCGTCGCGACGCTGCACGATGTCATCATCATGCTCGGCCTCTTCGTACTGACGGGCATGGAATTCAATCTGACGAGCGTGGCCGCATTGCTCACCGTCGTGGGCTATTCGCTGAACGATACCGTCGTCGTCTATGACCGCATGCGCGAAAACCTGAAGCGCTACAGGAAAATGCCGCTGCCGATCCTGATCGATGCGGCGATCAACCAGACGCTCTCGCGCACCGTTCTGACGGCCGCCACGACCTTGATTGCGCTGCTTGCGCTTTACATCTTCGGCGGCGCCGTCATCCGCTCCTTCACCTTCACCATGCTCTTCGGCGTTGCGCTCGGAACATTCTCCTCCATCTATATAGCAGCGCCTGTCCTCATCATCTTCCGGCTGCGTCGGAACACGAACGGTGAGGACGAGGGCGACACCAGCATGAAATCCGGCAAGCCGGCGGTATAGATCCATGGCAAAAGGCATTGAAATCCGCGACGCCCATTTCCCGGGCCGCGCTCCCATCGACACCTATGGCAACGGCGGTTTCCGCTTTGCGGAAATGTCGCATCGTGGTTCCATCCTCTGCCTGCCATCGGGCATTCACGGCTGGGATATGGACATGACGAAGCCGCTGTCGGTGGAGAATTTCCGCGGAGTGCTCGATGAAGCCGCCGATATCGAAGTGCTGCTTGTCGGCACGGGCACGGAGCTTCGCCGCCTGCCTGCAGAATTGCGTGCCGCCCTCAAGGCGCGCGGTATTTCCTCAGATCCGATGAGCACGGGTGCCGCCGTGCGCACCTTCAACATCATGCTTTCCGAACAGCGCGCCGTCGCCGCCGCCCTGATCGCGGTCTGATCATGTCCGATGTAAAGACGAACCAGGATATCAGCCTGGCGATGCTGCGCGATACCGATCGCGACCGCTATCTTGCCTGCTTGCTGTCGCCCGAGGCCAAGCGCGGTGCGCTCGCCGCCCTCTATGCCTTCAATGCCGAGCTCGCCCGCATCCGCGATCTCGTCCACGAGCCGCTGCCCGGCGAGATCCGCATGCAGTATTGGCGCGACCTTCTGGAGGGGAATGCGCACGGTTCGACCGAGGCCAATCCTCTTGCCGCGGCACTTCTTACGGCCGTTGAGACGCATCGGCTTCCGCGCCAGACGCTCGTCAACATGATCGAAGCGCGGATATTCGACCTCTACGACGACCCGATGGAAAGCCGCACCTCGCTGGAAGGCTATGCAGGTGAAACGGCCTCGGCGCTGATCCAGCTTGCGAGCCTTGTCCTCTCGCCGGAAGACGCGACAAAATCCGCCGATGCCGCCGGTCATGCCGGTGTGGCGCAGGCGATATCAGGCATGCTGCTCCTGATGCCGCTCCATCAACGTCGCGGCCAGGTCTATATCCCGCTTGAAGTTCTCTCGGCGACGGGCCTTGACCGGGAGGCGTTCCTGGCTGGTACGGACAAGCCGCGCATCTCGGCCGCCATCGAAGCTTTTGCCGGGCTCGGTCGCGATCACCTAGCCAAGGCGAGGGCCTCTGCGCTGTCGCCGGTTATCGTGCCGGCCTTCCTGCCGGTTGCGCTTGCGGAGCCGGCGCTGGTGAAAGCGCAGAAGCGCGGTGCCGCCGTTTTGGAAGGCTCTCTGCAGGAGCCGCAATGGCGTCGCCAGATGCGCATGGCTTTTGCGGGTATGCGCAAGAAAATATGACGACGGTCAAACTCGCGCAAGTCTCGCGCGTTATGTCAGGCATAACCCCATTCTAAACGGAGAATCCGCGTGGGCATTATCGTCTGGTGCGTTCTTTTCGCCATCGTCATTCTCTTCGCCTTCGTCGCGACGCGCATGGCTGCTCAGAACAAGGAAGATGGCCTGCACGACACGGGCCTTGCCATCATCGAGTTCGGTCGCGCATTCCCCAATGAAGCGATCCGCCAGCTTCAGGCGACGGTTGACGGTCAGGCCGTCTTCGTGCGCCTGCATGACAACAAGGCTGGCTTCATGCGCAACATGTCGCGCCACTTCGCCTGCCATCTGATCGAGCCGGGGACGGTGCGCGTTCTTGCTTCCGAAACGGGCAGGGGCCTGAGCATCGAATTTGTCAATGCGCCCTATCACAATGGTACTTACGAGTTCGCTTCGGCCAAGGAGGCGTCGGAAGTGTCGCTCTGGCTGCTCGGCAACTATGTTGCCGAGCCGGATAAGGAATTGCCTGCGCCGAATTCGTCCGCCGCAAACGGCCATTAGTCGAAACAGAATATAGGCTCAGACGCTTTCGGCGAGCTTGACGTCCTGCCCCAGCCAGGCGGCGCAATCAGCAAGCGCTCGCTTGGCAATCAACTGTCGCTTCATGATCGTTTTGTCTTTGCCGCGGAAGCGCTTGACGCCTTCAGGCTTGACGATCGAACCGGGTTGAAGCTCCGGAAACAGGCCGAAATTGATGTTCATCGGCTGGAACGAGCGCTTGCCCGGCTCCTCGTCGGTGACGAGATGTCCGCCGGTGATATGGCCGAGCAGCGAGCCGAGCGCCGTCGTTACGGGGGGAAGCGAAACCGGCTCTCCCTTGCGTTCCGCGGCTGCAAAACGGCCGGCCAGCAGACCCACGCTTGCGCTCTCGACATAACCTTCGCAGCCGGTGATCTGGCCGGCAAAACGCAGGCCCGGCCGTGACTTCAGCATCAGCGACGGATCGAGCAAGGTGGGCGAGTTGATGTAGGTGTTGCGGTGCAGGCCACCAAGCCGGGCGAATTCGGCATTCTCAAGCCCTGGGATCATGCGGAAGATATCAGCCTGCGCACCATATTTCAGCTTTGTCTGGAAGCCGACCATATTGTAGAGCGTGCCGAGCGCGTTGTCTTGGCGGAGCTGCACGACGGCATAGGCTTTCACGGTCGGGTTATGCGCATTGGTGAGGCCCATCGGCTTCATCGGCCCGTGCCGCAACGTCTCGCGCCCGCGCTCCGCCATGACCTCGATCGGCAGGCAGCCGTCGAAATAGGGCGTGCCTTCCCATTCCTTGAAGCCGACCGTATCGCCGGCAATCAGTGCGTCGACAAAGGCATTGTACTGCTCTTCGGTCATCGGGCAGTTGATATAGTCCTTGCCGGTGCCGCCGGGGCCGACCTTGTCGTAACGCGATTGATACCAGCAGATATCCATGTCGATGCTGTCGCGATAGACGATCGGCGCGATGGCATCAAAGAAAGCAAGAGAATCCTCCCCTGTTTCCGCCTGGATGGCGCTCGCTAGCGATGGCGCAGTCAGCGGACCGGTGGCGATAATAGCCAGATCCCACTCCCTCGGCGGCAGGCCGGAGATCTCCTCGCGCACGACCGTGATCAGCGGATGCTCGTGGATCGCCTTGGTCACGGCATCGGAGAAGCCATCGCGGTCGACGGCGAGTGCGCCGCCGGCCGGCACCTGATGTTTGTCGGCCGACGCCATGATCAGCGAACCGGCCATGCGCATTTCCGCATGGATGACGCCGACGGCATTGCTGGTCGCATCATCCGAGCGGAAGGAGTTGGAGCAGACAAGCTCGGCAAGTCCGTCGGTCTTGTGCGCATCCGTGCCGCGCACGCCGCGCATTTCATGCAGGATCACAGGAACGCCGGCATTGGCGATCTGCCACGCAGCTTCAGAGCCGGCCAGCCCGCCGCCGATGACATGGATAGGGGAGTAGGAGGGATTGTTGGTCATTGGCGGCTGATATCACGCCAGCACATGCGATCCAACAATAGAATCGAAAACGGCGCCTGCCGGCGCCGCAGCGTGATTAGCTCTGCTCTCGTGTTCCAGGCGATGCTTCGCGCTGGTCAGCATCTTCGAGATCGGCATCGACCACATAGGCGTCGCCATGTTCCCGCGCCGCTTCGCGTTGCGCGGCAAGGTTGGGGCGATCGTCAGAGGTCGTTTCTTCCGTATGTTCGTTGAAGGTGTCTATCTCACCTTTTGGTGATGGAGCGTCCTTACGTCGGGCATTCAGCGCCCGGGAGGTTTGGTCCGCAATTTCGAGCCGACGTGCGTCGGCGGACGGGCTGTCTTCCGCCCGCGCATCGTCAGTTGCTTTTTCGAAAATGGTTCTGGCCATGATGTCACCTCCAGAAGCGGCTGGTCTCGACTGATTGGCGACCGAGCAGATAGCCGATGCTGAAAGCCAGCACGCCGATACCCACAACAACGGAGCTGGCGGTATGGGGATGATCGGCCGCACCCGTTGCAACGGCTTGCACCTCGCGCCGGACCGCGGAGGCGGTGTTCAACGCAGTCTTTCGAATGCCCTCGGGCTTGTTCGCCGGCTGGCCGGTAAAGCCGGCATTGAGTCGATTTGCCATGATAGTCTCCTTTCGTGAAGGAGAACTGACGGAAGGCAGTAGGGTTCCGATAAAGAAAGAGCAAAGCCCAAAAACGAAAACGGCGCCTGATGGCGCCGTCTTGGAGAATGGTTCGCTCGATGTATTAGCGGAACGAGCGGGATGCGATGTTGCGGATGTCGTAACGGCTGACGCCGATATCGGCAAGCGTCTGGTTGGACAGGTTGCCAAGTTCGTTGAGCGTGCGGCGATAGCTAATCCAGCTCTTTGCAATGCGGATCGGGTTCATGATCTTTTTCCTCAGATGTCTTGTGCAGGCAGCGGGATCGCTGTCTCTGCGGTTGACATCTATATAATCGAGGTCATCGACATTGTGCAGTGCAAATAAAAGGCGTCTGCTATGCAATTGTGCAATCTGATGCTCGCTAATTATGCAGAGCACGATTTTTGAGCGGGCCAAGAATTAATGCTTCCGCAACTTTTACGGCAATCCGACCGATAGGCAAAAAGAAAACGCCCGCTGCGGAGGCAGCAGGCGTTTTGGGAAGGTAATCTGCTTGGGAGGAGCAGCGATTACCCGTACTTAGCGGGCAGAAGCTTCGCGAGCAACGCGATGGATGTCCGAACGGTCGATGCCGAGGTCATGCAATTCGCGGTTAGTCATGCGGCCGAGTTCGGTAACGGTCTGACGATACTTGCGCCAGTTATTGAAGGAGCGAGAGAAGTTCATGTTAATCCCCTTTCCTAGGGTTTGATCCTGCCAGCAGCCTGTCTTCGGCGCTGACCTCTATTTGATGACCGGAATATATGTTGCGACGCGAAGAACTAACAGAGCCAAGATTTCAAGCCACCTATGCGTGATTCGCAGGGCTAGAGCCGAGATTCACACGCTTTAGCCATTTTCTGGTCAACGAATAGGCAGAATGATTTTTTCTCAGCCTCTCGGTTTTCACGGATAGATATTTGGCCAGCTTCCATACCCGCGAAGGGCCTTTTCTCCCGCTGCTGCCTTCCTCGCCACATCCTGGTAACTGGTCGTTGATCGAGCTTCGACAGCCGTGTCGTTGGCTCTCTGCCGCGGCTAAACGAATGCTTCACCTTGATTCTCGCGAAGGCTCGGAAGGGCAGGGTGCTAATCGTTTAATCATTCATTAAGCAAAACGCCCACCGGGGGAGGATCCGGTGGGCGTCATGATGGTGACTGGCAACTGGGAGGAGGAGTGTTGCCAGTCTATCGCAGGGCGCTGGGAGGAGGAGTGCGCATCTGCGAATCTCGTCACGGCCAAATGGTCCGCGGGCATCCGGTAACCCGGGCCGGGGCGCCATCCCCGTGCTTCGATAAACAGGTAAATAGTATGACTTTTGGTCTTTTTGCAGTGCAATATGATCATGAGGGCTATGCGTTTAATGCATGCCTTTTCTGCGGTGATCATATATTAGCAATGCCGCGGTTAGTGTTTCGTTAACGGCCGCCCCAATTTAGACCAGTGAGGAATTTGCATATTTCAAATGTCGACGTTTCCGTGCGCCGATCCTGCGCTATAAATGCGTCAGCCGAATATGGCGGATCATTGCGGGGTAGGGCATGTATCGCGGCAGGTTGGAGCGGGATCTCTCGCTCTGGGTGGAGAAGGGACTGCTCGAGGAAAAGACGGCGGAGACGCTGCTGGGCGAATATGACGCGCGCCCGGCGAGTTTCAGCCTCGGCCGCGTGCTGATGGGGCTGGCGGCGATATTGCTTGGCGCGGCCCTGCTGCTGCTCGTCGCCTCGAACTGGGAGTACATTCCGCGCCTCGTGCGCGTAGGTCTCATGCTGGCGCTCATCTGGGCGGTTCATATCGGTGCCGCACTTCTTTTTGTACGTGGTGCGCTGGCGACCGCTAACGGTTTGCTTATCATCGGTGCCCTCAGCTTCGGCGGCGCCATCTCCCTTATCGGCCAGATGTATCATCTCTCAGGCGACGAGCAGACGGTCATGTATCTCTGGTTTGCGGTTGCAGCTGTTTCGGCGATCCTTTTCCGCTCGGCTGCGGTGACAGTTGTCGCCGGCTTCCTCTCCTGGGCCTCCTTTGCCGTATACCTTGAAAATTACGATACGCGTTGGGTCGGCTTCGGCCCCTACGCGCCGCTGGTGATGGCGGCTGTTATTCTCGGGCTGGTGCACTTTACGGGCGCCGATCTCGCCCGCCATCTCGCCTATCTGTTGGTAATCGGCTGGCTCGCATGGCTTTATGTACTTTTTGACGAGATTTCCGTGGCGATCGCCTTCGCAGTTCTCGGCATGGCGACGTTCCTGCTGACAGCCTTGCCCCTCCGCCCGATTTCCACACTCGTGAGAACGGCGGGTGCCGCTCCGGCATTCTATAGCTTCGTCGTCGCTATTATGGGGCTGTTCTTGCTGCATATGGAAATGGACGAAGGCGGGCGCATGGTTCTGCTTGGCCTGCTGACGCTGGGTGCTGCGGTTGTGGCGATTGTGCTGCATGGCCGCAACAATGGCGCTGTACGCTACCTGGCCTACGGCGCTTTCGCCGCAGAGATGCTCTATCTGGCCTCGGTGACGGTTGGCACGATCCTCGGCACATCGAGCCTCTTCCTGTTTTCCGGCCTGGTGGTGGCAGCCGTTGCTTGGGTCGTCATCCGCCTTGAAAAACGCTTCTCGGCAGGTCGAGTGAAGGAACGCGCATGAGCTCTGCCTTTGCAAGACCGCAATCCACCCGCTTCTACATTATCGCTGCGATTCTGGCCGCTGGCCTGCAGACGCTAATCCTTGGCTATATCATCCAGAGCCGCGCTTCGATTCTGGCCGGAGGCACCGAGGTATTGCTCAAGACGGCTCCGGTCGACCCGCGTGACTTCCTGCGTGGCGACTATGTGGTGCTGAATTACGACATATCTTCCGTCCCGGTCTCGACAGTGACAGGCGGCA
The DNA here is from genome assembly GCF_047782645.1 of Rhizobium sp. ZK1. Taxonomy (NCBI): domain Bacteria; kingdom Pseudomonadati; phylum Pseudomonadota; class Alphaproteobacteria; order Hyphomicrobiales; family Rhizobiaceae; genus Rhizobium; species Rhizobium sp. ZK1. The sequence continues at coordinate 1,423,363 of NZ_CP180586.1, forward strand.
TTCCGGCAGGAGCAGGCGAGCAGACGCTCTGGGTGCGTCTCAGGCGCCAGCCGGACGGCTTCTGGGGTATTGTCGAATCGTCGTTTAAGCAATTGCCGGCAGCGTCAGACACAGTCGTGATGCGCAGCCTGCCTTTCTACAGCTATGGTCCCGATAGCGGCGAAACCATCCGGGTCGAATATGGGATCGAGCGCTATTACGTGCCGGAAGGCAATGGCAAGCCGCTCGAGGAGGCCCGCAACGAGGGTGTCGTTTCGATTGCCGCCAGCGTTTCGTCCTCGGGTGCCGCGCAGATCCGCAGCCTCGTCGTCGACGGTAAGCCGGCCTACGAGGAGCCGCTCTACTGAGAGGCGAGACGAGTGATGGTAGGGGCGCGCTTTTACCCGAAAATCCCTGTCATTTGCCGTTCATTTTTCCTTTGCCTGTTCTAAATCGGGTGATATAGAGACGCGCGCTCCGGAAGGCCTCATGCGCAGGCATATGCATGCGGTTTTGCGAACGCGGGTATGGTGAAATTGGTAGACACGCCAGATTTAGGTTCTGGTGCCGCAAGGCGTGGGAGTTCAAGTCTCTCTACCCGCACCAAGCTGCCTTGCAGGGCGGGAGGACTGGAACTTGGTTGTCCCGGATACCCGGAAAGCGAGTGCTGTTCCGCTTCGAACGGAACGAACAGGAATTGAGAAAAAGCCACGCGCGGCAGTTGGCCGGCGTCGTGCTCACCGAAACGAACGGCGTCTGGGCACGGCCGCCACTGAAATGAAGGTAGGAAGACATGCAGGTTATCGAAACGCTCGCTGAAGGGCTGAAGCGCGAAATCAAGGTCGTTATCCCGGCCAAGGACATGGAAAACAAGCTGAACGAGCGCCTTGCCGACGTGAAGGACAAGGTTCGCATCAACGGCTTCCGTCCGGGCAAGGTTCCGGCCGGTCATCTCAAGAAGCTTTACGGCAAGTCCGTCATGGTCGACCTCGTCAACGAGATCGTCCGCGACCAGCCGACCCAGATCCTGTCCAGCCGCGGCGAAAAGTCGGCCACCCAGCCGGAAATCGACATGACGGAAGACCAGGCCGAAGTGGAAAAGATCCTCGCCGCCCAGCAGGATTTCGAATTCACATTGTCTTACGAAGTTCTCCCGCCGATCGAACTGAAGTCCAACACGGGCATCAAGGTCACGCGCGAAGTCGTCGACATCTCCGACGACGAAGTCAACGAGCAGGTTCTGAAGGTCGCTGAAAGCGCCCGCGACTACGCTGAAAAGAAGGGCAAGGCTGCCAACGGCGACCGCGTCAAGATGGACTATGTCGGCAAGGTCGACGGCGTTGCCTTCGATGGCGGCACCGATCAGGACGCTGAACTGGTTCTCGGCTCCGGCCGCTTCATCCCGGGCTTCGAAGACCAGCTCGTCGGCCTCAAGGCTGGCGACGAGAAGACCATCACCGTAACCTTCCCGGCCGATTATCCGGCGAAGAACCTCGCTGGTGCGGAAGCCACCTTCGACGTCACCGTCAAGGAAGTTGCCGCTCCGGCCGATGTCGAGATCAACGACGAACTCGCCAAGAAGCTCGGCCTCGAATCTGCCGATCGTCTGAAGGAAATCGTCCGTGGCCAGATCGAATCCCAGTACGGTTCGCTGACGCGCCAGAAGCTGAAGCGCCAGATTCTCGATCAGCTCGACGAACTGTACAAGTTCGAAACCCCGTCCAAGCTCGTCGAAGCCGAATATAACGGCATCTGGAACCAGGTCAGCAATGACCTCGCCCAGTCCGGCAAGACCTTCGAAGACGAAGACACGACCGAAGAGAAGGCCCGCGAAGAATATCAGAAGCTCGCCGAGCGCCGCGTCCGCCTCGGTCTCGTTCTCTCCGAGATCGGCGAAAAGGCCGGCGTCGAAGTCAGCGAAGACGAAATGCAGCGCGCGATCTATGAACAGCTGCGTCAGTATCCGGGCCAGGAAAAGCAGATCCTCGAGTTCTTCCGCAGCCAGCCGGGTGCCGCCGCTTCGATCCGCGCTCCGATCTTCGAAGAGAAGGTCATCGACCACCTGCTGACCGAAATCGACGTCACCGACAAGAAGGTGACCAAGGAAGAGCTGCTCGCCGACGAAGAAAGCGAAGCTTCCGACAAGGCCGACGCCAAGAAGGCCGCACCGAAGAAGAAGGCTGCTGCCAAGGCCGAGGCTTCTGCCGAAGCCGCTGAAGGCGAAGAAGCCGCTGCTCCGAAGAAGAAGGCAGCTCCGAAGAAGAAGGCTTCTGAAGACAGCGCCGAGTAATCGGCCCTTTCCTGCCGAAATTCAAAAGCCCTGCCGCATGCGGCAGGGCTTCAGACTGCTGACAAACCCCTGGCCACAGCCAGGGGTTTGTGATTCACTGGGACATGTTGAAGAAACCTGCTCCCGAACAAACGGCTCTCGAGATGGTGACGCTCGACAGCCTGGTGCCGAAGGATCACCTGCTTCGCAAGATCGATGCGGTGATCGACTTTTCCTTCATCCATGATCGTGTTGCCGGGCTCTACTGCGCCGACAACGGGCGTCCGCCGCTCGATCCTACCTTAATGTTCAAGGCTCTGTTCATCGGCTACCTGTTCGGGGTTCGCTCGGAGCGGCAGTTGGTGCGCGAGATCGAGGTCAATGTCGCCTATCGCTGGTTCCTTCGGATGAAGCTGACTGAGCCGGTCTTCGATGCCTCGACGCTGTCGCAAAACCGTCGCCGCCGCTTCAACGATACGTCCGTGGTCCAGGACATCTTCGATGCGATCGTGAAGCAGGCGATCCGGCACGGCCTGGTCGACGGCACGGTACTGTATACGGATTCCACGCATCTGAAGGCCAATGCCAACAAGGGCAAATATGATCTTGAGATGCTCCAGAAATCGCGGGCCGATTACTGGGCCGATCTTGACCGGGCGATCGAGGCCGAACGGGCCGCGCATGGCCAGAAGCCGCTGAAGGAGAAGGCGCGCGAGCCCGAGGTGAAGGAAACCAAGGTCAGCCGCACCGACCCTGAAAGCGGCTACATGGTGCGCGACGGCAAGCCCAAGGGCTTCTTTTATCTCGATCATCGGACCGTCGATGGTCGCCATGCCATCATCACCGACACGCATGTGACGCCGGCCAATGTGCATGACTCGATCGTCTACCTGGAGCGGCTGGACCGGCAGCGCGACCGCTTCGACTTGCATGTCGGCGCGGTCGGGCTCGATGCGGGCTATGCGACATCAGGCATCGCCAAGGGACTGGAGGACAGAAAAATCCTCGGCGTCACCGGCTATCGCAATCCCACCCCACCCAAGGACGGGATGATGCGCAAATCGAAGTTCGTGTTCGAGCCCGAGACGGACGGCTATCGCTGCCCCGAGGGCCAGTTGCTGACCTATGCCACCACCGACCGCAACGGCTACAAGCACTACCGCTCCGATCCTGCCATCTGCCGAAACTGCCCGCTGCTTGCCTCCTGCACGTCCAATGCCAAGGCTGAGCGCACCATCACCCGCCATGTCTGGCAAGACGCCCGAGAACGAACAGATGCCAACAGAAAGACACCCTGGGGCAAGGCAATCTATAAGCGGCGAAAAGAGACCGTCGAACGTTCCTTTGCCGACGCCAAACAACTTCACGGCCACCGCTACGCCCGCTTCCGAGGCCTCGTCAGAGTCCGCTGCCAATGCCTGCTGGCCGCTGCCGCCCAGAACATCAAGAAGATCACCATAGCGCTGACCAAGACCCCAAAGCCAGCCTGGGGATAAGGCCAGACAGCCGTAATTCTCATCAGACCAACCTCATCGGCAAAACGTCACTTCACCGGGCGTTCCGACAAAAAACCGCCGACAAAATCGACGGGTTTGTCAGCGGTCTGAAGCCCTGCCGCATGCGGCAGGGCTTTTTTATTGGGCTCTGAAACCAGGCAGGCTGTGCGCAGGCCCGACGGCCCTGTCAGACGGCTTTGCGTGTGTGGGTCAGCTCGGCAACCTTCTTGATGTGGCTGACGGCAGCCGTGCCGCCCGCCGTCTTGGTGAAGAGATCGAGAACGTCTTCGTCATCGTCACCGACGGGAGTCAGAGCCTTGTCCATGTAGGTCTTGGCGTCGGCGCCACGCGCAATCAGGAAAGCCGAAACGCTGAGGCCGATGATTGTGCCGGCAAGCGAGAGATGCTTGCGGGCGGTATCGAAGGCAAAACGCGGCCAGAACAGCAGCGGATGTTCGCGCTTCAGGCCAGGGCGCCGCTCCGAGGGATGTTTCAGGCGCAGAAGGCCGCTCTGCAACGGATGGACATTCTCCAGCGGTACGGTGGTCGCAAACGAGACCAGAACCTTGACGAGACTGCTCAGCTTGATGTCGGTCGCCACAGCGCGGCGCAGCAAGGTCTTCATATGGTCAGGCGAGTAGTAGAGCGACCAGGCCTCCTGGTAGATATCTTCCCACTCCTGCTTGCTCATCTTCGGATGCGCTGTGCAGACATGCTCGACATCATAGATATTGAGATCGGCATCCATCTCGACGCCCTTCTTCCAGAGAACCTGATGGTCCTCGGAGCCGGGGAGCGGCGTCAGAACGAAGAATTCGATGACGTCGAGCGGAAGCTCTTCCTGAATGATCTTGATGTCGCGGCGGATCGATTCCGGCGTGTCTGCCGGAAAGCCCAGAATATAGCCGGCGAGCGTCATGATGCCCTGCGCCTTCCAGGCAAGCAGCATCTTGCGATATTCCGTGATCTTGTTCTGGTTCTTCTTGGCGGCGGTCAGATTGTCCGGATTGACATTTTCCAGACCGATGAAGACGCGGGTGACGCCGGCGCGCTTCGATTTTTCGATGAAGTTCGGGATCTTGTGGCAGAGCGTGTCCACCTGGATCATCAGGCCGAGCGGAATGCCGTCTTTTTCTCTCAGCTCGATCAGCCGGTCGAAGATCGCTTCCCAATCCTTGTTACGGGCAAAATTGTCGTCGGTAATGAAGAATTTATGGATACCCTGCGCCCAGTTCATGCGCACCAGCTTCTCGACATCGTCGGCGGAGCGGAAACGGGACTTGCGGCCCTGCACGTTGATGATCGTGCAGAAAGAACATTGATAGGGGCAGCCGCGGCCTGCATCGAAACTGGTGCTGAGGCCAAGCGTGCGCTGGATATTGTCTTTCGGCAGGAAAGGCACCGGAGTGCCGCCGATGCCGGGAAGGTCATTCATGAAATTGTAGAGCGGCTTCAGTTCACCGGCGGCCGCATCACGCAGCACCAGCTCCAGCCGTCCTTCGGCTTCGCCGGCAAACATCGAAACGCCCATCTTGCGGCATTCCTCAAGGCCGATCGCATCGCCGTCGAGCATCGACAGGCATCCCGATATATGGAAGCCACCCATCGAAACCGGCAGTCCGGCATCGCGGAACGGACGGGCGATATCAAGCGCGCGGGGATACTGGTTGGATTGCACGCCGATAAGCGCGATCATCCCGAAGTTGTCGTTGCGCTTGAACTGCGACAGCAGCGCCGCAAAATCGATGCGTGTATTGGTCTCGTCTATGACTGTAATGTCGATTGCGGTATCGGCGCCAAGAATTTGCCGCTCGGCACAATCCGCGGCAATCCCGTAGATGGCTGCCAGCGAATTGGAGGGGATCATTGCCCGCCACCAACGGATCACATAGCCGTCGTCGTCATAGTGCGACGGCTTTATCAGGATGAGCTGAAACCGTCTGCGAGCAGCCTCTGAAGTATCGGACAAAATATCTATCTTTCGTTGTGGTCTGCATTGCTGGACTTACTGGTACCGCAGGCCGGTCTAAGACATGGATTTCAGGCTGTCGAAAGGCGCACCCCATACTTGGGAAGGTGATAAGCAAAGCGCAACAGAACAATGTAAGGTGCGAACACGCTGACTTTACCAATATCTTTTGACATAGGATATAGGTAGTTGGCGCGGGGCACAGGCAATCACCAGTAGCGTGCAACGAGACGCCCCGCGGAAAAATGAAAATTAAATATCAGCGGCTTACGTTCTGCCGCCTGGAAAGGCGAGGGTCCTTCCCCGCGTTTCTTTAAAGTTCGGACTTTATATCGCCCATGCGGTTCCACGCATCGAGGCCGGCGATTTTGTAAGCTTCGGCAAGCGTCGGATAGTTGAAGGTATTTTCGACGAAATATTCGACTGTACCCTTCAGGTTCAGCACGGCCTGGCCGATATGCACCAGTTCGGTCGCACCTTCGCCGACGATGTGCACGCCGAGCAGCCGGCGCGTCTTCAACGAGAAGATCAGCTTCAGCAAGCCGGTATCGAGGCCCATGATGTGGCCGCGCGAGGTCTCGCGGAAGCGGGCGATGCCGCATTCATAGGGAATGCCGCGCTCCTTCATTTCCTCTTCCGTCAGGCCGCAGGTGGAGATTTCCGGCACGGCATAAATGCCGTAGGGGAAGTATTTCTGCGGCTCCTTGGCGACGGCGCCGATCGCCACGCGCGCTGCAATACGGCCCTGTTCCATCGAAGTCGAGGCAAGGCTCGGGAAACCGACGACGTCGCCGGCGGCGTAGATGTTCGGTACCGAGGTCTGGAAAGTCTCGGGATTGACCTTCAGACGGCCGCGGCTGTCGGCTTCGATACCAACGGCCTGCAGGTTCAGCGTATCGGTGGCGCCCATGCGCCCGGCGGCAAACAGCGCCATGTCGGTCACGAGATGCCGGCCGCTGTCGAGCGTCAACTGCACCTTGCCGGTATCAAGCCGCTCGACCTTCTCTGCCTTCGTGCCGAGCAGCAGCTTCATGTTGCGGTCGCGCAGTTGATAGGTGAAGTCCTCGACGATTTCCTTGTCGATGAAGTCGAGCATGGTCGACTTCGGATCGATGACGGTTACGGCCGTATCCAGCGCCGAAAAGATTGTCGCATATTCGATGCCGATAACGCCGGCGCCGATGACGACCATCGTGCGCGGCAATTCTTCGATATCGAGCAGTTCGTCGCTGTCGAGCACGGTCTTGTTGTCGAACGGTATATAGTCAGGCCGGAAGGGCTTGGTGCCGACGGCGAGCAGAATGCTGGCGCCGGTCACCGTCATCGTGTCGCCGTCGTCCTTGATGACCTGCAGGGTATTGGTATCGACGAAGCTTGCCTTGCCGCGGATGTGCTGGACGCGATTGCGGGCGAACTGGTGTTCGAGCACTTCGACTTCATGATCGAGCGTGATCAGCAGGCGGCGGCGCAGATCTTCGGCACTGATCTCCTGCTTCACGCGGTAACTGCGGCCGTAGAACCCGCGCTCACGCCAGCCGGAAAGATTGAGTGCGGTCTCGCGCAGCGTCTTGGAAGGGATCGTGCCGGTGTGGACGGAGACACCGCCGACACGCTTTCCTTGCTCGATGACCAGCACTTTCTTGCCGAGTTTTGCAGCCTGGATCGCGCCACGGCGCCCTGCCGGACCGCTGCCCACTACCACGAGATCGTACTGGAACATTCTTTAGCCCCGAACTGGAATTGGAATCATATTGCGACGCGAAATGTCGCGCGTTCATCGGTAGCCGGTCAATGTTACAGTTTGTATTCCGGTGCAGTTTAGGAGTTCAAAAAGCCAAACATCGGCTCGAGCCGCTCGAATGTGCGGTCCATCGCATAGGCGCCGATGAAGAAAAGCGACAGATGGCCGTATGTCAGCGAGATCTGCGACTCCGCCGCCATCTCTCCCTCCTTGGCAACGCCGGCGACGTAGATGGCTGAAGCCAGTCCCGTACGGTCGGCGCCGGCCTTGCAGTGAATGAGCATAGGCTTGGGCGCAGCCGCCATGATCGCCATCAACTGGCGACCTTCTTCGACGGATAGTTCTTTGGTCGCTGACATGCGGAAATCGATGTGCTGGACATTGAGGCCCTTTGCAGCCGCGACCTCGTTGTCGTACCAGGTCTCGCCGCTGCTGTCGCCGCGCAGGTTCAGTACGGTTTTGATGCCGTACTCCTTGACGAGTTCGCCAAGCTTTGCGGGGGAGGGTTGGGCGGAGCGGTAGACCTGGCCATCGACGACCGCATGCACATTGGTCGAAAGCTGTAGGTAGCCGAGATAGAGACCGGTTATGAGCAGCAGCAGAAGCGTCAGTCGTATCAGCGATCGAAGGCTCGGCGGCGCGTATAAGCGACCAGGAGAAATGCCCATAATTCCCATCCTGTTGTCAGTCATTCAGCTTGGAGAACGCCATGATGGCTTTTTCATGCCCTCGCCGGAGTCCTATATCAAACGCAGGCCTTTGAGGCTCGCTTGTCCGTCTTTGCCGATGATGATGTGATCGTGGATGGCAATACCGAGCGGCTTTGCAGCATCGATGATCATCTTCGTCATGTCGATATCGGCGCGCGATGGAGTGGGATCGCCCGACGGGTGATTGTGGACCAGAATCAGTGCCGTTGCCGAAAGCTCGAGCGCTCGCCTTACTACCTCACGCGGATAGACGGGTGTGTGGTCCACCGTGCCATGCCCCTGCACCTCGTCGGCGATCAGCGCATTGCGCTTGTCGAGGAAGAGAATGCGGAACTGTTCGCGCGTCTCATGCGCCATGGCCGCATGACAATATTGGATGACCGACGACCACGAGGAAAGCACCTGCTTGCCCCTGAGTTCGCTCTTCAGTGCGCGATGGCCAATGGCGGATATCAGCTTCAGATCCAGCGCCACCGTCTCTCCGACGCCTTTGATTTCCTGCAGCAGTGCTGCCGGTGCACCGAAGACGCCGGCAAGTGATCCGAAGCGATCGATCAGCGCCTTGGCGATCGGTTTCGTGTCGCGGCGCGGGATCAGCCGGAAGAGCAGGAGTTCGAGGATCTCATAGTCGGCGAGCGCCGTATCGCCATTCTCACGGAAGCGGTTGCGCAGCCTCTCGCGATGGCCGTGATAATGCTCTTCCCTGACGGGCAGGGCGGCTTTTTTTGCAGGAACCACCGCCTTTGCCGGCTGTCCGAAAAACGCCCGTTCGTCCACGGCGATATCCTCGTCCATGTCGAAAGGCAATTCGTCATCGCCAGCCTGCGGAACGGGGTCTTTCGCCATGGAGACCGTCATCCGTTCAGCGGCGGCAGGCCCGGCCGGTCGAGACCGGCGGGCGAAAGCGTAAAGATCTCGCAGCCATTCGCGGTCACGCCGATCGTATGTTCGTACTGCGCTGACAGCGAGCGGTCACGCGTCACGGCGGTCCAGCCGTCCGCCAGCACCTTCACATGCGGGCGTCCGAGATTGATCATCGGTTCGATGGTGAAGATCATGCCCTCACGCAATTCCGGTCCTTCATTGGCGCGACCGTAATGCAGGATGTTCGGCGAATCGTGGAAGAGACGGCCGACACCGTGGCCGCAAAAATCGCGCACGACGGAGCAGCGCTCCGCTTCGGCATAGGTCTGGATCGCTTCACCGATCGCGCCGGTGCGCGCGCCGGGATGAACAGCGGCGATGCCGCGCATCAGCGACTCATAGGTCACTTCGAGCAGCCGCTCGGCAGCGCGTTTGATTTGGCCGACCGGATACATGCGGCTCGAATCCCCATGCCAGCCGTCGACGACAAAGGTCACGTCGATATTGACGATATCGCCTTCGCGAAGCGCTTTGTCATCGGGAATGCCGTGGCACACCACATGATTGATCGAAGTGCAGGTGGATTTCGTATAGCCGCGGTAGTTCAGCGTCGCTGGATAAGCGCCGTGATCCATGCCGAATTCAAAAACGAAGCGGTCGATTTCATTGGTTGCGAGACCCGGCTTGACGATATCGGCAAGCGCATCGAGACAGCGCGCGGTTAGCTGGCACGCATTGCGCATTCCCTCGAATGCTTCCGGACCATAAAGCCTGATGGCGCCGGTATTTTTCGGCGGCGCGGAGGAGGCTTCGATATAATTCACCATTGCAAGGCCTTAGCAGAAATTGTCGTCTCTTTTCATAATGCAGCTATGCCGGGTTCGTCCATCGCGATCAACCGCATGGGCAAGATTTATCGAGCGCGTCATACCGGGTGAAAAGATGTCGCCGGGCCGCCCACCAGCGTCAGCAGAGCTGCAGACCATCAATATCCACAGTCTTGTCAATTAGATAGGATTGTAGGCGGAAAATTCCACTGTTACTCACCGATTGGTGACAGACCGGGGTTGACCGAATGCTGAATGAAACTGCCGTGGCCGCGCTCGAACAGACGGGTGCCACTGAGCCTGAAAAGCGTATCCGCGACAGAGGCGCCACCGAGCGCGCTATTCTGAAGGCGGCCAAGAGCCTGCTGGCGGAAGAGGGTTTCCAGAATTTCGGCATCAATGCCGTCGCCCGCCGCGCCGGCTGCGACAAGCAGCTCATCTACCGCTATTATGGTGGCCTCGAAGGCCTCATCGAGGCGATCGGCGCCGATCTCGGCAACTGGGTCAAGGACCGCATCCCCGAAGATACCGGCGGCATGTTCCTGCTGACCTATGGCGACCTGATGGAGCGGTTGTCGCTGCTTTTCCTGGAAGCGTTGCGCGACGATCCGCTGATGCGCCGCATCGTCGCCTGGGAGGTGTCCGAAAATACCGAACAGGTGAGGCGCCTTTCCGAAGCGCGCTCCAAGGCGCTTGGCCAGTGGCTCGATCGCATGCGCGGTTCGCTGACGCCGCCGAAGGGTGTTGACGTCGTTTCCGTCAATGCCCTGATCTTCGCCTCCATCCAGCATCTTGTGCTTGCCGCCGCCGCCGGTGGGCAATGCGCGGGTCTGGTTTTGAAGAACGGCAAGGACTGGGAGAAGGCGGCAGGTGCGTTGAAGCGGCTGGTGCGCGGCGTCTACGGCTGAATAATCCACAGCCGGCGCCCAGACATTAACCTTAACAATTGGTTTACGTTGCGTGATGCTGGTTAACCCGCCAGTGTGGTGTCAGGTAGAAATGCAACGAGTGTGGACCCGAGTTCAGTGATGGAAACCAGTATCGCCAGAACCGCGTTGCTTGTCGCGGCAATGATGTTTTTTGCCGTGCTGGCGCTGGATATCGCCGTGCCCACGCTCGTACTCTGCATCATGGCATCGTCGGTCTGGCTCGTTTCTCTTGATATGCCGGTCCTGCGCAATCACGAAGGAGAGGCCGCATGAAGTGGTTTCTGATCTTCTGGGCCGGTCCGATCGTCTTCCTGGCGGGATGGTACTGGCTTTCCTATTACGATCTGAACTTCGGCATCTTCATGCTGACGCGGCAGGTCCATGACCTGACATTCCAGGTTTACGGCAAGGTGCTCGGCCTGCCGCCGGAGGAAATTCCGCCGCTGGTCGCTCGCGCCATCGCCATCGACAGCCTCGTCGTCTTTGCCATCATGGGCTTCCGTAAGCGCCGTCAGATTGCGGCATGGTGGAGGGCGCGTCACGCCTCCATATCGTCTGCCGATCTCGCCAGCAAGGAAAGCCTGTCAAGCGCTCCCTGAAGGATGAAGCTTGCCGCAGCCGAATCGATCCGTTCGGCGCGTTTTGCCCGCGAAACATCCATTTCCAGCAAGGCCCGTTCTGCCGCCACCGTCGATAGCCGCTCATCCCAATAGACAAAGGGAAGGGCGGTTTTCTGCTCCATGTTGCGCACGAAGGCCCGCGTCGCCTGAACGCGCGGCCCTGCCGATCCATCCATATTCATCGGCAGGCCGATGACGAAGGCTGAGACCTTTTCTCTCGTTGCGAAGGCCAGCAGGGTCTCGGCATCGATGGTGAATTTCTCGCGCTTGATGACCGGACGCGGCGTCGCAAAGCGGCGTCCGAGATCGGACATGGCAAGACCGATCGTCTTCGTGCCGAGATCGAGGCCGGCGATTGCCTGTCCGGGACCGAGCGCTTCGGCCAGTTCCTCGATCGTCAGCACCGTCATTGTCGTGTCATCCTGTCAAAAGAAATTGAAGCGCCCACCGCTTTTCTTTGCGGCCATATCGGCTATGTCCTTAGAGCAATTCCAGAAAAAGTGCGAAACGGTTTTCCGGCCGGAATTGCTTTGGCTCCAAAATCGTCTTTTGCATCACGTAATAAAGGAGACTTTTCATGAAGATCACCTGGCTTGGCCATGCTGCTTTCCGCATCGAGACGAAAGCCGCCAAAATCCTGATCGATCCCTTCCTGACTTATAACCCATCCTTCACTGGCCAGGATATCAAGGACGTAACCAAAGGCATCACCCACATCCTGCTGACCCACGGCCATGCCGACCATGTCGGTGATACGATCCAGATTGCCAAGGACACCGGCGCCGTCGTTCTTGCCAATGCCGACCTTGCTTCTTGGCTTGGCTCCAGGGGTGTCGAGAAGCTCGAAATGGGCAATACCGGAGGCACCGTCTCGCTCGGCAGTTTCAGTGCGACCTTCACCAATGCACTGCACTCCTCCGCCCAGATCACCGAAGATGGCGTTTCCCATTCGCTCGGCAACCCGAACGGCCTCGTGCTGCATTTCGAGGACGAGCCCAGCCTCTTCCATATGGGCGACACCGATATCTTCTCCGACATGGGGCTGATCAACGAATTGCATCAGCCGGATATCGGCATCGTCCCGATCGGCGACCGCTTCACCATGGGCGGTGCTGTCGCAGCGCTTGCCTGCCAGCGCTACTTCAACTTCAAGACGGCCATCCCCGGCCACTACGGAACCTTCCCGATCATCGACCAGACGCCGGAGAAATTCATTGCCGGCATGGAGGCCTCCAAAACCGAAGTGAAGGCGCCGAAGCCCGGCGAGAGCTTCTCGCTCTGATGCATAACTCCTCGAATCCAGGTGGATTTGGGGAGAGGAATTCTGCGTTGCCGAAAAGGCAAACCCGTTGCACAGGACGGACATGGTCTTTATAGCGATAGGAAAATTCCTATCCGGAGAATGCCATGTCCGTCGATCTCGCCACCGTTAAGCGCGTTGCGCGCCTTGCCCGTATTGCTGTCTCGGAAGAAGAGGCAAATCGCATGGTCGGTGAGCTGAATGGCATCCTCGGCTTCGTCGAGCAGCTTTCCGAAGTCGACGTCGAAGGTGTCGAGGCTATGACCTCGGTAACGCCGATGGACATGAAGAAGCGGCCCGATGTCGTCAATGACGGCAACAAGGCCGCCGATGTCGTTGCCAATGCGCCTATCACCGACCACAATTTCTTCCTGGTACCTAAAGTCGTCGAATAGGGCGCTCAACGCCTCTTTCCGACCCTGTTGCCATTTTCAGATCTGAAGCGAAAACACGATGAGCGAACTCACCAGCCTGACCATTGCCGAAGCCCGCCAGAAGCTGCGCGCCAGGGAGATCACCGCAACCGAACTGACCGAAGCCTATATTTCGGCGATCGATGCGGCCAATGGCCAGCTCAACGCCTATATCAAGGTCACGCCGGATCTCGCACGCGTCATGGCGAAGAATTCTGACGAGCGAATTGCCGCCGGCAAGGCAGGTGATCTTGAAGGCATCCCGCTCGGCATCAAGGACCTGTTCGCCACCGTTGGCGTGCACACCCAGGCCTGCAGCCACATTCTCGATGGTTTCGAGCCCCGTTATGAATCGACGGTGACCCAGAACCTCTGGGATGACGGCGCCGTCATGCTCGGCAAGCTGAATATGGACGAGTTCGCGATGGGCTCTTCCAACGAGACCTCGTATTATGGCGCTGTCATCAACCCTTGGCGTGCCGCAGGCTCCAACCAGCAGCTCGTTCCTGGTGGCTCGTCCGGCGGTTCGGCCGCAGCCGTTGCCGCCCATCTCTGCGCCGGTGCGACCGCCACTGATACCGGCGGCTCTATTCGCCAGCCGGCAGCCTTCACCGGCACCGTCGGCATCAAGCCGACCTATGGCCGCTGCTCGCGCTGGGGTACGGTTGCCTTCGCCTCTTCGCTCGATCAGGCCGGCCCGATCGCCCGCGACGTTCGCGATGCCGCAATCCTCTTAAAGTCGATGGCAAGCGTCGATGCCAAGGATACGACCTCGGTCGATCTGCCGGTTCCGGATTATGAGGCCGCCATCGGTAAATCGCTCAAGGGCATGAAGATCGGCATTCCGAACGAATATCGCGTCGACGGAATGCCGGACGAGATCGAAGCTATCTGGCAGCAGGGTATCGCCTGGTTGAAGGATGCCGGTGCCGAGATCGTCAACATCTCTCTGCCCCACACGAAATACGCCCTGCCGGCCTATTACATCGTGGCCCCTGCCGAAGCCTCTTCGAACCTCGCCCGTTACGACGGTGTGCGCTACGGTCTGCGTGTCGACGGCAAGGATATCGTCGACATGTACGAAAAGACGCGCGCCGCCGGCTTCGGCCAGGAAGTCAAGCGCCGCATCATGATCGGCACCTATGTTCTGTCGGCCGGTTACTACGACGCCTATTACCTGCGCGCCCAGAAGGTCCGCACGCTCATCAAGCGCGATTTCGAACTCGCCTTCGATGCCGGAGTCGATGCCATTCTGACGCCCGCAACCCCGTCATCGGCCTTCGGCGTTGCCGACGAGGACCTCGCATCCGATCCGGTGAAGATGTACCTGAACGACATCTTTACGGTGACGGTCAACATGGCCGGTCTGCCGGGCATTGCCGTTCCCGCCGGTCTGGACCATAGGGGCCTGCCCCTCGGCCTGCAGCTCATCGGCAAGGCCTTCGACGAGGAAACCCTCTTCAAGACCGCCCATGTCATCGAACAGGCCGCCGGCAAGTTCACGCCGGCCAAGTGGTGGTAACCGGCTTAACGATCCGAAAGCTTACCTGACCATCCACAACAGTACGGGCGGGTTGATGAACGACATCATCAATCTCCGCGATTGAAGAAAAGCAGGTGCCGTCTCGGATTTCGAGGCGGCGCCTGTTATAGAGGGAGGACTTTGCGGGGAGGGCCTCATGCCGAAACGGGATCTTGCACGGTTGATCGAGGCCTTTGATCGCCTCGCTGCCAGCGGCTTTAAGATGGGCGCGGAATGGGAGGCGGTTCACGAAATCTGCCAGAACCATGAAGGCGAACAGCCCTTCGACTGGGGCCACGCGTTTTGTCATCGCGTCGAAGGCGACGACTGGAACGCCGGCTACTGGTATCGCCGCGCCGGCAAGACCGTCGGCGGGGGCACGATTGCCGAGGAGTGGACGGCGATGCGTCCGGAGCTTTCCGCAAGGCTCTGAAACTCTGCTGGCCGCACAGCAACTTTGCTGCACGGCCAGGCTCTCGTCAGACCTATCTGTTATCGAGTTGCGACCTGACCAGCTTCAGACCTCTGTCCGTGATCCGATAAGGCTGGCCGGCGGAAGATTTGATCGCCTTCAGCCGTTTCAGCTTACGGAAAAGCTCCAGACCGAAGCCAGGATAGACCCAGCCGTCGCGGGTGAAGCAGTTCACCGTTTCGATCTTCTTATTGTTGTCGCGGGTAATTTCGATACGGCCACCCTGGGCCATAAGGTGCAGGATGCGCTGTTCTGCGCGCGAGATGTCCATTGCTGTTGATCCGGAAACGCGCCTTCACGGAGGCGCACAAAAACGATCTGGCGTTCGGGCTTAGCCGATACGCCGCGGCTTCGTTTTTCGGGTCCATGCGCGCGAGCCTGTGCTTGCGGCAGGGACCTTTACCGGGTCTCAGACAGGTTAGACATAAAACACCTCTGGCGCGTCTTTTATCAGCAACCACAATCCGGTCAAGCCGGACGAGGGTTGCGGAGAAAAGCCGATCGAAATGCTTTCCCCTTTTATCTCATTGGAGGCACTGGAAAATTGCCCGACTCAATGGTCTACTCTCTATTGTAGAGCGGAGGTGCCATTGATCCACATTCGCAATGCCCGCGAAGGCGAAACGGAACTCTTGAGCGAGATCGGCTTACGAGCCTGGCAAAGAGCAATGGCATTGATCGGCGAATCGGACGCCATGACGGATGGAGCCCGCAGCGCCTTCCGGACTTTTGTGGATAATAGCTGGCTGACCATCACTGTCGTCGAGCAGAACGGACAGGTTGCCGGTTGGGCGGCGCGCGAGGGGCTGGACGAAACGATTTCCGACTTCTGGATCGACCCGAGCTTCAACCGGCAGGGGCTGGGTACCGCTCTGCTGGAGCGTATCGAGGCCGATATCTTTGAGCGAGGCTTCGAGGAGGCGGCAATGCAGACCCACTCGGGAAATTCCGAGGCAATCGCCTTCTTTCAGAAGCACGGCTACTCGATCCACTGGCTCTCGGTCGCCTATAATCCGAAGCTTGATCGTGACGTACCGTCCGTCGGGCTCACCAAGCATCTCGGCCCGCAGGAGCCGGAAGGTTACGGCCCCGGTTTCTAACCGCTGAAAGCCTTGCACCGGCAGGCCATTTCCTTTACCTCACCAGTTGAAAAGAACAGCCTTCGAAGAGCATCTCATGACCATTGTCGACGTTCGCACGCCTGATCCGAAACGTTATATCCCCGGCGCCACCGGCGATTGGGAAGTCATCATCGGCATGGAAGTCCATGCCCAGGTGCTCTCCAATTCCAAGCTTTTCTCCGGAGCCTCGACGGAATTCGGCAAGCCGCAGAATTCGAATGTCTCGCTCGTCGATGCGGCCATGCCTGGCATGCTGCCTGTCATCAACGAGGAATGCGTCAAGCAGGCGGTTCGCACCGGTCTCGGCCTGAAGGCTGCGATCAACAAGCGCTCGGTCTTCGACCGCAAGAACTATTTCTACCCGGACCTGCCGCAGGGCTACCAGATCTCGCAGTACAAGGACCCGATCGTCGGCGAGGGCAAGATCGTCATCTCGCTCGGCCCGGATCGTCAGGGTCAGTTCGAGGATATCGAGATCGGTATCGAGCGCCTGCACCTGGAGCAGGATGCCGGCAAGTCGATGCACGACCAGCATCCGACCATGTCCTATGTGGACCTCAACCGTTCCGGCGTGGCGCTGATGGAAATCGTCTCCAAGCCGGATATGCGCACCTCCGATGAGGCCAAGGCCTACATGACGAAGCTGCGCTCGATCGTACGCTACCTCGGCACTTGCGACGGCAACATGGATGAGGGCTCCATGCGCGCCGACGTCAACGTCTCCGTGCGCCGCCCGGGTGAGCCTTTCGGTACGCGCTGCGAAATCAAGAACGTCAACTCCATCCGTTTCATCGGCCAGGCGATCGAATTCGAAGCCCGCCGGCAGATCGGTATTCTCGAGGATGGCGGCACGATCGATCAGGAAACCCGCCTGTTCGACGCGAACAAGGGTGAGACGCGGTCCATGCGCACTAAGGAAGATGCGCATGACTATCGCTATTTCCCCGATCCGGACCTGCTGCCGCTCGAATTTGATGACGCCTTCATCAGTGATCTGGCCAAGCATCTGCCGGAACTGCCTGACGATAAGAAAGAGCGTTTCGTTCGCGAACTCGGTCTCTCGATCTACGACGCTTCCGTGCTCGTCTCGGAAAAGGCGATTGCCGACTATTTCGAAGCCGTTGCCGAGGGCCGCGACGGCAAGACGGCTGCCAACTGGGTCATCAACGATTTGCTCGGCGCACTGAACCGTACCGGCAAGAGCATAGAGGAAACCTCGGTTTCTCCGGCTCAGCTCGGTGCCATCATCGACCTCATCAAGGCTGAGACCATCTCCGGCAAGATCGCCAAGGACGTCTTCGAAATCATCCTCAACGAGGGTGGCGATCCCAACGAGATCGTTGAAAGCCGCGGCCTGAAGCAGGTGACGGATACAGGCGCGATCGAAAAGGCCGTCGATGAGATCATCGCCGCCAACCCGGATCAGGTTGCCAAGGTCAAGGCAAAGCCGACGCTTGCAGGCTGGTTCGTCGGTCAGGTGATGAAGGCGACCGGCGGCAAGGCCAACCCGCAGGCCGTGCAGGCTCTCGTCAAGGCAAAGCTCGGCATCGAGGAATAAGCCAACGGCATCCGCCGAAACGTGCGAAGCGGTTTTCGGTGGACCGATACCGCAAGGAGAAGGTCTTGGTTTATTTCGTCCGAACGGCCAGCGAACGTGATCTGGAAAAGGTCCGCACTCTGCTCGACGAGAGCTTCCATGCGGCCTACGATGCGAGCCACGGCGTTGCAAAGGTCAACGAACTGATCGCCCATCTTTTTTCGCCGGCTACGCTGAAGGCGCGATTGACGAAGAAGAATGCCGAGTTCCTCGTTGCCGATGACGGCCGGGATATCGGCGGCATGGGATACGCGGCGATGTCGGATGAAATGACGAAGACCGTCATGCTGCATCTGCTCTATGTCAGGCCAAACCTGCAGCGCCAGGGTATTGGCCGCGATATCTTCGCCGAGCTCGAAACCTGCTTTCCCGATGCCGAGATCATGCGGTTGGAGGTCGAGGTGCAGAACCACGAAGCCGTCCATTTCTACGAGCGCCTCGGTTTCGTCGAGATCAGCCGCAAGGAGAACAGCGGTCCCGATCAGTCCGGCATTCCGACACTGGTCTTCGAAAAGGCGCTCGAGCTCCACTGACATGGCATCCGGCGACATCATCATTCGTGAAGCGCGTGAACGCGATCTGCCCGCCTTGATTGCGATGTTTGCCGCCGATCCTCTCGGCGGTCATGGTGATACCACCGATCCCGAGGCCTATCCGGATTATGCCTGCGCTTTCGCGACGATCACGGCGTCTTCCAACCAGGCGCTTCACGTTGCAGAGCGGGACGGTGACGTCGTCGGCACCTTCCAGACGATGATCACCACCTCGCTCAACGCACGCGGCTCGTCCGCCATGATCATCGAGGCGGTGCACACGCGTGCCGATCTGCGCGGGCAGGGCATCGGTGCTCGGATGATCGAATTCGCCATTGCCGAGGCGAAAAGTCGCGGCGTGCGGCTCGTCCAGCTGACATCGAATGCAGTGCGCAAGGATGCCCATCGTTTCTATGAAAGGCTCGGTTTCAAGCCCTCGCATATCGGTTTCAAGATGGCTCTGAAATGACCGTCGTTTCGGCGGGAATCACTGGACAATTCGGCTTGGCGGCGGCATAAGCGAAAAATCCTATCTGCTTTCGTCCGCGTTCTGCGGCCACGAGGAAAAGACATGATCAAGTTCCTGCTGCACACCTTCACCTGGTGGAACAACTATACGTTCGGCACGCTTTTCGCCCTTCGCGGCTTCAAGCGCGTTGGTGAGGACGAGTTGGGCAATGTCTATTACGAAGGCGGCCTTTCCTCATATGGCCTGCCGAAGCGCTGGGTAATCTACAAGGGTTACGCGGAAGCTTCTGCCATCCCTCCGGGCTGGCACGGCTGGATGCATCACCGCACCGATGTTCCGCCGTCCAACGAAAACTACGTTGCAAAAGAGTGGCAGAAACCGCACCGCGCCAACCCCACTGGCTCGCCGCAGGCTTATCGTCCGCCAGGCTCTCTGGCTGCGACTGGCGAACGTCCGCGCGTGACCGGCGACTACGACGCCTGGACGCCGGGCAACTGAGCATCAAGCATTGGATGGCGGTGTCTGCCCCGCGCTTTGGCCACAATTGACCTTTACCCGCAGGGTGGCTGCAGTCGATGTGGCCATGAACTGAATATGCGCTGGAGACGGGTAGATATGAAGCTTTCCCTGCGAAACATGGTCCTGCCGGCTGCGGGAGCTGTATCGCTGTTGGCGGTTGGTGCCGGGCTTCTTTCCACTCCAGCCAAGGCGGCTCGCATCGACAATCCGGTCGCCGTCTTCTCCGGCCTCGACAAGATCACCGGCCGCATCACCACGTTCGACGTTTATGTCAACGAAACGGTCCAGTTCGGCGCTCTGCAGGTCACGCCGAAGGCGTGCTATTCGCGCGACCAGTCGGAAGCCCAGAAGATCGACGGTTTCGTCGAAGTCGACGAGATCACGCTGGACCGCAAGATCCGCCGCATCTTCACCGGCTGGATGTTTGCCGACAGCCCCGGCCTCAACGCCGTCGAGCATCCGATCTATGACGTCTGGCTGAAGGACTGCAAGCAGAACTCCGACGTCCCGCCGCCGGATAGCGCCGGCGCGAAGTAAACGTCTTCTCTGGCAAAAAGAGAGTTCCTTAGAACTCCAGATGTGGCGATTCCATTGCTGCGGCGAGCAACAGCGCATAATCCGCCTTCGGTACGTCGATCGCCCCGAATGTCTTTAGATGTTCCGTCGTGAATTGTGTATCGAGAAGCGTGAAGTGCTTCTGCTTCAAACGTTCCACCAGATGCACGAGACAGATTTTCGAAGCGTCGGTCCGCCGAGAGAACATGCTTTCCCCGAAGAAGGCCGATCCGAGCGACACGCCGTAGAGCCCGCCGACGAGTTCATCGCCATCCCAGGCTTCGACGGAATGCGCGTGACCCATGCGGTGCAGGGCGGAATAGAGCGTCTTGATGGTTTCGTTGATCCAGGTGCTCGGGCGATCGGATGTCTCGCTGGCACAGGCAGTAATCACGGCATCGAAGTCACTGTTGAAGCGAATGTCGAAGGGCTTCTGGCGGATTGTCTTTCGAAGGCTTTTGGAGATGTGGAAACGATTGTCCAGCGGCAGGACGCCGCGGATATCCGGCTCGACCCAGAAGATTTCGGGATCGTCGGCTGATTCGGCCATGGGAAACAGGCCGATAGAATAGGCACGCAGGAGAATCTCCGGGGTAATACCTGGTGACTTCCTGCGCGCTCCTGCCATTCTTGTCCTATGCTGCCGGCTTGCTGTTGGCGAGGTACTTTTCCAGCCAATGAATATCGTAGTCGCCGTTGGCGATATCCTGGTTGGAAACGAGATCCTGGAACAGTGGCAGCGTCGTCTTGATTCCGTCAACGACAAATTCATCGAGCGCGCGGCGCAGGCGCATCATGCATTCGACGCGTGTCCGACCGTGAACGATCAGCTTGCCGATGAGGCTATCGTAATAGGGCGGGATCTTGTAGCCCTGATAGGCACCGGAATCGATGCGCACGCCAAGTCCACCCGGTGCATGGAAATGCGTGATCGTGCCGGGCGAGGGCACGAACGTGCGTGCGTCCTCGGCATTGATGCGGCATTCGATGGCGTGGCCGTGGAAGTGCACTTCGTCCTGCGTGACCGAGAGACCGCCGCCGGAGGCAACGCGGATCTGCTCATGCACGAGGTCGATGCCGGTAATGGCTTCGGTGACCGGATGCTCCACCTGCAGGCGGGTGTTCATTTCGATGAAATAGAACTCGCCATTTTCGTAGAGGAACTCGATCGTGCCGGCGCCGCGGTATTTCAGCTTCTTCATGGCGTCGGCGCAGATCTGGCCGATCTTCTTGCGCTGCTCGACATTGAGGGCAGGCGAGTTTGCCTCTTCCCAGACCTTCTGGTGACGGCGCTGCAGCGAGCAGTCGCGTTCGCCGAGATGGATGGCATTGCCTTCGCCGTCGCCGAACACCTGGATTTCGATGTGGCGTGGCTTTTCGAGGTATTTTTCCATGTATACGGCGTCATTGCCGAAAGCGGCGGACGCTTCGGTGCGGGCCGTCGACCAGGCTTCAATCAGGTCGGCTTCGGTCTTGGCGACCTTCATGCCGCGTCCGCCGCCGCCGGCCGTTGCCTTGATCAGCACCGGATAGCCTATATAGGCTGCCGTCCTCAGCGCATCCTCTTCGGTCTTCACTTCGCCATCGGAGCCGGGAACGACGGGGATGCCGAGTTCCTGCGCCGTCGTCTTGGCGGTGATCTTGTCGCCCATGATGCGGATGTGTTCCGCCGTCGGGCCGATGAAGGTAATGCCGTGGGCTTCGAGAATATCGGCGAACTTGGCATTTTCCGACAGGAAGCCGTAACCCGGATGTACGGCATCAGCGCCGGTGATTTCGCAGGCTGCGACGATCTGGTGGATGTTGAGATAGCTTTCGCGCGAAGGCGGCGGGCCGATGCACACACTTTCGTCGGCAAGGCGCACATGCATGGCGTCGGCATCAGCCGTCGAATGCACGGCAACGCTCGCAATTCCGAGTTCCTTGCAGGCGCGCAGCACGCGAAGGGCGATCTCGCCGCGGTTGGCTATGAGGATCTTCGAGATCATTGGCAAAGCCTTATTCGATGACGACGAGCGCCTGGCCGTATTCGACGGGCGAGCCGTCTTCGACGAGGATTTCCGTAACCTTGCCCGACTTCGGCGAGGGGATCTGGTTCATCGTCTTCATCGCTTCGATGATGAGGAGCGTCTGGCCTTCCTTGACCGTAGCGCCGAGTTCGATAAACGCGCGCGCGCCCGGGGCCGGGGCCATATAGGCGGTGCCGACCATCGGCGCGTTCACCGTGTTCGCCGGGTTGCGGCCTGCCGCTGCGGGAGCAGCGGCAGCAGCTACCGGGGCTGCTGCAGCTGCAGCCGGTGCTGCATAGGCGGGGGCCGCAATCGGCGCCTGGATGTACTGGGTCGTGCCTGCGCGGGAAACGCGGATACGCAGATCTTCCTGTTCGACTTCGATCTCGGTCAGATCCGTGTCCTTGAGGATATTGGCGAGATCGCGGATCAGTGCCTGATCGATACCGGATTTCTTTTCAGCCATGAGTGTTGCCCTGTCTTCTTCTTATGCCGTGATGTTCTTCAGCGCGTGGAGCGCCAGGATGTAGCTGTGAGGCCCGAAGCCGCAGATCACGCCTTTGCATGCCGGCGCGATCATCGACTTGTGACGGAATTCTTCCCGTGCATGCACATTGGATATGTGGAGTTCGATGACGGGAATGGAAATAGCACGGATCGCATCATGCAGCGCGACGGATGTGTGCGTATAGGCGCCTGCATTGATGGCAACGCCGACAGCCTTTTCATCCGCTTCGTGGAGCCAGTCCACCAGCGTGCCTTCGTGATTGCTTTGGCGGAAATCGATGTCGAATCCGAGCTCGCGGCCCGCAGCCTTGCAGTCCGCCTCTATGTCCTTGAGCGTCTTGCCGCCATAAATGCCAGGTTCTCGCTTGCCCAGCATATTCAGGTTGGGGCCGTTCAGGACGAAAATCGTTTGCGTCATCGAATGTTCCGTTTGGCGCACCGGCTCTTGATCCTCTCTGGATCAGGCGACCGTTACGCGGTTCATTGTATTCATCGCGTCCTGTGTCAGCCTTTCGGCGGCAAAGGCACGGGAATGCGCGAGCGCCACCTATAGACTCCGCGCGGGCTTATTGAAAGCCCTTACAGAATCGGCAGAGGAGGTCGCGCCATGTTTGTCCACATGGCTGAAACGCTTCGATTTAGGCGATTTGATGGGCGCGGGTTCAGCAGCTTGTCTTGCCGCAGGCCCGCATGTTCTTCACCTTGGCTTCGAGGTCGTCGATGCCGACGGCACCGGGCACCATTTCGTTGCCGATCACATAGGACGGTGTACCGCTGATACCGAGATTGGCTGCAAGCTGATAAGTCGCCTGCACGATGCCATCGTTCGGGCTCTTTTTCATCTCCGCGCGGATCTTGTCTTCGCTGACGCCGAGAGAAGAGGCGACCTGGATTGCGGTGTCCTCGGAGGCACGGCCATCGCTGCCGAGCAACGCGACGTGGAAATCGCCGTATTTTTCCGGCGCAAGGCGGCGGAAGGCATCCGCCACGCGGTGCGCCGCGACCGAATCCGACCCGAGGATCGGGAATTCCTTCAGCACGAAGCGGACATTCTTGTCCTTCTTCAACAAGGCCTGCATGTCGGGCAGGGCGTGACGGCAATAGGTGCAATTATAATCGAAGAACTCGACGACGGTGACATCGCCTTTGGGGTTGCCGAGCGTCACGTCGTTCTTGGAATCGAAGATGCCGTCGGTGTTGTTCTCGATCGCCATCGTGGCCTTCACCTGCTGGGCCATCTGCTGCTTTTTCTGCAGCGCGTCCTGCACCTCGAGCATGATCTCCGGATTTTCGATCAGGTACTGCTTGATGAATTCACCGAGCTCCTTCTTCTGCTGATCGTCGAATGCAAACGCCTGAGCCGGAAGGGCGATGGAGGCTGCAAGCACCAGCGCGGTGAGCGTTTTGGAGAAGAAGGCCATGGTATCCTCGTCGTCGGCTGATGGTTTTCGAAGCGGAAAATACCATCGCCGGGTTAATGGGCTTGGATGCGTCCGCATCAAATTACGGCGCGTCGGGCCGCCATCAAACAGGAATTTTCCTCCGATCCAAGCCCTCGCGGGATTGTGATGAGCCGATTATTGCGGCAATTGTCTGGCCTTCAGTCGAAGCCAGGCAGGAAGTGATCGTGTTTTCCATCTCGAAACGCAGCGAAGTCGAACCGTTCCATGCCATGGATGTTCTGGCCGAGGCGACGAAGAGGCGCGCAGGCGGTCACCCCGTCATTTCCATGGCCGTCGGCCAGCCGTCTCATCCTGCGCCCCAATTGGCTCTTGAAGCCGCCCGCGCGGCGCTCGCCGAAGGGCGCATCGGTTATACGGATGCGCTCGGCACGGCACGGCTGAAAAATGCGCTCGCCGAGCACTATCGCGATCGCCACGGCATCGAGATCGCTCCTGCGCGTATCGCGATCACAACCGGTTCGTCCGCCGC
This sequence comes from Rhizobium sp. ZK1, assembly GCF_047782645.1. Lineage (NCBI taxonomy): Bacteria > Pseudomonadati > Pseudomonadota > Alphaproteobacteria > Hyphomicrobiales > Rhizobiaceae > Rhizobium > Rhizobium sp. ZK1. The sequence continues at coordinate 1,447,716 of NZ_CP180586.1, forward strand.
CTTCAATCTCGCCTTCCTGTCGCTTTTCGATGTCGGCGATGCCGTTGCAATCGCCCGGCCGGGCTATCCCGCCTATCGTAACATCCTCGGCGCCCTTGGCCTCAATGTGGTCGAAGTGCCCGTCAGCGCAGAAACGCATTTCACGCTGACGCCAGAAAGTCTCGAAGCGATCCAAGCGGAAAAAGGCGTGAAGCTGAAGGGCGCGCTGCTTGCCAGCCCCGCCAACCCGACCGGCACTGTCACTGGCCGCGAAGGCCTGAAAGCGCTTGCTGCTTACTGCGACGCCAACGACATCGCCTTCATCTCCGACGAGATCTATCACGGCCTGACCTTTGCAGGAGAAGAGACGAGCGCGCTGGAGCTGACGGACGAGGCGATCGTCATCAACTCCTTCTCCAAATATTATTGCATGACCGGCTGGCGCATCGGCTGGATGGTGCTGCCCGAGCGGCTGGTGCGTCCGATCGAGCGCGTCGCCCAGAGCCTCTATATCTCTCCGCCGGAGCTTTCGCAGATCGCCGCCAGCGCCGCCCTCGGTGCAGGCGACGAACTTGATCACGTCAAGGCAAGCTATGCCGCCAATCGCGAGCTGCTGCTCGATCGGTTGCCGAAGATCGGTCTTGCGCCGGCCTCACCGATGGACGGCGCCTTTTACGCGTATGTAGATGTTTCGCGCTTCACCAATGACAGCATGGATTTCGCAAGGCGCATGCTGGCGGAGATCAATATCGCCGCCACCCCCGGCCTCGATTTCGATCCGGTTGAAGGACCGCGCACCCTGCGCATGTCCTATGCCGGTTCGGAGGCCGAGATCGCCGAGGCTCTGGAGCGCATCGGCGCCTGGCTGAAATGAGCGGGATTTAGCTCCGGTATTCCGGCGCTTGCCGGTCGAGAACACGCCTGACGCTTTCAAGATGCAGGCGCGCACTTTCCGGATCGCCTTCCCGCATCTGCTTTGCGGCCTGTTCGGCGATATCGGTCGGCACAGCAATCAATTGCCGCCCGGTGCTCATCGCCTTGAGCTGAACTTCAGCGGCGCGCTCAAGATAATAGAGGTCGTCCCAGGCTTCGGCGATGTTTGGTGCGCAGACCATGACGCCATGGTTCTTCATGAACAGGATGTCCTTGTCGCCAAGCACGGCGGCGATCCTGTCGCCCTCGCGCTCATCGAGTGCCAGTCCGTTATAGTTTTCATCGACCGCGACGCGGCCATAGAATTTCAGTGACGTCTGACCTGCCCAGACGAAGGGTTCACCCTCGATCATGCTGAGCGCGGTCGCGTTCGGCATATGCGTATGGAAGGCGGCACCCACGCGCGGCGACATCTTGTGCAGGCGGGCATGGATGAAGAAGGCGGTCGCTTCCGGCACACCGTCGCCGGCGATGATATTGCCATCGAAATCGCAGATCAGCAGAGACGAAGCGGTGGCCTCCTGAAAGGCCCAACCGAGCCTGTTGACCAGGAAGAGATCGGGATGGCCGGGCACGACGGCCGAGAAATGATTGCAGATGCCTTCCTCGAGCCCGAGCCGCGCGGCCATTCTGAGGCAGGCCGCCAAATCGACGCGCGCCTGCCAGATCTCGTCCGTATCGAGCGGCAAATTGCGCAATATCGCGGGCTGTCCTTTCGCAAGGTTCAGTTCATGAGCCATGTCTTGTCTCCAATCGCGTCAATTACATCCAGCCGTTTGCGGCAAATAAGCCGGGCACCTTATCGAGCGTCGGCACGATCTCGTTGGGACGGTAATCGCTGAGCGGCTTCCGTCCCGTGCCGCGATCCACCCAGATCGCACGAAAACCAAGTTCGCGCGCGGCCGCAAGGTCAAGATGCGGGCTGGCGCAGATATGCACGAGATCATCCATGCCGATGTGGAGCGTTTTCCAGGCATGCCGGAAGATCTGTGGCGACGGCTTATAGGCTTCCGCCTGTTCAGCGGTGATCACCCGGTCGATGAGGCCGCCGAGTTGTGCGACATTGCCGGCAATGATCGCGTCGTCCGTATTCGAGATAATGGCGAGCCGGAACCCGGCAGTCTTCAGCTTGTCGAGCGTTTCGACGACTTCGGGGAAGGGGGGCATCCGGCCGATCGATGACGTCAGCAGATCGGCATCAGCGGTGTTGAACGGCAGGCCAAACTCGTTCATCGCCAGTTCCAATGCAAGGGCGGTGACTTGGCCGAAGGATCGGTGCGGCTTCTGCTGTTCCAGTTCATGCTCGTATCGGTCGTAGACAGCAATGAAGGCCGACTGGTCGATATCGCCGCCCTTTGCCGACAGGATAGCATCCATCGCGGCAAGCAGCCCTTCATCCCATTGGATCAGCGTGCCGTAACAGTCGAATGTCAGCCAGGTCGGCCGGTTTCCGGGAAGTGTCATCTCTCGTCTCCACGATTTTCGTCATGTTGACAAAGAACAGCGTCATTGAGAAATTAAATGTTGTAATTACACCTAGTGGAAAATCAAATGAGCTTCGCTTTCGACCTCGATCTTCTTCGCACCTTTGCAGCCGTCGTCGACGCCGGCGGCTTCACGCGTGCGGCCGAGCGCGTTCACCTCACCCAGTCCACTGTCAGCCAGCAGATCAAAAAGCTTGAGGCCAATATTGGTCGCACCCTGCTGCTGCGCGACAAGTCGACGGGCGGCATCCAGACGACGGAGGAAGGCGAAGTGCTCCTGAGCTATGCGCGACGTCTGCTGGCGACGGCAGAAGAGGCAATGGACGTCATGCGCAAGCCCGCTGCGCCCAAGACCGTGAGGCTTGGTGTTCCCGAGGATTTTGCCGGCCGCAGGCTCATCGATCTTCTCTCCGGGTTTTCTGCTGCCTCGTCGCATATAAGGCTCGACACTGTCAGCGGGTGGAGCGTCGAGCTTCGCCGCCTTCTCGACGTCGGCGAAATCGATCTGGCGCTGATCAAACGCGAGCCCGGCGACGGCACCTGTCTGGCCAATTGGGAGGAAGAGCTGGTCTGGGTCGAGAGCATGAACCGGCCGGTGAAGGACGATGAGACGGTGCCGCTCGCAGTTTTTCCTGTTGGATGCATCTATCGCGAACGGGCGATACGCTTCATCGAGCGCAGCGGGCGGCGTTGGCGCATTGCCTATACGAGCCAGGGTTTGATGGGAGTTCAGGCCGCAGTCGCTTCCGGCCTCGGCATCAGCCTGCTACCATCGGATGCCGTCCTGCCTGAACATCGCCGGCTTACAGCGGCGGATGGGTTCGATCCGCAGCCGGCATCCGAACTTGCGCTCGTCAGGGGAAAGCTGCGCCTCTCGGCGGAGAGCCGGTCGCTCGCCGATTTCCTCGCGGCCAGTCTTTAGGTGCGCGACGAGAAGAGCGAAGCGAGCGTCGAAGCAGGCTTGTTGTTCATCCGCGGCACGACGACGATCTGCCTGATATCACCGCGCTTGTAAGCGGCGAGGAAGCGCTTGTAATCCTTGAAGGAAATGCAGCCGTTGGAATCGCCGTTCTTGCCAAGCATATAGGTGTGTGCCAGCAGGCCGACGCGATTGAAGATCGCGTCCGAACCCTGCACCGGTGTCAGGCGAATGGCCGCTACGCCATGGAACAGGGCTTCACGCATCGTCAGATTATAGGTATGCGGCGGCGTCGGTCCGCGCATCTTCTGATCAATGTAGCGTGGGTTGTCACGCATCTTTCCGAGGCCGGAATGGGCCTCCAGTCGCTCGCCGTTCGGCAGGTAGACCGTAGCATTTTCGATGTCGTAGATCGCCACGCCTGCACGCAGGCGCGGCGAGAAGACCGGCTTATCGTAGCGCGGCACTGCATCGTCTTGACCATCCTCGATCGGCGAGTTCGGCTTGGCATAAGCAAGTACAGGCTCGGCAGCGCGCGGCGAACCTTTGGAGGCCGGAGCGGGCCTGCCGACGAGGCCATCGGGCCGCGCCATCGGCAGCGGTACGGAATCCTCATCGGGCGCCAGAACCAGATCGAAGGGCTGCGGGCCGTCTGCCTCGGCAACGTCCACCTCTGCCGGCTTGCCGGCAGCAGGAGCGGCAGCGCGATTGACCGGCGCCGGCTCGACCGGAGCAGGCATCACGCGTGGCCCCCCTTCGGTAAGCGCGAGCATGGCCGGCATTTCGGCAGCCGCAACGGCTTCCTTCGACGGAATGATGATCCTGTCATCGTCGTCAGACGCAGCGGAAGCGGTTTCGACGACGGTTGCCGGCGCCTCGAGCGTGTCGTCCTTGTTGAAGCGCGGATTGTCGGAGACGGCAACCGGCTGAAGTTGCGCGACGGCAACGGGAAGGCGGTTGGTTTTCGCAAGCGCCAGCGCTCCATTCGAGGCAGCCGATGTCTTCTCCGCATGCGACTGGATCAACTGTGCCGTCAAAGGCACAACCGGCTTCGCATCGAATGCCGCAAGCCGCGAAGCCTTGTTCACGTGGATGAGCCGCTCGTGCTCAACGGCAACAGGTGTTGCCTTCGGCGCAGCCGTGACCGGAGCAATCTCCTTTTGGGAGCGGAACGGTATCGACATGGATTGCATCGTCGCAACAGTGCCGATAAGCCACGTGGAGGCCAAAAGTCCGGCAATTGCGATGCCGGTAAGAAAACCGCGAGATCTGCCCGAACGAACAGGGGATCCGCCAAAAGGGGCGACGTTGTTGAACGTCCCTACTGCAAACGCCATACTCTACTCGTCTTCCAAAACTCGCTATGCAGGCCGGCAACACTGACTACTGATCTATGCCGGAGCCGCTAACTGCCCAAAAAGGCCGAATTTTGGCCCGCCCGCGGCATGCGACCGTTTCTTAAGGATGGCGAACTATGGTTTCCAATTGGTTTACGGGCACGGCACTCTGCTTCGATTGTCACGAAAAGAGACGCAATATTTTAGGCAAAGCTATTTTTCGAAGGTTTGCAGTCACCGCCCGTTGAGGGGTGATTCGATGATGGAAGAACTTTCCGACGTCAGCTTCGCGCCATCACATAGCTGCCGGGTGCTTCCTCGATGGCGTTGAGTGCCGCGCCGCCCGGCTTGCGGGCCGTAACGCGCTCGCCGTCTTGCGCCTCGATCCACGCATGCCAGTGCGGCCACCAGGAGCCTGCCGTTTCCTTTGCCTTGGTGAGCCAGGCGTCATAGTCGCCCTTGGCCGGGCCGCCGGTCCAGAATTGGTATTTGTGCTTGTCGGGCGGGTTGACGACGCCGGCAATATGGCCGGAGCCGGTCACGACGAACTGCACCTTGCCGCCGAAGAACTGGCTGCCAAGGAAGACGGACTTCGCCGGCGCGATATGATCCTCGCGCGTCGCGAGATTGTAGATCGGAATCTTGACGTCTTTCAGCGAGACGGTTTTGCCGTCGAGGACCATCTCACCCTTTGTCAGCGCATTCCTCAGGTAGCAGTTGCGCAGGTAGAAGGCATGGTTGGCCGCCGCCATGCGGGTCGAATCGGCATTCCAGAACAACAGGTCGAAGGGGAGTGGCTCCTGGCCCTTGAGGTAGTTGTTGACGAAATAGGGCCAGATGAGCTCGCTTGCTCTCAGCATATTGAACGCCGTCGACATGCGCGAACCGTCGAGATAGCCGAGTTCCTGCATATGCGCTTCCAATGCCTGAAGCTGCTCCTCGTCGACGAAGACCTTGAGGTCGCCGGCATGGGTGAAATCGACCTGCGTGGTAAAGAGCGTCGCAGTCTTGATGCGCTTGTTCTTCTCCTTGGCATGCAAGGCAAGGGTTGCGGCAAGCAGTGTGCCGCCGACGCAATAGCCGATGGCGTTGACCTCTTTCTCGCCGGTCGCCTTCTCCACCGTCTCCAGCGCGAAGTCGATGCCTTCCCTTGCGTAAGCCGTCCAGTCCTTCAGCGCATGGCGGCTATCCGGATTGACCCAGGAGATGACGAAGACCGTATGCCCCTGGTCCACGCACCATTTGATGAATGATTTCTGCGGGTTGAGATCGAGAATGTAGAACTTGTTGATCCATGGCGGGCAGATCAGCAGGGGCCGCTTCAATACGGTTTCCGTCGAAGGCTCGTACTGGATGATCTGGCAGATTTCATTCTGGGCGATCACCTTGCCCGGCGTCAGCGCCATATCGCGGCCGACGGCGAATTTGGTCATATCGGTCTGGCGCAGGCGTAGTTCGCCGCGGCCGGCGATGATATCCTCGGTCAGCATCTTCATGCCGCGCACGAGGTTCTCGCCGCTGGTCGCGATCGTTTCCCGATAGACCTGCGGGTTGGTGACGACGAAATTGGTGGGCGATAGTGCCGCCGTGATCTGCTTCACATAGAAGCCGGCCTTGTGCTTCGTATGCTCATCCAACCCTTCGGTCTCGGCCACGAGCTTTTCAGCCCAGTCGGCGGTCACGAAATAGACCTGCTTCAAAAATTCGAAGAAGGGGTTCTTCTGCCAGTCCTCGTCTGCGAAGCGCTTGTCCTTGCGCTCGATCTCCTGTTCGACCGTCTCGCCCTGCATGCGCTGCATCGACCGCATCCAGATTCCGAAGAACGAGGTCATCAGCTGCGTCTGGGCTTCGAAGGTGCGGCGCGGATCGGAAATCCAGTATTCCGTAACCTTGGAGAGCGTCTTCACCATATCGGTGACGGGTTCGACGACCGTGTCGGAGATTTCGCCACGCTCACGCGGAGCCAGCCACGCTGAAGCTGCCTTGCCGAGGTTTTCGAGCGCACGGGCGAAGTTCATCGCCATGGCCTCGGGATCCTTCAGGAGATAGGGATCGAGATCCTTGGCGTCGAAATCCCGCTTGGCACCATTCTCCCGCTTGCTGTCGGTCACGCACTTCCTCCGGCGGCAGCATCCACTATCCGTTCGTTGTACATCTGCGACGATGAAGAAAACAAGTTCCGCACACTCGCTCTCGTGCTATTGCTTTGTCGCTGCGACGAATTTAACAGTCGAAGCAGGCAGGATTGGATCATCAGGCATGACGACGACAGGCATTGGGCATTTCGCGACCTTCACCCGCACCGCAGCAATCTGCGCGGCGGCCGCGGCGATTGCCTTCGCGCTTGTCGGATGCAACAAGACCGCCGAGGAGAAGAAGGCCTTCGCCCAGCGTATGGCAGCGCCGACCGCAGTCGTGATGCCGGCGTCCAAGGGAGAGCCTGTCGAAGGCGGCCTGACCAAAAGCAGTGATGGTTATCCCTCATTCGGTGCGCCACTGACCGCCGCCAACGTGCAAATGAGCGACGAGGAGGCAGCCGAGCTGCAGCACCAGCTGACAGCGCTGACAGGCAAGCGCAATTCAGGCGCGATTTCGGAGGCGGAGTATCAGCGTCGCGTCGCCGAGATGCGCGCGCTTGCCGCCGACCACGGGGCCTCGACGCTCTCCGAAATCACCAAATAAGCCTTGCCTTTAAGGCGATTTGGACGCAAAGCCTTCCGGATGGATCGGAAGATGCAATTTTCCCGATAATGCGCTTCATGCGCGGCCTCTCCGTCAAAGATTTGCCGCGCAGTTTGAGTTGAAGAGGAATACGGCGCTGCGAGTCTGAAGCTCGTATCGCAGATGCCGGGAGACGGAACGAGCTTCGACAGCGGTCAGTTGGCCGCATTTCCATGGGGAAAGAGATGGAAGAGTTTCACAAAGTCCGGCGTTTGCCGCCCTACGTTTTCGAACAGGTCAACCGTTTGAAAGCGAGCGCGCGAGCGGGCGGAGCCGATATCATCGATCTCGGCATGGGAAATCCTGATCTTCCGACCCCTCAGGCAATCGTCGATAAGCTCTGCGAAGTCGTCCAGGACCCGCGCACACACCGCTATTCGTCCTCCAAGGGCATTCCCGGTCTGCGCCGCGCCCAGGCTGCTTATTACGCGCGCCGATTCGGCGTGAAGTTGAACCCGGACACGCAGGTGGTCGCCACCCTCGGCTCGAAGGAAGGCTTCGCTAACATGGCGCAGGCGATCACGGCGCCGGGTGATGTCATCCTTTGCCCGAACCCTACCTATCCGATCCATGCTTTCGGCTTCCTGATGGCCGGCGGCGTGATCCGCTCGATGTCGGTCGAGCCGGATGAAAGCTTCTTCCCGCCGCTGGAACGCGCCGTGCGTCACTCGATCCCGAAGCCGCTGGCGCTGGTCCTGAACTATCCGTCGAACCCGACGGCCTTCGTTGCCAGCCTCGACTTCTACAAGGACGTCATTGCCTTCGCGAAGAAGCACGACATCATCGTACTGTCGGACCTCGCTTACTCTGAAATCTATTTCGATGGCGAGCCGCCACCGTCGGTTCTGCAGGTTCCGGGCGCAATGGACGTGACGGTCGAATTCACCTCCATGTCCAAGACCTTCTCCATGCCTGGCTGGCGCATGGGCTTTGCCGTCGGTAATGAGCGGCTGATCGCGGCTCTGACGCGTGTGAAGTCCTATCTCGATTACGGCGCCTTTACGCCGATCCAGGTTGCGGCCACCCATGCCCTGAACGGCGACGGCTCCGACATTGCGGAAGTCCGCAACGTCTACAAGCGTCGCCGCGACGTCATGGTCGAAAGCTTCGGCAAGGCCGGCTTTGAAGTGCCGCCGCCGGCGGCCACCATGTTCGCCTGGGCAAAGATCCCGGAAAAGTTCCGTCATCTCGGCTCGCTGGAATTCTCCAAGCTGCTGGTCGAGAAGGCCGACGTCGCCGTTGCCCCGGGCATCGGCTTTGGCGAACAGGGCGACGACTACGTCCGTTTGGCGCTCGTAGAGAACGAACACCGCATCCGCCAGGCTGCGCGCAACATCAAGAAGTTCATGTCGACGGCCGACGAGACGATGCACAACGTCATCTCGCTCAACGCCCACCGTTAATTCCAACCTTGAAGACAGCCGCGAAACTGCGGCTGTCTTTCATCAGAGACATTTCAGGATCGATCCATGGCAGATGCCCTCAAAATCGGCATTGCGGGCTTGGGTACCGTTGGTGCCGCGCTTGTTCGCATCATCAAGCAGAACAGCAACGAACTTGCAGTCACCTGCGGTCGCCCGATCACGATTACGGCAGTTTCGGCCCGTGACCAAACGAAGGACCGCGGCATCGATCTGACCGGCATCACCTGGTATGAACGCCCGGAAGAGCTGGCCGAAAGGGCCGACATCGATGTTTTCGTCGAACTGATCGGTGGCGCAGAAGGCGCGGCAAACACAGCCGTTCGTGCCGCCCTCGCTCGAGGTCTCCATGTGGTGACAGCCAACAAGGCGCTGCTTGCCTATCGTGGCGTCGAGCTTGCGACGATTGCCGAAGAAAAGGGCTCGCTCCTGAACTTCGAAGCTGCGGTCGCCGGCGGCATTCCGGTTATCAAGGCGCTGCGTGAGTCGCTGACGGGAAATACGATCTCGCGCGTCTATGGCATCATGAACGGCACCTGCAACTACATCCTCACCAAGATGGAGAAGGAAGGTCTGTCCTTTGCCGATTGCCTGAAGGAGGCTCAGCGTCTCGGCTATGCCGAGGCCGATCCGGCTTTCGACATCGAAGGCAATGACACTGCTCACAAGCTGTCGATCCTGACGACGCTTGCCTTCGGCAATAGGATTGCCGCCGATGATATCTATCTCGAAGGCATCACCAATATCTCGATCGAGGATATCCGCGCTGCCGCCGATCTCGGCTACCGTATCAAGCTGCTCGGCGTTGCCCAGCGCACGGATACCGGCATTGAGCAGCGCGTGCATCCGACCATGGTGCCGGTCGATTCCGTCATCGCCCAGGTCGATGGCGTCACCAACGCGGTCGCAATCGAATCCGATATCCTCGGCGAATTGCTGATGGTCGGCCCCGGTGCCGGTGGCAACGCCACAGCATCTTCTGTGCTTGGCGATATCGCCGACATCGCCAAAAGCCAGCCGGGCGCCCAGCGCGTTCCCGTTCTCGGTCATCCGGCAAAGTCACTGGAGCCTTACCGCAAGGCGCAGATCCAGAGCCACGAAGGCGGTTATTTCATTCGCCTGACCGTTCTCGACCGTACCGGCGTCTTCGCCAGCGTCGCCACCCGCATGGCTGAAAACCAGATTTCGCTGGAATCGATTGTCCAACGCTCCAAGCAGCATCTGGCGCCCTCGCATCATCAGACGATCGTCCTCGTCACTCATGCGACGATGGAGGATTCCGTGCGCAAGGCAGTCGCGGCGATCAAGGAGGAGGGCTACCTCGTCGGAGAGCCGCAGGTGATCCGCATCGAACGTCCGAAGGAAGAATCCTGACGCTTTGTTCCAGTTTGGAACGGTTCAACCCGTCCGAGGTCACTCGGACGGGTTTTCTGTTATTAATCAAGGCACTTCGCCAAAATTTATATTAACAGATATTGAGATATAGATATAATCAATCCGCGAGAGTTGGAGTCGTGGGTTGAGGAATATCGAGCAGCATACGGATGATCATGCTCCCACGGAGCTTGAGAGTCCTCGGGCGGATTTACAGAGATATGATCAGGCGACCCTTGGAGTGGCCCTCGAATGCGAGGGGCCGCAAGGGCGAAATTGGGCCACGCTCCTGATCCTGCTTTCGATCGTATTCGTCCAGGCTCTGGGTATCGGCTTGGTTATCTGGACACTTTTCTGGTAATCCACAGCCTTCAAATCACCGCTTTGCTATCCGTTCCGCATCTGTAAAAAGAGGCAGATGATGAAAGCGGAGTTTGGCATGGCAGATATGGTCGATCCGGTACCGCGCGCCTTCCTGGGCGTCGAAAGGTCCGTTCTCGACAATCGCTGGGTTTCACGTCTCGACCAGGCGGGGCAAAACCGCGCGCTCGCCATGTCGCAGATGCATGGCCTGCCTGACCTGATCGCCCGCGTGCTTGCCGGGCGCGGCGTTGCGGTGGATGAGGCGGTCGAATTCCTCGATCCGACGATCCGCAGCCTCATGCCTGATCCCTACAAGCTGACCGACTGCGAGAAGGCCGCCAAACGCCTTGCCGCGGCGATCCGTAGTAGTGAGCCTGTTGCGATCTTCGGCGATTACGATGTCGACGGTGCGGCCTCTTCCGCGCTCATGTATCGCTTCCTCACCCATTTCGGCGTCAAGGCGCATATCTACATTCCGGACCGCATCTTCGAAGGCTACGGTCCCAACCCGACCGCGATCAACCAACTGATCGACAATGGTGCGAACCTGATCGTCACCGTCGACTGCGGCTCCACCAGTCATGAGGCGCTGGCGGCTGCCGCAGACCGCAACATCGATGTCGTCGTTATCGATCACCACCAGGTGACACATGCGCTGCCGCGCTGCCATTCTCTGGTCAATCCCAACAGGGAGGATGATCTTTCGGCGCTGGGCCATCTTTGCGCCGCCGGCGTCGTCTTCATGGTGCTGGTGGCGACTTTGCGCCTGCTGCGCGAGGCAGGAGATAAGCGCATTCTCGCGATCGATCTCCTGCAGTGGCTTGATATCGTCGCACTCGCCACTGTCTGCGATGTCGTGCCTCTCAAGGGGCTCAACCGCGCCTATGTGGTCAAAGGACTGGTCGCCGCGCGTCACCAGAGCAATGCCGGTCTTGCAGCACTTTTCCGCAAGGCGGGCCTGGCAGGCCCTGTTACGCCTTATCATTTCGGCTTCCTGATCGGCCCGCGCATCAATGCCGGCGGGCGAATCGGCGATGCAGCGCTTGGAAGCCGCCTCCTGACACTGGATAATGCCGTAGAGGCCGAAGCCATCGCCCAGCGGCTGGATGAGCTCAACCGCGAGCGTCAGGCCATGGAAGCGGTCATGCTGCAGGAGGCTGAGGCCGAAGCGCTAGCCGAGTATGGAGACGGCGAGGGGGCTTCTGTCATCGTTACCGCGCATGAGAAATGGCATCCCGGTATTGTTGGCCTCATTGCCGCGCGCCTGAAGGAAAAGTTCAAGCGACCTGCCTTCGCCATCGCCTTCGATTCATCGGGCAGGGGTACCGGCTCGGGGCGTTCGATCAACGGCTTCGATATGGGCAGGATGGTGCGTGCCGCAGTTGATGAGGGACTGCTCGTCAAGGGTGGCGGACACGCCATGGCGGCCGGTTTGACCGTGGAGCGCAGCAAGCTCGGCCTGCTGCGCGCCTTCTTCACCGAGAAGGCCCAGAAGACGGTGTCGGCCCTCGTCGCCAACGAGACGCTGAAGATCGATGGCGCCATCGCTGCAAGCGGCGCGACGATCGAGCTCATCGATCGCCTGGAAACGGCCGGCCCCTATGGCTCGGGACACCCTCAGCCGGTCTTTGCCGTGCCGGCGCATCGTGTGCGTGATTCGCGTCTCGTCGGCGAGCGGCATGTGAAGGTGACGCTGGAAGCCATGGATGGCGCACGCCTCGACGGCATCGCCTTCAGGGCTGCCGAGACCCCGCTCGGCAATCTGCTTCTTAACTCTCGCGGCGCCAATCTGCATGTCGCAGGCTCGCTCGGTGCCGAACACTATCAGGGCTCGCGCAGAATCCAACTGCGGATCAGCGACGGCGCGCCGGCCAAGTGACCGGCTGAAGGGCAAGAGGTCAGGAGGAGGGCAGGTCGGCTGCGGCCGGAAAAAGGATGCTTTTCCGCGAGGACGAGTGACGGCATAACAAGCGACACGCCACCGTCAATTCGCATATCGCGGCTGAGCGAACGTACGAGATAACTCTATAAAAATAAAAGGAAACAATGGAGGAGAGTGGCACGCCCTAGGGGAGTCGAACCCCTCTTTACAGAATGAAAATCTGTCGTCCTAACCGATAGACGAAGGGCGCGTGCTCTGTGGTGGCGCCCTTATAGTCAGCACCTTTGTGCGCCGCAAGCGGCAAAATGAGAAATTTTCATAGGATTATGCAGTTTTTTTCCGAGCTTGTGGAAAAGCTGAACAGAGCCGCCTTATCGCCCTTACAAGGTGCCGTCATCTGCTGACGTTGGTACGCCCTAGGGGAATCGAACCCCTCTTTACAGAATGAGAATCTGTCGTCCTAACCGATAGACGAAGGGCGCAGGCTTTCAGCTCAAATAGGAAGGCGTAGAGCGTACCGCAAGCGGTAGATATGGCACCGGATGGAAAGAAAAGGTGGCACGCCCTAGGGGAGTCGAACCCCTCTTTACAGAATGAAAATCTGTCGTCCTAACCGATAGACGAAGGGCGCGTGCTGTGGTGGCGCCCTTATAGTCAGGCACTTCCGATCCCGCAAGCCGCAAATTCGAAATTTTTCAAAAAAATGACAGGCAATTTCCGACTGGGGAAATTGGAGATTATTGCAACCGAATCAAAGGGCTGCAGCGGCCACCGGAAACCAGCTGCCGGCCGCCTCCCTAACGTCAGGCTGCTGAGGGGTGAAGGTCAGATGGCCCTTGCCGAAGCAATCGGCGCGCTCTTGCGGCCGCAGCCCCAGTTCCAGTCGCGGGCGTTGCCGGTGTCCAGATGGACCGAATCCGTATGGCAATAGGTGCCGACGCCACCACGGTTCGGCAGCGAGCGAATATATGCGGCGATATCCCATTTGCTGATGCCGTCGATGTGGATATCGGCCGCTTCGCAGCTCTTATGCATCGATTCCTCGGCACCGCCGACTTCACGGTTATGCTGCGGATCGCGGTAGCCCGATGTTACGACGACTGGCTTGCCGAAATGGGTCTCGACCGTCTTGATGACCCGCATGAGATCGGGTTTGAAGCAGCCGACCTGTACGCTGTCGTTCTGCACATGCAGGCCATTCGGCGCGACGCGCGTCATGCCAGGCAGCGATGCCTTCTGCAGAAGCCCGGAAAGGCTGCTGAGCAGGTTCTGTTTCGGCGCACTGTAGAGCGCATTCGTCGTCGATCCCGGAATGCTGCCGCCGGCAAGCGAGGCGGTCTGTACGGGCGCAATCCTGGTGCTGGTATTCTGCGACGATTGCTGCGGCAGCATCTCGCCTTGCTGTGGCTCTGGCGGCGCGCTGAACACGCTCGATCTTGGGCCGGCATTCTCAGGTGCGTAAGCGTTCACGCCCTGCGGCTGGATGACCGTGGAGGTCGAGTTGTTCTGTGGCAGCGGCTGATGATCGGAAAAGATGCTCATCGCCTGCGCATTGATTCGCGTCGACTGCATGACGAGACCGCCGATATTGGCAGGCTGCTGCGGCTGAATGGCCGGATCGACGGGTGGAGCGGACGGTGCCGCATTCGGATCCTGTACCGCAACCTGCGGATCGACGCCGGAAACATTCGTCAGCATCGGATCGCGATAGAGCTGCTTTGGTGCCGTGGACGTCGATGCTGCCGGCATTGCCGCCGCCAGTCGCGGCACAGGCTGTCCCGCTGCTGCAGCCGGCGCGGCGACGGCGGCCGAATCAAGTGCCTTCTTGTCGGAAACGCAGCCGGAAAGCGCCAGGACGGAACTGGCGATCAGCAAAGCACCGACAGCCTGCCGGCTCGGAGGGGCAATCCGCTTGTTATTTCTGGTCAACCGAGAAATCTCCGGTGAATGCGGAAGGCGCAAGAATGCGCGCTTCCGTTACGATAGAGCCGGAGAGTGCCCTGCGAAGCTTGCCCGCAGCTTGGCTTACCAGGTGCCGGTATTGCCCATGGACAGCCAGGGTTCGGCCGGAGCCAGTTTTTCGCCCTTCTGCAGGATCTCGATAGAGATGCCGTCGGGCGAACGCACGAAGGCCATGTTGCCGTCGCGCGGCGGGCGGTTGATAATTATGCCGTTGTCCATCAACTTCTGGCAGAGCGCGTAGATATCATCCACCTCATAGGCGAGGTGACCGAAATTGCGTCCTCCAGTATAATCTTCCGTGTCCCAGTTGTAGGTGAGTTCGAGGCAGGGAGTCTTTTCGCTACGGGCACGGTCGATATCGTCCCTAGCAGCCAGGAAAACGAGCGTAAAGCGGCCCTTTTCGTTATCATGGCGGCGGATTTCCTCGAGACCGAACAGGGTGGAGTAAAAATGGAGGGAGGCGTCGAGATCTTTGACGCGAACCATGGTGTGGAGATAACGCATTTTGTTTCCTCTCTCTTTTTGGGCTAGCCCGTCTGGGTAACAGACACCAGTTTCGGGCAAGTCATCGCTATAAAATGTACAGTTGGGAATAACCGAAAACTAGGACTTGCGCTTATCCGTTACCAAGATGTTAATCTTGATTTCAAGAATCAGTTAACCGTAACAGTGTGACGCGTATTGAGGGGCTGGCGACATGGCTGACAGGATTTCATCGAATGGCTTTACCGACCTTGAAGAATTGTCGGCGGAACCGGTCGATCTCGTTGAAATCACCGGCGTGGTGAAATGGTTCGACGTGGCCAAGGGCTTTGGCTTCATCGTTCCTGACAACGGCATGCAGGACGTCTTGCTGCACGTAACGTGCCTTCGCCGCGATGGCTACCAGACCATTCTCGAAGGCACCCGCATCGTCGCTCTCGTCCAGCGCCGCGAGCGTGGCTACCAGGCCTTCAAGATTCTCTCCATGGACCAGTCGACTGCGGTTCATCCGTCGCAGATGCCGCCCGTTCGCACTCATGTGCAGGTCACGGCAACCAGCGGCCTCGAGCGCGCCCTCGTGAAGTGGTTCAACCGCACCAAGGGCTTCGGCTTCCTGACGCGCGGCGAGGGCACGGAAGATATCTTCGTGCACATGGAGACGCTCCGCCGTTTCGGCCTTACCGAATTGCGCCCCGGACAGGTGGTGCTGGTGCGCTTCGGCGACGGCGAGAAGGGCCTGATGGCCGCCGAGATCCATCCGGATGTTCCGAGCCCGGTGGGCCGGTCTCACTGATGCGCGGCCTGTTCCCGGTCGAAATGATAAGAAGCGCCTTCATGGCGCTTTTTTTCATGGTCGCCCTGCCGGCATTTGCGCAGCAGGACATGCGATTCGAAAAAGAGCCGCTGATCATCCAGACTGCTGCCGGCAAGATGCTGCACTTCACAGTGGAGATCGCGGCCACCGGCGATCAGCGCGCCTATGGCCTGATGTTTCGCAAGGCGATGGCCGAAGACGCCGGCATGATCTTCGATTTCGGCATATCGCGGCGTGTCACCATGTGGATGGAAAACACCGTCCTGCCGCTCGATATGCTCTTTGCCGACGATCGCGGCGTGATCACCCATATCAAGGAAGACGCCACGCCCTATTCCCGCGACATCATCGATTCGATGGGTGCCGTTCGCTATGTGGTCGAGGTGAATGCCGGCACAGCCCGCAAGCTCGATATTCGCCCCGGCGATCGCATCGTCAGCGCCACGACAACGAAAAAGGTGAAGTAAGCCTGTGAAAACTGCCTAGAAAGGCAGATTTATGGGGTTGCTAGGGCAGGGGGAAGCGTGTATTCCCGCTGCCATCAAAGGCTCGGAGTGTAGCGCAGTCTGGTAGCGCATCTGGTTTGGGACCAGAGGGTCGGGAGTTCGAATCTCTCCACTCCGACCATTATTCTCCCAATATCTTCCGCAATTTGAGATGGCTTCGCAGCGTGTCGTCGCCTGTGGCTGTAGAGATATTTTTGTCCGGGACGTGTTTCGCACAGAAAGATGGCGACGATACCATTCACGTCGCAAATCACACCTGCTCAGGCGTGCTGTGACTCAGCCTTGAGCAAGCAAGCCGACATATTGAGCATAGCTGATCGCTGCGTAGAAAAACGCAGTGATGCTTGCTCCAATCATGATGGCATGGAATTCTGCAGAAGTTCTCATAGCTCTCACCCGTATCACAACGGTTGGTAGACATCGTAGTCCCCTATGCCGGCCATAACAATTAGAAAGCGATCAAAACATGCAACAATCCGAAACATTTCGGATTGTGTGACAGGATTGCCCGCTTATCCACACCCGGCTACGAGGGCTACGCCTTAAGCGCTCCGTATAAGAAACGCGCTATGCGGCAATCGGTTTCATCGATCCACCGGTGCTGTGGCAGCAGCGCTTTTCCCTTGAAAAAACGGGGATTCGCGGCTAAGCAAAATTCACTTCTTCCTGCGATGTTCGGTATGGAAGCAAAGCCTGATCCCAGGCTGAATTATGAAAGGCGGGCGTTGCCCGCATATCGGAGGCGCCGCAGTCATGTCTGCTAAGATCTATCGTCCGGCCAAGACCGCAATGCAGTCCGGCAAGGCCAAGACGCATCTCTGGGTGCTGGAGTTCGATCAGGAGCAGCCACGCAAGATCGACCCGATCATGGGCTACACGTCTTCGGGCGATATGCGCCAGCAGCTGAAGCTGACCTTCGAAACGCAGGAACTTGCCGAAGCCTATGCCAAGCGCAACGGCATCGAATACCGCGTGATCGCGCCCAAGGATCCCGCACGCCAGGTCGTCGCTTACCCGGATAATTTCCGCTATACCCGTACCCAGCCCTGGACGCATTGATCCGTCCGCTGCTTGAGACAGAATTCTGGTGTCGCGGGCTCGCGACATGCAGACGGCCCCTTAGCTCAACTGGATAGAGCAGCTGCCTTCTAAGCAGCAGGTCGCAGGTTCGAGTCCTGCAGGGGTCGCCATCTTTATCTTTGTCCGACCCGGAGACATAGGTAACAGTCCGTACCTAAGACATGAGTGACAATCTGGTGCGAGCGCGCCTCGAGGTCATGCCCTGAGGCGTGCTGAAGTTTACTTCCAACTCGTTAGAGACTGAAGCGCAAGATCAAGCTTTCGAAGCAGACCGCGAACTGGCTTGCAATCGGGATAGGAGGAGGCGATCAGCGCCTTCGCTTCCTGCAAGCGTTCGATGTGAAGACTGCGGCCGGCGATGCCATACTCATCATCAGGCACAAGGTTGCGCTCGTGATAGTAGAGTTCGAAGAATACATCGTCAGGCAGAGTGTTGCTGTCATACTCAAGCTGGACCCAATCATCCAGTTCCGAACGAACGGAAGCGAGCCTGTTGACGATCCCCGCTCGTTGCCGGGTCGCACTTATAACATCCTTCAACAGTTGGCCGACACGCTGATGCGTCGCGATAGCCATTTTTACATCCGGCCGCCGGCCAGAGGCCATCACCATCCGGTACGGCACGCTATTGCCCGTCGTACGGGGACCGCGCTTCTGTTTCGCCTTCTGAGCTTTTTCTTCTGCGTCCCGTACCTCTCCAGGGGACCGGAAAAACTCACCGTCACTCGTGGTCACCCGTTTGCAATTTTCGGGTACAACAGGGGCGGGCATGCGTGACAGCACCAAAAGAACTGGTCCAAGTGGCAAGCCTTTCTGCCCGTCAGAAATCAGATAAAGCTCGCTCCCGCCTTCCGGATAGTACATGCCAGCCCAAAGCGGCTTGGCAATTTCCCAGCGATTGCGAAGAGACCATGCACTGCGCTCCTGCTGCCGATCCTTTACCGCTGCCGCGTAGGGTTCATCGACGAAGAGATAACGCTTTTCGATTGGATCGTACCAGCTGCTGCCATGATCTTTTCCAGGGAGGTCGCGTCCAAAATCACCCCTGATGGGCATGCTTTTTGAGGAGGGCCTAAGTCCGGTAGAAGCCATGAACTGCAACGTACGCGCCGCTTTACAGGCGAGGGCAAGAGCTGAATCCGCGCCCTCTATGTTCATCTGGCAGTGGATCAGGTCGGACGCCCAGCGCGTGAAGTATCCCAGTCCGCGAGCCTGCTTGTATTGGCGAGCTGCGATGATCTCGTCGAGGGGCTTCGACAGCGAAACCTCGATGATCTCGTTGCCACTCGCTTTT
Source organism: Rhizobium sp. ZK1 (assembly GCF_047782645.1). NCBI lineage: Bacteria > Pseudomonadati > Pseudomonadota > Alphaproteobacteria > Hyphomicrobiales > Rhizobiaceae > Rhizobium > Rhizobium sp. ZK1. Next base: position 1,466,268 of record NZ_CP180586.1, read on the forward strand.
GTCTTCGGATTCCGCCAATGAACGCTAATAAACGTGGAGAAAATGGGCGACGACGGAACGAACGTTGAGGTTTGTAGCATCCGCAGAGCGTTGGTGTAGTTTGAAAAACCGGCTCGAACCGAAGCGCGATCAAGACCCACGGAATGGGCAACGTCGTCCTGCTTGGAGATGCTTTTCGCGAGGCGCTTGATGCCCTTGATTGTGGTAGGCCTAATGTCGTTGACGGACATGTTCTTTTCTCCCGGACTCTTTTTGAAGCGTCACCCGTCAACCGCTTCTCGAGCCCGATCAAAAAACATGAACGGGTTCGACTTTCCACCAAGGCAGTGCTGTCAACAGCTTCGCAACTGACGGGCGGCATGCTCCTGCCGGGAGCGGGAAAAACATAGGAGCGATTCGGTTAGGCACGCAAGGTGCCAGCCGCAACGGTGGTCCGTCGACATGATCCGCCCATCTCGGTGCACGGTCGGTGATCGGGAATAGAGCATCCCTCCGCATCAACGAGGAAGCTAAGCTTACTGTCATCTTCGACAATCCGACGTGCGATACGACCAGGTTTTGGGTCCGCTGGAAACACCCTAAAATTCGAGAGGCAGTCGTTGGCTATCGAAGTGCCATGCAGCTCCGCATAAGGCTTTCGAACTACCTTTCAGCGCACTTCCGTAGTGAGGGCAAAATGACTCTCAACAGTTGTGTCTGGAAGTCCGACGACTCTCACAGGCAACGTCGGCCATTCTCAATCGTGGCTGTGGAGTTGGCGGAAATTGCGTGATTTCACAGCGGCTTTGAATTCGACAAAATGTGCCAGAATATAAGTTTTTCCGAGAATTTGCAGATATCGCGGCTTGGCCGCGAACCTGTGTTCGCGGCCAAGTACTGCATTGCAATCGGTAGTAAAAACGAAGCCGCTGGCCCCTGTTTTCCGGGTTCTCGCCGCCTTAGCCCTCGGGCGACAGCGTCATGGACGTGCCGGTGGCGGCAACGTTGAGGCCGAGCTGGCCGGTGACACTGATCGTCTGCAGATGGATCGAGCCGGAAGTGCCGCCGAAGAGAACATTGGTGCCGAGGCCGCCGACGAGTGTGGCTTCCGCGGTGGCGCCCTGGTAGAGGCCAGCCAGCGAGCCGCGGTGATAGCCGGCTGTCGGCGCGAAGACGGCCCAAAGCAGGCGGCCACGCGTGGTGAACCCGAGATCCACGCCGAACTTGCGCAAAGCACCGCTGTAGTGCTCAGGCGATTCGCTACGGCTCGTCGGCTGGAAGACGCAATCGATCTGCTTGGAGGAACCGAGCACATAGCCGACGCCGCCGCCGATATTGCAATCGAGGTAGCCGATCTTCACGCCCCCACTTGCATCGGGAGCTACCGGCGGCTCCGTCCGTACCAGGTCCGCCGCGGTCGCGCTCATGGCCAAAGCCTGGAACAACGAGGCTGCGGCGATAGTGGTCGCGAGTATCTTTTTCATTTCCGTCTCCTGTGGATATCGCAAGAAGGATATAGCGTCGGCTTTGTCAGAACCAAGGCAGGAAAGTCTTCGCCGTCATTTTGGTTCCGAGATCCGCTGTGCCAATCTGCCGCGGCCGTCTTTTATGGAACCCTATCGTCCTGCATCGGTTGTCCAGATGTCCATTTTCAGACAATGGGGATCAGAATGAGCAAGACCAATGCAGATGACATCCGCAAGCGAACGGAACGGCAGGTAGAAAACACCAGTGCCGGAGGACATCTTGGCGGGACTTATTTCGGCCAGCAACCGGATGGAAAAACAGCCTCTTCCAGCAATGCCGAGGCGCGGAAGTCCCGTTCGAACGATGGAAGCAACTGATGCAGTGGATGGTTTCGACCATCCTCGCCGGCCGGGAAGCCTATCGCGCTCATCCTAAGGGACTCTACTGCCGCGCTCTGCGGCTTCCCGCCAAATGCGCAAAACCCGCCTGCTGTCAGCCGACGGGTTTTTCATTCCATACGTGTCCGATCAGTGCAGGATCTGGCTGAGGAAGAGTTTGGTGCGTTCGTGCTGAGGATTGTCGAAGAATTCGGCCGGTGAATTCTGCTCGACGATCTGGCCTTGGTCCATGAAGATCACGCGGTTCGCAACCTGACGGGCAAAGCCCATTTCGTGGGTGACGCAGAGCATGGTCATACCTTCTTCGGCAAGGCCTACCATCGTATCCAGCACCTCCTTGATCATTTCCGGATCGAGCGCCGAGGTCGGCTCATCGAACAGCATGATCTTCGGGTTCATGCAGAGTGAGCGGGCAATCGCCACGCGCTGCTGCTGGCCACCCGAAAGCTGGCCCGGATATTTGTTGGCCTGTTCGGGGATCTTGACGCGCTTCAGGAAGTGCATGGCGATGTCTTCCGCCTGCTTCTTCGGCATCTTACGTACCCAGATCGGCGCCAGCGTGCAGTTTTCCAGGATCGTCAGATGCGGGAAGAGGTTGAAGTGCTGGAACACCATGCCGACTTCGCGGCGCACTTCATCGATCTTCTTCAGGTCGTTGGTCAGCTCCGTGCCGTCAACGATGATCTTGCCCTTCTGATGCTCTTCCAGACGGTTGATGCAGCGGATCATCGTCGACTTGCCGGAACCCGAAGGGCCGGCAATGACGATACGCTCGCCGCGCATGACCTTCAGGTTGATGTCGCGAAGAACGTGGAAGTCACCGTACCACTTGTTCATGTTGATGATCTCGACGGCAACGTCGGTCGTCGACACGGTCAATTTCTTAGTTAGGGCTTCTGCTGCCATTGCTTGTTCCTCTTTTTATCGTTTGTGGCCGGTGTCGAGATGACGTTCCATGAATGCTGAATAGCGCGACATGCCGAAGCAGAAAAGCCAGAAGGCGAAGCCGGCGAATATCAGCCCTGTCAGCGGCGTTACCGCGGTTGCCCAGTTCGGATCGACGAAGTTGAGGCGAACGATGCCGAGCAGATCGAACATGCTGATGATTGACACCAGCGAGGTATCCTTGAACATGCCGATGAAAGTGTTGACGATACCCGGGATCACCAGCTTGATCGCCTGCGGCATGATGATCAGCCGCATCTTCTGCCAGTAGCCGAGGCCGAGTGAATCGGCCCCCTCGAACTGGCCCTTCGGAATTGCCTGCAGGCCGCCGCGGATGACCTCGGCCATATAGGCGGAGGCAAAGATCGATACACCCACGATCGCGCGCAAGAGCTTGTCCACCGTCCAGCCGGCCGGCAGGAAAAGCGGCAGCATGACGCTCGCCATGAAGAGAACCGTGATCAGCGGCACGCCGCGCACGACCTCGATGAAGATGATGCAGACCGTGCGGATGACCGGCATCTGCGAGCGTCTTCCGAGTGCCAGAATAATACCGACCGGGAAGGAGACGGCGATGCCAACGAAGGAAAGCACCAGCGTCACCAGCAGCCCGCCCCAGAGCGGCGTCTCGACGATTTCCAGTCCAAAGCCGCCGTAAAGCAGAATGAAGGAGACGATCGGCAGCGCGATGAAGAGCAGGATGGCGTTCAGGCCCTTGCGAGGCGCCGAGGGGATGAGCATCGGGACCAGCAGGAGGACGAAGAGAATGCCGACCAATGTTGGCCGCCAGCGCTCGTCGAGCGGATAACGTCCAAAAATGAACTGGTCGAATTTGGCATTGACGAAGGCCCAGCACGCGCCACTCCAGCCGTCCGGCTGGATGCCGCCCTGGACAGCAGTGGCGCAGAAGGTGCGGTCCGGGCCAGTCCAGACCGCCTGTACGAACAGCCAGTTGATGGCATGCGGCAAGGCCCAGGCGAGGAAGGTCACTGCCAGAAGGGTGAGGACGATATCCTTGGGTGTTGCAAGCAGGTTGCGGCGTATCCAGGCGCCAGCGCCCTTCTCCCCAGATGGCGGCGGCTCCTGCGCCAGCATGGTGGTTCTGACAAAACTATTGCTCATCTTACCTCTCCACCAGGGCCATCTTGGCATTGAACCAGTTCATCAGCAGCGAGGTCACGATGCTGATGGCGAGATAGATGACCATCCAGATGAGAATAACCTCTACCGACTGACCGGTCTGATTCAGCGTCGTGCTGCCGACGGCGACGAGATCGGCAAAACCGATAGCGATTGCCAGTGACGAGTTCTTGGTGAGGTTCAGATACTGACTGCTTAGCGGCGGAATGATGATGCGAAACGCCTGCGGAATGACGACCAGTCGGGTAATTGCCGAAGGATGCAGGCCGAGTGCAGCTGCCGCCTCCGTCTGTCCTTTGGGCACGCCGCGGATACCTGAGCGCACGATCTCGGCTATGAAGGCGGCCGTATAGAAGGAAAGTGCCAGGAAAAGCGACATGAATTCCGGGCCGACCACGGAACCGCCGGTCAGATTAAACTTGCCGGCGACCGGGAAATCAAAAGACAGCGGTGCGCCTGCGAGCAGGAAGGCAACGAGCGGCAGGCCTACGATGAGGCCGATCGAAACCCAGATCGTGTGGAACGGCTGACCTGTCGCTGCCTGACGGCGATGCGCCCACCGTGCGGTGATAACAGTGGCAATGATCGCGACAGCGAAGGCAACGCCGACCAGCCAGAAACCGTCGCCGAAGATCGGCTTGGGGAAGGCGAGGCCGCGATTGTTCAGATATGATCCGAGGGGGAGATGCAAAGAATCACGGGCATTGGGCAGAATAGCCAGAACGCCAGAATACCAGAAGAAGATCACGAGCAACGGCGGAATGTTACGGAAGACTTCCACATAGACCGTGCAGAGCTTGGCAATCAGCCAGTTCCGCGACAGGCGGCCGATGCCGATGACGAAGCCGATTATTGTTGAAGTGATGATGCCGGTGACGGCGATCAGCAGCGTGTTCAGAAGGCCGACGAGAAGTGCACGGCCGTAGGTCGAATCACTCGAATATTGGATCAGCGACTGGCCGACTTCGAAACCAGCGCGGCCGTTCAGAAAGCCGAAACCCGATGCGATGTTGGCGCGTGCAAGGTTGACTGCTGTATTGTGAGCAATCGACCAGACCAACGCGACCAGCAATATAATGGTAAGAGCTTGGAAGAAGATGCCCCGAATTGTCGGGTCATAGAGGGCAGACTGGAAGCTCCAGCCGCTCCTGGTCAAAGAGGATGAATCCGCAACCTGATGCGTCATGCCTGGCCAATTCCCCACGTTATGCGCCCCTTTTCGGAGCTTTTTTATAGGAGGATGAGGAAAGGCGGTTTCCCGCCTTTCCGGCTTTTCGGTTAGCGAACCGGCGGAGCGTACTGAATGCCGCCCTTGTTCCAGAGAGCGTTAAGGCCGCGTGCGATCTTCAGCTGGCTGCCTTGGCCGATGTTCTTTTCGAAGACTTCACCGTAGTTGCCGACGGTCTTGACGATGTTGTAGGCCCAGTCGTTGGTCAGGCCGAGGTCGGTACCGATCTTGGTGTCGGCTTCCACGCCGAGGAAGCGCTTGATATCCGGGTTCGGCGAGTTCTTCATCTCGTCGACATTGGCCTGCGTGATACCGAATTCTTCGGCATTGACCATCGCATAGCCGACCCAGCTGACGATATCGAACCACTGGTCGTCACCCTGGCGGACGGCTGGACCGAGCGGCTCCTTGGAGATGATTTCCGGCAGGATCATGTGTTCGTCGGGATTCTTCAGCGTCAGACGCAGCGAGTAGAGGCCGGACTGGTCGGTCGTGTAGACGTCGCAACGGCCGGAGTCATAGGCGGCGTTGACTTCGTCGAGCTTCTCGAAGACCACTGGATTGTACTGGAGATTGTTGGCCTTGAAATAGTCGGCGAGGTTGAGTTCGGTCGTGGTGCCCGACTGAACGCAGACGGATGCGCCGGAGAGTTCCAGAGCCGACTTCACGTTGAGGCTCTTGCGAACCATGAAGCCCTGGCCGTCATAGTAGTTTACGAAGCGGAAGTTCAGGCCGAGAGCCGTATCACGGTTGATCGTCCAGGTCGTATTGCGGGCGAGCACGTCGACTTCACCGGACTGCAGGGCAGGGAAACGGTTGGCGGCGCTGAGGGGGGTGAACTTCACCTTGTTGGGATCGCCGAAGATCGCAGCGGAAACCGCACGGCAAAAATCGACGTCGAAGCCCGACCAGTTGCCGGAAGCGTCAGGGGCAGCAAAGCCGGCAAGACCGGTGTTGACGCCGCACTGGACAAAACCTTTTGCCTTTACGTCTCCGAGAGTTGTGGCCGAAGCGGCCGAAGCGCCAAGAGCGAAAACTGCTGCGCCGACAGCTGCGGACAGGAGCTTGTACTTCATTTTTCCCAACCTTTTTTCCGTTGTCTTATATTTTATCGTTTTGGGGAGTGGCCGGATTGAATTTGCCCGTGTGCCTCCCCGTTTCCCGCAACCCTCCCGGCGCGAGTGAGTCTATCACAGTCGCAAATATCACTATGGTCAAGTGTCGCGGCCAATAATTGCGGCAAAATTCAGCATTTTGGTAGATTGCGCTGCGTCTCTAGGCACTTGGCTAGAAATTGGGCTTTAGCCTGAGGAAAAAATAGCGCTAAAATCGCGAAATAGAGGCCAATGGCTTTGCAGGGCGAGGCTATCACGTCAAGTTGCAGGGGTTGACCCTGATGACGACGGGGTTCAAGAGTTCGGCCTTTGCATACCCTCGCCAGAAGGCCATTTTCCGCATGAAAGATCTAGACAGTCTCCTGCCGGGTGCCGGCATCAATACCCGTCTTTCCCATATCGGCTATGATCCCAGCGATTATCACGGCTTCGTTAACCCGCCGGTGGTGCGCGCGTCTACGGTGCTCTTTCCCGATGCCAAGTCCATGGAAACGCGCAACAAGAAATACACTTACGGGACCCGCGGCACGCCGACGACCGACGCTCTGGCCGAAGCGATCAATGCGCTCGAAGGCTCGGCCGGCACTGTGCTGGTGCCTTCTGGGCTCGCCGCCGTCACGGTCGCGATCCTCGCCTATGTTGCGGCGGGCGATCACGTTCTGGTCGTCGATTCCGTCTACGGTCCGACGCGCCATTTCTGTGACACGATCCTGAAACGCATAGGGGTCGGGGTCGACTATTTCGATCCGGCGATCGGCCCGGCCATCGAAACGCTCTTCAAGCCGAACACCACGGTCGTGCTGACCGAAGCTCCTGGCTCCAATACTTTTGAGATGCAGGATATCCCGGCAATCGCAGCGGTGGCACACAAGCACGGTGCCGTCGTGCTGATGGACAATACCTGGGCCACACCTCTTTATTTCCGGCCGTTGGATTTCGGCGTCGACGTGTCCATCCATGCCTCGACCAAATATCCATCGGGACATTCCGACATTCTGATGGGAACCATTTCCGCCAATGCGGAGCACTGGCCGAGACTGATCGAGACGCATGGCACGCTTGGCCTTTGCGGTGCGCCTGACGATTCCTATCAGATCCTGCGTGGCCTGCGCACGATGGGCATCCGGCTGGAGCGCCACTATGAAAGCGCATTGGCGATCGCCACATGGCTCGAAAGCCGGGAAGAGGTTGCTCGCGTCCTGCATCCAGCCCTGCCGAGCTTCCCGTCGCACCATATCTGGAAGCGTGACTTCAAGGGTGCCAGCGGCATCTTCTCCTTCGTGTTGAAGGCCAGCGATCCGCAGAAGGTCAAGCCGAAGGCGCATGCCTTCCTCGATGCTCTCACTTATTTCGGGCTCGGCTATTCCTGGGGCGGTTATGAAAGCCTGGCTGTGCTGGTCAATCTTTCCGATCGCAAGATCGCCAAGGCGCCGGCTGAAGGTCCGGTCATTCGCCTGCAGATCGGCCTCGAAGATATCGGTGACCTCAAGGCCGATATCGAACGCGGTTTTGCTGCGGCAAACGCCATATGATCAGTCGATGGGGCAGTAGCCGTAAATCCAGTCAAGATCCGCCGCGAGGCTTTGCGGCGGTTTCAGCGACAGCACGATGTCGCGGCCGAGGCGGATCGGTCCGCTTGCATGATAGGCGAAGCGGTTGAAGGCACCGCGCTGGCGAAGCTTGGCGATGCGCGGCATGCGATGTCGTTCGAAAAGCGAGATGGCTTCGGAAACCGGACGGGTGGCGAGGAAGGCCGCAAGCTCGAAGGCATCCTCGATCGCCATTGCCGCGCCCTGCGCAGCAAAAGGCATCATCGCGTGCGCTGCATCGCCGATCAGCACGGTCTTGCTCCCATCCTGCCATTTGCCCGGCGTCGCTTCGAAAAGCGGCCAGAAGGTGATGTCGCTGCGCCCGCGAAGCAGGCCGGCAATAACAGGATGCCAGCGACGGAAGCGCGACTGCAGAAGCTCCTGCTGAGCCTGTGTCGGCGCGCCCTGCCAGGCCCGCGTGGCAATATTGCCGGCGGTGATCGCCACCATGTTGAAGCCGCCGGTCTCCTTCAGCGGATAGCAGACCATATGCGCCGAGGAGCCGAGCAGGGCCGAGACGCTGGCGCGGTCGAGAAAGCCCGGCGCCTCGGCTTGTGCGATGGTAAAACGGAAGGCAATATTTCCGGAGAATTGCGGGGCAGGGGCGCCCGGTATTGCCTGCCGCAGTTTGGACCAGACGCCGTCGGCGCCGATGATGACGTCGGCCGAACGTCGGCCCTGCGGGAGATCCGATTCGAAACGCGTTCCGAGATGAAGCGTGCAAAGCGGATTGGCGATCACCGCATCCAGAAGAGCCTTTTGAAGCGTCTTGCGATGCAGGACACCATAGGGCGCTCCCCAGCGATGCCTGGCGAAACTCCCGGCAGGAACGGCAGCGAGCTCGCGCAGCGAACTGCCCGAGATCAGCCGGATGGATTGCGGCTCGAGCCAGAGGTTGGCCAGCCCGTCGAGCACACCGAGTTCGGCAAGCACGCGCGATGCATTGGGAGAGATCTGCAGGCCGGCACCTACCTCTGCAAGCTCGGACGCCTGTTCGAAAATATCGGAGCTGATGCCACGCCTTGCGAGCGCCAGTGCGGCTGTCAGGCCCGCAATTCCGGCGCCGATGATGGCGGCATGTTCGACCGGCATGGGGTGTCCGATCTAATGAAGAGGAAAATTACGCTGCCTTCACGTGGAAGACGCAGCCGGGCGGGTTGGTCTGGTTGGACTTCAACGAAGCATTGTAGCGATAGAGGGTCGAGCAGTAGGAGCAGACCTTCTCGTTGTCGTCGCCCATATCGATGAAGATATGCGGATGGTCGAAGGGAGCGGAGGCACCAGTGCACATGAATTCCTTGACGCCGACTTCGATAACGCGGTGACCGCCGTCGTTCTGGAAGTGGGGAATGCTGTGGCCGGCCATGTCTGTCTCCGAATGCTTTGAAATTCTGCGCGGACCTTATAGGCCTTCGAAAGAAAAGTGTAGTGCCAAAGCAAAGCCCCAATGCGAGTTTTTGGCTTCACGCTCAAAGGCCGCTGGACTATGGTCGCGCCAAACAAGGACGGCCCGATGAACCTGAATACGCCTGCATTTTCAAGCTTCACCCATGATGGACTGAAACTCGCTTTCTTCGACGAGGGGGATCACTCCGGCCCGCCGGTGCTGCTGATTCACGGCTTTGCCTCGTCGGCGAGCGTCAACTGGGTTCATCCGGGCTGGCTAAAGACTTTGGGTGACGCCGGCTATCGTGTCATTGCCATCGACAACAGGGGGCATGGCGCCAGCGACAAGCCGCGTGATGCCGAAGCTTACAGGCCATGGTTCATGGCTGGCGACGCGATCGCGCTGCTTGATCATCTGGGTATTTCCGAGGCCAATCTGATGGGCTACTCCATGGGTGCCCGCATCTCCGTCTTTGCGGCACTTGCCCATCCGCACCGCGTCCGCTCGCTGGTGCTCGGTGGCCTCGGTATCGGCATGACCGATGGGGTGGGCGATTGGGACCCGATCGCCGATGCGTTGCTTGCGCCCTCGCTTGCCGACGTCACCCATCAGCGCGGCCAGATGTTCCGTGCTTTTGCCGAGCAGACGAAGAGTGATCGTGAGGCGCTTGCCGCCTGTATCAAGGGTTCGCGTGATCTGGTTGCACGCGCGGACATGGGCAAGATCGATGCGCCCACCTTGATCGGGGTTGGAACGAAAGACGATATTGCCGGTTCTCCCCAGGAGCTTGCGGCGCTGATGCCTGACGCCGAAGCGCTGGATATCCCCGGCCGCGACCACATGCTCGCCGTGGGTGACCGGGTGTTCAAGAAGGCCGTGCTGGAATTCTACGCAAAGGTCGCCGCTGGTTGATGTCGCCGGCAGGTGACATAACGTGATTTCCAAGAAAACGCACTGCACCGGTGTGCCGCGGGCACCCATTTATGTTATCGGCGTTTTCCTCTATATAATCGCATTCCAACGGGAAATGAGGAGGCCGTAAATGGTCGCTAAGACGGATATTCGCACGCTGGACGCAGCCCATCCGCTGAAGGTGATGGACCCTATCTGGGACAGTCTGCGAGAAGAAGCGCGCCTTGCTGCGGAAAGCGATCCGGTGCTGGCAGCCTTCCTCTATTCGACTGTTATCAACCATCGCTCGCTCGAGGAATGCGTCATCCATCGCATCTGTGAGCGCCTCGACCATCCCGATATGCAGGCAAACCTGCTACGCCAGACCTTTGAGGAAATGCTCGAGGACTGGCCGGAATGGAGTTCGATCCTGCGCGTGGATATCCAGGCAGTCTATGATCGCGACCCTGCTTGCCTGCGCTTTATGGAAGCTGTTCTGTACTTCAAGGGCTTCCACGCGCTGCAGACGCATCGGCTGGCGCATTGGCTGCTGAACCGCGGCCGGCGCGACTTCGCGCTGTACCTGCAGAGCCGCTCCTCCAGCGTCTTCCAGACGGACATTAATCCGGCCGCCCGCATCGGCAAGGGCATCTTCCTCGACCACGCGACCGGCCTGGTCGTCGGCGAAACGGCTGTTATCGGCGACAATGTCTCCATCCTCCATGGTGTAACGCTCGGCGGCACTGGCAAGGAAGGGGCTGATCGTCACCCGAAGATCGGTACGGGCGTAATGATCGGCGCCGGCGCCAAGATCCTCGGCAATATCGAGATCGGCTTCTGCTCGCGCGTCGCCGCCGGTTCCGTCGTCCTGAAGCCGGTGCCGCCAAAGACCACGGTGGCGGGCGTGCCTGCTAAGGTCGTCGGTGAAGCCGGTTGCTCCGAGCCTGCACGCGTGATGGATCAGGTTATCGGCGCCGATATCTGAGCCTTCATTGGAAAAATGCGGAAAACTGCCTAGATGCAGGCAGGGGCAGTTTTTGCTACCCGATCTCGCGACCTTTACAGCGCGGCTTTACCTGTGCAAGAAGCGGCCAACCGAGATTGCTCACGGAGATGGAAGAGTGAAGCCTGAAGAAATCAAGAAACTCGACGCCTATTTCAAACGCACGCTGAATCCGCAGATGGTGGTGAAGGCGCGCCCGCGCAAGAACGACTCCGCGGAAGTCTACATTGGCGAAGAATTTCTGGGTGTCATCTACATCGATGACGAGGATGGCGACCGTTCCTACAATTTCTCGATGGCGATTCTCGACGTCGATCTCTGATCGGCCGTCACATCGATCGAAAGCCATGCATCGCCAGCCGATGCATGGCTTTTTTGTTTACGCCGATCGCCAAATACGCTGGGTCGCCAAAATTTCTTATAACCCTATGGTTGTAGTCGCCTGATATATTTTAGCAAAATCAATAAAAGACGAACGTGCCCAAAAATCCGGCTTTTAGCACGGGCAGTGGATGCAACCATTGGATGTTTTGCAATGCACAAGACTACTTGACTCTTTGTGCATTGCAGCTACCCTCTGCTTGCAACAGCCAATTGGAGGATGGGTCATGTTCAATTTCGACGATGCAAACCGGAAGAGCAAGGAAGCTGTGGATTCGATGCTTAAGAGCTATTCCGATACTGCCAAGGGTTTTCAGGCGATCGCCTCCGAGGCGGCCGAATATTCCAAGAAGTCCTTCCAGGATGCCGTCACCCATTTCGAGACGCTGTCGGGCTTAAAGAGTTTCGAGGCGGCTTTCGAATTGCAGACCAATTATGCGAAGTCTTCCTATGAGGCTTTCGTCACCGAGGCGACCAAACTCGGCGAAATGTATGCCGACCTCGCCAAAAATGCTTACAAGCCCTACGAAGCACCGATGGCCGCCGCTGTCGCCAAGGTCTCGAAAGCGACCCCGGTAGCCCCCGCCGCCGCATAAATCTTGTGGCGCATTGGGCGCCACCTATTGAAAATCAAAGACCGGCACCGCATCTGCGGCCGGTCTTTTTTGTTTCCCGAAGCCTGCCCTGGTTTTTACGCAGACTTTTTTGGCCTTTGCGTCAAGTCCTGCGGAATTGTGATTGCAGTCGGAAACAAGGGGCTTAAAATCGCTCTATTATGAACTACCTTAGGGTTTCAGATATTCGTCGGGAAAGCACCCCTCCCATGCTCCCCTGCCGGATTGATTGAGGAATGAATGACAATGATCGCCACACCGATCCGGATGCAAAACGACAGCGAAAGGAACGGGGACAACGGAAATCGAACCTCGGTCATCACGCGCACCAAGCCGAAGACCAAGAAGCCTAATCTCTATCGCGTACTGCTTTTGAATGACGACTACACCCCAATGGAATTCGTCATCCATATCCTGGAGCGTTTTTTTCAGAAGGATCGGGAAAGTGCCACCCGCATCATGCTGCATGTCCATAACCACGGCGTCGGCGAATGCGGAATATTCACATACGAGGTAGCGGAGACCAAGGTGAGCCAGGTGATGGATTTTGCCCGGCAGCATCAGCATCCGCTGCAATGCGTCATGGAAAAGAAGTGAGGAACTGAACGTGCCAACATTTTCGCCTAGTCTTGAGAAGGCGCTCCATCAGGCACTGACCTTTGCCAACGAGCGGCACCATGAATATGCGACGCTCGAGCATCTGCTGCTCGCCCTGATCGACGATGCCGATGCGGCTGCGGTCATGGGTGCCTGCAATGTCGACCTCGACGCGCTCCGCAAAACGCTTCTGGAATATGTCGATAACGAACTCTCCAACCTGGTCACCGGTTATGACGAGGACTCCAAGCCGACGTCAGGCTTCCAGCGAGTCATTCAGCGCGCGGTGATCCATGTCCAGTCTTCCGGCCGCGAGGAAGTGACCGGCGCCAACGTGCTCGTCGCGATCTTCGCCGAGCGCGAGAGCCATGCTGCCTATTTCCTGCAGGAGCAGGAAATGACCCGCTACGACGCCGTCAACTACATCTCCCACGGCATCGGCAAGCGCCCCGGCGTATCCGAAAGCCGTCCACCGCGCGGCGCTGAGGACGAGTCCGAGTCCAAGCCAACCGCACGCGGTAACGAGGAAGAAAGCGGGCCGAAGAAGCAGCAGGATGCACTGAAGGCCTACTGCGTGAACCTCAACGAGAAGGCCAAGGGCGGCAAGATCGACCCGTTGATCGGCCGTAACGCCGAGGTGAACCGGACCATCCAGATCCTGTGCCGTCGCTCCAAGAACAACCCGCTCTATGTCGGTGACCCAGGCGTCGGTAAAACGGCGATTGCCGAAGGCCTTGCCAAGCGCATCGTCGAAGGCAAGGTTCCGGAAGCTCTGGCCGATGCCACGATCTTTTCGCTGGATATGGGCACGCTGCTCGCCGGCACGCGATATCGCGGTGACTTCGAAGAGCGCCTTAAGCAGGTCGTCAAGGAACTGGAAGAATATCCGGGTGCCGTTCTCTTCATCGACGAAATCCACACCGTCATCGGTGCAGGTGCGACGTCGGGTGGGGCCATGGATGCCTCGAACCTCTTGAAGCCGGCCCTGTCTTCGGGTGCGATCCGCTGCATCGGTTCGACTACCTACAAGGAATACCGCCAATTCTTCGAAAAGGATCGGGCTCTGGTCCGCCGCTTCCAGAAGATCGATGTCAATGAGCCGTCGATCGATGATGCGATCGAGATCATGAAGGGCCTGAAGCCCTATTTCGAAGAATACCACCACTTGCGCTATTCGAACGAGGCGATCAAGACCGCTGTCGAGCTCTCGGCTCGCTACATCTCGGACCGCAAGCTGCCGGACAAGGCGATCGATGTCATCGACGAGACGGGTGCGGCCCAGATGTTGCTGCCACCGTCCAGGCGCCGCAAGCTGATCACCGAAAAGGAGATCGAAGCGACGATTGCGACGATGGCCCGCATCCCTGCAAAGACGGTGTCGAAGGACGACGAAGCCGTTCTCGCCAATCTCGAGCAGGAACTGCGCTCGGTCGTCTATGGTCAGGATGTGGCGATCGAAGCCCTGTCCACCTCGATCAAGCTGGCCCGGGCCGGCCTGCGTGAACCGAACAAGCCGATCGGCGCCTATGTCTTCTCTGGTCCCACGGGCGTCGGCAAGACGGAAGTTGCCAAGCAGCTTGCCGCCTCTCTGGGTGTCGAGATGCTGCGCTTCGATATGTCGGAATACATGGAGCGCCATACGGTTTCCCGTCTGCTCGGTGCACCTCCCGGCTATGTCGGCTTCGACCAGGGCGGCCTGTTGACCGATGGCGTTGACCAGCATCCGCATTGCGTGGTGCTGCTGGACGAAATCGAGAAGGCGCATCCGGATATCTACAATATCCTGCTGCAGGTCATGGACCACGGCACGCTGACCGACCATAACGGCAAGAAGATCGACTTCCGCAACGTCATCCTGATCATGACGACCAATGCGGGTGCTTCGGAAATGGCCAAGGCCGCCATTGGCTTCGGTTCGTCCAAGCGCACCGGTGAAGATGAAGAGGCGCTGACCCGCCTGTTCACGCCGGAATTCCGCAACCGTCTCGACGCGATCATCCCGTTCGCGGCGCTGCCGACGGCCGTTATCCATAAGGTCGTACAGAAGTTCATCATGCAACTGGAAGCTCAGCTCTCCGAACGCAACGTCACGTTCGACCTGCACGAGGATGCGATCGCCTGGCTGTCCGAAAAGGGTTACGACGAGAAGATGGGTGCCCGCCCGTTGTCCCGCGTGATCCAGGAAAACATCAAGAAGCCGCTGGCGAACGAAATCCTCTTCGGCAAGCTGAAGAAGGGCGGCGTCGTCAACGTCACCGTCGGTCCCAAGGAAGACGGCAAGCCAGGTCTTATTCTGGAAGCCATTCCGGAAACGGCGCCGATCAAGCCGAAGCCGGAGGCCGAGCTGGTTCATCCGGAAGCGGCTCACGAGGATGATGGCGAGCTGAAGACCAAGCCGGTCAAGAAGACGAAGGCCAAGACCGTGCCGCGGCCTGAACCGGAAGTCCGCGACGCGCCTAAGAAGGGCTCGACCGTTCCGAAAGTTCCTCGAAAGAAATAGGCTTCGGGTGAAATACGCGAAAAGGCCGCTGCGAAGCGGCCTTTTTGCTTGCTGTATATGTCAAGGTTTTGCGTCGTTACGCAAGTTCCGCCTTGATCTTCTCCGCATTGGCTGCGAGCACCGCACCGTCCTCCATCTTGCCGGAATGCGGCTTCAGCGCCACGCCCTCATGCCGCGGGATGACATGGAAATGCAGGTGGAAAACCGTCTGGCCTGCGGCCGGCTCGTTGAACTGGGCGATGAAGACGCCGTCGGCGTCGAAGGCTTCTTTCACCGCATTGGCGACCTTCTGGACGACGGTGATTGTGTGAGAGAGCGAAGCCGGATCGGCGTCGAAGATATTGCGGGAAGGTGCCTTCGGCAGGACCAGAACATGGCCCGGCGCTTGCGGCATCACATCCATGAAGACGACCGTCTCGTCGTCCTCGTAGACGCGATACGACGGGATCTCGCCGCGCAGGATCTTGGCGAAGATGTTGTTGTCCTCATAGGCGGCGCTGGTCATGGCGAAATCTCCTCGTGCTTTCCTTGATCGCGTAGCGCGGCGGAGCCAAGCGCGTCAATCCTCCTGCAGCCGTTCGCCCTTGCGGAAGGGAGTGTGTTCACTCAGCATCTCATTCATGTACTCGACATCCTCCCGCTCGCGCTCGAGATAGTCGGCAACCGCACGGCGCAGTCCCGCATGGGCGATATAGTGGGCCGAATGTGTCGTCACCGGCAGATAGCCGCGCGCAAGCTTATGTTCGCCCTGGGCGCCGGCCTCCACTTTCTTGAGGCCTTTTTCCAGCGCGAAATCGATGGCCTGATGATAGCAGACCTCGAAATGCAGGTAGGGATGATCTTCGATGCAGCCCCAGTGCCGCCCGTAGAGCGTATCGCCGCCGACGAAATTGATGGCGCCTGCCACATAGCGGCCGTCGCGCTTCGCCATGACGAGCAGGATATCGTCGGCCATGCGCTCGCCGATCAGCGAGTAGAATTTGCGCGTCAGATAGGGGCGGCCCCATTTGCGGCCGCCGGTGTCCATGTAGAAGGCGAAGAACTGATCCCAGATGCCTTCGGTCAGGTCTTTTCCGGTCAGCCAGTCGATGGTGATGCCATTTTCAACCGCCGTCCGACGCTCCTTGCGCAATGCCTTGCGCTTGCGGGAGGCAAGCGTTTCCAGGAACTCATCGTGGTCGGCATAGCCTTCATTGATGAAATGGAACTGCTTGTCTGTGCGATGGAGATAGCCATCGGTCTCGAAGACCGGCATCTCGTCCTCTGGCACGAAGGTGATATGGGCCGAGGAAATATCGAGACGGCGCACGACCTCCTTGAGGCTTTCCGCCATGGCATTCTGAACTGGCAGTCTTGTAAATCCTTCGGCCACGAGCAGGCGAGGGCCGGTTGCGGGCGTGAAAGGGATCGAGCATTGCAGCTTCGGGTAATAGCTGCCACCGGCCCGTTCGAAAGCGTCGGCCCAGCCGTGGTCGAAGACATATTCGCCCTGGCTGTGGTTCTTGAGATAGCCGGGCAGGGCACCGACCAGTTCACCCTTGTCCGTTTCCAGAAGCATGTGATGGCCGAGCCAGCCGGTCTGTGCCGTGGCCGAGCCGGATTCTTCCAGCGACGAGAGAAAGGCATGCGAAACGAAGGGGTTATAGGCGATGATATCGCACGCCTTCGATGCTCCCGAAAGCCTGGACCAGCGCTCTGGGGAAATCGCAGTGAATGATCGCTCGATGCGAATGGAAAGTTCGTCTGACGATTCGTCTGTCATGAAGCAAATGCGAAGCCGTTGGGGAGGGAGTGGGCTCCCTCCCAGTCTGCGCACGATCTTGTCGAAAAAGCGAGCGTCAAACCGCCGCGCGTGGATCGAAGCCCTCAAAAGTCATCTGGTCGGCGTTCTCGAAAGTCTGCTTGCGAGCCTCACTGTCGCGCACCGTCCAGGTGATGACCGGAACGCCCTTTTCGCGCTGAGCCGTGATGAACGGGTTCGGCAGGTCCGCATAATAATAGGAGACGAAATCGAGGCCGATTTCCATCGCCTTCTCGTGCTCGGCATAGTCTTCCTCCGTGTTGCCGTTGGCCGTTAGCCCGAGCGGGTAGGGGGTATCAAGCTGTTTCAGGTCCTTCAGCAGCCAATGGTCGAAGCTCATCAGCGCAACCTTGCCTTCATAGCCCTCGAGGACTTCGAGAACGGCTTCGGCAAAGCCCTCGTCGTCGGCTTCGCGGCCCTTGAGCTCCAGCACCAGTGGTACCTTGCCCTGCACGAGGGTGAGAAGCTGCTTCAGCGTCGGCACTTTGTCCTTCGTGCCGCCGACGGCAATCAGACCGAGTTCCTGGGAGGTCCGTTCACGCACGTCGCCCTTGAGGTTGCAGAGGCGTTCCAGATCTTCGTCGTGGAAGACGACCGGCACTGCATCGGAGGCGTAATGCAGGTCGCATTCGATGGCAAAGCCTGCTTCGACGGCACGCGAGAAAGCCGACAGCGTATTTTCCCAGACGACATTGTTGAGGTCATGATAGCCGCGGTGCGCAACCGGCAGCTCTTTGATCCATGAGGCATTCGTCATTATGCGATTTCCATGATAGCATCGATCTCGACTGCGGCATTGAGCGGCAGAGCAGCCATACCGACGGCAGCGCGGGCATGTTTGCCGGCTTCGCCGAGCACGCCGGCGATCAGGTTCGATGCGCCGTTGATGACGAGGTGCTGCTCGACGAAATCAGGTGCAGAGGCAACGAAACCGTTGAGCTTGATGACGCGGCGGATACGGCCGAGATCGCCCCCAAGCGCTGCTTTTGCCTGAGCGAGGATGTTGATGGCGCAAAGTTCTGCAGCACGCTGACCGGCGGCGACGTCGACGGTCTTGCCGAGGTGGCCGGAGATCGCGACTTTGCCGCCTTCCAGCGGCAACTGGCCGGAAATAGTGAGAAGATTGCCGCTGATGACATAGGGGACATAATTGGCGGCAGGTGCGGCAGCTTCGGGCAGGGTTATCCCCATTTCCGACAGGCGCGTGGCGATTTGATCGGACATTTTCGTCTCCGCTTTTGTTGTCAATTCTTCAAAAATTATGCATCAAGACTAGAATCTTTAATGTGACAGTTTCGAGCCTCGACTTGGCTGCCTCTATTTGGCCGAAACGGTTCTTATAACATCGCGGACGAGTCCAACAGGAGTTAATGAATGTTCCGATCGTCACTTGCCGCTCTTCTTCTCGCAAGCGTTTCCGCCAATGTTTCGGCGGCCGCGCCGGCGACGAGCGCTGCGATCGCGACCGGGCTCGTCGCTCACCGCGCCGTCTACGACCTGGAACTGAAGGACGCCTCGGACCGTTCCGGCATCTCCTCCATGTACGGCCGCATGGTCTATGAGTTCGATGGCAATTACTGTGAAGGCTTCACCACGAATTTCCGCTTCGTCACCCAGATCGACACCGGCGACAGCGTGCGTGTCAGCGACCAGCAGACCAAGACCTTCGAAAGCCTGAAGGACGGCAAGTTCACCTTCGATACCAAGTCTTTCACCGACGATCAGCTCGACAAGGAAGTCAACGGCGCGGCTCAGGATAAGCCGGAAGGCGTGAAGGTCGACCTGACGCAGCCAGCCAGCCGTGAACTGCAGCTCGAGGAAAGCCGTTTTCCGACCGAGCACATGCTCGACGTCATCCAGAACGCCAAAGATGGCAAGCGCTTCTTCGAGGCTCGCGTTTTCGACGGCTCCGACGACGGCGACAAATCCCTTGTCACTACGACCATTGTCGGCAAGCAGGAGACCCCTGTCACGGATGAGGCCGATGCCGGCAATGCCGGCCAGTTCGCCAAGTCGTCCTTCTGGCCGGTGACGATCTCTTATTTCAACGAGAACGCTAAATCGGACACGCTGCCGGTCTACCGCATGTCGTTCAAGCTCTATGAGAACGGCATCACGCGCGACTTGACGATGGACTACGGTGATTTCGTCCTGACCGGCAAGCTCGCCAAGCTTGAGCTTCTCGACAAGAAGGCTGCGCCGGCCTGCCACTGAGGCGGCCTTCGCCGCAGGCCTGACCGGTACTGGCAGGCTGAGCCGATCGTCTCCATAATTCGCACGCGGATCCAAGCAGATTTTTTGGCATAAGCCTTGCTTTTACGGCAAATCGAATGTAAGGCCACGCGCATTCCACACGTAAGGCATGGGATCGTCCGGGAGAAATCCGGCTTTTCCGCCCGGTGGCATCTTCAAAGAGGATGCTGTTCGCCTTGCGGAGGTTCAACCGGAAAAGGAGTAACAAGGCATGGCATTGCCTGATTTTTCTATGCGCCAGCTGCTCGAAGCAGGCGTTCACTTCGGTCACCAGACGCACCGCTGGAACCCGAAGATGAAGCCGTACATTTTCGGCGATCGTAACAACATCCACATCATCGACCTGGCCCAGACCGTTCCGATGCTGTCGCGCGCCCTGCAGGTCGTGTCCGACACCGTTGCTCGCGGCGGCCGCGTTCTCTTCGTCGGCACCAAGCGCCAGGCTTCCGAGCTGATCGCTGACTCGGCAAAGCGTTCTGCCCAGTACTACGTCAACTCGCGTTGGCTCGGCGGCATGATGACGAACTGGAAGACGATCTCCAACTCGATCCAGCGCCTGCGCAAGCTCGATGAAATCCTCAGTGCCGAGCAGTCCGGCTACTCCAAGAAGGAGCGCCTGAACCTCGAGCGCGAGCGCGAAAAGCTCGACAAGGCCCTCGGCGGTATCAAGGACATGGGCGGCACGCCGGACCTGATGTTCATCATCGACACCAACAAGGAAAAGATCGCGATCGACGAAGCCAAGCGCCTCGGCATCCCGGTCGTCGCCATCATCGACTCGAACTGCGATCCGGACCTGATCGACTATCCGATCCCGGGCAACGACGACGCCTCGCGCGCCATCGCTCTCTACTGCGACCTGATCGCCCGCGCTGCCATCGACGGTATCGCCCGGCAGCAGAGCGCATCGGGCCGCGACCTCGGCGCTTCGACCGAAGTTCCGGTCGAGCCGGCGCTCGATGAGGCAGCCGACGCCTGATAAAGCGGGCGGAGCAAATCTCCGCTGAAGCTTGTGAAGATTGGGAAAGGCCGCTCGCGACTCTCTGAAGTTCGGCGGCCTTGCTCGTTTCCGGCGGAAGCGCACGCTGCTTTCGCCCCAAGAGTTTTGTTATGATGCGTCTTCATAACGCTGTCATACATACAGGTACATTTCGTGCCTCAATCCGGTGCCGCACCGCGTTCAACGGGCCACCGTATAAACCGACAAGAGGAAGCTTATGACCGAGATTACGGCTGCACTGGTGAAAGAACTGCGCGAAAAGTCTGGCGCAGGCATGATGGACTGCAAGAAGGCGCTGACCGAGACCAACGGCGATATCGAAGCCGCGATCGACTGGCTGCGCGCCAAGGGCATCTCCAAGGCCGACAAGAAGTCCGGCCGTGCCGCCGCTGAAGGCCTGGTCGCTATCGCTGGCGCCGGTCACAAGGCTGTCGTCATCGAGCTCAATTCCGAAACCGACTTCGTTGCCCGTAACGATGCCTTCCAGGACCTCGCACGCGGCGTCGCCGAAGTTGCGCTGTCCACCGACGGCACGGTCGAAGCCATTTCGGCTGCGACCTATCCCGCATCCGGCAAGCCGGTCGCCGACACCATCAAGGAAGCGATCGCAACCATTGGCGAAAACATGACGCTCCGTCGTGCCGCCAAGCTGGAAGTCGAGCACGGTGTGGTGGCAACCTACATCCACAACGCTGCCGGCGACGGCATTGGCAAGCTCGGCGTTCTCGTCGCGCTGAAGTCCGTCGGCGACAAGGCCGTTCTGACCTCGATCGGCCGCCAGGTTGCCATGCATATCGCGGCTACCAACCCGCTGGCGATCCGCGCCGAAGAAGTCGATGCTGCTGTGGCCGAGCGCGAACGCAACGTCTTCATCGAGCAGTCCCGCGAATCCGGCAAGCCGGAAGCCATCATCGAAAAGATGGTGGAAGGCCGCATGCGTAAGTTCTTCGAGGAAGTCGCTCTTCTCTCGCAGTCTTTCGTCATCAACCCGGACTTGACGGTCGGCGCTGCGATCAAGGCAGCCGAGAAGGAAGCCGGCGCGCCGATCGAAATCACCGGCATGGCTCGCCTGCTCCTCGGCGAAGGCGTCGAGAAGGAAGAGACCGACTTCGCAGCCGAAGTTGCTGCTGTCGCCAAGGGCTGATCTTGCTGCCATATTTGGGAAAACCGAAGGGCATCGCGTGACAACGCGATGCCCTTCGTGTATCGGGCAATTGCGGCAATATACGAGGAGCCAACATGACGTCGGAGCCAATCTATAAACGTGTTCTACTCAAGGCTTCCGGAGAAGCCATGATGGGTGCCCAGGGGTTCGGCATCGACGTTGCGGTGGCAGATCGCATCGCGTCCGACATTGCCGAGGCAAGGCACATGGGTGTCGAAGTCGGCGTCGTTATCGGCGGCGGTAACATCTTTCGCGGCGTGGCTGTTGCATCCAAGGGTGGTGATCGTGTCACCGGCGATCACATGGGCATGCTCGGCACCGTTATCAACGCGCTGGCGCTGGCAACGTCGCTGCGCAAGCTGAACATCGATACGGTGGTTCTCTCGGCAATCTCCATGCCGGAAATCTGCGAAAGCTTCTCGCAGCGCGCGACCCTCTATCATCTGTCGCTTGGCAGAGTTGTGATTTTCGCCGGCGGCACTGGAAATCCCTTCTTCACGACCGATTCCGCTGCCGCGCTTCGCGCCGCCGAAATGGGCGCTGAGGCAATCTTCAAGGGCACGCAGGTGGACGGCATCTATACAGCCGATCCAAAGAAGGATCCGGACGCGACCCGTTTCGACCATCTGAGCCATAAGGAGGTTTTGGACAGGGGCCTTGCCGTGATGGATGTCGCAGCCGTTGCGCTGGCGCGAGAAAATTCCATTCCGATCATCGTTTTCTCGATCCACGAGAAGGGGCGTTTCGGTGAAATCTTGACGGGCGGTGGTCTCAAGACCATCGTATCCGACAACTGATAGGGAGCTGCGCCGCTGACGGCGCAAAACTTCTGAGACGGGAGCATAGACATGAGTGAAGGTATCGACATCAAGGAATTGAAGCGCCGTATGGACGGTGCCATTTCCTCGTTCAAGAGCGACATTGCATCGCTGCGCACCGGCCGTGCTTCGGCCAACATTCTCGATCCGGTGACGATTGAAGCCTATGGTTCGCGCATGCCGCTGAACCAGGTTGCGAATATCACGGTGCCCGAGCCGCGCATGCTGACGGTATCCGTCTGGGACAAAAGCATGGTCGGCGCCGTGGACCGTTCGATTCGCGAATCGAATCTCGGCCTGAACCCGATCGTCGATGGTCAGAACCTTCGTATCCCGCTGCCGGAGCTCAACGAAGAGCGCCGCAAGTCGCTCGTCAAGGTGGCGCACGACTATGCCGAAAAGAGCAAGGTTGCGATTCGCCATGTTCGTCGCGATGGCATGGACGGCCTTAAGAAAGCCGAAAAGGATGGCGTAATCGGCCAGGACGAAAGCCGGGCACAGTCGGAACGCGTTCAGAAAATGACGGACGAGACGATTTTGGAAATCGACCGCTTGCTTGGCGAGAAAGAAAAGGAAATCATGCAAGTCTAGTATACTTGCGTCCTCGCCAAGAAAGACCGGACGGAAAATGTCGGAAACCTCATTTTTGACTGCGCCAGAACACGTTGCGATCATCATGGATGGCAACGGCCGTTGGGCAAAGCAGCGCGGCCTGCCGCGGACGATGGGACACCGCAGGGCGGTCGAGACCGTTCGCCAGACCGTGCGCACCGCAGGCGATCTGGGCATCAAGTACCTGACGCTCTTTGCCTTCTCCTCGGAGAACTGGCGCCGCCCGGAGGCCGAGGTCACTGATCTCCTCGGCCTGCTGAAGGCTTTCATTCGCAGCGATCTCGCGGAACTCCATCGGCAGAATGTACGCATCAGGGTGATTGGCGACCGTGTCAATCTGCGCAGCGACATCCTCAAGCTGCTGCTGGAAGCCGAGGAGACGACCAAGGCCAATACGGCACTCACTCTCGTCATCGCCTTCAACTACGGCTCTCGCGACGAGATCGCCCGCGCCATGATGAGCCTTGCCAAGGATGTGGAGGAGGGGCATCTCCGGTCGCAGGATATCACGCCCGCGTTGATCAACGCCCGGCTCGATACGGCCGGTATCCCCGACCCTGATCTCATCATCCGCACCAGCGGCGAGGAGCGGCTTTCCAACTTCCTTTTGTGGCAGGCTGCCTATTCGGAATTCGTTTTCCTGCCGGAATACTGGCCGGATTTTAGCCGTGAGCTCTTTCTTTCAGCGCTCGAGAAATTCGCCTCGCGTGATCGCCGCTTCGGCGGACTGTCCGCGCAGGCTGCAGCAGTGAACACCTGATGAAGCAGGAACTGAAGCTCCGCATCGTTTCAGGCCTGATTCTCGCAATCGTCGTTCTTGCCGCAACCTGGTATGGCGGCCTTATCTTCCGCGTCGTGGCGGCAGCGATCGCTCTTCTGATCTATTACGAATGGTCGACGATAACAGGCATTGCCCGTGACCCGGTCACCAACGTGCTCGGCTGGGTGGGTGAGGGGCTGGTTGCCCTTCTCGTTCTGGCCGGCGCGTTCGAATATGCCCTGGGAATGCTGATTGCCCTGACTGCGGTTGGCATTGCCATGATCTTTCTGCATCGTGCCAGCCGCTGGTTCGCGCCAGGGCTTTTATACGCCGGCGGGACCGGACTGACGCTCGCTGCGATCCGCGGTGATGAGACACTAGGTCTCTATGCGATGCTCTTCATCTTCGCCGTGGTCTGGGCGACCGATATTCTCGCCTATTTCGTCGGCCGCGCGCTCGGTGGCCCAAAGCTTGCGCCGCGCATATCGCCTGGCAAGACCTGGTCGGGGGCGGTCGGCGGGGCCATTTCCGCCGTCATTGCCGGAGCTGTCATTGTACATTTCCTGATTCCGCAAGCCCAGGATCAAGCAGCGGTAATTGCGCTTGTCCTGTCCGTTTTCAGCCAGTCAGGCGATCTTTTCGAGAGCTTCATCAAGCGAAAATTCGGCGTGAAGGACTCAAGCCGTCTCATTCCGGGGCATGGCGGTGTCATGGACCGTGTCGATGGACTGATTTTCGCCTGTTTTTCAGCGTTCTTGCTTGCTGGTCTTTTTTCGCTGATAAAGGGCGGCGGAACGACGTCGCTCGGTGCGGCGTTGTTCGGCCTTTGATCATTACGGCCAGATAGAAGAAGGAACTCATGGAAGCGGTGACCGGCATATTTGGTTTTTTGACGGGCTATATCGTCCCCTTCGTCATCGTGCTGTCGCTGCTCGTCTTCGTGCATGAGATGGGCCACTATCTCGTCGGACGCTGGAGCGGTATCCGTATCCTTGCCTTCTCCGTCGGCTTCGGCCCGGAGATTGCCGGTTTCACCGATCGCCACGGAACGCGCTGGAAGATCTCGGCGATCCCGCTCGGCGGCTATGTACGCTTTTTCGGTGATGAGGATGCCTCCAGCAAGCCGGATACGGACAGGCTTGCCGCTATGACGGACGAAGAGCGCGAGCGTTCTTTCGCCGGTGCAAAGCTGTGGAAGCGTGCTGCAACGGTCGCCGCCGGTCCGATTGCCAATTTCATCCTGGCCATTGCCATCTTTACGGTCCTTTTTTCGATCTATGGCCGGACGGTGTCCGATCCAGTCGTCGCTGAAGTAAAGCCGGATAGTGCTGCCGCGGCAGCCGGCGTACTGCCCGGCGACCTGCTCTTCTCCATCGACGGCACTAAGGTCCAGACCTTCGACGACGTGCGCCGTTATGTCAGCATCCGTCCGAACCAGAGCATCGTCGTGACCGTCGAGCGTAACGGCGAAAAGATTGACCTGCCGATGGTGCCGCAGCGCACCGATATCACCGACCAGTTCGGCAACAAGATCGAGATCGGCCTGATTGGAATCGTCACGAACGAAGAAGTCGGCCACTTCCGCCTGCAGACCTTCACGCCGCTGGAAGCGCTGCATGAAGGCGTGATCCAGACCTGGCATATCGTGACTGGCACCTTCAAATATATCGGCAACCTGCTCAATGGATCGATGAAAGCTGACCAATTGGGTGGTCCGATCCGCGTGGCGCAAGCTTCGGGCCAGATGGCTACGCTTGGAATAGGTGCGTTGCTGCAGCTTGCTGCGGTTTTGTCGGTTTCGATTGGATTGCTGAATTTGATGCCGGTCCCGGTACTTGATGGCGGCCACCTGATGTTCTATGCGGTGGAAGCGGTTAGGGGAAGGCCGCTCGGTTCTTCGGCTCAGGAAATTGCGTTTCGCATTGGCCTGGCCATGGTTCTTACATTAATGGTTTTTGCCACCTGGAATGACATTAGCGCGCTCATCGGCTAGCACGTAAAAGATAGGGAAAATTACTGTTTATTTACGATGTTTCAAAGCTGTAGTGGCGAATGGGTCACGCTTCGAAATGAAGTAAACAGAAATTAACGAGCTCCCTTGCTTGTATGTCAAAAGCGGGTAAAACGACACACGTGGCCGGAATCGGGGGGCTTCCCTGGGGCCGGAGACGAGGGAAAAAAGGTAATGGGTGAAATGAAGGCTGGTTCAAGGTTTTTGAACGCAGTATCGGCGATTGCGCTGTCTGCTGGTGTTGTTGCTTCTGGCGCAGGTGCTTTGACTTTCGTTTCGGCTACGGCTGCGGAGGCTGCTGTCGTTCAGCGGATAGATGTCCACGGTGCAAGCCGCGTCGGTGCTGAGGCCGTCCGGTCGAACCTCACCATTACTCCCGGCAAGAGTTTCTCCAACACCGATATCGACGACTCGGTGAAGCAGCTTTACGGCACCGGCTACTTCTCCGACGTCAAGATCTCGGTTTCGGGCGGCACCCTCGTCGTCAACGTTCAGGAAGCACAGCTCGTCAACCAGGTGGTCTTCAACGGCAACCGCAAGGTCAAGGACGACAAGCTGGCAGCTGTCGTCAAGACGCATGCCGCTGGTCCCTATAGCGATGCACAGATTCAGTCCGATATCGCCGCGATCAAGGAAGCCTATGCTGCTACCGGACGCAGCGAAGTCGAAGTGACGACGCAGGTCGTTCCGCTCGGCGAAGGCCGCGTCAATCTTGCTTTCGTTATCAATGAAGGCGACCGCACGAAGATCGACGCCATCAATTTCGTTGGTAACCAGGCCTACAGCGCCGGCCGTCTCGCTGCCGTCATTCAGACCAAGCGTTCGAATTTCCTCTCGTTCCTGACCCGCAAGGACGTCTACAACGAAGACAAGCTGCACGCCGACGAAGATGCGCTGCGCCAGTTCTACTACAACCGCGGTTATGCCGACATGCGCATCGTTTCTTCCGATGCTGCTTTCGACGAATCGACGAACAAGTACACGCTAACCTTCAATATCGAGGAAGGCCCGCGCTACGACTTCGGTGCGGTTACCGTCCAGTCGACCGTTGAAGGCGTCGATGCCCAGCAGCTGCAGGGGCTGGTCAGAACCCGCGAAGGTCAGGTCTACAACGCCAAGGAAGTTCAGAAGTCCATCGAAGCGATTTCTGATCAGGTTGCTTCGGCCGGTTATCCCTTCGCTCGCGTTACCCCACGCGGCAACCGCGACCTGAACAATAATACGATCGGCGTCGAATACCTCGTCGATCAGGGCGAGCGCGCCTATGTCGAGCGTATCGAAATCCGTGGCAACAGCCGCACGCGCGATTACGTTATCCGCCGCGAGTTCGATCTCAGCGAAGGCGACGCCTTCAATCAGCAGATGATCACCCGCGCGAAGCGCCGTCTCGAAGCGCTCGGCTACTTCTCCTCGGTCAATATTTCGACCCAGCCGGGCAGTTCGCCTGACCGCGTCGTCATCGTTGTCGACGTGCAGGATCAGTCGACGGGTTCGTTCGGTATCGGTGCCGGTTACGCGGCCGGCGGCGACGGCCTGCTGCTCGAAGCCTCGATCGAAGAAAAGAACTTCCTCGGCCGCGGTCAGTACATCCGCGTTTCGGCCGGTGGCGGTCAGGAAGGCTCGCGCGCTTACGGCATCAACTTCACCGAGCCCTACTTCCTCGGTTATCGCCTTGCCGCTGGTTTCGACGTCAATCACAGCGAGACGTCGAGCAACGACAACTACGATTACGAAGAAACCAGCGGTGTTCTGCGCGTAACGGCCCCGATCACCGAAGATCTGGCGACGACGTTCCGCTATAACTACAAGCAGATGAAGTACGATTCCAGCGGAAGCAGTCTGGACGATTTGTCCGCGACCTATCAAAATCTGGTCAACGACAGCCCGTGGACGCGGTCTTCCATATCGCAGACGCTGACCTACAATACGCTGGATGACACCGTCCTGCCGCGTGAAGGTATCTACGCTACTGCGACACAGGAAATCGCTGGCCTCGGCGGCGACTCGCAGTATTATAAGATCTACGGTAAGGCTCGTTACTACCATCTGCTTGCTGACGACGCCGATATCATCGGTTCGCTCTCGGCTTCGGCTGGTTATGTTGTCGGCTTCGGCGATCACCTGAACGTCTTCGACCAGTTCACATTGACCAATTCCGATATTCGCGGCTTCGAAAACAAGGGTATCGGCCCGCGCATCACCAACCCGGACGATCCGCTCGGTGGTACCACCTACTTCACCGCTTCTGCCGAAGCAACGTTCCCGATGCCGGGCTTCCCGCGCGACTTCAACCTGCGCGGCGCAGTCTTCGCAGACGCCGGCACGCTGTTCGGCAATGATGTCGAACTCCTTGGTTCGGATACTGCACAGGGTACGGACGCGCAGTTGCGTGCTTCGGTCGGTCTCGGCCTGATCTGGCAGTCGCCTTTCGGCGCGCTCCGCGTCGACTATGCGATCCCGGTCGTAAAGGAAGACTTCGACAAGACCCAGCGCTTCAAGTTTGGCATTAACAACCAATTCTGATATCGGCAGTCCGGAACTGTAAATTTCAATTCCGTTCTGGAGTTTTGCCGATGGAGCAAAATACTTTTTTTCCGCCCCATGAAGGCGTGCGGCTCTTTGAGTTGGCGCAATTTCTTGGGGCGGAACTTGGCAATTCCGCTCATGGCGATGTCATCATCCGTTCTGTCTCGCCGATAGCGAGAGCGCAGGCGGGGGATATCTGTTATATCCTCTCTCGCCGTAACCGCGACGAGCTTCTGAGTTGCGAGGCTTCGGCCGTGATTTGTGATAAGGCCTTGGCTGAGCTGGTGCCGCCGCATATCCCTGTGGTGATTTCCTCCAATCCACATGCTGCCTTCGCGATGGCTGGCGGGTTTCTCTATCCTGCAGCTCTCAAGCCAGTGACGTTTTCGTCCGGCGAGACGGAGATTGCGCCGAGCGCCATCGTCGATCCGACCGCCAGGCTTGAGAAGGGCGTGATTGTCGAGCCGATGGCAATCATCGGCCCCGGCGCGGAGATCGGCGAGGGCACGCGCATCGGAGCTCAGTCGATCATCGGTCCCCACGTCAAGATCGGCCGCAACGGTTCGATCGGAACGGGCGTGAGCATTCTCTGCGCGCTCATCGGCAACGGCGTCATCATCCATAACGGCGTCCGTATGGGCCAGGATGGATTCGGTTATGCGCCGGGTCCACGTGGCATGATCAAGATCGTGCAGATCGGTCGCGTCATCATCCAGGACAATGTCGAGATCGGCGCCAATACGACGATCGATCGCGGCGCCATGGACGATACCGTCATCGGCGAAGGAACCAAGATCGACAATCAGGTCCAGGTCGGTCACAACGTCCGCATCGGGCGCCATTGCGCCATCGTTTCGCAGGTCGGTCTTGCCGGCAGTACGATCGTCGGTGACGGCGTGCAGATCGGTGGACAGGTCGGCCTCAAGGGGCATATCACCATAGGCGATGGCGTACAGATCGCCGCAAAGAGCGGTGTGATGACCGATCTTGCTGCGGGCGGCCGCTATGGCGGAATACCTGCACGTCCTCTAAATGACTATCTGAAAGACGTTGCCCAGCTCATGGCAAAATCCGGAGCGCGCGGAAAAAAGGGAGGCAAGAATGACTGAGGAAACTGCCGCCACGCTCTCTTCGGCGGATATCATGGAAATCATGAAGCTGCTGCCGCATCGCTATCCGTTTCTGATGGTCGACAAGATCGTCGATATCGATGGTGACAACGCCGCCGTGGGCATTAAGAATGTGACGGTCAACGAGCCGCATTTTACCGGCCACTTCCCTGATGCGCCGATTATGCCAGGCGTTCTGCTGGTCGAAGGCATGGCGCAGACTGCGGGCGCGATCTGCGCCAAGAAAGAGGGCCAGACCGGCAACCTCGTCTATTTCATGACGATCGACAATGCCCGCTTCCGCAAGCCGGTCGTGCCGGGCGATCGCGTTGAATTTCACGTGCAGAAAATAAAGCAACGCGGCAATATCTGGAAATTCCATTGCGACGCAAAGGTCGACGGCGCGCTCGTCGCCGAGGCCGATATCGGCGCGATGATCGTACGTAAGGACAACGCATGAGCATGATCGCCGCAAGCGCCAGAATTCATCCGATGGCCGTAGTCGAGGACGGTGCCACGGTCGGTGAAGGCGTGGTGGTCGGCCCGTTTTGTCATGTTGGCCCCAAGGTCACGCTTCAAGACAATGTCGAACTGATCAGTCACGTGGTTGTTCTCGGCCTGACGACCGTCGGCGCCGGTACGCGTATATTTCCTTCGGCCGTTATTGGTGGCGACTCGCAAAGCGCCCGTCACAGCGCTGTCGACACGTCGCTGATCATCGGTCGCAATTGCACGATTCGCGAAGGCGTTACGATGAACACCGGTACCGTCGAGCATGGCGGTTCGACTGTCATTGGTGACAACTGCCTTTTCCTTGCCTATTCGCATGTCGCCCATGATTGCCGGGTCGGCAACCATGTCATCATGTCGAACAATGTCATGCTGGCTGGCCATGTCTCTGTTGGCGATCACGCGATCATCAGCGGCGGCGCGGCAGTGCATCAGTTCACCCGAGTTGGTAAATATGCCTTTGTCGGTGGTCTCTCGGCCGTCAGCTACGATGTCATTCCCTACGGCATGCTGAACGGCAATCCCGGCATTCTGAGCGGTCTAAACGTCGTCGGCATGACGCGCGCCGGCATTGATCGTGCTGTCATTCATACGGTTCGCCGCGCCTATAAGGCGATCTTTGAGGGTGCCGGTTCGATCCGCGAGAATGCTGCCCAGCTTCGCGACGAATATGCCGATTGCGAGCAGGTGATCGAGATCCTCGATTTCATCGCCGCCGAGAGCGATCGCGCGCTGTCTTCGCCAAGCCGGGGGCAGAAGGGCTGATCTGTGGCTTCCGCTGGCGACACTGCTGAAGGCCGGCTGGCGATCATTGCCGGCGGCGGCCTTCTGCCGTCCTATGTCGCCGAGGCTGCGCGTTCGGCTGGCGAAAATCCTGTTATCGTCATTCTGAAGGATGAGGGCGACCGTCGCTGGGATGGTTTCGACCACGCCACGATCGGTATCGGTGATTTCGCTGCCCTGGATGGGCTCTTAAAAAAATATCGCATCGGCCGTGTCGTCATGTCGGGCAGCGTGCGTCGCCGGCCGGAGTGGCGTGAGGTGCGGCCGACGCTGCGCATCCTGACCAAGGTGCCCGCCGCCATTCGCACGCTGCTTTCTGGTGGCGACGATACTGTTCTGCAGATGGTGATCAAGCTGATAGAAGGGCGAGGCCTGCGCGTCGTTGGCGCCCATGAGATTGCACCGGACCTGCTTGCGACTGCAGGTCCGCTGGGCGTGGTTTCGCCCAATGAAGAGGATCGTCGTGATATAACGCGCGCAGGCAAGGCGGCGGAGGTGCTCGGCGGTCTGGATATCGGGCAGGGTGCGGTTTCGATCGGCGGACGCGTCGTTGCTGTCGAGGGCGTCGAGGGTACGGACGGCATGCTTGACCGTGTGGCGACCCTGAGAGCAGCGGGCCGTATTTCATCACGCCGGCGCGGCGTGCTGGTCAAGCTTTGCAAGCCACAGCAGGATATCCGCGCCGATTTGCCGGCGATTGGTGTGTCCACCGTGCTCAATGCCAAAGCTGCCGGACTTGCGGGAGTGGCTATCGAAGCCGGCCGATCGTTGGTGCTTGATCGCGACGCGCTCATCAAGGCGGCAGACGAGAACGGTCTTTTTGTCTGCGGTATAGACAAGGGCTTGCCGGGATGGGGGCTTGCATGAGTGACAGGCCGTTGAAAATTGCTGTCGTAGCCGGCGAAGTATCCGGCGATCTGCTTGGCGCCGATCTCGTTGCAGGGCTGCGGAAGATCCATTCCGGCCCCATCGAACTCGTCGGCGTCGGCGGTGAGGGGCTGCAGGCCGAAGGATTGAAATCTCTCTTTGATTTCTCCGAGCTCTCCGTCATGGGTATCACGCAGGTCCTGGCCAAGCTGCCGACGCTGTTTTCCCGCATTCGGCAAACGGCAGCGGCGATCATTGCGGCAAAGCCCGATATCCTGCTAATCATTGACAGCCCGGATTTCACCCACCGTGTCGCCAAGCGTGTGCGCACAGCGCTGCCTGATCTGCCTGTCGTCAATTATGTCTGTCCCAGTGTCTGGGCCTGGAAGGAATATCGTGCCCAGCGCATGCTCGCCTATGTCGACCATGTGCTGGCTGTACTTCCTTTCGAACCGGCGGTGATGCAGCGTCTCAACGGGCCGGCTACCACCTATGTGGGCCATCGTCTGGTTGCCGACGCGGCGCTTCTGGAGACCAGGCGTCTGCGCGCTGGCCGGCAACCCGGCGCCGGTGCGATCCTGCTTCTTCCCGGCTCGCGTTCCTCCGAGATCAAGAAGCTCCTGCCTTATTTCGAGGCCGCCGCCAATGATCTCGTCGCCCGCAATGGACCGATGCGCTTCATCCTGCCGACCGTGGCGCACAGGGAAGCGTTTGTGCGGGAAGTGACGGCGGGATGGGCGGTGAAGCCGGAAATCGTTGTGGGCGCCGAAGCGAAATGGAAGGCCTTCGCCGAAGCCGATGCCGCCATGGCGGCGTCCGGGACCGTAATCCTGGAACTGGCGCTCGCCAATGTCCCCGTCGTTTCCGCTTACAAGGTCGATTGGATCATGCGCATGCTGACATCAGGCATCAAGACCTGGACTGGCGCTCTGCCCAATCTGATCGCAGACTATGCGGTCGTACCGGAATATCTGAACGACATCGTTCGTGGTGCAAGCCTCGCACGCTGGATGGAAAGGTTGTCGGCCGACACCTATCAGCTCAAGGCGATGAAGGAAGGTTACGAGCTGATCTGGCAGCGTATGCAGACGGAAAGTCCCCCGGGGGAGCACGCGGCGAAGATATTGCTCGATGTTCTCGCCAACAAAAAACCCGGTCATTCCTGACCGGGTTTTCTTTTCTTGTCTCGAAGTCAGCGCTTAGCGCTTGGAAACCGGCACGTAATCGCGCTTCGGCTCGCCAATATAGAGCTGGCGCGGACGGCCGATGCGCTGTTCCGGATCTTCGATCATTTCGTTCCATTGTGCGATCCAGCCGACGGTACGGGCGAGAGCGAAGAGCACGGTGAACATCGTGGTGGGGAAGCCCAGAGCCTTCAGAGTGATGCCTGAATAGAAGTCGATGTTCGGATAGAGCTTCTTCTCGATGAAATAGGAGTCGGTCAGAGCGATACGCTCCAGTTCCATCGCGACTTCGAGAAGCGGATCGTCCTTGATGCCGAGTTCGCCGAGAACTTCATGCGTCGTCTTCTGCATGATCTTGGCACGCGGATCGTAGTTCTTGTAGACGCGATGACCGAAGCCCATCAGGCGGAACGGGTCGTTCTTGTCCTTGGCGCGGGCGATATATTCGGGAATACGGTCAACCGTGCCGATCTCCGTCAGCATGTTGAGGGCTGCTTCGTTGGCGCCACCGTGAGCGGGACCCCAGAGGCAGGCGATGCCGGCTGCGATGCAGGCGAACGGGTTCGCGCCGGAAGAACCGGCGAGGCGGACCGTCGAGGTCGAGGCGTTCTGCTCGTGATCGGCATGCAGAATGAAGATGCGGTCCATGGCGCGCGAAAGCACCGGGTTGACCACATATTCTTCGCAGGGAACGGCAAAGCACATGCGCAGGAAATTCGACGCGTAATCGAGGTCGTTCTTCGGGTAAACGAAGGGCTGGCCGATATGGTACTTGTAGGCCATGGCAGCGAGCGTCGGCATCTTGGCGATCATGCGCAGGCTGGCGACCATGCGCTGGTGCGGATCGGTGATGTCGGTGGAGTCGTGATAGAAGGCCGAAAGCGCGCCGACGCAGCCGCACATGACGGCCATCGGGTGGGCGTCGCGTCGGAAGCCGGTGAAGAAGCGGCTCATCTGCTCGTGCACCATCGTGTGGTGCGTGACGCGATAGTCGAAGTCTTTCTTCTGAGCGGCGGTCGGCAGTTCGCCGTAGAGCAGCAGGTAGCAGACTTCCAGGAAGTCGCCGTGCTCGGCAAGCTGCTCGATCGGGTAACCGCGATGCAGCAGAACACCTTCGTCGCCGTCGATATAAGTGATCTTCGATTCACAGGATGCGGTCGACGTAAACCCGGGATCGTAGGTGAAGGAGGCCGTATTTTTATAAAGTGCACCGATATCGATGACGTCAGGTCCGACCGTGCCTTTTCGGACGGCGAGGTCGACTGATTTGTCACCGATTTTGATTGTTGCGCTTTGATCCGTCATGCTGATCCTCCGGAGTGGCGGTGGCGCCGCAAAAGCGCCATAAGAGTTAAGCGTCCTAAGCGATAGCTATATGATCGCGAAGCTAATGCCAAGTTACCGTGATGCCATTTTGTGCATCGCGGCATCATCTTTTAGGCAGTGCAGCGATGAGCCCCATGCATATCAGAACACCATGATTTGACTGGATTTTTCGTTCGCGTGAATTTTCCTCGTATTTCAATCGATTATTGTTTGCGCGTTTTGAACACAGGTTGCATTCTGCCGATATCCGGGGGGCGGGTCCAAGCGATTATGACGGGGTTCGAGACAAGAGAACGGCAGGCGCAATCCGTTGATGCCAAGATGGATTTTGCCGATGTCGCACCGCGCGCCATTGTGACGCAACCGGTAAGGACGCAAGCTGCTGTTCCGCTGCAGCGGCGGCTGATTGGCATTGCGAAACAACACGCCGAATCGTCTATTCGCATGGCCGGGGAAGAGGCTGGCCACGGTCGCCTCATTCTCTTCTCGCCGGTCTTTCTCGGTGCGGGTGCCGCGACCTGGTTTCTGGCAGTTTCGGATTTTCCGGTCGTCTCGCTTGGTCTCTGCCTGTTTGTCCTCCTCCTTGCCGTTGCGCTCTGCGGATATGGCCGGACGCAATTGCGGGCGACGCTGCTTGCTCTGCTTCTCTTTGCCGGTGGAATGCTTTCGGCACAGGTCGAAACATGGCGGGCGCGGACCTTGATCCTGGATTCCGCCGTAACGACAACGGTGACCGGCCGCATCGAGCGTCGCGAAGGCGATGGAAGAGGGCGCTGGCGCTATATTCTTGCTGTTACCGGAACGGATGCTCCTGAGATCAAGCGTCCACCCAAGCGCATTTCCGTCCTGGTCCGGGGCGCCACGCAGCCCTTTGAGCTTGGTGACGTCATCGAGGGCAGGGCACGTCTCACGCCTCCGGCGGGACCGGCACTTCCCCACCTCAACGATTTTGCTTTCAGCGCCTATTTCGATGGCATTGGTGCCAACGGCTTTTTCTATGGTGCGCCGAAAAAGGCTGCGTCGCAGCCGCAGCAGGCGGGCTCGTTCGGTGAGGCGACCCTGGAATGGCTCTATCGGCTCAGGAGCGGCATCGGCGATCGAATCCGCTCCGTCCTGCCGGGTGATACCGGCGCCTTTGCTGCTTCACTTGTCACCGATGAGAGACGGGCGATCTCGGATGAAACGACCGAGGCGCTACGGCAATCCGGCCTTGCCCACATCATCGCGATCTCCGGTCTCAATATGGCGCTCTCCGCCGGCATCTTCTTTGTCGGCCTGCGGGTCATCCTCAGTCTTTTTCCCGCCATTGCCCAGGCATGGCCGACCAAGAAAATCGCGGCGGCCGGCGCGCTCGCTGCGGTGACGGCTTATTATCTGATCTCGGGTTTTGCCGTCTCCGCCGAACGCGCTTTCATCATGATGGCGATCATGCTGGTTGCCGTCTTCTTTGACCGGCCGTCGATCAGCCTTAGAAACGTGGCGCTGTCCGCGCTCCTAATCCTCGCAGTCTCGCCATCGGAGGTGCTGGGGCCGAGTTTCCAGATGTCCTTTGCCGCAACGCTTGCCCTGGTCGCCGGTTACGACCTCTGGAAAGTGCGTCCGATGCGGGAGAATGCCTTTGCCAAGCTGCCGATCCTCAAACCTGTCCTCATGATTGGCAGCTTCTTCGGCGGCATTTTCCTGACGTCGCTCATCGGCGGTTTCTCGACCGCGCTGTTTTCGATCGAGCATTTTCACCGGCTGACTGCCTACGGCCTGCCGGCAAATCTCGCGGCCATGCCTGTCATTTCCTTCATCGTCATGCCTGCCGGGATGCTGGCGATGCTGCTGATGCCTTTTGGCCTCGATGGCCCGATGTGGCAGGTCGCAGGCTTCGGGCTCGATCTGGTGATAAAAATCGCAAAGACGGTATCGAGCTGGGGCGGCAATATCGATGTGGGCCGTTTGCCCGGCTGGTACTTCCCGACAGCCGTCTTCGGGTTTCTGCTGCTAACCTTGCTCAGAACCAGACTGCGGCACGCCGGAACAGCAATCGTTGCGGTTTCCACGCTTGCCGTCGCGTTGCTTCCGGTCGAGGCGATGCCCGACATCACCATCGCCGAAGATGGCGGCCTGGTTGCTGTTGTCGATGGAGAGGCGATAGCTTCGAATCGCGAAAAGCCTCCTGCCTTCATCTTCGAACAATGGCAGCGGGCGCTTGCCATGGAAGAGCATCGAAAGCCGTTCATGCTCCAGGCTGTCAATGTCCCCGCTGCGCCTGAAGGCAAACGGCTGCAGCTGTCACGGGATCAGCAGGACGAAGCCAGAGCAGCAATGAGACATGCCGCAGCAAGCTCGCCATCGCGCTTCTCCTGCCAGAAGGGCGCCTGGTGCACTACCTTGCTCGGGAATGGAAAGAAACTGACGATCATCGACAATGCAGCCTATCTCGGGCCGGCCTGCGATACGGCCGATATCGTCGTTACCCCTGTCCGTTTGCCGTTTGACCATTGTCGCTCCGGCGCATTGCTCTTTACTGGCGAGACACTACGCAGAACAGGCTCCGTCGAACTTCGTTTTACCGATAAGGGAACTGAGATCACAACTGCATTCGACACGTTGCGACGGCCCTGGATGCGCCACCGTGCCTATGACTGGCGCAGCGACAGTTTCGCAGACGCCAGTACGTCACCGGTCAGTGATAGCGGCGAATGAGGCCGACGAGCTTGCCCTGGACCTTGACGCGATCCGGCGGGAAGATGCGCGTCTCATAAGCGGGGTTTGCTGCTTCGAGTGCAATCGATGCACCCTTGCGGCGAAAACGCTTGAGCGTCGCTTCCTCCTCGTCGACGAGTGCCACGACAATATCACCGGGATTGGCGGTGCTGCCGTTGCGGATGATGACCGTGTCGCCATCGAAGATGCCGGCTTCGATCATCGAGTCGCCACGAACCTCGAGCGCATAATGCTCACCCGAGCCCAGCATGTCGGCGGGAACATTGATGTCGTGCGTATTGTTCTGGATTGCCGAGATCGGCACGCCGGCGGCGATGCGCCCCATGACCGGCACAGAAATCGAATTGCCGTTGTCGGCAGCAGGTGCAGGCTTTGCCGGAGCGGGAGCCAACGGCTGAGGCTTTCCGAGGCTGCCCTCGATGACGCTCGGCGAAAAGCCGCGCCGAGGCTGCAGGCTTGGGCTGTAGGCTTCCGGCAACTTGATGACTTCGAGCGCGCGTGCCCGGTTCGGAAGCCGGCGAATGAAGCCGCGTTCCTCGAGCGCCGTGATCAGCCGGTGAATACCGGATTTCGAGGCCAGATCCAGCGCATCCTTCATCTCATCGAAAGACGGCGGAACGCCTGACTCCTTCATCCTTTCGTGAATGAAAAGAAGGAGTTCCTGTTGTTTGCGCGTGAGCATGGCGTCTAACCCCAGTCTTGAAACAAATCCAGAACGGACACTATATGTTCCATATGTGTTCCGCAAGTGGCTAAATTTTCGTAAAACTTCTGTTCATTCTGCTGAGAATTTTATTTTTATCTGCGGAAAGCCTGCCCGGCCTTGCTTCGTAGCGCCTGCTGAAGCACATCATCCTGGTGATGCTGGAGAGTAGCTGATGACCCAGGATATGCTTCCGATCGATCATCTCGTTTTGCCGGTTACCGATATCGAGCTTGCCCGCGAAAGGCTGGGCAAGCTCGGTTTCACCGTCGCGCCCGATGCCCGCCATCCCTTCGGCACTGAAAATGCCTGTGTTTTCTTTACCGATAAAACCTACCTTGAGCCATTGGGTGTCGCGAGTGTGGAGGAGAGCGAGGAGACGGCGCGTGAGGGCAATGTGTTCACTGCCCGCAATCAGGCTTTCCGTTTCCGCTGCGGCAGCGAGGGACTGTCCGCCATCGCCTTTGTGACAGCGGATGCGAAGCACGAACACGCTCGATTCGTGAAGAGTGGCATCAGTGCAGGTTCTGTGCTGCAGTTCGAACGTTCCGTGAAAATGCCTGACGGTGCAGAAAGTGTTGCCGGCTTCCGGCTCGCTTTCGCTGGTGACCTCCGGGCACCGGATTTTTTTCTCTTCGCTGTCGAGCGCATCAACCCGCTTCCGGCCGACCGCAGCGCGCTGGAGATCCATGCCAATGGCGTGACAGGCATTGCCGAGATCGCGCTCGCGGCGCCCGAGCCGACAGCTTTCGGCGAGTTCGTTCGCGCGGCGGCAAAAGCCGCTTCTGCGGATGTCACGAGTTTCGGGCTGGAGGTGCCGACCGGAAACGCAAAGATCAGCCTGATGACCCCAGAGGGGCTGGAGGCCTATTTCGATCTGGCGACGCCGGATAGCGATCGCGGCCTGCGCGGCCGGGCGATCCTCTTTGCGGTTGCTGATCTGGCCGTGACAGAAGCGCATTTGGCTGCTAACGGGGTGACCTATACACGCAAGGCCAACCGTATTCTTGTGAAGCCCGCGCCCGGTCAGGGCACGCTCTTCGCCTTCGAGGAAACACCATGAGCTCCAATACCAATGCAGAGGTCCGGATCGGCGAGGGCGCTGGCCAGGTTCTGTTTTCCAATTCTGCCAAGCTTTCGCTCATCGCTGGTCCGTGCCAGATGGAAAGCCGCGAGCATGCCTTCATGGTCGGCGGCACGCTGAAGGAGCTGTGCGACAAGCTCGGTATCGGCCTCGTCTACAAGACCTCCTATGACAAGGCAAACCGCACCTCGATTTCCGCCAAGCGCGGTATCGGCCTCGAAAAGGCGATGGAGGTTTTCGACGACCTCAAGAAAGAATTCGGCTTTCCTGTCCTGACGGATGTTCATACGGCAGAACAATGCGCCATTGTCGCTGAAACCGTCGACGTGCTGCAGATCCCGGCCTTCCTCTGCCGCCAGACGGATCTTCTCGTTGCCGCCGCCAAGACCGGCCGCGTCGTCAACGTCAAGAAAGGCCAGTTCCTCGCGCCCTGGGACATGAAGAATGTCCTCGGCAAGCTGAATGCCAGCGGCAATCCGAATATATTGCTTTGCGAGCGCGGTGTTTCCTTCGGCTACAACACGCTGGTCTCCGACATGCGTTCCCTGCCGATCATGGCGGCGATGGGCGCTCCTGTTATCTTCGACGCCACGCATTCCGTCGCCCAGCCGGGCGGGCAGGGCGATTCCTCCGGCGGCCAGCGCGAATTCGTTGAAACGCTGGCGCGTGCTGCCGTAGCCGCCGGCGTTGCGGGTGTCTTCATCGAAACCCATGAGGATCCGGACAATGCCCCTTCCGACGGCCCGAACATGGTCTATCTTAAGGATATGCCGCGGCTTCTGGAAAAGCTGCTCGCCTTTGATGCGATTGCCAAGGGCTGACAGTCAAAAGCCTGACATGATCGTGTTATAGCGACGATCAGACAGGCAGGCCGGAGGTGTCGCAAAGCGCCATTGTAATTTGCGTACCTTCGATTAAGACGGTTTCAAACGATTTATCCACCCACGAGCAGGAAAAAACCATGACTGCAATTACCGATATCATCGCCCGCGAGATTCTCGATAGCCGTGGTAACCCCACCGTCGAAGTCGATGTCTATCTCGAAGACGGCAGCATGGGCCGTGCAGCTGTTCCCTCGGGTGCTTCGACCGGCGCGCATGAAGCTGTCGAAGTGCGCGATGGCGGCAAGCGCTATCTCGGCAAGGGTGTCGAAAAGGCCGTCGAGGCCGCCAACACGGAAATCTTTGACGCGATCGGCGGCATCGACGCCGAAAACCAGATCCAGATCGACAAGATCATGATCGAACTCGACGGCACGCCGAACAAGTCGCGTCTCGGCGCCAACGCCATCCTCGGCGTTTCGCTCGCCGTCGCCAAGGCTGCCGCAGAGGCTTCCGGCCTGCCGCTCTACCGTTACGTTGGCGGCGCTGCCGCAAACCTGCTGCCGGTTCCGATGATGAACATCATCAACGGCGGCGCACATGCCGACAACCCGATCGATTTCCAGGAATTCATGATCCTACCGGTTGGCGCAGATTCGATCCGTGAAGCTGTTCGCATGGGCTCGGAAGTCTTCCATACGCTGCGTAAGGAACTCGCCGCCCAGGGACACAATACCAATGTCGGCGACGAAGGCGGTTTTGCCCCGGGTCTGAAGAGCGCTCCGGAAGCCCTCGACTTCATCATGAAGTCGGTCGAGAAAGCCGGCTACAAGCCGGGCGAGGACATCTACCTCGGCCTCGATTGCGCCTCGACGGAATTCTTCAAGGATGGCAAGTATGTGATGGAAGGTGAAGGCCGCACGCTCGAGCCGGGCGCCATGGCTGAATACCTTGCCGAAC
The DNA here is from genome assembly GCF_047782645.1 of Rhizobium sp. ZK1. Classification (NCBI taxonomy): domain Bacteria; kingdom Pseudomonadati; phylum Pseudomonadota; class Alphaproteobacteria; order Hyphomicrobiales; family Rhizobiaceae; genus Rhizobium; species Rhizobium sp. ZK1. Next base: position 1,506,510 of record NZ_CP180586.1, read on the forward strand.
TCGCTGCCAAGTATCCGATCATCTCCATCGAAGACGGCATGGCCGAAGACGACTGGGAAGGCTGGAAGACGCTGACCGATCTCGCCGGCAAGAAGTGCCAGCTCGTCGGCGACGACCTTTTCGTCACCAATTCGGCTCGCCTGCGCGACGGTATCCGCATGGGTGTCGCCAACTCCATTCTCGTCAAGGTCAACCAGATCGGCTCGCTGACGGAAACGCTCGACGCCGTCAATACCGCGCACAAGGCAGCCTACACCGCCGTCATGTCGCACCGTTCGGGTGAGACGGAAGACTCCACGATCGCCGATCTTGCGGTTGCCACCAACTGCGGTCAGATCAAGACCGGTTCGCTGTCGCGCTCGGATCGCCTTGCCAAGTACAATCAGCTCATCCGCATCGAAGAAGGTCTCGGCCCGCAGGCTGAGTATGCCGGTCGTTCCATCATTCGTGGCTAATACGGCTTTATAAATCAGGCATTTGGAACCCGCGCTTCGGCGCGGGTTTTTTGTTGCGCTTGCCTGGGAGGGGCTCAGAGTCAACGAACGGTTAATCTCTGCGCGTTAAATTGAAACGATTGGTAATGCGTAGAGCATGCGTATATGTGGACAAAGCATCACAAGAAGAGAAAGACCGGTCGCTTCGTCATTCCGGCCATGACGGTCGCCTTTCTCTCCTATTTCGGCTATCATTGCATCCATGGCGATTATGGTCTGCGTGCGACGGAGGCGTTCGAGCGCCAGCGTCTCGCGCGCGAGAGGGAATTGGCGGTGCTTAAGGCCGAGCGCGAGCATCTAGAGGCGCAGGTAGCGCTCCTCAGCGACGGCTCGCTGGACAGGGATATGCTCGACGAAAAGGCGCGGTATCAGCTCAACATGTCGCGCGCGGACGAGATTGTCATTTACAATCATTACCGCAATTAACCGAATTTAGGTTAATTGCATTTTCTTGTTTTTTATCAATAATTTACCGGCGAATATGAGCCATGCAATTATGGCATTGCTGTGGTCATTTTTCTTCCCTATGGTACGCGCCACCTGAGAACCGATAAACCCATAGGGAGGGTTGAATGGCGTTGCGCAAAACCGCGACCGTTTCCAGCCGCAAAACCAGTGCGAAATCCGCAGCCAAGGCATCGAATGGCGGTCCCATCGCCGATTTCGATCGCGATGAGGAGCTGAAGGCCTATCGCGAGATGCTGCTCATCCGCCGTTTCGAGGAAAAGGCGGGCCAGCTTTACGGCATGGGCTTCATCGGTGGTTTCTGTCACCTTTACATCGGCCAGGAAGCTGTCGTCGTCGGCATGCAGATGGCGCAGAAGGAAGGCGATCAGGTCATCACGGCCTATCGCGACCATGGTCATATGCTGGCTACCGGTATGGAAGCCCGCGGCGTCATGGCTGAACTGACCGGCCGTCGCAGCGGTTATTCACGCGGTAAAGGCGGCTCCATGCACATGTTCTCCAAGGAGAAGCATTTCTACGGCGGTCACGGCATCGTCGGTGCGCAGGTGTCGCTCGGCACCGGTCTCGCCTTCGCCAACAAGTACCGCGGCAACAATTCGGTTGCTGTTGCCTATTTCGGCGATGGAGCTGCCAACCAGGGTCAGGTCTACGAGAGCTTCAACATGGCTGCTCTCTGGAAGCTGCCGATCATCTATATCGTCGAAAATAACCGTTACGCCATGGGCACCTCGACAGCCCGCGCGACGGCGCAGTCGAACTATTCGCTCCGCGGTTCCGGCTTCGGCATTCCCGGCATGCAGGTCGACGGGATGGACGTTCGCGCCGTCAAGGCTGCTGCCGATGAGGCGCTCGAACACTGCCGCTCCGGCAAGGGGCCGATCATACTGGAAATGCTGACCTATCGCTATCGTGGTCACTCCATGTCTGACCCGGCGAAATACCGCACCAAGGAAGAAGTGCAGAAGATGCGCTCCGAGCAGGACCCGATCGAGCAGGTTCGCCTGCGCGTGATGGAAAAGGGCTGGGCGACCGAGGACGATCTGAAGGCGATCGACAAGGAAGTCCGCGATATCGTCGCCGACAGTGCCGATTTTGCGCAGGCTGATCCGGAGCCGGATGCATCCGAGCTTTACACCGACATTCTGCTCTAATCGGGGAGGGAACCCATGCCTATCGATATCCTCATGCCCGCCCTTTCTCCGACGATGGAAGAAGGCACGCTGTCCAAGTGGCTCAAGAACGAAGGTGACAAGGTCACGTCCGGCGACGTGATTGCCGAAATCGAAACCGACAAGGCGACGATGGAAGTCGAAGCCGTCGATGAAGGCGTCATCGGCAAGCTGCTGGTTCCGGCCGGCACTGAAAACGTCAAGGTAAACGCCAAGATCGCGGTCCTGCTGCAGGAAGGCGAATCGGCCGACGCGATCTCCGCCGCTCCTGCCGCCGCTCAGCCGGCTCCGGTCGCTGCCCCGCAGGTTGCCCAGGAAGAGAAGCCGACGAATACCGGGTCGGCTGCTGCCCCTGTTCCGGCCGAGCCCAAGGCTTTCGTGCCGAACGACCCGGAAATTCCGGCTGGTACCGAAATGGTGTCGATGACGGTGCGCGAAGCGCTGCGCGACGCCATGGCCGAAGAAATGCGCGCTGACGACAGCGTCTTCGTCATGGGCGAGGAAGTTGCCGAATACCAGGGTGCCTACAAAGTCACCCAGGGCCTTCTGCAGGAATTCGGCGCTCGCCGCGTCATCGACACGCCGATCACCGAACACGGCTTTGCCGGCGTCGGCGTCGGTGCCGCCATGGCCGGCCTGAAGCCGATCGTCGAGTTCATGACCTTCAACTTCGCCATGCAGGCGATCGACCAGATCATCAACTCGGCTGCCAAAACGCTCTACATGTCCGGTGGCCAGATGGGCGCTCCGATCGTCTTCCGCGGCCCGAACGGTGCTGCTGCTCGCGTCGGCGCCCAGCACAGCCAGGATTATGCAGCCTGGTACAGCGCGATCCCCGGCCTGAAGGTCGTCATGCCCTACACGGCATCCGATGCCAAGGGGCTGCTGAAGGCCGCGATCCGCGATCCGAACCCGGTCGTCTTCCTCGAAAACGAAATTCTCTACGGCCAGCATTTCGATGTGCCGAAGCTCGATAATTTCGTTCTGCCGATCGGCAAGGCCCGCATCCACCGTCCGGGCAAGGATGCCACCGTCGTCTCCTTCGGCATCGGCATGACCTATGCGACGAAGGCGGTTGCTGAGCTCGAAAAGATCGGCATCGATGTCGAACTGATCGACCTGCGCACCCTTCGTCCGATGGATCTTCCGACCGTCATCGAATCCGTGAAGAAGACCGGCCGTCTGGTCACCGTCGAAGAAGGCTATCCGCAGAACTCCGTCGGCACCGAAATCGCCACCCGCGTGATGCAGCAGGCTTTCGATTACCTCGATGCGCCGATCCTGACGATTGCCGGCAAGGACGTTCCGATGCCTTACGCCGCCAACCTCGAGAAGCTCGCGCTTCCGAATGTCGGCGAAGTGGTCGATGCGGTGAAAGCCGTTTGCTACAAATAAGGAGAGGGCCTTTCGATGCCGATCAATATCACGATGCCCGCCCTCTCTCCGACCATGGAAGAAGGCAATCTTGCCAAGTGGCTGGTCAAGGAAGGCGATAAGGTCAAGTCCGGTGATGTGATCGCCGAGATCGAAACCGACAAGGCGACGATGGAAGTCGAAGCCGTCGACGAGGGCACGGTCGCCAAGATCGTCGTTCCGGCCGGCAGCGAAGGCGTGAAGGTCAATGCCCTGATCGCCGTTCTCGCCGCCGATGGCGAAGATGTCGCCGCTGCTGCAAGCGGCGCCGGCTCTGCCGCTCCGACACCGAAAGCTGCTGCTGCTCCGGCTGAAGCACCAAAGACTGAGGCCGCATCTGCTCCGGCGCCGTCGGCTCCGGCTGCTGCACCGGCACCCGCTGCGGTCTCCTCTGGCGGTGCGCGTGCCTTCTCTTCACCGCTTGCTCGTCGTCTGGCCAAGGAAGCCGGTATCGATATTTCCGCCGTTGCCGGCACCGGTCCACATGGCCGCGTCGTCAAGAGCGATATCGAAGCTGCTGCTGCAGGCGGCGGCGCTAAGCCCGCTCCGGCCGCCGCTGCTGCCACGCAGGCTGCTGCATCGGCTCCGGCCGCTGCCGCTCCGAAGGGCGCATCCGACGAAGCCGTGCTCAAGCTCTTCGAACCGGGCTCTTACGAACTCGTGCCGCATGACGGCATGCGCAAGACGATTGCCCGTCGCCTCGTCGAATCCAAGCAGACCGTTCCGCATTTCTACGTGTCGGTCGATTGCGAGCTCGATGCGCTGATGGCGCTGCGTGCCCAGCTGAACGATGCCGCTCCCCGCAAGGACGGCGCTCCGGCCTACAAGCTGTCGGTCAACGACATGGTCATCAAGGCCATGGCTTTGGCGCTGCGCGACGTTCCGGATGCCAACGTTTCCTGGACCGAAAACGCCATGGTCAAACACAAGCATGCCGATGTTGGTGTAGCTGTCTCGATCCCCGGCGGCCTGATCACCCCGATCGTCCGCAAGGCCGAAGAGAAGACGCTCTCTGTCATCTCCAATGAAATGCGCGACCTTGGCAAGCGCGCCAAGGACCGCAAGCTGAAGCCCGAGGAATATCAGGGCGGCACGACTTCCGTCTCCAACATGGGCATGATGGGCGTGAAGAATTTCGCAGCCGTCATCAACCCGCCGCATGCGACGATCCTCGCAGTCGGCGCTGGCGAACAGCGCGTCATCGTCAAGAACGGCGAAATGGCGATTGCGACGGTCATGACAGTGACGCTCTCGACCGATCATCGCTGCGTTGACGGTGCTCTCGGCGCAGAGCTGCTGCAGGCCTTCAAGGGTTACATCGAAAACCCGATGGGCATGCTGGTCTGAGCACGGAACGGAGGCGGAGATGACGAAGACCGTTCTTTGCTATGGTGACTCGCTGACCTGGGGCTATGACGCCGACACGATCGGTCGTCATGCTTATGAGACCCGCTGGCCGAGCGTGCTTCAGGCAACGCTCGGAAACGAGGCTCGCATCATCGCGGAAGGCCTGAATGGCCGCACCACCGCCTTCGACGACCATCTTGCCGATTGCGATCGCAATGGCGCACGCATTCTTCCGACCGTTTTGCAGACGCATGCGCCGCTCGATCTCGTCATCCTGCTGCTCGGAACCAATGACATGAAGCCGGTCGTTGCCGGTTCGGCTTTTGCCGCATGCCAGGGCATAGCCCGTCTGGTGCGGCTGATCCGCAATCATGCCTGGCCCTTCGAATTCGACGGGCCGGAAATCCTGATCGTGGCGCCGCCGGCGATCTGCGCGACGGGCAATGTGCCTTTCGCGGCATCGTTCCCCGGCGGTATCGAGGAATCGGCAAAGCTTCCGACCCTTTACCGTGATCTTGCCGATGAGCTCGGCTGTGGCTTCTTTGACGGCAATTCCGTCGCCAAGACCACGCCGATCGATGGCATCCACCTCGATGCGGAAAATACACGCGCGCTCGGTCGCGGCCTTGAGCCCATCGTGCGGATGATGCTGGGCCTCTGACGATGACTGCCTTTCTCGCTCTCCGACAGGCTTCCCGCCGGGATGCTTCGGAACTGGCGATCCTGGCAGATATTGCCTCTCACGGCTTTGCCTCATGGCTCTGGTTTGCCGACGTCGCAAGCGGCATGAGCGATACGCCGCTGGAGCGGGGCCGGCTGAAGATGAGCGACGAGGCGCTCGGCGGCTGGAAGAACGCCGTCATCGGCGAGGCCTATGACGAGATCGCCGGAATGACGATCGGTTACGAAGTGGATGAAGGCATACGCGATGTCGAAGCGCGGCATCCGGCCATAGAGCCGATGCTGGCGATGCAGAGATCGGTGATCGGGCATTGGTTCATTGGCAGTCTCGCTGTCTATCGCCATATGCGCGGTATCGGCATCGGTAAGAGGTTGCTGGAAGATCAGCTCGCAAGAGCAGACGGGCTGCCGGTCAGCCTGATCACGTCGGATAGTAACGAAGCGGCTCTGTCGCTTTACGGAAGAAACGGATTTTCGGAGGCGGCGCGCATGAATGCCGTACCGCTCTTCGACAACAGCAAGAAGCACGCATGGGTTCTGATGACCCGCGCGGGAGCGTAGCAAAGGCAGGAAAGCAATGGCTCAATCCTACGACGTCATCGTCATCGGTTCCGGTCCCGGCGGCTATATCGCCGCCATCCGCGCCGCGCAGCTCGGCCTCAAGGTCGCCTGCGTCGAGCGCGAACATTTGGCCGGCATCTGCTCCAACTGGGGCTGCATTCCGACCAAGGCGCTGCTGCGCTCCGCAGACGTCCTGCATACCGCCCAGCACGGCAAGGATTACGGCCTGGTGTTGGAAGGCACGATCAAGCCCGACATCAAGGCGATCGTCACCCGTTCGCGCGGTATAGCGCATCGCATGAACAACGGTGTCGGCTTCCTGTTCAAGAAGAACAAGGTCGATGTCATCTGGGGCGAAGCCAAGATCACCAAACCCGGCGAGATCGTCGTTTCCAAGACGGCGAAGAAGCCGATGGAGCCGATGGGTCCGGTGCCGAAGAACGCGCTGGGTGAGGGCACCTATACTGCCAAGCACATCATCGTTGCGACCGGCGCCCGTCCGCGCGCGCTGCCGGGCATCGAGCCGGATGGCAAGCTGATCTGGACCTATTTCGAAGCGATGAAGGCTGACGAGCTGCCGAAGTCCCTGCTCGTCATGGGTTCGGGCGCGATCGGCATCGAATTCGCAAGCTTCTACCGCACCATGGGCGTCGACGTAACCGTCGTCGAAATCCTGAGCCAGGTCATGCCGGTCGAGGATGCGGAAATCTCTGCGCTCGCCAAGAAGCAGTTCGAGCGTCAGGGCATGAAGATCCATCTGGAAGCCAAGGTCGCCAAGGTGGAAAAGGGCGCCAACTCGATCACCGCCACCATCGAGAAGAAGGACGGCACGACTGAGACAATCACGGCTGACCGCATGATTTCGGCTGTCGGCGTGCAGGCCAATGTCGAGGGCATCGGCCTTGAGGCTGCCGGTGTGAAGACCGACCGCGGCTTCATCGTCATCGATGGCTACGGCAAGACCAACGTGCCCGGCATCTACGCGATCGGCGATGTCGCCGGCCCGCCGCTTCTGGCACACAAGGCCGAGCATGAAGGGGTCGTCTGCGTCGAGAAGATCGCGGGCCTTCCGAATGTCCATCCGATGGACAAGCTGAAGATCCCGGGCTGCACCTATTGCAACCCTCAGGTCGCTTCCGTTGGCCTGACCGAAGCCAAGGCCAAGGAGCTGGGCCGCGATATCCGCGTCGGCCGCTTCCCCTTCAGCGCCAACGGCAAGGCTGTCGCGCTCGGCGAGGACCAGGGCCTCGTCAAGACGATCTTCGACAAGAAGACCGGTGAACTGCTTGGCGCCCACATGGTCGGTGCAGAAGTTACCGAACTCATCCAGGGCTTCGTCGTCGCCATGAATCTGGAGACGACCGAGGAAGAACTGATGCACACCATCTTCCCGCATCCGACCATTTCGGAAACGATGAAGGAAAGCGTGCTGGATGCTTACGGCCGCGTTCTGAACGCTTGATAATTTCCTGAGCTGCCCTCTATCCCGGCGTGGCGGAACGCCACCACCGGGATGGAAAATCCATCCCATCCCGGGCTGGAAAAAACGAAAGGAAATCATCATGTCTATGGGCACGCAGTCGCTTCTCATCTTTCTGCTGATCGGCCTGGTCGCTGGCTTCCTCGCAAGCCTGCTCGTCGGTGGTGGTGGGTTGATACGATGCCTCCTGAGCGGCATCATCGGCGCGTTCGTGGGCGGGTTTCTGTTCAATGCGCTGGGTATATCGCTGGGCATTGAGAATGCATTGGTGGTTCAGATCATCCACGCCACTGTCGGCGCCATTGTCGTGGTGCTGATCGCAAGGGCGATAGCGTAGGGCAAGAGATAGCATGGAAGGTGTGGGCTGGATTTCGGCAATCATCATCGGCGGACTTGCGGGCTGGCTCGCAGGCAAGCTGATGGAAGCGCGCTACGGCATTTTACTGAACATCGTGCTCGGCATTGTCGGCTCGGTTGTCGCCACTGCCGTCCTGGCGCAGTTCCATATCGAGGTTGCCGGCGGAAGGTTCGGCTATTTCGTGACGGGTTTCATTGGCGCCTGTCTGCTGATATTCCTCGCGCGCCTGGTGCGAAGATAGAGCGCATAACCGTCTAGATCGGAAGATTCAGGCAAAGGAATGATGCGCAATACGAGAGTCTGGGCCGCATGGGGCGGCGGAAAGTTGAACTGACATGGTCACCATTCTCGACACGATCAATCCAGACGCAAAGCGCGTGCGGCATCCGGAAAAGGCGCATCGCCCGGATACGGAAGTCCTGCGCAAGCCGGACTGGATTCGTGTGAAGGCGCCTACCTCGAAAGGCTATGCCGAAACCCGCTCGATCGTGAAGGAGCACAAGCTCGTCACCGTCTGCGAAGAGGCGGGCTGCCCGAATATCGGCGAGTGCTGGGACAAGAAGCACGCGACTTTCATGATCATGGGCGAGATCTGTACGCGCGCCTGCGCCTTCTGCAACGTGGCGACAGGCAAGCCGAACGCGCTCGACATGGCCGAGCCTGAGAATGTCGCCAAGGCGGTCAAGGAAATGGGCCTGTCGCATGTCGTCATCACGTCGGTCGACCGTGACGATCTGGAAGACGGAGGCGCCGAGCACTTTGAAAAGGTGATCTGGGCGATCCGCGCCGCTTCGCCGATGACGACGATCGAAATCCTGACGCCAGACTTCCTGAAGAAGCCTGGAGCGCTGGAACGTGTCGTCGCCGCCAAGCCCGACGTTTTCAACCACAATATGGAAACCGTTGCCGGAAACTACCTGACGGTTCGCCCCGGCGCCCGCTACTTCCACTCCATCCGCCTGCTGCAGCGCGTGAAGGAACTCGACCCCACCATGTTCACCAAATCCGGCATTATGGTCGGCCTCGGTGAAGAACGGAACGAGGTTCTTCAGCTCATGGATGACCTACGCACCGCTGATGTCGATTTCCTGACGATCGGCCAGTATCTGCAGCCGACCCGCAAGCACCACAAGGTCGAAAGCTTCGTCACGCCGGAAGAGTTCAAGTCCTACGAGACGGTCGCTTACACCAAGGGCTTCCTGATGGTCGCTTCCAGCCCGTTGACCCGCTCCTCGCACCATGCCGGCGATGACTTCGCCCGCCTGAAGGCTGCGCGCGAGAAGAAGCTGCTGATGGCTGCCGAGTAAGAGCTTACCCTTGTTTTGATGAGAACCGCGGCGATTTTGCCGCGGTTTTTCTTTGTGTGTTACGCTGTCATCATCGGGTCATGCGAAGCAGCTAGCCAGCACGCCGCTCTTCGCAGTTAAGTCTGTCCGCGAAGGCAATCCTGTCGAAAGCGAGCCTGCCATGCATCAAGTGACGATGTCGCCTGAACCCATTCGTGCAGTCTCTATTGCAGAGGCAGCCGACATGATCCTTCGTGCCGAGCGAATCGTGGTCATCGGCTGTTCGGGCGGCGGCAAATCGACTCTGGCCCAGAAACTGGCAAGTCATTTCGACCTGACCTACCTGTCCATCGACCGTGACATCCGCTGGCTGCCGGGCTGGGTGGAACGCGGCAAGGAGGAGCAGCGCCAGCGTATCATCGAGAGGATCGCCGGCGAACGTTGGATCATGGACGGCACCAATACCTCCACTTTCGATATCCGCCTGCCGCGCACGGATATCGTCATCTGGGTGCGCATGCCGCGCCTGCTCTGCGTCTGGGGCGTGCTGACACGCTGGCTGAAGCATCTCGGCCGCACACGTCCGGAAATGGCGCCGGGCTGCATCGAAAAGGTGGACTGGGAGTTTCTGGAGTTCATCTGGACCTTCGAGAAGAAATTTACGCCACGTGTCACAGCCGCGATCGCTGCTCACGGGCCGCATGTACCGGTTTTGCAGGTGAAATCCCGCCGCCAGATGCGCGCGCTTCTTGATCTTCTCGGTGTGCCGGCTTAACTGCGCTTCATGCCGCAATTCGAAACGCATCGCCCCGTCCCGCACACGCCCGACCAGATGTTCGACCTCGTGTCTGATGTCGAACGCTATCCGGAATTTCTGCCGCTCTGCGAAGCCCTTGTTGTGAAGAACCGCAAGGAACGCGATGGCAAGTTGCTGCTGATCGCCGATATGACCGTCGGCTACAAGGCGGTCCGCGAAACCTTTACCACACAGGTCCTGCTGAATAGGGCCGAGCGCGTCATCGACGTCAAATATATCGATGGCCCCTTTCGCTACCTCGACAACCGCTGGCGATTTGTCGAGGCGGACGGGGGAGGCTGCACGGTCGATTTTTTCATCGACTACGAGTTCAAGAGCCGCATTCTCGGCGCCCTGATGGGGGCAATGTTCGACCGGGCTTTCCGTATGTTTACGGAAGCCTTCGAAAAGCGGGCGGGCACGATCTACAGCCGATAGAGCCTTGGTCAGCGATCGAAGAAATGATCGAAGATGCGCGTCGCCGGATAGGCGTAGGCACCGCGATCGGTGAAGCTGTAGCGATAGAGGCAGCCTCTGAGCGCAGCGTTGTAGAGCAGGCTGGTGGTATCGGGCGATCCGCGATAGCCCAGTGCTTCCGGCTGGCAGCGACGGAGCGCGTGGTCGTATTTGCGCAGCAGAACGGGATCGGAATCCACCCGCACGCCGCCATAAACCTGATAGTTGGATGGTGCTTCAGCCGCCGAAACGCAGGCGAGGCTCAAGACGACACCGATGCATGCCAAGTATCTCATTTGACCGTTCCTTCAAAACCGGCTCTTGCCTGGGCGCGGCAGAAACTGAAATTCCCGCCTTTTGTTCCCTCACTCAAAGTCACGCAATTTCAATAAGCATTTGAAGTGCCGTCCGGATTGTTGCCAGCCGGATTTCCGTGCGGCCAATGTCGCCGTAAAGCACCTTGCGATGGATAAGCTTACCTGAACGTGATTTTGCGGCAAGATGCACCAGCCCGACAGGCTTTTCCGGCGATCCACCACTGGGGCCGGCAATACCCGTCACGGCGACAGCAAGGTCGGCGCGTGAGCGGAAGAGGGCTCCATGCACCATCTGCCGCGCCGTCTCCTCCGAAACTGCGCCGAAACGGGCGAGCGTCTCCTCCTGCACGCCGAGCATCTGCATTTTGGCGGTGTTCGTATAGGTTACGAAACCGCGGTCGATGACGGCTGACGAACCGGAAATCTCTGTCAGCGCGCCGGCAATCAGCCCACCGGTGCAGGATTCCGCCGTCGAGACCATCAGACCTGCGGCCGTGAAATCGCGAATGATGCTTTCCGTCATCGCGGTGATATCTGCGGGAAACAGGCTCAACGCTTCGTGCCTCCATAGACGACGGTTGCGGTCGCAATCGCCGCGATCCCTTCGCGGCGGCCGACGAAACCGATCTTCTCGTTGGTGGTGGCTTTCACCGAGCAACGCTCGATGTCGATGCCGAGGAACTCCGAGAGATTGGCGCGCATGGCCTCGCGGTGCGGGCCGACCTTCGGCGCCTCCGCGATCAGGGAAACGTCGGCATTGGTGATCGTGCCGCCATGATCGCGCACGATCTTCGCCGCATGTTCGATGAAAATGCGGGAAGCAGCACCTTTCCATTGCGGATCGGACGGCGGGAAATGGTCGCCGATATCGCCGGCGCCGCAGGTGGCTAGCAGCGCATCCGTTAGCGCATGCAGCGCGACGTCGGCATCGGAGTGGCCCTTCAGCTTTTGGTCATGTGGAATGAAAACACCGCAGAGCGTCACGCCGTCACCGGGCTCGAGTTGATGCACGTCATAGCCGTTGCCGGTTCGCACATCGGGAATGCGCGCGCCCGAGAGCCTGTCGTCGGCCATGGTGATATCGCTCCTGACTGTCAGCTTCACGTTGGTCGATGCGCCCTCGATGATCGTTACGGGGATATCGAGCCATTCGGCGATCGACGCATCGTCGGTGAAATCTGTTTTGCTGATTGCGGCTGCCTTCTCATGGGCTTCGAGAATAGTGGCGAAATCGAAGGATTGCGGCGTCTGGGCCGCATAGAGCTGGTCGCGCGGGATGGTTCTGACCACGATTCCGTCGCTCCCTGCCTGCTTCAGCGTATCGGCGACCGGTGTTGCAGGAAGGACTGCGGGGGCGCCGGTCGAAAGCGCATCGCCAATCCTGTCGAGAAGCTGGTGATCGAAGAAGGGGCGCACCGCATCGTGGATCAGCACATGGCTGATGCCCTTATCCTTGAGGTATCGCAGGCCGGCAAGCACCGATTGTTGCCGCGTGGGGCCGCCATGGACGGTGTCGATCGGGGTTGCCGAGATGATGTGCCTAGACGCTCTGGCAAAGAGCGCTTCATCATCCGGGTGGATGACGACGACGATATGCTTTGCCGGTTCCCATGTCATGAAGTTTTCAAGCGTATGGACGATAACCGGCTTGCCGCCGACCATCCGGTATTGCTTGGGGCCTTCCTCTGACGATCCGGCGCGTTCGCCGCGGCCCGCCGCAACGACGACAATTCCAGCCGATATCGGTTGCTTACTATGCATTTGCAGCATAAATCCCTGAAATATCCGGAATGGATGTCAGTTGCTCTATCGTCTTGCTCGGACCTTTTCCAGCATTTGCCCAAAAAATATCAATTCGGGCTCGACCCTCTTGGCAAGCCAAAGATCTATGGCTAAAAATAATGCAGATACATGGTGTGCCTGAAAGATAATCATTTGATTTCCAAGGACCTCGCAACGCCTTTTCGAATCGGATCTGTGTCCGTGCGGAACCGCGTTGTGCTTGCCCCGATGTCCGGCGTCACGGACATGCCGTTCCGTGAGCTTGCCTGGCGCTATGGCGCCGGCCTCGTGGTGACGGAGATGGTGGCAAGCCGGGAGCTGGTGAGCGATACCGCCGAATCTTGGGCGCGCCTGCGGGTAGCCGGTTTCCGTCCGCATATGGTGCAGCTTGCCGGCCGCGAGGCGCACTGGATGGCTGAAGCCGCGAAGATCGCGGCCGATCACGGCGCCGATATCATCGACATCAACATGGGCTGCCCAGCCAAGAAGGTCATCGGCGGTTATTCCGGTTCGGCGCTGATGCGCGATCCCGATCATGCGCTTGAACTCATCGAGGCGACCGTCAGGGCGGTCGATATCCCCGTGACGCTGAAGATGCGCCTCGGCTGGGACGAAAATTCCATCAACGCTCCGCACATTGCCAAACGCGCTGAAGAAGCGGGTGTCCAGCTCGTCACCATCCATGGCCGCACCCGCATGCAATTCTATGAGGGCAGGGCGGACTGGGATGCGATCCGCCCTGTGCGCGATGTCATTTCCGTACCGCTGATCGCCAATGGCGATGTCGAGACGGCCGCAGATGCCCAGGAGATTCTGCGCCGGTCCGGTGCTGACGCCGTCATGATCGGCCGCGGCTGCCAGGGCAGGCCTTGGCATGCCGGTGTTCTTGCCGGCGCAAACGAGCCGTCGCGCGAGGAGATCGCCGCAATTGCCGTCGAGCACTATCGCATGATGCTGGAATTCTATGGCGAGGCCGTTGCCGTCAGGCACGCCCGCAAACATCTCGGCTGGTATCTGGAGCGCTTTGCGCCGGACCTTCCGGGCGAACATAAGGCTGCGATCATGACATCGCGCAATCCTGATGATGTCATTGCCCGCTTTGGCGATGCAATGGCGATAGGTGCAGTAGAACAGCGGGAGGCGGCATGAGCACGGACGGCACACCTTCTTCCGAAAACGTCGGTAATGCCGTCGCAATGTCGGTGCTGAACGCCATCCAGAACCCTGTTGTCATGGTGGATGAGGGCGGCTTCATCGCCTTTGCGAACTGGGAAGCCGAAGCCTTTTTCGGCGCCAGCGCCGCGCATCTGTCGCGCTACCGCATCTCGACCTTCATTCCCTTCGGCAGCCCGCTTCTGGCGCTCATCGATCAGGTGCGCGAACGCAAGGCGCCGGTCAACGAATATCGCGTGGACCTCAGCTCGCCGCGTCTCGGCCAGGACAAACTCGTCGATATCTATGTCGCGCCTGTCATTGCCGAACCCGGCTCGGTCGTCGTCGTTTTCCAGGAACGGTCGATGGCCGACAAGATCGACCGGCAGTTGACGCACCGGGCGGCGGCGCGCTCTGTCACGGGGCTCGCCTCTATGCTGGCGCATGAGATCAAGAACCCGCTTTCCGGCATCCGCGGCGCCGCCCAGCTCCTCGAGCAATCTGTGATCGACGATGACCGCGCCCTGACGCGGTTGATCTGCGACGAGACGGACCGTATCGTCTCGCTGGTCGATCGCATGGAGGTCTTTTCCGACGAGCGCCCGGTGGACCGCGTGCCCGTCAACATCCATTCCGTGCTCGACCATGTGAAGGCGGTCGCCAAGGCAGGCTTTGCCCGCAATATCCGTATGACGGAGAATTACGACCCGTCGTTGCCCGCCGTTTACGCCAATCGCGATCAGCTCGTGCAGGTCTTCCTCAATCTGGTGAAGAACGCTGCCGAAGCCGTCGGCGACCGGTCGGACGGTGAAATCATCCTGACGACGGCCTATCGCCCCGGTATCCGCCTGTCTGTCGCCGGCACGCGCGAGAAAATCTCGCTGCCGCTGGAATTCTGCGTTATCGATAACGGCCCAGGCGTGCCGACGGACCTGCTGCCGCATCTTTTCGATCCCTTCATCACCACCAAGACGAATGGCAGCGGTCTTGGTCTCGCCCTCGTTGCCAAGATCATCGGCGATCACGGCGGCATCATCGAATGCGACAGCCAGAACAACCGCACGATTTTTCGCGTCCTCATGCCGGCGTCCAAGGATGCTTCGCTTGATGACGCCGGTATTGCAAGCTCGACAGGACCCAATAGATGACAGCCACGATCCTCGTTGCAGATGACGATGCGGCCATCCGCACGGTGCTCAATCAGGCCTTGAGCCGCGCCGGTTATGATGTGCGCATTACTTCCAATGCCGCAACGCTGTGGCGCTGGGTTTCAGCCGGCGAAGGCGATCTCGTCGTGACTGACGTCGTGATGCCCGATGAAAATGCTTTCGACCTTCTGCCTCGCATCAAGAAGGCGCGGCCGGAACTGCCGGTTCTCGTCATGAGCGCGCAGAACACCTTCATGACGGCGATCAAGGCTTCCGAAAAGGGCGCTTATGATTACCTGCCGAAGCCTTTCGACCTGACGGAGCTCATCGGCATCATCGGCCGGGCGCTTGCCGAGCCGAAGAGGAAGCCGGCCAAGCTCGACGAGGACACCCAGGACGGCATGCCGCTCGTCGGCCGATCGGCGGCGATGCAGGAAATCTACCGCGTTCTCGCCCGCCTCATGCAAACGGACCTGACGCTGATGATCACCGGCGAGTCCGGCACCGGCAAGGAGCTTGTCGCCCGCGCGCTGCATGATTACGGCAAGCGCCGCAACGGCCCCTTCGTCGCCATCAACATGGCTGCTATCCCGCGCGATCTCATCGAGTCCGAGCTCTTTGGCCACGAGAAGGGCGCCTTCACCGGCGCACAGACCCGTTCCACCGGCCGCTTCGAACAGGCCGAAGGCGGCACGCTTTTCCTCGACGAAATCGGCGACATGCCGATGGATGCCCAGACGCGTCTTCTCCGTGTGCTGCAGCAGGGCGAATATACGACTGTCGGCGGTCGCACACCGATCCGCACGGACGTGCGCATCGTGGCGGCGACCAACAAGGATCTGAAGCAGGCGATCAATCAGGGGCTCTTCCGCGAGGACCTTTATTATCGCCTCAACGTCGTGCCGTTGCGCCTGCCGCCGCTTCGCGACCGCGCCGAAGATATTCCGGATCTCGTCCGCCATTTCGTCCAGCAGGCCGAAAAGGAAGGCCTAGGCTCCAAGCGCTTCGATCAGGAGGCGCTGGAACTGATGAAGGCCTATGCCTGGCCGGGCAACGTGCGCGAGCTGGAGAACCTCATCCGCCGCCTGATGGCGCTTTATCCACAGGATGTCATCACCCGCGAAATCATCGATGCCGAGCTTCGCTCCGATGTTCCCGACAGCCCGATCGAGAAGGGGCCGATCCGCAGCGGCACGATGACGATCGCCCAGGCGGTCGAAGAGAATATGCGCACCTATTTCGCAAGTTTCGGCGAAAACCTGCCGCCGCCCGGCCTTTATGATCGTGTGCTGACAGAAATGGAATATCCGTTAATTCTTGCGGCATTGACGGCCACCCGTGGCAATCAGATCAAGGCGGCCGATTTGTTGGGGCTGAACCGCAATACGCTGCGGAAAAAGATCCGCGAACTCGGCGTTTCCGTCTATCGAAGTTCGCGTACGAACTGACCTTCGACCTTGACATTGTGGCGAAGTGCGTTGCATTTTCGCCACAATGCGTTGCTTAAAGGTCACGCATAGGGTTTGGACATTCGCCCACGATCGAGTCGTTTGAACGCCGGTTTTTTCGTAAACCGGCGCCATTTGGTTTCGTTGGGCGTGGCGGCAATGCCGTCCGAAGAGAGGCTGAATGGACGAAGAAGGGGTATCGCCGGAAACGGCGAACGAGGCGGTGACAACGGTGACCGACCGTCGTGCCCTGTTTGCCGTACCCGGTCTGGTGCTTGCCGGCGGCGCGTTGGTCTGCGCGACCGTCACGCTCTTCGTACTGCTCGGCGTGACGCCGATTGCCCCGACCTCGCACGTGGTCATCGGTTCCGTCGTCATCAACTCCTTTTTCGTGCTCGGTCTGATCGCGCTGATCGGTCGCGAAGTCGCGCGACTTTTCAAGGCCCGCACGCGCGGCCGCGCCGCGGCCCGCCTGCATATCCGCATTGTCGTGCTCTTTTCGATCGTCGCGATCACGCCGGCGATCCTGGTGGCGATCTTTGCCAGTATTACCCTGAATGCCGGCCTCGATCGCTGGTTTGCGCTGAGAACCCAGGCGATCGTCAGCTCATCCCGCAACATCGGTCAGGCCTACATGCTGGAAAACGCCAGCTATTTGCAGGGCCAGACGGTGTCGATGGCAAACGATCTGGAGCGCAACCGCGCGCTCTACAGTCTGGACAAGACCGGCTTCGGCGAGTTGATGACCCGCCAGGCAAGAGGCCGTGGCCTGCTCGGTGCCTTCCTCGTCGAGCGCGATGGCTCCGTTATCGTCCAGGCCGACATCAGCACGGAAAAGCCGCTGCCCGCCATCCCGCAGGATGCGCTGGAAAAGGCCGCCGCCGGCCAGCCGACGCTGATCCCGCCCGGCGTGACCAATCTTGTCGGCGCCATCATCCGGCTCGAGTCGATATCAGGAACCTTCCTCTATACGGTGCGCGCAGTTGATCCCAAGGTCATGAACGCCATGCGCATGATGGAGGAGAACGCCACCGAATACCGATCGATGGAAGCCGGCCGCGTCTCGCTGCAGATCGCTTTTGCGGTGCTCTATATCGGCTTTGCGCTGATCGTGCTGCTGGCGGCGATCTGGACCGCGATCGCGGTGGCCGACCGTATCGTTCGGCCGATCCGCCTGCTGATTACCGCTGCCGACAGCGTCGCATCCGGCAATATGGACATTGTCGTGCCTGTCCACGCTGTTGATGGCGACGTCGCCAGTCTTTCGCGCACCTTCAACAAGATGATTTCGGAAATCCGCACCCAACGCGACGAGATCCTTGAGGCCAAGGACGAGGTGGACGACCGTCGCCGCTTCATCGAGGCCGTGCTTTCGGGCGTCACCGCTGCTGTCATCGGCGTCGAACAGGACCGGCGCATCACCATC
Organism: Rhizobium sp. ZK1; assembly: GCF_047782645.1. NCBI lineage: Bacteria > Pseudomonadati > Pseudomonadota > Alphaproteobacteria > Hyphomicrobiales > Rhizobiaceae > Rhizobium > Rhizobium sp. ZK1. Next base: position 1,524,292 of record NZ_CP180586.1, read on the forward strand.
GTCAACAGTTCGGCCGAAACGCTGATGGCGCTGCACGCCGATGAATTGCTCGGCAAGCAGCTGTCGGAGGTCGCGCCCGAAGTGGATCAGGTTCTGACGGAAGCTGCCTCACGCTATCGCGGCGATTTCCGCAAGCAGATCGCGCTGGTGCGCGGCGGTACTGTGCGCACGCTCAGCGTCCAGGTGACCCGCGAGGAAGTGCGCGATCTCAGCGAATCCTATGTGATTACGCTCGATGACATCACTGATCTCGTCATCGCTCAGCGTTCTACCGCCTGGGGCGACGTTGCGCGCCGCATCGCCCATGAGATCAAGAACCCGCTGACGCCGATCCAGCTTTCGGCCGAGCGCATCCGCCGCCGTTACGGCAAGCAGATCGACGAGAGCGATCGCGCCGTCTTCGACCAGTGCACCGATACGATCATCCGCCAGGTCGGCGATATCGGCCGCATGGTCGACGAATTCTCGGCCTTTGCCCGCATGCCGAAGCCGACGAAGGAGCCAAGCGATCTGCGCGCCATCCTTCACGATGCAATCTTCCTGCGCGAGATGGGCAACAATCACATTACCTTCCTGCAGGAACTTGGCGAAGAGCGGCTGGAAGGTTTGTTCGACAGCCGCATGTTGGGGCAAGCCTTCGGCAATCTCATCAAGAACGCAGTGGAGGCGATCGAGGCCGTACCGAGCGAGGAACGCGAAGAGCGCAAGATCCTCGTCCGTACGTCCAAGGACGAAGCGCGCGACCGCTTCACCGTCGATATAATCGACAATGGCCGCGGCCTGCCGGTCGAGAACCGCCACAGCATTCTGGAACCCTATATGACGATGCGCGAGAAGGGCACCGGCCTCGGCCTAGCCATCGTCAAGAAGATCATCGAGGAACATGGCGGGCAGCTCGAACTGCATGATGCGCCCGCAGATTTTGACCAGGGAAGGGGAGCCATGATCCGCGTGCATCTGCCGCGCCGGGATGTGACTTCCGCAACCCCGTCAGCCAGTGACAAGGAAAGCGTTTATGGCCTCTGATATTCTCGTCGTTGATGATGAGCATGACATTCGTGAGATCGTTGCCGGTATCCTGTCGGATGAGGGCCACGAAACCCGCATGGCGCATGATAGCGACAGCGCGCTCGCGGCAATTTCCGATCGCGTGCCGCGCCTTGTCTTCCTCGATATCTGGATGCAGGGCAGCAAGCTCGACGGTCTCTCGCTGCTGGACGAGATCAGGACGCGCCATCCCGAGCTCCCGGTCGTGATGATATCAGGCCACGGCAATATCGAGACGGCGGTCTCCGCCATCAAGCGCGGGGCCTTCGACTTCATCGAAAAGCCGTTCAAGGCCGACCGCCTGATCCTGATCGCTGAGAGGGCATTGGAAAATTCCAAGCTGAAGCGTGAAAACATCGAGCTGAAGCGCCGCGCCGGCGATGCGCTGGAACTGATCGGCACCTCGGTCGCCGTTTCCCAGCTGCGCCAGACGATCGAAAAGATCGCGCCCACCAACAGCCGCATCATGATCTTCGGCGCATCCGGCTCCGGCAAGGAGCTTGTAGCGCGCATGATCCACAAGAAGTCGACGCGCGCCAACGGCCCCTTCGTCGCGCTGAACGCCGCCAACATCACGCCCGACCGCATGGAAGTGGCGCTGTTCGGCACGGAGGGTGCACCGGGGCAGGCGCGCAAGATCGGCGCGTTGGAGGAGGCTCATCGCGGCATCCTCTATCTCGACGAAGTCGGCGAAATGCCGCGCGAGACGCAAAACAAGATCTTGCGCGTGCTGGTCGATCAGCAGTTCGAGCGTGTCGGCGGCTCCAAGCGCGTGAAGGTCGATGTGCGCATCATCTCCTCGACCGCCTACAATCTGGAAAGCCGCATCGCCGAAGGCTGGTTCCGCGAGGATCTCTATCATCGCCTTGCTGTCGTGCCGGTGCGCGTACCGCAGCTTGCCGAGCGCCGCGAGGATATTCCGTTCCTCGTTGACCAACTCATGCGCCAGATTTCCGAACAGGCGGGCATCCGGCCGCGCCGTATCGGTGATGACGCCATGGCCGTGCTGCAGGCTCACGACTGGCCGGGCAATATCCGCCAGCTCCGCAACAATATCGAGCGCTTGATGATCCTTGCACGCACCGACGGTCCGGATACGCCGATCACCGCCGACATGCTGCCGACCGATCTTGGCGACATGCTGCCGAAGGTTTCGGCCAAGAACGACTACCACATCATGACGCTGCCGCTGCGCGAAGCCCGCGAAATGTTCGAGAAGGATTACCTGATCGCCCAGATCAACCGCTTCGGCGGCAATATTTCTCGCACAGCCGAATTCGTCGGCATGGAGCGCTCGGCGTTGCACCGCAAGCTGAAGTCGCTTGGCGTCTGACTTTTTTACGGCGCGGCTTATGTCGCGCCGGCTCTCTCCTTTTGCCTGGAGCAGGTTTTCCATGCCAAGAATTGCCTATGTGAATGGACGTTACGTGCGGCATTCCGATGCCATGGTGCATGTCGAGGATCGCGGCTACCAGTTTGCCGATGGTGTCTATGAGGTTTGCGAGGTCCGTCACGGCCTGATCGTCGATCTGACCCGGCACCTGAACAGACTCGACCGTTCTCTGGGCGAATTGCGTATCGCCTGGCCGATGAGCCGCGCGGCGCTGACGCAAGTGATTCGCGAGACGCTGCGCCGCAACCACGTCCGCAACGGCCTCTTCTATCTGCAAGTGACGCGCGGCGTTGCCCGTCGCGACCATGTCTTCCCGGCTGAAGGCACGCCGCCATCGATCGTCGTGACTGCCAAGAGCACCGATCCGTCAATCATCGCCAAGAAGAATGCCACTGGCATCAAGGCGATCACCGTTCCCGACAATCGCTGGGACCGCGTCGACATCAAGTCGGTCGGGCTGCTGTCGAATGTGCTTGCGCGCCAGCAGGCGAAGGAAGCCGGCGCACAGGAGGCGATCTATATCGATGCCGACGGCATGGTGAAGGAGGGGGCAGCGACCAATGTCTGGATCGTCGATGCCGATGGTACGCTGGTAACGCGGCCTGCCGACCATGGCATCCTGCGTGGCATCACCCGCACGACTCTGATCGATGTCGCGGCCAAACTGGGGGTGAAAATCGTCGAGCGAAGGTTCTCCGTTTCGGAGATGATGGCCGCCCGCGAGGTCTTCATCACGGCGGCTACAAGCGTTTGTTTTCCGGTGGTTTCCATTGACGGACAGGCGATTGCGAACGGCCATCCGGGAAGCCTGTCACAGAATATTCGGGAAGGCTTTTTCGACGTTGCGGAAAAGATTACGATTTGATACCAAGATTTGCTGGGCTGGAGGAATGAGGGTGCCACCTGCCTTGCTGGAGAGGTTGATTGATATTCTACCGGCTTGATCAGGCCGGCAATAAAGAAAGAAGCGGCGCGATGGCGGAACGTTCTCAGAATCTGCAGGACTTATTTCTCAATACTGTACGCAAGCAAAAGATTTCCCTGACAATCTTTCTGATTAACGGCGTGAAACTCACGGGTGTTGTCACTTCTTTTGACAATTTCTGTGTTCTGCTTCGCCGTGACGGCCATTCGCAGCTCGTGTATAAACACGCGATCTCGACTATCATGCCTGGGCAGCCAATGCAGATGTTCGAGAGCGAAGAAGCAGCGTCCTAAACCAAGGCCAGCCGTCATTTCGACACGCGATACAAAGAATGATTCCATCATCCCTGAGGCCGCCAAGCACAGGGATGATATGCGCGCGACTGTCGTCGTGCCGGTGCTGAAGTCGCGCTCGCGCGGCGGTCAGACTGAGTCGGCTTCGACCCGCACTCCCGAAAGCCGTCTCGACGAAGCGATGGGTCTTGCCCAGGCGATCGACCTCGATGTCGTCAACGCATCGATCGTCTCCGTCAACGATCCGCGTCCGGCGACGCTTCTCGGCACGGGCAAGATCGAGGAAATCAAGCACCTGCTGGACGAGCGTGATTCCGGCTTGGTCATTGTCGATCATCCGCTGACGCCTGTGCAGCAGCGTAATCTGGAAAAGGAATGGAACGCCAAGGTCATCGACCGGACGGGCCTGATCCTCGAAATCTTTGGCCGCCGCGCCTCCACCAAGGAAGGCACGCTGCAGGTCGATCTTGCGCATCTGAACTACCAGAAGGGCCGGTTGGTTCGAAGCTGGACCCACCTTGAGCGCCAGCGCGGCGGTGGCGGTTTCATGGGTGGTCCGGGTGAAACCCAGATCGAAGCCGACCGCCGTCTGCTGCAGGATCGCATCATCAAGCTCGAACGTGAACTGGAGCAGGTCGTCCGCACCCGTCAGTTGCACCGGGCCAAGCGTAGGAAGGTGCCGCATCCGATCGTGGCGCTCGTCGGTTATACTAACGCCGGCAAATCGACGCTCTTCAATCGTATCACCGGGGCAGGGGTTCTCGCCGAAGACATGCTCTTCGCGACGCTCGACCCGACGTTGCGCCGCATGAAGCTGCCGCATGGCCGCACCGTCATCCTCTCCGATACCGTCGGTTTCATCTCCGATCTGCCGACCCATTTGGTCGCCGCCTTCCGCGCAACGCTGGAAGAGGTGTTGGAAGCCGATCTCGTCCTGCATGTGCGCGACATGTCCGATGTGGACAATCAGGCCCAGAGCGCCGACGTACTGCGTATCCTGAACGACCTCGGCATCGATGAGGCCGAAGGCCAGCGCCGCATTCTCGAGGTCTGGAACAAGATCGACCGGCTGGAGCCGGAAGCCCACGACGCCATCGTGCAGAAGGCTTCGACCATGCAGAATGTCATTGCCGTTTCCGCCATCAGCGGCGAGGGCGTCGACAGGCTCATGGATGACATCAGCCGTCGTCTGTCCGGTGTCATGACGGAAACGACGATCACGCTGCCGGTGGACAAGCTGGCGCTGCTGCCCTGGCTCTACGACCATGCCGTCGTCGATAGCCGCGAAGACAATGAGGATGGTTCGGTGACGCTGGAGCTGCGTCTGTCTGAAACCGAGGCTGCCGAGCTTGAGCGTCGCATCGGCCATGGCCAGAGGCCTGCAAAGGAAGACTGGGAGCGATAAGCCTGTTGGTGGGCGGAGCTCACTCCACGCCAGCAATGACAGCCCGCTCGATCGCCTTCGCTGCTTGCCAGATCTCTTCCATCCGCTCCAGGCTGGCTGCCTCCAGGCTCTCGCCTTCTGCATCAAGAACCGTCTCGATATGATTGAATCGGCGTCTGAATTTCGTATTCGTTCCACGGAGCGCCTGTTCCGGATCGGCCTTCACGTGTCGCCCGATATTGACCATCGCGAAGATCAGGTCGCCGAGTTCATCGCTGACCTTTGATTTATCGCCCTCGCGCAGTGCGACGCGCAACTCGTCGACCTCTTCCTCGATCTTGTCGAGGATCGGTTCAGGCGCCGACCAGTCGAAGCCGACCTTGGCGGCGCGCTCCTGAAGTTTGAGCGCTTCGGTCAGCGCCGGAAAGCTGCGCTGCACGGAGCCAAGGAAGCCTGCCTTGAAATCTTCAGTGATGCCGCGGCGCGCCCGACGTTCCGCACGCTCGCGTTTTTCAGCCTGCTTGATCTCGTCCCACTGCTTCTTCACGGCATCGGGTGTATCCGCATCCGAGCGAGCAAAGACATGAGGGTGCCGACGGATCATCTTGCGAGTGATGGCTTCCACGACATCGCCGAAGGAGAACTCGCCGGCTTCTTCGGCCATGCGCGCATGAAAGACCACCTGCAGCAGCAGGTCACCAAGCTCGTCGCAAAGGTCGTCCATATCCTTGCGCTCGATCGCATCTGCAACCTCATAGGCTTCTTCGAGCGTATAGGGCTTGATGCTCTCGAAATCCTGCTCGACGTCCCAAGGGCAACCGGTCTCAGGATTGCGAAGTGCCGCCATGATCTCGATCAGGCGCGAAATGTCTTTCGAAGGTTCCATGGTCTCTCAGCTTAGCGGAATGTCGTTGGCGCTCTTGGTGGCCTGATAGGTGTCGGAGAGGGCGGCGTAGCGTGATTTGATCCGCACTGTCTGCGCCTTGAGGTCAGCCTTCAGCTGATCATCCTCTGTCTCGACGAGATCGGCGATTGCAAAGCTCTTCCAGAAGGCATTCTGCCGCCTGTAGCCGCCGGGCTCGAGCCCGAAGACTTCCTTCAGGATCTTCAGATCGTGCGGAATCGCAAAGCTGTCGCGCGAATCCTCGTGGCTGAAGAAATAATAGAAATTATCGAAGCCGGCCCAGGTGATCGCCGACATGCACATGGTGCAGGGTTCGTGCGTGGAGAGAAAGATCAGGTCCTTCGTCGCCGGCTTGTCGTTGAGCTCGTAGAAGCGTTTCAGCGTGTGCACTTCGCCGTGCCAAAGCGGATTTTCGAGCTCGTTGTTGGTTTCGGCGAGGATGAGCGACAGATCGGATTTGCGCAGGATCGCTGCCCCGAACACCTTGTTGCCGGAGGCGACGCCGAGCTCCGTCATCGGTAGGATATTCTCTTCCATGACCTGCAGGAGGCGGTTGGCGATTGTCTTTTCCGGCATGAAATTCTCCTGTTTCACCCATCTTATCGCCCCGCGGAATGAAGCGGAATGCATAAGTCCGGCGCCGGGGACTTTGCCACAGGCTTTATCGCTCCGTCCTTTGGCATTGGACAAAAAGCTGCGGCAACCGCTCAAGATATGTGCTTTTTGCGCCGCACGGGTGAGTTTTCTCAAATCACTGATCAACCGGGTAAAAGAATACGCGACTGGCCGGCCTTTGGAATTCTGTTTCTTCATTCGCCTGTCCGGAGAATGCATATTCGGGCAACTTCGAAGTGGATTGAGAATGCCTCCCAGAACTGAACAGCTTTCGGTATTTCCCGCCTTCTTTCGCGTGGAAGGTCGGACTGCGGCCGTTTTCGGCAATGGCGACGAAGCTTTCGCCAAGGTTCGCCTGCTCTTGAATACGCAGGTGCGTATTATCGCGCATGCCGATCGCCCAGAAGCTGATTACCACGCCTTCCTGATTGCCAATCGTATCGAGACCGTCCGCGAAGCCTTCGCGCCTAAGCAGGTTGAAGGTGCCGTTCTGGTATTCGCCGCGACTGGCGAAGCCGAGCAGGATCGCCGGATCGTCGAAGCAGCCCGCGCGGCGAAAATCCCGGCCAATGCCGTCGACCAGCCAGGATACTGCGATTTTTACACACCGGCTCTCGTCAATCGCGCGCCTGTCGCCGTCGCGATCGGCACGGAAGGCGCAGGCCCCGTACTCGCGCAGATGGTCCGGGCTCAGATCGACCAGCTTCTGTCGCCATCTCTCGGGCGCCTCGCAGCGCTTGCAACCAGTTATCGCAAGGCGGTCGAACATCTGGTTCCGCGCGGCGTCTCGCGTCGCATCTTCTGGCGTCGTTTCTTCTCCGGACCGGTCGCGGATGCTGTCGCCAATGGCAATCTTCCGCAGGCCCGCCGCGCTGCCAATGGCCTGCTGCGGTCGCTTGATCGCTTCGAAGGCCATGTCTGGCTTGTCGGCGCCGGCCCCGGTGCTGAGGACCTTCTTACCTTGCGCGCCCAGCGCGTGATGATGGAGGCCGACGTGATTGTCTATGACGCACTCGTGCCGCAGGCGATCGTCGATATGGGACGCCGCGATGCCGAGCGTCTTTCGGTCGGCAAGCGCAAGGGCTGCCATTCGAAGTCCCAGGAAGAGATCAACGATCTCCTGGTCGATCTCGGCCGTCAGGGCAAGCGCGTCGTGCGCCTGAAAAGCGGCGATCCGTTGGTCTATGGCCGGGCCGGGGAAGAGATGGCCGCCTTGCGCGCCGCCGGCATCTCCTACGAGATCGTCCCGGGTATCACCTCCGCCTTTGCCGCTGCTGCCGATTTCGAACTGCCGCTGACGCTGCGCGGTGTTGCCTCTTCGCTGGTCTTTACGACCGGCCATGATCTGACCGGCGACGTTCTGCCGGATTGGGCAAGCCTCGCCGTGTCGGGTGCCACGATTGCCGTCTATATGGGCCGCACGGTCGCAGCCTCCGTTGCCGAGCGGCTAATGCAGGCCGGTATCCCCGAAGAGACCACCGTTGCCGTGGTCGAGAATGCCAGCCGCGCGGACCGCCGGCTGCTGCACGGAACCTTGCGTGATCTTCCGGACCTGCAGCACCGCGACGAGTTGACGGGACCAGTCATGGTCATTATCGGCGATGCGGTCGCAGGCGCCAATTTCGAACTGTCCGAACCGTTGGTGCGTGAGCGCATCCGGTTCGATGAACTTGCAAGGAGCTGACATGGTAGACAAGGTTCTGACCGCCAACCGCCTGACGGACGGCATCGCCGTCTGGCTGAACGCCAATGGCGAGTGGGTGACCTCGTTGCAGGAAGCGCTTGTCGCTCGCCATGCCGAAGCCGTCGCGGCCCTCGAGGAGATCGGCAAGAAATCCTATGCTGACAACCTCGTCGTCGACGTTGCCGTTGTCGAGGTTCAGGAGACCAACGGCCAGCTCTGGCCGCTGCGTCTGCGCGAGCGCATTCGCGCCCAGGGGCCGACCATGGAATATGCGCCGGGCTACAAGCCGGCTGATCCAGAATTCATTGCAGTCTGAGGAAGACGATGTACCGTTACGACGAATTTGACCATGCCTTTATCGCCGAGCGCGTCGAGCAGTTTCGCGATCAGGTCCAGCGCCGCCTTTCCGGCGAACTGGCCGAGGACGCATTCAAGCCGCTGCGCCTGATGAACGGTGTCTACCTGCAGCTTCACGCCTATATGCTGCGCATCGCCATTCCCTATGGCACCCTGAGCTCGCGCCAGATGCGCATGCTCGCCCATATCGCCCGCACCTATGACCGCGGCTATGGCCACTTCACCACACGCCAGAACCTGCAGTTCAACTGGCCGAAGCTATCCGAAATACCTGATGCGCTTGCCGACCTTGCGAGCGTCGAGATGCACGCCCTCCAGACCTCGGGCAACTGCATCAGAAACGTGACAGCCGATCACTTCGCCGGCGCCGCCGCCGATGAGATCGCCGATCCGCGCCCTTACGCCGAAATCCTGCGCCAATGGTCGTCGGTCCACCCGGAATTCTCCTTCCTGCCGCGCAAGTTCAAGATTGCTGTGACCGGTGCCGAGCGCGACCGCGCCGCCATTCAGGTCCATGATATCGGCCTGCACCTGAAGAAGAATGACAAGGGCGAGATCGGTTTCGCCGTCTATGTCGGCGGGGGGCAGGGCCGCACGCCGATGGTCGCCAAGCTGATCCGTGACTTCCTGCCGGAAGAAGATCTTCTGTCCTACACGACCGCCGTCATGCGCGTTTATAACCTGCATGGCCGCCGCGACAACAAGTACAAGGCCCGCATCAAGATCCTCGTCCACGAGACCGGTGCCGAAGAACTCGCCCGTCAGGTCGAGGTCGAATTCGCGCAGTTGAAGGACAGCGAACTGAAACTGCCGGAAAAGGACGTGCAGGCAATCACCGCCTACTTCGCACCGCCGGCCCTGCCGGAACGTGCCGAGGGCTGGGAAAACCTTGCCCGCTGGAAGAAGGCCGATCCGGCTTTCGCCCGCTGGGTCCAGCACAATGTCCAGCCGCACAAGAACCCCGACTACGGCATGGTGACGATTTCGCTGAAGCCGATCGGGGGCATTCCGGGTGATGCTTCGGACTCGCAGATGGATGCGATCGCCGATATCGCCGAGGAATATGCCTTCGACGAAATTCGCGTCAGCCATGAACAGAACCTCATCCTGCCGCATGTCGCGCTCGCCGACCTCGAAGCCGTCTATCGCGGTCTCGTCGCGATCAATCTGGCTGAAGCCAATGCCGGACTGATTACCGATATCATTGCCTGTCCGGGGCTGGACTATTGCGCACTCGCCAATGCGCGCTCCATTCCGCTCGCCCAGGAAATTTCCCGCCGCTTCGGCGACGCGGGCCGTCAGGCCGAGATCGGCGAGTTGAAGATCAAGATCTCCGGCTGCATCAATGCCTGCGGCCATCACCATGTCGGCCATATCGGCCTGCTGGGCGTCGAGAAGAAGGGGGCCGAGCTCTACCAGATCACGCTCGGCGGTTCCGGTGACGAACATACGTCGATCGGCGAAATCATCGGCCGCGGCTTCGAGCCGGACAAGGTGACGGATGCGATCGAGACGATCGTCGATACCTATCTCGGCCTGCGCCTCGATCCATCAGAGATATTCCTTGCCACCTATCGCCGTGTTGGTCCGCAGCCCTTCAAGGACGCGCTCTACGGCTCGGCTGCGGAAGCGGCATAAGGACGAGATGATGACGAAGATCTGGAGAGAAACCGGTTTTGTCGAAAACGATCCCTGGGTGATCGAGACCGACGAGGTGAAGGCAACGGGTGATCAGAAGCCGCTTCTGACGCTCGATGAGCTGATTGCCAAGGCCGATGAGAGCAACGATGTCGGCTTCGGCGTGCTGATCAAGCCGGCAGACGATGTTCTAAAGCTCGAGCCTTATCTCTATCGCCTGGAGATCGTGGCTGTCGCATTTCCGGCCTTCAACGATGGCCGCGCCTTCAGCCACGCTTCGCTTCTACGCCAGCGCCTCGGCTACACCAACGAGCTGCGCGCGGTCGGCGATGTGCTGATCGACCAGGTGCCGCTGATGCTGCGCGTCGGCATCGACAGTTTCGCCGTCACCAACGAGACGGCGATCCGCCGTCTGTCGGAAAAGCGCCTGCCGTCCATTCCGCATCATTATCAGCCGGCGGTGCGTGACGCCGAAGCCGGCAAGGGCTATAGTTGGCGCCGTCAGGCAAAGCCGGCCGCCTGAGGCTGCCGGTTTGCCGTCTTTTTGATGACGGAACGATAGCATGAGCAAATTCGAAGTGGCGGTGATCGGCGGCGGTCTCGCCGGCATGATCGCCGTGATCGCCCTGGCACGCGGCGGTCGCAATGTGGCACTGGTCGCCCCTCCATCTCCCAAGGAAGATCGCCGCACCACGGCATTGATGGATCAGTCGATTCGCTTCCTGGATCGGCTCACCCTCTGGGAAAAGCTTCGCCCGGCAGCGGCTCCGCTCACCAGCATGCGCATCATCGACGGCACGAATCGCCTGCTGCGTGCCCCGACCACGAGTTTCCGTTCCGCCGAGGTAGGGCTCGAAGCTTTCGGCTACAATTTTCCGAACAAGGCATTGATGGATGTGCTCGAGGCTGCGGTCGCGGCCGAGGGCAATATCAAGCGTTTCACTGTCATGGCCGAAACGATCACCATCGCTTCGGAAGCGGTGACGATCAAGCTTTCGGACGGCGAAGAGATCAGTGCCGATTTCGCCATTGGCGCCGATGGCCGCAAGTCGAAGCTGCGGGAAACTGCCGGCATCGATGTGCGTACCTGGTCCTATCCGCAATCAGCCATGGTGCTGAATTTCGCTCATACGCTTCCGCACCAGAATATCTCCACGGAGTTCCACACGGAGCACGGTCCCTTCACGCAGGTTCCGCTGCCGGGCAACCGCTCCAGCCTTGTCTGGGTTCAGAACCCTTCCGATGCCACAGCCCGCATTGAGCTGTCGCTGGCCGAACTCGGCAATGTCGTGGAAGAGCGTATGCAGTCCATCCTCGGCAAGGTCACTGTGGAGGAGGGCGTGCAGATCTGGCCGCTGTCTGGCATGATGGCGCATCGCTTCGGCAAGGGCCGCATCGCGCTGATCGGCGAGGCCGCCCATGTTTTTCCGCCCATTGGCGCGCAGGGCCTCAACCTCAGCCTGCGCGATATCATGGCATTGACCGATCTTCTGTGTACGCGCGCCGAATTGCCTATTCCCTCGGATGCCGGCAGCAGCTTTGATCGTAAGCGTCGTGTCGATATCATGACGCGAACGGCAAGTGTCGATCTCCTCAATCGTTCGCTGCTGTCCGACTTCCTGCCGGTGCAGGTTCTGCGGGCCGCCGGCTTGCACATTCTGTCGGCCATCCCGCCGCTGCGTAATATCGTCATGCGCGAAGGCATCGAGCCGGGCCGCGGCCTTCGCGATATTCCCGAGGCGATCAAGGAGCGCCTAAAGCGGAAGAAAGCCTGATCTTATTGCAATCAGGCCGAACGAGACCATCACCACTGATGGCATCGTGGTGATCAGGATTGTCGCCGAGGCTCGTTCCTGCCAGCCACCTATCGCCGGTCGATGACGGGTGATAGCTGCCGACGGCTTTTTCCAGTTGGGCATTTTGCGGGGCAGGGCGAGATCTCCGCTTAGCCGATTTGCATCAGGATCGGAAAGGTCTGCTGGAACCAGATCGCCACATTGCTGACCCAGCCGAGGAGGAAGGCGAGACCGGTCAGCACGAGGAAGACGCCCATGATCTTCTCCACCGTGCCGAGGTACCGGCGGAAACGCGACAGGAAGCGCATGAACGCCCCGGAAAAGCCGGCCGCGATCCAGAAGGGTACGGCAAGGCCGAGCGAATAGACGGCAAGCAGCCCAGCGCCGGAACCGACCGTATCACGCGACGCGGCGACACCGAGGATCGCCCCGAGCACCGGCCCGATGCAGGGCGTCCAGCCGAACGCGAAGGCAAGTCCCATGATGTAAGCGCCCGTCAGCGTCGCCGGCTCGCCGCTGCTCTGGAAGCGAGCTTCCCGCGACAGGAGGCCGATTCGGAAAAGCCCGAGAAAATTCAGCCCCATGACGATGATGATGAGGCCACCGATCTTGGCGAGCAGATCGATGTGCTGGCGCAGCACCATGCCGATCGTCGAGGCGCCGGCGCCGAGCGCCACGAAGACAGTCGCAAAGCCAAGCGTGAAGAAAAGCGCCGAGAAAAGCACGCCGCGCCGCACATCCGGGGCTGCGGCAACCGTACCGCCGCCCCGGAACTGCTCGACGGAAATGCCCGCCATATAACAAAGATAGGGCGGTACGAGTGGAAGCACGCAGGGCGACAGGAAGGAAAGCGCTCCGGCAAGCAGTGCGCTCCAAAGGGAAATATCGGCAATCGACACGCATTCTCTCCGGCAGCAATTGAGCGATGTTCCTACCGCCGCAGACGGGAGATTGCCAATCACCTTTTTGCGCTGATCGGAGCTGGCCAGCGGACCCGTGCGTTCCGAAGCGGGACAGAGCATGTGGATATTAACTGCGCATAAACCACCACAGGCACTGTGAATGGATCGACTCACGCGCTCTCGTTGGTATGGCCGGGCATTTGCGGACACCCCACTGCAAGTGCCGGGAGGTCCGGCTAGGTATGCGAGAGGCCGATGCCGGGTCTCCCGCTGCTCGTCCGGAAATCGACGAGACAGCCGATGCCGGATTGGATCGAATCGCGGAGATCGCTGACGAAGGTCTGCTGGATGTTTATACGCTTCTGCATCGCCACGATGGCTGACAGACTGCTGATAATCCGAAGCTGGAAGTTGCGGATCTGATGTGGCTCCGATGCCAAGCCGTGCGATTCCAAGTAAATAATAGCCACAGGGGCCGGCGCCGTGGAAATGGGCTGTAAGCCTTTTCCGGTATAAAGCCCATTCAGTTGCGGTGACTGCGTGATAGATTGCCGCCAGAGAATCCAAGAGGAGAAGCATTGATGAGCAGATTTCGGGCATGTGTGGCAGTCGGAGCGCTGATTGGCATTTCGGTGTTGACGGCATGCGCAACTCCCCCGAATTCATACGGCTCCGCATCAGGCTACGTGCCGGGAGATTCGTTGAACAGAGCATGCCAGGATGGTTTCAGGCCGAGAGACGGGCGCTCCTGCAGCTACTGATGGTGATCGGACGAGACATCGAGCTGCCAGGATTACAGCGAGCCGCTTGAAACATCGTCCTGCTCATCTGCGCCTGGCAGCATCCCGTCAATGCAGCTGCGGCTCGTCCTCATCCTCATCGAGAAAGCTCTGCACGCCATCTCGTTCTGCGGTGGCCAGGAATTCTTCCCAGGCGTCCAGGTCCGTGGCGAATTTATCTTCCCAGCTGGTCACGACTTCGGTTTGGGAGATGACTTCGAGGGTCCAGTCTCCGTTGGTGCCTGCCGGCCGAAATATATCGACGAGGACGGTTACTCCACCGTCTTCGAACTCGCCGGAAAAATCAGAGTGCTCAAGCTTCGGTTCTCTAGTCTTTTTCGCCATTTCAATCTCCAGCACTGGAAGGCGCATCATTCTCACAAAGGCAACGGTACTGAACGCCTCGCATTCTCGGACGTCGATCGTCGGACTAGCGGATCAGGCTGACGCCTGAGTCTTCCGCGTGCCAACCTTACGTCGATTCGCAAATCGTTATCTCTACCTCGGTCAAAAGAAAGGCAGTTATGGTGAGAACATGGGGTTCGAACCCATCACCTACTGATTAAAAGTTAGCGTTTCGGTTTGACGCATCTGGCATGAGTGCGGCGGCTGCGCCAGCGGCTGATGTAGCAGTGAGAATCTGACGCTTGGGCAACAACTTAGCTCAAGCGAGGGGGACAATCGCCGATGGAAAAAATTCAATCTCTGCGAAGTGCTATTTACGAACACTTTCATAACTCGTCTGCTGGTCCGCAGTACTTCTTTCTGGATAAGAACAGGGACGCATACGCGGCCTATTACACATCGATGTACCTAATACAGGAGACCGCGGAGGCCGTGTACACCCACATGGCTCGCGGCTTCGCGCCTGATCCGATGTTGGCTTACATCGAATTTTGGGGGGTGATGCAGGCCGTCGTCATTCAGCAGGATGCCATGAGTGAACTGCATAACGCTGTTGTTGGAACTGCCCTCACCAATCCCCATGGCTCGGCTTGGATGGAACTTCGCGATAAGCGAAACTTGTGCGCAGGTCACCCGGCAAATCGCAACGCGCGTCGAGCGCCCCCGCAGCGAACGTTCATGGGTCGGATGTTCGGGAACTACGAGCAGATCAAGTACGAACTGTACGACGAACGAACAGGCAAAACGACCCATCCGACCTTCGATCTGCGGCGGATGATCAGCGACTACGACACAGAAGCAAGCGGCATTCTGCGAAGCGTCCTCTCAACAATGCGCGCAAGGTGGCCATAGCCCCGTCGTCCGCGAGATCTTGCAACGAATCGAAGCGGGCCAGCGTCGGGGCCAGAATTGACCGTGTGACGCGTGTGACTTTTTCCGCATCACAAAGTCACAAATTTCTCACCTAAATACTTGATTTTATGGTGAGAGCGATGGGGCTCGAACCCATGACCTACTGATTAAAAGTCAGTTGCTCTACCAGCTGAGCTACGCTCTCCCTCTCCGCGGGTGCGAAGCACCCCGGCTGGAAGTGCGCGGAACATAGGCAGGTGACCTATCGCGGTCAACCGAAAAATCTTCCTATTCATTGTATTGGGCACATTTCTTGCCCGCCACCATTTTCAAAACCGGCATTGCCCGGCCATCACAATCGAGCGCGGGGGATATGGGACCCGTTGATCAGTAAAATGTGGTCGACGCGCGCTAACTCTTTCGTCGCTCCAGAAAGGTGATGGCCTGCAGTGTGGCGATGATGACGACGATGCCGATAAGCGTGCGAAGATCGGGCACCTCATTGAAGAAGAAGTACCCGCTCGCAGTCGCAAAGACGATCGACAGATAACCGAATGGGGCAAGCAGGCTGGCGCTGGCGATCTGATAGGCCCGCAGGAAGCAGAATTGCCCGAGTTGTGCCAGAAGACCGATGCCGAGCAGGGCGGGCCAGTCTTCGCTGCGTACCGGTTGCCAGACGAAGAGCGCGGGAATGAAGGTGATGACGGTGAGACCGGCCGTGTAGAAGACCATCATCACGGTGGTATTCTCGTAATGCAGCATGCGCGTCTGGATCGTCGCGAATGCCCCGAAGACGATCGAGAGCAGCACGGCCACCAACCCGATATTCCAGGCGAATGTATCGGGCGCCAGCATGATCAGCACGCCGACAAAGGCGAACACCGCGCCGATCCACCGCCAGCGGCTCACTCTTTCGCCCAGCATGGCGACGGCCATCAGCATCGAGACCAGCGGCCGCGTGAAGCCGAGCGCATTGACCAGTACCAGCGGCAGCATGGTGAGCGCTACGAAATTGCTGGTCAGCGCCACAGCGTTGCAGCTGATACGCATGACGTTGCGCAACGGATCTCTGGAATTGGCAAGCTGCCGGCGATGGCGCCAGATCAACGGCAGGATGAGCACGAGCCCGATCAGCGCACGAATGAAGACGAGCTGGATAGCCGGATAGGATGCGCCCTGCATCTTCACGAGCACCGTCATGCCCGTCACCAGCGTCGTATCGGAAAAGCAGCCAGATGATGCCGAAACGGCTGTCCCTGGCTGCTGTAAAGCCATCCATTTCGCTCGCCTCAGGCGGGCTGGACGAGGTTGGCGATCAGCCGGAAGGCGCCGGGCACCAGCTTGTCGAGTTGATGATGCAGCACGAGGCTCGTATGCGTATGCCGCCCCTTGCCGATTTCGGCTGATATCAGCGCGCCCTTGAGGGGCTGCTCTTCGGGGTCGTGCATCGCAACGAGCGGCACATAGGCATCGTCCCAGCGGGAAGCGAAATAGAGGCCGCGTTCCTTGTCCCAGCCCTCCCAGTCGGCAGAGGCGATCTTGTTCGGCCCCTGCAGCAACGGGTGCGCGGGTCCCAGCACGGTGACGTCAGCGCTTGGATCGGTCACGCGCCAGCGAAGGGAAGGAGAGCCGACCTCGATCCGCTTTGGCGGCGTGGTATCAGGCTGCCAGCCGTCGCTTGGACGATGATAGAGCGTCAGCAGATGGCCGCCCTCTTCGACAAAGCGATGCAGGCGGGTCGTTGCAGCCGCCAGATCCTTGCGGATGCCGAAGGCGAAGATGCCGATGACGATGGTTGTGAAGCGGGAGAGATCGCCTGACAGAGCCTGTGCGTCAAGCTCCGTGACATCGAGCCCCATGCGATCAAGCCAGGGGCCGACGCGATCCGCGCCGCCGCCGACATAGCCGATTTTCGCGCCATCAGGCAGTTTAAGATCGAGCGCCAGAACCCGCAGCAGCTCCGGCTCACGGAAGCTCATGCGGCCGATATGCGGATAGGCGATCGGCGAGATGCGCATGGCCGGCTGACCATCAACAAGCGGCGCGATGGCGAGGAGGCTGGGTGTTATAGCGGCAGGAGGCGAAAGCTTGAGGGCGCCGTTGTCTTCCTTGACTGTCCAGCCGGCCGGAGCGGAAAAGCCGATACGCCCCGCCGAAGCAGCCTTGATCGTCAGTTCCTGCCTGTTGCCGTCAACGGGAAGGATGAACGCGTTGGGTTGGAGACTCAGCGAATGTCGCGGCGCGACGGTGAGCGGCTCTTCGAGATCGACGGCCACCTTCACCGAGCGGCTGCCGATCTGAGCCCTTACATCGACGGAAGCATTGCCGTTGCCGCCAAGGCTCGACCATGCCGGCAGGTATTGCCGGGTGAGAGGGGCATCGGCCGTCGATCTCAGTTCGTAGACGATCGATAGCGGCGAGGTTTCCTTCAGACTGGCCGAAATGCCCTCGGGCAATCTTGGATCCGCATCGGATACCGCAGTGCCGGCATTGCCGCTGAGATGGAGCGTTAGTTTGCCGGTTGCACCAGGCGAAAGCTCCGCGGGCTCGGCAACGGCCCGGACGAAGACCTGCTCGGCCTCGCACAATGCCGCATCGATTTCCACAAGCTTGCGCCGCAGACGATGGCCGTGCGCGTCGAGGAATGCTTCCGGTGCCTGTGCAAGCGCTCTTTCAATTTCGGCCGCCGCTTTCAGCAGCGCATCCACGATGGCGGATCTCTCAGGGAAGCGTTCGATCGCCTTGCCGATCGCGCCATCCGCCCGCATCAGCGCGTCGACGACGGTTTGCGGCAGATCGGTCTCGCGCGCCAGATCGGCAAGCGTCGAGGGAAGCGAATCGAGAACGGAGGTTTCGGCAACGGAGCCTTCGGCGCTGAGCTTCAGATGCAGCGGCCATTCATTGTCGCCGGTATCATGCCAGCGGCCCATGCCCTGCGAGGCATGGTAATAACGGGACCATTCGCCAATGTGGGCGTAGCTGACGCCGCTGACAGGTTCGAAGCCCGTGGCTTCGAGTGGCAGTGTCGTGGCCGGCGGCGGCACTTCGTCGTCATAGGTATCGCCGCCACCTGACCATGCGGGTAGGTAGAATTTTGCCACCTGCCAGGGCGTCAGCCCTTCGTCGAGATGTTCCGGAAAGGCGGAGGCGTCGGCCGCAAGGCTTATTGCGGTCTCCGCCGCACGCGTCATGGCGCGGTGGTGTCCATGCTGCCCCGGTACGTCGAGGAAGGTCGGAACTACGATATCTGGACGCTCTGTGCGGTAGGCACGCACCAGCCGCTCGACAATGCGCTTCTCGCCCCAGCGGTCGAACGTCCGGTCGCCATTCTTGGAGAAGCCAAAATCATGGATCGGATCTTCGGGACCATGGCCGAGCCAGTGGATATCGGCGTCGAGTTCGCGCGCCGCTTCCTCCATCTCGCGGCTGCGCACGATGCCGAGCGCGCCGAGCCGTTCGGCCCCCAGCGCATTCTGACCGCCTTCACCGCGCGTCGAGCAGGCGACGATGACGCGCATGCCGAGGCCGAGACGCAGATAGGCGAGCAGGCCGTTGTGCTCGTCGTCGGGATGCGCGCCGGTATTCATCATGGTGACGGTTGAGGTCAGGCGGGACAGGGCCCGATGCAGACGCGTGAGCGAAAGGCTCCGCTTCTGTCTTTCAATACGGTCTCGATCGGTCAGCATGGTTCCTCCGTTGGGGGGGACCGGCGGCGCGCTTTCTTAGGCTGCGTTATCGGCGGCGGCGGTCGGTGAAATATCGAGTTTGGGGGTGACGGCTTCGAAGAGCGGTAGGGCGGCAGCGCCGAGTGCTGCCGTCAGCTGTCCCGTCTGGCCGCGGATGACGCGCGGAAGCGCGCGCGTGCGCCGGCTGGCAACGGAGACGGGAAGCGTCTGCATTGCCGCGACGATCTCGTCGATGACCACATCGGGCAGTGCACCGCCAAGGATCACGGTCTCCGGATCGAGAACGTTTTCCAGCATCGCCACCATCGGCGAAAGATAGTCCGCAGTCTCAGCGATCCATTCCTTCACGACGGGATTGCCTTCGCGGTGCAGCACCTCGATCGCCGCAAAATCGGCGTTATCATAGCCGGCCTCGGCAAGCTTCTCCTTCAGCGCATGCAGCGAGGCGTAGCGCTCCAGGCAGCCGCGCTGGCCGCAGGGGCAGGGTTTTCCACGCGGGGCGACGACGACATGGCCGATTTCGCCGGCATTGCCGAAGGCGCCGCGGAAGGGCGCGCCGTCATGGATGAGGCCGAGGCCGACGCCGACGCCGAAATAGATCATGCAGAAATTGGAGATGGCGCTGCCCGCACCGAACAGCCGCTCGCCCACGGCCGCAGCATTTGCATCGTTTTCGACAATGACGGTTTCGCCACTGGCTTCACTCAGGACGGCGGCCGGATTGATGCTGCTCCAGCCGGGCAGGGTGGTCGGGCCGACCGAACTCATGCCTTCAATCTCGAAGGGGCCGGGCATGACCACGCCGATGCCGAGAAGTTTTGAAGGGAAACGCTTGCGAACTTTCCTCACCTGGTCGGCAAAGAGCGGAATGATATGTTCCGGGCTGGTATTCTCCACCGGCATGATGGTCTCGGAGCGCACCTTGCCGGAGAGATCCAGCACCGTCGTCACCATATGGTCGGCGGCGATTTCGACGCCGATGGTGACGGCACCATCAGGATTGACGGCAAACTGGATCGGCGGCTGCCCACGGCCGGAGCGCAGCCGGCCGATTTCCATCAGCAACTTCTCACTGACGAGCTCATCGACGATATTGGCGACGGCCTGCGCAGTCAGATGCGTGAGCTTGGCGATATGCATGCGGCCGAGCGAGCCATGCATACGTACGACATCGAGCACGACACGGCGATTGTGGTCGCGGCTGCGCTCGGGGTTCTTGCCCATCGCGATCTGCTGCTTGCCGGATTGCCGTATCATCTCTCCGCCCTCGTCTGCCGATATGGATAGCGCCGATATCATGAGAGGAGCAATAGAATAATTAAACTAAATTATCTTATTGACAAAACCTTCCGTCCGAACCAGCCTGAAAAGGTCGCACTGCGATGCCGAGGAAGGAGGAGCCTCAGTTCCATCTTCCCGAGCCAATCAAATCGGGGCGCCGGCGAAATCGCGGGATGCCCTGGGGAACCAGATGAGCGCGAGGGGCATGAAGGCCGGCTCGGCAATGGAGGGATGATATGCGTCGCGGAATCTTATTTGCCGGCCTGTTTGCTGGCATCAGCATGGTTGCGGTTAACAGCGCTCAGGCTGTCGAAATCGAATATTGGCAGTATGTCTACGATACGCGCGTCAAGGCGATGGATCAGTTGATCGCCAATTTCGAGAAGGCCAATCCCGACATTACCGTCAAGCAGACGACATTCCCCTATGCTGACTACCAGACCCGCGTCGTTGCCGCCAATCTCGCCGGTAACGGTCCCGATGTCATGCAGCTCTTCTACGGCTGGCTCGACCAGTTCATCGCCGGCGGCCTTTTGCAGCCGCTGCCATCAGACGCTTTCCCGCATGACCAGATCGAGAAGGATTTCTTTCCGATCGTGACCGCCATGAAGCGCGGCGACGATTATTACGGCCTGCCGACCGCGGTCCGCTCGCTGGCACTCTTCTACAACAAGAAGCTCTTCCAGGAAGCTGGTCTCGACCCGAGCAAGCCTCCGCAGACCATCGATGAATTCGTGGCTGCCGCCGAAAAGACGGTCAAGCGCGATGCCGCCGGCAACATTGCCGTCGAAGGCACGACGCTCGATATGGGCGGCCAGGATCACCAGTGGTGGCGCGAAGTGCTGATCCGCCAGTTCGGCGGCGAGCCTTATACGGCGGACTATTCCAAGGTCACCTACAATAGCGATGCCGGCCTGAAGGCGCTGAAATTCTACACTAGCCTGCAGACCGAAAAGAAGGTCGGCCAGGCCGGCTTCATGGATGAAGGCCAGGCAGCCTTCCGCGGCGGCAAGGCGGCAATGACGATCGACGGCACCTTCCGTCTCGGCTCCTTCGGCAGCATCAAGGATTTCGAATGGGGCGTCACCGAGCTTCCGGCCAATGCCGACGGCCTGCGTTCCAACTATGCGAGCTATTTCGCCAACGGCATCGGCGCCAAGGTCTCCGGCGAAAAGCTTGAGGCCTCCAAGAGGTTCCTCGCCTACGTGACCTCGCCGGAGGCCATGAAGATCTGGCTCGGTACGGTCGGCGAACTGCCGGCTCGGCGCGAAGCCGCGCTGACCGACGAAAACCTCAAGAACCCGATCTATGCGCCGTTCCTGAAGGCGCTTACCTATTCGCACACCTCGCTCTTCGTGGATGAGGCCGGCCAGCGACAGAATGCCATCGATATGGTCAACCGCGTTCTCCTCGAGGGTCAGTCGCCCGAGGATTCCCTTGCTCAGGCCGCAACCGCCGAGCAGGAAATCATCGACAACGCCAAGAGCAAATAAGGGACGGCCATGAACTCCGCACCCGCGAATACGGAAGGGGCGGCTATCAGCCGTCCCGCCGGATCGTTCTGGGATCGGTTGACGATGCGCCAGAAGCGCCTCGTCTGGGTCTGGACGTTCCTGGCCCTTCCGATCCTGTTTTACTGCGTGATCCGCTTTTATCCGACGCTGCAGGCCTTCTACCTGTCCTTCACCAATTGGAACCTGATGAAGCCGCCGAAATTCATAGGCGTCGCCAATTATGTGAAGCTCTATAACGACCCGCAGTTCTGGAAGGTTTTTCGCAACACCTTCACGTATCTGATCATCGGCACGCCGATCAGTCTCGTGGTTGCTTTCGTCGTGGCCTTTTTCCTGGATCGTGTGCGCTTTCTGCACGGGCTGATCCGCGCGCTCTATTTCCTGCCGTTCCTGACGACGGCCGCCGCCATGGCCTGGGTGTGGCGCTGGTTCTACCAGCCGGCCCCGATCGGCGTCATCAATGATGTGCTCGGCATGGTCGGCCTGCCGCAGCAGCAGTTCATCCGCTCCGTCGATCAGGCGTTGCCATCGATCATGGTCACGGCCATCTGGGCCGGGCTCGGCTTCCAGATCATCATCTTCATGGCCGGTTTGCGCGCCATTCCGAACACCTTCTATGAGGCTGCGAAGATCGATGGTCTCGGCGAATGGCCGATCCTGTGGAAGATCACGCTGCCGCTCCTGAAACCGACGACCGTCTTTCTCGTCGTTTTCTCGTCGATCGGCTTCCTCCGCATCTTCGACCAGGTCTACAACATGACGACGAACGATCCCGGCGGCCCGCTCGGATCGACCAAGCCTCTGGTTCTCATGATCTATCAGACGGCCTTTTCATCCTACAACATGGGGTATGCGGCGGCGCAGACCGTGGTGCTTTTCGCCATCCTCCTCTGCGTCTCCCTGCTGCAGCTCTGGATCCTGAGGGAACGTAAATGAGCGCCGTGACGACCGCTACTGCGGCACCGCTGCCGAAAGCCAATATCCGCCCCGGCGCGATCATCACCTGG
Source organism: Rhizobium sp. ZK1 (assembly GCF_047782645.1). Classification (NCBI taxonomy): domain Bacteria; kingdom Pseudomonadati; phylum Pseudomonadota; class Alphaproteobacteria; order Hyphomicrobiales; family Rhizobiaceae; genus Rhizobium; species Rhizobium sp. ZK1. The sequence goes on from NZ_CP180586.1 coordinate 1,546,754, forward strand.
ACGCTGCTGTTCATTGGCGGTCTCATCATGGTCTCGCCGCTGCTGTTCATGTTCTCGACCTCGCTGAAAACGGCAGACCAGGTCTACGACCTACGCCTCATCCCGGCCGATCCGACGCTGCAGAACTATATCACTGTTCTCTCCGACGGCCGCTTCATGCGCTGGTTCCTGAACTCGACGATCGTCGCCTGCACGGTGACGCTCTCGAATGTCTTCTTCGATAGTCTCGTCGGCTACACGCTTGCCAAGTTCGAATTCCGCGGCCGCTACCTGATCTTCCTGGCGATCCTCTCGACGCTGATGATCCCGACGGAAATGCTGGTCATCCCCTGGTATCTGATGTCGGCCCAGCTCGGCTGGCTGGACAGCTATTGGGGCATCATGTTCCCGGGCATGATGACGGCCTTCGGCACCTTCCTGATGAAGCAGTTCTTCGAGACGGTCCCGAATGACTTCCTCGAAGCCGCGCGCATCGATGGCCTGAACGAGTTCCAGATCTGGTGGAAAGTGGCGATGCCGCTTGTCACCCCGGCGCTCTCGGCACTTGCCATCTTCACCTTCCTCGGCAACTGGACGGCCTTCTTCTGGCCGCTGATCGTCACCACCAGCCGCGAACTCTATACGCTGCCGGTCGGCCTATCGAGCTTTGCCGTCGAACAATCCATCCAATGGGAAATGATCATGACCGGTGCGGCACTCGCGACATTGCCGACGCTCATCGTCTTCCTGGTGCTGCAGCGCTACATCGTGCGCGGCGTCATGCTGGCCGGCCTGAAGGGATAGAACATGACCGAAACCAATCCACGCGTGGCCGACAGGACCGTTTTTCCTGATCCGGTCTATAAGGAAACGGTGCTGAAGCCGCTTTTCGACGGCGCCAAGACCCATCATGTCGACGGCTTCCGCCGCATCGACCGCGCTCATCTGGTGATGCTCGTCGAAACCGGCATTCTGGAGCGAGAACAGGCCGGCAAGATCGCCGTTGCACTCGAAGCGATCGATCGCGACATCGACCCGGAAAAGCTCGTCTATACCGGCGAGGTAGAGGACTTCTTCTTCCTGATCGAAAAGGAACTGAAGGCCCGTATCGGCGTCGATATTGCTGGCCGCCTGCATACGGCGCGTTCGCGTAACGACATCGACCACACGCTGTTCAAGCTCGGCCTGAAGGAGCGCATCGACGCGCTTATGGTCAAGGCGCGAAAACTGCTCAATGCGATGATTGCCACCGCCGATTGGGAAAAGGAGACGCTGATCGTCGCCTATACCCACGGTCAACCGGCACAACCGACCACCTTCGGCCATTATCTTTCGGCGGCGATCGAGGTGCTGATCCGCGATATCGAGCGCTTTGCGGAAGCCCGTGAGATCGTCAACCTCAGCCCCATGGGTGCTGCGGCGATCACCACGTCGGGCTTCCCGATCGATCGCGCCCGCGTTGCCGAACTGCTTGGCTTTGCCGCGCCGCTGCGCAATTCCTACAGCTGCATCGCAGCCGTCGATTACACGACCTCGACCTTTAGCGCGATCGAGCTGATGTTCCTGCATCTCGGCCGGCTTATTCAGGACGTGCAGTTCTGGACGAGCTTCGAGGTCGGCCAGATCTATGTGCCGAACGCGCTGGTGCAGATCTCCTCGATCATGCCGCAGAAGCGCAATCCGGTGCCGATCGAGCATATGCGTCATCTGGCGAGCCAGACCTTCGGACGCGCCCGCACCGTGCTCGACGTCATGCACAATACGCCTTTCACCGACATGAATGACAGCGAGGGCGAGACGCAGGGCATGGGCTATGAAGCCTTCCATTCGGCAGGCCGCGTGCTTGACCTGCTCGCCGCCTTCGTCGCCCAGATCAGCATTGATCCGCAGCGGGTAGCGGAGAACATCCGCCGCTCCTGCATCACAATCACCGAGCTTGCGGATTCGCTGGTCCGCCGCGAAGGGCTGTCCTTCCGGCAGGCGCATGAGATTGCCGCGACCGTCGCTCGCGAGGTGGTCGCCAAGGGTGGTGGCCTCTCGGATGACGGCTACGAGCCTTTCCTCGCAGCTTTCCAAGAATTGGCTTGCCGTAGACCCGGTATCGACAAGGCGCAATTTGCCGAGATCGTCTCGCCGGAACATTTCGTTGCCGTCCGTGCCCGTTTCGGCGGTCCTGCGCCGGCACCGATGGCGGATGCGCTTGCAGCCTATCAGGAAAAGGCTGCCGCATTCGCCAGACAGGCACAGGAGAATGCAGCGCGCGAAGCCGCCGCTGCTGAAGAACTTCAAACCAGATTCACGGCATTGATGGGGGCCGCCTGATGGCAAATATCGAACTGCAGGGGCTCGTCAAACGCTATGGCAAGCTCGATGTCGTGCACGGCATAGATCTCGCGATCGCCGATGGTGAATTCGTCGTCTTCGTTGGCCCGTCCGGCTGCGGCAAGTCGACGACGCTGCGCATGATCGCCGGCCTCGAAGATATCTCGGGCGGCACGCTGAAGATCGGCGGCGAGGTGGTGAACGAACGCGAGCCGAAACAACGCAACATCGCCATGGTGTTTCAGAATTACGCCATCTATCCGCACATGAGCGTGCGCCAGAATATCGGCTTCGGCCTGTACACTTCGAAGCTCTCGCAGGCGGAAAAGGACAAGCGCATCGATGAGACCGCGCAGATCCTGGGGTTGACGGATTATCTCGCCCGCCGCCCGGCGGCCCTCTCTGGCGGTCAGCGCCAGCGTGTCGCGATCGGCCGCGCAATGGTGCGCAACCCCTCGGCCTTCCTCTTCGACGAGCCGCTATCGAACCTCGATGCACAGCTTCGCACCCAGATGCGCATCGAGATCAAGCGCCTGCACCAGCGGCTCGGCACGACGATCGTCTATGTCACCCACGATCAGGTTGAGGCCATGACCATGGCCGACCGGATCGTCGTCATGAAGGACGGCCATATTCTGCAGGCGGGAACGCCGATGGATATCTACGAAAACCCCGCCGACGTCTTTACGGCGCGCTTCATCGGCAGCCCCTCGATGAACCTTCTGCCAAGCACCGCTGCGGCCGATGGCATCCGCATCGGGCAGGGCGGTCCGCACCTGATCGGCGTGCGGCCGCATGATCTTGTTATCGGCGAGGGGGCCGGCGTGCTGTCGCTCTCAGGCACAGTCACCGCAGTCGAGCCGCTTGGAGCCGAGACGCTGGTGCATTTCGATGTCGCGGGCACATCGGTGATTGCAACCGCCCCCGGTAAGGTGATACCGGCCGTCGGCGGCGTCGTGAATGCCCATGCGGCCTCCGGTGCTCTCTATGTTTTCGATGCAAGAACGGAAAAGGCCCTCGGGCGCCAATGACATCTGATAATGACATGCGATCGGCGGTGCTTAGCATCGGCCGGATCTATTGCGACCTGATCTTCACAGGACTGGAGACCATGCCCGTTCTCGGGCGTGAGATATTCGCCGATGACTTGCGTATCGCGGCAGGCGGCGGCGCTTTCATTATGGCCGCTTATTCGGCCCATATCGGTCGCAAGACCGCCCTGCTCTCCCGTCTCGGGACTGATGGGCTTTCGAGCGGCCTGACCACGGAACTGCAGGCAAGCGGCGTCGATTTACGCTTTCTCGATCGGGCCGCCGATGCCGGTCCGCAGGTCACCGTCGCAATCAACAATGGTGGGGAGCGGGCCTTCCTCTCCCGGCGCGCCGGCGGCGCGAAACCGGCAACGCTTGGCGAAGCGCTTGCCTGGAACGAGGCGCGTCATCTCCACATAGCGGAATTTGCAACACTCGCAGAAATTCCCAGCTTGGTCGGAAAGGCCAGGGAGAACGGGCTTACCGTATCGCTCGATCCGAGCTGGGACGAGACCCTGATCTATAAGCGTGATTTTCTCGATTGCTGCGCCGGCGTCGATCTCTTCCTGCCGAATGTCGAGGAAGCCGTTGCCATCACCGGATGCTCCGATCCAGCTGAAGCTCTGGACAGGCTTGCGACGCGCTTCCCGATGGTGGCGCTGAAGGCAGGCGCTGGCGGTGCTTATTATGCGGCCGGTGATATGCGCCTCCATCAGAATGCCCCGACCGTCAAGGTCGTGGATACGACGGGCGCGGGCGATGCCTTCAATGCCGGGCTCATCCACGCGTGGCTTGGCGACGCGAGCCCTGATATCTGCCTGCGCGAAGGTATTGCCATGGGCAGTCTCGCGGTTCAGGCTGCGGGCGGCGCTGCAATCCTGCCTGCACGTTAGAGCTTGAACGATACCGCGGCCTTTCCAGAGTCGCGGATCGCTCTAGGTTGACCGAAAGCGGCGCAGAAATCGCTGTGCCGGATGCAACCTGAATATTCGCATAGAGCCCGCGGAGCTTGTTGCCGAACGGCTTTCGCTGACTGCGCCATCCAGCTGTTTCCTTACGAATATTTCATGTTTTTCAGCCGCATTTCCGTGCCATCGTCAGGGCATCGGTAATGTTGGGTTCATCTTCGGCATGATTATCTCGGCCTGAATAGGGGCTGATATGGCGAAGCATATATCGAGGATTAGATGGACAATTTGGAGGCTGGTAAAGATACCGGTTCCGTAACAGGCGCAAACGCCGACCTGGCTGCCGTGCTTGCTGCCGGTCGGCAGAGCAGGGGGCGTCGCTGGCGTGGCCGGATGATCGTCCTGGTGCTTTTGATCCTTGCCGCTGCGGCTGCTGCCTACTTCTACATGGGCCGAAGCCGCGCCGAGTTCAGCTACACGACCCAGCCGGTCAAGCGCGGCGACCTGACGGTGCTCGTCACTGCCACGGGTTCGGTCCAGCCGACCCAGCAAGTGGATATATCGAGCGAACTGTCGGGCACGATGCGCGACGTCAATGTCGACTATAACAGCACGGTTAAGGCAGGTGATGTTCTGGCCGTACTCGATACGAACAAGCTGGAAGCCGACGTGAAGAGTTCCCGCGCCAAGCTCAATTCGGCAAAAGCCAATGTGGTCAAGGCGAATGCCGATCTGCAATCGGCCGCGACCTCGCTCGACCGTCTGAAGAGCCTCGTCAAAAGCAATGTCTCCACTCAACAGAGCCTTGACGACGCGACCTACAAATATGACTCCGCTGTGGCCGCCAAGGATATCAACGAGGCCGACGTGCTGGCCTCCGAGGCTAACTTGCAGCTTGCCGAGGTCAATCTCGGCAAGGCGAAGATCGTCTCGCCGATCGATGGCGTGATCCTGACCCGCTCGGTCGATCCCGGCGCAACGGTCGCTGCCTCACTCTCGGCGCCCGTGCTTTTTACCATCGCCGGCGATCTCAAGAAGATGGAACTGCAGGTGGATGTCGATGAAGCCGATGTCGGCCAGATCGCCGTCGGCCAGAAGGCGACCTTTACGGTCGATGCCTATCCGGATCGCACTTTCCCTGCCGTCATCGAGCAGATCCGCTTTGCCTCCGAGGTGGTCAACAATGTCGTCACCTACAAGGCGGTCCTTTCGGTCGATAATGCCGACCTGCTGCTGCGCCCCGGCATGACTGCGACTTCAGACATCACTGTCGATGCCGTCAAGGATACGCTGATGGTCCCGAATGCTGCCCTCCGCTACGTCCCGCCGCAGACGGAAACGCGTGACGGCCGCAGCATCTTCAGCCTGTTCCGTCCGCCTCATCTGTCCCGCAGCGGTGGTGGTGGCGATTCCAAGCTGACCGGCACTCAACGCCGCGTCTGGGTGCTTCGTAACGGCCAGCCTGCGCCGGTGGTGATCCAGGTGGGATCTTCCGATGGCCAGTTCACGCAGGTTACGTCCGGCGAGCTTGCCGAAAATGACGCAATCATCACCGATACCGCGGCGCGGACGAACTGACGGGAGGCGATGATGGAACGCCCGCCGCTTCTGGAATTCAGGCACGTCTCGAAAATTTACGGCGAGGGTGCTGCGGCCATCCGCGCGCTCGATGATGTTGACCTTTCGATCCGCACGCATGAATTTGTCGCGATCATGGGGCCGTCCGGCTCCGGCAAGTCGACGGCGATGAATATCCTTGGCTGCCTCGATGTGCCGACTTCGGGCGAGTATGTCTTTCAGGGCATTTCGACAAGCGGCTTCGATCGCAGCCAGCTGACGCTTCTGCGCCGCCATATGTTGGGTTTCGTCTTTCAGGGCTTCAATCTCCTGTCGCGGACTTCGGCGGTCGAGAATGTCGAGCTGCCGCTGATCTATCGCGGCATGGCGGTCGGCGAGCGACGCAAACGGGCGAGGGAAGCGCTCGGCCTCGTCGGTCTGTCTGGCCGGGAGAACCACAAGACGCAGGAGCTCTCCGGTGGTCAGCAGCAGCGCGTGGCGATCGCCCGCGCCATCGTCACCGAGCCTGCTGTGCTGCTCGCCGATGAGCCGACCGGCAATCTCGACACCAAGACCAGCATGGAGATCATGGATCTGATGACGCGGCTGAACCGCGAACAGGGCATCACCATCGTCATGGTCACGCATGAGTCCGATATCGCCGCATATGCGGGGCGCTTGCTGCGTTTCGTCGATGGCAAGCTGGAAACCGAGGTGGAGCAACGGCAGAGGGCGGAACATGTTCTTTGAAACCTTGAAGCTGGCCCTGCGCGCTATCAACCGTAATCTACTGCGTTCCTTTCTCACCGTACTCGGCGTCGTCATCGGCGTTGCCGCCGTCATCGCGCTCGTTACCATCGGCAATGGCACGACGGCGCAGGTTTCGACCGAGCTTTCCCGGCTCGGTACCAATATGCTCTTCGTGCGCCCCGGCCAGTTCGGTCCGGGCCGCGCCAGCTCCGAGGCTCGGCGCTTCACGCTGAAGGATGTCGAGGCGATCCGCGATCAGGTCCCAGGCCTGCGGGCTGTAGCGCCATCCAACCAGTCCACGGCAACTGTTATCTTCGGCGGCCAGAACCATTCCACCACCGTTTACGGCACGACCAACGACTATTTCATCGCGCAGGACTGGGATCTGGCGCTCGGCCGCAATTTCACGCCGGCCGAAGAGCGCGGCCAGTCGCGCTGCATCATCGGTGAGACCGTGCGCGAGCAGCTTTTCGGCGCCGCCGATCCGACCGGCCAGCAGATCCGTGTCGGCAAAGTTTCCTGCCCCGTCATCGGCGTGCTGGCAAAGCGCGGTCAATCCGGCATGGGCAACGACCAGGACGACGTCGTCATCATGCCGGTCAAGGTCTTCCAGCGGCGCATCAGCGGCAGTTCCAACGTGCCGACGATCCTCATTTCGGCGCGTGATGGGGTCTCGACTTCGAAAGTGCAGGCCGACGTCGAGAACCTGTTGCGCGAGCGCCGCAAGATCATCCCCGGCCGTCAGGACGATTTCAATGTCAACGACATGACGCAGATCGCCGAAGCGATGACCGGCACGACGACGCTGCTGACCGGCCTGCTCGGCGCAGTCGCTGCCGTCAGCCTGCTCGTCGGCGGCATCGGTATCATGAACATCATGCTGGTGTCGGTGACGGAACGCACGCGCGAGATCGGCATTCGCCTTGCGATCGGCGCGCTTGAAAATCAGGTGCTGACGCAGTTCCTCGTCGAGGCTGTCGCCCTGTCGCTCTTCGGCGGCATAGCCGGCATCATGCTCGGCCTGACTCTCGCCTACGCTACGGTCAGCTTTCTCAACGTGCCCTTCGTGGTCAGTCCGCTCATCATCTTCATCGCCTTCGTCTTTTCGGCAGCGATCGGCATGATCTTCGGCTTTTTTCCGGCGAGGCGGGCGGCTCAGCTCAATCCGATCGAGGCATTGCGCCACGAGTAGGGGGGTGCTTTCGCGTACTGCATGACTTTGATATATCAGGATAACTTGTCTTCGCCGTTTAACCGTGCCAGTATTGATATATCAGTCTCGGATTCGCCCGCATGCACGAATCGCTAAGCCATCTCGCCTATCTGGCGCTGGAGCACGCTATTGTGACGCTGGCTTTGACGCCTGGTGCGTTGGTGACGGAAAAACAGCTCATCGATCTTGCAGGCCATGGCCGCACACCGGTGCGCGAGGCAATCCAGAAGCTTGCCTGGCAGGGCCTGATCGTGGTGAAGCCGCGCGTCGGCCTGCAGATTGCCGAAATCAATGCCGAAGACCATGTCAATGTCATGCAGGTGCGCCGCAAGCTGGAGCCGGTGGCAGCAGCGCTCGTTGCCGACGCGGCCAACGAGGAGCAGAGATCCAGCCTCGTCGCCTGTGCCCGCGCGATGGAAGAATGCGCTGCCGGCGGCGATTTAGCGGGCTTCTTTGCCGCCGACAAGGCCTTTGATGAAATCCTTGAAGATGCCTGTCCTAACCGCTTCATCACGGCGGCGCTGGGGCCGGTCCAGACCCATTCTCGCCGTCTGTGGTATTCGACCGCCAATCCGGAACGGATGGATCGGTCCATCTTTCTCCACGTCGCAGTGATCAAGGCTATTTATCAGGGTGAGGTCGCGCAAGCGCGCGAGACCATGGCCGATCTCATCGATTATCTGAGCCAAAAATAGAAACGGCCCCGTTTCCGGAGCCGTTGTCTAGAAAATCTGTGTCGCAGCCTCAGCCGACGAAGGCGCGCTCGATGACGAATTCTGCGGGCTTGCTGTTGGCGCCTTCTTCGAGCCCGGCCTTTTCCAGAAGCTCCTTCGTGTCCTTCAGCATGGCCGAAGAGCCGCAAATCATGCCGCGGTCAACAGCCGGATCGATCGGCGGAACGCCGAGATCGGTGAAGAGCTTGCCGGACGAGATCAGGTCTGTGATGCGGCCGCGATATTCGAAATCTTCGCGCGTCACAGTCGCATAGTGGCGCAGCTTATCGCCGACCACTTCCTGGAGAAGCTCGTCATTCCGGATCTCTTCAATGAGATCGAAGCCGTATCTCAGCTCGGAAATTTCGCGCGTCGTATGCGTGAGAATGACTTCGTCGAACTTCTCATATGTTTCCGGATCGCGGATGAGGCTCGCAAAAGGCGCAATGCCCGTGCCGGTGGAGAACATGTAAAGGCGCTTGCCGGGTGTCAGGGCATCGAGAACCAGCGTGCCTGTCGGCTTCTTGCGCATCAGAACCTGGTCGCCCGGCTTGATGAGCTGCAGATGCGAGGTCAGCGGACCATCCGGCACCTTGATCGAGAAGAACTCGAGCTCTTCGGCCCAAGCCGGGCTTGCGATCGAATAGGCGCGGAAGACGGGCTTGCCGTCGACCATGAGGCCGATCATCGCGAATTCGCCCGAGCGGAAACGGAAGCCATCCGGCCGAGTCATCGTGAAGCGGAAGAGCCGGTCGGTATAATGCGTCACACTCAGCACCGTCTCGGCATAGACGCCGGCAGGGATAGCGGAAGCGAATTCTTCGGTCTTTGCAGGAGCGTTCATTTCGATATCGGGCTCGTCGTTCGCAGGATAATCATCGGCATCCGAGGCAGATATTACAAAACCCCGCTAAATTAAAGGCAATCCATTCCATCGCATGGCTGAGGAGCGAAATATGCATGTCACGGTCAGGATTCACTGGCCTGTGGCAAACTGTCGCTTTTGCGCTGGCTAAGCTATTCAAAGGATGCATATTAAAGCATGTCGCGCAAAAGTGTTCATGCGGTTTTGCGACAACGACATGCGTCAAACAAAGACCTGAAGCGTGGCGAGCAATCTGAAAGATCGTGGCGCGTTTCAAGAAAAAAACGACGCCCGCCGCGGCGCGGGGCGCGACAGGTTGTACGGGGGAACATGAAAATCTTCAATTACAAGCGCGTTCCTTACGCGGAAATGCGTGCATTCTCCGTCCATATTCTGACGGCCTCCGGTTCTTTTCTTGCATTTCTTGGGGTGGTTGCCGCTGCCGAGCACCGTTTCATCGACATGTTCTGGTGGCTGGGCCTTGCGCTTCTGGTCGATGGCATCGATGGACCGATCGCCCGCAAGGTGCGTGTCAAGGAAGTACTGCCGAATTGGTCGGGTGATACGCTCGATAACATCATCGATTACGTCACCTATGTGCTGCTGCCGGCCTTCGCGCTCTATCAGAGCGGCATGATCGGCGAGCCCTGGTCTTTCGCCGCCGCCGGCATGATCGTCGTGTCGAGCGCCATCTATTATGCCGATATGGGCATGAAGACGGAGGAGTATTTCTTTTCCGGTTTCCCCGTCGTCTGGAACATGGTGGTCTTCACGCTATTCGTCATGCACGCGGGCGAGATGACGGCCTTTATCGTCGTCACCGTCTCCGTGGTCCTGACCTTTTTGCCGATCAACTTCCTGCATCCCGTGCGCGTCCAGCGCCTGCGACCGCTGAACCTCGGCATCTTTCTGCTGTGGTCGGCGCTCGGTGCCTATTCGCTGTTGATGCATTTCGACATGCCGCAATGGGCCATCGTTCTCTTCATCGTGAGCGGCGTCTATCTTTACGTCATCGGTGTGGTGCTCCAATTCTTCCCGGCGCTCGGACGCAAGTGAGGCAGATACAGATGGCAAAGACGAAGGCAGTTTCTTTCTCCAGAAACGGTGGACCCGAGGTTTTCGAATATGTCGATATCGATCTGCTGCCACCCTCGGAGGGTCAGGTGCAGATCCGTCAGGAAGCGATCGGCCTGAATTTCATCGATGTCTATTTCCGGGATGGCACCTATAAGGCGCCGCATCTGCCCTTCGTAACCGGCAAGGAAGCCGCTGGCGTCATCACGTCGGTCGGCCCCGGTGTGACCGATTTTGCCGCGGGCGACCGCGTTGCCTATGCCAGCGCTGACGGCGCCTATAGCGCCGAACGCAACATCGAGACGAAACATCTGGTGAAGGTACCAGAGGGCATCAGCCTGAAAACTGCGGCCGCCATGATGCTGAAGGGCATGACGGCCGAATACCTCCTGAACCGCACCTTCAAGGTCGGTCCCGAGACGGTGTTGCTGTTCCATGCTGCAGCCGGCGGCGTCGGCCTCATCGCCGGCCAGTGGGCGAAGGCGCTCGGTGCAACCGTCATCGGCACGGCAGGCTCCGCCGACAAGGTCCAACTGGCGCTCGACCATGGCTACGACCATGTCATCAATTACAAGACTGAAAATTTCGCCGAACGCGTGCGGGAAATGACCGCCGGCAAGGGCGTCGACGTGGTCTATGACTCGATCGGCCGCGATACTTTCCCGCAATCGCTGGATTGCCTGAAGCCGCGCGGTCTCTTCGCCTCCTTCGGCCAATCCTCTGGCGCCATTGAGAATTTCACCATGGCGCACCTCGCCCAACGGGGTTCGCTCTATGCCACGCGCCCGACGCTCTATACTTATATTGCTTCGCGTCAGGAACTGACCGATTGTGCAAACAATCTATTTGATGTTGTGCGTAGCAACAAAGTGCGTATCAATATCAATCAAACCTATCCGCTGCGTGAGGTTGGGCGGGCTCACACGGATCTGGAAACAAGAAAAACAACCGGAACGACGCTGCTGATTCCATGAGATCCAAACGGACCGGTCGGCAGAAGAAATGAGGGGAACGTGTCGCCATTGAATGTGCCGGCTTCCGGCGCGTTGTTATCGGTGCAGAAGCTGACCAAATTCTTCGGTAGCTTTGCCGCCTGCAATGAAATCGATCTCGATATAGCGCCGGGCGAAATTCATGCGCTTCTCGGTGAAAATGGCGCAGGCAAATCCACACTGGTCAAGATGCTGTTCGGCGTTCTGGAGCCGACGGACGGACAGATCCTGTGGGAGGGCAGTCCGGCCACGATCACGTCGCCGGGCGAGGCCCGCAAGCTCGGCATCGGCATGGTCTTCCAGCATTTCTCGCTCTTCGAAGCGCTGACCGTTGCCGAGAATATCGCGCTTTCCCTCGATGACAGCATCCCGATCGGCAAGATCGCAGAGGAGGCGAGGGCACTGTCGCAGGCCTATGGCCTGCCGCTCGACCCGCATGCCCATGTCGCCGATCTCTCGGTCGGAGAACGTCAGCGCATCGAAATCGTCCGCGCCCTGTTGCAGAACCCGAAGCTCATCATCCTTGACGAGCCGACCTCGGTGCTGACGCCGCAGGAAGCTGACAGGCTCTTCGAAACCCTCTTCAAGCTGCGTGCAGAGGGTCGCTCCGTCCTCTATATCAGCCACCGCCTGGAAGAGGTGCAGCGTATCTGCGATCGCGCCACGGTCCTTCGCCACGGCCGCGTGACCGGCGCCTGCGATCCCAAACAGGAGACGCCCGCTTCTCTCGCCCGCATGATGGTGGGCAGCGAGGTTGCAGCCGTTACCCATCCCGAGCGCAACGACAAGGGCGAGGTGCAGCTTGCCGTCTCGAACCTCTCCGTCTCCGCGCGCACACCCTTTGCCATGCCGCTGCGCGACGTTTCCCTGACGGTGTGCTCGGGAGAAATCCTCGCAATCGCCGGTGTGGCCGGCAACGGACAGAGTGAACTTTTCGATGCTCTGTCCGGCGAATATCCGGTGTCGTCTGCCGAAGCGATCATTATCAGAAAGAAACCGGTCGGTACGCAGGGCATCACCGCCCGACGCCTGCTCGGTGCCGGCTTCGTGCCGGAGGAGCGGCATGGCCATGCGGCCGTCTCCGCCATGAAACTCTCCGACAATCTGGTACTGGCCCGCAGCCAGTCGGACCGAAAGGCCTTTCTCGGCGTCCTCGGCATTATCAGGCAGGGCGCGGTGAAATCCGCCGCACGACGCATTTCAGAGGCGATGGACGTGCGCAAGAGCGGCGATGATCCCGCCGCGGGTTCGCTCTCCGGCGGCAACCTGCAGAAATTCATCGTCGGTCGCGAACTCGACCGCCAGCCGGCGGTTCTCGTCGTCAATCAGCCGACCTGGGGCGTCGACGCCGGTGCCGCAAGCCGCATCCGCCAGGCCCTTGTCGATCTTGCAAAAGCCGGTTCGGCCGTCGTCGTCATCAGCCAGGATCTCGACGAGATCTTCGAAGTGGCGACCGATATCGCCGTCATTTCCGAAGGACGGCTTTCCAAGCCCTATCCGGCTGACGAATTGACGCGCGAAAAGATCGGTCTGCTGATGGGTGGCCTGCATGAAGGCAAGCATGCCGCGGAGGCTGTTCATGCGCATTGAGCTTGAAAAGCGCCCGCAGGTCTCGAAACTCTACGCCTTCATTTCACCACTTCTTGCTCTCGTCCTGACGCTGATCGCAGGCGCGATCATGTTCGCCATGCTCGGCAAAGATCCGGTCGAGGCGCTCGACGCCTTCTTCGTCGAGCCGCTTCTGGAAGTCTGGTCGCTGCATGAGCTGGCGATCAAGGCAGCCCCGCTGATCCTGATCGGCGTTGGTCTCGCCGTCTGTTATCGCTCCAACAACTGGAATATCGGCGCTGAAGGCCAGTTCACCATCGGCGCGATCACCGGTTCCTATATCCCGATCATCTTCTACGACTGGCATTCGCCGCTGGTGCTGCCGCTGGTGCTTATCCTGGGCGCGCTTGGCGGCGCGCTGTTTGCCGCCATTCCGGCGCTCTTGAAGGCGCATTTCAACACCAACGAGATCCTGACGTCGCTGATGCTGGTCTATATCGCCCAGCTCTATCTCGATTGGCTGATACGCGGTGCATGGCGCGATCCGAAGGGCTTCAATTTCCCGGTCTCGCGCGATTTTGCGCCGGAGGCGATCGTGCCGGCGATCTGGGAAGAATCGGGCCGTGCCCACTGGGGTTTCATCTTCGCCATCGTCGCGGCTGTTCTCGTCTGGTTCATGATGCGCTTCACGCTGAAGGGCTTCGAGGTCATCGTGCTCGGCCAGTCGGAACGGGCAGGGCGCTTTGCGGGCTTTTCATCCAAGAGGATGATCTGGTTCAGCTTTCTCTTCTCCGGCGCGCTGGCCGGCCTTGCCGGCATTTGCGAAGTCTCGGGCTCGATCGGTCATCTGCAGCCGGCGATCTCGCCGGGTTACGGCTTCACCGCCATCATCGTTGCCTTCCTCGGTCGTCTCAATCCGCTCGGCATCATCGCTTCGGGTCTGGTGCTGGCGCTGACTTATCTCGGCGGTGAGGCCGCACAGCTTTCGATCGGTGTTTCCGACAAGGTCACACGCGTCTTCCAGGGGTTGATCCTCTTCTTCGTGCTCTCTTGCGACACGCTGATCTATTACAAAATCCGCATCCTCTGGTCGCGGGCAAGGGGTGGCGCGGCATGAGCATCTTCGAAGCCATTCTTCTGACGGTTATCACCGCCTCCACGCCGCTCGTCATCGCAGCACTCGGCGAACTCGTAACGGAGCGCTCCGGCGTTCTCAATCTCGGCGTCGAGGGCATGATGATCATGGGTGCGGTCGCCGCTTTTGCCGGCGCGCAGATATCGGGTTCGCCCTATGTCGGCATCATATGCGGCATCGTCGTCGGTGCGCTTTTCTCATTGCTCTTTGCCTTCCTGACGCTGACGCTGGTTGCAAACCAGGTGGCGACCGGCCTGGCGTTGACCCTTCTCGGTCTCGGTCTGTCCGGCCAGTTGGGCGAGGCCTATGTCAGCGTGCCCGGCATCCGGCTGGAGGAGATCGTCATTCCGTTCCTCTCCGATATTCCTGTTGTCGGCCCGGTTCTCTTCAAGCAGGATTTCATCTTCTACCTGTCGATCGCGCTCGTCTTCGGCGTGAGCTGGTTCCTGTTCCGCAGCCGTGCCGGGCTGAAGCTCAGAGCGATTGGCGACAGTCACGGCTCCGCTCATGCGCTTGGCATCCATGTCATCCGCACGCGATATCTGGCTGTCATGTTCGGCGGCGCCTGTGCCGGTCTTGCCGGCGCACAGCTCTCGCTCGTCTATACGCCGCAATGGGCGGAAAACATGTCTGCCGGCCGCGGATGGATCACGCTGGCGCTTGTCGTCTTCGCCTCCTGGCGCCCATGGCGGGTCTTTGCCGGCGGTTATCTCTTTGGGGCGGTCACGATCCTGCAGCTCCACGCTCAGGCTTTCGGTCTCGGCATTCCCTCGCAGTTCCTCTCGATGCTGCCCTACGCCGCGACTATTGTGGTTCTCATCATCATTTCTCATAATCGGCGCACGACGTTGATCAATACGCCCGCGTCGCTTGGAAAAGCCTTCGTACCGGAGCGATAGAACAAGAACTGAGAGATGGGTTTCCGGAAAATCTTCAAACCAACAGGGGTCATCATGAAGAAGTTCGCACTCACACTTGCCGCATCGGCTGCAGCCGTGATCGGCATCTCCTCCGCCGCCGAGGCAGCGGACAAGACGAAGGTCTGCTTCGTCTATGTCGGTTCTCACACCGACGGCGGTTATTCGCAGGCACACGATCTGGGTCGCCAACAGGTCCAGGCCGAATTCGGCGACAAGATCGAAACGCCTTATCTCGAAAACGTTCCGGAAGGTCCGGATGCCGAACGCGCCATCGAGCGCCTTGCCCGCTCCGGCTGCAAGCTGATCTTCACGACGTCTTTTGGCTTCATGGACGCGACGGTCAAGGTTGCTGCCAAGTTCCCGGACGTCAAGTTCGAGCACGGCACCGGTTACAAGACCGGCCCGAATCTTGCGACCTACAACTCGCGTTTCTATGAAGGCCGTTACATCCTCGGCCAGATCGCCGCCAAGACCTCGAAGAACCACGGCGCTGCCTACATCGCCTCCTTCCCCATTCCGGAAGTCGTGATGGGCATCAACTCCTTCGAGCAGGGCGCCAAGTCGATCGATCCGAGCTTCAAGCTGAAGGTCATTTGGGTCAACACCTGGTTCGACCCGGGCAAGGAAGCCGACGCCGCCAAGGCCATGATCGACCAGGGCGTCGACGTGCTGACCCAGCACACCGACACGACCGCGCCGATGCAGGTTGCCGAAGAGCGCGGCATCCACGCCTTCGGCCAGGCATCCGACATGATCGCAGCTGGCCCCAAGGCGCAGCTGACGGCAATCGTGGACACCTGGGGCACCTACTACTCCAAGCGCGTCCACGCGCTGCTGGATGGCACCTGGAAGTCCGAGCAGAGCTGGGACGGTTTGAAGGACGGCATTCTCAAGATGGCGCCATACACGAACATGCCCGACGACGTGAAGAAGATGGCTGAGGAAACCGAAGCCAAGATCAAGTCCGGCGAACTGCATCCCTTCACCGGTCCGATCAACAAGCAGGACGGCACGCCCTGGCTGAAAGCCGGCGAAAAGGCTGATGACGGCACGCTTCTCGGCATGAACTTCTACGTCGAAGGCGTGGACGATAAGCTGCCGGCGCAGTAAGAAGAGTTTGTAACTCGCAGTTGCGAAAAGGCGCTCTGAAAGGAGCGCCTTTTTTGCTGCAGTGCATACCAAAATGCTCATTTACAAAAGTATTACTATATGATTTTTTGACCCTGCGCCGCGAGACGCGGCATTGGGAGAGGAAATCATGAAATTAAAGACTGCACTTTTGAGTGCCACGATTCTGGCTGCCTGCATGTTTGGTTCAGCTTCGGCTGCTGGCCTCACCGTCGGTTTCTCGCAGATCGGCTCAGAATCGGGCTGGCGTGCGGCTGAGACGACCGTGACCAAGGAGCAGGCCAAGAAGCGCGGCATCGATCTGAAGTTTGCCGATGCGCAGCAGAAACAGGAAAATCAGATCAAGGCTCTGCGCTCCTTCATTGCTCAGGGCGTTGACGCCATTCTCATTGCTCCTGTTGTCGAAACCGGCTGGGACGACGTTCTGAAGGAAGCCAAGGAAGCCAACATTCCGGTCATCCTTCTCGACCGTACCATCAAGGCTCCTGACGATCTCTATCTGACGGCTGTTACCTCCGACCTGGTCCATGAAGGCAAGGTCGCCGGCGACTTCCTGGTCAAGACCGTCGGCGACAAGAAGTGCAATGTCGTCGAGCTGCAGGGCACGACCGGTTCGTCGCCGGCCATCGCTCGCAAGAAGGGCTTCGAAGAGGCCCTTGCCGGCCACGATAACCTGAAGATCGTC
This sequence comes from Rhizobium sp. ZK1, assembly GCF_047782645.1. Classification (NCBI taxonomy): domain Bacteria; kingdom Pseudomonadati; phylum Pseudomonadota; class Alphaproteobacteria; order Hyphomicrobiales; family Rhizobiaceae; genus Rhizobium; species Rhizobium sp. ZK1. Next base: position 1,563,574 of record NZ_CP180586.1, read on the forward strand.
CGCAGCCAGACCGGTGATTTCACCCGCACCAAGGGCAAGGAAGTCATGGAAAGCTTCCTGAAGGCCGAGAATGGCGGCAAGGATATCTGCGCTCTTTATGCCCATAACGACGACATGGCGGTTGGCGCCATCCAGGCGATCAAGGAAGCTGGCCTGAAGCCGGGTAAAGATATCCTCGTCGTCTCTATCGACGCCGTGCCCGATATTTTCAAGGCCATGTCCGAAGGCGAGGCCAATGCCACGGTCGAGCTGACGCCGAACATGGCAGGCCCGGCCTTCGATGCGCTCGAAGCATACCTGAAGGACAAGAAGGCTCCGCCGAAGTGGATCCAGACCGAGTCCAAGCTCTATACGCCGGCTGACGACCCGATGAAGGTCTATGAAGAGAAGAAGGGTCAGGGCTACTGATTTGAACCTGGGGCCGCACCGGTCCATCATGGACCGGTGCGGAACTGCCGGTGCCGGGCCGGGCGTCATGCCTGGTTTTGGCGCAGGCGTAAGGCGCAATATCAGGAAACAGCAGCCCTCATGGTTCACAATTTCGAGAATATTCTCGCAGCCTCGGCCATATCGAAATTCTTCCCCGGCGCTATCGCCCTGGACAAGGTGGATTTCACGCTTCGCCGTGGCGAGGTTCATGCCTTGCTCGGCGAAAACGGCGCCGGCAAATCGACGCTCATCAAATGTATGACCGGCGCCTATCGCCGCGATGCCGGAAGCCTGACGCTGGAAGGTCACGAGATCGATCCGGCCGATACTCTGGCCGCCCAGAAGCTGGGCATCGGCACCGTCTACCAGGAGGTCAACCTCCTTGCCAATCTCAGCGTTGCGGAAAACCTCTTCCTCGGCCGCCAGCCGAAGCGCTTCGGCATGATCGATGCCCGGACCATGAACAGGAATGCTCGTGAGCTTCTGGCAGGCTATGGCCTGGACATCGATGTCACAGCGCAGCTCGATCGCTTTTCGGTCGCTGTCCAGCAGATCGTGGCGATCGCGCGTGCCGTCGATCTCTCCGGCAAGGTTCTCATCCTCGACGAACCAACGGCAAGTCTCGATACGCATGAAGTCGAGATGCTGTTCGGTATCATAAATGACTTGAAGAAGCGTGGATTAGGTATTGTCTTCATTACGCATTTCCTCGAACAAGTCTACGCAGTCAGCGACCGCATCACAGTGCTGCGCAATGGCCGGCTTGTCGGTACGCATGAGGCAGCCGAACTGCCGCGCCAGAACCTGATCGCCATGATGCTCGGGCGCGAGCTCGCCCAGACAGAGCATGCCGCCAGGGAACACACCATTGCCGCCGGCGAGGTCAGATATTCTTTCGAGGGTTTCGGAAAGCGCGGAAAGGTGAAGCCCTTCGATCTCGACGTCCGTGTCGGCGAGGTCGTCGGTGTCGCAGGGCTTCTTGGCTCGGGGCGTACGGAAACAGCCGAGCTTCTCTTCGGCATCGAAAGCGCCGATAGCGGTGTCGCAAGGATCGATGGAAAGCCTGTGACGCTTTCCAGTCCTCGTACGGCGATCGGCAAGGGCTTTGGCTTCTGCCCGGAAGACCGCAAGACGGACGGCATTATCGGCGACCTGTCGATCCGAGAGAATATTGCGCTTGCGCTGCAGGCCCGCCGCGGCTGGGCGCGACCGCTTTCACGCGCCGAACAGAATGCGATTGCCGACGAATATATCAAGGCGCTCGATATCCGCACGACCGACCGTGAAAAGCCTATTCGGCTGCTGTCCGGCGGCAATCAGCAGAAGGCGATCCTTGCCCGCTGGCTCGCCACGAATCCGGATTTCCTGATCCTGGACGAACCGACCCGCGGCATTGATGTCGGCGCCCATGCCGAGATCATCAAGCTGATCGAGCAGCTTTGCGCCAGGGGCATGTCGCTGATCGTCATTTCCTCGGAGCTGGAGGAACTGGTTGCCTACAGCTCGCGCGTCATCGTGCTGCGCGACCGCGAACATATCGCTGAATTAACCGGTGAGCGCATTACCGCCGCCGGTATCGTCGACGCCATTGCTGCGGGCGACAAACGAACGGAGGATGCATGACTGCCTCGCTGAAGGCGCTGGGCTTTCGTCTTGCGCCGCAATTGATTGCGCTTTTGGTTGTTCTTCTTTTGAATTTCAGCTTCTTCCCGCAATTTCTTGACGTAATTGTTCAAAATGACCGGCTCTACGGAAGCATCATCGATGTGCTCAATCGCGGCGCACCCGTGGCGTTGCTCGCCGTCGGCATGACGCTTGTGATCGCCACCAAAGGCATCGACCTCTCGGTCGGCGCGGTCATCGCTATTTGCGGCGCCGTTGCAGCCTCGTCGATCGTCGAAGGCAATTCGCTTGCCTATACCCTGGCACTCACTGTTGTCATCGGTCTGCTCTGTGGCTTGTGGAACGGCTTTCTTGTTGCCGTCCTCAATATCCAGCCGATCATCGCGACCCTCGTTCTGATGGTCGCCGGCCGCGGGATTGCCCAGCTCATCACCGAAGGTGCCATCATGACCTTCAACGATGACGGACTGATCTTTCTCGGCAGCGGTTCCTTCGCCTTCCTGCCTATGCCCGTCGTCATCTGGCTGGTCGTCGCCCTGCTGGTCATCCTGCTGGTCCGCCGCACCGCGCTCGGCATGCTGATCGAGGCTGTCGGCATCAACAGACGCGCGAGCACGCTGTCAGGCGTACAGACGCCGGTGCTGCTGATGGCGGTCTATATGCTGAGCGGCCTCTGCGCTTCCATCGCAGGCATCATAGTCGCTGCCGACATCAAGGGCGCTGACGCCAACAATGCCGGCCTCTGGCTGGAGCTTGATGCCATCCTCGCCGTGGTCGTCGGTGGTAACTCGCTGCTCGGTGGCCGCTTCAGCATCATCGGCTCGCTGATCGGCGCAATGATCATCCAGGCGGTCAACACCGGTATTCTGCTTTCCGGCTTTCCGCCGGAGTTCAATCTCATCATCAAGGCGATCATCATCATCGTCATTCTGGTCATCCAGTCGCCGGCCATGCAATCGCTGACCAGCTTCCTGACCCGCCGGACGGACGCAGGGGGGCGCAAATGAATACCAAATACTTGCCGCTCCTTGCGACGATCGTCATCTTCGTGCTCGCCTATGCGGTTTGCACGCTGCAATATCCGAACATCCTGTCGACGCGCGTCATCGGCAACCTGCTGACGGATAACGCCTTTCTCGGCATCGCCGCCGTCGGCATGACGTTCGTCATCATCTCCGGCGGTATCGACCTGTCGATCGGGTCCGTCATCGCCTTCACAGGCGTCTTCTTGGCCGTGATCCTGCAGAACACCAGCATTCATCCGCTGGCCGCCTTCGCAATCGTTCTCATCATCACCACGGCCTTCGGCGCGGTCATGGGCATGATCATCCATTTCCTGCAGATGCCGCCGTTCATCGTGACGCTTGCCGGCATGTTCCTTGCCCGCGGCATGGCCTATGTCCTGTCGATCGACAGCATTCCGATCAATCACGAATATTATTCGACGCTGACCAGCCTTTACTACCGTCTGCCTGGCGGCGGACGGCTGACGCTGATCGGCGGTATCATGCTGATTGTCTTCGCAGCGGGCATATTCATCGCGCATCGCACCCGCTTCGGGACGAATGTCTATGCGCTGGGCGGTGGCGTGCAGACGGCGCAGTTGATGGGCGTTCCGATAGCGCGCACGACGATCCAGATCTACGCCCTGTCGGGTTTCCTGGCGGGTCTATCCGGAATCGTTTTTTCCCTATACACCTCAGCAGGATATTCTCTTGCGGCGGTGGGCGTCGAATTGGATGCCATTGCGGCAGTCGTCATCGGAGGGACGCTGCTGACAGGAGGAGCAGGATTCGTGGCAGGGACCTTCATCGGTCTGCTGATCCAGGGGCTCATTCAGACTTACATCACTTTCGACGGTACGCTGTCGAGCTGGTGGACAAAAATCCTGATTGGCTTGCTGCTTTTTGCATTCATGGTAATGCAGAAGGCCATCCTTTTCCTTTCCAGTCTGAACAGGAGATATGGCTAGGAGGAGTATCGTATTGCGCAACAGACCGCTTGAAACCCGTAAGGCAGGGCGAAGAACCCGAACAAGCCACGCGCATGTCGTCGATGAACTCGGAAAGGGAATCGTCGCCGGCATCTATCCCGTCGGCACGATCCTGCCTGGAGACGGGGAGCTGGCGCAGCGCTTCAAGGTCTCCCGCACGGTGTTGCGTGAAACGATGAAGACGCTCGCCGCCAAGGGCATGGTCGTTGCAAAGGCGCGCGTCGGTACGCGTGTGACGGAAAAGAACTTCTGGAACATGTTCGATACCGAAATCATATCCTGGCATTTCGCCAATGGTGTGAGTGAAGAATTCCTCCTGCAGCTTTACGATATCCGCCTCGCTTTCGAACCCTTCGCCGCCGGCCTCGTGGCAGAGCGCGCAAATCCGGCCGAGATCGAATTACTACGCGGCCTGGCGCTCGATATGGCTGCAAGCGGCCACACGTCCGAAAGCCTCGCGCTTGCCGACCTGCGTTTCCACCTCGCCGTGTCCGAAGCTTCCCACAACCCGTTCATGCGTACACTCGGCGGGCTGATCGAGGCAGCACTCGTCGGCATGTTCCGCATGAGCACTCCGCCATCCCAGAGCGGTTTCGCTAACATCGCCGAGACCCATATGCGCATCGTCGATGCTATCGCCGCAGGCAATAGCGCTGCCGCACGCAAGGCGATGGAAGATGTCATCGTCGACGGCAGGGAGCACGTCCACGAAGCCTTCTCCGCGCTTGCCGAGCCCATCATTTCTCTGCCGATTTCGTCTTTTTGAAGCCTCGCCTTGCTGCTATGAGCGGCAGAACAGCCGATTACAGCGCCGCGCGTCTTTTGAGACGCGCAAAGGACGCTGTAACACTTTAAATTGCTGCGTAACTTTATCCTTAAATCGATTCTGATTTAAGGAATTATGCAGTAGCAATGGATTCTCGGAGTTCGCCATGGAACGCACCTGCCTTGCCGTCATTCTCGCCGCCGGTGACAGCACGCGAATGAAATCCGCAAAGTCCAAGGTGCTGCATGAGGTGGCCGGTCGGCCGATGATCGCCCATGTCGTCGATGCCGTAGCCGCAACCGGAATTTCCTCCGTAGCCCTCGTCGTCGGCCGCGATGCCGAGAGGGTGGCGAAGGCTGCCGATATCGGCGGTGTGAAGATCCAATCCTATTTACAGGAGCAGCGCCTCGGCACCGGCCATGCCGTTCTCGCCGCCCGTGAGGCGATTGCCGAGGGTTACGACGATATCCTCGTCACCTATGGCGATGTGCCGCTGCAGACCGCCGGCCCGCTGCTCGAAGCGCGCAAGGCGCTGGCCGAAGGCAGCGACATCGTCGTCATCGGTTTCCACACGGACCGCCCGACCGGCTATGGGCGTCTGCTCGTCAAGGACGGCGAGTTGATCGCCATCCGCGAGGAAAAGGATGCGACGGATGCCGAGCGCACCGTCAAGTGGTGCAATAGCGGCCTGATGGCGATCAATGGCCGCAAGGCCCTCGACCTTTTGTCGCGGATTGGCAACAGCAATGCCAAGGGCGAATATTATCTGACCGATCTCGTGGAGATCGCCCGCTCGCTTGGTGGCCGCGTCACTGCTGTCGATGCGCCGGAAATCGAAATGACCGGCTGCAACAATCGCGCTGAACTTGCCAGTATCGAGCGCTTCTGGCAGGAGCGTCGCCGCCGTGAATTGATGCTCTCGGGTGTGACGATGATCGCCCCGGAAACGGTCTTCCTCTCTTATGATACCGTTATCGGCCAGGATGCGCTGATCGAGCCGAATGTCGTCTTCGGCCCAGGTGCTGTCATCGATAGCGGCGCGGTGATCCATGCTTTCTCGCATATCGAAGGCGCGCATGTGAGCGAAGGTGCAATGGTCGGTCCGTTTGCACGGCTGCGCCCGGGCGCTGATCTCTCGGCCGGTTCTAAGGTCGGCAATTTCTGCGAGGTCAAGAACGGCAAGATCGGCGAGGGCGCCAAGGTCAACCATCTGACCTATATCGGCGACGCCGTTATCGGATCAGGCACCAATATCGGCGCCGGTACGATCACCTGCAATTATGACGGGGTGAACAAGTTCGAGACGATCATCGGCAAGGATGCCTTCATCGGCTCGAATAGCTCGCTGGTCGCCCCGGTGTCGATCGGCGATGGCGCCTATATCGCCTCGGGCAGCGTCGTCACCGCCGATGTGCCAGCCGAGGCGCTCGCCTTCGGCCGCGCTCGGCAGGAGATCAAGCCCGAGCGGGCCAGACTTCTGCGCGAACGGGCGCTCGCCATCAAGGCGGCGAAGAAGGCCAAGGCCTGAGCCTCCTTCCGTAACCGGCGGAAACCGAAAGTGACCGCCGTACCAATTGAGAAATAAGCGAGAATCGCTAGGAGTGGCCTCAGGATTGAAGGCCGAGGGACGTTTGCATGTGCGGAATTGTGGGGATCGTTGGAAATGCGCCGGTTGCGGGCCGTCTCGTTGATGCGCTGAAGCGGCTGGAATATCGCGGTTACGATTCCGCCGGTGTCGCCACGATCCATGAGAGCGTGATGGATCGCCGCCGCGCCGAGGGCAAGCTCTTCAATCTGGAGAAGCGCCTCGACAGCGAGCCGCTTCCGGGAACGACCGGCATTGCCCACACGCGTTGGGCAACCCATGGCGTGCCGAACGAAACCAACGCTCACCCGCATTTCGTCGAGGGTGTTGCGGTGGTCCACAACGGCATCATCGAAAACTTCTCCGAACTGCGCGATGAACTGAGCCACGAAGGCGCTGCCTTTCAAAGTCAGACCGATACGGAAGTCGTCGCCCACCTCATGGCGAAATATCTGCGCGAAGGCCTGTCGCCGCGCGAAGCGATGCTGAAGATGCTGAACCGCGTCACCGGCGCCTATGCGCTTGCCGTCATGCTGAAGAGCGACCCCGACACGATCATGGCCGCCCGCTCCGGCCCGCCGCTTGCCATCGGTTATGGCAGGGGCGAGATGTTCCTGGGATCGGATGCCATCGCGCTGTCGCCCTTCACCAATGAGATCACCTATCTTGTCGACGGTGATTGGGCCATAATCACCCGCGATAGCGCGACCGTGCTCGATTTCTCCGGCAAGGTGGTCAAGCGCCCGCGGCAGATCTCTCAGGCGACCGCCTATGTCGTAGACAAGGGCAATCACCGCCACTTCATGGAAAAGGAAATCTACGAGCAGCCGGAGGTCATCTCCCACGCGCTTAGTCACTATGTGGATTTCGCTGCCAATACGATCAGTCCGAATGCATCCGCCATCGATTTCAAGGCAGTGACCGGTCTTGCCATTTCGGCCTGCGGCACCGCTTATCTTGCCGGCTTGATCGGCAAATACTGGTTCGAACGATATGCGCGCCTGCCGGTCGAAATCGACGTCGCCTCGGAGTTCCGCTACCGCGAAATGCCGCTGCAGCCTTCGCAGGCAGCTCTCTTCATCTCGCAGTCGGGTGAAACCGCCGATACGCTGGCCTCGCTGCGCTATTGCAAGGAAAACGGCCTGAAGATCGGCGCCGTCGTTAACGTCCGGGAATCGACCATTGCCCGCGAAGCCGATGCCGTCTTCCCGATCATGGCCGGCCCGGAAATCGGCGTTGCCTCCACCAAGGCCTTCACCTGCCAGCTTGCCGTGCTTGCCTCGCTGGCGATCGGTGCCGGCCGTGCGCGCGGCACCATCAGCGCCGACGACGAGAAGGCGATGGTACGCCATCTTGCGGAAATGCCGCGCATCATGAGCCGCGTCCTCAATCTCATCCAGCCGCAAATGGAAGGCCTGTCGCGCGAACTCTCCAAGTGCAAGGACGTGCTCTATCTCGGCCGCGGCACCAGCTTCCCGCTCGCCATGGAAGGCGCGCTGAAGCTCAAGGAAATCTCCTATATTCACGCCGAAGGTTATGCTGCCGGTGAGTTGAAGCACGGACCGATCGCATTGATCGACGAAAATATGCCCGTCATCGTCATCGCGCCCTATGACCGTTTCTTCGAAAAGACCGTGTCCAACATGCAGGAAGTCGCAGCTCGTGGCGGCCGCATCGTCTTCATCACCGACGAGAATGGTACAGCCGCCTCGAAGCTGCCCACGATGGCGACGATCACGCTTCCGAACGTCGATGAGATCATCTCGCCAATGATCTTTTCGCTGCCGATCCAGCTGCTTGCCTATCACACGGCAGTCTTCATGGGCACGGACGTGGACCAGCCGCGCAATCTCGCGAAATCGGTGACTGTGGAGTAAGCCTGGGTTGAAACATGTTGTGCGATAAGGCGAATTCTGGCAGTTTTGAGCCTGCGGACACAGGGGGAAGGCTGGTTCGTCGGCCTGTCTGAAGACTGAAACGGAGTTCATCAGAAAAGATGACCGAGAAGGCTCCCCGAGTGCCGGTCGCGATGCGGCTGAGGAATAATTTTCTCGCCGGACTTATCATCTGCGCACCGATCGCGATCACCATCTGGCTGACCTGGACCTTCATCCATTGGTCGGATAGCTGGGTGCGGCCCTATATCCCGGCGCGTTGGAATCCCGAGAGCTACATAAACTTCGCCATTCCTGGGTTCGGTCTGTTGATTGCCGTGGTGCTGATCACCATCGTTGGATTCCTCGGCAAGAACCTTATCGGCCAGAGCATTGTCCGCTTCGGCGAATCCATCGTGCATCGCATGCCGCTGGTGCGTACCGTCTATAGGAGCGTCAAGCAGATCTTCGAAACGGTGCTGAAGGAACAGTCGAACTCCTTCAAGAAGGTTGGCCTCATTGAATATCCGGGACCGGGCCTCTGGGCGCTGGTCTTTGTCGCTACCGATGCCAAGGGCGAGATCGGTTCGAAGTTCAATGCAATGGGGCAGGATATGGTTGCCGTCTTTCTGCCGCCGACGCCGGTGCCGACGGCGGGCTTCCTCATCTTCGTGCCGCGCGAGAAGATCGTCATGCTCGATATGAGCCCGGAAGATGCCGCCAAGTTCCTGATATCGGGCGGCCTCGTTGCCCCGGAACATCTGCCGGTCGTGCGTCCCAAGCCGAAAGCGATCTCCAAGGTCGACTAGCCAGCTCGCAGGAAGCGGATCGCTTCGTCGCGGCGGAAGAGGTAGAGCAGGGTGCGCACTGCCTCGCCGCGTTCGCTCGTCAGGTCCGGATCGCGCTCGATCAGATAGGCGGCGTCCTTGCGGGCGATTTCCAAGAGATCGGCATGGGCCTCGATACTGGCGATACGAAACCCCGGCGTGCCTGACTGACGTGTGCCGAGAAGCTCGCCTTCGCCCCTGAGCTTCAGATCCTCCTCGGCAATCCGGAAGCCGTCCTCGGTCTCGCGCATGATCGAAAGCCGCGCATGGCCTGTTTCACCGAGCGGCCCCTTATAAAGCAGGATGCAGGTGGAAGCCTCGTCGCCACGGCCGACACGACCGCGAAGCTGATGCAGCTGCGCCAGGCCAAAACGCTCGGCATGTTCGATCACCATGATCGTCGCATCCGGCACGTCGACGCCGACTTCGACGACGGTCGTCGCCACCAGCAACCGTAATTCGCCGCTCTTGAAGGCGAGCATGACCGCATCTTTCTCCGGTCCGCTCATCCGCCCGTGAATGAGGCCGATGCCGGGACCGAGTGCCGAAACGAGCGTCGCATGCCGCTCCTCAACCGACATCAGATCCAGCTCTTCGGATTCCTCGACCAACGGACAGATCCAGTAGGCCTTCTTGCCTTCCGCCAGCGCGCTCTTGAGGCGGCCGACGATCTCGCCGGTCCGCTCGGTCGGAACTGTGATCGTCTGGATCGGCTTTCGACCCGCCGGCTTCTCCATCAGCTTGGAGACATCCATGTCGCCGAAGGCTGCCAGCACCAGCGTGCGTGGGATCGGTGTTGCCGTCATGACCAGCATATGCGGCGAGATGCCCTTTGCCGTCAGCCGCAGGCGTTGGTGCACGCCGAAACGGTGCTGCTCGTCGACGACAGCCAGCATCAGGTTCTTATAGTTGACGCTATCCTGGAAGAGCGCATGCGTGCCGATGATGATCTGCGCTTCGCCCGACGCAATGCGCTCGAGAATATCCTCTCGCTCACGGCCCTTGGTTCGGCCCGTCAGCACTTCGACGCCAAGGCCCGCCGTATCAGCGAATTTCGAGATCGTTGCATGATGCTGGCGCGCGAGGATTTCGGTCGGCGCCATTAGCACGGCCTGTCCGCCGCTCTCGATGACAGCAGCCATCGACAGCAGCGCAACCAGCGTCTTGCCGGAACCGACATCGCCCTGGAGAAGCCGCAGCATGCGTTCATCGCCAGCCATGTCCCTCAGGACGTCGGCAACAGCCTCGGTCTGGCTGCACGTCGGAGAAAAAGGAAGGCTTTGCAATATCTTGCCGCTGACTTCTCCAGTAGCGTGTACGGGTTGTCCAGCCACTTTGCGCAGCCGTTGGCGCACCAGCGCAAGCGATAGCTGGCCGGCCAGAAATTCGTCATAGGCAAGCCTGCGACGGGCAGGGGTCTGCGGATCTATGTCAGAAGTGTCTCGCGGCTCGTGCAGCATATGGAAACTGTCGCGGATAGAGGGCAACCCCTGCTTCTGCGCCAGCGAAAGATCGATCCATTCCGGCAATTCCGGCATGCGCGGCAGCGCCGCCTCGATGATCTTGCGCAGCGTCTTCGGCGAAAGCCCCGCCGTCAGCGGATAGATCGGCTCGACCAGCGGTAGGTTCTCACCCTCGCTTGCCTTGACGATATAGTCGGGGTGAACCATCGAAGCGCGGCCGTTGAACCAGTCGACCTTGCCGCTGACCGTTACGTCCTCGTCGATCGGAAGCTGTTTCTCCAGCCAGGCGGCCTGTCCGCGGAAGAAGACGAGCGATAGCTCGCCGGTCTCGTCATGCAGGAAGACCCGGTAGGGAACGTTGCGATTGCCGCGCGGTGGCGCCTGATGCCTGTCCACACGCGCCGTAATCGTCACGATCGCGCCTTGCGGCGCGCGGGCGATCCCCGGCTGGTTGCGCCGGTCGATCAGCGAATGGGGCGCATGGAACAGCAGGTCGATGACTCGGCAATCCTCGGGCGTCTCGCGTCCGAGCAGCTTAACGAAGAGCTCCGAGATCTTCGGGCCGACGCCTGGAAGGCCCGAGACGGGAGAAAACAGCGGATCGAGAATGGCGGGGCGCATGGGCGCCAAAATGCGATGAACAATAGGGCCTTGGCAAGGCTGACAATCCGCTTTCGAGGGTCTATAGAGGCGCATCAACAAGGAAGGTGATGCCATGACAGGTGTAACGCTCACGAGCGCCGGTCTCGACCCCCGCCGCCGCCGGATTCTGTTCCGCTGCTGGCACCGCGGTATCAGAGAGATGGACCTTGTCTTCGGTCAGTTTGCTGAAAACGAACTTCCCACCATGAGCGAAGCCGAACTCGACGAGTTCGAGGCGATCATGGGCGAAGAGGATAACGACCTCGTGCGCTGGATCATGGGAACCTGGCCGACCCCCGAGCATTTACGGACACCCATGTTTGCCCGCATCGCCGCCTACAAACCCGATTTCGACCTGCCCAGGAAACCGGAATGATCCCTGGTTTTGATGCCAAAAAGCTCGCAGCTGCCGCCGAGCCGCTGACGATCGGCAACGTGCCTGCGGGCATGGAGCCGCTGCTGCTTGCCGAACTCGCCCGCAATGGTGAGCCGGTCGCCTATGTCCTGTCGGACGGTCAGCGCATGGCCGATCTGGAGCAGATGCTGGGCTTCGTTGCCCCCGATATTCCCGTCCTGACGCTGCCCGCCTGGGACTGTCTTCCCTATGACCGCGTCTCGCCGAGCGCCGATACATCGGCACGGCGTCTCGCTGCCCTTTCGGGTCTGATCGCACATCACAAGAAGCCGCATGCGGCAATCGTGCTCGTGACCGTCAATGCCCTGCTGCAGAAAGTGGCGCCGCAGGACATCATCGAAAGCCTGGCTTTCTCGGCTCGCCCCGGCAATCAGGTGCGGATGGATGATATTGCCGGCCGGCTGGAGCGCAACGGCTTCGAGCGCGTGGCAACCGTGCGCGAGGTCGGCGAATATGCCGTGCGCGGCGGTATTCTCGATGTCTTCGTGCCCGGTTCGGAAGAGCCCGTCCGTCTCGATTTCTTCGGCGATACGCTGGAGAGTATCCGCAGCTTCGATCCGGCCAGCCAGCGCACGATCGGACAGGTCCGCTCCCTCGATCTCAACCCGATGAGCGAGGTGACGCTGACGCCGGATACGATCAGCCGCTTCCGCAAGAACTACCTCTCCGCGTTCGGCGCCGCCACGCGCGACGATGCGCTTTACCTCGCCGTCTCAGAGGGTCGCCGCTATCCCGGCATGGAGCACTGGCTGCCGCTGTTCTACGAGAAGCTGGATACGGTGTTTGATTACCTCTCCGGTTTCCGCATCGTCACCGATCATACGGTGCGCGAAGCGGCCGAAGAGCGCTCCAAACTCGTCTACGACTATTACGATGCCCGCTTGAACTCCGGCCAGCCGGGCAAGAGCCAGATGGCGCAGGGCACACCCTATAAGCCGGTTTCGCCCGGTCAGCTTTATCTCGATAGCAAGACCTTTGTCCGCACGCTCGATGCGATCAACGCGATCCGTGTTTCGCCCTTCAACGAACATGAAGGTGAGGCGCGCCGCGTCGTCAATCTCGATGCACGCCAGGGACCGCGCTGGGCGCGCTCCAATGCCGAAGGCGGCGGCGATGCGGAGCGCGTCAACGTCTTCGACGTCGTCGTCAAACATATCGCCGATAAGCGCGCCGGCGGCGCGAAGGTCGTCATCACGGCCTGGACCGAGGGTTCGCTCGAGCGCCTGCTGCAGGTGCTGAACGAACACGGCCTGGAACGCATCAAGCCGATCGCCGCGTTGAAGGATGTCGCAGGCCTCGCAAAGGGTGAGGCGGCGGCGGCCGTGCTCAGCTTGGAATCCGGTTTCGAGACCGGTGATCTGATTGTCGTCGGCGAACAGGATATTCTCGGCGATCGCATGGTGCGCCGCTCCCGACGGCGCAAGCGCGCGGCCGATTTCATCTCCGAAGTCGCCGGCCTAGACGAAGGATCGATCGTCGTCCACGCCGAACACGGCATCGGCCGGTTTGTTGGCCTGCGCACCATCGAGGCGGCCGGTGCGCCGCATGCCTGCCTCGAACTGCAATACGCCGACGATGCCAAACTCTTCCTGCCGGTCGAAAACATCGATCTCCTGTCGCGGTTCGGCGGCGAGGGCACAGAGGTGCAGCTCGACAAGCTCGGCGGTGGCGCGTGGCAGATGCGCAAAGCCAAGCTCAAGAAGCGGCTGCTGGATATGGCCGATGCGCTGATCCGCATCGCTGCCGAGCGCCTGACGCGCCACGCGCCGGTACTGACGACCCCGGAAGGACTCTACGACGAATTCGCCGCCCGTTTCCCCTATGACGAAACGGAAGATCAGGAAAACGCCATCGAAGCCGTGCGCGGCGATCTCGGCGCCGGTCGTCCGATGGACCGCCTCGTCTGCGGTGACGTCGGTTTCGGCAAGACCGAAGTTGCACTGCGCGCCGCCTTCGTCGCTGCCATGAACGGTGTGCAGGTCGCCGTCGTCGTTCCGACCACGCTGCTCTCCCGCCAGCATTTCAAGACCTTCTCAGAGCGCTTCCGTGGTCTGCCGATCCGCATCCAGCAGGCCTCGCGCCTCGTTGGCTCCAAGGAGTTGGCGCTCACGAAAAAGGAAGTGGCCGACGGCAAGACGGATATCGTCGTCGGTACCCATGCGCTGCTCGGCGCCGGCATCAACTTCGCCAATCTCGGCCTGCTGATTATCGACGAAGAGCAGCATTTCGGCGTCAAACACAAGGAGCGCCTGAAGGAGCTGAAGAGTGACGTGCATGTGCTGACGCTGTCGGCAACGCCAATCCCGCGCACGCTGCAGCTTGCCATGACCGGGGTGCGCGAACTGTCGCTCATCACCACGCCACCGGTAGACCGCATGGCGGTGCGCACCTTCATTTCGCCCTTCGACAGCCTCGTGATCCGCGAAACGCTGATGCGCGAGCACTATCGCGGTGGCCAGAGCTTCTATGTCTGCCCGCGTCTTGCCGATCTGGAAGACGTTCACGCCTTCCTGCAGTCTGACGTGCCGGAACTGAAGGTCGCGGTTGCCCACGGCCAGATGCCGGCCGGCGAGCTGGAAGACATCATGAACGCCTTTTACGAAGGCCGCTATGATGTGCTGCTCTCGACCACCATCGTCGAATCCGGCCTTGATGTGCCGACAGCCAATACGCTGATCGTCCATCGCGCCGATATGTTCGGCCTTGCCCAGCTCTACCAGTTGCGCGGCCGCGTCGGCCGCTCCAAGGTGCGCGCCTTCGCGCTCTTTACCCTGCCGGTCAACAAGGTGTTGACGGCAACCGCCGAGCGCCGCCTCAAGGTACTGCAGTCGCTGGACACGCTCGGCGCCGGCTTCCAGCTGGCAAGCCACGACCTTGATATCAGAGGCGCCGGCAATCTGCTCGGCGAGGAGCAGTCCGGCCATATCAAGGAAGTCGGTTTCGAGCTTTACCAGCAGATGCTGGAAGAGGCGGTCGCCGAGGTGAAGGGTGTCGACGAGATCCAGGATACCGGCTGGTCGCCGCAGATATCCGTCGGCACGACCGTGATGATCCCGGAAGGTTACGTGCCTGACCTGCATCTGCGCATGGCGCTCTACCGCCGCCTCGGCGAACTCACCGATCTCAAGGAGATCGATGGCTTCGGTGCCGAGATGATCGACCGCTTCGGGCCGATGCCGGTCGAGGTCCAGCACCTGCTGAAGATCGTCTATATCAAGTCCCTTTGCCGCACGGCCAATGTCGAGAAGCTCGATGCCGGCCCGAAGGGCGTCGTCGTGCAGTTCCGCAACAAGGAATTCCCCAACCCCGCCAATCTGGTCGGCTATATCGGCAAGCAGGGCGCGATGGCGAAGATCCGTCCCGACCACAGCCTGTTCTTGACGCGCGACCTGCCGACGCCGGAAAAGCGCCTGCAGGGTGCGGCCGTCGTCATGACGCAATTGGCGGAGCTGGCCAAAAACTAGAGGCAGCCCGGTCAAACCGGACTGCCCCAACGGTATTTTCAGATTGTCGATGCTGACGAGCGTCAGTTCATTCCTGCGCGTGCTTCGGCCTTCGCCTTGGCGATCTCGCGCAGCGCGCCCGCCAGCACATCCGGCGTCTGGGCACCGCTGACGGCATATTGCTGGTCGAAGATGAAGAATGGCACGCCGTTGACGCCCATGCGCTGCGCTGCGTCAATTTCCGAGAGAATGACGCTGCTGTCGGCGTCCGAAGCGAGCAGGGCGGCAATGACGGAGCGCTGCAGGCCCGCCTTCTCGGCGATATCGAGCAGCACTTCGTGATCGCCGACATTGCGGCCTTCCTCGAAATTGGCCTTGAACAGCGCCGAGACGACGGCCTCCTGCTTCTGCCGGTCCTCGACAACAGCCCAATGGATCAGGCGATGCGCATCGAGCGTGTTCGGGCCGATCTTGATGGCTTCAAAATTGAAGTTGATGCCGACCTCGCGGCCGTACTTGGTCAGCATCTTATGTGCCTCAGCCACGCGTTCGGCCCCGCCGAGCTTCTGTTCCAGCATCTTCTTCTGGTCGACGCCTTCGGGCGGATAATCCGGATTGAGGCGATAGGGGCGCCAGTTGATATCGACGCCGACTTCATCCTGCACTTCGGCGATCGCCAGCTCCAGCCGTGCCTTGCCGAGATAGCACCAGGGGCAGACGACATCAGACACAACGTCGATGGTGATGCGTTCCATTGTGATTCCCTATTCTGCCATCCCTCAGTGACGGTTGGCTCGATTGCATAAATGATGTTTTCGACGATCTTTAGAGGAAGGGCGAGGCAAGAGAAAGGAAATAGAACGAAGCGCCTGCTGATGTGATTATTGCGCGCTCGTATCCCACCAGGTTTGCAGCTGATAGCCATAGAGTGGAACCGCATCGGGGTGCCCGATGCGCTTGTTGCGCGCCACCCATTGCTGGTCGATATGGTAGAGCGGCAGCACATAATGGTTGGACAGCAGCAACCGGTCGTAGGAGCGCACGGAAGCTGTGAAATCCTCTGTCGAGCGCGCCCGCAAGAGATGGTCGATCAGCGTATCGAGATTGGGATCGTTGGCCCCGGCGAAACTGTCCGTCCCTTCACGCGTGCGAGCAGCGGACGACCAGCGGCCAAGCTGCTCGTTGCCGGGTGACAGCGATGAGGCGTAGGCCTTCATGATCATGTCATAGTCGAAACTGTTCGTGCGGCTCTGATACTGCGAATCGTCGACGGTGCGGATCGACGCGGCGACGCCGATCGTCTGCAGCGATCGCTGGTAGGCGACGGCCAGCTTCTCCTGGTCAGCATTCTGGGTCATGATCTCGAAGGCGAGCTGCTTGCCACTCTGATCGGCCATCTTGCCGTTCTGGATCGTGTAGCCCCCTTGTTTCAGAAGGTCGACAGCTTGCCTCAGCACGTTGCGGTCGCGTCCCGAGCCATCGGTCACTGGCAGCTTGTAGCTGCCGTCAAGTATGGCGGGGTCGATCTGGTCCTTGATCGGTCCGAGCAGCGCGAGCTCACGCGCGTCCGCCGGTACCCCGAAACTTGAGAGATCGGAATTCTGCCAGAAGCTCTGCGTGCGCTTGTAGGCGCCGGAATAGAGGTTCTTGTTGGCCCACTCGAAGTCGAAGACCAGTGACAGACCCTCGCGTACCTTGATATCGCTAAAGATCGGCCGCCGCGTGTTGAAGACGAAGCCCAGCATGCCGCTCGGCAGTTTCGGTTTGAACACGTCCTTCACGACCGCACCCGACGTTGCCGCTGGGAAATCATAGGCATTGGCCCAGTGCCCCGGATTGCCCTCCAGATAGATATCGATGTCGCCCTTCTTGAAGGCCTCGAACAGCGTCGTGTCCTGCAGGAAATACTGCACGGTAAGCTGGTCGTAATTGTCCATGCCGACCTTGGCCGGAATGTCCTTGCCCCAGTAGTTCGGGTCTCGCTCGTAGGTGATGCTTTCGCCTGGTTTCAGGCTCTTGATCTTATAAGGTCCCGAGCCGATGGGCGGCGTGAGCGAGCTGCGATCGAAGCTATCAGGGTCGATCGCATGTTTCGGCAGGATCGGAAACAGGCCAAAGATCATCGGCGTCTCGCGATCGGCCTTCTCATTGAAGGTGAAGCGCACGCCGTGATCGCCGACCTTCTCCATTTTGGATACGAGATTGAGGCGGCTGGAGAATGGCACACGGCCCTTGTCGCGCAGCAGCTCGAAGGAAAAGATAACGTCTTCGGGCGTAACGGATTGTCCGTCGGACCACTTGGCCTTCGGATTGAGATTGAACTGGATGAAGCTACGGTCTTCATCCCATTCCACCGTTTCGGCCAGCAGCCCATAGAGCGTGAAGGGTTCGTCGCTCGACCGCTGCAGCATGGATTCGTAGATCAGATTGCCGAATTGCGGATCCCACATGCCGCGTGCCGTCGTGCGCATGCTCTTCAGGATAAAGGGATTGAGGCTGTCGAAAGTGCCGACCACGCCATAAGTGATTTTCCCGCCCTTTTTCACGTCGGGATTGACGTAAGGGAAGTTCTTGTAATCGGCGGGCAGCGCCGGTGCGCCATGCATGGCGATACCATGCACGGGTTCTGCGGCGGCAGCGCCGGCAACAAGCGTGAAAGCGGTGAGAAGGGCGATCCGGAGCATTGCTGAAATTCCTTAATGCGCGGCAATGGGCACGATTCGCCGGAAGGGTAGCATGAGAGCGCTCAATTCCAACCGCGGCCGCCGCTTTCTTTACCTATGTGCCAAAATGCCCGCGAAATTGCCAAAGAAATGCTGGATATCTTCAACAGCGCGATGTAACACGTGACCCGAAGTTTTGGGGGTCATGCATTTGCCTTAATGTTTTAAGAGGTGGAGTGCCGAACGACCCGGTGGTTGGGGCGGCCGAACGTAGCCCCGCAACGGATATCAGGAGACGGAATTCGTTATGATGTTCAAGTCTGAAAAGAAAATGCGGGCAGCACTG
Source organism: Rhizobium sp. ZK1 (assembly GCF_047782645.1). Taxonomy (NCBI): domain Bacteria; kingdom Pseudomonadati; phylum Pseudomonadota; class Alphaproteobacteria; order Hyphomicrobiales; family Rhizobiaceae; genus Rhizobium; species Rhizobium sp. ZK1. The sequence goes on from NZ_CP180586.1 coordinate 1,581,643, forward strand.
TCCGTTATGGCAGTGGTCTTCGGTGCTTCGGCTCCGGTCTCGTCCTTTGCACAGGATGCGGCGGCTCAGGCTCCGGCGGCGTCAGCTGACTCTCCCGCACAGGCCGTCGGCGCACCGCGTCTCGGCTGGTACAAGACCTGCAGCAAGCAGGAAGACAACGACATCTGCGTCGTTCAGAACCTGATTCTCGCCAATGGCGGCCAGCTTGTTACGGCCGTCGGCCTGATTTCGGTCTCAGGCAAGATCAACCGCAAGCTCCTTCAGGTCTCGGTCCAGACAGCGCGTCTGATCCCCCCTGGCGTGATCATGCAGATCGATGGCGGCAAGGGCCAGAAGCTCGATTACGCTGTCTGCCTGCCGGACAAGTGCACGGCTGAAATCCCGCTGACGGATGCCATGGTCGCAAGCCTCAAGAAGGGCAGCGACGTGGTTTTCACCTCGATCAACTTCCGCCGCGCGCCGAACCCGGTCAAGGTTTCGCTCGAAGGCTTCACCGGCGCTTATGATGGCGCACCGGTTTCCGAATCGAAGCTTGCCGAAACCCAGCGCAGCCTGCAGGAGAGCATGCAGAAGAAGGCTGAAGAAGCCCGCAAGAAGCTGGAAGACGCCCAGAAGGCAGCGAAGGCCCAGTAATCAGTGCTTTCAGGAATTCACGAAAACCCGGCTTCAGGCCGGGTTTTTTGTTGCTAAAGCATGTCGAACAAAAGTGTCCAGCGGTTTTGCGATAACGATATGCGAGAAAGAAAAGGCCCCGACATGCGGGGCCTTGTCATCGAAGTCTTGCGTTCCGACTTAATGGGCGAAGCTCATCTTGGGTTTGAACTGGCCTGTCGGGCTGCGGTCGAAAATCTGCTCCACCTGCGGATTGCGAAGCGGCATATCGCTTTCGTCACTCACCAGGTTCTGCTCGGAAACGTAGGCAACATATTCGCTGTCGTCGTTTTCCGCGAGCAGGTGGTAGAACGGCTGGTCTTTGCTGGGGCGGACTTCCGCGGGAATGGAATTCCACCATTCTTCCGTATTCGCGAACTCCGGATCAACGTCGAAAATGACGCCGCGAAACGGAAAAACCTTGTGCCGGACCACTTCGCCTATACTGAATTTTGCTTTTCTTTCTTTCATGGTACGACTTCCTTTCTCACCTGATTTGGTGATCGGTCCCCCACAAATCAAGATTTTTGCGGGATTTCGTCACATGACTGACATCTCGGTCCGTCGGTCTTCATGGCCTCCGGATCGAAGAAAGCCCCGGCGAACCGGGGCTTTCTTGTCTTATGCCGAGTAGTACATGTCGTATTCGACCGGATGCGGCGTCATTTCGAAGCGCATCACTTCGGCCATCTTCAGTTCGATGAAGGCGTCGATCTGGTCGTCGTCGAACACACCACCGGCCGTCAGGAACTTGCGATCCTTGTCGAGGCTTTCGAGCGCTTCGCGCAGCGAGCCGCACACGGTCGGGATCTTCTTCAATTCCTTCGGCGGCAGGTCGTAGAGGTCCTTGTCCATGGCCTTGCCGGGATGGATCTTGTTCTTGATGCCGTCGAGGCCGGCCATCAGCATGGCGGCAAAGGCGAGGTAGGGGTTGGCGGTCGGGTCCGGGAAGCGAACTTCGACGCGCTTGGCCTTCGGGTTGGAGCCGAACGGGATGCGGCAGGAAGCCGAGCGGTTGCGAGCGGAATAGGCCAACAACACCGGAGCTTCATAACCCGGGACGAGACGCTTATAGGAGTTCGTCGACGGATTGGTGAAGGCGTTGATCGCTTTGGCATGCTTGATGATACCGCCGATGTAGTAGAGGCAGGTTTCGGAGAGGCCTGCATATTCGTCGCCGGCGAAGGTCGGCTTGCCGCCCTTCCAGATCGACTGGTGTACGTGCATGCCCGAGCCGTTGTCGCCGAAGATCGGCTTCGGCATGAAGGTTGCCGTCTTGCCGTAGGCATTGGCGACCTGATGGACCACATACTTGTAGATCTGCATCTTGTCAGCGTTGCGGACGAGCGTGTCGAACTTGATGCCGAGCTCGTGCTGGGCGGCAGCCACTTCGTGGTGATGCTTTTCGACGACGACGCCCATTTCTGAGAGGACCGTCAGCATTTCCGAACGCATGTCCTGGGCGCTATCGACAGGGGGAACCGGGAAGTAGCCGCCCTTGACGCGCGGACGATGGCCGAGGTTACCGGTCTCATAGTCGGTGTCGTCGTTCGACGGCAGTTCGGTGGAATCGAGCTTGAAGCCGGTATTGTAGGGGTCAGCCTTGTATTTGACGTCGTCGAAGACGAAGAACTCGGCTTCCGGGCCGACGAAGACCGTGTCGCCGATACCGGATGCCTTCAGATAGGCTTCGGCCTTCTTGGCGGTGCCGCGCGGGTCGCGGTTGTAGGCCTCGCCGGAAACCGGGTCGAGGATGTCGCAGACGATGACCATGGTCGACTGGGCGAAGAACGGGTCCATATGCACCGTTTCCGGGTCGGGCATCAGCACCATATCGGACTCGTTGATGGCCTTCCAGCCGCCGATCGAGGAACCGTCGAACATGACGCCGTCGGCGAACATGTCTTCATCGACGCAGACGACGTCCATCGTAACGTGCTGCAGCTTGCCCTTGGGGTCAGTGAAGCGCAGGTCGACGAACTTCACGTCGTTGTCCTTGATCTGCTTCAGGATTTCGCTTGCACTCGCCATGAAATGCTTCCTCTGTTTTTGTGATGACGTTACATTAAGTGCGATGAGGATGATCAAGCTTTGCCGAGAGGCAAAGCCGGTCAGATGGCATCGATACCGGTTTCACCGGTGCGGATGCGGATGACCTCTTCGACGTTGGAAACGAAAATCTTTCCGTCGCCGATGCGCCCCGTCTGCGCGGCCTTGCGGATCGCGTCGATGACGGCTTCCGCGTTTTCATCTGCGAGCACGACCTCAACCTTCACCTTCGGCAGGAAATCGACGACATATTCGGCGCCGCGGTAGAGTTCGGTATGGCCCTTCTGGCGACCGAAGCCCTTCGCTTCCGTGACGGTGATACCCTGCAGGCCGACTTCCTGAAGGGCTTCCTTCACCTCGTCCAGCTTGAAAGGCTTAATGATCGCTTCGATCTTTTTCATGAGAAAATGTCTCTCCGCTTCTCCCGTTAAAGCAGGAACTTTCCCGCTCGCGGGATATGATGCAGATATCGTGCCAGTTTGAAATCCGTCTCAGGCAAAAAATCGTCGAATTTTATGCACAAAGCCCGGTTTGCCCGCGTTTCCGTGTCGCTTTGATGAAAAAACGAGGTGAACAATAGTGCGTTTTGATCAAAAATGGCGCAAAAATTGAAAAAATCCGTCGACTCATAGTTTCTTTTGGCTCGTCGCGGAGAGGCTTAAAAATAGGCAAATGCACAATATCTGCTCTTTCGTCATGATAATCATGCGGTTGTTTTTTAGGCGCTTTTTGAATTGAATAGCGGCATGAGCAAACCCCTCGCCGATCTTCTTCTCACCCCTGTCGAAATGGCTGCGGCCGATAAGGCTGCAGCCGAATCCGGAATCGATTCTTATGGCCTAATGGAAAAGGCAGGTGCCGCGGTCGCCGCTGCAGCATTGCGTCTTTATCCCGGCGCACAACGTTTCGCGGTGTTCTGCGGCCCCGGCAACAATGGCGGTGACGGTTATATCGTCGCCCGGCTCCTGCAGGAGAGTGGTGGACGAGTGGAGATCTTCCATCTTGGCAACCCGGAAAAACTGAAGGGCGATGCAGGCCGCGCCAGGGCGGCCTGTGCACTGAAGGGGCAGGATATTGCGCGCTACGACCAGCAGCAGGGTGATGTCATCATCGACGGCCTTTTCGGAGCCGGCCTTGCACGCGATGTGCCATCCGAGGTCGCCGATCTGATCCACAAGGTCGGCAAGGCAGGAACTCCCGTCATCGCCATCGATCTGCCCTCCGGCCTCGACGGCCGCACGGGTGCCGTGCTCGGAGCTGCCTTCCGTGCGGCACATACGGTGACCTTCATGACCCGTAAGCCCGGCCATCTGCTGATGCCGGGCAGGGAGCTTTGCGGCGAGCTGGAAGTCTTCGACATCGGCATTCCCGGCCGCGTCATCAGGGCGCAGACGAGCGGCCTCGTGGCTGAGAACACGCCCGCCGCCTGGCGCGCTGCCATGCCGGCCGAGCAGGTGGAGACCCACAAATACAAGCGCGGCCATCTGGTCGTGTTTTCGGGAAAGGCAAGCAAGACGGGGGCGGCCCGCATGTCGGCGACGGCAGGCCTCAAGTCTGGGGCCGGGCTGGTCACCATCGCCGCGCCGGTGGAAGCTCTCGCCGCCAACAGCGCCCATCTGACAGCCGTCATGCTGCACGCCATCGACGATGCAGCCGCTTTGGAGGACTGGCTGAAGGACGCACGCCTTCAGAGCTTCGTTCTCGGCCCCGGTTTCGGCATTGGAAAGAAGGCCCGCGATTTCGTGTCGCTGCTGCGCGAGCGCCATCTCGTTCTCGACGCGGACGGCATCAGCTCCTTCAAGGACGATCCGCAGGCGCTTTTCGAGCTGTTCAAGGGAGAGCCTCGGCTCGTCCTGACGCCGCATGACGGTGAATTCGCCCGCCTCTTTCCCGATATTGCGGCCGACAAGAAGGCAGGCAAGGTGGATAAGGCTCTCGCCGCTGCCAGCCGCGCCAACGCCGCTGTCATCTATAAGGGTGCCGATACGGTCATCGCCTCGCCGGACGGTCGGGCGCTGATCAACGCCAATGCCCCGGTATGGCTCGCCACCGCCGGTTCCGGCGATGTGCTGGCCGGCATCATCGGCGGCTTGCTCGCCCAGGGCCTGCCTGCCTTCGAGGCGGCGGCTGCCGGCGTCTGGTTGCATGGAGAGGCTGGACATCGTGCCGGCAAGGGCCTGACGGCCGAAGACCTCGCCGCGCACGTGCTGCCCTTCTAAAGGATTATTGATCGATCCGCTTCTGCAGGGCGATTGCCCCATGCGGCGCATTGACCTTGCCTTCGTGGATCATGAAGGCGAAGACGTCGCGCGGCTCGGCCTTGACCTTCCTATCCTTGTCGATCAGTGGCAGGTCGTCAGGCACCTTGCCCTCGGCCCACGTCTGGAGCCGCTTGCTCCAGTCCTTCAGCTCCGGTTCCGGATAGCAGGTCGGAATATCGTCCGATCCTTTCTGCAGCCGCGTATAGACGAAGTCCGCCGTCACATCGGCAATCATCGGATAGTCGAAATGCTCGGCGCAGACAGGCGCCACGCTGTATTTCTCGAGCAGTGCGATGAATTCCGGCACCTTGAAGGAATCGTGCCGGACTTCCACGACATGGCGCAGCTTCAGCCCGTCCTGCTTTTCCGGCAGCAGTTTCAGGAAGGCCTCGAAATCAGCGGGATCGAATTTCTTCGTCGGCGCGAACTGCCAGAGCAGGGGGCCGAGATGATCGCCGAGTTCGCTGATGCCGGACGAGAGAAATTTCTCCATCGATTCACCAGCCTCGGCAAGTACCCGTCGATTGGTGGTAAAGCGCGTCGCCTTCAGCGAAAAGATGAAACCTTCAGGCACATCGGCCGCCCACTTTGCGAAAACCGCAGGCTTCTGCGTGCTGTAGTAGGTACCGTTGACCTCGATGACCTTCAGCTGGCGGCTGGCATAGTTCAGCTCATCCTTCTGTTTGAGATCGGCGGGAAAGAAATGGCCGCGCCAAGGTTCGAACGTCCAGCCGCCGATACCCACGCGGATCGTGCCCGATTTGCTCATCTGTTCCTCCTCACTTGCGATCCCTCAGATCGCGCCGATCTTTTTCGCCATATCGACGATAGTCCATCCTGGCCGATAGGGATTGGGCCGGCGACCCGTTTCCTGAAAACCGAAGGCGGAATAGAGGGTGATGTTCCGCTCCATCCGCGCATTGGTGTAAAGACGGATCTCCGGCACGGCCCATTCCCGCGCCCTGTCCTCCAGCCAGCGAAGCATGGCCATGCCATGTCCCGCACCTTGAAAGTCCGGCGATACCGCGATGCTGAAAAGCATCAGGTGATCGGTATGGCGCTCGACCACTGAGAGCCCCGCCACCGCGCCATCCGCCTCCTGCAGCCAGACTTCGCCTCGTTCGATCCGTGGCTCATAGTCTTCCGTCACCGGGATCGGCGGATAGCCGAAAAGATCGGTATAGGGCTGATAGGCGGCGGTCGTCAGCGCCACGACGGCAGGCAACTCCGCAATCGTGGCAAGCCGCATCGTCATTCTGCCGCCGCGACCGCCTTCTTGACCGGCCGCCGCTCCAGCAATTCCCTGAGGAACTGGCCCGTATAGGAGCGCTTCTCCTTGACGATCGCCTCCGGCGTGCCAACGGCCACGATCTCGCCGCCCCCATCGCCACCCTCGGGTCCGAAGTCGAGGATCCAGTCGGCGGTCTTGATGACTTCGAGATTATGCTCGATGACAACGACCGAATTGCCCTGGTTCACCAGTTCATGCAGCATTTCCAGAAGTTTGGCGACGTCATGGAAATGCAGGCCGGTGGTCGGCTCGTCGAGAATATAGAGTGTGCGGCCTGTCGAGCGCTTCGACAATTCCTTGGCGAGCTTGACGCGTTGGGCTTCCCCGCCCGAAAGCGTATTGGCCTGCTGGCCGACCTTGATGTAACCGAGGCCGACGTCGAAGAGCGATTGCAGCTTGTCACGCACGGCCGGGACCGCAGTGAAGAATTCGACGCCTTCTTCCACCGTCATATCCAGCACGTCGGAAATCGACTTGCCCTTGAAGGTGACGTCGAGCGTTTCGCGATTGTAGCGCTTGCCGTGGCAAACGTCGCAGGTGACATAGACGTCGGGCAGGAAGTGCATTTCGATCTTGATGACGCCATCACCCTGGCACGCCTCGCAGCGGCCGCCCTTGACGTTGAAGGAGAAGCGGCCCGGCTGGTAGCCGCGCGCTTTGGCTTCCGGCAGGCCGGCAAACCAGTCGCGGATGGGCGTGAAGGCGCCGGTATAGGTGGCCGGGTTCGAACGCGGCGTGCGGCCGATCGGCGACTGGTCGATGTCGATGACCTTGTCGATATGCTCGAACCCGTCGATACGATCGTGATCGGCGGGGATCTCGCGCGCGCCCATGACACGCCGCGCCGCCGACTTGTAGAGCGTTTCGATCAGGAAGGTGGACTTGCCGCCGCCGGACACACCCGTCACCGCAGTGAAGACGCCGAGCGGGATGGCCGCCGTGACGTTTTTCAGATTGTTGCCGCGGGCACCGACGACCCTGATCTCCTTGCCCTTCTTTGGCTTGCGGCGTTCATCCGGCAGGGCCACGCCGAGTTCGCCGGAGAGATATTTGCCGGTCAGCGACTTGGGATTGGCCATGATTTCCTGCGGCGTGCCATGCGCCACCACCTGGCCGCCATGGACGCCGGCCGCAGGGCCGATATCGACCACGTCGTCGGCCGTCAGGATCGCATCCTCGTCGTGTTCGACCACGATGACCGTATTGCCGATATCGCGCAGATGCTTCAGCGTATCCAGCAGACGGGCATTGTCGCGCTGGTGCAGGCCGATCGACGGTTCGTCGAGCACGTAAAGAACGCCGGTCAGGCCCGATCCGATCTGCGAAGCAAGGCGAATACGTTGGCTTTCGCCGCCGGACAGCGTGCCGGAATTGCGCGACAGGCTCAGATATTCCAGGCCGACGTCGTTCAGGAAGCGCAGGCGGTCACGGATTTCCTTGAGAATGCGCACGGCAATCTCGTTCTGTTTGGCATTGAAAGTTGCCGGCAGCGCTTCGAACCAGTCGCGTGCGATGCGGATCGACATTTGGGTGACTTCGCCGATATGCAGCTTGTTGATCTTGACCGCCAGGGCTTCCGGCTTCAGGCGAAAACCGTTACAGGCCGGGCAGGGGGCCGCCGACATGAAGCGCTCGATATCCTCGCGCGCCCAGGCCGAATCCGTCTCTTTCCAGCGCCGTTCGAGATTGGGCACGATGCCCTCGAAATTCTTCGAGGTCGTATAGGAGCGCGCGCCGTCGGCATAGTGGAACTCGATCTTCTCCTCAGTGCCGTTCAGGATCACATCCTTGGCCTTTTCAGGAAGGTCGTTCCAGCGGCTGCCGAGCTTGAAGCCGAAATGTTTGCCGAGCGCTTCGAGCGTCTGATTGTAGTAGGGCGAGGTCGACTTGGCCCAGGGCGCAATCGCGCCGTCGCGCAGCGTGCGTTCCGGCTCGGGTACGATCAGATCGGGGTCGATCTTCTGCTGCGAGCCTAGACCGTCGCAGGTCGGGCAGGCGCCGAAGGGATTGTTGAACGAAAAGAGCCGCGGTTCGATCTCCGGAATGGTGAAGCCGGAGACGGGGCAGGCAAATTTTTCCGAAAACAGCACGCGCTCGTGCGTCTCGTTAAGCGACTTGTTGGCCGAGCCACCGGCCGAGGTTTCCTCCGGCGGCAGCGGCTTGTCGGCAAATTCGGCAACGGCAAGGCCGTCTGCGAGCTTCAGCGCCGTCTCGAAACTGTCGGCAAGGCGCGAGGCCATATCGGGCCGCACGACGATACGGTCGATGACCACGTCGATATCATGCTTGTATTTCTTGTCGAGCGTTGGCGCGTCGGCGATTTCGTAGAACTGCCCATCCACCTTGACGCGCTGGAAGCCTTTTTTCATGAGCTCCGCCAGCTCTTTCTTATATTCGCCCTTACGACCGCGGATCATCGGAGCCAATATATAGAGACGCGTGCCTTCCTCGAAGGCGAGCACCCGGTCGACCATCTGGCTCACGGTCTGGCTCTCGATCGGCAGGCCGGTCGCAGGCGAATAGGGGACGCCGACACGCGCAAAGAGCAGGCGCATATAGTCGTAGATTTCGGTGACGGTACCGACCGTCGAGCGCGGGTTGCGCGAGGTCGTCTTCTGCTCGATCGAGATCGCCGGCGAAAGCCCGTCGATCTGGTCGACATCGGGCTTCTGCATCATTTCCAGGAACTGGCGCGCATAGGCCGAAAGGCTTTCGACGTAGCGGCGCTGGCCTTCGGCATAGATTGTGTCGAAGGCGAGCGAGGATTTGCCGGAGCCGGAAAGGCCGGTCATGACGATCAGCTTGTTGCGTGGCAGATCGAGGTCGATGCCCTTCAGATTATGCTCGCGCGCGCCACGGATGGAGATCGTCTTCAGTTCGCTCATCGTCTCTGCTTCAAGTCGTTTGGGGAATGACAGCCCTTATTTAGTGATGCCAGCGGGCGAGTCGAGGCTGAATGTCCGGTACAACAAAGGTTTTCGAATCTGTTGACAGGATCATAGCGAATTATTAGAACAAATAAAGAACAAAATTCCTTGTGGATTAAGAGGGCCTGGATGCGCATCGCTTGTCCTCTATGGTTTAAGGTGCGCCGATGATTTTTTAACGCCGCCGGTCAGGGCGGCAGTAAGGTGAAGAATATGGCTGGCAGTGTGAACAAGGTAATTCTGGTCGGGAACGTGGGCGCCGACCCCGAAATCCGCCGGACGCAGGATGGCCGGCCGATCGCCAATCTTCGCATCGCGACCTCGGAAACCTGGCGCGACCGCAATTCCGGCGAGCGCCGCGAGAAGACCGAATGGCACACCGTCGTGGTCTTCAGCGAAGGCCTCTGCAAGGTCGTCGAGCAATATGTAAAAAAGGGCGCCAAGCTTTATATCGAAGGCGCTCTCCAGACACGCAAGTGGCAGGACCAGAACGGCAACGATCGTTACTCGACGGAAATCGTGCTGCAGGGCTTCAATTCGACGCTGACGATGCTCGACGGGCGCGGTGAAGGTGGCGGTGCTGGCTCCGGCTTCGGCGGCGGTCGAGGCGGGGATGATTTCGGTGGCGACGACTATGGCTCCGGCTCGTCCTCCGGCGGTGGCCGCAGCAGCGGCGGTAATCGTGGTGGCAGCGGCAACAACAGCGGTGGCGGCGGAAACTTCTCGCGCGATCTCGACGACGATATCCCGTTTTGATCGACGCTATCCTGACGTTGTGATGACGGCGCCTTCTGGCGCCGTTTTCATGTCGGCGTGGCGCTGATCAGATTGAGTGCGGATTTGGCGCCATCCACGACGAATTGAGCGGCAAGGGCTGCCAGGATGACGCCGAGAAGGCGGGTCAGGATCGCCCGGCCGGTGACGCCGAGGAAGCGGTCGAGCCGGTCGGCAAGGAAGAGCACCAGTAGCGTGATCAGCAGGCAGCCGGCGATGACGCCGATCAGCTGCGCGCGCTCGACCGTGGAGGGCAGGGTGCCTCCAAGCAGGATCGTCGCCGAGATCGCACCCGGCCCGGCAATTAGCGGCAGCGCCAGCGGGAAGACGGCGATATTCTCGATATGATCCTTGGTGATTGCCACTTCCGTAGTCTTTTCCTTGCGGTCCTGCCGCCGTTCGAAGACCATCTCGAAGGCGATCCAGAAAAGCAGCAGCCCGCCGGCCAACCGGAAGGCGCCAATCGAGATGCCGAGCACACCGAGCACGCTGGAACCGAAGAGCGCGAAAACGGCAAGGATGATGAAGGCGATCGTCGTGCCGCGCAGCGCCACCTGTTTTCGCTCCGGCCGGCTCATGCCGACAGTGAGGCCGAGAAAGAGCGGCGCGAGCCCCGGCGGATCGATGGTAACGAGCAGCGTCGTGAACGCGTTGATCAGTTGGTCGGCGCTTGCCATCGCTTCTTCAAAACCCCATATAGATGCTTGTTTTTGATGATTGTGCTGTGCGGCTTCCGATTTGGCAAATGCATGATCGCTGATTGTTTCCTACCCATGGGCAAATGCCGTGATTTGCCCTCTTTCGACCGCAAAAGCCTGTTCAAAACCCCTGGCCAAATTGGCGCGGGAACAGGCTTTCCGCTATAAATCTTCAAGTGATTCTAGAAGAGAACGTGAACCGTTTTGACTGAGCAAACACCCCCCGGCGGCGGGAAGCTCCCGCCAGGCATTGAGCCGATCTCTATTATGGAGGAAATGCAGCGGTCGTATCTCGATTACGCGATGAGCGTGATCGTGTCCCGAGCGCTGCCCGACGTGCGCGATGGCCTGAAGCCCGTGCATCGGCGCATCCTATACGGCATGTCCGAGCTCGGCATCGACTGGAACAAGAAATACGTCAAATGCGCTCGTGTTACCGGGGACGTGATGGGTAAATACCATCCGCACGGCAATGCCGCGATTTATGACGCTTTGGCCCGTATGGCGCAGGACTGGTCTTTGCGACTGCCGCTCATCGACGGTCAAGGCAATTTCGGCTCCGTCGATGGCGATCCGCCGGCGGCTGAACGTTACACCGAATGCCGCCTGCAGAAGGCCGCGCATTCGCTGCTCGACGACCTCGACAAGGAAACGGTCGACTTCCGCGACAACTATGACGGCACGCTGTCCGAGCCGGTCGTCGTTCCCGCCAAGTTCCCGAATCTTCTGGTCAACGGCGCAGGTGGCATTGCCGTCGGCATGGCGACCAACATTCCGCCGCATAACCTCTCCGAGGTGATCGACGGCTGTATCGCGCTGATCAACGATCCGGCAATCGAACTGCCGGAGCTGATGCAGATCATTCCGGGTCCCGACTTCCCGACCGGTGCCAAGATCCTCGGCCGTTCCGGCATCCGTTCAGCCTACGAAACCGGCCGCGGTTCCGTCGTTATGCGTGGTGTTGCCACCATCGAGCCGATGCGCGGTGATCGCGAACAGATCATCATCACCGAAATTCCCTATCAGGTAAACAAGGCGACGATGATCGAGAAGATGGCCGAACTGGTGCGCGAGAAGCGCATCGAAGGCATCTCCGATCTGCGTGACGAATCCGATCGCCAGGGCTATCGCGTCGTCGTCGAGCTGAAGCGTGACGCAAACGCCGACGTCATCCTAAACCAGCTCTATCGTTACACACCGCTGCAGACCTCCTTCGGCTGCAACATGGTGGCGCTGAACGGCGGCAAGCCGGAACAGCTGACGCTGCTCGACATGCTTCGTGCCTTCGTCTCCTTCCGTGAGGAGGTCGTTAGCCGGAGAACGAAATTCCTGCTTCGTAAGGCGCGTGAACGTGCGCACGTCTTGGTCGGCCTGGCAATTGCGGTCGCCAATATCGATGAAGTCATCCGCGTCATCCGTCAGGCGCCGGACCCGCAGTCCGCCCGCGAAGAACTGATGACCCGCCGCTGGCCGGCGGAAGATGTCGAAAGCCTCATCCGCCTCATCGATGATCCGCGCCATCGCATCAACGAGGACCTTACTTATAACCTCTCGGAAGAGCAGGCTCGGGCGATCCTCGAGCTGCGCCTTGCCCGCCTGACGGCCCTCGGCCGCGACGAAATTGGCGATGAACTCAATAAGATAGGCGAGGAGATCAAGGATTACCTCGATATCCTGTCGTCGCGTGTCCGCATCCAGACGATCGTCAAGGACGAGCTGATTGCCGTTCGCGACGAGTTCGGCACACCGCGCCGCACCGAGATCATTGATGGCGGTCTCGAAATGGACGATGAGGATCTCATAGCCCGCGAAGACATGGTCGTCACGGTATCGCATCTCGGCTATATCAAGCGGGTACCGCTGACGACCTATCGTGCGCAGCGCCGCGGCGGCAAGGGTCGCTCGGGCATGACTACCCGTGACGAGGATTTTGTTAGCCGGCTATTCGTTGTCAATACCCATACGCCGGTTCTGTTCTTCTCATCGCGCGGCATCGTCTACAAGGAAAAGGTCTGGCGTCTGCCGATCGGCACGCCGACCTCGCGCGGCAAAGCGCTGATCAATATGCTGCCGCTGGAGGCAGGAGAACGCATCACCACCATCCTGCCGTTGCCTGAGGATGAGGACAGCTGGGATAACCTCGACGTTATGTTCTCGACGACGCGTGGCACAGTCCGCCGCAACAAGTTGTCGGACTTCGTCCAGGTGAACCGTAACGGCAAGATCGCCATGAAGCTGGACGAAGAGGGCGATGAAATCCTCTCCGTCGAGACCTGCACGGATCGGGACGACGTTCTGCTGACGACGGCGCTCGGCCAGTGCATCCGCTTCCCGGTCGATGACGTCCGCGTTTTTGCCGGCCGCAACTCGATCGGCGTGCGCGGCATCAATCTCGGCGATGGCGACCGCATCATTTCGATGACGATTGTCGGCCATGTCGATGCCGAGCCGTGGGAGCGCGCCGCTTATCTCAAGCGCTCTGCCGCCGAACGTCGTGCGACGGGCGTGGACGAAGAGGATATCGCTCTGGTCGGTGAGGAAGTCACCGAAGAGGGACAGCTCTCCGATGAGCGTTATGAAGAGCTGAAGGCACGCGAGCAATTCGTGCTGACGGTTTCGGAAAAGGGCTTCGGCAAGCGCTCGTCTTCCTACGATTTCCGCATCTCCGGCCGCGGCGGCAAGGGTATCCGTGCCACTGACACGTCGAAAACAGGCGAAATCGGCGAACTTGTCGCCGCCTTCCCGATCGACGACGGCGACCAGATCATGCTCGTCTCGGATGGCGGCCAGCTGATCCGCGTTCCGGTGGGCGGTATCCGCATCGCCAGCCGCGCGACCAAGGGCGTCACGATCTTCTCCACCGCCAAGGATGAGAAGGTCGTTTCGGTCGAGCGCATCAGCGAGCCGGAAGAGGAAGAGACGGCGGAAAACGGTGAGGAAGCCGTGGTTTCCGAAGGCGAAGCTGCCGCGGCGGGCGAAGCTGACGAAACCCCATCGGGCGAATAATTCACCTCTTTCTCATTGCAGACCGGGCGGTCCCTGCCGCCCGGTTTTTTTGCGCTATGAAGGACTTGCCGATTCATCCGGGGGAATACTGTGGGCAGGTGGACAAGGCGAGGGGTGCTGGCCGGCATTTCGGCAACAGCGGGTGTCGTGGCGGGACGTTTCCTGCTTCAGCCGCAAAGCGATCCCGGACCAGCCTTTCCAACAGAACTTCCCGTAGACGACGGCACGACCATTCTCAATGACGCCGGAGAGCTGACGCCGACCCGGGTCGCGGCCCATCTGACCGTCAAGGAGCCGCCGCAGGATGCCATGACCGGCCAGTTGCGTGCGGCGCTCGCTGAAGCCGTCAAGGCAAACAGGCCCTTCATCGCCAGCGCCGCGCGCCATTCGATGGGCGGCCAGAGCCTTGCCGAAAATGGCACGGCGCTGACGCTCGATCAGGACTGGCTGGAGGCAGATACGGCCGCCAAGACCTACCGTGTCGCCGCCGGCACTCGCTGGTCGATGATCATTTCCAAGCTCGATGCGATCGGCTTTTCGCCCGCCGTCATGCAGTCCAACAACGATTTCGGCGTCGCCAGCACCTTTTCGGTCAATGCGCATGGCTGGCCGGTTCCTTTCAGCGCCTGCGGCAGCACCGTCCGTTCCATCAGGCTGATGACGGCGGACGGCAGCCTTTTGACCTGCTCGCGGACGGAAAATACCGAGCTTTTCAATCACGCCATGGGCGGATACGGGCTTTTCGGCGTTGTCACCGAACTCGAGCTCGACATGGTGCCGAACGTGCTTCTGCAGCCGACCTTCGAGCATCTGGCGGGCGAAGATCTGGGCCGGCGCTTTGCCGAGGTGCTCGCAGGCGACAGCTCGATCAACATGGCCTATGGGCGCATGGATATTTCGCGCGATCGTTTCTTTGAAGATGCGCTGCTGATCACTTACCGGGCCGCGCCGGACCAGACGAAGATACCGCCCGCCTCCGGCTCCGGTTTCGTCAGCCACGTCTCGCGTGAAATCTTCCGGGCGCAGCTCGGTTCCGACACGGCCAAGCATTTCCGCTGGTGGACCGAGGCCGTTGTCAATCCGTCGCTCGCCGGCCAGGCGACGCGCAACAGTCTGATGAACGAACCCGTCATCACCCTCGATGACCGTGATCCGTCCCGAACGGATATCCTGCACGAATATTTCGTCTCACCCTCGCGATTCGCCGATTTCGTTGCAGCCTGCCAGGATGTCATTCCCGCCTCCTACCAGCAGCTTCTCAACATCACGCTGCGTTATGTCGATACCGACCGCGACAGCGTATTGGCTTACGCGACGGAACCTCGGATTGCCGCGGTCATGCTTTTCTCGCAGGAAAAGACGGTGAGGGGCGAGGCCGACATGCGGCGTATGACGGAAGCGCTGATCGAGCGCGTGCTCGCAATCGGCGGCAGCTATTATCTGCCATATCGCCCGCATGCCCGGCTGGATCAGTTCACCCGCGCCTATCCTCGCGCTGGGGAATTTGGAGCGGCCAAGCGTCGGCTCGATCCCGGCCTTACCTTCCGCAATCATTTCTGGGATCGCTATCTCGGAAGCCTCTAGGAGGATTTGCATGTCCAGGCTTCGGCTGATTGCTGTGCTTTATACCGTGGCTCTGCTTTTTGCGGCGGCGTTGAATTACATTCCGGGACTGACAGACGCGGAGGGGCGCGCCTTCGGCATTTTCGCGCTCGATATCTATGACGACAGCCTGCATCTGGCCTCTGCTGCCTGGGCAGGCATTGCGGCCTTCCTGTCGGCCCGTGCGTCCCGCAACTTCCTTTTCTATTTTGGCCTGCTCTATTTCAGCGATGGTCTGCTTAGGCTGATCACCGGGTCGGGTTATCTTGATCTCGGCATCGTCAATTACGGCATTCAGGATCTTCCCTTTACGTTCAAGATCCTTGCTAATCTGCCGCATCTCTTCCTTGGCGGAGTGGGGATTGCGTCGAGCTACATCTTCCGTCGCGAGGCCCCGTGATGCGGCGCCTCCTGAAGATTGTCGGCTGGATTCTCGCGGCGCTTGTTGTTGCGATCCTGCTGCTGCTCAGCCCGGTTGCCTATGTCGAGACCTTCTGCCATGCCGACCCAGAGCCTGATAGCTATAAGCCGCTGATTTCGGACCTGGAATTCCACAGGCAGGAAGCCAATACCTACCTGACCTATCCGGAGTGGCATATCGTCTATGCCTATGACGGGCTCGCCGAGGCCCTGAAAACTGGCGACGAATATCGCTTCGGCTATTTTTCCAGCGTGAAGGATTTCTGGGTGGCCGACTGCGCGCTGACCCGCATCGCCGATCGCCATGGCGGCGCCGATCGCGAAACCCGAATGATGATCGCCACCATCGGCGTCAGCTTCACGCTCGAAATGGGCTTGAAAGCGGCCTATGAGGAAACGATCGGCCGAGTTTTTGCGCTATGGCGAGGCAGTGAAAAGACGCCGCAGGATCTCATCGCCCGCGATATGGCGATCGATTACGCCGCCTTCCTGCGCCAGACTCCATGGTACAAATACCCCTTCCAGCCCTGGATCGACAGGCTTTGGGCCGCACCGGTGGAAGAGCCGCCGCGCGGCTGGGAACGCCGTCTGGCGCTCGGCGGCGAATGGCGCGCCAAGATCGCTTACGCCGGCGTGATCGCCAGCGCTGTCGCCGCAACCGGCGAGGCGAAGCTGACGATCCGCTCGGTCATATCGGGTCTGCCTGCCACCGCGCTTTCGGCAATTCCCGATGTATCGGTCATTGCGGAAAGTACCGATGGCGTGCTGATCGAGACGCCGCGCTACGACCGCTTCACCCATATCGTCGCCGAGATCGCCAAGGCGGGCGGTACAATCCGCGAGATTGCCGGCAATGACGAGATCATGGTGTCGCTGACCCTGCCGCAGGGTACGGAGCAGGGCAATCTGCCCGGCGAGGTAATCACGCGGCTTACGCGATCAGGTTTTGACAGCGACCGTGTGCTTTTGTCCGTCAAGGTGGCTGATCTTGCTTCGTTGCTTAGAGACTGGCCGATTGCTGATCCCGGCCTTGAGCATATATTCGATTTCTGAAGAATCCAACGGGTGGCCCTGTGATAAGACGCTTGGCACGCAAGGCAGGCACCGCGATTGCGGTCATTGCCGCAGTCTTCGCACTGTTTGCTGTCGTCTTTGCCGCAACAGGCGAGGCGCCAGCAGCCATGGTCTTTCCGGCCGGCAGCATTGAACCTGCCGCATTGCCCGAAGGTGTCTCCATCCTGCGATGGGGCAGGGGCTTTGCCGTCGTCACGAGTGAACGCAGCGACTATGTGCGTGCGCTTTATGGCAGAGGTGCGCTTCTTGTCCTGCCGCTGCGAAAAAGCGGCTGCCTCGCGCTGCGGCCTGCATCGTCGACATGAAAAAAAGCCGGACGCAGAACATCCGGCTTTTATTCGTGTTTTCCGCTGCGGAAGCGGCTTTAGAAAACGCTGTGCTTCTCTTTCAGCGACTTCCCTTCCGTGCTCTCACGGCGCAGCGCGGAAATTGTCGAAGTCACGGACCCGATGAACATGATACTGATGAGTGCTGTGAGGACTGTCAGGATCGTGAACATGGTGGCGTTCCTTTCTGTGGAGAGTTGCGTTCAAGCCCCTCAGTACTGGCCAAGAACGCTTACGGAGCGAGCCGAAGCGTAGGGGCCGTATACCTTGGAAGTATCGATCTTCTGGTTGTCATAGAGAGCGACTGTAGCAGTCAGCATACCTGTAATCATTGCCATCCAAAGCACGTTAATCATGGTGATCTTACCAGGCATGTTCATTCCCTTCCTGCCGCGCTTCCGCATCTCATATGTGTCGATCAACTGAACGCATCCGTCTTAAAATGGTTCCCGCCGGATGTTGACGGGGTGTTTACCAACCGTGTTCTGAAGCGGCCTTGAATGCCTTGTTCATCTGCCGTTCAGAATTCAAATCGATTAGAACGCATGCGGCCAAGCTGACGCATAATGGCCGCATGTTCGTTGACTTCCGGTCGTACCCAAAGCTGGCGTCGATTAGCGACATAACCGCAGAAAAGCTCCGCAAGCAGCGAGAAAATAACGGCTATTGCAATCAGGATGATCAGCATGATCAAGGTCTTTCCGGGGATAACGCTACCTGGACCGGCAGCGTCTGCGTTGATGGTCTGAGTAAAACAGATCGCATCTGAGCGGGCCTTGAACACCGCGTTCACTCATCGTTCAGCCGCGCCAGGCGGCATGGCTAAATGACTTGCGAGAAACGGGCTTCCATGACAAAAGGCGTGAAACAAACGGCCGGGCCAGATGACGACAGCTTTCTATCCGGGGTCCTTCGACCCGATCACCAACGGACACGTTGATGTGCTGGTGCAGGCGCTGAACGTCGCCGAGAAAGTGATCGTTGCGATCGGCATCCACCCCGGCAAGGCACCGCTCTTCTCCTTCGAGGAAAAGGCAGCGTTGATCCGCGCGTCGCTGGCCGAGGTCTTGCCGGAAAAGAGCGCGCATATCGACGTCGTTTCCTTCGACAATCTCGTCGTCGACGCCGCACGCGCGCATCGCGCAAGCCTGCTGATCCGCGGCCTGCGCGACGGCACCGATCTTGATTACGAAATGCAGATGGCCGGCATGAACCGGCAGATGGCGCCCGATATCCAGACCATCTTTCTGCCGGCAGGCACGGCCTCGCGGCCTATTACCGCCACATTGGTACGACAGATCGCAGCCATGGGCGGCGACGTCAGCGCCTTCGTGCCGGCGGCCGTCTTGCAAGCCCTGAAATCCAAGCGCAAAGCCTAGGCGGCATCGCCTCAACGGAGCTCATATGAAACTCTTCTATCTTGCATTTGCCGGCGTGCTCTATCTCGCCTCCTTCGCGGGCGACGCTTTTGCGCAGGCTGCCGATCACTACGTCACCATCCAGTTGAAGAGTGGCCCGGTCGTTATTCAACTGATGCCCGATGTCGCGCCGAAGCACGTTGCGCAGATCGAGGCGCTGGTGAAGAAGGGCGAGTATGACAATGTTGCCTTCCACCGCGTCATTCCCGGCTTCATGGCCCAGACTGGCGATGTGAAATACGGCAACATGGAAAAGAACTTTGATGCGGGCCAGGCTGGCACCGGCGGTTCCGATCTGCCCGACCTCCCGGCTGAGTTTTCCAAGACGCCCTTCGTCCGTGGTACGGTCGGCATGGCACGCTCACAGGATCCGAATTCCGCCAACTCGCAGTTCTTCATCATGTTTGCTGACGGCTCCTTCCTGAACGGTCAGTACACGGTCGTCGGCAAGGTTGTTTCGGGCATGGAAAACGTCGACAAGATCAAGAAGGGCGAAGGCCAGAACGGCGAAGTCAGCAATCCTGACCGCATGATCAAGGTCACGCTGGGCAAGAAGTAAGTTCAAGACGAGAAGGAGAACGACAATGGCCGAGATCAAGGATCCGGAAAACACCATCATTCTGGAAACCACCAAGGGCAAGGTTGTCATCCAGCTTCTGCCGCAGGTCGCGCCCGAGCATGTCAAGCGCATTAAGGAACTCGCCCGCGAGAAGGCCTATGACGGCGTTGTCTTCCACCGCGTCATCGCCGATTTCATGGCGCAGACCGGCGACGTGCAGTATGGAAAGAAGGGCGGCGAGAGCTTCAACCCGGGCCGGGCCGGCATGGGCGGTTCTTCCAAGGACGATCTCAAGGCGGAATTCTCCGCAACGCCGCACGTTCGCGGCACCTGCTCTATGGCTCGCTCGCAGAGCCCGAACTCGGCAAACTCCCAGTTCTTCATCTGCTTCACTGACGCTCCGTGGCTGAACAAGCAGTATTCCGTCTGGGGTCAGGTCATCGAAGGCATGGAAAACATCGACAAGATCAAGAAGGGCGAGCCCGTCTCCGATCCGGATTCGATCGTCTCCATGCGGGTTGCCGCCGACGTCTGATTGTGATTTCTGCTGAAACCCGCCCTTGCGCGAGAGCGCGGGGCGGGTTTCGCTTTGCCTGGAAGTGCCCCAATGCGCGTAGACCTCTTCGATTTCGACCTGCCGGATGAACGCATTGCGCTGCGGCCCGCCGAGCCGCGCGACAGCGCACGCCTGCTCGTTGTCTATCCGAATGCGCAGACGGTGCTGTCTGATCATCACGTCTTCGACCTTCCTTCTTTCCTGAAGGCTGGCGACGCACTGGTCTTCAACGATACCAAGGTCATTCCGGCTCAGCTTGAAGGCATCCGCCATCGCGAGGGTGCGGGTGGTCAGCAGGTATCGGCCACACTCCACATGCGCATCGGCGCCAACAAGTGGAAGGCTTTCGCCAAGCCCGGCAAGCGCATCAAGGAAGGCGACCGTATCGCCTTCGGCCACAGCGGCGAAAGCTGCATGGTCGGCTCTCTCGATGCCACCGTCGAGGAAAAGGGTGAGGCGGGTGAAGTGACGCTCGCCTTCGATCTCTCCGGCCCTGTGTTGGACGAAGCGATTGCCAGCGTCGGCCACATTCCGCTGCCGCCCTATATCGCCGCCAAGCGTCCGGAGGACGAACGCGACCGCGCCGATTACCAGACCATCTATGCGCGGGAGGAGGGCGCCGTCGCCGCCCCCACCGCCGGATTGCATTTCACGCCCGGTCTATTCGAGGCGCTCGACAAGGCCGGTATCGAGCGCCATTTCGTGACGCTGCATGTCGGTGCCGGCACCTTCCTGCCGGTCAAGGCTGACGATACCGACGATCACAAGATGCATCTCGAAAGCGGCTATGTCAGCGCTGAGATCGCCGCGAGGCTGAATGCCGTGCGGGAACGGGGCGGGCGCATCATCTGCGTCGGCACGACCTCGCTTCGGCTGATCGAAAGTGCTGCCGACGAGAGCGGTAAGATCCAGCCTTGGGCAGGCGCCACCGGCATCTTCATCACGCCCGGCTACCGCTTCAAGGCGGTCGATATCCTCATGACGAACTTCCATCTGCCGCGTTCGACGCTCTTCATGCTGGTCTCGGCCTTCGCCGGCTTCGAGACCATGCACGCGGCCTACGAACATGCCATCTCGACAAGCTACCGCTTCTACTCCTACGGCGACGCGAGCCTTCTTTTCCGGAAAGACAAATGACCGAGAACTTCCAGTTCACCCTGAAGAAGACCGATGGTGGCGCACGCCTCGGCGAGATTTCCATGCCGCGCGGCACGATCCGCACCCCGGCCTTCATGCCTGTCGGTACGGTCGGCACAGTCAAGGCCATGTATCTCGACCAGGTGCGTGAGACCGGCGCCGATATCATTCTCGGCAATACCTATCACTTGATGCTGCGCCCGACGGCCGAGCGTGTCGCTCGCCTCGGTGGCTTGCATAAGCTCATCCGCTGGGAGCATCCGATCCTGACGGATTCCGGCGGCTTTCAGGTCATGTCGCTGTCTGGTCTGCGCAAGCTCGATGAGCAGGGCGTCACCTTCAAGTCGCATGTCGACGGCAGCCTGCATCACATGTCGCCGGAGCGCTCCATCGAAATCCAGGGGCTGCTCGGCTCGGATATCCAGATGCAGCTCGATGAATGCGTGGCTCTGCCGGCCGAGCCCAAGGAAATCGAGCGCGCCATGGAACTGTCGCTGCGCTGGGCCGAGCGCTGCAAGGTCGCTTTCGGCAACCAGCCGGGCAAGGCGATGTTCGGCATCGTGCAGGGCGGTGACGTGCCGGCTTTGCGCGTCCGCTCGGCCGAAGAACTGGCGAAGCTCGACCTGAAGGGTTACGCCGTTGGCGGCCTTGCGGTCGGCGAGCCGCAGGACGTGATGCTGAAGATGCTGGAAACGACGCTTCCGGTCCTGCCGGGCGAAAAGCCGCGATATCTGATGGGCGTCGGCACGCCCGACGATATCTTGAAGTCCGTTGCCCGCGGCATCGACATGTTCGACTGTGTGATGCCGACCCGTTCGGGTCGTCACGGTCTGGCCTTTACCCGCCGCGGCAAGGTCAATATCCGCAACGCCCGTCATGCCGAAGACATGCGCCCGCTCGACGAACAGTCCAACTGCCCGGCGACGCGTGATTATTCGCGCGCCTATCTCCACCATCTCGTCCGCGCCAACGAGGCGCTCGGCGGCATGCTGCTCTCGTGGCACAATCTGAACTATTATCAGGAACTGATGCAGGGCATCCGCAAGGCAATCGCTGAAGATCGCTTCGCTGATTTCATGGCGGAAACGATCGAGGAGTGGGCGAGAGGCGATATCGAACCCGTCTGATCAGATGCCCTTGCTGTCGGCGTTCGGCACAATCTGCACGCCATTAATCTTGTAGCTGCCGTCGGGCTGGCGGGCGACCTGATAGATCGCCGTCCAGTCCTTGCCGTCGCGGCTTGAGATCAGCACTTCCTGATAGATGACAGCGCCGTCGTCGATCGATCTGCTGCGCCCGAACGCGTAGTTGCCGGGATGATAAACTGGCTCGTAACTCTTCTTCACCATGGCGAAGAAGACGTCCTTGTCCGGATACATCGCCTTGATACCCGGTGCAGCAAAGGAATAGGCCGTATCGGCGTCATCCTTGAGGAATGCCCTTATCTGCTCCTCGATCATCGTCTGTGTCGTCTGCACTGGATCTTCGGCATGGACTACCATGCCTGACGTCAAGGATGCGGCACACAGAACCAGCACTGCAAAGAAAGCGCGCATGGGATCATCTCCGGCAATATCCGGAGAAGTGTAGGCTATTTTGCGCGCTTGAAAAGAGGCTGCTCAGGACCAGCGGCGGAAGAGGGCGCTGGCATTCACCCCGCCGAAACCGAAGCCATTGGTGATCGCATATTCCATCGCGACTCTGCGGACCATTTTGCCCACGAGATCGATGCCCTCGGCTGCCGGATCGGCCGTCTCCAGATTGCGCGTCGGCGGAGCGATCTGGTCGCGCAGCGCAAGGATCGTGAAGATGGCTTCGAGCCCGCCGGCAGCCCCCAGGAGATGGCCGGTCGCCGATTTCGTGGCACTGACGGCAATGCCGCCATCGCGGCCGAAGACCGTGCCGATTGCCGCGATTTCACCCTTGTCGCCGACCGGTGTCGAGGTCGCATGCGCATTGAGGTGCTTGACCTCGGAGGCTGGAATTCTGGCCTGCCGCAGAGCCGTCTCCATTGCCCGGCGGGCGCCATCGCCATCCTCCGGTCCCGCGGTCATGTGATAGGCATCGGCGGCCGTGCCGTAGCCGACGAGCTCGGCAAGCGGTGTCGCGCCGCGTGCCAGCGCATGCTCCAGCGTCTCGATGACGAGAATGCCCGCCCCTTCGCCCATCACGAAGCCGTCACGGGCCGTATCGAAGGGGCGTGAGGCAAGTTCGGGCCTGTCGTTGAAACCACTCGACAGTGCGCGGGCTGCAGCAAAACCGCCAAGGCTCACCTTGTCGATGCAGGCTTCCGAGCCGCCGCAGATCGCTACATCAGCCTCGCCGGACCGGATAAGCCGCGCCGCATCGCCGATGGCCTGGACACTTGCCGCGCAGGCCGTCACGGGTGCGCCGAGCGGCCCCTTGAAGCCGTAGCGGATGCTGACCTGACCAGCCGCCAGGTTGACGAGGAAGGAAGGTACGGTGAAGGGCGAGAGCCGCCGCACACCACGCGTCTCGGCCGTGCGCACCGCATCGGTGATCGCCGGAAAGCCACCGACGCCGGACGCGATGATCGTTGCCGTCCGTTCGCGTGCATCCACATTCTCGGGCATCCAACCAGCCTGGCGCACGGCCTCATCTGTCGCCATCATCGCGAACTGGATGAAGCGGTCCATCTTCTTCTGGTCCTTGGGCGGAACGGCTCGGTCGAGATCAAACCCGGCTTCGGCATCCTCCTCGATGGAGGGCACGACCCCGCCGACTTTGGCAGCAAGATCGCCGACCACGTCCTCTGGCAGCACGCGCAGGCCGGAACCGGCATCGACAAGCCGTTTCCACGCCGTCTCCACACCCACACCGAGCGGCGAAACAAGTCCCATGCCGGTGACAACGATGCGTTCCATGGCTTCTTCCTTTCTAGGCGTCGATGCCGAGGTAATAGGCGCGCATGCGGGCGATCCGTTCGCGGTCGCCATCGTCAGCGGCCGGTCCCGGCAGCAGGCAGGTATTTTCGGGTTTCAGTTCTTCGCCGCTGGCTGCATCCACCAGCACGGGCCGGCGTTCCTCGCCGGAGGCGGCATTGCCGAGCAGGAAGGCGAGATCCTCTTGCGGAGCGTGCCGGCGTCCCCAGGAAAACAGGGCCATCAGAACCGGAAAGAAATCGCGTCCCTTCTCGGTCAGCACATATTCGTAGCGGGCAGGGCGCTCACTATAGAGGCGCTTCTCGAACAGCCCTTCATCGATCAGATGCGCGAGCCGTCGCGTCAGGATATTCGGCGCAACGCCGAGGCTCTTCTGGAATTCGTCGAAGCGCGTCAGCCCGTGAAAGGCATCGCGGAGGATCATCATGCTCCACCAGTCGCCGACGCTATCGAGCGCGCGCGCCGCCGGGCATTTGAAATTGGCGAAACTTGTTCGTTGCATAATGCAAGTCACTACAGAAGTCACTTGCATCATGCAAGTCGCAAGTTCGAGCGTTGCCCCGCTCGAAGATCCGCGCCAGAAGAACGCCCGTCACGAGAATACCTGCCGCAACAAAAATCGTGTCGCCTGGCGTGCCGATATAGAGCGGCCCATTGGCGAAGAGCAGAAAGGCGATGAGGAAATTGTACCAGCCCAGATGACATTGGTCAGAGGTGAACTAAGCTTCGCTCCCTGCAGGCAGACGAAAGGTGTGCGAAACGGTCGGCCGCTGCGCCGCTGACGAAATGCGGCACGCCGTTGGTGAGGAATGCGCCCGCGATGAAGTGAACGGTATAGACGATCGAGGGCAATAGTCTCTCACCTTAGTTGGTTGAAGCGCACCGACAATCTGGCGCAGATCACCCCTGCGGCAAGCAGAAAAGGGTTCCGGAAAGGAGCCCCAGGCAGGTCCGTCGCTCGAAGACTTTCACTCGTCAGATGAATTGGAAGTCGTCGTGATGAAGCGTCGCCAGATTGGTAAGCGTTGCTATCTGCACGGCCGCGCCGCGTCCATTCCCATCGGCATCATAGAGAAGCGCGCCGCTGGACTGGTTGTAGATAAGTCTGTCATTCGCATCCATTGCCTTGATCCCGACAACGAAATTAGCTGACGAGAAACTGGATGGGTCTATTTCCGTGAAGATGTCATGGTCGAGCACGATTTTGTCCCCGGAAGCCGAGGAGAAGTCTTGTATCTTGTCGACATTGCTTGTCTTGCTCGGTTTCACGTTGAATACAAAATAATCGCCCCCGGCCCCGCCGTTCAGGGTGTCGATACCACCGCCACCAATCAGGCGGTCATTTCCAAGGCCACCGGAAATGATGTTGCCGGCAGTATTGCCGGTCAGGACATTGTCTGCATCATTGCCAGTTGCGTTGAGCGCCGCCGAGGTCGTCAGCGTGAGATTCTCGACGGTTCCGAGTGTATTTGCGAGATTGTAGGATATGGACGTGGAGACCGTATCGGTGCCGTTGCCGCCGGTTTCGTCGACGACGTCGCTTGTCGAACCCACTTTGTATGTGTCATTGCCAAGGCCGCCCATCATCCGGTCGTTACCCTTGCCACCATCGATAGTGTTGTCCCCGGAATTGCCGATCAGGACATTATCCGACGCGTTGCCCGTCGCATTAATATCCGAGGTGCCGAGCAGTGTGAGGTTCTCCACAGTCCCGGTGACATGATACGTATCGGCCAGACTGATTGAAACATAGGATTTGATGGCGTCTTTGCCTGAGCCGCCAGCCTCGACCACGACGTCATCAGCATTGTCGACGATATAGGTATCGTCTCCGGCGCCGCCCTGCATACGATCCGCGCCTGCACTGCCATCGAGCACGTTCGCCCCGGAATTGCCGATGAGGATATTGGCGAGACTATTGCCAGTGGCGTTGATGTTGGCGTTGCCGGTCAGAGTCAGATTCTCGATGGCGCCGATCGCATGCGCCGTATCCGCCAGGCTGAAGCTGATCGACGACATGACGGTATCGGTTCCGCCGCCGCCGCTTTCGTCGACGATTTCGGTCGGGGAGGTGACGGTGAAGACATCGTCTCCGGTGCCGCCGTAGATGTGGCCGGGTTCCGGCAACGCACCAGCTCCCGCTGCTATGTTGATGATGATTGGATGGTCGACCACATCCACATTGAGTGAGGATATGTTGCTGAAGCTCTTGATCGGTGTGTTGCCCGTCAGCGGATCGTAGACCTGCACCGTCCCGAAAGCCCCGCCCAGATTGACGCTGACACTGGTCTTCGCCGCCTGGATCGCCGTGTCCGATGTCTGGTTCCAGATATCGGGCTCGTTCCAGATGATGATCTGGTAGCTGCCATCAGATTTTTCCGTCAGGTAGCTGCGCGCCGTCGATGGCAGCCCGCTGATCGAATAATTGAGTGACCCCGGATTGAAGGTTGCCTGTGTTGCGCCGTCATCATCGAGAATTTCTGTCAGATTATGGATCGCCGTTGCGGCTGGTTTGGGGGAATAATCCAGGCGGAAGAGCCCGAAGTGTTTTTCCTGATCGGAACCCTGCGAATCCGCATAGGCATCGAGAAGCTGGTAGATGAAGGTCCCCTTCGATCCGAGAAAGGCGCCGTCCATCAGCGTGTTGAGAAGCAGTTTGGCCTGCGTCGTCTCGTCTACGCCTTCCCATCCGCCGTTGGTATCAGCCGTCAGCGATGTGTGGTACCCGATCTCGGTGATGGTAAGCGGTTTGCCGGGATCGGCGTTCATCTGGTCGCCCGATTCACGCTGGAGCCAGGAGAAAGGCTGGTCGCCCTCCTTCGCATAGGTGTGGATCGTCGTGTAATCGTTGGACGAGGCGACCGTGTAGCCGGTAAAGCCGAGAACGGGAATGTCCTTCAACAGCGGATCGGCATTCACCGCGTTGAACAGATCCTTTTGATAGGCAAGGGCCGCGGCCTCTCCTGACAGTCCCTTATAGGCAACCGGCCAATTATTGACCTCGTTCGGACCTTCGATGCCGACGATCGAACCGGGATGCGCCTCCACGAAGGCATGCAGCCGCTGGACGACGGTAGCAGGGGTGTCATCGCGCCCCGAGACGAAAACGAATTTCACGCCGGCGTCAGCCGCGTCCCCAAGATGGCCTTGACCGTAAGGGTCGGAGACGGGGGTGGGGGCATGATCGCGAACCGTGTCGAGGCCGAGGTATCCCAAGGCTTTAACAACTTCTGCGATATTTGAGTATTTTCCGTCCGTATAATCGATGTGTGTATCAATTCCGAAGGAGTCGATAACATCATTAATTCTAATAGCTTGGGCCATTATTGTGCTCCTCGCCTGGAAGTAGAATTTATTGCTTTGATGGTATAGTGATTCCCTCCAAAAGCAATTTGTCTTTATACAGTTGAATCCGCCAAAGTTATGATGCATTTACCATATTGTATTGCTGGCAACATGTTTGCGAAGCCTTGACTGATTTGCCTGTACAATCAGTCCACACGTTCCACGGAGATTCGATATTGAACGGACTTGCCATCTCGCCATTTCAGAAGGGCGGGAAAGACCTCGCGGCAGAAGCGATGCGACGCAGCAGCGGAGGCTTGATCGCCGTTGGCGTCGCAAGCGCGCTGGTCAATGTGCTCTATCTTACCAGCTCCTTCTTCATGCTGCAGGTCTATGACCGCATCATCCCGAGCCGAAGCATCCCGTCGCTGATTGCGCTCGCCCTTCTGGCACTGTTGCTCTATGCCTTTCATGGGGGCTTCGATCTCGTGCGCGGGCGCATTCTCGTCCGGATATCGGGTGTTTTCGACGAGGTGATGAGCCGTCGTGTGTTCAAGGCGACGCTAAAAGCGCCGCTCAAGGGCAGGGTGGCCGGTGACGGCCTTTCCCTGCTACGGGACTTCGATCAGGTTCGCAGCTTCCTTTCTAGCCCCGGCCCGTCAGCCTTTTTCGATTTGCCCTGGGTACCGCTCTATGTTGGCATCTGTTTTCTGTTCCATCCGATCATCGGCATCATTGCTATCTGCGGCGCGCTGATCCTGATGGCGCTGACCTATCTGACGAATAGAAGCTCGCAGGCTTCGGCCAAAAAAGCCTATGAACTTGCGACCGAGAGAAATGCACTTGCAAGTGCGGCGCAGCGCAATGCAGAAGTGGTCCAGGCCATGGGCATGGCCGACGAACTAGCCGACAGCTGGTCCGCACGCAACGATGCCTACCGCGATGTTCAATCCGGCAACGCCGATACGGTCAATGGCTACTCGATTGTATCCAAGATCTTCCGCATGGCGCTGCAGTCGGGCGTACTTGCCGCCGGTGCCGTGTTGGTCATCGAAAACCTGGCCTCGGGTGGCGTCATCATTGCTGCTTCGATCCTGACATCTCGGGCACTCGCACCTGTCGAGCAGGTGATCGCCAGCTGGAAGGGCTTTGTCTCAGCCCAGCAATCCTGGAAGCGGCTGCGCCAGACACTGGCCCTGCTGCCCGAGACAGTTTCCCCGCTCGAGCTGCCTGCGCCATCCCGCGAGCTTGCCATCGAGGAGATGTCGAGTGGCGCCCCTGGCAAGCAAGAGCTCATCGTGCAGGGCGTCAGTTTCACGCTGCGGGCAGGGAACGCACTCGGCGTCATCGGCCCGAGCGCCTCGGGCAAATCCTCGCTGGTGCGTGCTATCGTCGGCCTTTGGCCAGCATATCGCGGGTCGGTGCGCCTCGATGGCGCAGCACTCGATCAATGGGATGATATCTCGATCGGACGTCATATCGGCTATCTGCCGCAGGATGTGGAACTCTTTGCCGGCACCGTCGCCCAGAATATTGCCCGCTTTCGGAGCGATGCGCAGGCAGCAGAGATCATCGCGGCAGCCCGCAAGGCCGGGGTCCATGAGCTGATCCTGCGGCTACCGAAGGGTTACGAGACGGAAATAGGGGCGGGCGGCTCCATGCTTTCGGCCGGCCAGCGTCAACGCATCGCCCTTGCTCGGGCGCTCTATCGCGATCCCTTCCTCGTCGTGCTCGACGAGCCGAATTCCAATCTAGACATTGACGGAGAGTCGGCGCTCGCCGGCGCGATCTTGAGCGTTCGCCAGCGCGGCGGCATCGTCATTGTCGTTGCTCACCGGCCAAGCACACTCTCCAGCGTCGATCTCGTGCTGGCAATGCGCGAGGGGCAGGCGCTCGCGTTCGGGCCGAAGGATCAGGTGCTCGCCAAGGTGCTCCGCGCCGAAAATCTGACGGAGCAACCGAGACATGGATCGCTGAAGGTCGTCGGCGATAGTCAGGAGCAGGGCCGATGATGAAGAAATCGCAGCACTCGCTGAACCGTCACATCTTGTCCGTCTGGGTCCTGTCTGTCGCCCTTGTCGGCGGCATGGGAGGCTGGGCCGCCTCGACGTCGCTTTCCAACGCCGTGGTCGGGCACGGCACCGTAATTATCGACCAGAACGTGAAGAAGATTCAGCACCTTACGGGCGGTATCGTGTCGGAACTAATGGCAATGGAAGGGGGGCACGTCCAGGCCGGCGACGTCCTTCTGCGGCTCGACAGCACCTCTGTGAAAGCCAATCTCGCCATCATCGACAGCAATCTTGCCCAGCTCTATGTCCGTCGCGCTCGCCTGCAGGCTGAACGCATCGGCGCAACGGAATTCTCCGCCGACGATATTCCCGCAAATGAGCTGGATATCGACGTCAGCAAGAACCTGATCGACGGTGAGGTCCAGCTTTTCAATGCCCGCCGGTCGTCACTGGTCGGGATGCGCAAGCAGCTGGAAGAGCGCAAGGCGCAGCTCGCCGAGGAGATACAGGGCGATACGCTGCAACTCGCATCGATCGATGAGGCGACCAAGCTCGTCGATCAGGAATATGATGCCGCCGCCAAGCTTTACAACCAGAAGATCGTTACGATGCAGAAGGTCAACGGCCTCAAGCGCCAGCGCGTCGAACTCGACGGCAATCGCGGCGAGCGGCTGTCTTCACGGGCGCAGGCGGAGGGCAAGATCGCCGAGATCAACCTGCAGATATTGCAGCTCGACGAAGATCGCAGGACCGAGAATTCGAAGGATCTGACGGATGTCGAGGCCAAGACTGCCGAAATGCAGGAGCGTCGCATCGCGGCCGTCGACCAGATGAATCGGCTGGAGCTGCGCGCACCGATGAGCGGTCGCATCTATCAACTGACAGTCCATACCGTTGGCGGCGTCGTCAATCCCGGCGAGGTGTTGATGCTGCTGGCGCCGGATCAGCGTGACTTGACCCTCGAAGCGAAGATTGCCACACGCGATATTGACCAACTCACGCTCGGTCAGAAAGTCGATATCCGTTTCAGCGCCTTCGATCAAAAAACGACACCGGAGGTGCAGGGCGACGTCGTATCGATTTCGCCCGATGTCGTGACCGAGCAGCGCAGCGGCACCGACTACTACCCCGTGCGCATCAAGCCGGAACCGGCGAGCTTGCAAAAACTCAGCAACATGAAGCTCTACCCCGGCATGCCGGCAGAGGTCTTCATCAAGGTCGCCGATCGTTCCGTCCTTTCATACATGACCAAGCCGCTGATGGATCAGATCAGCCACACGTTCCGCGAGGAGTGAATTTCCCTGCGAGAGCAGGGCGCGGATCATCTTTGCAATGGCTGCACCGGGGCGTTACCGCCCCGGCACATGATGCCGATCAGGCCGCCTTGGCGACCTCGCCATGCGGGTCGAGAACGAATTTCGTTGCGGCACCCTGGTCGAAGCTCTCATAGCCCTGGGCAGCATCTTCAAGCGAAATCACCTTCGCATTGACGATGTCGGCGATCGGCAGCCGGTCATGCAGGATCGCCTGCATCAACTGGCGGTTATATTTGATAACAGGCGTCTGACCGGTATGGAACGACTGCGCCTTCGCCCAGCCAAGGCCGAAACGCAGAGAGAGGCTGCCATGTTTTGCCGCATTGTCCACCGCGCCCGGATCTTCTGTAACGTAGAGGCCGGGAATGCCAATGGAGCCGGCGGCACGGGTGATCTCCATCATCTGGTTCAGCACGATCGCCGGCTGTTCGCCGCCCGAATGTCCACGCGCTTCGAAGCCGACGGCATCGATCGCGCTGTCCACTTCATTGGTGCCGACCACCTGCGCGATCATGTCTCCGAGCCGGTCGCTCTTCGAGAGGTCGATGGCTTCGAAGCCGACACGGCTGGCATGGGCGAGACGGTCCTTGTTGAAATCGCCGATCATCACCACGGCCGCGCCGAGGATACGGGCGGACGCTGCCGCCGCAAGGCCGACCGGGCCGGCGCCTGCAACGTAAACGGTCGATCCGACGCCGACCCCGGCTCTGACGGCACCGTGAAAGCCCGTTGGAAGGATATCGGAGAGCATGGTGAGATCGCGGATCTTAGCCATCGCCTTGTCGCGGTCGGGTAATTTCAAGAGGTTGAAATCGGCATAGGGGATCGTGACATAGCGGGCCTGACCGCCGATCCAGCCACCCATGTCGACATAGCCGTAGGCGCCGCCGGCACGCGACGGATTGACCGTCAGACAGACGCCGGTGTCCTGCGATTTGCAGCAGCGGCAGCGCCCACATGCCACATTGAAGGGCACGGACACGATGTCGCCGACATCGAGCATTTCCACATCGATGCCCTTTTCGATGATCTCGCCGGTGATTTCGTGCCCAAGCACGAGGCCGGGCATTGCTGTGGTACGGCCACGGACCATGTGCTGGTCCGAACCGCAGATATTGGTGGAGATGACTTTCAGGATGACGCCATGTTCGATACGGCGGCCATCCGGCGCCTCGAGTTTCGGATCGTCGATGTCGCGGACTTCCACCTTGCCGGGCCGCAAATAGACGACGCCACGGTTCTTGCTCATTTCCGTCTCCTCCGTTGAAATCAAGGCAATGCGCCAGCAGCTCCTCCCGCGGCGTTTGCCTGCTACAGAGTAGACCAGAAAGATTGGAACGCCGTCCCGAAAGCGACGCCTTGCAGGCGGAAACCAGCAAAACAGGACCAAAGTGCATTCGCGCCGATGCGGTCCGGCCCTCACCTTGGCGGACCCGGGGCAGGTGGCCTTTCCCCGCCAGGTGGGGTGTCTCCTGCCCACGCGGCCGCCTTCGGGATCCCGCCTGAAGCGCGCTGGGCCTATCGTACCGCTGCGGGCAGCACCTCGAATTTCCAGAACTTGTCCGGCTGGAAGTAGGTCGTAGCAAACTGGCGGATATCATCGGCGGTGACCTTGTCGTAGCCACTGAGATTGTCGCGTATCCGCTCTAGGCGGCGAGGGTCCGTTTGAGCGCCGTTCAGATATTGCACCCAATATTCGTTACTTTGCTGCTGGTGCTTCAATGTTTCGATAATCGGCGCTCGGGCACGAACAAGTTCGTCCGGCCAGACATCGTTCGATCTGAGATCGGCAGCGATTCTGTCCACGAGCGCATAAAAATTCTCGACCTTGGCTGGCGTCGTTTCGACATAGAAATAAGCGTAGCCATACCCGGGAATGTCCCATGACAGGTCCATGGCGCCCCGCGGACTGTAGGTTGCGCCTTCGGCAATGCGGAACTGATCTATCAGCCTGTTTTCGTAGATCTGGGCAGCGACGTTTGCGACAAAGCCCCGCTGCATATCTGAAAGCATGTCGCCGATCGGAGCGGCCACGATGGCCGCCGCATTATCGGCTCTGCCGCTATGTGTCCGCATGACCGGTTTTTCAGTACGCGCGGGGAAATGCACTTCGTCTGCCACATTGGCCGGTGTCGTATCCGCGCGGGCCGGCAACGTGCCGAAGGTTTCCGCCGTCCGGCGGACTGCCTCGTCCGCCGTTATATCGCCGACAATGGTGATATCGATCGGCGCCGTGGAGATATGGGGCCGGAACAGTGCTTCGAAATCTTCCAGCGTCGTGGCGGACAATTGCGCTCGGTCCGGGAAGGTCCAGCGCGGATCGCCGGAATGCACGAGGCCGGCAAAATCGCGACTGATGACGGCGCCCGGCGTCGCCTCATACTGATCGAGGTTGTTCAAATAGGCTTGCTGGACGCGCTTGAAAACTTCAGGCCGGTAAGCCGGATCGGATGTGTAGGCTGTCATGATCTGCAATTGCGTTGCAAGATCCGCCGTTTGCGTCTGACCGGTGAACTGGAAGGAGCTGTCGCCCACGGAGAAATCGATACCCGCGATATTGGCCGCCAGCGCTTTCTGCAAATCCGGATAATCCATCGCCTTGGTGCCAGAAAGGACGACGGCTGGCGATGTCCAGATCGGCAGAGGGCGGTCGTTCGGCAGATCCAGCCGGCCGCGACCGAGATCCTCGCGCACCAGCACTTCGTTGGCGCGCAGCTTGGTCGGTTTGACGGTGAGCCGCACGCCGTTGGCAAAGCGCACCATGGTCAGGCCGAGATCTTCGACAACGCGTCGTTCGACGACCGTGCCGGGCTCGCCAAAATGCGTGTAGGGCCAGACAACGGCCGCCGCGCTTGCCGGGGCCGTAACCGGAACGGCGAGGGAGGCGTCATAGGCCTGCCTGATATTCCCGGCACCGCCCTGCGGCGCTTGCTCTGTCTGCAGCACGAGCTGCGGACCGTTGCCGGAGAAGACATGCGCGAGGGTCTGGTTGACCTCGGCTGCTGTGAGGCCCTTCGTCATGGCCTCGAACATTGACAGATCTTCCTCAGGTGAGGTGAAGACCTGATTGTCATCGACGCTGCTCGCCAGCATGGAAGCGATATCGGGGCTCGTGCGTGTCGCAGCCCCGGCCGCAGCGGCCTGCAGAAGCGAGCGATATTCGATGATTTCGCGATCGATCTCAGCCTGCTCGGCGCCGAATTGCTGGAAGCGGCGTTGCTCCTGGTCAATGGCCGCCAGGGCCGCCTGCCATTTACCCGGCTCGGAATTCGCCATGACGGCAACGAGACGGGCGGAGTCGAAAAGATCCTGAGAGCCAGCGGTGGCGCTGATGAAGGGTGCATCAGCTCTGTTTGCCATGGCGCTCAGCCGGCGCTTGAGCGCGAGGAGACCGAGATCCTCGATCAGTTCGGCCCGGCGTTTGGCAAAAGTGTCAGGTGAAGCGTCGTAGGGGCGCGTCCAGGCGATCTGTACGCTCGTTGTGCCGCCCGGAACCGCGATGACCTCGGCGCTTTCGCCTTTCGCCTTCAGTGTGCCGAGATCGGGTTTTTGCGGCTCAGGACGGGCGGCCTTCCAATCGCTGAAGCGTTGCCTGATCTCGGTCTCGATTGCGGCCGGATCGATGTCGCCCACTACGATCAGCGTGGCGCGATCGGGCCGGTAGTTGGTGTGGTAATAGTCACGAAGCAGATCGACTGGCGCATGGCTGATGATATCGACCTTGCCGATCGGCGGGCGCAGGGTCGCACGCCGGCCGGCGAGCAGGGAGTTCGTGACGCCGATTGCGGCGCGATATTGCGGCGTGTCACGCAGCCGCTCTTCCGACAGGATGACGCCGCGCTCACGATCGAAGGCGCCGGCATCGAGTGTCAACTCGCTTGCCGTCTCGCGCATCAGCATCAGGCCGGTAGAAAGCGTATCGGCATCGACCTCGGGAAGATCGAGCGAATAAACGGTCTCGTCATATGAAGTGTTGGCGTTGGTGTCCGGCCCGAAAGCCAGGCCCTTGCGCTGCAAGATGCGGATCATCTCTCCTTCAGCGACATGGGTCGAGCCCTTGAAGGCCATATGTTCGAGGAAATGCGCCAGCCCTTGCTGATTGTCGTTCTCGTCCAGCGAGCCTGCGCCGATGCGGAAGCGGATTGCAGCCTGTCCCGGCGGCGTAGCGTTGCGCATGATCGCAAACCGCATGCCGTTTTCGAGCGTACCGAAGTGGATGCCGGGCTCCGCCGGCAGATCGCTCCGCGTCTGTGGCCAGGGCGCGGACGGGCTTTCAGCATGGGCCGGCAGCCCCGACGTAAAGATCGCGGCAAGCGCCACCGCTGCCAGGAATCGCGGAAAAATAAGGAATATCATATGTTTAAAGCATTCTGTTCAGATGGTGGGCATGAAGAGGGTGTGTGACGTTGATCGAACTATCAGGCAGGTTGCATCTCACATCAACGTCTATTTTCCGGGACGGATGCATCGCCATAAACATCGTCGTGGACGTGCCGTCCATCTTCGACAATATCGATCCACTGCAGGTCGCGCTCGCTCATCACTATCAATCCCATCCGCAATCTCCCAGGTCATCAAAACCCGGGGAGAGTGACATTCCAACTTTGCAGAAACAGGACACTTCAACTTTGCGGCTACAAACAAAGATCGCATAAGATAGATTATGGAACTAAAATCTGTGCCAACCTGCTATTCGGCCGCCTGCATCTCCGGCTGCGGCCATCGCAGCAGCGCTTCCCGTCCGGCGTCCGTCAAGCCATAGATGCCTCTGTCGAGCCGCTCGAACCAGCCGTAGACATTGGACTGCAGGATCTTGCCTGCCTCCGGCACGCCGGCCCTTATATCGCGCATGCGCAGCGGTCCCGACATCAGCGCTGCCGCGCAGCCGAGCGCCTGCTGGCGATACGCGGTCATGACCGGCGCACGCGTGCTGCCGCCCAGCGCCGGATCGCCGCGCCGTTTCTGGTGCTCGCGCATAAGCCTCGAACGTCGCTTCGGATTGGTCCGCGGCATTGGCGATACGCAGCCGACGATGATGCTGACGTCGCCGGCGTCGGAAATGCCGAGCATGCCGATGCCGAGCCTGCGGCAGAGATCGCGATAGCGCTTGTCGGCTTCGCGGCCTTTGCCCTTGGCCGAGATCCGTGCCGCGATCCAGACCTCATCTGAAACGGCCGCACGGTCAACGGCCTGCAGGATCAATTCGAGATTGAAGCTCATCTTCAGTTCGCAGACCACGACCACAGGCGGATCATCATCGCTCAAGCCGACCAGATCGCAGCCGCCGACTTCGCCCTTGACGACGTAACCTGCCTTTTCGAGGAAGCCTTTGACGGGCAGATAAAGCGAAGTTTCCATGGGCCTGCGGATCGAAGAACGAATCGTTCCATAATCTACATCGATCCGTCGATGCGTGACACTGCATCGAGTGCAACTGGCCGGATTACGCGGCCGAGATTACACATGCCATGGCCGTGGATGCGGCCGCCAGCGCACCTTCGCCGGTTGACGGAAAAGCCTCAAGACGCTAGCACGCTCGAAGCATTTTTTGGGGGTAATTGAATATGGATATTTTCACAGCGGCCGGTCTGACGGCTCTGCTGCAGGTCATTGCTATTGACCTGGTTCTCGCCGGTGACAATGCCGTCGTCATCGGTCTTGCGGCCGCAGGCCTTGAAGCGACGCAGCGTCGCAAGGCGATCATTGTCGGCATTCTGGCGGCAACCATCCTCCGCA
Source organism: Rhizobium sp. ZK1 (assembly GCF_047782645.1). Taxonomy (NCBI): domain Bacteria; kingdom Pseudomonadati; phylum Pseudomonadota; class Alphaproteobacteria; order Hyphomicrobiales; family Rhizobiaceae; genus Rhizobium; species Rhizobium sp. ZK1. Next base: position 1,617,644 of record NZ_CP180586.1, read on the forward strand.
TCCTGTTTGCCAGTGTCGCCGTCTATCTTCTGGCGATCGTCGGCCTGCTGCTGGCCGGCGGCCTGTTGCTTCTCTGGGTCTGCTGGAAAATGTGGCGCGAGCTGCGCGCCGGCCATGGCGGGGAACATGCCGCCGAAGCCAACGTATCGGCGCCGAGGAAGACCTTCTTCCAGGCTGCGACGCAGATCGTCATCGCCGATGTTTCCATGTCGCTCGACAACGTGCTGGCTGTTGCGGGGGCGGCGCGCGAACATCCGAGCGTGCTGGTCCTCGGCCTTGGCCTCTCCATCGCGCTGATGGGCATCGCTGCGAACCTCATCGCCCGGCTGCTCAATAAACATCGCTGGATCGCCTATGTCGGTCTGCTGATCATCCTCTATGTCTCGCTGGACATGATCCATCGTGGATACGTCGAGATTGCGCCTTATATCGGCAGCTAAACCTCGACTTCGAAGCTCATCTGATCGAACGCCGGCACCACGTGATCCGGCGTTTCCGCCATGACGACATCATAATCGAGCGGCGTATGCATATGTGTCAGGACCGCCCGCCTGGGCTTCAGCCGCTCGATCCAGTCCAGCGACTGTTCCAGCGAAAGATGGCTCGGATGGTAGACATATTGCAGAGCATCGATGATCAGCATGTCGAGGTTCTGCAGCTTCTCCACCGTCTGTGGCGGGAAATCGCTGACGTCGCTGCAATAGGCCACATCCCCGATACGGAAGCCGAGCGAATGGATGTCGCCGTGCTGTTGCAGAAGCGGCATGCAAGCGATCGTTCCGCCCCGCCCATGGATTTCGACGGGTTTTTCCAGATCCTCGATCACGATTGGCAGTGCAATTGGCGGATAGTTGCTGCCCGGCGGCGTCTCCAGGCAATAGCCGAAGGCCTCTCGCAGCCTGCCCATGGTGAACGGTTCGGCAAAGATCGGCACGCGCCGGCGGGTGTTGTGGAAATAGCCGCGCAGATCGTCGATGCCGTGAATATGGTCGGCATGCGGATGGGTATAGAGGACCGCATCGACATGGCCGACGCCTGCCCTGATCATCTGTTCGCGGAAATCCGGGCCGGTATCGACCACGACGGTCGTTGCAGCACCATCAGCGGCGAACTGCTGGATCATGAACGATGCGCGCGTCCGGCGGTTCTTCGGATTGGCTGGATTGCAGGCGCCCCAGTCACCGGTGATGCGCGGCACGCCTGGCGACGACGAACAGCCGAGAATGGTGAACCGCTGCCGTCGTGACACGCCGCTAGATCCTCGGCATCTTCGAAAACAGCCGGAAAGCGTTATCTGTGGTGATCCGAGCCATATCTTCGTAAGGAAGGCCGATCGTATCGGCCAGTACCTCGGCCGTATTCACCACATAGGACGGCTCGTTGCGCTTGCCGCGCCAGCGCTTCGGCGCCAGATATGGCGCATCGGTTTCGACGAGCAGCCGCTCATGCGGAATGGTCTTGGCGATTTCGCGCAACTCTTCCGATTTCGGGAAGGTCAGGATGCCCGAAAAGGAAATATAACCACCGAGTTCCACACCGGTCTTTGCAAGCTCGGGACCGGCCGAGAAGCAATGCAGAATGAAGGGAAAGGCCCCCTTCCCCGTCTCCTCGGTCAGGATCGCAGCCATGTCGGCATCGGCGCTGCGGCTGTGGATGACGAGCGGAAGCTGCGTCTCCCGAGCGGCTGCAATATGGCGCCGAAAACCGGTCTGCTGGTCCTCAGGCTTCTGCGTGTCGTAGAAATAGTCGAGACCAACCTCACCGATCGCCACGACCTTCTGATGGGTATTGGCAAGGCGAACCAAATCTTCCGTCTGGATATCCAGTTCGTCACCCGCATTGTTGGGATGCGTGCCGACCGAGCAGAAGACGGAAGGGTATGTTTCGGTGATAGCAAGCAGCCCGTCGAGCTTGCGCACGCGGGTGCAGATCGTCACCATCTGCGCAACGCCGGCTGCATGGGCGCGTGCCACGATCTCGTCGCGCTCCGCTTCGAAATCGGCAAAGTCCAGATGGCAATGCGTATCGACCAGCACAGCTTTAAGCCTCCGGAGCCACGTAACGCGGGAAGACCGGCTTGGGTGCTTCCAGCGGCGTTCCCGGCACCAGACGGCCGGCTTCGCCGAGCGCTGCGAAGTCTCTGCCGCCAGCAGGCGCGGCGACGAGATCGAGCAGCTTGCCAGCCGATTCCGGCACGAAAGGCTGCAGCAGAATGGCGATCTGGCGCACGACTTCGGCCGTTACATAGAGCACGGTGCCCATGCGCGCCGGATCGGTCTTCTTCAGCGCCCAGGGCTCCTGGCCGGCGAAATAGCGGTCGGTTTCGGAGACGACGGCAATGATCGATGCCAGCGCGCGGTGGATGAGCTGCTTGCCCATGTCCTCGCGCGTCGAGGCATGCAACGCGTCGGCCTGCGCCAACATCGCCTTGTCCTCATCCGTCAGCGGTCCGCATTCCGGGATCTTGCCGTCGCAGTTCTTGACGATCATCGACAGCGAGCGGCTGGCAAGGTTGCCGATGCCGTTGGCGAGGTCGGAATTGATACGCGTGCCGATCGCCTCTTCGCTGTAGCTGCCATCCTGGCCGAAGGAGACTTCGCGCAAGAAGAAGTAGCGTACCTGATCCAGGCCGAAATGGTTCACCAGATTGACGGGATCGACGACATTGCCGAGCGACTTCGACATCTTCTCGCCCTTGTTGAGCAGGAAGCCATGGGCAAAGACGCGCTTCGGCAGCGGCAGCTTCGCCGACATCAGGAAGGCCGGCCAGTAGACGGCGTGGAAGCGGATGATGTCCTTGCCGATGATATGCACATCGGCCGGCCAGTATTTCGCCCGCGGTCCGTTGCGGTCCTCGATATAGCCGGTCGCGGTGATATAATTGGTCAGCGCGTCGACCCATACATACATAACATGCGAGGGATCGTTCGGCACCTTGATGCCCCAGTCGAAGGTGGTGCGCGAAATCGACAGGTCCTTGAGGCCGGACTTGACGAAGGAGATCACCTCGTTGCGGCGCTCGGCCGGGCCGATGAAATCGGGGTTTTCCTCGTAGTGCTTCAGCAGCCGGTCCTGGTATTCGGAGAGCTTGAAGAAGTAGCTTGCCTCTTCCACCCATTCGACCGGCGTACCCTGCGGCCCGTAGCGCACGCCATCGGAGCGCAGCTCGGTTTCGTTTTCCTGGTAATAGGCCTCGTCGCGCACGGAGTACCAGCCGGCATAGGAATCCTTGTAGACATCGCCGTTCTCGGCCATCAGGTTCCAGATGTTCCGCGAGGTCTCGTGGTGACGCTCCTGCGTGGTGCGGATGAAGTCGTCGTTCGAAGCGTTGAGCAGCTTCGCCATCGCCTGGAATTCGCCGGAATTGCGGTCGGCAAGCGCCTGAGCCGTGATACCTTCTGCGCGTGCCGTTTGCTGCATCTTTTGGCCGTGTTCGTCCGTCCCCGTCAGGAAAAAGACATCCTTGCCATCGAGGCGCTGGTAGCGCGCCATGGCGTCGGTCGCGATCAACTCATAGGCATGGCCGATATGCGGCTTGCCGTTGGGATAGGAAATCGCGGTCGTGATGTAGAAGGGGGTCTTGTCTGTCATGGCGGCCAATTCCGGCTTACTCTATAAAAATCGTCAGCCGCTATTAGCGCATGTCTCGCACAAGCGAAACATCAAGTTTCGCAGCCGCCGACGATTTCAAAGACGCGTGGCGGTGAACTTGACTCGCGTTCTGGCGCAATCTACCCCTTCTCCCACAAGAGGGCGGGACGGAAGCAAAGTGCGATTTTTCATCGATCGAAATAGTCATGGCCGTGCGCCCTCGGAGGCGCGCATTTGACGTTCGAGCCTCTCTATTCCCTGTCCGGTCTCGTGGTGGGAGCGCTGGTCGGCATCACCGGCGTCGGCGGCGGATCGCTGATGACGCCCCTGCTCGTGCTCCTCTTCGGCGTCCATCCGGCGACGGCCGTCGGAACCGATCTTCTCTATGCTGCCATTACCAAGACCGCCGGCACGGCCGTCCACGGCATGCATGGGCGCGTCAACTGGAAGATCGTCGGCAGTCTTGCAGCCGGCAGCGTTCCTGCTGCACTTCTGATGCTCTGGCTGATGGCCGGCGTCGACCGCAAGAGCATCGGCGTGACCAGCACCATCACAACGGCGCTCGGCTGGCTTCTGGTCATGACCGCGATCATGCTTGTTTTCCGCAGCCAGATTCTCGGATTCGCCCGCCGCGCCATCGGCGATCGCATGCCGCCCAAGCCGGCAACAATCGCAGTCTTTACCATTGTTCTGGGCTTTGTGCTCGGCGTGCTCGTCACCCTGACCTCCGTCGGCGCCGGCGCCCTCGGCGTCACGATCCTGCTCATCCTCTATCCGCGGCTCGATGTGCGTGAGATCGTCGGTTCCGACATCGTCCATGCGGTGCCACTGACGCTGATCGGCGGCACGGGTTACTGGATCATCGGAGAGATCGACTGGGCGATGCTGCTTGCCCTGCTTGCGGGCTCCATTCCCGGCATCATCGCCGGCAGCCTTCTTGCGCCGAAACTGCACGAGCGCACCATCCGTATCGTGCTGGCCGTCACGCTTGCGATCGTCGCCTGGAAGTTGCTGGCCGGCTGACCAGAGCAATTCCAACAAGAGTGTGCAGCGGCTTTGGGTTCAGAATTGCATAAAAATAAAGAGGCAGAACGTCCTTGGTGCGTCCGAATGGACACACGACGCTCTACGCGCGGGGCTGCTTGATGTCGGAAAGAACTTCCATGATCGTCTGCTTGCGATCGAGATTATAGGCGTCGGAGACGGTCAGCTTCTCGGTGATTTCGGAATAGAGCCGCGCCAGGCGTTCGGCCGCCGCGATCCGTCCCTCGCCCGCTGCAATGCGCGCGCGGTTCATCACATCATCACCCACATGGCTCACGAAGAAATCGAAGATCGTGTCGCTTTCCTTGCCCGAAAGCGCATCCGCAAGTCGGTGCATGGCCTTGCGCGCCGCAGGCCCTTCGGAGGACAGAACCGCGTTATAGGCTTCGATAATATCCCCGCCGCCATAGTTCAGCAATTTCAGCGCCTCGCCGACGCTGCCCTTGGCGGCGGAAAGCAGGGCCTGTCCCTCCCCCTGCCCCACACTCTGAATCCCGAGATGGGCAAGTGCTGATACCAGCGCTTGGTCGTCCAGCGGCGCAAGCTTCAGCGGCAGGCAGCGCGAGCGGATCGTCGGCAGCAGCTTTCCCGGCGCATGCGACAGAACGAGAAACATCGCCCGCTTCGGCGGCTCTTCGAGGATCTTCAGGATGGCGTTTGCAGCGTTCCGGTTCATGTCGTCGGCGGGGTCGATGATGACGATACGCCAGTTGCCGGTGCCCGAGGTCTGCGAGAAGAACTTGCCGGCCCGGCGCACCTCGTCGACGGTAATCGCCGACTTCACTTTCCCGCTCTTCTCGTCGACCGGCCGCGACAGATGCAGGAGATTGTGCGACGCGCCCGCGGTAATCTGCCGGCTGACAGGTGAGTTGAGATCCGGATCGCCAATCCGCAGCGGGGCGCTCGCCGGATCGGGATGCGACAGCACGTGGTTGGCGAAGCGGAAGGCGAGCGTCGCCTTGCCGATGCCCTCGGGTCCTTCGATCAGGATCGCATGATGTCCCTTGCCGGAGCGATAGAACTGCGCCAGGAAATCCTCGGCCTCTTCATGGCCGAAGAGCTTCGTGTTTTCGGCCGGCCATATGGCGCCGTCGAGCAGTCCGGGCCTGTCTTCACTCATGATGCGCAGCTTCCGGCATCCGTTGCCCTTCGGCGGCAGGTCTCAGCAGCTGTCTGACGATTGTGAGGATCTCTGCAGCGATTGCTTCCTCGGGTTGCGTCGCGTTGACGACATGGCAGCGCTCCGGTTCGCGCGCGGCGATATCGAGATAGGCTTCGCGTCGCTTCTCGTGTGTTTCGAGTGTTTCCTTCTCGAAACGGTCAGGACCGCCAGCGTTTCGCTTGCTAACGCGCTCGAGCCCCAGCTTGGCGGGAATATCGAGGATCAGTGTACAGTCGGGCGTGACACCGTTGATGGCGATGCGCTGCAGCGTCTCGATGAATTCAGGCTCCAGATTGCCGGTGACGCCCTGATAGACGCGTGAGGAATCCATGAAGCGGTCGCAAAGCACGATCTTGCCCTTGTAAAGCGCCGGCCGGATGACTTCTTCCACGTGATCATTGCGGGCGGCGGCAAAGAGGATCGCCTCCATGCGGGTGCCGAAGGCTTCCGCAGCGCCCGAAAGCAGCACATGGCGCACCGCTTCGGCTCCCGGTGAGCCGCCGGGTTCACGGGTCAGCAACACGTCATGGCCTTCTGCCTTCAGGGCTTCGGCAAGGCGGCGGATCTGCGTGGACTTCCCAGCGCCCTCTCCGCCTTCAAACGTAACGAACAATCCCGTACCGGACGACAATGATAATTTCCCGCATTCTGAGCGCCGCGCTCTTGCTCTATCTATCCGAAGATAGTGCGGAACGAAACCTTTTGCCGCGGCGACATATTCACCTTCCCCGGCAAATTGCGGGAGAATTCGCCCGCAACACGGGTTTCAGCTCTGCTCGGAGGTGTCCCAGAGCCAGGAGAAGAACAGCGATTCGCCAAGCTCGAGGAGCGCGTCTATCGCCCGACTGCTGAGTGATCCCACCTCGACGGACTGCACCGTATAGAGCGGCACTTCGCGCAGCATCCTGTTGCCGGAAACGATGCGAAGCGTACCGACCTCCGTGTCGGCCTTCACAGGCGCCATCAACGGCCAGCGATAGACGATGCGGGCCGCAAGTCGATCCGGATTGTTGATAGGAACATAGACGCTGACCGGGGCCTTGGCGACGAGATCGACCGTGCGTGCCGTGCCGCCATAGACGCTTGCAGCGCCAATCACTTCCTTGTCGGCAAAGACCTGGTGGCTCTCGAAGGCCGTCAGCCCCCACTCCAGGACCCGCTTGGCTTCTTCCGTGCGCTCCTTATCGGAGGCGATGCCGGCAAGCGCCACGAAGAGCCGCCGTCCGTCGCGCTGCACCGAGGCGACGATCGAATAGCCCTCGCCTTCCGTAAAGCCCGTCGCCAGCCCGTCAGCGCCGAGATCCATGCCGAGCAGCGGATTGCGGTTACGCTGGAAGATCTTGTTCCACTCGAAATCCGGCTGGGCAAAATAGGGATAGAGATTGGGATAGGAAGCCTGCAGGTCGACGGCGAGCGTCACCAATTCCCTAGCCGTCACCTTGCTCTTGCCGTCGGGAATCCCGGTGGAATTGCCGAAGATGGCCTTTTCCATGCCGAGTTCGCGGGCGCGCCGGGTCATCGATGCCGCAAACTGGTCCTCGCTGCCGGCCATGCCTTCGGCAAGGATGATGCAGCCGTCATTGGCGCCTTGGATCGCAACGCCCTTGATCAGATCTTCGACTCGGACCTTCGATTTCAGCGCCGCAAACATCGTGGCCGCCCGCGAAGGCGCGCCGCCCGTGCGCCAGGCATATTCGGAGACGGGGTATTCGGTATCGAGTGAAATCTGACCCTTGCTGACGGCACTGAAAACGAGGTCCATCGTCATCAGCTTGGCAAGCGAAGCGGGCGCGAAGACCTGGTTCTCGTTCTTGGCCAGAAGCACCGTTCCGGTCGAAGCTTCGATCATATAGGCCTGAGCGGCCTTGGTGATGAAACCGGCCTCGGTGCCTTCTGCGGCAACGGCTGCGGACGCAGGCAAAAGCAGGCATGCAAGGAGGCGAAGCAGCGGCTTCAACATCGCTAATCCCATTGATCGTGCGGGTTGATTCAGGAAGGTAAAGCGAGCTGGAAGCCGATGCAATTACACTTTATTGTGCGTTTTATCGCGCCTTTGCAGCGCCGCCATTCTGTCTCTTGAAGGACGCGAGGATCGATTCCTGCGTCAGCCCGTCGTTGCGCACCATCACGGCGTCGAAGGCAAGCGGAACGTTCACGACGACGGCCTCCTGATAGTTCATGGCAAGCGACGTGCCCTTCGACCAGCCATTCGGGCGCTCATAGGGAATGGGGCCGATATCCGGCAAAACCACCATCTGGTCCATCGCCTGTCCGCCATTGGAGAAGGCTGGCGGCGTCAGGAAATGACCGCCTGCCGGGGCCTGCATCGGCACGGGGGCCATTTGCGGAGCCGGAGCTGCATTATACTTCGCGCTCTGCGTAGAGCCCGGATATTTGGCGCTCGGCGTGGAGCCTGCATAGGCTGTCGAGGAGAATGGAACCGGTACGCTGGCAGGCGAAGGACTGGAATAGTCGCCAAGGCTCTGCAACTGGTCGCCGGTGATCTTCTTGCTGTTGGAGGCAACCATCACGCCCGTCGCGATCTGGCCCCCGCCCGGATAGACGCCCGGAATACGGCTGCCCTTAGGAATATAGGATGCCATAAGATATGGCATATCGTGGCCGTCGAGCGGCGCTCTCCCGACATATTGCACGCGAACATTGCCTGTGCCGCTGTGCTGCAGGTCGAGCATGGACGCCGTCTTGTTGGAAAGGTCGATGATGCGACCTTCATGGTACGGGCCGCGGTCGTTGACGCGCACGATCACCGACGAACCGTTTTCTATATTGGTCACACGTGCGTAGCTCGGCAGCGGAAAGGTCGGATGCGCGGCGGAAAGATGCATCTGGTCGTAGACTTCGCCATTCGCCGTCAGGCGTCCGTGGAAAGCTGACCCATACCAGGAAGCGATACCCACCTTGTTATAGGAGTAATCCTCCTTGGGGTAGTACATCTTGCCCTTCACCACATAGGGATTGCCCACCATGTAGCGGCCGCCGCCCTTCGGGATATTGTTGCCGTTTGCAACGCGCGGGCTGGCCTTGACGCCATATTCGCTTTCGGAGAAATATTCCTTGCCGTGGGATTTTTTCTTGGGAACCGCCTGTGTCGTGCCGCAGGCCGTCACTGTTGCGCACATGGCCGATATTGCCAGCCACCGTGCCGTCGTTGCGAAAGACGCCGCCCCGTAATTCAGTTTCATATGCCCCACGCCACTCAAGACCGTTTTATGGTTAAGGAACTCACTCGTGAATGAGTTGGAGCTGCCTTATTCCCCGCCTGCCTAACGAGACTTTAATCTTGTGGATATCGTGGCGAATTTGCGAACGATTTCGCGGCGATAGGCCAAATTCTAATGGTTATGGTTAATGTTTGGTTGATTTTAACCTGTGCGGGAATGGAATAGTGGTATTTATCCCCCGCACCGGATGGTTTCGCTTCATGACAGGACCGTTCCGGGTGGAGCTGTCACCCGCCCCGCAAGGGGGCATTTCTTCCTGATTGCTGCTCGATATGCCAGAGTAAGTTGACGCTGAAGTTCGAACCGCTATAAAGCCTGCCAAACCGCGATTTGGTTGTCGACGGAAGCAGTCTTCATCAAGAACGATTTCTTTCCGGCAAAGACCAGCCAGATCAATTGGATGGAAGAGTGTCCGAGTGGTTTAAGGAACCGGTCTTGAAAACCGGCGTGCGGGAAACCGTACCGTGGGTTCGAATCCCACCTCTTCCGCCACCCCGCCGATTCCCCTCCACAGCGCGATATTCCCGCATGTTGCCGCATGAAGCCATGTGGACTGGCGAACCGGCGATTCTACTCTATAGCCCGATGTATCTCGGTCGGGGCCGCAACTGATTTAGCGTGATAAAGGAAGTTTGCGGCCTCGTTCTATCATTATACCGCAATGAAGTGCCGGCTAAGTCGTGATTCAGTGTAGTAAGGCGTATTCGTCACAGGCTGAGGAATGACCTCACCAGTCATCGACTGGATTGATGCTCAACAATGAACTTTATCAGCCAGATTTCACAAGGAGAGCGACAATGGAAATTCATCAATTGCATCGAGGTCGGCTTATCGACCACATCCAGCTCGTGGTGCAGGATCTCAAGGCCAGCCGGGATTTTTACACTGCCATTCTGGCTGTGCTGGAGATTCCTGTTGTCGACACCGCCGATGGATATTTCTGGGCTGACGAACTTGTCGTATCTTCGGCAGAAAGTCCGGCGGCGCTGGGTGTTCTGACAGGACGACACCACCTTGCCTTCCAGGCGAGGGACCGCGCGACAGTGGATGCCTTCCACAACGCGGCGCTGACCCACGGCGGGCGCGACAACGGTGCGCCCGGCGAGAGAGCTTATCATCCCGGATATTATGCGGCTTTCGTGCTCGACCCTGATGGTAACAACATCGAGGCCGTTTTCCACGGCGAGGCGAAGCGCAGTGCGCCGTCGGTGGTGGTGGATTTTTAGGTTCAGCCCGACGGTCGATCGCGCATTTGCGATTCTGGCCCTCTATCAAGGAAAGAAGCGGCATGAATCAGTCGCCCCAGATCGGAGATCGTCTCACGAACAAGTCCGCTCCGCCGAGTGACGAGACCGTTCGCGATTGGACCGGGCTGGACGCTTTTGCGCACTGGAAGGCTCTTCAAGACTGGATCGAGAACTCATACCCCGGGACCTTCATTCCTGAGTGGATTTATGGCGGAAAGAAGCATGGGTGGTCTCTGCGATACAAGAAATCGCGGGCCTTCTGCACTTTCCTGCCCGAATATAGGCTGTTCTCTGTCGTGGTCGTTCTGGGGCGCGCTGAAAGAGATAAACTCGAGGCGCGGCGCGAAAGCCTGAGCTCGCAGCTAGCCGATCTTTATGATTCGACCCCGACATACCGCGATGGGAAATGGTTGAAGATCGGCGTATCGACCGCTGATGATCTGCGGGATCTGACGGAGTTGCTGACTATCAAGCGGCCGCCCCGGTCACGCCATTGAAGGGCATATTCCTGCGCGGGGATCGTCATCTGTGTACGGCCGATGAGGACCTCGATGGCAGCGTACCCCGCGCGTCGGTCTTTTGACCGAGGTCAACCGCTTGTCGCGCCATCTCGCGCAGAGTAGCAATGAAGGGAGTGGGCGTGAGAAGGCGAGACATACTCATCGGCGCAGGCGGTGCACTCGTGCTGGCTGGCGGCGCCGCCGCCGGTTGGCGGTCGGCCGTGGGGTCGATGGGCGACTTCGATTCCTACACAGGCGGCCTTCGCGCCCCGATGCCCGCCGACCCGAACATCGCCGACATCATCCGATACGCGACGCTTGCCGCCAACGGCCATAACACCCAGCCTTGGCGGTTTCGCGTGGGAGAAAGCGCGATCGACATTCTGCCCGACCTCTCCCGCGCAACGCCGGTCGTCGATCCCGACAATCATCACCTCTTCGTCAGTCTCGGATGCGCAGCCGAGAATCTGCTGATCGCCGCCACCGCGACTGGACGGCCCGGGCAGTTGGAGACGGACGCTGGAGGCGAGCGCATCCGCTATTCCTTCTCCAGGGCTGAAGCCCGTTCGCATCCGCTGCTTGCCGCCATCCCCAGACGGCAATCCACCCGAGCCGAATATGACGAGCGCCCGGTACCTGCAGCTGATATCGAAGCGCTTCGGCAGTACACGGAAGCGCCGGGTGTGCGTCTCGTCCTGCTTGCCGACCGCGCGCGGATCGACCAGGTGCGGGACCTGATCGTTGCCGGCAACGATGCGCAGATGGCTGACGTGGCCTTCATGGCCGAGTTGAAGCGTTGGCTGCGGTTCAATCCGCGCAGCGCCATGGCGTCGGGTGACGGACTGTTCTCGGCCGCAAGCGGCAATCCCGTGCTTCCCGAATTTCTTGGTGGTCTCGCCTTTGACACGTTCTTCACAAAAGGCGCCGAAAACGACAAATATGCGCGCGAGATGGACGCCTCGGCGGGTGTCGCGATCTTTCTGGCGGAGCGCGAGGACAAGGCGCACTGGATCGCGGTCGGTCGCACCTGCCAGCGTTTCGCGCTTGCCGCGACCGCTTCCGGCCTCAAACACGCCTTCGTCAACCAGCCTGTCGAGGTCGCACGGCTGCGGCCTGAATTGGCGGCGCTGATCGGGGAACGCGGAATGCGGCCTGATATCATCATGCGCTTCGGCTACGGCCCCACGTTGCCTTTCTCGCCCCGCCGCCCCGTGAACGCTGTTCTGGTCTAGCGACGGCAAGCGACGCTCCCCCAGATGAGCATAAGCAAGCGGTCTGCGACCCTTGTCGGGCAAGCAACTTAGAGGGCTATGGCGTAGACGTAGTTCTCCGCTTAATCGTTCTAGGCCCGCCATAAGGCGCCGATTGCCCTCCATGGCGCGATATTGCCGCCGATTGCCGCTTCGGGGAGAATACTTACATCACCATCATAGACTTATCACCATCTCCTAGTTCTCATCTTCATCGGGCGCTGCTCGCCATTGCCATTACAAGCTGCTGTTTTCACTTGAAGTTATGTTGGCATCGGGCCTTCGTACGAGGTGATGCACAAGGACGAAATGGCTGCCACCCAGGCGAGCTTCCCATTGCCTTTTATGTCTGCAAATTGCTTTGATCCCAAATCTGATCTCGGTAGTCCAATCGCTTTGCCTCTGTGTAGGGTCCACTTCGCGCCTAGCCCTTTTGGATGAATTGCGAATCGGCGGCTGCGCTACGAAAGTGGATATGCGGCGGTAGTAGGATTACTATGACCGAACCCGATGCGGGGGGCTCGCCGAGTATTGAGTGGGAGCCCCTCATTTGATTCAGTAGCATGGACTGCTCTTCCGCTTGGTGTCGAACCGCCTCTTCGCTTCCGGCACGAGCACTACATCAACCAACCATCGCCAATCGGATAGCCTTACATCCAAAGAGCATTGGCCCTCATGACAACGCATGAAGTGCTGGTCCTTGAATCCTTATTTCATCATACTTCCGTTTTTGGGATAGCAAAATTCGATCGGAGAGGCGCCTCACCGCAGTCGGACGATGAGAGGGAATTTCATGGTAGAGATACTGGACCTCGACTGCGTCGTCGTGGGTGGAGGCGTCGTGGGGCTCGCGGTGGCGCGTCAACTTGCCATGTCTGGCCGCGAGGTGGTTCTTCTCGAAGCGGAGCCAATGACCGGCAGCATCACGTCGGCCCGTAACAGCGAGGTCATCCATGCCGGGCTCTACTACGCCACCGGCAGTTTGAAAGCAGAGCTGTGCGTCGCCGGAAAGCACAAGCTCTACGACTATTGCCGGGAGCGAAGCGTCCCGCACAAGGCTTGTGGCAAACTCGTCGTCGCCTCGAGCGAGGAGGAACTCGGCTACCTCGAAAAGCTATCCAGGCAGGCTCATGCAAATGGAGTGGAGGACTGCTATCTGATCGATGCAGCGGAACTCTTCCGCAGGGAACCCCGGATCAGAGGTTTTGCGGCGCTTGTCTCGCCATCGACCGGCATCATCGATAGTCACAGCCTGATGCAGGCATACATCACGGACATAGAGTCCAATGGCGGAGCCATCGTCTGCAATTCGCCCGTCATCGAAGGCGAATTGGCTGTGAATAAAATTTGCTTGTCGGTCGGCGGTCGCGATCCGGTCAGAATTGAAGCGCGCCTCGTGGTGAATGCGGCAGGTCTGAATGCCTGGACGCTTTCTGAAAGGTTGCTGGGCCTGGACGCAAGCACCATCCCGCCACGTCATTACGCCAAGGGATGCTATTTCGCGCTGACAGGCCGCGCGCCTGCAAAGCAGCTGATTTATCCGGTTCCCGAACCCGGCGGTCTCGGTGTGCACCTGACGCTCGACCTTGCGGGCCAGGCCCGCTTCGGTCCCGACGTCGAGTGGGTCGAGGTAATCGACTATGATGTCGATCCGCGCCGCGCGGATAAATTCTATTCCGCAATCCGCCGCTATTGGCCCGATCTGGTGGACGGTGCGTTGCAGCCCGCCTATTCGGGCATCCGCCCGAAAATCGCCGGCCCGGCTGCGGGTGGCGGTGGTGACTTCGTAATCCAGGGTCCGGAAAAAACCGGTCACCCCGCTTATATAGCGCTCTATGGAATTGAAAGCCCCGGCCTGACCGCCTCGCTGGCCATCGGGCAGAAGGTGGCGCGATTTGCCGGGTGAGACAAAGCGCTTTGCAGAACCCGCCGGATCGGCAGCCACTCAGCCATCCGGTATAGTTGTCTAAGCAGGCCGCACGCTTCTTTCGGTCGAACTCTCCATGGCGCTCCCAGGCGAGCGAGCGCTATGCCTGCCAGCGGCCTTGCTTCTACTGTTTCGGAATTCATGCAAACCTTATCGCACCCGACTTTGCGATAGGAGTCTCCATCGCGAGGCCCACGGTGGAATGTCTCTTATCCGCTGGCCGGCAGCAAACTACGGTCACCGATGCGAGGTCGTGACGCATCCCCGACGAGCCATTCCGGCAGCTTCCGGAGATTCACCCGGCCGCGGCAATGTTGGTGCTGAACGTCGCGCTACTGGAAGAGCTCGAGCACGTTCTGCGGCGCGCTGTTGGCGATCCAGAGAGATTGAAGGGCGAGCTGCTGTTGGCTCTGCAGGGCCGTCAGTCGTGAGGATTCCTCTTCCATATCGGCATCGATGAGCCGCCCGATGCCACTTGCGACTGCGTCCTGCAGCGAATTGACGAAATTGTCCTGCATGTTGAGGCGCTTGCCGATGTCACCCATATAGGCCGCGGCCTTGGTGACCTTCTGCTCCATCATGTTGATGCCGCCGATATAGTTCTGCAGGTCGTTGGCGGGGTTCGTGATGTCGATGTTGGTAATATCGAAATTCGGGGCGAAGCCGATATTGTCGCTGACGCCGAAAAGACGGACACTCGATCGCGTTGCGCCCTTTTCGGGATACATGGCGGCATCTGCCTGAAGAATGACACTGGCGCCTGCGGAGGAAACCTGCATCCCGGTTCCTGCGAGCGCAGCGTTCAACATGCGCGCATAGTCGCCGGCGGTATTGATTTTTCCATCGCTCGTGCCGAGGACGCTGTCGACCAGATTGCGGTCGATGGTGACGGCTTTCGCCGCGCTATTATTGACCTGTACGCTGAAGGAAAACTTGACGTCACGATGGACGAAGAAAGGGCCAGAAAACGCGAACTGAGCGGCCGCGACAGTGCCGTCCTGTCGATTCAACGCTACAGCATCAAGCCAGAAAGCATAACCGGCTGAGAGCGTCGACGTCACGTTCGAAACGACCATGCTCGATTCACTGGCGCCGGGGATCTCGCCGCTGAAGAAGACAAGATTTCCCGCCAACGAAGTGACCGTGCCTGGTGACCAGCCCATATTGGATATGGCCGTGCCGATGACCCTGGCGAAATCATCGGCGCTGTTGATCATGCCATTGCTCGTTCCCAATGCGGAATCGATGGTATTCTTGTCGATCGTCACCATGCGTGTTTCGGTGCCGTCGACGGTGAGATCGAACGTTAGCCTGTCCGTTGCCGTGAAGGCGGCAAGGCTTGGGTCCGGCAGCGTGCTGGGGCCGGAGAAGCGATAAGCGCTGTAACCTGCTTGTCCGCTCCCGGTGAAGTCGGCATTCCGCAATCCGCCGATCATGCCGAGCGATTTCGCATCGGCCTGCAGCAACCCTCCCCCCGTCGAGTTGAAAAGCACCAGCTGTGTCAGATCGACATCTGTCGTGCCGACACTGACGCTATTGTCGGCTCCGCGAATGAAGGCAGAAACGATGCTTTTGTCATACTTGGTAAGCGTGTCGAGACCAGGAACATCAGTGTTCAGCCAGTTCTCACCGGAAAAGGAGGTCGAGGCGGCGGTGGCCAGAAGCCTGCCGCCCAGTGCACTGATTTCATCCTGGATCTTCGCCTTGTCAATGCTCTTCTCTGTCGCGGCGATCAGCTTGGCTTTCATGTCGCCTATGATGTCGATGATCGAGGCGAGAGCTGTAGAGCTGGTGTCGACCAGCGCTTCTCCCAGACCCAATGCGTCGGACACGGCCGAAAGCGCCCTGTTATCCGTGCGCATCGCCGTTGCGACAGACCAATAGGCCGCATTGTCGGACGCCTTCTCGATGCGCAGGCCGCTTGAAACCTTATTCTGTGTCGCATGGAGACCTGCAGTCGCAGACCGGAGGGTTTGTAACGCCGCGATGCTGGAGTAGTTTGTGTTAATAGAAGACATATGCGGCCCGAAATACGAGAAACGGCAGGGTCGATGAATCGTGCTTCTTGAGATTCTGTTAGCTATGAATTGACGTCAGGTTGGGTTAATCCTGCGTAAAAAGAAGCATGAAAACTCGAATTGTTTTTAAGGTTGCTGTACTCTATTGGGTATGTCTTAGATCGACGCTCTTCAATTGAGATGCAACCTTGCCGTGCCGCAGTCAGAGACGGTATTCCGCGCAAATTTGGCCGTCGGGCGCCAGTCGGGCTGCTTCCACATGCTCGACGCGGCGGGAGGGGGCATATCAGTCTCCTCCAGTTGGCGTTGAATGAATGTTGCTAATGCAAATTGAGAAAGCCCGATTCCAAATGAGTTTATATTAGACATAGCGCATATTGCGACGCGACAATTTTACTTAAACTCATACCTAACTACTTATTAATAAGCGGCTTGCGCAGTTGAGGCGATGAACTAAGCTTGCTTCTGATAGAGGGAGGATTTGATGTTCACGAAGAGTTTGCTGATGCCGGTAGGTTTTGCTGCGCCGGCCTTTTCGGGACGGATGTTTCAGATCGCGGCTCACACATTTTCCACGCCGGTGACATTGCTTCACCCCTGATAGCGCTAAGCCGTTGCCACGGCGGAACTTTTTTCGATTGTGCGCGTTTTATCTCACGTTTTACCCAGGAGGGGAGATTGCCATGGAAAACGAAAGTGTAGGTTGGATTGCAGCTATCATCATCGGCGGCTTCGCCGGATGGCTGGCGGAGAAGTTCATGAACAGCAATATGGGCGTGTTCATGAACATATTGCTCGGTATCATAGGCGCGATTGTCGCCAACTGGATTCTCGGTATCCTTCACATCCCGCTACTCAGCGGCTGGCTCGGATACCTGATTACGGGCTTTGTCGGCGCATGCATTCTGATTGCGATCGGACGCGTCATCCGCCGCTGACCTGACACGGAAAAGATTGCCAGAAAAAGTTTGAAAGCCGGACGTCGTGCGCGTCCGGCTTTTTTCGTCTATCGGCGGCTGAGGAGACCGAAGAGGTAGGCGACGCCTGCCGTAATGGCGATTGCGGTCAGCGGCTCTTCACGCACCTTGTCGCGGACGCGCTCGGTCATGACCGAGGCTTCGTCGGTCACTGCGGTCTTTGCGCCCTGCCCCAGCGCGATCACGCTCTCCGAAAGGCGGGCCAGATCCTCGCGTAACGCAGCAACCTGCGCGGACAGATCGTCGGCGGCAACTTCGGCCTTGACGCGCGCAGCGGTGGATTCGGCGGAAGCGGTTTTCAATTCGGCCATGGTCTGCTCCTGTTTGATGGAATGCCGCTTCAACGAAATGAATGCTGTAAAGGTTCCGCAATCAAGCATCTTTTGTCGCTCGCCGCGGGTTAGCGAGAGCGTGTGCAAGCCCCGCAAGCTTTTCGTGCGACAAGCCTTCATTTCCTCGCAGCTTTGTTTTATGGAACGACGAATGTCTGCCCTTCTGGGCCAATGATAATGCGAGGTTTGCGTTTCCATGTTCCATCTTCTGAGAAGAGCTGCTCAGACCTGGGTTGCCAAACTGCTCCTGCTCCTGCTCGTCGCGTCCTTCGGCATCTGGGGCGTGTCGCGTGAGCTGATAAGCGGCGGCAACAGCACGACGGTGGTCACCGTCGGCGACCAGCATGTGGATGTCAATGAATTCCGCCTCGCCTACCAGCGCCAGGTTGCCCAACTCGGCCAGCAATACGGTGTGCGCCTGACGCCGGAGCAGGCCCGTGCTTTCGGCGTTGAAGAGCAGGTGCTTGCCCAACTCGTGGCCGGCGCCTCGCTGGACCAGCTTGCCGATGACATGGGCCTCGGCCTTTCCGAAGACCGCCTCGCCCAGCTGATCGGCGACGATCCGGCCTTCAAGGCAATCAACGGCCAGTTCGACCGCTCGCTTTTCACCTCTCGTCTGCGCAATGCCGGCATTCGGGAAGACGACTATATCAAGGATCGCAGCAAGCAGGCTATCCGCAGCCAGATCATCGAAGCCGTCTCCAACGGCTTCCAGGCGCCTGCGACTCTCGTCAACGCGCTGAAACTCTACGGCAACGAGAGCCGCAGCGTCGATTACCTGCTGCTCACCAACGCCAATATCGAACCGATCAAGGCGCCGGCCGATGACGTGCTCGCCAAGTGGTTCGAAGACGTCAAGCAGCGCTATCGCGCGCCGGAATATCGCAAGATCGCCTATCTGAAGCTTCAGCCTGATGACATCGCCGATCCCACGACCGTCACCGACGATCAGATTAAGGAAGCCTTCGACAAGGCGAAGGCCGCCTACACGACGCCGGAAAGCCGCACGCTCGAGCAGCTCACCTTCGCCAGCAAGGATCTCGCCAATGCGGCTGAAACCGCGCTGAAGAGCGGCACGAGCTTCGATCAGCTTGTCACCGACCAGGGCAAGACTGCAAGCGATGTGCTGCTCGGCGAATTCGCCAAGGACAAGGTTCCGGACCAGGCCGTGGCCGAAGCCGCTTTCGCGGTGAAGACGGATGGCGGCACCACACCTGTCGTCGACGGCACCTTCGGTCCTGTCATCCTGCGTGTGACCAATATCAAGCCGGAGACCACCAAGAGCTTCGATGAGGTCAAGGAAGAGCTCCGCAAACAGCTTTCGGTTGCCAATGCCTCGCAGGAGGTCATCAACGTTCACGACCGCATCGAGGATATGCGCGCCGGCGGCACGTCCCTCGAAGAGATCGCCAGCCAGCTCAAGCTGAAGGCTGTCGTCATTGATGCCATCGACATGACGGGTGCAGACAAGGACGGCAATCCGGTCAAGGATATTCCGGCCCAGCAGCAGCTTCTGCCGGAAGCCTTCAAGACCGATGTCGGTGCCGATGCGGCCGCCATTTCCGTCGGCAATGACGGCTATGTCTGGTTCGACGTGCGCGACGTCATGCCGGAACGTGACCGCCCGCTTGCCGAAGTGCGTGACAAGGCCGTTCAGGACTGGACCGCCGAGCAGCAGAAGGCCGAACTTGCCAAAAAGGCCGGCGAGCTGAAGGCCGAGGCGCAGAAGGGCACCGCGCTTGCCGATATCGCCGCCCCGCTTGGTATCGCCGTCGAAAGCAAGAGCGGCTTTACCCGCTCGACCGATGATCCGGTTCTCGGCCGCGCCGGCATCAACGCCGCCTTCTCCGGTCCTGTAGATACCGTCGCAACGGCCGTCGGCGCGGATCCGAGCACGCAGATCCTGCTGAAGGTGACCGACGTCAACGAAGAGCCGACGACCGATGCCTTGAACAACCGCGACCAGCAGATCGCCGCCATCGCAAATCAGGCCGGTGACGACATTCTCGATCAGATGGTCAACCTGTTGCAGAGCCAGTATGGTACAGAGGTCAACCGGACCCTCGCCGAACAGGCAACCGTCCGCTAGGGAGAAGCGACGCATGACCGATCTGAAGCCGCTTCTGGCCAAGGCAGCTAGCCGTGAGCCACTGACCCGTGACGAGGCTCGCCAGGCCTTCGATATCCTGATGTCCGGTCAGGCAACGCCTTCGCAGATCGGCGGTTTCCTGATGGCGCTCCGCGTCCGCGGCGAGACGGTTGACGAGATCGTCGGCGCCGTCACCACGATGCGCTCCAAGATGCTGCGGGTGAAAGCACCCGCCGACGCGATCGATATCGTCGGCACCGGCGGCGACGCCAGCGGCACCTACAACATCTCGACGCTGGCGGCGCTCATCGTCGCCGGCGCCGGCGTTCCGGTCGCCAAGCATGGTAATAGGGCGTTGAGCTCGAAATCCGGTGCCGCTGACAGTCTTGCGGCGCTTGGCGTCAATCTCGAGGTCACCCCGGAGATGATCTCCCGCTGCATCGCCGAAGCCGGAGTCGGCTTCATGTTCGCGCAGCAGCATCATTCCGCCATGCGTCACGTCGGCCCGACGCGCGTCGAGCTCGGCACGCGCACCATCTTCAACCTGCTTGGTCCCCTCTCCAATCCGGCTGGCGTCAAGCGTCAGCTTCTCGGCGTCTTCGCGCCGCAATGGGTCGTGCCGCTTGCCGAGGTCATGCGCGACCTCGGCGCCGAAAGTGTGTGGGTCGTCCACGGCGACGGCCTCGATGAAATCACGACGACCGGCACGACCAGCGTCGCGGCCCTCGAAAACGGCAAGATCCGCACTTTCGAGCTGTCGCCCGCCGATTTCGGTGTGGCGCCTCGCATGCTCGCCGAGATCAAGGGCGGCGACGGCACCGTCAATGCAGCAGCCCTGCGCGAGGTGCTGGGCGGCGCCAAGAACGCTTACCGCGATATCGCGCTCGCCAATGCCGCCGCGTCGCTCGTCATCGCGGGCAAGGCAGAGACGATCCGTGACGGCATGAAGCTTGCAACGGAATCGCTCAACAGCGGCGCAACCGCATCTGCGCTCGACAAACTGATCGCCGTTTCCAACGATATCGACTAGGATTGTCTCATGACTGATATCCTGAAGAAAATCGAAGCCTATAAGCGTGAGGAAATCTCTGCGGCCAAGGCGAAGACCTCGCTTGCCGATCTCAAGGCTATGCAGGCCGGGCAGTCCGCGCCGCGTGGTTTCCACAAGGCGCTCGTCGCCAAGCGCGATGCCGGCCAGATCGGCCTGATTGCCGAGATCAAGAAGGCAAGCCCCTCCAAGGGCCTCATCCGTCCGGATTTCGATCCGCCGGCACTCGCTAGGGCATACGAAGCCGGTGGCGCTGCCTGCCTGTCGGTGCTGACGGATACGCCGAGCTTCCGGGGAGCGCCGGAATTCCTGACAGCAGCGCGCGCCGCTTGCGCCCTGCCCGCGCTGCGCAAGGATTTCATGTTCGAGACCTATCAGGTCCATGAGGCCCGCGCCTGGGGTGCCGACTGCATTCTGCTCATCATGGCCTCGCTGACGGATGACGATGCAGAGCGCCTGCAGGACGAGGCCTTCTCGCTCGGCATGGACGTGCTGGTCGAGGTTCATGATGCCCCGGAAATGGAACGCGCTTTGAAGCTGTCTTCGCCGCTCGTCGGTATCAACAACCGCAATCTCCGCACCTTCGAAGTCAGTCTCACGGTCAGCGAGACGCTGGCATCAATGGTTCCTGATGACCGGCTTCTGGTCGGCGAAAGCGGCATCTTCACCAATGAGGATTGCAAGCGCCTGCAGGCCGTTGACATCAATAGCTTCCTCGTCGGCGAAAGCCTGATGCGCAAGGAGGACGTGACGGCAGCCACCCGCGCTCTGCTGTTTGGTGAAGCCGCCATCGCGGCTGAATGACATGAGCGGCGAAAAGCTCGGCCTGACCCATATCGGCGCCTCCGGCGAGGCGCATATGGTCGATGTCTCCGACAAGGCCGAGACCGTGCGCATCGCCACGGCCGAAGGCCATGTGAAGATGGCGCCGGAAACGCTTGCGCTCATTCGAGAAGGCAATGCCAAGAAGGGTGACGTCATCGGCACCGCCCGCCTTGCCGGCATCATGGCTGCCAAACGCACCGCCGATCTCATCCCGCTCTGCCATCCGCTGATGCTGACAAAGGTCACGGTCGAGATAGAGGAAGACGCCGCCCTGCCTGGTCTGCGCGTCACAGCAACCGCCAAGCTCACCGGCAGGACCGGTGTGGAGATGGAGGCGCTGACCGCCGTCTCGGTCGCTTGTCTCACGATCTACGACATGGCCAAGGCGGCCGACAAGGCAATGGAAATCGGCGGCATCAGGCTGCTCGAAAAATCCGGCGGCAAATCCGGCGATTTTCGCCATCCGGAGGCAAGATGAACCTTCTACCCGTCGCCGAGGCCCAGAACCGCCTACTCTCCCGCGCAAAGCTCGTCACGGCCTCCGAAACTCTGTCGCTCGCTGAGGCTGAAGGGCGCGTGCTTGCCGTCGATCTGACGGCAGGTCTGACCCAGCCGCCCTTCAATGCATCTGCCATGGATGGTTACGCGTTGCGCCGCGAAGATGCGCCGGAGCCAGGCGCCGTGCTGAAAGTCATCGGCACGTCTTCCGCCGGCCACGGCTTCGAGGGAAGCATCGGCCGCGGCGAGGCCGTCCGCATCTTCACCGGCGCGCCCATCCCCGCGGGCGCCGATAGCGTGCTGCTGCAGGAGGACGCCGAAAAGATCGAAGGCGGCATCCGAACCAAATTCGCAGTCCGTCAGGGCCAGCATGTGCGCCCCCGCGGCCAGGATTTTGCCGAAGGCGAAGCCGTGCTTACCGCCGGCACCGCTCTCGATTTCTCGCGGTTGACGGTCGCTGCCGGCATGAACCGGCCTGACGTCGAGGTGCTGCGCCGTCCGCTGGTCGCAATCCTCGCAACCGGCGATGAATTATTGCCGCCTGGAAGCACGCCCGGCCCTTCGCAGATCATCGCGTCAAATACGTTTGGTGTTGCCGCCCTCGCCCGCAGAGCCGGCGCCGATGTGCTTGATCTCGGCATCGTGTCTGACGACAAGGCCAGGATCACCGCGGCGATCGACAGGGCGCGGGGCGCCAAAGTCGACGTCATCGTCACGCTTGGCGGCGCTTCGGTCGGCGACCACGATCTGGTGCAGGCCACCTTGATCGAGGCCGGCATGCAGCTCGATTTCTGGCGCATCGCCATGCGCCCCGGTAAGCCGCTGATGGTCGGCAGTTTCGGCGGGACCCACGTGCTCGGCCTGCCCGGCAATCCGGTCTCGAGCCTCGTCTGCTCGTTGCTGTTCCTCGAGCCGCTGATCCGCAAGCTCGCCTCCCTGCCCCCGGTGCAGCGCGAGGCAACGGTGGAAGCCGCGGTTACCCTGCGTGCCAATGACCAGCGGCAGGACTATGTCCGCGCTAGGCTTTCGAAATCCGCTGCCGGCAATTGGCTGGCCGAACCCTTCGACAAGCAGGATTCATCGATGATGAAGACCTTTGCCCGTTCGGACTGCCTCATCATCCGCCCGCCGCATGCGCCGGAACTGCCGGCAGGGGCCACCTGCCCGGTCATGCTTCTGCGGCCAGATCTCCTCGCCTGACATTTCCGGAAGCGACGACAATCCAGAAGCAGAGCTGCGCCAGCACGCTCGCGCCGAGAATGACGGTTGCCGTCGCAAGGCCTGGATCGCCGCCGCTGCCCGATCGCGCGCCACGCGATCGCGCTTATCTCAAGCGGAAGACCGTGCTATCAGCGGCCGTACCTTGTGCACTCCCGCCGAAATCCGGCACCGGATATTCTGCAATTTTTTCCAGCGAACCTGCGGGCAGAGGCGCCCTCCCCGGATCGCCGATGAGCACGTCGATGCCGGCTGCGCGGCAACGTTCAAGGAAAGGCAGCATACGCTCCGCCAGGACATCGTCATAGAAGACATCACCGGCCAGAATCATGTCGGCGTGAGGTGGTGCGTCGCTGATAATGTCGCCGAGCCGCGTCTCGATCACGACATCGTTCGCCTCGGCATTCAGCCGCGCCGCAACGATCGCCTTTGCATCGATATCGATAGCCAGCACATGGGCCGCACCACATTTCATGGCCGCGATGGCAACAAGGCCAGAGCCGGTGCCGAGATCGACGACATGCTTGCCCGCCATCTCTTCGGGATGGTCGAAAAGATAGCGAGCGAGCACCGCCCCACCCGCCCAAGGGTAGGCCCAATAAGGCGGTGCCATATCGGAATCGTCAGCCATTGCAAGGCGATAGAGGCCGCTCCTCGGTGTCGCAATATGCAGCCTTACGTCAGGTATCGACGGCACGCCCGCAAGCGGCAGATTTGTCTTGATGAAGGTCGTCAGCTCAGGACGATCATCTGCGGAAGCCGGTCTCATCTGGTGTCGATTGCCCTCGTTGCGACAGGCCACCTGGCCTTGAGCCGGGGCATAATACCTCGCTGGACCTTTGTATAGTTATGGAGCTTCACGTCTCGGCGTAACTTTGCTCCAGCGATCCCTTGGGGACATCGCCCCCCTTTTCCTAGAAGCCGGAGGACTCCATTATGCAACCGATCACCAGACGCTCATTCTCGGCCGCGCTTGTTGCAGGGGCCGCACTCAGCATGTTTCCGGCTGCCGGCCGGGCCGCCACCGTCGTCAAGGCGAAGAATGTCGTTCTCGTCCATGGCGCCTATGCCGATGCATCCTGCTGGCTGGATGTCATCCCTCATCTCCAGGCCGCTGGCCTCAATGTCATGGCCGTGCAGAACCCCCTCACTTCCTTTGCTGACGATGTCGAAGCCACCAAGCGTATCCTGGCGCTGATGGACGGCCCGACTGTGCTCGCCGGCCACTCCTATTCCGGCATGCTCGTCACCGAAGCCGGTGTCGATCCGAAGGTGACGGCACTCGTCTATATCGCTGCCCGCGCGCCTGACGCCGGCGAGGATTATACCGCGCTCGCCAAGCAGTATCCAACGCCGCCTGCCAGCGCCGGCCTCGTTCACGCCGCCGGTTATGCCCAGTTGAGTGAGGAGGCTTTCGTAAGGGATTTCGCCGGCGATCTGCCGGTTGCCCGCGCCAAGGCGCTCTATGCCGTGCAGGGCCGCATTTCAGATACGCTGTTCACTGCCAAGACAACAGTCGCTGCCTGGCGCTCCAAGCCATCCTGGTACGCGGTTTCGAAGAATGACCGCACCATCAATCCCGATCTCGAACGCTTCATGGCGAAGCGCATGAACGCGACGACGATCGAACTCGACGCCAGCCACGTTTCGCTGATTTCCCAGCCGCGCGCCGTCGCCGATCTCATCCTCGCAGCAGCCGGTTCCAGCGAACATAGCTGAGACTTTCGCTGCCTACCGGCCGCATCGCCTTACCGGTGCGGTCGGCGACCGCCTCAGCGGTCTTTCTTCTTGGCGAATTTGCCCCTGCCGCCATCGAATTTGGCGCCGTCGGACCTGTTGCCGCCTTCGAACTTGTTCTTGCCGCCTTCGAATTTCGGTTTGGCCGGTTTCTTCGTCCAGGGCTTGTCGTCCTGACGTTCCGCACCTGCGGGCCTGTCCTTGCCGAACTTGCCCTTCGGCTTGTCGCCACGGAACCGATCATCGCCCTGCTCTTCGAAGGACTTCTTCGCATAGGCAGGCTTGGCCGGCTTGCTGAAGTCGGGCGTACCGTTCAGCCTGACGACGCGGATGCCGCGCTCCATCGTCTTGTTCGGGCCGAGAGTGCCGAGGAAACTGTCGGCGCTGTCGGCGGCGATTTCCACGAAGGTCTCGTCCGGCTGCATCTTGATCGCACCGATCTCGCGCTTGGTGAGATTGCCGTTGCGGCAGAGCATCGGGATCAGCCAGCGCGGTTCGGCATTCTGCTTGCGGCCGACGGAGACGGAGAACCAGACACTCGGGCCGAAATCGTCACGCGGTCCCTTCTGCGCCGGCGCGAATTCGCGCGGTTCGCCATTGTCGCGGCGCTTGCGGGCGCGGTCGTCCTGTACTGAAACCTCGATCAGGTCTTCCGGTGCCGACTGGTTGGCGCGATAAAGGCGCACGAAAGCGGCAGCAAGTGCCTCGGCGCCGTGGCTTTCGATGAGCTTCTGCACCAGCCCCTGCTCTTCGTCCTGCGGCTTGTCGGCAAAGATCGGATCGGCGAGCAACCGCTCGTCGTCACGCTCCGTTACTTCCTCGACGGAGGGCGGCCGTGCCCAGGTGGCGGCGATACCGGCATTGTCGAGCAGCCGTTCGGCCTTGCGGCGCACGTTGAGCGGCACGATGAGCGCGCTGACGCCCTTGCGTCCTGCGCGACCCGTTCGGCCGCTGCGATGCAGCAGCGTTTCCGGATTGGTCGGCAGATCGGCATGCACGACGAGGTCGAGGCCCGGCAGGTCGATGCCGCGGGCTGCAACGTCGGTCGCGATGCAGACGCGCGCACGTCCGTCGCGCATCGCCTGCAGCGCATGGCTGCGCTCGTTCTGCGTCAGTTCGCCGGAGAGAGCGACGACATTGAAATTGCGGTTGTGGAACCGGGCCGTCAGGTGATTGACGGCCGCGCGCGTCGAACAAAAGACGATCGCATTGCGCGCCTCGTAGTAGCGCAGCACGTTTATAATAGCGTTTTCGCGGTCAGCAGGTGAAACGACGAGCGCGCGATATTCGATATCGATATGTTGCTTTTCTTCCGCCTGCGTGCTGATGCGCACCGCATTGCGCTGATAGCTCTTCGCGAGCTTGGCGATGGCAGCAGGCACGGTCGCGGAGAACATCAGCGTGCGGCGCTCGTCCGGTGCCGATTCAAGGATGAATTCCAGATCTTCGCGGAAGCCGAGATCGAGCATCTCGTCCGCCTCATCCAGCACCGCCGCCTTGAGTTCGCTCATATCCAGAGCGTTGCGGCGGATGTGGTCGCAGAGACGTCCCGGCGTGCCGACGACGATATGTGCGCCACGCTCCAGCGCTCGACGCTCGCTACGGATATCCATGCCGCCGACACAGCTCGCGATGACGGCGCCTGTCATTTCGTAAAGCCATTCCAGCTCGCGCTTCACTTGCAGCGCCAGTTCGCGCGTCGGCGCGATGACGAGGGCAACCGGAGCAGCGGCGGGGCCAAACCGCTCCGCGCTTCCAAGAAGTGTAGGGGCGAGTGCAAGCCCGAATGCGACGGTCTTGCCCGAGCCGGTCTGTGCGGAAACGAGGGCGTCCGATGTAACGAGCGCCGGATCGAGCATCGCCTTCTGGACGGGGGTGAGCTCGGTATAGCCGCGCTTCTGCAACGCCTTGGCGATCGCCGGAGAGACGCCGTTATAGTCAGTCATTTTATTCGATCTTTCGGAGCTGTCAGGCGCGTAACGCACCGTAGCCGGAATCGTCCGGCCGAAGAGTTGGGCCGTTCCTACTCGCTCCGGCTGCGAATGTCAAAGTGTCTCGCCGCGCCATGTGTAGATGGCGATGCTGCCGGAGCGCCCGCGAAGCTTCGTCTCGAACGGTCCGGTCAACCGCCCCGCCTGCGACGGAACGGCATCCGGACCGGCGGCGTCGAGCAGGCTGGCACTGAGTGCAAGCTCTGCCCCGCGGCTCGCCGCCACCTCCATGAGCCGTTGGGCGACATTAACGGTATCGCCCGTTGCGGTGATCTGCTGGCGGTCGCCGCTGCCGAGACGAGATGCGACGATCGGGCCGCAATGGGCACCGAGCTTGAAGCCTATCTTCCTGCGGCGAAGCTCCGGATGGCCTGCAAGGAAGAGGCGCGTGCGGTCGGCAAGCCTAACGGCGCTGGCTGCTGCCCGCGCCGCATCGTCGGCCGCCGGTTCCGGCAGCCCGAAGAGGATCATGGCGCCGTCGCCCATGAAGCTGGTGATCGCCCCGCCAAGCAGCCGCACTTCCTCGTCGATGAGTTCGAAGAAGCTGCTGAGGATTTCCCGCACTGCGGCCGGTCCGACGGCTTCGCTGAGACCGGTGAAACCCGAAAGGTCGATGAAGACGACGGAAGCATTCTGACGCACCGGCTCGGCCAGAAACGCCGGGTCGCGCGCCAGCCACTCGCCCAGGCCCGGCGCTTCGATGCGTTGCAGCCGCTCGGACTGATCGGCGAAGTGCCGCGCACGGCCGCGGTCGCGCCAGAGTTCTGCGGCACCGAAAATAACTGCGGGTGGGAGGGCGGCCGCAATCGGCAATGCAGCACTCAGCCAGTAGCCGTTCGCGAAGGCTGCAAGGTTGAGCATCGCCCACACAATGACCGCTAGGCTGATGATGACGAAGCCGAGGGCACTGCGGCTCCATGCGACCAGTGCGACGAGAAGAACAGGCAAGGCTATCGCAATGCCGGCATCCGCCTGCCGTGTCCTGCTGTCGCGCACCATGCCATCGCCTGCTATCAGATGCGTGATTGCCGTCGACATGACTTCGACACCCGGCAGGATGGGATCGAACGGCGTGGGGAAGACATCGCCGCCGCCGGTCACGGTCGCGCCGATCACCACTACCTTGCCGGTGATGGCATCCGCCGGCAGCTTGCCATCAAGCGCATCGGCAGCGCTGAAGGTGCTGATGCTGCCTGCGGGACCATAGAAAGTCAGCGGCAGGCGCTGGCCCGTATCCGTTGGAATGCGGCGGGCGCCGAGCCGGATGCCATCCTTTTCGATCAATGGTTCCGCACCGAGCGCAATCGAGGCGACCCGGAGTGGAAAGGCCGCATCCAGACGATCGGCGGCGCGAGAAAACAGCGGAACGAATCGCGGCACGCCGCTCTGGTCCGTCGCCACATTGACGATGCCAAGCGTTGCAGCCTCTGCGAAGCGTGGCTGCGGCAGCAGAAGCTGCTGCGCTTCGGGGACCGCGGCAAGCGGATCTTCCGCGTTTCTCGTCACCGCCTGGAGACTTTGCGGAAAGGTCGCAGCACCGGCGATGATGCTCGGCGTTGCCTTGAGGGCCGTTTCAAGCGCGGCATCGCCCTCCTGCGTACCGGGATCGACAAGCAGGATATCGAGCGCCAGTGCCCTCGGCTTCAATGCTCCGATGGACGTCACGAGCTGCGCAAGCATCTCCCGCTTGAGCGGATAGCCATGCGCTGCGGCTGTACGGTCATCGATTGCGATAATGGAAACGAGACCGGGCGGAGGCCGGACGCCAACGATCGTGCTGCGCAGATCGGCAAGCGTGGCCTCCATCCGCTCCATGAGGCCGGAGTCCGACTGCAGATGAAAATAGCCGAGTACCGCGCCCCACAGACCGGCGAGCAGCAGCGCGAACACGGTCTGGAGGCGATGGTTCATGAGACGACTTATTGACCGAGGCGTGAAAGAAGGGCCGCGACGCGCGGCGCCGGCCACGTGCGGACGGTGAGCGTGGCGGTTCCGCGCGTGACATCCACACCTTCACCCGGTCCAAGTGTGACCGCCGGCCCGGCCGGACGGCGCACGCCGACACGGCCGCGTGTAACCAGCACGGAGGTGGTGCCGTCTTTGACATCAACGGCCCATTGCGTACCGCGGACGGCCGCGATCGCCTGAGGCGTCACGACCTGGAAGCCGCCACGGTGCTGGCTGCTGTCCACGTCGATAAGGGCAGCCTTGCTGCGCAGCGACAAGGAATCCGGGCTGCCGTCGCGATTGCGATCGGTGAGTCTGAAGGATGCCCCGCGTTCGGCGGTGATATTGACGCCGCCCGGACAACGGAAGATCTGGTTGCCGTTTGAAGCGCGCGAAATCGCACAGCCGGCAGACTGGGCATAAGCTGCGCCATCAGGCAGGAGGCAGATGATCAGCACAGCGGAAAACAGGCTGCGGGAGATTGCTGACATGGCTTTCATGATCCGCCCCTCGTGAGCCGCCCGTGCGTCTTCGATTGCGCCGGTCCGCCCATACTAGCTGAATTCGTCGGTTTCCCTATGCAAAAACGTGAGCCTGCGCAAGCCATTCGGAAACACTCAGCGTTCGCCCGGCGAAGGCCCTACATAGCGGGCACGCGGGCGGATCAGATGGCCGCTTTCGATCTGCTCCGTCGCATGCGCCAGCCAGCCGGCCGTGCGCGCCAGCGCAAAGATGATGATTGGTGCTTCCTCAGGCAGGTCGAAGGCTGCTGTCATGGCGGTAAGCGCGAAATCGACATTGACCTTCTCGCCCACCATTTCTTCGCCGGCCATCTGCACATCGCGAAAGACCGGCGGCACGTCGAAAGAGGAGAGCAGCACGCCCGCCCGCACATCGCCATCGGGGTAAAGCGGGTGCCCGAAGGCGACAGGCTTACCTCCCCGTAGCAGCAGGTGGCGGATCGCATGCTCCGCCCCAGCGCCGGATGCTGCCTTGGCAAGGGCATCGACGCTTCGCCATGCCGAACCATGCAATGGTCCTGTTAGCGTTGCGAGACCCGAGAGCACTGCGGCAGAAAGTGCTGCCCCCGTCGAAACCGTGACGCGGACGGCGAAAGCAGAGGCATTGAGCTCATGATCGGCGAGCATGACAAGCGCTCGCTTGAGGCAATCGGCAGCCTCCGGCCTGCCCCAGCATGCAGCAAGACGGTGATGCAGCGGATGATCCGCCGATCCCGGCGCTAGCGCATCGGCGACGGTTGAAAGCACGCTGCACGCTTCCATCTGCAAGGCCGGGCGTGCACGTCCGAGAGACGGTAGATCGGCGCTTACCCGCCCCGCCAGCGCCAGCAGCGCGGCTTGAATGGAAGGCGATGCCGGCCCAGGGGCAGAGGCCGGTACGCAGGCGAAACTCTCCGCATTCCACAGTAGCAGCGCCGTCTCCTCCAACGTCGCATGGGCTGAAAGCTCTGCCGCATCCTGCCCCCGATAGAGCAATCGTCCTGCGGCGATGGTCGAGATTGACGATGTCAGTACCGGATCGCCCCAGCGGATCGCTTCGGCGGCGACCGTCTCGCTCTTGCGCCTGCCGGCGTGGCGCTCGGCAAGCCGTTTGACATCGCTTTCCCGATAGAGGCTGCGGCGTGGATCGGTGGGGTCGGCCTTGGCGCGGATTCGCCCACGGCTGACATTGGCATAAAGCGTCTGCGGCTTGGTGCCGAGTTCGGCCAGCGCTTCCTCCGCTGTCAGCCAGCTCATGTCAGCCTCACATTGATCAATTGCATCAAGATTGACGTCAACTAAAGTAGATCCGATCTTTCATCCGGTAAAGGAGAAAGACTTATGAAAAATGGTTTGGAAGATGTCATCGCCGCTGAAACACAGCTCTCGGATGTCGACGGCGAAGCCGGTCGGCTGATCATCCGCGGCGTATCGCTGGATCATCTGGCAGGAAGCCGCACCTATGAGGATGTCGCCGCCCTGCTGCTGGACGGCCTGATCGAGCCGCATCTCGACGCAAGCGAACTGCGCTGCCGGCTCGGCCAGGCGCGAAGGGAGGTTTTCGCGGAAGTCGAGACTGTCGATACTCGCCTACTGGCGCTGCCGCCGGTCGATGCCATGCGTGCTCTCGTTGCCCGCCTGCCCGACGGCGAGGATATCGATACCGCGCTTCGTCTGCTTGCCGCACCCGCCGTGTTCCTGCCGGCGGTTCTGCGCCTGCAGCGAGGCGAAAAGCCGCTAAAGCCCAATGCGGGCCTCCCACAGTCGGCCGACATCCTGCGCATGCTCTCGGGCGCGGTGCCGAGCGCCGAGCAGACCGCGGCCCTCGACACCTATCTCGTGACGATCTCGGATCATGGCCTGAATGCCTCGACTTTCGCATCGCGCGTCATCGCTTCCACCCGCGCCGGCCTTACCTCCTCGGTGCTGGCGGCGATCAGCGCGCTGAAGGGACCACTGCATGGCGGCGCGCCAGGACCGGTGCTCGATATGCTCGATGGGATCGGCAGCGAGGCCAATGCCGGCCCCTGGCTGCGCTCCGCGCTCGATCGCGGCGAGCGGCTGATGGGCTTCGGCCACCGCGTTTATCGCGTACGCGACCCGCGTGCCGATGCTCTAAAAAATGGGCTGAAGCCGCTCGTTGCCGCAGGCCAGGTCAATGCCGTCAGAATTGCGCTTGCCGAAGCCGTGGAGCAGGCAGCCCTCGCGATCCTGAAGGAACGCAAGCCGGACAGGCCGCTGGATGTGAATGTGGAATTCTATACCGCGCTGCTCTTGGAAAGCCTCGGCTTCCCCCGCGAAGCCTTCACGGGCGTCTTCGCCATCGGCCGCACCGTCGGCTGGATCGCCCATGCCCGCGAACAGGCGCTGGAAGGCCGTCTCATCCGCCCGCGCTCGGTCTATGTCGGACCTCTGCCGGAAGCGGCGTGACATCAAGAAAAGGCCGCTCCCTCGCCTTGGAGGGAGCGGCGGAATTTTAGACCAATCGGCTCTGCTCGGTCGCCGCTTCGATGAAGCTTGCAAAAAGCGGATGCGGGTCAAGCGGGCGGGACTTCAGTTCCGGGTGGTACTGAACGCCAATGAACCAGGGATGATCAGGATATTCGATCGTCTCCGGCAACACGCCATCCGGCGACATGCCCGAGAAGACTAGGCCGCAATTCTCCAGTCGATCCTTGTAGTCGATATTGACTTCGTAGCGGTGGCGATGACGCTCGGAAATGTCGGTCGAGCCGTAGATATCCGAAATCTTCGTACCCTTTTTCAGCGCCGCCTTGTAGGCGCCGAGACGCATCGTGCCGCCGAGATCGCCGGCCGCGGTGCGCTTCTGCAACTCGTTGCCCTTCACCCATTCGGTCATCAGGCCGACGACCGGTTCCGGCGTCGGGCCGAATTCGGTCGATGAGGCGTTTGGAACATCGGCGAGATTGCGGGCAGCTTCGATAACGGCCATCTGCATGCCGAAGCAGATGCCGAAATACGGCACCTTGCGCTCGCGGGCAAAACGCGCCGCATGGATCTTGCCTTCCGAACCGCGCTCGCCGAAGCCGCCCGGTACCAGAATACCGTGGACTTTCTCGAGATACGGCGCCGGATCTTCCTTTTCGAAGACTTCCGACTCGATCCACTCGAGCTTGACCTTGACGCGGTTGGCGATCCCTCCGTGATGCAGCGCTTCGATCAGAGACTTATAGGCATCCTTGAGACCGGTATACTTGCCGACGATCGCAATCGTGACCTCGCCTTCCGGCGTGCGGATACGGTTGCAGACTTCTTCCCACTGGTCGAGACGCGGCTTCGGAGCCGGCTCGATGCCGAAGGCGGCGAGCACTTCGTCGTCGAGGCCTTCCTTGTGATAGGCCATCGGCACGTCGTAGATATTGGCGACGTCGAGCGCCTGGATGACGGCGGACGGACGCACGTTGCAGAACAGCGACAGCTTGCGGCGTTCGGCTTCCGGGATTTCCCGGTCGGCGCGCACCAGAAGGATGTCGGGATGGATGCCGAGCGCCTGCAGTTCCTTGACCGAATGCTGCGTCGGTTTGGTCTTCAGTTCGCCCGCTGCAGGAATGTACGGCATCAGCGTCAGGTGGACGTAAACAGCGGTGCCGCGCGGCAGATCGTTGCCGAGCTGGCGGATCGCTTCCATGAAGGGCATCGCCTCGATATCGCCGACCGTGCCGCCGATTTCGCAGATGACGAAATCATAGTCGTCATTGCCCTCGATGACGAAATCCTTGATCTCGTTGGTGACGTGGGGAATGACCTGAACGGTCGCGCCGAGATAGTCGCCGCGGCGTTCCTTGTCGATGATGTTCTTGTAGATGCGGCCGGTGGTGATGTTGTCGGTCTTGGTCGCCGAACGTCCCGTGAAACGTTCATAGTGGCCGAGATCGAGGTCGGTTTCCGCGCCGTCGTCAGTGACGAAGACTTCGCCGTGCTGGGTCGGGCTCATAGTGCCCGGATCCACGTTCAGGTAGGGGTCGAGTTTGCGAAGCCGCACCCGATAACCACGGGCCTGCAACAACGCTCCGAGAGCCGCGGCCGCAATTCCTTTTCCGAGAGAAGAAACCACGCCGCCAGTGATGAATACGTATCGCGCCATGGGAGTCACCGGATACCTTTTCAAAAACGATTCCACCAGCCCAAAAATTCTTTTCCGGAACTTTTGGTGCGTGGCGCAGGAATCTGAACAAAAGAAAACCGGCAGACCCGAGGGCCTGCCGGCGGTTTATTTTCAGGACCGGCTTATTGTCCCGTGGGGACGCCGGAAGGCTGTGCCGGCGCGGTAGCGGCCGGAGTCTCAGGCTGGGCCGGAGCCGTCGTCGTCGGAGCTGCCGGAGCGGTCGTCGCAGGGGCGCTTGCATCCGGAGCCGGATTTGCGGGTGCTTGCGCTGCAGGAACTGCCGGTGCCGGTGCCGGAGCGGCAGCGCCGCTGTTCGGAATGCCGCTGTTATCGGCAGGCTGAGCCGGAGCCGGGGCATTGCCGCCGAGCGAATCGAGAATGCCGTTGCCCTGGCCGCTCGTTGCCGGAATGCGGTTGAGAATGTCGGTCGGTCGGCCTTCGTAACGGGTCAGGATTCCGAGGCCGAGCGAGGTGAGGAAAAACAGCGTCGCCAGGATCGCCGTCGTGCGTGTCAGCGCATTGGCCGTGCCGCGGGCCGACATGAAGCCCGATCCGCCGCCAATGCCGAGACCGCCGCCTTCGGAGCGCTGGATGAGCACGACGCCGACGAGCGCGAGCACGATCATGAGATGGATGACAATCAATACTGTCTGCATGGGTCCAGTCCTGCCCGTCTGAGGACGGACATAAAGTAAAAATCTGGCGGCTCTTTACATGAGGTCATCAGCTATTCCAAGCCCTTCGGCCAGGAATATGCAATCGCCTCAGGCAAGCAGCGTTTCATATGCGCCGTAGATGGCGAGGAAATCAGTGGCTTTCAAGCTCGCGCCGCCGATAAGCGCGCCGTCCACATTGTCGACGGCGAGCAGTTCGCTGGCATTCGAGGGCTTGACCGAACCGCCATAGAGGATGCGCATGCCCCTGCCCTCTTTGCCGAACCGCAAGAC
This sequence comes from Rhizobium sp. ZK1, assembly GCF_047782645.1. NCBI lineage: Bacteria > Pseudomonadati > Pseudomonadota > Alphaproteobacteria > Hyphomicrobiales > Rhizobiaceae > Rhizobium > Rhizobium sp. ZK1. The sequence goes on from NZ_CP180586.1 coordinate 1,651,860, forward strand.
GAGTTCGTCACGGATGAAGGCATGGACGATTTCCACATCCTGTGCGGTCGGCGTCAGCCCGGTACCGATCGCCCAGACCGGCTCATAGGCGATGACGGTATTTTCGGCCGTCGCCTCGTCCGGCAGCGATCCCGAAAGCTGGCGCTTGAGGATATCGAGCGTCTGGTAGGCGTCGCGCTCATCGGCGGTTTCACCGACACAGATGATCGCGGTGATATCGGCCTGATAGGCAGCCTGGGCCTTGGCCCGCACCAGATGATCGGTTTCGGCATGGTTGATGCGTCGTTCCGAATGGCCGACGATCACATAAGTGCCGTAGCAATCCGCAATCATTTCCGCAGATACATCGCCAGTATGGGCGCCGCTCTGCGTCTGGTGGCAATCCTGTGCGCCGATCGCAAGCGGGCTGTCGGTGGCGAGCGCCGTCGCCACGTAGAGCAGCGTTGCCGGCGGGCAGATCAGGGCTTCGACTTTCTCCGAAAGGGGAGTACTGACGCCTTGAGCAATCGCCTTGATCTGGTCCAATGAGGCACGCGTGCCGTTCATCTTCCAGTTCCCCGCCACGAGCGGGCGTACGTCAGGTGTCATGTTGCTCCTCCCAAAATCCGCCTATTCGGCGGCCTTAGCAAAAGCCCGCAGCAAAGGAAAGCGCTGCGGGTGACGTTGGGGCGATATCAGTCTTCCGTAGGGTGAAATCCGCCTTTTCAGGACGCCAGTATCCAGTTCAGCACCCTGCGCCAGTCGATCATGCGGATCGGCGTGCCGTGATTGCCGCTCTCAAACAATGTGAAATGCGTCGGGTATTTTGCCTTGTCGAGCTTTTCGAACAGCGCCTGCTGGTCGGCCGCAGCATAGACGGGATCAAGGCTGCCATGGGCAAACCAGAGCGGCAGCTTCGCCTTGTAGAAAGGGCTCTTTGCAAAATCCGGGTCCGAGACGCCGCTCATGATCAGCATTCCCTTCAGCCGTTTGACACTTTCGGCATCGCGCGCGATCCCCCAGCAGATCTGGCTGCCCATCGAGGCGCAGCTCAGGATGATTGGTCGGCCTGGAGACTGTGCGTTCGCATAGCGGATCAGGCCGGCGATCGCCGTCACCCCATTGGCGTCGAACGTCCGTACGGTCGGCGAATAATAGACGCCGCCATTGCCGGCAGCGAGGTTCTTCAGCCGGTTGAAATTGCCGCCGAAGGAATAGTCGTTGGCACCGAGCCGCCGGTCGCCATCGCGGCCGTGGATGAAGATGACCGTGAAAGCGGCATTCTGTGCTTGTCCCACTCTGGTGACATCCAGCCTGATGCCGTCGAGCGACAGCGTTTCATCCGCCTGCAGCTTCTTCACCCCGAGCGAGACATATTTCTGCTGCACGCGCTTTTCAGGGATCTGGTCACGCCCGTTGATATCGCGCATCTCATCGTATTCGATCACCTCGAACGCGCCATCATCGCCTGTCTGAAGCACGGTCTGCTTCGAAAACAGGTCGTCCTTGTAGGGTGGCAGGGCATCGGCTGCGGCGGTCCCGACGGCGGCGGACAGGAAAAAGGCCGCAATTGCGGTGATTGTAGTGTAATGACTTGTGGACATCGGCATGCAGATGGTTCCCAAAGAGCTGCCGCGACTTGCCATTCGACGCCCGGCAACGCAAATCACATCTTGAAAAGCTCCGCAAATCCGGGGCGCGTCGCGTATCGGGGCGCTTTCTGTCAGAATTCCCCTGATTCGCAAACGCGATGCCGAACGCGACTATTGTGGGCCAGCGGCGGCCCGTCACGAGAATTAAGATCTGAACGGTTCCATGGAAGACAGCAACGACCTTTTTTCCGGAATGCCCCTGTCGTCAAAGCAGGACTCGCAGAAGCAGGAGGAGGCTGCAAAGTCTGCCGCGCCGGCTGCAAAGCCCGCTGCGGCTGCGGCACCCGCCGCCACCCGCCCTGCCCCGGCAACGTCGAACGGCGACGATTACGGCGCATCCTCGATCCGCGTTCTGGAAGGCCTGGAACCAGTGCGCATGCGCCCGGGCATGTATATCGGCGGCACCGACGAGAAGGCGCTGCACCATCTCTTTGCCGAAGTCATCGACAACTCGATGGACGAAGCGGTGGCCGGCCATGCCGATTTCATCGACGTCCACCTCGATGTTGAGGGCTATCTCACCGTTACCGACAACGGTCGCGGTATTCCCGTCGAGAACCATCCGCAGGTTCCCGGCAAGTCGACACTTGAGGTCATCATGACCAAGCTGCATGCCGGCGGTAAATTCGACGGCAAGGCCTATGAAACCTCCGGCGGTCTGCACGGCGTCGGCGTGTCCGTCGTCAACGCTCTGTCAGACGTTCTCGAAGTCGAGGTTGCTCGTAACCGCAAGCTCTATCGTCAGCGCTTCTCGCGCGGCCTGCCGCAGGGCGGGCTCGAGGAGCTCGGCGATGTGCATAACCGCCGCGGCACCAAGGTTCGCTTCCACCCCGACCCGCAGATTTTCGGGGATCACGCGAAGTTCGATGCAGCGCGTGTTTTCCGTATGGCCCGCTCCAAGGCGTATCTCTTCGGCGGCGTCGAAATCCGCTGGAGCTGCGATCCGGGCGTTTTGCCTGAAGGTTCCGACGTGCCCGACAAGGCCGTCTTCCACTTCCCCGGCGGCCTGAAGGATTATCTGCAGGCGACGATGGGCAAGGAGTTCACCGTCACCCGCGAAATCTTCGCCGGCAAGACTGAGAAGGCAAGCGGCCATGGTTCGCTGGAATGGGCGATCACCTGGTATGGCGGCGATCCGCAGGTCCACTCCTATTGCAACACCATCCCGACGCCTGAGGGTGGCACGCATGAGGCCGGTCTGCGCATTGCGCTGACCAAGGGCCTGAAAAGTTATGCCGAGCTGACGCAGAACAAGCGCGCCGCACAGATCACCACCGATGACGTGATGATCTCGGCCGTCGGCATGCTGTCGATTTTCGTCCGCGAGCCGGAATTCGTCGGCCAGACCAAGGATCGCCTGGCGACCGTCGAAGCCCAGCGACTCGTCGAAAACGCGCTGCGCGATCCTTTCGACCACTATCTCGCCGACAATCCGAACGAGGCCGAGAAGCTTCTCGACTGGGTGATCGAGCGCGCCGAAGAGCGCCTGCGTCGCCGCAAAGAGAAGGAAGTCAACCGGAAGACCGCGGTTCGCAAGCTGCGCCTGCCGGGCAAGCTCGCCGACTGCTCGCAGAACACCGCCGAAGGAGCCGAACTCTTCCTGGTCGAGGGTGACTCGGCAGGTGGCTCCGCCAAGCAGGCGCGCAATCGCGCCAATCAGGCGATCCTGCCGCTGCGCGGCAAGATCCTCAACGTCGCCAGCGCCGGCCGCGAAAAGCTCGGCGCCAACCAGCAGATCTCCGATCTCGTCCAGGCGCTCGGCTGCGGCACACGCTCGAAATACCGCGAAGAGGATCTGCGCTACGAACGCGTCATCGTCATGACCGATGCCGACGTGGACGGTGCACACATTGCCTCGCTGCTCATCACCTTCTTCTATCAGGAAATGCCGGAGCTGGTCCGGGGCGGCCACCTCTTCCTCGCCGTGCCGCCGCTCTACAAGATCACCCAAGGGGCAAAATCCGCCTATGCCCGCGACGACGATCACCGCGCCGAGCTGATGGAGACGGAGTTCAAAGGCAAGGCCAAGATCGAGATCAGCCGCTTCAAGGGGCTTGGCGAAATGCTGCCCGCCCAGCTCAAGGAAACCACCATGGATCCGTCCAAGCGCACGCTGCTGCGGGTGCTGATCGACGAGGTGGATTTCGAGGGAACGCGCAATGCCGTCGACGACCTGATGGGAACCAAGGCCGAAGCCCGCTTCCGCTTCATTCAGGAGCGTGCGGCTTTCGCCGAAGACCTGGATATTTAAGCCGCAGCGAATTCATCGAACTGACGAAGAACCGTTACGCTTCCGTCAAATTACCGGCGCAATAGAACGGCCGGCGCTCTGTCCTCCCGCGAGGGCACTGCAGCGCCGGCCGTTTTGTCTCAACCCTTTGCCGGATATTTGCCATGACCAAGCGTTTTCTTGCGACTGCCGCTTTCGTTCTCCTGTCCAGCACCGCCTCCGTTTATGCCACTGATATCGGCGCGACCGTCGAGACCGCGTGCCCCTTCGGCGACTGCGCGGCAGCCATTTCGCTGTCCTATCTCGGCGAATTCGTCATCCCGACCGGTCAGATGGAAAACGGCGTTGAATTCGGCGGCATTTCCGGCCTCGATTTCGATGCCGCCACCGGCCGTTATATCGCCATCAGCGACGATCGTTCCGAAAAGGCCCCGGCTCGCTTCTATGATCTCGATATCGATGTCAGCGCGAGCGGCCTGAAGAGCGTCACCATCGTTAAGCACACCACTTTCCAGGACAAGAACGGCCAGCCCTTCGCGATCCGCACCGTCGATCCGGAATCCATCCGCTTCGGCAAGGACGGGATTTACTGGGGCAGCGAGGGCGATGCCAAGGTGCTGATCGCACCCTTCGTCCGCGTCACCTCGCCGGACGGCGCCTTCGTTCGCGAGTTCAAGCTACCGGACGGTTTTGCCCCGACCGCCGACAAATCGACCGGTATTCGCGACAATCTCGCTTTCGAGGATCTGGCTGTGTCTCCGTCCGGTGATGTATTCGTCGGCGTCGAAGCAGCCCTCAATCAGGACGGTCCGAACCCCAGTCTGACAACCGGCAGCCTGTCGCGCATCATCCGCTACGATGGCGCAACCGGCGAACCAAAGGCTCAGTACGTCTACAGCGTTTCACCGATCCCGCAGGCTGCCACCAAACCTGATGGCGGCAATGATAACGGCATGTCGGAAATGGTCGCCCTTGATGATCACCGCCTGCTCGCTGTCGAGCGCAGCTACGCGCAGGGCTTCGGCAACAACGTCAAGCTCTTCATGATGGATCTCGATGGCGCAACCGATGTTTCCGGCATCGCTTCGCTCGCCAAGAATGACCAGCGCGTCGTACCAGTGCGCAAGAACCAGGTGCTCGACTTGCGTGCCACCGGCCTGACGCCCGACAATATCGAGGCCATGGCAATCGGCAAGGCGAAGGATGGCACCGATGTCCTGATCCTCGGTTCGGACAATAACTTCTCGACCGGCCAGAAGACGCAGTTCTACGCCTTTAAGATCAACCGCCGCCCGCAATAATAGCTGAGGGACTCAGCGACCAAATAACCACGCTTTGTATACGCTTTATCCGGGCGGACCTTGAAACCGCCCGGTTCATGGCCCATAAACTAGGACAACAATAAAAAGAGGCGCGCGTGGGTGTGTTTGATCGTCAGAAAACCAATACGGAGCCGCGATGGCTGGGGCCGTCGGCGACGATACGTACGCCGCTGATACCCTCCATTTCGGCTGCGCGCTGGCTGCTCGTACTCGTTGCCGCAGCCGGCGTTTATTTCTTCTACGGCTTCGTGGTGCCGGTGCTCGCAGCCCTCGTCATCGGCTTTGCGAGCTGGCCGCTTTACCGCAAACTGGTTGCCCGCGTCGGCGGCAATACGACGATCGCCGCGACGATCGCGATCGTCCTCATCGTCACGTTCCTCGTCATTCCGATCGGCCTTGCGGTCACCTATACGACCGGTGAAGTGCGTACATGGGTCGCATGGGCAATCCACGCCAACCGCTTTGGCGCGGAAACGCCGCAATGGATCGTCGCCCTGCCGCTCGCCGGCCCCTATCTCGACGAACTCTGGACGAAATATATCGGCAGCCCCGGTGCCATGGGTGAGCTCATCCAGGCCGTCAGCGGCGCCAATATCGGCAATATCTATCGCGCGGTCCTGGCGGCCGGCGGCGGCGCCTTCCATTTGTTGCTGACGCTGCTCTTCATGCTGATCGCGCTGTTTTTCGTCTATCGCGACGGCTTCTCCTTCTCCAAGCAGATCGACATGCTCGGCGAGCGTATCCTGCCGAACCGCTGGGAGCGCATTTCCCGCGTCGTGCCCGCCACCATCAGCTCGACCGTCATGGGCATGACGCTGATCGCGATCGGCGAAGGCATCGTACTCGGCGTGGCCTATTGGATCGCCGGCGTCCCATCGCCTGTCACTCTCGGTGTGCTGACTGGTGTCATGGCGCTGGTCCCCGGCGGAGCGCCGCTCTCCTTCACGCTGGTATCCGTCTATCTGCTGGCCAGCGGCTCGCATGTCGCCGGCATCGGCCTCTTCGTCTGGGGCACGGTCGAACTCTTCATCGTCGACAAGACGCTGCGTCCGAAACTCGTCGGCGGACCGATCAAGCTGCCCTTCCTGCCGACCTTTTTCGGCCTTGTCGGTGGCGTGAAGACGATGGGCTTCCTCGGCCTGTTCATCGGCCCGGTGCTGATGGCGCTGCTGGTCGCGATCTGGCGGGAGTGGATACACGAAGTCCGTAGCGCCGATACGAGTCCACAGATCATCCTCGATGAACAGGCACCGCCGGTGCAGCGTGTTGCCGAGGGCTAAGTCCCGCGAGACGCTTTGCCTAAATCAGGCCAGTCGTTTTTCCATGAAAAGGCTGAGTGGGTCCGGCAGGTAGGAGCCGAATGGCTCGATTTCGAGGAATCCATATTTCCTGTAAAGGCCGATCGCCTCCGGCTGGTAGATGCCTGTCTCCAGACGGATCGCCGCGAGCCCCTTGTCCCTGCCGAGTTCTTCAAGCCTGTCCATCAGTTGGCTCGCGACCTTCAGGCCCCTCGCCTCGGGATCGACGAACATGCGCTTGATCTCGGCCGTGCCGTCGCCCGCCTCGACCAGTGCGCAGCAGCCCACGATCTCGCCGCCATTGCGCGCCACGAGGAAGCTCACCGACGGCTTTTCCAGTGTTGAAATATCGACGAGGTGGTTGCTCTCGGGCGGATAAAGCGACTGGGCATAGGCGTCGGAGAGTTCCAGAAGACGGATCACGTCATCCTGACGCGGCGGTTCCAGAGCGATGGTGACGGGCATTTTCTTTCCTATTGCGACCAACGGCGCGAATTTTCCCGGATGACGGGGAGTTAATATCGCTGCCTTCATTCCGTTGGAATTGTGTTGTCGAAGATTGTGACACGCTCAATAGCCATGGAGGCAAAATATGCAAGCCGTCCTCATCGCCATGACGATCCTCGGTTGCGACGATTCGGTCAGCCAATGCAATTACGTGGCTACGGTCGACAAGCACTGGGAAACCGTCGTCGCCTGCGATGCCGAGGCTGAACAGCGGCTGAAAAATTATGCCAATGCGAGCTATCCGACGGTCATTGCCGTCTGCGAGGCGCCGAAATCGCTTGCTGCTGCCGAACCGGCCAAGCCGGCGCCTGCTCCACCAGTGACACCTGAGGTGGTCGAACAGCGAGATGGTCTTGGCGGTTTTGTGGATAATGTTGCCGGGCGCGTTCGCGCCAGCCTGCCCTCGGGCCAGGATGTGAAACACACCCTGGCAAAGCCGTTGCATTTCGTCTCCGCGAGTTATTCCTGGGCGGCGGCGCGGTTTGCCGATTAAGCCGCCGCGAGCGACGCATAGACACGAGCCGAGCGGCGCTGTTCGGCCACATGCAGCTTCTCCACCATGTCGAGCAACTCGCCGACGGCGTCATGCTGCCCGATCCGATTGTGGAACTTTTGAAGCAGGCGTCCGCAGATGCTGCTGAGCAACGATGCCGACGTCTTGCGCGAAGCCTCACGCCACAAGAAAGTCGCTTCGACGAAGATGATGCTGATATCGCGCGGCAGGCCCGCGGATTCATAAAGTGCACGCACGGCATGCATGCGGCCGGTGGCGAGGATTGCCCGCACACGCCGGTCGCTGCAATCAGACAGGTTGACGATGGCACAGCAGAAGAATTCCACCTTGCCGCAGCAGAGCGCATACATGAGGAAAGACGGCGTCAGCCGCTCGTTCAGGCGAAGATGCTCGACGAGGTCAGGAACTTCGGTCGGCGCGATATCGCCGGCGATGGAAACGATTGCCGCTTCCGTCGCCTCGCGGCTGATGCGCTGCAGCCTCTGCAGGCCGATTGCTGCCTGCGCAAGCGGCAGGCCGACCAGCGCATTGCTGACATGCTGGGTCAGAAGCTGGCGGGCATCGGCCGGCAGGTCGCTGCGATCGAGTAGCAGGTTCCTGATGTCGCTGATATCACCGAGCCGTTCGGCAATCCGCTTCAGGGATTGGGCGGAAATCGAGGCGCCGTCATTTTCCAGGAGGCAGAGAACTTCGTCCTCGTCGCCGACCTCGGCGAGCGCTGCGGAAACCGGGCGGGTCACATGGGCACGTGCGGCAATCAGCATCCGCGTTGTGCCGCTGCCGCGTGCTGCGAGATCGACGAGATCTGCATCCGTCAACAGCGGCGAGCAGGTCACCGCGTGGCAGGCGATTTCCGGCTGGTCCTCAGCGAGCGAAAGAATGATGTTGCGCGGCGCATGGGGCGCCCAGGCGATCGCTTCGGCGAGCGCAAGCCGCACACGCGGCGACGGATCGTCGAGCAGATAGGTCATCGCCTTTTCAGCAGCGTCGCGCCGTTCGACCGACATTTCGGATCTCAGATAGACACGTCCGAGGGCACTTGCAGCAGCTGCCCTGTCAGCCGTCTTGGCCGTTTCGACCCAACGAAGAAATGCCTCAATGATCACGAGCACGCCCCAGCACTGAACGCGATTCCTTCGCGCCTCATTCAATACAGGGACGGTAGCCGGAAAAAGTTTATGATTGGTTCACCATATTCGTTAGGATTTGTCCGGCCTTACGCGGCAGCCGTTAGACCTTCGGCCTGAACATTTCGAAGACTTCACTGCCCTCGCAATAATCCATATAGCCCATCCGCGCGACCGGCCGCGCCAGCGCCATATCGAGCCGCCCGTCGCTGACGATGGCCTCATCGATATGGATGCCGACGACCTCTCCGAAGACGAAGACATTCTCGGTCGGCTCGCCGGACAGTGTCTTCGGTTCGATGATCTCGGTCACCTTGCATTCCAGCACGGCGAAAGCCCCGGCCACATAGGGTGCATCGATCAACTCGGCCTGCTTCGGCGTCAATCCTGCATATTCGAATTCGCTCGTTCCGTAAGGCACCGCTGCCGAAGTGAGGTTCATCTTCTCCGCAAGATTGCGGCTGACGAAATTGCAGGTGAAGACACCGGTCTCCCTGGCATTTCGCTGGCTGTGTTTGTGCCCGCTCGACGAAAACATCACCAGCTTCGGCTTGTCGGCAACCGCGTTGAAGAAGGAATAGGGCGCGAGATTGATCGACCCATCCCTGCCCTTGCTGCCGATCCAGCCGATCGGGCGCGGCGCGACGATAGCCTTGAAGGGATCGTGCGCCATCCCGTGCCGGTTGGTATCCGTCGTATAGAACATCAGCCTTCCCCGCCGACCCAGGTGACGGTCTCGGTGAGTTCAGGGCGCGGGCGCTCGACGGCCGGGAACGTGGTCGAGCCGATATGGATGAAGCCGGCAATTTTCTCGCCCGGCTGGACGCCAAGCAGCGGATAGGCACGCTCGTCGAAGGCGAACCATTCCGTCAGCCAGTTGGCGACATAGCCATGCGCATTGGCAGCCAGAATGACATTGAGGCATAGCGCGCCCACCGACATGATCTGCTCCCATTCCGGGATCTTAAAATGCGGAGCGGCCTTGCTGACCACGCCGATGACGACGGGTGCGCGGGTAAAGCGGGTGCGCTCGACCTGGATCATCTCGTCCGAAAGGTCGGGCTTGGCTTCCAGCGCGAGCTTCAGCAGCTCTTCGCCAAGCCGCACGCGCTCCTCGCCGCGATAGACGATGAAGCGCCAGGGCGCGATCTTGCCGTGGTCGGGAACGCGCGACGCGAGACGCAGGATCTCCTCGATCTCGGCCTTTTCCGGTCCCGGTTCGCACATCTGGAACGCAGGGATGGAGCGGCGCACGGCGAGATAATCGATCAGCTTGATATCGGATTTCATGCGGGAGAAACTCTCATTTGTATGCAGAGGGTGGCCGGAGGTCTTGAATTTGCCATGGCATTGGTCTTGAAGTGGACTCTGCGATTTCAGAAGTCAATCGGTTCACGAACAGGATGTTTGGCATTTTGCCTTTTGCACGGATCGGCCTTGCTCTTGCCCTTGTCTTGCTGACGCCGTTTGGCGCTGCCGCCCAGGATGCCTTCAAGGAATTCAAGCAGCTCGAATCGACGCCGAAAATGCCGAAGCTCAACGCGTTCATTGCGCCGGGAACGGCACAGGAAGGTGCGCACCTGCGTGACGTTTCGCTGGAAGCGAAGCTTACGGCCGATGGGGCGCCTGTGGAAAATGGTCTTTCCTGGTATGTATTCAGCCCGGTTGCCGGAACCGACGGCAAGCTGCCGCTGATCGCAAGCTCACGGGGCGGCAGCGCGGCATTCCAGCTCGCTGCCGGCGATTATTTCGTCAACGTCTCCTTCGGCCGCGCCGGCGTCACCAAGAAGCTGACGGTGCCGGATGAGGGCGAAGTCGACAAGCAGGTCATGGTGCTCGATGCCGGCGGCCTGTTGCTCAATGCCGTCTCCGGCTCCGATGTCCGCATCCGTCCCGACCAGCTGAGCTTTTCGATCTACTCCGCGGAGGTTCGCGACGACGGCGAGCGCGGCCTTGTCATGGCCGACGTGCCACCGAATACGGTCGTGCGCCTCAATGCCGGCACCTATCACATCGTTTCAGAATACGGCAACGTCAACGCCAGCATCCGCGCCGATATCCAGGTCGAGGCCGGCAAGCTCACCGAAGCAACGATCCAGCACAGAGCGGCCCAGATCAATTTCAAGCTCGTGTCGGAAACCGGCGGCGAAGCGATCGCCGATACTGCTTGGTCGATCCTGACGGCGGCTGGCGACAGTGTCGGTGAAAGCGTCAGCGCTTTCCCGACCATGGTTCTGTCGGAAGGTGAATACACCGCGGTCGCCCGCAACAAGGACAGGATCTTCCAGCGCGACTTCACTGTCGTCGCGGGCGTCAACACCGATGTCGAAGTCCTGATGAAGGACCAGCAGGCCCAGCAGCCGATCGCACCGGCCGCCACGGCCGTAGCGCCGGGCGGCCAGGCCGCGGCCGCGCCAAAGGGCGTGCCTCAGCCGGGCGGTGAGATCCCGCCGCAGCCGCCCTTGCCGTCCTATGAAGATCTTCAAAGCGGCGACGGCGCCAGCCTCGACTGAGGCCGCATCCCGAGGTGTCAGGAAATTTTCAGCTTGCGCGCTTGAGGAAGGCCTTCTTCTTCGGCGCCATCGAGAAGACGGCCTCAAAGAGACGAGCAAGCAGATCCTTCCGGTCGCTGCCGCTGCTCAATTCTTCGAAGGACAGGACCCTGCCCACATGCGCTGTTATCGTGCTGCCTGAAAGGCGGCGGAACTCGCGGATCAGCAGCGACAGCCGCAGCGTCATCGAAACCCTGCTGGCAAGATGGAAGAGCCGGCCGTTCTGGCCCTCGAAATAGATCGGCAGCACGCTGGCGCGCGCCGCCTGGATGAGCTTGGCCGGGAACATCTTCCACGGCAGGTCCTCGGCGCGACCGAAGCCCTTCTTGGCGGTGGCCACGCCGCCAGCCGGGAAAACCACGATCGTCGTGCCTTCCTTCAGCAGGCGAACTGCCTCGTGACGGCTCTTCATGTTCATCGCCATCGCTTCCTTGGTCTCCTCGAAAGAGATCGGCAACGAATAGGGCGCCATCTCCGGCACCTTGAGAAGGTCGTTATGGATCAGCACCCGGAACGGACGGCCGAGCTGTTCGGCAAGCGCCAGCACCGCAATGCCGTCGCCGATGCCGAAGGGATGGTTGGCAACGATGACGATCGGCTCTTCCGGCACCGGTTCGAGCGGCCAGTTGCCCTTCACATCGACCTCCACATCGATGACATCGAGCATCTTGCCGAAAACGCGGTCGCTCTTGCCGACGATATCGCTGCGCCAGATGTCATAGAGCCGGACATAACGGTCGCGGCCCGAAAGCCCCTCGATGGAGCGGATGAGCCAGCGCTTGAAGCGCGGGTCTCTTTCGTTCGCGTAGGAAAGCTCTTTGAAGCGCACTGAAATGCTTGCCGGGATGAGACCCGTCCCCTGTTTGTGGCGGCTATATTACTATTGCATGTCAGATTTCTGACAGCGCCGAGCAGATCAATGCCGGGCGCTGCCATTATCCAAAAGGCAATTTATCAGGCCGCTTTGGCCTTCTTTGCCTCGAGCTTGCGACGGATATCGGGCGCAGTCGCCTCCAGGGCAAGGCTTTCGATCGCCGAATCCAGTGACATCGACGTCTGCTCCTGGCTGCCGAGCCGGCGGATATTGACCGTGCGCTCTTCCGCTTCCTTCTTGCCGCAGACGATGATGACGGGAACTTTCGTAACGGAATGTTCGCGGATCTTGTAATTGATCTTCTCGTTACGGAAGTCAGTCTCGACATGCAGCCCGGCTTCGCGCAGCGCTTCGGCCACTTCCTGGCCATAGCCGTCGGCTTCCGAGGTGATCGTCGCGACGACGACCTGCAGCGGCGAAACCCACAGCGGCAGATGGCCGGCGAAGTTTTCGATCAGGATGCCGAGGAAGCGTTCCATCGAGCCGCAGATGGCGCGGTGGATCATCACCGGCTGCGTCTTCTCCGAATTGCTGTCGATATAGAAGGCGCCGAAGCGCTCCGGCAGGTTGAAGTCGACCTGCGTCGTGCCGCACTGCCATTCGCGGCCGATTGCATCCTTCAGCGTATATTCGAACTTCGGCCCGTAGAAAGCGCCCTCGCCCGGCAGGATGCCGGTCTTGATGCGACCCTCGGACTGCGCCTCGATCGTCTTCAAGACATCGGTCATGACGGCTTCCGCCCGATCCCAGAGCGCATCGGTGCCGACACGCTTATCCGGACGGGTGGAAAGCTTGACGACGATTTCCTTGAAGCCGAAATCTTCATAGACCGACAGGATCAAGTCGTTGATCTTCAGGCATTCGGCAGCCATCTGTTCGTCGGTGCAGAAGATGTGCGCGTCGTCCTGCGTGAAGCCGCGCACGCGCATCAGCCCGTGCAGCGCGCCGGAAGGCTCGTAGCGATGCACCAAGCCAAATTCGGCAAGACGGATCGGCAATTCGCGATAGGACTTGAGCCCATGCTTGAAGATCTGCACATGGCCGGGGCAGTTCATCGGCTTCAGCGCGAAGACCCGGTTATCCGCTTCCTTGTCTTCCGGATGCGTCATGGCATGCGCCGATTTCACGGCGAACATGTTTTCCTGGTACCAGCCCCAGTGCCCCGAGGTTTCCCAGAGTGCAGTGTCGAGCACCTGCGGCGCATTGACTTCCTGATAGTCGATTTCAAGCCGCCGGCGCATATAGGCGACCAGCGACTGGAAGATGCGCCAGCCCTTGCCATGCCAGAACACGACGCCCGGACCCTCCTCCTGGAAATGGAACAGGTCCATTTCGCGGCCGAGCTTGCGGTGGTCGCGCTTTTCGGCTTCCGCCAGCATGTGCAGGTAATTGTCGAGATCGGCCTGCTCAGCCCACGCCGTGCCGTAGATGCGTGACAGCATCGCGTTGTTGCTGTCGCCCCGCCAATAGGCGCCGGCGACCTTCATCAGCTTGAAGGCTGAGCCGATCTGGCCGGTAGAAGCCATGTGGGGGCCGCGGCAAAGGTCGAACCATTCGCCCTGATTATAGATCTTCAGATCCTGCCCTTCGGGAATCGCATCGACGAGCTCGACCTTGTACTGTTCGCCCTTGGCAGCAAAAACTTCCTTCGCCTTCTCGCGCGACCAGATCTGCTTGGTGAAGGGCGCATTGCGGGCAATGATCTCCTTCATCTTCTTTTCGATCTTGGGCAGATCGTCGGGCGTGAAAGGCTCGTTCTTGGCGAAGTCGTAATAAAAGCCGTTCTCGATCACGGGACCGATCGTCACCTGCGTTCCGGGCCACAATTCCTGCACGGCTTCGGCCATCACGTGTGCGGCGTCATGCCGGATAAGCTCCAGCGCGCGGCCGTCCTTGCGCGTAATGATCTCGATCTTGCCGTCGGTCACGACATCGGAAAGGTCTTGTACGGTACCGTCGATCGCAATGGCGACGGCGCTCTTGGCAAGCGACTTGGAAATGGATTCGGCGACATCCTTGCCGGTCGCGCCAGCCGGGAAGCTGCGCACCGAACCATCGGGAAATGTCAGGGAAACGGATTGGGACATCGAAATTCTCCTTGTCCAGTCCCGCCAACGAATGCGGGTGGTTGAAACGGAAGCGTCATCTACTCGCGATGCGCTGCCGCCTGATACTGATATTTGCCGTCTGAGTAAAGGAAAAGCGAGGCGATCCAGTGGCGAAACGGGATACTGCGCCTATCCGCCATAGGTCCTTATGTAGTTCGCGAGCGCCGATTTCAGGGGCTGATCGATCTCATCGTCCAGCGGCCCATCGTAAAGACCGCGTCGCGAAAGACTTCTTTTCAGGGCCGTGCGCGTGAAGGGCGAAAATACCTTCAGTTCGTCGGCAATCTGTCGATCGCCCTGCCTGATTGCCAGGAGGATGTTCTCAGCCGCATTATCCGAGATGAAGGTCGCGTCATAGGCATAGGCCAGCCGATAGGCGGCCCTTGCGAAGCCCGCGTCCGTCGCCCGCAAATACCATTTGATGGCTTCTGGGCGGTTGACGGCAGTTCCCCGACCGTCATCGTAGAGACGCCCGAGCGCGAACATGCCTGCAGCCGAATTGAGCTCGGCGGATTTCTTGTAATATTTGAAAGCGATCGCCTGATCCTGATCCTTGCCGTTTTCGTAATACCACGCAAGATTGAGGGCGCCGGCAGCAGAGCCGGCGTCGGCCGCCTTCTGATACCAGTTGCGGGCGATGGTCTGGTCTTCGTGCGTGCCGATGCCATTCTGGTAGTAATAGCCGACGGCATTCATCGCCTCGGGATATTGCTTGAAGGCCGCCATCATGAACCAGCTGAGCGCCTTGGAACGGTCGATCGGCACGCCCTGTCCATACTCGTACATATCGCCTAGAGAATATTGTGCTTTCACATTGCCGTTGGCTCCGGCTTTCGTCAGCCATTCCAAGGCCTTGTCATAGTCTTTCTGGTTTCCATCCGCCAGGCGATATAACATCCCGAGCCTGTACATCGCCTCGGCAGATTTCTTATTGGCCGCAGCTTGGTACCATTCGATCGCCTTGGTATAGTCGCGGGTGACCCCGTCGCCATCTTCATATTTGATCCCGAGCAGGATCATCGCCGAGGTGTCGCCGGCCGCCGCACCCTTCTCGAGATAGTCGGTCGACTTCCCATCATCGCGCGGCAAATTGGCGTCATTGGCATACATTGCACCAAGCTCGGCGAAGGCCTCGGTATATCCATTCTCCGCAGCAGCTTTGAACCAGTGCACCGCTTCTCTCGAATCCCGGGCTGTCCCCTCGCCTCTTTCGTATAGCAGCGCGACGGAGTACTGAGCCCTGGCCGAACCGCCTTCGGCAGCCTTGAGATACCACGCAAAAGATTTTTGGGCATCGGCACTGGTGCCGGAACCATCATAAATGCGGTCGGCAACTTCGAGGAAAGCCTTGGAATCCCCAGCATCGGCCGCCTTTCGGAACCATTCGAAAGCTTTCACCGCGTCCTTCGGAAGGCCGTCGCCCTTTTCATAACCATAGGCAAGCACCCGCATGGCGTACGTATTGCTAGCTGCCGACGCCTTCTGGAGCCATTTTAGGCCGTTTTCGATGTCTCGAGGGCCGCCCACCCCGAAATAAAGGGACTCGCCGAAATGACTGGCGCCGGTAGGACTTCCGAGTTTGGCAGATCTTTCATACCAGATACGCGCTTCGCCTTCGTCTACCGGCACACCTTTGCCTTGCTCATAAAAGGCGCCGACGTCTGACATGGCATAAGCATCCCCACGGGAGGCGGCCTCTTTCATCCAGTACATGGCTTGGCCGTAACGCGGATCAGGCATCTTAAAGAAAAGCAAAGCCCTCCCTCGGTAGCCAAGCACACTTCCTTGCGCAATTGCTCGATCCAGCAGGCCCTCAGCCTTTGCGAAGTCGCGTGTCCTTTCCTTGCCCGCGATATAGACATCTGCCAGCGTCTTCATGGCATCGCCGTCGCCAAGTTCCACTGCTTTCTCAAGTAGGTCGAGAGCCGTCTTTTTCTGAGCTTTGTCACCCTCCCTCAAATAGTGTCGCCCAAGAGCCCGCATCGCATCGGTGGAACCTCTACGCGCCATGTCGTCCAGCAGGGCAACGGCACGGACTGGGTCTTTATCCGTTCCGATGCCTTCCATGTGAAGATACGCGACGTCTATAGCCGCGGTTTCGTCGCCCTGCTCCGCTGCAACTGAAAGCAGCCCAAAACCTCTGCTGGCATCGACAGGAACGCCAATCCCATCCAGATACATCCACGCAAGGGATCTCTTGGCGGGAATGTAGCCCAGCCGGTCTGCAAGCTCGAAATAGGTTCGCGCGGCATCAAAATCCTGTGCGACACCCCACCCAAACTTATACATCTCTCCGAGATATTCGGCGGAGCGTGGATCCCCTGCTTCTCTCGCCTTTTTCAGCCACGACAAGGCTGTCTTGAAGTCACGTCCGCGCCCGAAACCGTAGGCATACGTCGTCGCCAAGTAGTCCATGGAAGCAGCATGCCCGTGAGCGGCCAATGCCTCAAAGCCGCTAAGCGCTGATTCATATTGCTGGAGGTTGAACTGGCTTGCGAGCACAAAATAGCGGGCGTCGATAGAGCCTGGATCCCCCTTCAGATAGGTTTCGCAGGCGGAAAGCGCATCTCGCCAATAAGCGAGATTGTCAATGTCTACGCCATCACGCGCCAGATGGCGGCACTTGGTTTCCGACGCGGTTGGGGCTGCGCTTGCTGCAGTTGCCAGGAAATTAACGGTGGAAAGGGCGAGAAAAAACGACCCGGTGGCAAAATACCGAAAGATATTCATGAGTACAGCATCTGAAAAATCGTGTGGGAGCTACAGTGATATCTCCAACTTATTCAACTGCAAGTGTAATTTCCTGCCGCCGATGAAAAGCAACGAAACCGTGTTCTTCGTGCATCTAGAGGACCATCTCGAAAAGGCCGCGTACGGTGTTCCAGTTGCGCATCGTTCCCACACCCATGCGCTTTGTCGTCAGCGCCGAGAGCAGCTTGGATTGACTCGGCTTGCCGTGGAAATCGATCCAGAGATCGCAGCCGACCAGTTTCATTCGTTGCCCTTCGGCAAGAAGCGGTTTCAGCGCCTCCACCTTTTCCGGGTCGATCGGCAGGCGGTTGACGCGCACGATCACCTGATCGCCGACGCCGTCCTTGAAGGGATTGGCGCTGCAGAGTGCCATCCAGGTGCAGTCGCTGCGCACGATGATATCGACATGCTTGCCGAACTTTTCTTCAAAAGCCTCCTCCAGCTGCTCTTCGACTTCATGAGGCCGCATGTCGTCCGCCTCGAAAACGAGGTTGCCGGTGGAAACCAATGTGCGGGGATCGCGATAGCCGAGCTCTTTAGCAAGCGTGCGCAGATCCTCCATGATGACGCGTCGCTCGGAGGTCAGGACGATGCTGTGCAGAAGTGCGATGAAGGTACACACCTTATGCCTCCCTCCGCCCAAGCATCAAATAGCGCCAGGGTGTGAACCAGCGGAAACGGGATTCGAGTTTATCAGGCACCGGGTCGAGCCCGCTGGTGCCGCCGGGTCCGCACCGGCCGACGCGGAAGAGCGTCATCCAGCCACCGGCCCAGAGCCCGTGGCGGGCGATCGCCTCATAGCCATATTCGGAACAGGTCGGGATATGCCGGCACGAATTGCCGACGAAGCCTGAGAGCGTCAGCTGATAGAGGCGGATCAGTCCCATGCCGAAAAGGCGGTCCGGCGTCTTGCGGAATGGCCCCTGGTAATTGCGGGAGAATTTCTGTTGTTGCTGGGCGCGCGGCTTCGGGGCAGCGGCGCGGCCCTCATCTTCCTCCTCACGCAGCAAGCAGAATTCGCACATAGCTCATGCCCCGACGGGTTCCGCGCGTTTCGCCTCGATCTGGCCGATGGCGTCAACGACGGCATCGAAGGTCAGCATGGTGGAAGCGTGGCGCGCCTTGTAATCACGCACGGGAAGAAGATAGCGCATGTCGGCAAACCGTCCATCCGGCCCTTCTCCATCCGCTTTCAGCATCACAAGCATATCCTCGCGCGCCTTGCGCACTTCGCCGGCCGTGGCGCCGACGACATGGCGCGCCATGATCGAGGAGGAAGCCTGGCCGAGCGCGCAGGCCTTCACGTCATGCGAAAACGCGCTTATCGTGTCGCCGTCCATTTTCAGCCAGATGCGCACTTTCGAACCGCAGAGCCGGGAGTGTGCCTGGGCGCTCGCATCTGCGTCTTCAAGCGTTCCAGTCAGCGGAATATTGCCGGCAAATTCGAGGATTTTGCTGTTGTAGATATCATCCATGACGGATTTGGCTCCCTAAACGCCTGAAACCGACGCTAATTCCTATGTGATTGTCGTGTAAACAAAAAACACACAGTCTCACGACAGCATACTTACATAGCCGGGTCGTCTTCCTATATGTATGTCGTTCGAGGGCCATCGAAATGCAATGGCCTCGAAGAAGTTTGATTGGGAAACCGTGCCGGAAGGGTTCGAGAAAGCGAGCCCGGAAAGCCTCGGAGCCTGCCAAAGGTGCAAGAATTCCCGCTTGGGGTACCAGTGGCTAGTCCGAATACGGTCCGCATTGCGGGCCAGGAGACCATTGAATATGGACGCCATCGTCAAGAATTTTCCGCAGACCGCCCGTGAATCCGACCGCCCCTCCCAGCAGGAGGCAGAAGACGCCGTTCGCGTCCTGCTGCGCTGGGCTGGCGACGATCCGTCGCGCGAGGGTCTGCTGGATACGCCTGCCCGTGTCGCCAAGGCCTATCGCGAGCTCTTCGCTGGCTATGAGATGAGCCCGGAGGATGTGCTCGGCCGGACCTTCGAAGAGGTTGCCGGCTATGACGACATGGTGTTGGTGAAGGACATACCCTTCTTCTCCCATTGCGAACATCACATGGTGCCGATCATCGGCAAGGCGCATGTCGCCTATATGCCGGACGGGCGGGTTCTCGGCCTCTCAAAGATCGCCCGCGTCGTCGAAATCTACGGTCGCCGCCTGCAGACGCAGGAGACGATGACCTCGCAGATCGCCAAGGCCATTGACGAAACGCTGCGTCCGCGCGGCGTCGCCGTCATGATCGAGGCCGAACACATGTGCATGGCCATGCGCGGCGTTCAGAAGCAGGGCTCGACCACATTGACGACAACCTTTACAGGAACGTTCAAGACTGAACCGGCCGATCAGGTCCGATTCATGACGATGGTAAGGGGCCGCTGATACCGGCTCCCTCAGGAGGGCCGCGATGCGTGAGATGATTTTCAATCAGCCGTCGGACGATAAATCCGAGCTGGAGGATGCTGGCGATTTCACGCCGCGCTTCGACGATCGCGGCTTGATCACGGCCATCGTCACGGATGCCGGTGACGGCGACCTCCTGATGGTTGCCCATATGAATGCGCAGGCCCTGGCGCTGACCATCCAGACCGGCATCGCCCACTATTTCAGCCGCTCGCGCGGCAAGATCTGGAAGAAGGGCGAAACCTCCGGCAATCTCCAGACCGTCAAGGAAATCCGCACAGATTGCGATCAGGACGCCATCTGGCTGAAGGTCCAGGTTGCCGGCCATGACGCTACCTGTCACACGGGCCGCCGCTCCTGCTTCTACCGTACCGTCACTCTCGAAGATGGAAAGCCTGTTCTGACCATCGTCGATGACGATCTGCACTTCGATCCGAAGGACATTTACGGGAAATAGCCCAAATCCCGGTCGCCTGCCCCTTATTGCGACGCAAATCGCCTCCATATACACTTTGGAAAGGGTTCGGGGCGGCTAATGGAAATCCAAGTGTTCTGCCGGGAGAGAGGAACGCCATGCTGGGCTGGAATATGCATCGTCAAAGCGCCGAGGGCGGCAGTTCAGGCACGACAGCGCTTCAGGATATGGCAGTTCCCCCCGTACAACCCGCATCCGAAGAAAAAGCAAAGCTTGCTCTCGCGCTCGGCGGCGGAGCCGCTCGCGGCTGGGCGCATATCGGCGTGCTGCGCGCGCTCGATGAGGCCGGCATCGAGATCGGCATGATCGCCGGCACCTCGATCGGCGCGCTCGTCGGCGGCTGCTATCTGGCCGGCAAGCTGGACGAGTTGGAAAACTTCGCTCGCTCGCTCACCATGCGCCGCATCGCAAGCCTTCTCGATCTGACGATCGGAGGTTCCGGCCTCTTCGGCGGCATGCGGCTGACCAAGCGGATGCAGGAACATCTGGAAGGTCTGACGATCGAAGATCTGGACCGGCCCTTCGTCGCAGTCGCGGCCGAGGTCAATACGGGGCACGAGGTCTGGATCGCCAACGGCTCGCTGATCACGGCCATCCGTGCATCCTATGCCCTGCCCGGCATTTTCGAGCCGGTGCGCAGCAATAATCGCACATTGGTCGATGGCGCGCTCGTCAATCCCGTGCCGGTCTCCGTCTGCCGCAGCTATGAGCAGCCGCTCGTCGTCGCCGTCAACCTCAACTACGATCTCTACGGCCGTTCCGCCGTTGTCCGCCACAACGCCAGCCTCTCGCCAGCTGAAGTTCAGCAGCAGAAGAATGCGCCCTATGCCGCGCGGCTCGGCATGACCGGCGTCATGGTGCAGGCCTTCAACATCATTCAGGATCGTATCGCCCGCGCCCGCCTTGCCGGCGATCCGCCCGACATTTCATTGCAGCCGCGCCTGTCGGACGTCGGCCTGTCGGAATTCCATCGCGCAGGCGAAGCCATCGAACGTGGCTATGAGGAAGCCCGGGCAAGGCTGCCCGAGCTGCAGCGTATGCAGGAACTCTACGCCAGGCACCCCTGACTCACCGATCTCCAATCAGCTCGCAATATAGGCCTTGATCTCTTCGGCCTCGCGCTCGACCTCGGCGATACGCGACTTCACGACGTCGCCGATCGAGATGATGCCGGCGAGCTTGCCGTTGGCCTCGACCGGAATGTGGCGGAAACGCTTGCTGGTCATCAACTCCATGAGCTCGTTGACCGAGGTCTGCTCGTTGCAGCGGAAGACCTTCGAGGTCATGACGGAAGAAAGCGTCTGGTCGAGCCCGTCCTTGCCGGACTTGGCGACGACATGCACGAGATCGCGCTCGGTGAACATGCCGGAAATCTTGTTCTCCATGCCGACGACGACGATCGCACCGATCTTCTTCTTGCTGAGTATCGCAGCCGCCTCCGAAACCGTGGTGTCTGGCCCGGTTGTGACGACGTCACGACCCTTCAGATCGAGTATTGCTTTGACGGAACTGGCCATTCGGACCTCCTATGGCGAAAGTGAAACCCTTGTCGGGAACACAGGCTCCGCGGTGGTCTCTCCTCCCATCGCGGATCGGTCAATGGTGCACTGCTTGGGTCAGGATTGCAACTCGTCGTCAGGTTCCGGCACGGGTTCCGGCGGCAGTTTTCGGTCGAACAGCGCAAAGAGGAAAAAGCCGAAGACGAAACCGCCGATATGCGCATCCCAGGCTATCTCCTGGCTGCCGTCGCCGACAAGCGGGATGCCGACCGCGATCAGCGCGTTGCCGACCAACCAGAAAAGCATGAACATGATCACGGTGCGGCTCTGAACCGCCTGCGTGACGGACAGGCGCGGATTGAGATGCGCCGGGCCGAACATTTGCCGCCCGGAGGGGAAGGCAAAGCGGCAGGCCGCGCCCATCAGTCCCGAGACAACGCCGGACGCGCCGATAAGCAGCGCTTCGCTGCCCCAGTTCAGCGCCGTGTGCAGCGCAGCCGAGGCGACAGAAGAAAGAACCCAAAAGGTGATATATCGGGCCGTACCGATGCGGCGCACGACCGGCGCGCCGAAGGCCATCAGCCATAGCCCGTTGAAGACGATATGCTCGACGCTACCATGCAGCAGCGAATAGGTGACGGGCGTCCAATAGAGCTGCGGCCCCTGCTCGGCGAGCGAAACGGCATAACGCAGTGGAATGAAGCCGAAGTTGAACAGGAACCAGTTGAACCCATCGACTGGCAGAAGCGATTGCACGGCATAGATCAGGATCAGCAGCAGCAGCGTGGCGAGCAATGCCGGCGGAAGATTGAAAACCGGCTGGCGCGGCGGCCGGGCGGGCGGCTCGGGCTGTGAAGGCTGGAATGCCTGGTTAGGCCCGGACGTCTGTTCATTCATGCTTTTGTCGCCTCGTCTTGAGGCCTCAGCCATACAGGAGCCGGCTTCAAAAAAAAAGCCGTCCGGTATGGCCGGACGGCTTGCCTGAGCATTCCCAAGCATCGGCCCGAACATCGAAATCGATTTTCGGAAAGCCTGATGCGTACTCAAAGAGTAGAGCGTCCCTTGTTCGCCCGAATCGGCGAACGGCGCTCTATGGATGACCTCTGCCCTGGCAGTATTGTGCAGAACTTCACTGTTCGAAGTGATGAAGAAACGGTCTCACGACAGTCCCCAGTACTCAAGCAAAACTCTTTTTTAACCTTAACTCCCCGGATTTGGCATGAAATCCGCAAGGTAGAAGGTGAAGGGGCGAAAACCGCCCGCCAATGAACCGAAATGAGACAGCGTCATGCGCCTTCAGATCACAACCGACATCTTCGACTACTGGAATGCTCTGCGCGGTGAGCAGGATGCTCCGCTGAAATCGCAGATCGAGCCTGGCGCGATCCCTCACCTCCTGTCGAGCCTCTTCATTCTTGAGACGGAGGCAGACCGGCAGATCCGCTTCCGCCTTGCCGGCACGAAGATCTGCGACCTCTTCGGCCACGACCTGCGCGGCGAACGCTTTTCCGCTCTATGGGCCAATGGTCATAACGAAGATATCGAAAGAACCGCCAAAGGCGTCATGGATCACACCATCCCGACGCTTTTCAATGCAACGGGCTACAGCACCGCCGGCCATCACGCAGCCTTCGAGATCATCGTGATGCCGCTGCGTTCGCCCGAAGGTGGCTGTGACCGCCTGCTTGGCGCCATTGCGCCTGCCGTTGCCGCAAGCTGGCTGGAGATCGTGCCGTTGGAGCTTCTTGCCCTCGACCGCAGCCGCCTGCTGCACGATAAGTTCGGTCGCGCAGCCCAGGTCGAGCCCCGTCGTCCCGTCGAAGTGGCGGCCGAAAAGCACCCCACGTTCGGCCAGGCCGTGCTGCGCGTCATGTCGCATTTCCTGCATGGGGCAACTGCTCGCTGACTGTCCGATTTTGGGTCGCCGCCCATAGTACTTTAGGGTTATAGGTCGCCTGCTCCCACAACCTTCTGTTAATGGATTGGGGGTAAGGATTGGGCCTAGCAATTTCATGAAGAAGCCCTTTGATGCACTCGTTCCAGTCCGCTCAGACGCACAGACCTGCGCCGCGCCCTGAACAGGGAGTATTCCAGCGCGTGCCCATCAATATGCAGGGCCGCCTGATGCTTGCGAATTACGAGGAATTCGAGTGCGTGGTGATCGATATGTCGCCCGGCGACATGTATGTCACCTGCGCCGGCCGCCCGCGCGCCAATGAACGTGTCGTCGCCTACATCGACCATCTCGGCCGCGTCGAAGGCCATGTGCAGACGGTCGATATGCGCGGTTTCACCATGTCGATCAACGCCACCGATCGCAAGCGCGAGAAGCTCGCGGCCCAGCTCACCTGGCTTGCCAACAAACACGAGCTCGGCCTGCCGGAAGATCGCCGTCATGATCGTCTGACCCCGCGCGAGACCAAGACCGAACTCACCCTCGATGACGGCACGCGCTATATCTGCCGCATCATGGACCTTTCGCTCTCGGGCGCCGCCGTCGATTGCGAAGTGCGTCCGCCGCTCGGCACGCCTGTTCGTCTCGGCAACATGCGCGGCCGCGTCGTTCGCCACTTCTCAGAAGGTGTTGCGATCGAGTTCCTGTCGGTCCAGTCGCGCGAGACGCTGCGCGAATTCCTCTAATTCTGGCAAAGTGCGCCGCCGTTCTGCGTTCGGTTTTCGAGCTGTCAGCCTATGCGGCCGATGCCGTGGAATTCCACATCCGTCATCTATCCGTTACAGACTTGAAGGATACAGCGCGCCTCAACGAAGGGCACCGTCATGTCAGTCCTGTTTCCCGAAATCGAACCTTACGAACATGGCTTGCTCGACACGGGCGACGGCAACCTCGTCTACTGGGAAGCTTGCGGTAATCCGTCTGGCAAGCCTGCGCTCGCCCTGCATGGCGGACCGGGTTCCGGTTGCTCGACAACTGCACGGCGCTATTTCGATCCTTCGGTCTACCGCATCATCCTCTTCGATCAGCGCAATTGCGGACGCAGCCTGCCGAATGCCGCCGACGCCGCAGCCGACCTCTCCCGAAACACGACCGCGCATCTCATCGAGGACATAGAGAGACTGCGCACCCTCTTCGGCGTGGAAAAGTGGACGATCTTCGGCAATTCCTGGGGCTCGACGCTGGCACTTGCCTATGCGCAAACCCATCCGGATCATGTCAGCGGCATCGTGATTGCTGGCGTTACCACGACGCGACGCTCCGAGATCGACTGGCTCTATCGCGGCATGGCGCCGCTCTTTCCGGAGGAATGGCACCGTTTCGGCGAGGCGCTGCCGCCGGCTCTTCGCAGCATCGACCGGGTAAGCGCCTACCATGGCCTGCTCAATGATCCCGAAGAGCAGGTGCGGCTGAAGGCGGCGCGCGACTGGCATGAATGGGAAGCGGCCACGATTCTGCTTGCCGATCCCGCCGGCCTGTCTCCGCGCTGGTCCGATGCATACTATCTCCTGACGCGCGCCCGTATCATCACCCATTATTTCCGCGAGGGTGCATGGCTGGAAGACGGCATACTCTTGAAGAATGCCGGTCGCCTTGCGGGCATTCCCGGAATCCTCATCCACGGACGTTTCGATATCGAAGCGCCGCTTGTCACCGCCTGGGAACTTGCCCGCGCATGGCCCGGCGCGGAACTCATCGTGTTGCCGAAGGCCGCCCATTCCACTGCAAATGCAGATATTGCCGCCGCGATTGTCGGTGCGATGAACAGATTTCGCGATCTCTGACGAAATTATTTTTTTGCTGAAATTTGGGACGTGAGGCGAAATCGGCTCTTGGAGCGGCGATTCCGGCGGTTTGTGGGCTTCGATCAGGCGTCCGCCGGCTGCCGTCCCGCCGCGGCCCATTGCAGAAATTTACCCGGCATATCGAAAATCGTTAACGGCCTGTCCGGTTTCCTGCCATTTCCGGCTCGGAAACCTTTTTCCCAATCCTTCAATTTTAGTCGAATTCGACACGAATACGCTCTTAATTTTAGGCGTATTCGATATGGATTTGAATCAAGTTCGTTGCGTGTTTGAGTAAAGTAAGCTATTAATTTTATTGCGTAATTTTGCGTGAGATAAAAACGTCCGTGTCATTGTCATCCTCATAACGGGGAGACGATAATGGCAATTGGAAATCTTCTGAAAGGCGGCCTTCTGGCCGTTGTTATGGCAGTGGCAATGGCGGGCGCAGGACAGGCATCGCCCGTCAGCATGACGCTTGCA
Organism: Rhizobium sp. ZK1; assembly: GCF_047782645.1. Taxonomy (NCBI): domain Bacteria; kingdom Pseudomonadati; phylum Pseudomonadota; class Alphaproteobacteria; order Hyphomicrobiales; family Rhizobiaceae; genus Rhizobium; species Rhizobium sp. ZK1. The sequence continues at coordinate 1,677,387 of NZ_CP180586.1, forward strand.
GGCAATGCGAGCCCGCCGATCGGGCACTATGAATTCTGTCAGGCCAATCCGAGCGAATGTGCCTATGCCGGCGGCGATGCCGGCCCGGCGATCCTAACCGAGGATCGCTGGAAGGAAATTCTCAAGGTCAACTACACGGTCAACTCCACCATCCAGCCGATGACGGACAAGGAAATCTACGGTGTCGAGGAGCGCTGGGCCTATCCGCGCACCGTCGGCGACTGCGAGGATTTCGCGTTGCTGAAGCGCAAGATGCTGATCGATGCCGGCTTTTCTCCGTCAGACACGCTGATGACCGTCGTGCTGCAGCCGAATGGCGAAGGCCATGCCGTGCTGACGGTCCGCACCGACCATGGTGATTTCGTTCTCGACAACATGCGCAACAAGGTGCTGCTGTGGTCGGATACCGAATACACCTACCTCAAGCGCCAGTCCGCTGACGATCCGGCCCGCTGGACGAAGCTGCAGGACGGTCGCGCCGTGGCTGTTGGTAGCGTGAAGTAACAGGCATACCGGCCCCGGTCAGTCCCCGCATCCCCCGTCCCGACCGGCGCCCAGAGCCGTTCCCGCTGTCCCGGGAACGGCTCGCTTCTTTTGTAGCGCTCCCACAAAACAGAGTTAACGGCCCATTAACTCCGCCATCTCATCATCCCCAACAGAGATTCTACACCGGCACCGACGACTCGCGTTTTTCCTGCGGCGGCCCGATATCCGAGGACGACGATGAGCCATTCCGCCACGGGCCATCTTGCCGAGCAGCCCCTTCTTTCGACCCGCTTTCTGGTTCGTGTCACTGCAACGATTGCGGTCCTGGCGCTTCTGACGGTTGCGATCAGCGTTGCCGGTCGATGGTTCGGCCGTCACATTTCACTTGCCGGCAATACGGAAAGCACCACCACGATCACGCTCGCCATCGGCCGCGATACGGTCGGCCTGCCCGCCAACACGATTCGCTTCCCGAGTGAACGTCATGACGGTGTGGCTGAACGGGTCGATCTCTACCTCACTTGGCCGGAAATGCAGGGTTACAGCAAGGACACACGCCAGCGTTTCGACGATACCGCCCAATCGTCGGGCCTGATTTTCCTGCAAATCACCCAGAGCACGATGTCGCGGGACATGTCGGGCCGGCTGGAGCCGATCTATTCGCATCTCATGGACGGTGCGCCGGAGGCCTTTGCGCATGGCCTGACGTTGCATCGCTTGCGTGCCGATGCCGGCTACAGCGGCGAGGTTCTGCTGGCAGCGCCGCGCGCAGGTGCCGACGATTATGTTGTACGCTGCGTTCTGCCCCCATCTGTGGAAACGGCGACCAGCGGAGATTGCCAGCGCGATATCAAGGTCGGCAAGGACTTGAGTGTGCTCTACCGGTTCTCAAGCCGTCATTTGGCCGACTGGGGCCATATTGATGCCGCGATCAGGACCTTTGTGCAAACTCGGCTGGTGAGCCAGTCTGCAACAGTTCGCTAAAATCCCCACCAATGTCTGAAGAAACGATTCATCATAAACGGATTGGTAACGCTGAGCCGGTAGTTTTCAAAGACAGCCGGTTACGCAACAGGGGGTGTGTGGCCCGCCGAACATCAGAAATGCAAGCGAAGAGTCGAATAGTGTCAAGGTCAATTTCCTCCGTATCATCGCCGCGGTCTGCCGGTTTCCTCGCAAAGGTGCTGACGATCCTTTCGATGGCGATCGCGATCGTCGCGGTCGACTCGGTCAATGCCGAAGCGGAAGCTGCAAATCCGAAATATGCCGGCATCGTTGTCGATGCCCGGACCGGGAATGTTCTTTACAGTGAAAATGCCGACCGTCTGCAATATCCGGCGTCGCTCACGAAGATGATGACGCTCTACATGACTTTCGAGGCCCTCGAGCAGGGCCGCATTCGCCTTGATACGCCTGTCCCCTTCTCCGCTCACGCCGCAGCCCAGGCGCCAACCAAGCTCGGCGTTCGCGCCGGCGGCACGATAACAGTCGAACAGGGCATCCTCGGCCTCGTGACGCTTTCGGCGAATGATGCGGCGACGGCGCTTGGCGAAATGCTCGGCGGTTCGGAAGATCGCTTCGCCCAGATGATGACCGCCAAAGCGCATGCGCTCGGCATGACGCGCACCACCTATCGCAACGCCAACGGCCTGCCGAACACCGCGCAGATGACGACGGCCCGCGACCAAGCCCGCCTCGGTATCGCCCTTCGCCAGCATTTCCCGCAATATTACGGTTATTTCAGTACGCGCGCCTTCAAGTTCGGCAATCGCGTGATCCGCAGCCATAACCGCCTCGTCGGTTCCGTCCGCGGTGTCGATGGCATCAAGACCGGTTACACCCGCGCTGCCGGCTTCAATCTGGTCAGTTCGCTGCAGGTCGATGGCAGGTCGATTGTCGGTGTGGTTCTTGGCGGGGCGTCCACCCCTGCCCGCGACGCGCAGATGCGCAAGCTGCTCGCAACCTATATGCCGAAGGCTTCCACCAGCGGCGGCACGCTCGTCGCCCAGTCGAAGCCGATGCCCGAGATGATCGAAACGCCTGCTCCGGTTTCTCCTGCCAAGGTTGCTCAGGTCGCGGAAAAGAAAACGATCGCGGCCAATCAGCTGCCAGTCGCAGCCGATCTTGGTCTGCCGCACAAGGGTCCGCTTCCGGACGCACGTTATCAGGCGGCAAGCACAGAGGTCGCCTACGCAGAGACATCGACACGCAAGACCGACAATCCGCTGGTAACGCAGCAGATGCCGTCTCCGACCAAGGTAAAGACCGTCGCGATCAAGCAGCAGGAACAGGCTTCCGTCGCCGTGCCGACACCTGCGCCCGCCTATATGCCGCCGGAACAGGGTGATACGTCAGTCGATGAACTGACGACAGCCTCTACAAAGCCTGCTCCTGCCAAAGAGATTGCCACCAGGGAAGTGCCGCAGCCATCGGGCTGGGTTGTCCAGATCGGCGTTTCCGCGAGCCGTGAATCGGCGATGGATCTTCTGCGGAGCGCAAAGGCCAAGGGCGGCAAGGCGCTGAGTTCCGCAAAGCCGTTCGCTATCGCCTATGCCAATGATGGCGATCAGGTCTTTCGCGCCCGCTTCGGCGGATTCGACGGCCAGCGTGATGCGGTCAACGCCTGCAAGGCTCTCAAGAAGGCCGGCGTCAAGTGCTGGGCGGCGGCTCAATGAGATATCGAGAGCAATTCCAGCAAAAGTGCTTGAACGTTTTGCGTCCGGAATTGCGTGAAAGCAAAGAGATAGAGCATTTTAGGGATTCGAGGAAAAACGGAAATGCTCTGGCGCTGCTTATGACTGATTTGGCGGCGCCCCTGCCTGCCGGCTGCGGTGTTCGCGCTGCCGGCAGTCGGTCCTAGTTCGGTTTGTATTGCGTACGAGGAAGATGATGTCGATCAACGAGAATGTTCCAAATGCGCCTGCAGGGCGCCGGGCGGTCAATAAGGGGCGCTCCGGCCTGCATCCGCTGCACGAAGCAGCACTCCGCCTCGCCGAAATCGGCCTGCAGCGCCCGAAGGCGAAATCGCCGAAGACGCGTGATCTTATCAACCTGCTGCTTTGTCACGGCGCGCGGGCCTGGCGCTATTCGCAGCCGGAAGCGCATATCCATTTGCACATCACTTCGCCCGATGGCACCTCGCCCGTCGTGCTGCGCCTGCGCTGAAGTGCTTTAGAGTAGGCCGAGTTCCGAAAGCTCGCGGCGAAGATCCGCGGGCAGTTCCGCAATGCCGGCGCCGAAACTGTCGAGATCGCGCGGCACATCCTCATCAGGATAATAACGCCAGCCCTGGAAGGCGCGCTTCGGCTGAACCGCAGTTTCGATTACCTCGGGGCCGAGCATCAGGTGGCAGCGCCCGATCCCCTCTCCGTCTGTAAACGTCTGGACGTCGAGAATCTTCTGCCGGGCCTGCACCTGCCCCTTGATCACCCAATAGAGAGAACCGCCGTCGAGCAGCTCTTCCACGCGTTTGGGCACCATGCGAGTCGTATGGACAGAATGTGGCTCTTGACCGGCGGCAATGGCGCGCAGCGAGCGCTCGGCCACCCATTCACGCAGATCTTCTATCGAGTCGCAGCCGACGCAGAGTTTGATGAGATTCAGTGCCATGCTGCCGTTGAAATCCTTTTGACCGGCAGCGTCAAGTAACAAGCGGGAAACGTCCACAAACTCAGCATTCGACGACGTTGACGGCAAGGCCGCCGGTCGAGGTTTCCTTGTATTTCTCGCTCATGTCGTAGCCGGTCTGGCGCATCGTCTCAATACAGGCATCGAGCGGCACGAAATGCTGGCCATCGCCCTTCACTGCGAGGGATGCGGCCGTGACCGCCTTCACGGCGCCGAGCGCATTGCGCTCGATGCAGGGAACCTGCACCAGGCCGGCGATCGGATCGCAGGTCATGCCGAGATGATGTTCGAGGGCGATTTCCGCGGCATTCTCGATCTGGGCCGGCGTGGCGCCCATGACCGCTGCGAGGCCGGCGGCTGCCATGGCGGCAGCCGAGCCGACCTCGCCCTGACAGCCGACTTCGGCGCCAGAGATCGACGCATTGTGCTTGATGATGCCACCGATCGCTGCTGCGGTCAGCAGATAGTCGTGAATGCCCTTCTGGTCCCAGTCTTCATGGAAATGCTCGTAATAACGGATTGTCGCGGGAATGACGCCGGCCGCGCCATTGGTCGGCGCGGTTACGACGCGCCCGCCCGCGGCATTCTCCTCGTTGACCGCCATCGCGTAGACGCTCAGCCAGTCATTGGCGAGCAGCGGGTTGACGCGGTTGCTGCGCCATTCCTCCTGCAGCTTGTCGTGAATATGCTTGGCGCGGCGCCTGACATTGAGGCCGCCGGGCATTATGCCCTCGACCTTCAGCCCGCGTTCGATGCAGGAGCGCATCGCTTCCCAGATGCGATCGAGACCGGAATCAAGCTCCTCGCGGCTGCGCTGGCTTTCCTCGTTGGCGCGCTTCATCTGCGCGATCGACAGGCCGGAACGTTCGGCCATTTCCAGCATCTGCTTGGCGCTGGCGAAGGGGTAAGGCACCTTGTAAGTGCCTTGCGACGCCTTCTTGCGCGCCCGCATCTGCTCCAGCTCCGTATCGGTGACGACGAAGCCACCGCCGACGGAATAATAGATGCGCTTGACGAGCAGCCGGCCGTCCTTGTCATAGGCGGAGAAGGTCATGCCATTGGCATGGCCCGGCAGTGGCTGCTTCTTGTCGAAGATCAGGTCTGTTTTCGGCTGGAACTGATAGGTCTGATGTCCCTCAGGTTTGATCCGTCCGCTCTTCTCCACCTCGTCGATGATGACATCCATGCGATCAGGGTCGACCTTGTCGGGCGCTTCGCCCATCAGGCCGAGGATGACCGCCCTGCCCGTGCCGTGTCCGATACCCGTATGGGCGAGCGACCCGTGCAGGCTCACCTTGATGGCGGCCACCTGCGCGCCGGTGGAAGGGCGCGGCCATTCGTTGGACAGGATAAGCTCAAGGAACCGGTTGGCAGCCGTCATCGGCCCCATCGTATGCGAGCTCGACGGCCCGACACCGATCTTGAACACATCGAATACCGAAAGAAACATGGAGGCGCCTTCTAAACTTGACGATGCAGACTATGCGAACCCGGTTCGGCATCCGCGTGGCGGACCGACATCGCCTAGAACCGGTGCGACATCCGGCTGGACACTAATTCGAAGCTGCCCGTCTTGCCAGTGATTCTCATCTTGCCGGTCATTGCAGCATTCGAATGCATCTGTAGAGTGGCCGCATTTCTACGGGAACTGACTCGCTGATGATGACGACGGCGGACTACATCGCGCTTGCCTTCTTTATCTTTATCTGGATGGGCTACTCCTGGCTGCTGCGCGGCCAGACCTTCTTCGGGCGCACGAGCCTGACCCATGCCATGGTGGAGCGGCGCCGTGAATGGATATATAATTCCCTGCGCCGCGACTTGAAGATGATCGACACCCAGATCATGGCCGGGCTGCAGAATGGCACGGCCTTTTTCGCCTCGACGTCCATCTTCGCGGTCGGCAGCTGTTTTGCGCTGCTCGGGGCGACAGAAAAGGTGGATGCGGTTTTCGCCGACCTTCCCTTTGTCTTCCATAGCGGGCATGCGGTCTTTGAGATGAAGGTCGGCGGCCTTGCCGCTTTGTTCGGCTACGCCTTCTTCAAGTTCGGCTGGGCTTATCGCCTCTTCAACTATTGCACCATCCTCTTCGGCGGCATTCCGATGGTGCATGACTCGGAGAAGGACATGATCGCTGCCGAGCGAGCGGCAGAGCGGGTCATCCGCATGAACGTCATCGCCGGCGGCCATTTCAACGAGGGGCTCAGGGCGATCTTCCTGTCGATCGGCTATCTCGGCTGGTTCATCAATCCCTATGTTTTTATGGGTACGACGGCGATCGTCGTCTTCGTTCTGACCCGTCGGCAGTTCTTCTCGGAAGCGCGCCTCGCCATCATGGACGCGAACCCGCCACCAAATCTCCACCTTTCTGCTGTTCAGCGCGACAGGCCGTCAGCGAGTGACGGTGATGAGCTGTCCGGGGGACTGTGAATGATAGTGTCGGCAACGGAAGCGGCGGCTCACGCAAAACCACCGCGTATCGGCCTCGTGGATACGGCGCGTGGTGCAGCACTGGTTGCTATGGCCTCCTACCACTTTAGTTGGGATCTGGAGTTCATGGGCTATCTTACGCCCGGAACGGCTGAAACTGGCTGGTTGAAGATCTATGCGCGGGCGATCGCCACAACGTTCCTCTTCATCGTCGGCGTCAGCCTTGTACTATCAAGCCGGCCGGAGATCCGCTGGCCGTCCTTCTGGAAGCGTTTCGGGATGATTGCCGCTGCCGCCGGGGTGATCTCAGCGGCCACGCTGTATCTGGTGCCCGGCGGATGGATCTATTTCGGCATCTTGCATTCCATCGCAGTCCTGAGCCTCATAGGCGTGGTCTTCCTGCGCCTGCCGTTGCCGGTGACGCTGCTCGTCACGCTGGCACTGTTCGTCGCTTGGATCACCGACACTTTCGTCATGCCCGGTATACTGGGTTCGCACCTGTTCGATCCGAGATACCTTGCTTGGCTCGGCTTTGCGGCCACGCCCGACCGGTCGAACGACTATGTGCCGCTCTTCCCCTGGGCGACGCCCTTCTTCCTGGGAATGAGCCTTGCGCGCCTCGCCTTCCGGACGAACCTGCCGCAGCGACTTGCCGCTCTTGGCACTGGCGGAACGTGGCTTGCGCGCCTCGGCCGCCACAGCCTTGCCTTCTATCTGATCCACCAGCCCGTGCTGATCGCCATCGCCTATGGCCTGACCTTCATCGTCGCGCCGCCGAAGCCTGATCCCGTCGTGACCTATCTGCGCCAGTGCAATACGTCCTGCTCGGTCGAACAGGGCGAAGCGCTTTGCCGCAGTTTCTGCCAGTGCACGCTCGATCAACTGCAGGCACAGCAGCTCTTCACGCCATTCCAGGCAGGCGAGGTCAAAGCGGATGATGAGCGGATTATGGCGCTCGCCAGCCAGTGCAGCGCCCAGATCGAACCGGCGCCGCAGCAATGATCAGCCAGTGATCAGACAATAATCAGGTGGTGACGCCGATCTCGGCGAGGCGGCCGAGGCAGGCCTCCTCGATATTGTCGAGCTCTGTGATCGTTTCGTCGATGTCCTTGCGCTTCTGGCGCAGCTCTTCCCGCTTTTCGTCCACACGCTTCATCAAAAGCTTGAGCTGGCCGAGTTCGCCCGGCGGCTCCTTGTAGACCTGAATGATTTCCCGGATTTCGGCGATGGTGAAGCCGATGCGCCGGCCACGCAGGATTTCCTGAATGAGGCGCCGGTCGGCAGGACGGAACAGCCGGGTGCGGCCGCGGCGCTCCGGATGAATCAAGCCCTCATCTTCATAGAAGCGAAGCGTACGTGTCGACACCCCGAATTCGCGCGTCAACTCCGTTATAGTATAGTATTTGTTCACTAGCATCTCATCCCCGTCATCGATCTGACATGATATTGACTTTTACGTAATAGTCAATTTCTGCGCTTCAGATGCCGAACCACCATGTCGCTAGGCCGAGGAAGGCGAAAAAGCCGGTACAGTCGGTGACGGTCGTGACGAACACGGACGAAGCGATCGCCGGGTCCGCCCCCATCTTGTCGAGCAGCAGCGGCAGCAGGATACCGGCAAGAGCCGCCGCGATCAGATTGATGATCATGGCCGCGCCGATGACGGCGCCAAGCTGGTAATTGTGGAACCAGGTGCCGGCGATCATGCCCAGCAGCAAGGCGAAGAGCATTCCGTTCAGGATGCCGACACCGGCCTCCCTTCGGATGATCCGGCCGGCATTGTAGATATCGAGGTCGCGGGTCGCGAGCGCACGCACCGTCACCGTCATGGTCTGCGTGCCGGCATTGCCGCCCATGGAGGCAACGATCGGCATCAGCACCGCAAGCGCGATCATCTTTTCGATCGAACCGTCGAACAGCCCGATCACGCTGGCTGACAGCATCGCCGTGCCGAGATTGATCAAGAGCCAGAGGAAGCGCGAGCGCACGGTCGAAATGATGTTGTCGGACAGCTCTTCGTCGCCGACACCGCCGAGGCGCTTGATGTCCTCGTCCGCTTCTTCATGAATCACGTCGACCACGTCATCGATGGTGAGCACGCCGACGAGGCGTTCGTTCTCATCGACGACGGCCGCGGAGAGAAGGTCGTATTGTTCGAAGAGCTGGGCGGCCTCTTCCTGGTCCATCTCTGCGGGGATCGGATGATTGGTTTCCCGCATGATGGCTTCGATCTTCGTCTGCCGCTTGGTGCGCAGGATCTGGTCGAGATCGACGGCCCCGAGCAGTTTGAAGGTCGGATCGATGACGAAGATCTGCGAGAAGGAGTAAGGCAGGTCCTCTTCGTCGCGCATGTAGTCGATGGTCTGTCCGACTGTCCAGAATGGCGGCACGGCGACGAATTCCGTCTGCATGCGCCGGCCGGCGGAGCTTTCGGGATAATCGAGCGCGCGCCGAAGACGGACCCGCTCCGTAAACGGCAGCTGCGCGAGAATTTCTTCCCGGTCCTCCTGGTCGAGATCTTCGAGAATGTAGACGGCATCGTCCGAATCCAGTTCGCCGATGGCCGCGGCAATCTGCTCGTTCGGCAGCTGATCGACGATCTCGCGGCGGATCGTCTCGTCCACCTCGGTCAGCGCCGTCATGTCGAAATCGTCGCCGAGCAGGCGCACCATCGCCAGGCGCTGATCCGGCTGGATCGATTCCAGGAGGTCGCCTATTTCCGATTCGTGCAGGCGCGCGACGTTCTGGCGAAGAAACAGCGTGTCACGGTCGGCGATGGCTGCACCCAGCCGCGCCAGGAAATCGCTGCGCACATTGCCGTCTTCGTTATAAATATCGACGTCTTCGTCGGTCGGACGCTTGCGAATGCGGTCTTCGGTATCGGTCGTCGTCATATGCCGCCCTCGCATTTCTATCTGATTTCAAAGACTATCGAGCCGCATTCGAAAATGTCGGCTGAAAATGCATTGTCAACAAGCGGATAAGCGAATTCCGCCTTGGCCTTGCCGCTGCCGGAATCCTTGATCGACCAGCTAGCCGAAAGCATTTCTGCCGTAAAGCGCAAACCCGTGCTTTCTGATGACAATGCCTGTGGTCGGCTTTAAGCAATGCCAGCAAAAGTGTGTAGCGGTTTTGCGTCCGGCACTGCGTGACGAAAAACGGAGCATTTTCGCGCTTCGAAGAAAAGCGGAGATGCACCTGTTTCCGCCGCCATTTATCGAAAGGAAGCTTAGCCGTGCCGATCCGCCCGATTCTCCGCTATCCGCATCCCGGCCTGAAGACGGTCTGCACACCGGTAACCTCGTTCGATTCGGCCCTGTCAGAGCTCGCCGACGATTTGCTGCAGACGATGCGCGCAGCACCCGGTGTCGGCATTACCGCTGCCCATATCGGCGTCTTCCAGCGCCTGACCGTGCTGGAACTCGACAAGGCTTATGGCGTGCGCATTTGCGTCAATCCCGACATTATCTGGTTCTCGAACGAGACGATGGTTCATATGGAGGGCAGCGTGTCCATGCCCGGCGCCACGGATGAGGTCGTGCGCTCAAAGGCGATTCGCTTCCGCTATCAGGATCTCGAAGGCCAGCAGCACGAAGAAGAGGCATCGGACTTCCTCGCTGTCTGCATCCAGCATGAGGTCGATCAGCTCGACGGCATTTTCTGGCTGCAGCGCCTGTCGCGGCTGAAGCGTGACCGGCTGATCAAGAAATGGGAAAAGATGAAAGGCTGAGGCCTCGCCGCTGTCGGCCGAACCAATAGCAGCCTTCCGGCGTTTGCCCTGCAGACGGAAACCCGGAAGGAGACGGCAATGCCTGGAAAGAATGACAAGACCTCGCTTTCCCGCGAAGAGGATTACCGCGATTTCGAGGCACGCAACTTGGATGATGGCTGGCCCTACGCCGATGGCAACGGCGCCAAGGCCGCCGGCAGTCAAAACCGCCCCTATGGGGAAACCTCGGCCAATTTCGACAGCGACCGCAATAGCGGCTTCCGCATCGATGGCACGGACGAGGAAGGCAACGAAAACCGGCTCAAGGATTCGCTTGAGCCTGATACGATCGACCGAGATGAGAGCGACGAGCTCGAAGCCCGCGTCACCGAGAATCTGGAGAATATCCCCGACGTGGATGTCGACAGTGTCGAAGTTCACGCCGATGGCCATACCGTGACGCTGGAAGGTTCAGTTGAAACCATCGGCATCGCCCGCAAGGTCGAGCTGGGTGCCCTCTCCGTGGATGGTGTCCGTCGGGTGAGAAACCACCTGCGGATGACCGGCGTCGATGCCCACATCCCGAACGAGGATTAAGGCCAAAAGACACGAAATCGCCACATTTGAAAGCCGGAAAGCACTCCGCTTTCCGGCTTTCATGTTTCTAAGATTACAAATAGGTAATCAATTAAAGATTGCAGGATTATCATCCGGGTGAAAGCACTGGAATCTCAGGCGATTAAGTGCGCCGGCTAAGGTAGCGCGCTCCTCAAGAGCGTTGACAAACATGTGATTTCATTTGGACAAAACGTCGCAAGAGGGCTGTCATCTTTCTCACAAAATTGCCCGAATTGAGGAGCGGACTTGATCTCGCCGAGGGTTGGTTTTGCGTTGTTAAATTCAACAACAGATTGAGGAGATAGACCCATGCGCATGAAGTTCGCCGTCGCCGCCACCCTGTTTGCCGTAAGCATGGCAAGTGCCGCTTTTGCACAGCCGAAATATATGGACGACTATTCCAATGATGGTGACGGTCTCTATCCAACGCCGGTCGCGCCGGCAAAGCCCGTCCACTACCCAACGCATGCGACCCCCCCGGCCTATTCCAGCGACTATACGAATGACAGCGACGGTTTCGCACCCGTCGCGATGGCCAAGCCCGCGAAAGTCGACAACACGGCAACGGCGAGCATCAAGCCGCTTCCGGATTGCCACAGCATGATCGGCCCGAAGGGGTCGCACCAGAAGGGTGCCGATAGCGGCGCAAGCCGGACCGAAGCATGCCGCGCGATGCACTGACATGATCCGAGAAAGGGCCGGTTTCCGGCCCTTTTCTTTTGTAAATTCAATGTCCCACGCGGCGTAATCCACATCTCCCGCAAGCTTTTAAAAAAAACTGTCACATCGCGCTTGTGTCCGTCAGAGGCTTTTGCTACATGCTGCCTCGCCGACGCAAATCGGCCTACCACGATGCGGTCGTGGCGGAATTGGTAGACGCGCAGCGTTGAGGTCGCTGTGGGGCAACCCGTGGAAGTTCGAGTCTTCTCGACCGCACCAAAGAAACCCGCTTCGGCGGGTTTTTTCTTTTTGGCCAAGGGTTTAGTTCTCTGGTCTTAATCCGCCTGCCATAAGTCGCAATACCTTCGGCACACCTTCCTGCAGATCCCGCCCGTGCAGAGAGTGTAGCAGCCTGACTGTTCGGACTGCAATTCTGATGCGCAATCTCCTGCTTGACTTCCATCTTGAATTGAGAACATAAATGGAACGGTTAAGGGTCCAGGGTGTTCATTCATGAAGATCATTTCGATCAGCAATTTTTGACGAGTCGCAAGACGGGTGACCGGTCGCCAGGTCGGTCACCGTAGGGGATAGAGCCGGCTCGAGGCAATCCAGCTTTTACACACCTTTGAACTCAAGCCGGATATTTCGGCTTAGCGCTTTCTGCTGTGATTGCGCGAGCGCACAGCAATCTGACGATTGGGGAATCGCATGACACCGGAAGATCGCGAGCGATACGTCAAAAGAGGCGTGAAGCTTGCCATTCTTGGAACGTTCATTTTCGCGATCTATCTCGTTGAGCGTTCCATCGGCGAGACTGAGACGGCGGCCTATAAGACGCTTGACGATTGTCTCAAGGATAGCAAGTTTGGTCCGGACGACTGCAAGAGCAGCTTCGAGACTGCCCGTGCCGAGCATCTGAAAAATGCGCCTTCCTATCAGAACCGCGAGGATTGCGAGGAGGAATTCGGCAACGGCCGCTGTGAACAGACAAGTTCAGCGCATGGTGCCGGTGCAGGACATTACAGCCCCTATCAATGGGGCTATCTCATCGGTCGAGCCGAAAAGAGCGTCAATGGCGTCTATTATCCGGCCGTACCGGCATCGGCGCTTTATGAAAGCAGCCATATCCCGGGCTTCGTGAATGCTGACGGCTGGTTGGTCACCAACAAAGTGGGGGGCTTCAAAATGACTTATGGCAATGGAGCGCTCATCAGTCCCGATGTCCGTACGACCACGCTTGCCCGCTCCGGTTTCGGTACGCGCCACGTTTCCGCTTCTTGAGGGGCTGAATATGAAGCGCATTGCAACAGGCGAAAGGCCGGACTGGACCCGCAAGGTGGAAGCGCTCGATTTCACCATTCACCATATGTATGGCGAGCCCTATTGGGATGAGCGTAACGCCTACCAGTTCACACTCGCTCAGATCGAAGACGATCTCGAAGACCCGACCAACGAGATCCTGCAGCTCTGCTATAAGGCGGTCGATTGCATCTGCGCCGATCCCGCATTGATGACGCGCATGGCGATCCCGGCCGAATTCCATGAGGCAATCCAGCGGTCGTGGAAATGGTCCGATCGCGATATCTACGGCCGCTTCGACCTGCGTTACGATGGCAAGGGTCCGGCAAAGCTGTTCGAATTCAATGCCGATACGCCGACTTCGCTTTTCGAAAGCGCCGTCATCCAGTGGGAATGGCTTGAGGACATGAAGCGACTTGGCCGGCTGAATGCCGATGCCGATCAGTTCAATTCGATCCACGAGCAGTTGATCGGCGCTTTCCAGTATTTCAAGAACTCCAGCGACAGCGGCGTCTTCCATTTCGGCTGCATCACCGACAATGAAGAAGATTATATCACCACGAAATATTTGGCGGATGTCGCGTTTCAGGCGGGCTTCGAAGTCGTGCTGCTCGACATGAAGGAGATCGGTATCGATCCCGAAAACTGGTTCACCGATCTGGAGGACCGTCGAATGGAAAACCTCTTCAAGCTCTATCCGCTGGAATTTATGGTCCACGAGGATTTTGGCGCGCACCTCAGCTCCACGCTCACGAAGATCCACGAGCCCCTGTGGAAGATGACCCTGTCGAACAAGAGCCTCCTGCCCGTCCTCTGGGAAATGGCGCCCAACCATCCGAATCTTCTGCCGGCCTATTTTGCCGATGATCCGCGCGCCCAGCGGCTTGAAGATTCGGTTCGTAAGCCGTTGCTGTCGCGCGAAGGTGCAAATGTCACGCTGACATCGGAGGGAAAGACGATCGCGGTGGACGGCGAATATGGCGAAGAAGGCTATGTCGTGCAGGAGGCCTGCCTGCTTCCGCAATTCGGCGACGACTATGCCGTTATCGGTTCCTGGGTCGTAGCGGGCGAAGCCTGCGGCATCTGCATCCGCGAAGACAAATCGCCGATCACCCAGAACCTCTCCCGCTTCGTCCCGCATTTCATCATGGATTGATTGCGCGCGGTCTGCGTCTCCGAGACGGCTGCTCGCCGCAAAGAGCGATTGAATCCCTCTTCGCCCAAGTCCATATAGAAGCCCGCGCCCGCCCTTTCCCTTTGCGGATAGCGCCAAGGACTGCCATGCTACGCACCGATCTCGATTTCTCCATGCTCCCGCAACTTGGTTCGCGCCCCGTTCGCTGGCGCATTTCCGATGGGCTCGTTCCCTATGCGGAGGCGGTGGAGACGATGGAGCGGGAAGTGGCAGCGATTTCCGAAGGCGGCGACGAGCTCGTCTGGCTGCTGGAGCATCCGCCGCTTTATACGGCGGGTACCAGCGCCGATGCGAAAGATCTCGTCCAGCCGGATCGTTTCCCGGTCTTCGCGACGGGCCGCGGCGGCGAATATACCTATCACGGCCCCGGCCAACGCGTCGCCTATGTCATGCTCGATCTCAAGCGCCGCAGGCAGGATGTGCGCGCCTTCGTCGCGGCACTCGAAGAAGTCATCATTCGTACGCTCGATTCGATGAATATCCGCGGCGAACGCCGCGAGGATCGCGTCGGCGTATGGGTCCGCCGGCCGGAAAGGCCGCTGCTACCTGACGGCACCATGGCGGAAGACAAGATTGCCGCGCTCGGCATCCGCCTGCGCAAATGGGTGACCTTCCACGGCCTGTCGCTGAACGTCGATCCCGATCTTGACCATTTCAACGGCATCGTGCCCTGTGGCATCTCGGCCTATGGTGTCACCAGCCTCATTGATCTCGGCCTGCTCGTGACGATGATCGATGCCGATATCCGCCTGCGCGCCGCGTTCGAAGAGATCTTCGGCGAAACCATCAACGATAGCGCACTCTGTCCCTGATTGCCGTTCTTGATTGCTCGGACTTCCTGTGGTTGATGACATCATCCGCAAGAAGCAGCCATCATGTCCGAATCTCCCTCCACCCAGAATCCGCTCCAGGGCATGGCCATCATGGCCGGCGCCATGGCCATCCTGCCGACGATGGATGCGATCGCCAAATATATGGCGACCTTCGAGGGGATGTCGCCCGGACAGGTAACTTTCTACCGCTTCTTCTTCCAGCTCGTCTGCACCCTGCCGATCCTGTTTGCCATGTTCGGCATACAGGCGCTGTCGGCCAAGCGCCCATGGATGAACCTGCTGCGCGGCGCGCTGCATGGCGCGGCCAGCCTGCTCTTCTTCGTCGCGGTCAAATACATGCCGCTCGCCGACGTCTTCGCCATTTATTTCGTTGAGCCTTTCATGCTGACTGCACTTTCGGCGCTGTTCCTGGGAGACAAGGTCGGCTGGCGTCGTTGGATGGCGATCGTCGTTGGTTTTGGCGGTGCCATGATCGTCATTCAGCCGAGCTACGAAATCTTCGGACTGAAGGCGCTGCTGCCGGTCTTCTGCGCCTTCCTCTTCTCGCTTTATCTTTTTCTTAATCGCGCCATCGGCGAGGCGGATTCGCCGCTGACGATGCAAACCATGTCCGGCATCGGCGGCACGATCTTCATGGCGGGCGCAATGTTTGTCGGAAGTGGCCTCGGCAGTGCCGACTTCACGCCCTCCCTGCCCGCCTCCTGGCTTGGCCTCGTCCTGCTGCTGATCCTCGGCACGATCTCAGGCTATGCACATATGCTGGTTGTTAAGGCTTTTCGCCTGGCGCCGCTGTCGCTGCTGGCGCCGTTCCAATATTTCGAGATCATTTCGGCGACCGTGCTCGGCTATGCCCTCTTCGGCGATTTTCCGAATGTTTCCAAATGGATCGGGATCGCCATCATCGTCGCATCGGGGCTTTTCATCATCTGGCGCGAGCGTTTGCAGGCGCGATCATTAAAATCCGCATGAAATGCTGCACCGAGGGTTAACCGTCCTTCTTGAGGGATCTTCAATTCGGCATCGATAAAACCACTTCCGACTTCATGATGAAGTCTGGAGATAAAACATGAGTGAGTTCCGTCTCGCTTTTCCGGCGTGCGTCGTCGCCGGGAAGCATCGGCTGACGGCCGAAGACATTGTCCTGCTGCGCAAACATACCTTTCCGGAGGGAATCCGGACATCCGATCATGTCGTGGTGATGTTGGCGCTCAATAGTTCCTGCCCCGAAAAATGCTCCGAATGGAATACGTTCTTCGTCGAGCAACTGGCAGGCTTCATCGTCGATTACACTTATCCGCAGGGCTCACTGGACGAGATCAATGTCGCATGGATCATGCGCATGTTCACGACCGACGGCGTCGTCAATTCCGCGCTCGAGCTTGAGCTCATCCTGCATGTCATGGAACTCAGCGCCTATGTTCCCGATGAGCTGCGGGCGCTGGCGCTCGACCAGCTTCGCCTGGCGCTGTCGGAGGATATCGGTGGTTACAGGCTGACCCGCGCCACCGACCGTAGAAGCATCACGCGCCAGGACGTCGATTATGTCATGCGGATTCTGAGAAGCGTCAGCGAAGGCGGCATCATCGGCGTTTCTCCGGTGGAATACGGTGTCCTGCAGCGTATCGAGGCAGCAACCCAGCCCGGCGCCAATCACCAGCGCTGGGGCGAGATCATGGCTGCCGTCGAGCTCAGGGACTTTGCCGAACCCAGACGGAGCCGTTGGCTGCGCATCATCGATGAAGAGCCGGTCGTCGAAGTTGCCGTTGCCTGATCTGCCGTGATCCGTCAGCCCGATTGTGCGTTCCGGCTTTTTATGCGTAAAACTCCGGAACGCATTTCCTGGGTGGAGTCTCGATGTTCAAGAAAATCCTGATCGCGAATCGCGGCGAGATTGCCTGCCGCGTGATCAAAACTGCGCGCCGTATGGGCATTGCCACCGTTGCGGTCTATTCGGATGCCGATCGGGATGCCCTGCATGTCGAAATGGCCGATGAGGCCGTCCATATCGGCCCTGCCCCGGCTGCCGAAAGCTATCTCGTCGCCGAGAAGATCATTGCTGCCTGCAAGGAGACCGGTGCTGAAGCCGTGCACCCCGGCTATGGCTTCCTGTCGGAACGCGCCTCCTTCTGCGAGGCGCTGGAAGAGCAAGGCATCATCTTCATCGGCCCGAAGCCCAAAGCCATCATGGCGATGGGCGACAAGATCGAATCGAAGAAATTCGCCAATGCCGCCAAGGTCTCGACGGTGCCGGGATACCTCGGTGTGATCGAAGACGCCGCACATGCCGAAAAGATTGCAGCCGAAATCGGCTATCCCGTGATGATCAAGGCATCGGCCGGCGGTGGCGGCAAGGGCATGCGTATTGCCTGGACGCAAGCGGAAGTGCGCGACGGTTTCGATCGCGCGCGCTCGGAAGCCAAAAGCTCCTTCGGTGACGACCGCGTGTTTATCGAAAAATATGTGGTCGATCCGCGTCATATCGAAATCCAGGTGCTGGCGGACGCACACGGCAATGTCGTCTATCTCGGCGAGCGCGAATGCTCGATCCAGCGCCGGAACCAGAAGGTTGTCGAAGAGGCACCCTCGCCTTTCCTCGACGAGAAGACTCGGGCCGCCATGGGCGAACAGTCGGTGGCGTTGGCAAAGGCTGTCGACTATCAGAGCGCCGGCACGGTGGAGTTCATCGTCGATCGTGATCGCAATTTCTATTTCCTCGAAATGAACACCCGCCTGCAGGTCGAGCATCCTGTGACGGAACTCGTGACCGGCATCGACCTCGTCGAGCAGATGATCCGTGTCGCCGCCGGTGAAAAGCTGCCCTTCGCCCAGAAGGACATCAAGCTGAACGGCTGGGCGGTCGAAAGCCGCCTCTATGCCGAAGATCCCTACCGCAACTTCCTGCCCTCGATCGGCCGCCTGACGCGCTACCGACCGCCGGCGGAAGGCCGCACTGGCGACGTGATCATCCGCAACGATACCGGCGTCTTCGAAGGTGCCGAAATCTCCATGTACTACGACCCGATGATCGCCAAGCTTTGCACCTGGGCGCCGAGCCGTCTGCAGGCGGTGGAGGCCATGGGACAGGCGCTCGACGCTTTCGTCGTCGATGGCATCGAGCACAACGTTCCCTTTCTCTCGGCGCTCATGAAACATCCGCGCTGGCGCGAAGGCCGTCTCTCCACCGGCTTCATATCGGAGGAATATCCAGAGGGTTTCGCGCCGATGGCGCCCGACGCCTCGGAAGAGGCAGCCCTCGCCGCTATCGCCCTATCTGCTTCCCTGATCGATACCATCAGGCGCGAAGGCTTCGCCGATCGCCTGCGCCATCCGACCGGCCCGCCGCGCGAAGAATGGGTCGTCAAGCTCGGCGTCAATTATGTGCCGGTCAAACTGGTCGATGGCCTCGTCACCATTCCCTTTGAAATGGAAATGGAAGTCGGCGGTCGCACGGAGACCGTTGTCACCGATTGGAGACCAGGCGATCCGGTCTGGCGCGGCAGGATCGCCAGCCGGCAGGTGACGGCGCAGATCCGCCCTGTTCTCAACGGCCTGCGCATCGACTGGCAGGGTCTATCGGTCAGGGCGCGCGTCTTTACGCCCCGCCATGCCGAGCTCGATCGCCTGATGCCCGTCAAGCTGCCGCCCGATACCTCCAAGCTGCTGCTCTGCCCCATGCCGGGCCTTGTCGTCTCGATTGCCGTATCTGAGGGCCAGGAGGTCAAGGCGGGCGAAACGCTTGCCGTCGTTGAAGCGATGAAGATGGAAAACGTGCTGCGCGCCGAGCGTGATCTCGTCGTCGGCAGGATCAAGGCCGCTCCCGGCGAGAGCCTGGCGGTCGATGCCGTCATCATGGAATTCGCCTGAGGCGAAGCCGATTTTCAGGAGGCGCTCAAGGTCTTTTTCCGCTTGAGCCATCCTCGCTGAGCGTGCAAGAGTCCGCCACGCAAATCACGAGGAGATCGAAGATGGATGTTCGCGCCGCCGTTGCCGTTCAGGCAGGAAAACCGCTTGAGGTCATGACCGTTCAGCTGGAAGGCCCCAAGGCCGGCGAAGTGCTGGTCGAGATCAAGGCGACGGGCATCTGCCACACCGATGATTTCACCCTTTCCGGCGCCGACCCGGAAGGCCTCTTCCCGGCGATCCTCGGCCATGAGGGTGCCGGCATCGTCATCGATGTAGGTCCCGGCGTCACCTCGTTGAAAAAGGGCGACCACGTCATTCCGCTCTACACGCCGGAATGCCGCGAGTGCTATTCCTGTACCTCGCGCAAGACCAATCTCTGCACCTCGATCCGCGCGACCCAGGGCCAGGGCGTGATGCCCGATGGCACCTCGCGCTTCTCGATCGGCAAGGACAAGATCCACCATTACATGGGCTGCTCGACCTTCGCCAACTTCACCGTTCTGCCGGAAATCGCGCTGGCCAAGATCAATCCCGACGCCCCCTTCGACAAGGTCTGCTATATCGGCTGCGGCGTGACGACCGGCATCGGCGCCGTCATCAATACCGCCAAGGTCGAGATCGGCTCGACTGCCATCGTCTTCGGTCTCGGCGGCATTGGCCTGAACGTTCTACAGGGCTTGCGTCTTGCCGGTGCCGACATGATCATCGGTGTCGATATCAACCCCGACCGCAAGGCATGGGGCGAAAAATTCGGCATGACGCATTTCGTCAACCCGAAGGAGGTTGGCGACGACATTGTGCCCTATCTCGTCAATATGACGAAGCGCCATGGCGACCTGATCGGCGGCGCCGATTACACCTTCGACTGCACCGGCAATACCAAGGTCATGCGCCAGGCGCTGGAATCCAGCCACCGCGGCTGGGGCAAGTCCATCATCATCGGCGTTGCCGGCGCCGGCCAGGAGATTTCGACGCGTCCCTTCCAGCTGGTCACCGGCCGTAACTGGATGGGCACGGCCTTCGGCGGCGCTCGTGGCCGCACCGACGTGCCGAAGATCGTCGACTGGTACATGGAGGGCAAGATCCAGATCGACCCGATGATCACCCACACGATGCCGCTCGAAGACATCAACAAGGGCTTCGATCTCATGCATAAGGGTGAAAGCATCCGCGGCGTCGTGGTCTACTGATGGCCGCAATTGCCTACAAGGTTGACCTCAAGGGTCTCGATGAGCTCTCCGCGCGGGAGCTCTACGACCTCTTGAGGATGCGTGTCGACGTCTTCGTCGTCGAGCAGAACTGCCCTTACCCCGAACTGGACGGCAAGGACATCGACGCCCTGCATCTGCGACTGCTGGATGACGGCGAACTGCTCGGCTCTACGCGGCTCCTGAAGCCATACAGGGCGCAGGATCCGGTAAAGATCGGCCGCGTCGTCGTCTCGCCCACCCACCGGGGCAAGCGGCTCGGCGATGCGCTGATGACTGAATCGATCGCCGTCTGCGAGCGGCTTTGTCCGGGAAATCCTATTGCCCTGTCGGCGCAGGCGCATCTGCGCCGCTTCTACGAATCCTTCGGTTTCGTGAAAACCTCGGAGGAATATCTGGAAGACGGTATTCCCCATATCGACATGGTCCGCCAGCCAGCCACCCAGCCGGCGTGAGGATATCGCCATGATCTATGTCGATGCGGATGCCTGCCCCGTCAAACCCGAAATCCTGAAAGTCGCTGAACGCCTCGGCATGGAAGTGACCTTCGTCGCCAATTCGGGCCTTCGCCCATCGCGCGATCCGATGGTGCGCAACGTCATCGTCTCCAACGCCTTCGACGCCGCCGACAACTGGATTGCAGACAATACCGGCCCGACAGATGTGGTCGTCACCGCCGATGTGCCGCTTGCGGTCCGCTGCGTCGCCAAGGGCTCCTTCGTCACCGGCCCGACAGGTCGTGTCTTTGACGAGACCAATATCGGCATGGCGAGCGCCATGCGCGATCTCGGCGCCCATCTGCGAGAGACCGGCGAGAGCAAGGGCTACAATGCGGCTTTCAGCCCCAAGGATCGTTCGCGTTTCCTCGAAACCTTCGATCGTCTCTGCCGCCGCGCGAAGAACGCCTGATTGCCGCTCCGGAATCGGGTGGCATGGCAGCTATGCCAATTCCTAACTTGAATTCATCCGTTCCCTCGTCCATATCGAATGTGACGCAGACGACTGCGGCGCTCGGGTCTGCCCGGGTCGCAAAAGTCGCGGGGACGGCCTCGCTCTTGATATGGAGAGTATGATGGCCTGGTTTCTGCTTTTTCTCGCTGGCCTTTTTGAATGCGGTTGGGCAATCGGTCTGAAATATACCGATGGCTTCACCCGTCCGATGCCGACGATCCTCACGGTCATTTCCATGGTGGTGAGCGTCATCCTGCTCGGTCTCGCCGTCAAGACTTTGCCGATCGGCACGGCTTACGCGATCTGGACCGGCATCGGCACGGTCGGCACGGTGCTGCTCGGCGTCTGGCTTCTGGGTGATGCGGCAAGCGCCTCGCGCCTGATCTGCATAACGCTGATCGTCGCCGGCATTGCCGGCCTCAAGCTGACGGTCTGAAATAGAAATATCTCAAATGAAGAAGAGGCTGCGGGCGATAAACCCTCAGCCTTTTTGCTAGAGCGCCGTGCGTCCATTTGGACGCACAAAGGACGCTCTACCTCTTTGAATCTACGTGGTCGCGTTTCTGTTGTCCACGGACAACGCGCCGGCGCCGGCAAAGAACAGGTACAGGAAGATGAAGCAGAACAGGATTGCGGCATCGCCCTGGTTGAGAGCCGGGAAGAAGCTGTGAGGCATATGCGCCATGAAATAGGCGATCGCCATTTCACCCGCCAGCAGGAAGGCCACCGGCCGTGTCGCAAAGCCGATGAGGATGAGGATGCCGCCGAAGGTTTCCAGCAGTGCCGCAATCAGGAACAGAGTGGAAAGCGGGCCATCGCCCTGCGCAGCCGGGAAGCCGAAAAGCTTCATCGTGCCGTGTTCGATGAACAGAAGCGCAGTCATGATTCTGAGAGCGGCCAGACCATAGGGGCGGTAGGCAGACAGACGCTCAAAAATTGACATAAAGACTCTCCTTAAGGGTGTGCCGCCGAGCGTTACCGCGTCTCTAACAGGGATTGAAGACACGGATTGCTGACGGGCGTTCACAACTTCGACAGTGGATAAACACCTGAAGAGCCTCTTTTATTCGATCATAGCGGGATGTTGTCGTGCTTCTTCCAGGGATTGCTGAGATCCTTGTTCTTCAGCATCCTGAGCCCTCGCGCCAGCCGCCGCCGCGTCGAATGCGGCATGATCACCTCATCAATATAGCCGCGCTCGGCCGCGACGAAGGGCGACAGGAAGCGATCCTCATACATCTTCGTATGCGCCGCAATCTTCTCGGGATCGGCGATGTCCTTGCGGAAGATGATCTCCACCGCCCCCTTGGCGCCCATGACGGCGATCTGCGCCGTCGGCCAGGCATAGTTGAGATCGCCGCGCAGATGTTTCGACGCCATCACGTCATAGGCGCCGCCGAAGGCTTTGCGGGTGATGACCGTCAGCTTCGGCACCGTCGCCTCGGCATAGGCAAAGAGCAGCTTCGCCCCGTGCTTGATCAGCCCGCCATATTCCTGCGCAGTACCAGGCAGGAAGCCCGGCACATCGACGAAGGTGACGATCGGAATATTGAAGCAGTCGCAGAAGCGCACGAAACGCGCAGCCTTGCGCGAAGCGTCGCTGTCGAGCACGCCGGCGAGCACCATCGGCTGATTGGCGACGAAACCCACCGTCGAGCCCTCGATACGCCCGAAACCGCAGACGATATTCTTGGCAAAGCTCGCCTGGATCTCGAAGAAATCCCCCTCGTCCGCCACCTTCTGGATCAGTTCCTTGATGTCGTAGGGCTTGTTCGCATTGGCGGGGATCAGCGTGTCCAGCGAATTGTCCGCGTCGGTCACCGACTGGTAACATTCGATTTCCGGTACCGGCGACGTGTTCGACTGCGGCAGAAAATCGATGAGCCGGCGCACTTGCAACAGCGTATCGACATCGTTGTCATAGGCGCCGTCGGCGATCGAGGAGCGCGTGGTATGCACGCTCGCGCCACCAAGCTCCTCGGCAGTAACCGTCTCGTTGGTGACGGTCTTCACTACATCGGGACCGGTCACGAACATGTAGGACGTATCGCGCACCATGAAGATGAAATCGGTCATGGCGGGCGAATAGACGTCGCCGCCGGCGCACGGCCCCATGATGACCGAGATCTGCGGAATGACGCCGGAGGCCAGCACATTGCGCTGGAAGACCTCGGCATAACCGCCGAGTGCCGCAACACCCTCCTGAATACGCGCGCCGCCCGCATCATAGATGCCAATGATCGGCGCGCGGTTCTTCAGCGCCATGTCCTGCACCTTGATGATCTTCTCGGCATGGGCTTCCGAGAGCGAACCGCCGAAGACGGTAAAATCCTTGGCGAAGACGAAGACCGTGCGGCCGTTGACCGTGCCCCAGCCCGTCACCACGCCGTCGCCGGCAATGCGGCTCTTGTCCATGCCGAAATCGGTGGAGCGGTGCTCGACGAACATGTCGAACTCCTCGAAGGAGCCTTCGTCGAGGAAGAGATCAATGCGTTCGCGCGCCGTCAGCTTACCGCGCTGGTGCTGCGCGTCGATGCGCATCTGTCCACCGCCCAGGCGAGCAATACCGCGGCGGCGTTCGAGCTCTTCCAGAATATCCTTCATGATCTCCCCTCGCCGCTTTCTGCGGTCTTTCGTAAAAGCTACCGTCCGCTGAGTGCGAAGGCGGAGCGTACGCGCGCCGCGATATCTTCCGCCAGAATGTCGTCGGCCAAGCCCGGGTCAGCGGTCATGCTGGTGACTTCGAAGGAGGTGACGGCGATGACCGATCCATCCTCCACGGATGCGGCATCGACGCTGACCTTTGCGACATTGCGGTCTTTCTGAAAGCCGAGACCCTTCGTGACGGAAACAATGCGAATCGTCAGCACCACGCGTGGCAATTCCGTTGTGCGAACCGTCGCGCGAATGGCGGCGTTGACGCGATCGCTGATGCCGGAGAGCAGTTCCCCCGACATGGTCGTGCTTGACAGCACGACGGCACTGCGCACGTCATAGACAGGCTTTTCCTGCTTCTTCGGCATGAGGCTGGCGCAGGCCGTCAGCGCCGCGCAAACAAGCGCTATCAGGCAAAATCTCGACCTCAGCCAGTTCATTCCAAATTCCCGCAAAAACCCCGTCCAGAGTCGCAGATTTCGTCATAAAGCCCATGAAGGCAATATGATTCAGGCCCTTAGCGCGAAAAAAACATCGGTCGCCGCCTTGAAATCTTCAAAACGCTTGGCGCGGCGCTGTTCGGCTTCCTCGTCGCTCCCCCAGTGTTCGATGGTCCAGTCTTCATCGAGATGGGCGAGCGACCAGGCTTCTTCAGGCGTGGTCTGTCCTTCAGCGATCGCGAGCGCCAGGAGCGCCGAACCGGTCAGCGTTGTCACCGTATGGAGAGCTGCAAGTTCGAGTGGGCTATCGTGCCGGCGCAGCGCCGAACCGAAGGCGGCGATCGCCTCGCGTGGCTGCTCGTGATGCATGACGCCTTCGACGAGGATGAAGCGCGCACCGAAATCGGCTGCCGCCCAGTCGAGTACCGGATCCCAGCGCTCGGTCTGCCGCTCTACCAGTTCTTGCGGACTATCGGCGCGATAGCAGAGCAGGTCGCTCGAGGAGAAGCGCAGGATGTCTTCGAAGACGGCCTGCGTGTCAGTCGCCACGCCATCGATTGCCGTATTAACGAGGCGCGTGACCGGCATCAGCGACGGGTCGATCACCTCGGCCTGTGCATCCCATTCGGTCGCGACAAGCTTTGCCAGCGCCTCATTCGGCACGGCCAGCACTTGCCTTGCCGGTGTGCGTACGGCCTTGCCATCGAGCGCAATGGCGAAGCCTTCCTCATGCGGAGCGACGGAAACCGTCTGATAGAAACGCTTCGGCAGCGGTTTCTTCATCTGGATCTGCGCGCGGCGGACTGGATCGGGATGGCTCGGATCTTCGGAAAGGTCGTTCAGCAGGTCGCGCATGGGCTCACCTCAGGAAAAATGGCGCAATATCTCGTTCGGATGATAGGCGATCGCATCGGCGCCGTTGGCGATCAGCTCATCCACGCTGGCATAGCCCCAAGCAACGCCGATCGCCTTGGCACCGGCAGCCTTTGCCATCTGCATATCGTAGATCGCGTCACCAATGACAATGGCGTCAGCGGCATTCATGCCGGTTTCGTCGCAGCACTCGCTCACCATGGCGGGGTGCGGCTTGGAGGGGCAATCGTCGGCGGTACGTGCGACGACGAAATGTTTGTCGAAGCCGTGCGTCTCCATTACGAGCTTCAGCCCGCGCCGGGACTTGCCGGTGACGGCGCCAATCAGCAGATCCTGGCGCCCACTGATCGCATCGATCATCTCACGAATGCCGGCAAACAGCGGCTCCCGGTAATCGAGATCCTGCCGCACGATCGAAAACAGCGATTTGTAATGCGCCGTCATGTCGATGTCTTCCTGTTCGACATGCGGCTTGCCCTGCATGCGGGCGATGGCGATATCGAGGGTCAGGCCGATGATGGCCTTTGTGTCTTCAAATCGAGGTTCCGGCTTGCCGAATGTCTCGAAGGTGCGGCGCATGGTTTCGTGGATCAGCCCGGCGCTGTCGACCAGCGTGCCGTCGCAATCAAAAAGCGCGAGTTTCATTCACTGTCCCTTTCAGCGCCGGCAAGGTCGAGACCGAGAAGGTTCCAGGTCTGCACCATATGCGGTGGCAGTGGCGCGCTGATGCGCAGGCGCCCGCCCGAGGGGTGCGGGATATCGATATGGCGCGCGTGCAGATGCAGCCGCTTCTGGATGCCGCCGGGAAAATCCCAATTCGGATCCTCGTCGAAATATTTGGGATCGCCGATGATCGGATGACCGATATGCAGCGCATGAACGCGCAGCTGGTGGGTACGGCCGGTATAGGGTTCCATCTCCAGCCATGCGAGATTCTGCGCCGCAGTTTCCAGCACGCGATAGTAGGAAATCGCATGATCGGCGCCATCCTCGCCGTGTTTGGCGATGCGCATGCGGTCGCCATCGGCCGTCGGCTCCTTGACGAGCCAGGTCGAGATCTTGTCTTCATGTTTGCGCGGCACGCCCTTGACCAGCGCCCAATAGGTTTTCTTGGTGTCGCGCTCGCGGAAGGCCGCCGTCAGCTTCTGGGCGGCACCACGCGTGCGGGCGATGACGAGCACGCCCGACGTATCGCGGTCCAGGCGATGCACGAGGCGCGGCTTCTCGCCCTTCGGGCTGGTCCAGGCTTCGAGCATCTGGTCGATGTGCCTGGCGACGCCAGAGCCGCCCTGGACCGCAAGTCCGGGCGGCTTGTTGAGGACGATGACCTTCTCGTCCTCATGCAGCACCATGCGCGAGAGAAGCTCGAAATCGGTCGAATGCTTGAGGTCCTTGCCGGCGATCGGCCCGGACTTCACCTTGGCATCCACGTCGAGCGGCGGTATGCGCACCATCTGGCCGGGCTGCACACGGGCATCCGACTTGACGCGGCCGCCATCGACACGCACCTGGCCGGAACGCAGCAGCTTTTGCAGTGGACCGAAGCCGAGCCCCGGATAGTGGATCTTGAACCAGCGGTCGAGCCGCATGCCCGCTTCATCGGGCTCCACCTTGATGTGTTCTATGCCTGCCATGGAATTCTTTCGGAAAATGTGGGCGCGATCAAAGGCGGCGCCTCTCTTGCCGCTGCCTTTAGAGCATTTTTCAGAAAACGGAAATCGGAATCGAAATCAGAGCAGCACGCGCATCTGGCCGAGGTCGACATAATATCTCAGAAGCGAACCGAGAGCGGCCTGGACCATGCGCTCCCCTCTGTTGCGATTCCAGCCGGCTCTGTACATTTCTTACCATCCGGTAAAATGCGAATGATTTTTTTAATCCGAACGCGAAGGTCGGACCGGTATGACGGGCGCATGACTCAGCTTGTTTCCATATCCGCGAACACCGCTGCCCTTGCCTTCGACACCCTGCGCATTCCGCAGCGCGTGGCGACCGGCACGGCCATACGCGAGGCCCGCAAGATTGCGGAACGCCAGCTCAATCAGAGCGGTGAAGATCCGGAAGAAACCACCAACATCATCCAGAATACGGAAGTCGCGCTTGATCTCATGACCAAGGGCTTTCGCCAGCCGCAGGCCGGCTTGAAGCAGGCCCTGCAGTCTTACGAGGATGTCTGAGATCTAGGTTTTTGCTGGGAGGAGCAAAGCCAGCGCATGAGACTCACCCCGGAAAGTTGGACAACAACTTTCGGGGGTCAGTTCGATGTCGCGGGCTTCTGTTTTTCAGCACTTATTTGCCCTGCGCCGACAGAACATTCAGCACCAGATCGACCTTGCCGGCCTTTTCGAAGGTCAGCGTGACCGGCACCTTGTCCCCCTGCTTGAACGGCGTCTTCACCTTCTGGAACATCAGATGCAGATTGCCGGGCGCAAGCTCGACGGTCTGGCCGGCGGGAATGGCGATCCCGTCCTTGAGTTGGCGCATCTTCATGACGTTGCCCTGCATGGCCATTTCGTGGATCTGCACTTCGCCCGATGTCGGCGAGGTGGCCGAAACCAGGCGGTCGTCGGCTGAACCCGTGTTCTTGACGATAAAGAAGCCGCCGCCCACGGGCTGGCCGGGCAGCATCGCCTTGGCGAATCCGCCGGAAATTTCGAGATCGCCGGCCTTCACCACCTCGCCGCCGGCGGCCATGTTCATGGAGCCTATGCCGCTCATGTCCACGCCCTGCATGTTATGATGGTTCTGGGCGAGTGCTGATCCGGCAAAGCCGCAAGCACAAAGAAGGGCTGTAAAACCAAACGTCCTGACGATGTTCATCGATTATCTCCTCGCTTTGCGTCGCGTTAGCCAATTTCGTCCGCAAATGCAAAAGGCCATTTGCCACGCATCGCAACCGGCTTCTTTGAGCCGCGACAAAAATTTGTGCGTCACCGACATTTCGCTTGCCAAGCCCTGCCGCCCCCGGATAATTGCCGCAACCTTGTTGGGAGAAGCCGGTACGCGATACCGGTGCCGAAGGAGCAACCGCCCCGGAAACTCTCAGGCAAAAGGACCACAAGGGGCAGACGGAACTCTGGAGAGAGGCGTTCTCGAAACGTCCGCCGAAGGGATAACAATCTCAGGCACAGGGACAGAGGGGGCTCAAGGAGACAAGGCGTAGCTGCGCCTTCAGTTTTGAGCCCGCGCCCGGACTATCCGGCGCAAACCCCGGAGGCGTCGTTTGGACGATACTGCTGCCCTCAAGAAAACCCCGCTTCACGCGCTGCATCTGTCGCTCGGCGCCCGCATGGTGCCCTTCGCAGGTTATGACATGCCGGTGCAATATCCTGCCGGCGTCATGAAGGAGCATCTTCAGACCCGTGCCGCCGCCGGCCTCTTCGATGTCTCCCATATGGGCCAGGTCATCATCAAGGCTAAGTCCGGCAAGTATGAGGATGTGGCGTTGGCGCTGGAAAGCCTCGTGCCCGTCGATATCCTCGGCCTTGCCGAAGGCCGCCAGCGCTACGGCTTCTTCACGGATGAGAATGGCGGCATCCTCGACGACCTGATGATCACCCATCTCGACGACCACCTCTTCGTTGTCGTCAACGCTGCCTGCAAGGAGCAAGATCTCGCGCACTTGCAAAAGCATCTCTCCGATACCTGCGACATCACCCTCCTCGACCGCGCCCTGATCGCGCTCCAAGGCCCGCGCGCCGTGGAAGCGCTTGCCGAACTCTGGGCCGATGTCGCCGCCATGAAATTCATGGACGTGCGCCACTGCCGCCTGCACGATGTTTCCTGTCTCGTCTCGCGTTCGGGTTATTCCGGCGAAGACGGTTTCGAAATCTCCGTTCCCGCCGATAAGGCCGTTGACGTCGCCAACCGGTTGCTCGAGCATCCCGATGTCGAGCCGATCGGCCTTGGCGCCCGTGACTCGCTGCGCCTCGAAGCCGGTCTCTGCCTCTATGGCAACGATATCGACACGACGACCTCGCCGGTCGAAGCCGCCATCGAATGGGGCATGCAGAAGGCCCGCCGCACGGGCGGCGCCCGCGCTGGCGGTTTCCCGGGTGCCGCGCGCATTCTCGGCGAACTGGACAAAGGTGTGACCCGCAAGCGCGTCGGCCTGAAGCCCGAAGGCAAGGCGCCGGTGCGCGGCCATGCCAAGCTCTATGCCGATGCGGAAGGCAAGACCGAGATCGGGGAAGTCACCTCGGGTGGTTTCGGCCCTTCCGTCGAGGGCCCCGTCGCCATGGGCTACGTGCCGGTCTCCCATGCAGGAGTAGGCACACAGGTCTATGCCGAAGTGCGCGGCAAGTACCTGCCCGTCACTGTCTCTGCTCTTCCCTTCATTAAGCCGACCTACAAACGCTGACCCCTATTGCGAGAGGATTTTTCCATGCTGAAGTTTACCCAGGAACATGAATGGCTGAAGCTCGAAGGCGATGTCGCGACCGTCGGCATCACCACCTATGCTGTCGAGCAGCTCGGTGACCTCGTTTTCGTGGAACTGCCTGAAGTCGGCGCCACCTTCTCCAAGAATGACGATGCGGCCACAGTCGAATCCGTCAAGGCCGCCTCTGAAGTCTACTGCCCGCTCGATGGCGAGATCGTCGAAGTCAATCCGGCGATTGTTGCCGATCCCTCCCTCGTCAATTCGGATCCTCAAGGGTCTGGCTGGTTCTTCAAGCTCAAGCTTAAGACCCTCTCCGATGTCGACGGCCTGCTTGATGAGGCGGCCTACAAGGAGCTGACCGCGTAATGACGACGCCTACCGAATTCCAGTTCACCGACTATCAGCCCTATGACTTCGCCAATCGTCGTCATATCGGCCCCTCGCCGTCTGAAATGTCGGATATGCTCGGCGTCATCGGCTACAAGAGCCTGGATGCGCTGATCGACGCGACCGTGCCGCCTGCAATCCGCCAGAAGGCGCCGCTCCTCTGGGGCGCACCGATGACGGAGCGCGAAGCGCTCGACAAGCTGCGCGAAACCGCCAACAAGAACAAGGTTCTGACCTCGCTGATCGGCCAGGGCTATTACGGCACGATCACCCCGCCTGTCATCCAGCGCAACATCCTGGAAAACCCGGCCTGGTATACGGCCTATACGCCCTACCAGCCGGAAATTTCGCAGGGCCGCCTCGAAGCGCTGCTGAATTATCAGACGATGATCTGCGACCTGACGGGTCTCGACGTCGCCAACGCCTCGCTGCTCGATGAGGCGACGGCTGCTGCCGAAGCCATGGCCATGGCAGAACGCGTCGCCAAGTCGAAGGCCAAGTCCTTCTTCGTCGATGCCGACTGCCATCCGCAGACCATCGCGCTGATCCGCACCCGCGCCGAACCGCTCGGCTGGAGCATCATCGTCGGCAATCCCTTCACCGATCTCGATCCGGTCGATGTCTTCGGCGCGATCTTCCAGTATCCGGGCACGCACGGCCATGTGCATGACTATACCGGACTGATTTCCCGCCTGCACCAGACGGGCGCCATCGCCGTCGTCGCCGCCGATATCCTGTCGCTCACGCTTCTGAAGTCGCCGGGTGAAATGGGTGCCGATATCGCCATCGGTTCCTCGCAGCGTTTCGGCGTTCCGGTTGGTTATGGCGGTCCGCACGCGGCCTACATGTCGGTCAAGGACGTCATCAAGCGCTCCATGCCCGGCCGTCTCGTCGGTGTTTCCGTCGATTCCCGCGGCAACCGCGCCTACCGCCTGTCGCTGCAGACGCGCGAACAGCACATTCGTCGCGAAAAGGCGACGTCGAACATCTGCACCGCGCAGGTCCTGCTCGCCGTCATGGCCTCCATGTACGCCGTCTTCCACGGCCCGAAGGGCATCAAGGCGATTGCCCAGCAGGTCCACCAGAAGGCCGTGCTCATGGCCAAGGGCCTGGAAAAGCTCGGCTACAAGGTCGAGCCGGACACCTTTTTCGACACGATCACCGTCGATGTCGGCCATATGCAGGGCCTCATCCTGCGCGCAGCCGTTGCCGAAGGTGTGAACCTGCGCAAGGTCGGCGAGACGAAGATCGGCATGTCGCTCGACGAGCGCACCCGTCCGGCAACGCTGGAAGCCGTATGGCGCGCCTTCGGCGGCAATTTCCAGATCGCCGATTTCGAGCCCTCCTATCGCCTGCCGAAAGATCTGCTGCGCACCAGCGAATACCTGACGCATCCGATCTTCCACATGAACCGCGCCGAAAGCGAAATGACCCGCTACATCCGCCGGCTCTCCGACCGCGATCTGGCTCTCGACCGCTCGATGATCCCGCTCGGCTCCTGCACGATGAAGCTGAACGCGACGGCAGAAATGCTGCCGATCACCTGGCCGGAATTTTCCGATATCCATCCTTTCGTGCCGGACGACCAGGCGCTCGGCTATCGCGAAATGATCGATGACCTGACGGAAAAGCTCTGCGCCGTCACCGGCTACGACGCCTTCTCCATGCAGCCGAATTCCGGTGCGCAGGGCGAATATGCCGGCCTCTTGACCATCCGCAACTACCACATGGCCGACGGCCAGGGTCACCGCGACGTCTGCCTCATCCCGACCTCCGCGCACGGCACCAATCCGGCCTCGGCCCAGATGGCCGGCATGAAGGTCGTCGTCGTCAAGGTCCGTGAAAATGGCGATATCGACCTCGACGATTTCCGCGCCAAGGCGGAAGAACATGCGGCAAACCTGTCCTGCTGCATGATCACCTATCCGTCGACGCATGGCGTCTTCGAGGAAACCGTCAAGGAAATCTGCGACCTCGTGCATCAGCACGGCGGCCAGGTCTATCTCGACGGCGCCAACATGAACGCCATGGTCGGCCTGTCCCGCCCCGGTGACATCGGCTCTGATGTCTCGCACCTCAACCTGCACAAGACCTTCTGCATCCCGCATGGCGGCGGCGGTCCGGGCATGGGTCCGATCGGCGTCAAGTCGCATCTGGCACCCCACCTGCCCGGCCATCCGGAAACCGATGGCCGTTCGGGCGCGGTTTCGGCAGCAGCTTTCGGTTCGGCCTCCATCCTGCCGATCTCCTGGAGCTACTGCCTGATGATGGGCGGCGAAGGCCTGACGCAGGCAACGAAGGTGGCGATCCTCAACGCCAACTACATCGCTGCCCGCCTCAAGGGCGCTTACGACGTGCTCTACAAGTCGGCTGCCGGTCGTGTGGCGCATGAATGCATCATCGACACGCGGCCGCTGGTCGACAGCGCCGGCGTCACCGTCGATGACGTCGCCAAGCGCCTGATCGACTGCGGCTTCCATGCGCCGACCATGAGCTGGCCGGTTGCCGGCACGCTGATGATCGAGCCGACCGAGTCCGAAACCAAAGCCGAACTCGATCGCTTCTGCGAAGCCATGCTGGCGATCCGTCAGGAAGCCCGCGACATAGAGGAAGGCCGTTCGGACAAGCTGAACAACCCGCTGAAGAATGCCCCGCACACGGTGGAAGACCTCGTCGGCGAATGGGATCGCCCCTATTCGCGCGAACAGGCCTGCTTCCCGCCCGGCGCTTTCCGCGTGGACAAGTACTGGTCGCCGGTCAACCGCGTCGACAACGTCTATGGCGACCGCAACCTGATCTGCACCTGCCCGCCTGTCGAGGCGTACGCGGAGGCAGCCGAATAGCAGTCGGCCAGACGTCCAACCCAGAGCAATCCAAGCCCCTTCCATCATGGGAGGGGCTTTCCTAATTCTGATAGAGAATACGCGAAGAAAGGTCACACCAAATGCCCCAGGATCAAAGCGAAGCAAGAATGCAGGCGCCCTGGTCGAAGCCTGTGCTCATCGCCCTCGAAGAGCCCGGCAAATATATGAGCATCGATACCACTCAGTCCGCGTCCTGGGCGATGATCGAGGACTGGCCGACGGAGGATGGCGCCGCACTCGACCAGGCGCTGCTGATCTGCGCCGACGTCATCAAGGGCAAGCGCAACGGTGAGGACGCGCGCAAGGCGTTCATCGCCGCCGCAGTCGAAGCGGGTCTCGATATCAAGAGCTGAATGGAGCCAGTCGGTAAAGAGCCGCATGGATGGATGATGCGCGGCTATGCATTCCAGACGATGAAAGAACGCCGGCAGACTTTTTCGGGGTCGTCATTGGGATCGGTGAACCATTTTCGGTTTGCTGCGTAATTATCGTTGCTGGCTATTGCAAAACCAGCAGGGAGAAGGGTTGCCTGCCCCTGTACCGGGCGCTCTTCTCCTCTCACCACGGTAGCCGGCGAGATCCGCCTGACGATGGACACGCTCGACCTTTTGCGTGCGCTTGCCGGCGACGCGAGCATCAGCACCGGCCCCGCTTGGCGGGTAGCGGCACGGCAGCTCATCGATATCCTGTTGCAGGTATGGGAGCCGGTCGCTGAAGCCTGCGTGCCATCTCGATACAGTCGTCTCAGATTCCCTCGCCTTTCGCTAACCGAAGCCGTTCAGTATTCCCTAAACCCTTGCCGGTAAAACGCTTGTTGTCCGGAAACAGGGAAACGGTCGATGAGCATTTTTGCAATCACGCATACGGCTCTTTCGGGAATGCTGGCGCAGACGACGCGCGCTGGCGCAATCGCCAACAACGTCGCCAATGCGAGCACACTGGGCTACGGCCGGCTGAACACCAGTTTCCAGTCCGTCGAACCTTCGGGCGTTACGGCAAGCGTTGCCGAGACGGATCAGGGTGTGGATTTTGCGACTGAGCTCACCGATCTCATCGAGACTGAACAGAGCTACAAGGCGAATGCTGCGGTCTTCGAGACTGGTGCCGATCTATGGGAGGTGCTGATGAGCATCAAGCGTGACTAAAGCGCACTTGCCCCTTTTCAGGCAGACAATTCTTTAAACGATCGAATAGGCTACCGAACCCAGCGCTACGGCACCGAAGGCGAGCAGCATATAGCTCGTCGCGCGGCCGACCTTGGCCGTGAAATCGGCCGAGAGCCGGTCCCTTGCAAGGCTGACGGCACCGCTGAGGCAGAACCACCACAATAGCGATCCGAGGAAGACGCCCGAGACGATGGCAGCCGAACTGAAGCGGCGTGTTTCCTCGGTCAGGCCCAGGCCGGCAAACAGCGCGCCGAAGGACAGGATCGTCGCCGGATTGGAAATGGTCAGCAGGAAGGTCGAAATGGTCGTGTGCAGGAAGTCGGCCGCGTCGATCTTGGCCGCCTTTACCTTCCCTCTGTTCTCCAGTCCCCGAAAGCCGAGCCAGAGCAGCATCAGCCCGCCGCCGAGCGCCAAGGGAATGGTGGCCATCGACATGGTCTCGGAGAAGACCGCAAGCCCGGCGACAGCGACCAGCGCGTAGCTCGCGTCACCGAGGGCAGTCCCGAGCCCGCCGGAAAAGCCGTACCAGAAACCTTTCTCGATGCTTCTGTTGATGCAGAGCGTTCCGATCGGCCCGAGCGGCGCGGTAATGATGACACCCAGGAGGGCGCCTTTCAGGAACAGAAAGAGCATTGTCCGCTTTTCTTCTTGGTCGCTTGTCGGTCTCGGACAGGCTCGTCAAAATCAAAAGGCCGCCAATTATGGCGGCCATCAGGCAAATTCAACGAAAAAATTCTTAATGCTGTGCCGGAACCACGGCATCGCCGCGCGCGGCAAGGGCCGCGAGATCGGCGGGCTTCAGCTCGACGGATTCGCCGCAGCCGCAGGCCGATGTCTGGTTTGGATTGGTGAAAGTGAAGCCGGAGCGCAGTGTGGTGGTTTCAAAGCCGAGTTCGGTGCCGAGCAGATAGAGAACGGCCGACGGCTCGATCCAGACTTTAGCACCATCGCGCTCGATCAGATCGTCCTTGGCATTGGGCTCGGTCACCATGTCGATGGTATATTCCATCCCGGCGCAGCCGCCCTTCTTGATGCCGATGCGAATGCCCTTGGCATCCGGTCCGCCATTTTCGACGATCGCCTTCACGCGGTCCGCGGCAGCTGTCGTCATGCTCATCACTGCAAAGCCCATGGGCTCTTTCTCCTTCCACAACCGGGGTCAAGATCCGGTGCTTCGTGATTCAAATGTAAGGCGATCCCCTTAATGGATCAATACCAGCCGGTCAGTACCAACCAACCGCGACCTGCGCCTCTTCCGACATGCGGTCCGGCGTCCACGGCGGATCGAAGGTCATGGAAACCTCGACGCCCGAAACGCCTTCGACGGCGCCGACGGCGTTTTCCACCCAGCCCGGCATCTCGCCGGCAACTGGGCAGCCAGGCGCGGTCAGCGTCATGACGATCTTGACCATGCGGTCGTCTTCGATATCGATCTTGTAAACGAGGCCGAGCTCGAAGATATCAGCCGGAATTTCCGGGTCGTAGACGGTCTTGAGAGCGCCGATCACGTCGTCGCTGAGCCGCGCCAGTTCCGCCTCGGGAATGCTGGAATGCACGATGCCTTCGCGCACGTCGATCTTCTCTTCATCCAGACTCATGGCTTCTTCCTCAAGCAAAGAACTTGCGCGCATAGTCGAGCGCATCGGCCAGCGCATCCACTTCGGCGCGGGTATTATACATGCCGAAGGATGCCCGGCATGTGGAGGTCACGCCGAAGCGTTTCAAGAGCGGCATGGCGCAATGCGTGCCGGCGCGAACGGCAACACCCTGGCGGTCGATCACCATCGAGACGTCATGGGCATGGATGCCCGCAAGCTCGAAGGAGAAGATCGCGCCCTTGCCTGGCGCATTGCCGAAGATGCGTAGCGAATTAATCGCCTTGAGCCGCTCTTCGGCATAAACAGTCAGATCTGCCTCATGGGCTGCGATATTCTCGCGGCCGATCTTCTCCATATAGTCGAGCGCATAGCCGAGCCCGATCGCCTGCACGATCGGCGGCGTACCGGCCTCGAAACGGTGCGGCGGATCGTTGTAGGTGACGATGTCCTCGCTCACCTCGAAGATCATCTCGCCGCCCCCCTGGAACGGCCGCATCTCCTTCAGCCGGTCCTTCTTGCCGTAGAGCACGCCGATGCCAGAGGGGCCATAGAGCTTGTGGCCCGTCATGACATACCAGTCGCAATCGATATCCCGCACGTCGACCGGCAGATGCACGGCGCCCTGCGAACCGTCGATCAGCACGGGAATGCCGCGCTCATGAGCGATGCGGCAGACTTCCTTGACCGGAACGATCGTGCCGAGCGCATTCGACATATGGGTGATCGCGACGAGCTTGGTCCTGTCGGTCAGGCTCTTTTCGAAATCCTCGATATGGAAAGCGCCCTCGTCATCGACAGGCACCCAGACGAGCTTGGCGCCCTGCCTCTCCCGAATGAAATGCCATGGCACGATGTTGGAGTGGTGTTCCATGATCGTCAGCACGATCTCGTCGCCCTCGCCAATGTTTGGCATGCCCCAGCCGTAGGCGACGGTGTTGATCGCCTCGGTCGAGTTCTTGGTGAAGACGATCTCGTTTACCGAAGGCGCGTTCAGGAAGCGGCGCACCTTTTCGCGCGACGCTTCATAGGCTTCCGTCGCCGCATTGGAGAGGTAGTGAAGGCCGCGATGCACATTGGCATATTCATGGCTGTAGGCATGCGAGATAGAGTCGATCACCGCCTGCGGCTTCTGGGCGGAAGCACCGTTGTCCAGATAGACCAGCGGCTTGCCATGCACCTTCTCCGCAAGGATCGGGAAATCCCTGCGGATGGCTTCGACATCATAGGCGGTTGCCGGTACGATCTTGTCCATGGCGCTTTCCGATCAGGCGTGCTTTTCCAGCCAGGCCGAGATGACGCCTTCCAGCGCCTCGACCAAGGCTTCGTCTTCCAGTTCCTCGACGATCTCGGCAACGAAGGCATTGACGAGCATGGCGCGTGCCTTGTTCTCCGGAATACCGCGAGCCATCAGGTAGTAGAGATGGTTGTGGTCGATATCGGCAACCGTGGCACCATGGCCGCACTGCACGTCGTCGGCGAAGATCTCGAGCTCGGGCTTGACCGAAAACTCGGCATCGTCGGACATCAGCAGCGTGTTGCAGGCCATCTTGGCATCGGTCTTCTGGGCATCGGGCGCAACCCGGATCATGCCCTGGAAGACGCCCTTGGCGCGGTCGAAGACCACGTTGCGGATCACCTCCGTCGAGCCGGTGTGCGGCACGTCGTGGCCAAGCACCATCGTCACGTCGGTATGCGTGTCCGCGCCGAGCAGATTGATGCCGCGCAGCGTCAGATCGGCGCCCTCGCCCGTCACCTTGATATTCAGCTCCTGGCGCACCAGCTTGCCGCCGGCATTGATGACGAAGAGCTTCAGTTTGGCGTCAGCGCCGAGATCGATGCGGATCTGGCCGAGATGCGTGTCCTCTGTGCCCTGCTGCTGCACGATGATCCAGGTCAGCTCCGTGCCCTGTCCGACCGTGATGTCGCTGACATGCGACACGAGTGCGGCATCGTCAGTCACCGAGCGGTGACGCTCGATCACGACGCCCTTCACGTTTGCGCCGAAGCTGACCGGCAGGCGGGTATGAATATCGCCGCCGGCATGCACGAACTGGATTTCCAGCGGCTCTTCGAGCTCGGTACCATCAGGCACATCGATCACATAGCCGTCCTTGACGAAGCTGCCATTGATGCGGCCGATTGCATCGTCACGGCCAAGCGCGTCGAGTCCTTCGACAGCCGAACCATCGGTCAGCTTTTCGGAATAAACGGAAACCGCGAGATCGCCGACTGAGGCCTTGTTGGCGGCCTTGCCCTGGATAACGGCAAGAACCGGAGAGCCGTCGACCAGCGGCTCCAGCGCTTCAGAGCCGGCATCGCCTGCCTGAGCCGGAACGCTGCGCAGCAGGTTCTTCAGGTCCGTATAGTGCCAGGCCTCGATGCGGCGCGTCGGCAGACCTTCCTTCTTGAGGTCGTCGAGCAGCCGGTCGCGCAGCGCAGTCACTGCACCATTGCCTGGCAGTTCGCCGATCTGCTGATTGAACGCTTCGATCAGCGCCGATTCGGCCGCAGTCAGGCGGCTCGTCGTTTGCATGTTCATGGACGTCGTCCTTTCCGCCACGCTCAGGCTGCGGCGCCGATGATGTCGGCGTAACCGTTGGCTTCCAGCTCATGGGCCAGCGTCTTGTCGCCGGACTTGATCACCTGGCCCTTATAGAGAACGTGGACAGTGTCCGGCACGATGTAATCGAGCAGGCGCTGGTAGTGGGTGATGACGATGACGGCGCGGTCAGGCGAACGCAGCGCGTTGACGCCGTCGGCAACGATCTTCAGCGCGTCGATGTCGAGGCCGGAGTCGGTTTCGTCGAGCACGCAAAGCTTCGGCTCAAGCAGCGCCATCTGCAGGATCTCGGCGCGCTTCTTCTCACCACCGGAGAAGCCGACGTTCAGCGGGCGCTTCAGCATCTCGGTATTGATCTGCAGCTTGCCGGCAGCGTCCTTGACCCGGCGCATGAAATCCGGCGTCGTCAGCTCATCTTCGCCGCGCGCCTTGCGCTGCTCGTTCATCGCTACCTTCAGGAACTGCATGGTGGCAACTCCCGGAATTTCGACCGGGTACTGGAAGGCGAGGAAGACGCCCTTGGCGGCGCGCTCAGCCGGATCGAGCTCGAGAATGCTCTCGCCATTATAGAGGATGTCGCCCTCGGTCACTTCATAGTCTTCACGACCGGACAGCACATAGGAGAGCGTCGACTTGCCAGAGCCGTTCGGCCCCATGATGGCGGCAACTTCCCCGGCTTTCACCGTCAGGTTCAAACCACGGATAATCTCGGTGCCATCTTCGGCGATGCGGGCATGAAGGTTCTTGATTTCAAGCATCTTTGGTTCCTGCGTTTCTCTGCGCAGCTCACTCAGAGCCTCGCGTAATTCGTAAGGGCGTTACCTGTGGCGCTCGGCGCTATCGCCAGAAGCAAATTGCGGCGAAAACCGCGCTCGCTACGAGCCGAAGCCATTCGACATAACCGGGATAGCCAGAATGGCCTCTCCCGGTTTTTCCACGCGCTGCCGGAGAAACACATAGGGCTGCTCCGGCGGCTTTTCTGTCTTGTATTCCTGTTCGCGGGGGCGAATTTTCGCCAATACCTCCCCGCGCATGTCAGCCAGACGTTCAAGAATTCGCTTCTTGTCCGCCTCGCTCATATCAGCCGACCGAGCCTTCGAGCGAGATGCTGATCAGCTTCTGCGCCTCGACGGCGAATTCCATCGGCAGCTCCTGCAGGACCTCCTTGACGAAGCCGTTGACGATCAGCGCGATCGCCGCCTCGGTCGGGATGCCGCGTTGCAGGCAGTAGAACAACTGGTCTTCCGAGATCTTCGAGGTGGTTGCCTCGTGTTCGAACTGCGCCGTCGAATTCTTTGCCTCGATGTAGGGCACCGTATGGGCGCCGCACTTGTCGCCGATCAGCAGCGAGTCGCACTGCGTGAAGTTGCGCGCGTTCGACGCCTTGCGGTGGGCCGAAACCTGGCCGCGATAGGTGTTGTTGGAAACACCGGCGGCAATACCCTTGGAGACGATGCGGCTCGACGTGTTCTTGCCAAGATGGATCATCTTGGTGCCGCTGTCGATCTGCTGATGGCCGTTGGAAACGGCGATCGAGTAGAACTCGCCTCTGGAGTCATCGCCGCGCAGGATGCAGGACGGATACTTCCAGGTAATCGCCGAACCGGTCTCGACCTGCGTCCAGGAGATCTTCGAACGGTCGCCGCGGCAATCGCCACGCTTGGTGACGAAGTTGTAGATGCCGCCCTTGCCGTCCTTGTCGCCCGGATACCAGTTCTGGACCGTCGAATACTTGATCTCGGCATCGTCGAGCGCGACGAGCTCGACCACGGCCGCGTGCAACTGGTTTTCATCGCGCTGCGGTGCGGTGCAGCCCTCGAGATAGGAGACATAAGCGCCTTCCTCGGCGATGATCAGCGTGCGCTCGAACTGGCCGGTATTCTTCTCGTTGATGCGGAAATAGGTGGAAAGCTCCATCGGGCACCGCACACCCTTCGGCACGAAGACGAAGGAGCCGTCGGTGAAGACAGCCGAGTTCAGCGTCGCATAATAGTTGTCGGTCGTCGGAACGACGGAGCCGAGATACTTGCGCACGAGATCGGGATGCTCGCGGATGGCTTCCGAGATCGACATGAAGATCACGCCGGCCTTCTTCAGCTCTTCCTTGAAGGTCGTCACGACGGAAACCGAATCGAACACCGCATCGACGGCAATCTTCGGCTTCTCGACGCCGGCGAGGATCTCCTGTTCCTTCAGCGGAATGCCGAGCTTCTCATAGACCTTGAGGATTTCAGGGTCGACCTCATCAAGCGATTTCGGACCCGGCGTGCTCTTCGGCGCCGCGTAATAGTGGATCGCGTTGAAATCGATCTTCGGATAGTCGACGCGCGCCCATGTGGGCTCGTCCAACGTCTGCCAGCGCTTGTAGGCTTCCAGGCGCCATTCGAGCATCCATTCCGGCTCCTGCTTCTTGGCAGAGATCAGGCGGATGATGTCTTCGGAAAGGCCCTTGGGTGCCTTGTCCATTTCGATGACGGTTTCAAAACCGTATTTATACTGGTCCACGTCGATCTGACGGACGCGATCGACTGTTTCCTGGACTGCAGCCATGTCGTTCTCCAATCTCGCCGGAGAAAAGGTCCGGCAGCTTGTCGTGCGGGCAATTTTCTTTTGCCCCTGATATAAGTGGCCAAAAGGGACTTTTCAGCCCTGATGGCAAGTGGAAATTTGCGTTTCCGCAAGTTTGTGAGGCGTTCAGGCCGCCTCGCCCGCCAGCTTTCGGCGGGCGGCAATTTTCGTAAATGCGGCAATCGCCCGATCCACGTCTTCTTCCGTCGTCGAAAAGCCGAGCGACATGCGCAGCGCCCCGAGCTTGGGATCGCGACCCATTGCCGTCAGTACATGGCTTTCGCCGACCCTGCCGGAAGAGCAGGCCGAACCCGCCGAAAGGGCCACGCCTTCGAGATCGAAGGCGATCTGCCCGGTCTCCGCCTTCAGGCAGGGAAGCGTGAAGAAGATGGTGTTGGCGACGCGCGGGCCGCCTGCCCCATGAATGATGACATCGGGCGCCGCAGCGCGCATGCCGGCTTCCAGCCGATCGCGCAGGACCGCAATCGCAGCATTGCGCTCCTCAAGATTCTGCAGCACGGCTTCAGCAGCTGCCCCGAAGCCGATCAGCGCCAGCGAATTCTGTGTCCCCGAGCGGTGACCCTTCTCCTGCCCGCCACCGCGGATCAGCGCTTTCGGCATCAAAGCCTCGCCTCGGGCGATCAACGCGCCCGCTCCTTTCGGTCCACCGATCTTGTGGGAGGAAATGATCATGAAATCGGCGCCGATCCGCCCGATATCGATCGGCAGCCGGCCGGCCGCCTGCACGGCATCGACCACGAAGAGTCCGCCATGAGCACGCACGATCCTGCCGGCCTCTTCGACCGGCTGGACGATGCCGGTCTCGTTGTTGACGAACATGATCGCCACCATCGGCAGGCCCGTCGACTTGTCGTGGGCGTCGAGAAGTGCTGAGAGCGCGGTGAGGTCGACAATGCCGGCATCGGTCACCGGGATCTCGGTCGTCCTGTCCTTCGGGAAACGTCCACCCTCGCGCACTGCCAGATGCTCGACGGCGGAATGGTAGAGGCGGCCGAGCTTCAGCGGCGTGCGACCCATACTGAAATCGGGCGTCAACATCATATTGGCCGCTTCGGTCGCGCCGCTCGTAAAGATCACATTGGCCGGATCGGTGCCCGTCAGCAACGCGACTTTGCGGCGCGCGCCCTCGATGGCGGCACGGGCGGCGCGGCCCTCGCCGTGCACGGAATTGGGATTGCCGAAGACGTCCACGGCGCGCATGACCGCGTCACGCGCGGCAGGGTGCATCGGCGATGTTGCGTTCCAATCGAGATAAAGGCGTGGCGGCGCCATTGTCTTCGGTCCTGCGCTTGACGAGCTTGCTTTGGCGTGGCGGCGCATTTTTCTTGAAATTTCCGCCGGGCTTGCCTTATGACACGTTCCACGCTGCGTGGATTGCCATGCAAGTTTCGAATTGTTCTAAACTGCGTTTTAGAAAAGCTGACAACCGTCGTCAAGTCATGTTGTCGCCAAACGTGGCGTGAACGCGAAATAAAACCCGGAGTACCGATGCCCGAAGTCATTTTCAACGGCCCTGCCGGCCGTCTTGAAGGCCGCTACCAGCCCTCCAAGGAAAAGAGCGCACCGATCGCCGTCATTCTGCACCCGCATCCGCAGTTTGGTGGCACGATGAACAACCAGATCGTCTACCAGCTCTTCTACATGTTCCAGAAGCGCGGTTTTACAACACTGCGCTTCAATTTCCGGGGCATCGGCCGCAGTCAGGGCGAATTCGACCATGGTGCGGGCGAGCTTTCGGACGCGGCTTCTGCGCTCGACTGGGTGCAGAGCCTGCATCCCGATTCGAAGACCTGTTGGGTCGCCGGTTACTCCTTCGGCTCCTGGATCGGCATGCAGCTTCTGATGCGCCGCCCGGAAATCGAAGGCTTCATGTCGATTGCCCCGCAGCCGAACACCTATGACTTCTCGTTCCTGGCGCCTTGCCCTTCCTCCGGCCTGATCATCAACGGCGAGGCGGACAAGGTGGCGCCCGAAAAGGACGTTAACGGCCTCGTCGAGAAGCTGAAGACACAGAAGGGCATCCTCATCACCCATCGCACGGTGCCGGGCGCCAACCACTTCTTCAACGGTCAGGTCGACACGCTGATGGCCGAGTGCGAGGATTACCTCGATCGCCGCCTCAATGGCGAACTCGTGCCGGAACCGGCAGCCAAGCGCATCAGGTGATTTCTTTATACGTCTCGTGGTGGATACGAACGTTTTGATAAGCGCTTGTATCGGCCGCGGGGCGGCCTCAAGCGTTATAGAAGCTTGTCTCGAAGATCGCGTTGTTCCCTACATTTCCGGGCCGCTGCTGCTGGAATATTGCGATGTTATCGGCCGCGATGAGATTTTCCGTGCGGCCCGGTTGAACGCAAATGAGCGAATGTTTCTGCTCGATGTGTTTGTTTCCAAGTGCAGGTTGAGCATTCTGCATTTCAAATGGCGGCCGAACCTTGTCGATGAAGGCGACAATCACCTTGTCGAATTGGCAATCGCGGCGAACGCGCATATTATAGTCACATCGAACATTGGGACTTTTCCAGGTCGGAACTCAAGTTTCCGCATTTGGTCGTGGAGACGCCCGAGCGTTTTATGGAAAGGTTGCAGCAATGAGCGCAATAACAATCGAACTTTCCGAAAGCATTCGCGAGAAGATTGAATTTATCGCAACCGAAAAAGGGCTGCGGAGCGAAACATTGCTGGAGAACATGGCCAAAGATCTGGTTCAGCAATTCGAAGCGATCAAACTCTATCAGGAAATGGCTGAGCGTGGTCGCGGCCGAGAAAAGGAAGCTCTTGAGCTTCTAAAGCGTTAGATAAAAGATTCTCAACATTTCATGGTCTCGCCAGAATGCCACCGGTCATCGGCTGGCTGACACCCGTCGTGCCGGGATAGGTCAGCGGCAGGCCCTCCAGCGAGCGTACGGCGAGATAAGCCCAGGCCTCCGCCTCCATCGCATCGCCATCGAAGCCCGCCTGTTCGGCACTCATCACGCTGGAAGCGCTCTTCCCGGCCATATCGGCAAACTCCGCCATGATCGCCCCGTTCAGCCGCCCGCCACCGCAGACGATGTAGACTGAGGGGCTCTCGGGCAGATAGCCGGCCGATTTGATGATCGAGGCCGCAGCGACATGCGCAAGCGTGCGCGCCCCATCCTCAAGGCTCGCTTCACCATTCGCAAGCGGCTTGAAATCGCCGCGGTCGAGCGAACGGCGGATATTGCCTTGGAAGAACGGGCTGCCGAGGTAGCGCGCGGCGATGTCAGGCACCACCTGCCCGCGCCCGGCGATCTCGCCGCCCGGATCATAGGTCTTGCCGGTCTGCATCTCCACCCACTGATCGATCAGCGTATTGCCGGGGCCGCTGTCGAAGGCGGCGATGCGGCCTTCCGCGCCGATATAGGTGAGGTTGGAAATGCCGCCGATATTGACGAAGCAGACTGTCTGCCCGTCCTTCTGGAAGCGACCAGCAAGCGCAGCGTGATAGGCCGGCACCAGCGGCGCGCCCTGCCCGCCATGCGCCATGTCGTTGGCGCGCATATCATAGACGACAGGAATGCCTGTGCGTTCGGCCAGAAGCTGCCCGTCACCGATCTGGATCGTCAGCGCATCGTCCGGCCGGTGCAGCACGGTTTGGCCGTGAAAGCCGAGCACGTCGATTTCGTCCTTATCCAGGCCGAATTTAACGAGAAATGCCGCAACGGCATCTGCATGACGCTCAGTGAGTTCAATCTCGATGTCGCGCAATTCGTCCGGTCGTGCATTGCGATCCGTCAACGGCCGCGCCAGATCGAGTGCCTGTTTCAGCCGCTCGCGAAAACCGCCGTCATAGGCCACACCCAGGAACGGGCCGCGCTCGATGAAGCCTCGCCCGTCTGTCCTGAGCAACGCCACATCGATGCCGTCCATCGAGGTGCCGCTCATCAAGCCGATCGCAGTCCTGACGATATCCATTGCGCCGCGCGCCTTTCATGCGATTCCCGGATGCACTTTTGGAAAAACAGTGCTAAACGCGCCGCGACGGTTCAACAAGCGTCAATCCCAATTCACGTTCGACGTTCAAGAGACGAAGCCCATGCCCGAGTTCAAGT
The DNA here is from genome assembly GCF_047782645.1 of Rhizobium sp. ZK1. NCBI lineage: Bacteria > Pseudomonadati > Pseudomonadota > Alphaproteobacteria > Hyphomicrobiales > Rhizobiaceae > Rhizobium > Rhizobium sp. ZK1. Next base: position 1,721,895 of record NZ_CP180586.1, read on the forward strand.
CCGATTTCCTCCGCACGCTGCAAGAGCGCGGCTTCATTCATCAGATTTCCGATGAAAGCGGCCTCGACGATCTCTTCGCCAAGGAAACCGTGACGGCCTATATCGGCTTCGATCCGACCGCACCCAGCCTGCACGCCGGATCGCTGATCCAGATCATGATGCTGCACTGGATGCAGAAGACCGGCCATCGCGCCATCTCGCTGATGGGCGGCGGCACCGGCATGGTCGGCGACCCCTCCTTCAAGGAGGAGGCCCGCCAACTGATGACCGTCGATACGATCGAAGGCAACATTGCCTCGATCAAGCGCGTCTTTTCCAACTACCTGAACTACGGCGACGGCCCGAAGGACGCGCTGATGATCAACAATGCCGAATGGCTGCGCTCGCTGAACTATCTCGAGTTCCTGCGCGATGTCGGCAAGCATTTCTCGGTCAACCGCATGCTGTCCTTCGACAGCGTAAAGACGCGTCTTGACCGCGAACAGTCGCTGTCCTTCCTGGAATTCAACTACATGATCCTCCAGGCTTACGATTTCGTCGAGCTCGCCAAGCGCTACGACTGCCGCCTGCAGATGGGCGGCTCGGACCAGTGGGGCAACATCGTCAACGGCATCGACCTCGGTCACCGCATGGGGACGAAGCAGCTCTATGCGCTGACCTCGCCGCTGCTGACGACTTCGTCCGGCGCCAAAATGGGCAAGTCGGCGACCGGTGCGGTGTGGCTGAATGCCGACATGCTCTCGGCCTATGACTTCTGGCAGTACTGGCGCAATACGGAAGACGCCGATGTCTCGCGCTTCCTGAAGCTCTACACCACGCTGCCGATGGACGAGATCGCCCGCCTTTCCGCGCTCGCAGGTTCCGAGATCAACGAAGTCAAGAAGATCCTGGCAACCGAGGTCACCGCGATCCTGCACGGCCGCGAGGCCGCAGAACAGGCAGCCGAGACGGCCCGCAAGACCTTCGAGGAAGGCGGCCTCTCCGACAACCTGCCATCGGTCGAGGTTCCGGCCTCCGAACTCGACGCCGGCATCGGTCTGCTCTCCCTGATCGTCCGCGCCGGTCTTGCCGCCTCGAATGGCGAAGCCCGCCGTCACGTCCAGGGCGGCGCCGTGCGCATCAACGACCAGGCCGTCAGCGACGAGCGCAAGATGATCGGCAGCGGCGAAATCACCGCCGATGGCGTCATCAAGCTGTCGCTCGGCAAGAAGAAGCACATCCTGATCCGCCGTGCTGCGTAAGCAGTGCCGCAGAACCAAGACAAAAGCCGGCCCTTGCGCCGGCTTTTGTATGTCTGCGGTAAAGTGAAGCTCAGGATCGAAGCCAGTAGCGCTTCGAATCCGGCGATCACTGGAATTCGAAAATCTGCCGGAAAACGCCGGGCGCGATCACCGAGAGCGGATTGATCTGCAGGTTCGGCTGGTCGAACTTGCCTGTCAGCTTGAAAGTAATGCCGATCAGACCGCGGTCCGAGCCGTTGCCGAGGATGACACCGATCAGCGGCAGTTCGGCAAACAGCCGGTTGAGGCCATAGGCCGGCATGAAGGTGCCGGTCATGTCCATATTGCCCTTCGCATTGCGCACCACACCCTGGAAGGTGGCGCCAATCTGATCACCGCGCAGCACGCCGTTTTCGATGGAGATCGCCCCGCCGCGCGAAACGATACGGGCGAAGCCGCGCTGGAAACGCTGCGAGGAGGTATCGATATCGCGTTTGACGGCTTCGTTCAATGTGCGCTGGTCAGAGCCGACAGGTGTGGAAACGATCGAGCGCAGGCGTTGCTCGTTGACGATCGAGAAGCGACGCACGTCGAGTGAGCCGTCCCAGCCGTTGCCCGCATTGAGGCGGATCGACAGGTTGAGAAGCCCGCCCTGCATATGCTGATAGAGATCGGCAAAACGTGAGACGGAGCCGGCATCGCCGCTGGTGATATTGATGACGCCGCCGCCCTGCATCTGGCTGACGACCGCCTCGCCGCTATCGGTGATGCCGGAGAAATTCAGCGATTGCAGCCGGCTGCCGCTCATGGCGATCTGCGCCTGGAAATTGCCGATCTTCTCGTCATTGAAGCCGATGATGTTCTGCAGCTTCGCCCGCACGGTCACGCTGCTGTTGTCACTGCCATCGCCATCGCTGTCCGAATCCGATTTCAGCCGGGCGATGATCGGTCGCGCGTCGGCGCTGGCGCCGGATACGGAAATATCGAAGCCGCCTTTGCTGCGTTTCAGCGACAACCCGAAATCATCGACCGAAGACAGTTTCACGCTATCGAAATCAGCCGATATCAGGCCGCTTTTGCCGATCACAAGCGCCCCGGTTGCCCCGAAGCCATCCCCCTTCAAACGGAAATTCTTGACCTGCGTATTGTCAGGCGGGCCGGAAACCTCGAATTCGGCATTGGCCGGAATACCGCTGCCCTTCGACCAGCCGATCCAGGGCAGATCGAGCGATGCCTTGCCGAGATCGAGTTGCACGTCCTGCCGGTCCTCGTCAAGGCGCGTCAGTACCAGCTTGATGCTGCCGCCGAGGATGCCGGAAAGGCCAGGCAGCAGCCTGTCACGCTGGTCGCCGTTCAGCGTTGCCGTGATCACGCGCTGCGGCTCGATGCCGGAAGATTTGTCGACAGGCTCCAGCATATCGATATCGGCGGATACGCCGTCGATGTCGGCCTTGCCCTTGACCTTCACCTGCCGCGGATCGGCATCGAGCATGCCGTCGAGATTGGTGATGACTCGCCCCGAGAACGGCTTGGCAAGCGCGACATCGGTAAGCTTCATCTGCGCCTCCCATTCGGGTGGCGGCGGGTTCTGCGAGGACAGAAGTCCGAAATGCGCCTGCACATGCGCGTCGATAGTGCCCTTGAGGTCGTCGGGCACAAAGCCTGCGCGTTGCAGCACCTTGATCGGCTTGTAGGTCAGAAGCTCGCCCACCGCATCCGCCGAGCCTGAAACGGAAATGTCCGCATCGGCCATCAGCGGCTTGTCATAGACTGACGGCATCACGAAGGTGCCCGGGAGCACTGCCACTGAACGCCCGGATGGGAAATAGGAGGTGCCGCTCTTGAGCGAGATCATCGCCTTTCCGCCCGTCAGGTCGAAATGCGCTGCGGTATCGCGCACCGGCGGGATCTCACCGGCGACATTCAGGCGCGTCCCGTCGATGTCGAAGGCGATGCGGAGCTGGTTCTCATCGAGCCGCAGGCCGCGTCCTCCCGCCGCCTCGTCCAGCCGGCCTGCCGGAATGAAGACGGAAATGGAAGCATTGCTCACCGTGCCGCCGAACAGGTTTGCAAGCACCCAGACCCGTGCCTTGGACGCCATCCAGAAGGGCCAAAGCTGCTTGACTGCCGTCGTCTGCATCTGCTGCGACTGACCGGCAAAACTGATCTCCGGTGACTTCTCGTTCAGTCGGATGTGAAGAGCCCCGTAGAGCGAGCCGAGCGGCGAGGAAGCCACCATATTCGTGAACTGAAATTCGCGGCCGGCAACGAGATAGCGCCCGGTCGCCTGCAGATCGAAGGATAGCGGCTGCTCGCCGGAATTGGGTGCGGCAGTGCCGCCGCTGATCAGCGCGTCGATGCCGAACCCCTTGCCCGCATTCGGATCGAGCTTGTCGAGATCGATGATCGCGCCGTTGAACGGCAGAATGGTCGCGCCGAGATGCAGCTGCGACTTGGCGATCTCCAGCGTCTGCTTGTCGAAGTCATAAGCCAGATTGAGTTGCCCGTCCGTCAGCTCCTGAGAATCGCCGTCGACATAAAGAACGCCCGGATCGAGTTTCAGAGCCGCATTGAGTGACGGTTTGACTCCGTCGGCAGTTCTGACCGCAGAAATGGTGAGATTGCCGAAGGTATTGAGGCCCTGGCGGATCTCGCCCTGCTCGTTCCGTTTCAGCGCAAATGGCGTGAGATCGGCGTGCGACAATGTGGCAACGAGCCGGGATGCCCGCCCGCCGGTCTGCTCGGTGATTACATTGAGATCAGCCGCTTCGCCGTTGATGGAAATCTGGCCGCTCAGTTGCAGCGAGTTCGGCCCGGCATGCTCGAAGGCGAGATTGTCGACGACGAGCGAAAGCGGCCCGTTTGCCGTATCCGCAAGCTTGATGTCGATGCCGGAGATGCGCACGGAATCGGTCGCGCCGCGTTCGACGAAGTTTTCGAACAGATCGAGATGCGAGAATATCGTCTCCATTGCCGCCGGAACGGCATCGACGCGCAGATCGTCAAGCTTGACGGGAGCGCCTGACGGAAGCAGCGACGTGTCGAGGGCAATATCGTCGGCTTCCACCGATGTCACAGCGATCCGGCCGCGGAAGAGCTGCAGCGGATCGAGCGCCATACGCATCGAGGACGTCGTGGAAAGATGCTGGCCGCTTTGCTGGTCGATCATGTTGACGTCGCGCGCTTCGAGCGCCAGCCGCAGGCCGGACGTGAAGCGGATGACGGTGGACCCGACTTCGGCCCGGTAGCGCGGTCCGAGCGCACTGTTCAGTGCCGACTGCGCCTGCTGCGACAGCGGTGCGTCGACAATTCCGCTTTCGATGGTGAAAACGATCGCCGCCAGGATGAACAGGATGACCGCGCAGAAGCCGCCGGTGGCTTTTGCGGTGCCGCGCATGCGCGAGCGTGGCGGCGGGCAATGCACGATGAGAGGATCCTCCACTTGCGCGGAAGGCAGGTTATGCAACGCGACGATATCCTTCTTGCGAAACGTGACTTTTTCGCCGCGGATGGCTGACATGCGCCTTGGGAAACTCCTGAATCTGATTTGAACGGCTCTGGGCGGGACGCCGTTTCATCCACTATATAACCCGTCTGATATAGTATCCCTCCTAAACCCGGCAAAAGAAAGTTTTGAGAATGTCTGCACCCGGTATCGGCTCTCCTGCTCCCGATTTCAGCCTCCCGCGCGATGGCGGCGGGCGCATTTCACTCTCGGATTTCCATGGAAAGCCGGTGGTTCTGTTCTTCTATCCCAAGGATGACACGACGGGCTGCACGACCGAATCCCTGGATTTCACGGCACTTGCTGGTGAGTTCGCAGCCGCCGGGGCCGCCGTCGTCGGCATGTCGCCCGATTCGGCGACCTGCCACGATCGCTTCATCAAGAAACACAAGCTGACGGTGGCGCTTGCCTCCGACGAGGAGAAGACGGTGCTGCAGGCCTATGGCGTGTGGAAGGAGAAAAAGATGTATGGCCGCACCTTCATGGGCGTCGAGCGCACCACTTTCCTGATCCGCCAGGACGGCACCATTGCCACCATCTGGCAGAAGGTAAAGGTCGCAGGCCATGCCGAAACGGTACTGGCAGCCGTCAGGAACCTTGCTGCGTGATGAGCATCACCTCGCTGCGCGGCGGCGCGATCGATGCGATCCGTTCCGCCGATCTCGACCGCAAGACGGAACTCGCGCAGGAAAGTGCCGCAAGATGGTTTGCGCGGCGCATCTCGCTGCGCTCGCCGCTGGACGCGCCCCTGCCGGAGCGTCCCGGCCGGCCGGAAAAGCCGCTGCTGGTGCCGCCGACCCAGGTCGAGAAGCGCTCGCTGCATACCATGCCTGGCCGCATCGCCCTGTTGCATGCGATTGCCCATATCGAACTCAATGCCGTCGATCTGGCGCTCGACATCGTGGCGCGATTCGCTTCCGCCCATGTGCCGAATTCTTTCTTCGATGGCTGGATGCAGGTGGCCTACGAAGAGGCCAAGCACTTCCGCATGGTGCGGAAGCGCCTCAAGGATCTCGGCGCTGACTATGGTGATCTGCCCGCCCATGATGGCCTCTGGCAGGCGGCGCATTCGACCCGCAACGACCTGACGGCGCGCCTAGCCGTCGTGCCGCTCATTCTCGAAGCGCGCGGTCTCGATGTCACACCTGCGCTGCAGGCCAAGATGCGCGAGACCGGTGACCTCGAAAGTGCCGCGGTGCTCGACGTCATCTACAATGACGAGAAGGGCCATGTCGCCGTCGGCGCCAAATGGTTCCGCTTCCTCTGCGCACGCGAAAAGCGTGATCCCGCAAGGACATTCCAGGAATTGGTGCGGGCCAATTTCCGCGGTCCGCTGAAGGCACCGTTCAACGATGTGGCCCGAGCCGAAGCCGGGCTGACGCCCTCCTTCTACAGGGCACTGACCTCGACCAGCCAGAGCTGATTGGTAAGCTCTGGCTTGCTGACGTAAACCGACTATTAACCATAAAAGTATGTAATCATTTCCCAATGAGGCGGCGCTGAAACGGCGAATCTTTGGGAGACCCTCCGTGACGAACGGGCATCACAGTCGGGTATTCGGCAAGAGGGCGCAGGAGCACGTCCTCATCCTCGCCAGTGGCGACAAGGTGCGTCACATGACGGTGAAGCCCTGGATGGCGGCGCTGGCCTTCTGCTTCGTCGGTGTCTTTTCCATCGGCTATCTGCTTGCCACCTCTTACCTCGTGCTGCGCGACGATCTGATCGGTGCGACCATGGCCCGCCAGGCCCGTATGCAGCATGACTACGAGGATCGCATCGCGGCACTGCGCGCCCAGGTCGACCGCATCACCTCCCGCCAGCTTCTTGATCAGCAGGTCGTCGAGGACAAGGTCGACAAGCTGATGGAGCAGCAGATGGCGTTGACCTCGCGCCACGGCAAGCTCGATAACCTGCTCGACCGCGCCCAAAGCTCCGGCCTGACGGGCAAGGATGTGCCTGCCGCGAATGTTCCGGCGCAATCCTATGCGCCCGACATCAAGGACAAGCGCGCTTCGCTGACCGGCGGTGCGCAGGCGATTGAAAATATGCTGGCAGGCGACAGCAAGCCGGCCGACGCCGAAACGCCCGATAATTCCACCCTCGCCTATGTTCCATCACAAGAAACTGTTGGCGACCGCGCTGACCGCATCTTTTCCAAGGTCACGCTTTCGCTGAAGAGCGTCGAGCAGGATCAGAAGAGCCGTATCGAGCTGCTGACGAGCGACGCCGGCAATGCCGCCGATACGATCCAAGGCGTACTCGACCGCTTCCATATTGCGGTCCCGGCTGAGGCTGTTGCCGCCAAGGAAGATGAGGACGAAGCCGTCGGTGGTCCTTATGTGGAGCCTGAAAGCAACGACGACTTCAACAATTCGCTGATCCAGCTCGACGGCGCGCTGACGCGTCTGGAGGCCGTGCGCAGCACCGCCGAAGCAATGCCCTTCCGAAATCCGGCCATCGGCAAGGAAGTCACCAGCCCCTTCGGCAACCGGCGCGATCCCTTCCTCGGCCGGCTTGCCCTTCATTCCGGCATCGATTTCCGCTTCTCTCCTGGCGAAAGGATCCGACCCACCGCGCCCGGCAAAGTGATCGCGGCCGGCTGGACCGGCGGCTACGGCAACATGGTCGAGGTCGATCACGGCAATGGGATTTCGACGCGCTACGGCCATATGTCGGAAATTCTGGTCAAGGTCGGCGACACGGTCGACTGCAATGATGTCGTCGGCCTGGCCGGCAGCACGGGCCGCTCCACCGGCACGCACCTGCATTATGAGGTGCGTCAGGATGGACATGCCGTCGACCCGATCTATTTCATGAATGCCGGCCTTAAACTTGCCACTTATATAAAATAGCCGGTCGCGGTAACGAATGCTTCACCTCGCTACCTGGGGTGGAGGCGCTCTTCCTTGACTTGCCGGCCGTTTCGGATTATGTCGCCCAGCATTGCGGCATGCAATCCTGCCGACTCGCCAGAGACCGGCCGAACGAAACGGAAACAGTTTTCCCTTTGACGACATTTGCTGAACTTGGTTTGAGCCCCAAAGTGCTCTCCGCTGTGACCGATGCGGGCTACACGATCCCCACTCCCATTCAGGCCGGGGCAATCCCCTTCGCGCTTGAACGCCGTGACATCTGCGGCATCGCGCAGACCGGCACCGGCAAGACGGCATCCTTCGTTCTTCCCATGCTGTCGCTTCTGGAAAAGGGTCGAGCCCGCGCCCGCATGCCCCGCACGCTGATCCTGGAACCGACCCGCGAGCTGGCCGCCCAGGTTGCCGAAAATTTTGAAAAATACGGCAAGAATCATCGCCTCAACGTCGCCCTCCTTATCGGCGGCGTGTCCTTTGAGGATCAGGACCGCAAGCTCGAGCGCGGCGCCGATGTGCTGATCTGCACGCCCGGCCGCCTACTCGACCATTTCGAACGCGGCAAGCTCCTGATGAGCGGCGTCGAGATCCTCGTCATCGACGAGGCCGACCGCATGCTCGACATGGGTTTCATCCCCGATATCGAGCGCATCGCCAAGTTGATCCCCTTCACCCGCCAGACGCTGTTCTTCTCGGCCACGATGCCGCCGGAGATCCAGAAGCTCGCGGATCGCTTCCTGCAGAACCCCGAGCGCATCGAGGTTGCCAAGCCCGCATCGGCTTCCAAGACCATCACGCAGCGTTTCGTCGCCTCTCACGACAAGGATTACGAGAAGCGCGCCGTGCTGCGTGATCTCATCCGCTCCCAGGAGGATCTCAAGAATGCGATCATCTTCTGCAATCGCAAGAAGGATGTTGCAGATCTCTTCCGTTCGCTGGAGCGTCACGGCTTCTCGGTCGGCGCCCTGCACGGCGACATGGACCAGCGCTCGCGCATGACGATGCTTGCCAACTTCAAGGACGGCAACATCCAGCTGCTCGTTGCCTCCGACGTCGCGGCCCGCGGGCTCGATATTCCCGATGTCAGCCACGTCTTCAATTTCGACGTGCCGATCCATTCGGAAGACTATGTTCACCGTATCGGCCGCACCGGCCGTGCAGGTCGCTCCGGTGCTTCTTTCACCATCGTCACCCGCCGCGACCAGAAACATGCCGACGCGATCGAAAAGCTGATCGGCGAAAAGGTGGAATGGCAGAGCGGCGATCTCTCCGCCCTCCCGGCGGCAGAAGAAAGCCGCGACAGCGAGCGTTCTCCCCGTCGCGGAAAGGGTCGCGAGAGGGATAAGGATCGTGGCCGCGACCGCCGGCCTTCGAGTCATAAATCTGATATCAACGCCGAAGATAATGGCAGCGAAGTCGTGGAAGCAGCACCAGCAAGGGCCGAAAGCGTGAAGAACGAGCGCAAAGCAGAACAGAAGCCACAGAACAACGCGCGCGGCGGTCGGCAGTATCCGGCAAACGATGACAATCGCGATCGTCGCCGCCATCGCGACCATGACGACGGCCCGACGCCGGTTGGATTCGGTGATGACATCCCTGCCTTCATGCTGATCGCGGGCAACGCCAAAGCCTGAGCGGTTCCATGGGTAAGCCCGGCATCGATTTCCCCGGCCTCGGCGTAGGCCTGGTGATTTTGCGTGACGGCAAAATCCTTCTCTACAAGCGCATGCGCCCACCTGAAGCCGGCTACTGGAATATCGTCGGCGGCAAGGTGGACCATATGGAGCCGGCTGAGGAAGCCGCGCGCCGCGAGGCTGAAGAAGAAACGGGACTGACCATCGGTCGCATCGAGCAGATCGGCTCTACCGAACAGATCATCGAAGCTGACCGCCAGCACTGGATTTCCCTTCTTTATATCGCCCGTGAGGTGACGGGTGAGCCACGGCTCACGGAACCGGACAAGCTCTCGGATTTCGGCTGGTTCGGCCTTGCCGACCTGCCCGAGCCGCTGTCGGCTTTCACCAGGGTTGCGATATCAGCCCTTCCGGCCGGGCAATTGTGCTGATCATTCCGCGCGCAATGCTGCCTCATAGGCAAGCCGCACCCAGCGCGCCATGATATCGGGGTCGTCATAGGCCTCTTCGGGGATGCTCCAGTAAGGCATTTTCACCGGAGCGCCCTTCTTGCCCTCATAGAACCATTGGCTGGCGCCTGCCGCGGCAAATTCCGGCGCGCTTTTTTCATCGGCCTTCAGCAGAATTTCGTCGCGCACTTCGAGTGCCAGGATGCGGCCGAGATGATAGATGCCCTTGCCGCCGAACATGCGCTTGATGGTGACGGGTCCAAGCGACTGAAACATCTCCTCGATGCCGGCATTGTCCATGATTTGAAGCCTATACCGAATGATAGCCGCGGTTCAGATAGAGAAGCGCCGGATGCATTTCGGTAAAGCGCACGGCAGCGACCTCGCCGAAAATGACATTGTGGGTCGGCATTTCCTTGATGTCGGTCACCCGGCAGTCGAAGACGGCGAGTGCATCGGCTAGGACCGGCGCGCCCGTTGCCAGCGTTTCGAAGCGGGCGCTCAAGAAACGATCCCCGTTTTCCAGATGCGTGCGGCCTGAAAAAGCATCGGCAACACCCTGATGGTGCGCGCCGAGCGAGTTCAGCGCAAAGATGCCGCTGCGCCAGAAGATCTCGTTCTTCTCATTGGTGTTGTTGAGGCAGACGAGAACGGAAGCCGGATTGTCGGATACCGAGCAGGCAGCCGTGATGGTGACGCCGCGGCGGGCTTCCCCGAGCGCCGTCGTCACGAGCTGCACATGGCCGGCATAGCGGCTCATGGCATCGCGATAGAGGCCGGGATCGATATGCTGCCTGTTCAACACATGCTTCTCCACAATCCGTGTCTTGTTCTTGTTATTTCACCAATATGGCGGGCATCGGTTACCTTTTCTACAATGGCACCCGCTAAAAGCTGCAGAACCTGCTTGTTTTTCTTTGACGATTGCCGCCGTGCGGATAAAAGGGCATGGACAAGACGAGAGACCTGCACCTTTCATGATGACCTTGCGTGTCATAGCCGCCCTTCTGTCGCTCCTGGCGTTGACGGCCGAAAGCCGTGCAGCCGGCGTGACGATCGGTGTCGTGGCGCCCCAGGACGGTACTTTCGCCTCGCTCGGCGCCCAGGTTCGCGCTGGCGCGGTTTTCCAGATTGGGCAGGCTGGCGATACGATCGTTCCGATCAGCGAGACCTGCCAGGACAATAGCGGCCAGGCGATCGCCGATGCGCTGATTGCCGCCAAGGTTCAGATCGCCATCGGTTTCCTCTGCAGCGAAACGCTGGAAGGCGCGCTTCCGAAGCTCAAGGATGCCAATATCCCTGCCATTACCGTGTCGGTGCGCTCGCACATCCTGATGGAGGATTCGCTGAAGAACGGCTGGCCTTTCTTCCGCCTCGGCCCTCAGGACGGCGACGAAGCCGCCAAGATCATCCAGGTCATCTTACAGCAATGGGCGGCGTCTCCGATCGCCCTTGTCGAGGATGGCACGATCCACGGCCGTGAGCTGACGGAAGCCGTGCGCAACGCTCTGGAGGAAAACGGCCTGAAGGCCGTCTTTACCGACACATACAGGCCGGGACAGGAACAGCAGATCGGACTTGTGCGCCGCTTGAAACGGGCGGGCGCCACCAAGGTCTTTATCGGCGGCGATAGGAACGATGCCGCCGTCATCGCGCGTGACGCCAAGGCTGAAAACATTCCGTTGGATATCCTGAGCGGCGATGCGATGCGCGCTGCCAACCAGCCGCTTGCGCTTGCGGACGGCGTACGCGCCGTTGCGATTCCGGAATACGCTCTTCTGCCGGAGGCAGATTCAACCGTCCACGCGATGCGGGCAGCAGGAGTCGAGCCTGAAGGTTATGCCCTGCCTGCGGCAGCTGCGGCACTCATTGCCAGTCAGGCCGTGCAGGCGGCGTTAAGCGAAGGCAAGCCAGTCGCAGAAAAGTTGGTCGGAACGCAATTCAAGACGCCGATCGGCGCCATTATCTTCACACCGGCTCATGAGCTTTCGCAAAATCCCTATCGTCTCCTCGAATGGCGCGGCGACGCTTTCGTCCTGTCCGCCGATGGGACGGACTGACCTATTGACTATGCCGTAAGGCGGCCTTGCCCGCTTCCGGTTGAGATGGAGACCGAGACCATGACGAAATTGCCCATCCGCATCGCCCCATCGATCCTGGCGGCAGATTTTGCAAAGCTCGGCGAGGAAGTGCGCAACGTCACCGCGGCCGGCGCCGACTGGATCCATCTCGACGTCATGGATGGGCATTTCGTGCCGAACATCTCCTTCGGCCCCGATGTCATCAAGTCGCTGCGTTCCTATACGGATGCGACCTTCGACTGCCACCTGATGATCTCGCCCGCCGATCCCTATCTGGAGGCTTTCGCCAAGGCCGGCTGCGACCGCATCACCGTACATGCAGAGGCCGGACCTCACCTGCACCGTTCGCTGCAGACGATCCGTCATCTCGGCAAGAAGGTCGGCGTCACCCTCAATCCGGCAACGCCGCTCTCGGTGGTCGAGAACGTGCTTGACGATGTCGACCTCATTCTCATTATGTCCGTCAACCCCGGTTTCGGCGGCCAGAAATTCATTCCGGCAATGGCAGACAAGATCGCAGCGGCCAAGTCACTCATCGGTGACCGCCCGATCGAGCTTGAAGTGGACGGCGGTGTGACGGTCGATACCGCGCCTGCCGTGGCAAAGGCCGGCGGCAATGTGCTCGTCGCCGGATCGGCAATTTTCAAGGGCGGCTCGGCCGAGGCCTATCGCCAGGCGATATCAGCCCTTCGCAACGCGGCTGAGGGAGCTCGCTGATGACGAAGCGCATGTTCATGGGCGGGTTTTTCGCTGCCTTGCTGACCGGCATGGCCGCCACGGCCTCTGCTGGCGATATCGCCAATATGCAGCCTGTCGGCTTCTCCGCCGACGGCAAGGTCTTTGCCTTCCAGGAATTCGGCATGAAGGATGGCAAGATCCCCTATTCGGAGACCTATTTCATCGATACCGAAACGGGTGCCGATCTCGAGGGCACGCCCTTTCATCTGGAACTGACGGACAAGGACGCCAATCTGTCCAAGGCGCGCCGCCAGAATCTGACGGCAGCCCGCCAGCAGATGGACAAGTACGACCTTCTGACCAATCCCGGCCTGATCGCAGCCTTCAACCCACCGACCGAGCTCGGCTCGCCGATGAAGACGATCCGCTACACAACGATTGCCAGCGACGGCCCGGCACGCGGCGCCTTTTCGCTGTTGCTTGGCGATGCCGAGGTTGCCAAGCCGGAAAGCTGCAAGGACGTCAAGCGCGTCATCGGCTTCACCCTGCAGCTTATCGAGAAGGACGGTGCGCCGAACCGCCAACTCGTCCACGAGGATAAGGCAATCCCTGATGACCGTGGCTGCCCGGTGGAATATCGTATGGGCGGTGCCCTCGTCTATCAGCCGGAATCGGGCAAGCCTGTCCATATCGCCCTCATCCTGGCGCTGAGCGCTACCCCTGACGGCCGCAACGGCCGCTGGATCGCCGTTCCGGTTCACCCCTGAGAATGAACCGTTTGCGGGCGGCATGGCCGTCCTTTTCAGAACTGTTCATCGGCGCCCCGCTCTGGGGCGTCCAGATGCTGATCTCGGCGATGGCCGGGCTCTATCTGCGCAATGGCATGGAGACGAGCCATGTGCTCGATCTCGCCCTCCTCTATTTCGGCGGCGGGATGCTTTCCTGGCCCTTCAACCTGCTTGCCGGACGATACCTTGCGCTCGGCCATCGGGTCGAGACGCGTTTCGCCGCCTTCTTCCTGGCGCTGACGGCGGGCACGGTTCTGATGACGGCCTTTCTCTTCGCCATGGATTATCGGATTTTCTATTCCCGCTGGCACGCGCCGTTCGGGTCGGTCATCTGGGTGTTCCAGTTCGTCTTTACCGGCGCGAGCGCCGTTTATCAGTTCCTCGTAATCGGTCTGGGGCTGTTTTTGCCCATCGGACTCGTCTGTCTGCTCGCTACCAGCTTGGCTCTTGCCAAACGCATGCGTTGAGATTGCCGGCCGTCTTTGCTACAGGGGCGGCAGCTACTGTCACGAAATGAAGGCGCTCGCCCATGATCCCTCGTTATTCCCGACCCGAGATGGTCGCCATCTGGTCTCCCGAAACCAAGTTCCGCATCTGGTTCGAGATTGAGGCCCATGCTTGTGACGCACTCGCAGACCTCGGCGTGATCCCGAAGTCGGCGGCCGCCACCATCTGGGAAAAGGGCGGTAAGGCGACCTTCGACGTCGCCCGCATCGATGAGATTGAAGCCGTCACCAAGCATGACGTCATCGCCTTCCTGACGCATCTTGCAGAAATCGTCGGCCCCGACGCCCGCTTCGTCCATCAGGGCATGACCTCCTCCGACGTGCTCGACACCACGTTCAACATCCAGCTCGTGCGTTCCGCCGATATCCTGCTTGCCGACATGGACCGCGTTCTCGCAGCGCTGAAGACGCGCGCCTTCGAGCACAAGGATACCATCCGCATCGGTCGCAGCCACGGCATCCATGCCGAGCCGACGACGATGGGCCTGACCTTCGCCCGTTTCTATGCGGAGATGAGCCGCAACCGCGCCCGCCTCGTGGCCGCCCGCGCCGAAATCGCCACGGGTGCCATTTCCGGCGCGGTCGGCACTTTCGCCAATATCGATCCCGTTGTCGAAGAGCATGTCTGCGCCGCCCTCGGCCTCGTGCCGGAGCCGGTCTCCACACAGGTCATCCCGCGTGACCGCCATGCGATGTTCTTCGCCACGCTCGGGGTTATCGGCTCTTCGATCGAAAATGTCGCGATCGAAATCCGCCACATGCAGCGCACCGAAGTGCTGGAGGCGGAAGAATTCTTCTCGCCGGGCCAGAAGGGGTCCTCGGCCATGCCGCACAAGCGCAACCCGGTTCTGACCGAAAACCTGACGGGCCTTGCCCGCCTTGTACGCATGTCGGTCGTACCATCAATGGAAAACGTGGCGCTCTGGCATGAGCGTGACATCAGCCATTCGAGCGTCGAGCGTGCCATCGGCCCGGATACGACGATTACCCTCGATTTCGCGCTGAACCGCCTGGCCGGCGTCATCGAAAAGCTCGTGGTCTATCCCGAGAACATGATGAAGAACCTCGACAAGTTCCGCGGGCTCGTCCATTCGCAGCGCGTTCTCCTCGCGCTTACCCAGGCCGGCACGTCGCGCGAGGATGCCTATCGCCTCGTCCAGCGTAACGCCATGAAGGTCTGGGAACAGGGCAAGGACTTCCTTGAGGAACTGCTGGCCGACGCCGAAGTGCGCGCCGCGCTCTCCGAGGCGGATCTTCGCGAAAAGTTCGATCTCGGTTATCATACGAAGCATGTGGATACGATCTTCCGCCGCGTCTTCGGCGAAGCTTGATCGGCACAAAATATGTCATCGGACGGCGCCCACGAGGCGCCGTTTTCATTTCCGCTTGCGTGGCGTGGCAGTCGCCGACGTCTTGCGTTTTCTTGACCCGCTTTTTGCAGGCGATGTATCGGCTTGCTCATCCGATATCCTGCAGGCCTCGGTCTCTCCCCGCCCTTTAGCCGCCTTGGCTACCAGCCGGTCGAGATGTTTGAGATCCTCTTCGTCCAGATTTTCGATGCCGATGAAGCGGTTTTCGGCATGGCTCGTGAGGATGATCTCATTGAGCTTGGCCTGAATGGCCCGTGTATCGCGCGTTTGTGCGTTCTGAAGCAGGAAGACCATCAGGAAGGTGATGATCGTCGTGCCGGTATTGATCACGAGCTGCCAGGTTTCGGAGTAGTCGAAGACAGGACCGAGAGCGGCCCAGATAATGACGGCGATAAGCGCCAGTATGAAGGTCACCGGCTTGCCCGCCAACTCCGATATCTTGGTCGCGAAACGCGCAAACAAATGGCGTAAAGTCACCTTGAAATCCTCCGCAGAAGTCGGCGCAAGACAAACTCCAAGGAAGGTTCCGAGGTTCCCGAGTACGGTGAAATTCCAGGGCGTCGCGCGAAATTCGCGACACCCCGGGAATGTTGCCGTCACGTGGCTTCGCGGGCAATCAGCTTCCTGTAGAGATGCCAGGTCGCATGGCCGAGGATCGGGATGACGAGTGCGAGGCCGGCAAAGAGTGGGATCGTGCCGACGACCAGCAGCGCGGCAACGATCAGGCCCCAGAGCAGCACCGGTACCGGATTGGCAAAGGTTGCCCGGATCGAGGCGACCATCGCGGCCACCGCCCCGCAATCCCTGTCGAGCAGCATCGGAAAGGTCACGACCGTGATCGCCAGAACGACGAACGCAAAGCCGAGGCCGACCAGATTGCCCCACAGGATGAGCTGCATGCCTTCGGGCGTGCCGAATACCTGCTGCAGGAAGAGCGACGTGGAACGCGGGAAAACCTCGCCGAGAAGGTTCGTATAGATGGTCTGCGCTGTGACCAGCCAGACGGTGAAAATCCCAAACAGCAGGAGCCCGACGGCGATGATCGACGGCAGCGCCGGCGAATGGCGCACGTCGAGTGCATGTGTCCAGGAGGAATCGAGCCCGGCCTCGCGCCGACGGCTGATTTCGTAGAGGCCGATTGCGGCTATCGGCCCGATCAGCACGAAGCCCGACATCAGCGGAAAGATCATCGGTGCGAGATTGGCGCCCGAACTCAGCATCGTCAGGAAGATGCCGGCGATCGGATACATGAGACACAAGAAAACGTAATGCGAAGGCTTCTCGCGGAAATCCTCGAAACCGAGCCTGAGCGCGTCGAAGACGTCTGCTATGCTGATGCGATTAATCGTGGGCCGTACGAAGCTTTCGCTAGCGCCTGTCATGATATGGAATGCCGCCATGGCTTTCTCCTCCTCAGC
The DNA here is from genome assembly GCF_047782645.1 of Rhizobium sp. ZK1. Classification (NCBI taxonomy): domain Bacteria; kingdom Pseudomonadati; phylum Pseudomonadota; class Alphaproteobacteria; order Hyphomicrobiales; family Rhizobiaceae; genus Rhizobium; species Rhizobium sp. ZK1. Next base: position 1,738,411 of record NZ_CP180586.1, read on the forward strand.
CAAGATGAGCCGGAGGCGAACGTGTCAGCAACGACGAGCCGACACGAAAACGCAACCGGCAGGCGGCGACTATAGCAAATTTCTCAAGCCAAGTCGCTCTCTCCCTTGACATCGCCTTCAAGCTTTCTCACATCGGCGGCACTATGAAAGCTTCAGAAGCAGATATTCTCATCGTTCCCGGCTACACCAACTCCGGTCCCGATCATTGGCAGACTCGTTGGGAAGCAAAACTCTCCACCGCACGCCGCGTCGAGCAGGCGGAATGGTCAAAGCCTGTGCGCGAGGACTGGATCGCCCGCATCGCCGAGGAGGTGAACGCCTCCACACGCCCCGTTGTGATCGTCGCCCATTCCCTTGGCGTACCCTCGGTGATCCATGCGATCCCGCTGTTCGAAAAGCGGGTTGCCGGCGCTTTTTTCGTGGCGCCGCCCGATGTCGCAAATCCGGATATCCGCCCGAAGCATCTGATGACCTTCGGCCCCTACCCGCGTGATCCGCTGCCGTTCCCGTCGATCACGGTGGCAAGCCGCAACGATCCCTTCGGCACTTATGAACATGCTGACGATATCGCCAACAGCTGGGGTTCCTTCCTGGTGGATGCCGGTGAATCCGGCCACATCAATGCGGATTCCGGGCATGGCCCCTGGCCCGAGGGCACGATGGTCTTTGCCCAATTTCTGAGCCGCCTGCCCGGCTGAGACACCAAAAATCCGGCGTTTCCAGCGGATTAAGCGATCGCTTTCTAAGCATTTCTTAATGGAAAGACCGCAGAGTGTGCTGACGCCAGAATAGCGAGAGCGCGCCCGTGAAGCAGAGCCATCCGCAAGACGCCGCCGACCCGGGTCGTGTCGCACCGACCGGGGGCGGATCGGTGAACGTTACGGATGATTCCGATCTTTCCGAACGTGAAAGCCGCTGGAACTATGCGCTCGTCGGCTCCGGTCTTGGCGTCTGGGATCACAACTACCGTCTCGATAAGCGATATTACTCACAGACCTGGAAATCCATTCGTGGCATGGCGGCCAATGAGACGGCCGATGGTGATTACGAGGCTTGGCTGCAACTCGTCCATCCCGGCGATCGGGATTTCGTCGTCAATGCCATCGAACGACAGAATGCCGGCGACCCGGATTATCATGTCTTCCAGTATCGCGAGCGCCACAAGGATGGCCATTGGGTCTGGATCGAATGCCGCGGCGCGCCCGTCGAATGGGACGAAACTGGCAAAGCCCAGCGCGTTGTCGGTACGGATACGGACATTACCGCGCGCAAGGCGACAGAGGAGATGCTGGCGCAGCTCTCCCGTCGCCTCGACCTTGCCCTGCAGATCAGTGACATCGGCGTTTTCGAAGCGGATATCGACCACGGAACGGTCGAATGGGACGATCGTCTCATTGCCATTTACAAGCTGCAGGGCGTCGACCGCCTGACAGCCGGCGCGGCCTGGCCGGGAAGGATCCATCCTGACGACCGCGAACGGGTGCTCGCCACAGTCAAGAGCACTGTCAACAGCGAGACCGGCTTTCACCACGAATTCCGCATCATCAGGGGCGATGGCGTCGAGCGCATTATCCGTGCCCGTGCGGCCTTCTTCATCGACGGAAACGGTTGCCGCAAGCTGATTGGCGCCAATTGGGACGTGACGGAGGAAGTGGGGCTCCGCAACGAGCTGCAACGCGCCAAGGATCTTGCCGAAGCCCGCAACCGCGAACTTGAAGCAGCCAAGGAGAGCATCGAGCATCTGGCTCTTCATGACTATCTGACCGGCCTGCCGAACCGCCGCTATCTCGACAAGATGCTGGAGGAACGTTCCGCCCTGTGTCGCGAAGGAGGCCTGGCGCTTGCCATCCTTCACATCGATCTCGACCGTTTCAAGCAGATCAACGATACGCTCGGCCACCGCGCCGGCGACCACATGCTGAAACATGCCGCTCGGGTGTTGCGCGACTCCATTCGCGGTACTGATTTCGTCGCGCGCATCGGCGGCGATGAGTTCGTCGTCCTCTGCATCGTCGACACAGCCTCGAAGAAGATCGCCACCGTCGCCGAGCGCATTATCCGCGAGCTGAGGAAGCCCATCAAATATGAGGGGCACGACTGCCGCTTCGGCGCCAGCATCGGCATCGCCATCGACAGCGGTCCGAATCTCGACGAAAAGCAGCTTCTCCTCAATGCCGATATCGCGCTCTACCGCGCCAAGGCCTCCGGCCGCAACCGCCACGAATTCTTCTCCAATGCCGTACGACGCACGATCCTGACGGCCAAGCGCCTTGCCGATCAGATCCTGATCGGCCTGGAACGCGACGAGTTCGTGCCTTTCTACCAGCCGCAGTTCGATGCCCGTACGCTCGATATCGCCGGCATCGAGACGCTCGCCCGCTGGCAGCATCCGGAACACGGGCTGCTTTCCCCGGATAGCTTTCTCGACATCGGTGAAGACCTCGACGTCGTCTCGACTATCGATGCCTTGATCCTGGAGCGGGCGATTGCCGACCGGAAAGCCTGGGTTCGCCAAGGCTTCGCCATCCCTCGCATTTCGGTCAATGTCTCCGGCCGGAGACTATCCGATCCGCAGCTTGGCAAGAAGCTGCGTTCGCTGAAGATCGAGCCCGGCACGGTCTCTTTCGAGCTGCTGGAATCGATCTCGCTCGACGATTGCGACGAGGCGGTCACCGCCAATCTCAAGAAGTTGAAGAAGCTCGGCATCGACATCGAGGTCGATGATTTCGGCACCGGCCACGCCTCGATCGTCAGCTTGCTGCGGCTGAGCCCGAAGACGCTGAAGATCGACCGCGAACTGATCAGCCACCTGCCGCAATCGGCAGAGCAGCGCAAGCTCGTGCGATCGATCATCGACATTGGCAACTCGCTGAACGTTCTCGTTACTGCCGAAGGTGTGGAGACCGCCGATCACGTCCGCATCCTGCAGGAGCTTGGCTGCGACATGCTGCAGGGCTATGCACTCGCCCGGCCGATGCCTGCCATGCAGATCCCCGCCTTCATCCGCAGCGAAAGCTGGCGGCAGCCGGAGGGTGCGGCCCGCGCGCTGCAGGCGGATCTGCGCCGTTCCGTCTCCAAAACGGCTTCCAGATAAAGACCTGTATAAACGCTCCGAGATTTCGCCTTCATTTCACCGTAAAGAAAAAGGCGGTAGTCTCCTCTTGCGAAGACATTCGATTCTCTTTGCGGATTTCCCGCTGCAGCCGGAAACCGGGGAAGGAGTGACAGGCGGATTGTGAAACTCTCTCTTTTCCTTTAAGGGGACGCCACGAGATCGATCCACGCGCGCTATCCCAAGAGCGCCAACAGCAGAGAATAACTAAAATGAACCGTCGCCGCCGTATCTACGAGGGCAAGGCAAAGATTCTGTACGAAGGGCCTGAACCGGGTACACTGATCCAGTTCTTCAAGGACGATGCTACCGCTTTCAACAAAAAGAAACACGAAGTCATTGATGGCAAGGGCGTCCTCAACAACCGCATCTCTGAATATATCTTCAGCCATCTGAACAAGATCGGCATTCCTACCCACTTCATCCGCCGGCTCAACATGCGCGAGCAGCTGATCCGGGAAGTGGAGATGATCCCGCTTGAGATCGTCGTACGCAACGTCGCCGCCGGCTCGCTCGCCAAGCGCCTCGGCATCGAGGAAGGCGTGGTCCTGCCGCGCTCGATCATCGAATTCTATTACAAGTCCGACGCGCTCGAGGACCCGATGGTCTCCGAAGAGCACATTACCGCCTTCGGCTGGGCCAATCCGGCTGAGCTCGACGACATCATGGCGCTCGCCATCCGTGTCAACGACTTCATGACCGGCCTTTTCCTCGGCGTCGGCATCCAACTCGTCGATTTCAAGATCGAGTGCGGCCGCCTCTTCGAAGGCGACATGATGCGCATCATCCTGGCTGACGAAATCTCGCCGGATAGCTGCCGCCTCTGGGATATCGAGACCCACAAGAAGATGGACAAGGACCTGTTCCGCCGCGATATGGGCGGTCTGCTGGAAGCCTATTCCGAAGTTGCGCGCCGTCTCGGCATCATCAATGAAAACGAGCCCGTGCGCGGCACCGGCCCGGTTTTGGTCAAGTAAAGACCGTTTGGTCAAGTAAAGGCAGGGAAGAACAAGTGATCAAGGCTCGCGTCACCGTCACGCTGAAAAACGGCGTTCTCGATCCTCAGGGCAAGGCCATCGAAGGCGCGCTCGGCGCCCTCGGCTTCGGCGGCGTCGGCCATGTCCGCCAAGGCAAGGTCTTCGATCTGGAGCTTGAAGGCACCGACAGAGCCAAGGCCGAAACAGATCTCAAGGCCATGTGCGAGAAACTGCTCGCCAACACGGTCATCGAGAACTACGCGATCGCGATCGACTGACGAGCGCAGGCTCGCCACCTGGCGATCCCTCTGGATTAAGCGTCATGATGGAAGCAAAGCTGGAGACGGAAGTCTCGAAATATATGAGCTATGTCTTGCGCCATGCGCCGGAAGCAGTAGGCCTGACGCTTGATGCCGAGGGATGGGTTTCCTTCGATGCATTCGAACAAGCGTTGACGTCGAAATATGACGTCTCACGCGCCGATATTGTCGGCATCATCGAGAACAGTCCGAAGAAGCGCTTTGCGCTTGTCGAGGGCAGAATTCGCGCCAATCAGGGCCATAGCGTCGGTGTCGACCTGGACTTGGAGCCAACCGACCCGCCGGCAATCCTTTTCCACGGCACGTCACGGGCAAGTTGGCCAGCGATCGAGCGCGAGGGCTTGCAGAAGATGGAACGGCATCACGTTCATCTTTCTGCCGATATCGATACGGCGAAGATCGTCGCAACCCGCCGCAAGGGCGACTATATTATCCTGCGCATAGACGCAGCCCGCATGTTTTCAGAGGGTCATTCTTTCTTTGTCTCGGACAATGGAGTATGGCTCGCCGAAAGCGTTCCAGTTCAATATCTTTCGCTAAACGCAGGCACCCCATGAAATCAGCCGTCGTTCAACTTCCGGGCCTCAATCGCGATCGCGACATGATCGCCGCGCTCACCAAGATCTCCGGTCATCAGCCGGTGACGATCTGGCAGACGGAGACGGAAATCCCTGACGTCGACCTCATCGTCATTCCCGGCGGTTTCTCCTACGGCGATTACCTGCGCTGCGGCGCGATTGCCGCCCGCATGCCGGTCATGCAGGCGATCATCGAAAAGGCGAACAAGGGCGTGAAGGTTCTGGGCGTCTGCAACGGCTTCCAGATCCTCGTCGAGGCTGGCCTGCTGCCGGGCGCGTTGATGCGCAATGCCTCGCTGAAATTCGTCTGCCGCGAGATCAAGCTCGAAGTCGTCAATGCCGAGACGGATTTCTCCCGCGCCTATGAAAAGGGCCAGATCATTCGTTGCCCGGTCGCCCACCACGACGGCAACTATTTTGCCGATGCCGAAACGCTGGCTGCCATCGAAGGCAACGGCCAGGTCGTCTTTCGCTATGCCGAAGGAACCAATCCGAACGGCTCGGTCAACGACATTGCCGGCATCATGAACGCCAAGGGCAATGTGCTCGGCATGATGCCGCATCCGGAAAATCTCATCGAAGCCGCCCATGGCGGTTCGGACGGCCGTGGCCTCTTCGCCTCGGCGCTTGACGTCATAGCTGCCTGATTTCTTCTGTCAGGCCGATCGTTCGCCGGACCACTGGAGCAAGATAGATGCGCCCTCGCCTTTTCGCCGCCATCGCCAACGCCGCTGCCTTTGTCGGCCTCGCCGCGCTGGTTGCCGCTTGCCAGTCCTCGGCACCCGCAAAGGGGCCGGACCGCAGTGCGCTGTCGACAATGGAGCGCGTGGCGCTCGGCGCCAACAGCTGCTGGTTCAAGTCGGGCGATCCGGCTTTTGCAGCCTACAAGCTGGCGCCGGAGCTCAATTCCTTCTCCGGACGGCCGCGCATTCTCGTCGTGCACAAGGGAAGCCCGGAAACCCGGCCGCTGCTTGTCGTGCAGGCCGAAGGCAATCCGGCCAAGATGCAGGCCTTCGGCCCGATGATGTCCGAGCCGGTCTCGGGTCGCATCGCTGCTGATGTCACCCGCTGGTCGGGCGGCAGCAAATCCTGCAGCTAAGCTTCAGCTTCAATCCCAAAAGAACGACTTGCCGACTTCGCGTGCGGCATCGGATTGCGACAGGCCGATATCCTTGAGCTGGTCTGCCGTCAGTTCGCGCAGCGACCGGCGGCTTGCCCGCTTCTGCTGCCACAAAAGAAAGGCTGCCCACAACCGCCCGAGCCGCGTCGCGGCCGGCGCCTGTCTGGGCATGATAATCTCATGCCGGCCATCGATAGAGACAATCGATACAATCTGACCCTTGATGTGAGGTGAAGCGGACATTTCTGACTCCTGTAGTTTCCGCTAATGGAATTGTCTCATAGTCTTGACAGGATTAGGGTGACAATCTATTCATTGTCACCATGACAAATTGGCTCCCCGATCTCTCGCAGGGCTCAGGCCCGGTCTATATGCGGCTTGCGGACAATATCGAATCCGCCATTGCTTCCGGCGCCTTGCCGGCGGGAGCCAAGCTGCCGCCACAGCGAAATCTCGCCTATGATATCGGGGTGACAATCGGAACAATCGGCCGCGCCTATGCGCTGGTGCACGAGCGCGGGCTTGTCGCCGGCGAAGTCGGCCGCGGCACCTATGTGCTCGACCGTGCCGATACGCCCCCCAGCGAGCAGGTGGACCCTGTGACCCTTTCGCTGAGTGGCACGCGTGTCGCAGATGCCCCGCCGAACAAGCTTCGCTTCGATACGACTGCCGCGCCCGATCTCGGTCAGGGCAAGATCATCGCCGGCATCATGGCCGAGATCGGCGAACAGCATCTGGCCGAAATCTCCTCCTATTCCCGCAGCTTCCCTTCGAACTGGTTCGAGGCCGGCCGTCTGTGGCTGGCGCGCAATGGCTGGTCGCCGGAGGTCGAAAACGTCGTGCCCACGCTCGGCGCGCATGCGGCAGCCATCTCCGTCATCGCCGCCGTGTCTGCGCCCGGTGACAAGATCGTTTTCGAAAATCTCACCTACACGCAGGTGAGCCGCAGCGTGCGCCTGCTTGGCCGGCGTACGTTGACCGTCGAGTCCGATGAAAACGGCATCATCCCCGAGGATTTCGAGCGGCTCTGTCAGCAGCAGCATCCGAAGCTCGTCTTCACGATGCCGACGCTTCACAATCCGACACTTGCCATCATGCCCTATGAGCGGCGGGTCGCCATTGCCGACATTGCCAGACGGCATGGGGTCTGGATCATCGAGGACGATCTCTATGGCGGCATGGCCAATGACGCTACGCCGCTGCTTGCAGCAATCGCGCCCGACCGCACCTTCCTCGTCAACGGCCTGTCTAAGTCGGTTGCGGCCGGCGTGCGCGGTGGCTGGGTCGCGTGCCCGCCGCATTTCGCTCAGCGCATCAAGGTTACGCATAAAATGGTGACGGGCGGCCTGCCCTTCATTCTGGCCGAAACCTGCGCGCGGCTCGTCCAGAGCGGCAAGGCGCATGAGATACGCAATGCAAGTGTCGTGGAACTGTCGGCCCGCGTGAGCCTCGCCCGCGAGGTAATGCAGGGATTCGATTTCGAATCCCACCCGCATGCGCCCTTCCTGTGGCTGAAACTGCCGGAACCCTGGCTGTCCGGTACCTTCAAGAATGCCGCCTTCCGCGATGGCGTGCTTGTCGACGACGAGGATGAGTTCAAGGCGGCACGGGGCGAGAAAGCCTATCACCGCGTGCGCATCGGCTTCTCCTCACCGAAGGATAGAAACGAGCTGGTCGCAGGCCTTATGGTATTGAAACGCCTGTTGGAAAATGGCGGCTCCGCCTACGACGGTGAAATCTGAACTGTTGCAGATCGGTGTCAGCATTGTGGAAAAGGCCACGATCGAAACACAGGCGCTTTACCGAGATCATCCGCATGTTACCTCTGTATCATCCTGCCGTTTAAGTGGGAATCAAGGGACAGCAGATGAAATCCGATTTCCGTTCACTCATGTTGCGCCTGTCGAGTATCGCGTCGGTCGCAGTCATTGCAAGCAGCCTGGGCATGTCGTCGGCGGCGCAAGCCGGAGACAAGGTTTTCGACGAGTTGCGCTTCGGCGCTTCGGTCTCCATCCAAGGAGGACATTCGCATGAAGATGGCGTTTTCCCGGAAATAACGGCTCTTTTTGATCCCTTTGGCTTTGAGCAGGCAGCCGGCTGGAAACAGCAGCTCTTGCATCCGCGCGTTCATCTAGGCACTTCGATCGGTACGGCTGGCGAAGCGACGCAGTTCTTCGCCGGTTTCACCTGGACTGTCGACCTCAGCGACAAGATTTTCGCGGAAGCCGGTTTCGGCGGCGTCATCCATACGGGTGACATCGATGACAATGACGATGGACCTGATCTCGGCTGTCGTGTGCTGTTCCACGAATATTTCGGTGCCGGCTACCGCTTCAACAGCAAGTGGAATGTCATGGCGCAGCTCGCTCATTCCTCGAATGCCAACCTTTGCGACGGTCCGAACGACGGCATGACCCGCGCCGGACTGATGGTCGGCTATAAATTCTAGTCTTTCGTTGCTAAGCCGGTCCTCACTCAACGGGATCCGTGCAGACGGCCGTTAAACAACCCAGAAGGCGGCATTAGATGTGTCGCCCTTTGGGCTTTCCGCAACGGAACCTTGTTCAGTCCACCGCAGTCCCCTCATAGGCTTGGACAGACGGATAACGACCGAACCGGCCTGTCAGACGATCTTTCCGCGGGCCACGACCGGCCAAGACTCGACTGACGCCATGCCTTTTCCTGCGACGAAAACCGAGTCGACCATATTGGTGACCACGCAAGCGTGGTTCGGCACGATTTGCAGTTTATCTCCTACCGATAATCCGATAGGACCGTTGCTAATCAGCCGGCCATGTTCCTCGGATAGTTGGTCCACGACGATGTCGTCGCGCCCCCGCACATGACCGTAACCTGTGAGACCCAAAAGATCCGATGTCAGGATTTTTGAACCTGCATCAACGATCGCTCGGTTCGCGGCGGGCACTGAGACGACAGTTGTTAGGACGCTGAGTGCGCAATCTTCCCAGCCACATGCGCCGCGCGATACGAGAGAGCGGTCATTGTAGACGTAGGTTCCGGGGCGATATTCAGTCGTAACCGGTGCGTCTGCTGCGTGCATCATCGAAGGCGTCCCGCCTGACGTGATGACCGGCACTGCGAGACCGAGCGCTTCGATGCGAGCCTTGGCCGCCATCATGAAAGCTTCGACAGCAGCCTCCCCGCCCGCAGGAGGATAGGTCATGAGGCCACCGAAAACGATACCAGGCATCGAGTGGATAAAGGCCGAGAGAGCCTCTGCCGCCTCGGGAGTGAGCACGCCGCAGCGGTTTGCGCCGGTGTCGCATTCCACCAGCACTGTCAGCGGTTGAACTTCGTTTCGGAAGGCCTCCGAGAGGCTGTTCACGACAGCCGCACTATCGGCAACGACCGACAATTTCACCTTCTTTGCAAGCGCCTTCAGACGTTCAAGCTTCTCAGCGCCGACGATGTTGTAGGTAATCAGCACATCGGTGATTGCACCACTGGCGGCGACCATCGCTTCGGCCTCCGATACCTTTTGACAGGTGATACCGACCGCGCCGGCCGCAATCTGCAGATTGGCGATTGCCGGCAGCTTGTGCGTCTTGATGTGCGGGCGAACACGCAAGCCGTGAGCATCCGCGTAACGTTGAAAACGGCCGATATTGGCGGTGGCGATATCGAGATCGATCACAACGGCAGGAGTTTGAATGGCAGCGATATCCGCGGGCGAAAAAGTCATGGAAAACCTCGTATGGAACGAACCTGCGGTGCGGACAAATGGGCCGCTGTTTAGCGCCGCATCAAATATCAACCCTCGCTATTGACAATTCATCAACCAGGGGACTTGATATGTCAATCCGATAATACGGACAGATGTCCATTATATTGGATTAATCAGAAACACTCGGTTCTCAGGGGAACAGTCATGACCAAATCCTTCCGCGCCGGCCTGATTGCGCTGGCCGCAACTGCAGTTCTTTCAAACCCGGTCTTCGCCGCCGGAAGTAAGCTAGATGAGGTTCTTGCTCGCGGTCACCTCGTTATGGGCACCGGCAGCACGAATGCACCTTGGCACTTCAAGAGCGCCGACGATAAACTGCAGGGTTTCGATGTGGATATGGGCCACATCATCGCAAAGGCTCTCTTTGGCGATCCTGATAAGATCGAATACGTCAACCAGTCATCCGACGCTCGTATTCCTAACATCACGACGGACAAGGTCGACATCACCTGCCAGTTCATGACGGTCACCGGCGAGCGCGCCCAGCAGATCGCCTTCACGATTCCCTACTATCGGGAAGGCGTCGGCCTGATGCTGAAGGCTGATGGCAAATATGCTGACTATGCAGCGCTTAAAGCTGCCGGCTCATCGGTGACAATCTCGGTCTTGCAGAACGTCTACGCGGAGGCGATGGTTCACGCGGCGCTCCCGGAAGCTACGGTCGACCAGTACGATTCCGTCGATCTCATCTACCAGGCACTGGAATCCGGTCGCGCGGACGCGGTCGCAACCGACCAGTCGTCGCTCGCCTGGTATATGGCTCAGAACCCAGGCAAATATCGGGATGCCGGCTACGGTTGGAACCCGCAGACTTACGCTTGCGGCGTAAAACGCGGCGATCAGGATTGGCTGAATTTCGTCAACACCGCTCTTCATGAGGCCATGACCGGCGTTGAATTCGATGCTTACGCCAAGTCGTACAAGACGTGGTTCGGCAAGGAACTGGCGCCTCCGCAAATCGGCTTCCCGGTCGAATACAAGTAACTGGCCCGAGGGAGCGGGTCTTTCCCGCTCCCTTCCTGAAAGGGGCGGTCTGCCATGGGTTATACGCTGAATTTTGCTGCTGTCTGGCGCAACTTCGATTTTCTTCTTAGCGGCTTGATGTTGAGCCTCGGTCTCGCGGTCATTTCGATCTTGATCGGGGCTGTCATCGGTCTGTTCGTTGCATTCGCGCTGCTCTCCAAGAGCCGTGCCGCGGTCGCGCCGGCAAGAATCTACGTTACCGTCATTCGAAATCTTCCTATTCTCGTGCTCGTCCTCTTCGCGTTCTTCGCGCTGCCTCAGATGGGCTTCCGGCTGGACAAGATCAAAAGCTTCGTCTTGGTTCTCTCACTCTATTCAGGAGCATACCTCGCGGAAGTTTTCCGCGCCGGACTTCTCTCGATTCCCAAGGGATTGACCGAGGCCGGAATGGCGATTGGCTTGACGTCGATGCAGATACGCACATCCATCATAGCGCCGCTGATGTTCCGCAACGTTCTGCCCTCGCTGTCGTCCACAATCATCTCACTCTTCAAGGACACATCGCTTGCCGCAACGATCGCCGTGCCCGAGCTGACGTTTGCAGCGCGCAAGATCAATGTCGAGAGCTTCCGTATCGTCGAGACCTGGATGGTGACGTCGGCTCTCTATGTCGTCACCTGTTTCCTCATTGCCGCTCTGATGCGTTTCGTCGAGCGGCGTCTGGCATTGCCGAGGTAAGCCGATGTCTCAGACCTTTCTCGATCAACTTTGGATCGCCCGTCATGTCATCCTGAATGGCATGGCGATGACCGTATCGATCTCCCTTCTGGCCATTCTCGCAGGCTCCGTGCTCGGCCTCTTCGTAGGCCTGGCGCTGGTCTATGGAAACAGTGTGCTGCGCCTGATCGTGCGGGCCTATACTGATGTGATCCGAGGCACACCCGTTTTGGTACTCGTCCTCGCGAGCTATTACGTCTCCAGTGCCGTGGGCCTGGAATTGGGAGCATTCGCGGCGGGCGTTCTGGCGCTGGCGGTATTTTGTTCGTCCCACGTCGGTGAGATCGTTCGCGGTGCTCTTCAAGCCATCCCGAAGGGGCAAACCGAAGCCGCAAAAGCGATCGGGCTGACGTTTACCCAGACATTCACCTCCGTCCTATGGCCTCAGGCGCTGCGCCAGTGCTTGCCGGCCTGGGTCAACACGGCGGCGGAAATGGTGAAAGCGTCGACGCTGCTGTCGGTGATCGGTGTAGCGGAACTGTTGCTGCGAACGCAGGAGATCATCTCCCGCAACTTCATGAGCCTGCAGTTCTATTTCCTGGCAGGGGCTCTCTATTTCGTCGTCAACTTCGGTATCGAGCGCTTCGGCAGATTCATCGAGCGCAAGACTGCCCTTCCATCCTGAGGAGCCGATCGATGTCCAAAACAATGCTTGAAATCAAGAGCCTGCGCAAAAGCTACGGCCAACACGAAGTGCTCAAAGGGGTCGACTGCTCCGTACAGGAAGGCGAGGTTATTTCGATTATCGGCTCGTCCGGCTCGGGCAAGACCACGATGCTGCGCTGCGTGAACATGCTGGAGGAATTCCAGGGCGGCACGATCAGCCTGGACGGTGAAGAGATCGGGTACCACGCGGAGGGGGCGACCCGTCGGCGCAAGAGCGAGAAAGAGATCGCCCGTCAGCGCGCACTTACCGGGATGGCCTTCCAGCAGTTCAACCTGTTCCCGCACATGACAGCGGCCCAAAATGTCATGCTCGGCCTCGTCAAGGTCAAGAAGATGCCGAGGAGCGAAGCGAGGTCGATCGCGGAGCGTTGGCTCGACCGTGTCGGGCTGTCGGCGCGGGCCGATCATTACCCAGGCCAGCTCTCCGGCGGTCAGCAGCAGCGCGTGGCGATCGCCCGTGCGATCGCGATGTCGCCGCGTCTTATGCTGTTTGATGAAGTGACCTCGGCTCTCGATCCCGAACTGGTGGGCGAAGTGCTGCAGGTCATCAAAGGGCTTGCGGCAGATGGAATGACCATGCTGCTGGTCACCCACGAAATGCGCTTTGCCTACGAGGTATCCTCGCGGGTCATCTTCATGAACCAGGGGGTGATCTGCGAGGAAGGCAATCCAAGAGAAATGTTCGTGAATCCCAGGACCGAACGCCTGGCCGAATTCCTGAAGACCTCCAGCTTCAACTAAAGGAAAGTGAAAGAATGACTATCAAGCGTTATGGGGCTGGCGAGACTGGCGCAGGCGGACAACCACTTCCCTTCGCCCGAGCCACCGAAGCAGGCGGCTGGCTATATGTTTCCGGCCAGGTGCCCATGGAGAACGGCGAGATCGTTCCTGGCGGAATCGTTGTCCAGAGCCGAAAGGCTATCGAAAACCTGATTGCCATTCTCAATGAGGCGGGCTACAGCCTTGAAGACGTCGTGCGTGTGGGCGTGTGGCTTGACGATCCGCGTGATTTTTGGAGCTTTAACGGCGTGTACGCTGAATATTTCGGAGGAAACCCTCCGGCCCGCGCTTGTGTCCAATCCAGCATGATGGTCGACTGCAAGGTCGAAGTTGATTGCGTGGCCTACCGCGCGGATCGCGCCTAATATCGGAGAAAGCATGGCTGAGGCTGGTATCGACACAGTATCGCGGCGCACCCGAGGACTGGATCGTGCCTTTGAGATCCTCGAATTCCTGCGGGTGAAGCGACAGCCGATGCGGCCGAACGAAATCGCGGCCGAAATTGGCGCGCCTCGATCTTCGGTCTACGAGCTGGTCAATCTCCTGCTCAGCCACGGCATGCTTGACTACCATGGCGGAGACGGCCGCGTTAACCTTGGCCGCCGCCTGTATTTCCTCGGGACGGCCTACGCCGAACAATTCGACCTGATGCGGGAATGCGACCGCATGCTGGTGCGGCTGGCCGAAGAAACCCGTGAGACGGCACAGATGTGTCTGCTCGAGGGACGCAAATACACCGTCGCCATGATGCGCGAGGGCATCCGGCCGTTTCGCATCTCCTCGAATGTCGGCGAGCTCGTTTCCATCCCCTGGACGGCGTCCGGACGGTTGCTGGTTTCGCACCTGAGCGATCAGGAGATTGTCGATTTGATTCCGCCGGAGGACTTCGTTCTCCCAAACGGTCGGCAGATGAAGCCGGCGGAATTTATCGCCCAGGTGCGTCAGGCGGCCCGCGACGGATTCTTCACCTTCAACAGTGAGGTGGAGAATTTCACGCATTGCTTCGCCGTGCCGGTTCATCAGGCCGACGGTGCCTGTATCGCCACCCTGTGTCTTGTAACTCCGCGCGAGGACGGCGTACGAAATCGGAGCAAGTACCTGGAGAGCTTGCTTGGTGCAGCCAACGAGATTTCCGAGAAGCTTGGATACCAGCGAGCCCAAAGGCCGGTCGCATTCGAAGACGCTGGGAAGGTCTCTGCCAGTATCCGGCAGTAGACGTAAGGGTCCCTGATTACCGGTACGGAACCTATCGGGCCTGCCTCTGTTGACGGCAGGCATTTTCCTGTCGCGCATAGTTCTTACATAGGCTAAAGACACGGCAAACGCGCTAGAGCATGTCCGTTTTGCCTTGAACCACAGACATGCTCTATCTCTTTGTTTTCACGCATTCCGAATGCAAGACCGCTGCGCACGTTTGCTGGATTGCTCTAGGCAGGGATTTTCGAGAGCTCATGACCATTCCCAACACTATCAAGATCACGCCGGAACTCATCGCTTCACACGGCCTCAAGCCGGATGAATACCAGCGCATTCTGGATCTGATCGGCCGCGAACCGAGCTTTACCGAGCTCGGCATCTTCTCGGCCATGTGGAATGAGCACTGCTCCTATAAATCCTCCAAGAAGTGGCTGCGCACGCTGCCGACCAAGGGTCCGCGTGTCATCCAGGGACCGGGCGAAAATGCCGGTGTGGTCGATATCGATGACGGCGATTGCGTCGTCTTCAAGATGGAGAGCCACAACCACCCCTCCTATATCGAGCCCTATCAGGGTGCCGCGACCGGTGTCGGCGGCATCCTGCGCGACGTCTTCACCATGGGCGCGCGCCCGATTGCGGCCATGAACGCGCTGCGCTTCGGCGAACCGGATCATCCGAAGACCCGCCATCTCGTCTCCGGCGTGGTCTCCGGCGTCGGCGGCTACGGCAATTCCTTCGGCGTGCCGACGGTCGGCGGCGAGGTTGAGTTCGATGCCCGCTATAACGGCAATATCCTCGTCAACGCATTTGCTGCCGGCATTGCCAAATCCAATGCCATCTTCCTGTCGGAAGCAAAGGGCGTCGGCCTTCCGGTCGTCTATCTCGGCGCCAAGACCGGCCGCGACGGTGTCGGCGGCGCGACGATGGCATCGGCCGAATTCGACGAATCGATCGAGGAGAAGCGTCCGACGGTTCAGGTCGGCGACCCCTTCACCGAAAAGTGCCTGCTCGAAGCCTGCCTGGAATTGATGCAGACCGGTGCGGTCATCGCCATCCAGGACATGGGTGCGGCCGGCCTCACCTGCTCGGCTGTCGAAATGGGCGCCAAGGGCGATCTCGGCATCCTGCTCGAACTCGACAAGGTGCCGGTGCGCGAGGAGCGGATGACCGCCTACGAGATGATGCTGTCGGAAAGCCAGGAGCGCATGCTCATGGTGCTGCAGCCGGAGAAGGAAGAGGAAGCCAAGGCGATCTTCGTCAAGTGGGGCCTCGATTTCGCTGTTGTCGGCAAGACCACGGACGACCTTCGCTTCCGCGTCATGCATCAGGGCGAGGAAGTCGCCAACCTGCCGATCAAGGATCTCGGCGACCAGGCTCCGGAATATGACCGCCCCTGGCGCGAATCCGCCAAGCGCGCGCCCCTGCCCGCCAATCTCGTGGCAGCACAGCAAGATTATAACGAAGCGCTGCTGCAACTCGTCGGCTCTGCCAATCAGTCCAGCCGCCGCTGGGTCTATGAACAGTATGACACGCTGATCCAGGGCAACTCCTTGCAGCTTCCGGGCGGCGACGCCGGCGTCGTGCGTGTCGAAGGCCATCCTCTGAAGGCGCTTGCTTTCTCCTCCGATGTGACCCCGCGGTATGTCGAGGCCGATCCCTTCGAAGGCGGCAAGCAGGCTGTGGCCGAATGCTGGCGCAACATCACCGCGACCGGCGCCGAGCCGCTGGCGGCGACCGACAATCTGAACTTCGGCAATCCCGAAAAGCCCGAGATCATGGGCCAGTTCGTCGAGGCCGTGAAGGGCATCGGCGAAGCCTGCCGCGCGCTCGACTTCCCGATCGTATCCGGCAACGTCTCGCTCTATAACGAGACCAATGGTGTTGCGATCCTGCCGACGCCCACCATTGCCGGCGTTGGCCTGATGCCCGACTGGCGCAAGATGGCCCGCATCGGCAGCGCTGCCGAAGGCGACAGGGTTCTGCTCATCGGCATCGACGGCAGCCATCTCGGCCAGTCCGTCTATCTGCGCGATGTCGTCGGCAGCACCGAAGGCCCGGCACCGGAAGTTGATCTCTTCGCTGAACGCCGCAACGGCGATTTCGTCCGCTCCGTCATCCGCAACGGTCAGGCGACCGCCTGCCACGACATTTCCTCCGGCGGCCTCGTACTGGCGCTCGCTGAGATGGCAATGGCGTCAGGCAAGGGTCTCAAGGTCAGCCTCAGCGAAGGCAAGGGTGCTGCGCATGCGCAGCTCTTCGGCGAGGATCAGGCGCGTTACGTGCTGACGGTTCCAAAGGATGTCGCGGATTTCGTCTGCGCCAATGCCGAAGGCGCCGGCGTGCCCTTCCGTCGCCTTGGCACGGTCCAGGGCGACAGCCTCGTCGTCGACGATCTGATTGTGCTGCCAATTCAGCAATTGCGCGATGCCCATGAATCGTGGTTCCCTGATTATATGGAAGGCCGCGGCGAGCTTGCCGCGGAATGATGTGCAAGGAGTAATGATCATGGCCATGAAACCCGGCGATATCGAAGACATGATCAAGGCTGGGATTCCCGGTGCCAAGGTGACGATCCGCGATCTGGCAGGTGACGGCGACCACTACGCCGCCGAAGTTGTCGCGGAAGCCTTCCGCGGCAAGAGCCGCGTGCAGCAGCACCAGATGGTCTATGAGGCGCTGAAAGGAAATATGGGCGGCATCCTGCACGCCCTTGCCCTGCAGACCTCGGCACCGGATTGAAATTAGAGCTTCGTCCGACTGAAAATCTCAGATGAACAGGCCCGGCTGGAAGGCTTTCTGCCGGGTTGTTTTGTTTTGAAACGGAAGCGATCGGCTCGAAACTGTTCGACGCCTCCTCGCCTCTTTTTTGCTGAGCTCTCAGGCCGGCAGCTTGTCCTGCTCAGGATAGGCAAAGACCGAGGCCGGCATCGGGCCTGCAGTGAGCAGCGTGAAATCGAAGGAGGATTTCATGTCTGGCCCCAGCACATACTGGCGATGCACACGCAACTGATCCCCGCGGATCTTCTTATAGTGCTCCGGCGTCAGCATCTGCCGCACGCGGATATGGATCATGCTCGCCTGCGGCGCATCCGGATGGCCGGAAACGCTGACGACTGGCACCTTGTAGAAATTGATCGAGTCCGTCAGGCACTGCACATCCAGCCAGAAAATATCCGGACAACGTGCAATCAGGCCGACGCGCGAGCGCAGCAGGGTGGCAGATGACATCAGCGCACATTGCAGGATGGCGCCGCCGAGTGTTGCAAAGACCACGCGCTTGCCCTTGAAAACATCCGGCTCCCGCTCCAGCAGAATGCCGACGACATGGGCTGCGACGCTGGAGCCCATGCTGTGCGAGGAGATGACATATTCATCGGCCTCCTCGTTGAGCGCTTCGCGCATCGACGTCGCGCATTGCTCCAGCCAGTCGTTGAAATCAGGCCTGCCCATGCGTGCCAGCGCCACGGCCATTTCCCAGTCCGCGAAGAGATGCAGGGTATGGAAGCGCTCCGAGAACGGCAGGAAACCGAAGGTGAAGAAGACGGCCGCCAGCGGTGCGCTCCAGCCGACATGCCAGCCGGGAAGCCCAAGCCAGTAGTGCAGCGTCAGGATCTGCAGCGTGATCAGGATTGCAAATGCCGTCAGCAGGAAGGGAAAGATGAAGAACAGGCCGAAGCGCCAGGCGTGGCGGAAATAGCCGGCCATGCCGCCTTCCCGCACGACCTGCCAGAAGCTTAGAAAGCCTGTCGCGATCCGGCTTGCCGTATTGCCGGTGCGCAACCGCTGAACTAATTCGTTGTGGTCGAAGACATGGACGCGCGTCTGCGTCTGCCAGCCATCGGCGCTGGTGCCGACATCGAAGGAGACGTAGTGCCCATCGGCCGCAGCACCTGTGTCGACATTATAGCCCCAGACGGATGCGCTTTGCCTTGCGGTACGCTCGTACCGCGCCCGGTGCGCTGCGCCATCGAGCGGTTCGAATCCGGGGAAATGCAAGACAACCCGCCTGTCGATCAGTTTCATAGTCTTTTTCTTCTTTCAGTCGGGTTGGTGACGCCGTTGCCAGGATGACGGGTTCGCTTGAAAATACGGCGAAAAACCGGATAAAACCTTCGAGCCGTCTTGCTAAGCGAACTCTTACGGAATTCAATAGCGCAGGTGCGTTTCGATAGGATTGAGGGGGATTTTGTGGCCAATCTCGTGAATGAACTGGTATCAGGCGTCGTCAACAGCGTGCTGAAGGAAATCCTGAAGAAGACGACGGGCCGCACCACGACCAAGCGTAAGCGCCGCAGGGCAGCGTCTGCAACGACAAGTCGCACCACCCGCAAGGCAACGTCGACGAGCCGTAAGCCTGCTCGCAAGCAGGTCAGCAAGCGCCGGACGGCGGCAGGCCGCAGCCGGCAGCGCCGCGCTTAGAGGCTTTCTCCACTGCAAGCTGCAAGGCCACTTCACCGATACCGAGATTGAACGGATCAAGGTGTTTCGCCGAGGGACGTATCGCAGAGGCAACAATCTGCGCCGCTAAGTGTCGCGGATCGGTCTTTTTTTGGTTTTGGCGGGTGGAATTCCGGCCCCCACATGCTATCTAAAGAAAACGATTGAAACGGCGGGCCTTTAACCCGCCTGTTGAAAGGATTAGAGCCTATGAGCGGTATCAACGAATTCATCGGAAACGAGATCAAGAGCAACGACGTCGTCCTCTTCATGAAGGGCACGCCGCAGTTTCCGCAGTGCGGTTTCTCCGGCCAGGTCGTCCAGATCCTCGATTACCTCGGTGTCGACTATAAGGGCATCAATGTGCTCGCCGATTCGGAAATCCGCCAGGGCATCAAGGATTATTCCAACTGGCCGACGATCCCCCAGCTCTACGTCAAGGGTGAGTTCATCGGCGGCTGCGACATCGTCCGGGAAATGTTCCAAGCCGGTGAGCTCCAGCAGCATCTCCAGGAAAACGGCGTCACCGTTAAGACCGCCGTCGCCTGATCGGTCACCGGGCGTCCGTCCGGTTTCCAATTCTGTATCTTGAGTTCGAGGCGCTGCGCCAAGCAGCGCCTTGACCTGTTTATGGGAATTTCATTGTGACAGATTCATCACAAGCCATGTCCGCGGGTCGGCTGCCCATGGGCAAGCTTGAATTTATCGCGCTTGCGGCTTTCCTGATGGCCGTCAACTCGCTGGCAATCGACATCATGTTGCCAGCGCTGCAGCAGATCGGGGCCAGCCTCGGTGTCGAGAACGAAAACCATCGCCAGTATGTCGTTTCCGCCTATCTCTTCGGCTTCGGCCTTGCCCAGCTTTTCTACGGTCCGCTGTCCGACCGCTTCGGTCGCCGTGTTCCGCTGCTGATCGGCCTCGTCGTCTATATCGTCTCCGCCTTCGGCATTGCCATCGTTCCGACCTTCGCCGGCCTTCTCGCGCTCCGCTTCGTCCAGGGGCTCGGTTCGGCCGCCACCCGCGTCATTACCATCTCCATCGTCCGCGACGTCTACGGCGGCCGGCAGATGGCGGAAGTCATGTCGCTCATCATGATGGTCTTCATGATCGTGCCGGTCATTGCACCCGGCAGCGGCCAGATCATCATGCTGATCAGCACCTGGCACATGATCTTCGTCTTCATCGGCACCATGGCGACGGCCGTCGGCACGTGGATGTATCTGCGCCTGCCGGAAACGCTTGATCCCGCCAATGTCCGTCCGTTCACGGTCCGCTCGGTGGCGCAGGGCTTTGCGATCTTCTTTTCCAACCGCATCGCCCTCTGTTACACCATTGCCAGCACGATCCTCTTCGGCGCGTTGTTCGGCTTCATCAACTCCGCTCAGCAGATCTATGTCGGCATCTACGGGCTCGGCGCCTATATGCCCGTCGCCTTTGCCGGAGTGGCGCTGTTCATGGCCTTCTCGTCCTTCATCAATTCGCAGCTGGTCGGCCGCTTCGGCATGCGCCGCCTGTCGCACGCCTCGATCCTCGGTTTCTGCGGCTTGAGCTTCATCTGGCTGATGGTGCAGATATCGGGGCCGCAGCCGATGCCTTTCCCGATCTTCATCGTGTTCTTCGCACTGGTCATGTTCCAGTTCGGCTGGATCGGCTCCAACTTCAACTCGCTCGCCATGGAGCCGCTGGGTCACCTTGCCGGCACCGCCTCCTCGGTGATCGGCTTCATGAGCACGATCGGCGGCGCATTGATCGGAGCCCTGATCGGGCAAGCCTTTGACGGCACGGCGACGCCGATGATCGCTGGCTACTTCGCGGTCTCGCTTGTCGGCATCGTCTTCGTGCTGATCGCCGAAAAGGGCCGGCTGTTCAGACCGCAGCATGCGCCGCTGTCGAAGGACGCATCGCTTTCCAGCTTCACTGATATTGGCCACTGATATCAGGCTGAGGCTTTCAGACACATCAGGCGGCGAGGCGTCTTGGTAGGAGCCTGCCGCATCCCGCATCAATTCGGCCGCTTTTGCGTCCGTTCTTCTGTCATTCAGGGGGATTCGAATGACTCCGACGCACAAACCGCACACGGAAAATCAGGGTTCTGCCCGCATCGGCATGGGCTTTGTCGAGTTCGTGGTGACGATCGCCATCATGACCGCCAGCATCGCTATGGCGATTGACAGCATGTTGCCGGCGCTGCCCAATATCGGCCATTCGCTGGGTGTCACCAGCAACAATGACGCACAGCTCGTCATCGGCGTCTTCTTCTTGGGATTTGGCGCCTCGCAGATCGTCTTCGGCAGCCTCTCGGATGCCTTCGGCCGCCGCAACATCCTGCTCGGCGGTCTGGTCTGCTACGTGGTTGGCATGTTTGCGGCAGCTGCGACCGGCAGCTTCGAAATGCTGCTGATCATGCGCTTCGTTCAGGGCATCGGCGGTGCGGCCGTGCGCATCACCACCATGGCGATCGTCCGTGACTGCTTCGGCGGCCGTGAGATGGCTCGTGTCATGTCCTATGTCATGATCGTCTTCATGATCGTGCCGATCGTCGCCCCCTCGGTCGGCCAGCTCATCATCACCTATGCCCACTGGAACTGGATCTTCATCCTGCTGGGCATCGTTGCGACGATCCTTTTCGTCTGGGCGCTGCTGCGCCTGAAGGAATCCCTGCCGCCGGAGGAGCGCATCCCGCTGTCTTTCGGCGCCGTTGTTGATGGTTTCAAGACGGTGCTGACCAACCGCATCACCTGCGGCTACATGATCGGGTTGACCATGTTCACCGGCGTCATCAGCGCCTATGTGATCTCCGTGCAGCAGGTCTTCGGCGAGGTTTACGGTCTCGGCGACTGGCTGCCGATTGCCTTTGCGGCAACAGCGGGCGGCATCGCTGTCGCCAACTTCCTGAACGGCATGTTGGTGCGCACTTTCGGCATGCGCCGGATCTCGCATGCAGCCATGCTGCTGTTCACCATCATCTCGGCGATCGGCTTCGTGGCGGCGCTCGGCGGCAAGCCGTCCTTCGCCTTCTCATATGCGCTCTTCTCGATCCTCTTGATGATGTTTGCGGTGATCGCCACCAACTTTACGGCGATCAGCCTGGAACCGATGGGCAATCTCGCCGGCACGGCAACGGCCGTCACAGGCTTCGTGTCGACGACCTTCGGCGCTATCATCGGCGGCGGCGTCGGCCAGCTCTTCAACGGCACCGTCCAGCCGCTCTTCGGCGGCTTTGCGCTCTTCGGCGCCGTTACCGTCGTCATGGTGCTTTGGGCGGAAAAGGGCAAGCTTTTCACCCATCCCGGCGACAGCCCGCAGATCGACCCCGGTGCCGTTCACATGTAATGCTGCAGCAGGCATAAATTGGAAAATCGCGATGAGCCGTTTCTGGAGCCCCATTGTCCATTCCTTGACGCCCTACGTGGCGGGCGAACAGCCTGTCATCGACGGCCTGGTCAAGCTCAACACCAATGAGAACCCCTACGGCCCATCGCCCCGTGCGCTGGCGGCGATTTCGGAAGCCGTCAACGACACGCTGCGGCTTTATCCCGAGCCGACAGGCCTCAAGCTTCGCAAGGCGATTGCCGCAAGCCACGATCTCGATCCCGGTGAAGTCTTCGTCGGCAATGGTTCGGACGAGGTCCTGGCACACACGTTCCAGGCGCTGCTGAAGCACGAACTGCCCCTGCTCTACCCCGACATCACCTACAGCTTCTACCCGACCTATTGCGGCCTCTACGGCATCGATTTCCGCGAGATTCCGCTGGACGAAAAGATGCAGGTTCGCATCGAGGATTACCGCCAGCCCTGCGGCGCGATCATCCTGCCCAATCCGAACGCGCCGACGGGGACGGCACTGCCGCTGGCTGCGATCGAGGCGCTGTTACAGGAGCACCCGGATCAGGTCGTCGTCATCGATGAAGCCTATGTGGATTTCGGCGGCGAAAGCGCCATCCCGCTGGTGCGGAAATATCCGAACCTGCTCGTTATCCAGACCTTCTCGAAATCGCGCGGCCTCGCAGGTCTGCGTGTCGGTTTCGCCGTCGGCCAGCGGCCGCTGATCGATGCGCTGGTAAGGGTCAAGGACAGCTTCAATTCCTATCCGCTGGACAGGCTGACCCAGGCAGGCGCCGTGGCTGCCTGGGAAGATCGGGAGTGGTTCGGGAAACATTGCGAGCTGATCGTCGCAAGCCGCGAGCGCCTGATCGTCGCGCTTGGCGGGCTCGGCTTCGAAGTCCTGCCCTCATCCGCCAATTTCGTCTTCGCCCGCCATGGTACGCGCGGTGGCGCGGAACTTGCTGCGGAACTGCGCAAACGCGCGGTCCTCGTGCGGCATTTCCGCGGGGAACGCATCCAGAACTTCCTGCGCATCACCATCGGCACCGATGCCGAATGCGACAAGCTTCTGGACGCGCTGAAGCAGATCCTCGCCTGATGGCTCAGATGGTAACGACCTCGCGACGCAGGACGTCCCAGCTTTCCTTATCGGGCGTGATCAGCAGCCCGCCGCTGACATGATGCGGCAGATAGGCTGAGCCGTCGAAGCGGGCGGCATAGGCACCGGCCTCCTGGCAGATCAGCGTGCCGGCCAGATGATCCCAGGGCATCAGCTTGTTGTACATCAGGTAATGCACATGCCCGCCGGCAAAGGTGCGGTATTCATGGGCCGCACAGCGATAGTTGGTCAGGAAACGCACCTTCGCGAGATTGCCAAGAATTTCGGCGCGTTTGTCTTGCGGCAGGTAGCCGGTCGAGGCCATGCCCACCATCTGGTCGAGCGCCACAGGCTCGGCCACCCGCAGCCGCTGCGCCTCGCCATCCGGCCGTCGCAGCCAGGCGCCACCGCCCTTTTCCGCCATGACCCAGTCGTCGCCCATCGGATCATAGATGATGCCGGCAACCGTCTCGCCCTTGGAGACGACCGAGGCCATGACGCCGAAGGCCGGAATACCGGCAGCAAAGTTGAAAGTGCCGTCGACGGGATCGACGATGATGGCGAGATCCGCACCTTCGATCTTGTCGAGAAGGGCTGCATCGGCGGCGACCGATTCTTCGCCGATGAAGAGCGCTTCTGGCCAGAAGCGCGCGGCCTCCGCCTTCATCATTCTTTCGGTCTGCTCGTCCGCCTCGGTCACGAGGTCGGTCGCTTCCGTCTTGGCGCGCACATAACTGCTGCCCAGCCGGCGAAAGCGCGGCAGGATCTCGGCTTTCGCTGCCTGCCTCAAGAGATCGGCAAGCTTCATCGTATCTATGGCAGTCGTCATGGCGGTCTCCTTTCGGTTTATCGGTAGCCGACGATCTCGTTGCGGATCATTTGCCAACTTTCCTTATCGGGAGCCGAGATGATGCCGCCGGAAATTTCGCCGGGTCTGTAAGGCGTTCCGTCGAATTTCGCCGTGTGGCCGCCGGCTTCCTGATGCGTCAGCACGCCGGCCAGATGATCCCACGGCATCAGTTTAGGATGGCCGATGAAATGCAGCTTGCCCGAGGAAACCATCCAATATTCATAGGCCGAGCAATTGAAAGCGAAGGTCATGCGGGTCTTGGCCATATTGCCGGCAATGCGCGAACGGTCAGGCTCGTCCATATGGCTGAAGGACATGGCGCCGACCATGCGGCAAAGCTCGATCGGCTCTGCGACCTTTAAACGGACAGGCTCGCAATTGCGCTTGTGCTGGAAAGCGCCGGCGCCCTTGATGGAAACGACGGTATCGCCGAGTGCAGGATCGTGAATGAGGCCGGCAACCGTCTCGCCCTTGACCGTCACGGCGAGGATCGTGCCGAAGACCGGCAGGCCGGCTGCGAAATTGAAGGTGCCGTCGACGGGATCGATGACGAAGGCAAGATCGGCATCGGCAAGCGCCGGCACGACCGAACGATCCGCCTCATAGGCTTCCTCGCCGACGATGAGCGCGGCAGGAAAACGCTCGCGGATGGCGGCCGTCAGATAGGCTTCGGAGCGCAGGTCGGCCTGCGTGACGAGATCGACGGAAGATGTCTTTTCGGAAACATTGGCCGCGGCCGCATTGCGGAAGCGCGGCATGATCTCTTCTTCGGCGACGTGCCGGAGGCAATCGCCGAGAAACTCTATGTCATTGTCTGAGAAATTCATTTTGGACTCGTTGCATGGATCTGCAGAGGCTCATAGCAAGTCCATTATGACGTTTGGGTGACGGTCAGTGCAGAAAAGTCGAAAAGTTTCGGATCGAGCAGGTGCGACGGGTTCACATGCGCGAGAGCACGCAGCATCGTGTCCTTGCGGCCCGGCATGCGGCGCTCGATATCGGCGAGCATGTCCTTCATCGCATTGCGCTGCAGCCCGTCCTGCGAGCCGCAGAGATCGCAGGGAATGATCGGAAACTGCATAGCGGCCGCGAACTTCGCCATGTCGTCTTCGGCGCAATAGGCGAGCGGCCGCAGCACCATCACATTGCCTTCGTCATTCAGAAGCTTCGCCGGCATGGCGGCAAGCCGCCCGCCGTGGAAGAAGTTCATGAAGAAGGTTTCGAGAATATCCTCGCGGTGATGGCCAAGCACCAGCGCATCGCAGCCTTCTTCCTGGGCGATCCGGTAGAGATTGCCGCGGCGCAGACGCGAACAGAGCGAACAGTAAGTCGCGCCCTCAGGCACCTTTTCCTTCACGATCGAATAGGTGTCGCGATACTCGATGCGATGTTTGACGCCGATCCTGGCGAGGTATTCCGGCAGTACATTCTTCGGAAAATTCGGCTGGCCCTGATCGAGATTGCAGGCAATCAGCTCCACCGGCAGCAGGCCGCGCCATTGCAGGTCGAGCAGCAGCGCCAGCAGCCCATAGGAATCCTTGCCGCCGGAAATGCCGATCAGCCAGCGCTTTTGGTCCTTCAACATGTCGAAATCGTCGAAGGCCTGTCGCACCTGCCGTAGGAGACGTTTGCGCAGCTTGTTGAAGGAGACCGAATGCGGCGCATCGGCAAACAGCGCATGGCCGATGCCGGTTTCAGCCGTTTCCAGATCGTCGACAATATTGGCTGCGATATTCATCTTCTCGTCCAGTCTGATGTGCGCGCTCTGCTTAGCAGAAAGCCACCGCCCAACCCAGTCTCAATCGCCGAAAACGGACCAGCCGGTGCGCGCCGCCAGCATCTCCAGCGCCACCGCGCCGAGCTGCGAATTGCCGACCTTGTTCAGCCCCGGCGACCAGACGGCGATCGAGGCAATGCCCGGGGCCACCGCAAAGATACCACCACCAACGCCGCTCTTGCCCGGCAGGCCGACATGATAGGCGAAATCGCCGGAACCGTCGTAATGGCCACAGGTCAGCATCAGCGCATTGATGCGCCGCGCCCGCTTCGGCGACACGACCGAATGACCGGTCAGCGGATTGCTGCCCCGCGCCGCCAGGAACAGGCCGGCGCGAGCCAGCTGTTCGCAGGTCATGGACAGTGCGCACTGGTGGAAATAGACGCCAAGCACATGGTCGACGGGATGGTCGAGATTGCGGTAGGAGCGCATGAAGTTGGCAAGCGCAAAATTGCGATAGCCGGTCGCTGTCTCCGAACGCGCCACCTTGTCGTCGATGGTGATGGATTCATCGTCTGCGAGGTAGCGCACGAAGCGCAAAAATTCACCGATCGCCTCGCGCGGTGCATGGCCGGCCATGACGACGTCGCTGACGGCGATCGCGCCGGCATTGATGAAGGGATTGCGCGGAATGCCATGCTCATGCTCGAGCTGGACGATGGAATTGAAAGCCGAGCCCGAGGGCTCGCGGCCGACCCGCTTCCACAACCCCTCGCCCACCTTGCCAAGCGCCAGCGTCAGCATGAAGACCTTGGAAATGCTCTGGATGGAGAAGGCGACATCGGCATGGCCGACGCTGTAGACCTTGCCGTCGACGGTGATGATCGACATGCCGAACTGCTGCGGATCGACCTTGGCAAGCTCGGGAATATAGTCCGCCACCTTGCCCTCGCCGATGCGCGGCTGGATCTCTTTGTGAATGCTGTCGAGGACTGCCTGCAAATCCATGATGGCTTCTCTCCAGGTACGAAAAAGCCGCCCCGAGAGGCGGCTTTTCCAGAATGCGAAAACGCCTCGCGTATTAACGCGAATAGAATTCGACGACCAGATGCGGTTCCATGACGACCGGGTACGGAACGTCGGACAGCGTCGGAACGCGTGCGAAAGTGGCAACCATCTTGTGATGGTCGACTTCGATGTATTCCGGAACGTCACGCTCTGCGAGCGAAACAGATTCCAGAACGGTCACGAGCTGCTTGGACTTTTCACGAACTTCGATGACGTCGCCGGCCTTGCAACGGTAAGAACCGATGTTGACGCGCACACCGTTGACCGTGACGTGGCCATGGTTGACGAACTGACGGGCAGCAAAGACCGTCGGAACGAACTTGGCGCGGTAGACAATCGCGTCGAGGCGGGATTCCAGAAGACCGATCAGGTTTTCCGAGGTGTCACCCTTGCGGCGGTCAGCTTCAGCGAAGATCGCGCGGAACTGCTTCTCGCGCAGGTCACCGTAGTAACCCTTCAGCTTCTGCTTGGCGCGCAGCTGCACACCGAAGTCGGAAAGCTTGCCCTTGCGGCGCTGGCCGTGCTGGCCCGGGCCGTATTCGCGGCGGTTCACCGGGGACTTCGGACGGCCCCAGATGTTTTCGCCCATACGGCGGTCGATCTTGTACTTGGACGATTCGCGCTTGCTCATCGTATTTCCTTTCAAAGTGTTATGACGGTTTGTTACCAAACCGCGCGAAGGAAACACGCCCTCCTTTGATCCCGTTTCCAGGACCCGACAGAATCTTTCCATTCGCGAACGGACAAGATCCACGGGACATGTCAAATGAAACACCGGACATTGCTGCCCGGTGCTGGCGCGGTGTTTAGTCGGGCGTCATGAAAATGTCAACAGCGGCAAGGCGCTGAAAGCCTTTTATTCCGCGGCTTCCCGGCCATTGCTGTCATCGGGGGCATTGGCATCACCGGGTGCCGTCTGACAGCCGATGTCGGGGAAAGCCACGATGCGCTTGCCGGAGAAATCCGTATGCACGACGATGCTTCCCTGTTCCTCGAAATAACCGAGAAGCCGGCGGGCACGCCGGGCCGAATGTGTGCCGTAGGCGCGTGCGATCCGCGCATCCGACGGGCACGCGTCACCGCAGACGGCGGCCTTGGCAAGCATGAGGAACACGCCTTGCAGATCGTCGGTGACTGAGCCCGAGAGCGATAGCGCCGTCGCCCAGTTTTCCGAAGCTGCTGTCTCCGCATCGACGCCCGACCGGGAAACCGCAACACGCCGCCGGAAGTCCGGCAGCGACATCGGCGGTCCGGGAACGCGCCGCATGCGCAGCCGGACAAGAAATTCCTGATAGAGAACCGCATCCGTGCGGAAGCCGGAGCCTGGATCGTCGAGGATTTCGGCGAGCACGCCGGCCAGCCGCTCCTCGCGCTCTTCGGCTGACAGTTCCGGTTGCGCCACCCGTGGCTCGGCAGCCTGCATCGGGCTGGCGGCCGGCGTCGAGCGTGAAAGCTCGGCGAGAATATCGGTGGTCGGGCGTGGCGCCGGCGGCGCGCGCCGCACGATCGGCCGCTGGAATTCTTCCGGATCCGGCGTGAAGATCAGGTCTTCCACATCCTGAGGCGCATCCGGCAGCGGCATCAGCTTTGGGCTCGACGAGCGCGCCGAGGTCTCGACATTGCCGATCTGGATCGGCAGCGGCCGGCGCGACAAGGCCGGGCCGAGCGCCACGAAATGCCCACGCTTGAGATCTCGGAACATTTCCGCCTGGCGGCGGTCCATGCCGAGCAGATCTGCGGCGCGCGCCATGTCGATATCGAGAAAGGTGCGGCCCATCAGGAAGTTGGAGGCTTCGGCCGCGACGTTCTTCGCAAGCTTTGCCAGACGCTGCGTGGCAATGACGCCCGCAAGCCCGCGTTTACGTCCGCGGCACATCAGATTGGTCATGGCGCCAAGCGAAGCCTTGCGCGCATCTTCCGACACGTCGCCGCCGACCGAAGGCGCAAACATCTGCGCTTCGTCGACCACGACGAGAACAGGATACCAATATTCGCGATCTGCATCGAACATGCCGTTGAGGAAGGCGGCGGCGGCCCGCATCTGCTGCTCGATATCGAGACCTTCCAGCGTCAGCACGCAGGAAACGCGGTGCTGGCGGATACGGTTGGCAATGCCGGCAAGCTCGGCTTCGGTGCGCTCACCGTCGACGACGACATGGCCGTAGCGGTCGGAGAGCGTGACGAAATCACCTTCGGGATCGATGATGACCTGCTGCACCCATTGGGCGGATTGTTCCAGCAGACGACGGAGAAGATGCGATTTGCCGGAGCCGGAATTGCCCTGCACGAGCAGACGCGTCGCCAGCAGCTCCTCGATATCGAGCGTCGCCGGAGCGCCGGACGCCAGTCCCATATCGATGCCAACCTGCACGTCCAATTCCCCTTACAAATTCCCGGTCCGTCTCTAGCAGATTCGCAGGCACTGTTGTCGTCAAACCGTCAAGAACCCACAGGGAAAGTCAACCCTGGGAAATAGGGCTTCACACTGCCTCGCGCTCGATAAGCTCGCCCGCCATGTCCGTCTGCGTCGGGATCAGCAAACGGGTGCAGAGCAGGCTGACGAAAAGCGGTACCAGCAGGACCGCAAGCCCCACACGCAAGCCCAGAAGTTCGCCGAGAAAGCCTATGATCGGCGGCCCGATGAGAAAGCCGCTCAGGGCTGCGAAGGAAAGTGTCGCAACGCTTGACGCAGGCGGGCGGTCGGTGAGCGAAGCAACGGCCGTCACCGCGAGCGGAAAACCGACCGAGACGCCGACCCCGACGGCTGCAAAGCCGATAAGAGCAAGTAGTGTCACCGGTGCAAGAAGAACGATGAGCATGCCGGCAAGCGAGGCGATGCCGCAGCCGCGGGCAATCGCAACCGCGCCGAAACGGCCTTTCATGTAGTCACCGCTGAAGCGTCCCGCGGCAACCATGAAAGCGAAAACCGAATAACCAAGGCCGGTTTGCGCGCCCTCCGCATTCATCACATCGCGGAGGTAGACCGCAGACCAATCGGCGATCGCACCTTCGGTCATCGTCACGCCGAAGACGAAGGCGCAGATCCCGAGCAGAGCGAGACTGGGCGGCTTGAAGCCGGTCTTTGCCTGCGAATTCTCTGCATGGTGACTTTCCGGCAGTTTCGGCAGACGCAGGCTGGCAAGCAGCGCGGCCGGCAGGATGCCGATCGTCGTGATCAGGATCGACCAATGCGGCGAAAGCCCGATGGCGATGGCACCGACGCCGATGAGGCTGCCGGCCATGATGCCCAAGCTCCAGAAGCCATGGCAGCGGCTCATGATGATCAGCCCCGTCGCCTTCTCCGTCACGTCGGCCTCGACATTCATGCCCAGTTCGACCGTCGAAAGCGCGACCCCGACGATCATCAAGGCAAAGAACAGAAGCACGGCGCTGGGCGCGAAGGCCGGCAGCGGGACCACGGCAAGAAAGAAGATGAAACCATAGACGATCGCCATGCGCCCGCCGATGCGCGAGACGAGGCGGCCGGCAAACGGCAGCGTGATCAGCGTACCAACAGGCAATCCCAGAAGGGCTACCGCGAGATCGGCAGTGCCGAGTTCGAGCTTCGCCTGGATATCTGGAATGCGCGGCAGCCAAGCGCCAAAGGCTATCGGTTGCAGAAAGAAGATCAGCATGACAAGTCTTTGCAGCGGCACAGCGCATCCCTTTGCATCTTGAACGGCAAACACCCGCTCGCGATTCCCCGCGGCGGATCTTGCGTGATGAGACAGGGGAAATAAAGCGCGCAGTGCCTTCTCAGGCGCTCAGCCCGAAACCTTGCATCAGCCGCCGCGTGGCGAAATCCGGATTGCCTGATGTAAAGACGGCAAAGTCGAAATTATCCGGGTGAACCGAATCGGCCACCTGCGGCACCAGCGTGCGTGCGCGCCGCGCGATGGCTTCGGCCGGATCCAGCCAGTCCACCGGCCAGGGTGCCAGCCTGCGGAATAGATTGGCCATGAACGGATAATGCGTGCAGGCAAGCACGACGATATCTGTCTTGCGACTGTCCTTCTCGACGAAACACTGCTCGATCTCGGTCAGCACGGCATCGTCGGAAACGGCATCGCCGCGAATATAGGCCTCCGCCATGCGCGCCAGGTTTTCCGAGCCGACCAGCCGCACATGACACTGCTGCGCGAAGGACTGGATGAGATCACGCGTATAGGCGCGCTTGACCGTGCCGGGCGTGGCGAGCACCGAGACGAGGCCGGAACGCGTGCGCTCGGCGGCAGGCTTGATGGCGGGCACCGTGCCGACGAAGGTCATCTGCGGAAAGGCAGCGCGCAGATCCGCACCCACAAGCGTGAAGGCCGTGTTGCAGGCGATGACGCAGACTTCCGGATCATAGTCTTCGAGCAGCTTGGCGAAGAGGCCGATGATACGCTCCTTCAGCGCCTGCTCTTCCCAGCCGCCATAGGGAAAGCCGGCATCATCAGCGATATAGATGAACCCGCGCTCCGGCATCAGCATGCGCGCCTCGCGCAGCACGGTCAGCCCGCCTATGCCTGAATCGAAGACGAGGACGGGTTTCAGCTCATTCGTCGGCGCTGTCATCGGTCGGGGCACCCTTGCCGGATCTGGTGAAACCGCCTTTGCGCGGACTGTTGCGCGAAAAGCGGTCGAGGGAAGAGATGACGCCGCGCAGCACGCTGATTTCCTGTTCCGTGAATGCCCGGCGGGAGAGGACAGCGCGCAGGTTGTCGACCATTTTCGGCTTTTTCGAGGGCGGGTGGAAATAGTTGCGCGAATCCAGCGCTTCCTCGAGTTGGTCGAACAGTCCGAAAAGCTGCTCCTTGGTGGACGGGCGCTGCTCAAGCGCCTGGAACGGCACGGCTTCCAGATCCTCCATGCTCGATTTCATCCATTCATAGGACATGAGCAGCACGGCCTGGGCGATATTGAGAGAGGCAAAGGCGGGATTGACCGGGAAGGTGACGATCTCGTCGGCAAGCGCCACTTCTTCGTTGGTCAGCCCCCAGCGCTCGCGGCCGAACAGAATGCCGGTTGCCTCGCCTGCCCGGAACCGGCTGCGCAGCGTTTGCGCGGCAAAGACCGGCGAGCGCACCGGCTTGTAGTTGTCGCGGCTGCGCGCCGTCGTCGCATAGACGAAATTGAGATCGGCAATCGCCTCTTCCAGCGTGGCGAAGACCTGCGTCCCCTCGATCACGTGATCGGCCTTGGAGGCCGCAGCCTGCGCCTTTTCATTCGGCCAGCCGTCACGCGGATTGACGAGGCGCAGATCGGCAAGGCCGAAATTCGCCATGGCGCGCGCCACCATGCCGATATTCTCGCCCATCTGTGGCTCGACCAGAATGATAACCGGCCCTTCGGCCAGAAGTTGACGCTCGCTGTTCGTACCCGCCATGTGCTTCCTATTCCTGATTTACGGGCGCAATAGCTTTGCCGGCCGCAAACGGCAAGTCCTGCGTCTCCGTCGGGTAGAGCCGTTCCAGCGTCGAGCCGATCATTTCCACGGCCAGCCGCGCACCTTCCCGCCACAGCGGCAGATGGCGGCCGGTCGACCGCATCTGCTTGCGGGTAACGAGGAAACATTCCGAGCCGCGCAGTGCAACCGCATCCAGAACGCCGATATCGGCAGCGATCCTGCGCTTCAGGTCGTCGTCGACAACGTCAGCCGTGTTGTTCCGTGCCAGAATACGCGACCAATAGGTGATCGAAAGGAAGATCGCCAGCGTCTGGCGTATTTGTCCCGGCCTGGTGACAATAGACCAGGTGGAGCCGAGCGGGCGTGCGGCAAGCGTGATGTCACGGTAACAGGCGTCGACCTTCTGCGACAAGACGATCAGCTCCGGCTGGCTCTTGGCGGCTGATACGGCTGAGAGCAGCTCCTTCAGCGCCTCGAACCATTTGGCGACCGCCGTGTCGAGCGCGCTGCGCGTGCGGGCTGGTAGCACGAGGAAGGCAACCAGCGTTCCCGCAGCCGCGCCAATCAAGGTTTCCTCCAGCCGCAGCTTCAGGAGATCGAAGGTCAGGACACCCATCATGCCATAGACGAGGCAGAGCACGATCGAGATGAAGAAGGTCATCGTCGCATAGGAAATCTGCAGGAAGTAGAAGGCGAGGAAGACGCAGACGAATGCAACCATCAGCGCAATCGCCAAATGCCCCGTGAGCAGTGTCGCGAGCACCAGGCCGAAGGCAATGCCGAACAGCGTGCCGATTGACCGCTGCAACGCTTTGATCGCGGTGTCACCGCGCGAATTGGTATTGGTGAAGACGAGGAAGGACGCGAGCACGGCCCAGAACCAGCGTTCGCGCGACAGGGCGAGCCCCAGCGTCATAGCAATCGCCGCTGCCAGCGTGATCTGCAGCGCCGAGCGCATCAGTGGGTTGGTCAACGAAAAATCGATGGTGGCAGGTGTGCTAGCCTCTTCAACCGAGGCAATCTCGGCAAAATCCGTCCTGCGCCCGGTATCGATCGTTTCGACGAGCTGCCGGCGTGCCGCTACGAGCCAAAGGAGCGCCCGCGCTGTCTCGCCCTGCGGCTGGCCTTCCATATCGGCGACCGCCCTTTCCTGCGCAGACAGCACGACCTTGTCATCCTCGATGACGGCATGGACGAGCATAAAGGACGGTGCGCTTTGATAGCTGAGCACGATGGCGCTTTCGGTCGCCAGATGCGCATCGAACAGCCGGATTGCCAGTTCCGCGGCCGGTGCGGAAGCGCCATCGAAAACGCCGCCCGGTGGACGCGGAATGAAGCTCTCGGCCATCAGCACCACTTCCTTCAGCCGGTCTTCCAGTTGGCGCAGTTCCTGCCGGTCAGCCTCGTCGATCTTTCCATCTGTTGCAAGGGCACCGAGCTTGAAGAGGATCTGATTGATGCGGCCCCGCACGCTCTCCAATGAACGCAGCAGGTCGCGCCGCCAATTGTCGGGCAGAAGCACCGCCCTCACCCAATGGCTGACGAGCGCCGAGACAACAGGCCCTATCAAGACGACAGGCAATTCCCCGATCGTCGGGTGGAAGTAGGAGCCCATAAAATAGGAGGTGAAAGCGAACATGCCGATCGCAAAGCCGCGCGGGCCGTAGACGCGCGCGGATGAGGCGAGGAAGATCACCACGAGGAAGACGAAATCCGAGAGAACGCGTTGCGACTCCAAGGCCGCCGCAATACCGACGACGACAAGACTTGCAAGACACCCAAGCAGCCTGGTGATGAGCTGGCTCGCCGAGCCCTTATCGCGCACCGCGACCCCGCCTTCGATCGACAGCACGATGCCGAGACCATAGGACGCGGTCGGCAGCGGCACGATAAGCATATGGATCAAAAGCAGGATCGCGAAGGAGAGCAGGATCGACAGCGTAACCCGCGTGCCCATGCGCAGGCGCGACAGCGCCGGGTCGTTGGCAAGCAGCCAGTCTCGGAACTCAAAGCCGGAAATCACCCTTGCCAGTCCTCATGCCCGCCGGATGCGGCAAACCAGAGAGCGAGATACCGCCGCCCCGGTAAAAATCAAATCAACCCGGTGTCACTCGCCGTTGGCGATCTGCACCATGGCTTCCTTGAGCGAGATCGGTCCCTGGCCCTCTTCGCCCTGGACCATGATATCGTCGATGACGGATTTGCCGTTCTCCTCAATCACCTCGAAACGAACGGTTGTGAAGGCATCTCTGTTGGGTGCGCCTTCCATGCAGGTCGCCGCCTTGAACTTCGCCGTCACCTCTGTCGTGCCGTTGACCGGCTGGCCGCCTCTGATGGAGAGATCCTGCAGCGGGCAGGCATCCTGGCCGTTGACGATCACATCATAGTCGAAGGGTGAAATGCCATCCTCGTCGGCCGCCGGATTCTTGGCGGCTGCTCTGTATTTGTCGCCGAAGTCCTTGCTGTAGAGACGGACGAGCCTGCTCTCTTCGAAAATATCGATCCAGTCGCTGGTGTCGCTCGCCCAGTTCTTCTTCGTATCATCAATGATTTCGTTGACCGGCGCAGTGGCATCGGCCGCAAGCGAAAGGCCAGGTGCCACAGACAGGGTGACAACGAGGCCGGCAAACAGAACGGCGATCTTCTTCATGGCAAAATGTCCGGGACTCGGGGGGCTTATGCCGGCGAGACTAGCCATTTTCCTGCACTTGGCAATGGCGGCAAAAACGCTACGTCCCTGCCCGTTCTGCTTTGCGTTCCCGGCTCACAATGCTATAGCGCTCCGGACCCACATCACCCACCCGGGACAACTGTCCCTTTCTTAAGCTTACGAGGCAGATACATGAAGAAGATCAAGGTCGCCAATCCCGTCGCCGATCTCGACGGCGATGAAATGACTCGCATCATTTGGCAGCTCATCAAGGATAAGCTGATCCATCCGTATCTCGACCTCGACATCGACTATTACGACCTCTCGGTCGAAAACCGCGACGCCACCAACGACCAGGTAACGGTCGATGCCGCCAATGCCATCAAGAAGTACGGCGTCGGCATCAAGTGTGCGACGATCACCCCGGACGAAGCCCGCGTGAAGGAATTCAACCTCAAGGAAATGTGGAAAAGCCCGAACGGCACGATCCGCAACATCCTCGGTGGCGTCATCTTCCGCGAGCCGATCATCTGCCGCAACGTTCCCCGCCTCGTTCCCGGCTGGACGCAGCCGATCGTCGTCGGTCGCCACGCTTTCGGCGACCAGTACCGCGCAACCGATTTCAAGTTCCCCGGCAAAGGCAAGCTGACGATCAAGTTCGTCGGCGAAGACGGTACGGTCATCGAGAAGGAAGTCTTCAACGCACCGGGCGCCGGCGTTGCCATGGCCATGTACAACCTCGATGAATCGATCCGCGAATTCGCCCGCGCCTCGATGATGTACGGCCTGATGCGCAAGTGGCCGGTCTACCTGTCCACCAAGAACACCATCCTCAAGGCCTATGACGGCCGCTTCAAGGACATCTTCGAAGAAGTCTACGAGACCGAATTCAAGGATCGGTTCAAGGAAGCCGGCATCACCTACGAACACCGCCTGATCGACGACATGGTCGCTTCCGCTCTCAAGTGGTCCGGCGGCTACGTCTGGGCCTGCAAGAACTATGACGGCGACGTCCAGTCCGACACGGTTGCCCAGGGCTTCGGCTCGCTCGGCCTGATGACCTCGGTTCTCCTGACGCCGGATGGCAAGACGGTTGAAGCCGAAGCCGCTCACGGCACGGTCACCCGCCACTACCGCCAGCACCAGAAGGGCCAGGAAACCTCGACGAACTCGATCGCTTCGATCTTCGCCTGGACCCGTGGCCTCGCGCACCGCGCCAAGCTCGACGACAATGCCGAGCTCGCCCGCTTCGCTTCCACACTGGAAAAGGTCTGCGTCGACACCGTCGAATCCGGCTTCATGACCAAGGATCTGGCCCTGCTCATCGGCCCGGATCAGCCGTGGCTTTCCACCACCGCTTTCCTCGACAAGATCGACCAGAACCTGCAGGCTGCAATGGCCTGAGCCCTATCAGGGTAGAGATCGAAAGACCCGGCCATCGAGCCGGGTTTTTTGTTGTCGGTCAGTGCTTTTGGATCCTAAATTAGCAACGTCTTTACAAAGCAAGCCTCGCGTAAGTTGCAAGGCCTATTCAGAAACTCGCCTAAGCATGGAGGTTCTGATGGCCAAGAAGAGTTTTGTCCCCGAATTTCTGCAACTTGTAAGGCTGCTCGCGCGTCGCGAGGGTCAGGATATGATCGTCTTCTATCTCGATCTCGCGTTACTCGAGACCCAGACCCAGCATTATAATCAGCGTTTTCGCTCGCCTGCCGGTCTTGCGGCAACTGTAGAGGCGCCACCCTCGACCGAGGTCATTCCCCGCGCAGCCGTGAAGCCGCCGCCGGCGCCAAAGGTTGAAATCTCCCGCGCCAATGCTACGAAAAGAGCATGGGAGAGAGGAGTGCACGATGACCGAGGAAATCACCTTCTACACCAACCCGATGTCGCGCGGCCGGATAGCACGGTGGATGCTGGAAGAAACCGGCGTCCCATATCATACCGAAATCCTGACTTTCGGCGGAACGATGAAGGAGCCGGACTACCTGTCCGTCAACCCGATGGGCAAGGTGCCGGCGATCCGTCATGGGAAGACGATCGTGACGGAATGCGCGGCGATCTGTGCGTATCTTGCGGACACGTTTCCGCAGGCAAGGCTCGGCCCGCAGCCCGATGAACGCGCCGATTATTACCGCTGGATGTTCTTCGCCGCCGGGCCGCTGGAAGCGTCCGTTACGCTGAAGGCACTCGGCTTCGAAATCCCGCAGGAGCGACTGCGCATGGCAGGCTGCGGCTCTTTCGGCGATGTCATTGGCACGCTGGAAAAGGCGGTCTCGGCTGCCTCTCCCTATATCGCCGGCAAACGCTTCACCGCGGCTGACGTCTACGTCGGCTCGCATGTCGGCTGGGGTCTCGCCTTCGGCAGTATCGAAAAGCGCCAGGCCTTCGTCGATTATTTCGGCCGCCTTGCCGAGCGCGATGCCTATAAGCGGGCAACCGCGCTGGATGACGAGGCGGCGAAGGCCATGCAAGCCGCTTGAGCGTTGCGCTTAGACAAGCGGCATATAGATATCCGTCCGCAATTCGGTCGGCGCGACCTCGCGCGGATTGTTGAGATATTCCTCGAACATGACGCGATCCCGGATCTGCCGGCCGGATGCCGGCAGCCATTGGGCGTAGAGCCATTGATAAGCCCTATACATATCGGCATAGGGACCTTTGTGGTGCAGCACGGCATAGTCGCCGCCTTCCACCATGCGCCGCTCCAGCGGTGCGCTGGCGGTCGTCTCTTCGCCGGCCGAGACACAGGCGACGGAGCGCAGATTTTCGGGCTGTACGAGATCGGGATCGTCGAGATAGACGCCGATCATCCGCATATCGGCTTTTGCGAGGCCGCGGGCATAGAGCGTGCCGAACAGCGTCTCGAAGGCCCTGCCGATCTCCATATAGGAGCCTGTATGGGGAACGCCGACCAGTTCGAGCGGCGGGACGGTTTTCAGGGTGACATCAAACATGGCTGTCGCCTTTCCGGAGGTTGAGGGTTCGAACTGCGTGTGGCTTCCCTCTTTCCGGTAGCGTGCCGGCGGCATTCCGTAGACCGATTTGAAGATGCGGTTGAAGGATTGGAGATTGGGATAGCCTGATCGCTTCGCAATCTCGCTGACATCAAGATCCGTGCGAACGATATCGCCCGCCGCGCGATGCAGCCGCAACCGCTTGACGGTTGCCGCCAGCGTCTCGCCGTAAATCGCCCGATAGATCCGGTGCCAGTGGTAGCTCGACAGGCAGGCAATGTCGGCAAGCCGCTCCATATCCAGATCCTCATCCAGATGATCGTGGATATAAGCCGAGACCCGCCTCAGACGGTTCTCATAGAGCGCCCATGCCGTTTCACCCACCACGTCAAACCTCATGCAAAATCGATCGGCTACAGCAAAGCATAGCTCGATTTGACAAATCCTGCGCACTTGAACTGGCGGCGAATCCTGCGTAGACCGGAATTC
This sequence comes from Rhizobium sp. ZK1, assembly GCF_047782645.1. Taxonomy (NCBI): domain Bacteria; kingdom Pseudomonadati; phylum Pseudomonadota; class Alphaproteobacteria; order Hyphomicrobiales; family Rhizobiaceae; genus Rhizobium; species Rhizobium sp. ZK1. Next base: position 1,776,620 of record NZ_CP180586.1, read on the forward strand.
CGGCTCGAACCCAAGAGGAAGACTGATGCCGGACTTTTCTACATTGATACTCTTTGCCGCCGCAGCGCTGGTGCTCACTGCGACGCCCGGTCCCGATATGCTGCTGATTGCCTCACGCAGCATCAGCCAGGGACGCGCCGCCGGACTTTTGACCTATGCCGGCATTGCTCTCGGCACCTATTGCCACGCGCTTGCCGCAGCTTTCGGGCTCTCGCAGCTCGTGGTGGCCGTGCCCGTCGCCTATGAAGCCGTACGCTGGGCCGGCTGCTGCTATCTGCTTTATCTTGCCTACAAGACGATCCGTTCGGAAAGCACCGCCTTTGCGCCCGCAGCCACGCTGAAGAAGCTGTCGGGTCGGCGCATCTTCTTTGCCGGTCTTGCCACCAATCTGCTCAATCCGAAAATGGCGCTCTTCGTCATGGCGCTCTTTCCGCAATTCGTGAATGCGGAGAGCGGCGTGATGACCGTACAGATGCTGGTGCTTGCAACTGTGCTGAACGGCGTCGGCCTCGTCGTGAATGGCGCCGTTATCCTGCTCGGCAGCCAGATCCGCTCACGCTTCGGCTCGATGCGCCGTTTCCCGAAACTGCCGCAATATATGCTGGCGACGGTCTTCACCGGGCTCGCCTGCCGTCTCGCGCTGCAGACCAGAAACTGACCGCCGCAGGCGCGCCGAAAACAAAACCGGCTGCGAAATCCATGATCTCGCAGCCGGTTTTCATTTCAAACAGTTCTCGGGTTCGGCGATTAGCCTGCGAGTGCCGCTGCAACAGCCTCAAGCGCCTCGTCGGCCTTGGCTCCGTCAGGGCCACCGGCTTGCGCCATGTCGGGACGGCCGCCGCCGCCCTTGCCGCCGAGCGCTGCAGAAGCGACACGCACCAGATCGACGGCGCTGAAACGATCCACGAGATCGGGCGTGACGGCAACGACAGCACTTGCCTTGCCATCCTCTGAAACGCCGATCAACGTCACGATGCCGGAGCCGATGCTGGACTTGCCGTCATCGGCGAGACCCTTCAAATCCTTCGGGTCGACGCCAGTCACGGCCTTGCCGAGGAACTTGACGCCGGCAACGTCGCGCACGGCATCGGCAGAACCGCCCTGCCCGCCGCCCATGGCGAGCTTGCGCTTGGCATCCGCCAGTTCCTTTTCGAGTTTGCGACGCTCGTCCATCAGCGCCTCGACACGGCCAAGAACTTCCGATGGCTGCACCTTCAGCGAGGCAGCGAGCGTCTTTACGCGATCGTCCTGCTCGGCCAGATATTCACGCGCCGATTCACCGGTAACCGCTTCGATACGGCGAACGCCGGCACCGACGGCGCTTTCGCCGAGGATGCGCACGAGGCCGATCTGGCCCGTCGCCGACACATGCGTGCCGCCACAGAGTTCGACCGAATAAGGCCTGTTGGCTTTGGCGCCATGCAGACCCGTTCCCATCGAAACGACACGCACTTCATCGCCGTATTTTTCGCCGAAGAGCGCCATGGCGCCTTCCGCAATGGCGTCGTCGACGCTCATCAGGCGGGTGGTGACAGGTGCATTCTGCAGAATGATCTCATTGGCCATCTCTTCGACGACTTTCAGTTCTTCTGCCGTCATCGGCTTCGGATGCGAAACGTCGAAGCGCAGGCGCTCGGGCGCGACCAGCGAGCCCTTTTGGGCAACATGGGTGCCGAGCACTTCGCGCAGCGCTTCATGCAGCAGGTGGGTTGCCGAGTGGTTGGCGCGCAGGCGCGAACGGCGGGCATGATCAACCGTCAGCACGACCGCATCGCCGTCCTTGAACGCGCCTTCGATGACAGTACCCAGATGCACGAACAGGCCCTCGCCCCTCTTCTGCGTATCTGATATCTCGATCTTGCCGTGGTCGGACGAGATCACGCCGGTATCGCCCATCTGGCCGCCGGACTCACCGTAGAACGGCGTCTGGTTGACGACGATTTGAACCTTGTCGCCGGCCCTGGCTCCAGTCGAAATCGCGCCATCCTTGACGATCGCCTGCACCACGCCTTCAGCCGTTTCCGTGTCATAACCCAGGAACTCGGTCGCTCCGTGCTTTTCCTTGAGCTCGAACCAGACGGTTTCGGTTGCCTTCTCGCCGGAGCCGGCCCAGTGCGAGCGGGCTTCGGCTTTCTGGCGCTGCATCGCATCGGTGAAGCCGGAGATGTCGACGCCGATCTCGCGGGCGCGCAGCGCGTCCTGTGTCAGATCGAGCGGGAAGCCGTAGGTGTCGTAGAGCTTGAAGGCGGTCTCGCCGTCCAGCATGTCGCCCTTGCCGAGGTCTGTCGTCGCATCCGACAGCAGCGACAGGCCACGCTCCAGCGTCTTGCGGAAGCGGTTTTCCTCGAGCTTCAGCGTTTCGGAGATCAGCGCCTCGGCGCGCACCAGTTCCGGATAGGCGCGACCCATCTGCTGCACCAGAGTCGGCAGCAGCTTGTAGATCAGCGGTTCCTTGGCGCCGAGAAGCTGCGCATGGCGCATGGCGCGGCGCATGATACGGCGCAGCACGTAGCCGCGGCCCTCATTCGACGGCAGCACGCCATCGGCGATCAGGAAGGCCGACGAGCGAAGGTGGTCGGCGATGACGCGATGGCTTGCGGAACCTTCAGCCTTTACGCCCATCGTATCTTCGATGGCGCCGATCAGGGTGCGGAACAGGTCGGTGTCGAAGACGCTCTGGACGCCCTGCAGAACGGCGGCCATGCGCTCCAGACCCATGCCTGTATCGATAGACGGACGCGGCAGCGGGTTGCGCACGCCGGGCTCGGTCTGTTCGAACTGCATGAAGACGAGGTTCCAGAATTCCAGGAACCGGTCGCCATCTTCTTCCGGCGAGCCGGGAGGGCCGCCCCAGATATTCTCGCCCTGGTCGATGAAGATTTCCGAGCACGGACCGCAGGGGCCGGTATCGCCCATCTGCCAGAAATTGTCCGACGTCGGGATGCGGATGATCTTGTCGTCGGAGAAACCGGCGATCTTCTTCCAGAGCGTCGCAGCCTCTTCATCTTCGGAATAGACGGTTACCAGCAGGCGATTCTTCGGCAGGTCGAAACCTTCGGTGACGAGCTTCCAGGCAAGCTCGATCGCATTCTCCTTGAAATAGTCGCCGAAGGAGAAGTTGCCGAGCATTTCGAAGAATGTCAGGTGGCGCGCGGTATAGCCGACATTGTCGAGGTCGTTATGCTTGCCGCCGGCGCGCACGCACTTCTGCGAGGTGGTCGCCGTCGAATAGGGACGCTTTTCGAGACCGGTGAAAACGTTCTTGAACTGCACCATGCCGGCATTGGTGAACATCAGCGTCGGATCGTTGCGCGGCACGAGCGGGCTCGATGGAACGATCTCGTGGCCGTTCTTCTTGAAGTAGTCGAGGAAGGTCGACCGGATATCGTTTACACCGCTCATTTCATGCCCTTCGATGCTGCCTGCAGGCAGGTAAAATTAAATCCATCGGCTTTTATCGTTCGACCTAGCCACTGTCCAGCAAACAAACAAAACCGGCCGCATTCTCGTTGGGGAATGCGGCCGGCAGGAAATCTGCTTCAACAGTAGAGGCGAAAATTACATATCGCCATCACCTGCATCGTCACCGGCGTCAGGTCCGCCATTCTGCAGGAAGCGGTCGGCGATCAGGCCGGCATTCTGGCGAAGCGCCGTTTCGATCTCGCGGGCGAGATCCGGATTGTCGCGCAGAAAAGTCTTGGCGTTTTCGCGGCCCTGGCCGAGGCGCTGGCTGTTGTAGGAGAACCAGGCGCCCGATTTCTCGACGATGCCGGCCTTGACGCCGAGATCGACGAGTTCGCCGGTCTTGGAGACGCCTTCGCCATACATGATGTCGAATTCGACCTGCTTGAAGGGAGGCGCCATCTTGTTCTTGACGACCTTGACGCGCGTCTGGTTGCCGATCACCTCTTCGCGTTCCTTGACCTGGCCGATGCGGCGGATGTCGAGACGGACGGAGGCGTAGAACTTGAGCGCGTTACCGCCGGTCGTCGTTTCCGGCGAACCGAACATGACGCCGATCTTCATGCGGATCTGGTTGATGAAGATCACCATCGTATTCGATTTGGAGATCGAAGCCGTCAGCTTGCGCAGCGCCTGGCTCATCAGACGGGCCTGCATGCCCGGCAGGTTGTCGCCCATTTCGCCTTCGATTTCGGCGCGCGGCGTCAGCGCTGCAACCGAGTCGACGACGAGCACGTCGATGGCGCCGGAGCGCACCAGCGTATCGGTGATTTCAAGCGCCTGTTCGCCGGTGTCCGGCTGGGAGATCAAAAGGTTCTGCAGGTCGACGCCGAGCTTGCGGGCATAGACCGGATCGAGCGCATGTTCGGCATCGACGAAGGCGCAGATGCCGCCCTTCTTCTGCGCTTCGGCAATGGTCTGCAGCGCGAGCGTCGTCTTACCGGAGCTTTCCGGACCGTAGATCTCGATGATACGACCCTTCGGCAGACCGCCGATGCCGAGAGCGATATCGAGGCTGAGCGAACCCGTGGAAACCGTTTCGATCTCGACGATGTTCTCGTTCGAGCCGAGTTTCATGATCGAGCCCTTGCCGAACGACCGCTCGATCTGTGAGAGTGCCGCTTCGAGCGCCTTGCTTTTGTCCACCGATTTGTCCTCTACGAGCCGCAATGAATTCTGAGACATTCGATCCACCTTTAGGTTATTGACGCTGCTCAAGCAATGTCGCCGCTGATGTGAAGTTTGTACCCCATTTGTTCTTATTTCGCAATGGGGTTGCAAATAATTGAAAGAAAAAGGTAAAACGGCCCGTGTTCTATTTTTGTTTTATCGATGCAAAGCAACGGCTTAATGCGTTTCGGCAAGTGAATGCGGCAGCTTTGCCCACCATTCGATTCGCTTGGGGAGTGCAGAAATGAGCCGCAAGATTCTCGTCCTCGGCGGCGCCCATATCGATCGCCGCGGCCGCATTGCCGGAGAGACGGCGCCTGGTGCCAGCAACCCCGGAACATGGTTCGAGGAACCGGGCGGCGGTGGCTTCAATGCGGCGCGTAATCTCGCCCGACTCGGTTTCGACGTAACGATGATTTCGCCACGCGGCGGTGACCCGATCGGCGAGATGGTGAGCGAGGCGGCCGACTTTGCCGGCATCAACGACCGCCCCTTCGTGTTCCTCGATCGCAAGACGCCGAGCTATACGGCGATCATCGAGAAGGACGGCAACCTCGTCATCGCGCTGGCGGATATGGACCTCTACCGCTTCTTCGCGCCGCGGCGGCTCTCGATCCGCTGGGTGCGCGACGCCTTCGCCGCCACCGATTTCATCCTCTTCGATGCCAACCTGCCGGAGGAAACGGCAGTGGCGATCGTCGCAAAGGCAAAGGCACTCGGCAAGCCGGTCGCGGCAATCGCCATTTCGCCGGCCAAGGTCGTGCGCCTCCTGCCCTGCCTCGATGGCATCGACTATCTCTTCCTCAATGAGGCCGAGGCTGCGGCCCTTGTCGGTGACCGTCCGGAAGACGCGACCGCCTGGCCGTCCCTGCTCGGTGACATCGGCATTGGTGGTGCGGTCGTCACCCGCGGTCAGCGCGAACTCGTCGCCTTCAAGGATGGACGTGCGTTTGTCCTTCAGCCACCGATTTCGGACATTGTCGCCGATGTCACCGGCGCGGGAGATTCGCTGGCAGCCGGCACGCTCTCTGCGCTCATGCGTGGCCTGCCGCTCGAAGAGGCGGTCCGTCATGGCGCGGCGGCGGCAGCATTGACCGTGCAATCATCGCATGCCGTGAACGAAAATCTTTCGCCGGAACTGCTCCGAGACATGCTTTCGCTTGTCCCGGCGGCGAGAATTCTGCATTGAAGCCGCTAAATCGATAAACGGATACGGATCATGACCAAACCCATCTCGCCCCTGCTGCCGATCTCCTACTCGAAGGAAGTGGCCGCAGCCAAGCAGCGCGGCGCCCCGATCGTGGCGCTCGAATCGACCATCATCACCCATGGCATGCCCTATCCCGGCAATATCGAAATGGCGCGCAGCGTCGAAGCGATCATCCGCGATCAGGGTGCCGTTCCCGCGACCATCGCCGTTATCCACGGCACGCTGCATATCGGCCTCGAAGCTGCAGAGCTGGAGCAGCTCGCCCAGGCCAAGGACGTGATGAAGATCTCGCGCGCCGATATCGCCTTCGCGATCGCCGAACGCCGCACCGGTGCGACCACCGTTGCCGCTACGATGATCGCGGCAGCTCGCGCCGGCATCAGGGTCTTCGCGACCGGCGGTATTGGCGGCGTGCATCGTGGCGCCGAAGAAACATTCGATATCTCCGCCGACCTCGAAGAGCTCGCCCGCACCGGCGTCATCGTCGTCTGCGCCGGCGCCAAGGCGATCCTCGATATTCCGAAGACGCTGGAAGTGCTGGAAACCCGCGGCGTGCCCGTCGTCACCTATGAAAGCGATGAATTCCCCGCCTTCTGGTCGCGCTCCTCAGGCATCCGCAGCCCTCTGACCCTGAACAGCCCGGCCGCGATCGCCAATTTCCAGACAACCCGCGAGCAGCTTGGCATCGAAGGCGGCATGCTGATCGCCAATCCTGTCCCGGAAGCCGACGAAATCGCCCGCGAGGAAATGGAGATCTATATCGAGCGCGCGCTCGACAGCGCCGAGCGCGACGAAATCACCGGCAAGGCGGTAACGCCTTACCTGCTGAGCACGATCTTCGACCTGACGGACGGCCAGAGCCTGAAGACCAATATTGCGCTTGTGGAGAACAATGCGCGCCTGGCGGCGGAGATTGCCGTGGCGCTTGGCGAGTGATTTTTGATGGGGCGGGCTGGTCCCGCCCTATTTTTGGGCTGTGCGTTTGGCCACTGCCTGCCGATAGGGTGTGCCCCACGGCACGGTCTCTCCGGTAACCGCCAGACGGTAATCTTCAGCTATCCAGCGTCTCTTTCACCACCACGGCCAGCTGCTTCAGCGAAAACGGCTTCGGCAGGAAGCCGAATTTGGCTTCCGGCGGCAGGTTGCGGGCGAATGCATCCTCGGCATAGCCTGACACGAAAATGAACTTCAGGTCCGGATAGTTCTTGCGCAATTCGCGCAGCAGTGAAGGTCCGTCCATCTCCGGCATCACCACGTCGGAAACGACGATGTCCACCTTGCCTTCCAGCTCTTCCATGATTTCGAGGGCTTCGACGCCGGACCCCGCCTCATGGACCGTATAGCCGCGCGTCTCCAGCATGCGCTTGCCGCCGCGGCGTACGGCCTCTTCGTCCTCCACCAGCAGGATGACGGCCGAGCCGGTCAGGTCTTCCGGCTGCTGCGGCTGGACCAGTTCCACAACCTGCGCGCCGCCGGCCGCAACAGCTTGATCGGCGGCTTCGGCTTCAGCGGCAACCGCCGGCTCGACGATATGGCGCGGCAGGAAGATGCGGAAAGTCGTGCCCTTGCCGACCTCCGATTCCGGCTGGATATAACCGCCGGATTGCTTGACGATGCCGTAGACCATGGCAAGGCCGAGACCGGTACCCTTGCCCACATCCTTGGTCGTGAAGAAGGGCTCGAAGATCTTGTCCATGATCTCGGGCGCAATGCCGGTGCCGGTATCGGTCACCTCGACCAGCACCATGTCTTCATGCGGCATGTAGGAATAGTTGAAGGCCGCAACTTCGGCTGCCGGCAGATTACGGGTGCGCAGCGTCAGCGTGCCGCCATCCGGCATGGCGTCGCGCGCATTGACGCAGAGATTGATCAGCACCTGCTCGAATTGCGAAAGATCGGTTTTGACCGGCCAGAGATCGCGGCCATATTCCACGTCGAGCTTGACATTGGTGCCTGAAATCAGCCGGTCGACCAGCATGCGCAGGTCGCCCACGACATCGGTCAGGTTCAACACCGTCGGCCGCATCGTCTGCTTGCGCGAGAAGGCGAGAAGCTGGCGCACGAGCACCGCAGCGCGATTGGCGTTGCGCTTGATCTCGATCAGATCGGCGAAGCTCGCATCGGCAGGCCGCGCCTGCAAGAGCAGGTGGTCGGAAGACAGCAGGATTGCCGTCAGCACGTTGTTGAAATCGTGTGCGATGCCGCCGGCAAGCGTGCCGACCGCGTTCATCTTCTGCGTCTGCGCCATCTGCGCTTCCAGCGCCTTCTGCTCGGTCACTTCGACCGCGTAGACAATGGCCGCCTCCTCGGGCGCCTCGTCGCTCTGGTCGATGACGGCATTCACATAGAAGCGGAAGAAACGCGCATCGTCCGTCGGCGTGCGGGAATCGATCGGCGCGATATCGCCCTGCCGGTCCTTGGCGGCGGCGAGTGCCGCGGCAAGTTGCGGCCGGTCGCTTTCCTGCACGATCGTTTCCAGAAGCGCGCCGCGCTCCAGATCGTCACGCGAGACGATATTGGAGAAGAGTTTCAGGAAAGGCGCGTTGGTGCGCAGGATCTTGCCGTTGCCATCGACGGAGGCAATCGCCATCGGCGTGTTGTTGAAAAAACGCGTGAAGCGCATGGCGGCTGCAGAAGCAGATTGCCCGTTCTCGCCGTCCTTGTCGCGCGTCAGCACGATCGTCCGGCTTTCGCCCGGCGCCCCGTCGCGCATGGAGGTGACACGGTGGATGATCTGCACCGGCAGGCTCTGGCCGTTGGATTTACGCAGGTCTAGGTCGAGCGTCACGGTCTTTTTCAGACCCGGCTCAGCCTGCACGGATTGGATCAGCGCCAGCCCCTCGCCCGCCACCAGATCGCCGATGTTCATCGAGCCCGGGATGAATTTGGTGAGATCGAGACCCAGCCATTCGGCAAGCGTCGCGTTCAGATAAAAGATCTCGCCCTTGCGCCCGGCTGAGAAGAAGCCAGACGGAGCATGGTCGAGATAGTCAATCGCGTTCTGCAGCTCCTTGAAGAACCGCTCCTGGTCCTCGCGCTCGGCGGTGATATCGGTGATCTGCCAGATCTGCAGAGGCTTGCCGTCGCCCTCTTCCGGCTTCAGTTGCCGGGCTTTCAGGCGGTACCAATGGGCGCCGGCGCTGCTCCCCGGTCCGACGGCGCGCAGCAGGCGGAATTCCTCGCGGCCTTCCCGGCCCTCGCGCAGGCCGTTTACCAGCCGGTAGAGCGCCTCGTTCGATTCGCGGTGGCGCGACAGCAGCGTTTCCAGCGTCTGCACCTCGGTCGCCTTGCGTGCGCCCGTCAGCGCCCCATAGGCGGCATTGGCGTAGACGATGCGGCCCTTGTCGTCGGTGATCAGCGTCCCGTCCGGATGGCTGTTCAGGAAAGCGCGCGCCAGGCCGTCGGACTGGCGCTGCGGCATCACCTCGATGAAGCCGATGACCGAGGATACCAGGAAGAAGATGCCGACCATGGCGAGAACGCCGAGACAGCCAAGCACCAACTCGTTGCCGAGCGAATCCTTGAAGAAGACGAAGGCTGCCGCCGCCGCAATCAGCACGATCGCCAGCAGGATGATGCGTATTGCCGTGCCAGAACGCCCCCCACGATCCACGAGCGGGGCGTTATAGTCGTCGACCTGACGCGATTTCGTCATCTATTCCTCGCATAAGCCCTTCCTGCCGCGCTCGTAACACCGCTACGAAGCAGGAATCAGGCAGTCTTTTCCTTCTTATCAACTTGCTGCGCCGGCAAAAACAGCAGGTTTCATCAGACTGCTTGAATTCACAGGCAAACGCGCCAATTTGCCCATAATCCCGCCGGTGCCGCAGCGAGCGTCGGGCCAAATAGCTGCACAACACGAAATCGCGTTCGCCGGTGACTGGACAGACCTGCCGGCTCTTGCCTAAGGAGCGGAAAAGTCGTCTGTTGTGCCATAATGCGAAATGGAGTGAGTGCCTATGTTCGATGATGTTGTAGGAGCTTACGGCAGCCGCTTCCTGCTTGCCGCCGGCGGCGTCGGTATTGCGCTCATCCTGCTCATCGCCATCCTGTGGTTTCTTCGCAACCGCGCGCCCTCGCCCTTCGTCCGCGGTGGCCGCAACCGCCAGCCGCGTCTGCAGGTGCTCGATGCCGCCGCCGTCGATGCCCGCCGTCGCCTGGTGCTCGTGCGGCGCGATAATGTCGAACATCTCGTCATGATCGGCGGACCCACTGATATAGTCATCGAAAGCCGTATCCTGCCGGAATCGGAAGTCGAAACGGCCGCTGAGTTCCGTCCGCAGCCGGTCGTGGAGCGCCCAGTCGTCCAGGAACCGTCTCTCGTCCAGCCGCGCCGCGAGCCGCCGCCGGCCCCGCAGCCGCGACCGGTTGCCGCTTCCGTCGCACCGCCAGTAACGGCAAGCTCCGAACCTGATTTCGAAACCTATATGCCGACGCCGACACCCGCCCCTGTCATCGCCCCGCCTGCCGAGCCTATCCGCCAGCGTGCCGAGCCCCCGGTCGCTCCGGCTGTGGCCCCGCCCATGACTGCTCAGCAAATGTCTGCTCAGCAAATGCCGAGCCAGCCGGAACGTTCCGCTCCGCAGATGTCGGCTCCGCTCACAGCCGAGCGTGACGGCCTGCAGCGCGCGCCGCAGGTTCAGCCGCGCCAGTCCGAACGCCCGGCTCCGCAGCCGGTGCCGGATGCGGCCAACGCCGCCGATATCCTCGATGCAGCCCGCCAGCGGGTGTTGCCGCAGCAACGCATCGAACCGGAAGTTTCCACGCCCCCTGCTCAGGGCATCCCCACCGTTTCGCGCGGCGCACCAGTGGCGACGGAAGATGGCGGCGTGCAATCGGCTGCCATCCGCCGGGATTTCCAGCGCATCCTGGATGAGGAAATAACCGGTAATGTCGCCGCAGACCGCGTGGTTCCCGCGCCCAATGCCCAGCAGCCGCGCCCTGCCCCGCAGCCCGGCTCTTCTCAGCCTGGATCAATGCCGCGCCGCGACCCCGAAATGGCGCCGATCACAGGTGCGGATGCAGCACTTCAGAAGGAAGTCGCCCGCATCTTCGGCGAAATGAGCGTCAACCGCGACAAGTGAGCGAGAGCGCCAGATAAAAGCTGGGGCCATATGGCCCCAGAGCAAAGGGTACTAAAACAGAAAAGGCACCGCGGTCGTCTCGCGGTGCCTTTTTTCATTCTCGGTCCGGAACCGATTATTCGTCCCGGTAAACCTTTTCGCGCCGCTCGTGGCGTTCCTGCGCTTCGATCGACAGCGTAGCGATTGGCCGGGCGTCGAGACGCTTGAGACCGATCGGTTCGCCGGTTTCCTCGCAGTAGCCGTAGGTGCCATCTTCAATGCGTTGCAGGGCTGCGTCGATCTTGGAGATCAGCTTTCTCTGACGGTCACGGGCGCGAAGTTCGATCGCCCGATCGGTTTCGGAGGATGCACGATCTGCGAGATCAGGGTGGTTTGCGCTTTCCTCAGCCAGATGGTCGAGCGTTTCGCGCGCTTCTCTAAGGATATCGTTTTTCCAGGCAACCAGCTTGGCTCTGAAATAAGCGCGCTGGTTCGTATTCATGAACTCCTCGTCTTCCGAGGGAACATAATTGCTAAGATCGATCTTCTCACTCAACGCGATTCTCCTGAAGAACATCTCATCTGGCGGGCTGTATATCCCAAGCGCTATCAGCGATTCAAGCCAAATAAGACACGTAAACAGATTTTTAAATCTGTCATAAATTTGAGCTAACAGTCTATTTTCTCACCATTATTCCGAGCGGTGATTCTCACCTCGCATTCAAAATGCCGTGTTGCGACCGCCCTTTTGCGCTCACGAAAGCCTTTCGACAGTTGACGTCGCCGGACCGCAGCCGCTACTTAAAAGGCTCCGCTCGAAGCTGGATTTGCCCATGGTCGCCCTCCTGCCTCCACCGCACCGGATCTACCTCCTCCGTCATGCCCAAGCTGCCCAGGCCGAGCCCGGACAGCGCGATTTCGACCGCCCGCTGAGCGAGAAGGGGTTTGGGGATGCCGAGATCGTCGCCGACCGTGCTGCCGACAAGGGCTACCGTCCGGATATCCTCATCAGTTCGACGGCGCTCCGCTGCCGTGACACCGCGGAGGCCGTGCATCGCGCCATGGGCGAAACGCTGGATATGCGTTTTGTCGACACGCTCTATAATGCCTCCGTCGATACCTATCTCGAAATCCTCGACACACAGGATGTGGGGAGCGTCATGCTCGTCGGCCATAACCCGACCATGGAACAGGCCCTATCGGCACTGATCGGCCACAAGGCGATGGCGGCCTCTTTGCCGAAGGGCTTCCCAACGGGCGGTCTCGCCGTCATCGACTACGTCACGACGACTGCGGCGTGGCGTCTCGTCGATTTCGTCACCGACTGAGCTTTTCGCGCCGCTTCTTTTTCGGGCAGCGGCCCTTTCCTATATTGCAGGCAGTGCCATCAGGGATTCCGATTTGCCGCCACGCCTGACATCCTTTGCCGACGATGCGCTGATCGCGCTGGATAATCTTGCAGACCGCGCCAGCGGTCTGGTCAATCCGACCATCCGGCTCGGCGTCACCGGCCTTTCCCGCTCCGGCAAGACCGTCTTCATTTCCTCGCTCGTCCATAATCTTCTGCATGGCGGCCGCCTGCCGCTGTTCGAGGCGGTGCAGTCCGGCCGCGTGTCGGCAGCGCGCCTTGAGCCGCAGCCGGACGATGCCGTGCCGCGCTTCCAATATGAGGATCATATCCGAGCGCTGGTGAAGGAGCGCAGCTGGCCGGATTCCACCCGCGCGATCTCCGAGCTGCGCATCACGCTCGATTATCAGAGCGCCAGCTCCTGGGCACGCATGTTCTCGCCCGGTCGCCTCTCGATCGATATCGTCGATTATCCCGGCGAATGGCTGCTTGACTTGCCGCTGCTCGGCAAGGATTTCCGAACTTTCTGCGAGGAAACCATCGCGCTTGCCACCACCGGCATCCGCGCCGAGCTGTCGAGCGCCTGGCTGACGTTGACGAAAGCCACTGACATCACCGCTTCCGCCGATGAAATGGTGGCCCGCGACCTCGCCACCAGCTTCGCCGACTATCTGAAAGCCTGCAAGGCCGATGAGCGCTCGCTCTCCACCCTGCCGCCCGGCCGCTTCCTGCTGCCCGGCGATCTCGACGGTTCGCCTGCATTGACCTTCGCGCCGCTTGCCTTGCCCCCCGAGGGCCGGCCGGAGCGTGGCTCGCTCTGGGCGATGATGGAGCGCCGCTACGAGGCCTACAAGTCCGTCGTCGTCAAACCCTTCTTCCGTGAGCACTTCGCTCGCCTCGACCGGCAGATCGTGCTGGTCGATGCGCTGCAGGCCATGAACCGCGGGCCGGAAGCCGTGCAGGATCTGGAGCGCGCGCTGACCGATGTGCTTGCCTGTTTCCGCCCCGGCAGCAATTCCATCCTGTCGTCGATGCTCGGCCGGCGCATCGACCGCGTGCTGGTCGCCGCCACCAAGGCCGATCATCTGCATCATGAAAGCCATGACCGGCTGGACCGGCTGACGCGCCGCCTCGTCGATCGCGCGATCGACCGTATCGGCATGGCCGGCGCCGGCATCGATGTCATGGCGCTTGCCTCAGTGCGCGCCACGCGGGAGGCCACTGTACGTCAGGATGGCCACGACCTGCCCGTCATCGTCGGCACGCCGATGGCAGGCGAGAAGATCGCCAGGGAGACCTTCGACGGCGAACGCAAGACGGCGATCTTCCCCGGCGACCTGCCGGAAAATCCCGAATCCCTGTTCGAGCGCATCGAGGCCGGCGACACCTCTGTCGAACTGCCCGACGTCAATGTCGTGCGCTTCCGCCCGCCGCAGCTCGAGGAAACCGGTGGCGGCATAAAACTCTCCGTGCCGCATATCCGCCTCGACCGTGCCATGCAGTTCCTGTTCGGAGACCGCCTCGCATGAGCAAGCCGCCGATCGACCAGCCCAATCCGCCACGCCGCCCGCCCGCCGCCTTCACTTATGAAGACGAGGATACGACGGCCGAAGTCCCGCGCGCCGCGCGCCGCAAGCCGGCAAGTTTCTCCGGCGAAGTGCTGCTGACATCAGACGAGGATGATCCCTTCCTCAATCCGGAACAGGATCTGAGCCCGTTGCCGGTCGCTGCCTCGCGCAAGCGCCGCACCTCCTTTGCCAGCATCGCCGCCGGCGCCTTCGGCATTCTGTTGTCCCTCGCCTTCGGCCTCTGGACCGATCGGCTGATCCGCGATCTCTTCAGCCGCGCCGACTGGCTGGGTTACGCCGCGCTCGCCGCGCTCGCAATCGGCATCCTCGCCGTCATCGCCATCGTCATCAGGGAGACGGCGGGCATGATGCGGCTTGCCGCGGTGCAGGCCATCAAGGCCGAGGCCGATGCCGCGATCCTCGAAACTCGCCCGGCCAAAGCCCGCGCGGTTGTCGCCCGCCTGACTGGCCTTGTCGACGCCAAGCCGGAAACAGCAAAGGGCCGCACCACGCTGAAGGCGACTGAAGGTGAGGTCATCGACCCCCCGCATCTGATTGCGCTTGCCGAGCGCGAGCTTCTCGGCCCGTTGGACCGGCAGGCGCGCGCGCTGATCGTCAACTCTTCAAAGCGCGTCTCGATCGTCACGGCGGTCAGTCCGCGCGCCATCGTCGATCTTCTCTACGTGCTCTATGAGGCCGCTCGCCTGATCCGTGCCATGGCCGAACTCTATGGCGGTCGGCCGGGCACGCTCGGCATGATCAGATTGATGCGCGACGTGCTCGCCCATCTTGCGGTGACCGGCTCGATTGCCGTCGGCGACAGCCTCGTGCAGCAAGTGCTGGGCCACGGCCTCGCCTCAAAACTTTCCGCCCGACTCGGCGAAGGCGTCATCAACGGGTTGATGACGGCGCGGATCGGCATCGCCGCCATGGATCTCTGCCGTCCGCTGGCCTTCCGGGCACTGAAACGGCCGGGAATCGGTGATTTCATCGGCGACCTGACACCCTCGATGACGGCGCGCAACGGCAATCCGTGAAGAAGAGGCCGGATTTCGACACCTTTGTGCCTTCTTGCGCAGGGCGGAGAATTTCCAGAGGATTCAATGCGCTAAAGGCACAGCTTGAGAATCCTTGCCTTGCGAAAGCCCTGCATTTCCACGCATTTCAGCGCCTCGGAAAGAAAGCATTAACCATTCTCCGGCAAAACTTCCTGCCAGTTCTCGAGTGGTGTTTGCCAAGGAAAATCCATGTATTCGCGCAAGTTTCTTTTTGTATGCGGCCTGGCCGCCGCGGCATTGTCTCCGGTGGCAGACGTCGCTTCCAACGCCACGGCGGCAACCCGCGACAAGGCCTTCTTCGAATCCGTTGCCGGCACCTGGAAGGGTCCGGGCGAAATCGTAGCCGGCAAGTACAAGGGCACGAAATTCACCTGCAATCTCGTCGGTTCGCCGGCCGATGATTCCTCCGCCGGCATCAAGCTCGACGGCACTTGCCGCGTTGGCGTGTTCAAGCAGCCGATGACCGCCGTGATTTCCCAGTCCGGCTCCACCTACAAGGGCAAGTTCCTTGACGGAGCCGAAGGCAAGGGCCTCGACGTCGTCTCCGGCGCCGTCACGGAAGACACCGTCGTCGTCGGTATCAACCGCGCCAAGCTGAATGGTGCGATGATTGCCCGCGTTCGCGACGACAAGACCATGAACGTCACCGTTTCAGTCAAGGTCGAAAGCCAGATGATCCCGGTCATCGGTCTGACGCTCACCCGCCAGGTCGACGAAATGGCGGTTGGCTCAATCGAGTAAGGTCATCTGCCGGAACGGATTTTCCTGAGCGGCGGTTTTCCGCCGCTTTTGCTTTTCTGGTTCGGAAGATCGTCAGCATTTGTATGGCTGCAGCGACGAACAGTCCGGAGATCGGCTGTTCTGAAAACTGGCTCTTCAAGGACGCCGCAGAGTTGAAACACCGAGACGAAGACATAAAAGAAGCCCACTTCTGCGGGCTTCTTTCCGTATTGATCAGGTTATCAGTTATTGTTCTTATGGCTTTGCTGACCGGCCTTCACATGCTGTTCATGCGTGCCGCCGCGGGTACCCGAACTTGATTGATTATTGGCAGGCGAAGCCTGTTGTGAACCGGCATTCTTGTGGCTCTGCTGGCCAGCCTTGACGTGCTGTTCGTGTGTACCGCCTTGGTTTGCCATGATCATTCTCCTTTTTCATGATTGCGAGGTCGGCTCATCGCCGCCTCGGTAGGAAGAACTGTGCCAGCCGGCCTCCGTTCCCCATTTTAATATTTCGTGATGGGCTTGGATCATTTCGCGCCGCGCCCCGTTTTCCGTGAATAGCAGGGCTGGTCCCTGCGCAGTCGAGGAGACAAGGCCATGAACACGACCAATGTGGATACGGAAACCAGGAGCCTGAAGCTCGCCAAGGAATATCTGCGCCTCGGCGGACACCGCCGCTCCAAGATCGACGATAACATCACCACCGTGCGCCAGTGGGAGAAGGATCCGCCGGAGGCCGAACGCTTCTGGCAGGAGCAGGTGCAGCCGCTTTCCGCAGCTGACCGCAAGCAGGTCGAGGATTTCCTGCCCAGCATCAATTCGCCCTGATTGCAGGAAGCTTAAGGTCCGATGCCCGGCAATTGGATCCATCTCTGCATCGACATGCAGAGGATGTTCGCGGAACAGACAGCATGGCATGTGCCGTGGATGGCGACGGTATCGCCGCAGATTGTTGAACTCTCAGGGCGGTATGCGGAGCGAACGGTTTTCACGCGCTTCGTCCCGCCGCCGACCGCTGATGCCATGCCGGGCATGTGGAGGAACTATTACGAAAAATGGCCGATGATGACCGGCGAACACTTGCTGCCGGAACTCGTGGATATCGTTGCCGATTTGAAACGTTTCGCACCGCCTGCCCGCATCCTCGACAAGCGAACCTATTCTCCCTGGGTCGACGGGCGGCTGCATGGAACGCTCGCGCAGGAAAAGGTCGAGGCCGTCGCCATTACCGGCGGCGAAACGGATATCTGCGTGCTCGCGGCAGCACTCGGTGCAATCGATCTCGGTTATCGCGTCATCCTGTTGAAGGACGCCGTCTGCAGCAGCGCTGACGAAACGCATGACGCTACGCTCGAACTGCTGGGCGGCCGCTTTTCAGTACAGGTGGAGATTACCGAAACGGATGCATTCCTCTCGGCTCTCTGATCCGCCGTTCCCCCTCCCTCACTCCTTCGGAATGATGCTTATATTTCCGCTCACCTCGAGAATTGCAAACCGGATATCTTTGACACTCTCGATGCCCTGCTGCGTTCTTGCGGCTTCCATCACATCGTCTGGCTGAAGTCTCGATCCCCTCAGTGCGGCCTCATCGTAGACCCCGTTGGTAACGAGGACGGTCGGAACGCCGTCGATCAATCTGGCTGTGCGGCGCGACCAGCGCTTCAGATAGGAAAGGGCGATGTCGGTCGTAAACAACGTGAGGATCAGGAGCACGGCGTTGGTGATCGAATAGTCGTCGCCCAGCATGGCCTGCTGGGTCGTCTCCGACATCACCAGCACGATGACCAGATCGAACGGTGTCATTTGAGCGAGCGTACGCCGCCCCGACAGCCTGATGATCATCAGCAGGATGAAATAGATGGCGACACCGCGAACGACTGCATCCATCAGCACCTCACGGCAAGACGATGACCGAACGTTCGACGACGTCCTGGCCAATACCGATGCGGAAGGAGCGCAGCCCCGGCTTCTGCGTCTGAAGCCTCAGAATCACCTGGCTCGCCGCGATGGCGTCGGCAGGAAAGACATAGCCGATACGCCCGTTCTCGTAGTCCGTCGCTTTCTGCGGCGGTTCGATGCTTTCGATGGAGAAGATCGTCAGGAAATCGGGATCGACAACGAACCTGCGGTCCGAAGAGGATGGTAGGAAAAAGACGCGCAGCTCGTCGGGCGCATTCCACCGCGTGATGATCGGAAGTTCGAGGCTGCCGCCGGCAAGCTTCGTTTCCTGTTGGGAGAGAGGCCCGCCGCGCCCGAGCGCTCCGAAAAGCGCGGAGATGAGAATGGCGGCAAAGCCGACCCATGCCCAGCGCTGCGCATGCCAGATGCGCTCCTGGAAGCGAGTGTGATCTTCGATGCCTTCGGGAAGGCTGCGGCTCGTGTTCGGCATGTCGGCACCTGAAGAAGCGGCTTTTCCGGCTCCCGTTGAATTGCCTCATGATATTTCCAGCTTGGTCGCCACTCTGAGTTAGAGCAGCCGGCGCAGGCGACAAGGCGTTGCTAACGCAAGGAAAAGCCCCGCATGGCGGGGCCTTTGAGAATTGTTCAAGTCTTGCAGCCTGCTCTCAATGGCAATCCTGCTGACTGTCGGGGCTGGGATGCGCCGTGTTGTCGTTCTGTGTGGAGGCGCCGCCGCTCTGCGGCCGGCAATTGTCGCCGGTTGCATCGCTGTTGCCGAGCGAGTTGTTGCCCGCATTGTTGCTGCTATTCACCGAACCGGTCGAATTATCGTCGGTCCCGCTGCCGTTCTGCGAACCGCTGCCGCTTTGGCTATTCGTATTGCCGGACATGCCCGTACCGTTGCCGCCGGAATTGCTGCCGGCGCCGCCGGTACCGCCACTCGACTGTGCAAAGGCCGACGTGGCCATGCCGAGCGTCAGCAACGATACTGCAATGATTTTCATGCCCATGATTTTCTCCTTGGGTTTGCTTACCAAGGGTCAACCGGAGCGCTTCCAGAATGTTCCGATCACAGAATTCAAAAGCTTCAGCCGTTCAAGGCTTGCGCCACCAATCACGGCTGTCGTTTGCGATCTCGATTCCCGTGATATCTGCGCTGGCCAGCCAATCGGCCACCACCCTACCCCGAACCACAAGCTCTGGCGCGATATCGGCAAGCGGCATCAGCACGAAGCCCCGCTCCGTCATGCGCGGATGCGGCAGTTCCAGCCGCGGCGCATCCTGCTCGATGCCCTCATAAGTCAGCACATCGATGTCGAGCGTGCGCGGCCCCCAGCGCTCGATACGCTCGCGCTTCATCTCCCGCTCGATCGACAGGCAGAGATCGAGCAGCGCTTCCGGAGCAAGCCGTGTTTCCACAGCCGCGCAGGAGTTGAAGAAATGGGACTGCTCGGTCTTGCCCCAGGGCGGCGTGCGGTAAAGCCGCGACACGGCCGCCACCCGGCAACCCGCGTCGGCATCGAGCCGCGTGAGTGCCGCGGCCATGGACTTGACCGGATCGCCGATATTGCCGCCGAGGCCGAGCGTTGCGAGACGGAATCCGGGATCAGACACGATGCTCAACGGTCACCTGCACGAAGTCGAGCACGCCGGGGATAGGCGCATTCGGCTTGCGCACCGTGATCTTGGCCCTGATGATCTGCGGGAATTTCTTGCAGAGCCCCTTGGCGATATCGAACGCCAGCGCTTCAATCAGGTAACGCCGCTGGCCGACGACGATTTCTTCGATGATGGTGAAGGCGGTGCCGTAGTGGACGGTCTCATCGATGGAATCGTTTTCCAGTGCACTGCCCGCTTCCACCTCCAGTTCGGCATCCACGAAAAAGCGCTGGCCGAGGAATTCCTCTTCGGCATGCACGCCGTGGCGGGCGAAGAAGGCGCAGTTCTGCATCAGGATCGTATAGGTACTCATGACGGCCTCCCCCTAAAGAATGTCGCGCAAAAGTGCGTAGCGGTTTTGCGACAACGACATGCGTAGAACAAAGACTTAAAGCGTGGCATGCGGATCTGACAGATCGTGACACGCTTTAGAAGTGTCGTTCCGGGCGGCCAGCATAGCATCGGCTACGGCAAGCGCATCCCTGTTGATTGCGACATTGTGTACCCGGAAAACAGCCGCGCCTTGAACCCGCAAGAGCGCGCTGGTCGCGGCCGTCGCCGCATCGCGCTCCGCCGGCTCCCGGCCCGTGACGGCACCGAGGAATCGCTTGCGCGAGGTGCCGGCAAGGAGCGGCAGGCCGAAGCGGTGCAGCTCTTCGAAACGCGCCATCAGTTCCAGATTTTCTCCCGGCGTCTCCTTGGCAAAACCGAAGCCGGGATCGAGTACGATACGGTCACGCAGGACGCCGGCAGCCGAAGCGATCTCCAGCGAACGATCGAGAAAGAAAATCTGGTCATCGATGATATCGGCAAGCTTCTGCCGGTTGCGGCCCGTATGCATGATGCAGAGCCCCGCCCCGGTCTCGGCCGACAGCGCGGCGATTTCAGGCTCCTTCTGCAAGCCAAAGACGTCGTTGACGATATGGGCGCCGGCACTGATGGCAAGTCGCGCCGTTTCCGCGCGATAGGTATCAACGGAAATCAAGGCTTGCGTGCGTCCGCTGAGCGCCTCGATGACGGGCAGTACCCGCGCCTGTTCCTCCGCCGCGCTGACGGAAGCCGCATCCGGCCGCGTCGACTCGCCGCCGATATCGAGGATTTCGGCGCCGTCCGCGACCGCCTGCAGCGCGTGCTCGACGGCGCTGTCGACCGTCTGATAACGCCCGCCGTCGGAGAAGGAATCCGGCGTCACGTTGACGATCGCCATGATTACTGAGCGCTTGCCGAGCTTGATCTCGCGACCATGGGCCACACGCCAGAAACTGCTATCGAGCTGATTCACCAGTCTAATCCCGTCACTAACGAAAAAAGCCGCTATCCGATATTGCGCTTACCGTGGCTATGCCCCAAGCTCCGCCAAACTTCAACACAGGTTCAGTTCAGAATGCCGCTTGCGTTGCGTTATATGCGCCTTCCCATCGCCTTTTCCATGATTGCCCTTTTCCTCTGCAGCCCCGCGGCAGCCGAAGTCATTGCAACGAAAAGCTATTCCTACTTCGATATCAAAGGAAAGACAGCCGACGAGCTGGACGATGAGCTGAGCCGCCGTGGCCCGACAGCGAACGGCTCCTCCGCCCGCCATCCCGGCGCCACCAAGATCCGTTTCGGCGGTGAAGCGACCTATATCCAGGAAAACGGACGTTGCCGCGTCGGCAACGTCAAGGTCACCGTCCACACGCAGATCATCATGCCGCGCTGGGGCAACCGCAAGGGCACGAGCCGCGAGCTGTCGATGATATGGGATGCCTTGTCGAGCGATATCAGGCGCCACGAGGAGCGCCATGCCGAGATCGCCCGCA
Source organism: Rhizobium sp. ZK1 (assembly GCF_047782645.1). Classification (NCBI taxonomy): domain Bacteria; kingdom Pseudomonadati; phylum Pseudomonadota; class Alphaproteobacteria; order Hyphomicrobiales; family Rhizobiaceae; genus Rhizobium; species Rhizobium sp. ZK1. The sequence goes on from NZ_CP180586.1 coordinate 1,797,578, forward strand.
CTCAGGCCCGCGTCATGGAGCGCGAACTCAAGGCGCTCCCGTCGCAGCGCAATTGCGAGGCCATGCAGGAACTCGTCTCGAATGAGTCGGCTCGCGGAATAGAGGAGCATGACAAGCTGCAGGCCCGATTCGATCGCGTCGAAGCCGTCAATTTCCAGAATCGCATGTTGAGACTGCTCAACAATAGACTCAAGGGCAAAGGCGGCGAAAGATAAGCTCTTTTCAGCCTCAAGGCGAGTAGGGATCGTTAGCTGCACAATGAAACTTGTGCGAAACTTGTGCGCTTCCCAGCCTTTTACCGGTCATTTTTCATTCTGGTGGACTCAACCGGAAAGCGGTAATATGACTATATTCGAAAGTGCAGTAAGGCAGCTGGCTTTCGTGACTGTGTTCTCCTGGCGCGTTCCGAAGCCGCGGGTGTTCCTCCCTCATCCGTAGGTAATGCGCCCGCCTCGCCTCGCTCGCCTCCGGCGTGCGAGGCTCTCTTTTTGGTAAAGCTCCCCCATTCTCACAAGAATGTTCTTCGAAACAGTGAGAAATCAGGCCTGCCGTTCCGGCACGTGCACGGTAAGGCCGTCATAGGCAGCCTTCATCCTGATCTGACAGGAAAGGCGTGAAGTCGGACGCACGTCAAAGGCGAAGTCCAGCATATCCTCTTCCATCGCTTCCGGCGGACCGACGACTTCCGTCCACTGTTCGTCGACATAGACATGACAGGTTGCACAGGCGCAGGCGCCGCCGCATTCGGCCTCGATGCCGGGCACGGAATTGCGGACCGCATTCTCCATTACGGTGGAGCCTTGATCGACATCGAGATCGAAGCGCGTTCCGTCAAAGGCGACGATGGTAAGTTTGGGCATCAGGATTATTTCCGGTCTTTGGTCGTAGATGGGCGGATTTTCTTCCGACAATTCGGCGCGTCAGTCAACATTGCCGGATGCCCCGAGCCTCGCAGATACGCAAAGGCTGCGCCATTCCCGATGCGTCATGGAGAACGTCGCAAAAAGACCCGCCGTTCCCTAATGGAACAGCGGGCCTAGGTCGTTTACAACCTTCCTGCCTTATCCTCGGCAGAGTTTCAGGATGAAATTCTCGGCATCGATGACGGCTGCACCGAGGGCTGCCATGGCGGTCGCGTCGCCATTGTTCACTTCCACGGCTTCCGCCGACTGCGAAACCCGGAAGGCGCCGATGGAGCTTGCTGCCCCCTTCAGGCGGTGCGCGGCTGCGCCTACCTTGGCGGACTCACCGCTTGCAATGTCCTGCAGGCAGGCGCGCGCCTGGCGCGCAAACATCTGGAGGACTTCAATTTCCACCGTCTTGTCGCCCATCGTCTGGCGCGCAAGATGGACAAGGTCGATCGGCCGTACCTTGGAAGGCGAAGGCCCGTTGGAATTGTCAGGTGCTTCGAACGCAATGCTTACTGCTGCCATTTGCCAATTCTCCCGTCTCGTATCGCCTGCGGTTGCATAAGTTGTGCGGTCGGAGAATGGCGATCCTGTTAAATTCCGGCACATCAGAGGCGGAAATCTGACCGTATGGTTAACGTCCCTTAAACATCGCTAAAATATCGGCTTTTAGGCGGGATTCAAAATTTAAAGGTGTTAACAACAGGTTAAGAAGGGCGCAAACGCAAGGGTTCATTAATTGTCTAAGGCACCCAGATGTGTCACTACGATACTGTTGAGGCGGGCTCATGCCGCGCGCCTTTGCCGTCAGAGTGGATAATGGTAGTGTTTTGATACCTTTCGTTTGAAAAATCGGCTATCTACTCTGAAATAACATGCTTATCCGTCCGTCTTGGGATGGAAGGCTGGAACGGCGAAGGTTCTTTCCGGGCAAAGGCGGTGGCCCGGATGCGCTGCCGGACTTGCCGGGAATTGTGAGGCGTATCGGAATGGCAAATAACAAGTACAATGAATCGATCGAGGACAAAGCGTTCAAGGCATTGGACGAGGCGCTTCAGATCGATTTCGGCCAGGAAAACGTGCCGCCCCGCCGCGGTAACGCGCCCCACGCCCCGGAGGCTAATGTGACTGACCCATCCAATGCCCGTAATCAGGCCCAGGAAGAAGCACAACGCCGCCGCGGTCGCGCTGGCCGCACAGGCGATCAGCAGGCACCGCGGGCGCCGGCCTTCGCCCCCGCCAACGACGCCAGCCGCAATTCACCTGCCTCGCTTCTGAAGTCGCTGGAAAACGGCTCCAGCCGCCCTGCCCTGCGCACGGCCACTCTCGTCTCCATTCTGTGGGTGGTCATCGGCCTCGGCCTGATGTTCATGCTCTATGCGCCGCAGATCGCGCAGATCCGCTCGCTGACCGATCTCGCTGCCCTACCGGGCGTGATCGCCGGCATCGTCGGCATCATCGTGCCGGTCATGATGTTCTATGCCTTTGCCATCATGATCTCGCGTGCCCAGGACATGCGCAACGCCGCCCGCTCCATGGCCGAGGTTGCACTGCGCCTTTCCGAGCCGGAAACCATTGCGTCTGAACGTATCATGACGGTCGGCCAGGCCGTGCGCCGCGAAGTATCGGCCATGAACGAAGGCATCGAGCGCACCATTGCGCGTGCTTCCGAACTCGAAACGCTCGTGCATTCCGAAGTGAATGCGCTGGAGCGCTCCTACGCAGATAACGAACTGCGCGTTCGCGGGCTTGTCCACGAGCTCGGCTCCGAGCGCGAGGCGATCGTCAACCATGCCGACCGCATCCGCTCTTCCATCGCCGGCGTCCACGACCAGCTCAAGGAAGAACTGTCGCTCGCCACCGAAGAGATCGCCATCCGTCTTGCGACCTCGGGCGAAGCCTTCGCCTCGCTGATCGATACGCGCGCCGCCGCGATCATGGAGAAGTCGGACAGCGCCATGCAGTCGCTCGGCACGCTGCTGGCCGCCAAGACGGATACGCTGCTCCATACGCTGACTGCCTCAGGTCTTGCGATCGGCAATGAATTCGACAACCGCCTGGACGCGCTGACCAACACGATCAACGAACATGGCGAGCGCCTGCTCACCCAGTTCGAGACGCGCGCCTCGACGATGGACGCCAGCACCGAGCGCCTGAATGCGGCGCTGCAGGAGCGCACCCAGCAGCTCAACGAGATTCTGATCTCCCGCACCCGAGATATAAATCAGAGCCTGACATCGGGCGAGCGCACGATCGGCGGCACGCTCGATGACGTGCTGACCAGGCTGAACGCGGCTCTCGACGAAAAAGGCGCCAGCTTCCGCCAGAGCCTGCAATCGACGGCCGACGATGCCGTCATGGATCTCGACTTGCGCTCGGGCTTCTTCGAGGAGCGTCTGCAGACGACTGTCGCCCAGCTTTCGACTGCCTTCGACGAACGAGTCGCCGAATTTACCGACGCCTTCGACAAGCGCGCCGGTTCGCTCGACACCAAGCTCATCGAGAGCCTTACCCGCATCAACAAGACGCTGTCGGGCAGCGCCGATTCCATCGATAACATCCTCAATTCCAATATCGATCGTCTCGGCACCTCCATGACCGAGCAGTCGCTGGCGCTGGCGACCGCCTTTGCAACCGGCCAGGAAGTGCTGGAAGGCACGCTTGCCAGCCGTGCGAAAGAGATTACCTCGGCGCTGACGACCCGCACCGGCGAGCTTAGCTCCGCTCTCGGCAACGCCACCTCGGAAATCTCGCTGGCGCTCGCGACCGGGACCTCCGAACTGCAGAACAACCTCGCCGCCCGGGCAGCCGAATTCCGGGATACGCTACAGACGACCACGACCGAACTCGCCACTGCCGTCGACAGCGGCACCGAAAAGGTCACGGGCGCATTCGGCGGTCGCGCCGAAGAGCTGAGCAGCGTTCTCGCCGCCCGCGCTGCTGAAATCACCGATGCGCTGAAGACTGCCCATACCGGCCTTGACAGCGTGATGGCCGAACGCGGCGGCGCCCTGATCGGCGCACTCGCCGACCACCACACCCGCTTCGACGAAGCGCTCACGAGCCGTTCCGAAGCCATCATCAATACTGTCTCGGGCACGCATGACCGTCTCGCCGAAACCCTCGACGAAAAGGCCATGGCGCTGGCGATTTCGCTAAACGAGACGCAGTCGCGCATCGAAGACACGCTGGCGACCCATTCGGAATCGCTCATATCAGCCGTTTCCGGCACACATGACCGCCTCTCCGATACGCTTGATGAAAAGGCGATGGCGCTTGCCATCTCGCTGAACGAGGGCCAGGCCCGCATCGACGATACGCTTGCGAGCCACTCGAAAGCCATCGTCGATGCCGTTTCCGGCACGCATGACCGCCTTTCCGACACGCTCGATGAAAAGGCGATGGCGCTTGCGATCTCGCTGAACGAAGGTCAGGCACGTATCGAGGATACGCTTGCGAGCCACTCGAAAGCCATCGTCGATGCCGTTTCCGGCACGCATGACCGCCTTTCCGACACGCTCGATGAAAAGGCGATGGCGCTTGCCATCTCGCTGAACGAAGGTCAGGCTCGCATCGACGATACGCTGGCGACCCGTTCTGAGGCGCTACTCGGCGCCGTTTCCAGCACGCATGACCGTCTCGCCGAGACACTGGATGAACGGGCGATGGCGCTCGGCATTTCGCTGAACGAAACGCAGGCGCGCATCGAAGACACGCTGTCGACGCATTCGGAAGCGTTCATCAATGCCGTATCGGGCACGCATGACCGCCTCGCCGAAACGCTCGACGAGAAGGCGATGGCGCTCGGCATTTCGCTGAACGAAACGCAGGCGCGCATCGAAGATACGCTGTCGACCCATTCGGAAGCGCTGATCAATGCCGTCTCCGGCACGCATGACCGCCTCGCCGAAACGCTCGACGAAAAGGCAATGGCGCTTGCCATCTCGCTGAACGAGAGCCAGAACCGCCTGGAAGACACGCTGACGGCGGGTGCTGACGCTCTCGTCAATGCCGCCGCCGGCACCCATGACCGGATCGCCGCATCGCTCGGCGAAAGCCAGCTCCGCATCGAGGAAGCGCTCACCAGTCGCGCCGAATCCATCGTCCATGCCGTGACCAACAGCGCTGACCGCCTGTCCGATACGCTCGACGAAAAGACCATGGCGCTCGCCATTTCGCTCGACGACGGCCAGAGCCGCTTCGAATCCGCGCTCGAAAACCGCAGTAACGCTATCATGGACACTGTTGCCAGTGCCGAAGAGCGTGTTGCCGGCGCCTTTGCCGACCGCACGGAAGCGATCCGCACCGCCTATACGGACAATCAGGCTCGTCTCGAAACCGCGCTTGCCGAGCACAGCGCTACGCTTTCGGAAGCTCTGGATGCCGGTGGCGCTCGCATGGAAGGCATCATCGGCAGCATGACGGGCCGCATCGAGGATAGCCTCATCGATGCGCAGCAGCGTCTGGGCAGCGTTGCGAACGATGCCGCAAACAACATCGAAGGCGGTCTCGAAGCCGCACATGACCGCATCCGCGCCACGCTCGACGATCGCACCAATGCCATCACCCTGTCGCTGACCGAGGCCCATAACCTCATCAACGACACGCTTTCCGAACAGGCGACCTCGATCGGTACGTCGGTTGCGACGAGCATCGGCATGCTCGAAATGTCGCTGGAAGATCGCGAGGCCGCGATCCGTCAGGCGATCGACAACAGCGCCCAGACGCTCGAGAACCGCATGCGCGAAAGCGCGGGTCAAATCGCCGGCCGCTTCCAGGAAGCCGCCAACACGATCTCGCGTTCCGCCGCCGATTTCTCCGGCCATCTCGACCATTCCGTCGACAATCTCACCGGTCGGTTCACTGAAACCGGCGCTCGCGTCGAAGCCGGACTTGCCGCCATCGAGGCTCGCATCGCCGATGGCGTCGGCGGCGTGGCCGATAAGGTCGACGCGGCAGGCAATCATCTCTCCGGGGTGCTGAACGACGGTATCTCCCGCCTCGGCGCGATCGGCGACGACACAGCCGAGCGCATCGCCACAACGCTCGGCAACAGCGCCGCAAATCTGACGCATGCGCTCGACAGCCGCAGCACCAGCCTGACCGAGGCCCTCGATAGCCGTGCCGCCAGCCTGACGGAAGCATTGCATGCTGGCACTGCCAACCTCACTCAGGCCCTCGACAACAGCAGTGCAAACCTCACGCAGGCTCTGGACAGCCGCCGGGCACATCTTGCTGAAACGCTCGACAGCAGCAGCGCGACCATGGCGCAATCGATCGATGGCCGCACCGCGGCACTGAGCGACATGATGGATCGCGGCAACGCGCGCATCGAGGAACGTCTCTCCACCATGGACCGCGCTCTGACCGTCGGTCTGGATGCCGTCAACCGCACGATCGAAGGCAAGGCCGCGGGTCTCGCCGCAAGCCTGCGCAGCGCCGTTGCCGAAGCTGCCGAAGGCATGGATGGCGAAGCCGCGAAGTCCTCGGAACTGCTCAGCCGTACCGGCCAGCAGTTCGCCGAAGCCATGGACGAGCGCTCGTCGCAGATCGTCAACCGCGTCGCCGAGGCGCAGAGCCGCCTCGCCGGCCAGGCTGCTGCCGTTGCCCAGACCTTCTCCGAGGCCGGCAACGTCATCGTCAGCAAGGTGGCGGAAGCAGAAAGTATCGTCAGCAGCCAGGTCAGCGCCATCAATCACGCGCTTGCCGATGCCGGCCAGACGCTGGAAGCGCACGGTAATTCGATCCGCTCGACCCTGACGGATGCCAGCAGTCAGATCACATCGAGCATGGCTGATGTCGACCGCGCGCTCGAAGCCCGCACCAGCATCATCCGCTCCAGCCTGGAGCAGCGTGCCCGCGAGATCGATACGACGCTCACCGATATCGACAAGGCGCTGGAAGCACGCGGCAGCTCGATCCGCGCAACTCTCGACGAGCGCACACGCGAATTGAACTCCATGCTGGCTGGCCGCTCCACCGAGCTGACGCGCATCCTCGACGAGACGGCGCGCCCGATCATCGACCGCTACACCGATGCCGGCCAGGAAGCCGCAGCCCGCATCACCGCGGCGGCAAGCCTCAGCGCCGAGCGCCTCCGTGCGGAAAATGACGCAATCACCCAGGCCGTCGAAGCGCGTGCCGAAAACGTCGCCAATGCCGTCGCCGCCATCGAGAACAGCCTGACGAACAACGTCGATGGCCTCGTCCAGCGACTGTCGGAAAGCAGTGCCGCCATGGCCATGATGATGACGCGCGCCGCCGACCAGCTGACCGGCGTCGACGGCCGTCTCAGCGACACGACCTCGCGCTTCACGGACTCTGCCGCCAAGGCCGCCGAAATGGTGTCTGCCTCTACCCGCCTTCTCGAAGGCAAGGTCGATCGCCTGTCGGATATTTCCGGCCAGACGCTCGCCCAGGTCGGCAGCATCATCGGTCGCTTCGACGATCACTCGAAGGTTCTGGGCCAGGCCTCGCATCTTCTTGCCGCCGCCCAGTCGGGCCTCGTCTCCACGCTGGAAGAGCGCGAAGACGCCTTGCAGACGCTGGCGGCCGGCCTCGTCCAGCGCTCGGGCGAGATCGAAAAGACCATGCGCGGCCTCGGCGGCATGATCGAGACGGTCTTCGAGCGCGCCGAACAGCGCTCCAATCAGGTCACCGGCACGTTGCGCCAGAGCGTCCAGGCCTCCTTCGCCGATATCGGCCGGGTGCTTTCGGACACCGAGAAGCGCGCCGAAGAGGCAGCTTCCACCATGCGCGAAGCAATCAACCGCGCCGGCGAGGAAGCCAATGCGACGATCGACAGCAGCTTTGCCAATGTCGAGCGCCGCTCCGGCGACCTCACGAACCGCCTGCGCGGCGGCCTGACGGCCTCGCTCTCGGAAGTCGAGCGCATGCTCGGTGAAGCCGGCCGCGCCTCCGACAATGCAGCGCAGAACCTGCGCGGATCGCTCCGCGATGCGATCGAGGAGGCGGTCGGCCGATTCTCGGGCGCAACAGAGGATATCCGCCGCTCGGCAGCCGATATCCGCAACGAACTCGACGCCACCCGCGCCGAGCTGAAGCGCGGCGCCTTCGACCTGCCGGAAGAAGCCAAGGAGAGCGCGTCTGCCATGCGCCGGGCCGTCGCCGAGCAGATCAAGGCCCTGCAGGATATTTCGCAGATCGTCGGCCGCTCCAGCCAGCGGCTCGAACTCTCCGAGCCGGTCGCCCGCACGCTTGCCCAGGCCGAACCTGCTCCGCGCGTTACCCAGCCGGTGATCCCGACGGCGCCTGCCCCGCAGCCGGCACCGACGGCGCGCCAGTCGATCGAATCCATGGGCCTGCGCGGCACTATTTCGCCAGCCCCGACTGCAGCGCCCGCTCCGGCTCCTGCACCCGCTCAGCAGCGTCCGGTCGCCCAGGCTCCGCAGCCGGCCCCTGCTCCAGTTCGCCAGGAAGCTCCGCGCACGGAAGGCGCCGGCGGCGGCTGGATCAGCGATCTCCTGCGCGGCGCCTCGCGTGAAGAGGCCGAAGAGGCTTCGCGTGCTCCGGCCCGCCCCGCTGCCGAAGCGGCCGCTCCGGCCCCTGCTCCCGCCCAGCGCGCCAATGACAGCCGCAACCCGCGCCATGTCGTTGAATCGCTGAATTCGCTCTCGGTCGATATCGCCCGCGCCATCGATCATGACGCCTCTGTCGACCTGTGGCGCCGCTATCAGCGCGGCGAGCGCGACGTCTTCACCCGTCGCCTCTACACGCTGAAGGGCCAGCAGACCTTCGACGAGATCAAGCGCAAATATGATCGCGAGCCCGAATTCCGTACCGCCGTCGACCGCTACATCGGCGATTTCGAAAAGCTGCTCGCCGATGTCGCCCGCACCGATCCGAACCGTACGGTGACGCAGTCCTACCTGACCTCCGACACCGGCAAGGTCTACACGATGCTTGCCCATGCGGCGGGCCGGTTGAACTGAGTTGCTGCGCCGGACGATCAAAACCTGAGAGTGTGAGACAAAAGGGGTCATCTGTGGATGGCCCTTTTTTATTGCCGCGGCTCCCTCATTCCGTCACAAACATCCCTGATCCGCATGGGCCGGACGGGGCGGTAGGCCCCGGCCAGGCCAATCACCAAGCAAGTTGCTTGTCACGACAGAGACCGTAGATATTGATGACCAAGACGACCTCCCGGCTGATAGTCGCCGCCTTCTCGTCCCTATTTCTTTTGGGCGCCTTCATCCAGGCCGAAGCCGGCCAGGCAAGCTTCCTCGTGGACGCGCAGTCCGGCCAGGTTCTGGAAGCCTCCAATCAGGACGATCTGAATTATCCGGCGTCGCTCACCAAGATGATGACGCTCTATCTCACCTTCCAGGCGCTGCATGAGGGACATCTGACCTGGGATCAGAAGCTCACCATGTCGGAAAATGCCGAGAGCAAGGAGCCCTTCAAGCTTGCCGTCGGCGCCGGCCGTAAGGTGACGGTCAAGGAAGCCGTCGAAGGTATCGTGGTGCTGTCGGCCAATGATGCCGCTGTAGCGCTCGCCGAACAGCTTGGCGGCTCCGAGCAGGCCTTCGGCTCGCTGATGACGGTAAAGGCGCATGAGCTCGGCATGAAGGACACCATCTTCAAGAATCCGTCGGGCCTGCCTGATCCGGAGCAGGTCACCACGGCGCGTGACATGGCGACATTAGGCGTTTCGCTGATGCGCGACTTCCCCGAGGAGTTCAAGCTCTTCTCCATGCGCGGCTTCCAGTTCCGCGGCATGAAGCTGCGCGGCCACAACAACCTCATGTATCGCTACAATGGCGTCGACGGCATCAAGACCGGCTTCACCGACGCGTCGGGCTATAACGTCGTGACCTCGGCCACCAAGGACGGCCGCCGCGTGGTCGGCGTCGTCATGGGCGAAAAGACAGCCAGCCTGCGCGACGACAAGATGGCCGGCCTGCTCGACAGCTACCTGCCCTCCGCTTCGACCGCTACTGCTTCGGCAACGGGCGGCACCCCGACGATGACGGATGCGCAGCCCACGAAATGACGTGGTAGGCAAAGGCTGCTCAGCAGTTTTGCCTACCACTGGGATGCCAGTGCATCATTGCGTTCAGTGGCTGGAAAGAAATCGTTGCTGGGCCTGCTCCCTATCTTTCTCCGGAATGCAACGAGCCCAGCCAGAATAATTGATGGCCCCGCCCGAGAAGGCGAGCTCCGGCGATTCAACGTTCCCTCTCTGTACCGTCCATTCAAGAAGCGAACCCCACCAGAAGTTTCGCTTCTGGCAGCCAAATCGCACGCATGTAAATTGAATGGATTTGGAGACTTGTGTGCAGCTGAATCCCAATGCTCGGAGCTTTGTGGCCATGGCGGCCTCGTCTCCTTTCATTTCGGTCGCGAGTTGTTGGACGAAGGCTTTGTAAGCATCGAGGTTAAGAGGCAGCGGAGTGAGCGTATTGCTGCGAACATCCTGAGCTTGCGCACTGCTCCAGGCTTCAAAAATGAGCAAGAGCGCGAATGCTAAACTGCACGCTGTTCTCAGTTGCGACATCCTACCCCCCAGCATTCCTCAGGGCTCTGAATGACCTAGATAGATTTCAGCGTCCAGCCGACGATCTGATCGGTCACTTCGGTAAAGGCGCGGCCTAACCCCTTGACGAAACTCACGTTGTCACCGCCGGCCGGAGCCGTGGCCCGGAAGACCTGCTGGGCGCGCACTGTGCCGTTTCGATCGTTGAGGATCTTGGCGGAAATCTCCACCACAGCCTTGTTGCCGGACGCTGCGTCGATCTCGAAGGAGCGGATGTCGGTCACGAGCTGATAATCGATCGCCAGTCCCTGCCCCGGCTTTCCGACGCCGCCGAGCTTTCCGGAATTCTCGAAGGCCTGGACGAGCTTCGATTGCACCATGCGCGGCAGCGTATCGCTCCACTGCGAGCGCGACAGATACTGGATTTCCGAGGGTGAAACGCGAATGACGATCTGGTCGCTGTTCAGCGCCTTCAGCGCCGTTGGATCGGCAATCAGGATCTGCTTGTTCTTGGCCGACGGACCGGTGCCATCGACCGTGGCTGCCGAGAGATCGTAGGTGTCGTTCTTCGCCGCCGTTCCGCAACCTGCGAGAAGTGCTGCCGTCAGCGGCAAAATAATCGCCGTTCCACGGATCCAGGAACGGCGCGACATCACATGCGATAGACCCATATTACGCTACCCCTGACCTCTGTTTTTATTCCCGCAATTCCTGACTGAAGCTGCTCAGCGCCGCGTGCGCCCGTCATATTGCTTGACCGTCGGCCCGCCGAAGATGATCCGCTGCGGGTTCTGGTCGAAATTGCTGATGGCATTGTTGAGATTGTTCGCCGTGCCGCGCAGCTCATTGACCAGTGTCTGGACGTCACTCAGCCCGCTGCCCGAGAACCGCTGCAGATTGTCGGCAATCGGCCCGATGCGCGCATTGACGTTGTCGGCGACCTTCTTGAAGGATTCGAGCGTCGCGCGCGCCTCGGTGAAGAGCGAATTCGTATTGTCTGAGCCAAGCAGCGCATCGACCTTGATGAGGATGCCGTCGACGCGGGTCGAAGCCGAGTTCAGCTTGTTCGCCATCTGCTGGACGTCCTGGATCGTCTGGTCGATGTCTTTCTTGCGGTCTCTGACGGTATCGGTGACATCGCGGATCGAGGCGACAGCGGTGCGCGCATCCTTGGTCGCCTGGGCGATATCGTCCACCGAACCCTTCACCTTGTTGGTGTCGATGGCGGCGACCAGTGTATCGACACGATCGAGTGTGACCTGTGCCTTCTTGCCGAATTCGTTGTAGGTCGTCACCGTCTGGTCGACCTTGTCGACGAGCCCCTTCAGATCGCCGGAGGCGTCGGCTATGTCACGGCTCACCTTCTCGGCATTGCTCAGGATCGTGTTGATCTTCTTCGCGTCGACCGCCTTCACCAGATCCTCGACGGCCGCAAGCGTCGAATCGACACGGCCCGAGACATTGCGCACCGTGTTGGAGAGGTCGCCCACACTCTGCAGGAAGCTGTCGATATTGCCGGAATTCTTGGCGAGCGCATCCGAGAAGGTTTCGGCATTCTGCAAGGTCTTGGTCAGTGGCCCGCGCGCATCGCGTACGAAGCCCTGCACATCGCCAACGGCGTCATTGGCGCGGTCGAGGATCTTGTCGGCGGTTGCGAGAAGGTTGGTAACGCTCGACTGGTCGGCGACAATCACTGCGCGCTTGCCGCTTTCCATCGCCTGCTGGAGGATGTTCTTGTCTTCCTTGCGGCCGCCCGAAAGCTCGATATAGGCCGCACCCGTCAGGCCCTGGATTTCAAGGGCCGCCTTGGTGGACGGATAGATCGGCGCATCCGAGCGTACTTCGGTAAAGGCCAGCGAATATTGCGGGTCGTCGGCATCGATGGAGAGCGTCTGCACCGAACCGACCTGGATGCCGTTGAAACGCACTGGCGAGCCGACGCTCAACCCGTTGGCGGAGCCCGGAATACGCACGATCAGCTCGGCCATCGGCCCGCTGCGGCCATATTCCGCCATCCAGTAGACGAAGCCGAATGCGGCAGCGATCACCAGAACGGTGAAAAAACCGACGATCGTGTAATTGGCTTTGGTTTCCATCGTCTCCGGTCACTTCCCGCTGTCATGCCGCGCCCGGGCCGCCGGCGCATCGTCCTGCGGCACGATCGAACGCGCGCGCTTGCCCTTGAAGTAGGCCTGAACCCACGGATCGTCGTAGGCCAGCATGTCGTCGATCGTTCCTTCCACCATTACCCGCTTCTTTCCAAGCACGGCAATACGGTCGCAGACCGAGAACAGGCTGTCGAGGTCGTGGGTCACCATATAAACGGTTAACCCCAGGCTATCGCGCAGATTGGCGATCAGTTCGTCGAATTCTGCCGCGCCAATCGGATCGAGGCCCGATGTCGGCTCGTCAAGGAAGACGAGCTCGGGATCGAGCGCCAGCGCGCGGGCAAGCGCTGCGCGCTTGATCATACCGCCCGAAAGCTCGGAAGGATATTTGTCGGCAGCGTCAGCGGCGAGGCCCACCATGCGGATCTTCAGATGCGCGAGCTCATCCATCAGTGTAACGGGCAGGTCGAGATATTCGCGCATCGGCACCTGGATATTCTCCTTCACCGTCAGCGAGGAGAAAAGCGCGCCCTGCTGGAAGAGGACGCCGAGACGCATGTCGAGCGCATTGCGTTCCGGCTCGTCCAGCTCGTCGAAATCCTGGCCCAGGATCTTGATGGTGCCGGAGCGGCGCGGCAGCAGGCGAAGCACGGTGCGCATCAGCACGGATTTGCCGGTGCCCGAAGCACCGACGAAGCCGAGGATTTCGCCGCGGTAGATATCGAGATTGAGCTTGTCGAGCACGATCTTAGGCCCGAAACCGACCGTGACGTCGCGCGCCGACAGCACGACATCCCGGTTCCCGTTTTTGGTCGTCTCGATCGGTTGCTGATCCACGTCGCCCGCCATGTCAGAAATCGATCGCTGCATAGAACATCGCAAAAAGCCCGTCCATCAGGATGACGACGAAAATCGCCTTCACGACGGAAGCCGTCACATGCTGGCCGAGCGATTCGGCGCTGCCGCCGACTTTCAGGCCCTCGACGGCTGCAACGATGCCGATGACGAGCGCCATGAAGGGCGCCTTGATCATGCCGGCCAATACGGTCGAAAGCGTCACGGCCTCATGCAGGCGCGACAGGAAGGTGGCAAAAGTAATGCCCGAATACAGATAGGCGACTGCAGCCGCACCCGCCAGCGAGGCGAAGTTGGCAATGATGGTCAGGAGCGGCAGCGCAACCGTCAATGCCACCAGCCGCGGGAAGATCAGCACGCCGATCGGGTTGAGGCCCATCACCTTCAGCGCATCGACTTCCTCGCGCATCTTCATGGAGCCGATTTCGGCGGTGATCGCGCTGCCCGAACGGCCGGCAATCATGATCGCGGTCAGAAGCACGCCGATCTCACGCAGCTGCAGGATGCCGACGAGATCGACGACGAAGATCTCGGCACCGAAATAGCGAAGCTGGAATGCGCCCTGCTGCGCGATGATCGCACCGATCAGGAAGGACATCAGCAGGATGATCGGAACGGCCCGCACACCCATATGATCGATCTGGTTGACGATCGAGGCTGGCGAAACGCCGCTGCCGCGGCCAAATTTCATCTGTGCGCCGCGCACGGCCGAGCCGAGGATATACATGGAGGCGGCGACATTGTCCCAGACATCGAGGGTCATCCTCCCGATCGGTGCGAGAATGCGCTCGGCGATCGATGGCTTCTCCTTCTGCTCGGGCTCCTGCTTTTCAGGCTCCTTGGAGAAGGTGGCGATCAGCTCGTCGATATGCTGGTTCGTGCCCTCGAAATGAACGGTTCGCCCCGCCTCTTCCTGCTTTTTCTTTAGCCGGCAAAGAAGCCAGATGCCGGCGGTGTCGATATCGGTGACATTGGCAAGATCGAGTGTCAGGTCACCGCTGTTGTTGCGTGACAGCTTCTCGAAATCCTGCAGGACGAGATGGATGTTGGCGCTGCGCCAATTGCCTTCAAGATGCACATGCTGACCCGAGCCCCCGGCTCGGTCGTCCACATGCAGCGAGGCGGCATTGCGTTTCTCGGACTTCAAAATACTTGTGTCTTTCAATGCTTGCAGCGACAGTCCCGACTCGCGAACATGGTATTCGCCGCCCGGCGCGTTAATATACAGAAGCAACGCGCAATTTCCATGCTCGCAGGAGAGCAAATATGCCGCGCCATCTTGATATCCAGATGAATTCATTCCCGATTGCGGGCTCTTTCACCATTTCCAGAGGGAAAAAAACCTCTGCGGACGTGATCACCTGCACGTTGACGGAATCGGGAGCCAGGGGGCTCGGCGAATGTGTGCCCTATCGTCGCTACGGCGAGACAATGGAAAGCGTCTTGGCGCAGATCGAATCGGCTCGCCCGCTGATCGAGGAAGGCATTTCGCGCGAAGAACTGCTGCATGCCATGCCGCCGGGCGCTGCCCGCAACGCCGTCGATTGCGCGCTCTGGGATCTAGAAGCCAAGCTCTCGGGCAAGAGCGTCGCCTCCCGCCTTGATCTGCGCAAGCTGAAACCGCTGACCACGGCCTATACGATCTCGCTCGGCGAGCCCGATGTGATGGCAGCGCAGGCGCGCGAACATGCGCAACGCCCCCTCCTCAAGGTCAAGGTCGGCACCGGCGATGACGAAAGCCGCATCCGTGCCGTGCGCGCGGCGGCCCCCGATGCCGCCATCATTCTCGATGCCAATGAAGGCTGGCCGGAAGACAGGTTGGAACACCACCTGCGCATCGCTGCCGAAGCCAATATCGCCCTCGTGGAACAGCCGCTGCCGGCCGGCCGCGACGACATGCTGGCGGAGATCGCCCGCCATGTTCTCGTCTGTGCCGATGAGAGCGTCCATCATACCGGCGATCTCGCAAGCCTTGCCGACCGCTATGACGCTGTCAACATCAAGCTCGACAAGACGGGCGGCCTGACGGAGGCGCTGGAAATGAAGGCCGAGGGGCAGCGGTTGGGCTTTTCGATCATGATCGGCTGCATGGTCGGCACCTCGCTTGCCATGGCGCCGGCCGTATTGCTGGCGCAGGACGCCGATTTCGTCGATCTCGACGGCCCGCTGCTGCTTGCCCGCGACCGCGAACCCGGCCTGAATTATGCCGGCTCCCTCGTATTCCCGCCCGAAGCCAGCCTCTGGGGCTGAAGGTAATAGGCGATGATGACGACGGCGAGCCCGAAGGCGGCGACACAGGCCATGACGTAATAGCTGTTCAGCCCGAGCGCCGAGTAGATATAGCCTGACGCGATGGTCATCAGGCCTGAAGCCATGCCGATATAGAAGAAATAGGCGCCCTGAGCCGAGGCTTCCTGCGTTTCCTGCACGGTGGCAACGATGCGCCGCTGCACGCCCGTATGCACGAAGGCATAGGTAAAACCGTGCAGGCATTGCAGCGCGAAGAAGCCGATGAAACTCGTCTCTGTCGGGAAGAACACCCAGCGGCAGACGCTGACGGCACAACCGAAACGGATCAGGGTCCAGGCATTGAAGCGGCGGTTGAGGCGCCGTGACAGGAAGAACACCGTTACCTCAGAGGCAACCCCGGCGCTCCAGAGGATGCCGACTTCCGTGCCGGAAAAGCCGAGTTGGTGCCAGTAGATCGAGGAAAAGGCGTTGAGCAGCGCATGGCTCGCCTGCTGGATCGAAACGCCGAGCAGCAACAGGAGCAGATGCGGCTCGCGAAGCCCGCTGCCCGTCGTCGCCGGAAGATTGATCGGCTGACCGCGCCGCCGCGTCGGCCCGATGCGCGGACAGAATATCGCCATGGTGATGGTCAACACGAAGCCGAAGATCATCACGGGGAGCACCATTTCGCCACCCCAGCGCCCGACCAGCTCACCGCCCACGAGCGTTGAAATGATGAAAGCGATCGAGCCCCAGACGCGCATGGAACCATAATCGAGCCCCCAGCGGCGCACACCCGAAATCACGATCGATTCGACGACCGGCACATAGGGCGCGAAGGTCGCGCCCTGCAGCGCAAAGACGATCAGCACCGGCCAGAAATTGCTCGTCCAGTAGAGCGCGATCGCCGTCAGGAGCGACAGGATGCCCGACCACAAAAGCACATGCGCCCGCTCCTGCATGCGGTCGGCAAAGACCGCCACGATCGGCGCGACGAGAACGCGCACCACCATCGGCACGGCGAGGATGGTGCCGATCTGATGATCGTTGAACTGGTGAGTCGAAAGCCAGACGGGGAAGAAGGGCAGGACGATACCGTTGACCAGCAGCGGCGCGCTGTAGCAAAGCGCGCTGAGCAGCCGGAAGCGCGGCGGCGCTCCCTCACCCGTCGAGGGACTTTGTGCGGGAATCATGATGGACCTGAAGGAAACTCTGCGTTGCCTAACACATCCAATCAAACACGACTATGGCGAGAAATAGCCGAATTGTAACGTTTCGGAGATAAGTCGAAACGATTTAAAAAATAAATGGGGCCTGACGCCAAGCGGCAACGGCTAAATTCATGATGCACCGGCCAGGCCGGTGCTGTACGCACACATTATTCAGGCAGCCTGCGGGGCGAGATCGCCCTCTTCCAGCAATTCGAGAGAGGTCAGCGCCGGCACGTTGCTGGTCAGCGCACGCCAGGTGATGAGTTCAAATCTGCCGTCCTCATGCTCGACGATCGCCGTGCAGCTTTCGACCCAGTCGCCGGTATTGATGTAGCGGATGCCGTCCATATCCTCGATCACGGCGTGATGGATATGGCCGCAGATGACGCCATCGGCGCCGTTCTTGCGGGCTTCCTCGGCAACCACGCGCTGGAACTCGCCGATAAAATTGACGGCATGTTTGACCTGCAGCTTTGCCCAGGCCGAAAACGACCAGTAGGGCATGCCGAGGCGCCGGCGCACGGCGGCGAGAACGATATTGATACGGATGGCCGTGTCATAGGCCCAGTCGCCGAGATAGGCGAGCAGGCGAGCATTACGCACGACGACGTCGAATTCGTCCCCATGCAGGATCAGGTATTTCTTGCCGTCCGCGCCGTCATGGATGATGCGGTCGACAACTTCGATGCCGCCGAAATGCGTGCCCGGAAAAGCGCGCAGGAATTCGTCGTGATTGCCGGGAATATAGACGACGCGCGTACCCTTGCGCGCCTTGCGCAAGAGCTTCTGAACCACGTCGTTGCAGACCTGCGGCCAGTACCAGCTGCGCTTCAAGCGCCAGCCGTCGACGATATCGCCGACGAGATAGATCGTATCGGCTTCGTGGTAGCGCAGGAAATCCAGCAGGAAATCTGCCTTGGCCGCCTTGGAGCCGAGATGCAAATCGGAAATGAAGAGGGTGCGGAAGCGCCGGGGTTCCATCATGTCTGTCACAAGCCTTTCCGCTCGTGTCCCATCGTTCTTCGTCTGGTCTTCCAAAATCAGACTCGTGTTTCAGGAAGATGACAAGGCTGTGGGAAAGCCCTGCAACCTGTTCATACAGGCTGGACGTGGGGCGCTGGGTGACCGACGTCACGCCAACACCTTCACATTCCGGCGCTGGCGCGAAACTCCTTCCCTAAAACATCAATCCTCAGGCAGTCCGCACCGTCGCCATCGGTTTCACGTTCTGGTTCATCCGGAACAGATTGTTCGGATCGTAACGCCGCTTGATCTCGGCAAGGCGGGCGTAGTTGGTACCATAGGCGGCTTCGACCCGGTCGATTTCGTCGTCAGGCATGAAGTTGATATAGGCGGTTCCGACAGCATGCGGCTTGGTGGCCTCGAAAAGCTCGCGCGCCCAGCCGACGCAGCTTCCATCCATCCCGGTTTCCCGCCAGCGGGCATGCACGTTCATGACGAAATGCGAGCTGCGCTGCGGAAACGCGGTGGCCTCGTTGGCCACGCGACCGGCAGCACCCCCGACATGGCCAATGAAGATCTCGCATTCCGGGCCGGGCAGCCTGCGCACCGCCTTGAGCAGCACGTCGATCGCCGCATCGGACAGAGACGCGAAATCCTGGCTCTTCCAGTAATTGCGCGCACCTGGTGTGAGCAGCGGATCGAAGGCCTGCTGCCAGCCGGTGAACGGCATCGGGCCGACGATATCGGCAATCGGCTTTCCGATAGCGCGCAACCTTGCCGCAGCCTTTTCACCCGCCGCGACATCTCCGCAATAGCACATCGCCAGTACTACGATCTCCTTGCCATGCCATTCGGCCGGCAGGAAGGGCAGCGGCGGCGCCTGGCGCATCACCACCCAGCAGGTCAGTTCGTCGGGCGCCGCCTCCAGCGCCTGCCGGTATTCCTTCAGCACCTTTTCCGCATCGGCGAAGGGATGCACGACGAGCCCGGCGAGAACCTCGGTGTCGAGCGGGTTGAGCTTGAACTCGAAGGAGGTCACGACGCCGAAATTTCCGCCGCCGCCGCGCAGCGCCCAGAAGAGATCGGGCTTATCCGTCTCGCTCGCCTTGACCAGTTCGCCATCCGCCGTCACCATGTCGACCGAGAGCAGATTGTCGAGGGTCAGTCCGAATTTGCGGGTCAGCCAGCCGAAGCCGCCGCCGAGCGTCAGGCCGGCGATGCCTGTCGTGGAATTGATGCCGGTCGGCAGCACCAGCCCGAAGGCCAGCGTTTCCTTGTCGACATCGGCAAGCGTTGCGCCCGGCTCGATCCTGGCACGCCGCGTCTGCGGATCGACCCGCACCGATTTCATCGCTGACAGGTCGATGACGACGCCGCCGTCGCAGACGGCGTTGCCGGCAATGCCGTGCCCGCCGCCGCGCACCGAAAGGAGAAGATTGTTGTCGCGCGCGAACCGCACCGCCCGAACGACATCAGCAGCGCCCGCGCAGCGCGCGATGAGCCCCGGCCGCCGGTCGATCATCGCATTCCAGATCGCCCGCGCCTCGTTGTAATTCATATCCTTGCTGGTCAGGAGAGTGCCGCGAAATCCGGCGGCAAATGCATCGATGGCCACGTCATTGACCATCGTCTGACCCCTTTGCAAGGTCGTGAGGTTCAAGTTGTCCATGATTTCCTCCATGCGAACGGCGCCCCGCACCGTCGCGCAGGGCATTCTGCGCTTGCCGCCCTCGCCAGACAAGTTTCCCCAAAAGGATTAGCTGGTGGCAACCGCTCGGCACCAAGGGCCGCCGCCCCCGCCCCCGCACGAAAACTTTCTCCACGCCGCATTTCCATACTGTCGCCCGTATCCGATTGATGTATGGAGAAGTCCTCAAAAGACTTCGAACAACGCTGGAGGCGGCGATGGATCACCAGGAAAAATCCAAAACGGAAAAGAATTTGACGGGCGGCAGCCTCGACGACCAGGCGCTTTTCTTCCACCGCTATCCGCGCCCCGGCAAGCTGGAAATCCAGGCGACCAAGCCGCTCGGCAACCAGCGCGACCTGGCGCTCGCCTATTCTCCTGGCGTCGCCGCCCCCTGCCTCGCCATCCGTGACAATCCTGAAACTGCGGCCGACTATACGTCGCGCGCTAACCTCGTTGCCGTGATCTCCAACGGCACCGCCGTGCTCGGCCTCGGCAATATCGGTCCGCTCGCTTCCAAGCCGGTCATGGAAGGCAAGGCCGTCCTCTTCAAGAAATTCGCCAACATCGACGTTTTCGATATCGAAGTGGATGCAACGGACGTCGAGCAGATGGTTTCGACCGTCGCCTCGCTGGAGCCGACCTTCGGTGG
This sequence comes from Rhizobium sp. ZK1, assembly GCF_047782645.1. NCBI lineage: Bacteria > Pseudomonadati > Pseudomonadota > Alphaproteobacteria > Hyphomicrobiales > Rhizobiaceae > Rhizobium > Rhizobium sp. ZK1. Next base: position 1,817,687 of record NZ_CP180586.1, read on the forward strand.
CATCAACCTCGAGGACATCAAGGCGCCGGAGTGCTTCCGGATCGAGAAGCAGCTGCGCGAGAAGATGAAGATCCCGGTCTTCCACGACGACCAGCACGGCACCGCGATCATCGTCGCCGCCGCCATCCTCAACGGCCTGGAACTGGCCGGCAAGAAGATCGACGAGGTCAAGATCGTTGCGTCAGGCGCCGGTGCTGCCGCCCTTGCCTGTCTCAACTTGCTGGTGACGCTTGGCGCCAAACGCGAAAACATCTGGGTCCACGATCTCGAAGGCCTCGTCTATGAAGGCCGCGTCGAACTGATGGACGAGTGGAAAGCCATCTACGCCCAGAAGAGCGACACGCGCACGCTCGCCGAGAATATCGGCGGCGCCGATGTCTTCCTCGGTCTCTCGGCCGCCGGCGTGCTGAAGCCGGAACTGCTGGCGCGGATGGCCGACAAGCCGCTGATCATGGCGCTTGCCAACCCGACGCCTGAGATCATGCCGGATCTCGCCCGCGCCGCCCGCCCGGACGCGATGATCTGCACGGGTCGCTCCGACTTCCCGAACCAGGTCAACAACGTTCTCTGCTTTCCCTATATTTTCAGGGGCGCGCTGGACTGCGGCGCTGAGACGATCAACGAGGAAATGAAGATGGCCGCTGTGCGCGCCATCGCGGCCCTCGCCCGCGAAGAGCCTTCGGACGTAGCCGCGCGTGCCTATTCAGGCGAAACCCCGGTTTTCGGTCCTGATTATCTCATCCCCTCGCCCTTCGATCCGCGCCTCATCCTGCGCATCGCCCCTGAAGTCGCCAAGGCTGCTGCCGAAAGCGGTGTCGCGCGTCGTCCGATCGCCGATTTCGACGCTTATCTCGACCAGCTGAACCGCTTCGTCTTCCGCTCCGGCTTCATCATGAAGCCGATCTTCACGGCCGCCAAGGTAGCAGAGCGCAAGCGCGTCATCTTCTCCGAAGGCGAAGACGAGCGTGTGCTGCGGGCCGCCCAGGTGCTGCTCGAAGAAGGCATCGCCGAGCCGATCATCATCGGCCGTCCGCAGGTCATCGAAACACGCCTGAAGCGTTACGGCCTTCGCATTCGCCCGTTACAGGATTTCGACGTGATCAACCCCGAGGACGATCCGCGCTTCCGCGAATATGTCGATCTCTATCTGCAGTTGGTCGGACGCCGCGGCGTCATCCCGGAAGCGGCCCGCACCATCGTGCGCACCAACACGACCGTCATCGGCGCGCTGGCGCTGAAGCGCGGCGAAGCTGACGCGCTGATCTGCGGCCTCGAAGGCCGTTACGAGAAGCACCTGCGCGATGTGCGCCAGATCATCGGCAAGCGCCCGAACGTGCGCGATTTCTCGGCTCTCAGCCTGATGATCTCGCAGCGCGGTGCGACGTTTTTCGCCGACACCTATGTGACCTTAAATCCGACGGCAGAAGACATCGCCGAGGCGACGGTTCTCGCTGCCGAAGAGATCAAGCGCTTCGGCATCACCCCGCGCGCCGCCCTCGTCTCGCATTCGAATTTCGGCTCGCGCGAATCCGAAAGCGCCACCAAGATGCGCAATGCGCTGCAGCTTGTGCGCGAGGCGGCACCCGACCTCGAAGTCGATGGCGAAATGCATGGCGAAAGCGCCATCTCCGAGGAACTGCGCCGCCGCGTCATGCCGCACACCACGCTGAATGACGAAGCCAACCTGCTGATCTTCCCGAACCTCGATGCCGCCAACATCACGCTCGGCGTCGTCAAGTCGATGACGGACGGCCTGCATGTCGGCCCGATCCTGCTCGGCACGGCGATGCCGGCGCATATCCTGGCGCCGTCGGTCACCTCGCGCGGCGTGGTCAATATGGCGGCGCTCGCTGTCGTCGAGGCATCGCAGCCGGCTTAAAGCATGTCGCGCAAAAGTGTGCAGCGGTTTTGCGGTAACGACATGCGTAAAACAAAGACTTAAAGCGTGGCAAGCGAATCTGAAAGATCGCGACACGCTTTAGCCGGTCGCGCGTCAGCATCCGGATAATCAGGCACGCCGTATCGATCGGCGTCCCTGATCTGCCAGCGCATCGGCCCGTTCGTTACCATCGGCGCCGGAATGGCCCTTGCACCAGGCAATGCTTATCAGGGAATTCTCGGATAGCTGGATATCGATGGCTTTCCAGATTTTCGCATCTGATATCGCTCGGTTTCTGGCCTTGCCGGTCGGGTTGCTTTTCTTCCAGCCATTGTTTCTCCAGATCGGACGCCAGCTGTTGCAGCCTTCGACGGCATAGGCGGAATCGGACCAGATGACTGCCGCTACATCAGCTGCTGAGCCGTTGATCCAGATTGCCGCCTCAAGCACGGCCGTCACTTCCATCGCGTTATTGGATGAATCCTTTGCACCGCCAAAGCCGGAGGCGATCTCGATACCATCGCGGTAGGCGACGAAGGCCCATCCCCCATGCCTTGCGCCGGGTTCCAAACAACCGTCCACGAAAACGTGAAGGCCCCGCCGGGTGTCCGGTGTCTCTGCGGACGTTTCGCGTGTGCGGGATTCGTCGGAATTATCTGTCATATCAACTGTCTGGATATCAACGGCTTCCCGCGCGGTTGCAGGAAGCGGGAAAGTGGAAGCATCCGGCTTGCTGGATAAGATCGCAAAAATACGCTAGGAATTACTGCGAGCTTATTAAGGGAAACACGTTAAGACAAAGCGCGGTGGATGGAAGCCGCAACGCACTGATAGATGCTTTTCTCTTTCCGGAACGACGTCGTGAAGCGCCGAAACCTGTATCTCGTTTTCTGTCTGGCATTCGCGGCTCCTGCGGCGGCGCAGACCAATGCGATCTGTGAGGATCTGCGCGGGCGCCTTGCCGACCTGCCGCAAACCTTCGGCAACAGCAGCAGCGAGATGCGCCAATATGCCGGCGCGCTTGCCGAACAGAATCTCGAATTGCGCAAGGTGCGCAGCGATCTGCGCCGGTATGGCTGCACCTCCGGCAGCATGGTCGTCGTTGGCGGCGACAACGCCGGCTTCTGCTCCGAGCTCGAGCATGCTGAAGCCAGGATGGTCGACAATATCAGCTTCCTTCAGCATCGCCGCAACGAGTTGCGCCAGTCCGGCCCCGATGCGGCCCGCGCGGAACTGATGGCCGCGCTCGAAGACAATGACTGCAACAGCGACAGTTTCAGCGGGCCTGCCGAAGGCGACGCCTACGCGCCGGCTCCGAGCATCGAAGAGCAGGCCATGCGCAGCGACACGTTCATCCCGCTCGGCGGCGGCGAGCGCTATGGCCTGCCGCGCGCCGAAATGCTCTCGCCCGTCAGCACCATCTGCGTGCGCACCTGCGATGGCGGCTTCTTCCCGATCAGCAACAATGCCACCTCGGTCGATTTCGACCGTGATGCCGCGACCTGCGCGAAGATGTGCCCCGGCCTCGAGACGGAACTCTTCTATCGCGAGGTTTCCAGCACCGAGACCTCGAACATGATTTCGACGGCAACCGGAGCGCCCTACAGCGCGATGAAGAACGCCTTCGCCTACAAGACCCGTGCACCTGGCGAAAAATCCGCCTGCTCCTGCAATCTGTCTGCCTATTACGAGCAGATGCGAAAGAGCCAGGCCGCCTATGCGCCGGCGCCCGAGCCGAAGGGCTCGATCACCACGATCCGGACGGAAGCGCCGAAGGCGGTCGGCACCCCGCCTGCCTCGCAGCCGCAGGTGGCGGATCGCCCCTATGATCCCTCTGCCAGCAAGGTCCGGCAGGTCGGCCCGCAATTCCTTGCCGGCGATCAGGGCAAGATCGATCTCGCTAATCCGGCGACACCTGGCCCTCAACCTCAACAGCAGTAGTGACCGGCTCACGGTCCGATCGTCCCCAGCCGTCATGGAAGACGAGATCTTCCAGCGGCATGCGCTGCCGCCAGCCTTTGACCGCCAGTTCCGGCTGGTCATAGAGCCGGTCGACGAAGCCGGCGCAGAGCCAGGCCACCACCTCGATATGATCGGGGATGCCGAGGATTTCCTTCAGGTCGCCCTCGCGAAAAATGCTGACCCAGCCGATGCCGACGCCTTCCGCTCGCGCCGCAAGCCACAGGTTTTGGATGGCGCAGACGGTGGAATAGCTGTCCATGCGCGGATTATGCGTGCGCCCCAGCACCACGCTGCCGCTGCGGGTAGGATCACAAGTCACGCAGATTCCGAGCGGCGCCTCGACGATGCCTTCGAGCTTCAGCGAGCGATAGGCCTGCCGCCGCTCGGCGGTAAACATCAGGGCCGCTTCCTCATTCGCCTTCGCGAAGGCATCGCGCACCTGCGCCCTCACCTCGGCACTTTTCACCAGAATGAAATTCCACGGCTGCATGAAACCGACCGAAGGCGCGTGATGGGCCGCCATCAGCAATCGGGTGACGAGATCATCCGGCAGGGGATCGGGCAGGAACTGGCAGCGCACATCGCGCCGCGTCATGATCGCATGATAGACGGCCTCGCGTTCGGCCGCAGAAAAGCTGGATGCCGGGCAAACGGCATCGTCAATGGGTCGCATCGTCAAATCCCCAACAACGCAACCGCCCGCCGTCCGCGCGGGTTGGGTCTATCTTGCCAGGCCGGTCTTCTGACTTGGCGTCATCCACTTGGCCGCAGCCTTCCCGGCCTTGAGGCCAGTGGCGTGGTGAGCGGCAAGCGTCGGCCTTACAGCGTTGGGCACGTTCCGGTCTTGCACCGGATTCCCGATTCTCCCGCTTGTGACGGCGGGCACCTGACGGGCGATCTATGGCGTGGAAACGGCATGGCAGCAAGTCAATTCGGCGAATATGCCTGGAACGGAACTGCATCTCCGCCCCTGCCCGGTAAGGAACTGTCACTTGCAAAATTCCGCGTGACAATTTGTTTCCGCATCGCTACATAGCCAGCATGTCGATCTCGTCCGTCTACGCATCGCGATTTTATTCGTACCGCTGCTTCCAGCGGATGCGGGTCTGTGCGTAACCAAATCTAACGCGACGACAACCCGAACAGCCGCTAGTCTACCTGGCGGCTTTTTTGTTCCGCACGGTATGACCAAACAGGAGAGCATACCGTGACTGACACCATTGATGATCTGCGCATCGTCGAGATCACCCCGCTGACCAAGCCGGCCGATATCATCTCGGAAATCCCGCGGACATCAGCGGTCACCGAGACCGTGACCGGCACACGCGACACGATCCATAATATCCTGACCGGCAAGGACGACCGCCAGCTCGTCGTCATCGGCCCCTGCTCGATCCATGATCCGGCAGCCGCCCGCGAATATGCGTCCCGGCTCGTTGAGCAGCGACGACGCCTGTCCGGCGATCTCGAAATCGTCATGCGCGTCTATTTCGAAAAGCCCCGCACCACCATCGGCTGGAAAGGCCTGATCAACGACCCGCATCTCGACGGCACCTACCGTATCGAGGAAGGCCTGCGCCTTGCGCGCCGCCTGCTGCTCGACATCAACGCCATGGGCCTGCCGGCCGGCTGCGAATTCCTCGATACGATCACGCCGCAATATATCGCCGATCTCGTCAGCTATGGCGCCATCGGCGCGCGCACGACCGAAAGCCAGATCCACCGCCAGCTCGCCTCGGGTCTCTCCTGCCCGATCGGCTTCAAGAACGGCACGGATGGCGGCGCGCGTGTCGCGCTCGACGCGATCATGGCCGCTTCCCAGCCGCACCATTTCCCGGCCGTCACCAAGGACGGACAGGCAGCGATCGCCTCCACCCGCGGCAACGAGGACTGCCACATCATCCTGCGCGGCGGCAAGCGTCCGAACTATGAAGCGGCCGATGTGCAGGCCGTCATCGCCGAGGCAACCAAGCTCGGTGTCGACCCACGCATGCTGATCGATGCCAGCCACGCCAACAGCGGCAAGGATCCGATGAACCAGCCGAAGGTCGTCCACGACGTCACCGGCCAGATCGTCGCCGGCAATCACCACATCAAGGGCATGATGATCGAGAGCAACCTCGTCGCCGGCCGCCAGGATCTCGTCCCCGGCAAGCCGCTCGTCTACGGCCAGTCGATCACCGATGGCTGCATCGGCTGGGATATGTCTGTCGACGTGCTCGAGGACCTGGCGAAGGCCGTCCGTGATCGCCGCAAGGCTGCCGTCGCGGCCTGAGCGAGAGAATGAAGTGCGGCGGGCGAAATCCCGCCGTGCTATCGCCTATAATCCACCGCCCCTCCATCAAAGATGGCGCGGCTGCACAATATCATTCGCCGACCATCTTTTACTTCAGGACGGCAGGTGTGATCTCGAATTGCTCCGATTGAGAAGGCGAGCGACAAGCAAAAATACCATTGCCAGGACATATCCCGCCAGTACGGCTAATGCTTCCAACGCGAGTGGAAGCATTACGATACCGTCGCCGGGACCTTCCATCTCGTCTGGCGCTATCCTCGGCATTCCGACGAGACTGAAGGTCAAAACGGAAGCTAGTACCCACAGAAATGCGAACATATGTGGCATCCACTTTAAACGCTTGAGTGAACGCCCGACAAGATGCGCCAATAGAGGCGCCATGACATTCGAAATAAGAAAAATCGGTAGCGCGATGAGTGGAGGCAATATTGTGGGATAAGCGGGATCATAATGCATAGAGTACCGCCGACGAACGAGTCTGTACTTTTCAGATATCCCACAAACCAAGTCACGCGGCTACCGCCGCTGGCGCTTTCACGAAATGCGCCTGTGCAAGCACTTAGAGGCGACGAGCAAATTATAATTGGTCACTGTGCGGATAGAGCCGAGATATTCGTTCTCGTCGTCAACGACGTCGCTTAAAAACAGGAGAGCAATCTTATCCTGTGACTGGAGTATGAACTCCTCTTCCTGGGTGAGAGGCAGATCATCGAAGAAGTTCATAGCGTTATAATTTCTGAAGTACGTCTCATTGCCGCAAGCATATCTAACATCATTCTGAATATAGAATTTGGCGATGGGTACCGCCATCTGATTCAAAATTTGCGACTCCTGATATTTTCCGAACCATCGCAGATACTCGACCGGAAACGTAACAAACAGCAAAGCACGGCAGCAGATCAAAAAGGCAAACGCCGCGAGCAATACCTTGTGCATAATTGTATGAAGGTCCCTCTGATGAGTGAGCGATGCTAGCTTGAGAAGGGTTGCATAGGACTTGAGGCCACGAGCACTCCATCATCAAACTGCGATGCGCCCTCTCAAGATCTCACCGGAAAATACCGCACATAGGCGAATTCCTCGCCATCCGGCGACCAGTTCGGCACATTGATCGTGCCCTGCCCGCCGAAAAGCTCGAACAGCTCCGTCAGATTGCCGCCATCCATATCCATCATGCGCAGCCGCACGTTCAGATCACGCGGATGGTCGAAGACATCGGGGTCGTAGGAGAGGATCAGCACCTTGTCGTTGTTGGGCGACGGATGGGCGAACCAGTTGCCGTAATTGTCCGATGTGACCTGCTGGAGACCCGTGCCGTCGGGGTGGATGCGCCAGATCTGCATCAGCCCGGTGCGGCTGGAATTGAAATAGATCCACTGCCCGTCCGCCGACCAGTCCGGCCCGTCATTGCGGCCCTCGCCATGCGTCAGCCGCTTCTCCTCGCCGCCATCGACCGAGATCGTGTAGATGTCGAAGACGTCGTTGCGGATGCCGCAATAGGCAAGCTCGCGCCCATCGGGTGACCAGCCATGCCAGTAGGACGGCAGGTTTCTGGTGATCAGACGCGGCTTGCCGCCCTCGATCGGGAGGATGTAGATCGCCGACTTGCCGAACTCGGTCTTGTCGGAAATGACGATCTCCTCGCCATCAGGCGAAATGCCGTGGTCATTGTTGCAATGGACGGCAAAGCCGGTATCGACCTTCTCGACAAGATCGCTGCCGTCGAGCCGCAGCCGGTAGAGCAGCGCGTCGCCATTGATCAGCAGATAGGCGCCGTCGCGCGAGAAATTCGGCGCCTCCACCAGCGCTTCCGTCTGCCAGATGACACGGCTTTCGCCCCGCCGCACATTGTAGATTTCAACTGAGCTGCGCATTCATCCCTCCCAGATTTTTGAAGCGTCTCAGCGATCCCGGAACCGGTTGGTGATCGGGTAGCGCCGGTCGCGGCCAAAATTCTTCTTGGTGATCTTCACGCCCGGCGCCGACTGGCGGCGCTTGTATTCGGCGAGATAGAGCAGATGCTCGATGCGGTGTACCGTTTCGACATCATGGCCGCGCGCCACGATCTCCTCGACACCCATTTCCCGCTCGACCAGGCATTCGAGAATGTCGTCGAGGACAGGATAAGGCGGCAGCGAATCCTGGTCTTTCTGGTCAGGGCGAAGCTCGGCCGAGGGCGCCTTGTCAATGATATTCTGCGGAATGACCACGCCCGAGGGGCCGAGCGCATCCGGCGGCACATTCCCGTTGCGCCAGCGGGCCAACGCATAGACCTGCATCTTGTAGAGGTCCTTGATCGGATTGAAGCCGCCGTTCATGTCGCCATAGAGCGTCGCGTAACCGACCGACATTTCCGACTTGTTGCCGGTCGTGACGACCATCGAGCCGAACTTGTTGGAGATCGCCATCAGGATCGTGCCGCGCGCACGGCTCTGCAGGTTCTCCTCGGTAATGCCGCTGTTCGTGCCCTCGAAGAGGTTCGACAGCGCCGAGGAAAAGCCCGTCACCGGCGCCTCGATCGGCACGATGTCGTAGCGGCAGCCAAGCGCCTTCGCGCAATCGGCCGCGTCCTTCAGCGAGTCCTCGGAGGTATAATAGTACGGCAGCATGACTGTGCGTACCCGCTCTTCGCCGAGCGCATCGACGGCGATTGCCGCGCAGATCGCCGAATCGATGCCGCCCGAGAGCCCGAGCACGACATTCCTGAAGCCGTTCTTGTTAACATAGTCGCGGAAGCCGAGCAGGCAGGCGCGGTAATCGGCCTCTTCGCTTTCCGGAATGCGCGCCATCGGCCCTTCGGCGCAGCGCCAGCCATTTTCGGTGCGTTTCCAGGTAGTCACCGCAAGCGCCGTTTCGAACTGGCTGAGCTGGAAGGCGAGCGACTTGTCGGCATTGAAGGCAAAGCTTGCGCCGTCGAAGACGAGCTCGTCCTGACCGCCGAGTTGGGCAGCGTAGACCATGGGAAGGCCGGTTTCGATGACCTGCTTCAGCACCACCTGATGGCGGATATCGACCTTGCCGCGGTAATAGGGCGAGCCGTTCGGCACGAGCAGGATTTCCGCCCCGCTTTCAGCCAGCGTCTCGCAGACGCCGAGATCGCCCCAGATATCCTCGCAGATCGGAATGCCGATGCGCACGCCGCGGAAATTCACCGGTCCGGGCATGGCGCCCTGATCGAAGACGCGCTTCTCGTCGAATTCGCCGTAATTCGGCAGGTCGATCTTGTCTCTGATGGCAATGACCTTGCCGCCGTCGAGCACGGCGATGGAATTATAGCGCCCCGTCTCGTCCTGGCGCGGAAAACCGATGACGATACCCGGCCCGCCATCTGCGGTATCGGCCGCAAGGCTTTCCACCGCCCTCCAGCAAGCCTGGATGAAGGCCGGCTTCAGCACCAGGTCTTCCGGCGGATAACCGGAGATGAAAAGCTCGGTCATCATGAGGATATGCGCGCCCTGCCGCGCCGCATCGGCGCGCGCCTCGCGCACCTTGGCAAGGTTTCCGGCGACATCGCCCACCGTGGGGTTCAGCTGGGCGATGGCGATGTTGAACGTATGGGAGAGAGCGTTTTCCTGTGTCATGTCATTCATTTAATCCGCCCCTGCGTGCACCGCAATAAGCCGCTTCAAAAGCCGTAGCTATCTGCGGCAAAAAATTGATGAAGGGCAGCCCCATCCTCTGTTTGCCTTGCGCGACGCCGATACGCATTGCAATTTGCGGCGACGGCGGAATACTGCGCGCCAATTCGATCCATTCCCGGGACAATGCCATGTCTAACTTTCCAAATTTCGTCCACCTGCATTTCGGCAAACCGGCCGAGGAGCTGGGTGCCATCGAAAAGCGCGTGCTGGCCAAGGCACATGAGCGCAAGATCATCTCCACCGACGTCAACGCTGCCTTTTCCGCCGAAGCCTCTTTCGGCGAGCGGCTGGCCGACGGCATCGCCCGCGTGGGCGGCTCCTGGTCCTTCATCCTGGCCTTTCTCGCCTTCCTCCTCTTCTGGACGGTCATCAACACGGTCATCCTGCTGACGCGCGCTTTCGATCCCTACCCCTTCATCTTCCTGAACCTCATCCTCTCCATGCTCGCCGCCATCCAGGCGCCGATCATCATGATGTCGCAGAACCGCCAGGCCGAGCGCGACCGTTTCGAAGCCGCCAAGGATTATGAGGTGAACCTGAAGGCCGAGCTGGAGGTTCTGTCGCTGCATCAGAAGATCGATATGCGGGTGCTGACGGAACTGACAGCGTTGCGCGAGGACGTCTCCCGGCTGAACGCCCTCCTTTCAGAGCGAGGTCAAGCTTGAGTCTGTTAAAACAGGAATCTTTAGGCATCTGAAATAGCGGCCCAATTCTGGTTCTTATATTTACAAACAAATCTTTGCAAAGATGTGTTTGTAAATTAAGCTGCCGCCATGAAAACACCTGCCCCTACATCGACGTCAGCAACATTCCGCAACGTCAGCCGCGTCGTCCCCGATGTCACCGCCCTCAAGGCGCTCGCCCATCCGGTGCGCCTGCGCATGCTCGGCATGCTCCGGATCGACGGCCCGGCCACGGCGACGCAGCTTGCGGCACGCCTCGGCCTCAACAGCGGCGCGACGAGCTATCATCTCCGCCAACTCGCCCAGTACGGTTTCATCGAGGATGCGCCGGGACCATCCCGCCGCGATCGCTGGTGGCGCGCGAGCCATGAGGTCACCTCGGTTCCGGCGGCCGAGAGTGGTGGCGCGGCTTTCGACATGGATGTCGCCTTCACGCAAGCGATCCTTTCCCTGCAGGTTGACCAGATGCAGAAGGCGGTCGAGGAATATGCCGAGCTGCCGCTCGAATGGCGCAAGGCCAGCACCGCAAGCGACATCATCATTCCGCTGACATCGGGACAGGCCGAAGCGCTGACGAAACGCCTGAACGATATCGTCATGGAGGCGATGAGCGAGGCCCCGCCTCTTGGCGAGCCCCTGCCGCCTGATGTCGTGCCCTTTATGGTCATGCTGCACGCCTTCCCCTATCCGGGCCGCGTGCCGCACGGCGACGAAGAGAGCGAGCCATGAGCCGCAGTCCTTTCATCGCGCTCGCCATTGCCGAGACGCTCTCCATCTCAGGCACGCGGCTGTCGGGCGTCGCCATTCCCTGGCTGGTGCTGAGCACGACCGGCAGCCCGGTGCTGACCGGCCTCGTCGCCATGATGGAGATGCTGCCCTATGTCGTCGCCAAGGCGCTCGGCGGCCCCCTCATCGACCGCATCGGCCCCAAACGCATCGCGGTCATCTGCGACAGCGCCTCGGTGATAACAGTCGGCCTCGTGCCGGTCCTGCATCTCCTCGACCTGCTTACCATTCCGATCCTGCTGCCGATCGTCTTTGCCATGGGCGTGCTGCGCGGCCCATCGGATGCCGCCAAGCAATCCATGGTTCCTGACATCGCCGAACTGGCCGCCGTGCCGCTGGAGCGCGTGACCGGCGTCGTCGGCGCCATCGAGCGCCTGGCATCGACCGCGGGGGCGGCAGGCGCCGGTGCTCTCATCGCCCTTGTGGGACCGAGCCAGGCGCTTGCCGTCAACGCCCTTACCTTCGCCGGCGCCGCCGTAACCGTCGCGGCCAGAATCCCCGTATTGCGACGTGCGTCGAAAGCCGAAGCGACCGGCATCGCCGCCTATGGCCGGGAACTGGCGGAAGGCTGGCGCTTTCTGCGTCGCGATGCGGTGCTGGTCGCGATCGTGGTGATGGTGGCGACCACCAATCTGCTCGATCAGGCTTTCTTCTCTGTCCTGATTCCTGTCTGGACCCAAGATTCAGGCCACGGCCCCGCTCTGCTCGGAACCCTGTTCGCCGTCTTCTCCGGCGCGTCGATCATCGGCGCGGCCATTGCCGCCATGATCGGTGAGCGGATGCCGCGCCTTCTCGTCTATACGGTCGCCTTCCTGCTGACGGGCTTTCCGCGCTTTCTGGTCTTCGCGGTGGAATCGCCGCTCGCTCTCATCTTTGCAACGCTCGCGGTCGGCGGTTTTGCTTCCGGCTTCCTCAATCCCATCCTCTCGGCGGTGCTCTTCGAGCGCATACCAAAGCCACTCATGGGCCGCGTCACATCGCTCAATGCGGCGCTCTGCTGGGCGCTCATCCCCTTCGGCGGGCTTGCCGGCGGCGCGTTGATCGATGCCTGGGGCCTTTCCGCCGCACTGCCGCTGACCGGTCTCGCCTATCTGGCGGTGACGCTCGCTCCGCTGGCGCATGGCAGCTTCCGCGGCTTCGAAAAGAAAAAAATTGCGGATAACATACTATCTTCATGAGGTTGGTACGTCTTATGGCGCATTGCCGTCATTCTTGCTTTGCATCAATTTACGACTGTTAACTCGCGTCACTGCCGGAACTGCATCAGCTTCTCCGCGTCGAAAAGGCGCGAAGAAGCCCGCAGGGAGGCAATATAATTGAACGCAGCATTGCACTGACGGCGGATGCCACACGGCGAAGGCCGCGTTCGCCGCAACCAATCCAGTATCATCAGAAAATCGGAGCCAGACCATGCCTTTCATCAAGACCACGGACGGAACTGAAATCTTCTACAAGGATTGGGGTCCGAAGGATGCCCAGCCGATCGTCTTCCATCATGGCTGGCCACTCAGCGCGGACGACTGGGACAATCAGATGATGTTCTTCCTCGATAAGGGCTTTCGCGTCATCGCCCATGACCGCCGCGGCCACGGCCGTTCCAGCCAGACCTTCGACGGCAACGAGATGGACACCTATGCGGCCGACGTTGCCGCACTGACGGATGCGCTCGATCTCAAGAATGCCGTCCATGTCGGCCACTCGACCGGCGGCGGCGAAGTCGTCCACTATGTCGCCCGCGCCAAGGAAGGCCGCGTCGCCAAGGCCGTGATCATCGGCGCCGTGCCGCCTGTCATGGTCAAGTCGGAGAAGAATCCCGGGGGCCTGCCGCTCGAAGTCTTCGATGGTTTCCGTGCGGCGCTCGTGGCCAACCGCGCCCAATTCTTCCTGGATATCCCGACCGGCCCCTTCTACGGCTTCAACCGTCCGGGCGCCAAGGTCAGCCAGGGTGTCATCGAAAACTGGTGGCGCCAGGGCATGATGGGCGGCGCCAAGGCCCATTACGATTGCATCAAGGCTTTCTCGGAAACCGACTTCACCGAAGACCTCAAGACAATCGCCGTACCTGTTCTCGTCATGCATGGCGACGACGACCAGATCGTCCCCTATGCAGACTCCGCGCCGCTTTCGGCCAAGCTGTTGAAGAACGGCACGCTGAAAACCTATCCTGGCTTCCCGCACGGCATGTGCACCACGCATCCGGACGTTATCAACCCGGATCTGCTGGCCTTCATCAAGGGCTGAGTTCTCCTGCGGAAGACGATGGAAGGCGCGCCCTTGCGGCGCGCCTGGTACTATCCGGGCTTTGGTCATGCCGAACGCAAGGACAGCGCCTACCGCTTCGTAAAGCCTTAAGCGCGTCCCGCATATTGCGACAGGCCGTCGGTGATCTCATAGAAATCGCCCTTGTCGGCGCAGAAGATATGATAGCCGAAGCTTAAGCCGCTTGGCTCATCGAAGGCCCCGGCCATGATGGAAATGGCAGGGCCGCCGAGCCGCTGCCAGAACAGTGCCGAGCCGCATTGCGAGCAGAAACCTCGCCTCGCCTCGTCGCTCGACTGAAACCAGCGCAGGTTTTCCTCGCCGGTTATCGAGACAGCCGAAACCGGCACGTCGGCCGAAGCATAATAGAGCCCCGTCTGCCGCCGGCACTGCGAACAATGGCAGCCGACCACGACATCGGGCTTCTCGCTTGCTGTAAATCGCACAGCGCCACACAGGCATCCGCCAACATGATCTTCGCGCATTTCCTGTTCCCCCTGAAGCGGTCGGCAGATTGACGTCGGTACACCCGTCAGTCAAATCCAAAGCGCTGATCAAAGGCTTCAGGAAAACTGATGCTTGCAACGCGCTGACGCTGCTCGGCATCAAGATCGGCAATGCCGATATCCGCGGCACGGATGTGCGCTGCCAGCAGTCGGTGCTGCTGCAGTAGCGACAGGCTTCGCCGGCTCAGCCCGCCGGCGTGCCCTGATGGAAGACAATCTTCCAGCCCTCGTCTGTCCGGCGCCAGATGGTCGAATGGCGCGTTACGCGCTGCGGCTCTTCGAGTATGTAGGACAGAAGAAAAAGCCCATCCGCCAGCACCGTGATGGTGAAATCTCGGCAGGGCCAATCATGCGGCTCCGGCCCGTTCTCGTAGCGCGCAAGTGATGTTTCGATGGCGTAGCCGCGCTGATAGACTCTCCCGCTCGCACCGATTTCCCAAAAGTTGTCATCGATCATCCGCTCGAGATCAGCCCGCGACGTGCCGAATTCCCGCCGGTGGAAGATCGGCTCGCGGGCCGCAAGTTCTCTAAGGATATGGTCCAGATCCAGGTCGCTCATGCCGCCAGAATGCATGGATGGAGCGCTGGTCGCAATTCGAAAAGCCGGTTTGACAAGCGCCCGCGCCGCAAGTACGAAGCTTGGCATGAGCTCTGACAGCGCGCCCATCTCCCGTTTGAACCGCACCTGCCTGCAGGTTGCCGTTCTGCGCGCTTTGGGCGGACGAGGTCTCCGCGTCCAGTCGTGACGTTCGGATGCCCTGATGCGTCCGGCGAACTGCTGGACGTAAAGCCCTCACGATAGTCTTAGGGTTGCCAGGGAGACAGGCACCGTGCTCAATCTTTTCAATGTCAATTCGCTCGTCCACTGGGAAGAGCGCGAAATCAACATGCGCGACCACATGGTCCGCTTGTTCTCCGAGGAAGTGCGAAATTTCCTCCGCTCCGCAAACCCGGCGTGGGATGTCCGCAGGGTCGAGGCTCCGGCGCTGACGCCGCGTGCTCTCGTCTCGGACGCCTATACCAACGCCGATATCTGGGTTCAGGAGCAACTGACCGAAACCGACGCGCTGCTGGTGCTGCGGCCGGAAACGACGCCTTCAACCTACGTCTACATGCAGCATATTCTCAGCAATCATTCGAGAACGCGTCTGCCGCTCTGCGTCTGGCAGGCCGGCCGCTCCTATCGCCGCGAGCAGGAGCAGTCGACCAAGCACATGCGTCTGAAAGAGTTCTGGCAGCTGGAATTCCAGTGCGCCTATACGGCCGATAGCGGCAACGACTATCACGCCATCTCCCTCGAGCCGGTTCGCCGCATGATCGCCGCGCTCATCCCGCTGCCGACCCGCATCGTGCCTTCCGACCGGCTGCCGGCCTATTCCGAGACGACGGTCGACGTGGAGGTGGATAACGGCGACAAGTGGATGGAAGTCTGCTCGATCTCGCGCCGCACGGATTTTCCGGAGCGCTACAGGACGCAGCCGAGAAAGGGGCCTGCGGTGGAGCAAGACGTCCTCGTACTGGAGATCGCCATCGGCCTCGATCGCTGCGTCTATAACTGGAACCTCGCAACGAGTATGTAAGGAAATGCGGACCGGGTTCATGGGCGGATCCGGTTCGCGTTTTAAACATAGGTATATTAATATGTGTTGTGTCCCGTCGACGGCTGGGTGTCGATGCGTATCACCAAGCAGAGACTATTCCTGAAGCTCGCCAAATATCGCACACCATTGCGGGTGCCCCATATCGTCCAGTGATGCGGCCTCATCAGGCGTGACCCACTGCATCGCCGTATGTTCGTCGCCAAGCAGAACGGGCTCTCCGCCCTGCCATTCGCTCACCAGAAAGAGATGAAAGACGGTATCCTGCTCAATGTGTTCAACGACTTTGCGAAACCACAATGGCGTCAGCCCGATCTCCTCTTTTGCCTCGCGCAGCATGGCCGCCTCGGCGCTTTCGCCCGGCTCGACATGGCCACCGACGAGATCCCAGCAATCGGGAAAGCGCTCTTTGTGGCCCGCCAGCCTGACCAGCAGAACGCGGCCTTCCCGCCAGAAGATGGCGCATGCAATATCAGTCAATAACATTTCCCTTTGATACGCCCGCAATCTGCCCCGACAACAGATCAATGTCACCTCCCCTTGCCCTTGCCGAAGCACCTCATCTTCAGCCACTGTGCGAATCCGCGCGGCTGCCCTGCGTGCGATGGAGAAGCAGTCCTTGGAAATTCCCGAGCAATTCCATGTATGCGAAACGACCGACTGGCTTGTGAACCATCGCATCAATTCCGCCCTGCCCGGCTATCTCATGGTCAGTTCCCGAAGCTTTACCAATGACCTCTCCGAATTATCACCCGAAGCGCTCGGCGAACTCGGCCCGCTATTGGCGAAAGCGCAGAAAGCTCTTGGCGCGGTCCTCGGCGCAAAACGCGTCTATATCGGCCGATACGGTCACATGCCGGGTTACCCGATCCATTTTCATATCATCCCCGTCTATGACTGGGTGGAAGCGCTGTTCTGGCAGGACGAACGCTACCGTCTGCTCCAGACCTTTGCCGAAGGCCCCGGCGAAACCCCGACCGACGGCGCGGAAATGACCTTCTTCATCTGGCGGGAATTCTGCGAGCGGGCCGAGCCGCCACCAATCCAGGGGCCATCCGTGAGCGAGACCATCGAATTGCTGAGAAAGGCAATGCAGTGATGATGCCGGCAGACGAAGCATTCAGCATCCCCGTCGACCAAATTCATTGCCGCCTTGCGGGAGAATTTGAGCTTTCCGAAATAGTCGAGGCAGAACGGAAATCCGGCTGGGATCGCTTCCTTGCCAGACATCCCGCCGCCTTTGACGGCCGGCTCCTGCGCATGGCTGCCTATGGCATCGAGAATGGCCGGCTGACCATCACCGCAAACAGCACATGCTTTTCCGCTTACGTGGTCACCCGTCATGCCGGCTTTGCCGACGAGCACCCGCAGGCCAAGCGCGCCGACCCGCTCGGGATCACTGTCGTTCTGATCACTGCGGACCAGCAGGTGATCCTCACCAAACGAAGCCTCACCGCCGAGCAGAACCCCGGCGCTCTCTATCTCGTCGGCGGTTATGCCGAGCCCGCGGCCGGCGAAGAGACCGATCTCTTCGAAGAAGCCGCCCGTGAACTCGCCGAGGAAATCGCCGTCGCTGATCTCGACCGGTCGGAGTCCTTCGCAATTGGCCTCGCCTATGATCCGGTCTTCTGCCATCCGGAACTCTTCCTGCTGACCGAAAGCCGCTCCAGCGCCGCCGAGATCCTCGACGGTGCCCATCAAGCGCCAGATCGCAACGAGGCCGCCGAACTCTTCGCGTCACCGCTGAGCGACATCCTGAATGACGACGATTTCCTGCCCGGTGCCCCACGCACATGGAGCTTCCTCAAGGCCCAATCCTTCCTGCAGCACCATTTCCGTCAGCGTCATTCCCTGTAGCATCGGTGAGCGGGTTCCGTTCATCATGCTGTTGGCGATGACGAATGGAGCCCGCCCCTGACGGCATCACGGTTCCGGCTGCAACAGGACATGCTTCTTCCTGCCGACCGACAGGCGGATGACGCCGTTCTCCATATCCGCACGACCGAGCTGCATGGTCTCGTCGAGGACAGCGCGGCTGTTGATCCGCACGCCGCCGCCAAGGATCAGCCGGCGTGCTTCGCTCTTCGACCTGGCGAGTCCGGCCATGACAAGTGCATCCGGTAGCGCAAGTCCGCCGCGCAAGAGCGCGCTGCTCATCGCGACAGTCGGCAGACCGGCTGCTGCCTCGCCTTCTTCGAACATGCGACGCGAGGTCTCGGAGGCGTCCTCTGCCGTTTCCTCGCCATGGCAGAGCCGTGTCACCTCATCCGCAAGCACCTTCTTCGCGACATTGATCTCGGAGCCGCGCAACGCTTCCAGACGCGCGATCTCGTCGAGCGGCAACTCGGTGAAGAGCCGCATGAAGCGACCGACATCGGCATCCCAGCTATTGCGCCAGAACTGCCAGAATTCATAGGGCGACAGCCGATCGGCATTCAGCCACACGGCACCCGCTGCACTCTTGCCCATCTTCGCGCCCGAGGCGGTCGTGAGCAACGGCGCCGTCAATCCGAAGAGCGTTCGCCCGCCGGAACGCCGCCCGAATTCCACGCCGCAAAGGATATTGCCCCATTGGTCCGAACCGCCGAGCTGCAGCAGGCAGCCATGCGTTTCGGCAAGCACGTGAAAGTCATAGCCCTGCATGACCATGTAGTTGAATTCGAGCAGCGAGAGCGACTGCTCCCGCTCCAGCCGCTGGCGCACGCTTTCGGATGTCAGCATGCGGTTGACTGAGAAATGCGAGCCGACATCACGCAGGAAATCCAGGTATTTGAGTCTACCAAGCCAATCGGCATTGTTGACCATGAGCGCATCTGTCGGCCCGTCACCGAAGCTCAGGAACCGTTCGAAAATGCGCCGGATGCCGACCAGATTGCCAGCGATCTGCTCTTCGCTGAGCAAGGGACGCGACATATCGCGAAAGCTCGGATCACCGAGCCGCGTCGTGGCGCCGCCCATCAGTGCGATCGGTCGGTTACCGGTCTTCTGGAACCAGCGCAGCATCATGATGGGGATGAGATGCCCGACATGCAGACTGTCGGCCGTCAGGTCGAAGCCGTTATAGGCGGTGCCGATCCCGGCGCTGAGCCAGCTATCGAGCGCTTCGATATCGGTGCATTGCTGGATGAAGCCACGCTCCGAGAGAACGCGCAGGAAGTCCGATCGAAGCCGGGTGGATGATTGAAAATTGATGCTCATAAAGGTCTCCATGGGGGCCGATCAGGCCGGAGACCTTATTGCTGGAACACGACGCCGCCGACCATGCGGCGTTTCGGGTTTCAAATAAATGACCGTCGCCGCTCTATGTGAGCAGCGCGTAATACAGGCCGGAAAGGGTCGATACACGGGTCATGCGTCTTGCATACAGCGCGTGCGGTGTGGCCACAAGAGGCTTATGCGTACCGAACATGAGAACGGGCGAGTAGTGATCCTTGAAAAAAAAGAAGCCCGGTACGCGCCGGGCTTCTCAATCTATTCGCTACTCACCCGCCTTACGCGCTGGCAGCTATCCGCTTCTCGTCGCGGCCGCCCTTCATGCGCTCAGCCAGCAGGAAGGCCAGCTCCAGCGCCTGGTCGGCGTTGAGGCGCGGGTCGCAATGGGTGTGGTAGCGGTCCTGCAGGTCTTCGGCGGTGACGGCGCGGGCGCCGCCGGTGCATTCGGTGACGTCCTTGCCGGTCATCTCGATATGGATGCCGCCCGGATGCGTGCCTTCGGCGCGATGGATCTGGAAGAAGCTTTCGACTTCCGAGAGGATCCGCTCGAAGGGGCGCGTCTTGTAGCTGTTGAGCGTGATCGTGTTGCCGTGCATCGGATCGCAGGACCAGACAACCTTCTTGCCCTCGCGCTCGACGGCGCGGATGAGCTTCGGCAGGCTTTCGGCCACCTTGTCATGGCCGAAACGGCAGATCAGCGTCAGGCGGCCGGCTTCGTTGGCCGGGTTCAGCACGTCGATCAGCTCGATCAGGTTGTCAGGCTGCAGCGACGGGCCGCACTTCAAGCCGATCGGATTCTTGATGCCGCGGAAATATTCGACATGCGCGTGGTCGAGCTGGCGCGTGCGGTCGCCGATCCACAGCATGTGGCCCGAGGTCGCGTACCAGTCGCCGGATGTGGAGTCGACACGCGTCATCGCCTCTTCATAGCCGAGCAGCAGCGCTTCGTGGCTGGTGAAGAAATCGGTCTCGCGCAGGCTCGGATTATTGTCCGAGGTGATGCCGATCGCCTTCATGAAATCCATGGTTTCGCTGATGCGGTCGGCAAGCTTGCGGTAGCGCTCGCCCTGCGGGCTGTCCTTGACGAAGCCGAGCATCCACTTGTGCACGTTGTCGAGGTTGGCATAGCCGCCCATCGCGAAGGCGCGCAAAAGGTTCAGCGTTGCGGCCGACTGCCGGTAGGCGTCGAGCTGGCGTTCCGGGCTCGGAATGCGGGATTCCGGCGTAAATTCGATACCGTTGACGATATCGCCGCGATAGCTTGGCAGCGACACACCATTCTGCGTTTCCATCGGTGCGGAGCGCGGTTTGGCGAACTGGCCGGCGATGCGCCCGACCTTCACGACCGGAAGCTGCGCGCCGAAGGTCAGCACGACGGCCATCTGCAGGAAGGCGCGGAAGAAGTCGCGGATATTGTCGGCGCCATGCTCGAGGAAGCTCTCGGCGCAGTCGCCGCCCTGCAGCAGGAAGGCGTTGCCCTCGGCCACATTGGCAAGTGCACTCTTCAGGCGGCGGGCTTCACCGGCAAAAACGAGCGGCGGATAGCTGGCAAGCGTGGCTTCCGTTGCCGCCAGAGCGGCCGCATCGGGATATTCCGGAACCTGCTGGATTGGCTTGCTCCGCCAGCTGCTCGGGGTCCAATTCTGTGCCATGTCACTCATCTGCTTCCCCATCCGGCTTACCCCGAATGCCTGCCCGTTAAAGAATGCGGCGGCTTATAAACCTTTCGGCTTCCCTTGCCTAGTCGTGCATCGAAACTGGCGTTAAGGGGATATATACCATGCTATTTTTCAGCTAATTTAGATTTCTTATGTACAGGATACCCTAATAAATTAGGGCTTCAGCATGAGTATCCTTTCGTCCGCATTCCTTTCGGACCGGTCTGGCAATTTCGGCATCATGACGGCACTGCTGGTCGTGCCGCTGGTCGGAGCGGCGGGCCTTGCAATCGATTTTTCCCATGCCTTGAGTCTCCGCAGTGAGCTTTACGCGGCTGCCGACGCCGCGGCGGTCGGCGCCGTCTCTCAGAAATCGAGCGCCGCCGCGGCCGCGACAAGCATGCTGCAGGACGGCACCATCGCCGTCGGCCAGACCGAGGCGCACGACATCTTCTTCGGGCAGATGTCCCCGGAGCTTGCCGAACTCAACGTCGACACCAGCATAGACGTCACCAAGACCGCCAACAAACTGCATTCGCAGGTTACCTTCAAGGCAACGATGCCGACCTCGTTCATGCGGATCTTCGGCAAGGACAGCGTCGATATCAGCGGCACCGCGACGGCGGAATACCAGACCGCCTCCTTCATGGACTTCTACATCCTGCTCGACAACACGCCTTCGATGGGCGTCGGCGCCACGCCCGCCGATGTCACCAAAATGGTCAATCTCACCGCGAACAACAAATCGAACCCCTCATGCGCCTTCGCCTGCCACGAAAGCGGCGCCAACAAGGGCAAGGACTACTATACGCTTGCCAAGAAGAACAATGTCACCATGCGCATCGACGTGGTGCGCCAGGCGACGCAGGCGCTGACCAAGACGGCCAAGGCCGATACGGACAACCAGTTCCGCATGGCCGTCTATACTTTCGGCGTGGCGGCGGAAACGGCGGGACTGACCGAGGTGGTGTCGTTGACGAGCGATCTCGACAAGGTGGGCAACAAGGTTTCCGAAAAGACGCTGAACCCGCAGCCCGGCGACAGCGAATATGTCCTGGACCTGATGACCATCCCCCAGCAGGGCTATAACAACGACACCCAGACGAGCTTCGACAACGCACTGACCCTGCTCAACAACAAGATCACCTCCGTCGGCTCGGGAACGAGTTCCGCCGACGCGCAGAAAATCGTCTTCTTCGTCTCCGACGGTGTCGGCGACAGCTACAAGGCGACGACCTGTACCGAACCAGTTACTGGCCAGCGCTGCCAGGAACCGATCGACGTCACCTTCTGCCAGAAGCTCAAGGACCGGGGCATCAAGATCGCCGTGCTTTACACCACCTACCTGCCGCTGCCGACCAACAGTTGGTACAATACGTGGATCAAGCCCTTCCAGGCCAAGATCCCGACCCGCATGGCGGCCTGCGCCTCGCCCGGCCTTTATTTCGAGGTGTCGCCGACCGAAGGTATTACCGATGCCATGAAGGCGCTGTTCCTGAAAGTCATCCGCACGCCGCGCCTGACGAGCTGAGCAACTGCGACGGGAGCCCTCTATTCTGGATCAGACGCGCTGACCGTCGCGGATGCGGTAGCTCGGCGCATACATGGTCACCAGCTCTTCGGCGGCGGTTGGGTGGAGCGCCATGGTGCGGTCGAAATCGTCCTTGGTGCAGCCGGCCTTCAGCGTGATGCCGAGGATCTGCGCCATCTCGCCGGCGTCATGGCCGAGGATATGGGCGCCGACCACCTTGCGGCTTGCGGCATCGACGATCAGCTTCATCATCATCTTTTCGGCCCGGCCCGAGAGCGTCGCCTTCAGCGGCCGGAACTGGGCGCGGTAGACTTCGAGCTCCTGGTAGCGCTTGCCCGCCTCTTCCTCGGAAAGGCCGACCGTGCCGATCTCCGGCTGTGAGAACACGGCGGTCGGAATCAGGTCGTAATCCGGCTTGGTCGGATTGTTCTTGTACTCGGTCTCGATGAAACACATGGCCTCGTGGATCGCCACCGGCGTCAGCTGTACCCGGTCGGTGACATCCCCGAGCGCATAGATGTTTTCAACATTTGTACGCGAGTAATTGTCGACGATGACGGCACCGCGCTCGTTCACCGCAACACCTGCCTTTTCCAGCCCCAACCCTTTCGTATTCGGATCGCGGCCGAGTGCCAGCATAACGACACCGGCATTGAGCGTCTCACCTTTCATCGTCTCGATGACGAGGCCATTTTCGCCCTTTGTCACCTTCTCCATTATATCCTGGCAGAGGATGCGGATGCCCTTGGCAACCATGGCTTCGTGCAGGCCGCGACGCAGATCTTCGTCGAAGCGCGAGAGGATTTCGGTGCCGCGATAGATCAGTGTCGTCTCGACACCGAGCCCGTGAAAGATATTGGCGAATTCGACGGCGATATAGCCGCCGCCGGCAATTAGGATCGATTTCGGCAGCTCTTCCAGATGGAAGGCCTCATTGGAGGAGATGCAGAGTTCGTGGCCGGGCAGTGCCTGATGCGGGTTCGGCCTGCCGCCGGTCGCAATCACGATGGTTTTGGCGGTCACCGTCTCGCCGGTCTTCAGAAGCTTGATCGTATGGGCATCGACAAGTTCGGCGCGGGTTTCCAGGATCTCGGCATTGGCGCCGGCAAGCCCCTTCTTGTAGAGCCCTTCGAGCCGCGCGATCTCATTGTCCTTGGCGGCCACCAGCTTCTTCCAGTCGAACGAGCTTTCGCCGACCGTCCAGCCGAAGCCCGCTGCATCCTCGAAATGTTCGTGGAACTGCGAGGCGTAGACGAAGAGCTTCTTCGGTACGCAGCCGCGGATCACGCAGGTGCCGCCGTAGCGATATTCCTCGGCGATTGCCACCTTCTTGCCGAGCGAGGCCGCAACGCGCGCGCCGCGCACTCCCCCCGAACCGCCGCCGATGACGAAGAGGTCGTAGTCGAAGGATGGCATGATGATCTCCGGAAGGAATCGCTGGACGGGTCGTTCACATATAGAGCAATTCCAGCAGAAGTGCGCAGCGGTTCTGCGTCCGGAATTGCGTGAGAACAAATAGATAAGGGCAGCGCCATAAAAACAAAAGCCCGGACGAAGCCGGGCTTTTGTCGAAATGAAGGCTAGCCTTACTTCTTGGCAGGTGCCGGGGCGGCCGGTGCTGCAGCCGGAGCCGGTGCGACAGGGCTGTCGGTTGCCGGCGGCGGAGCCTTGATGACCTTGGAGAGTTCGGCATTGCTCTGCTTTTCCAGATCGCGGGAGATGCCCTGCGCCCAGATATCGGCAGCCTTGGCGGTTTCGCGCGAGGCGACCGGGCCGTCACGCAGCAGCTTCTTGCCGACGTCGGAATTGTAGAAATCGGCGATCGCCTTCAGCTCGTCGACCGTAAAAGCCTTGGCATAGGTCAGAGCCGCTTCCTTTTCGAGGTCGGCGCGGCGGGGAGCCAGGGCCAGCGCCTGCTTGTCGACGGTTGCAGTGATGACATCCTGATAGTTCGGGGAATCCTGGATGAGGCCGGCCTTCAGACGTTCGGCCAAACCCGGCAGGATGTTGTCGTATTGGGTGGTTGCGCCGATCGCGTCCATGGCTGCGCGGGCAGCCTTCAACTGCTCCTCGGAAACTTCCTGCGCTCTTGCGGCAGAGCCGAAGGCAAGCCCGGAAAGAACGATGGTCGCAGCGGCAAGACGGCCAAGGCCTGCAATGTTCATCATGAGTTTCTATGCTCCTGTTATCTGTTTGCCTGCAGCGTACGGGCGCCTGCAGGACCGGCAATGATCGCAAGCGCCGCCATGTTGATGAAAAGCCCGTGCTCCACGACACCGGGTATGGAATTCAGTTCCCTCGAAAGCGCCTCTGCATCAGGAATGCGGCCAAAAGATGCATCGATGATGTGATGGCCTCCGTCAGTGGTAAACTCTCCGTCGCCGGACTGACGTAGCGTCAGTTCGCCCGAGAGGCCGAGGCGCGAGGCGGTCCTTTCGATCGCGATGCGCGTCGAAACGAGGCCGAATGGATTGACCTCGATCGGCAGCGCGAAGGCGCCGAGCGTATCGACCAGCTTGCTCTCGTCGGCAATGACGATCATCCGCGTCGAGGCCGCAGCGACGATCTTTTCACGCAGCAGCGCACCGCCGCCGCCCTTGATGAGCCTGAGGCCCGGATCAACCTCGTCGGCGCCGTCGATGGTGAGATCGAGCTGCGGCAGTTCGTCCAGCGATTTCAGGGGAACGCCGAGTTCGACGCAGAGCCGCGCCGTGCGCTCGGACGTCGGAACGCCCTCGACCTTGAAACCGGCTGCCACCTTTTCGGCGAGCAGACGGACGAATTCCTCCGCCGTGCTTCCCGTCCCGATTCCGAGGCGCATGCCGTATTCGACGTGGACGAGTGCTGCCTCGGCGGCCTTGATCTTCATTTCGCGGGCATCCATGCTCCGCCAGCTCCTGATATTGCGTTGGATGTGCTGTTTACACGGCTCGTATTGCAAACGAAAGCCAAAATCATCGCCCTGCGATTGAAAGCCACGCGTTTCGGCTGCGGCTTTTCTGCCTGATGTTCTGGCGTTGCTTTTCGCCTGTTCATCGCCTACTCCCTGAAAATCTTACCCCGCAAAGAGGCGCTACCGTG
This sequence comes from Rhizobium sp. ZK1, assembly GCF_047782645.1. Lineage (NCBI taxonomy): Bacteria > Pseudomonadati > Pseudomonadota > Alphaproteobacteria > Hyphomicrobiales > Rhizobiaceae > Rhizobium > Rhizobium sp. ZK1. The sequence continues at coordinate 1,842,780 of NZ_CP180586.1, forward strand.
ACCCCCGCTCCCGAAAATGCCGGCCAAGCTCCTTCCGAGAATAAGGCACTCGTTGTCTTCGATCTCGACGGCACGCTGCTCGACACCCATGTCGATCTGGTCGAAAGCTTGAACTATACGATATCGGCGCTGAACCTCGAGCCCGTTACCTATGACGACCTCACCCATCTCGTCGGCCAGGGTGCCCGTGTGATGATCGAACGCGCCTGCAGACTGCAGGGCCACCCGCTGACATCAGAGGAGGTCCCTGATCTCGTCGAGCGCTTCGTCGCCCATTATAATGCGAACATGCCCGGTCATACCGAGCCCTATCCCGGCCTCATCACCGCCATGGACCGGCTGAAGACATCGGGCTACCGCCTCGCCGTCTGCACGAACAAGCTGGAAGGCCTTGCCGTCAGCCTGCTGGAGAAGCTCGGCCTCAGGCATTATTTCGAGGCCATTACCGGCGGCGATACATTCGAACACCGCAAGCCCGATGCCCGGCATCTGACCGGCACCATCGAACGCGCCGGCGGCGATGTCGAGTGCTCGGTGATGGTCGGCGACAGCATCAACGATATCGCCGTCGCGAAAAATGCCGGCGTGCCGGCGATTGCGGTCCCATTCGGCTATTCGGATGTGCCGGTAGCGAGCCTCGATCCGGATGTGATCATCACGCATTTCGATGAGCTGACGGTGGAATTGGTGGAAGGTTTGCTGAAGGGATCTGCGGCGAAGGTTGCTGTTTGAGGGCTGATAATCTGGCCGAGGCGTTTGCGGGCGTGGCCCCCTCATATCTCTCGTGAAACGAAAACGAGCGGCCCGAAGACCGCCCGCTTGAACTCTCATCAAACGCCAGGCGTCAGATCTGCGCCTCACGCGACTTTGTCGTCGCCTCAAACGCCTTCTCCACGTACGCATCGCGGTCATACACATCGTCGAAATATTCGATCACGCCGTCCTTGTTCGGCCAGGCGGTGAAATAGGATACATAGACCGGGATCTTCTGAGGCACCTTCACGGCATGGTTCTGACCGGTGGCGATCTGCTTGGCGACATCGTCGACCGTCGTGCCGAGAACGGCGGCCGCCATGGCGCGCGGATCGGAAAGGCGCACGCAGCCGTGGCTCAGCGCACGCATGTCACGCTTGAAGAAGCTCTTCGAGGGCGTGTCGTGCATATAGATGGCGTGGCTGTTCGGGAACAGGATTTTCAGTTCACCCAGAGCATTGTCGCTGCTCGGCGGCTGGCGCACCGAGATGTTCTGCGTCGAGCCGTACCAGTCGACGCTGGAGGACGGAACGGCACGGCCGCCGACTTCGACCTGATAACCCATCTGGTCCAGATAGTTCGGATCGGAGCGCAGCTTCGGCAGCATCTCGTTGATGATGATCGACTGCGGCACGCCCCAGAACGGGTTGAACTCGACCGTTTCGATCTCGTCGTCGAAGAAATAGGTCTGGTTGTTCTTGCCGCCGACGACGGTGCGCATCGCAAGCTGCTGCTTGGAGTCGTTGTAATAGTAAGCCATGAAGGCCGGCTGGTTGATCATCACGTAGCGCGGGCCGAGATCGGCGGGCAGCCAGCGCAACTGCTCCATCGCTACGACGAGCTTGTCGATCTTGGAGGCATTGGAATCGCCGCCGGTCATGGTGCGCACGGTTGCCTGGCCGATGATGCCGTCAGGCTTCAAGCCGCGCTCCTTCTGGAAGTCCTCGACCAGTGACACAATCTCGGGCGAATAGTCGCTGGTGCCGGTATAGGCCGAGAAGGTAGCCGCATGCGCTGTCCTCAGCTCTTCCGAACCGTGCTTCTGGATCGCCTTGACGATGTTGGCCACTTCCGGTGAGCTGTCGCCCGGACGCAGCAGGGACGTGAGCGAAATGGTGATCCGCTCTTCATTGCCGCCGTCGGCTGCGCGCAGCTTGGCAAGCTCGGCCTTCAGCGCCAGGAACTGGGTGCTGTCGGGGTTGCGGCTGGAAAGATAGGCCGCAACGTCAGGGCTCAGGCGGGAAAGCTTCAGCACAGGATCGAGCTTCACGACCTTGCGCTGGAAATCATGGTAACCGGACAGCTTGTTGGGGTCGACGCGGCCGCGCGTGGTGTCCTGCACATAGGCGAGGACCTTGGAGGAAAGCGCCAGTTCGAACTGCGTCAGCGCCCGGTCGCGAGCATCCGGGTCCGGATTGGCCGGATCGAGCGTCGGCTCGGAGACGGCATAATCGGCCGGGTCGAGGCCGACGCTTGCGGCATCGGCAAGAACGCTGAGGGCCGCCTTGCCGCGCTCATTGACGCCCTCGCCGGACACCCAGACCAGCGGATTCTTGCCGTCGCCGTAATAGGCCTGCAGGGCCTTGGCGACATCGGCATTGGCACGAACCTTTGCTTCCGTCAGGAAATGGCGCTGCGGAGCGCCGTCGGTCGTCGCAGCACCCGAGACGTCGGCGACCGCACCGGTCACGACAGGATCGGCAAACTTCGTCGTATCGACGAGCAGCAAGGCTTCAGTCTTGTAGGTGTAATAGCGCGGGCTGGAAACCTTCGGCAGTGCGGCTTCCGGATCGATATCGCCGCCAAGGCCGCCATTGCGATTACCGCGGATAGGCGCCGAAGGGTCCATGATGATCGTGCTCTGGCCACTTCTTGCCCGGTCGCCACGTAGCATGTCCATCAGCGTATAGGCATGCGCAGGAACCGCGCCAATCACGCAGGAAAGTGCCAATGCGGAAACCGCGCTTTTCAAAACGAACTTCATCTTGTTTTCCAGTTCCAGTATCATGCTGTTGTCGAGCAAAAAGGCTCAGATCAATTCTTCCAGAATTCCCGGCGGCCGCGGCCCATTCATCAGAAACCGGCCCGCAATGCCAGCACTTTCAGGCTCAACTTCGTGTGACGGAGTCGAACGCAGCGCCGCGCAGCAGTTCACACAAAATTATGAAATTATTAGTTAATTTTTTACCGAATTTTCCTGTCCGAGAAAGGGCGCTTTCTGTCGCTTTTCGCATTAATTTCCCGGCGTGGCCGAAAAAACACGCTGACTGGCGATGCAAAACATGAGAGCTGTCTTCAATATTTCGTGTTGCGTCCGGTTTTCTTGTAAAGCGTTCCACCCTATAAGTCCCTCATCTTCAAAGACTGCCCTCAACAGCATGTGACAGGAAGGCACGAAGCCATGAGTTCCACCCGCACCGAAACCGACACATTTGGCCCGATCGAAGTCGCCAGCGACCGTTATTGGGGCGCGCAGGCGCAGCGTTCTCTCGGCAATTTCAAGATCGGCTGGGAAAAGCAGCCGCTCTCGATCGTGCGCGCGCTCGGCATCGTCAAGCAGGCGGCAGCACGGGCCAACATGGCGCTCGGCCAGCTCGATTCCAATATCGGCAAATCTATCGTGGATGCGGCCCAGGAAGTGATCGACGGCAAGCTGAACGACCATTTCCCGCTGGTCGTCTGGCAGACCGGTTCCGGCACGCAGTCCAACATGAACGCCAACGAGGTGATCTCCAATCGCGCCATAGAAATGCTGGGCGGCGTCATGGGTTCCAAGAAACCGGTGCACCCGAACGATCACGTCAATATGAGCCAGTCGTCGAACGACACCTACCCGACGGCCATGCACATCGCCTGCGCCGAACAGATCGCCCGTCACCTCCTGCCGTCGCTGAAGCATCTGCATGCGGCCCTCGACATGAAGGTCACGGAATTTAGCCACATCATCAAGATCGGCCGCACACATACGCAGGATGCGACACCGCTTACTCTCGGCCAGGAATTCTCGGGCTATGCAGCACAAGTTGGCTCGGCCATCAAGCGCATCGAAATGACCCTACCCGGCCTCTGCGAACTCGCCCAGGGCGGCACCGCCGTCGGCACCGGGCTGAATGCGCCCGTCGGTTTTGCCGAAAAGGTCGCCGAAGAGATCGCCGCCATCACCGGCATGCCCTTCGTGACCGCGCCGAACAAGTTCGAGGCGCTCGCCTCGCATGATTCCATGGTCTTCGCCCATGGCGCGATCAATGCGGCAGCCGCTGCCCTCTTCAAGATCGCCAACGACATCCGCCTGCTCGGCTCCGGCCCGCGCGCCGGCCTCGGCGAACTGGCGCTGCCGGAAAACGAGCCCGGCTCGTCGATCATGCCCGGCAAGGTGAACCCGACCCAGTGCGAAGCCCTGACGCAGGTCTGCATCCACGTCTTCGGCAATAATGCCGCGCTGACCTTCGCCGACAGCCAGGGCCATTTCGAGCTCAACGTCTACAATCCGATGATGGCTTACAACTTCCTGCAGTCGGTGCAGCTACTCGGTGACGCCGCCGTCTCCTTCACCGACAATTGCGTCGTCGGCATCGAGGCCCGCGAAGACAATATCAAGGCCGGCCTCGAACGCTCGCTAATGCTGGTGACCGCCCTCGCCCCGAAGATCGGCTACGACGCCGCCGCCAAGATCGCCAAGACGGCGCACAAGAACGGCACGACGCTGAAGGAAGAGGCCTTAGCGAGCGGGCTGGTGACGTCGGAAGAATATGACACGATCGTGCGGCCGGAGACGATGATCAGCCCGAAGTGAGCTGATAAGGCGTGACTGTCGAAGGCTGGCCGTGTGCCGGCCTTTTTGCTTTTCACGGCACAAGCGGCCGCAGAGATTTGGCGCCTCACCTTTCTTGATCAGGAGCGGAAGCGCCTCGGCATTTCGCCGCCAATCCCCCATCCTTCCCGATTGATTTTGCCCCCAGCCAGATTTAGACCGGTTCCAAACTATCCCACCTAGAAAGGTCACTTCATTGGCTGACGATCTCTTCCCCCTCGGCGCCGACACCACCCCTTACCGCAAGATCAGCAGCGACTATGTTTCGGTCGACAGTTTCAAGGGTCAGGAGATTCTGAGCGTCGATCCCGAGGGCATCCGCCTTCTCGCAGAAACCGCTTTTGCCGACATCAATCATCTGCTGCGCCCCGGCCATCTGAAGCAACTCGCTTCGATCCTCGACGACCCGGAAGCGACCGACAACGACCGTTTCGTCGCCTATGACCTCCTGAAGAACGCCAACATCGCCGCCGGCGGCCTGCTGCCCATGTGCCAGGATACGGGTACCGCGATCATCATGGGCAAGAAGGGCCGTCGCGTCTGGACCGAGGGCGGTGACACGGCCGCGCTTTCGAAGGGCGTGCTCGACGCCTATGAAAAGAAGAACCTGCGCTACTCGCAGCTCGCGCCTATCAAGATGTTCGAGGAAAAGAACACCAAGAACAATCTGCCGGCGCAGATCGATATCTACGAGGAAGGCACGGATTCTTACGACTTCCTCTTCGTCGCCAAGGGCGGCGGTTCGGCCAACAAGACCTTCCTCTTCCAGGGCACGCCCTCGCTCCTGTCGCATGACCGCATGCTGGACTTCCTTAAGGAGAAGATCCTGACCTTGGGTACGGCAGCCTGTCCCCCCTACCATCTGGCGATCGTCATCGGCGGTACATCGGCCGAGATGAACCTGAAGACCGTCAAGCTCGCCTCCACCCGCTATCTTGACGAATTGCCGACCGAAGGCTCCGAAAACGGCCACGCCTTCCGCGATATCGAGATGGAAAAGGAAATCCACAAGCTGACCCAGAGCCTCGGCGTCGGCGCCCAGTTCGGCGGCAAGTATTTCTGTCATGACGTGCGCGTCATCCGCCTGCCCCGCCACGGCGCCTCGCTGCCGATCGGCCTCGGCGTTTCCTGTTCCGCCGACCGCCAGGCCAAGGGCAAGATCACCCGTGATGGCATCTTCATCGAGCAGCTGGAGACTGATCCGTCGAAATACATGCCTGATATCGACGAGGCCAAACTTTCCGAATCCGTTGTGCGCATCGATCTGAACAAGCCGATGGCCGATATCCTCGCCGAGCTTTCCAAGCATCCGGTCAAGACACGCCTGTCTCTGTCAGGCACGATCATCGTCGCCCGCGACCTTGCGCATGCCAAGATCCGCGAGCGGCTGGAAAAGGGCGAAGGCATGCCCGACTATATGAAGAACCACCCGGTCTATTATGCCGGCCCGGCTAAGACCCCTTCCGGTTACGCCTCCGGCTCTTTCGGCCCGACGACGGCAGGCCGCATGGATTCCTATGTCGACCAGTTCCAGTCCTTCGGCGGTTCCATGGTGATGCTTGCCAAGGGCAACCGCTCGCGCGCCGTGCGCGAGGCCTGCAAGAAGCATCAGGGCTTCTATCTCGGCTCGATCGGTGGCCCGGCCGCCCGTCTGGCGCAGGACTGCATCCGCAAGGTCGATGTGCTGGAATATCCCGAACTCGGCATGGAAGCCGTCTGGAAGATCGAAGTGGAAGACTTCCCGGCCTTCATCGTCATCGACGACAAGGGCAACGACTTCTTCCAGGAACTGAACCTGGGGTGACGAATGCCGGCGTGGGCTGATTGAGGGGCCACACGGCAAGCCCTCAAAAGCGAACGCTCTACCGCACCGAAGCTGTCTCAGACGTATCGATATTGGCCGCTGCCGGTTTCTCCATGGCGGCGATATCGGATGCGTTGAGAATATCCCTCGCCTTCACGCTGGCGAGAATATCGGTGCTGAAGATGCCGTTGAAGAAGCCGCTCTGCTGCAGGAGGAAAGCGCCGCCGGCGAGAATGGCGAGTGCGAGAATGGTGGGCGAAGTATGACGAGACGATTGCATGATCTCATGCCTTCAACGATGGACCGCGATCCGGTCCCCGCAAATCAGGTTTCTTGAGATAGAATCTGTCGTTTCGCCCTGCCCGCCAGTAGATTAGAGAACAGACACCGACCGTCAACAAAACAAAAACAATCCCTAAAAAGAGAAAAAGACTGAACTTTTTTGGGGCCCCTCGCGCATAGGAGGTGTCTCTTTCGCAGTTGAACTTACAAAATCCTGAGAAAAATCATAGGGCTGATCATAGTATTGATGCCCATCAAACTTATCGTATGTAATCTTTGGTATATGTGGCTTTAATCTTTTCCCAAGAAATCTAAGCTAACAAGTAGAAGATTGCTTAGGAATTGGATGAGGAGTTGCCGGAATGAATACGGCCGTTGCGCCCAAGGTGCAAGTTCCCGATGTGGCGGGTCAGATCACCTATGCCATGCGTTCCATGGGCGTTGCACCAATTCCCCGCAACTACGAACTCTTCTATGAGGCCTATATTGGCTCCAACCCGGCGCTCACCCGCGACCTTGCCGCCCTCGGCAGCCAGGCGACGCAGGCCGAGATCGATGCGCTCGGCGCCCAGCATTGCGCCCACACGGCACCTGCCAAGATCTTCGATGATGCGCATAGCCGCATCGCCGGCGAACTGGAAGGCCTGCTGAGGGTGCTTCGCCAGGAGCAGACCTCGCTCGAAAGCTACAACAGGCTGCTCAACGAGACTTGCAAGCGCATCAATTCCAAGAGCACGAGCAGCGCCGACCTTATCGAAAACGCCATCGACCTGCTCACACAGGCAACCGGCGATACGATCACCCACGGTGAAAAGACCGTTGAAGACATGGTCCAGCGCTCGCAGGAGATGGATGAGGTCCGCAAGGAACTCGACGAATACAAGCGCATCGCCAATACGGACTCGCTGACGCGCCTGTCCAACCGCCGCGCCTTCGACGACCGGCTGGCCGCCGTCTTCAACAATCCGGCGCTGCGCCCGGTCACGGCGCTGCTGCTTGCCGACATCGACAATTTCAAGAAGATCAACGACACCTACGGCCACCCGGTCGGCGACAAGGTTCTGGCGACGGTCGCCTCCGTCATTCGCGCCAATGTCCGCCGCGACGTCTTCGTCGCCCGCACCGGCGGCGAGGAATTCGCGCTCATCATCGACGGCAATACGCTCGAGGAAGTAACGGCAATTGCCGAGCGCATCCGCCGCACGCTGGAATCCACCCCCTTCAAGAATTCCCGCACGCGCGTCAATTACGGCCCGGTCACGGTCTCGATCGGCATCTGCATGGCCTCGCACGCCGGCGATGCCGGTGAGCTCTATTCCAAGAGCGATATCGCCCTTTACAGCGCCAAGAACGCCGGCCGCAACTGCACCGTCGTCTATGAGGACGGCATGCAGAAGGAATTCACCAAGAGCTGGCTGATCTACAAGTCCTGATCACGGGGCGGTAATAGAGAGAAAACGAAATACATGCATCTGGTGGCCGGAAACGGCCGCTTTCTTTTTGAGTGAAGGCATGTCGCGCAAGAGTGCGCCGCTGCTTCCCTCAAACCACCTCGATCCGGAAATCCGTGCCCTCCCAGCGCTGTACATCCGTCCAGAAGATCGTGAAGTCGATCATTCCGGGGCCGAGCGTCTGCGTCGGCAGGTCGAAGACATGCATGCCGAAGCCGGTGTCGCGGCACGGGCTGTCGGTGGCGCTCGTCCAGCCGTCGGTGGACCAGCGCACCCGCGCGGGTGATGGCAGTTCGATGCGCAGCTCACGGCCCGCCGGCATCTGGTCGCGCCGGGCGGTCAGCCGCCAGGAGAATGGTGCCGGCGCCGGTTTTGCCGCGACATAGCGGGCAAAAGTCTGTGGCGGCCTGTCGAAGATCACGCCATCGCGCAGCGACCGCAGCAGCTTGATATGTTCCGCGTGCGCCCAGACCAGCGGCATGGCGCTGCCCGAGGGGCGGCCGAGGAAAAGCTCGCGTTCCGGCACGTCCTCGCTGTCCCAGATCTGCTCGGGCAAGAGCCCGCCTTGGCTCGCCGAGGCTTCGAGCGCGGCGAGCATGCGCCGTGCTTCGTCCGCTCGCCCGGCAGCGAGTTCGTAATGAGCGCGCTCGCCTGTCAGCAGCGGCCAGAGCCTGCCGACACCGCTGCCGGCAAAGGGCGCGCCGCCAATGCGCTCGCCGTAGCCGTCGTCATTGTAGCGATACCAGTAGGGACCGGCTGGAAGATCGCGCCGTAGCTCCGCATCGATCGCCGCGACCGTGCCGGTGATGCGCGGATCGTCGGCGGCCCGAAGGCCGAAGCGCACCAGCGCCAGCGCATCCGGGCTGATCAGCAGGTCCGCTTCCAGCACTTCTCCGCCATTGTCACGATTGCGGATCGGAATGAAGTCACGCCGCAGTGACAGGCTGCCGTCTGTGGCCGAGGCGATGCGCACGTAATAGCCCTCGATGCCGAGGCTGCGCGACAGTTCCGTATTGCTGGCGTAGGTCCATTCCTCGATACGCTCGTTCCAGCCATCGGCCACTTCGCGCAGATAGCGCGCCGCATCCAGCCGCCCGGCCGCTTCCACCGCGTCGGCCGCCGCAAGCAGCCCGGCGATCTCGACGGCGAGCGTGAACGGCGAATAGCCGGCATCCTCCTCCCAGCGATCCTCCTCCGTGGCGGGACCGTTTCTGACGATGTAACCCGCTGCCGCCTCGATCATGGGCAGATAGCGGCCGGCCTCCGAGGCACCGACCGCGCCCGATCGCAGCAGCATGTCGTAGAGCAGGATGGGAAATGCCGTCTCGTCCATCTGGATGCCGTACCAGTAGGGCCTTCCGTCGAGCCAGGCATTCTGCACCCAATGGCCGTCCGCCTCCTGGATGACAGCGAGATAGTCGAGCACGGAGCGCGCGTCAGCGGTAGCGCCTGCGGCAAGCAGGCCGCCCGCCGTCTCCACTAGGTCGCGCGTCCAGACCAGGTGATAGCCGCCAAGGTCGTCATCGCTCTTGCTGAAGCCCCAGGGGATGGACAGGCTGGCGATGATTGCGCCCGAGGCATCGTCGCGATGGGTGGCGAGCACGCCGGTACTGACGCGGTAGCGGTTCAGTTTATCAGGATCATGCGGCTCGTCCAACGCAAGCAGCCCGGCCTGCCACTCCCGCCAGCCGCTGCAATAGTGCTTCAGCGCCGGCTCGGCGCCGTGCTCTAGGCTGAGAAGGGTGCGCAAGGCTGCCTCCTCAGGCTGGGTGCCGAAGCCAATGGCAATCAGCGCCCTTCCCTGTTCAGCTCGCCCCTCGCCTGCCTGGATGTCGAGCGTGCCCGACAGCGCGACATTGCCTGAGGTGGCCCGGCAATATTCCTGCTTCAGCCCCTCGCCGCGTGACAATGTCTGCCAGCCGTCGGAAAAGCCGACATAGCCCACTGAGCGGGCAAGCCAGGGCACCGACGCAGCAACCGCAAGCGCCCGCCCGGAACCTTCGGCAAACAGCATCGGCCTGCGTTTGAAATCGGCATACCAGCCGGTGTTGTCGCCGCCGCCATTGACGAGATGCGGGGCGATCAGCGCGTGCAGCCGGTAGTCGGAGAGATTGCCCGTCAATGCCTCGAAGCGGATGTCTTGCAGCACCACCTCGCGCTCCGGGTCCGAAAAGATGGTCTTGGTGATGCGATAGCGCCCATCGCGCGCGGTATTGACGATGCGGAAGGCAGGAACGCCATCCTCGATCGCCTGCACACTGTGATCGGCATCGCGCTTCTCCTCTGAGAAATAGTTCTTCGCCGTGACGATGAAGCCGAAATCGCGCACGCAGGCCATATCGAGCCGTGGCGCGTAGATCTCGTTGAGGATACCATGGCTGGCCGTGAACCAGACGCAGCTCGCCGAATTGACTGATGTGCCGACCGCGCTCTTATCGCTCGAGGTCCAGCGTGGTTCGATGCCCGGTGCACCAGGCGGCACGACGGAACCGGGTGGCAATGTCGGAAAGGCCAAGTGCAGTTCCTCCGCTCAGGCTGTGCTTCTCATCGAGCGCGACATCCTGAGACGAAATTGAATGATCCGCAATATACCGGCCTTGACAGTTGCCGCCGATCTTGTGCCGGATAGGATCGCGCGGGGAGCTGAAGCGGGCATTGCCCGGGAGGAGCGTCAGGCATGGCTGACATGACGGAAGCATCTGAAGCAAAACAGACAAGCGAGCGCAGCAAGCCGAAGGCGGCAGCATCTGCCGGCCGCATCGTGCTCGCCGTCGATATTGGCGGCTCGCATGTGAAAGCGGAACTCAGCAGCGGCAGCGAGCGACGCTCGGTCGTTTCAGGGTCGAAGATGACGGCGGCCAGGATGGTGGACACGCTCAGCGATCTCACCGCCGACTGGCACTATGACCTCGTCGCCATGGGCTATCCCGGCCCTGTCGCCGCTCATCGCCCGGCGGCCGATCCGTTCAACCTCGGGCCGGGATGGAAGGGTTTCGATTTCGAGACAGCCCTCGGCAAGCCCGTGCGCATGGTCAACGACGCGCTGATGCAGGCGATCGGCAGCTACGAGGCCGGCCGCATGCTCTTCCTCGGCCTCGGCACCGGTCTCGGCTCGGCCATGATCGCCGAAAACGTCTGCATGCCGCTCGAACTGGCGCACATGCCCTACAAGAAGGCGACATTCGAAGATTATGTCGGCGAACGCGGCCTGGAAGGCCGCGGTAAAGGCAAATGGAGAAAGTCGGTCTTCGACGTCGCCGATCGCCTGAATGCTGCCCTGCTGCCCGATTACATCGTCATCGGCGGCGGCAATGTCGAACGGCTCAAGGAATTGCCGCCGAAGTGCCGGCGCGGCAACAATGACAACGCCTTCCGCGGCGGTTTCCGGATCTGGCTCGACGACAGCCTGCGGCTGTGAGCGGCACCCGAACGGGCAAGCTGGCCCGATTTGGGCCGGAAGCTGATTACGACCTGATCGAACCCCAAACCAGTTTCGGCTCCGCCCACCCGATAAGACAGCCGCAGGCCAGTGTCACTGGTCGTTGACCACGAGGCAGGCCATCGCGCGCTGCTCCCCGGCGAAACCACGTCTCGTTCCAGCCATCAGGCGGAAAGCTGCAGCAGGATCGCACTTGCTGCCATCAGCAGCACGACGATCCATGGCGGCGCCTTCCAGACGACCAGCAGAAGGAAGCCTGACAGGGCAAGGGCAAAATCGGTCGATGTCAGGACCGCGCTTGTCCACACCGGATTGTAGAGGGCCGCCCCCAGTACGCCGACCACGGCTGCATTTGCGCCACGCATGGCCGCCTGGGCCAGTGGATAGGTGCTGAGCCTGTCCCAGAAAGGCAGGGTGCCGAGCAGCAGCAGAAAGCCGGGCAGAAAGATGGCGGCCAGAGAGATAGCTGCGCCAGCGATACCGTTGGGAGACGGCCCCATCACGGCTCCGAGATAGGCCGAAAACGTAAAGAGCGGACCGGGTACCGCCTGTGCAACGCCGTAACCGGCGAGAAACGCGTTTTCCGAAACCCAGCCCGACCGCACGACCTCCGCCTCGAGCAGCGGCAGGACGACATGTCCGCCACCGAATACCAGCGCACCCGAGCGATAGAAGGCATCGAAAAGGCGCAGCCCCTGCGAATCCATGATGGAAGCGATGAGCGGCAATCCGAACAGCAGAAGCAGGAACGCCAGCAGACAGATGACGCCTGCAGATCTCGATATTCCGAACGAAAAACCTGTCCGCGGCTCGACCGCGGCCCCGCGGCAAAGGACGAGCCCTGAAACGGCACCCAGCACGATGGCTGCGAGCTGGCCGAGCGTCCCTCCTGCTGTCACCATGAAAATCGCGGCCAGCGCGATGCCGCCGCGCGGCCTGTCGGGTGTCAGCGATCGTGCCATGCCCCAGACGGCTTGTGCCACCACCGCCACGGCGACGAGCTTCAATCCATGCAGCAGGCCCTGCCCGGCGGGATTGTCGAGCGCGGTGGCGGCGGTCGCGAAGATGAGGAGGATCAGGGCAGACGGAAGCGTGAATGCGCTCCACGCCGCAAGCGCCCCCAGCGGCCCGCCGCGCAGCAGGCCCATGGCAAAGCCGACCTGGCTCGATGCGGGACCGGGAAGAAACTGACAGAGGGCAACGAGATCGGCATAGCCCTTCTCGTCAATCCATTTGCGCCGCGTCACGAGCTCGTCGCGGAAATAGCCGAGATGCGCGATCGGTCCGCCGAACGACGTGAGGCCAAGCTTCAGGAAGGCGCCGAAGACCTCCGCAGGCGTACCTGCCGATGGAGCCGCCGTCTTCTCCCCAGTCATTTCCTTTGCATCCACGCCAATATTTCCCGTTGCTCCGCCCCCGTACCTCATCATTAATGACAGCACGATGACAACAGGTGATTTTCGATGTCAGTCGAATAAGCCGTTGCAGATTTTGTGGTCTTGGCGGCATGGATCAGACAGCCTGACGGATCCGCGTTCGGGCGGGCAGCGTCATGGCGATGACACCGGCCATGACGCAGGCAAGACCAAGCACTGCCGTGGAAGACAGCGTTTCGCCGAGGGAGACGACACCGATTGCAACGCCGATCGGCACCCTGAGATAGGCCTGGGCCGTGGCACCCACCGAACCGAGCGTCTGCACGAGACGGAAATAGATCACGAAGGCGAGTGCCGTCGAGAAGACGGAGAGAGCAAGGAGCGCTAGCAGCGAATGGAGGCTCGGCTGCAAAGTCCAGGGATGATCGACGATGACGCTGACCGGGATCAGGATTGCCGCCCCCGATATCAGCGAGCCGGCAGCCGGCATCATGGGGTCAAGCCCCCTGAAATTCCGGCCGAAGACTGCGGCACCCGCATAGCAGATCGTGGCGGTCACGATCGCAAGCTGCGCGGTGAGCGCCTGTCCGATGCTGCCGAGCGCACCGACGCCGATGATTAAGGCGGTTCCGATCAATCCCGAGGACACGCCGAACAGCTTGCGGCCTGTCAGGGCCTCATGCCGGGTGATCAGTGCCGTGATCAGAAAGGCAAAGATCGGCGTCGTGGAATTCAGGATGGCCGCAAGACCGGCATCGGTCGTCCGCTCGGCCCAGGCAATCAGTGTGAAGGGTAGGACGCTGTTGAGGCAGGCCTGAAACAGGAAGCAGGTCCATGCTTTTCGCTCGCGGGGCAGCTTGAGGCCAAGCCAGCGGATGATGGCGAGAAGCAGCGCGCCGGCGATGAATGTCCGTGCTGCCACCAGCGTGACCGGCGGAATGGTTTCGACGCCGATCTTGATGAACGTGTAGGAGGCTCCCCAGAGCGTCGAAAGCGCCAGAAGCAGCGCCAGCTCCGTTGTCATCGTTGCCGTCTTTTCCATCGCAGTCGCTTTCCCTCGTGCAAAACCGACCGCCTGTTTAACGGCTGCGGCCGCAAAATGCTTCGATGCGGGACGAACTATCGATGGAAAAGAAAGGCTTGGCGGGACGCGCCTGTTGCGTCGCGTGCCCGCAAAGCCTCCGGTGCGCTTCGCCTTATCACTGAGCAGCGAGCGGAGCCGCTGGAGCCGCACGCGTCACCGGCGGCGGGTTCCACTTGCCGATCAGCGCGCTACCCTTCGGCGCATAGAGCCTCATCGTCAGATTATACGGGCCGTTCGGCGCCGGCAGCCAGTTCCATTCCCTATCCTTCCCGGGGCTTTCGGTCTGGAAATAAAGGTCGAGCGAGCCGTCGGCGTTATACTGGAACGGCATCCAGCTGCTGACCGCGAAACGGTTAAGCGGGTTGGCGACCTGGAAGCCGTCGCTGTCATAGAGGGTGACCGACCAGAAAGCGTTGACCGGCGGAATCGCCTCCTTTTCGAAATGGATGGTGTAATTGCTTCGTCCGTCCAGCGGGTTGCCGGTTTCATCCGCAAGGTTCAACGGATAGATGGCGTCTTCGGGCAGATTGGCGCCAAGTCCCTGTTGCGCCACGATCGCTCGTTTCAGGTAGTAATTGCCATAGACGCCCATCGTGTCGGTGTTCATCGACCAGCCGTTGACCACGCGTGCCAATGTCTTCAGCTTCCAGCCCATGAGCGCCTGCGCATCCTGAGGTGCCGTCTTCAACGCTTTCTGAACGATGGGATCGGCCTTGGACAGGTCAAAGCTCTTGCCGGGCTCGATACCGATCTGCTTCATGCGGGCAATGATCGGTTGATCGGTGCTGTGCGGCGGATGAAGTTTCAGGAGTTCGGCAGCGTAAGCGAAATAGTCTTCCGCCGAAGCCGTATCGGCCTGCATCTTAGGCGGCGTCTTCATGTCGACGGAAGGGTCTATCTTGACCTCGGCCGGCTTGGCGTCTTTGCCCCACTGCGACAGCGGCGTGATCTTGTAGCCGTCCTGGATCTTGTGAACGGCATCGTAGTCATCGGGGCCATCGGTCTTGGTGCGCCCGATGATCCAGACATAGGGCGTCGGAGCGTCGATCCGTTCGGTCCCATCAGGCAGCTTGAATTCATCGAACCTGTCGCGAAGCTCGGGCCTCCAGCCGGGCGGTGCGATCAGGAAATTTCCGGCCGATGTTCCGGTCGTTCGCCAGCCCGGCGCGGCGAACACATCCGTCCACATGTCCAGCATCGGCAGTAGGTAATAGCGGCCTCCGGTATCCGGCGCGGTAACCACCACCGGCTCCGTCGTCAGATCGAGCCAGCCGCTCGAATAGAGCGTGTCGAAATTCGGCCGGACCACGGCCTTCATGTCCGCCGTCGGAAACGCGCGGATATTGATGAACCGGTTGGGCGGACCGCCGATTGCCCCCTCCTTCGGTTCCATGTTGGTCAATTGCTTGCGGGTGATGTCCATCGTTATCAGCGGATAAAAATAGACATAGGCCTCGATGCCGATCTGACGCGCCTCCTCCTCCGTCAGGGAGGCGGCCCCGGCCTCAGGTGCGGCCGGAATGGCCATCGAAGCAATTGACAGGAAGACGAACGACATAGGCGTTCGCAACAGGCGTTTGATCCCAAACTGGATTGTCATGTGCGTTTCCCCCCGAACGAAATGAAGAACCCGGCAGGACCTCGATTTACGCCGGCGCATCTTTGGCGAGACCAAGATGGCCAATGTACTCGGACCTGCTGAGCGACCCGACCGAAACATAAAGGGCGTATATCCGGAAGTACGTTACAGTAAACGGCGCCGTAAATGGCCGGGATACAGAACTCTTTGCTTCGATCCGGAGCAGGATATTGGCTTTGATTGAAGGCCCTTCCGCAAATGTCAGGCGAATGCCATAACTCGATTCCCGACACGGAGGAGGACGACATGACTGAAATGACGGTTCTTGCATTTGCGCTCGTGGCATTCATCGGCATCGCCACGCCCGGCCCGACCGTGCTTCTCGCCCTGGCGAACGGCTCGAAATTCGGAGTGCGCCGGGCGATATCGGGCATGATCGGTGCTGTCATGTCCGACTTCGTGTTGATCGGCGCAGTCGCATTGGGTCTTGGCGCCCTGCTCGCGGCCTCGGAATTCTGGTTCACCGTCGTCAAATGGGTCGGCGTCTGCTACCTCGCCTTCCTGGGTGTGATGCTGCTGCGTTCGAAGGGAACGTTTGACGTCTCGCTGCGCTCTGAAAGCGGGAACGCATCCGGCTCAGTTGTGACGATCTTCCTGAAGAGTTTTCTCGTCGCCGTCACCAACCCGAAGGGCTATCTGTTCTTCTCGGCCTTCCTGCCGCAATTCATCGATCCCTCGGGTCCGCAGGTCGAGCAATATGCCATTCTCGCCCTCGTCTTCGCCGCCATCGATTTCATGGTCATGTTCGGCTACGCGGCTCTTGGCTCGCAGGCCGTCCGGCTGCTCCGGAAATCGGGCGCGCTCTGGCTCGACCGGATCTGCGGCAGTGCCTTGCTGACGCTTGCCGGGTCCTTGGCGCTCTATCGGCGGGCTAGCTCGTAACTCCCCTCACCTGCCGATTTACAGCGAGTTTACGGTAACGTACTTATCCGAACTCTCCTGATCTGCATTCAATAGTCCCGAGGGGGCGCCATTCCGGCGCCGCAACAGGAGGGCTTGTGCATGCGTGGAGTATGGAGACTGACTGGCGCGGCGGCGATCGCCATCATCGGCTGGACGGGTGCGGCGAAGGCAGACACGATCAGCTATGCCGATGCGATCACCGTGCTCGCGAAGGATTGCGGCGCCGATATCAAGAAGCTCTGCAAGGGGCTGAACCTCGGCAATAACAGGATCGCCGATTGCCTCGCCCAGAATGCGGGCAAAGTCTCGCCAACCTGCACATCCACGCTTGCGAGTGTTGCGGCATCGATCCAGAAGCGGGAGCAGGCGCAGACGGCCTACAGCAAGGTCTGCGCCACCGACATGGCGCGGCGCTGCAATGGCGTCGTCGGCGACGGCTACATTCTCGCATGCCTGGCCAAAAAGCAGAAAACGATCAGTGCCCGGTGCAATCAGGCGATATCGGATGCAGGCTGGAGGTAAGGTCATGATGTCAAGAAAAATCGCCCTCGCCGGCTTTGCTGCCGCCCTCCTCTTGCCCGCTCTTGCGCTTGCGCAGCAAGTCTCCCAGGAGCGGATCATCAACGGTCTTGGAAAGCTTCAGGGGGCAGCGCCCATCGTCGACGTCGAACTGCTGAGACAGGAGGCACTGACCGGGTCCGGAAAACAGATGTCCGGCCTGCCGAACTGGAGCAAGGTCGCGCGCCTGCCGCAGATGGTGGTCGAGATCGACTTCGCGAACGATTCCGTCGCCATCGAACCGGAATCCTACCGCACGCTGGGCATGATCGCCGATGCGCTGCATCACCCGAACCTCTGGGCCTACAAGTTCCTCGTCGTCGGCCATACGAGTTCGACCGGCACCGACCAGCACAATCTAGACCTCAGCCAACAGCGGGCCGAGGCGATCAAGGAGATTCTTTCGACCACCTTCGCCATCGATCCGAGTCGCCTTTATGCCGTCGGGGTCGGCGAATATTTCCCGATCGAGGGCTCGAAATCGGAGGCCGCCAATAACAGGCGCGTCCAGCTTTACAATCTCGGTGTCTTCACCAGGAAGCAATGAGCGGCCGGAACCGGAGCTGTCGTCGTGGACTTCCTTCGCGATCTCGCCGGGTGGACCATTCTGCCCGTCGCCGCGATATTGCCGATCGTGCAGCTTCGCTGGCGGGTGCGATCGCGATTCGGCTGGCTGCGTAAGAGGCCGTTTTTAACCGCCGGTCCCGCTCGGTGTGCCGCAGCAAAATGCGCCAACTGGTCGGCATCGGCCTTCTGAAAAGCCTGGCAGGCCTTGGCGCGCGTAGTGTAATCCCGGCAGCCGGCATAGGCCGCGAGTTTTCGCAGCGGTGCCGTCGGATCACCGGCCGAGCCAGCGATATTCCTGGATCGAGGCCTTGCCGGTTTTCTTGTCGTAAAGGCAGATCAGGTTGACGTTCTTGACCCGGCTCTTGCCCTTGCCCATCGAGCCTCGCAGCAGAACGGCGACCTTGCCCGTGGCGTCATCGAACACGATCGGAGCGGTCGCTTCGGGCGTATCCATGCCGGATTGGCCGATGCACGTGCCGTTCACCTTGGCAAACAGTGCATTCCAGGCGGCATCGCTGGAGGCGCCGGCATAGTGAGCCGTCAACAGCAGTGTGGCGGCCGCAATCGTCATTGTCTTGATCATTCTCAAACCCTTGTTGAACGGAAAGGAATCGTTCCCGTGCGGGACTTGTCGGCGAGAAGTCGGCGGAACTGAGACTTCCGGTTTTGCGGCTGCCGATTTCTCAGCGTCTTTCAATCATTTCCCCACACACCAATCAACATCTTGAGAAAACGCTCCGCTGCCGGCGACAGGGTGCCGCCGCGACGGCGAACCACGCCGATCGTGCGTGATATCTCGGGATTGCGGATCGGGCGGGTGATCAGAAACGGATGGTCTTCTCTTGGGGTAGCCATTCTCGGCAGTACGGAAATCCCGAGGCCTGCCTCCACCAACCCGAGGGAGGTGGACAGATGGGTTACCTCGTAGAACCAGCGAAGCTTGATGTTCGATTTTGCCAGTGCTGCATCGAGCAGCGTTCTGTTGCCGCTTGATCGGTGAACCGTGATCAGATGATAGGGCTCCAGTTCCGCCCACCCGACCCATGGTTTTGCTGCAAGAGGGTGATCCTTGCGGGCTGCAAGCACGAACGGGTCTTCCGCGAGCCGCTCGAAGGTCAGGTCCGGATCCGACGTGCCCATGATATTTATGCCGAATTCAACCTCCCCGCGTGCCACGGCTTGAAGACCGTCGGTCGCCGGCAAGTCGAGGATGCGAAAGCGGATGTTCGGGTACTCCTCGTTGAACTGTCTGATGACTGTAGGCAGGAAGTAGAATGCCGCGGTGGGGAGGCATGCGATCGTTACCAATCCGCCCCGATTGGGTCCAACGTCACGAACAGCAAACAGAGAGCCATCGAACTCCTCCAGCATACGCCGGACGAGCGGCACGAACTCTGTACCGAGAGCCGTGGCGCTGACATGCCTGGTTGTCCGCTCCAGGAGCGGCGCTCCGACAACCTGCTCCAGTTTTTGAATGCGGCGGCTCAACGCGGGCTGTGACAGATGCAAGGCCTCGGCGGCGCGATGAAAACTCTCCAGCTCTACGACGCTCAGGAACGCGCGAAGGTCAAGGATCTCGCAATTAATGCTCATGACGCATCAATCCCCCGATTTTTAGCATTTCACAAATAAACGCCTGTTCCGATAATTGGATCAAACGGTGCCGATTGATACGGCGATGACATAATTCTGATGGAAGCACAAGCGATGAACGACCTGTTGGCGATCCCTTGCGTATTGATGAGAGGCGGCACCTCGAAGGGTCCGTTTTTCCTGGCAAGCGATCTTCCCGCGACTGCCGGTCAGCGTGACGAGATCCTGCTGTCCATCATGGGCTCGGGTCATCCGCTGCAGATCGACGGCATAGGCGGCGGCAATCCGGTCACGAGCAAGGTGGCGATCGTCGGGCCTGCCGGCATTGCCGGCGCCGACGTGGATTATCTCTTTGCACAGGTGCGGATCGACCAACAGATTGTCGACACCTCCCCGAACTGCGGCAACATGCTGGCTGCGGTCGGCCCGTTTGCCATCGAAGCCGGACTCGTCCCGGTTCGCGGAGAAACGACGCTCGTCCGGATCCATAATGTCAACACCGGCAAGCTGATCGAGGCCGAGGTTCCCACTCCAAACGGCAGCGTCTCCTATCTCGGTGATGCTGCAATCGATGGCGTGCCCGGACGTGCAGCGCCGATCGCACTGACCTTCATGGACGCAGCCGGGGCTCGTACCGGGCAGCTCTTTCCCACTGGCAGGCCCGTCGACCTGATCGATGGCGTTGCTGTCACCTGCATCGACTGCGCAATGCCGATGATGTTGATCGAGGCCGCCGCGATCGGCGCAACCGGCTCGGAATCGGCGGCTGAACTCAATGCTGATGAGGAATTGCTGACGCGGCTGGAAAAGTTGCGTATCGCTGCTGGCGAACGGATGGGCCTCGGCGACGTGCGCAATCAGGTAACGCCGAAGCCGGTTCTCATTTCCCGGCCAAAGTCGGGAGGTGACATCAGCGTACGGTATTTCATGCCGCATCAATGTCATCCGTCGCTGGCAACCACCGGCGCCGTAGGAATCGCCACAGCCTGTATCAGCCAGGATACGGTCGCTTCGCTTTTGATCGGCAGGCGTACCCCTCCAGTCGTTCTTTCCATAGAACACCCAAGCGGTCACCTGGACGTCAAACTGTATGAGAGGGACGGCCAGGTCGTCGCCGGAATCCTTCGCACCGCCCGCCGGCTGTTTGAAGGACACGTATTCGCAAAACCTGTCGCGCGACTGGGTTACGCGGCATAATAACCGTGGCCGCCGGGAGGGCGCCACCAACAGGAGGAGAATATCATGCGCAAACTCATGCTCGCCCTCGCGGCAACCGTCGCGTTTGCCGGTTCCGCATTTGCGGATCCGGTCCGCATCAGCGTCGGCTCTTACAACCTCAACAATCTTCCCTTTCCGGTCGCCCAGGGGCTCGGCCTTTATGAAAAGGAAGGCCTGGAGGTGACCGTCGAAAACTTCGCATCGGGCGGGTCGAAGACGCTTCAGGCGCTTGTTGCCGGCTCGACGGATATTGCCGTCGGCTTCTACGACCATACGATCCAGATGCAATCGCAGAAGAAGGCTGTCGTGGCGTTCGTACAGCTCGCCCGCAATTCAGGGCTCGTGCTGGCTGGCGGCAAGAACAGCACTTTCGATCCGGCAAAACCGGAAACGATCAAAGGCGCAAAAATCGGCATCACCTCGCCGGGCTCGTCTTCCGATTTCTTCGTCCGCTATTATCTGCAGCGCCACGGCCTGTCCGCCGACGACGTCTCGCTGATCGGCGTTGGCTCAGGATCTGCCGCTGTCGCGGCCGTTGAGCAGGGCAAGGTCGACCTCCTCGTCAACTACGACCCGGCAGCGACCTTCATCGAGGCCAAGGGCGTCGGCAAGATCCTGATCGACGGGCGCAGCGACGACGGTGCGAAGGCGATCTATGGCGGGATTTACCCGACCTCCGTTCTCTATGCCACGCAGAGCTATATCGAGGAAAATCCGGAGACCATCCAGAAGGTCACGAATGCGACGGTCAAAGCGCTCGAGTGGATGAATAGCCACTCGGCGGAGGAGATCGTCGACAAGCTGCCGAAGGAGTTCATTTCCGGCGATCGTGACACCTACGTCAAGGCGGTCGAGAACGCGAAAGCGATCTTCTCGAAGGACGGGCGCATCAACGAGGAGGATATCAAGATTCCCCTCGCCGTTCTGAAGAGCTTCAACGAAAAAGTCGCGGCGGCCGAAATCGACCTTACGAAAACCTACACGAACGAGTTCGTCGGCAAGGTCCCGAACGTCGCAGCCAACTGACAGGAGGAGGTCATGGCATTGGCCGTAGTAAAAACCGCAGCCCCGACGGACAGTCCGCATCAAGCAAAGCCGATGGTTTCCATCGACGCGGTCACCATGGCCTTTGGCGCCTACGTGGCCGTGCAGGATGTGAACTTGAAAGTCTCCGATGGTGAGTTCCTCGCCATCGTTGGTCCAACCGGCTGCGGCAAGAGCACAATACTCAATGCAATCGCCGGCCTGCTGAAACCTGCTGATGGCACCGTATCGATCGACGGTCAGCCGGTACGCGGGGTTCAGAACGACATCGGTTATCTCTTTCAGCAGGATGCATTGCTTCCGTGGAAGACCGCAATCGAGAACGTGGAGCTCGGACCCATGTTCAAGGGTGTCGGTACTGCCGAACGTCGCGAGCAGTCGATGAGATGGCTGGCGAAAGTCGGGCTGAAAGGGTTCGAGCATCGCTATCCCCACCAGCTTTCAGGCGGACAGCGCAAGCGCGTCCAGATGGCCCAGGCGCTGATCACCGGTCCCAAGGTCATTCTGATGGACGAACCTTTCTCCGCGCTCGATATCCATACCCGCCATCTGATGCAGAACGAACTGTTGCGGCTTTGGCAGGAAGAAAGACGCGCGGTCGTGATGATCACGCACGACCTCGAGGAGGCAATTGCTCTCGGTGATCGGGTCGTGGTGCTTGCTGCGGGACCGCGTTCGCGCGTGATCGACAGCTTCCCCGTCGATCTCGAACGCCCTCGCGATGTCGCGGAAATCAAGCTCGATCCGCGCTTCATGGATCTTTATCGCAACATCTGGTCGTCGCTGCGCGGCGAAGTGGAGAAAAGCTATGAACGCCATGACTGAACGCCTTATCCAAATCGTGCTCTTGGTAGCAATTGTCGGAGGCTGGCAGCTGGGTGTCGAGGTCGGCTTCATCGACGTCTTCTTTTTTCCGGCTCCGGTCGACATCTTCAATCAGGTCGCATCCTGGGTGGTGGACACCAGCTTCTATAGCCATGTCGCCATCACCCTGACGGAAACCGTGCTCGGCTATCTGGTCGGTACGGCACTTGGTGTAGCAGCAGGCGTCTGGCTCGGTCTCAGCCGTTCGACCGCGCGTATTCTGGACCCCTTCATCAAGGGCTTGAACGCGATTCCTCGAGTCGTACTTGCGCCGATCTTCGTCCTCTGGCTCGGTCTCGGTCTCTGGTCCAAGGTGGCGCTCGCCGTGACGCTGGTGTTCTTCGTCACGTTCTTCAACGCCTTGCAAGGCGTCCGGGAAGTGAACCCGGTGGTGCTGTCGAACGCCCGCATTCTAGGGGCCAGGCGGTCGGATCTGCTCCGCCACGTCTATTTCCCGGCAGCCGCGAGCTGGATCCTCTCCTCCCTGCGCACATCGGTCGGCTTTGCCGTCGTTGGAGCGATCATCGGCGAATATCTTGGCTCTTCCGCTGGTCTTGGCTACCTCATCGCCCAAGCAGAAGGCAATTTCGATGCGGTCGGCGTCTTCGCAGGCATCCTGATCCTGGCGGTTTTTGTCCTTATTATCGACAGCATCCTGGACATCGCCGAGAAGCACCTCATCAAGTGGAAAACGAGCGTTTCCGAACGGCCTGCATGACAATCGTCAGCGGTAACAGAGAAGCCTGTTCACAAGCGTCCTCCCTTTTACCCAAAAAGGGAGGACGCAGACGCTCTGCGCACTTCACCGGTGCCGTCCTGCGCGATCCCTTCGAGTGCAAGGTGACCGGTGCGACACCGTAAAGTCGACGGCCTCAGCGCGGCCACAGACACATCTCTGCGCCGAGCAGCAGAAGGCAGACGAGAAACCCGCGGCGGAAGGTGGCCGGCGCAATCCGATCGCGCAGCACCTGCCCGGTCCACATGCCCGCCAGTGCCGGCAGGATCGCGAGGACTGAAAGCGCAAGATTGCCCCCTTCGAAAGCGTTGCGCAGGCCGAGCGAGGCTGCAAGCGCAACCGTGGAGACGGTGAAGGACAGGCCGAGCGCCTGCACCAGATCATCCTTCGCAAGCCCGAGCGCCTGCAGATAAGGCACGGCCGGGACAACGAAAACGCCTGTGCTGCCCGTGACGAAGCCCGTCGCCGCACCGATGACGGGCGAAAGCCATGGCTCCATCGCCGCCGGCACGCGGAGCGGACGGCCAAAGAGCGCATAGGCGGAATAGAATACCAGCGTCGCGCCAAGCCCTTTGGTCGTAGCGCCGGTATCGCCGCTCGCAAGCCATGCCGACCCAAGCATCGTTCCCGCAACGACGGCTGTCATCATCGGCCAGAACCGACGCAGAAGCGGAACGAAGCTCGGGCCTGCAAACAACTGCCAGAGATTGGTGACCGACGACGGTGCGATCAGCAGGCTTGCCGCCGTCAGCGGCGAGGTCAAAACGCCCAATATGCCCATGGCGACCGTCGGAAGTCCCATGCCGGTGACACCCTTGACGAGGCCGGCGGCAAAGAAGGTGGCGGTGATTGCTGACAGGAAGGTGATGGAAAGCTCGGACATGCCGCTTCGGTAGCAGCTTCGAGGCCATGGACAATGCGGAAGTTCCCCAGCCAGCCTTCGGCTGGCCCGAAGGCAGGAGATGCCTTATTGTGGCAAAATGCGTTTTGATCTGACCGACCTTCGCCTCTTCCTGGCCGTCGTCGATGCCGGCAGCATCACCCATGGAGCGGCAGATGCGGGGCTCTCGCTTGCCGCTGCGAGCGAACGGCTGCGCGACATGGAGGCGCTCGGCGAAGTCATCCTGCTGGAACGCGGCCGGCGCGGCGTCTCGCCAACGGAGGCCGGGGAAGCGCTCGCCCACCATGCCCGCGTGATTCTCGGCCAGATCAGGCGGATGCGTGGCGAACTCGGCGAATATGCGCGGGGGCTGCGCTCGACGATCAGCATTCTCGCCAACACGGCTGCCATATCGGAACATCTGCCTGAACGGCTCGCATCCTGGATGGCCGCCAACCCGCAGGTGGATCTGCAACTGAAGGAACGGCAGAGCGTCGAGATTGCCAGAAGCGTGGCGGCGGGTCATGCCGAGATCGGCATCCTCTCTGCTGCGGCGGATATGGCCGGGCTGGCGGTGAGACCTTTCGCCATGGACCGGCTCGTCGCCGTTGTCAGCAAAGGCCATCCTCTGGCCCGAGAGAGCAGCGTCAGTTTCACCGACCTCGTCGATGAGCATTTCATCGGTCTCGCCGGCGGCGCCCTGCAGGATCATATCGATGCGCAGGCGGGCCGTATCGGCATCAGGCTGAAGACCCGCGTGCGGCTGCGCGATTTCGGGGCCATCTGCCGGCTGGCGGGTGCCGATATCGGTATCGGCATCGTGCCTGAAACGGCCGCCCGCCGCGCCGGGCGATCATCCGGGATTGTCGTTCTCCGCCTCTCGGATGACTGGGCCACGCGCCAATTGCTGGTCTGCACGGCGGAACGGGCGGAATTGTCGGTCCACGCGCGCAGCCTTCTGGACCATCTCGCGCCGGCCTGAAAAAATGTTCATCCAATGCCTGTGAGGAAGGCTTTCCGCTCTGTCACGAAAGCGTGCCGACGCGTTATTCAAGGTTGTGCTTATGTTCTTCCCGTGCAAGGCTGAAGTAAGCGGGAGGGAACTGCCATGAATGGTGCGGACAGCCTGTGTGATACGCTCCTGGCAAACGATGTCAGGGTATGTTTTGCCAATCCCGGCACGTCGGAAATGCATTTCGTGGCCGCCCTCGACCGCAAGCCCGAAATGCGCTGCGTTCTCGGTCTCTCCGAGGGCGTGGTGACGGGCGCGGCCGATGGTTATGCGCGCATGACCGATCACCCGGCGGCGACATTGCTGCACACCGGGCCGGGGCTCGCCAATGGCCTTGCCAATCTCCACAATGCCCGCCGCGCCAGAGTACCGGTCATCAACATCGTCGGCGATCATGCCTCCTATCATCTTCCCCTCGACGCGCCGCTGACATCTGACATCGAGAGCTTGGCAGGCGCGATGTCCAAGTGGGTGCACCGTATCCGCAGCCCGGAAGAAATTGCCGGCGCGACGGAGGCGGCCTACCGTGCCTCAATGTCACCGCCCGGTGTGGCAACGCTCATCCTGCCGGCAGATGCTGCCTGGGGCGATGTCGAGGCGGAGCAGCCGATCAGGCTGTCGCGGCCGGAGCCTCATGCCGTTAACATGGATAGCGTGCGCGAGGTTGCCGCCGCCATCAGAGACACGCCCGGAGAGGCCGGAATTCTCGTCAGCGGTGCGGCTGCCCGCGCCGACTGCCTGGAGATTGCGGGTGCGATTGCAGCCGCCAGGGATGTTCGTCTCTTCAGCGAGATGCAACTGCCGAGGGTCGAGCGTGGCCGCGGCCGTGTCGCCGTGACCCGCATCCCCTACCCGATCGACGCCGCCCTGGATCTGCTGGCCGATATCGATGTGCTGGTATTGGTTGGCGCGCCCGAGCCTGTCGCCTTCTTTGCCTATCCGGGCAAGCCCGGACGGCTGGTGCGCAAAGGCTGCAAGGTTCTGACCCTTGCAAGGCATGGCGAGGATCTGAAAGGCGCGCTGGAGGCACTCAGGGACGAACTGAGCGTCAGGCCGTCGCAGCCTCTGCCAAGGGCAAGTGCCGCTTCCGACCATATCACTCCCTTCGGGCATCTGACCGAAGATGCGATCGCCGTGATGGTGGCGGAAAGACTTCCCGACAATGCCATCGTCTGCGACGAAGGGATCACCTCGGCCCGCCGCTTCTTCGAACTTTCAGCCGGCTCGGCGCCGCACGACTACCTGATGAACACTGGCGGCTCGATCGGCTGTGGCATACCGCTTGCGACGGGTGCCGCAATCGCCTGTCCGGACCGGAAGGTCATCAATCTGCAGGCAGATGGCAGCGCCATGTACACGGTGCAGGGCCTGTGGACGCAGGCGCGTGAAAATCTCGACGTGGTGACGATCATCTTCGCCAACCGCGCCTATGCCGTGCTTCATGCCGAGATGCGCAATGTCGGCGTCAACGGAATCGGCGAAAACGCCCGCCGGATGATGGACCTCGATCACCCTGCCTGGGACTGGGTATTGATCGCCAAAGGCATGGGCGTCGATGCCGCCGGCGCGCACAGCTGCGAGCAATTTGCCGATCTCTTCGACAGCGCGCTCAAGCGCGGCGGGCCGTTTCTGATCGAAGCGATCATCTGATTGCGACGACGAACGCGGTTGAAGCCCTGCCCCGCTCGCTGTGGCGGGTAAGCCTGGGTCGGGTGATGAGCGCCAGCGCCGCCGATCTCCTGACCGAGCTTTACGAGGTTCACGGCCGGGGCGGCCTCATCGACGTCGAGCCGAATGCGCCCGATGTCCGCAGAGGTTCCACCGAGCTGATCGACGCGCTCAGGCCCATTGTCGCCGTGCGGTGACCTTGAGAAAGATCGTCCTGCCAAGCCGGAACCGGATAAGGCTGCGGGGATTTACCCCTCAGCACAGGAGGTTCAGATGATCCGCAAACTGAAGTCAGGTGAATATCGTCTCTATTCCCGCAAACCCGATGCGAAGACGCACAAGCGCAAGAACCTTGGCACCTTCAAGACCCGGGAAGCGGCTGAAAAGCATGAGCGCGAGGTGCAGTATTTCAAGCATCACTAGAGCATTCCAGCAGCAAGGTGTGGAGCGGATGCACGGCCCGCTTCAACAGCAATAGTGCCGTCGTCGCGACTCCCCAAAGTGTGCTGCAGGAGGATCGGCTTCCTCAGCGGCCGATCGTGCCCTTCGGATCCTCCTGATAAGGTTCGCGGCGATTGGGATCGCTGTAATAAGTCCGGTAGCCGCCGCTCGAATAGGTCTCTCGATAGGTGCCATTGAGCTGCTGATGCGTCTGTGAATAGAGATCTCCGTTTCGGTACGTATTGTAGCCGCCACCGAGATTCTGCTCTCTGATATAGGTATTGCCTGAACTGTCGGTAGAACACGGAGCCGAAACCAGATCGCAGGAAGCAGATGCATTCCCGGCGACCAGCAAGAAAATCCCAAACAAAACCGCCTTCATGCAAACTCCTTTTTCGCGAAAATTGGCGTCGCGCGCGAGAGCAATGTAACGTGACGGCGAAAAAGAACAAACAGAAAACATTTACGCCTGTCCCGGCAACATATTTCAGCATGGCGCCAGGCTGAGTTTCTTCTGCTCCCGGCACTCGACCCGGGATATCGCAAAATAGGCGCAAAGCGCTGACGACCTTGATCTGCGTCAATGACGATGATATCGGGCAGATGAATATATTAGAAAATACTTATTTTAATTCCGGTTAGTGCGATATTCTTCGCTGAGGAGCGGCCCAGCTTCGGGGCGTAGGTACTGACGCCTGGGGTGAAGGTGTAATTGGGCTATTCCTTTAAAGGGGGGGATGATGCGATATTGCAATGGCATCACAGATAGGCCTTTTCTCGCACAGTTCCTGGGGTTGCGGACGGCTCGCAGGGCAATCATAGCCTTTGCCTTGGCAAGCGTTGCAGTCGTGCCGTCGTTTGCGAACGGCGGCAAAACCGATCCCAAGGCCATTCTCAAGTCGATGTCGGACTATCTGGCAAGACAGTCGGCGATCTCGGCGAAGTTCAACTCGAGCATCGAGGTGATCACGCCGGAACTCGAGAAAATCCAGTTCGACAGTTCGACGACCCTGCAGTTGAAGCGTCCCGACAAACTGAGAGCGGAGCGTGTTGGCGGTTATGCGGCTGTGGAGATGATCTTCGACGGGACCACGCTGACGATCCATGACATCGACAACAAGAAGTATGCGCAGGCGAGCGCCGGTGGGACGATTGACGCCCTGGTCGATCGCATGCGCCACGAGTTCGGCATCGGCGCGCCGGGCGTTGATCTGCTCTTGAGCGATGTCTATGGCGCCTTGAGCGCAGACGTGCTGGCCGCAAAATACATCGGCCAGGGCGTCATCGATGGTGTCGAGTGCGAACACCTCGCCTTCAGGAACAATGAGACCGATTGGCAGCTCTGGGTCAGAACAGGTCCGGAACCGATCCCCTGCAAGATGGTGATCACCAGCAAGACGGTGACCGGCTCGCCGCAATACACGGTCGAGGTCCGGGATTGGAAGCCAGGTGCGGCAATCGGGAATGCGGCGTTTGAATTCAAGGTCGATGGCGCGGGCTCGAAGGTGGACATCAAGGACCTTTCGGCTCTCGACGAGGTGCCGCCTGCCGCGACGGAAGGAGCGCAACAATGAGCATCACGAAAACGATGATCGCTGGCATGGTCGGCCTCAGCGCTCTGCTCATGGCCGACAATGCCTCTCTGTCGAATCCCGAGACCTGGGTCGGCAAGGCTGAGGCGCGTATCGGTCGGCCGGCGACGCCGATGAGCTATGCCGGCGTGGCAAGGCGGACCACACGCCGAGCCGTCGCCGTCGGTGCGGCGGCGTCGACCGGCTGCCGGACCGTCTACGATGCCTACGGCCAAGCGGTGACGACCTGTTATTGAGCCGGCTTGATGCTGCATTGATAGGGCGAATTGCCTCGAACCCGCCACGCTCACTTTCGCGTTCCTGATATCCTGTATCGCCGCTCGCGCCGATGAGCAGTGGCGTCGGTTTCTGGCTCCAGGGCAATATGGCAGCTTCGCAGCCATAGCGCCGGAGCTGGGCTTTTCGCTTCCCATGATCACCTACGCCTATTCGGGAGATGCGGGCAAATGCGAACAGAACGGACATCGACTGTGGCAATCAAGCCACGTTAATAAAATGCCGCCGGCAACCGAAAATATTAGCAGTCGAAAATATTTTGAAAAATCTGAGGCCACGATCATGATCGAGGCTATCAGGGCGGGATTCGGCATTCATCGCGCGCTGAAGATTTGTGGGGGAGCCAATGAGATCTTCTGTCATTCGAACTCTGGTCTGCATCGGAATCTGTTTCATCACCGGCAGCACCCTCGCCGCGGACATCCAATCCCCGATGACGCCGGAAGTGCAGCCGATAAAGACCGAAAGTGGCTGGACCTTTGCATTCGTGCCTTATTTCTGGGCGGCAGGACTGTCGGGCGACATTGCCCAGTTCGGACTGCCGGAAGCTCATGTCGATGCCAGCTTCAACGACATCCTCGACCACTTCGATTTCGGTGCGATGGCGATGGGGGAAGCCCGTTACGGGCCGTACAGCATCTTCGGCGATGCAATCTATTTGAAGATATCAGGTCAGTCGGGCACGCCGAGGGGGATTTTGGCGACTGGCGTCGAACTCTCGTCCGAAACCTTCGCAGGCTTGCTTGGTGCCGGTTACTCGGTCTACGAGGACTATGCAGCGCGGCTCGACATTGTCGGCGGCGCGCGCGTGTGGTCCGTCAAAAGCGAACTGTCCTTCAGCGGCGGCGTTCTCGACGGACGTTCTGCCACCGATGAGGCAACCTGGGTCGATGGCATGGCCGGTTTCAAGGGGACCTATTCCATCACCCCGGAAATCTACCTGACCGGCTGGGGGCTTGTCGGTGCCGGCGGTGCCGACCTCGATTGGGACGTCGCCGCGGCGATCGGCTACAACTTCAACGATACCGTCTCGGCGCTTGCCGGTTACCGCGCACTCGGGGTCGATTACAGCAACGACGGATTCGTCTTCGACGTGGTCCAGCAGGGACCGATGCTTGGGCTCAAGGTGAAGTTCTAAGCCGCGCAAGAATGAGCGAATGGCTGAAAGCGACAAGACAATGGGCGCGATCCGTGAAACGCGATGTGGTCGCACTCTGGATTGCCGCGCGCGACAGCCGCACGCCTGTTGTGGCCAAGATCGTCGCCGGTGCGGTTGCTGCCTACGCACTTTCGCCCGTCGATCTCATCCCGGATTTCGTGCCTGTGCTCGGCTATCTCGATGATCTCATCATCGTCCCGTTCGGCATTCTCATCGCCATCCGCCTCATTCCGGAGCCGCTGATGGCGGAATTCCGGGACATGGCCACCCAACGGGCGCAGCGCCCGGTCAGCCGTTCGGGGCTTATCGCGATCATCATCATCTGGCTGATCGCCGCGGCCCTCTGCATCTGGTCTGCACGGAACCTGTTTCTTCGCTGAGCCGAAACCCATCTACTCCCGCATGAAGGCGCCGCGCAGCCAGTCTAGGAAATGGCTTGCCGCCGGCGAGAGCGCCCGGCCGGGCTTCATGATCGCCACGAAACCACCCTCGTAGGTCAGGAATTCGGATCGCTGCACCAGCTTGCCGCTTTTCAGCTCGGCGAGCGCAAAGCGCCGCTCCACCAGCGCCACACCAAGCCCGGTTACGGCGGCGCTGACGCAGAGATGCATGTGCGGGAAATAAAGCTCCGACTGCGCCGAGATCCGGTGCCCTGTCGCCGCCTGCCAGCCCGTCCATTGCTCGCTCATATGATCGGGGGAAATGCGGGTCGGAAAGAAGAATTTATCACCATCGATTCTGAAGGGATAATCCGGCGCGGACACCAAGCCGAAGGAGACGGAGGCCAGCGGTACGAACTCGCCCTTCACCTGCGGTCGCGACAAGCGATCCCAGCTCAGCGTGAAATCCACGCCGTCCCTCGCCCGGTTCGAGCCGCCGTCACGCGCGCTCGATGACATGTTCAACTGCACGCGGCAATTCGGATAGAGACTGTAGAATTCCGCCAGACGCGGCACCAGCCAGACCATGGCGAAGGTGGCGCTGCAGGAAAGATGCACGCTCGCCTCGTTTCGGCTCGCCTTCAGCTCCTGATAGCGCTCTTCCAGCAGATCGAAGGCGCGCGACACGGTGGCGAAGAAGGCAGCTCCATCCTCGTTCAGCCGAAGCCCGGTCCCCGATTTCTCGAACACGGGGATCTCAAGCTGCTCCTGCAGAAGCTGCAACTGCTTGGAAACGGCACCATGCGTGCGCCCCAGTTCGTCGGCCGCCCGTGTCACCGAGCCGAGACGTGCCGTGGCTTCGAAGGCCCGAAGATAGGAGAGCGGCGGCAGATTGCGGGCCATGGCGTCCTTATATGTGAGTTTTTCTAACTGATACAGTCAGGATAACGCGCTTTTGCGCTGTCTGAAACTGCCATAAAATCATGACAAACAAGTAAGACAGGTGGAAATCGCCGCTTAAGACTTCGTTAGCAATAGGTGAGTTTTGCCGACAGAGAAAGGAAACTTCATCATGCACGTGACAGATACGTTCCGCCTGTGGCGCGAGCGCTGGACCGAACGCCGCCTCTTCGCCCGCGAACTGGATATGCTGCCCGACGAGACCCTCCGGGATTTCGGCATGACGCGCGAGGCCGCCTACGAGCAGAGCCACAGGCCCTTCTGGCGCGCGTGAGCATCCACGGTGATCTCCTCGGAATTGACGATGCGCCCGAACACGGCCCGTCGTGTGGGATCGGCAAGAGGTGATGCAATCCGCGTTACTCCCTATGATCCGATATCGGTGAGATCATCCCGTTCGGTTCGGGTGCGGCCCGCCGCATCGAGCGCCTGCACACTGACGGCGGCAACAAGGCCGGTTAGTATGATGCCGCAAAGGCCGATCGGCACGAATAGGATGCGTGCTATCGTACTCTTCGGCGCAAGATCGCCGTAGCCGATCGTCAGGCCGGTGACGAAGGTGAAATACAGGCTCTCACCGATGCCCCAGCCCTCGATCCAGCCGACAACGGCGCCTGCTCCGACCATGACGATCAGCACGCCGGAAAAAATCGGCCAAAGGATGCGGATCTGGTTGAAAAGCGCCGCGAAGAACAGCCGTCTCATCCGTGTACTCGATTGAAATGTCGTGCCGATTTTTGTCGTCATGTCCCTGCCATTCCCCTCCTGCAATCCATCGGGCCAATCCATCACGCACGCGTCCCGGCTGCCATTTTGCGGGTTGAATGATCAGGACGGACTTGCCGGCGGCAGGACGAACAGGGTGAAAGCGAAAATCCCGTAAAGCGCCAGAGCCATGACCCCCGCATACCAGGCGCCGCGTCCGCCATTGGACAAGAGCGTGGCGGCGAGCGTGGCAACGATCATCATTGTCACCGCGCCGCGCCAGAATTGCAGCGTCATCGGTTCCGGGCCGATGAAATAGCTGACCACCACCAGGAGAGGCGCGACGAAGAGCGCAATCTGGGCAGCACTGCCGAGCGCAATGCCGACGCTGAGATCCAGCCGATCGGCACGCGCCGCGGAAAAGGCCGTCGTCATTTCCGCGGCCGCGCCCACCAGCGCCACGACGATGAAGCCGACAAAGGCCGGCGTCATGCCGAGATGTTCGGCGGCAACCTGCACCGATCCGACGAAGATCTCGCTGACCAGCGCCACCAGCAGCGTCACGACGACGAGCAGGACGAGAGCCAGCGTCATCGGCCAGTGTTTCTCCTCTTCGCCGCCATGGCTGACGCTGGCGAAAAGTTCCTTGTGCGTGCGCAGCGAAAAGAACATGCCGAGTGCGTAGACGACGATGAGCAGGATCGAAAGGCCGAGGCTCAGCGTCTGCGACACCTCGGGTGCCGGCGGCTGATCCGCTTCGCTGAGCAGCGATGGCACAAGAACCGCGATCGTTGCCAGGAACAGCATGCAGGCCTGAAAGCGCGCATTGACCCTGTTGAATTCCTGAATGTGATGCTTGAGCCCGCCGAGCAGGAAGGAGCCGCCCAGCATGAACAGCGTATTGGTAACGATCGCGCCCGCTATTGACGCCTTGACCAGCAGATATTGCCCCGCCTGCAGCGCCGCCAGCGAAATGACGAGTTCGGTCAGGTTCCCAAGCGTGGCATTGAGCAGTCCGCCGACCGCGTCTCCGGTCTTCGCGGCGACTGCCTCGGTTGCCCGGCTCAGGAGAGCGGCAAGAGGTATGATCGCCACGACCGATAGCAGGAACAGCAGCGTGTGCGAGTCGGGCATAAGCCGCTCCAGCACCAGCACCACAGGCACGAAAACGATGAGCGCGAGAAGGGGCGATTGACGGACCTCGTCCACAATGGCCCTTCCCACGGAAGAAGACGGCGTAACTGAAGGCCCTTCCGCAAGCTTGCCCATGCCTCATCCCCCACAAGACGAGCAACCAACATATAATTTTACCACCGTCTCCGGTCGTTGTCGCGGCATTCCTGCACCCGCCCCATTGGCTGCGCATGCCTGGCCGCCAAGGGCGCTGGCCGGAGAATACGGCTTCGATCCCTCACCGGTCGCGCAGATACATGGCGATACAAAAAGCCCTGATGGCGGAAACATTTCCAATTCATCCCTCTGCTCAAATGACCCTGTCGCCCGATCATGGGGGCAAGCAACTGACGGAAGGATATGCAAATGAACGCGATCAAGATCATGGCAATGAGCGCCCTGCTCGCCACCGGCGCTATGCAACTGACGCCTGCCTATGCCGACCAACCGATAGAGCGCACCGACCTCGTCCATGCTGATATCGACGTGCCCGGCCACCAGGCCGCCCAGGTCCGCGTCGATTTCGCCCCCGGCGCCTTTGCGCCGAAGCACCAGCATCCGGGCGAAGAGATCGCCTATGTCATCGAAGGTTCGTTGGAGTATCAGCTCGATGGCCGGAAACCGGTGACACTCAAGGCCGGCCAGTCGCTCTTCATCCCCTCGGGCATTGCCCATTCGGCAAGGAACGTCGGCATTGGCAAGGCCTCGGAACTGGCGACCTATATCGTCACCAAGGGGTCACCGCTCGTTGTGCCGGTGAAATAACCCGACGCTGGCCACCTCGTCTTGCGGCGGATGGCCCGCGTATCGGCAGAGGATCAACCCGCGACGTGGGCTTTAGCCGGCTTCCGTGCCGATTTCCGGGCCTCGATATAGTGCCGCAGGGCAGCCGGCTCGTCAGTCTGGATAGTGCTGATGCCGGCATCCATCAGGCGGCCCCAGATGGCGTCGGGATCGGCAAGAGCCTTGGGATCGGTCCATTCGCCGCTGGCAGCCATGTCAAGCGTATTGAACCAGATCGCCATATTGGCATCCCTGAAGAGCTGCTGATTGTTTGCGATAGTCTTGAGATCGTCGAAGCGCAACTCGCACATGAAGGGCTTGAGCTCCGAGAGCAGCGCCAGCCTGTCGCCGACATCGCCAGCCGAAAACTGCGCCATCGCCATGAAGGGCACGCCTTCGATAGTCTGGGCGCGCACCCAGTCGACGTCTGCGCGGTTCATCACGACGGTCTTGAGGTCGACGGAGGATGCGACGCCCATCTCGCGGGCGCAGGCCGCCACTTCCGAAAACAACCCGCGATCCTTGAGGTCGAGATCGGCAAAGATACGGCCGCGAATGGCTTCGAAGGCCTGCTTCAGGGTCGGGATGCGCTGGTCGGTGACGGCGCGATCTTCGCCGCCATTGTCTTCGCGCAGCGCGATCGCCTGCAGTTCGGCCATGGTGAAAGTTTCCGCATCGCGGTCGATGCCGGCCATGCGCAGGAGCGTATCGTCATGCATCAGGAAGAGCTCGCCATCGGCGCTCTTGCGCACGTCGATTTCGACGATATCGGCACCGACGGCAATGGCGTTCTCGATGGAGGCCAGGCTGTTTTCCGGCGCGCCATGCCAGGCGCCGCGATGGGCGACGATGGCGCAGGAGCGGCTCGGGTCGTTGATGAAGTCTTTGTAGCTCATGGTCTTTCCTTATGTGTCAGCCGCGACGGCTGGCGAGGTATGATTTCAGTGCAACCGGTTCATCGGTCTGGATAAACGAAATGCCGGCCTCGATGAGCCGGCCCCAGATGGCGTCGGGATCCTCAATGGCGGCCGTATCGGTGAAGCCGGCAAAGGCGACGGAACCGAGCGTATTGGCCCATAGCTTCATGCCCGTCTCGCTGATACGGGCATGGAGAGCCGAGATATCGTCGATATGGTCGAAGCAGACTTCGCAAACGGGTGGCGCGAGTCGGAACAACAGATCCAGCTCGGCCTCCGCATGCGTAGCGCCGATCCGTGACTTCGCCATGAACAGCACGCCATGCGGGATGACCGTCTCGCGCACCCAGGCAAGATCGTCGGCCGTGCGGAGACTGCCCCAGAAATCCACCTGGGCCTCGACGCCCATGTTGCGGGCACAGGCGATGACCTCGGGGATGACGGCTCGGTCCTTGACATCGAGATGCAGGAAGATCCGGTCGCGGGTGAGATCGAAGACATCCAGCAGGCTCGGCAGCCTCTCGCCGGTCATCTCATTGCCGTCGCCGCCATCGCGATTCTTCAGCGTGAGGCTCGCAAGGCGCTCGGAACTCAGCGCCTCCGCCATCGCATCGATGCCGGCCATGCGCTGAAGCGTCTTGTCATGCAGCAGGAAGAGCCCGCCATCGGCACTGCGGCGCACGTCGATCTCGACGACATCGCACCCCGCGCGGATCGCCGCTTCGATGGCTGCAAGGCTGTTCTCGGGAGCCTCGCGCCAGATGCCGCGATGCGCCACGACCGCACATTCCCTTTGGGGTGCGCGCACATAGTCAGTGTAGTTCATGGATAGATCTTTCAATGCTCGGCAAATGCATCCGCAATGGCGCGCCCCGTTTCGCCGTCAAACAGGTGCAACCGGGATCGTGGGAAGGAGAAGGAAAGCTCAGCGGCGGGATCGATATCGGCGCCGAAGGGTGTGGCGATACGAACAGGCGTGCCGGCGAGATCGGCAGCCAGTACCGCATGCGAGCCGAGATCCTCGAAATGCCGCAGCCGGCCTTTGATCGCGCCCCTCGCTTCGATGACAATATCTTCGGGGCGAATGCCGAGCTGGAACTTGCCCGCCTTGTGGTATTCTGCAACCGCCTGTCCGTCTGCCAGGCGCAGCGCCGAACCGTCTGATGTCACAGGCAGGATATTCATCGGCGGCGCGCCGATGAATTTCGCGACGAAGACCGAGGCCGGGCGATGATAGATCGCCTTCGGCGTATCGAACTGCTCGATGCTGCCCCTGTTGAGGATCAGGATTCGGTCGGCGAGCGTCATCGCCTCGACCTGGTCATGGGTCACGAAAACCGTGGTGGCACCGATGCGCCGGTGCAGATCGGCGAGCTCGACGCGCATATCGTGACGCAACTGCGCATCGAGATTGGAAAGCGGCTCATCGAAGAGCAGCACGCCGGGCTCACGCACGATCGCCCGGCCGATCGCCACACGCTGGCGTTGACCGCCCGAGAGCTGTCCCGGCTTGCGGTCGAGATAGGCAGAAAGCCCGAGCATTTCGGCGACCGCGCTGACCCGCTGCTGGCGCTCGGCCTTCGGAAGACCGGCGACGCGCAGGCTATAGGCCATGTTCTGGAACACGGTCATATGCGGATAGAGCGCATAATTCTGGAAGACCATGGCGCAGCCGCGCTGCTTCGGCTCCAAGCCCTGCACCTCGCGATTACCGAACAGGATCTTGCCGCCGCTGACGGTCTCGAGCCCGGCGATCATCTGCAGCAGCGTGGATTTCCCGCAGCCGGATGGGCCGAGTACGACGGTGAATTCGCCGGCACGCAACTCGACATCGAGCGGCGGGATGACTGTCGATTTCGTGTCGTATGCCTTGGTGACGCCTGCAAGCGTGATGTTGGTGGCCGCGGTGCGGATGGCGGTATCGATGGCGTTCACGTCATTTCTCCGAAAGAACAAGGCCCTGCACGAGGTAGCGCTGCAAAAGCGCAATCATGACAAGGGGAATTAGCGAGACGACCACGACACCGGCCATGATCATCGGGAAGTCCGGAACTTCGCCTTCCATGTCGGGCACAAGCCGCGCCAGGCCGACGACCGCCGTCGTCATCTCGGGCTTGGAGGCAGCCACCAGTGGCCAGAGATACTGCGTCCAGCCGCCGAGGAAGGTCAGCACGAAGAGGGCTGCAAAACTGCTGCGCGAGATCGGCAACAGGATATGGAAGAGGAAGCGGATCGGCCCTGCCCCATCCATGCGCGCCGCCTTGAAGAGATCCGATGGCAGCGTGCGGAAGAACTGCCGGAACAGGAAGGTGCCGGTGCCATGCGCAACCAGTGGCGCCACGAGGCCGAAATGCGTGTCGAGCACGCTCAGTTCGAGATGAACCGGCGCACCGAACAGGCTTTCGATCAGCGCATTGGCGCCGGTCAGATCAAGCAGCGTATTCAGTGGTGAAAAGATGTTCGCCGCCACCTGATAGGTGGTGATGACGCGGATATCGATCGGCAGCATGATCGTCGCCAGGATTGCGGCGAAAGCGATACCTGCCCAGCGGATGCGGAAATAGACGAGCGCATAGGCTGTCAGGAACGACAGCGCGCAGGTGAAGAAGGCATCATAAAGCGCCACCAGCATGCTGTTCAGCATCTGGATCGGGATGCGTGTCTCGGTAAAGACGCGCATGACATTGGCGATGAAATGGTTGCCAGGATACCAGGCAAGCCCGTTGCGCAGCAGAAACTCGTAGGGTTGCGAGGCATTGGCGAGCGTCAGGTAGAGCGGTCCGAGAATGAAGATGATACCGACAGCCAGAATGGCGCTGGCGGCGAAATTGAGCGAGCGAGCGTTTTCGATCATGGCTCTCTCCTACCGTTCGTAGTTGACGCTGCGGCCGAGAAGCAGGAATTGCGCAGCGGTGAGAAGGACGACGAAGATCATCAGAATGGCCGTCTGGGTGGAGGCGCCTGACAGGTCGTATCCGCTGAAGCCATCGGTATAGATCTTGTAGACCAGCAGGTTTGTGGAGCCGCCCGGCCCGCCCTTGGTGATCGTATCGATGAGCGCGAAGGCCGAGGTGACGCTTTCGGTAAATTCCAGCACCAGCGTCAGGAAAAGCTGCGGCATGATCAGCGGCAGCTGCACGTCGAAGATGCGCCGCCAGGGTCCGGCACCATCCATGGCCGCCGCCTGAAACATGGTGCGCGGAATGGATTGCAGCCCGGCGAGCAGGATGACGAAATTGAAGGGAATGCCGCCCCAGACATGCGCGATGATGAGTGTGATGAAGGCATCCGTTCCATCGAGACCCGGCGCCCAGGCACCCGGGAAAAAATGGTTGATGGGTGCCAGAATACCGACGAAGGGATTGAAGACGAAGGCGAAGACGACGCCGATCGAAGCGCCCGCCACACCCTTCGGCCAGACCAGCACATTGCGGGCCGTCAGTGACAGCCGGATTTTCCGGTCGGCAGCGACCGCCAGGATCAGTGGCAGAAGCACTGATAGTGACGAGGCGACGACCATGAAGATGACGGTGCGCCAGCCAGCATTCCAGAATTCCGGATCGGCAAGCACACGGCGGAAATTATCCCAGCCGACGAATTCCGACCCGCCGCCGAAGGGCCGCTCCAGAAAGAAGGACCAGTAGAAGGCCTGGATAACCGGTGCGTAGAAGAAGATGAGGATCAAGAGCAGCATGGGGGCGGCCAGCAAAAGCGGCAGCCAGCGATGGCTGAAAAGCGAAGATTCCGACGACATCACGCATGTCCATTTCGAGGAAAGCAGGTGCGGCGACGGGAGCGCCGCACCTGACATGGATCAGGGCAGCTTTGCCGTCTTGTAGGTCTGCTCGAAGCGGCGCAGCAGCTCGTCGCCACGCTTCTTGGTGTTATCGAGCGCCACCTGCATGGTCTGCGTGCCGGCGTATGCCTTCTGGGTTTCTTCCATGAAGATCGAGCGGAACTGCACGTAGAAGCCGAGGCGGATGCCGCGGGTGTCCGGCGTGCCGGGCTCGTTCATGGATTGGATGCCGACACCAGCCGTCGCATATTTGGCGGAGCCCGCATCGGGGCTCCTGGCGATCGCATCGAGAACGTCGTTGGTGACGGGCACGTAGCCTGTCGATGCCGTCATGAACATCTGCTGCTCGGGCTTGCGCAGGAAATCGAGGAATGCCTTGGCGCCGTCGATCTCTGCCTGGTCATGACCCTTCATGATGTAGATGGAAGCGCCGCCGACGAAGGTATTGTGGCGCTCGTATCCCTTGTACATCGGCGCCATGTCGACGGCGAGTTCGTATTTGCCGGCAAAGGCCTTGGCCGAATCCGTATAAGAGCCTGAAGAGCCTTCCATCATGGCGCATTCGCCGGCATTGAAGGCGGCCGTGTAGTTGCCGGCCTTGGTATCCGTGTTGAGCCTGACGAGGCCTTCCTTGCGCCACTCGACGAGATTGGCGAGATGCTTGGCTGCGAAAGTCGTGTTGAAGACATACTCGGCATCGAGGCCGTCATAGCCGTTGTGCTTGGAAGCGATCGGCAGGCCGTGACGAGCGGAGAACTGCTCGAGCACGCGCCAGGTGTCGCCGTCCGTGACAAACGGGCATGCGTGGCCTGATGCCTTCAGCTTGCGGGCCGCCTCGATAATGTCTTCCCAGGTCTTCGGCATCTCGGTGACGCCGGCTTTCTCGAGCTCGGTCTTGTTGACGTAGAAGAGCAGAGTCGAAGCATTATAGGGTTGCGAATAGAGCTTGCCGCCCGACGTCTCGTAATAGGAGCGTGCACCCTTGATGTAGTTGTTCCAGTCGACATCCGGCAGCACGTCCTGAACCGGCACGACGGCGTCCGACAGCAAGAGGTCGAGCGTGCCGGCATCGAAGAACTGGATCAGCACCGGATGCTTGTTGGAGCGGTAGGCGGCGATCGCCTTCTGCATGGACACTTCGTAGCTGCCCTGCCCGACGCATGTCACATGGTCTTTCGACTGCGACGCATTGAAGGCGTCGCATTGCGCCAGGATCGCCTTTTCGACGCTTCCCGTATTGCCATACCAGAATTCGAAATTGGCAGCTTGCGCAGAAGAACACGCAGCCGTCATCAGGGCGGCCGCAGCCACCAGAATGGAAATCTTCATTTTGCCCTCGCCTGAATTGTGAGACCCGCCGGATCGGTATCCGGATCGTGAACGGCCGGGTTAGTACACTTTATGTGTAACAAACGGATGACGAGATCTGGCTTGATTGGACCAGAAAAGCCCGATATGCAGTCACCAGCGGTTGCTTTCGGCTTCAGTGTTACACTTTTGTAGTATATTAGAGGTGCGTCATGGCTTATTCTCCAGAACCGTTGATCGCCTCGCGGTTCCGGCGTCCGGGCGAAGAAATCGTCGTCTCCTCGAATGAGCGCAGCCTGCTGAAACTCATCTGGCGCAATCCCGGCCTGTCGCGATCGGAGATCACCGGCCATACGGACCTGACGCAGCAATCGGTCCATCGCATCATCGACCAGCTCGTCGAGCGCGGCATCGTTTCGCTGGGGTCTCCCAAGCCCGGCCTCGGCCGCGGCCAGCCGAGCCCCATGCTCAGTCTCAACGGCCGCCACGCCTATTCGGTGGGCATTTCCGTCAATTCCGACGTGGTCGACATCTGCCTGGTGGATCTGTCAGGCAATGTGCTCGGCGAAAGCGACATCTCGCTGAGGGAGCTCGGCATGAACCAGGCGCTGGACCGCGTTCGCGACCGCATCGCGGACCTACAGCAGCAGAACGGCCTCGACGATGAGACCTTCTTCGGTATCGGCTTCGGCATTGCCGGCGCTCTGATATCAGGGACAAAATACAACGCCTCGATGCCGCTGCATGAATGGTCGCTGATCGAGCTCGGGCCGCTGCTGACCGATACTTTTAAAAAGCCCGTCTGGCTGCTGAACGGCGGTAGCGCCGGTGCAGTTGCAGAGGCGATGTTCGGCTGCGGCCGCTTCGTCAGGCACTTCGCCTATCTCAGCTTCAATTACGGCTTTGGCGGGGGCCTGATCAACGATGGCGAACTTCTGGCCGGCGGCAATGGCAATGCCGGCGAATTCTCCGGCATGTTCGACGACGAGGAGATCCTCCACCGCCCGGCCCTGCAGTTTCTCCTGGAGAAGCTCAAGCGCCACAATGTCGACGTGCCGTCGATCCCCTATCTGCGCAGACATTTCGATCCGAAATGGCCGGGTGTGGCGGAATGGGTCGAGGAGATCACCCCCGCCTACAACCGTCTCGTCAACGCCATCTGGGCGATCTACGACCCGCAGGCAATCGTCTTCGGCGGCCAGGTGCCGCCGGGACTGGCGCAGATGCTGAGCGACCGCACCGAACTTTTCGGCCGCCCGCGCTACGGCGTGCCGCGCCCGCACCCCAAGCTCATCGTGTCAGAGATATCAGGCGACGCCGCCGCCATGGGCTCGGCGATCGTTCCCTTCAAATCGACGTTTTATTGACGACTATGGCCGCGTTCCGAATTTACGGCGCGTGTTCGTTTTCGTCGTAAAGCCGGACGTTCGGGATCGGCGGCAGCCAGGGCTCGCGCCTGACCGTCCAGACTTCGACCATGGGGCCGATGCCGTTCGGCGCCTCGTCCAGAGTTCCAAGGAACACTTCCACCGATTCCTCCGCGCAATCGCATCAGGCCGTTGCGAAGGAAAGCCCATATCAGGCAGAAAGCAGCCCGCTTGTGCAAACGGGCGTCGGCGCCGCTAACCTCTCCTCCCTCATTCCTGTGTCCTCGCGCCAGCGCGAGGGATATCACAGGAATCCAGCCACCGCGCGGCTGCGCGGTGAATGACTCATGTGCTGCCAGAGAAAAAGTCTCTCCTGCCCAAGGACTTGGGCAGACTGGATTCCTGTGACGAGCACAGGAATGAGGGAGAAGGAGATGGCGCCCTCACCACATCGTCTTTGCAGCGCGCGCCGGCCATTCCCGGTCATAAGTCTCGTGGTCGAAATCACCCACCGCATCCTTCAGCATCTGGCCGGGCGTCGGCAGGCTGGCGGGATCGACGAAGTGGTCGGCATTCCAGAGTTCGGCGCGCATGACGGCGCGGGCGCACTGGAAATAAACCTCGACGATGCTGATGACGATGACCGTGCGCGGATGTTTGCCGTCCATCTCGAAACTTGCAAGCAGCGCCTCGTCATTGGAGACGACGCCGCGGCCATTGATGCGCATGACCGTGTTGGAGCCCGGAATGAGGAACATCAGCGACAGGCGCGGATCGCGCACGATGTTGGAAAGCGAATCGACGCGGTTGTTGCCGCGCCAGTCGGGCAGATGCAGCGTCCTATCGTCGATGATGCGCACCACCCCGCCGAGATCGCCGCGCGGCGAGCAGTCGAGCCCTTCCGGGCCGACGGTCGCAAGCGCCGCGAAGGGCGACATCTCGATCATGCCCCGGTAGAGGGGCGTCAGCGCCTTCGTCACCTTGTCGACGGAGGCCTGCGACAGCCCCGCGCCATAGATTTCGCTGAGCTCCTCGATACTGCCGATGATTTTCATGGATATCCCGCCATAGTGCCGGCCGCCCGAGCTGCGGCCGGGCGGACGCTACACCGATGCGCGACGCGCCGGAAGCTCAAAAATCGGAATGATCTCAGCATCTTTTTTGATGTCTTCCTCCGCGAGGAACGCCGCGACCTCGCTCAGCACCGGACCTGCCGACATGATGCGCCGGTGGCCGAAACCGTTGGCCCAAGAGAGCCGCACATGCCCGCCTGATGCCGCATAACGACGAGCATGGGCAGCACTCACTTCCTTGTCGTCCTCGGCATGGATGACGAGCACCGGCTTGCCGACGTGATTGGCCCGTTTTCCGGCGTCAAAATCCTCAAGTCTCCGACCGGTGATACGATACACGACATCCTCAAGCGCTTCCTGTGCCGCCGGTTTCAGCCGCAGCATCCGGCCGAAATCGGTAAACAGCCACTGCATTTCACTGGGTGAGCCGATCAGTACCAAACGTTCGGCCGAGACGGGCTTCACATCCGGCAGCATGGCCAGGGCCGAAACCATCAACGCCGCGCCACCGAAGGAATGACCAATGACCGCATCGAACCGGCCGAAGCGGGCCTCGGCTGCGGCAATCGCCTTCACCGCAAGCGCCATATGTAGGAAGCGTCCGCCCGATCGCCCATGGCCCGGAAAATCGAGCGCGATCACTTCGGCACCCGTAGCCGCCAGCATCGTCACGAGATCGGCCATATAGGCCATGCCGGAGCCCCAGCCATGGGTGACGAGATAACGTTTGCGCCGGCCGAGCGCGCCGCCATTCAGCCGGTAGGCATGCGCGCGCTTGCCCTCGACGGGCAGCACGAACCGTTCCGCATCTGCAAGCTTCGCGACACCCGCTGCATGCGCCGCCCTTGCCTTCTTGCCTTTGGGCCTGGCGGATGGCGTTCGGCAAAACAGCCGGAAGGCCGCCTCGCCGGCAAGACGCGGGGAAACGGATTGCATGAGCGAAAATCCGAGGCGGGTGACCTCAAGCGCAAAGTTTGCCATGATGGGAATCCGATAATGTTCAACACTGAACAATAAAGTACAACGATGAACAAAAATCAATCCCTCCCCTGGGATCATCCGCGTTTTAGAAGCTGGATCGCGGTGGCTCGCGCCTGCCAGCTCATGCAACAGTCGCTGGCGCGCTCGCTCTCCGATCTCGATATCAAGCCGCCGCATCTCGATATTCTCGTCAATCTCTACCGCTTCGAAGGTATTTCGCAGCAGGAGCTGGCGCGCAAGCTGCTCGTCGGCCGCTCCAATATGAGCATGCTGCTGCCGCAGATGGAAAAGCGCGGCCTGATCATCCGCCGCGACGACGAGCGCGACAAGCGCGTGCTGCGGCTGCACCTCACGTCAGAAGGCCGCAGGCTGACCGAAGAGGCCATGGCCATACAGACCGCGCTCATCGAGCGCACATTGTCGGCCGAGCCGATCGAGCAATGCATGGCAACCGCCGATTCGATGGAGCGCATCATCGGCGTGTTGCTGCAGGATTTGCGGGACGAGGATTGACTAATGCAGCGCCGGCCCGGACGGCGCGCGCGTCAGCGATTTGTACTCCCAGGCCGCTACGACGATCAGCACCAGCGCCGCCAGAATGCCCATCACGTAGACCTGCATGAAGGGCGCAAAGAAAGCGCAGAGGATCAGGATCACGATGCCGGCGAGATGCGAGAGCGGCAGGTGCCCGCTGGTCGCCCC
This sequence comes from Rhizobium sp. ZK1, assembly GCF_047782645.1. Classification (NCBI taxonomy): domain Bacteria; kingdom Pseudomonadati; phylum Pseudomonadota; class Alphaproteobacteria; order Hyphomicrobiales; family Rhizobiaceae; genus Rhizobium; species Rhizobium sp. ZK1. The sequence goes on from NZ_CP180586.1 coordinate 1,887,075, forward strand.
CTTGAACCAGAGATTGCCGATCAGGAAGAGGCCGGAGCCGCCGAGTACGGAGGCGGCGATGGCGAGATTGCCGGTCTCATGCGGATGCTCGAACATGAATTCCACCGCCACTGCATGCACGATGATGCCTGCCAGGATCGGGATATGCGCATAGGTGAAGGCCTGCCGCGCGAGGCTCCCCGGCGTATCCTCATGCTCGATGCGATGCGCCGCCCGCTCATGGCCGAAGCGGAAATACAGCCACCACATGGCGACCGTGCCGATGAAGCCGATCAGGAAGACAACCCCGGTCATGACCGAGAATTCCATTTCGGAGAAGGTGCGGCCGGAAACGAGGATCGCTTCGCCGAGGCAGATGATGATGAAGAGCGCGCAGCGCTCCGCCATATGCGCGCCGGAAACGTCCCACTCTTCTGTCTTGGACTTGCCGAGGCCGGGCACCGCAAATCCGAGCGCCGGCCCGGAATATTCGATCAAGAGCGCGATCACCCAGCAGATCAGCCGCGCCTCATGCTCCAGAAGCCCGCCTGATATCCAGAACACGCCGGCAACGGCAAGGTAGGTGGTGATGCGCACGAAGTTGATGGTGGCCGAACGGCCGGCAGCCCGCATCGCATAGGTAGTGAAGAGCGAGCGGCCGACCTGCATCAGCACATAGGCTGAGGCGAAGAGCAGGCCCTTCTCGCCGAAGGCTTCGGGAATGGAGGCCGAGAGCACGAGGCCGAACAGCATCAGCACGATCAGCATTGATCGCACCGGCATGCGCTCCGGATCGAGCCAGTTCGTCACCCAGGCGGTGAAGATCCACACCCACCAGACCGCAAACATCATCAGCGCCGCTTCCACGGCACCGAGCGGCGTATAATGGGCAAAAAGCGCGTGCGATAACTGCGAGATGGAAAAGACGAAAACGAGATCGAAGAAGAGTTCCAGGAATGTGACCCTGCTACCGGTATGCCCGTGGGCTCGCAGCCAGCTCTTCTGTGTTTCCGCCATGTGCCCCTCGTCTGCCCTTGAGTCTATCGCGATCAGCGCGGCTTTTCCGCTACGTCCCGGCTCATTCCCTTGGCCGCAAGCTCTTCTTCATAGGCCGAGAAGAGCTCGAAGCCGCGCTCGCCGAGTTCGCGCAGATACGTCCATGTATAGATGCCGGTATCGTGCATGTCGTCGAAGCCGATGCGCACGGCATAATTGCCTGTGGGGATGACGGAGACGATGGCAACGTTGCGCTTGCCCGGCACCGTCACCTTTTGCCCCGGACCGTGCCCCTGTACCTCGGCCGATGGCGACAGCACGCGCAAGAGCTCGGCCGAGAGATCGAAGCTCTGCCCGTCGTTGAAGCTTACCACCAGCCTTTGGCGGTCTTTCGATACCTTAAGTTCGGTCGGCCAGATATCGCTCATCATGATGTCCTCTTCTGATGCGAGGAGTAGGCGCGGATCTTTTTCAGCGCAAGCTCAAATTCGCTTGGCGCCGTGGCCTGTTTCCCTTGACGCCACAATAGCATATGCCCACATTGACGTGAGTACGGAGATTGACGTGAACACCAGAGTCGGAACGATAGGCAGTGCCGCGCCGCTTGTTGCTGATGCAGCCCCGATGATCGACCCCTTCGGGCGGGCGGTGACGTATCTGCGCGTCTCCGTCACCGATCGCTGCGACTTCCGCTGCACCTATTGCATGGCGGAAAACATGACCTTCCTGCCGAAGAAGGATCTGCTGACGCTGGAAGAGCTCGACCGGCTCTGTTCCGCCTTTATCGCCAAGGGCGTGCGCAAGATAAGGCTGACTGGCGGTGAGCCGCTGGTGCGCAAGAATATCATGTATCTGATGCGCCAACTCGGAAAGCAGATCGGCTCCGGCTTGGATGAGCTGACGATCACCACCAACGGCTCGCAGCTCGCCCGCCATGCGCAAGAGCTCTACGATTGCGGCGTGCGCCGCATCAACGTCTCGCTCGACACGCTCGATCCCGACAAGTTCCGCAGGATCACCCGCTGGGGCGATTTCGCCAAGGTGATGGAAGGCATTGATGCCGCCCAGAAGGCCGGCCTGAAGATCAAGCTCAATGCCGTGGCACTGAAGGATTTCAACGAGGCGGAAATGCCCGCCATGCTGCGTTTCGCGCATGGCCGCGGCATGGATCTCACCGTCATCGAAACCATGCCGATGGGCGAGATCGAAGAAGACCGCACCGACCAGTACCTGCCGCTCTCCAAGCTGCGCGCCGATCTCGAAGCGCAGTTCACCCTCACCGATATCGACTACCAGACCGGCGGGCCTGCCCGCTATGTCCGCGTTGCCGAAACCGGCGGCCGCCTCGGCTTCATCACGCCGCTCACCCATAATTTCTGCGAGAGCTGCAACCGCGTGCGCCTGACCTGCACCGGCACGCTCTATATGTGCCTCGGCCAGAACGACGCCGCCGACCTACGCGCCGCATTGCGCGCCACCGAAGACGACGGTCTGCTGCATGCGGCCATCGACGAGGCGATCACCCGCAAGCCCAAGGGCCACGATTTCATCATCGACCGCACCCATAACAGGCCCGCCGTTGCCAGGCACATGAGCGTTACGGGGGGGTGACAAGCCTCGCAGAGTTCGGCAGCACGGAGTCTCTTTAAGCGCCACCGCTTGCCTTCTCCGCGTCATTCCTGTGCTTGTCACAGGAATCCAGTGTGCCCAAGTCCTTGGTTATGGGAGACTATTTTTCATCGCCGCAATGAGTCGTTCACCGCGCCGACGCGCGGTGGCTGGATTCCTGTGACAAGCACAGGAATGACGGAGTAGAGGATGTTCCACGCAACGCTCCCAGCAAAAAAAGCCCCGCGAAAGCGGGGCCAAGTCTTTCTGAAGTGGAATTCTACCGATGTCTGAATGTTATCAGTGCCAGGTCTGGCCGTCGTACCAGGTGTCGACGTCGCGCCGGATACGGTCCTTTTCGTAGCCGTAGCGTTCCTGCAGCTTGCCTTCGAGCTGTTCACGACGACCGTTGATCTGGTCGAGGTCGTCGTCGGTGAGCTTGCCCCACTGTTCCTTGACCTTGCCCTTCATCTGCTTCCAGTTACCTTCAACACGGTTCCAGTCCATTCCAATATCTCCTCTGTTGGACGTGCTAGAAGAACGACCGGCCCGCTTAATTGTTCAAAAGAAAAACCCGCAATCCGAAAACCGCGGGCTTCTAAATCTCGTTCCTGAAACGTCAGCTTATGCCGCTCGACCGCTCCAGCGGCCCTGAGCAAGCCCATAGCCGCGCACCTCGCCTTCGTCGCCGGTGCGGAAGCGGTTGACCTTGTCCGAGAGCATGTCGACGCGCTGGCGCAGGCCCTGGATTTCGGCATTATTCTCTTCCACCATTGCGGCATTCTGCTGGGTGATGAGCTCGACGTCATGCACCGCCTTGCTGACTTCGTGAAGGCCGGTCGACTGTTCGCCGGTGGCCGCCGAAATCTCGGCGACGAGGCGCTGCACGCCGCCGACATGGGCGATGATTTCGGCGAGCGCCTGGCCGGTTTCCTCAACGAGCTCCACGCCGCTCTGCACCTGGCCGGAGCTTGCCGAGATCAGTTCCTTGATCTCGCGGGCAGCCTTGGCGCAGCGCTGCGCCAGTTCGCGCACTTCCTGCGCCACGACCGCAAAGCCGCGGCCCGCCTCGCCGGCACGCGCAGCTTCGACGCCGGCATTCAGGGCCAGAAGGTTGGTCTGGAAGGCGATCTCGTCGATCACGCCGATGATCGTCGCGATCTTCTCGGATGAGCGGTTGATCTCGCCCATCGCATGGACCGCCTTGGCGACGACCTCGCCGGAGCGGCTGGCGAAAACCTGCGTCTGATCTACGGATTGCGCCGTCTGTTTGGCGCGGTCGGCGGTGGAGCGCACGACGTCGCTCAGGTGCCGCAGCGCCCGCGAGCTTTCTTCAAGCGCCGCCGCCTGCTGTTCGGTACGGCGGGCGAGATCGTCCGCAGACGATGCAAGATTGCCCGTGCCGCCCTTGATCTCGACAGTGGCGCCGCGCACATCGGCCAGCGTCTGGCGCAGTGCCTCGACGGCGTGGTTGTAGGTATCGGCCATGTCGATGAAATCAGTCGCGAGATCGCGGCGCATGCCGACTTCCAGATTGCCTTCTGCGAGCTGCCGCAGCACGTCGGAGAGCGCGTTCAGCGCCTGTTTCTGTTCGGCTTCGATGCGGGCGCGTTCGCTGGCGCGGCGGCCGGCTTCCTCGGCAGAGAGTGCGCGTGCGCTTTCGGCTTCCTTCTCCAGGCGGACGTTTTCAACCGCCGCATCGCGGAAGACCGCGACCGAACGCACCATGTCGCCGATTTCGTCACCGCGGTTGCGGCCTTCGATCGCGACTTCGAGATCGCCATTGGCAAGCCGCGTCATGACGTCGGAAACGCGCTTCAGGGGGCCGCGCAGCGTCTCGACCAGCATCAACCCGCCGATGATGGCCAGCAGCGTCCCGAGTATCATCGCAAAGACGGAAACATTGGCCGAACGCTCGCTGTCTTCCTTGCCGAGTTCCTGCGCCTGGCTGACGAACTGGCGGAGCGAGGCCATGGCGCCGGAAAGGATTTCCGAAGACTTCTGGCGGGCAGCCTTCCAGTCCGCAGCCGCCTTCAGCATGTCGGCAGACCCTGACGTCAGCGAAGCGGCAGCCGGGGCGACTTTGTCTGAAAAGGCTTTCATCACGGCGTCGTCGGCGCCGAGCGCGGAGATCTTCTTCGCGGTTTCGGTCAGCGACTTGAGGTCGGCGAGAACCACGTCACGTGAAGCAGCATCACGGGCGCTCAGCATCTGGCTCACATGCACCTGCAACCGGTCGGCGCTGTCGCGCACCTGGTCGACCGAAGTCAAAAGCTCGCGCTGTTCGGCAATGCTCTTGTCGAGGCTGACGAAGCGGGCGGACGCTGTATCGCTGTTCTTGGCCGACTGCAACGTCATCTGGCCCTCGGTATTGACGAAGCCGGTCAAGAGCGGCGCCATGCCGGAGGCTTTCTCATCCGGCGTGCCGTTGCCCTTCAGGAGCGCATCGAGCTTGCCGGCTGTCTCCGCGACCTGCGCGATCAGCGGCTGTCCGTCCTTGGAGACCATCGCCTTGGCGACGTCGAGCTGTTTCAGGATCTCGGCAATATGCTGCTGGGCGGCCTCGATCTGTTCCTCGGGCGTAAAGCCCATCTGGATGTCGACCCGCATCGCGCCCATGATATCGGTCAGCGACTTGAAGGCGGCAGAATTGTAAAGCAGTGCCTTGGCGAAGACTTCCTTGTCGGTGAAATCCTTACGCACGAGATCGGTCTGGCCGCCGGCTTCGTCAGCCGCAGCCGAGATCGCCTGCACTGTCATGTTGATGGCGGCAACGCTTGCATCCTCGGTCTGACGCAGTCCCCACAGTGTCTGCTGCTGCTTGCGCATGGCGGCGGCAAGGCCGCTGACTTCGGTGAGCTGGCTGTGCTGGTCGTCGGTCTTCAACAAACCGTTCAGGCGCACGACACCGCTTTCCTGCGCATCGATCGCCTTGTCGAGATCGGCCTTGCTCGCATCCGACGGGTCGGAGACGAATTCCTGCAGCGCCGCCTGGAGGTTCTCGAAATCGGAAATGTTTTCGATCGTCGCGCGCGTCACCGTCATGTGACCGTTCAGGATATTGGCCGTGTGGTAGCCGAGGATGCCGACACCGGCGATCAGCACCACGAGCGGGATGACGAATAGCAGGACCTTGGTGACGATACGACGGCTTTGCAGAAGTCGGTCGATGAAGTGCATGGGGAGCGGCGCCTTGAAACTGATGGTACCGTCCACTCCGCAATCATTCCGGATGGTTCGGCGGCCTCCTCCATCATGGAGAGTGGCTGCATCTTTCGCTGAATCGGTTGATACAACCTTAATCGGCAGCCGAGAGATTTGGGAATTATCCTTATATTTCTTATATTTGCCGCAACTGCACAAGGATTCGCTTACCTAACGGCAGGTTGCGCTGCGCTGCAGCATCGAATTATTGCAGGTGTGGCATTCCTCCGATTCCCTTGCCGTACGTTCCCTTCTAAAAGGGCTTGTAAGGTAAGGGAATCTCCAGCATGCCGCGATCACGCAATACCGAAGGCGCCATCTACATGAGCATGGCGATGGCCGGCTTTTCCGCAAGCGACGCACTCTCCAAATCGGTCATTTCCTACATGAATGCCGGCGAGATCATGTTTCTTCGCGGCCTCTTCACCAGCATCCTCGTCTATCTGATCGCCTGGAAGTTCGGCGCACTGCGCCCCTGGCGCGTCATGGTCAAGCCCATTATCGCGCTGCGCATCGCCTGCGAGATCATCGCTGCCGTCACGTACATCACCGCGCTCGGCATGATGCCGATCGCCAATGCCTCTGCCATCCTCCAATCGCTGCCGCTGGTTGTCACCTTTGGCGCGGCGCTTTTCTTCCATGAGCCGGTCGGCTGGCGGCGCTGGATGGCAATCCTCGTCGGCCTCGCAGGCGTCATGATCATCATCCGCCCCGGCCCGGAAGGTTTTACCGCCGCCGCGCTGCTCTGCGTCGCCAGCGTGGCTTCAACGGCCGGCCGTGATCTCGCCACCCGCAGCATCAGCAAGGATATCCCGTCGCTGATGATCACGACGGTGACGGCGATCTCGGTTGCGATCTTCGGCGCGCTGATGATCCCCTTCCTCGGTGGCTGGGAGCCGGTCAGCGTCACCTCGCTGACGCATCTGCTGCTCGCCTCCGTGCTCGTGCTTGTCGGCTACCAGTCGGTCATCGTCGCCATGCGCACCGGCGAAATCTCTTTCGTCGCGCCCTTCCGCTATACGAGCCTGATCTTCTCCTCCCTGCTCGGCTTCTTCTTCTTCGCCGAAGTGCCCGATTTCTGGACGCTGGTGGGTGCCGCCATCGTGATCGCGTCGGGTCTCTATACGTTCTATCGTGAGGCCAAGCGCCACGTGCCGCCGGTTGCCCAGGAATCGGCACCCCGTTCACCGGTGTAAGAGTTCGCCCGTCTGAGAGAATGTCTGAGGTATCGCCATGACTGATTTCGTGCTCGACCAATCGACCATTCCGGGCGTTGTGCTGGCCGGTGGGCGCTCGTCACGGATGGGGCGCGACAAGGCGGGCGTGACGCTGGGCGGCCGCAGCCTGCTCGACCACATGTTGTCTCGCCTTTCGCCGCAGGTCACGCAGATCGCCATCAATGCCGATGACGCCACCGGCCACGACCTGCCGGTCGTCTCCGACCGTATAGCAGGCAAGGCGGGACCGATGGCCGGCATCCACGCGGCGATGGTCTATGGCGCCGGCCTGCCCGCCACCCACGTCGTCACCGTCTCGGTCGATTGCCCCTTCTTCCCTGCCGATCTCGTCAGCCGGCTTGCGAGCGTGGTCGACCATCCGGATCGCATCGCCATCGCTGCCTCGCAAGGCCGCAGCCATCCGGTCTTCGGCCTTTGGCCGACCGCACTGGCGGCCGATCTCGAAATGTGGGTGAAGACCGACGAGAAGCGCCGCGTCCGCGACTTCCTCTTGCGTCATGACGTTGCGGAAGTGCCCTTCCCGCTGCATCCGACCCGCGCCAGCGTTCTCGATCCCTTCTTTAACATCAACACATCAGATGATCTAATGGAGGCCGAACGCTGGCTGGAGGCCCTTCGCGCATGAGAAGGAAGATGGCAGGATGACACAGAAGATCTTCGGCATCGCCGGCTGGAAGAATTCCGGCAAGACCGGGCTTTCGGTGCGCCTCGTCGAGGAGTTTACGCGGCGCGGCTACCGCATTTCCACCGTCAAGCACGCCCACCACGATTTCGACATCGACAAGGTCGGCGCCGACAGCTACCGCCACCGCCAGGCCGGTGCCCATGAGGTGACGATCGTCTCGGGCACGCGCTACGCCATTATGCACGAGCTGCGCGGGGAGCCGGAACCAAGCTTCGAGGACATTTTGGCGCGGCTGGCGCCGTGTGATCTGGTGCTGATCGAAGGCTACAAGCGCGAGCCGATCCCGAAGATCGAGGCGCGGCGGCTGGAGGCCGCAAGGCGGGATCCGCTGGCGCCGGAGGATCCGCATATCGTGGCGATTGCGGCCGATCATGTGGTCGAGGATGCTCGGGGGCTTGCTGTGTTTGATTTGGATGACACCGTGGGTATTGCGGATTTTGTTGCGCAGACGGTTGGGCTTGGTGCTCCGGTTGGCGTTTGAGAGATCGGTGCGACCTGCCTCCCCACCTCACTACAAAACGAAAGGGCGAGGCCTCGCGACCCCGCCCTCCCTATTATGAGGTAATGAATTACCTCTGTGCCACCGGCCGCACCAGCGGCGTAACACGGCGAATGGTCACGCGCCGGTTCTCCTGATTCGGCCCCAAGGTATTCACCTTCAGATACCGCTCGCCATAGCCCTGCGTCGCAAGGTTCTCCGGCGGAATGCCGTAGACATCCGTCAGCACATTGGCGACCGATTCCGCGCGCTGGTCGGACAGGATCAGGTTGCTCTGGTCCGAACCCACCGCATCGGTATGGCCTTCGATCAGGAAGGTCTCGCTCTTGTTCTTGTCGAGCACTTCATTGATCGCATCGGCAACCTTGCGCAGCGTGCGGGCCTGGCTCATCGGGATTTCCGCGCTGCCCGTTGCGAACGTTACCGTGTCCAGGTCGATACGGCGTACCTTGTCGCGGATACGGGCGGAATATTTCACCTCGTTCAGCGAATAGACGCGCTCGACGGGTTCCACGGGCGGCTCGCTCAGGAACTCGTAATAGTCGCGGTCCGGGTCGGTGCTGGTGTCGATGATATAGTCGTTGAGCGGCACGCGCAGGCGCATCGGCGGCAGGTCGGCGCCCGGATCCTCGAAGTAGTCGCGATCCGGATCCTCATAGAGTTCGGGCGAATAGTAGAGCACTTCCTCCCGGCCGCGGGCATCGACACGCGAGCGCTGAATGATGTCGCCGTACCGGTTGCGGATCGTCACGATGCGATAGCCTTCGGGCCGCATGATCGTTTCGCGGTAGCGGTCGCCGGAAAGCTCCTCATAGCTCGGTCGTTCGCCGTCACGCAGGAAGCGGCGGTCGTCGTCGCTGCGAACAATGGTGCGGTCGCCGAACTGGATGATGACGCGGCTGTCGTCCGTGCGCTCGCCGTAACGCACGCCATCAGGCTGGGCGAACTGCGGACGGCGGTCGATGCGCCGGCCTTCTTCACGCGTGATGGCCTCGATCTGCACCGGCGCACGCTGTTGGGTGGCGCTCAGCGACTGAGCCTCGGCATCCGAGGTCGGCAGCTTGAAATCCTGGCTGTCGGCACGCTGGCGGTCCCGGTCGCGACGCCCCTGCCGGCCCTGGCTGCGGTCGGCATCCTTGTCGCTGTCGAGAACGGCGGCACCATTCTCAACCGGCAGGATGATGGTCTCGCTGCTCTTGGCCGGATCCTGGGCGATCTCCTTGCGGCGCTCCAGCTCCTGTGGCGTCACCTTTTCAGGCGCGGGGATCGCCTGTTCGGCCTGCTGCGGCGCTACGGCTGCCGGCTGTTCACCGGGCTGCGGCGCGATGGCAGTGGGCTGTTCAGGCTGCTGGTCGGGTGCGGGCTGGACAGCCTGCTGACCATTGGCGGGCTGTTCGCCAGCGGCAGGCTTTTCAGCCGGCGTTTCAGTTGCAGCGGGCTTTTCGGTTGTCGCAGGCTGTTCCGCCGTTGCGGGCTTCTCGGTCGGGAGGGGTGCCTCACCGGATGGTGCTGCCCGCTGCTCTGCCGGCTGTTTCGTGCTCTGCTCCGCGGGCTGATCTGTCGTTTCTGTCTTCTGGCGCTGCGGGCGCTGGCGCGGCTTTTCTGCGGGCTGATTCGCCTCGCTGGCGGCCGGGGCTTCGGCAGCCGGCTGCTGGGCGTCAGGCGCTGCCTGCTCGGCATTCTGCTTGCGGTCGCGCTGGCGCTTTGGCTGTTCTGCCGGCGGCTGCTCAGCTTGCGGCTCGGCCTGCTGTTCCGGCTGTGCCTGCTTCTGGCGACGCGGCTTCTGCGGTTCTTCGGCGGCAGGGGCCTGCTGCTCGGGTGCTGCCTGTTCGGGCTGGGCTTCGCGTTGGCGGCGTGGACGTGCGGGCTCCTCAGCCGCGGGTGCCTGGACTTGCGGCTCTGCCTGCGGTTCGGGCTCGCGCTGGCGCTTGGGCTTCTGTTCCTGTTCCGGAGCGCTTTCGGCGGGCGCTTCGCGCTTCTGCGGCTTTTCGGCGGGCGCCTCCTGTTGCTGCTCTTCTGACTGCTTCCGCTTCTTTTTCAGAAGCTCCTCTTCAGAAGATGCGTCCTGCGCTACCTCGTAGCTGCCCCCAACGACGGTATTGGCAACAGTGCCGGCAGCGCCATGCTCTACCCCACCGCTCACTGCGGCGTAAGCGCCCACCGGCGGCACCGCAAAGGCAAGGGAAAGCAGCGGAAAGGCCGCACTGGCAAACAGTCTGGATTTCATGCCCATCAGGGTTCCTCATCCTTGTTTTAATTTCGACCGAGGCTGACTGCTCGGCAATCACGGCTTTTTGTGAGTCGAGCAGAGCTCAAATCGCTAAAATGCCGATTTGTTCCGGAGGCTAGAAAGACAGGCATTAACCCTGCCTGAACGTAGCAGTCGGCCTCCGTTCATATCGGCTCGCATATCGGCCGGCCCGCCGGCCGATATGTCGACCGCACCGCACAATTGCGGCGGGATTCCTGTTGCAATTTTGTGAAAAAAGGTTTGATTATCGCCGCAAGACGGTGGTGGCACCGTCGGAGTGTGCGGCCGCCGGCGAACAACAAAAAGACCCGGCGCCACCAACAGAGAGGATCCTCATGCGCATTTCCACCAAGCTCCTTGCTGCAGCTTCGCTCGCAGCAATGTCCTTCTTCGCCGGATCGGCCCTCGCCGACGGTGAAAAATACGTGATCGGTACGGACTCGACCTACCCGCCGTTCGAATTTGTCGACGCCAGTGGCACCATTCAGGGCTTCGACATCGATATCGCCAAGGCACTCTGTGCCGAAATGAAGGCCGAATGCTCCTTCGTTTCCACCGACTGGGACGGCATCATCCCGGCTCTGAACGCCAAGAAGTTCGATATGATCGTCTCGTCCATGTCGATCACCCCCGAGCGCCTCAAGCTCGTCGACTTCTCCAACAAGTATTACAACACCCCGCCGGCAATCGCCGTGCCGAAGGATTCGACGATCACTGACGTCGCCGGCCTCAAGGGCAAGGTGATCGGCGCGCAGACCTCCACGACCCATGCCAACTATGCCGAAAAGCACCTCGCCGATACAGAGCTGAAGCTCTACCCGACGGCTGACGAATACAAGCTCGACGTCGCCGCCGGCCGTGTCGATGCGGTCATCGACGATGTCGTCGTTCTCTCCGAATGGGTCAAGTCCGACGCCGGCACCTGCTGCAAGATCCTGACGACCCTGCCGGTCGATAAGGAAATCAATGGCAACGGCGCGGGCATCGCCATCCGCAAGGGTGATCCGCTGAAGGAAAAGCTCAACACTGCGATCGCTGCGATCCGCGCCAGCGGCGAGTACAAGAAGATCCAGGACAAGTACTTCGATTTCGACGTTTACGGCGAATGATAAATTCGCTATCTGGCCGATAAAGGAAATGGCGGAAGGCTTGCTCTTCCGCCATTTTTGTTTGACAAAGGTGGCAAGATCAAAACGGCAAAAGCCGTGAGGGGACTTCTGGCATGGGCGGATTGTTTTCCGCGCTCGGCTCCTTCTGGAGCCTACTTGTGCACATTTTCGATCCGCTGTGCGGACCCGTCGGCCTCTTCACCTGGTTTGGTCAGTCGACGCTTCTTGCCTGTGGCGATGCCGGCTGGGGCGATGAGATCGCGCTCGGCCTGCAGGTCACCGTTTCCGTGGCCGTCGTCACTCTGCCGATCGGCCTGATCATCGGCTTCCTCGTGGCGCTCGGCCAGCAATCGGAAGAGAAGTCGCTTCGGCTTGCGGCCGGCGTCTACACGACGATCTTCCGCGGTCTGCCCGAGCTTCTGACGCTCTTCATCATCTATTACGGCATGCAGATCCTCATCCAGTATCTGCTGGATCTCGCCGGCTATGAGGGGCCGCCGGTCGAAATCAACGCCTTCTTCGCTGGCGTGATCGCGCTGTCGGTCGTCTTTTCCGCTTACTGTTCGGAAGTGTTGCTCTCGGCCTTCCGCGCCATTCCCAAGGGTCAATACGAGGCAGGAGATGCGCTTGGCCTGCATCGCGGCCGCACGCTGCGCCTCATCGTCCTGCCGCAGCTCATCCGCATTGCCCTGCCAGGCCTCACGAACCTCTGGATGGTGCTGCTGAAAGACACCTCCTACGTCTCCATCATCAGTCTTTCCGATATCCTGCGCCAGACGAACGTGGCCGTGCGTGTGACCAAGGAACCCTTCTTCTTCTATGGCATCGCCTGCGTTCTCTATCTGGTGCTCGCCATCCTCTCCTCCTTCCTGCTCGTATATATCGACCGCTGGGCCAAGCGTTCGGAGGTTCGCCGATGAGCTACGCCGAAACATTGATCCCGCCGCAGCCGGCACCGCGGGCGGTGGCAAAGCCGGTGACGGCTGCCCGCCTCGGCGGATACATCCTCGTCGCGTTCTGGGCGCTGCTCGCGGCGCTGCTGATCTTCACCGTCATCAATGGCTGGGATCCGGAGAAGTTCACGCGCTACGGGCCGCGCTACCTGCATGGCCTCTGGGTGACGCTGAGCATTGTTACGCTGTCCGTCTTCTTCGGCGCCATCCTGTCGCTGCCGCTCGCCATGGCCCGCCTGTCGAACAACCGGGTGCTGAACTGGCTGGCCTACGGCTATATCTATTTCTTCCGCGGGACGCCGCTGCTCGCCCAGCTCTTCCTCGTCTATTACGGCCTCGGCGCGTTCCGGCCGCAGCTGGAATCGGTCGGTCTCTGGTGGTTCTTCCGCGATGCCTGGTTTTGCGGCGTCTTCGCCATGACCATCAATACCGCGGCCTATCAGGCGGAGATCCTGCGCGGCGCCATCGAAAGCGTACCGTATGGCCAGCGAGAGGCCGCCGCCGCCCTCGGCATCCACAAGACTATCGCCTTCCGCAAGATCATCCTGCCGCAGGCCTTCATCGTGGCGCTGCGCCCGTATGGCAACGAGATCATCCTGCTGATCAAGGGCTCGGCGGTCGTCGCCATCATCACCGTGCTCGACCTGATGGGCGAGACGCGCTACGCCTTCTCGCGCACGTTCGATTACCAGACCTATCTGTGGGCGGCGATCTTCTACCTCGCCATCGTGGAGGCGCTGCGCCACCTCTGGAACTGGATCGAGCGCCGTCTGACGCGCCACCTGAAGCGATGAAGAAATTTGGCAGCACTCTCCTATTGCTGCTGCCAAGCCTTTGAAATCAAAAACAAATAGCTCTTTCGCACTGCATCTGTCAAGCTTCGGTTAACCACCGCATGATTTCATTTCATGTGGCGCTAACAAGCGCGGAGTGGGAACAAGAACAAGCGAGACAAAATGCACAAGGACATGGAAAAACAGCTTGAGGGCTATGGGCTGACGACGGCCCAGATCCTCTATCGCATGCCGGATCACCCGGCCTTTCTCCAGACCTATATCTGGCAGGACTACGACCTCGCCCCGGACTTTCCGGAAATGCGCGGTTTTCTGAAGTTCTGGCAGGAGAAGCTGGACGGACCGCTGCATTCGGTGCGCTATATCCACCGCAGGCTCATTTCGGCAACGGAGTGGCGCTCTCTTAAGGGCGAATTCATATTGCACTGAGATTGCAGTTGCGATGGTAAGCTGTGGGCTCTAAAACGCCCGCATGAACAAAAAGAAGATCGACGAAGAGGCTCTCGCGGAAGCCTATAACCGCGCTCTTGCGCTTGAAAAGGCCGGCGATATCGATGCGGCCGTGGACGCCTATCAGGAAGTCCTGGCAATCGATCCCGACGATCACGGCGGCGCGGCCGTCCGTATTGCCTCCATGGGTCGCGGCGAAACGCCGGTTCGCGCACCGGACGCCTATGTCGAAACCCTCTTCGATCAGCATGCCGAAGTCTTCGAGGACGTGCTGGTGGAACAGCTCGGCTATCACGTGCCGATGCTCGTGCGCCAGCGCCTGCAGGATCTGAAGCTCGGCCCCTTCAAGCGCATGCTCGATCTCGGCTGCGGCACGGGCCTCACCGGCACTGCGCTGAACGATCTCTGCGAGGAGATGATCGGCATCGACATTTCCGAAAACATGGTCGTCATCGCCGACGAGAAGGAAGTCTATGAGACGCTCTTCGTCGCCGAAGTCGAGGATTTCCTCGACGACAATGACGAGGACCCCTTCGACCTGATCACCGCCACCGACGTGCTGCCCTATCTCGGCGCGCTCGAACCGCTCTTCTTCGGCGCTGCCGAGAATATGAACACCGGCGGCATCTTCATCTTCTCTTCGGAAACCCTGCCCGACAGGCTGGCGGACGGCCGCCCCTATATGGTCGGCCCGCACCAGCGCTTCATCCACACCGAGACCTATATCCGCGAGCGCCTGGCCGCCACCGGCTTCGAGCTCATCGAGATCATGGAGATCAACGTGCGCATGCAGGAGGGACAGCCGAGCCCCGGCCATCTGGTGACGGCGCGTTATACGGGCTGAAGGCCACCTGGCATTTTGCGGGCGCTTTGCTAATTTCCTGACCTGATCTCTTCAGGAAAGGTCAACGCATGGCGCTCGTTCTCTACCAGCATCCGCTCGCTTCCTTCTGCCACAAGGTGCTGATCGCGCTCTACGAGAACGGGACGCCCTTCGAAAACCGCTTCGTCGATCTCGCCGACGAACAGTCGAGCGCTGACCTTCTGCGTTTCTGGCCGGTCGGCAAGATCCCCATCCTGCGGGATGAGACGCGCGACAGCACGATTCCCGAAACCAGCGTCATCATCGAATATCTGGACCGGCATTATCCCGGCCCTGTGTCCCTCGTGCCAGAGGAAACCAATGCCGGCCTGCAGGTGCGCCTCTGGGACCGCTTCTTCGATCTCTATGTGCAGGTGCCGATGCAGAAGATCGTCATCGACCGGATACGCCCGGAAGGCTCGGCCGATCCACACGGCGTCAATGAAGCGCGCGGCATGCTGCAGCTTGCCTATGACATGGTGGAAAAGCAGATCGACGGCAAAGCCTGGATCACCGGCGACGCCTTCACCATGGCCGACTGCGCCGCCGCACCCGCCCTCTTCTATGCGCGCACGCTCGTGCCCTTCACGGAGAAACGACCGGGGCTCGAAGCCTATTACCGCCGCCTGCTGGAGCGCCCCTCCTTCGCCCGCGCGCTGAAAGAGGCGCTACCCTATTTCAAGTTCTATCCCTATAAGGAAAACCTGCCGGACGAGTTTCGGCTGCAGGAATAGCAGGCGCCTGCCGTTCTAGTGAGGGTTCGAATAGCCGGCCTGCTGGGACGGATGGGCGTCCGCAAATTCCGGCATGTCGAAGCAGCGCTTTCCGAGAGTCGCCACGGCTGGAAAGGCAGAGAGGTCAATCTTGTTGAACTCTGCCAAGACGATCTGGCCGGCGATGCAGATATCGGCAATGCCAGGGGTCTCGCCCAGCGCGAAGGGTGTGGGCGGGCGCCGGGTGAGCAGGCGCTCGTAGGTCGCAAGTCCTTCCGTCGTCCAATGCCGGCACCATGCCTCGATCGCGGATGCATCGGCGCCGAATGCCTGGCCGAGATGTTTGCGCACACGCGGCACGATCAGTGGATGGGCATCGGCGACGGCAACCAGCGCCAGCGACCGGGCATAGGCTTTCTCTCTTGCTTCAACAGGCATCAGCCTTGGCTCGGGATGGATATCATCAAGATATTCCATGATCGCCAGCGACTGGAAGACCCGGTGACCGTCCTGAACCAGCGTCGGCACGACACGCTCGGCATTTACTTCCGCATAGGCAGCATCGAACTGATGCCCGGAGAGGATGTCGATCTCGATTTCCTCGAAAGGCAATTTTTTCAAGGCAAGCGCGACGCGGACGCGAAACGCCGCGTTGGAGCGCCAGAAGCCGTAGAGTTGAATGGTCATGGGAGTGATCCGCTTTCCATTGAATGCCAAGTCTCGCGACAACGCGAACCTGCCCTGTCTAGCAGATGATCTGCCCTCGCGTCTCACTTCGCGCCATTGCAGCGACGCAATGTCACTTTGCAGGCTTTCCAGTGCGCGACGAAATCTCCCGCGCGCTAAGCCTTCAGAAAGGACAGCCGCTCATCGACGCGGCCTGGCGAAATCTCCAGGATGTCGGCGCTGACGACGCCTTCAGCAACGAACGGATCGTCCTTCACCCGTATCTCCAGATCCTCACGCGCTATACCGTGAGCGAGAATGGCGCCACCGGCATTGGGCTGAAGGCTGCCGATCAACTGGAAAACGCCATCATCGAAACCGCGCTTGATCCAGGCATTGTGCCCTTCCATATGCTGCGGCGCCTTGCTCTTGTCGGCAAATTTCAGTGTGACGATAAACATTCGATATCCCTCAGTTCACTTGATGATGAAAAGATCAGGCGGCACGTGCGCCACCGGCAATTTCCGCGTCCAGCCACGCGCTCATGTCTTCCACCTCACGGCGGATAAAACCTTCATCGCGGAAGGCTGCGGCAAGTGAAGCAACACCCTGGCTTCGCATCAGCACATGCATGGAAAGCGCATCGGCATCCGCTCCCCTGCCAAGCGCTGCAAACTGGCGCCTCAGCCAATCGCGAAACAGCGTGAAAAGCTCGGCGGCATCGGCCTTGGCCACATGATCGAGCTTCGCAAGCTCATTGCAAAGCGTGCCCACGGGGCAGCCATAGGCCATGATCTTGGTGCGGTTCACGATGAGGATATTGAAGAAGCTGCGGATGCGGTCGACAGGCTCATCGTCTTCGGCTTCCCACGCGTCAAGCATGGCCCGCGTATTCGCCATCCTGAGCGCAATCACCGCATCAAGAATCTCGTCCTTGGTTTTGAAATGATAGTAGAAATTGCCCCGCGACAGGCCAACAGCACCGGCAATATGCGCAAATGAGGTCGCCTCGAATCCGCGCTCGTAAAAGAGCTGATCAGCAGCCTGCACGATCTGCCTGCGTGTACCCTCAGCGCTCATCAGTCATCCCCACCTCTAGGGCAATTGTCCTAAATCATCTCTAGGACAATTGACCTACGGAAATCAAGTGACTTTTGAGGAGGAACAGACGGTGGCTTAATGCCCGCCATCGCTGCCGAGGATAGCCGACAGCAGCCGTCCCTCGAGTTCGGCGAGCGCCGGATCGCCATGGCGGCGCGGGTGCGGATAGGGAATGGCGAGATCGAGCGCAATGCGGCCCTCTTCCAGCACGATCACCCGGTCGGCAAGATGCACGGCCTCGCTGACATCATGGGTGACGAGCACGGTGGTGCAGCCGAGTTCGCGCCAGACGCGGTTCAGCAATTGCTGCATGCTGATGCGCGTCAGAGCATCCAGCGCACCGAGCGGCTCGTCGAGCGCCAGAATGCCGGGCTTGCTGACGAGCGCGCGGGCAAGCGCCACGCGCTGGCGCTGGCCGCCGGAAAGGCGCGTCGGCCATTCACCCGCTTTTTCGGCAAGCTGCACTTCGTCAAGAACGGCTTTCGCTTCCTCGCGCGCGCGCTTCTTCTCGATCCCCTCGCCGAGACCGACGACGACATTGTCGATGACGCTGAGCCAGGGCAGAAGCCGCGGCTCCTGGAAAACGATGCGGGCATTCGGCTGTATCTCGACGCCGTCGGCACCCTCGAAGCGCAGTTCGCCTAATGTCGGTTCGTCGAGGCCCATCAGGATGCGCAGCAGCGTGCTCTTGCCGCAGCCGCTCTTGCCGATGACGGCGACGAACTGGCCGGCCGGAATATGCAGGTTGATGCCGCGCAGCACCCTGTTGGCACCAAAGCTCTTTTCGAGGCCGGAAAGCGTGATCGCCGCAGCACCGGCACCCGCCGCAACGGCCGGGCTCTCATCGAAATCCACTGCTTCCGAAGGATGGAAACGCTCATGCGTGATGACGGCCATGGCTTGTCTCTCTCTATTTTCGCGCAATTCCGAACGCAGAACCGCTGCACGCCTTTGCTTGAATTGCCCTATTTCGCATAAGCCGGGTTCCACTTGAGCGTCTGACGCTCCAGGGCGCGGGCGACGACATCGGCGAGCTTGCCGAGCACGGCATAGATGACGAGCGCCAGCACCACGACATCGGTCATCATGAATTCGCGGGCATTGTTGGCCATATGGCCGATGCCCGAGGAAGCGGCAATCGATTCCGAGACGATCAGCGTCAGCCACATGATGCCGAGCGCATAACGTAACCCGACGAAGATCGACGGCAGCGCGCCGGGGAAGATCACCTTGCGAAACAGCGTCCAGCCGCTCATGCCGTAGACCTTGCCCATCTCGATCAGGTCCCGGTCGACATTGCGCACGCCATGATAAGTGTTGAGATAGACGGGGAAGAGCACGCCGAGCGAGGTGAGAAACAGCTTCGATTCCTCGCCGATCCCGAACCAGAGGATGACGAGCGGGATCATCGCCAGATGCGGAATGGTGCGCAGCATCTGCAGCACCGTATCCGTCAACTGTTCCGAAAGCTTTGAGACGCCATTGGCGATGCCGAGCAGGAAGCCGATCGAGCCGCCGACGAGAAGGCCGGCAAAGGCGCGCCCGGCACTGACGAGAACATCTTCAGGCAATTGCCCCGAGATCGTCGTCGTCCAGAATGCGCTGGCGACATCGGCGGGCGACGGCATGATGCGCGAGGAAATCCAGCCGACTGAACAGCCGAGCTGCCATAGCGCGACGATCGCGAGCGGCACCAGATAGGGCAGCAGCCTGTCGCGGCCGGGCAGCGGCAGGCGGAAACCTGTCCTTGCCCCAGCTGATCTGGCCCCACCTGCCCTGGTCTTGCCGGCTTCAGCGCCAGCCCGCGCAAACGGCGTATCGAAAATCGACATGGATGATATCCTCGCGCTTCGGTTCAAAAATCCGGCTCGATCAGGAGCCGGAAACGACCTTCAGGTTGCCGCCATGGCTGCCGCCGGCGAAAACCTTCTTGCGGCCGAACTCGTTGTTGAAGCCGAGCCGCTGTTCGTCCCTCTCGATGCCGAGTTCCGGGAAGAGCAGTTCGGCGACGCGATAGGCTTCTTCGAGATGCGGATAGCCCGAGCCGATGACCGCATCGATCCCGACCTCCTGATATTCCCTCAGGCGTGCAGCAACAGTCTTCGGCGAGCCGACGAGCGCAGTGCCGGCACCGGCGCGCACCAGGCCGATTCCGGCCCAGAGGTTCGGAGAGACTTCGAGCTTGTCGCGGCGGCCGCCGTGGAGCGCTGCCATACGCTTCTGGCCGACCGAGTCCGATTCCTTGACGAAGCGCTCCTGCGCCTCGGCGATCGTCTGGTCGTCAAGATGGCGGATCAGGCGGTCAGCGGCCTCCCATGCTTCCTCGTCCGTCTCGCGGACAATGAAGTGCAGGCGGATACCGAAAGAGACCTCGCGACCCTTGCCGGCTGCTGCTGCGCGCACCTTCTGCACCTTCTCGGCAACCTGCGCCGGCGGTTCGCCCCAGGTCAGGTACTTGTCGACGCGGCCGACGGCGAAATCGATACCGGCATCCGAGGAGCCGCCGAAATAGAGCGGCGGGCGCGGCGTCTGCACCGACGGAAAGCCGAGCCGGGCTTCGGTCGCCTTGATATACTTGCCGTCATAGCTCGCCACACCCTTTTCCAGCAGTTCCTCGAAGACATGGAAGAACTCGTCGGCATGAGCATAACGCTCGTCATGCTGCAGATGGATGCCGTCGCCGGCAAGCTCGCCCGGGCTGCCGCCGACCACGATGTTGAGCAGCAGGCGGCCGTTGGAGATGCGGTCGAGCGTGGTGGCAAGGCGCGCATAATAGGCCGGCGATGCCGTGCCCGGACGGATCGCCACAAGGAATTGCAGCCTCTCGGTCCTGGCGGCCAGCGCCGATGCCATCACGAAGGATTCCTCGCAGGCGACACCGGTCGGCAAGAGCACGCCGGAGTAGCCGAGCCGATCGACCGCCTGGGCGATCTGCGTCAGATAGCCGATTTCAGGGGCGCGGTTGAGTTCGGTGGAGCCGAGATAGGTTCCATCACCGGATGTCGGGATGAACCAGAGGAAATTGATCGGATCGGATGAAGCGGTCATGAGCGCGTTCCTTGTTATTGATATCTGAAATCAGCGGCATCTGATGTCAGCCGATATCGTGACATAGGCTATAGAAGGGTCAGCTTGCCTTCGGACGCCAGACGATATCGCCGGTCGTGAGCTTCTTGGGCACGATGCCGAGATTGTAAAACTCGTCGGCAAGCGCCTCCTGATAGGCGGCCGCCGCTTCGGTCACGGTCGTCACGCTGCCGAGATCGGCGCCAGGGCGCTGCAGCGCCACCCGCGTGATGTCGGCCGGCACGCCTGTGATCTCCGAGAGCTCCTTGACCGTGGCATCGAGATTGTCCTGCGCCGAGCGGCCGACTTTGGCGAGCTCGTCGAGCACGTTGACGATGACGGTGCCGTTCTCGTCGGTGAAATCCTTGTTGGCGAGGAAGAAGCTGTAGGAATCGACGATGCCTTCCGCCGTCGTCAGGATGCGTGTATCCGGATCGGCCTCTGCGATGGCGAGATAGGGATCCCAGATCGACCAGGCATCGATGCTGCCATTCTTGAAGGCAGCCGCGGCATCCGGCGGCGCAAGATCGACCTGCTGCACATCCTCGGGTTTCAGCCCCACCTTACGCAAGACCTTGACCGTCACGTTATGGGCGCTGGAGCCGCGCTTGAAGGCGACTTTCTTGCCCTTCAGATCCTCCAGCGTCTTGATCGGCGAATCTCTGCGCACGAGAATGGCGGAGCCCGCCGGACTGCCACGGTAGATGCCGACATAATAGAGCGCGCCACCCGCCGCCTGCGCAAAGAGCGGTGGCACGTCGCCCGTCGCGCCGAAATCGAGCGCACCGGCGCCGAGCGCTTCGAGCAACGGCGGGCCTGATGTGAATTCCGACCAGCTCACCGTAATCCCCTGATCGGCAAGCCGCTTCTCCAGCGCCCCACGGCGCTTGGCAAGCGCCAGCACGCCATTCTTCTGCCAGCCGATGCGGAACTCCGTTGCTGCAGCATGCGCCAGCCGAACGGACGGCAGAATGGCGGTGGCGCCTGCTGCCGCAAAAAGCCCCAGCGTTTGTCGACGTGTGATCATCACTATCCCCTTTTCTGGCGAATCCGCGCTCCTGCTGCGCTGGCCTGCCTGTTTCGATGGTGTGATGATGATTTAGTCTATAAATTAGATCGACAATTAAAATTATCATATTCGCGATATCTGAGACTTTCCCGACCCCGTTTTGTCAGGCTCGGAGAAATTTTGTTCTAAGAGAGGCCGCTTCTCCTTGGTCGGTGGCTTTCCGTCATCAGCCGTTTCCGCTAATCCTCGGAGCCTGTTTGCAAGCGGTCATGGAGAACAGCATATGGCGAAAGTCGCTTTCATCGGTCTCGGCGTCATGGGTTTCCCGATGGCAGGCCATCTGAAGATTAAGGGCGGCCACGACGTCACCGTCTATAACCGCACGGCCGAGAAGGCCGCCGCTTGGGCCGAAAAATTCTCCGGCAAGTCCGCCCCTACCCCGGCTGAAGCCGCCGCCAGCTGCGATTTCGTCTTCGTCTGCGTCGGCAATGACGACGATCTGCGTTCGGTAACGACGGGCGAAAACGGCGTGCTGAAGACGATGAAGCCCGGCTCCGTGCTGATCGACAACACCACGGCAAGCGCCGAAGTCGCTCGCGAACTCTATGAAGCTGCCAAGGCAAAGGGTGTCGATTTCATCGACGCTCCCGTCTCCGGCGGCCAGGCGGGCGCTGAAAACGGCGTGCTGACCGTCATGTGCGGCGGCGATGAAGCCGTGTTTGAAAAGGCAAGACCCGTCATCGACGCCTATGCCCGCATGGTCGGCCTCATGGGGCCGGCAGGGTCCGGTCAGCTTACCAAGATGATGAACCAGATCTGCATTGCCGGCATCGTCCAGGGTCTCGCCGAAGCCGTACATTTCGGCAAGCGCGCCGGCCTCGACATCGAAAAGGTGGTCGACGTCATCTCCAAGGGCGCGGCCGGCTCCTGGCAGATGGAAAACCGCCACAAGACCATGAACCAGGGTAAATATGATTTCGGCTTCGCCGTCGATTGGATGCGCAAGGATCTCGGCATCGTGCTGGCGGAAGCCCGCAGCAACGGCGCCAGGCTGCCGCTGACGGCCCTCGTCGACCAGTTCTACGGAGATGTCCAGGCGCTTGGCGGCAACAGGTGGGATACGTCCTCGTTGCTGGCCCGCCTCGAAAAATGACTGGCTCTCCAGAATGATTGCCCCTTCTTCGAGCGCAGCGGATCTGATCGCGCATCTGCAGACGCTGCGCTCCGAGAACAATATCGCCGGCATGGCGCGTTTCGGCATCGTCACCGACACCGCCATCGGCATTTCTAATCCCGATCTGCAGAAGATTGCCCGGTCGGCAAAGAAGGATCACGTCAGGGCGAAAGAGCTCTGGGCAAGCGGCATCCGGGAAGCGCGCATGCTGGCGCTCTATACCTTCGAGCCGAAGAGGCTGACGGCCACCGAGGCCCGCACCCTCGCCGCCGACTTCAATTCCTGGGAGATCGTCGATTGCGCCGCCGACCTCTTCATCGAGGCGAACCTTGACGCACTCATCCCGAACTTTGCCGCCGATATCAGAGAATTCGTCAGGCGAACCGCCTTCGCCATGATCGCCGGTGCCGCAGTGCGCCGGAAGACGGACTCGGACCAAAGCCTGCTTGCCTACCTGCCGCTGATCGAAGCCCACGCGACAGACCCGCGCAACTTCGTCCGCAAGGCGGTCAACTGGGCACTCCGCAATATCGGCAAGCGCAATCGTGCCTGCCACGCTCCGGCGCTGGCCCTTGCCGAACGCCTTGCAGCAAGTACAGACAAGACGGCCCGCTGGATCGGCAAGGATGCTGTCAGGGAATTGACGGGAGAAAAGCTGCTCGCCCGGCTCTAAAGCACGTCGCGACCTCCAAGATTCGCTCGCCGTGCTTTAGATCTTTGTTTGTACGCGTGTCGTTATCGCAAAACCGCGCACACTTTTGCGCGCCACGCTTTAAACCTACTGCGCTGCGATCGCCGCATTTGTCGTAACGATCTGATGCAGCTTGGATTTCTCGACCAGAAAATCGATCAGCGCCCGCACCGCCGGCGGCATGCCCTTGGTCGTCGTGAAGACGAGATAGAACTGGCTCTCCACCGTCTGCCACTCCGGCAGCACGCGGACCAGCCGGCCGGACTGGATATCCGCCGCGCAGGCATGTTCGAGAATGAGCCCATAGCCCACACCCGCGCGTGCGGCATCGAGGATCGCCGTCATGCTGCGGCAGGTGAGCCGCGGCTGGTGGCGCACGACCTTCTTCTCCCCATCAGGACCGACCAGTTCCCAGGTATGGAAGGACATCCAGGTGGTCATGGCGAGTGTCGGCGCATTGCCGAGATCGTCGACGCTGCCGAGTTCGCCCATGCGCTCGACAAGCGAGGGACTGGCGACAAGGATGCGCCGCGCCCGATCGAGCTTGCGCATGGTCAGGCTCGTCTGCGTTTCCGGCTCGTTGGCTGCCCGCACTTCGACATCGATACGCTCGTTGATGAGGTCGGTACGCCGGTCGGAGCCGATGATCTGCAGCTTGATCTTGGGATAACGCTCCAGAAATTCGGGCAGAACAGCGCCGAGCGAAATATCGACGAGACCAAGCGGGCAACCCATGCGCACGATCCCCTGAGGATCGGACTGGGCTTCCGTCACGATCGATTTGGCGCGATCGGCTTCCCTCAGGATCGTCTGGCACTGCTCGTAGAAGGCTTGGCCGATCTCCGTCACCCGGAAGTGACGCGTGGATCGTTCAATCAACCTTGTGCCAAGGCTATCCTCCAGCCGGCCGACGCGCCTGCTGAGTTTGGAACGGGGTATCTTTAGGGTTCTACTTGCGGCGGCAAACCCACCACTAGAGACGACGGCTGCAAAATAGAAGTAATCATTAAGATCGTCCATAATCGAAACCTACCCAAGAGTAGCAATGAATGCCAGCCCGTCCGAAAGGGCTTATATCGTGCCATCTGTCACGTTACAGTCACATTATCGGCACTGAATCCGGAAAATGAAACCGATCCAAGGTGCGCTTTTCAGGATGATGACTGCACAACGACGGCGTACGTATCGCGCCATGAAATTGAGCGCGGGTGATCGGAGGAAACGAATACGCCGATAGCTTTTAAATGTGCTCGATATCAGGAAAATTCCTGAGAAAAACCTGCTGGACATAATAAGACCGGTGAGCGTGACGGCGCTCCTGGCTTCTCAGCGGTTTTCAACTGCAAAGGACTGGCCCAGCAGGGAAAACCGGACCAGTCCCTCGTTACTGATCGGAGGTCATTCTGATCAGAAACTCGTGGGTTGGGAACCCCCGGCACGAAGCCGGGGGATCCGTCGTTCAAATTAGAACGAGCGCTGCAGACGGAAGTAACCGGTCGTGACGTCGTCGCCATCTTCCGGATCCAGGTACTGGACGGAAGCCTTGGCGTAGAAGTTGTCAACAATCTGGTAGTCAACCGTCAGACCGACCTTCCAGGCATCGCCGAGACCGTCGAAGTCGTCCGGAACATCAGAGTCGCTGCCGAAGTAGTTACCGTAGTACTGAACGCCGGGGGTGATCTTCAGCTTGTCGGTAGCCTTGATGGCGTACTCGGCAGCAACTGCCCATTCAGCGATCGAGTAGTAGGAGTTCGGGCCGCTGGAGTAAACGCCAGCGAGGCCGAGCGTGCCCGGGCCGATTTCAACCGTACCCATTGCACGGATTGCGCCGTCTTCGTTGTCGAAGTCGTAGCCGCCGGTGACCTGGTAGCTGAAGGCGCCAGCCGTGCCGCCGATGCCGAAGGCAACGCCGACGTTGTTCGGCTCTTCGCCAGCCTTGAAGACACCGTCTTCCAGTTCATCGACGCTGAGGCCAGCGTAGAAGGAACCGGTTTCGTACTGATAACGGAGCGAGTTATGCAGCGTTACGTTGGAGCCGATGTCGTCCGTTTCGCCGGAGAGACCATCGTCCCACCAGGAGTAGAAGAGACCAGCGCGGAAGCCCGCGACGTCGAGGTAAGCGGAGTCGAGGATCGTGTCCTGGTCCGTCGCGTTGTCAGCGTTGGCCTGGAGGACGATCACACCGGTGAGCGGGCCGTATTCGGTGTCGCTCTTGGCCGTGAACTGAACCTGACCGCGGGTAACCGCATCCCAGCTCGAGTCGTTGTCGCCGCCGGCGCTCGGGCCGACGTTAACCTGGAAACGGATGTAGCCTTCGATCTTCAGGCAGGTTTCCGTGCCCGGGATGTAGAAGTAGCCGGTGCCGTAAGCGTCGCAGACGCGAACGTACTCAACCGGCTCCGGCTCGGCAGCAACGATTGCGTCTGCTGCGAGTACCGGGGTCGATGCAGCAAATGCTGCTGCCGACGCAAGCAATACCATCTTGATGTTCATTGTAGAATTCCACTCCTTTGTCGATCGGGACTTTCACTCTGTCTCCGAAGATCCAAAGCCGACCCGTTTGAACAGCCTCACGGCGTGCGGATCGATCGAACCGCCGAACGTTCATCCCACAGACATCTAACTGTAGCAATTCGTGAACCGTACCAACCCACAGCCGGAGCATTCTTTCTGCGCCAGGCGTGGTTTTTATACAACAATTTCAGAGAGATGGATGGTTAACGCACGAATGCCGCCGCGATAACCGATGGTTCTCGCAAGCGGCCGAACTAATCCTCCCAAAGCACCGCAAAAATGGAGCAAAGCTCGAACAATTTCGCGAAGCAACCGAGCTATAGCGCCGGCTAAGGACTATATAAAGATCGGAGATTGGGACATGGTGTCCTGAAATCGAACCTAATGGTGCAGATAGCGACCATCAATCGATTTGGGGCCTACTTTGTGTTGTATAAACAACCGCAAACACGCGTTATGGTGTCGCTTAAACGTTTCGCCAAGGGCGCAAAAAAATCGTGTACAGCGCGATATTGCGCTGCACCGGCATTACAAAAGTGTCCCAGATACCCCCGGACCACCTCTTGAACCAGCGCCCGTGCCTCCCAACACCAAGGCCAGTTCATGACACGCGTGGAATTCGCATAGTTCCATGACAGGAAGATTACAATTTGGAAAGGTTTCGCGCCGCCGTCAAGTTGCTTGTGCTTCACGAGCACTCTTCGGACTCACGGATGAATTCCTGAGTCTCCCTGCGCAGCTTGCCTGCGCAGATTGTCTACCGTGAGATTCGGCTCCCTCGCCGGAGCGGCGCGATTCGCTCGCGCCTGCCCGAAATCACGTGCGCTGTATCAAGGTGCCTGCCCTGTTCAGTCCTCGTTGGACTTGGCGTTTTCAAGAAGCATGTAGTCGAGCGGCAGCTGCGTCGAATACTTGATCTGCTCCATCGCGAAAG
Source organism: Rhizobium sp. ZK1 (assembly GCF_047782645.1). Taxonomy (NCBI): domain Bacteria; kingdom Pseudomonadati; phylum Pseudomonadota; class Alphaproteobacteria; order Hyphomicrobiales; family Rhizobiaceae; genus Rhizobium; species Rhizobium sp. ZK1. Next base: position 1,913,571 of record NZ_CP180586.1, read on the forward strand.
CAGACGATACATCGCGAATCTCGATCTTGGCGATCATCCGTTTGTAGAAGGCGTCATAGGCGGCGATATCGGGTACGACGACGCGCAGCAGATAGTCCACATCGCCGCTCATGCGGTAGAATTCGACCACTTCGGGGAATTCCGCCACGACCTCGGAGAAGCGGCGCAGCCACTCGATCGAATGGGTCGCGGTGCGGATCGACACGAAGACCGTGACCTTGGTGTTGACTTTTTCCGGATCGAGAATCGCCACCCGGCGCTTGATGACGCCGTCTTCCTCCATCTTCTGGATACGCCGCCAGCATGGCGTCGTCGAAAGCCCGACCTTCTTGGCGAGGTCGGCAACGGCGAGCGTCGAATCTTCCTGGAGCAGGCGCAGTATCTTCCGGTCGAGGCGGTCCATGCGAAACGAAGTCCCTTTCGAATTTATTTTCTTTGTATAGCGCGATTCCGGCCGACGAAAAGAATTTTGTTTCAGAAGACGAGCATTTTGATTCGCCGGCGCAGTTCCGGCAACAGCTCTTCCTCGAACCAAGGATGCCGCTTCAGCCAGCCCGTATTGCGCCAGCTCGGATGTGGCAGCGGAAGAATGGCAGGCTTGCCCGGTACGGTAAGAGTGCTGCGCCAGGCCTGCACCGTCTCGGTCATGTTTTCGCGCCTCGCTGCGCCCATGTGCCAGGCCTGCGCATAACCACCGACGGCAAGCATCAGCTCGATCTGCGGCATGGCCGAAAGCACGCGCTCCCGCCAGATTGGTGCGCATTCGCGCCGCGGCGGCAGGTCGCTCCCCTTGGCATCATAACCCGGGAAACAGAAGCCCATCGGCACGATCGCGAATCGATCCCGGTCGTAAAAGGTCGGCCGGTCCACCTGCAACCATTGCCGAAGCCGGTCGCCGGAAGCATCATCGAATGGGAGCCCGCTTTCATGCACGCGCAACCCCGGCGCCTGACCCGCGATCAGCACACGGGCGCGCGACGAGAGGACGGCAACCGGCCGCGGCTCGTGGGGCAACCGGTCCTCGATCCCGCGCAGCGGCGCATCGCGACAGATCCGGCAGGCAGCGATCTCGGCCCGCAGCCCGTCCAGCCGCTCCTCGTTCGATGCACCGTTCACTACCATCCCGTCCATTCGCCGATCAGCCGTCGCAAACCCGAGCTTTCATGCCGGGCCTGATCCCTGACATCGCGCGGCATGTCGAAACGGCCGGCCCAGAGCCCGAGCTTTTGCGCCCTCGCCTGCCCTTCCTCCTGCCGGTAGCTGCCATAGGAAACCGCCATCCCGGAGGCCACCATGCGCGCATTGATATTGCCGGCATTGTTCTGGCACGTGACCAGCAACCGGTTGTAGCGATCGCGCTCGTTTCCGCCGCATTGCGTACTGTTGTCGGAAACCAGCTGCTGCAGCGTGTGTTGGGCCTGCCTGCCGCACGCCCAATCCTGCCCGGCCCGCTCGCAAGTCTGCGACAGTTCCGGGGCATCGATGCCATCGAGCCGCATCCGCTCGCCGTCGAGAACGAGGCTGTCGCCATCGGCGGCGTGAAAAGCACCCCGGTGCCGGATGTCGGGCCTGTCATTAAGCTTGGCCGCAATTAATGCAACGAGAGCAAGAAAAGCCAGGGCGGTTGCACCGTCTCGGGTCAACACAAGAAGCCGTGCCACGCTTTTGCCTCCTTGCAAAACAAACCCTTGGCAAAGATGGCAAACATCTTCTTAAGACTTTCCGGTTAAGCTCTTATTCATTTGCGGGACAAATTTCAACGTGCACATGAGTACCGGCGTCAGCACATCGACCGACAAGATCATTGTCGACAAATCGCGCGGCCACCGCAACAAGGCGGTTTCCAAGGCCGTGCGGCAGACGCGCGAACGCCTGCAGTCCGGCCATGCCCCCAGCTCTGCTTTCGACCGTGACGTACTGCACATGTATATTACTGCAGTGCTGCAGGGCGCGGCGATCATGCCGCTCTTCATCATCATCGTCGCAGCACTCGGCACCTATTTTACCGAGGATGCGAGTCTGTTCTTCTGGGCGTTGCTGACGCTGACCTGTCACGCCGTCAATATTCTTCTGGCCCGCCGTGCCCGGAATCGGGAAATTACCGCAGAGACTGTGCGCCGCTGGCGCAACCTGTTACTGGGCGGCCAGTTCCTGATCGGCTGCTGCTGGGCGATCTTTGCCCTGCAGAGCTGTTCGGCCTGCGAACCTTCGGGCTTCACGCTCTACAAGGGCGCTAGCCTGTTGATCGCGCTGTCGGTCACGACCATGTCGAATTTCATGCTGACACCAGCCGTACTCGTCGGCTTCGCGCCTGCCGTCGTGGCGCTTGCCGCCAAAAGCGGCCTGTCGCGCGATATTCTGGAACTCAGCCTGGCCGCGGTTTTCACCACGACGGTGGTCTTCTTCAATTACATCAGCGACCGGCTCTTCCAGTTCAGCCTGAGGATCCTCTCCTTCCAGTCGGAAAAGGATGATCTGATCGCCGAGTTGGAAGTGGCGAAATCCATGTCCGACGAGGCCCGCCGACGCGCCGAGGAAGCAAACCTCGCCAAGTCGCGCTTCCTCGCCTCCATGTCGCATGAGCTGCGTACGCCGCTGAATGCCATCCTCGGCTTCTCCGAGGTCATGTCGGCGGAGGTCATGGGGCCGCTGGCAAATCCGACCTATAAGGAATATGCCGGCGATATCCATCGGTCCGGCCAGCATCTGCTCGATCTCATCAACGAAATCCTCGATCTTTCGCGCATCGAAGCCGGCAAGTACGAGCTGAGTGAAGAGGCGATCTCGCTGCTCGATATCACCGAAGACTGCATCGGCATGGTGCAACTTCGGGCACGCGCCAAGAACATCACCATCCACGATCAGGTCGAGCGCCAGCTTCCGGCGATCTGGGCGGATGAGAAATCCATGCGCCAGGTCGTGCTTAATCTTCTTTCCAACGCCGTTAAATTCACACCCCAGGGTGGAGAAATTAACGTCAAGGTTGGCTGGACGGCCGGTGGCGGCCAGTACATCTCGATCAGGGACAACGGCCCCGGCATTCCCGAAGACGAAATCCCGGTGGTGCTGTCGGCTTTCGGTCAGGGCTCGATCGCCATCAAGAGCGCCGAACAGGGCACCGGCCTCGGCCTGCCGATCGTCCAGGCGATCCTTGCCAAGCATGACGGCCAGTTCATCCTGAAATCCAAGCTGCGCGAAGGCACCGAAGTCATCGCCATCCTGCCGGCCAAACGCGTGCTGCAGAGCATCCCGGCCGTGGAAGAAGCCCAGCCGGTCACCAAGAAGCGCCGCAGCTTCGCTTAGTCGTCTCACCTTCCTAAAAGAAAAGATGCCTGATGACGACGAAACCGAGATAAAGGCAGCAGGCGGCAATCATGCAGGCCACGGCGAAGGAGCCGAGATCCTTGGCATGTTTGCCGACGATGGAAATCTCCGGTGAAATCCGGTCGATCACTTCCTCGACGGCCGTATTCATCGCCTCGATGGAAAAGAGCCCGAGGAAGAGTATCGTCGTGACGACGAATTCCGTGGCATCGGCGCCGACGAGGAGAAGCATGATAAGCGCCGCGACAAAGAAGCCGAGCTCCTGTCGGAAGGCCGATTCCCTGAAGACCCGCAGGAAACCTGCCCAGGAATAGCTGGCCGCAGCCACGAAATGGCGAAATCCCGTTTCCTTGGTCACGGCAGGTTTCGTCAAAGGCGCCTCGTTTCCTCCACGCCGGTCTTTTGCCGACGCTTTCATTTATCAGCGGATACGCAGATACCGTTTCCACGGTCTCAGCGCAAGCAATGCGCTGCCGCATCAATGCTTGCCGGAAACACCGGCCTGGCTGAAGGTCGCCATGCCGGAATGGCAGGCGGCGGCCGCCTTGACGATACCGGCGGCCAGCGCCGCACCCGTGCCTTCGCCAAGCCGCATGCCGAGCGCCAGGAGCGGCGTCTTGCCGAGCTGTTCGATGGCCCGCAGATGGCCGGGCTCGGCCGAAACGTGGCCGATCAGGCAATGGTCGAGCGCAGACGGGTTGGCAGCCCGCAGGATCGCGCCGGCAGCGGTTGCCGTATAACCGTCGATCAGGACAGGAATACGCTCCATGCGCGCCGCAAGAATGGCGCCCGCCATCGCTGCAATCTCGCGCCCGCCGAGCCGGCGCATGATCTCGAGGGGATCGTCGAGGTGATCGCTGTGCAATTCAACCGCGCGCTCGACGGCATCGATCTTGCGCTCCAGCATCTCGCCTTCCGAGCCAGTGCCCGGACCGACCCAGTCGCGCGCCGTGCCGCCATAAAGCGCATAGTTGATCGCAGCCGCGATCGTCGTGTTGCCGATGCCCATTTCGCCGATGCAGAGCAGGTCCGTGCCGCCGGCAATCGCTTCCATGCCGAAGGCCATGGTGGCGGCGCAGTCGCGCTCGGTCAATGCTGCTTCCTGGGTGATGTCGCCGGTCGGGTAATCGAGCGCCAGGTCGAAGACTTTCAGGCCGAGATCATAGGCGACGCAGATCTGGTTGATCGCCGCCCCGCCGGCCGCGAAATTCTCCACCATCTGCTGTGTCACTTCAGGCGGGAAAGGCGTGATACCCTGCCGCACGACACCATGATTGCCGGCGAAGATCGCCACCAGCGGCCGGTTGACGGCAGGCGGCCTGCCCGTCCAGGCGGCGAGCCAGAAGGCGATCTCTTCAAGACGGCCAAGCGCCCCCGGCGGCTTCGTCAATTGCGCGTCGCGTTCGCGAGCAGCGACCAGCGCGCGGGCATCGGGCCCCGGCAGGTCGCGAAGAAGGGCGCGAAAATCGTCGAACGGCAGGCCTGAAACGCTCATCTGAATGGCTTTCCTTGTATTCTTGTCTTTTCCCGGCAAATCGGGTTCCTTGCGTGGCGACTCTCTTAAAGCGACCGGCTCTGGCTCACAACTCAAAAAGCCCGAAGACGACAGTCACCCGAGAAGACAAAAACGCCGCAGGAGAGACGGGGACCGAAGAGAATGATCCCAGGAATGATAAAAGCCATAGTGGTCGATGCCGCGCGCGCCGTGGCTTTCCTGAGCCGCATACCCATGCCGCCATGGCTGTTTGCCGGCTATGACGGCAAGCTTGGCCGGTTGGTCCGCGTCTTCCCTGTCGCCGGTCTCCTCATCGGCGCCCTGCCCGCCCTCGTTTTCCTCGTGATGCTGGCGTTTCGCACCGACCGGCTGATGGCGGCTTTCGTGGCACTCGCCGTGCAGACGATCCTGACCGGCGCGTTGCATGAGGACGGGCTTGCCGATACGGCCGATGGTATCGGTGGCGGCAAGTCGCGCGAGCAGAGCCTTATCATCATGAAGGACAGCCGCATCGGCAGCTATGGCGCCATCGCCCTCATCCTCTCTTTCGCACTCAGGGCGTCCGCCCTTGCAGCGATCGCCCGTGAAGCATCGCCCTTTGCCGCCGCCCTTGCCATTCCCGCCGTTGCCGCCCTCAGCCGTGGAGCGATCGCCTGGCACTGGCAGCGCCTTCCCGCCGCAAAGCCGGACGGGCTCGCGGCTTCCGCAGGAAGTCCCGCCGAGGTGACGATGCAGATAGCCCTTGTCACGGCAGGTTTTGCGACGGCAATCCTCATCTGGCCGGCGCTCGGTCTTCAACCGCTCGTCTCGGCTCTTCTAGGCGCAGGCCTTTCCGCTCTCGCCTTCACCTGGTTCGTCCGCCGCAGGCTTGGCGGCCACACCGGCGACACGCTCGGCGCCACCCAGCAGATTTGCGAGGTCGCAGCCTTCTGCGCCCTTGCCATGGCCCTCTGAAATCCCGATATATCGCCCATGCGAACACCCTGCATCCGCGTATGCTCCCTGGATCCTCTCACCGGTCTCTGCGCCGGATGTGGCCGCACAACGGATGAAATTGCCGGCTGGATGCGCTTTTCCGACGAGGAGCGCGAAACCATCATGGAAAATCTGCCCGCCCGCCTCGCCGCCCCTGTTTCCGAATCGACGAAAACCCTGGAGACGACAGGCTGATGCGCCTCATCCTCCTGCTTGCCGTCATCGGCATCGGCCTTGCCGTCCTGCTCTTCAACAGCGACCAGAGCCGCATTTTCGGGCTGGCAAATGACGATTTCGGCCGCTTCGTCTACCTGCTGCCGATCGCCCTCATGCTGTCAGCCGGCATCTGGGGCAGCCGTCGAAACATAGGCCAGACCCTGCGGCAATTCATGATCTGGCTCGTCATCATCCTGGCGCTCGCCACTGCCTATCTCTACCGGCAGGATGCGCTCGGTGTCGGCAACCGCCTGCTTGCCGGCCTCGTGCCCGGCCGCGCCGTCGTCGTCACGACCAGCGAGGGGGGCCAGGAAGTCATCGTCCACAAGATGCTGAACGGCCATTTCGAAGCCGAGGTCTCGGTCAACGGCCAGTCCGTGCCGATGCTGGTCGATACCGGCGCCAGCATGGTGGCGCTCTCGCATGAGGATGCGCTGCGCATCGGCATAGACCCGAAGCAGCTCACCTACTCAATGACCGTGATGACTGCCAACGGCCGCGCCCGCGCCGCCCCGGTTACCCTCGATCAGGTGGCGATCGGCCCGATCGTGCGCAGCAATGTCGCAGCAACGGTTGCCGAAGACGGCAGGCTCGACCAGAGCCTGCTCGGCATGAGTTTTCTGGAAACGCTGGGCTCTCTGCAGATGCAGACGGATGAGCTGCGGATGCGGGACTGACAACCGCATCTGCCTTGCGGCATCGGCCCCGGCATCTTCCAGACAATCGCCGACGACCGAACCGGCAGCCAGGAACTGATCGCCGTTCTCCACCGGATGCTGGAAGACAAGCACTAAGCATCGGCCCGAAATCGAATCGATTTTCGGAAAGCCTGATGCGTATATTCAAAAGAGAGAGCCCGTCACAGGCCCCGCACGAAATCGATCATTGCGCGGCTGACGATGTCAGGCTGCTCCTGCGGCAGCCAATGGCCCGCACCGGGCACGAATTGTGTCGTTCTCAGGCGAGGCGCGAGCGCCGGCATCGCTGCGATGATCTCCCGCATGCCGGGGATCGCAAGGCCCGTATCGCGTTCGCCGGCCATGAACAGCGCGGGAATCTCGACCTTCAGCCCATTCAGAGCCTTCTGCAATTCCCAGTTCCGGTCGAGATTGCGGTAATAGTTCAGGCCGCCGCGAAAGCCCGATGCCTTGAATGCGTCGACAAAGACTTGGAGATCGGATTGCGGCAGCCAGCCGGGAAGTGTTTCGCTTTCCGGCAAATCGGCAAGCAGACCCGATGCGCGCGACACCATCCCGAAGGGATTGGGCGTCCCGTCGCCCGGCAGCCGCGGGCCCGCCTCACCGCCGGCGGCGCCGTAGATCTTGCGCAGCGTCGACTCCACGTTCCGCTCGAATTCGGCTTCCGCCACTCCCGGTTTCTGAAAGTAGAGCACGTAAAGCAGGTGATCCGGCGTCTCCGGAAAGATCTTCGTCGGCGGCACGGGCGGCTGGCCCATGAGGGGCACGCTCATGGCGACAACGCCGCGGAACCGGTCCGGGCGCATCAGCGCCGCCTGCCAGGCTACCGTTGCACCCCAGTCATTGCCGGCAATAACGGCCTTTTCCTCGCCAAGCGCATCGACAAGCGCCACCATGTCGGCTACGAGATCGAAGACCGTGTAGGCGCCGATCGTTTCCGGGCTTTCCGTCCGGCCATAACCACGCATATCGGGCGCCACGGCATGGAAACCCGCTTCGGCAAGTGCGCTGACCTGGTGGCGCCAGGCATGTGAGGTTTCAGGAAACCCATGGCAGAGCAGCACCAGCGGCCCCTGGCCGACCTCGCAGATGTTCATCCTCAAGGTTGCGGTTTCAATCATGCGCTGCTGCATCTCTGCCTCCTCGATATCAGGGCTGCTGCACCCGGAAAAATCGCATCCGGGCGGTGTTGAATCTTTCATTCTGTATCTTTTTACGTTACGGAAAACAGGAGTCAATAGACCGTAACAGTATTTGTTACGCTATGCGGAGAGCACAGATGCGGCAAGACGGAAGACTGGCGCGGATGATCCATGTTCTCGTCCACATGGGATTGCTGGGCGGCCGGGAAACGAGCGAGCGTATCGCTCAGATGCTCAACACCAACCCTGTCGTCGTTCGCCGCACCATGGCGTCGCTGCGCCAATACGGCATCGTCGAATCGGAAGGTGGCCGCGGCGGCGGCTGGTCGCTGACGAAGCCGCTTGCGGACATCACCATTCTGGATGTGCAGCGTGCCTTGCAAGGTGAAACGATCCTCGATGCGCCGCTTTCCAACGATCACCCATCCTGCCCTGTCGAGCGCGCCGCCAATGCCAAACTCCAGCGCGCCTTCGAAAGCGCCGAACAGACGCTGGAACGGGAATTCCAGAAGGTGACGCTGGCCGAAATCGGCAAGATCGCCGTGGTTTCAGCCGGAGCCGGAAAGGCTGGCTGATTAGCCGAAACAATTGCCGGCAAGCTCACAAAAGATGACGGGCACCTCCCAATTCAATGCGCCCTGCCATGCAGCAATGTGTCGAAGACCATTTGCTTGAATGCCTCGAGCGGCGCCGCGCTGCGCTCGGCGCGCATTCGCAGAAGCGCTCCCTCCCAGCTGTTCAGGATGAAATCCGCAAGTGTATCGGCAGGCAGGTCGCCAGCAAGCGCGCCATCCCTCTGGGCTTCAGCCAGGCAAGCCGCGATCACCCCGCTCCAGCGGCGAAAATGTGCTGCCACATGCTGGCGGATCAATTCGCTATGGTCGACCGTCTCGGCGCTGAAATTGCCGAGCACGCAGCCCTGCACAAATCCTCTCAAGGCGAAAGAAGCGGCGCGGTCGTCGAAATAGGCTTTGAGCCGACGAAGCGGCGGTTTGTCGGCATCGGCAAGAAAGCCCGTGAGCCGGGCAAGCGCCTGCTCGGAATAACGATCGGAGACCTCCGCGCCGAAAGCCTCTTTGCTGTCGAAGTAATTGTAGAAAGAGCCCTTTGGCACGTTGATGTCGTCGACGATCTTCTGGATGCCGGTCGCGGCGAATCCATTGGCATGGATCTCTTTCAAACCCGCCTCGATGAGTTTTTGCCGCGTCTGCACATTCGGCTTCGGACCGCGGCGGGCCGGCTTGGCTGCGTCCATTTTACCCTCTTGAACAATTATAGACGACCGGTCATATATTTATTGTCCTGCTGCGAAAATCAAGCGATTTCACTCCCTCACTCCAACTCTTCAGGAAATTGCCACCATGACTTCCAGCCCCTCCACTAGCCTACGCTACGATGTTCTCACAATCCGCCGCCCCGGCCTCAGCCGCGACGTGCCATCAGGCGATCCGTCTCTCCAATGGGTGGCCAATTCCGCCACGCTGATCTCCGGCGAGCACGAGGCCGTGCTCGTCGATACCTTCCTGACCGAACCGCAGGCGAGAACCCTCGCCGACTGGGTGGAAGCGAGCGGCAAGCGGCTGAAGGCCATCTACATCACCCACGGCCATGGCGACCATTTCTTCGGCATCCGCACGCTGCGTGAACGCTTTCCCGATGCGAAGGCCTATGCCGTCGCTGATGTCGTGGAGGCGATGCGCCGCCAGAGTGCGCCGGATATGCTCGATGGTTTCTGGCGAAAACTCTTCCCCGGCGAAATATCGAAGACGCTTGAGGTCGCTGATGTCCTGCAAACACCGGAACTGGAGCTCGAAGGCCACAGACTGATCCCCATCGATGCCGGCCATACCGACATGTCGCGCTCCACCTGCCTTCACGTACCCTCAATCGGCCTCATCGTCGGCGGCGACGTGGTCTATAACGGCATCCACTGCTACCTCGGCGAAACCACACGCGAGAGCCGTCAACACTGGATCGAAACGCTCGACAGGCTGAAAAAGCTTGAACCCAAAGCCGTCATCGCCGGCCACAAGATCCCCGAAAATTCCGATGATCCTGGCATCATCGACGAGACGCAGCTATATCTGCGCGATTTCAACCGGATCGAACTGGAGACGACGACAGCGCGTGAATTGTTCGACGCCATGCTGGCGCTATATCCGCACCGCGCCAATCCGGGCTCGCTCTGGGGCGCAGCCAAGGTCGCGAAAGGCGCCTGACCCCGCTCATTCGCCCCGGGCTGCCGGGCGTTTGCGCGGCATGCCGTATCAGACCGTGACGAGATCGGCGTGCCCGAAGCCCTTGGAATAATCGAGCACGGAAATCACCTTCGGCACGACACGGAAGATGCAGATCTGATCCCGCGTCGGCATTGAGATCGACAGACCTTCCTGAGCCGGATATTTCGCCGGCATGAGACGCAACACCCTGTCCGCCTCGTCAGGGTCTTTCACCTTCTCCGCATGCGCCGCCATCGACAGGCCGGTGATTTCCATCACCTGGCCGGCATCCGGGTTGATCGTCAGCGACACCCTGTTGTCGCGCGCGATGTTGGCGGCCTTCTGGCTGTCCGGACCGCAGAGGAAATAGAGCGTCAGCCCGTCATTGACGTAACCGACCGTCGTCGCCTGCGGCCAGCCATCCGGCCGCAGCGTCGCAACGCTCATGATGCGCTGGCCGTCCAATATCGCCTGGATCGTCTTCCTGATCGCCTCGTCCATGGATGCCTCCATTCCGCTTGATGACGAAACAAGCCTGTCTCCATGACCCACATCAGGCATTGACGCATATCAACGGAAAACCCATGTCCCAACCGGACAGACGGTCGTAGCGATCGACACGCCGTCGAATAGGATAGCCTGGACGTCTATTTCCAGACAGTCCGCCGAAACGAGAAGGATATTCCGTGCACCCCGACATCAGGCTTCTCCACGGCTTTCGCCTGCTTCTCCGCAATCCGGATGGTCCGCGGCTGACTGCCGACAGCGGCTTCAACGACCTGATCGGCCATGCCCTCGGCGAAGCCGTCGATTGGGTTGTGCTGCCGGTCGAACGCCTGCCCGAGGGTTTCCTGAACCTCCGCTCAGGCATTGCCGGCGCCACGATCCAGAAATTCGTGAACTACCGGCTGCGCCTCGCCATCATCGGCAATATAGACGCCGGGCTTGCCCGCAGCAACGCACTGCGAAGCTTCGTTCATGAGACCAATCGCGGTACGGATTGCTGGTTTCTCGATACGATGGAAGAGTTCGAGACCAGGCTCTCGGCTTTCAGCACACCGGCCTAAGTCACAGTTTTATCGTGATAATGCGGGAATCCAATGGGCAGCATTACGTAAGGGAAGCCGTCCAGCCATCCCACCATTTCAAGACGCGCAGCGCCCTGAGCGTCACCCAGCGGGAGGGCTCTCCCTCGCCGTCATCCATCACGAACCAGGCCCTGCCGGACAAGCGCCAGTCGAGCGGCCATCTCCCATCCTCCAGTCGCCGCGAGCGAAGGTATTCAATTGCCTCCGTCAACCGCATATCAGGTGTCGCTCCTGTCAGCAGGCTTGACGCGCGAAAATAATCGAGCGCCCGCAGCACATCGAAGCGCCAGCGGTTCGGATGCAGGAACTGCATGAATTTATCATCGACGGGCTCGCCATTGCTGAGCCGGCGCATGAGATGCCGCGCCAGCAGATAGTCCTCTCCCGACCGTCTTGCCTCGCGCGATTCCTCCGTGCCGCCGGTCGCCCGCTCATATTCCAGCAGTCCCTCCAGCACATTGATCGTCGTGTGGAAGGACGAGCGCACCGAGCCATTCGCCCGCTCGCAGTTCCAGCCGCCATCGGCCTGCCGTTCGCCAAGCAGCCTCTCGACGATCGGCGAGACATCGACGCCGAAATAGGCGCCGTCGCCAACCGTGCGGCCATTGATGCATTCCTCCACCTCACCCTCCCAGAAGGGCTGCCCACCCTCATCCCAGCGGCAATTGGCGCCGATGAGCGCAACGGTTCTCTTTGCGCTCTCTGAGCGCGGATCGAGCCCGAATTCGCGAAGCTGCGTCAGCGCGAAATTCGTCGCCGTCCAGGGCTGGCCGGTCGCCTGCCATTCCTCGCGGGTAAAATCGCTGGGCACGAAGGAGCCGCCTGCCCATTGCCCGTCCGCATCCTGATAGGACAGTAGCTCGGCACCCCACCCTTCCCGCTCGACCTGCTGCCGCTCGGCGGACCAGACAGGCTCCGGCGCATCGAAGAGATCGCGCAGCACCTGCCAGCGGATGGCCGGGTCGGAGGCCAGCAGCCAGTCGATCACGGATGTCTCTGAGGGTGGCATCGGCAAGGCTCCCTTTTGCTTGCAAATACCAACGCAGCTTGGCCAAACCCATGGCTGTCGTCAACATCACTGGACCCGGCGCGGAGGTGACGCCCAGCGGAGAGACTCCCTCTTCGCTCCTCCGCCTGATATAGGCAGGGCGTGCCCATCCTTGTCATGGAGCACGGAGCCCAGGATGAACCCACGACAATTGAAGACCTTCCTTGCGGTCGCGAGGCACTGCAATTTCACCCGCGCGGCCAGCGAGGCGAACCTGGCCCAGTCGAGCCTCAGCGACCAGATGCAGGCGCTCGAAGAGGAATTGGGCGTCCAGCTTTTCGAACGCTCCCGGCAGGGTGCGACGCTGACACCGGCCGGTGACACGCTGAAGGCCTATGCCGAAGAGATCCTGGCTCTGAACGACGAGGCAGAGGCGGCGATCCGAGCAACCGCCGGCCTTTGCGGACAATCGCTTGCAATCGGCACGCTTGAAACCATCGCGGCGGAGAAACTCGCGCCCTTCTTGTCGCGCTTTCGCGAGACGCATGCCGATATCAGCCTGACGCTGAAGATCGCCGGCAGTGGCGAGTTGCCGCAACGGCTGGAAGATGGCTCGATCGATATCGCCTTCACCTTTGATCGCGGAGAACGGGACGAGCGCTTCATGACCCGCCTCATCTCGCGGGAGCCGCTGGCCCTCATCGCGAGCCGCAATAACGGAGCCACACCGCCCGAGGGCCTCGCGGACCTGAGCCATATGCCGTTCATCGCCACGGAAACCGGCTGCGTCTATCGCCGCCTCTTCGATACGGCCTTCACCGAAGCAGGCATTGCCGCACCTGAGATCGTCACCCAGGCCGACAGCATCCAGACGATCATCCGCCTCGTTGCATCAGGCGCCGGTTACGGTCTTGTTCCACGTCTGGCCGCCGCCCCGGCTGCCGAACGCGGCGACGTCGTGGAGATGTCCTGGCCGGGCGACACTCCAACGGCTTCGCTGATCATGCTGTGGCGGCGCCGGCGCGTGCAGCCGCCGGCGCTTTCCTCGCTGCTGGCTGCAGCCGTTGAGGCTTTCCGGCCTGTCAGACCAGCCGATGCCCGCCTTCGACGTGCAGGATAGTGCCTGTCGTAAAGCCGTTACCGATCAGGAAGCGGATCGCATCGGCAATATCCTCAGGCCTGCCGACACGGCCCGCCGGCAGGCGTTTGGCCATCGCTTCCAGCGTCGCCTGCTTGGTGTCACCGGCAACGAAACTCCAGATCGGCGTATCCACCCATCCCGGCGACACTGCGTTGACGCGAAGAGGCGCAAGCTCCACCGCCAGCGCCCGCACCAGCCCTTCCAGCGCTGCATTGACGGCAGCAACGATCGAACCCCGCGCCGTCGGCCGATAGGCTGCCACGCCCGCCGTATAGGTGATCGACCCCGACGGCGGCAGGCGGGGTGCGCCGTATTTGGCAAGCAGCAGCGGCCCGTAGAACTTGCTCTCGACCACCCGCTGCGCCGCCGAAAGCTGGATATCCGGCAGAAGCTGGTAAGCTCCCTCGATATCCGCCGCCGTGCTGACGATATGATCGACCGGCCCGCAATCGCGGAAGAAGGCAGCGATCTCCTCCTCCCGCGTAAGGTCGAGGACGGCGGTCTTAAGACCCGAGGGATCGCCGAGCTCCCGCCGTGCCGCCGCAAGCCTCTCCGCACTGCGCCCCGCAATCGTCACGTCCGCCCCTTCGGCCAGCAACCGCCGCGCCAGCGCCAGCCCCATGCCGGAACTGCCGCCGATAATGATGATATCAGCGCCTTCGATCCTGATTTCGGTCATCTGCCGTCTCCTTCTTGGTTGGGAGAGCAGATGCCCTGCGCCGGTCCGGAAGAAAAACGGAAGAAACCGATGATGCCATCGGTTTTCCCGATCACCCGGCTGCCGGCGATGCCTCAGACCGGCCAGAGCATCCCGGCGACGGCGCAGCCGAGCAGCACGGGAATGACCGCCAGTTTGAACCGGAAGATCGCAACCGCTGCCGCAAGGCTCAGCAGCAACGATGGCAGCGATAGCGACGTCCAGACGGGCAGCTCGATCGAGAATGGCCCAAGGCTGTGCACTTGCGCACTCCGGAAAAGGAAGTGCAGGCCGAACCAGATCGCCAGATTGAGGATGACGCCGACCACCGCCGAAGTGATGGCCGACATCGCGCCGGCAAGTGCTGCATTGCCGCGCAGCTTCTCGATGAAGGGTGCGCCAAGGAAGATCCAGAGAAAGCAGGGAACGAAGGTCACCCATGTCGTCAGGATGGCGGCGAGCGTGGCTGCCGTCATCGGAGAGAGGCTGCCGGGATCGCGATAGGCGCCCATGAAGCCTACGAATTGGAGAACCATGAGCAGCGGGCCGGGCGTCGTCTCCGCCATGCCGAGACCATCGAGCATTTCGGTGGGCTTCAGCCATCCGAAATGCTGGACGGCTTCCTGCGCGACATAGGCGAGCACGGCGTAAGCGCCGCCGAAAGTCACCAGCGCCATCTTGCTGAAGAACACGCCGATCTGCGTGAAGATATCGCCGGGTCCAAGAAAGAGATGGAGCAGCAGCAGCGGCAGCAGCCAGAGCACCAGCAGCACCCCCGAGATCCTGAGCGACCAGCGAAGATTCGGTCGCGCATGATCGGGTATGTCTTCCCCGAGCAGCGCGTCGGCATCGGACAGCGCCGGGCCGCCGGCTGCTTTGTGCCCGCCACCGCCCTGAAATAGGCGGGAGCCCGACTTCGATTCCAGGAAGCCTGTCATGGCGGCCGCCAGGATGATGACGGGAAAAGGCACATGGAAGAGGAAGATCGCCAGGAAGGCGGCTGCCGCGATCCCGATCATCGCCCTGTTCTTCAGCGCGCGGCCGCCGACCCTGACGACCGCCTGAATGACGACGGCAAGCACGGCGGCCTTCAGGCCGAAGAACAGGCCCTCGACGACATCGACGTTGCCAAGGGTCACGTAGAGGTAGCTGAGCGCCAGGATGGAGAGGAAGCCGGGAAGCACGAACAGGATGCCAGCGACCAGACCGCCGGCAGTCCGGTGCATCAGCCAGCCGATATAGATGGCAAGCTGCTGTGCCTCCGGTCCCGGAAGCAGCATGCAATAGTTCAGCGCATGCAGGAAACGCTGCTCGCCGATCCACCTCTTCTCATCGACGACGATGCGGTGCATGACGGCGATCTGCCCCGCAGGTCCGCCGAAGCTCAGGGCTGCAACGCGCAGCCAGACGCGAAAGGCTTCGCCGAAGGTGACGCCATGCGGGTTTGGTGACGCGCCGGTATCGGGCGTCGCATGGGTAACGGCACTGGTCACGTCAGCCTCCCTTTTTCGCGGAAGGCCAGTTGTGCGTTTCGTCTGTAGCGTCGCGGCACCAGCGATAGAAGGCATCGTAGAGCAGCATGCCGGCATCCAGCTGCTTGAGATCGTCGACGAACATGCGCGACAGGCCGAGCGAAGCGGCCAACAGCCCGGCCGCTTCGGGGGCAAGGTCCGGCCTGGCGGTATCGGCGCCGCGAACGATGGTTGCGAGCCTCGACAGCGGCCCCGACGCAAGGCCGAATTCATCGACCATCACATCGAAGCTGCAGAGCTCGCCGCGATGGCTCCAGAAGACCTCCTCGATGTCGAAGGGTACGGCGCCGAAGCGGTCGGCAACCATCAAGACGTCCGATGTCGGCACGAAGAGAAAGACGGCCGAGGGATCGACGAAGCGCCGGATAAGCCATGGGCAAGCGATACGGTCGATCTTCGGGCGCGCACGTGTGACCCACACGGTCCGTCCCTGCCTGTCGCGCGGCGGCAGCCGATCGACCGGCACAGCCGCGCCGCCCGAGCCTATCCAGGCCTCGAAACCGCCTTCCAGCACCTCCGCCACACCGCCGGCATGCCGGATATAGGCAGCGACGCCGTGGCTGAGCTTGCCGCCCGCCCGGCAGACGACCACCACGGGGCTGGTGAAGCCGCCTGCCCATTCGGTGACATCGATGTGGGATTTGCGGATCGAGCCCGGCACGAGCCTCGGATCGCGGGTGAAATCCTCGTCGGTGCGCACATCGACGATAACAGGCGCATTCGGTGTGCCGATGATGCGAGCGAGTTTGTCAGACGATATTTCAAGAAATGACGGCATGACGCGTCCCTCCGTTGTTCGGTTTCATGGACGCGATTCTTCGGCATGTCGCCTCGTGGGGTGATCGCAACCCCATATGGTTTTTATGCGCGCCGTCGTTTTCCGTGTCAAGCTGCGGGAGCTTCATGTCTCTTGCTGGCAATCAGCGGACGTTGAAACGTCAGCTCGGCAGCCGGCCCAGCAGAAAATCCGCCCGTGCTGCGACATCGACCTTCGGCAGGATGACGATCTCATAGCCGATCTCAGGATAGGCTGATGTCAGCCGCTCATATTCGCAAACCGCTTCCTCGAAACCATGCCGCCGTTCGGGATCGTTGACATAGATCTCCGGCCAGGGCGGCGTCAGGAACACAGTCTGGTGATAACGATGCCGGTCCCGCAGCGTCTCCAGCACCGCTTCTCCGGTCGTGGCCTGCAACGCCGAGGCGGCATCGATCAGGCCGCGGTCGAAGAACGTCCAGCCCGCCTGCGCCTCCGCCAGCCTCTGATCCCTGAACGCCATCGCGATTGCCCGCCGGGCAAAGGCAGCCGGAGCGACCCAGGGCAAGGCCGCGCCCTGCCCGGCCATCTCCTCCCGGACGATGCGCCGCCCAGGCTCTTCTACGGTGGCGTAACCGCGCCGGGAAAGCTCTTCGAGCAGAGTGGATTTCCCGCCGCCGGAGCAGCCGGATATGACGACCAGTTTGGTCATGGATATCTCCAATCAGTGACAAGGATGAAATGCCGAGCCGGAGCGACGCGAGACCGTCACGACACCGGCGCTTGAGTGTTGAGGGCTGGGGCTGGGGATTGGGACTGCGGGGCAGAACCGCCTAGCGGGAATTGGCCGCCACGGGCAGGAAGCGCCCGCGCATCGCCCCTTCGGTCTCATCGCTGCGCCAAGCATCGGGAAAAGGCAAATCCCAAGCGAGCCGCCGTACCGCGTCGAGGCTGAGGCCATGATAGCCGAATTCTTCGAGACGCACGATCAAGAGGCAGGGATCGATCTGGATGACGACCCGCGTCGATCCCCCGAGCCGGTTCAGGATATGGAGCATGGCCGCATGTGATTTGAAACCGAAGGCGCTGGCAAGGGCCTCATCGACATGGCCGGAACGCAGCATATCATGCTGTTTTCTGAGCGCTTTCTTGAAGGCGGCAATGTTGGCGGCCGAAAATTTGACGGTCGGTTGGAGCATCGGACGATCCACTGTTCAGGTCGATGTCTGCCGATTACGCATCGACCGTTGAACATGGTCGTCTTCCGTGCGCTATAGCCCTTCAACCCGGCAGCAGGTTCGGACAGGCTCTCCGGACCGGAAGATAGCAAGCGCGATGACCGGCCACAAGATGAGGACACGCAACCAGTTTCGAAAATCAGGAGCCGATTTCCAGATCGAAGGTGTGGCCGCGCTGGGAGCCGGAGCAGCGCAGTGAACCCCGATGGATCGCGGCGATGCGCTCGACGATCTTAAGGCCGATCCCGAGGCCGTCGCTTTGCGTGGCAAAGGTGTTGACGGCGGCGGGATGCTGATCCTCGACCCGGATACGGCCATTGGCAACACGCACGATAATGGCGGTACGGATCGGCGTATGGCGAACGGCGTTGTCGATCAGGTTGCGCACGGCATCTCTCAGCAGGGCCGGCACACCCTGCACGATGGCGGCATCGACCTGCGCGGAAAGTTCCAGCGAGTGATCGTTCTCGTAGACCCAGGGGGCAAGCTGTTCCACGACGCTGGATGAAAGTTCGACGAGGTCGACCTCCTCGAACATGCCGTGATCGAACGTGTCGAGCCTGGCAAGCGCGGTGATCTGGCTGACGAAGCGCACGAGATCGTCGAGGTCCGCTTCCGCCTTGCGCGCCCGCGGATGGTCGATATGGCCAAGCTCCAGCTTGATCGCCGCAAGCGGCGTGCGCACTTCATGCGCGATGCCCGATGTCAGGATCTTCTGCGATTTCATCAGCTCGCCGACGCGCTCGAAGGCCCGGTTGACGGCCTCGGCGAGATGGGCGACTTCCCGCGGCATGTCCTGGAATTGCAGATGCGACCGCGAGTCCATCGGGTCGATCCGCTCCGCCGCCTCGGCCGCAATCCGCACCGGCTTCAGCGCCTGGCGCACGGAAAGCAAGGTGGCGCCGAGCACCAGCACCAGCAGGATGCTCATCGGCACGATCATATGGGCGATCACCTCATTCCAGAAGACATCGGATGTGACATCCTGCGGATCGCCCATCGTCGCGACATCGATGACGAAACGCTGCCCGCCGACTGTGAAGGCCCGCCCGCCGACCAGCGTCAGCGGCTTGCCCGGCGCGAGCGACCGCAGCCAGAAATCCGGTGGATTCACATCGGGAGGCAGGAAGCGGCTTTCGCAGGCGGCATCGCAGGACTGGAAGACCAGCTGGCCATCGGCCCCGCGGATACGCGCCACATAGCCGGTCTGCGCCTGCCCGTACCGCCCCTCGACGCTTTCGGGAAGCCGGTAGCGGACGGTGTCATTCTCCTCCGCCGTGATGCCGGAGGCAAGCCGCTCGGTCTCCTGCTCGACGAACAGGCGCGAAAGCTCGCCGACATTCCAATAATAGTCCGAAAAGATCACCGCGAGTTGCACCACCATGGCCAGCACAGCAAAGAAGGCGATGCGCCGCGCCAGGATCGCGCCCAGTGTCGGCGATTTCAGGCTCACCCGCGCGTCTCCCGCATCATATAGCCGACGCCCCGCACAGTCTCGATCAGCGCCTTGGTCGGATGTCCGTCGAGCTTCTTGCGCAGCCTCGAAACGGCAAGCTCCACGGCATTGCTGCTGCGCTCGTCGCCGAATTCGGAGAAGGCATGCTCGATCTTCGGCTTGGGCACCACCTGTCCGCCATTGCGCATCAAGAGTTCGAGCAGGCCCTTCTCCGAGGGGGCGAGCGCGATCTCTTCGTCGCCGCAGGTGACTCGCCGCGAAGCGACGTCATATTGCAGGGCCGCAAATTCCAGAACCGGCATGGCAGTGACCGGCGCGCGCCGCGTCAGCGCGCGGATGCGGGCGATCAGCTCGCCATTGTGAAAGGGTTTTACGAGATAGTCGTCGGCACCGGCATCGAGCCCGGCAATGCGTTCGTCGACGGCGCCGCGCGCCGTCAGTACCAGAACCGGCATCTGCACCTTGGAGGCCCTGAGCGACCGCAGAAACGCGATCCCGTCCTCATCGGGCAGGCCGAGGTCGAGAAGCATGAGATCGTAGTCCGTTCCCTCAAGGGCAAGCCGCCCCTCCTGCGCCAGCGCGAAGGCATCGATCTTCCAGCCGGCATCGCGGATGGCCTCGCAAAGCAGCTCGCGAAGCCGGAAACTATCCTCGATCAGCAGTATCCTCATGCCTTCTTTCGACCTGTGACCATCGACCAGACGAGATTTTCTCTGTGCCTCCAGCTTTCGACGATGGCCGCACCCGCATGGACGAAGGCAAGCACCATGATGCCGTTTGCGATGGTGCCATGCAGCTTCTCCAGCCACTTCTCGCCCCAGAATGCGTCGAGCGTCGTCATCCAGCCGGTCAGCGCCGTTGCCGCCAGCAATACCATCAGGATGAGCATCATAACCGATGCCAGCGGATTATGCCCCAGGTAACGTTTCTCGTTGCCGTCGATCATATCGAGTATCTGCTCCATCACCCTGCTTGGCGTCGGCAGGAAATCGGAAAAGCGAGCGTGTTTTGTACCGACGAAACCCCAGAGGATGCGAATGACGATTGCCGCAGCCACGACATAACCCGTGATGCGGTGCCAGTATTTGCCCTCCTCGAGAATGAAGAGGTTGAGCGTGCAGGCCGCTACGATCGTCCAGTGAAACAGCCTGACGACCGGATCCCAGACCTTGACCGTCTCCTCGACGGCGTCGGAGGGCTCTGGGCCCTCCTCCTTTTTCAATGAGAGCGCCGTCATCGCTCAATCGCCCTTCTGAACGATCTCGCCGGAGACCGGATTGAAATAGACCTCGGCGCGTTCGCCGTTCTTGTCCTTGCCGTAGATCTCGTAGCAGTTGCCGGTGACTTCGAAAGTCTTGACCTTGTAGCCCATCGCATCGATCTTCGCCTTCATGGCGGCCTCCGGCATCCACTTCGATTTCGGCTCCTTCGTGCAGCTTGGACTTGCAAGCGCCAGGGCTGGCGAGAGCGACAGGATGGTAAGAGCGGCGATCAGTTTCAGCTTCATGATTTGACCCTTTTGCTGCTGCCCCTTGCGGGCGACGGGCAGAGGGGTAACGCGGCGAAGCTGTCCGTTTGCTGTCGGGGATCGCAGACAAGTTTCCGCTCACAGCATCGGCACGAGGCACGATTCTGATTTTTGGAAAGCCTGATGCGTGGATTTAAACAGTCCGGGCGCCCCCTCTGTCATGCCAAGAGTGCTTATTCGTCATCTGGATGTGATCCTGCAGAGCTAAGGCCTTTGTTGGACAGATTCTACAAGCAAAAACGGAGAACCAGCATGGCTCATATCGACACCAACAAATTGTCCTGGGACGAATGGGACGAACTGCAAAATCCGCCGCCGGCAGAAACCGATTTCGACCGCGTCGTCGAATCGGCCGTCTCACGCCGCAGCTTCCTTGGCGGTATCCTGGCCTTCGGCTCAGCCGCCGCCGCCATGGGAACGCTCGGCAACCTGATGAATTCCACCTCGGCTCAGGCGCAGGAAGCTTCGTCGCGCTTCTCCTTCAAGCCGATCCCGGTCTTCACCGACAACACCGTGCACGTTCCTGACGGCTATGCATGGAAGCCACTCGCCAAATGGGGGCAGCCGCTGTTCTCCAACGTCCCGGATATCGATCCCGTCAACGGCGTCAGCGTCGAACATTCCGACAAGGTCTTCGGCGAGAACACCGACGGCATGGAGTTGTTCGTGATCGGCGGCCGTCAGGTCATCGCCGTCAACCATGAATACGTGAACAACGAAACCAATCTTCCGCACAATGAAAAAGGCATGCCGAAGACCGCCGACGACGTGAAGATCCTGCAAAACCTTCAGGGTGTTACCGTCATGGAAGTCGCCGAAGGCGAAAACGGCTGGGAAATCGTGCTCGACAGTCCGTTCAACCGCCGCATTACCCATCTGACGCCCATGAAGATCTCCGGTCCGGCTGCGGGCTCCGACCTCGTCAAGACCGAGGCCGATCCGAACGGCACCGACTGTCTCGGGACCTTCAACAACTGCGGCGCCGGCAAGACGCCGTGGGGCACCTATCTCACCTGCGAGGAGAACTTCAACGGCTACTTCGGTTCGACCGATCCGAACTTTGCCATGCCCAGCGACTTCAAGCGTTACGGCATCGCGGCCGAAACCCGATACGGCTACGAAGCCTTCGATCCCCGTTTCGACGTGTCGAAAAACCCGAACGAGCCGCGCCGCGCCGGCTATATTGTGGAAATCGACCCCTCGGACGCTTCCTCGACGCCGATCAAGCGCACCGCACTCGGCCGCATCAAGCACGAGAACGCTGCCGTCGTGATTGCCCGCGATGGTCGCGTGGTCGTCTACATGGGTGACGACGAACGCGGCGAGTTCCTCTACAAGTACGTTTCGAACGACATCTACGTTCCGGGCGGCGACACCTCCAAACTGCTGGATGAAGGCACGCTCTACGTCGCCAAGTTCGTCGATGACGGCAATGGCGAGTGGCTGGCCCTGACACCGGAATCGACCGGCATGAAGATGGACGAGGTTTGCGTCTTCACCCGCCAGGCCGCCTCCAAGGTCGGCGCCACGACAATGGACCGTCCGGAGTGGGTCGCCATCAACCCGGTCGCGATCGAAGCCTATTGCGCACTCACCAACAACACCAATCGTGGCGTGAAGAAGAATGCCGGCGGCGACGACATGCCGGTCGGCGGCGCGAACCCACGTGAGAAGAACGCTTATGGCCAGATCGTCCGCTGGTATCCGGAAAACGACGACCACGCCGACGGCAAGTTCAAATGGGACCTGTTCGTCATGGCCGGCAATCCGGACGTTCACAAGGACGCCTATGCCGGCTCGTCCAACATCAACTCCGGCAATATGTTCAACTCGCCGGACGGCATGATGTTCGACTCGACAGGTCTCTTGTGGATCCAGACGGATGGCGAAGACACCAACGAAGGCGACTTTCTCGGCCAGGGCAACAACCAGATGCTCGCCGGCGACCCGGCGACCGGCCGCATCGAGCGTTTCCTGACCAGCCCGAAGGGCGCAGAAGTCACCGGTCAGACCTGGTCCGCCGACAAGCGAACCCACTTCGTCGGCATCCAGCATCCTGACGCGCCCTTCCCGGACGGCGAAGGCAAACTGCCGCGCTCGACGATCATTGCGATCAAGCGCAACGACAATGCCATGATCGGCTGAGCGCTCGTCTCTCGACACGGCTTCGGGGGCGCTGGCGTAAGCGCCCCCGTTTTTATAAGTTGCCCCCAAGTCGCGATTTTCACGCGCTCTTTGCCGCGGGATCGGATCAGGCGATCGGTGGACATACATGCTATTCGCTGCGCGGCAGCGGTCGCAGAAACAGGCGCTCGTAACTCCTGAACGGCGGATCGGCCCCGAAGCGCGCATTGGCCGCGATACTGTCCGGATCGGCGGCGACGCTGGCACGGTAGCCGAGATAGGTCTCCTCATCCGGGAAGGTGAAAAGAGCGATGGCAATATTGCCCTCCCCATCCGCCCCGGCACCGGGAAAGCTCAAACCGGCACCCTCAGGCTTTTCGCGCGGCATGAAATAGCCGTGATGGGTTCCGCCATAGCGCTCGATCAGCTGGACCCAGACCTCGGCATAGGCTTCGAATTCCGTGCGTTTTCCGGGATCGAGGCGGTAGCGCACTTCGCAAGTGACGGGCATGGTCGATTTCAAGGAATTTCCTCCCATGTCAGCATATAGAGCAATTCCAGCAAAAGTGCTTGAGCGTTTTGCGTCCGCAATTGCGTGATCAACCCGCTCAAGCCGGAAACCGCGCGTCAGAGCCTGCCATCTCCCCGAAGCAGCCGTAGTGGATGCCGGCGGCCCGTTATCGGCGTCAGGCGGAGCCGCTGTGCTGAAATTGCGGAGCCGCTGTGCTGAAGTCTCCGGCCCCATCATTTCCCGCTTGTCGCGAATCGCTGATCCCGTTACCTCTTGAGGCAAGGCTCTACCCAAGCCTCCTCCCTCCATCCGGGAAGCATCGTCCATGCGGGGTAATCGACGACAGAACCATCTGTTCGAGCGCCGCATAAGGAGGGGTTGCGTTTCCGGCTCGCAATGGAGGTTTGAATGAAATTGTCTGCACCCATCTATCAATTGAAACGTCGGGCGAAAGTGCTGGCGCGGACCGATACTATCCCGCTCCATCAGGCGCTGGATCGAATCGCCGAGGAAGAAGGTTTTCCGGCCTGGAGCCTGCTTGCCTCGCGCTATGAAACCGAGGGATCGACGACATCCATGCTGTCACAGCTTGCGGATGGCGACCTGTTGCTGATTGCCGCCCGTCCGGGCCACGGCAAGACCCTGCTTGGCCTGCAGCTTCTCCTCGATGCCGTCGCAAAGGAGCGAAGGGCGACCTTCTTCACGCTCGAATATACCAGGCAACAGACCCTGCAGCGCATCCATGCCCTGCCCGAAGGGGAAGCGCTTGGCGATAAGGTGGAGATCGTCACCTCGGACGAGATCAGCGCCGATTACATCATGCGCCATCTCGCCGGTGCCCCGCGGGGAACGGTTGCCGTCGTCGACTATCTGCAGATCCTCGACCAGCAGCGCATCAAGCCGAGCCTTTCGGAACAGATGACCGCCATCAGCAGCTTTGCCCGCAAAACCGGCATCATCATGGCCTTCATCTCGCAGATCGACAGGTCCTTCGAGGCCGACAGCAAGGGCCTGCCGGATCTGACCGATATCCGCCTGCCGAACCAGCTCGATCTCAGGCTCTTCAGCAAGGCCTGCTTCCTGCACGATCGCAAAGTCCAGCTTCAGCATGTAGCTTAAGTTCTAAAGCGGGGCCGGCACCGGCCCTCGGCTGCAGCGGGCGCGCCTTCAGCACAAAGTTGCATAAATGCCGCATATCGCAGCTCCCGCGCCGGGGCTGCGATATGACACTCCCGTTCGGCCAGATCATTTGCTATCCCTGCTGCCGAAGAGCATTGGCGCATCGAGGTAGACTTTGCCTAAGTAATCACCGGTCTCAATCCAGTTTCACCCGTACTGCCGGATAGCCGCGGGCTGTCGGCGTATGAATATGTTCATCGGGTGGCGGCAAGAGACCGGTTTGGCATTGTTCTCAATGTGCCAGTAACAGCTCTGCTGTGTCTGCTCTTCAGCCACCCCCAACCATCGCCACACCGCGCCCTCAAGGCATTTCTCTCGCGCCATCTTGGTGAACTTCCGAATGGAAGACCAAGACTTATGTGCGATACTTTACGGGTCCGATGGACCATCACACCCAAAACCGCCCCTCAGCCCTGGATTGCCTGCAGTGGATGCGGCGGATTGAGAGCCTTTCAATCCAGTGGCAAGATCCGGCTCAATGCCAATGGCCGCAGGCTGGATGCCTGGCTGATCTATAAATGCCTGACCTGCGACAAGACCTGGAACCGGCCGCTCTTCGAGCGGCAGAACGTGCGCGACATCGATCCGGCCATTCTGGAAGCGCTGCAATCCAACGATATCAATTGGATCCGGGCGGAGAGCTTCAACCTCCAAGCCTTGAAACGCAAGTCGCAGCGCATCGACGAATTCCCTGAATTCGACATCGCCAGGGACGTGGTGCGCGAGACTGCCGGCTGGACGCGGCTGGAGATCGAACTGGTGGTGCCGTTGTCCGCGGGCACACGCCTAGACCGTCTGCTGGCATCCGAGTTGGAGCTTTCGCGCACGCGGCTTCAGGCGCTCCACGAGAAGGGTCTGCTGCGGACGCATCCCGATCGCGCCGACATCCTGCGGCGGCGGATCAAGACCGGCATCGAAGTGCTGATCGACCTCGCGGCGACAGCGGATCGCGAGCTCTCCTGGGGACCTCTGGCGACCGGCAGTCCGCGGTAGCCTAGGTCGTGTGGACAATTATCTGATCCATAGCACGACGGCGGCGATTGTGACGACTGCGAGATAGTTTCGTGCTGTTTTCTCGAAGCGCGTTGCGACCCTGCGGAAGTGCTTGAGCTTGGAGAAGCAGCATTCGATGAGGTGGCGCTGGGCATAGAGGTGCTTGTCCAGCTTGTGTTTCTTGGCACGGGAGGGATTATTGGGGATCACCGCCACAGCGCCTTTGTCCGCAATTGCATCACGCAGACGATCACTGTCGTAGGCGGTGTCGGCCATGACGATATCGGCGGGCAGGCCTTCGATCAGGGCATCGGCCTGTGGCGCATCGCCCTTCTGGCCGGCGGTCAGAGTGAAGCGGACCGGGCAGCCGAGACCACGCACCGCCATGTGGATTTTGGTGCTCAGGCCGCCACGGGAACGACCAAGGGCTTGATCTTCAGCCCCTTTTTTGCGCCGGCAGCGTGCTGATGGGCGCGGATGATGGTGGAATCGACGATCAGATACTCGAAGTCCGGATCATCTGACATCGCTGCAAACATGCGCCACCAGATGCCCTTCTCGCTCCACCGGCTGAAACGTCGGAAGACACTGTTCCACTCGCCGAACACTTCTGGCAGGTCACGCCAAGGCGAGCCCGTGCGTACGATCCAAAGCACGGCTTCCACGAACATTCGGTTATCGCGGCCCGAAGACCCCCGCGTCCGATCGTCACCTATGATGTGCGGCGATATCCGCTCCCACTGCTCGTCCCGTAGAATCAACCGGTCCAATACACCCATGACTGCCTCCAAAAGACAGTCTTGAATCTGATTTGCTCAGCCTTGGGAATCCCAAGAGTCCACACGACCTAAAGCATGTCGCGCAAAAGTGTACAGCGGTTTTGCGATAACGACATGCGTAAAACAAAGAGATGCGCGAAGGCCCGTTGTCGGGCCTTCGTCATTCCAAAGTGCATTTGGCGGCAACTACAGCGCCGCGCGTCTTTTCAGGCGCGCAAAGGACGCTGTAGCACTTTAAATTGCTGCATAATTTTATCCTTAAATCGATTCTGATTTAAGGAATTATGCAGTAACGGCTGTCAGCGCGAGGCCGGCGACGTGGCGAGCGACACCGCCGCCTCATGCAGCGGCCGCCGTCCGGCGATCCGGCGCGGCTTCAGCCGGTCCTGCGATGTCAGGGGATTGTCCGCATCGATAGACCGGAAGAGCGCCTGCAGTTCCGGCTCCTCGACAAGCAGGGCGGCCTCTGCCGGAGAAACCCAGATCTTCAGCCTCTGGGCGCGCTCCGGAAATTGACTGACCTCGTTTCTGAGCCTGAGCAGGTGGATCGAGACCGTCAGCGGCGTCTCGGTGTCCTTCATGTAGGTGTAGTAACCGAGTGGCCTCTTCCTGACCTTGCCGATGATACCGGCTTCTTCGAGCGCTTCGCGCTGAGCGCAGCGATAGGGCTTTTCCTTCCTCTCCAGATAGCCCTTCGGGATCACCCATCGTCCGGTATCTCGGCTGGTGACGAGCAGAACGCTCAGCCTTCCGCCTCTTTCGACGCGGCAACAGATGGCGCCGCACTGGTGGGTCCGGCGGCGGCCGGCACTTGTCGGTATCTTCGCATTCAATTCAGACAGATGCTCAGACAGATCCATCGCCCGCTCGCCATCGCTTTCTCCTTGCATAGGAAATAGAGCGCAACAGGTGATCGAAAATAGCAGCACCTGAAATTAGAGTACCGGATGAGCGAAACCCGAGCCTCTGCCCGCAGATCGTCCCCTGCTCTCAGCCGAACAGGCTGGCGATACCGTAAGAGGCGGCAGCAATGGCAGCGGCTGCCGGCATGGTGATGATCCAGGCGATGACAATATTGCCTGCCACGCCCCAGCGCACGGCGGACAACCGCCGCGCTGCGCCGACACCGATGATGGCGCCGGTGATCGTATGGGTCGTGGAGACGGGAATGCCGAGCCAGGTCGCAGCAAAGAGCGTCAGCGCCCCGCCGGTTTCGGCGCAGAAACCTTGCATCGGATTGAGCCGGGTGATCTTCGAGCCCATCGTATGAACGATCCGCCAGCCGCCGAAAAGCGTGCCGAGCGCCATCGCCGACTGGCAGGAAATGACCACCCAGAGCGGCACATGGAAGCTGCCGCCGAGATGCCCCTGGCTGAACAGCAGAATGGCGATGATGCCCATGGTCTTCTGCGCGTCGTTGCCGCCATGGCCGAGCGAATAGAGCGAGGCGGAGATGAACTGCATGAAGCGGAACGTGCTGTCGACGGCAAAGGGCGTCTGGCGCACGAACATCCAGGAGACCATGAGAACGAAGAACAACGCCAGCAGGAAACCGATCGCCGGCGACATGACGATCGCGCCGACCGTCTTCAACAACCCGCTCCAGACGATCGAGCTGACGCCGACCTTCGCAAGCCCCGCTCCGACAAGCCCGCCGACGAGCGCATGCGACGATGAAGACGGGATTCCGAACAGCCAGGTGACGATGTTCCAGACGATCGCCCCCATCAGCGCCGCAAAGATCACCTGCGGCGAGACGATGGCCGGGTCGATGATGCCGGTGCCGAGCGTTTCGGCGACATGCAGGCCGAAGAACAGGAAGGCGATGAAATTGAAGAAGGCGGCCCAGGCGACGGCATATTGCGGCCGGAGAACGCGGGTGGAGACGATCGTCGCGATCGAGTTTGCCGCATCATGCAGCCCGTTCAGAAAATCGAAGAACAGCGCGACGCCGATCAGACCGACCAGCAGCGGAAGGGAGAGAGAGGCTTCCATCAGACGTTCTCGATGACGACGCCGCTGATTTCGTTGGCCACGTCCTCGAACCGGTCGACGATCTTTTCCAGGTTGGAGTAGATCTCGCTGCCGATCATGTAGGCCATGGCATTGCCGCTGGCCCCATGCCGGCGATAGAGGTCTTTCAGCCCCTCGTCATGCAGCTCGTCGGAGCGTCCCTCGACCCGGGTGATCTCCTCGGCAATCGCCGAGAGTTTCGAGGCATTGGCGCCGATCTTGTCGAGCAGCCCGATCGCCTGCTGCATCAGGATCGCCGCCTTGATGATCTCTCCGCCCATTTCCCGCATCAGCGGATCGAAGCTCGACTGCTCGAAGAGCCGGATGATCTTCACCGTCTTGTGCATCATGTCGATCGCATCATCCATGGACTGGATCAGGTCCTTGATGTCGCCGCGGTCGAAAGGCGTGATGAA
This sequence comes from Rhizobium sp. ZK1, assembly GCF_047782645.1. Lineage (NCBI taxonomy): Bacteria > Pseudomonadati > Pseudomonadota > Alphaproteobacteria > Hyphomicrobiales > Rhizobiaceae > Rhizobium > Rhizobium sp. ZK1. The sequence goes on from NZ_CP180586.1 coordinate 1,942,080, forward strand.
GCTGCGGCGGATCGCCAGCAGCACCTCGCGGGTGATCTGGTCGGCATCGTCCTCCAGCGCGACGATACGGTCGCAATTCTCCTCGACATTTTCGCCCTTCAGCAGTTTCTCCATCGCCTCGGCTGCTGCGACCACGGTTTTCGCATGCCTGGAGAACATCTCGAAGAAGCGGTCCTCCCGCGGCATCATCTTGCGAAACACGCTCATCATATCGGGCGATCCTTCCCTGTGCGGACGACTGTCCATAGGAGACTGTCATAAATCTGTCATAAAGCGTCGCAGGCAATTGATCGAAAAAGTAAAAATTGACAATGCTAGATGTCATGAAATCCAATAAAAAAGGCGCAAAATCCCGCGCCGGCACATCCCTGCCACTCTTGAAGCAGCTTGCAGCGAGGCCCGAGAAGCTTTTCTCCGGCGCCTTTCGCCAGCAATATGGCGCCGTCTGCTTCCGCTATCGGAAAGGCAGTCCCGACACCGACCGCCTCGAAATTGAAGTTCTCGTCGTCACCACGCGTGACAGCGGCCGCTGGATTATTCCAAAGGGCTGGCCGATGAAAAAGAAGAAGCCGCATGAGGCAGCCGCGATGGAAGCCTGGGAGGAAGCCGGCGTGCGCGGAACGGTCAGCAAACAGCCGGTCGGCCGCTATACCTATCTCAAGGAACTGGATGACGGCGACGTTGTTCCCTGCATCGTCGACATCTTCCAGATCGAGGTGGAGGCCGCCCAAAGCGAATTCAGGGAAGTCGGTCAGCGCATGCTGGCCTGGGTAAGCCCCGACGAGGCCGCCCGGCGTGTGCGCGAACTCGAACTGAAATCCCTGCTCGTCGATTTCCGCCCTCGGCCCGGTAGGGGGCGGCGCAAGAAGAAGGGCTGACGAGCAGACATCGAACGACGGCCCTACTCCCGGTCCCAGCTCTTCTCCTGCGACATGAGCTGGCTGAGCGTGGCCGCCGGGATCGCATCGGCGGCATAGGTAAAGGTGCCAGATGATTTCACTTCCTCGGCGGCCCGCAGCAGCGCGCCGAGTGCCGCGCGCGCAAAGGAGCCGCCGACACTCACGCGGCGCACGCCGGCAGCCGAAAGTTCGGCGACGCTGTAGCGCGGCCCTTTCAGCCCCATCACCACGTTGACGGGCTTGTCGACGGCCGCGCAGACCGTCCGGATGGCGTCGATGTCAGGCAGGCCGGGCGCATAGAGCACATCGGCGCCGGCCGCCGAAAAAGCCTGCAGCCGCCTGATCGTGTCATCGAGATCGGGCCGCTCCCACAGAAAATTCTCCGCCCTTGCCGTCAGCAGGAAAGGCAGTGTCCGCGCCGCCTCTGCTGCAGCCTGCACACGCTCGACAGAATGCGACAGATCGTAGATCGGGCGGGCCGGTTCGCCGGTGGCATCCTCGATCGATCCGCCGACCAGCCCGACCTCGCAGGCCAGCCGGATCGTCTCGGCGCAGATCTCCGGTGCTGCGCCGAACCCATCCTCGAGATCGGCCGATACGGGAAGATCGGTGGCGCCGACGATCTCGGCGGCGTTATCGAGGATTTCACTCCGGGTCAGGCTCGCAAAGGAATCCCGCTTGCCCTTGGAAAAGGCATAACCGGCGCTGGTTGTCGCCAAGGCCTCGAAACCGAGACTCGTCAGGATTCGGGCCGAGCCGGCATCCCAGGGATTGGGAATGACGAATGCCTCATCCCTCTGATGCAACGCCTTCAACCGCTCGAACTTCGCCTGTTGCCCTGCCACGACTCTCCTCCTCCGCAAATGACAGCGAGGTTAGACTAGCATTCGCGAACAAAATGTGAACAACCTTGTGGGGCCTGTGCGGGCAAATCCCTCAATCGAAAGCACCATTTTGGTGGCGATGGCGAGAGACGGTCAATTCAATCGCGCCGACAATGCCTCAAGTGCCGGAAGCCCGCCGGGCATATCGCGCTGGTTGGCTTCGAGGTGGGGGCGGAAAACCTCAAGGAACGATTTGACCGTATCGTTGAAGAAGATCGTGGCCGTCTCGTCGGAGCAAAGATCTGCGTCGAGGCAAAGATTGAGCTTGTTGAAGAAATAGGCCACGTCGCGGATCTGTCGCTTCGCCTCGTCGTTCGATTCCAGGCTGGCGTTGAATTTCTCGATCACCTCTCTCCTCGCTTTCTCGTCCGTCTCGGCCGTCTCTATCCGTTCTTTGGGCAGCTGGACCAGAAAACCGGTGTAGCGCTCACGCAGCTCCCAGTAAGACTTCTTGTACTCCTCTCTTTCCCAACTATCGATAAGGCGGAACGTATATCTGTTCCGCTCGTCCGCCGCGTTGTTGTAATATTCAAATATGACCCAGCCGGCTCCGACCAGGGCTATAAGGATGCCCGCCGTGGTGACGGCCTGACTCCAGATTTCCCAGGACTCCGCACGCACCCACAAAAACCGGTTGGGCTTCCTGCCTGCTGGTTGCACGCTCACGGCTGGCACTCTTCCTGAAGGTCGAAACTCCGTCTCGGATCGAGATTGTTGCCCTGCGCGTCCAGCAGACGTCTGAGGCAAACGATGCTTGCGGTATCGAGGATATAGACCGAGCGTAACGCGACTTGATTAGCACCATCCTTTTTCTGCTCACCGCTACCCAGCAGAGGCATGCTGTCGATACCGCGTTTCTCCTCGTCACTGGCTCCGCAGGCAGAAAAATTGACCTCCGCACGCGAAGCCGGAGAGCTCCTGGCGGTCGCGAGTATCTTGTCGTAGCTCTGCTGGAAACAGCTTGCCAGCGCCGTGTTGAGTTCCACTACCTCATCGCAGACGTAGCAGATCGGATCTGCCCGAACCGACAGTGCCGACATCACGGCCAGCATGGCGCCCATGGCCAGTCTTGATCTGAAAACGTTAGAAGAGCGCATAGTCCCCCACCAATCTGCTGTTGATAATCCATGGCGTTTGCTGCCCTTCGCTCTGATCGACAACCAGCGCCTTGACGCCTCGATAAAGCTCCGAAGCCTCGATTCTGCCATTTCCATTGCGATCGTATTGTCCGCGGTCTGCTCCCAGCACGTCGGCAATCGCATGCGTAAACAGGCCTCCCGTCTCGTACCGCCCCTGAGACTGCTGTCGGCCCTTTGCCGCCGCAAGCACGGTGATGTTCGACTTCAGCCGCGCAAGATTATTGGCGAGATCATCGTTGGTAGCGGCGATGCTGTTTCCGACCAGCCCCGAATGGCAGGCGTCAAGCAGCACGGTAACCCGTGCTTCCGTCCGCTCCAGCACCGCCGAGAGCCGGTCGAAAGGAAGCGCCGTGTGTTCGAGATCTGCGGGGTCCGTTGCCGAGGTCGCAAAGTAGAACCGTCCCTTCTCGTCCTGCAGGCCATGCCCGGCGAGGAAGAGCACGGCATGATCGCCGCGCGACAGTCCCGCCAGCAGCTTTTCGGTCGCCGACAGGATTGCATCGGGCGTTGCACGGCGATCCTTCGGACCCTCCACGACCGTGAATGCCGGCCCTGCCCCCTGCGGATGCCCGAGCACGTCAAGAAGCAGACCGGCATCACGAAGGGCGTAGTTGAGGGATGGCAGGGCCTCATTCTCATAGGTGTTGATGCCGATGGCGAGAACACGATTGACCGATCGCTGCTGCGCCGGCGGCCCGGCATCCACGGAGACCGGAAGGCTTGCCAGCGCATCCGCACTCGAGGCGATCACCGAAATCCAGCGCGCGTCCTTCAGCCGCGCGAAGGAAATATCGTGCCCGGCCACCGCTGCACCTTGCAGATCGAAAGTATCGGTGAGAACCCCGTCCTGAAACACGCTGAGACGCGTGACCCTCTGTCCGTCATAATCGAGAGCAGCCGTCATGCGCTCCGGACCGTCACCAGACAGACTGCCGTCGAGCGATGGCGGAACACCGATATCGCCGCCCTCCGGCGAGGTCCATTTCTGCGCCAGCACCATCTGCGCAAGATCCCGGACACGACGCTCCGGGCCGAAGCGATCAAGGCTGAATTGTCCCGGCTGTCCGGGAAACTTCAGATCGATGATTGAGGCTGCTTCGGCGGTCGCATCATAGTGATAGTCGGCCGTCCAGATGGCGACTTCGTCGTCGACGATGCGTCCGGACAGGGGCGTTTCACCTTTCTTTGCCAGTGAATGCAGATAGAAGTTCCCGTCCGAATTCAGCTGGACGGCAAAGCGCCGATCCCCAGTCAGCCAGGCATCGGTGAGCAGATCGCCATTCGGCAGGTTTTCTCCGATCCAGAGGAACTTGCGGGTCTGCCGGTCGACGACGGTGATGACGCCGTTGCCCGGAGCGTAGCTCACCAGCAGGGCGTCATTGGCCTTGATCTCGAATGGATGCTCATACCAGAGCCGCTGGCCGGCATTCTCAAAGAAGAAGCTTGCCTCCAGAAGAACCGCCTTGCCGCCCTTCCTCAAGGGTGCTGCGAAGTCGATGTAGTAAATGGCGTTATAGGGGCGAAGGCTGCCCAGGGTCGCACCTGCGACGCAGGTTGCCCGTGCAACCCAGCTTGCGCCGCGCGGCGTGCGAACGGTTGCGACTTCGACGACATCGCGCGGGAGGGGAATTCGGCGCTCGCCGGCGCTTTCCTCCAACATCAGGTGTTCGCAGTCGTTCTGCATCGCCTCGTCTTCCGGAACCGCCCAGCTTGTCTTCCAGCCAGCAGCATCTGCGTCGGCCTGCATCTGGCCCATCGCGGTCTTTGAGCGTTCGAGCCTGGCGGCGAACTCCCCGGCATATAGCGACCTCTTCTCCCAGGCCTGGTCGACTTCAACCGAATGCCGGCCGTCCGTCATCGGATCAAGTTCAATGCCGAGCCGCGCCAGTTGCTCCGGCAGGGTTTCCTTCAGCGGCTTGCTATTGCCCGCCTCGGCAAGCCGTCGGACCTCCACGGCGTCGAGTGTCCGCGCCGTGAGCCCAACCCGATCGAGCGTGCGTGAAAGCCGGTCGGCAAACGGCCTTGGTGGCGAGCCCTCCTTCGTCTCGTCGATCTGGTCCCGATAGTCGGCAGCGAAGATGAATCCACCCGCGACATCCAGATCGCGCGCCATGCTGACGGGAGAAACAAGTCCGAGCGACCAGAACGTATTCATGTTGATGGCCAGCGTCTCGCCACCCTCCGAACTATATCCGCCCTGCGCATCCGAGATTGACGCATAGCCGGTGTTCTGCAGCGCACCGACGCGGTAGCCGAGATTGCCCCAGATCGAAAATGCGGCATTTTCCAGATCGATCCCGACACGCGTATTACCGCGCCCGGCCTCGCAGCAGGAAGGGCCGGTCATCTGCGCCCGGATGTCGAGGAAGCTGCCGAATGTCGAGGAGAGATTGACCATGCCCCACGGCACGGAGGTCGTGAAGACGACGCTATCACCAAGGGCCCAACGCAGGTTACCGGAATCGATCGTCGCCGTCGTCTTGCCGTCGATCATATCGACGATGTCGGTGCGCCCATTCTGATCGACTGCGATGAAGCGGTGCGTCGGGGAAATCAGGAGATTCGAGCCCGCCCTTTCGACAATCTCGGTACCAGTTTGCGTATCCCTCAACAGGAACCGCTTCTCGTTGAGGAATATCTCCCGAGAGCCTTCGGGAACCTCGATGACGTCGGTGAAGGCCGCACGCCCGTCAGGTGTGTTGAGGACGATCTCTGCGCGCGACGGCTTTATATCGAACGTTTGTTCACCTGCCTTCAGCGCAATCTCCTTCTGGCAGCCTCTGATATAGCCGACGACATCGACCGCTATCGCCTGCCGCCCGGCCACGAGAGGCAGGATATCGAACGCGCCCTTCGCCCCGGCACCACGTGTTGCGAGCGAAACGAGCGCACGCGTCTCGCCTTCTCCGGCCTTGATGGCAAAAGGATTGGGTGCCGAAGGGCCGAGCGCGATATGGCCTTTGCCGGAGAAGCGAACGGCCTTCGAATGAACAACGATCCAGACAGGAATGCGCTCGGCGAGCGTATTGCCGCTCCACTCGAACCGGATAGCCTCTCCCACGCGCGCGGAAGTGTCAGTCGAAAAGGTCCACTTCAGCTGCTCGGCAAGCGCAGACAGCGCCGCCTCTTCTTCCTCGCAGGTGCCGCCGAGTTTCTGCGCGGCAGTCCTCACACGCGCCTGGTATCCGGCAAGCGTATCATCCGGCCGCCACCGCACCGAACCATCGACGACCGGCCCCGGCCCGTCGGTCGGTGGCGGCGCAAATCGCGCTTTCGAGCCGGTAAACCGACCGCTTTTCGCACCGGCAAAAGGCGTCATCCGCCCCGTCCCGCTCTTGAGGAAACATGTTCCACCGGTGGGATTGAACGTATAGGCCAGACACATCTCCGTCTCGCTGCACAGGCGAGCGCACTGCCCTTCGTCAAGGGCACGCAGAAGAGGATCCTTCAGGCCCGACCGGATGTCGGCTCCGGCAAAATCCACATTCGGCTGGTCCACCCAGCTCTCCTTGCTGTCAGGCAGCGCCGCCACCTCGTCCGGCAGCCTCTTCAGGCGTCCGGCATAGGGGTTTTCGCCGCTGCGCAGCCGGGTGAGCAGCACGTCGCATTCGTTCTTGACGCGCTCATACTCGCCTGCAAATCCGCCGAGTGGGAATGACAGGCTCTCGTCTGCCGTCGTCGTCGTCAGCGCGCGACCAGAAAGCATCTGCGCAAACAGGCCGGAACCCTCGCCGTCGATCGTCGGACCCGGATCAAGGATATCGAGGGTCACCGCAGTCTGCTGGCCATCATCCACGCGCAGCGTGACGACGGGCCTATCCTCGTCGCTTTTCCGAAAGACGCTGAGATCAAGGAAGAAGCCACGCTCGATGTCGCAGGCAAGACTGATGCATTTCTTTTCATACTTGCCGGCGACGCAACTTTGGCTGGCGCGCTGGTCGGACTCGCTGACGGTCCAGTTTTGACCACCTGGCACCCTGTTCTGCGCAATCACCTGCGCAGGCGCGGGCTGTGCCGTCGCCGCCCGGCTCGCAATCTCCTGTTCCATATTGTCGGCATGCGCCTGCCGGATGGTCTTCGGCGCCGTCCATCCCCGGTCCTTTGCCCAGGCCGCAAGCGCCGAAAGCGTCGCAGCACTCGACTGGCCGTCGACAGGCCCGGCATAATAGCCGAGTTTCACAAGCCCCGCCTGCACCCGCTGCACGGTCGGATCCGAAGCACCCGGGCTCTGGCTGTCAGGGTTTTGCGCACCGACACCCCGTCCCGCCAACTCCTTTTCCAACGCTGCCACATGCGCGCTACGCAGCGTAGACGGTGCCTCCCACCCCCTGTCCCTCGCCCAGTCGATGACCGCGTCCCAGGTGCCAGGTGCAGCAAGCCCGTCGACCGGACCATGATAGTAACCGAGCGTCGCAAGCGCCCGCTGCAGGCGAACGACTTCCTGGGTTGTGAGCTGGGAGCGAAATTCTCGCACCGAAGTCTGCGTTTTTCGCGAATTTCCGAACAGAAAATTCTGCTGTGCCTGCATCGGCGTTGGACAAGACAGTAAAACGGCGAAAGCCAGTGCGAAAAACATTCGCATCATAATTTTTCCAGCGCCCCAGATCGCCTCAAAACATGACTTGACCTCTATTCAGCCTGAATCAATTGAGAGACGCAACCGATTTTATCGGGCGTGAAAGTAATTTCCTGCTGATCTACTTCCTGTTATTTGGCGTGCAACGTGGCACGCCGTATCGACGCCCGCTCAGTTGCGCAGCCGATACCCCGTCTTGAAGATCCACCCAAGCGTGCTGAGACAAATCACCAGAAACAGCGAGATCATCCCGAGGCTGACCAGCGGGTTGACGTCGGCAATCCCGAAGAAGCTCCAGCGGAAGCCGCTGACGAGGTAGAGCACCGGGTTGAAATGGCTGACGGCCTGCCAGAAGGGCGGCAGCATGTTGATCGAGTAGAAGCTGCCGCCGAGGAAGGTCAGCGGCGGCACGACGAGCATCGGGATGAGGTTGAGCTGCTCGAAATTCGTCGCCCAGATGCCGATCATGAAGCCGAACAGGCTGAAGCTGATCGCCGTCAGCAGGAAGAACAGCACCATCATGAGGGGATGCTCAATCCGGACATCGACGAAGAGATTGGCCGTGAGCAGAATGATGACGCCGATGATCAGACCCTTGGTGGCCGCCGCGCCGACATAGCCGATCAGGATTTCCGTCATGGCGACCGGCGCAGACAGGATCTCGTAGATCGTGCCGGTGAATTTCGGGAAATAGATGCCGAAGGAGCCGTTGCCGATGCACTGGCCGAGCAGCGTCAGCATGATGAGGCCGGGCGTGATGAAGGCGCCGTAAGACACGCCCTCCACTTCCTGGATGCGCGAGCCGATGGCAGCGCCGAAGACGATGAAATAGAGCGAGGTGGAAATGACGGGCGAAATGACGCTCTGCAAGAGCGTGCGCCGCGTGCGCGCCATCTCGAAATAATAGATCGATTTGATCGCTTCGAAGTTCACTTTGCGGCTCCTACCAGCGATACGAAGATATCTTCGAGCGAGCTCTGGCGCGTCGAGAGATCCCGGAAATTGACGTTGTTTTCCCCAAGCCGGGTCAAAAGCGATGCGACGCTTTCGTGCTCGTTGTGCGTGTCGAATTCATAGACAAGCCGGTTACCCTCGGCCTCGATCGACAGGCCGTTGCCGGCAAAGCAATCCGGAAGCTTGTCCAGCGGTTCGTTGAGTTCGAGGATCAGCTGTTTGCGGCCGAGCTTGGCCATCAGCGCCTGCTTGTCTTCGACGAGCAGCAACTCGCCGCCATTGATGACGCCGACGCGATCGGCGATCTCCTCGGCCTCTTCGATGTAATGCGTCGTCAGGATGATGGTGACGCCTTCGGCGCGCAGCCGCTCGACGACATGCCACATGTCCTTGCGCAGCGTCACGTCCACACCCGCCGTCGGCTCGTCGAGGAAAAGAATCGAAGGCTCGTGCGACAGCGCCTTGGCAATCAGCACGCGCCGCTTCATGCCGCCGGAGAGCTGGCGCAGCATATTGTCCTTCTTGTCCCAGAGAGACAGGTCGCGCAGCACCTTTTCGATATGGGCGGGATTAGCCTTCTTGCCGTGCAGGCCGCGCGAAAAGCTGACCGTATTCCACACCGTCTCGAACTGGTCGGTGGTCAGCTCCTGCGGCACCAGGCCGATCAGCGTGCGCGTGGCGCGAAAATCCTTCACCACGTCATGCCCGTCGACCACGACCACGCCGCCGCTCGGATTGGCGATACCGCAGATGATCGAGATCAGCGTCGTCTTGCCCGCCCCGTTCGGCCCGAGCAGCGCCAGGATTTCGCCGCGTTCGATTTCGAGGTTGATGCCCTTCAGCGCCTGGAAGCCATTTGCATAGGTCTTGGTGAGATTTTGGACGGAAATGATCGGTGCCATGGGGCTCTTTGCGGATATCAGTGCGATTTCGCCCGCTATATAGCCCCTTTGTGAAGCTTTGACATCCCGAAGAGCCTGAACACAGAATTCACACCATCATTCCAGCCGCCGACAATGTCAGGCATCGGATGCCCGTCCACAGCGAAAATCGGCCGATGAAAAGAAAATCATCGCCTCCTTCCCGATGTCATCAATCGGTGATGTTCATCCCCCATAAGAACACGCGAGGACAGCACCGGCTCCCGCCCGCCGCCCACCCCTTTGCGGAGCCGCCCTCTCGGCGATCTCGTTACGCCTTTTCTGCTGACCTCGGCATTGTAGTGAAATTGATTGTCAGTCACGAAATGCCTGGAACCGGCCAGTATCCCCTGTTCAGCCGCGTTCGTCTAAGCCGGCCCTAGGCCGGCTTTCTTTTTTGTTGCAGATGAGAAGGGTCTTTAATCCGCTGTCTAGAGTTCCCTAAACATCACGAGCGCATCGACATAGCCGAGATCGGGATGATTGAACGCCCCCGGAAGCCGGCCGACAACCTGAAAATCGAGCGACTGCCACAGCCGCACTGCCCGCTCGTTGGAACTGACGACGAAATTGAACTGCATGGCCCGGAAGCCGCGCTGGCGCGCATGGGCAAGCGAGTGCTGGTGCATGATGCGCGCCACACCCTGGCCCGCCGCAGCCGGCGCGGTCATATAGCCGCAATTGCAGACGTGATTACCGCCACCGGCCTGATTGGCCTTGATATAATAGGTGCCGACGACGCTGCCGCCGTCATCGGCGACGAATGTCTCCTTGTCGGGGCCGAGCCAATAGTTAAGCGCATCGGCTTCGCTCATGTCGCGGTCGAGCGTATAGGTCTCGCCCGCCCGGATGACAGGTTCCAGGATGGTCCAGATGGCGTCGCGGTCTTCCGCTCTGGCAGGTCGGATCAGCATGGCCGCATGTTCGCACGAGCAGATGGCGCTCCGCAACTGCGGCATGGCGGCTGGAAGCGTGCTGAGAAACAAGAAGATGTGAAGGGAGCTGCTTCAGTCGTTGAGGCTGTCGAGGATATCGTGGAGAAGCCGCTCGGCATAGCGCATCGTTTCGAGCTCTTCTTCCGGCGCGAGCTTATGCGCAACGCATTCCGCCCGCATGGCGGTTCTCAGCTTCGCAAGCAGCGCAGCCTGTTCATAGGGCGTAAACGCGCTGTCGCGAACGCTGATCTTCGCAATCGTCTCCAGAATCGCGATCCGCCCTTCCACCTGCCTTGCCGAGCCGACATAGGATGACCGCGACGGCCGGAGATTTCGGCGCGGGAATGTTACGATATTGCCCATGCGCCTCTCACAGGGCCGGTGTCTTGAAATCGGAGCCTGACAGCATGGTGTGCAGCTTGTACTCGCTGTCGGCGCCCTGCTGGTAAAGGTCGATTGTCATACGGGCGAGCTCACGCGCTTCCTTGCAGTCGCGCGACAGACCCCGCTCTGCGCAAAGCCGGTTGAAGGCCTTCTGCACGATCGCAAGCTCCACGGCACCGATCCAGCGGTCAGGCGCATCCGTTCTGATATTCGGTTGCATGATTTCCTCCCGATCGCTCCTTGAAGATGCTGCCAAACGCATAAGGGAGCAGAGAGTTCCATACAAAATGCAGAACGCAAAAATTTTCCATCGAGCCTCCCCGTATGCCCCGGTTCAAGGCCTACAGGCGACTCTGCAGCCGCTCTGAAAGGAAAAACATGCGCGTTTGAAGCTTTTGCGTTTCTCCTTTGTTTGGAAAACATCCTGAAGCCGGCGCTCGTCGCTCTCGTTCAGCTCCGGAAGAGCGACAGAATGTTCTGCGGCGCGCTGTTGGCGATGGAAAGCGATTGAACGGCCAGTTGCTGCTGCGTCTGCAGCGCCGACAATCGCGAGGACTCCGCCTCCATATCGGCATCGACCAGCCGCCCGACGCCACTGTCGGTGGAATCGCTGAGCGTGGAGACGAAATCCTCCTGCATGGTGATGCGCTTCTGCAGCGAGCCGAGCTCGGAAGCCGTGGCGACCATCAGGCCCAACGCCTGCTCCACATCCTGCAGCGCGTTGCCGATGCCGCCCGACGTGGTGAGCGTCGTGATGTCGAGTGCGTAGATCGACTGGCCGGATAACTTTCCCGCGCTCGTGCCGAGTATGCCCTCGTTGAGATTTTCGAGGCTGCCGCCGGTCGCCCAGGCACCGAACAGGGTATTCGAATCAAGGAGATTGCTGCTTCGGGCGACATAGTCCGTCATCGTCACCTTCACATTGCCGCTGCCGTCGCGCACGAAGGAGGACACGACCGAGCGGGTCGTCAGGTCGATGGCGATCATCCAGTTCTCGCCGGAGAATGAGGCCGACCGGGCAATGCTCAGCAACTGGTCCTGCAGCTGATCGATCTCTTCCTGCACCTTGGCTCTGTCGACGCCCTTCTCCGAAGCGGCGACGAGCTTCGCCTTGATCTCACTCACCACGTCGATGGCGCTCGACATCGCGGTATAAGCAGTGTCCACCTTTGCCGCACCAAGGCCCAGCGCATCCGAAACCGCCGAGAGCGCCTTGTTGTCCGAACGCATGGTCGTGGCGATCGACCAGTAGGCGGCGTTGTCGGCTGCCTTGTCGATCCGATAGCCCGAGGAGACGCGCTGCTGCGTATCCCGAAGGCTGCCGTTCACGTTGCGAAGCGTTTGAAGTGCGGCAATGGCGGAATTGTTCGTGATGATCGACGACATCAAAGGCTCTGTTATTCAACGAGAAAGTGATCATTGGATAGGAGAATCGCTGCGTCATGCACCCGAGGATGAAGAACTTATCGGCGGCGCAAGGTTAACAATTCCTTGCTGAACTCTCCCCCCCTCGATCTTACGGTCGGCCAAAACGCCTGCCGTCGGCTTGGAAACGGGCCATATGGTTGTGACGGCGATATCAGGCTTCGTCATCGATGCAGAGGACGCCGGCGGCATCGGCCGCATCGATAAAGGTTTCCCGCGCCTCGTCTGGCAGAAGCTCGCCTTCCGAGACGGCCGCAAAGGAGGCCAGCGCATTCTCGAAGGCCAGACCGTAGGTGACAGGCCACTTTTCGGCGAGAAGTGCTGCCGCGTGGCCTGTTCCACGCACGGTGATGAGGCTCTCCTGCCCCGGAAGCCGGATATGCAGCGGTATGGTCCAATCTGGCATGATGAATAGCGCCGCTGCCTGCCCCCGGTTGATCGTGTCGGCCCCTCAAACTCGACCACCCTAGTAAAGTTCCCTCGGGGCGCCCTGAATGCCCCAAATAAGATCACCATTTGGTGACAGTGTGAGGGCCGCAGGATTTGCAGGCAAATCGACCGCAACCGGGAACCTCAGCCGTTGTCTCGAGTCGGATGGTTTGACGAAGAGGAAAGCCATGGACAAGGCGCTTTACGCGGCGGGCGACAATATATTGCTCGCAAGGATGGACGAGGAGGCGAGACGGCATCTGGCCCCTCACCTGGAGCCGCTTGTCCTGCCGCGGGGCTTTGCGCTGTCGACATCAGGCCATGAGGTGAAATATTGTTATTTCATCGAGGATGGCATCGCCTCGATCATCGCGAGATCGGCGGCCGACCGATCGAGCGAGGTCGGCATCGTCGGGCGAGAAGGCATCGTGCCGCTGACGCCGATCCTCGACAGCACGCATGCGACCTTCGACATTTTCATGCAGCTGGAAGGGCGTGGTTCGCGCATCGCCCTGGAGCCGCTGCAGGAAGCGCTGAAGGCCGTACCGTCTCTGCGCCGGCTCCTGAACCGCTATGTCCAGACGTTCATCGTCCAGGCGGCTTTCACCTCGCTTGCCAATGCCAATCAATCCATCGAGCCGCGGCTGGCGCGCTGGATCCTGATGTGCCACGACCGCATCGACGGCGACCACATCGGCCTGACGCACGAGTTCCTGGCCCTCATGCTGTGGGTCCGCCGTGCCAGCATCACCAACGCGCTGCATGATCTGGAAGGCAGGCTGCTCATCTGGTCGGAGCGCAGCATGGTCACCGTCCGCAACCGGGCGGGCCTCGAAGAATTCGCCGGCGATTCCTACGGTCGTGCCGAGCGGGAATATCGCCGGCTGATCGGCGAACTCAAGCAGCCGGACACCGTCTAGCAACGATCCGGGCTAATGATGATAGCCGATATCGTCCGCAATGCGGTGGCGGGCGCGGTTCACCCGGCTCTTGATAGTGCCGATCGGACAATGGAAATGGTCTGCCGCTTCCTCATAGGAGCGCCCATCCACGAAGATGAAGGCGAAGGCAGCGCGGTAAGGCTCCGGCAGGTGTCCGCAGGCAGCCTCCAACTCATGGCCGCGCAGATGCCATTCCTGATCGGCCGGCACGCTGCCCTGCGACGAAGCGCATTCCTCCGAACCGAGCGTCTCGCGCTGTCTGAGGCGGAAGCGTGTGCAGAAGGCATTGCGCATGATCGTGAACAGCCAGGATTTCATCCGCGTGCCCTGTTTGAACTGTTCGATATTGCCAAGCGCCCTGACAAGCGTTTCCTGCACGAGATCGTCCGCATCCGCGGACGACCGGTAAAAGGTGCGGGCAAATGCCCTGAGCGCCGGAATGAGTGTGACCACTTCCTCTTGAAGAACGTCGCGGGAATGTTTCATGTCACTGCTCCCTGGAGCCGTGCGTCCCTTCGGACACACTCACTCTTTGAATCTACGCATCAGGCTTTCGGAAAATCGATTCCGATCTCGGGCCGATGCCGTAGCCGTTCATATGGAGGGCTCTTGATGTGGATCCCTCGGATATCGAGGCCTCCGCTGCTCAGAGAAAGGGAGGCACCGTCCTGTTCGTTCCATAAATGGGCATCTTGGTACGATATCGCACAATAGGCACGCTGCCGGCCTCTGAAAGGCCGGACTCAGCCGCCGTCTTCGCGCGACGCAAAGAGCGCCTTGGCGATCTCGGCGAGTGCGGAGAGGTTCTCGCTGAGCAAATAGCCGCCATATCCTGCGGCGATATCCGCATCGGCATGAGGCATCGCAAAAACAAAGGGTATCTGGGCATCCTGCAGCCGCTCGGCGAGCGGAAACACCACGTCGCCCTCGATGCGTATATCCAGAATGGCGCCGTCGATCCTGGCCATATCGAGCAGCGCCAGGCCGATTTCCGCTGATGACGCAGGTCCGACGATGACGACCCCGGCCTTTTCCAGCGCAAGCCGCACCGCATCGGCGACCATGTCACCGCTTTCGACAATGAGCAAATGCTTACCCGCCAGAAGCCCGAGATCGTCGATCTTCATCCATCCCCGCAATCGCCTCATCCCCCGGGATCAGGCCCCAGGATCAGGCTGAGTGTCCCTAACCGCTCATCGCGGCGAAGGTTTCCGGCGCAAACTCGGACATCCGCCCGATCTGCGGCAGGGCGGGAACAAGCGGTCTGTTGCGACAGGACGGCCCATGGCAAACTCCGCCACGCGCGCCGATACAAGCGCATTGAACATGACGCATCGAAGGCTGTCGTGCCATTGAACCGATTGGTGATTCATGCGCACAATGTCGAGGAGGCGGATGGCTATGTCTGCGCCAATGCGAAAGACCCGTGCCGGAGCCCCATTTAGGTTTCCAGCCGGGCCTTTCGCAAAAAAAGTTGAGCAGCATCAGCCGCTCGGACTAGCCGCGGAAGAGGCTGAGCAGGTTCTGGGAAGAACTGTTGGCGATCGACAGCGACTGGATGGCAAGCTGCTGCTGCGTCTGCAACGCAGAAAGCCGGCTGGATTCGTCTTCCATATTCGCATCGACGAGACGGCCGACACCGGAATCGATGGAGTCGCTGAGCTTGGTGACGAAATCATGGGCCTGGTCGATACGGGCTGAAACCGCACCAAGCTTGGCGGCGAAAGAGGTCATCTTCGTCAGATAGGTGTCGGCCGCCATCAGCATGCCCTGGACATCCTGCGTCGTGGTCGAGGAGGTCAGCTTCATCTCGTTGCCGGCCGAGCCTGCCTGCGAGCGGATCAGGAACCAGTCTGTGGGCGTGGTGCCGACGCCGCTGACATTCGGCTGCTGCACGGTGACGCGCATGGTCAGCAGGCCGCCGTAATCTGCCTGGTCGCTGATCAGCGCCAGCTTGTCGACATCGACTGCGATCGTGCCGACGGAAACCGTACCATTGCTGCCGCGATTGAACGAAGAAACGAGCTGCTCGATCGGCACACCGCTCGGCGGCGCATTGACACCCTTGTAGAGCCAGTTCTGGCCGCTGAAGCTTGCCGACTGCGAGATGCTTTTCAGCTGGTCCTTGAGCTGTTCGAGCTCTTCGCCGACCTTGGTTTTGTCGACGCCCTTTTCGGTCGCGGCCACCAGCTTGGCCTTGATTTCGGACATGACGTCGATAGCGGAATCCATGGCCGTGTAGGCCGTATCGACCTTGGCGGCGCTGATGCCCATTGCATCCTCGACGGCGCCCAGCGCCTTGTTGTCAGAGCGCATGGTGGTGGCGATCGACCAGTAGGCGGCATTGTCGGATGCCTTCTGTACCCGGTAGCCGGAAGAGACGACATTCTGCGTATGGTTGAGACTGGAGCCGACGCTTCTAAGCGTCTGCAAAGCAGCCATTGCGGAATTATTGGTATTGATCGACGTCATCGCACAGCACACCCACGGTAAGTTTGAGGGAAACATCACAACCAGAAAGTCATCATGCCTTCGCAGCGTTTTGCCATATTTGCGGTGGAACCGATTAAAAATGATTTACGAAAAGAAACGTTAGAATTTTAATTTCCACGACGGGATGTATTATTTTTATTGCCTGCTCGAATGACAATTTGTTCCAAATATACCTATGCGGGCGAATCCTGGACCAAAAAAGTACTTTTAACTATTTCGTCGCGGCTGAGTTGCGTAAACTCGTTCACGATGCCGGACCGCCTGCCCTGCTCGAAACGACGGACACGTGCCGCCGGATCGCCTCGGCGCCCTCCTCTGCAGACATGGCGGTGACGTCGAGGTTGAGCGTGTTCGCATGCTCGGGATCGAGCACCTGCAGCGTCCGGCTGCGCTCCTTTGATGCCTCAGCATTGACCGATTTCAGCCGCTCGCGCCGCTCCGGCATGGCAACCCGCCGCGACAGTTCCTCCGTCTCGCAAAGCAAGCGCACCGGTACCAGCAGCGACCCGCGCTGCCCGGCAGCATCGGCAATCTGCCGGAAGGTGCGGTGACTGCGCTCATCGCCGTGAATGCCGGCATGGGTGAAGATGAAATTCGCTGACGGCGCGCTGAAAGCGACGATCGTATCCAGAACCGTCTGCCGCACCCTGCCCGTCTGCTCCCAGATCTCGCTTGGCAGCGGCTTTGTCAGATCATGATCGAGAACGCCCATCACCGGATTGTTGACCCAGTGATTGTCGATGATTTTAGCCCGGTAATGCGGGGCGAGTTTGCTCGCGATGGTGAGCTTGCCGGTACCGGGAAAGCCGATGAGCAGGAGGAAAATGCCGGTCATGGTGCAAGGCTCTGAGAATACGAATTGATCTATGTGGGCACTCTGGCCGGCCGCGCAGTCAGCCGCAATAGTCCTTCTCGCGCAACAGATTCTCGGCTAACAGTTTCAGCAACTTGTCACCTCAGAAAGTTCTCATGAGCGATATAACCATCACCCTCTGGCGCCCGGTAGGCCCCGAAGAACTGGCGCTCGTGCGCGAGCTCGGCATGCGCGGATTTCCGCCCCGCCTACCCGACCAGCCGATCTTCTATCCTGTGCTTTCGGAAGACTATGCCATCAAGATTGCCCGCGACTGGAACGTGCCGAGAAGCGGCACGGGCTTCGTGACCAAATTCGAGGTCCGCAAGGAATATCTCGATGGCTACGCCGTGCAGGAAGCCGGCGGCCGGGCACATCTCGAATACTGGATACCCGCCGAGGAGATGGACAGCTTCAATGCCGCCATCGTCGGCGATATCGAGGTAATCAAGAGCTTCCCGTAATGCCGGTCTACTTACAAACGGTCTTTCCGCTCCTGCGCGACATGAGATCGAAGTGGAAATGGTTCCAGTGCTCCGGATTGTAGCCCGGGCCGAGCACGGTCGTGAAATAATTACAGCTGTCGCTGCGCACGGCCTTCAGGAGGCGCCCTTCGCGGAAGGAGAACAGCCCCTTCTTGCGCACGTCGATCTTGTGGCCGTTCTTCAGCACGAACTTGCCGACATCGATGGCGTTACCCTTCGCATGCTCAGAAATCGGATTGTATCTCTGGCGGCTGTTGTTCATGCGCCGGCAGGAATAGCCGCCGAGCGGCTCGATGGTCTGAATGCCGCTCCAGTAACGGAAGCGGGCTGATGGTGCGAGCTCGTTCTTCACCCATTTGGCGAAGGCGAGTGTAACCTGGCAGTTCAGGACGACCGCCGGCTTGACGCCGATATTGCCGGAGAGCCCCTTCAGTGACACGGGATACGGCACCTGGCAGGATGGCCCGTTGGAGATCGGCGGTCGGTCCTCGAAGATCACGCCCATGCGCTTCAATTCGCGCCGGCAGGAAAGCTCGGAGGCCGGCATGACACCGGGATCGACGGGCGCTGACGGCTCGCTCATCATGGGATTGTTCGGCCTGATCATGGCGACCTGTTCCGGCTCATCCTCTTCCGGCACCCGTGTCGGCGCCAGAACCGGGCTGCCGTCGCTCCAGGTCTGAGCGCCGTTACTCGCCGCACGCATCGGCGCGCGGCTCATCTGGCTGGCTGCGACCGGCTGCGGCACGCTGCGCTGGTTCAGTTGTCTCGGATTGTCCGTGCCGATACCGTCGACGACGGGCTGGGTGGCGTCGCCCTCGGCGATCTGCTGCTGCTCGTCCTGCGCCAGCCCGACGACCGGCTCATTCTCAGCTCCGGCGCCGAGCTCCTCATCCATGTTGACGCCACCAGGGGGGATGGCGAGCGGCTTCACGCCGCCCCAGTTGCCGTTTGAGGCGACCTGCTGGCCCTGTTGCGGCGTGGTCATGGGCGCAGATTGCTGTGTCTCTGATCCGGCAAGATTAGGCGTATCGAGATAGTCGATCTGCCCCTGCGTATTGCCGACAGGCGTGCTTACGCCGGGATAGGGTTGCTGACTTTGGACCGGCGCCATGCGCACCGCCCCGCCGCGTGCCGGCGAAATGGAGCTGACACGCGTGCTGCTGTCGACATTCTCGGGCGGCACCAGCCCATCGCTGATCGAACAGGTCGTCAATGCCGCCGAAAGCAGGGCCGGCAGGACGGAGCGCCGAAGAAGGGAAAGAAACGCCATACTTATCGCTTCCGCATGCGGTCTGTGATCGGAAAACCTCGATTCAAATTTAATTAAAAACGGTGAATGAAAGCTTTACGTGTGGAGATTGACTGATCGAACACGTCCACACCAGTTAGGGAGGTATCTGTGCCCCAAGGGGAAGAAAGCGTATCCAAAGCCCTTGGAAGCTGTCGCCATGAGCCGGCTGCTCTAGTTTTCTGGGGAATTCGTGAAAGGCATAACACAGTGAACACACCCGAAATCCGCATTGAAGAAATCCGTGAACGCGAAGAAGCGCTGCATCGTCATGAGGTGCGCCATTCCCGCGAGGCTCTCGAAGAGCTGCTGGCCGATGGCTTTGCCGAATTCGGATCCTCGGGGGTGGTCTATCGCCGCGACGTCATGATCGAACTCTTGTTGCAGGAGGAAAACTATGCAGGCGACGCCCCGCTGCAAGCGGCCGACTATGCCTTGACGCCCATTTCCGTCGACGCCGGCCTGCTCACCTACCGCACATGGCGCACTCAGCCGGATGGCTCCGAGCGGCATGTGCTGCGCAGTTCCATCTGGAAGCATGACGGCCGGCGATGGCAGATGCTCTTCCATCAGGGCACTCAGACCAGTTCGGCAGGCTGACTGCCAATCAGGCTGGCGATCCGAGAAATGCCGGTCATTGACTTGGACCCTATTGGCATCCTCAGCCATCACCATAGCTACTGCATCATGAGCCAGGTCCACACTCAGGAAAGCAGCCGATGGAAGCAGCGGTAAGGAAACTGTCCGAGCATTACGCACACCTTTTCCGAGAGGCTCTGGCAGGTAAAACCGACATAGCCGAGGTCGTAGCCCTCTATGCCTCCGATGTCATCTCCGCCTCCACTGCCGGGGTGATGTCCGGCAAGAATGACGACAAGTTCAAACAGATACTGGCGAGCAGTTATGAGCACTACCGGGCCATAGGCACGAAGAGCATGCGGCTCCGGCATATCCGCCTCTCGCCGATCGATGAAAACCATTGTGTAGCCCATGTCGCCTGGACGGCGACTTACGCCCGCAAGGACCAGCCGGACACGACAATCGACTTCGATGTGCATTACCTCGTGCAGGTCCTGCAGGGAGAGGCGAAAGTCTTCGGCTGGGTTTCAGGCGACGAGCAGGCGCTCCTTAAGCAGCATGGTATCGGATGAGGCAGACATGGCCTGGCAGCCTCAGTCCTGACCTTCTCACTGTTTGGCGCCAAGCGGTTACGCCGAGGTCGATGGCGAACTCGTAATCCACTCCATCAGCGCATTCTGGGCATGGAGCAAGAACGCCTTCGCGGGGCGGCTCTGGCAGGCTGCGTGCAACATCGCATCGGCGCTCATTTCCTGCCCCCGCGTAACCGGCGGACACGGCAGGAAAATCGTATTGCGTTGTCCCCTGTCGAGGAGTGCGGCTGTCACCTGATAATCGAGCAGTTCGCGATCTCCGGCGTCGTTCGGCCACGAATCAGTAACGATCACATCCGCTTCAAGGATATGCTGCAGGTCTTCGCTGGTCTCGAAATTTGGGTTCAGAAGACTGGGGTCAGCAACATGCCAGCGTTCGGGATAGACCTGGACGACGTGAATCGGCATGGTCTTTGATGCTTCCACCCACGAACGGAGAATGTTCGCATCAGGCGCGATGCCAACAATTTTCAGACCCTCCATCGTTCCCCGCACGTTTCTCACATAAGCAAGATCGCCAAGCGTTTCACATGGATGATTTGATCGCGTGCGTGCATTGACGACAGGGATATGGATCGAGGAAGCGAGTTCCCTCAAGGTCGCGAGCTCTCTGGTTCTGACAGCGAGAAGGTCAAACCAGTTGCCGAGATAGCCCGCGAGATCGGCGACATCTTCTCCTGCGCCGAATTTGATCGGCGCTTCGACACAAAGACCGCCCATCGCTTTTACGCCCAGTTCGAAAGCCGTCGTGTTACGCCAGCCGCTATCGTCGACAATGAGGCTGACCCGCTTGCCGAACAGACTTTGAGGCATGGCGCGGTCAACCCAGCACTTTGCCAGGTCACAGGCTCGTTCGATAATCCTGAAGATGGTTTCGGACGGAAGGGAATGAAATTCGAGGAAATCCTTGTGCAAGCCGTAAACTCCGAAATCACTATTCTTCAGCGCAACTCGGGCCGCCGAACTCGACGCTATTATCGCTGCACCGCTAAATCCATTCGGTCATGCTCATCGGTCCCATCAAAAATACTCATCGCAAGGCGCAATGCGGGACGCAAAGGGCCACGGCATCCTCTGCCGCGACCTTCAATGTTCAAACAGTCCTGACTGCCTTAAGCAGCCCGCCCGAAACGCTGCCCCTGCCCCGTCTCGCTCCGCAGCCGGAACTTCGACAGCAGCGACCGCAACTGCTGGCTCTCCTCCGCGAGCGTCTGGCTGGCCGCCGTCGTCTCCTCGACCATGGCGGCGTTCTGCTGGGTCATCTGGTCCATGTGGTTGACCGAGGTATTGATCTCGTGAAGGCCCGTCGCCTGTTCGCGGGCAGCCGTCGCGATGGAATCGACATGGGCGTTGACGCGGTTGACCAGCGCCTCGATCTCGACCAGCGCATCGCCGGTGGAGCGCACCAGCGCCACGCCGCCTTCGACCTCGGATGCCGAGCTCGAAATCAGCGTCTTGATCTCCTTCGCCGCATTCGCCGAACGCTGCGCCAACTCGCGCACTTCCTGCGCCACGACCGCAAAACCGCGACCGGCTTCACCGGCACGTGCTGCTTCCACACCGGCGTTCAGTGCCAGGAGGTTGGTCTGGAAGGCGATCTCGTCGATGACGCCGATGATCTGGCTGATGCGGCTCGAACTATCCTCGATGCGGCTCATGGCCGAGACGGCGTTGCGGACGATCTCGCCGGATTTGCCGGCACTGGTCTTCGTTTCCGCCACCATGGTACGCGCCTCGTTGGCGCGCTCGGAGGCGGTGCGAACCGTCGCGGTGATCTCGTCGAGAGCGGCGGCCGTCTCTTCCAGCGCAGCCGCCTGCTGCTCGGTGCGCTTGGAGAGGTTGTTGGTGGCCTCGCTGATATCTCGAGCGCTGTCGTTGACGATATGACTCGATTCGGCAATCGCATTGATGACGCTGTTCAATGCATCCACGGCGGCGTTGAAATCGGAGCGAAGCTTCGCATAATCCTGGCCGATATCGTCGATCGCCACGGTCAGGTCGCCGGCCGCAAGCCGTTCCAGTCCGGCGCCAAGCGCCATCATCGCCGCAGTCTGGCGTTCTGAGGAGGAGCGCAGGCTCGCCTCGTTGCCGCGCCGCTCGCCTTCGATCTCGCGCTGGCGCTCGTCCTCGCGCACCCGCAGCTCCGCGCGCTCGGCAACGGAATCGCGCAGTACGATCAGCGATTTCGCCATCTGGCCGATTTCGTCGCGACGGTCGGCATCGGATATCTGAACGCTCGCATCCTCATCGGCAATCGCGTTCATCGCCGCCTTCAGCCGGGCAATCGGCGAGGTCACGCTGCGCACGATGGCATAGGCGATGGCGAGCGTGGCGATGGCGCCGAGCAGGCAGAGCACCGCAGCCCATATCGCATTCTGGCGATAAAGCGCGGCAAGGTCGTCTGCATAGACGCCGGTGCCGACGATCCAGCCCCAGGGCGCAAAACCGGCCACATGCGAATATTTCAGCACCGGCTGATCGGCGCCCGGCTTCGGCCAGTAGTAATCGACGAAGCCCTGCCCGCTCGCCTTCACCGTATTGACGAATTCGATGAACAGGAACTTGCCGTTCGGGTCCTTGTTCTGGCTGAGGTCCGTGCCGTTCAACTCCGGCTTGACCGGATGCATCACCATGGTCGGATGCATGTCGTTGATCCAGAAATAGCCGGTGCCGCCGCCGTAGCGCATGGAGGCAATCACGTCCTTGGCGGCAGACTGCGCCTGTTCGCGGGTCATCGTGCCCGCCTGCTCCAGCTTGTAATATTTGTCGAAGATGGCAAGCGCCGTCGCATCCATCTGCGCCAGACCGGCTTTGCGCTCGGCTTCCAGCTCCCGATAGGAAAAATTGAGGAAGAAGATCATCGTCGCGGCAAGCACGGCGAGCGCGAAAGCGACGAGGCTGTAGAGGCGGGTTGAAATCCTGATGTTGCGCATGGGGTTCCGGCGGTTCTCATGTGTGACAATTATCAAATACTGATGTGAGCCGCTTACCGGACGGTAAAGCTTGATTAGAATGTGATGAAATAACGCTACGTGAGGCAATCGGGCGCAGCCCTTATCCTCAGATCAAAGAATTGAATTTTAACAGAATTTCAACAGTTGAGAATCTTGCGCAGGCAGCGGATATTTTTCGCCTGACACACCGGGACCGCCTGTCTCGCAGGCCTTCGCATCACTTGGGCTTTGCATTACGGTGAGTCCAGATGAATCACCGGCCAGATGAGGAGCCCTTGATGACCGATGCCGCCAAGCCGACAGGCGAACTCACCTTGCGTACGCTGGCCATGCCGGGCGATGCCAATCCCGCTGGCGATATTTTCGGCGGCTGGGTCATGGCGCAGATGGACCTGGCAAGCGGCATCCGCGCCGCCGAGCGCGCCAGAGGCCGCGTGGTAACGGCGGCGGTCAAGGAAATGGCCTTCGAACTGCCGGTCAAGATCGGCGATACGCTATCCATCTATACGCATGTGGAGCGCGTCGGCCGCACCTCGATCACGTTGCGGGTGGAAGCCTGGGCGCATCGCTCGCGCTATAACGAGCAGGAAAAGGTCACCGCCGGCACCTTCATCATGGTGGCGCTGGACGAGGACGGCAAACCCAAGGTGGTCCCGCAGGAGTGACATGATGCAGGCGGCGGCGACACCGGAGGTTTATGTCTACATCCGCACTGTGATGTCGATGGTGATCGGCCTCTCGCTCGCCCGTTTGCTCACCGGCCTCGGCGGCATCGTCCAGACGCCCGGCAAGCACCGCGTCTACTGGGTGCATCTCGGCTGGGTCGCCTCGATGTTCCTGTTCATCATTCATTTCTGGTGGTGGGAATATCGCCTTCAGTCGCTCGCCGTCATCTCCTTCGGCGTCTACCTGTTTCTCATCAGCTTCTGCTGCCTGTTCTTCTTCCTCTGCGTGCTGATCTTCCCGACGACGCTGGAGGATTACGGCGGCTACGAGGAATATTTCATCTCGCGGCGCCGCTGGTTTTTCGGCATGCTGGCGGTGACCTATGTGGTGGATTTTCTGGATACGCTTTTGAAGGGCAAGGCGTATCTGGCGGCGCTCGGATGGGAATATCCGGTGAGGAATGCCGTCTATATCGTGCTGTGTGTCGTTGCGGCCTGGACGGCGAACCGGCGGTTTCATGCGGTGTTCGTCGGCGCCGGCCTGCTCTACCAGATCACCTGGATCTTCAGGCTTTACGATTTGATCTGAAGCCTCTCTCCTCCTGTGCCATTGTGCTGAGATGAGGGAGGTGAGGATGCCTCAAGTCCGCAAGAACTGCGACCCCTTGTCGAAACTCAATCCCGGAAAAATCTTCCCCGTCAGATCCTCGGCCGACACATCGAACTGCCGGTAGAGCATCGCCGCCGCCAGTTCCCGCACATCCGCCGTCGGCATCAGATCCCGATCATCGAGCAGCGCCCCATCCACAATCCCCGGCCATCTGCCGAGAATCCTCCCGCCGTCGATCGCCCCACCCGCCAGCACTGCGCAGCCGCCCGTGCCATGATCCGTCCCGGCGGAACCATTCTCCCGCACGGTGCGACCGAATTCCGTCATGGCGAGCACCACCGTCTTCGCCCAGAGATCGGCTCCCATCGTCGCCTTCAGCGTGGTGATCGCTTGCGCCAGATCCTGCACCGGCCGCTTGAACTGGCCGAACTGGCCGACATGCGTATCCCAGCCGGTGATCGAGAAGCTGGCGATGCGGTAATCGCCCTTCAGCATATTGCCGGCTAGCGCCGCGACATCGGTGATCTTCTCGCCGCGCTGACCGGATGGTTCTGCCATCATGGAGGCGCTGTTGGCGCGCATCGCCTCGTCCATCGCCTTGGCAAAGGCCGGGTCGCCGGCATAGAGCCGCATCAGGAACTGCATCTCGTCCTTGGCCGGCCCGAGATTGGAGTCCGACGCCCAGACATCGACATTGTTCGGCCCGGTCAGGATCAGCTCGGTCGAGGTATTGACGTCGATCGCCTTCCTCGCATCCGAGCGCGGGATGACGGCGAGCGCCCGGTTCAGCCAGCCGGTCTTTTCCTCGGCCACATGTTCGCCGCCGGATTCCAGCATGTCCTGCCCGTCGAAATGGCTGCGCTGGTCGCGATAGGGCGTGGAGACGGCATGGACGAAGGAGAGCTCTTTGGCCTTCCACAGCGGCAGCAGGTCGGCCGCTGCCGGGTTTAGCCCGAAATGCCCATCGAGATCGATAAGCCCCTTGTCCGGCGTCAGCGCCAGCGTGGGCCTCAGCGCCGCAAAACCGGCATCGCCATAGGGCTGTACCAGATCGAGCCCGTCCATCGCCCCCCGCAGCACGATCGTTACGAAACGGTTGTCGCCGGGCATCGCCGCGAAGGTCACCGGAGTGAAGATGGGGGCTGCGGCAAGGCAGCAGGCGGAAGCGAGAAAACCGCGGCGGGAAAGCGTGAACTCTGTCATGACCGGCTCCTAAAGCAATTCCAGCAGAAGCGTTTTGCGTCTATCGACGGTTGAATTCGGGGGAAGCGAGAACCAGCGTCAGGCCGCTCGCCCTGCTCGGCGCCTGCGAGACCACACGGATCGTCTCGTCGCGGGCGGCATCTGCCAGCGTCGCCTTCAGGAACTCACGCGGATCGACATCCCTGCCGAACTGGGCGCTGGCGCGTCTGGCCCAGGCAAGCCGCTCCGAGAGCTGGCTTGCCGTAATCCAGGCGGAAAAACTCTCCTCGAAGCCGGCCGGGCTCGACGGCAGCCACGTGGGCTGGCCCATGCGGCGAAGAGCGCCCTGCCCGATCGCGCGTGCCATCTGGAAAGCCTTGCGACGTTTGATGCGCGCCTCGTCATCTGGGCTCGGCGGCGCCTGCATCATCGCCTGCCCGTCAGGCGCCCCATCCTGCTTCTTCGGCTGCATCGTCATCATCTCGTCGCTATCGGCATCGTCCCCCTGATAGGCCTGCATGAAGGCTGCGACATCGCCGGCACCAGAACCGCTGTTCAGCGCCCTCAAGCCGGCGACGATATAATCGAAAGGCTGGCGTGCCTTGGCGCCGTCATCCCGCCAGGCGGCCGGATGATCGAGCATGGCGCGATAGACGGCGGACAACTCGCCATCCGTCTTCTTCCACGCCTCGCTCATGGCCGCGATCATCTCTTGCGGCGGCTGGTCGGAGATAAAATGCACTGCGAGCTTGCGGCTGATATGCTCCGCCGTCTTCGGATTGGCTGCGAGATCGTCGAGCATGGCAAGGTAATCCTTGCGCGTGCGCTTTGCCCCGCCGTAGCTGATCCCAAGCACCTCGTGTTTTCCGGGCTCGGAAATCTGCGGCCGGAAGGCGGTCTCCATTTCCTGCGGGTCGATTGTCAGCCCGGTCAGCACCATGGCCGCCGAGCGCACATCAGCCTGCGTATAGCCGCTGCCGGCACCGAGGGTGTGCAGTTCCAGAAGCTCGCGGCCGAGATTTTCGTTCAGCCCCTTGTTGCGCCGCATGCCGCCCTTCGAATCCGGCCCCAGCGACTGCGCCTGGTCGAGATAGATCAGCATCGACGGATGCTCGGTGGCACTGCGCAGCAGCGTCGAAAACTTGCCGCCCATATAGGGACGGATCGCCTCGGCCTCATAGAGCGGCACGATCAGCCGCATCGGCAGGCTCTTGGCGGCACTCGTGGAGAAATGATTGGTCCAGAACGTCGCCAGCCGCTCGTTGAAACCATAAGGCGAAAGCACGGATTGCATCAGCCGCGCATTGGCATCCATCTGGAAGAGCACCTGCGCCCGGCGCTGGAGAAGCCGCCGCTGCTGCCGCCGGGCAAGATCGTCGCCATCGGCCTGCCGGATCTGCCTGAGCCTGTCCTGCAAATCGAGGATCTGCGTATGCCGCGCCTCGATGCCGCCGACGGGAAAGCCCGGCACGATATCGGCGCCGCGCGTCACCTGCCCGATCAGATCATCCTTCGTCTGCGGCGGGTTCTCGCCCGGCCGCAACCCGTAACCGAAACGGATCGCCGCCATTGTCGGAAAAGACAGGCTCATGACCGTTCACCTCCTCATCACCGGATAGTGACAAGGTCTCAGCCAATTGCGCCGGCAATCTGCAGGAATTGCGGCAATTTTCGGACATGGACGATTTGTAATCTATTGAAATCGTTGGATTCGGCGTATCTCTGACAGGGCATTGATAGCCGGCGGATTTGTCAATTGCCACCACGAGGCCGGGTCGAAGACCGGCCGATATCGCCTCAGCAGCCGTGCTTTTCCGATGCGCGATAAAGACGCGGCCCGGACATGTCGCTGGGTGGTTCGCCCTCGACCATCACCTTGTTGCGCCCGGCCTCCTTGGCCCCATAGAGCGCCTTGTCGGCCCGGGCGATTTGCTCGTAGAGGGAATGATCGGCGGGATTGGCGCCGGCAACGCCGAAGCTTGCGGTGATCGCGCCGTCGGACCCGATCGCCTTGCGGTCGATCGCCGCAAAGGCAAGCCGCGCCCGGTTGGCGAAATCGGCACCCGCCACCAGCGGCGTTTCAGGCAGGAAGATCACGAATTCCTCGCCGCCGAAGCGCGCCGCAAAGCCGCCTTCCGGCAGCCGCACCTGCAGTATCTCGGCAAAGGCGCGGATCACCTCGTCGCCGGCGCCATGACCGAACGTATCGTTCACCCATTTGAAATTGTCGATGTCGCAGATGATGGCGGCGCCCTGCACCCGGCCGCGATCACGGACCATACGATCGAAACCGCGTCGGTTGAGCATGCCGGTCAGCGGATCGCGCTCGGCGGCATCGCGGTGCGCCGTGATGGTATCGAAGGTGGCTGCCGCAAGTGCCGCGAGCGCAAATATCAGCGCCAGGATGGATGCCGAGGCCTGCATATAGAAGGCATATTGCGACGAGATGAAATCGTCGTGGCCGCCATAGGACGGGATGATGAAGACGAAAACGATATTGCGGACAATCGTATCGGCAACCACAAGGCCGGAGACCCCCAGCAGCACCTTGTCCGCCGCATGGCGCATGCGCCGCAGGCTGGTGGCGATCGCAAAGGCGAGCAGCGTCGCGCAGCCGAGATCATCCAGCAGAAATTCCACCGGAATGCTCTTGAGGACCAGCGCGGCATAGAGGATCCCCGCGTAGATCGCCCCTGCAAAGCCGAGACGCTGCGCCAGCCAGGACGGCAGCCCGAAACGGGCGAGCAGCGCGCCCGAATAGAAAATGAACGAGATCAGGAACAGCGCGTCGGCGATCAGCGATGCGGTGCGCTCGGCAACCAGGCTATCGATCAGCGGAACGGAAAAAGCGGCCGCGGCAAAGAGATAACCCGGCCCCCACAACCTGGCTTCCCGCGACCCGAAACGGCTCACGATCAGGAAGGTGCAGCCGAAAATCAGCATCATGACCGGCAGCAGGAAGGCGAAATTACTATCCATGAACCCTCGCGGCGGG
Source organism: Rhizobium sp. ZK1 (assembly GCF_047782645.1). Taxonomy (NCBI): domain Bacteria; kingdom Pseudomonadati; phylum Pseudomonadota; class Alphaproteobacteria; order Hyphomicrobiales; family Rhizobiaceae; genus Rhizobium; species Rhizobium sp. ZK1. The sequence goes on from NZ_CP180586.1 coordinate 1,970,266, forward strand.
ACGCGATACAGAACCGGCGCATGGAGGACGTTAGACCGAACGGGTTAAGAAAGACCTATGCGGGAATTTCTGCCAGGGCCGGAACGGGACGACGCCGATGCATCCGTCCCGAACGTCCAAGGCGGATGGTGTTTTCCCCCTTACGGGATGACCGGTTCGTCGTTCTTCAGCTTGTCGAGATAGCCTGCGGCAAAATCGATATTCAATTCCACGAAAAGCGGGAAATGATCGCTGATCTGGTAGGTGCGCCATTCCTCGTAGAAAGCCTGCAGCTTCGGCTCATCGGTCTTCAGGACCGTCTGCTCGGCGATAAAGGCCCTCTGCTTGGTGATCTTCCTCTGTGCGGTCGCTATTCTTTCAGGCGTGGCGCCTGGTTTGTCTGCGGCCCTCTGCTGACGAGCGATCTCTTCGTCGGCGGCTGCGATCTTGCTGTCGATGGAGGCGATCACGGCATCGCGGTGAAGCTTCAAATCGTCCTTCCGGAAAACGGACTCGAACACGTTCAGCACACCATGCGCCTTGCCGCTGCCAGGATTGGCGAGGCTCACCTCACCCGCCTCCGGCATGAAGGAAATCTGGTCATAGAACTTCGTCTGGGTGGAGTTGCTGCCTATATTATTCTTGAAGACCTGGAAGCCGTGTCTGGCCAGTGCATCGAAGGTCGGCGCATCGAAAGCGTCAATATTGAAATCGCCGACGAGAATATGTGCGGTCGTCTTGTCCTCCTTGGCACGATCGGCGACGAATTCTGCAACCGCATCGATTTCATTCACGCGCCTTTTGAATTCCGGCGCCGTCAGCTTGTCCTTGCCGTAATAGATGTGGACGGTCGCGAAATTGAACTTGAACCAGCCCGACTGGAAACTGCAGGAAAAAGGCGTTCGGGCAAATTGTCTGGCCTTGGTCACGTCGGAGATCTGCTGATCGAAAGGCAGCACCAGTTCACCGGCAACCCCGGTGAAATGAACCTTGTTCTTGTTGTAGATGAAGCCCAGTCGCTCCTTGTTGCCGGATTCCCCCAGCGTAACATCGGTCATGATGTAATCATATTCCGGACCGACCGTTTCCATCAGCCGCTCGAAGGGCGCCATATCTTCGCAAATCTCCTGTACCGCGATGATATCGAAGGCCGAAACCACCTCTGCGAGATAGAAGAAACTCTCATCGAGCCGCGGGCCGTTGCCGAAGCGGTTGTCATCGAAATTGCGGATGTTCCATGTGCCCAGCAGCAAGGTCTGTCCGGCAGTCCGGATCGGCATGGCGGCAGCGATCTGCGCCTTGAGCCGTTTCAATCCGTCGATCGTCTGATCTCGCAACGCCTTCCGTTTGTCTGCCGGATAACGTCGAAATGCGTAACGCAATTTCCAGTAAGCAACCATTTCCCCCTCCCCAAGTTTGCAAGTTAAAGTTTTAACCGCAGTCCCAAAAAAGAAAAGCGAAATAACCGTCATAATTGCAGGAAGAACAAAAAGAGGAGGCCGCGCACGACAGCGCCGCGGGGTCTTTTAAGACGCGCAAAGGACGCTGTAACACTTTGAGGTTCTGCATAATTTTGCCCTTAAATGGATTCCGATTTAAGGAATTATGCAGCAGGCGCGGCCCCTATCGAGAAGAAGTCAGGCGCGATGAATCGCGCCACGGGGCGCTTCAGCCTCCTCCGTGCCGAAGAGCACATCCTTCTTCTCGTACCCGAGGCCCGACAGTACCGCGACCGCGATGGCGACGACGACGGCTACGATGACCAACGCGCCCGCGTAGTCACCGTTCCAATGGGCGGCGAGACCTGCCTGCATCGTCGCATTGCCGGATGCAAGCAGATTACCGAGCTGATAGGCAAAGCCCGGAAATGTGCCGCGTACCTCGTCGGGAGAAAGCTCGTTGAGATGCACGGGCACGATGCCCCAAGCACCCTGCACGAAAAACTGCATCAGGAAGGCGCCGATCGCAAGCAGCACCGGCCCCGGCGCATAGGCCCAGAGCGGTGCCACGGGTACGGCTATCAGTGCGGCGATGACGATCGCCCGCTTGCGGCCGATGCGCTGTGAGAGCGCCCCAAAGAACAGCCCGCCTGCTATCGCGCCGATATTGTAGATGATGGCGATCGCGCCGACCGTATAGCTCGAATAATTGCGCTGCGTTTCGAGGAAGGTCGGGTAGATATCCTGCGTGCCGTGGCTGAAGAAATTGAAGGCGGTCATCAAGAGCACCGCCCATATGAAGAGCGGAATGTTTTCGCGCAGCACGGCGAGGAACGGCCGGCGCCCCTGCTGCTGGCGTTTCACGAAGACCGGGCTCTCCTGAACATTGCGGCGGATATAGAACACGAGCAGCGCCGGAGCCACGCCGACGAAGAACATGCCGCGCCAGCCGATCACAGGAAAGAGCAGGAAGAACAGCAGCGAAGCCAGCAGATAACCCGAGGGGTACCCCGCCTGCAGAATGCCCGAGACGATGCCACGGCTTTCCTCCGGCACAGTCTCCATCACGAGCGAGGCGCCGACACCCCACTCCCCGCCCATGGCGATGCCATAGAGCGCGCGCAGCACCAGGAACATGGTGAGTCCGGTGGAAAAGCCGGTCAGGAAATCGAACAGCGAATAGAGGAGCACATCCACCATCAGCGTGATGCGCCGCCCGTAACGGTCCGCCGCAAGCCCGAAGATCAGGGCGCCGAGCGCCCGCATGGCAAGGGTGAGGAAGATCGCAATGGACACCGCGGCAACGTCGGTATGGAACTCTTCGGCTATATATTTGAGAACGAAGACGAGAATGAAGAAATCGAAGGCGTCGAGCGTCCAGCCGAGATAGCTGGCGATGACGGCGTTGCGCTGCTGCGGCGTGAGAGCTCGCAGGCTTGCCAGTGCGGACATATGCATTTCCTCCGTCCGAAAGCGGCGGCGAGGCGGGCAATTCCGGATGCCGTCGGAAGGGGTGTCAGGGTGGGCTTGCTGTCGGGAGACAGCGGGTCGGAAACGTCAGTGTTGCTGACTGGGTTCCATCACATCGGCGCGATTGGGGGTGATCCAAAACTACTCTCGGTCAAACGTTTACTGGGCCGGCCCTCTCCGCTGGGTAGGGGGCTGTGCCACCCGCGATACCTTTAGTCGTTACTGACCTTCCGATCAGAAGCCGACGTCTGTTTTGGCGCGATACCCGTGGCCGGTTTAAAGTCGAAGACTTCCAGTGTTGTCCCTTCGGTCGTTCCGAATTTTTTGTTCGGATACTCAGGATTTTTGAAGCGTCGCTCCACGCGGATAAAGCGCTTGTCTCTCGAGGAGATCCACACGTTCATATCCGCTTCAACCCCATTGTCTTGCCATTTTCCGCTGTACCGCCGGACCTTGCCGCCCCCCTCCTTGTGCTCGCCTTCGAACTTGCATGATTGGAACTTGGGACCAAATGCATCCTTCAGCGACCAATTGGCCCGCGGAAAGCGATCCCAATCCGGCCTCTTCAGCGGCCTGTAGTAAAGGGTATCCCGATCGATCCGCATCTCCGCATACTGCTTGCCCGCGCCATCCTTGCGAACGTCATAGAGCTTTTCACTGTAAAGCCGGCTCGATCGTGTCGCCGCATAGGCATAATTCACCTCGGCGCAAGACGGATCCTCGCTGATGGGCGTCGTACCAAGCCCATAAGCTGCGGCTACCCTCGCACGGTCATAATCGAAAACCTCAAGAACAGTTCCCGATGTCGTTCCAAACTTGAACTCACTTGGATGCATCGACCGTCGCTCGACACGAACGATCCATTTATCCCTCACCGATATCCAGATATCTGCATAGGCAGAATAGGGAAATTGATGCCATGTGGCCGTGAAATGCCGGATTTCATTGCCCTGCTCTCCGTTCTCATCTGCCAGAACACAGGATCTGAACTTTGGCCCGAAACGGTCCAGAGGGGACCAGCCCGATCGATCGGTCTGATCCCATGTCGATGCATCCATAGTCTTGTAGAACGCCGTGTGCCAATCGACATACATCTCCGCAAACTGCCGTGGACCATCCGGCAACACGTCGTAGAATTTTGCGCCATACAATTCGGTCGAGCGGGTGACGACATAGGCGTAATTCACCTCCGCGCAGGACGGGTCTTCTTTGATTTCCTGGCCGAAGGCGGAAGCGGCGGCCATAAAGGCCATCAGCATTCCCAATGCAATCGCAAATATCCGCAAGTCCCCGCTCCCCAGCGCCAACATTGACCGGGATTTCATACGACCTATTGGCGCAGGCAGGCAATATGCAACGGTTGGTCAAAATTATCACAGGGCAATGTATTCAAAACCTCCGCCGCCTCAGGAGCCACGAAGCCCTCCCTCGCCCATCAGCCTCAGCCACGGCCCGACATGGAACAGGCTCATCAGCGCATACATCGGCACCATGCCGCTGAAGGCCGACGCCCCATGCATCGACATGCCGCTCATCGAGCAGATCATGTCGGCCGCGGGCTCGCTCGCCGAAAGTGCCGCCATGACGGCAAAGGTCGGTGTCGCCGCAAGGGACAGACCCCGCGCAATGCCCGATGGCAGGTGGGAGCCGGCGGAACTGCCGGCTCCTGGTATGGATGCTGACGGGCGCATCAGGCTGCCTCGTAGCGGTCGTGGTGGCGCCACCAGACGCCCTCCTCGTTGCGGCCGAACGGGGCGCGGTCGAGCCACTGGTACATGCCCCAGACGCCATCCAGCCCGCGGGCATAGGAGGAGTAGGTGTGGTAGATATCGCCGTCCCGCATCACGAAGGCGCTGAGGCCTGGTCTCTCGCGGGCGAAGGTGTTGATGTCGGTGCCGGTCATCGAGGCGATCAGGTCGGCCGGGCTCTGTTCGGCACTCGCTTCCTGCTTCTGCAGCACGGCGGGGACAGGCGGTTCGCGGCGGAAGTTATATTCGATGCCGCCGCTCTGCTGTTCCTCCGGCGTGAACCAGACATTGAAGTCACGGTTGAAATCACTTGACGATGACGAGGCCCAGTCGAAGGTCCAGCCCATGCGGCGCTTGAACGCCAGAAGCTTTTCCAGCGGCGCGCGGGAAACGGCGCTGAAGGCGACATCGTGGTTTTCCAGATGCACGGTCACACCGTTGAAACCATCGGCGATCGACGAGCAGGACGGGCAGCCCGCCGTATAATCCGGGCCGAACATGAAATGGTAGACGAGAAGCTGCGAACGGCCCTTGAAGAGCGCCGAAAGCGGCTTGACGCCCTTTTCCGTCTCCAGCCTGTATTCCTTCTCGATCTTCACCCAGGGCAGGTCCTGGCGCTTGACGGCGATCTCGTCGCTGCGGCGCGTCAGCGCCTTTTCTTCTTCCAGGAGCGCCAGCCGCGCCTGCAGCCATTCCGCCCGTGTTCCGGTCTTGTGCGTCATCATGGTTCTTCTCCTCACTTGCGTTGATACGTGTGTGACGGCGGGCCGTTGCCTGCCGATGGGGAATAAACTAGGTCTGGATGCCCGAGGGGTGGGAGTTACAAGTGTGACGGGATTCCGATGGACTCGCTGATAACAGCTGCCGCACAGGCGCTCGCCGTGGGCGATGCGCTGGGCGCGATGAAGCGCGTGGCGCTGCGCGACGATCCGCCGGCGCTTGCCCTGCGCGGCATTGCCATGGCCCAGCTCGGCGATCTCACCCGCGCCAAGACACTCCTGAAAAGCGCTGCCCGCGCCTTCGGCCCGCGGGAACCGGTGGCGCGTGCCCGCTGCATCGTCGCCGAAGCCGAGATCGCCCTGGTCTCGCGCGATCTGACCTGGCCGGAAAAGGCGCTGGAAGCGGCCCGCGCCACGCTCGCAAGACGCGGCGACCGCGTCAATGCCGCCCATGCCCGCAACCTGCAGATCCGCCGCCTGCTGTTGATCGGCCGTCTGGATGCGGCCGAAAAGCTGCTGGCTGATCTCGACCCCTCGCCCCTGCCGCCGGCCGCCCGCGCCGGCCATGAACTCGCCGTTGCCGGCGTGGCGATCCGCCGGCTGCGCACGGAACCAGCGCGCGCGGCACTGGCAAGGGCAGGACAGGCAGCATTGAAGGCCGATATCCCCGCGCTCGCCGTCGAGGTGCGGGATGCGGCAAGGGTTCTGGAAGCGCCCGCCGCCCGGCTGATTGATGGCGGCAGGAACCGTCTGCTGAGGCTCGAAGAGGTCGAGGCGCTGCTTGCCTCCAATACGCTAGTCATCGATGCCTGCCGCAATGTCGTGCGCGCAGGTGCTCGGATCGTGCCGCTGGCGAGCCGCCAGGTGCTTTTCACGCTCGCCCGCGCGCTTGCTGAAGCGGCACCTTCGGATGTCTCCCGCTCCGCTCTGCTTGCCCGCGCCTTCCGCGCCCGCCATGCCGATGAATCCCATCGGGCGCGGCTGCGCGTCGAGATCGGCCGGCTGCGCGCCGCCCTTGCCGGTCTTGCTGAAATCAAGGCGACAAGCCACGGTTTTACGCTTCAGCCGCACGGTGGGAGAAAAGTCGTCGTCCTCGCACCTCCGGTCGAGGAAGAGCACGCCTTCCTGCTGGCGCTGCTCGCCGACGGAGAATCCTGGTCCAGCACGGCGCTGGCGATTGCGCTCAGCCTCAGCCCGCGCACGGTGCAGCGGGCGCTCGATGCGCTCGGAGCGGCCGGCAAGGTGCAGTTTTTCGGCAATGGCCGCGCGCGGCGCTGGATGATGCCGCCGGTCGTCGGCTTCCCGACAACATTGTTACTCCCGGGGCCGCTGCCGAGCGACTAGCATCTGTGGTGAAAACAAAGAGAGGACGCGACACCATGAAGACGGCACAGGCAGAGATCATCAGGGAATACGGCCCCTTCGAGGGCACTCGCAATATCGGCGGCGTCACCTTCGACGGCAGCCGGGTGTGGTTTGCCGCCGGCGAAAACCTTCGGGCGCTGGACCCCAAAAGTGGCGCCGAACTCACCACCATCGACGTCGCCGCCCATGCCGGCACCGCCTTTGACGGGCGCCACATCTTCCAGATCGCCGAAGACAAGATCCGCAAGATCGACCCCGAGACCGGCGCCGTCGTCGCCACCATCCCTGCCCCCGGCAAGGGGGCCGATTCCGGCATGGCCTGGTGCGAGGGCAGCCTCTGGGTCGGCCAGTACCGCGACAACTGCATTCACGAGATCGACCCGGAGACCGGCAAGATCCTGCGCACGATCGAATCCAAGCGCCATGTGACGGGTGTGACCTGGGTGGATGGCGAGCTGTGGCACGCCACCTGGCAGGACGACAAGAGCGACATCAGGCGCGTCGACCCCAGGACGGGTGACGTTCTGGAGCGGCTTGACATGCCCGAGGGCACCGGCGTTTCCGGGCTGGAATCCGATGGAGCCGATATCTTCTATGCCGGCGGCGGCGGCAGCGGCAAGGTACGGGCGATCCGCCGGCCGAGGTGAGGCTGGGGATCGATGTCGCTCCTGAAGCGCAGCGCTGGCGTGAGCGCACAGGATCAGGGAGCAAGGGTGCCCACGGCACACCCTCGCCTCCCTAACCTCCTGATATCGATCGCACCCAGATCAACCTCACGCCACCACCTTGCCCCGGCAGGCCCAGGCAACCGACGCAAACGACCGCGGCCCGTCCGGCTCCCCTGCCTCATAAGCCTCCCTGACCGCGGTATCGACCCTGGTGCGGGTATAGGCATCCAGCCCCGCCACATATTTGCCGAGCGGGCCTTCACCGGCGGCGATGGGCGCCCAGAAGTCGTCGAAGGAACTGTAATCCATGCGGATCGTCAGCGACGTCTCCTCGATATCGGCGAGACCGTTTTCGACGAAGCTCGCCTTCATCTCCCCCGGCCGCATCATCGGCTGGAAAGAATAGCGATGGCGCATCGCCCGCGCGCTGGCGTCGATCATGGCGACCGTATCCCACACCATGCGCATGCCGGACATGCCGCCATAATGGTCCCAGACGGCGGCGGCGACCACGCCGCCCGGCCGCACGACGCGGCGCATCTCGGCCACCGCCTTGCCGGCCTCCGGCACGAAATGCAGTACGAGCAGCGACAGCGCCCGATCGAAACTGTCATCCTCGAAGGGCAGCGCGCAGGCATCCGCCTGTTGAATGGTGATGCGCGGGTCCGTGTTGCGTTGGGTGACTGCCTCCACGAAAACGGGCGAAAAATCGATGGCCGTGATCGATTTGAGACCGGGCCTTCCCGCCAGAGCGAAAGTGAGGCTTCCCGTGCCGCAGCCGACATCGAGAACGCTTTCCCCATCCGCAAGCCCGGCAAAATCGATGAACCCGGGCGCGAGCCGCTTGCTCCAGCGCCCCATCAGCCGTTCGTAACCATCGGCACTTTCGACATTGAAACTCGACGCCATCGCAGCCTCCCCCGAAAGCGACATATAAACGGGACATGCCCACCTTTATTTTTAGGGCTCGTGGGCACTGCGGCAAGCGGCAGGAACCCTAATTCAACGCGACGACAGCCGCATTGAGAACAGTGGCGTATGCCACCCACAAGCCGTAGGGAACAAACAGCACCGATGCCAGCCGATCGCGTCGCCACGACAGCCCGATGAAGACTGTTATCAGCACCAGCAGGGCGATGATGATGACAAGGCCGAGTGCGGGAAACTGCAGGCCGAAAAAGGCCGGCGACCAGGCAAAGTTCAAGACGAGCTGGGCGATCCAGATGATCATGACAGGTGAATTCCTGCTGTGCTCGAAGGTCCGCGCGCCGGCGATGCCAACAAGGATATAGAGGATCGTCCAGGCCGGACCGAACAGCCAGCCCGGCGGCGTGAACCAGGGCTTGGCAAGAGAATCATACCATTCGCCCGGCTGGTTCATGAGACCGATAAGAAGCCCGCCACCGAGCGCCAACAGGATGAAAACCAGATAATGATCGAACCGGTGCACCGGAACCCTCCGCTTCAGTGATGAAGTGAAGTGGTGCCCGGTGACCCGCCGTCAAGGGAGCCGGCAGATCAGCCCGCGTCCTGCCAGTAGCGTTTCGGTGCACGGCCGAAAACGCGCTTGAACGCATTGCCGAAGGCACTTTCGGAGGAATAGCCGAGGCTGGCGGCAAGGCTTGCCACACTCGCTTCCTTGCGACGCAGCGCCTCGCGGGCGCGGTGCATGCGCCAGCGCGTGACATAATCGAGCGGTGCGACGCCGACCAGTGTCCGGAAGCGCTCGGCAAAGGCGGAGCGCGACATGCCGGTGCGGCCTGCAAGCTCATTCACCGTCCAGCGATGGCCGGGCTCGTTGTGAACAAGGCTGATCGCTTTGCCGATATGCGGATTGCCAAGCGCACCGATCCATCCGGCATTCTCGGGGCCGACGCGGGAGACATAGGCGCGTAGCGCTTGCACCAGGAGAATATCGCCCATGCGCCTCGTCATCAGCGTGGAGCCCATCTCGCCCGCCCCGAGTTCATCGTCGAGGGTGGCGAGCGTGGCGCGGAGGATGCCGGCGGCGCGATCACTTGCCGGAATATGGATGAAGGGCGGCAGCGCATCGATGAGCAGCTGCGCATTGCCGCCGGCAATGACGAAACTGCCGCCGATCAGCGCCGTCTCGTCGCCGCCGTGCCGGGCAATGTTCGAATGCTCCCAATCGAAGAAGGCGATGCCATCTTCAGGTTCGCTCTGCAGGTCATTGGCGATCACGTAGGCGGGCGCATTGGCAAGCAGGAACGTATCGCCGGCTGTCAGCGCAAAGGGCGGCTCGCCGGGCAGGATGATCCAGCATGCGCCCTTGAGAACCGCCACGAACTTCAGCGCCGGCTTTGGCGGAAAGCGGAAGGCCCACTGCCCGCCAACCTCGAAACGCGTGCAGCGGGCGCTGTCGATATCAACGAGCGAAAACACATCGGACAGGGGATCGATCATGGTTTCTGGACGATCTCGACGAAATGACGGAGCCTGCAGCATAGATTCTCCATTCCATCGCTGCAATCCTTTGGGTAACAAAGGAGAACGAGATGTCACCGATCAAGGACAAGATCATCGCCATCACCGGTGCCAGCAGCGGCATCGGCGAAGCGTCCGCACTGCTGTTGGCCGAGCGCGGCGCGAAGATCGTGCTGGGCGCAAGGCGTACCGAGAAGCTGCAGGCGTTGGCGCGGCGCATCAAAGAGCAAGGCGGCGACGCGATCTACCACACCGTCGACGTGAAGAAACGCGCCGATCTGGAAGCGCTCGTCGGACTCGCCCGCGACACCTATGGAACGCTCGACGTGCTGATCAACAATGCCGGCATCGGCCCGATTTCGCCGATGGACGAATTGCGCGTCGAGGATTGGGAGGAGATGATCGACGTCAATATCAAGGGGCCGCTCTACGGCATTGCCGCTGCCCTGCCCGTCTTCCGCCGCCAGGGTTTCGGCCATTTCGTCAATACCCTGTCGACCGCGGGCATCACCATCAAGCCGACCATGGCCGTCTATGCCGGCACCAAGAACGCCATGCGCACCATCGCCGAGGGCCTGCGCCAGGAGGCCGGCCCGAACCTGCGCGTGACCAATATCTCGCCGGGTTTCATCCGCACGAACTTTGCGGACTCCCTGACCAGCCCCGCCGTGAAGGCTGGCATCACCAGGAGCATGGAGGAGATGGCGATTACGCCAGATGCAATCGCCCGCGCCATCGCCTTCGCGATCGAGCAGCCCGCCGATGTCGATGTCGGCGATATCGTTATCCGGCCGACGGCACAGGAGTGAAGGACGCCCTCAAGAAGACGACAGCCCACCCTCCGCCATGCTCGGGCCTGTCCCGGACAAGCCCTGACAGGACGGACTGCGGTAGCCGGTACCGCAGTCCGCAAGACATCACGCCTTATCAAGAACACTCCAGTCGAAAGCCTTCGCCCAGTCGGCATAGCTGTGCCAACCGACCTCGGGGAAATCCCTGCGCAGCGCTGCGATATCGGCGGAGTAGCCGGTGCGGTCGAACCATTCATACATCAGCGCTAGGTCCTCGTTCTGCTGGCGAAGTACGGAGATCGGCAGCTCCTGGAAACGGATCGGCCGGCCGATGGCGTCCGAGAGGATCTTCGCCTGCGCCTCGCCCGAAAGTTCGTCGCCGGCAATGTTGAACCGCTTGCCGAAGACCTGCTCGCGACGCTCCGCAAGCGCGGAGACGAAATGGCCGATATCATCGGTGGTGATCTGCTGCAGCACGCGGGCCGGCGGCAGGGCCGCGGCATAAAAGCCTTGCTTCAGGCCGGCGATCGTCCAGGGGGCAACGGTGTTTTCCATGAAGGCGACCGGGGCCGATATCGTGTAGGGAATGCCGAGCCCGGCAATATGCTGTTCGACCAGATATTTGCTGTCGAAATGCCTGATACCTGTCTTCCTGTCGGCATCGGATACCGAGGAATAGATCAGATGGCCGATGCCGGCCTCCTTCGCCGCATCGGCGGCCGCAATGCCCTGGCGCGTCTCCGCCTCGATGCCTGCCTCATAGCTGTTGCCCATGAGAAACATCGTTTCGACGCCCTTTGCCGCCTGAACGATGGAGACCTTGTCGTCGAGATCGCCGGCGACGACCTCGACACCGGTTGCGGCAAGACGCCTGGCGGCATCGCTGTCCGGCCTGCGGGTCAACGCCTTGACGTGATGGCCGCGCGAGACAAGAGCGCGGGCGACGCCGCCGCCCTGCTGGCCGGTTGCGCCTGTTACGAGAACGGTTCTGCTGATGCTCATCTCAATACTCCCTTTCGTTGGGGTCGTTGCTGATGATCCAAAGTTAGGGATTGTCGCATTGAGCCATAATGGCCTACAAATGCAAAACATCGTCCCATCACAGGCATCAATGATCGACCTGAACGACATCGCGATCTTCGCCCGCGTCATCGAAGCCGGCAGCTTCACCGCAGCCGCGCGGCTCATCGGCACCCCGAAAACGACGGTCAGCCGCCGCATCGCCGCTCTGGAGCGCGAACTCGGCGTGCGGCTTCTGCAGCGCACCACCCGCAGCCTCGGCATGACCGATGCCGGGCGTCTCTATTACGAGGAGGCGAGCCAGGCGCTGCGGCGCATCGAGGAGGCCAATATCCGGCTGGCCGAAGCCCGCGCCGAGCCCGCGGGCACGATCCGCATTTCCGCCCCTGTCGGCTTCGTCAGCCACTTCCTGGCCGATACGGTCTTCGAGTTCATGGCGACCTACGAGAAATCCAGGGTCGAGCTGCGCCTCACCGACGAGAAACTGAACCTCATCGACAACGGCATCGATCTCGCCTTCCGCACCGGAACGCTGGAGGATTCCACCCTGATCGCCCGAAGGCTCGGCCCCACCTACCGCCTGCTCTGCGCCAGCCCCGCCTATCTCGCGCGTGCAGGCACACCGGCGACACCGGCCGATCTCGCGACCCATCAATGCGTCATCGCCGGACCCTCCGCCGCCCATGCGCTCTGGGTGCTGCAGGGAGAAAAGGGCGAAGAATCCGTCACCGTCTCGGGCCGTTTTGCCGCCAACGAAATGCAGGCCGTCATGGCCGCCGCCCTTGCCGGCTACGGCATTGCGCAACTGCCCTATGGCATCGCTTTCACCTGCATCGCCGATGGCAGGCTGCAGCGTGTGCTGGAGACCTATACGACGCCTGCGGGCGGGCTGCATGTCGTCTATCCCAGCAGCAAACACCTCTCGCCGCTGGTGCGTGCCTTCATCGCGCTTGCCGAAAAGCGGCTGCATGAAGCCGATGCGAGCAACGTCCTGCCTGACGACGCCTGACCTCCGGCATTGCCTGTTGCCAAACCTGCCGGACTGGCGGAAGCTGCCTTCACCAGGGGATTGCAGCCATGACCACCACGACAGCGACCAGGCATCCGGCAAGGCCAGGCAGCGCAGGCATCTGCCGCGGCTGCTGGGACCAGATGCACATGCCGATCCCCATAGGCGGCCCGCTCTCGCTGCCGCTGCGCGCCTTCGGCATCACCAGAAGCAAGATGAACCCCGATATCTGCACGATCTGCGAGCGCTCCTTCCAATATGTGAAGAAGCAGCGCCAGATCACCTCAGGCGCCACCATCCTCTTTGCCGATATCAGGAACTATACCGGCCTGTCGGAGCGCCTTGGCGCCATCGAACTCAGCCATATCGTCAGCCTGTTCCAGGACCGTTCGGCAGGCGCAATCTGGGCCAATGACGGCATCGTCAACAAGCAGATGGGCGACGGGCTGATGGCGATCTTCAATTTCCCGATCAAGCGCGGGGACCATGCCGCAGCCGCCATCACAGCCGCACTTGAAATCCAGCGCGCCTGCGCCGAAGCGCTGGGCGAAATCGACGTCGGCGAACCGCTCGGCGTCGGTGTCGGCATTCATACCGGCGACGTGCAGATCGGCGAATTCTCCAGCTTCCACAGCGATTTCACCGCGATCGGCGGCGTTGTGAACCAGGCCGCGAGACTGGAATCGCAGGCTGCACCGGGCGAGATCGTGATCTCCGCCGAAGCCGCCCGTCAGGCGCCGGAACTGGTGGCCGAGAGCGAAGCGCGGATGCTTTCGCTCAAGGGCATCGGGCAGCCGGTGGAGGCGCGGATTTTGCGGGCGGGCTGAGCGCGGATGCATACGCTGCTCATTGTCATCGCCTGCGAATCGCTACTCCGGATAGGCAGAAACAGGCGAATTGGCTTTCCACTCTTCCAACGTCCTGAGAGCATTCTTGATCAACTGCGGCTCGGAGATCTCCAATCCCTGTTCACCGATCCAATCGAGTAAAGGCTTTGCACCACCTGCCTCGCCGCGCTTTGCTGCCTTGGCTGCATCAATCACGAAATGCTTGACGGCATCCATGTCATACACAAAGCGACGCACCATTTCTTCAGGATAGATGGTGAAGCCCAGTCCCGCCTGCGGGAATACGGCCTCATCCGCCATACTGTTGAAAGTCTGCTGCCACATTTCCAGAAATTCTAGATTATTGACGTAATCGAGGTCCGTCCCAGCCCTGCGGATTGCGACGAGACCGAAGCAAAGTAGCCATGTCTTTTCCCTCAATCTGCTGTACTCCAGCAGTTGTGGGCCGTCGGCCCCCGTCACGAACTGCTCGTCGCCATCTTGCTTTGTCTCGAACGGCTTAGGGATCAAATTGATCATGTTGCGAGCGCGCCACGTGATTTCCATAGAGAGAACCTTGGCGTTCAGAGTGAGAATCCTGCGTTTAATCTCGTCCATCTCGGTAGGATTGGCATCCTGCGAGGCGTCGACTTCAGGTGCCGGTGTCTCAGGCGCCGCTGCCTCGTTTGCCGGTCCCTCGGGTGGCGTGCTTTTAGGTACCGAGCTCTCTTCCGTTTGCTGCCCCGTGATCCGCCGCGTGCCTAGCAACCCAAACACCGCAGCGACGATGAAGGAAAAGAGCCAGTCGCTCCCATAAATGCCGCCCTGGGCAAATGACAGAAGCTGAAAAAGGACGATGACCCACGCAGTGGCGATGCAGGCATAGCGCTGCGCCTTGGCCAGCTTGATTCGCACATGTTCCCCCTGTGTTCTCGGCCTGGACCATAGTGGGCGGCACCGCGGAAAGCCATGCCCACCAGCGCTGCCACGCCAAAAAACAAAAGCGCTTGCATTTAAATCCGAACGTTCGTATTTTTATGCCGAAAAACCAGGACCCGCAGCCATGACGCGAACGCGCAAGATCACCGCCGACGATATTCTCGACGCTGCCGAGCGCGTCGTCGTACGATCAGGTGCGACGGGGCTTTCGATCGATGCCGTCGCCAGGGAAGCGGGCGTCAGCAAGTCGCGCGTCGTCTACGACCACAAGACCAAGAGCGCGCTTCTGGAAGCGCTGGTCGACCGCCGCGTCGGGGCCGATATTGCCCATATGGAAAAGTGCGTGAAGGCGAGTGCGGACACCCCTCACCCGGAGCTTTACGGCCGCATTGCCGCTGCCGATAAGACGCTCGATGATACCGACCGCGCCGTTGCGATGGCGATCAGCGCGTCGATGTCGAGCGAGGAAAATCTGCAGCAGATCATCCGCAAATGGGTGCTCGACGATCTGGCGGCCATGACCGCCGGGCCGAAACCGCGGGCGGCGCTGATGGCCTATCTGGCGCTGACCGGCTTCTACTGTACCGAACTCTTCGATTTCCACCGCTGGAGCGGCCCGGAACGGCAGGAACTGCTCGAGGATATCCGCAAGGTCTACACGACCTTCCCCGAGCCGCCTGACACGAAGACTTGAAAACCCTGAAATGACGTTAACCTAAGCAATTCCAGGAAAAGTGTGAAACGGTTTTCCGTCCGGAATTGCGTGAAGACGAAGAAACCAAAGCAATAACCTAGCAAGCCGCCGGGGCGGCCAAAAAGGGATATATCCATGTTGCGCAATAGCAGACTGCCGCGCCTGAAGGCGATGATGGCGGCCACCACCCTTCTCGCACTGGCCGCTGGGCAGACCTTTGCCCAGGAAGAGGGAATGCAGATGCCGCCGGCGGCCGTCGGCGTGGTTGAGATGAAGGCCCATGCCGTGCCCGTGATCAACGAATTGCCGGGCCGCATTGCCGCAACCCGCGTTTCGGAAGTGCGCGCCCGCGTGTCCGGCATCCTGCAGGAGCGCGTCTTCGAACAGGGCACGCTCGTCAAGCAGGGCGACGTGCTCTACCGCATCGATCCGCGCCTCTTCCGCGTCCGCGTCGCCTCTGCCGAAGCGACGCTGCAGCGCGCCAAGGCCACGCAACAGAATGCCCGCCTGCAACTGGAGCGCCAGCAGAACCTCAGGGAGCGAAATATCGCGACCGGCATCGATTACGATACGGCGGCCGTCGCCGTTGCCCAGGCCGATGCCGATGTGGCGAGCGCCGAGGCCGGTCTCGACGAAGCCAAGATCAATCTCGACTATACCGAAGTCCGTGCGCCCATTACCGGCATCATCGGCGGCGCGCTGGTCACCGAAGGCGCGCTGGTGACCGCCGACGGCACATCCAACCTGGCGCTGATCCAGCAGATCGACCCCGTTTATGCCGACTTCACCCAGTCGGCCCAGGATCTCCTGAACCTGAAACGCGCGGTGGCCGAGGGCAAGCTGGAGAGTGCCGCACCCGGCGAAGCCCGCGTCGAGCTCGTCTTCGACGATGGCAGCCTCTATGCCGAACCCGGCCGGCTGCTGTTTGCCAGCGCCAATGTCGACCCCAATACCGGGCAGGTGACGCTGCGCGCCGAATTCCCCAACAAGCATGGCGATCTGCTGCCCGGCATGTATGTGCGCGTGCGCATCGAACAGGCAGTGCGCCAGGATGCGCTGACCGTGCCGCAGCGCGCGGTGACCCGCAACGAGGCCGGCCAAGCGCAGGTCTATGTGCTCGCCGAAGGCAACAAGGCGGAGCTGCGCCCCGTCACGCTCGGCCAGGTTCTCGGCTCCGAATGGGTCGTGGAAACGGGCCTGAAGCCCGGTGAAACCGTGATCGCCGATGGCGTGCAGAAGGTGCAGCCCGGCGCCACCGTCGTGCCCGAACCCTGGAAGCCGGATGCGACGGCAGACGCCTCCATCCCGGCCCCCACGAAGCCTGCGGAGTAAGAACTCATGGCACAATTCTTCATTCGCAGGCCGATCCTGGCCTGGGTCTTCGCATTGTTCATTTCGATTGCCGGCATCATCGCGATCCCCTTCCTGCCGGTCTCGCAATATCCGAAGGTCGCCCCGCCGCAGCTGTCGATTTCCACTTCCTATCCGGGCGCGTCCCCGCAGGAGATCTATCAGGGCGTCACCCGCCAGATCGAGGATGAGCTGAACGGCGTCGAAGGCCTGATGTATTTCGAATCGACCTCGGACAATTCCGGCTCGGTCAGCATCAACGCCACCTTCCGCGCCGGCACCGATATCGACCAGGCCTCCGTCGATGTGCAGAACGCCATCCGCCGCGTCGAAGCCCGCCTGCCCGCCACCGTGCGCTCGCAGGGCATCAACGTGGAAGAAGCAAGCTCCGGCTTCCTGATGTTCATCGCGCTGACCTCGACCGACGGCAACCGCGATGAAGTGGCGCTCGGCGATTACATCACCCGCAACATCATCGGCGAGCTGCGCCGTATCGATGGCGTCGGCCGCGCCCAGCTCTTTGCCGCCCAGCGGGCGCTGCGCGTCTGGATCGACCCGGACAAGATGGTCGGCCTGAACCTGACGACCGACGACATCAACAACGCCATCACCGCCCAGAACGCCCAGGTGGCCGCCGGCCAGATCGGCGCCGCGCCGAACCCGGTCACCCAGGATCTGACGGCAACCGTGCTCGTTCAGGGCCAGTTGCAGACACCGCAGCAATTCGGCGAGATCATCCTGCGCGCCAATGCCGATGGCTCCACCGTGCGCCTGAAGGATGTCGCCCGTGTCGAACAGGGTGCGGAATCCTATAACTTTACGAGCCGCCTGAACGGCCAGCCGAGTGCTGCAATCGCCATCCAGCTCTCGTCCACCGGTAATGCCGTGGCCGTCTCCAACGCCGTCAACGCGAAAATGAAGGAGCTCTCCCGCTTCTTCCCGTCCGGCATCGAATATTCCGTTCCCTACGATACCAGCCCCTTCGTCTCGGCCTCGATCGAGAAGGTTATCCACACGCTGGTCGAGGCTGTCGCCCTCGTCTTCGTGGTCATGTTCATCTTCCTGCAGAATTTCCGCTACACGGTCATCCCGACGCTCGTCGTGCCGGTGGCGCTGCTCGGAACCTGCGCGGTCATGTATGCGACCGGATTCTCGATCAACGTACTCACCATGTTCGCCATGGTGCTCGCGATCGGCATCCTCGTCGATGACGCGATCGTCGTCGTCGAAAATGTCGAGCGCATCATGGCCGAGGAAGGGCTGTCGCCCAAGGCGGCCGCCCAGAAGGCGATGAGCCAGATCACCGGAGCCATCCTGGGCATCACGCTGGTTCTCTCCTGCGTCTTCATTCCCATGGCCTTCTTCCCCGGCTCGACTGGCATCATCTACCGCCAGTTCTCGCTGACCATGGTCGTCTCGATCCTGTTTTCGGCCTTCCTGGCGCTGTCCCTGACGCCGGCGCTCTGCGCCACATTCCTGAAGCCGATCAAGCAGGGCCACCACCACAAGCGCGGCATCGGCGGCTGGTTCAACCGCAATTTCGAGCGCATCACGTCGGGCTATTCGAAGACGGTGACGGGTATGGCCCGCCGCGCCGGGCGCATGATGATCGTCTATCTCGCCCTCGTCGTCGGCCTCGGCTATCTCTTCATCAACCTGCCGACGGCTTTCGTGCCGGATGAAGACCAGGGCTACATGATCGTCGATATCCAGGGACCGCCGGAGGCGAGCGCCAACCGCACGATCGAATCCATCAAGCAGGTTGAGGCGATCTTCCGCTCCGAACCGGCCGTCGAAAACATCGTCGCGATCCAAGGCTTCTCCTTCTCGGGCAACGGCGCCAATGCCGCCCTTGCCTTCGTCACCTTGAAGGACTGGGCAGACCGCGGCCCCGGCAACACCGTGCAGGAAATCGCCAATCGCGTGAACGGGCAGCTCTTCGCCCTGAAGGATGCCACCACCTTCGCGCTCTCGCCGCCGCCGATCGAAGGCTTCGGCGCCACCGGCGGCTTCTCCTTCCGCCTGCAGGACCGCGGCGGCAAGGGTCAGGTGGCCCTCGTCGAGGCGGCCGGCCAGCTGATGCAGATGGCGGGCAAGAGCCCGGTGCTGACCGGCATGCGCGTCGAAGGCATGCCGGATGCCGCCCAGGTGCTGATGGTGATCGACCGCGAAAAGGCCAACACCTTCGGCATCTCCTTTGCCGATATCAACAATGCGATCACCGCCAATCTCGGCTCGTCCTATATCAACGACTATCCGAATACCGGCCGCATGCAGCGCGTCATCGTCCAGGCAGATGATCGCGCCCGTCTGCAGATCGACGACGTGATGAAGATCAACGTGCGCAATGCGAGCGGCGGCATGGTGCCGCTCTCCTCCTTCGCCATTGCCCAATGGCAGAAGGGCGCGCCGCAGATTGTCGGCTACAACGGCTATCCGACCGTGCGTATCTCCGGTGCCCCGGCCCCCGGCCAGTCTTCGGGTGCGGCAATCACCGAAATGGAACGCCTCGCCTCGCAACTGCCGGATGGTTTCGGCTTCGAATGGTCCGGCCAGTCAGCGGAGGAAATCACCTCGGGCAGCCAGGCGCCCTTCCTCTTCGGCCTGTCGATCCTCTTCGTCTTCCTGCTTCTGGCGGGTCTCTACGAAAGCTGGTCGATCCCGCTCTCGGTCATGCTGGTCGTCCCCCTCGGCGTCATCGGCTCGGTCGCGGCTGTGATGCTGCGCGATATGCCCAACGACATCTATTTCAAGGTGGGCCTCATCGCCATCATCGGGCTCTCGGCCAAGAACGCCATCCTGATCGTGGAGTTCGCCAAGGATTATTACGCCGAAGGCAAATCCCTGCTGGATTCGGCAATAGAAGCCGCCCGCGTCCGCTTCCGCCCGATCATCATGACCTCACTGGCCTTCACCCTCGGCGTCGTGCCGCTGGCGATCGCGACCGGCCCAAGCGCCGCCAGCCAGAACGCCATCGGCACCGGCGTCCTCGGCGGCATGATATCAGCGACGGTGCTCGCCATCTTCTTCGTCCCGGCGTTTTTCGTCTTCGTGCTTAAGCTGATGCGCACGAGGCGGCCGGTGGCGGAGGAGGAAACGATGCCGGCCACAGAAACCCCGCCACCCGCACCGGCCATCCACTCCTGACCCGTGCGCAAATGCCTCCCGGGCTCCACCAGAGTCCGGGAGTTTTCGTTTGAGGCTGGTTCATTTGGGCTTGGAGTGCTGGACACCCCCCTCTGGCCTGCCGGCCATCTCCTCCACAGGTGGGGGAGATAACAAGCCGCCTGACCTTCGCGTTCCTCTACCGTTTCGCCAACTGCAATGCTGATTGGTTGGGGAAACCGGCGCCCCCAGCTAGTCTCCCCCACCTGTGGAGGGAGATGGCCGGCAGGCCAGAGGGGGGTGCCGCGCCCGAAAACGCCAATCGCCCCCACCCAATAGACGCCACCCCCATCCGCCCTATATCCGCCCGGCAAACGCACAACCGCCGGGAAGCCCAATGCCATCCACCTTCATCGCCAGAGGCGCCGAAGCCTATGAAGCCAGCATGGGCCGCTGGAGCCGCCGCCTCGCAGACCCCTTCCTCACCTTCGCCGGCATACCACCTCACGGCCGCGTGCTGGACGCCGGCTGCGGCACCGGCAGCCTTACATTGGCGCTATCAACCCACCCCGAACTCACTGCCATCGAAGCCCTGGATTTCGAGGAAAATTTCGTCACGGCACTCCGCGCCCGCACCGATGACCCGAGGATATCGGCCCGCCAGGGCGACGTCTGCGCCCTGCCCTATGAGGACAAGAGCTTCGACGCCGCCTATTCCCTGCTCGTCCTGCACTTCGTCTCCGACGCCGACAAGGCCATCACCGAAATGCGCCGCGTCCTGAAACCCGGCGCCACCGCAGCCGCCGCCGTCTGGTCCCATGACGGCATGCCGAGCTGGCGCCTCTTCTGGAACACGATCCGCGCCGTCGAACCCGAAGCCGAAGGCAACGGCATTCCGTCAGGCCCGAGGCCGATGACATCAGAGGGTGAACTGCGGGCGCTCTTTGCGAATGCCGGCTTTGCCGATGTCACCGAGGCACGGCTGACGATCATGATGGATTACGCCGATTTCGACGATTTCTACCTGCCGAAGGTCTATGGGCAGGGACGGTTTGCGGCGTTTTTCGAGGGGTTGCCGGAAGCAAGACGGGATCGGCTGCGGGAGGCGCTGAAGGCGGCCTATCTGGATGGCAGGTCAGAGGATGGGCCGCGTGGGTTTGAGAGTATCGCCTGGGCGGTGCGAGGCAGCGCGTAAGACGGATTTAGCGCCGCCTGCCCGTATTGGCGGCCGAAGCCGGCTCTGTCAGTACTTCATGTTCCGCAGCTCGGGAAAATCGTAGTAACGCAGCCGCTCATCGCGGCAGCGGTAGTCATTCTTTGAGAGGCCCATGATCATGTTATGCTCTAGGGTCAGGTCGATATAGGACCAGTTCGGGTTGGCACGCTCCGCCGTCCGCGTGCAATAAGCGTAGACCTGCTTTTCAGGATCGAGCAGCACCACGCTCGAAATCTCGGCCTTCACGAAATATCCCGGTTTGATGGTTCCGCGCAGGGCATCCACATACTCGCGTTTAACCGAGCTGGACGGAGGACGCTGCGAATCCAAGACAGATTGTGGTGCTGGCGTCTGGCAGCCAGCCAGTGTCATCGCGGCGGCACAGAGAAGTAAAGGCGTCCTTATCAAGTTCAATCTCCAAAAAAAACAAAGTACAAGGCACACAATATTTCCTACAAATATTACGAGAATAATATCCGCAATACACTGAAATCCACAGCCGATGCCACGAACCCGCGACACCGGCCTTATGCAAAGGTCAAGAATGCACCCAACCAATCACCAGGCCTGCTGCGTCGGCATCACAAACACCTCGGCAATATCCATATGATCAGGCGACTGCACCGCAAACAGAACCGTCTCGGCGATATCCTCGCCCCTCAGGAATTCCATCTGCGTCTTCAGGTCTTCCATCTGCTGGCGCACGGCCGGATCGGAGATCTGGTCGTAGAGTTCGGTCTCGACGGCACCCGGCTGCACGCAGGTCACGCGGATATTGTGCTTCTTGCCGAGCTCGATGCGCATGCCGTCAGACAGAGCCGTGATCGCATGTTTCGTCGCGCAATAGACCGTAAGCCCCGCAAAGACCTTGCGGCCGGCAATCGAGGAGGTGTTGACGATATGGCCGGATTTCTGGCCGATCATATGCGGCAGCACGGCGGCCGTCGTGTTCAGCACGCCCTTGAAATTGACGTCCACCATCCGGTGCCATTCCTCCGTCTTCAGGGCCTCGATATCCGATAGCGGCATAAGGCCGGCATTGTTGAAGAGGATATCGATACTGCCGAAGGCCTCGGCGAGCCTGGAAACGCCCGCCTCGACGGAAGCGGCATCGACGACATCCATTTCCAGCGCGATCGCCCGCCCGCCGGCCCGGCCGATTTGCGAAACAAGTTCTTCCAGCCGCTCAGTGCGACGCGCGGCAAGCCCGATCTTGGCTCCATTGGCTGCAAGCTTGAGTGCCGTGGCAGCGCCGATCCCGCTCGACGCACCGGTGATAAGAGCGGTTTTTCCTTGGATTGACATGGTCATTCCCTTTCATTGCCGTCCCTGAGACGGTTGGTTTCGACGGGAACAAACTAGAAAAATCACACGAGGCTTTCGCTCGGCCAATTGCTGGAACTGTCGCGGATTTGCTGCGAAAGAGAGCAATTCCAGCAAAAGCGTGCAGCGGTTTTGCGTCCGCAATTGCGTAAAAAGGGTCTACCCGCGATAGTCACGCGGGCTGACGCCGACCTGCCGGCGGAACACCTGCGCGAAATGGCTGGGGCTGGAATAGCCGAGATCGAGCGCAATCTGGATGATGCTGGCATCCGTCTCGCGCAGCAGCCGGCGCGCCTCGGCCATCTTCAGCTGGATGAAATAATCCGATGGCGAAGAGCCGGTCGACTGCTTGAAGACGCGGGAAAAATGAAAGGGGCTGAGCTCTGCCTCGGCCGCGAGGCTTTCCAGATTGAAGGCCCGGTCGAGCCCCGCCTCCATCATCCGCACCACCTTCTGCAGCTTGAAGGCCGGCAGCGCCCCGCGCCGGGCGGGTGCTGCGCCATCCCGCCTGCCGTAATGCCGCACGAGATGGACGGCGAGCGCCTGCGCAATGCCCTGCACCGCCATTTCGCTGGGCTCGGCCGCCTCCGTCAACTCTTTCAGGATCATCCCCATCAACCCCGAAATCGCCTCGTCGCGCGCCCCCGAAACATCCGCCAGCCGAAACCGCTCCGCGCCCTCGGCGCCCAAAACCTCCGCTATCGCCCGCTGGTAGATCGGCAGCCCGAGATAGAGATGCATGACGCAAAGCGCCTCGCCGCCGCTCGTCTCCCATCTCAGCTCATAGGGCGTCTCACTCTGCGTCAGATAAAAATCCCCCGCCGAAACCTCCACCGGCATCCATTCGCCGCCGATGTCCCGCTCCTCGATGCGAGCGGAGCCGGAGACGATCCAGACCACGAGCGGTTCCGCGACGGCGGGCACGAGGAGATTGGTTTCGAGCGGCTGGTGGGAGAGAAGGTGCACGGAAATGGTGCTCCACGCCGGGCCGTGACTGCTGGCGAGAAGGCGAGCGTGGATGCGCTGGCTCAGGGCTTCGGGGGTGGATTTTTCAGGCACGTTTTTTAACTTACCGCACATCTAGGCGCAGCGATAAAGTACGCCTGCAAAATAACTAACTTGGTTTCTATATCGCGGAAAATTAAGGCACGGATTCAGGTTCTCGCGCCCTCAGCATTGCACCGCTCTATTTAAGAATTTGCTAAGTATCGCTTATAGTCACCAAGCTGAGATGCCAAAGAATTTAAATAGTTTTCTTTTGCCTTGATGTAGCGATCATAGTCAACTCGAAAGTTTCCGTAGAAACGCATCCACTCAACACTCCCCTTGGCAGGAGGATTTTCCTCCGAATAGTAAGTATTTAATAAGGAGAGAGCATTTATGTACTTATCTAAGTCCGATTCAGTCGCAGGCAGAAGTCGACTCACTCCTTGGAGTTTACCTATGTAAGATTGCGCCGCGCCAGAAAATCCATCATCTATTTTCGCGACCGGCCGCCCGTCAAAAACAACATTATACTTCAAAACTTGTTCTTCGAAGCGAGCATTCGCGGCTAAAACGGCTTCATATTGCGCAATAATAAGCTTCTGATGATTTTCTCTAAAATCCCAAAAACCAGTCAGCAACTGAAGCGCGATAGTTACAAGAGCGCCAACAACTATACCGAGAATCTGAAGACGCGAGAAAAGCCAGCCGACCTTCAAGCCAACTGCTATCCACTCCTCTTTGGTCTGCGGTAAATTCACGGCTTGACCTCAATATTGAAGTTAGTGTGCGCCCCAGTGTGGTCATGCGCTTCTCGCAGTAGCGCGCAATTCCGCTGAAATTCGGGCTCAACACTCAAAAAACGTAACATACTTTGGCTGAGTTGCCCGACCTCTTGGCTACAAAGATCGACAACATCGTTAATTTGGCTATTCGTCACTGAAACAACAACCTCCGGCGTTATCGCATTGGCATCAAAGTTCACGGCGACCAAGACAGCTAA
Organism: Rhizobium sp. ZK1; assembly: GCF_047782645.1. Taxonomy (NCBI): domain Bacteria; kingdom Pseudomonadati; phylum Pseudomonadota; class Alphaproteobacteria; order Hyphomicrobiales; family Rhizobiaceae; genus Rhizobium; species Rhizobium sp. ZK1. The sequence continues at coordinate 1,994,360 of NZ_CP180586.1, forward strand.
TATGCTACCAATAACCAGAGGTGCGACCGTCTTCGCAATCACTGCGATATGACCGGGAGAATTGATATTAATTCGCACCTGCAGGTCGTCGGCATCAATTTGCATGAAAGCCGCACGCTCCAAATCGACAAGATTGGGATTGAGGCCACCATGCTGTAGGCGATCAATATTCTCCGTTACCATGGTAATCAACGCATTCAAGACAGTACTGTCAAATGAGTTGAAATCATCCTTAGTTGTTATAATGCGTGCTGCAAATTCGTCGTCTATCACGTAGTCATCGTAGAGAAGTTGGAAGATTCTCTTCTTAACGCGTGCATTGTAGATCTCAGCAAAACCGGTAGGCACGCGAGATAGCTCGACAACCGTCGGAGGCAGATCGGCCATCCGAACTTCTTTGAAATGACCAAAACGCCGGCCGTCGAAGTTGTAACCATTGAATCGCTCGATTCCCGGTATTCGCACGATATTGCCCTCTAAGGGCAAGATTTCAGCGATCAACGCATTTCCGAAAGCCGATGGGTTAGGGATAACGACGATATCGCCATGTTGAAGAAGCTCAAAATAGCTCCGAACAACACCTTCGACTTGCGCAAATCCAGGACCCTTTGGCTGATCCTCGTAGTAATAAAGCGCAGTCTGCGGCTCATTCCCCCGGTTGTAGGCCGGGGTTCTAAGCCATTTGCTGAGCGCACGCGCCCGTTTAATCTTGGATTCGAGTTCATGATCGCCTTCCAATCCAGTCGCAAGATTTACGCCCAGGTTAGGAAGATCTGGGCCTATTGCCTTGGAATTGAATACTGGAACAAATAGGTGTCCATTTTTTCCGGCGCGAGCGAGATATACTTTCGTGTCAGCGCCGATAATGCGCGTATTCAAATCGACTTCAAAAGTTGTCACAGGATTGTCTCAGTAGGATCGGTTGCGTAGCGTGGATATCACAACTTAACACCACACATCAACGTGGGATATTTTCTCCACAACCTATTGCGCTGTAGTCAGAGGTGATCGTTCGTCCTGATTTTCCGTTGCGATGCGTTTAACCTACACCCCAATTCAATGCACCTTGTGCTTTAGTTATCCAGAACGCTATTTGATCCCGAATCAATCACTCCCCCACCACACCCCCAGCCTTCTTCTAAGCATCAATCCCACCCTCAATATGACACGCGCTCCCCACCCCCGCATCCTGCGCCGCCTGCACGGCCATCGCCGACCGCTCCCCGAACGCACAGTAAAACACCACCCTCTTGCCCGTCGCCACCGCCAGCTCATGCAGCATCCCGCCCGCTGACAGGTTCTCCTGCAGATCCGCATAGGGCGCATGCAGCGCGCCCGGGATCACCCCATGCCGCTCCCGCTCACTCCTCTCGCGCAGGTCGACGATAACGACATCGCTGCGCCCGCGCAGCTCCAGCGCATCCTTCGCGCTCACCGCCCAGCCCTTCCGCGCAATCTCCTCCTGATGCAGCCCGATATGGATGTTGGCGGGGACGGCGACGTCCATCATTTTCGGGTTGGGCAGGTGCAGGTTGTTCATGACATCGACATATTCGTCGATCGATTTGACCTGCAGGCGCGGGTTGAAGCGTTTTTCCTCGCCGATGGTGGAGACCGTGTCGCCCTTGTAGTCATGGGCGGGAAAGAGCAGCGTTTCCTCCGGCAGGCGGAGCAGCTTGTTGAAGATCGAGTCATATTGGGCGCGCGGATCGCCGTTCTGGAAATCGGTGCGGCCGGTGCCGCGGATGAGCAGCGTGTCGCCGGTGAAGATGCGGTCGCCCATCAGGTAGGAATAGGAATCGTCCGTATGGCCGGGCGTATATAGCACGTCGAGGCTGATGCCCTCGATGCCGACGCGGTCGCCTTCGGAAACGCGCATGGCAACGACATCCGCCTTGGTCTGCTCGCCCATCACGGTGATGCAATGGGTCTGGTCGCGCAGCGCGCCGAGCCCGGTAATGTGGTCGGCATGGAGGTGCGTATCGACGGCTTTCACCAGCTTCAGGTCCAACTCGCGCACGAGCTGCATGTAGCGATCCACCTTTTCCAGCACGGGATCGATGATCAGCGCCTCGCCGCCGCGCCTGGAGGCGATGAGATAGGTGTAGGTGCCGGATACGCTGTCGAAAAGCTGTCGGAAAATCATCTGTCCACTCCATTGCCTTCTGGCACTGGCGCTTTCTGGCCTGCGGCTGCGAACTGCATCGGGACGTCTGCGCCGATAATATCTTTGCGCCGAAAAAAGCGGAAGAAGCGGGCGGCAGATCCGCCCTCACCCAATCTTGGTATCCCGGCGTTGCGGAGCCGGTACGATGTGCGAGGCGCAGATGGATGAACGCGACTGTATTAACCCCAGGAGAATCCAGCAAAATCGCCGTTTTTACTGTGTAGGAAATAATACAATTGCCCGGCGGAAAGCACCGCCGGGCAATTATTAAGCACATACTGAAATAATTTCGCCGCGATTTAAAAAGTGAAATTACGGTTCTATTATTCCGGCCTACAATGCTCCACGCTGGATGCTGCAAACCCAGTGGAGAAGGGGTGCCCAAACGTCTGGATCGCGGGCTGCCCTTCTCCTTCCATATAGCAAGCGCCGATCTGTTGCTATTACGTGCGTAACATCGTGAACAGGCATTGAAAAAATCCCCTGGGCGGACGGGGCTGCACGATGACGTGATCTCTCTTTTGTTGAAGAACGCGATCTGCGCCCTAGAACCTCCCCGTGGGGACGCGTGAGGGAATTTCGATGATCAGAGAAAAGATGTCGGCGAGCCAGACGCCGCTGCAGGAAGAGGACGTCGCGCTCTGCCAGAGCGTCTACGACCATATCTGCGAGGCAAGGCAAATCTCCACAGCCCGCGAACGCGAGGAACTGGCCATCCAGATCCTACATTTCTACCAGCATGGGGTGAAGGATCGGGGGAGTTTGGAGCGGCTGCTGCTGTAGGCGGGTGGTTTCTTTTGAAAGAGCGACCTCCTCCCCTCCGTCATTCCTGTGCCCTCGTGCAAGCACAAGGGATGTCACAGGAATCCAGCCGGCTTGCGTCTGCAAGCCGAATTGACTCTCTAACATTGGTGTTGGCCGGACTCTTTCGCCGCGTGGACACGCGGCTGCTGAATTCCTGTGACGATCCCCGGAACAAGCCCGAGGACAGGAATGACGGAGATGGGGTTGTCCTCACCATCCATCAAAACGTCACGATGCGTAGCAGGACTGGTCGACCGGAAACCCGTCGCAGTTGACCTCCACGCACAAGCCCTACCTAAAGCCCGACTGATATGTTCAGGAGGCTATGGTGACGGCACCTATCGAGGATTATGCCCTTATCGGCGATTGCGAGACCGCGGCACTCGTGTCCAGAAACGGCTCGATCGACTGGTTGTGCTTTCCGCGCTTCGATTCGCCCGCCTGTTTCGCCGCCCTGCTCGGCACGAGGGAGAATGGTTTCTGGTCGCTCGCGCCCTCGGGCGGCAAATACACCACCACGCGCCGCTATCGCGAAGACACGCTTATCCTCGAAACCGAATTCCAGACCGAGACCGGCACCGCCGTCCTGACCGACTTCATGCCGCTACGCGACGGCGCCAGCGACCTGATGCGCATCGTCGAGGGCAAGAGCGGCAGCGTCGCCTTCGATATGGAGCTCAACCTTCGCTTCGATTACGGCCGGACCGTTCCCTGGGTCACGCATGGCGAAGACGGCGGCATCACCGCCATCGCCGGCCCTGACAGGCTGACCCTGAACTGCGCCGTGCCGCTCGAAGGCCGCGGGCTGAGCACGGTCGGCGCCTTCCAGGTCGCGGCCGGCGAACAGCAGATATTCACGCTCACCTGGTCGCCCTCGCACCTGCCGCAGCCGGCACCGCGGCAGGTGGAATATGCGCTGCCGGACACGGAGGAATTCTGGTTATCCTTTGCCGCGAAATGCCCCAAGGTTGGCAAGTGGACGGATCAGGTGAAGCGCTCCCTCATCACTCTGAAGGCGCTGACCTACATGCCGACAGGCGGCATCGTCGCGGCCGCCACGACCTCCCTGCCCGAAAAGATCGGCGGTCCGCGCAACTGGGACTATCGCTATTGCTGGCTGCGCGACGCGACGCTGACCCTGCTCGCCCTGATGAAGCTCGGCTATTACGAGGAGGCCACCGCCTGGCGCAGATGGCTGCTGCGCGCGGTCGCCGGGGCACCGGCACAGATGCAGATCATGTATGGCGTGGCCGGCGAGCGCAATCTGCTGGAATGGCAGGTGCCCTGGCTGCAGGGCTACGAAGGCTCCGCACCCGTGCGCATCGGCAACGCCGCCGCCGAGCAGGTGCAGCTCGATGTCTATGGCGAGGTGGCGGACGCCATACTGCAGGCCCGCAAGGGCGGCCTGCCGGCGCATCAGCGCGAGCGCGAACTGGCGAGGGCCATTCTGCCCTTTCTGAAAAAGATCTGGGTCGAGCCCGACGAGGGCATATGGGAGGTGCGCGGCCAGCGCCAGCATTTCACCTATTCCAAGGTCATGGCCTGGGTGGCCTTCGACCGCGCCGTTCAGATCGCCGAGGCCGACGGCGAGTCCGAAGCCGCCGCCCGCTGGCGCGAACTCGCCGATCGCATCCATGCCGAGGTCTGTGAAAAGGCCTTCAATGCCGAGCTCGGCTGCTTCACCCAGGCCTACGGCTCGAGCGCGATGGATGCCAGCCTCCTGCATCTCGGCATGGTCGGCTTCATTGCGCCTGACGATCCGCGCTATGTCGCGACCGTGGAGATGGTGGAGCGCAAGCTGCTGCGCGACGGCCTGCTCCTGCGCTACGAGACGCAGGAAGTGGATGACGGCCTGCCGCCGGGCGAAGGCGCCTTCCTCGCCTGCAGCTTCTGGCTGGTCGACGCCTACTATATGATCGGCCGGCGCGACGATGCGCTCACGCTCTTCGAGCGGCTGCTTTCGATCTGCAACGATGTCGGGCTGCTGGCGGAGGAATATGACCCGGGCGCGAAGCGGATGCTGGGGAATTTCCCGCAGGCCTTCAGCCATATCGGACTGATCAACAGCGCGTTGAACCTGGCGCGCGCAGAAGGGCCGGCGGATCAGCGCTCGGCATGATCGTCGAGACCATGCTTGCACAACCTTGAGATTCAAGCCTGCGGACGGGAACCATCAGCAGCCGGGGGCATTGAGTCCCGTCCAGCAACGGGAGGAACTCATGGCACGCAAGACCGGCAAAACAGCCGCGCCTGATGGCGTAACCATTCACGACCAGCAACTTCACAGGGGCAATGGCGGCGAACTTCACCAGACCGCGGCCGATGGCGCCGACATCCTGACCACGGCTCAGGGCGCGCCCGTCTCCGACGATCAAAACACGCTGAGGGTCGGAGCCCGCGGGCCGGCCCTGGTGGAGGATTTTCATTTCCGTGAAAAGATCTTCCACTTCGACCATGAGCGCATTCCCGAACGCGTGGTCCATGCCCGCGGTTACGGCGCGCATGGCTTTTTCGAGACCTACGAATCCCTGTCGAAATACACGAGGGCCGATCTCTTCCAGCGGCCCGGCGAGAAGACGCCTGCCTTCGTGCGCTTCTCCACCGTGGCGGGCAGCAAGGGCTCCTTCGACCTCGCGCGCGACGTGCGCGGCTTCGCCGTGAAGATCTATACGAAGGAAGGCAATTGGGATCTCGTCGGCAACAACATTCCCGTCTTCTTCATCCAGGATGCCATCAAGTTTCCCGACATCATCCACTCCGTCAAACCGGAGCCCGACCGCGCCTTTCCGCAGGCCCAGTCGGCCCATGACAATTTCTGGGATTTCATCTCGCTGACGCCGGAAAGCATGCACATGATCATGTGGGTCATGTCCGACCGCGCCATCCCGCGCTCCTTCCGTTTCATGGAAGGCTTCGGGGTCCATACTTTCCGCTTCGTCAATGCCGACGGCCAGTCCACCTTCGTCAAGTTCCACTGGAAGCCCAAGCTCGGGCTGCAGTCCGTCGTCTGGAATGAAGCCGTCAAGATCAACGGCGCCGATCCGGATTTCCACCGCCGCGATCTCTGGCAATCCATCCAGTCCGGCAACTTCCCGGAATGGGAGCTTTGCGTTCAGCTCTTCGATCAGACATTCGCAGACGAGTTCGATTTCGACGTGCTCGACCCGACAAAGATCATTCCCGAGGAAATCCTGCCCGTGCAGCCCATCGGCCGCCTGGTGCTGGACCGTATGCCGGAGAACTTCTTCGCCGAGACCGAGCAGGTTGCCTTCATGACGCAGAACGTGCCGCCCGGGATCGATTTTTCCAACGATCCGCTGCTTCAGGGACGCAACTTCTCCTACCTCGACACGCAGCTCAAGCGCCTCGGCAGCCCTAACTTCACGCATCTGCCGATCAACGCGCCGAAATGTCCCTTCCATCATTTTCAGCAGGACGGGCATATGGCGATGCGCAATCCGGCCGGCCGGGCCAATTACGAACCGAACTCCTGGGGGCTCGGGCCGCGGGAAGCCCCTGACAAGGGCTTTCGCACCTTCGCCTCCGAAGAGGACGGTCAGAAGGTGCGCCTGCGCCCCGAAAGCTTCGCCGATCACTACAGCCAGGCCCGTCAGTTCTTCATCAGCCAGACGCCGCCGGAGCAGCGCCACATCGCCATGGCCCTGACCTTCGAACTCAGCAAGGTGGAAACGCCCGTGATCCGCGAGCGGATGATCTCCCATCTCATCAACATCGATGAGACGCTGGCGAAAAAGGTGGCTGCTGCGCTCGGCATCGCGGAGATGCCCAGGCCGGCCGATGCCGCCATGCCGACCCGGCAGGATCTGCCGCCCTCACCGGCTCTCAGCATTATCGAGCGCGGGCCGAAGCGCTTCGAGGGCCGCAAGCTTGGTCTGCTGGTCACCGATGGTTCGGATGCGGCGCTGGTGAAGGCTGTCAGCACCGCCATCACCGGGGAAATGGGCCTTGTCGAAGTCATCGCTCCGAAAGTGGGCGGCGTTACGCTGTCCGACGGCTCCTTCCTCGAAGCGCAGCAGATGATCGATGGCGGCCCCTCCGTGCTCTACGATGCCGTCGCCGTTCTTCCCGGTGAGGAGGCGCTGGCCGACCTCATCAAGGAAGCCGCCGCCCGCGATTTCGTCGCCGATGCCTTCGCCCATTGCAAGTTCATCGGATACACGGCTGCGGCCCTCGCCCTGATGAAGAAGGCCGGCGTGGAAGACCTCGATGAAGGCACGATCGAACTCGCCTCGGCCAAGGATGCAAAGGCCTTCGCGGCCGAACTCGGCAAGCTGCGTGTCTGGGCGCGGGAACCATCGGTGAAGCTGTAGGCGCAACGGCTTCGGTCGGTTGTGCGGGAGTGCAAACGCCTCCGACGCCCCGTATCACGGCACGGCAACCCATCCCCGGCCCGGACAGGTTGGGGATGGCAGACTATGCCGTCTGCTTCACATAGATCTCTGGATCGAAATCAACGCGCCTGGCCTTGCCATCTCGCGTTTTCAGGACAAGCTCGACGCCGCCACCGATAGAATGCATGTAGCGCACGATCGACGACAGGAGGACATCGTCAGCACTCTCGATCTTGGAAACGGTGTTTTGCGTCATACCAGCGCGAGCGGCGACCTCCTGCTGCGTGGCCTGCATCGCCTTGCGCACTTCCGCCAGCGCCTTGCCCAGACGCCTTTCCCCACGTTTCCCATCGAGCCGCGCGCGGACATCCTCGGGAAGCTCCTCGCGTAACGTTTTCCAGTCAGTCATTTTTCTTTCCCTTCAGCCATGCCGCAAAACGCGCATCGGCCTTGTTGATCAGCTGTTTGTAAAACAGGGCTTCATTCATGCCCTGCTTGTCGCCACCACAAAGGATGATGGCGCTCTGCGTGGGGTCAAAGGCGAAAGCAAATCGCCAGACCTGTCCTGCAAACCTGACCCTGATCTCTTTCATATTCGCATAAGCGGAACCCGAGAGCGTATCGACCTCCGGACGCCCCAGAAACGGACCGTCATCTTCCAGATGGTCCAGCACTTCACCGACCAGTTCCTTCAATCCCATTTCGAGTTCTTTCCATTCGGGAACGAAATCGGGATGGAATTGCACCCTGTATGTCATCTATTGCCTCAGAAATATATATTTAAAGATATAAAATCAAGATCGATTGCTTCAGCCCGTTCTCACTTTGTAAAGGCGAGCACCGTAGGGCGACCATCCTCGATATCGACCGCCACGAGATAGCAACTATATGTATGGGTGATGAGTTTTCCGCCTTCGAGCCTGACGGCGACGAAGCAGTCCGGGAAGGCCGAGACGGGCGGCAGGGAGGCCTTCCAGACGACATCCCCGCTAGCATTGACCCTCATAAGGTTCCGGCCGTCCTTCACCTCCTCAAGCATGTAGTCGTAGAGCAGGATGCTGCCCCCCCGTCGGGAAGATCGATGCGGTCCATGATCCTGCTGGTCATCCTGCCTCCGTTGCCTCGGCACTTGTTTCGTCCGTGTTAACATGCACTTGGCCGGACCGCGAGCGATGAATTTCCGAGTGAGGAGATCAGACATGACAGGCTGTTTCCCATAGGTGGTTTCGCAAGCCGAAACGCCGATTACTTGCGCCCGATGCGCCTCCTCCTCTCCCGTCATCTCTGTGCTTGTCATAGAGATCCAGCCGGCTTGCGTCCGCAAGCCGAGAGGACTCCTTAAAACACGTCCCAGCATAGGGCATTTTGGGAAGCCGATAGGCGGCAAGATTCTTCCGCCGCGTGGACACACGGCTGCTGGATTCCTGTGACAAGCACAGGAATGACGGAAGTTGGAGTTGGTGTCGGTGCCCAAAGCGAAGTCAACGCTTTAAAGCGAGAGTGACACCCTTGGAAGACCACCCCACTATTCCAAAAATCCGAACGATTCATTCGTTTCCCTTTTGTACTCTCCACCCCTTCCAATTCGCGGTGACAACAGCCATATTCCGCCCATGGCAAAATCTCCGAAGAAATCCCCCGCCTCGACCGGTTTCGAGGAAGCCCCCCAATCGTCTTTCGAAGGCGCTCCCCTCTCAGGCTCCGTTGCCGACTGGGTGAAGCAGCTCGAGGCCGATGCGGAGTCCGCCGGCGTCGAGAGCCAGCGCGAAATCGCCTCCAAGGCGGGCAAGCACCGCAAGAAGGTCGAGAACGAGGCGCGCAAGCACACCGAGGCCGTGAGCGTCAACAAGAAGGCCACCGTCAGCAAGACCGCGCGCGGCGTCTCCATCGGCGGGTCCAGCGATCCGAAGACGCGCGCGGCCGCGGGCCTGAACCCGGTCGCCGGTCTCGATATCTCGCTCGAGGATGCCGGTAATCTGGCGCATGGCGGCGTCACCGCCACGGTGGAGGCGCTGTCCAAGCTGATCGAGAGCGGCAACCCGCTGCACAAGAACGGCAAGATCTGGACGCCGCACCGCCCTGCCCGGCCGGATAAATCCGAAGGCGGCATCACCATCCGCATGGCCTCGGAATACAAGCCCGCCGGCGACCAGCCGACGGCGATCCGCGATCTCGTGGGCGGGCTGGAGACCGGCGAGCGCAGCCAGGTCCTGCTCGGCGTCACCGGCTCGGGCAAGACCTTCACCATGGCCAAGGTGATCGAGGAAACGCAGCGCCCGGCCCTCATCCTGGCGCCGAACAAGACGCTGGCCGCCCAGCTCTATTCCGAATTCAAGAATTTCTTCCCCGACAATGCGGTGGAATATTTCGTTTCCTACTACGATTATTACCAGCCGGAAGCCTATGTGCCGCGCTCCGACACCTATATCGAGAAGGAAAGCTCCATCAACGAGCAGATCGACCGCATGCGCCACTCGGCGACGCGCTCTCTGCTCGAACGCGACGACTGCATCATCGTCGCCTCCGTCTCCTGCATCTACGGTATCGGCTCGGTCGAAACCTATACGGCCATGACATTCCAGATGAATGTCGGCGACCGGCTGGATCAGCGCCAGCTGCTGGCCGATCTCGTGGCCCAGCAATACAAGCGCCGCGACATGGATTTCCAGCGCGGCTCTTTTCGCGTGCGCGGCGACACAATCGAAATCTTCCCGGCCCACTTGGAAGACGCGGCCTGGCGCATCAGCATGTTCGGCGACGAGATCGACGCCATCACCGAATTCGACCCGCTGACGGGACAGAAGACCGGCGACCTGAAATCGGTGAAGATCTACGCCAATTCGCACTATGTCACCCCGCGCCCGACGCTGAATGCCGCCGTCAAATCCATCAAGGAAGAGCTGAAGGGCCGCCTGGTGGAGCTGGAAAAGGCCGGCCGCCTTCTGGAAGCCCAGCGCCTGGAGCAGCGCACCCGCTACGATATCGAAATGCTGGAAGCCACCGGCTCCTGCCAGGGCATCGAAAACTATTCGCGCTACCTCACCGGCCGCGACCCCGGCGACCCGCCGCCGACGCTGTTCGAATATGTGCCCGACAATGCCATTGTCTTCATCGACGAAAGCCATGTCACCATTCCGCAGATCGGCGGCATGTACCGGGGCGACTTCCGGCGCAAGGCGACGCTGGCCGAATATGGCTTCCGCCTACCCTCCTGCATGGATAACCGCCCGCTGCGCTTCGAGGAATGGGACGCCATGCGCCCGGACACGATCGCCGTGTCGGCGACGCCCGGAAGCTGGGAAATGGAACAGGCCGGCGGCGTCTTCGCCGAACAGGTCATCCGCCCGACCGGCCTCATCGATCCGCCGGTCGAGGTGCGCTCCGCCCGCAGCCAGGTGGACGACGTGCTCGGCGAAATCCGCGAGACCGCCGCCAAGGGCTATCGCACCCTCTGCACAGTGCTGACCAAGCGCATGGCCGAGGACCTGACCGAATATCTGCATGAACAGGGCGTGCGCGTGCGCTACATGCACTCCGATATCGACACGCTGGAGCGCATCGAGATCATCCGCGACCTGCGCCTCGGCGCATTCGACGTGCTCGTCGGCATCAACCTGCTGCGCGAGGGCCTGGATATTCCCGAATGCGGCTTCGTCGCCATTCTCGATGCCGACAAGGAAGGCTTCCTGCGCTCCGAAACCTCGCTGATCCAGACCATCGGCCGCGCGGCGCGTAACGTCGACGGCAAGGTCATCCTCTACGCCGACAACATCACCGGCTCCATGCAGCGCGCCATGGACGAAACGGCCCGCCGCCGCGAAAAGCAGATGGCCTATAACGAGGAGCACGGCATCACGCCCGAAAGCGTCAAGGCCAAGATCTCCGATATCCTCGACTCGGTCTACGAGCGCGACCACGTGCGCGCCGACATCTCCGGCGCCTCCGGCAAGGGTTTTGCCGATGGCGGCAACCTCGTGGGCAACAACCTGCAGGCCCATCTCAACGCGCTGGAAAAATCCATGCGTGACGCCGCCGCCGACCTCGACTTCGAAAAGGCCGCCCGCCTGCGCGACGAAATCAAACGCCTCAAGGCCGTCGAACTCGCCGCCATGGACGACCCGCTGGCCCGCGAGGAAGCCAAGGCAATGGAAGGCATCCGCCGCAACGCCAAGGCTACCCGCGAATCCCTTCTCCCCGCCGGGGAGAAGGTGCCCGGCAGGGCGGATGAGGGGGCCACAGCCTCCTACTTCGCCAAGCCTGAACTGGACGACATGGGCGGCCGCAACGCCAACGGCAAGAGCCTCTTCCGCCGCAACACGCTGGATGAGATGACCGTGGGCCGGACGGAAAAGCCGGTGACGGGACACGTGCCGGAAAAGCCGGATGCGGCCAAGGGCACACAGCGGTTTTCGCCGCTGCTTGAGGGCCAGCCGGAGCGCGATGATGTGCGGCCGCTGGTGCGCGGGAAGACCGGTGTCGGGAGCTATGAGGACCCGGGCGAGCAGAAGCGCAAGAGCCGGACGAAGGGGAAGACTGGGCGGCCGGGGCGGTAATAATTGCTTCTCCTTTCATGCTTACAAACGCCGGAGATATCAGGCGCTTTAAGCCCAAAAAGAAACAGCAATGTCCGAAACCATTCTGCGCTACGTCTCTGCCGCCCCCTACTGACAACCGACCCCAAAAGCCGTCAGCAAGATTGCAAGACATCAGGCGACGAACAGCTCAAATGCATCAACGGACGGAAACAGCTTTAGCCGCCAACAATATTTGCTAGCCATCATTATAGCTTAAAGCTACGGGCAATCAGATGTATAAATAGGCCACAATTGCAAGGAGCCAATGTATCAAAACAGCTTGAGAATTAGCCGCGGAAAAACCCTATATTTTTGCCTCCGCGGCGGGCGCACAAATTTCTTCAATAATTTCACTTCCACCGTTTTTTAAACTTATCAATGTTATCATCTTACCAATATCTACCTTGCTTACACCTTCCGCCATTAGAAATTTTGAATACTTTGACAAGAATGACAGCATAGTTGCCCTCGGCGCGGCGTAGGGATACATGAGCAGCAGATCAATATCCTTTCTCAAATTCTTCTTCACATCACCAAATATCTTATATTTTTTTAACATTTGACCTTCGTTTAGAAGACAAAAGAACTCATACTTTGCTAGATGCTTTTCAATGAAATACAAAGAAAATGTTGTTTTTGATTTCGGCTCATTAGAAAGCATGTTCAACGAAGCTTTTAGTACGGTGTCAATTCTTCCGCCATCCTCGCCATATCTATCATCAAACGATTTCAGCTCTCTAAGGTATCGTTTGTAATCCTTATTATTAACGGCAGAAATCAAATCCAGCGCTCGATACTTTTTAAATGAACTTCTTGTATAGTGCCTGGTTTTCGCGGCGCTGAGATTCAAGCCGATATTTAAGAGCAATCGCGAAGCACGATGCATCAAGCGCTCTAGCTTAGCAGGAGACGACCCAAAAATAACGATGTCGTCTGCCCATCGAATATAAACAACACCTTCAGCGTTGCACGCGTTTATGAAGCTTTCATCAAACGGGCGAAGATAAAAATTCGCCAGCATCCTTGATGCATCGGAAATAATTTCCTGAGGAATTCCCTTAGATGAAGCTGAATACCCTTTAATTCTCCTATCCCAGAATCGTAGAAAGTAAGACAAAAGAGATATTATCTCACTTGAATCCTGAACCGTACTTCTTACACGATCAATCAATGTATTAATATCGATAGTATCATAAAAATTAGCGATATCGGAGGTTAAAACATAACTGCCGACAGATTTATCATCGCATGTCTCTCGGAGTAAGTCGGTAAAACTAGTCCAATCTTTAAACCATGCCTTCTTCGCGAAGCTATCACTAAAATACGGATCTACCAGCTCATGCTCTTCTTCATTATTTTGATTATCTAAAGCCTCCTCCAACGAGTTTTCTTTTACCGCATTCTTGGGAACTATGCGCCACGCCCCGTATACCCCAGGTAAATCTCTAACAATGTAATCTTGTAGAGAAAGCACGAGAAGATAGTATACCGCCATATCTTCTTTCGTTAGGATCGGCACGAATCTTGTACATCCAGCATTCTTTAGATAACCAAGATATCCATGACCAATATTCGGGATATAACTATTATTTCCCAATGATTTAACCAACGATTCCACTGTGGCAATAATATTTGCGAGATCATCTTTCCCCACTATGGGAACAATGCTTGTCTGCAATTTTTTCCAAATGGCTCGGGTATTTTTGACAGTAACAATATCCTCAAGCTGCATCCCAACCTCGAAGGCACGAATCACAAGTACGAACAGAAGGAATACAGGATAAATTTGCAACTTAAAGCATATCTAATTGGTGAATTGCGGGAATCCCCACGAACGTGGGTGCCCGCCCCCGCACTATCCAACGCTTAAAAAAGCTACCTTAAACTCCTGCCCATCGCCAGCCTTACCCTCTCGGCGCTGAAGGCTCGGCTTAGATGGGCGCACGGCGCAAGCAGCAACGGTAAGCCCTCCCGAAACGGGCCGGGTTTATCAGCGTCCAGTTATTGCAATGCCCGCCCCGCGCCCCATATCCCAGTATGGCGGCATCCGGAATAAAACCGCCTTTTGCATCGGTCTACCCGACGCCCTCAAGGGAAGACGCGCTGTCTTCCGACACTCTGCAGAACAGCTTTTTCGCAGCGATCCTGAGCAGATGGCCGCGCCCTAAAGGGCCGGCAAGGAGCAATGTCTCTCATACGCCCAGGCACTTAAGAGACCGCGCTGAAAAAGACCTCTGACGCATTCGATGACGAGCAGTGCTTATCCCGCCGAATATCCGGCGTGGCCGCCCATACGTCCCCCGGCAGGAGCCGGAGGCACCAATTTCTGGAGAAACTGTATGCCCCTGATCTTCCCCAATAGAAGCCGCAGTTTCGACGAGGGCCGCGAGGGGGTTCGTTTCTCCGGCTATGACGGCATGTTCGAGGTGCGGTTTCTGATCGAGGCGAGCGCGTTGAGCTCCATCGCCCGGACGGGCCAAACGGAAGCCGAATGCCTCAGCGCCTTCGATGCGGCGCGCCCCGCCATTCTGGAGGCGGCATCCGCTCTCTACGGCCGCGGCGGCAAGGACCGGTATACGCTGACGGAGAAGGATATCCGCCGCTAAAGCATATCGTGCAAGTGCGTGCAGCGGTTTGCGACAACGACATGCGGAAAACAACGACTTGAAGCGTGGCAGGCAAATCCTGGAGATCGCGACACGCTTCAGTTTCACACCCGGGATGAACCGGGCACGGAGATGAGACATGTCAGTCGACAGAAAACATCTGAGCGTGGTGGACAGAGCCCCGCGCACTCACCCCGAAGACGCCGATCTCGAAACGGCGGTCTACGATGCGCTTGCCCATACGGGCGATCTCGACCCGAGCTATATTTTCGTGACGGCGCGCGGCAGCGACGTTACGCTCGCCGGCTGGGTTCACGTCAGCGAGGAAATCTCGCTCGCCGAAGAGGTCGCCTTGCGGACACGCGGCGTGCGCAGCGTTCACAACGAGCTGTCACGGGATCTTTAGCGCCCCCATTCGTCTCGGCGCGGCTGCGCGCCGATTTCCGGCAAGGCTCGAACGCAAGCCGGAGGCGAGGAGCCCGGCCCCGCGCCGGGTTCCACGTTGCTGGCCGCCCGCAAGCCGGAGCGGGTTCTCTCCCACAAGCGACCGATCGCGATCGGCCCCACACGACCGATGGACAAGCTATGCGCAAGAAAATCGACGAAATCACCACACCGGACTCTGCCATGGCAAGCCGGCAGGCCACCGCCAATGAGAACCGCCCTGCCCCAAGCCCCTCCGCCAGGGAGATGATCGCCGAAGCCGAAGCCGCCCGCGCTGTGGTGGATGCGGCCGGCGATGAGCAGGCCGAGGCGGCAAAGCCCGGTGAAGGCCAGGCGGATGGCAAGGTCCCAGCGGGCGGGCCGCTTCCGACAATGGAAGAGCTCGAGCAGGCCCGCGACGACCACAGCAGAAAAATTGTTGGAAGGCGCGCATCACCCGGACGCAGCGGGCAATGACGCCCGCTGCCTGCCTGAATCGACAGGCACCAGGATAGAATTTCCCATTCAGCGCCGGCAATCACGGGTGCTGAAGATTGTCGTGAGCAGTTGTGACAAGAAGTGAGCAAAATCCCCGAATTGTGGCAGGCATTCACCAGATTCGATGAACATATCCTGATGGCGGCTACACAGAGCCGTTTTATAGGAAAGATACCATGTCTATGCTTCGTAAGATCGCAGCAACGGGTCTCGTCTCCCTGACCCTCGCAATTGGCTCCATCGCAACAGTAACGCCCGCGCTGGCGCATGGAGGAGGAGGTCATGGGGGCGAGAGCCATGGCGGAGGCGAGCACATGGGAGGAATGGGAATGGGCCACTTCGCCGAAAATCGCGGCGGAGGGTTTTTCGGTCACGACCAGTTCGGGCACGACCACTTCGGCCGCGACCACTTCGATGGACGGTTCAGAGATCGCGAATCCCTTCTGTTCGGCAGCAATGACGACTACGACCGCTGCCAGTGGCAGTGGATGGCAGCGCCTGACGGGCGTACGATCAGGGGCGAAGTATGCTACTGACCGAAGGGAAGCGGAAGGTCATGCCAGCGAGCCGGTGACCGGCCCAAACCGGAAACCGGCCCTCGGGCGAGCCTGACCTGATCTCTCCACTGTTGCCGCAGCATTTCGTCTCGAAACGCTGCGGCAAGACATCATCAGCAATTTGGAGCAAGAATACGTCCTCCAGCGCAAGCAACTGATCGTATCGTGTTTGCAGAGCGTGCCTGCGGCTGCATTTTCTGTCACTTTGCATGGACAGAAACGCCCGACCAGACCGGACACCGCTCCATGCCAGAACTCCGCATCGACCCCTTCCCCCCGCCCGACGAACTCGCCGCGCTCTGGGCCGTCGCCTGGGGCACATCAGAGCCGCCGGATTTCGCCCGCATCCTGCCGCGCAGCCTTGCCCATCTCGGCGCCTATCATGAGAACAGGTTGATCGGCTTCGTCAATGTCGCCTGGGATGGCGGCATCCATGCCTTCATCCTCGATACCTCAGTGCATCCGGATCTGCGCCGGCAGGGCATTGCGACTGAACTGGTGAAGGAAGCGGTGCGGATCGCCGGTGAGCGCGGGGCGAAATGCCTGCATGTGGATTTCGAGCCGCATCTTGAGGGCTTTTACCGCGCCTGTGGCTTCAGGCCGACCGAGGCGGGGCTGATACGGCTTGGCTGAGCAATTCCGCAAAAGCGGATTTGTGCCGGGAATGGCGTGAAAACAGGGGGATAGAGCATTCTTCTGTCAGCGGAAAACCGAAATGCCCTCGCCCTTACCTTACGACAGAAGCGGCCGGTAGCCGCCGCCGGGCTCGCGCCTCGTCAGCAGGAAATGCAGGAGATTGGCATAGCCGCGCGCATCGTCGATGGCGCGGTGCGTGTGCTCGATATTGCCGAGCCATTCGCGCGGATAATGAGCGATATCGCATTCCCACGGGCTGCGGCCCGTCACACCCGCCACCATCGACAGGATGCAGAGCGGCGGATGCCGGAACAGCCGATCGGCGATCCACGGCCCCTGGAACAGCGGCCGGCCGGTGAAGCGCTTCAGGTAATGATCAAGCCAGGGACCGTCGAGCGCGACGGGATGGGCGGCGAAGATCGGCTCGGCACGGAAGGATTTCACCCAGGCGGTGAAGCGCGCCATGACCTCGGCAGCGGGTACGGGATCGGCGGTCGCCGCCGCGAAGGCCTGCGGATGGGCCTGCCAGAAGGCCATGGTCACGGGGTCCTGCCCGGCCCCCTCCAGCGGCTGCAGCACGGCCTCGAACTCGCCGAGCATCTGGCCGGTCTCGGTGACGGCGACGGAGCCGAAGGAGAGCATCGAGTGGGTGCCCGGTATGGGGCCGTCGAATTCGCAATCGGTGACGATGTAGATATGCGGCACGCGCGGTGTGCTCCCCGGGGCTGTTCTGGTGTCGGGGATGAGCATAGCTGGATATTCGTGGGTTGCCATGGGGGCTGAGTGGTTTGTGAAGGGGTACGGGATCAACACGGCGTCGAGAGATGGTGGGGCAACACCACCCTAACCTCCGTCATTCCTGTGCCTGTCACAGGAATCCAGCCGGCTTGCGTCTGCAAGCCGAAAAGACTCTCACGCTTGCAACAATCAGAGTCCCATCAGGTGCCAGGAAATGTCCTCCCATTCCGGGTTGTTCTCCTCGATTAGATTAAGCTTCCATTGCCGCGGCCATTTCTTGATCGTCTTCTCCCGCGTGATCGCCGCAGTCATGAGATCGTATTCCTCGAACCAGACGAGCGTCTTGACGCCATATCGCGAGGTGAAGCCCGGCGTCAGCTCGTTCTGATGCTCGTACAGACGACCTGGAAGATCGCTCGTCACGCCAGTATAGAGCGTGCCGTTTCTCTTTGACGCGAGGATGTAGACGTAACCCTTCATGGTTGAAGAGTGGCGTATTTCGGCATTGTTTTTCAAGAGTCTTTTCGGCTTGCAGACGCAAGCCGGCTGGATTCCTGTGACAAGCACAGGAATGACGGAGGAGAGGGTGTGCCCGCCTCCCTCTCCATCAGCGCTCCAGGCACTACATGGAGCTGTGCCGCGTGCGTTCCACCAAGACCTGCCCTCCTGCACAAAGCTCTCTTGTGGCACCGACGCTCCCTCCTCTCTCCCGTCATTCCTGTGCTTGTCACAGGAATCCAGTCGGCTTGCGTCTGCAAGCCGAGAAGACTCTTAGAAAACAGCCGCCGCGTGGACACGCGGCTGCTGGATTCCTGTGACATCCCTCGTGCCGGCACGAGGAGGGAATGAGGGACGATAGGGAAGCGCCCGCGCTTACTCATCCGCCGAGCCCGCTGCAGACCTGCCCGCACGCAAAATGCCCGGCCACCTCACGATGACCGGGCATCCTCTCACCCCACACCGCGATCAGTTATTGTGCGCCGCGCAGGCTTCGTCCATCGGGGTGGCGTTGCTGGTGCCGCCCTGGGTCTGCAACTTGCCGGGGCCGGTGCCGCTGCTGCTGGCGTGGTCGGGGCAGTCGGGCTTATCCATCTTCATGTTGCCCATCCTCGTGCTGCCGGTCGTGGTCTTGTCCGTCGCCGTCGGCTTCTTGGCCTTGACGCCCGCGCCGCCGCCGGAATCGACGGTGCTCTTGTCCATCGTGGTGCCGGTCGGGGCCGGGTTGGATTGGGCGAAGGCGGATGTGGCCATGCCGAGGGCGAGCAGCGAGGCTGCGATAATTTTCATACGCATTGGTATTCTCCTGGATAGATCAATGATCGACACTTGGGGAACCGCTGATGATGTTGATTGTTCCCAGCCAATTTCCATAGGTTTTCCCCCGCTCAATTCTTGCGCGAGCTGTGCGGCAGACTTCAATCAAGTTATATTGCCGGGATTGCACGCGTCGGAGGAGAGACCGCGTAAGGAGGTGGGGCGGAAACGAGCCGCCACGCCCTCACCTGATCTCAAGCCCGGAAACCCCACCGGGCTTTTTTCTTGGGAAGACCCGTTCATGCTCCGGCCACCCGGCGCGAACGGCCCCTTCGCACGGTCGATCCAACTTGATTGCAACGACAATTTGCGATATCAAATCTGATGTACGTACATCATTTCAATCTCGAGGGGGGAATATAACGATGGCGTTCACGTTCAATCCGGAATTTGCCATAGCGGATGAGCAATCTCTGCGAAGCCTGTTCGAGGCGACGCATACCCTGGCGATACAGAAGTGTCGGGGTACCCTCGGCATGCACGCGCAGGAGTTTATCCGGCGCTCACCATTTCTGTGCATCGGCACGCAGAACCCCGATGGCAAGGCCGATGTCAGCCCGCGTGGCGACCCTCTCGGCTTCGTCAAGATTCTCGATGAGCGCACGCTGGCGATACCGGACCGGCCCGGCAACAACCGTCTCGATACATTGGTGAATATTCTCGCCAATCCGAGCGTCGGGCTGCTGTTCATGATCCCGGGTTTCGACGACACGTTGCGCGTGAATGGTCGCGCCGTTCTGACGAGGGATCCCGATCTTCTGGAGAGCATGAGCGTCAACGATCGCCGTCCCAAACTCGCAATCGTGGTCACGGTGGACGAGGTCTTCATGCATTGCGCCAAGGCATTCCGGCGCTCTCACCTGTGGAACCCTGAGCATCACCAGGATCGCACGGAAATGCCCTCGCTCGTGAAGATCATTCTGGACGAAACATCGGGCGCGCCTGACAATAAGGATGAGCAGCGCAGAATGGATGCCGATCTCGAGGATGCATACAAGAGGACGCTTTACTGAGGGATTGTCGGGTCAAGAAAATGCGGCGGTGAGGCGCACGACCCGGTGTTCTCTGGCCTCGATCAGGAGAAGTCGGCGCCCCCCTATTCCGCAGCCTCCCCCCGCTGCGGCTCCACCAGATCCACCGTGTCAAGCTCTTCCAGTGGCACCGGAGCTTCGACCTCATACGAATACCCTTCGAGCATCGTATAGGTGTGCTCGATCGTCGCGATCTGCTTTTCCGTCTTGCGGATGGCGTCGGCGATGGCTTCGCTGCGGGCACGCATCATGGAGCCGAGCACGTCGGTTTCCGGCCGCCGGCCGAGACGGTCTATGTGTTTGCGAACGCGGGCGCGGTGGCGTTCGAGCTCGAGGATATGGAAGCGGCTCTTGACGATATCGTCGGAGAGTTTGCGGCGCATGGCAGCGACGGGGTCGAAGCTGCCGGGTTCGCGCTCGTCGAGGATTACCTCGTTGACGAGCGATTCCAGCATCAGCACGCCTTCGAGGTCCTTGGGGTCGGCAAGCTGCGGATCGTAGCCGGTATCGTCGTAGACGCGCCGGCGCACCGGATCCTGCAGCAGTTCATAGGCGATCTGCAGCCGGTTGAAATGATCGGTATCGCCGCCGGCATCCGGATGCGCACCCTTGGCGGCCTTGCGCCAGGCAAGCCTGATCGCCTCGCCGGTGGCGTCTCGCTCCAGTCCGAGCATGGCATAGGGGTCGATCACGCCGGCACTTCCTTCATTCACTGCTTCGTCCCTCCGAGACCTAACCGCAGGCGGCCACCGCATCAAGCCCCGAAACACCCTGCCATAATTGCGGCCGCTCGGGACGAAATTGTGGAACGCGGCGGATTTTCCCACAGGGGAAGGGTTAACCTGTTCGATTTCCGCTGCTCATCCTCGGTCTTGTGCATTGCGGCTCACCGTAAAATGCACTGGCTTGGAAAGCCTGTCATCCGGAAGTTGGCAGCCGGCCACCCTCAGGTTGCAAATCCGGTCGCGTCCCACAACGATACACGCGCATCAGCATATACTAACACTCTGCCAACCACTTGAATCGTCACCGTTTCCCGCAACTCAAAAAACCATGCCACAATATTGCCGCTTGCTTTTTGCCCGAAATGCTGGCACGAACTGCGACACTCGGGCATTTCGCATGCCGGTGACTGGACTGAAGTGGTAATGCCTTGCCGGAGCGCCAATTCCGGTCTGGCGGCATGGGTGACACCCATGCGCGTAGATGTTCTTTCCCCGTACGTGACGTCTCGACTGACCCTTCGCGTCCGGCTTCCAGGGCCGATACGCGAAAGCTAAAGCCGTCCGCCTCCCCACCGCCGGGGGTGCGGATAAACTAACCAGACATGGGAAAAAGGACTATCCCTATGGCCACCAAGGGCACCGTAAAATTCTTCAACCAGGACAAGGGTTTTGGTTTCATCACGCCGGAAGGCGGCGCCAAGGACGTTTTCGTCCATATCTCCGCTCTCCAGGCTTCCGGCATCCAGTCGCTCCGCGAAGGCCAGCAGGTTTCTTTCGACACCGAGCCGGATCGCATGGGCAAAGGCCCGAAGGCCGTCAACATCCAGGCCTTCTGATCTGACTTGTACTGCTTTAAGCAGGCGACGGCGCTCCGCAAGGGGCGCCGTTTTTGTTTTGGGGATTGCCGCCGTCAGCAAAGGCAGTGCGGGGATGGCCTCATTCATCCTTCACCCAGATAGGTTCCGATATATTCGCCCCGCTTCCAGAGCGTCGCACGCAGTCGGGCCTCGACCCCACCCGATGTCGCGGCCTGCAGACACAGCATCTGGTCGGCAATCACCTCACCCGGCTGCAGGATCGCCTCGATGGCAGCCGCTTCCTCCACGGTATCGGCATAGTCGGGCATCGCTTTCAGCCGCAGTTCCGCAAACATTGCCGCTTCGTGCAGCTCGCTGCAGAGCAGGACGAGCTCCGTATCGTCGCTCCGTTGGAGCGGGCAGGCCTGCATACAAAACTCCCTTTCTGGTATCGCTGCCGTCATAAGGTTGTACCCGCCTATGCCGACAACAATCAAGGAAATTATTCCTATCTTCGATCACGATCCATATCGCCGAGACTTTTTCAGGAGCCTTGGCACTGGCGCACGACGTCAGGCCGCCTCGCCGTGGCGCTCCACGAGATCGGCCCATTCCATCGCCGCATGGCAGCCGAGAACCGTCTTGTCGTTCCCGATGACATCGGCGATGCGGCGGAAGAGTTCGTCGGCAAAGGGCGCCGGCCGCCCGGATTCGGCATTGCCGGCCGGGCGCAGCATGGTGCCCTGGGCAAGATAGATGGCCTCGACGCTGAACCCCTCATGATCGCCCGAGAGCTCGGCCGAGCCATAGAGCAGCAGGCCATTGTCGTTCCGGCCGAGGATGGGGATGACGAGTTCGTCGAAATCGAACCGCAGGCTGAATATGTTCATCGGCCAATGACCTCCTGATGGATGCGCTCCTCGCGGATGAGGATGCAGGAGGATGCGATGCCGACGGTTGGGTGATGGAATGGGCGGGTCTGCCGGCCTATACGGCCAGCGCGCGTATATCCTTGGCGATGTCGGCGAGATCGTTGTCGAGCTGGTGATCGCGCCCCGGCAGCGAGCAGAGGACGGCATCCGGGATGGCCCTGGCATAAGCCTCGATATGGGCAAAGGGCACGGTGTCATCATCGCTGCCGTGATAGATGAGCACGGGCAACCCTTCCGGCAGGCTTTCGGAAAAGTCGTCGTGCCCGGCGATCTCATCGCTCTCCCATCCGCCTTCGCCCATGAAGGGCGGCGCGATGAGGATGACGGCGCCGGGCTCGAATGCCGGCCACGCTTCGGCAAGCGTGTGGAGAAGCACCGTGCCGCCGAACGAATGGCCGATCAGGATCGCGCCGTCTTCGAGGGTTTCGAACTCCTTCAGCAAAGCGGCTTTCCACGCCTGATAATGCGGGTCCGCTTCATCGGGCATGCGGGGGTAGCGGATGGTCCAGGCCTCGCCGAGTTCGCGGGCGAGACTGTCGACAAGCTTGTTGTCCCACTGGTCGTGGGTCGTTTCGCCGGCGCCCTGGATGAAGAGGATCTGTCTTGGCATGGAAGTGTTCCCGGTTGTGACCGTCAGGAGATGGGTCGTTACGGCAGCTGGGCAAGATCGGCTCTCACCGTCTGGCCAGCAACGCGCCTCGATATTATCAGAGGATGCCGACAACGGTGACAAGCAGGGAGATGATGGAGGTGGGGATGCGTCCTCACCTCCATGGGCAGGAAGGCTCTGTCACCCCGCAGCAACCACCTTCCCTCGCCGCAGCATCATGGCAACGATGAACCCGCAAACCGCGGTCGCCCCGCCGACCAGAAACACGCTCCCATATCCTGCCCGGTCCGCCAGCACGCCCGCCAGCGGCCCGGTCAGCCCGTAAGCCAGATCCTGGAAAGCCGAGAATCCCCCAAGCGCCGTGCCGCGCAGATGCGGTGCCACGAGATGCACGACTTCACGCCCCATGGCGGGAAAGATCATCGAGCAGCCGAGGCCGGTCATGAAGGCGCCGATGAGCGCGACGGTGGGATCGGCGGCACTCCAGATCAGCAACTGGCCGATAGCCTCCACCGCGAGCGACACGACGGCGACCGAAAGCCCGCCATAGCGATCCGGCAGGTGGCCGAAGAGGATGCGCACCAGCACGAAGCCGCTGCCGAAGGCGGTGAGCCCCAGACCGGCATGATCCCAACCGAGATCGCGGAAATAGAGGGTGAAGAAGGAGCCGATCGCGGCAAAGCCCATGCCCTGCAGGCAGACGATCAGCCCGTGCACCCAGATGCGGCCGATGACGGCGGCAAGCGGCGGGCGCTCCTTGCCCGGATGGGCAGCAACGGCGGGCACGCTGCGGATTGCGGCGAGCCCCAGCAGAGGCAGCACGGCGCTGACAGCCATCGTGCCGACAAAGCCGATGTTATCGAGCAACAGCAGTCCAAGAGGCCCGCCAAGTCCAAGCGCGCCGTAGATCGCCGCGCCGATGAGCGCCAGCACCCGGCCGGAGCGCCCCGGCCCGACGAGCCCGATGCCCCAGGCGATGACGCCGACGGCGACGAGGCTTTCGCCGAGCCCGATTGAAAGCCGCCCGGCAACGAGAATGGCGAAAGCCGCAGCCGGCGCCTGCAGCGAGAGCCCGGAAGCGAGCGAGATCAGCGCGCCTGCCGCATAGAAAAGCAGGCCGCGCTGCACCGCGAGCCTGGCGCCCCGGCCATCGGCAAGCCCGCCGGCATAACCGCGGGTGAGAATGGTGGCGAGAAAGGCAATGCCGACGCCAAGGCCCGCCCAGCCATTGCCGAGGCCGAGCGTACCGGTCACGAACACGGGCACGACAGGAAGGGCGATCGCAACGCAGAGATAGGAGATGAAGAGGATCGCGGTCAGCAGGTAAAGCCGCACCTGCTCGCGATCACCGGTAAGACGGAAAGCCATGAAAACCTCCTGGCTGTTCCTCGTCGACGGGCACAAAAAAACGCACTCCGACCGGCGAGGATCGATAAGTGCGTTGCTTGACGTCAAACGCTTACGGCCAGAGGACTGGCATGACTGGGGAGATACGGGATATAGGGCCGGGTGTCAATGATAGCTGTACCGCCACACTACCCGTTTCGTCCCTCTCCCATGTTAGACGGCGATACTCCACTATCGTCCTGATACGGCCTCTACCAGCTCCCGCCTCATGAAAAGGCTTATGGGTGTCGCCGTATAAGGTGCAAAAGGCTCGCATGGCTTATACCCGCCGCGGCGATACAGTTGTTGTGCTTCGATATTGTGTATTCCAACTTCGAGCAGCATGGTCTGTGCTCCGAGCGTCAGGGCCTGAGCTTCCGCTCGCCGAAGCAGTGCCACACCGATACCAGCACCCCGCACACCGGCATCCACGATCATGCGCTTAAGCTCCGTGGTGCCGTCACCTCGCTCAAACAGCACGCAAAGTCCGACCGCCCTGTCAGCGAGACGCGCGATGAGGACATGCGATCCCGGTTTTGCCAGCGACTCCGCGGTGATCGGCCGACGATACTCACCCGGATAGAGCGCTGCGGCTACAGAATCCGACTGCGACAGAAGCACCGAGACTTCGTGCTGCAGCGCAGGTTCGATATTGACGGAAACTTCAGACATCACGCTAGGACACCTCATCAACATCAGACAACTGCAGGTGAATATGGCTGCCGCAGCTTGTCAACAAGCTCAATATCCAGACCTGAAAGGCCGCCCGTATCAGGCAATGAGCGGCGTCAGCGCACAACCTTTCTCCCTCATTCCTGTGCTTGTCACAGGAATCCAGCAGCCGCGTGTCCACGCGGCGCGAGACTCTTTAGACTTCAGAGAACCTCTTTGTTGGATTGCCGTCACCAACTCTTAACGAAGAGAGTCCTTTCGGCTTGCAGACGCAAGCCGGCTGGATTCCTGTGACAAGCACAGGAATGAGGGAAGAGAAGGACGCACCCTTACCGCCACATATGACCTGCACCAGCAGCAGCCCAGCTACGCCGACTTCACCGCCCCCGCCTTGAACCTGGAGCGATCGACGCGAACATTCCTTTTCTGCCCCAGGAACAGGCCGACAACGAGGTTTCTCGCCTTGATGCTCTCGAGCTCCAGCCGGCGCGCGACCTTGCGCACCTTGCTGAGCGGCAGGAAGACCAGATCCTTTTCCGGGCGCACGAAGTCGGCGCTCTCGGCCTCATCCTCCAGAAACCGCTGCTGGATGACCGGTGCCGGCTCGATCTGGTAGGCGGCAAGCCATGAGCGGTGCCAGAAATGCGCATCGATCAAGGAATAGCTTGTGGTTTCCGCAAGCATCCGCCGCGCCGCCTCGGGGCCGATGATATAGCCTGCGAGCCCCACACGGTTCTGATAGACGCGGCTCGCGCCGAAACGACCGGCCGTGTCCTGCCAGGCGGGCCTGCGATTGAGGATATGACGGCGCGGGGCGAATTCGAGGTCGTAGACGCTGTTCCAGGCATCGTTGCGGGCTTCGATAGTGGCGAGGACGGCGGCGATATCGTCAGACAGCACCGCATCGTCTTCAAGGATGAGCATCTTCGCGCCATGCGCGATCACCGCCTGCCAGGCCTTGCGGTGCGACAGGAAGCAGGCAATATCCTGCCGCCGCGTCGGGCTCGGCCAGTTGCTGGCTGCCGTCTGGCATTCCTCGGCCGTGAGATCGGTGGCTTCGAACGCGTCGAGAAACTCAAAGGACAGGCCGAGTGCCGCCATCTGGCGGATCTGGAAGCTCCGCCGCACCTCTTCCGCCTTGCGGCTGATGATCAATATTCTCAATCGAACTCCCCGGCGCCGAACGCCTGCACCGAACGCCTGCTATGTCAGCGCAGACATATAGCTATGTTCCGATCCGAGCAAAAGCGGACCGCCGGCGGGCGGCACGAGTTTTTCAGCGATTCTCTGAGCCCGCAGACTCACTGCGGATAAAGCGTCGCAACACGGCCGGCGAAATAATAGGCGACGATGCCGATCCATTCCCGCACGCCGGTGCTCAGAAGACCGGCATTGATGAGCGGATAGGCGACCGTCACCTTCAGGCCCTCCTTCCCGGTCGTGCGATAATCGGCGACCCAGGGAGTGACGTCCATGCCGAGATTGCGAAAGATCGCCACGGCCCGCGGCATATGGAAACCCGAGGTCACGAGCAGGCAATGGGTGAGGTTCAGCCGCTGCAGGATCGCCCTGGTATTGATGGCGTTTTCATAGGTATCGCGCGATTCCGCGTCATATTCGACCCTGTTTGGATCGATATGGAAATCATTGAACATCCGGCGGATGACATCCGACTCCGTCATGGCTACACCTTCGAGGCTGCCATCGCCGCCGGACATGATGATCTTCGCATTCGGATAGAGGCCGGCAAGCCGCACCGTCTCGATATACCGATCGCCGCCGTCATCGAGATCGTATCCGCCGCGCGCGCCGTCGACCTGCGTCGGGATGCCGCCGCCGAGCACGATGACGCAGGCGGCATCGGCGGGTGCAGCCGGCCGCGGAAAGCGGTCTTCGAGCTCCTGCACGATCAGCGCGCCCGATGTGGTGTAGAAGCTCACGAAAAAGAGCGCGAGCGACACGAGCCCGGCGGCGATGGCGAGCCGGCGGAAGGAGAAGAGCATCAGGAGCACGCTGAGCGCCATCAGAAGGAAGCAGATCGTCACCGGCTGGGAAACGATCCAGAAAATCTTGGCGAAGAAAAACATGGGCGTACCGGGATCCTGCTGCAAGGAGGCCACGAAACCTTATTCGCGGATTCGGGGCAAGTCGCAACTTGGGGCGAGACGCGAGTAGCGGAGGGTGTGCCACGGCGAAGCGCCAGCCAGCACACTCCCATTCCACCTCGCCCTACGAATTTACGCCGGAGTTTACGGTAACGTACTTCCCCGCCATGCGCGTGATGTGCTTAGGACTTCAACCAGCTGGGGAGCGGGAGGAGTTTCTGTGAGACATCGTCAGGAAGAGAATCCGCAGCGACATCGGCTTCATGCCGCGGCCATGCTTGCCGCGATGACCTTTATCCTGTCGGGCGCCGCACATGGCGTCCAGGCCGCCGATCTTGTCATCGCCGTGCCGAACTGGCCGTCCGGCCAGGCAACCGCCAATATCCTGAAGGTCGCGATCGGCAAGACATTCGGCCTTGAGGTCGATCTGCGCGAAATGGGAGAACTCAATGCCTTCGCCGCGCTCGAAACCGGCGAACTCGATATCCATCCGGAGGTCTGGCGGCCGAACCTCGATGCGGCGATCGAAAAATATGTCGATGAGAAGAAGGCGGTGGTGCTGGCAAAACGCGCCGTTCCCGCCTGGCAGGGCCTCTGCGCCACCGAAGACGCGGAAAAGGCCGGCATCAAAAGCATCAAGGACCTGTCCGACCCGCAAAAAGGCGCACTGCTCGACACCGATGGCGATGGCCGCGGCGAGCTCTGGATCGGCGCTGCCACCTGGACCTCGGCGAGCATCGAGCGCATCCGCGCCTTGAGCTACGGCTACGCCAAAAATCTGGCCCTCGTGGAGACGGAAGAGGATGTCGGCATGGCCGCCGTCGATGCGGCCGTCGCCACCAGCCGGCCGATGGTCTTTGCCTGTTACGCGCCGCACAATGTCTTCGAACTGCACAAGGTGACGCGGCTGAAGGAGCCGGCCTACGATCCCGCACAATGGAAGATCGCGCCCGGCAGCGATCCCCTCTGGATCGAGCATTCGAAGGCGGATTCCGCCTGGCCGCCCTCCGAATTCCACATCGGCTGGTCGGCCTCCTTCGGTCAGAAACATGCTGACGTCGCCGCCTTTCTGGAGAAGGTCGACCTGACGCCCGAGGAAGTGACCATGATGACCTACGCGCTGCAGGTGGAGCGCCAGCCGCCGGCAGACTATGCGGAAAAATGGGTGGCCGAGAATGCCGCCCGCGTTAAGGGGTGGGCAAAGCCATGAGCCGGACCTTGCAGAAAGCTGCGCTGGCCACGCTGGCGCTTACCCTCGCCGCCTATGTCGCACTTGCGGCCGGCACGCAGATCTACGATCCGAAGACCAGGAAGTGGGTCGATTACGACAAGAACACGGCGCGTAAATATTTCGCCCGCAACAAGCAGGTTCCGGATGCCTTCCGCCGGCAGGTCGTGACCTTCCGCACGGCGGAAGAGCCGGGCACGATCATCATCGACGGCAACCAGCATTTCCTCTATCTGGTGCAGCCTGGCGGCCAGGCGATCCGCTACGGTATCGGGGTCGGGCGCGAAGGTTTCGGCTGGGCCGGCATCGTGCGCGTGGGGCGCACGGCCGAATGGCCGACCTGGACACCGCCCGCCGAGATGGTGGCCCGCGACCCGAATGCCGCCAAATGGGCGGCCGGACAGCCCGGCGGCCCCGACAACCCGCTCGGCGCCCGCGCGCTCTATCTCTATGCCGGCGATGCGGACACCATCTACCGCATCCATGGCACGCCGGAATCCTGGTCGATCGGCCTCGACGTGTCCTCGGGCTGCATTCGCATGAACAACGACGACATCATCGACCTGCACTCGCGCATAAAGGTCGGCGCGAAGGTCATCGTCCTGATGCAGGGCGCGGCCCTCTATAAGGGCGTCTGAAACGGGGGAAAGATATGCACATGTCCTTGAAGAGCCGGCCGCTTCCGGCCTTGCTCCTTTGCTCGATGGCGGCACTCGCGGCCTGCCAGTCGGCCCCGCCGCCCGACCAGATGTCGCGCACGGCGGTCGAGACCGCCCCCGCCGACCTGCAGCTGCTCTGCGCCGATGCCGCCGCCAAACAGGCCGGCCTCGACAGGGCGAAAATCCTGCCGATAGGTTCGCGCCCGGTCGAAGCCGGCGGCTTCAGCGTCGATCTCGATGCCTCCGGCCGCAAGTTTGCCTGCGTCATCGACAGGACCGGCGTGGTGAAGAGCGTTCAGGCTGCGTGAATGCTGCAGTCTGCTCGCCCGTGTGGCACTCCCTCTTTCCCCAACCCTCCTCGCATGGGGAGGGGTTTGGGGCGGCGTCTTTCATCAGGACCGAACCAGCCGCAATCCCCTACCGTCCTCCAAGCTCCTGCCCGACCAGCGACAGCCAGTATCGCACCCCATGCGCAATCGCCTTGTCGTTGAAATCATAGGCCGGATGGTGCAGACCCGCGCTGTCCCCATTGCCGATCAGGATCATCGCGCCGGGCCGCTTTTCCAGCATGTAGGAGAAATCCTCCGCACCCATCGACGGCTCGTAAGCCGCGTCCACCCGCCCCTCGCCGGCAACCTTTGCAGCCGCCGCAACGATCGCCGACGTCCTGCCGGCATCGTTGACCGTGACCGGATAACCCGGCCGCCAATCGATCTCGGCTTCCGTCTCGAAAAGCTTCGCAGTGCCATGCACGATCTCGCGGAACCGCTGCTCGACGGCCTTCCGCGTTTCCGTCTGCATGGTGCGGATCGTGCCGCCGATGCGCACGGAGGCGGGAATGACGTTCAGCGCCTTGTCGTTGCCGGCTTCCGAGAAAGTGACGGAGACGACGACCGGGTCGAAGGGATCGGTGAAGCGCGAGGCGATCGATTGCAGCGCCGTGACCATATGGGCGCTGACGAGAAGCGGATCGCGCGTCAGGTTCGGCGAGGCCGCATGCCCGCCCTTGCCGTTGATCGTGATGACGAAACGGTCGGCACCCGCCATGAAGGGGCCCGCGCGCGTGGCAAAGGAGCCGATCTCAAGGCCCGGCTCGTTATGCATGCCATAGACCTCGTCGATGCCGAAACGCTCGAGCAGCCCCTCCTCGATCATCACCCGCGCGCCGCCGCCGCCCTCCTCCGCCGGCTGGAAGATCAGCACGACCTTGCCGGAAAAATCCCTGTCTTCGACAAGGCACCTGGCGGTGGCAAGCAGCATGGCGGTGTGTCCGTCATGGCCGCAGGCATGCATGCGGTTGGCATTTCTGGAGGCATAGGGAAGATTGGTCTGCTCCGACATCGGCAGCGCATCCATGTCGCAGCGAAGCGCTATCGTCTTGCCGGGGCCTTTCTTGCCCTCGATGACGGCAACGACACCGGTCTTTGCAAGCCCTGTCGTGATGTCATCGCAGCCGAACTCGGCAAGCTTGCCCGCCACGAAAGCCGCCGTTTCCGGCAGGTCGAAGAGCAGCTCCGGATTCTGGTGGATATGACGGCGCCAGCCCTTGGCCTCCTCGGCGACGGCTTCGATGGTGCTCATAATGGTATCCTCGTGATGTGGCTGGCCGGACGAAGGCGCCCGACGGCCGAAGGTGGGTGGCGCGAGACTAGCCGCTGCGGCGCCGATTTGCCAACGGGGGAATAGGCTGTGAGATCCGAAATCTCCGCTCTGGCCGGCATCTCCTCAAATTCCGAGTTTGCCTTGGGCACCTGTGCCATCCCCTTCGTTGGGGAATGTTCCTGCATGGCGCCGGACTGCGCCCCTTTCACCCCTGCACAGCCGCTTTCCGATAGGCCGCAACCGTCATCCACACGGCCGACAGCAGGAAATAGAACGCGCCGAATCCCGCATAGGGCGCAATGTCGAGAATGCTGGGCGGCGTGGTTGCGAATGACTTGCCGATCATGAAGCCGCCGGCGAGCGTCGATTGCGCGCCGCTGAGGATCATCACCCATTGCGCGCCGTAGACGCGCCAGCGCCGCACCGCCGCCGAAAGCTGCAGCAGGCCGGAGAAGATCGCCCAGATGCCAAAGACCGCGAGAACGGCATAGGTGCTGTTGAGGACGGCAATGATGACGGCGAACGTGGTGATGGTGCTAACGGCGACGTTGAACGTCTGGGCCGGGTTCGCCTTCAGGCCACCATTCGAGCGGGCATCCACGAGGTTCGCCACCGCATCCCAGGCCGGATAGATGACGAGCAGCACCGAGGCGAGCGCCGATTGGCTGCCGGACACCGTGGCCGACAGAACGGCAGCAATGATCCAGCCGATCGAGAACAGCGCACGGACGAAATAATAGGACCGCAACCAGCTCGATTGCGGGGAAGATTGGTTCTGCATGACAAGCTCCTTGTTGTGTCTTCCTACTAGTAGGTAGACAAACTTGGAGAGTCAACTGTTCAAACGCGCCTTCCCCCGCAGGGCGGAACACATGCTCGTGAGCGAGCCCTCGGCACCCGGACTTGACAGCCTCCCTACCAACAGGTAGGCCAGCAGCATGGAACAGACGACCTCGGAAAGAATACTGGACGTGGCGCAGTCTCTCGTCGTGGCGGGAGGCTATAACGGCTTCAGCTATGCCGATATTTCCGATGCAATCGGCATCCGCAAGGCGAGCATCCACCACCATTTCCCCACCAAGGCCGAACTGGTGCAGGTGCTGGTCGATCGCTATACGCAGCGCGCCGAATCCGGGCTTAACTCGCTGCGCGAACACGTCCCCGGTCCTGCCGAGCAGCTGCAGGCCTATCTGAACTACTGGCAGAAATGCATTCTCGATGCGTCAGAGCCTTTCTGCGTCTGCGCCATGCTCGCCTGCGAAATGCAGATGCTGCCAGACACTGTGGCGTCGCATGTGCGACGGCATTTCGAGAACCTGGCCGCCTGGCTGGCATCGGTGCTGAAAGCCGGCGCGGAGCAGAAGCTCTTCCGCCTGAATGGATCCCCCGAAGAGGAAGCCCAGATCCTGATGGCGTCAGTTCACGGCGCCATGCTGTCCGCCCGCGCGCTCGGCCAGCCCAGCCTGTTTGCCGCGATCGTCGGCCCGCAGATCGCCAGACTCAAGGCGTAGAAGCACTCAAGGCATAGAAGCGGCGGCTGTCCTGGCAGCTCGTATCCGCATCAGTTCAATTGTACCGTCAGCTTATCGATCGTCCCGGTAAAGGCGAACGGCGCCTGATAGTCCTTGTCTTCAACCGGGGTGCGCGTATCGCTGCCGACGTCGAAGGTCTCGTCCCACGGCATCAGGAAGGGAATGGTGTGCGGCACCTGCCGCGTGGCGACCTGGTTCCCGTCCACGGTCAGCACGCCGGTTCCGCCCTTGCCCATGCCGGGTCCGTCAGACTTGAAATCAAAGACGATCGTGTGCTTGCCGGGCTTGAGCGCATCGGGGCCCTCCCAGCGGAAACGGTCCAGTCCAAGCAGGTTGTAGACGAATACCGGCTTGTCCTTCAGTACATACAGTCCGTACCCGCCGAACCGTCCCCCTTCGGTGACCAGCATCCCATCCGCGCCCGATTTCGGGATCTCGATATCGGCAGTGATCGTGTACGATTTGTTGACGATGCTTGGCGCATTGCCGGTCGGCAGGCCAGCGATAGCGCCGGTATAGGTGAATGTCGTCCGGCCCGCAGTAGTGCTCGGCCGCGGTGTCATGGTACGAACCAGCAGGTCGTTGTCCAACGGGAAGACGTTGTACTTGGCTGCCTCCATGAGGAACATGTCCTGCATTTCGCGCAGCTTGCCCGGGTTGCTCGCCGCCAGGTCGTTGGCCTGCGAGTAATCGTCGCCGAGATTGTACAGCTCCCATTTGTAACCGTTCACGACGTCAGGCATCTTGCCGAGGCCCAATAGCCACGGTGCGGCCGGCGGCGTCGTCGAGGCGATCCAGCCGTCATGGTAGATGGCGCGGTTGCCGAACATCTCGAAATACTGAGTGTGGCGCGTCGAGGGAGCGTTGGCATTCGCCTTATCCCAGCTATAGGCCATGCTGACGCCTTCGATCGGCTTCTGCGCCACACCATTGACCATCGCGGGTGCCGGGATCCGCGTCGCCTCGAGTATGGTCGGGACGATGTCGATCACGTGATGGAACTGGGTGCGGATGCCGCCCGCATCCTTGATGCGGGCCGGCCATGCCATGGCCATGCCCTGACGCGTGCCGCCGAAATGCGAGGCGACCTGCTTGGTCCATTTGAAGGGCGTATCGAACGCCCAGGACCAGGCGACGGACATGTGGGGATAGGTCCTGTCCGATCCCCATGCATCATAGAACTTGAGCTGGTCCGCGACCGGAACGTTGATGCCCTGGATGGATAGGAGCTCGCTGGGCGTGCCGAGAGTGGACCCCTCGGCACTCGTTCCGTTGTCGCCTTCGATATAGATGACGAGCGTGTTGTCGAGTTTGCCGAGGTCGTCGACCGCTTGAATGACACGGCCGATCTCGTTGTCTGAATAGGCGACGTAAGCGGCGAAGACTTCGGCCTGGCGCGCAAACAGCCTCTTGCTGTCGGCATCCAGCGAATCCCATTTCGGCAGGTCGTCCGGCCATGCCGTCAGCTGCGCGTTCTGCGGAATGACCCCGAGGCGCTTCTGGTTGGCAAAGATCTGGTCGCGCATGGCGTTCCAGCCCATGTCGAACTTGCCCTTGAACTTGTCGATCCATTCCGGGGTCGGGTGATGCGGCGCGTGCGTTGCGCCCGGCGCGTAATAGACGAAGAACGGCTTGTCCGGCGCAGCCGCATCGAGCTGCCGGATGTGATCGATCGCCTTGTCGGCCTCGTCGGTAATCAGATTGTATTTGGGGTTGCCGACCCAGGGAAAGATCTGGGTGTGATCCTCGAACAGATAGGGCTGCCACTGGTTGGTGTCGCCGCCCATGAAACCATAGAAATAATCGAATCCCATGCCGGAGGGCCACTGATCGAACGGGCCGGCCGAGCTGTACTGGAAGGTCGGCGTATTGTGTTCCTTGCCGAACCAGGACGTGGCGTAGCCGTTCTGCTTCAGGATTTCGGCAACCGTGGCGTTGTCGATGCCGATGATGGAATCGTATCCCGGATAGCCGGTCGCCTGCTCGGAAACCACGCCGTAGCCAACCGAGTGATGATTGCGCCCGGTGATCAGCGCCGCCCGCGTCGGCGAACAGAGTGCGGTCGAGTGAAACTGCGTGTAACGCAGACCCGCCTGCGCCACGCGGTCGAGAGCGGGCGTGGGAATGACGCCTCCAAACGTGCCCGCCACACCGTAGCCTGCGTCATCGGTGATGATCAGCAGGATATTCGGTGCGCCCTTCGGGGGCACCACCTGCGGCGGCCAATACGGTTTGGAATCTCTTGCGCTCAGGCCGATCTCGCCGCCAAACGGCGCCGGCGGATTGGGAAGATATCGCCCGTCGAGGGTCGTCGTGGCATCCGGCGCACCCGGTGTGCCGGTGATCTGTTGCGCGTTCGCGTAGGAGACCGCAAGGGTCAGAAGGCTCGATGTTACCGCAAGCAATAGCTTCATTTTGGTTCCCCCTGGTTTTGCCGCGCTGGTGGAATCGCAGACGATCGCGATGTCACCCGCGATGCCGAAGCCGACCGAATGATGATTGCATTCCGCGATCCGCGCAGCGCGCGTCGGCGAGCTGAGCGATGTCGAGGTGAAATAGGAAATCAGGCCGAGGAAGCTGCCTTCCGCGGCAGATCGGCCGAGCCGATGCCGGCGCTGAGCCGATGGCGATAAGACCCGTACATGCAGGCAGACTGCGAACGATCGTCATCTCGGCAGCTCCCCCCTCACGCAACCGAATAGCCGTCGTATTAGACATGCCTAAATTAACACTGGAGAGAGCGTCAGTCGAGCATCGAATATTCGCGGCCAGTGCCCGCAACAAATCTCTTGAAGACACCCCTGGCAGTCGAGCCGATGCCCTGGCCGGATCATCATCTCAGCGAGAGTGATTTCTTCCGGGCTGCGGCCTTGCGCGGCGTCAACGGCAGGCCGGCATCGCAATTGCGCACAACAAGGGTTTCCGTGACGGACTCGTCCGCATAGGTTTCCTGCATCCGGATGTAGACCGCCGACAGGCTCGGATCGAGGGAAAGGGCTTGGCGAACCAGGAGTTCAGCCCTTCCAGCATCGCCGCGGGCCATGCTTGCAGCAATCTGGTAGAGCGACTTGCGCCTGGTCTGGAAGGGCAGCGTCAGGGCGACGCGCATCATGTCTTCGAAACGGCCGAGCGCGTAGAGGGCCGCCACCCGCTCTTCGGTGATCCAGACCGGCAGGAAGGGATCGAGCGTTTCCGCACGATCGAGCATGTCGAGGGCATGCTCAGCCTCCCCCGCATAAACATAGAAGGCCGCGCTGCGACCGAGAATATAGGCGTCGTTCGGTGCGAGTTCGTGGGCACGAATGTGATGGTAACGCGCCGAAACGAAGTCGCCCGATTTCATCTTGATCGCGCCCATGATGCGATGGGCTTCCGGGTCGGACGGGTCGAGGGCGAGCGCATGTGCCACCTGCTGTTCGGCCCTACTCATGTCAAAGCTTGGCAGATTGCTCCATGAGCAGACATGCATGGCGAAGGGGCGACCGAAACCGGGATCGGCCGCCATCGCCCGTTCGAACCAGGCCATGGCTTCGTGTATGTGAATATCCGACACGCCGATCAGGCGGTGATGGTCGAGACCGCGCAGATAATACTCATAGGCCGTCATATTCTCCGGGCGCTTCAGCCGGACGGCAGCAAGTTCCGACTGCTCGATCCGTCCGGACACCGTTGCTGCAACACGCGCGATGATCTCGTCCAGCACATCGAGCAATTCGCCAAACGGACGCTTGATGCGATCCGACCAGATGACGAGCCCCTCGCAGGTCTCGGTCAGCGCGATATTGACCCTCAGGTCGTCGCCCACCTGCCGGATCGAGCCGCTGATGACGTAGCCGACACCGAGAAGGCGGCCGATCTCGACCGGGTCCTTCGTCGTCAGCGCGGTCGCCGCCGAGCGCGAACTGACGAACAGCCCCCTCAGGCGGCTGAGTTCGAGCGTCAGGTCGTCGGTAATGCCTTCCGCCAGGAAACATTGATCTGCGACGGCACCCGGCGCCACGTCGAACCGCGCCACTGCGATCGAATTGGTTCGGGGAGATTGCGCGGCACCGGGGGCGGATCGCGTCGGGGCGAACTGAAAGACGTGACGGTCCACCAGTTCGGTGACCCGGTAAATCCGGATCGGCTCGAGAATTCCCTTCAGCCGCCGTTCGCCGATATCTTCGAATCCACAAGGCGAGACCCGCCGGACCTGGTCGTAAAGCAGGCCTGAAACCTCGATTGCGCCAGGCGGCGCCGACGCCTCGATGCGCGCGGCGATATTCACCCCGTCGCCGCGCAGGTCCGAGCCCACGACGACGACATCGGCGAGATGCAGGCCGAACCGCATGTCGCCGCCGCTCGATCCGGGAAGGGCCGCGATCTCGGCGCGCGCCTCGATCGCGGACCTCAGCGCATTGACAGGGCTGGCGAATTCGGCAAGCAGGGCATCGCCGGCCGCGCCGAAGACACGGCCGTCATGACGTTGGACGACCGTCCGAACGGTCTCGAGAACAGAGTCGATCCGGCTGATCGCCCCTTCCTCGTCCGTTTCCATCGCGGAAGTGGAGCCAACGAAATCCCCGACCATGATCGTGGCCAGCTTGCGCTGCATTCTCGATCCCTCCTCGCAACAGAAGCACGTGATGAGCAATGTAGCACATTCGCGGGGCTGGATGTTTTGCGATTGGCGATGCTGGCGAGGCGGAGGCAGGCGGGCGATGCGCCGGTCGTCGTCGGCCCGCATGTCAGGGGAATTCGGCATGTCAGGGGAATTTGACCTGGAGCAATGACGACGGCAGAGATGGTGCGACGATATCTCCATTTGGAGGTACAGACATGACGATCGCTTCATCGCTACAGCAATGCTCCGCCAGCATCATCAGCGGATTTCACACCCTGACGGAAAGGCACCGCCGTCGGAGCGAATTATGGGCATTACCGCCGGAAGAACGCCAGCGTGTCGCCGACGAACTCCGTCTGACGACAAGCCAGTTGGAAAGGCTGGTTGCAGCCGGCCCGAAGGCATCCGTTGAAATGGAGAGGCTGATGGCCGCCCTCGGCATCGAAACTTTGAAGGTCGAGGCTGACTTCCCCTACCTGATGAACGACTTTCAAGCGACCTGCGCGCAATGCAATGCGAAAAGGGCTTGCCGCCAGGCGCTCGCCGACGGCAATGCGCCGGAGCGAATACAAGCCTTCTGTCCGAATGCCGACGAATTGTTCGCTCTCGCCGAGCGTCTGGCGTAGATCTCGAAACAATGCGGATCTGCCGAGAGTTCACCGCCGCGCGTCAGTGAACCGAAGCACCAGAACACCCTACCCCGCTCCTGAAGAGCCGGCCCGGCTTCGAAGAGCTCTAGGAGAAATCCAGTGACTGTGCCAAATTCCCGCACGCATAACGGGCGCCGGGCGACGAGTTCGAACGTCGGCGCTTGCGCACCCGAATGGAAAATGGGAGGCGTGCGGCCATGAGTGTTCTGGAAGAGCCGAAGGTTGAGCCTCCAATTCGCGGTTTCGGCGAATTGCGCGCATGGATGCCAGGCATCGGCCTGCGGTCGACGATCATGGCGGCGGCAGCGGTGCTGGGTCTGGTGGGCGCCTTCGTCCTCTTCCTGCTGGACTTCGGTGAAGCAAGCCGGCTGGCCCTTGCGGCAAGCACCGCTGCCGCCCTTGCCTTCCTGCTGATCGACATCGTTGCCAAGCTCAGAAACGGTGATTTCGGTCTCGACCTGATCGCCGCCCTCGCCATGGGCTCGACTCTCTGGTTCGGCGAATATCTGGCCGGAGCGATCGTTGCCCTCATGTATGCCGGCGGCCAGTTTCTGGAAGCCTATGCGCATCGGCGTGCCGACGAAGGCATGTCGGCCCTCCTGGCACAGGTGCCGCGAACCGCACTTCGCCTGCGCGAAGACGGCCTGGAGGAAGTCCCCATTCCCGACATTGCGGTCGGCGATATCCTGATGATCCGCAGGGGCGATGTCATCCCGGCGGACGGCACGCTGATATCGGACAATGCATCGATCGATCAATCCGTCCTGACGGGCGAAGCCTTCCCGGCTCGCCTCTCGAGCGGCGAGCGGATCGAAAGCGGCGCCACCAATGCCGGGGACGCGATCGAGATCAGGGTGGAACGCCGTGCCGAGGACAGCACCTATTCCGCCATCGTCAAACTGGTCGAGGCATCCCGGCGTTCCAAGGCGCGGATAGCGCGGCTCGCCGATCGGTATTCGATCGGCTTTCTTCTTCTGACGCTGGCAATCGCGCTCGGCGCCACCATCCTGTCCGGTGATATGGCGCGGATCGTCGCCGTTCTCGTCGTCGCAACCCCCTGCCCGCTGATCCTCGCCGTTCCCGTGGCGCTAGCGGCCGGAACCTCGAAGGCTGCAAAAGCGGGCGTGCTGGTGAAGGGTGCAGGTCCGCTGGAGATCCTGGCGGACGCCTCTGTCGCGGTCTTCGACAAGACCGGCACGCTGACCGCTGGCGATCCCGAGGTCGTCTCGATCGACGGCGCTGAAAGCCCTGACAGAGTCTTGCACCTCGCCGCCTCGCTCGACCAGGCATCGTCGCATGTCGTCGGCCGGGCGATCGTCAAGGAGGCCCAGAGACGTCGGCTGGTGCTGTCACGCCCGACTGACGTATCGGAGCGTCCCGGCGCCGGCATTTCCGGGCTTGTCGACGGTATCAGGGTAAGCGTCGGCGGCGACAATTACTTCACGCCGGATGGCAGGCCCTCGCGCCCCGGAGAGGGGAAAGGCAGGATGCAGGCAAAGGTCTTCATCGATGGCCGGATTGCAGGTGAAATCGGCTTCGAGGATCGCCTGCGCGGCGATGCCGTCGACCTCGTCAACAAGCTTCGCAAACTGAGTTTCGGCCGGATCGTGCTTGCGACCGGCGACGAGCGCAGCGTCGCGACCGCCATTGCCGGCTCCCTGTCGCTGGATGCCGTCGAGGCCCGGCTCTCTCCCGCCGAGAAGGTCGAGGTCATCACCAGGGAACGCATGGCCGGTAAACGCATGGGGGGAAAGGTTCTGATGGTCGGCGACGGCGTCAACGATGCTCCCGCACTCGCAGCCGCCGATGTCGGCATTGCCGTCGGCGCCACCAATCTTGCGGCAGCAGCCGAAGCCGCCGACATCGTCCTGATCCGCAACGATCTGAACAGGATCGCTTCGGCCATCGAAATAGCAAGACGCTCCCGCGCCATCGCCGTCCAGAGCATTTTCGCCGGCATCGGTCTCTCGCTCGTCGCCATGATCTTCGCCGGCGCCGGCTTCCTGCCGCCGGTCACGGGCGCCATGCTGCAGGAAGTGATCGATGTGGCCGTGATCCTGAATGCGCTGCGGGCGCTGCGCTAGGCAACGAGCCTCAGGCTTTGCCCAGATGCTTCGGCCAGAATTCCTGATGGACTGCGGCAGCTTCCTCTTCGAGGTTCGTCGGTCCCTCAACGGTGACAATGCGCGCGCCGGTCTGCAGCACCGCCCGGCTCGGCACATTCAACCCGATCCCGGCAATCTCGCCAAGCCGCACCTCCGAGCACGCAAACACCATCCGCCCGATGCCCGACCAGTAGATCGCCCCGGA
This sequence comes from Rhizobium sp. ZK1, assembly GCF_047782645.1. Lineage (NCBI taxonomy): Bacteria > Pseudomonadati > Pseudomonadota > Alphaproteobacteria > Hyphomicrobiales > Rhizobiaceae > Rhizobium > Rhizobium sp. ZK1. The sequence continues at coordinate 2,033,871 of NZ_CP180586.1, forward strand.
GCACATCGCGCACGGCTCCGTGCTGGTGTAGAGCGTGCAGTCGGCAAGATAGGCAGTGTTGTAGTGCTTTGCCGCCAGTTTGATCAGGTTCAGCTCGGCATGGTTCGTCATGTCGTGCCCGGTGAAGACGCTGTTTTCGGCGCGCAGGACGATCTCGCCGTCCTTCACCAGCACCGACCCAAACGGCTCGTCGCCGTTTTCCATCGCAGATTTCGAGAGCGCGATCGCCTCGCGTAAAAACGGCTCGTGGTTTTCCATCAGAGTCTCCCCAAGCTCACAGCTGGAGCGAACTGATTTTGTCTTGAATCGGAGCGATTTCCAAGGGCTGCAGATCAGATTCAAGATCGGCGATCCGTATCGCCGCAGGTAGAAGCGAACGACGTCGCCGTCACCTGTGTCCCTTCGGGATCGCAGATGGCGGCGACGATATCTACCGGTCTCTCGTTCAGTGGACGAGGAACAGCGGCAGCTTGCAATCCTCGATCATCCTGCGGGTCACGCCGCCGAACAGGCTCTGCTGCCATCTCGGGTGGTTGTAGGCCCCCATGACGATCAAGTTCGCGCCCATGTCCACCGCATGCCGGGTAATGATCTCGTCGGCGTTCTTGCCCTCGCTCGAAAGGCGATCGATCTGGACTTTGACGCCATGGCGGGCAAGGAAGGCTGCGATATCGGCGCCCGGCTCTTCGCCGTTCACGCCCATGCGGGCCAAAGGGTCGACCATCGTCACATGAACGATTTCGGCTCTCTCCAGGAAATCGAGCGACTGGCGGGCGGCCCGCGCTGCCTCGTTGCTGGAATCCCATGCCAGCACCACGGCTCTGGGCGACGTAGTGATTGCGTGTCGTCCGCGGTTGATCAGGATCGGCGTCGGCGCCTGGAAAAGCGCGCCATCGAAGATCCGCTTTCTGAGGTCGGCATCCTCAGCCGCATCAGATCCCAGGAGCACGATGTCGGCATAAAGCGCACGCTGGGCGACATCCTGGTCGGCCCATGCAAATTCCGTATAGAGATCCTGGACCTCGAACGAGAGGCCGCTGGTTGAAAGCGTCTCCTTGATTTTCGCAGCCGTCGAGGCGAGCTCGTCGATTTCCCGCTGCCTCTCATCCAGCCAGGCGGTCGAGATCGCATTATATTCCCCGAACGACGGGGTCGCCCCGATGGAGACGGCAAGCGCGGTCAGATGTGCCCCATAGGTGGCGCAAAAGCTCGTCGCACTTTTCAGATCCTGCTCGTATTTGTTGCCCTTGAGGATGCTCAGAACTGTCGTAATGGCCATGATGGCTGCCTCCGTGGTTGCATGTCACGAAGCTAACAATCCGGCCCGGTGCGGTCTTTGACATTAGTCAACACGGTCCCGCAGCAGGCTCGGCGAATGGCGCCTGCTGCCGATATGGATGACGGTCGAAAGGCGAGCCGAAAACGGCCCGTAAACTACCGTAAAATACGTTGCACCGGGAAGCACTCCAACTATGCTGCAGGTGCTAACAAGACTCCCGTGGCCGGCAGCGTCGCCTGAGCACGGAATGCGCACGAGGATCGAGATTATTATCTTCCAGCATTAGGTCTTTGAACTCCCGCCGAGAGCGGTCAGCCAGGAGGTTTGACATGTTTGGCATGTGGTATCCTTCCAATCTCTCGAAGTTTGACCTTGCGACCCAGTTCGGCCCGGCCGGCATGGCCTTCGATTATGTCCGAGACGCCACCCAGCGCAGTATTCTCTACTGGGACGTGATGCGAGAGCGCGGCAATCAATATCGGCTCAATTCCGAAGCCACGGCACCCCATGTGCTGAGCTTCACGCCCGAAGTGCTGATTGACGGACGTATGCTGGAGCGGCCCGTCAACTACGCGCTGGTGCGTATCGTCCCGCCCGAGGGCGTCGAGATCGACGAGACCCGCCGGCCCTTCGTGGTGGTCGATCCGCGCGCCGGCCACGGGCCTGGCATCGGCGGTTTCAAGGCCGACAGCGAAATCGGCGTGGCGCTGGCCGCCGGCCACCCCTGCTATTTCATCGGCTTCCTTCCGGAGCCGGTCAAAGGCCAGACGATCGAGGACATCGCGCTTGCCGAAGCGATCTTTCTGGAAAAGGTCATTGCCTTGCATCCGGACGCCGATGCAAAGCCCTGCGTGATCGGCAACTGCCAGGCCGGCTGGGCCGTGATGATGCTGGCCGCCCTGCGGCCCGAGCTTTTCGGTTCGATCATCATCGCCGGCTCCCCTCTGTCCTACTGGGCCGGAAAGCGCGGCGAATATCCGATGCGCTATACGGGCGGGCTTCTTGGAGGCACATGGCTGACGGCCCTTGCCGGCGATCTCGGCCATGGGAAGTTCGACGGCGCCTGGCTGGTGCAGAATTTCGAGAACCAGAACCCCGCCAATACGCTCTGGACCAAGCAATACAACCTCTACTCCAAGATCGACACCGAGGCGCCGCGCTATCTCGGCTTCGAACAATGGTGGGGCAACCACGTCAACCTGAACGCAGAGGAAATCCAGTTCATCGTCGACGAACTCTTCGTCGGCAACAATCTCGCCGCCGGCCGTATAGAGACCTCGAAGGGAGAAGCCATCGATCTCAGGAACATCCGCGCGCCTGTTGTCGTCTTCTGCTCCAAGGGCGACAACATCACCCCGCCCGCCCAGGCGCTCGGCTGGATCACCGACCTCTATGACAGCGTCAACGAAATCCGCTCGCACGGACAGACGATCGTCTACACCGTGCATGAGAAGGTCGGCCATCTCGGCATCTTCGTTTCCGCCGGCGTCGCCCGCAAGGAACACGGGGAATTCTCCAGCAATATCGACCTGATCGACGCGCTGCCGCCCGGCCTCTACGAGGCGATCTTCGAAGCCAAGACCGATGCGACCGTTGGCGGCGATCTCGTCGAGGGCGACTGGATCATGCGCTGCGAGGAACGCACGCTGGACGATATCCGCGCCCTCGGCTGCAACAATGCCGCCGATGACAGGCGCTTTGCGACGGCAGCCAAGGTCTCGGAAATCAACCTGTCGCTCTACCGCACCTTCGTGCAGCCCTGGCTGCGCGCGATGGTGCCGGAACAGGCAGCCGAAGAAATGCGCAGGCTCCACCCGCTGCGGCTGCAATACGAGCTGTTTTCCGACCTCAATCCCCTGATGGCGCCGATTGCCGACCTCGCCGTCGAAGTGGCGGAGGAGCGCCATCCCGCGGCCGAAAACAATCCGTTCGCTGCATTGGAGCAGATCGCCTCGCGCCAGATCGTGACCGGCCTCGACGCTTGGCGCGATGCAATCGAGGCCATGAGCGAGGCGACCTTCCTCGCTGTCTACGGATCGCCGTTCCTGCAGGCCGCCGTCGGCATCGATCCGGCGAGCGACAAGCCGCACCGGCGCGCAAGCAAGACCGCATTGCATGCGCAGGCGCTGAAAGCCAGGATCGAGGAGCTGAGGGCCGCGATGAACAAAGGCGGCCTGCACGAAGGCATGGCCCGCAGCCTGCTCTATGTCGCCATGGCCAGTGGCGCAGCCGATGAGCGCGGCTTTGCCGCCATCCGCCGCATGCGCCGCTCCGAAGACGGCATGCCGAAAATGACGCTTGCCGAATTCAAGGCGTTGATCCGCGACCAGTTCCTCATGCTCGTCATCGATGAACAGGCGGCTGTCGATGCGATCCCGCATCTCCTGCCGGCAGATGAGGAAGAGCGCCGTCTTGCGCTGTCGGCGCTGCGAGGGGTGGTGAGCGCCCGCGGCACCCTTTCCGGCAAGACTGAGGAACGCTGGCAGAAGATCGTCGACCTCTTCAACGTCTCCGAAGCGCCGCTCACAGAACCGGTAGCGCCGGGAAGCCCAAGCGCCAGTGCCAGGCCGATCAGGACCATCAGACGCGTGAAATAGCCTGCCATATCGCCTGATGCGGAGCATTGGAGCGCATCGTTCAGAGGGAGAAAGCACATGCCGGATTCGGAAAACCCTGGCGAGGCCGGGCGGCACGAGAAATATGACCGGCTGATTGCCAAGGCGAGGCAAGCGCCGCAGATGACAACTGTCGTCGCCCATCCCTGCGACGAATCCTCGCTGCGCGGAGCGGTCGAAGCCGCCGAAGACGGGCTCATGCGTCCGGTCCTCGTAGGCCCGGCGGAGAAGGTCAGAACGGTGGCAAAAACGCATGCCATCGATATCTCGCCCTTCGAGCTGATCGATGCGCCGCATAGCGATGCGGCGGCTGCCAAGGCCGTCGAACTCGTCCGCGAAGGCCGTGCAGAACTGCTGATGAAGGGCAGCCTGCACACGGATGAACTGATGCGGGCCGTAACGTCATCCACGACGGGACTGCGGACAGCGCGTCGCATCAGCCATGTCTTCGTCATGGACGTGCCGCACCATGCCGAAACGCTCTTCATCACCGACGCGGCCATCAACATCGCCCCTGATCTCGATGCCAAGCACGATATCGTCCAGAACGCCATCGATCTCTACACGGCGATCGGCCTCGGCACGCCGCGCGTGGCGATCCTTTCGGCGGTCGAGACCGTCACGTTGAAGATCCCCTCGACCATCGATGCGGCCGCGCTCTGCAAGATGGCTGAGCGCGGACAGATAACAGGCGGCATCCTCGATGGGCCGCTCGCCTTCGATAATGCGATCGATCCCGAAGCGGCACGAATCAAGGGCATCAAGTCCGAGGTCGCCGGCCGGGCGCAGATCCTCGTCGTTCCCAATCTGGAGGCCGGCAACATGCTGGCGAAGAACCTGACCTTCCTGGCGCGAGCGGATGCGGCGGGCCTCGTGCTGGGCGCGCGGGTGCCGATTATCCTGACGTCGCGCGCCGACAGCGTGCGGGCGCGCCTCGCCTCCTGCGCCGTCGGCGTGCTCTTTGCCGAAGCGCGCCTGCGTGCGGCGCCGATACAGGGCGCTTGATGCCATGGACACGCTTCTCGTCGTCAATGCCGGTTCTTCCAGCCTCAAATTCGAGGTCTTCGCCGCCTCGGGCTCGCTTGCCCGGCAGGTAAAGGGAAAGATGGAGGGCATCGGCACCGCACCCCGCCTGACCATCAGGAACGCCGGCGGCGAAAAGCTTGCCGACGCGGACTATCCCGGCGATGCCGTCCCGGATCTGCCGGCGGCCATGCGCCTGGTCGGGCAATGGCTGCGGGAACGGCACGAGGGGCGGCTGGTCGCCATCGGTCACCGGATCGTCCACGGAGGTCCCGACCATAGGCACCCGGTGCGTATCGACGAGAATCTGCTGCGCGATCTGGAGCGCTACACGCCGCTTGCACCGCTGCATCAGCCGAACAACCTGGCACCCATTCGGGTATTGCTGGACAGCCAGCCGCAGCTCGCCCAGGTCGCCTGTTTCGACACGGCCTTTCACCGCGGCCGTGATCCGATGACCGAGCACTACGCCATTCCCGCCCATTACTTCGCCGAGGGCGTGCGGCGCTATGGCTTTCACGGCCTGTCCTACGAATATGTTGCCGGCAGGCTCGCCGAGATCGCACCTGTTATCGGCCGCGGCCGGCTCATCGTCGCCCATCTTGGAAGCGGCGCCTCGCTCTGCGCGATCCACGAGGGCAAAAGCGTCGAGAGCACATTGGGTTTCACCGCCCTCGACGGCCTGCCCATGGGCACGCGATGCGGGCAGATCGATCCCGGCGTGCTTCTCTATCTGCTCCAGGAAGGCGGCATGAGCCCGGCGCAATTGCAGGATCTGCTCTACAAGCAGTCCGGTCTCAAGGGCCTGTCAGGCATCAGCAACGATGTGCGCGATCTGCTGTCGAGCGACGAGCCCGGAGCCGGTCTCGCACTCGATCATTTCGTCCATCGCATCGGCCTCAATGCCGGCATGCTTGCTGCGGCCCTCGGCGGTGTCGACGCCTTCGTCTTCACTGCAGGCGTCGGTGAAAACTCGCCGGTCATGCGTGAGCGCATAGTCCGCCAGCTTGGCTGGCTGGGTGCGACGCTTCATGCGGGGGCCAACGATGCCGGCGAGCTGCTCATATCCGCCGACGACAGCAGGATCGCCCTCTACGTCGTGCCGACGGACGAGGAACTGATGATCGCACGTCATACTTTTGCACTTGTTGCCGCCTGACCGGCAGACTTTCAACCAACGAGAGGGGCAGATGATGATCCCGGACGTGAAGGCCAAACTTCTCGAGGGCAAGCGTGGCCTCGTAGTGGGCATCGCCAACGACCAGTCGATCGCCTGGGGCTGCGCAAAGGCATTCCGCGCGTTTGGCGCCGAACTCGCGGTAACCTACCTCAACGACAAGGCGAAGCCCCATGTCGAGCCGCTGGCGGACGCATTGGAAGCGCCGATTTTCCTGCCGCTCGATGTGTCGGTGCCTGGGCAGCTGGAGGCGGTGTTCGACAATATCAGCGCATATTGGGGCGAGCTGGACTTCGTTGTCCATTCCATCGCCTTCTCGCCGAAAGATGCGCTGCACGGCCGCGTCGTCGATGTGCCGCGCGAGGGTTTCCTGAAGACGATGGACATATCCTGCTGGTCTTTCATTCGGATGGCCCATCTTGCCGAACCGCTGATGAAACGCGGCGGCACGCTTTTCACCATGACCTATTACGGCAGCCAGATGGTGGTGAAGAACTATAATGTGATGGGCCTCGCAAAGGCCGCACTCGAAAGCGCCGTGCGCTACATCGCCGCCGAACTCGGGCCGAAGGGCATCCGGGTCCACGCCATCTCCCCCGGCCCGCTGGCGACACGCGCGGCATCCGGCATTCCCGAATTCGACGAGCTCCTGAACAAGGCCGAGGAAACGGCCCCCACGCGCAGCCTCGTCTCGATCGACGATGTCGGCATGGCGACCGCCTTCCTGGCGCATGACGCGGCACGGCTGATGACAGGCGATACGATCTATATCGACGGCGGTTATCACATCATCGATTAGGTCACCCCGACGGGCGGCGACCTTGCCGGTAGCAATCTAGCAGCTCGGGCGCACCTGCGCGGACGAATCCGCTCCAGGAAGGCCTGCCGACGCGCCGGTGCCCGTCATGCCGTTGCAGTCAGGTGTTCCCCTGCCCATCCCATTGCCGGTGCCGGACGGGCCGCGCACTGCCGGATTCGTCGTATCGGGATTGGGCACGGTGCTGTTGGTATTGGTGTTGTCAATGCCGTTTGCGTTCGGCAACAACGTATTTCCGGTGCCCGTGCCTGTCCCGACGCTGCCGGAAGAGCCGGAGCCGGTCATACCGCCTCCGGAAGCGCCACCCACGCCACCTGTACTGCCCCCTACCCCGCCTGCGCTACCGCCGACGCCCGAAGACTGCGCCATCGCAGAGGTGGCCAGCCCGATAGAAAGGATGGATACCGTGATGAGCTTCTGAAGCATGAAAACCTCCATGGTGCTTGATGGGTCATCAGGCACAACTTGCGGCATGCCGCGAGGTTCCGCTCATCACGGAAGTTTCAGCCCGCCAGGGGAAGGACGATGTCGAGATTCTGTATCCGACCGGCATGGTCCCATGGCGGCGAATTGTAGAATTCATATCCGCCATTGCCGTCGGGCAGGAACATTTCGCCGGATGCTGCGAGCCAATCGACGCTGACGAATTCGTAAGCCCGGAATATGTCGGCGTAGGCGCCTGTATGGTTCATCGAAACATAGCGGCCCGCCCGGAACTGCAGCGGTGAAAGAGCGGTATCGTCGATGCGAAAGCCCTGATCCACAACGGCACAGTCGTAGCGGACGAGTTCTCCCGGCGTGATCAGCGGTGTGTCGAGGATGATGCCGACCGGCCGCGCTTCTTCAAGCGGAAAACCGATCCGCTCCAGATAGCCGGCAAACTTCCGCCAGTTTTCCTCGAACGAGGCGTAGGATCCGTAGAATCGCATGGCCAGAAGCTTGATTTCCGGGCGCTGGCCAACGTTCACGCGCGCCAGGTCCGCCTTCTCCGGTCTCGGCCGGGCCGGCAGCACCTTCTGGGCCGCGACGCGATAATCCGAAGGCGTCAATCCGAATTGCCTTTGGAACGCGCGGATGAAAGCCTCATGGCTGGCATAGCCGGCATTGAACGCGATATGTGTGATCGGCTGGCCGCTCATCTGCAGGTTCATCGCCGCTCGGTCGAGCCGTGTGCGGCGCATGTAGGCGCTCGGCGATTCCCCCATGACCTCCTGGAACTGCCGCTGGAAATGAAAGGGGCTGAGCCCGAGATGAGCCGCGATGTCCTGCAAGGTCGTCGACGCGGCGGGAGTACGCTCGATCATGCGCACAGCGCGCGCAATCCGCGGGTGGTCGAGCATTCGCGGAGGCGGAGCCTTCCGAAACGAGGACGCATTGTAACCCGCCGGGGGCGGATCGTAAGCCGGCTCCCGATCGACATTTTCGAAATCATCATTCATTGAAAACAGCAAAGACTACGGTTGGATAAGGGACTTCAACTTAGCCTCACCGCAAGTTTTATCAAGTCAGCAGACGCGCCTTCCGTGTAGAGAAGCGCATTCCTGTGCGATATTTTGAAACCGCGGCGAGTTTTTTCATGACATTCTCCCTGTCCGGCCGTCCGGCCCCAAGCTTTCGACGGCTGTCCGAGATGGCGGAAAGCAGCGGGAGCAACCCGCATGATCGGACGTTTCCGGGCAGGCCATTCATGCGGCAGCTCGTCTTCGGCCCGCTTTCCCTGATTCTTCTTACGATGATGGTGCTGCTTGGCGCGGCAACGTCTTCCGCCCAATCCGCCCCCGTCGTTACCTCCGTTTCGGTCCCTGCGAATGGATATTACGGGAACGGAGACAGTCTGACCTTTGTCGTGCAATTCAGCGAGACCGTAATCGTCAGCGGCACGCCATATGTTTCAGTGATCGTCGGAAGCCAGTCGCGGCAGGCAAGCTACCTCTCAGGAAGCGGAACGAGTTCGCTTGTGTTCCGATACGCGCTCCAATCCGGAGACATGGACATGGACGGCGTGGTGCTCGGCGCGATGAGCCTGAATGGCGGCACCATCGAGAACGCCGGAGGGGAAGCGGCCGACACCACCCTCAACAATGTCGGTTCGACTGCCGGCGTCCTGGTCGACACGCTGGGACCGACCGCCGTAACTGCTGTCGTCGGCACGCCGCCGTCGCACGCCACGCAGGTCGCATTCCAGATCGTGTTTTCCGAACCCGTGACCGGCTTCTCGATCGCAGACATGGTCCTGGCCACGACCGGAACTGCCACCGCTACGCTGGCCAACCTTTCGACGTCCGACAACACCACCTACACGGTACAGGCGCAGAACATTTCCGGCACGGGCACGTTGCGTTTGAATATTGCACCGGGCGCTGTCATCGATGTTGCCGGCAATACCAACCCGGCGGCAACAGGAACGCCATGGACCGTCGGCGCCTCGTCCAATGCCGATCTGGCGCAGTTGCAGCCCAGCCAAGGCAGTCTCAGCCCGGCCTTCAATGCCAATACGCTGACCTATTCGATCTCGGTGGCCAACAATGTCGCGGCGATCGCGCTGACACCTGTTGTCGCCGAGCCGAACGCGACGGTCACGGTCAATGGTTCTCCGGTCACCTCCGGAAGCGCCAGCAGTTCCATCAGCCTTGCTGTGGGCGCCACGACGATCGCCGTCGTCGTCACCGCGCAGGACGCAACGGTGAAGACCTACAATGTCACCGTGACGCGTGCCGCCTCCGCGGGGCCGACAGCCGCGTCCCGCACCATCAACGTGATGGCGGGCACGACTGTCGCAGTCGATCTTACGGCGGGCTCGACCGGGGCACCCTTCACCGCAGCGGCGCTTACCTTCCTGCCAAGCCTGGAAGCGGGAAGCGTCTCGCTCGAGGCAGCGCAGATGCGGCTCACCTTCTCGGCGAGCTCTTCATTCGCAGGCTCGGCTGCGGTCGGCTATACGCTGTCGAATGCGTCAGGCACGTCGGCCCCGGCAACGATCACATTTGCCGTTGCCGCCCGTCCCGATCCGACTGACGATCCCGATGTGGTGGGCCTTCTCAATGCGCAGGTGGATGCCGCCAGGCACTTTGCCCAATATCAGACGCGCAACTTCAACAGCCGCCTGGAGCAGCTGCACGATGAGGGCGAGCGCCAGCGCCGCTCACTCGATATTCGCCTTGGGCTTCGCCGCTCCGACAATGGCAATGGTGGGGTCGTCAATACCGAGCGCCAGTACGGCTGGGCAGGCGGCAGCGAGCCTGACCTCACCGGCCCCTCCGTATCCGGCCGGCAAAACAACGGCTCGACCCCGCAGATCCAGGGGCCGGATCTCGGACCGTTTGCGGTCTGGTCCGGAGGTTTCGTCGATTTCGCCGATACCGGCAACGGCGACCTGGACATCGGATCGACCACGGTCGGCGTGAGCGCTGGCGTGGATTACCGCTTCTCCGATCGCTTCGTCGGCGGCTTCGGCCTGGGCTATGGCCACGACAAAAGCGATGTCGGGGATGATGGCACGGAAAGCCGCGGCGCGGCTTACAGCGCTGCGATCTACGGCTCCTTCAAGGCTGCCGAAAACCTGTTCCTCGACGGCCTGATCGGCGCAAGCCGGCTCGATTTCGATTCAAGCCGTTACGTCGCCTCATCAGGGGATCTCGCCTCGGGAAACAGGGATGGGCGGCAGATGTTCGGCTCGCTCACCGCGGCATACGAATTCCGGAACAGGACATGGCTTGTCTCCCCATACGGCCGGTTCGAATTGTCCAGGTCATGGCTCGACGGGTTCACCGAGAACGGCGGGGGCATCTACGGCCTGACCTATGGCGATCAGACGGTCGATACGGCCGCGGGCGTTATCGGCCTTCGCCTGAGCTATACCATGCTGATGGACTGGGGAGCGCTGACACCAGGCATGCGGGCGGAATATACCCATGATTTCGCCAGCTCCAGCCGGCTGCGGCTCGGATATGCCGACATCGGCACGCTTCCGTACCAGTTCGAAGCGGAAGAATCGGGGGATGACTATTCCACACTCGGACTCTCGCTCGATGCTGCGCTGCTGAACAACTGGGCGGTCGGCGTGGAATACCGGGCGGCTGTCGGCAGCGGAAGACAGGACCACGCCGTCGGCATCAGGGTCAGGAGCGAATTCTAGCATGATCCGGCTTCGCGAACACATCGCGAAATCCGTCGGCTCAATGGCAGAGCGCCGCCGGGCGCGCGCACCCGTCGATGTCATGGGGGCGACGATGTTCGACTGAGAGAATATCGATCAGGTCGACGAGTTTGAACTGGTGCTCGACGCCGCCGACATCAATATGAATCTCACCGCCGCTGATGTTTAAAGCGACGGCAACGAAGTTTCTCTCTTCGCCCTCATCCAATACCGATACGATAAACAGAGGCCCCTCCCTCTTTCGTTCATCCCTATTGATAGAGCAAATCGGTGAATGCTTTATTATTAGCATTTAATAATAATTACATTCAATACATTGCTATGGATCAATGTGTGGACGGCGGAAATGCGCCATCCGCGGTCAGCGCCGATCGAGCGTCGGATCGCTGTTCAAATGGCCGGAACGCGTGCTGCCCTTCGTCCGCGTGTCCAAAAGGCGCGACAGCACGGTCCGTTTCCTCCTGCGCGGGATGAGATCGATGTCGCTGACCAGCTTTGCGCCGCCCTCGCGCCGCTCAAGGGTGATCTTGCGGCTGTGGAAGGCTTCGAGCTCGGCGCGGTGCGCGACACTGACGATGGTGACGACGGGCAGTTCCTGGATCACCATTTCCATCATCCTGTCCTGGCTCTTCTCGTCGAGCGCCGAGGTTGCTTCATCGAGCACGATAATATCGGGATTGTGCAGCAGCAGGCGCGCGAAGGCGAGCCGCTGCTTTTCGCCGCCCGACAGGATCTGGTCCCATGGCGCCTCTTCCTCGAGCTTCTCATTGAGATAAGCGAGCCCCACCTTGTCGAGTGCCGCCCTGATCTCATCCAGCGGCCAGCCGTCGGCGGCCTTGGGATAGGCGACGGCGCGGCGCAGCGTGCCCGAGGGGATATAGGGCCGTTGCGGCAGCATGAACAATCGCCTGTCGGCATGGAAATCGACGCTGCCGTGACCCCACGGCCAGAGGCCTGAAATGGCGCGCACCAGCGTGCTCTTGCCCGAACCGGATTCGCCGGCCACCAGCACCCGCTCGCCCGCTTCGATCTCGACCCGGGCTTCCTTGACCACGGCAGTGCCGTCATCGAGCGACACGGCGAGATCGTTGAGGCTCAACATCGCCTCGCCTTTCGTTTCGCCATGCTGGATGCGTCCGAGCGCATCGCTCTGTTCGGCGCGCTCCAGCCCGTCGAGCGACATCATCAGCGAGGCGACGCGCCGGGCGCAGGCGTTCCAGTCGGCAAGGCGCGGGTAGTTATCGACCAGCCAACCGAAGGCGGTCTGGACGATGGCGAAGGCTGACGCAGCCTGCATCACCTCACCCAGCGTCATGCTGCCTTCGAGGAACTTCGGCGCGCAGAGCAGCACCGGCACGACGGGCGCAACCAGCATCGACCCATGCGACACGAAGGTCGTGCGCATATACTGGCGGGACAGCCGCGCCCATTGGCGCAGCACATTGGTAAACGTCTTGTCGAGGTCGCTGCGCTCCTCTTCTTCGCCGCCCAGAAGCGCGATGCTCTCGCCGTTTTCGCGCACATGCGTCAGCGTATAGCGAAACTCGGCTTCCACCTGGTTCTTGACCTCGGAGACCTTGACGAAATGCCGGCCGATCACAGCGATCGTCGTCGAGGTGATCGCAGCGTAGAGCACGGCCGTCACGACCAGAAAGCCGGGAATGGTGATGGTCGTTCCACCGATCGGCAGAGTCAGGGCGCCGCCGATCGCCCAGAGAACCACGATGAAGGTCGAGGCAGACAGAAAGGCCGATATGACGCCGGCGATGAAATCGACGGGTGATTCCGTGGCGATCCGCAGATCCTCGGAAATGCGCGCCTCGGGGTTCTTGTGATCGCCGCCGATGAGGTTCAGCTGATAGTAGCGGCCGTTGGCCAGCCAGCGGGCAATCAGCGCGGTCGTCAGCCACCGGCGCCAGTGCCGCTGGATCATCATGCGGACATAGACCTGCGACGTGACGAGAACGACACTGCCGGCCACGAGCGGCAGGAAGACGGCGCTCAGATAATAGACGGTGGCGGCATCGTGCCGCTCGATCGCGTCGAATATGCCGCGGTTCCACCTGTTGATCCCATACTGGAAGCCGACATTCATGCAGATCATGATCAGCAGCCCGATGGAGCACGGCCAGGCGAAGCCGTCGCCGCTGCGCCCCCAGTAGCCGCGCGCGCTGATCCAGAAACGCTTCAGCAAATATCTCTTGCGCGCCTGCTCCGCCTCCTCGGGCGTCAGATCCGGATCAGGTTCGATGACGTCGGGCGGCGGCGTGACCTCACCGGTCGATGCCTTCCCCTGGTGCGTCTCCTCGGCACCATCGGGCTTGGCGCCGTCGACCGATTTCGGCTTCCGTTTTGCGTCGGTCATGCCAGCGAAAACGGATTACAAATCGAAAGGTTTCATGAGGAGATCGAGGAGCCGACCATGCGGGAGATCCGCTGTCTGGACAAGCTGGTCGACGAGCTTGCCAGGGGAAAGGCGATGGAGAAGATCCTGCGGGCATAGGCGGCGGCCCCGGCCCGCGGCTTCAGTCGACCGCTCCGCATTCTGAAGGATACCAAGCGCGGTGGCCCGTTCCGAAAGCTACCGCTGCACATTGACGGCAACAAAACGCCACTAGCGGACATCGTGTGTTGCGGACGAAATCAAACGTCTGAGCCCGATTTCGCGAAATCGAGTGAATGCCGATACGCCCTCTTTTGCCTTTGCGCGAATAAGCGCCCCCTCATACCCCTCAACGATACTGGCGGTAAGATCGCCGATGTTCTCTTCGGTGCCGATATCACCATCTTGCTGCGCGATGATCAGCAGCCCCTGGATACTTTTCTCCCAGCGCTCAAATGACGTGGCAAGTGCGTCTAGCACAACTGCGCTTCTGCCTGCAGCAGTTTGGGCAATCATACCGTAAAGGCACCCGGCATATGGGGCTTCCGTCCTGTACTCGTTCTCAAGATATGCGAAGTAGGCATCGAGCCGATCCAGCGGGCGGAGCGACGTGTCGGTGAAGAATTTCTCCCTCAGATGCAGATACTTTTCCTCGTACGCTTCGATGACCGCTACAACGAAGTCATCCTTGCTGTGAAAGAAATAATAGAAGGACCCTTTCGGTACATCGACCGCTTTCAGAATCGGCCCGATCCCGACGCCTTCGTAGCCATGCGCCAGTAATTGCCGCATGCCTTCGGAAATAAGGCGATCTCGTGTCGTAAATTGACCATCCATCACTAGACCAATCGTCTACACATCTGCTTACACACATTTATCTCCGTAGAGCGAGCTTTGGATGAGCATAGCACGCAGCAGGATTATCGGCATCTATCTCGTGGTTGCTTCGGCTGTTCTATGGAGCACGGCCGGGCTCTTCGTCCGGATCGCCGACATGGATGTCTGGTCCATGGTCGCTTGGCGCTCAGCCTTCTCGTTCATCACCCTTGGTGCTGTCGTGTTGATCCAACGGATATCGACGAAGAAAAGTGCTGAAAGGACTTTCGGCATACCGGGCGTGGCTGCATGTGCCGTCTCCACGGTGGCGGCGATAACCTACATCGCGTCTCTGCAGTGGACGACTGTTGCGAATGTCATGACGGTTTACGCCACGCTGCCGTTTGTTACGACCGGAATCGCCTTTCTATGGCTGCGGGATCGGGTGACCTATCGATTTCTCCTGGCCGGCTTTTTCGCCTTCTCGGGAGTTGCTATTTCGGTCGGGGCCGCGATGTCGGCAAAAGACCTCCTAGGCATCCTTGCTGCCTTTGTCATGACTGCCGGATGCGCCACACAGATTGTCATCGCCAAGCGGTTTCCAAGCATGGATTCGACGATGATGACGGTCTTTGCCGCGTTGGCATGCTTCTGTATCGCCCTTCCGCTTATGCAATATTCGATACCGACATCGACACAACTGCTCGCATCTGCGTTCTATGGGATTTTCACGACAGGGATTGGTTATGTGCTGCTGTTGCTTGGTTCTCGCCGGATCGCTTCCGGGGAAGCCGGGCTACTATCCATGCTTGATGTCATCCTTGGTCCGGTATGGGTCTGGGTTTTCCTTGGCGAGGATATCGTGCCGCCAGTCCTTGTTGGCGGCGCAGTCGTTTTGATTTCGGTCATTTGGTATCTTCTGCCCAGCCGTAAGGCCGCCGCCTTCACTTGAGCAATGTCCGTTTTGGGCCGACTGCCGCCTTCCGCTTCGCGCCGATTGCGGCCTTGCACGCTTATTCTTCGTATCGGCTCGCGACAGCAAGCATTTTGTCAGCGTTGCTCAAAAAAGCCGTGCCGCTCTGCGACCTCATTCACCAACGCTCCTGGCCGAAGGCTTTCCAAAACGATCTGCGCCTTAACCTCGTCCGGCCAGTGCCGGTGAACCTCACGTCCTGACTTCCTGGTCGTGAGAACCTCCAATGTATTCTCCATGGAGAAGCTCCCGTTGCTCGTCCATCGATACGCGATCACAGATCAGGGCGACGAGGACAACGTGGGAGCGGAACACCGGTTACGGTGAAAAGAGTCATCGTCATCTGCGAATTGCGGACGTCGGCGTCAAAAACTCCGACTCGACCGGAATTCGATGCTGATATTCTATCTTCGCTTCTCTCGCCATTTGGGCCGGGCCGCCTAAGTTCATCAAGGAAGATTGTGCCCGCTATCGCGATTTCAGGCTCGCTCTCGCCTGACCTCACTCATGGCAACGATAGACGACGCGACTTCGACTTGCCCAAGCCTCAAATCCATTCGCGGCTCATTGCGGCTTGCGCAATCCAGACTTGAGACATCCGCCCGGGAGGGGCGTCAACAGGGAGGCTCGTCATGAAAATCGTTCTTATCGGCGGCACAGGGCTCATCGGGTCCAAGACCGCAGCGCGTCTGCGCAGCAAGGGCCATGAGGTGCTGGCCGTCTCGCCGAGCACCGGCGTCAACACAATATCAGGGGAAGGCCTGACGAACGCGCTTGATGGCGCCGACGTCGTCGTCGATCTTGCAAACTCTCCGTCGTGGGAAGACAAGGCGGTCCTCGACTTCTTCGAAACCTCGGGCCGCAATCTGCTCGCCGCCGAAGCCAAGGCCGGCGTAAAGCACCATGTCGCGCTCTCGATCGTTGGAACGGAGCGACTGCCCGAGAACGGCTACTTCAGGGCCAAGCTCGCCCAGGAAAAACTCATCAAGGCATCGCCCATTCCGTACACGATCGTCCATTCCACCCAGTTCTTCGAATTCCTGAAGGGCATCGCCGACGAAGCCACCGTCGGCACCGTCGCGCATCTTTCTCCTGCGGCTTTCCAGCCTATCGCATCGGATGACGTTGCCGATGCGGTGGCGGATGCAGCACTTGCAAAGCCGCAGAACGCCACGATCGAGATTGCCGGTCCCGAGCGCGGTCCGATGTACGAGATCGTCGCCCGCTATCTGAAAGCGGCCAATGATCCGAGGACGGTCGAGCCAGACGTTCATGCGCGCTATTTCGGCTCCGAACTGGACGATCGCTCGCTCGTGCCCGGCGAGGGCGCGAGGATCGGCAGGATCGGCTTCGAGGATTGGTTTCGACAGTCCCAAAGGCCGACGTAAATCCCTGCAGCCGAAATTGATCCAAGCATCAACCCAGATCCGCATTCAACGAGCAGAAGGATTACGACAATGAATTCAGCTTTATTATCGCTATGCCTGTCGGCTTCGATTTGCCTCGGCGCTTTGCCGGCCGCCGCCGCCGAAGCGGCAACCGTCACCCCGATCCTGAAAAAGGACCTTCAGGATTATCCCGGCAAGGAAGGGCTGATGATATCGGTCGAGTATGAGCCGGGAGGGTCCACGCCCATTCACAAGCATGAGGCAGATGCATTCGTCTACGTTATCGAGGGCTCGATCGTGATGCAGCTCAAGGGCAAAGAAGAAGTCACCGTGTCGCCGGGAGAGACATTTTACGAAAGTCCCGCTGACATTCACCTTGTCAGCCGCAATGCGAGCAAGACCAAACCGGCGAAATTCATCGTCGTGCTGCTGAAGAAGAAGGACGCACCGGTTCTCATGCCGGTGGAATGATATCAGGCACGGTGGCGGCGAAGCCGGGTGTCCCTGACACCCGGCGCCCTTGGCGCTCCCTGGTTTGTTGACCAAGCCGGCCAACCCCTCGTTCGTCATCGCCAAGGCTTGACAAGGCCGGTCGCCCATTATTTATATCCATCCGGATGGAAATAAATCAGGATTGGGCAATGGGCAGGAAACGTGTCATCGATCAACAGGCCGTGCTTGACGCCGCCGAGCGTGTTGTCGGGCGCGATGGCGCCGCAAACCTCACGGTCGATGCCGTCGCCAGGGAAGCAGGCGTCAACAAGGCGAGCGTGCTTTACGACCACAAGTCCAAGCAGGCGCTGGTCGAGGCCGTCGTCGATCGTGCCTTCCGGCGCGACAATGCGCATCACGCCCATATCGAGGAACAGATGACGGCCGCTCAGGATCGAGCCGTCAAGGGACGCATCGCCGCTGCCGCCGAGCCGCCGCCCGAGGAATTCCGGGCCGTTGCCCTGAACCTGAGTGCGGCCCTGACACTCGATGCCGGGCTACGCGAAAAGATGCAGGCGAACCAGGCCGCGACGATATCAAGGATCATCGAGACATCCTCCTCCCCGCGCGGCGCGCTGCTCGCCTATCTCGCGCTCGAAGGTCTGAAATTCCTCGAATATCTAGACTTCCATCACTTCGCCCGCGAGGACCGCGACAGGCTCATCCGCGAAATCAACTGGCTGGTGACGACAGAACCCCAGGAGATCGACCTTCCGGCCATCCGGACGAACTGATCTCCCAACCTTTCAGGCAGGACGACATGACCGATACGAGCATTGCCGCAGCCGCCGCGGCCACGGATGAATGCGCGCCCTTCCGGCGCATCTTTCTGACCGGAGGAAGCGGCTTCGTCGGCCGCAACCTGATCCGCCACTTCATTGCCCGCGGCATCGAGGTCACCGCGCTCGCCCGCAGCGACAGGTCCGCAGAGATCGTCCGGGCACTTGGCGCCACTCCCTGCCGGGGCGATATCCTCGACGATGGTCTGGCATCCGGCATATCGGGCCATGACGCCCTCATCCACGCGGCCGCCGATACCGGTCATGGCCCGCCGACCGCCGGGCAGCGGCGCGTGAACGAGAATGGCACTCGTCTCGTCATCGAGGCCGCCCGTGCCGCGGGCATCAGCAAGGTGATCCATCTCAGCACGGAGTCGGTTCTGGCGACCGGCAAGCCACTGGTTGATGTCGATGAGACCGCGCCCTTGCCCCGTCGGCCCGCCGGCGGCTATTCGCGCAGCAAGGCGGCAGCCGAGCGCATCGCGCTGGCAAACAGCACTCCGGGCTTTCCCGTCACCGTGCTGCGCCCGCGCTTCGTCTGGGGCCGCGACGACACGACGGCCCTTCCCGCACTGATGCAAGCCGTCCGATCCGGAAAATTCGCCTGGATCAGCGGCGGCCAATATCTGACATCGACCACCCATATCGCCAATCTCTGCACAGCCGTCGAGCTTGCGCTTGCGCATGGGCGCGGCGGCGAAATCTATTTCATCGCCGATGGCGACCCGGTGCCCTTCCGGGCTTTCGTGTCGGCCCTGCTGGAGACGCAAGGGCTGACCGCGCCGAAAAACTCCATTCCGCGCCCGCTCGTCAGAGCGATCGCCGCCATCGGCGGTATGCTCGCGGCCATCTCCCGCGGCAGGATCGTTCCGCCGCTGACGCTTCAATCCTATGCCACATCAGCAGTCGAGGTATCCCTCGACATCGGCAAGGCGCGGCGCGAGCTGTCATACGTACCGGTAGTTTCCCACGAACAGGGTCTGGAAGAGCTTCGGTCCTGGCAAACAGGTCAGTGATCAACGTTTGATGTAGCCCCAACCATCAAAGCGCATTTCATCGCTTTGCCGATCAGGCCAACAACCCGTGCAGGACGAGATCGATATGCGCTTTCACGTAGGCATCCTTGTCCAGAACTCGCCGCTCGTCGAAGAGCAGCTTGAAGAACAGGAAGGTGATGGCGGGCGCCACGACGGCATCGGCGAACGCGGCCGGCGCCGAGCGGAATTCGCCAAGCCTTACGCCGTCATCGATGAGAGACTGCATTTGCCAGTCAAGAGGATCGATGAATGCCTCGTGATGCCTGTCGACGATCTGGGGAAAGCGCAAGCCTTCGGCGATGATGAACCGCATCAGCTCGCGCAATCTGCGATCCCTGGTCACGAGATCGTAGATCAGCTCGATCGTTTTCTGGAGCCGCTCCGTGGCGGTCCCCTTCAACTCATTTGCGCTCGCCAGAAGACCTTCCAGGGGCACTGAAATGTGCCTGATCATCGCTTCGAATAGCTGCTCCTTGGTCTCGAAGTAAACATAGATCGTTCCCTTCGTGACCCCGACCCTGGCGGCAATATCCTCAACGCGTGTCGCGATATAGCCGCGCTCGACGAACTCTTCGAATGCCGCCTCCAGGATCTCTATGGGCCGACGGGCCTTCTGCTCGGCGCGTGTCAGTTTCTTCGTATCGGGCATTCCTCACCTTGAGCTTTTTTTGTCGCTGGGCGTCAAGAAATTTTCATTGACTGATGGGTTAGTCAATATTATTCCTCCGCCGAACTGATACAAGGGGTAAATCATGAAAACTGTCCTTGTTGCCGTCTGGCTGGGCGTCAGCGCAGTCGCGCTCGCCTCATGCGAAGAGCAAAAAGCGACTGAGGCGAAGCCGAAAAATGTGGAAGCCGTCGTGGCCAGGGTCACGCCGACAGTCGAAACCAACGCCATAACAGGCGAGGTCAGCGCCCGCGTCGAAAGCGACCTGTCCTTCAGGGTCAGCGGGCGCATCGTCGAGCGTTTCGTCGATGTCGGGTCGTCGGTGAAGGCCGGACAGGTGCTCGCGCGCATGGACGCCGAGGAACAGAAGGCCGATCTCGACGTCGCTACGGCAAACCTGCAATCGGCCATTGCCCAGCAGACACAGGCGCAGCTCGCCTTCGACCGGCAGCAGAACCTCTTCAGGACGCAGGTTGCGACCCGCGCCGCACTCGATCAGGCCCAGGAAACGCTGCTGACCGCTCAGGGCAGCGTGAAACTGGCGCAGGCGCAATTGGATACGGCGCAGGACGCCCTTTCCTACACGGAACTGCGCGCCGATGCCGACGGCGTCATCACCGCCAGAAACGCCGAAGTCGGCCAGGTCGCCCAGGCGGCGCAGCTCATCTTCACGCTTGCGCATGACGGGCCGCGTGACGCCGTCTTCAACGTCTTCGAGTCGCTTTATCTCGGCCGCAACCTCGAAAACACCGTCGCCGTCAGCCCACTTTCGGCGCCGTCCCGCAAGATAGAAGCTTCCGTGCGCGAAATCTCCCCGACGATCGATCCGTCGACCGGAACGATCAGGGTCAAGGTGGGTCTCCAAGCAACGCCGGACATGCAGCTCGGCGCTCCCGTCGTCGGCTCTTTCCGCTCCACGGCGCAGGACGCGATCGAGCTGCCGTGGTCGGCCATGGCCTCCAAGAGCGGCCAGCCGGCCGTCTGGATCGTCGACCCCGCCTCATCGAGCGTGTCCCTCCGTCAGGTCGATGTCTCCGATTATGAAACCGGCCGTTTTGCAGTGCGCGCGGGCGTCTCTCCCGGAGACATCGTCGTCGTCGACGGCACGAAGTTCCTGCGACCGGGCGAGGTCGTCACCTATGACAAGGAAGCCGCAGAATGAATATCCGTATCACAGCCGGCCTTGCGATCCTCGGATCATTGCTGCTGACCTCCTGCCAGAAGCAGGCGGAAGCCCATAACGAGCCGCCGCGTCCCGTCCTTTCCGTCGTCGTCAAATCGACCGCGGCCTCCGCGCTGACCCTGCCGGGCACGGTCGAGGCCAGGATCGAGACGCAGCTTGCCTTCCGCGTCCTCGGACGGGTCATCGCGCGCAAGGTCAGCGTCGGCGATGTCGTCAAGAAGGGCGATGTCGTTGCCGCCATCGATCCGCTGGCGCTGGAGCTTGCAGTCAAGAGTTCGCAGTCCGAGCTTTCGAACGCCCAGGCGCAGCTGACGAATGCCGCCTCCACCGAAGAACGTCAGCGATCCCTGCTCGAGAGCCGGTCGGGAACCGAAGCGGCCTACGAAGAGGCCGAGCTCGGGCGCAAGAGCGCCGTCGCCGCGGTCGCCAAGGCCCAGGCCAATCTCGACAAGGCCGAGGAGCAGCTCGGATATGCCCAGCTCCGGGCGGAATTCGACGGCGTCGTGACGGCAACCTCGGCCGAAGTGGGCCAGGTCGTGGCCGCCGGCCAGAACATCGTCACCATCGCCCGCCCCGAACAGAGCGATGCGGTGATCGACATACCCGTCGCAAGCTTCGACGGCCTCAAGGTGGGCTCGCCCTTCGAAATCGCCCTGCAGCTCGACCCGACCATCCGCACGAGCGGTACGGTCAGGGAAATCGCGCCCGAAGCCGAGGCGACGACCCGCACGCGGCGCACGAAGATAGCGCTCATCGATCCGCCTGCCGCCTTTCGCCTGGGCTCGGTCGTAACGGCAACCGCAACCGTCAACGCGCAGCCGACGATCCTGCTCCCCTCCTCCTCCATCCTGACGAAGGACGGAAAGCCCAATGTCTGGGTGGTCGACACCGCCGCCGCCAAGGTTTCCATCCGCCCGATCAGGATCGACGGAGAGATCGTCGAGGGAGGCTCCGTTCGCATCGCCGAGGGCGTCAGCCCGGGCGATCGGATCGTCGTTGCCGGCGTTCACAAACTCGTCGATGGCCAGGCCGTCAGAATAGACTGAGGAATAGTCTCCGTGAAAAAATTCAACCTGTCCGACTGGGCACTCGAACACCGTTCGCTCGTCTGGTACTTCATGATCGTCTTCATTCTGGCCGGCGCCTTTTCCTATATCAGCCTCGGCCGCGAGGAAGATCCGAACTTCACCATCAAGACCATGATCATCCAGGTGCAGTGGCCTGGTGCGTCGGCCGAGGAAGTGACGAAACAGGTCACCGACCGCGTCGAAAAGAAACTCGAAGAGCTTGAATCGCTCGATTACACGAAGAGCGAGACGGTTGCCGGGCAGACGACGATCTTCGTCGAACTGCTGCCGACGACCAAGGCCAAGGATGTCAACGCCATCTGGATGCGCGTGCGCAACATGATCGGCGACATCAAGGGCGATTTCCCGAGCGGCGTCGTCGGGCCGTTCTTCAACGATCGCTTCGGCGATGTCTTCGGCAATATCTACGCCTTCACCAGCGACGGGCTGACGCAGCGCCAGCTCCGCGATCTCGTCGAGGACGCGCGCGCCAAAGTGCTGACGGTTCCCAATGTCGGCAAGGTGGACATAATCGGCGCACAGGACGAAGCCATCTATCTTGAAATCTCGACGCGCAAGGTTGCCGCCCTCGGCCTCAACCAGCAATCCGTGATCGACACGCTGCAGGCGCAGAATGCCGTCACGCAGTCGGGCTTCGTCGATGCCGGTCCCGAGCGCATCGCCCTGCGCGTCAGCGGCCAGTTCACCTCCGAGGAGAGCCTGAAATCGATCAACCTTCGCGTCAACGACCGCTTCTTCCCGCTGACCGATGTCGCCACGATCAAGCGCGCCTATGTCGATCCGCCCTCCGCGCTGTTCCGCTATAACGGCCAGCCGGCGATCGGGCTCGCGATCGGCATGAAGACGGGCGCCAACCTGCTCGAATTCGGCGAAGCGCTCGACAAGGAGATCGAGCAGGTCACCGCAGACCTCCCCATCGGCGTCGACGTCGAGCGCGTCTCCGATCAGCCCGCCGTCGTGGATGAGGCCGTGTCGGGCTTCACGCGTGCGCTCTTCGAGGCGATCGTCATCGTGCTGGCGATCAGCTTCATCAGCCTCGGCGTGCGCGCAGGGCTCGTGGTTGCCATCTCCATTCCGCTGGTGCTGGCGATCACCTTCCTCGTCATGGCCTATACCGGCATTTCAATGCAGCGTATTTCGCTGGGCGCACTGATCATCGCCCTTGGCCTTCTGGTCGACGACGCGATGATTGCCGTGGAAATGATGGTGGCCCGCCTGGAGGTCGGCGACGATCTCCGGAAGGCCGCGACCTATGTCTACACCTCGACCGCCTTCCCGATGCTGACGGGTACGCTGGTGACGGTCGCGGGCTTCATCCCCGTCGGCCTCAACTCCAGCGCCGCCGGCGAGTTCACCTTCACCCTTTTCGTGGTCATTGCCGTCTCGCTACTGGTCTCATGGGTGGTGGCGGTGCTGTTCACGCCGCTGCTCGGCGTGACCATCCTTCCGAAGACCATGAAATCGCATCATGAGCAGAAGGGTCGCTTTGCACGGATCTTCGTGTGGCTGCTCGGCCTCGCCCTGCGCTGGCGCTGGATAACCATCGGCGCGACGGTGGCGGTGTTTGCCGTCTCGATCGGCGGCATGAGCCTTGTGCAGCAACAGTTCTTCCCCTCCTCCGACCGGCCGGAACTGATCGTCGACTGGAACCTGCCGCAGAACAGCTCGATTTCGGAAACGAACAAGCAGATGGCGAAGTTCGAAAGCGAGATGCTGGCGGGCAACAAGGATATCGACCACTGGACGAGCTATGTCGGCCAGGGCGCTCCCCGCTTCATCCTGTCCTTTGATGTGCAGACACCCGATGTCTCCTTTGGCCAGACCGTGATCGTCACCAAGGGGCTTGACGTCCGCGACAAGGTCAAGGAGGAGCTGCAGGCCTATCTGACGAAAACCTTCCCGGGCACCGACGCCTTCGTAAAGCTTCTCGACATCGGCCCGCCGGTCGGCAAGCCCGTGCAGTATCGCGTCAGCGGGCCTGACATTCAGAAGGTCCGTGATCTCTCCCACCAGCTTGCCGGTATCGTCGGCCAGCATCCGCTGCTCTCCAACATGACCTACGACTGGAACGAACCATCCCGCGTGGTCAAGGTCGATGTTCTCCAGGACAAGGCACGGCAGCTCGGCGTCTCCTCCCAGGATATCGCAACGGCGCTCAACAGCATCGTCGAGGGATCGGCGGCCACGCAGATCCGCGACGACATCTATCTCGTCGACGTGATCGGCCGGGCCGAGACCTCCGAGCGAGGCTCGATCGAGACGGTGCAGAACCTTCAGCTTGCCGGCTCCAACGGCAACTCGGTTCCTCTGTCGGCGGTTGCGAACTTCCACTACGAACTGGAGCAGCCGACGATCTGGCGGCGCACCCGCATACCGACCGTCACCCTCAAGGCGGCGGTGGTGGGACCGACACAGCCGGCGACGATCGTCACCGAACTGGCGCCGAAAGTCGACGAGTTCCGCAAGGGCCTACCCACCGGCTACAAGATCGTCGATGGCGGTTCGGTCGAGGAAAGCGCCAAGGCGCAGGGGCCGATCGTGGCAGTCGCACCGCTGATGCTGTTTACCATGGCGACGATCCTGATGATCCAGCTGCAGAGTTTCAGCAGGCTCTTCCTGGTCTTCGCCGTCGCCCCCACCGCGCTGATCGGCGTTGTCGCGGCGCTGCTCTTCAGCAATTCGCCCATGGGCTTCGTCGCGATCCTCGGCGTCCTGGCGCTGATCGGCATCCTGATCCGCAACTCGGTGATCCTCATCGTGCAGATCGAACACCTCCGAAGCGAGGGCATGCCACCGTGGCAGGCCGTCATCGAAGCGACGGAACACCGAATGCGCCCGATCATGCTGACGGCTGCGGCAGCGACACTCGCGCTGATCCCGATCTCCAGGGAAATCTTCTGGGGACCCATGGCCTACGCGATGATGGGCGGCATTGTCGTCGGCACGGTCCTGACGCTGCTCTTCCTGCCGGCTCTCTATGTTGCCTGGTTTCGAATACCCCGCGAGGCCTGACAACATCGGGCCCGCCCGGATCATTCCGGGCGGGCCGCGCCCCACTGACTGGAGCAATTCCAGTAGGACGGAATGCCCTAGCAGCCGACGGCAGCAGCGAGGCTTTCAAGTGCCTCGCGCACCCGCCCGCGCGCCTGCTCCGGAAGACCGAGCACCGGGCGCGGCGGCGCAAACCGGCCGAGGCCGATGAGATCGGCAATCGTGTACATGACGCGGAAACTGCCGAATTCCTTGAACAGCGCCCAGAGCGGCGCGAAGGCATCGTTGATGCGTCCCACCTCCTTGGTGTCACCCGCCTGCGCCGCCCTCGTCAGCTTCAACGCTTCGGCGGGCAGCAAGCCCGCAACCACGCTGTACCAGCCATCGGCACCTGCCGTGAGCGCATCCGCAGCACCCCAGTCGCCGCTGTAGCCGACAGCAAAACCGTCAGGCGTCACTGCCCGGAGACTTGCGATTTCCTCGGCGAAATCGCCATTGGAGGGCAACGGCATCTTCACCGCTTTCACCGTACCGAGCTTCGCAAGCCGGGCGATCAGCTCGACGCTGAAGGTGAATTTCGTCGTGCCCGGATTGTTGTAGATGCAGAGCGGCAACTGACCGGCATCAGCCACGGCGGCGAAATGCTCATAGACCTCGCCATCGGTGAGCGGCGTGTAGGAGACCGGCGCTAGAAGAAGACCGTCCGCCCCGAGTTCCCGCGCATCCCTGGCGAGCGCCTGCGCCTCATCCGTCCTGAGTGCGCCGACGCCGACGATGACGGGGATCTTGCCGCCGACAGCAGACATCGCCGCTTCCACCGCCCGGCGCCGCTCTCTGCGCGACAGGAAAGCGTAAGCGCCGGTGCTACCGAGCAGGCCGATGGAATCGGCGCCGGCGGCCTGGATGCGGGCAAGCACCCTGGCGAACGCACCGGTATCGACGTTGCCGGAGGCGTCGGCCGGCGTGATCGGAAAGGCGGAAAGGCCATGAAAAAGCGGCATCGGGAATTTCCTTCTATGCACGTGACAGCAGGAGCTTCATGCCGGCCGCCCCGAAGACGAGGGCCAGCGTGCCCTCGATCCAGCGCCGCGCATGGCGATACATGCGGATCATCGGCGCAGTGGAGAAGACCAAGGCATAACCGCAGAAGATGGTGATGCTCAGAATAGCGCAGCCCGCAAGGATGACGGCGACTGTCGCCGGCGTCGCGCCCGGACCGAGGCCGAGCGTCATGGTCGCGATCCAGCCGAGCAGCGCCTTCGGGTTCGTCAGATGCATGAGCAACCCGCGCCGATAGAGGCTGAAGCCCGAGGCCGGCCTGATGGCATCGATCGCCCTGCCCTGCTTCTCGTCGGAGGTCATGGCGGATTTGCCGGCCTTGTAGGCCAGGAACATGAGGTATAGACCGCCTGCTATCTTCAGAACGATGAGCGCCTGGGCATATTGCGCCAGAATGGCGGAAACGCCGGTCGCCGCCATCGAGCCCCAGAAGAGCGAGCCGCT
This sequence comes from Rhizobium sp. ZK1, assembly GCF_047782645.1. Taxonomy (NCBI): domain Bacteria; kingdom Pseudomonadati; phylum Pseudomonadota; class Alphaproteobacteria; order Hyphomicrobiales; family Rhizobiaceae; genus Rhizobium; species Rhizobium sp. ZK1. The sequence goes on from NZ_CP180586.1 coordinate 2,060,238, forward strand.
GACGACACCGGCCGCAATCATCAGCGCCGACTGGCGACCCTGATGCATGGCGACGCCCATGATGCGCATATTGCTGGGACCGGGGCTGGCTGCAGCGATGATATAGGCGGTGAAGACGAGGGCAAGGTGATGCGGATCGAATGACATTCCGATTTCCCTAGAAGCGTGCGCAGACCTCACATGCCGTTCAGGAGCCTGAACGAGATCAGCCACATGACACAGGCGATGATCGTTTCGAGAATGCGCCAGGACGCCGGCCGTGAAAAGATGGGGCGGAGCCAGGCCGCACCATATCCCAATGAAAAAAAGAACAGGAAGGAACCGGTCGCAGCGCCTGCGGCAAACGCCGCCTGATGGCCGGCAAAACGCGTCGAGATCGTGCCGAGCAGGATGACCGTGTCGAGATAGACATGCGGGTTGAGCCAGGTGAGCGCCAGGCACATGGCCATCGTCTTGCCGAAGTTCGCCCCCGCCCCGTTGGCAACCTGCAGCGCGCCTGACGACCGCACCGCCGAATAGAGGCTCTTCGCCCCATACCAGATGAGGAATGCCGCCCCGCCATAGCGCATGACCGGATCGAGCCAAGGCATGAGGTTTACCACCTGCTGCAGGCTGGTGACGCCGACGACAATCAGGATCGCATCCGAGAGTGCGCAGGCCAGGCAGACGGCAAACACATATTCGTTGCGCAGCCCCTGGCGCAGGATGAAAGCATTCTGTGCACCGATCGCGACGATCAGGCTGAGCCCGGCGGCCAAGCCGGTGAAATAGGTCGTAAAGTCCATAATATCAGAGGCTTCCGTCGCGTTGTTGAAACGCTCCGTAGACGGATCGAGTGGATTAGACTAGTTAATCTTCCTAACGTCAATTAAGCATAACTTACCCATGATCGATTATCCCGCCCTCCGCGTGCTGCTTGCCGTGGTCCAGACCGGCAGCTTCGAAAAGGCCGCCGCCATCCTGAACGTCACGCCATCGGCCGTCTCGCAGCGCATCAAGCAGTTGGAAGAGCGCCTGGGCACCGCCCTCGTCGTGCGTGGCACGCCGTGCACGGCAACGGAAAAGGGCGACTGGCTCTGCCGGCACATGGAAAATGTCGGCATGCTGGAAAGCGAATTGCTGGAGCACCTGCCTGATCTCAGCGACCGCGACAGTCCCGAACAGCACGTCACGCTGCGGATCGCCACCAGCGCCGACAGCCTCGGCACCTGGTTTCTGGAGGCGATGGCGGATTTCTCGAAAACCTCCAACTATCTCCTGAACATTTCCGTCGACGATCAGGATCACACGGCCGAATGGCTGGAGCGCGGCCGCGTCATCGCCGCCGTCACCAGCATGGAAAAGCCGGTCGCCGGCTGCCGCCGCTACTCGCTCGGCGCGCTGCGTTACCACGCGACCGCAAGCCCCGAATTCGTCCGCCGCCATTTCCCTGACGGCGTCACGCCGGAAGCGCTCGCCCGCGCCCCATCCCTCACCTTCAACCAGAAGGACCGTCTGCAGGCAGACTGGATCCGCCGCACGTTCGCGACTGATGTCAACGCACCGACGCATTGGCTGCCGGCCACACAGGGCTTTCTCGATGCCGCCCTGCTCGGCATGGGCTGGGGCATGAACCCGATCCACCTGACCGACCACCACATCAAGGCCGGCCGCCTCGTCGAGCTGATCCCAGGCACGCCTCTCGATGTCGTCCTCTACTGGCAGATCAGCCGGCTTGCCGCCGACCGGCTGACGGGCCTGACGCAAAAGGTGATCGAGGTGGCGAGGCGGTCGCTGGTGTGAGGGTGATCTGGGTTCGAAGTCCCGAAAACGGACCCTCCTTCTGATGGCGCCCTCCTTCCATTGGAGCGCGACAAACCTTTGCAGTGACCGCTTCGCGGATTCCATTCCTGTTGAAGGCGGCACTCTCGTGAAGCGTCGCCACATGACCGTCTCAGTGGTATCATGAACCAGCACGGTCCGGTGTCGGGCGGATGAAGCATATCGCGTCAATCGCTGGGGTTTCATCCGGCGGATCTCCTGAGGGAGAGACAGCCATGGCAACTGCAAGAGCGGAGCGGCGGCTGGCCGCGATCCTGGCCGCCGATGTCGTCGGCTATTCCCGCCTCGTCGAACATGACGAGGCTGGGACTTTGTCGGCCCTGAAGGTTCTGCGCCGGGAGGTGATCGATCCGCTGCTGGCCGAGTATCAGGGCCGTATCGTCAAGCTGATGGGCGACGGTGCGCTCGTGGAGTTCGGCTCGGTCGTCGATGCCGTCGCGTGCGCGGTCGCCGTCCAGAAGGGCGTTGCCGAGCACCAGGCCGATATCCCGACGGAGCAACGCATCATCTTCCGGATCGGCGTCAATCTCGGCGATGTGATCCACGAGGTAGATGGGGATCTCTACGGCGATGGCGTCAATATCGCTGCCCGCCTCCAGACCCTGGCGGATCCAGGCGGCATCTGCATTTCCGGCACGGCATACGATCACCTCCAGGGCAAGCTTGACTGCGACTACGAGTACCTCGGCGAACGCGCGCTCAAGAACATGGAGCGGCCGGTGCGATTGTACCGCCTCCTTCTGGAAGGGACGACGGCCCGAACGGCATCGCCCAGGCCCGCACTTCCGGACCGACCATCCATTGCCGTGCTGCCGTTCAACGCCATGAGCGCCGACCCGGAGCAGGACTTCTTCAGCGATGGGCTCACCGAAGACATCACCACCGCGCTATCCAAGCTCAGGGGTTTCTTCGTGATCGCCCGCAACACGATGTTCACCTACAAGGGAAAGCCCGTGGATGTGCGCGCCATCGGGCGCGAACTCGGGATCCGCTATGTTCTCGAGGGCAGTGTCCGCAAGTCCGGCAACCGCGTGAGGGTGACCGCGCAGCTCATCGATGCGGCCTCCGAAGCCCATCTCTGGGCCGAGAGGTACGACGGAGACCTCGGCGACATCTTCGTCATTCAGGACGAAATCACCGCAAGCGTCGTCGGCCGCATCGGGCCGGAACTCCTGGCGGCAGAGCATGCCCGCGAAAGCCCCAAGCCGCATCATGGCCTTGATGCCTGGGAATGTGTCGTGCGGGCAGTGTTCCTGTGTTCCCAGTTATCTGAGGAGAGCAGCCGGAAGATGCTCCCCCTGCTTGATCGGGCAATCGGACTGGCTCCCGATTATGCCCAGGCGCTCGCCATGAAAGGTTGGATTATGATGTGGCGCGCGTTCCAGGGATGGGAGGACATGGGATACGCCGTGGCCCTTGCCAGGGATATCGTCCAAAAAGCCATTGCCGCGGACGATAAGGAACCGTGGGCTTACCTTGCGCAGGCGATGATAGCCTTTGCGACGCGTGACAATGTCCTGGCCATGGCAGCGATCAGCCAGGCTGTCGCGATCAACCCCAACTCCGCGTTCGCACACGGCCAGTTGGGACTTGCGCATGCCAACGCGGGCCGCGCGGCGGACGCCATTCCTTGCATCGACTACGCCCTCAGACTGAGCCCGCGCGAGGCCTTTCTCGGCGACTTTCAGTTCTACTACGCCATGGCCTACTTCCAGGGCGCGAATTATGAGCTTGGATTGAGTTATGCACGGGAGGCGCATCGCCTGCGGTCCGGCCATGCGCTTCCGCTGATCATCGGAACGGCCTGTGCCGGACTTCTGGACAACCGGGAGGCTGCCACGGACTTGCTCGGACGGCTCAAGTCCCTCGTTCCTGACATCTCACGGGGCGCGGTCGCAGCAACATCGTCTTTCGTCCGCGCCGAGGATCGGGAGCGCCTGATCGAGGGACTTGCCCGTGCCGGCCTGAATTGACGGGCTGGATTGACCTCGAGAACCGATCGCTTACTGGTGAGGAGCGTTCCTGGCAATATGTCGCGCCCATCTCGCGGCCACCGCAACAAAGCTACCAACACGAAGATCGCTTCAGCTATCGCCGAAACGTCCCGTGATTGGCTCATCGCGAGTAAGGGCGTCCAGACGCTGGAAGGCGTGGCTCAAGTCCGGTGGCGTTTGTTTTTGAGCCAATGGAGGTATTGCGGTCGCTCACAGGGCTATTATCATCTGCAGATGCGCGGACAGTAATCGGAGTTTTCGGCGTGTGCATTGCAAAGAAAAGTCTGCAACTCGCCATTTCCGGCGTTACGTCCGCCGATCTGCCCGATGACTATTGGGTCATCGATCTCGACAGTCCAGATGGGTACGAAGCACAAAACCGGCATGATGTCATTTTCCAGGTTTCCTTCGACGTTGGACCGGTAAGCTCACTCGGCCGTGACTTGTTTGAATGTGTAGTTTTAACGCCGAACCATCTGCATCGATTTGCACACCCACGCCATGGCCTAATCGTTCTTGAGGAATACACTTACGGTGCATTCAGAGACCGCCTGAAGGGTGTTATTAGAGCGTGCGAGGCTCCCTCTTGGTATGAATGCCTGAAAAACTTGCGGAGGCATTTTCGCTGGGAGTACGAAGGTATGTATTCCGAAGCAGAGTTGGAGGCATTGAACTCTTGAGGGGACGGCATGAGATCGGCCGTTGAAAGCCTTTGTGATATCAGGGAGAGCTGGAGAAGACTCTCTCGGTGAACGGTTGAATTCACATGGATCAGCCGAAACCTCGTGAATGCCCGGGCGAACTCCGGGGGAGCTTGCTTCCCGATCTACCGCTTGGCGCAGCGCATAAACAATGCCATACCGAAGGCCACAACGGAGCCATCGATGACCGGGAACGCTTCTCTGCACACATTCGCCATCGGCGATGTCCACGGGCGCGCCGACCTGCTGGAGGAGCTGCTGTCAGGCATTGACGGCAAGGCGCGTAACGAGACGATCGACTACCGGATCGTCTTCCTCGGCGACATCATGGACCGTGGGCCGGAGAGCAGGAAGGCGATGGATCTCGTCATTCGCACGCTGCGCGACAGACCGGGCTCGAAACTGATACGCGGCAACCATGACGCCATCCCTCTTCTGATCCTCGACGAGACGGAGCCTGCCGATCGGGCAGATCTTGTCAACCACTGGCGAGACCTCGGAGGCAGCGAGACGATGCTCTCCTACGGCCTGCCCCTTGAGGCAGCCATTACCGCAGACGAGATCCGCCGCAGGTTTGGAGACGAGCACCTGCAATGCCTGCGCGCTGCCGAGCGCTATGTCGAACTCGACCACCACATCCTCGTCCATGCTGGCCTGAAACCCGGCATTCCCCTGGCCGAGCAGGATGCGCAGGCGCTGATGTGGATTCGCGGCGAGTTCCTGAATTCCAGCGCCTCGTTCGGCAAGATCGTCGTCCATGGGCACACGATCACCGCCAGCGAACGCGTCGAGATCTTCCCGAACCGGATTGCCATCGATACCGGCGCCTTCGCGACGAATATCCTCTCGGCGCTTCACATCAGCCCGTCAGGCGATGTCGCGGTGCTGCAGGCAACGGCAGCCGGCCCCGGTCCGTGCCGTTTCCTGGAAGGCCGGCCCCTCAAACGGTCTCATGACGATGCGGCGATGCTATTCTAGGATTGGGGGTAAACCGCAGGTCGGTCTCGTCGACCATCGCCTCGGCCGGCCGCTGCAGCCGGCCATCAGCAGGCATCGTCAGATGGATCGGCTCGAGCGGCGCTGTCACGATCGGAAGCAAACAGCACCGCCCCTTGCCGGTTCAGTTGCCGGTCGGCATCGGGATGCTGAATCCCTCTTTGCTCAGCTCATCCCGCAGCCACTGGAACTGCTGATATCTCGAAATCTCGACCGGACCGGTGTAGGTCGCACTCTGAAGTTTGCGCGGCGGGTGCTGGATGTAGGTTTTCATCAATTCCTCTATAGAGGCGCTGATCGTCACCATCGTCCACGTGCGCTCGGTGTAGTTGTTCATGAAGATGTCGTAGCGCTCCTGCGGGTCCTGCCAAAGGTCAAAAACTTGAGGGACCGTTGCGACATACTTATTCGGACCCTTCCAGCCCAGATTGCTGTCGACCGCCAGGCCGCCGGTCGGCTGTCCATCGTCACCACGCAGATTGAACACAGCCTTGTAGTTGCCGACGCGTGCAGCGCCCGGAGAGAGTTCGTTCTCGGTGAAATAGAACCATGAGGTCCGCTCCGACTTGCCGGTTCCGAGAAGGATTGGCGACATGTCGAAGCTATCGAAGATGATCGGCTGTCCTTCGCGGTCCTTGTCGGGGAGCGCAACGCCTGCTACCGACGCAAATGTCGCCATCAGATCGAGGCCGCCAACGACATCATGACTCCTTGAGCCGGGTTTGATCTTGCCCGGCCAGACGGCGATGGCGGGAACGCGGTTGCCGCCCTCGCGGACCGTGCCCTTGGTGCCCCGAAATGGCGTATAGCCGGCGTCGGGATAGACATCCTGCCAGGCGCCATTGTCGGTCGTGTAGAAGACGAGCGTATTCCTGTCGAGGCCGGTCTCGCGAAGCTTGTCCATGATGCGGCCGATGCGGGTATCCAGCTCGACGATGCTGTCGGCATATTTCGACTTGGACATCGACTTATGCTCGAATTCCGGTGCCGGCATGTTCGGCTGGTGCACCTTCATGAAGTTGACATCGATGAAGAACGGCTTGTCGGATTTTGCCGCGTCATCAAGAAACTCCAGTGCCGCCTTTTCGACATAACTGTCAAAGAAGGGAATGCCGACGACCCCTGCCGTACCATTCACAGTGGGCGTATCGACGTACTGACCATTGATCTTGAAGTCCTCGACTGCCTTTTCGCCCGCCTTGCCCGACAGCGAGCCCTTTGTGACCTTCTGGAACATCGCCCGGAGCTTCGGGTCCATGTCCGGGAACCAGGTCGGATCGGCGTAGGTGTAGGCATTGAGGTGGTAGAGACCGCAATATTTCATCACGTCGAACCCGTGCGCATTCGGCAACGCATAGTCCGCTTCGCCAAGATGCCATTTTCCCGTGAAATAGGTTTGGTAACCACCGAGTTTCAAAACGGAAGCCAGCGTCCACTCGGCCGCGGGAAGACCGCCACCTTCGCCCTGGAATGCGACCGTCGTCATGCCGCTCCGATTGGGAATACGCCCCGTGATCATGGCGGCGCGCCCCGGCGTACAGCTTGGCTGGGCGTAGAAATCGTAGAACAGCATTCCCTGATCGGCCATTTTGTCGATATTGGGCGTCGGCATCCCCCGTCCTTCGCCGCCGCCATAGGGGCCGAGATCGCCATAGCCGGTGTCGTCGGACACGATGAGAAGGATATTCGGCTTTGCCGGCGTCTGCTGTGCACTTGCCGGGACTGCGAGCGCTGCGGCAAAGCTCAATGCCGCAAAGCACGACCCCAGAAGTTTCCTTGGAAAAGCCTTCGACACGGTGCGTGACGAATTTGATCGATCGGCATCCTCTGTCATTTTCAGGTTCCTTCCTGCGACGAGCCGTCGCGCAAAAGATTGATCTGAGAAGAAGCGCGCGCCTGCATTGAGAGCGGGCACGCAATGCCATGCCGGATTATTCGGCTGCCAAAAAAGGCAAAGTCCAAACAGGAGGTTGAAGCGTTAAGCCCTGCCAGCTGCACGGGAAACCTGCGCTGCGGCACAGGGCAAGGCAAGTACGTTACGGTAAATGCTCACCGTAAACGCGTTGCAAGATCGGTGACGCACCGACTGCTTTGGGCCGGCAGGGGCCGATTATGATCCTGTCTGCCCACCCGGAAAGGGTACGCCTATCGACAAGGCAAATCAGGCGGCGGATCGTCAAGAGAGCCGGGAAAAGCAGGTGGGCGAGGTCAATTCGGTTCTCGCCTGAACGGCACCAGATTGGACGCCGAACCCTTCGCATGATCAGGGCCATCATCGCCCGGCTCCGCACGCCAATCCGCCGTGATCTCCAGCCTGTGCGGGCTTGCCAGAATCTGGTCGCTGAAATAGCGCGTCGGCGTCGTTCCGAGCATGCGGCGGAACATGGCGATGAAGGCGCTGACGCTCTCATAGCCGAGATCGCCGGCAATGACGGTGACGAGCTGCCCCGCAGCCAGCCGCTGCAGCGCGACGCCGATATGCAGCTGCTGTCGCCAGCGCACGAAGGACATGCCCGTCTCCCGCTGGAACAGGCGGCTGAGCGTCCGGTTGCTCGCGCCGACCCGCGCACCCCATTCGTCTATCGTGAAGCGCAGGCCGGGTTCGGCGACCATCGCCTCGGTGAGCCGCTGCAGCCTGCGATCGGTGGGCATCGGCAGGTGGATCGGCTCGAGCGGTGCTGCGCTGAGCTCATCCAAGAGCACGCCGACGAGACGGTGAAGCCGTTCGGGCACCATGTCAGGACTGTCGTGACGCGGCTCCAGACGGAAGATCAGCTCGCGCAGGAAGGGCTGGACGAAGAGAATGCCGCATTCGTCCGTCAGGCCACCGGTCAGTTTCGCGTCGATATAGAGATTGCCGATCTTGATATGGCCGGCCACGCGACCGCTATGGGGAACACCGCCCGGAATCCACAGCGCGCAATTCGGCGGCACCGTCCAGACACCGCCGGCCGCCCTCATCGTCAGCACGCCGCTCATCACGTAAAGCAGCTGCGCCTTGCCATGGCGATGCGGTTCGGACTCGCCGATAAAACTCGTCTCGGTGATGAAACTGAAAGCCGGGCGCGACACCTCGTCGATCACGGAGGGGTCAAATCTATCCTGAATATTCATTGCCGATCCTCGCAGGCAAACTCAACCGACGGCGTATTGCTCTATCACAGAAGCCGGAGGTCAGAGTAACCACGCATCGTCCCTGCTGCCGATGAGGCTCCGCCCCTTTCGCTCCGCCTCCTCCTCATCTGCCGCAAATACGATCGCGAAGCCAAACGCCTTTCCGACCGCGACAGCCGCGAGCTTGGCCGCGGGCGACATCGGCCTGCCGCCGTCGATGACGATCATGCCCCGGCAATAGGCCCTCATCCGATCCCTGATCTTCTTGAAAAACAGCGCCCGCTCCTTGCGCTCCTCCTGCGTCTCGTCCCCGTGATCGTCAGGCGCGTGATCGGTGACCAGCACGAAGGGCCGCCGCTCCTCCAGCAGCGCCTCGATCTGGTCGTTGATGGAGGTCTCTTCATCGGCATCGGTGCGGATGAAGACGACGGGGAGATGGGAACGATCCAGAAGCATGGCAGCGGCCTTTCGAAATGGAAGCAAGCGGAGCGAGACTAGCATTCCGGGCGGAAGGCGGATTTCGCGAAGCTGCCAACAAATGCCGGGGATCGGCCAAGTTTTGCGGGTATTGCGGCTGGCGACGACATCGCTCATGAGACAGCAGCGGAGACTGCAACCTCCCTGGTCCAGCGGTCAGCACCACCACCTCTCTCACCAAGTCAGTTCATGTGGAAAGGGAGCGAGCACCCTGCCCGCCCCTTTTCCAGTTTCATTTGCCTGATACCGCGTCCCTGAACTCTGCCAGGTCGCCGTTGAAGCGCGGTGCTTCTTCCAGGAATGGCGCGTGCCCCGACTTCGCATAGATCTTCGTCTGAATTGCCGGATTGAGCGCCCGAGCGCGCGCAACGCTCGGCTCGACTTTCACCAGATCGTCCCTGCCGCCATAAAGAAGCAGAACCGGCACGCGCGCCCTGGGCAATCCCTGAACGGCGGAAACAGTCATCGACGGGACGGTCCGCGTCATGATCCACGAGGCCATTGCGGCATTGGACAGCAAGCGTTCGAAGGTTGCCGTGTCGGGCTTCCTCTCAAAACACAGAGCCAGGAAGGTTTTCACCGCGTCGAGGTGCGCCCGCAGGTCATCCGAGGCCATGCCCGCATAGACTTGGGGATGCGAGGTGATCAGCGCAGCATTGAGTTCGATGACGCCGTCGACATAGACGACGCCGCCAAGGCCGTCGTCTCCATAGGCTGCAAGATAGTTTGATAGAACGACGCCGCCGAGTGACCAGCCGACCAGAACGGGATTCTTCGCGCCTGTCGCCTTGAGGACCGCCGAGAGATCGTCGGCCCAGCGGCGCCCGTCATGATAGGCTTCGGCATCATCAGGCTTGCCGGACAGACCGTGGCCGCGCAGGTCATAGGTGATCAGCCGATAGTGATGCAGTTTTGGGCTGCTGACCTGCCTGTCCCAGTTCAGATGGCTGCCAAGCAGGCCATGGATGAAGACGATCGCCGGCCCGCCGGGATCACCCGATTCCTGCACCGCGATGTCGACGCCATCAGGCGCCTTCACCACATAGTTCTTCTCTGCGGCCATCGCCGTGAAAGACAGGCCCATCAGCAGGACCAACATCCAAATTCCACGCATTATTCTCATCACGCCAAGATCCTTATATTTAGTGATCACTACAAACTATCCGCTTGCCTTTTGCTGTCAAGCAGTCTTTAGTGATCGCTATGGATAAGGCTGTGAGAAGACGGCGCGGCGGCCCGCGCACATTTGACAGGGATCAGGCGGTGGATATCGCCATGCGGCTCTTCTGGAGGCATGGATATGAAGGCGTCTCGCTGAACGATCTGACGGCAGCGATCGGTGTTGCGCCCCCGAGCCTCTACGCGGCTTTCGGCAGCAAGGCTGGCCTGTACCGCGAGGCACTCGATCGCTATTTCGGCCTTCCCGGCGCATTGAAGGATCTCGGCTCGGCGGCGACCCTTCAGGAGACGATCGAGACCCTGCTTCACAAGGCCATCGATGCCGTGATCGATCCGCAGGGAGAACGCGGCTGCATGATTTCGAGCGGCATGATCCAATCGGGCGCAGATCATGCGGATCTCGCGCGCGAACTCGCCGAGCGCCGAAACGCGATACGCGAGATGATCGCGGAAACGCTGGGGCGGTGGCTCGATCCGGACCGCGCCGTGTCGCTCGCCCGCTATCTTGTCGCCGTCCTGCAGGGACTGTCCATCCAGGCGCGTGACGGCGCCTCGCGGCAGGAATTGCAGCAGGTTTCGGCCGAAGTCATTGCCGGCGTGAAGGCAAGAGACTTCGGCTAGGTCGGACAGCAGCGATTGCAGGTCGAACAGGTGCAGGACCGCCGAGCAGGCTCTTCTGCGGAAGAACAGGGCTGTCCGTCGATCCGGCCCCATGCGGGACGCCGCCGATGGCGATAGGCCACGTCGACTAGGCCAGATGCTGACCGAAGAACTCTGCGATCCGATCGAACGGAATGATGTCCACGCGGTCGTAGAGATCGACATGGCTGGCGCCGGGAATGATCATCAGTTCCTTCGGCTCCGCCGCGGCGGCGAAGGCGGTTTCGCTGAAGTAGCGCGAATGGGCTTTTTCGCCGTGGATGAACAGGACCGGACGCGGCGAGATCTCGGCGATGTAGGTCAGGATCGGCATGTTCATGAAAGACAGCGGTGTCGTCTGCGACCATGCGTTGCCGGAGTTGACCGCGCGCTTATGGTAGCCGCGCGGCGTCATGTAATAGTCGTGATAATCGACCAGGAACTGCGCTTCGCCACCCTTGAGTTCATTATAGGGCGGCTGGTAGGCGGGGCTTCCGTTTTCCGCATCCGTCCAGCGCTGGCGGCTCAGTTTTTCGAGCGTCTGCGCGCGCTGCTCGGGCGTCACGCTGTCGTTGTAGCCCTTGGACATGACGCGGGTCATATCGTACATGGTGCTGGCGACGACCGCCTTGACGCGCTTGTCGACGGCGACCGCATTCAGCGCCATGCCGCCCCAGCCGCAGATGCCGATGCCACCGATCCGCTCGCGGTCGACTTCGGGCCGCAGACCGATGAAATCCACAGCCGCACTGAAGTCTTCCGTGTTGATGTCAGGCGAAGCGATATTGCGCGGCTCACCGCCGCTTTCGCCCGTATAGGACGGATCGAAGGCCAGTGTCGCGAAGCCGCGCTCCGCCATCGTCTGCGCATAGAGGCCCGCAGACTGCTCCTTCACGGCGCCGAAGGGGCCGCTGACGACGAGAGCCGCCAATGGCTCGCCGCCGCGGTTTTTCGGCAGGTAGAGGTCGCCAATCAAGGTGATGCCATAGCGGTTCTTGAACGATACCGTTTGGTGATCGACCTTGTCGCTCCTGGGGAAGGTCTTGTCCCAGGTGGCGGTCTGCGCCAGCGCCGGGGTTGCGGCCGCAGCCGGCAGCATGCTGATTGCCGCCACGGCGGCGCCTGTCGCCTTCATCAGGCTCCGTCTGGTGGGGGTGAAGGTCTCGGCGGTATCGATTTGCTTGCTCATGGCAGGATCTCCTGTGTCATTGACGTTGTGATTCACTGGATGCGTTCGATGCGCAGCGGAAATTGCCCGGGAACATGAAGCGCCTCGTAGCCTTCGTCGAAGCGTCCGAGGCGCACGAGCCCCGGGTGCTTGTAGCCGGAATAAAACATCGCGAGGTTGCCCCAGGGCATGTAGTAACAGAGGTCGTAAGCCCGCTCGTTGCTGAACGGGCCGTGGCCTTCGACGGTGAGTTTGCGAGGCAGGTAGGCAATCTTCTCGTTGGACCCGTAGTCGTCGATCTCGATATCGAGCGGCAGCATTGACGCAAAGTCGCGGGCCGATGGATTGTCGTAGAGTGTCGCCGTCATCATGTGTCCGGCAAATGTCAGCTTGATCCGCATGTCGGTCTTCTCCTGATCGTTGGGGCCGCCCTGGCCGAAGCCGCGACCGGGGAGCATGAAGGCAGCCACCGCCGCCGTCAGCAGGCGACGTCTGCATGCATCCGGAAGCCCCGCGCTCATGACGGTCTCCGCGTCACACGCCATGCCGCAAAGGCTGCCAGTGAGGAGCCGCAGAGAAGCGTGGCGCTGAGCGTGAAGGTGGACCACCAGCCGAGAGCATCGAAAAGCAGTCCGCCGAGCGCGGCTCCCGCCGTGATGGCGAGCTGGATCACGGCGACCTGAAGTCCGCCGCCTGCCTCGGCCTCATCGGCAAGAACACGGCTGAGCCAGGTACCCCAGCCGACGGGCGCGGCCGTGCCGAGAAAGCCCCAGCCGACGAGAGCCGAAAAGACCGGACCTTCCATGTCCCCCAATGCGACCATGGAGAGAGCAAGGCAGGCCATGAGGAACGGGATCGCGATCAGAATGCTGAACAGGCGATGCTCCAGCAGCCGGCCGATGAACCAGGTCCCCACTGCCCCGGCGAGCCCCATGACAAGAAGGACGAAGGAAAGCGTGCCGATGCCGACATGGGTCACCTGCTCCAGGAACGGCCTGATATAGGTGAAGAGCGCGAACTGTCCCATGAAGAGCAGCAGGATCGCGGCCATGCCCATGGCGACCGGCGGACGCCCCAGCAGCCGGAAAACGTTCTGGGATTTCAGGCGGTTCCGCGATGGAAGCGCAGGCAGGCTGATCCACTGCCAGAGGAATGCGAGCAGTCCCACGGGAACGACGAGGAAGAAGGCGCCGCGCCACCCGATATAGGCGCCGAGCAGGCTTCCGAGCGGAGCCGAGACGGTGGCTGCGATCGCGTTTCCCGCATTCAGCAGCGCCAGCGCCTTCGGCACCTCATCGCGAGAGACCAGACGCATCACGATCGCTGTCGACATCGACCAGAATCCGCCGATGGAGATGCCGAGCAGCGCGCGCCCAAGCATCAGGATGGGATAGGAAGGCGCAAGGGTGACTGCGAGGCCCGAAACCATCAGAAGCATGGTCAGGCCGAGCACGACCACACGCCGATCCAGCCGGCGTGTGAGCGTGGTGATGAACAGGCTGGTCACAACAGCTGATATGCCCGAGATCGAAATTGCCTGCCCCGTATGTCCTTCGGAAACGCCGAGATCGGCGGCGATCGGCGTCAGCAGGCTCACGGGCATGAACTCCGAGGCGATCAGCGCGAAGACGCACAGGGTCATGGAGAAGACGGCGCCCCACGCCGCGCGGCTGCCGTCGATATCATCGTCGTAGGTCAGGGCCATGGGCGTCAATCCCGATCGGTGCTTCGGTTTCTGCTTGTTGCGACGGAAGATATTGCTAGGGGACTTTTCGGACAATCCATGCTAATCCGCATGGACTTATCTAAATTCAATATCAATAGAGGTGCTGACAATGCAGCGCGAAGACATGAAGGATCTGCTCTGGTTCCTGGAGGTGGCGAAGGAGCAAAGCTTCACCAAGGCGGCCGCGACGCTCGGCACCTCCCAGTCGACCCTGAGCTACACGATCAAGCAATTGGAGGCCCGGCTCGGTGTGCGGCTTCTGACAAGAACCACGCGCAGTGTCTCGACGACGGAGGCAGGCGAACGCCTGTTTCAATCCCTTGCACCGCGCTTTCAGGAGATCGAGGCGGATCTGGCAGATCTGGTCGCATTCCGCGACAAACCGTCCGGCACCGTGCGCCTGACACTATCCGACCACGCCCTGCGGACGACGGTATGGCCGAAGCTGAGCCCCGTCCTGTCCGACTATCCGGACATCCGCGTGGAACTCTACAGCGACAACGGCATGCGCAATATCGTCGAGGAGCGCTTCGATGCCGGGGTACGGCTGGGCGAGAGCGTCGACAAGGACATGATCGCGGTGCGGATCGGCCCGGATTGGCGTCTGCGTGCCGTCGCCTCGCCGGGTTACTTCTCGAAGCACGGCATTCCCCAGACGCCGCAGGATCTGGTTGGGCATGTCTGCATCAACATGCGCCAGGTGACATGGGGCGGGTTCTATGCCTGGGAATTCGAAAAGGACGGGCGGGAGCTGCGGGTCAGGGTGGACGGACAGCTCAGCTTCAACTCCTCGATTTCCCAGATCGACGCGGCCGTCCAGGGATACGGGATAGCCTATCTCCCGGAGGATCTTGTCGAGGAACACATCGCCGAGGGGCGGCTGCAGCCGGCCCTCGACGACTGGAGCGAACCCTTCGCCGGTTACCACCTCTACTACCCCAGCCGGCGCCAGATGTCTCCGGCGATGGCTGTTGTCGTCGACGCGCTGCGGCATCGCAGTTGATCCTGCGGAGTCGCCCCACCGCCGGCGGCATCATCCCTCTTCTGCATCCTTGTCGTCACCAGATAGATGATCGTTATGGCCGCGGCGAAGATGAGCAGGACATAGAGTGTATCCATATCTGCGATATAGCGCGCAGGAATGGATCGGACAGCTTCCGGCGTCGCCCCTATCAGGCCATTGCCAGCGCGCCGGCGGGTGCGGCGCGATAGGCTTCCCGGCCGCCGACCCAGGTGCGGCGGACGGCAGGTGCGGCACCTTCAGGCCAATCGACCAGCACGAGATCCGCCCGCTTGCCGATTTCGATCACGCCGCGATCGGCAAGACCCGAGGCGCGGGCCGGATTGCCTGACACGAGCGGCCAGAGCGCATGCAGCGGCGCCACGTCATCGGCCTTCAGCCTTGCAAGACCGAGCAGCATCGCCGGGTAATAATAGTCGGAGGCGAGGATGTCGCAGAGCCCTTCGCGGATCATGTCGGCCGCACCGATCGAGGCGAGATGGCTGCCGCCGCGCGTGGCGTTCGGTGCGCCGAAGACGATGAAGTCGCCGGCATCGCGGGCAGCCCGCGCCACCCGCCAGTTCATCGGGAATTCGCAGATCCGCGCGCCGCGCTGGCGGAAGAAATCGCGCGTTTCGATCTGGCTGTCGTCATGCGAGAGCATCGGCGCGCCCGCGGCCTTTCCGAGCGCTGCCACCTCTTCGATCGCATCGGGCACCTGCGGACGGCGCGCCCACATGCTGCGCACCAGCGCCACCATGTCCGCCACCGGAATTTTCGCCCGCTTGGCGCGTTCCGTCATCTTCTCGGCGAAGGCAGGCGTTTCGGGATCGACGACAGGGAAAGCCGGATCGAGGTCGAAGGGCCGCTCCTGCGGCGGCGTCGAGGGATGCAACATCGCCATCGACGTGTGGTCGTTGAAGGCAATCGACGGCAGGCGCGGACCGGCAAGCGCCTCGCGAATGAGGTCGACCGCCTCGAAGCAGAAGGTCTCCCAGCGCAACTGCACGCGATTGTCCACCGTCAGCCGGGGCGTGAGCGCATCGAGCGCCCGCACGATGGCGTAACCGGTTTCGACCGAGCGCAGCCCGGGCTCCCAGCTCAGCGTCAGCGCATGATAGGCCGTCGCGATGCCGTTGGCGGCAAGCTGGCGGTCGGTTTCGAGCAGCGCGGCAGCGACCGGCAGCATGGTGCCCGGCCGCGGCATGACCTGCCGCTCGAAGGCATCGCCATGAATATCCACGAAAGCGGGGCCGAGCAGATGGCCGCGCCCGTCAACAACCTCCGCCCCGTCGCGCTGACCGTCGATATCAGTGATCCGGCCGTCTTCCATACGCACGGAGGCGCGCTCCAGACGATCGCCGAATACAACGGTGGCGCCCTCGATGATGACTGCCGGATTGTTCTGCATGGGTCTCATTCCAGGAAAAAAGAAGGCGCGGCAGTCGAGTCACCCGACAAGGTGCGCGCCATCAGCAGCTTCTAGCCAGCGTATATGACAGATTTGCCAACGTCGTTCATAAAACACCTCAAAAAGATCAAACATTTGAATAGCAGACATCAACGGGACGCAATTGGTCGCGGGATCGGGCTCTGCTACCAAGAGCCGATGACCACACGCCCGAAAACCTCACTCCTGTTCATCCTGATCGCCAGCGGAACCGTTCTCGGTATTGCCGGGACCGATCTGGTGCTGCCGGCCGTCCCGAGCCTTCCGGGCCAGCTCGGAGGAAGCATCGAGGTCGCCCAGCTCGTGCTGGCGGCTTACGCGTTCGGCACGTTGGTCGGGCTGCTCACCTTCGGCGAACTGGGCGCGCGGTTCGATCCGCGCAAGCTGCTGATCTGGTCGCTTGCCCTGTTCGGGATTGCCTCGCTCGCATCAGCGGAATCTCCTTCGATCGAATGGCTGATTGCCCTGCGCTTCGCTCAAGGCGCATTCGGCTCCGGTCCCGCCGTCTTTGCGCCCGGTTTCATCCACGGCCTCTATCCGCACGACAAGGCGGCCGCCGCCATGGGACGGCTCGGTTCCGTCGAGTCCCTGGCGCCGGCGCTGGCCCCGATTGCCGGAGCCTGGCTCTTGGAATTCGGAGGCTGGGAGATTTCATTCGTGCTGTTGGCGGTGCTTTCGGCGCTGATATCGGCAGCCGTTTTCTGGCAGCGCGCCCATTTCCCACGCCGGCAGGAAAAGGAAGATCATCACAGCTACCTCGCCATTCTGAAGAATCTGGAATTTCTGAGCTACGCGTCGAGCCAGGCTCTGTCGCTCGGCGCGCTCCTGGTTTTCGTCTTTGGCCTGCCCGCCGTCCTGACCGGTCCGCTCGACAAGGGCATCGGGGATTTCGTCATCCTGCAGGTCTGCGGCATCGCCAACTTCATTCTGGCCGCGAATTCTTCCGCGTGGCTGGCGGCAAAATTCGGCACCCTAAGGACGATCCGCGTGGGTACGGCGATCATGCCCTGCGCCTTTCTGGCAATCCTCGCCTACACGCTCACAGGCGCAAGCAGCCTTTACGCTCTCGTCCCGCTCTGGGCGATCTTGAATTTCGGCTTCGGCATCCGCGGACCGATCGGCTTTCATCAGGCCATATCGGCTGCCCGCGGCGATCATTCGCGGGCCGCTGCCATCGTCATCGCAGCGATCCTCGGCATAGCGGCACTCGGAACGACCGCCGTCGCCCCCTACATCTCCGTCGGCCTCTGGCCGCTGGCGATCACCGGCGCCGTGATCTCGACCGTCGCGCTGCTGTCGCTGGTGCCGCTGCGAAGCTTCGATTGAAGCAGCCTGCCAGAGGCCAGAAGCGGATATAGGCTTTGTTTGGAGAAATGGCCGATTTGGGGCCGTGAGGGGACAGTCCGAATTCGAGCTTTGCGCTCGTCGTCTCACTCCCGCCCGGACAGCCGTTTCAAAGCGTCGATGCCAACCGGGGGAACAGCCTGGAACGGCAGAATATAGGCTCGTTTCGCCAATTTGCGTGTGATCCGGTCGATCTGCACCCGTTCTCCCGCAAAACGCGACTGCAGAAGCGGGTCATGCGTGCCACTCGCCGCCATGGTCCTGTTGACCACCCAACCGTAAGGCTCGATCTTTGCTCGCCGCAGGTCTTCCTGCAGCATCGCGGCTTCGGAGACCGGCGTCGTTTCGGGAAGGGAAACGAGGATGACGCGCGTATATTCCGGGTCCTGAAGGCGCATCAGTGGCGTGACGATCCGGCCAGGGCCGACCGTCTCCATCTGTCGCGTCATCTGGCGATGATAAGCGCCCGTCGCATCCAGCAGGAGAAGCGTGTGCCCCGTCGGAGCGGTGTCGATGACCACAAAGGCGTCGCGGGCCTCTGCCACAATCCGTGAGAAGGCGTGGAAGACAGCGACTTCCTCCGTGCAGGGAGATTCGAGGTCTTCCCGGAGAAGCGCCTTGTCGTCCTCGTCGAGATCGCGTCCGCGCGACGACATGATCTTCTCGATGTAGCGTTTGGTTTCGGCGGCGGGATCAATCCTGTCGACCGTCAGACCGCGCATATTTCCCTCGACGACAAACGACAGGTGAGCCGCCGGATCAGTAGTCGTCAAATGCACGGCATGGCCGCGTTCGACCAGGCCGACGGCAAGGGCAGCAGCGACCGTCGTCTTTCCGACGCCGCCCTTTCCCATCACCATCACCAGGCCCTTGCGGCCACCGGCGATCTCGTCAATCAATTTCGCAAGCGACGGCAGGGTGGTATGGGCGGCTGCCACTGGTTCCTGGACGGTCGACGCCTGCGACTGAGGTGCGAACAAGGCCCGAAGTGCATCAAGACCCACCATGTCGAAGGGAAGCATCGGAAACTCGTCGCTCGGCAGCCGGGACAGTTCAACCGGCATCGTCGAGAGCGCGGCTTCCTGTGATCGCTCAATCCCGACTGCAATCGGATCGTCGCG
This sequence comes from Rhizobium sp. ZK1, assembly GCF_047782645.1. Taxonomy (NCBI): domain Bacteria; kingdom Pseudomonadati; phylum Pseudomonadota; class Alphaproteobacteria; order Hyphomicrobiales; family Rhizobiaceae; genus Rhizobium; species Rhizobium sp. ZK1. The sequence goes on from NZ_CP180586.1 coordinate 2,078,968, forward strand.
CTTAGTCGCACGAAACCGCCCATTGATCGCGAGCAGTTGGTTCTTTAGCCCGAGGGCCGCCAGTTCGCCCGACGTGCGTGAAGCCTCGCGAAGAGCACTCGAGTCCGGACGGACGACCAGGACGATCCGTGTGCGCTTCTCATCTCCCAGGCATGCAAGCGCCTTCTGGAACCGCCCCTCCTGCATCTTCAGGCCCGAGTGCGGACCCAGGCACGATGCGCCCCTGTCATTACCCTCAAGAAAACCGGTCCATGCCTTTGGAAGACTGAGAAGCCGCAATGTGTGACCCGTGGGTGCGGTGTCGAAAATGATATGGTCGAACGGCGACATGTCGTCTGCAAGGAGTCCGACAAAGGCATCGAACGCCGCAATCTCTGTCGTGCAGGCTCCGGAAAGCTGTTCCCGAACCGTGTTTCGTTCGCTCTCGGAAGCGTTGGCTGCCATCTGTGCCAATACACGTTCGCGATAGTCTTCGGCGGCCGCTTCCGGATTGATGTTCATGGCGTAGAGGCCGGGTACGGATGGAACTGGGGTGGGGGTATCCCGGAGCAGCGTCGCCAGCATTTCGTCCAGATTGGATGCGGGGTCAGTGCTGACCAGCAGCACCTGCTTTCCGCCGTCGCAAAGCGTGATCGCGCTTCCACAGCTTAGGGACGTCTTGCCGACCCCGCCCTTCCCCGTGAAGAACAGGTAGCGCGTCGGGTTGGTCAACATCTGCTGCGTAACGGCCATGACGATCTCACTTTCACAAAGGCTTAGATGATCGAGACCGAGCCATCCTTGATCGACCTCAATCAATATCGAATGAGGCGTAGCTTTTCTGCGCAGCATTCCGTACGCGAGGGAATGCGAGCGCGTTCGCAACATGCTTGACCGCTGATGGGGCACCGGCGACGCGGCGCCCCCACGGAGCTATGTCCGCTCTCTGGCCTGCGCGATGACGACGTTTCCGACCGACATGGAGGCGCGAAGCAGTCTTTCAGTGATCGAACCTTCTATGTCCGCTTCGGGCCGAAAGCAGCAAAGCTCTGCCACCGCGATCGAACCATATCCCGGCCCGCCTCCCCTCAGCCGGCCGCTCCGCATTTCGACAGGATATCGTCGACGACGGAGGCGAGCGGCCGGGTGGCGTCAATGCTCGTCGCATCCGTGGGAGTGTCTTCTTTCGTTGCATGCACCCGTAAGACCAGGTCTTGTTCGTCCGGTTTTCCGCCGAACTCGTCTTCAGCCCTGCCGGCAAGCCGCCTCTTCAGCGTCTCCGGATCGACGTCGAGAACGAAGACCCCGTCGAACAGATCGATGAAGCGATGGAAATTCCGCGAGCCGCCGCAGAAGAAGGAGATCGGGTGGCTCTTATCCGCCACGAGCGATTTGACCTTGTCGAGATGCCAAATGTGGTGCCTGTGCCGAAAATTTATATCCAGACTATTCTGGCCATGCTGAGAGCTGACAAGCGCCTCGCCCGTCCGGGGGTCGCCCTGATAAGCCAGTTCACGGTCGCCATGGACGACGTGGTAACCGCGCCGCTGCAGTTCGGTGGCGACCGACGTCTTGCCGGTCCCGGAAACGCCTTCGATCAGATAGTTCCTGATGCCCATTTCGCTCTCGTTCGATGAACCGCACGCTTTTCAATCATCAAGCTGGAGATATCAACTTGACGGCCCATCACCGCGGGTGAGCGCCATGATCGCATCCGTGGTGATGCCCTTCCCGGCATGTCCGCGAAGCTGCTCGAAGCGGCCCGCCGGCTTTTCCCTGTGGGCGCGCGTCAGCATCACGCTGCCATCTGCCGCCCTGTGAAAGTCGACCCTGCTTCCAGGCGTGATCCCCAGGAACTCGCGAACCGCTTTCGGGATCGTCGCCTGCACTTTTGCCGTCACCGACGTGCTCACGATCGCAATCCCGTAATACCGCCTCACAATCAGATATTACTTTTTGCCTTCGGTTCAAAGTTCGGCTCATCCGCGTGAAGCGGAGGATGATTATCAATGACAACCGATACGCCTGATTGTCTTATTCTCGCTATGATGGATATTTTCGCCTTCCTGAACGCGGCGCTCTCAATACCCGCCTGATGCTATCAGGCGATTGCCGGCCGGAATGGATAAGAGTTTAAAATATTGATTTTTATAAATTTCATAAACCAGCTCCAGGGTAACGATCAGCATACTCTCACTTCCAACCCGCCAAACATTGCTATTTGTCAAATTCAGCGAGTACGGTACGGGAACGCAGAAAAGCAACCCTTCATTGTGATTTCCTGATTCCATGCGGCGTTTTATCCTATCTATTTAAAGGGGCAGACATGAGCGGCAGCGTCGTCGACAGGAACGCAAAACTCTTTGCGGGCGCAAGTCTCGCGGCGCTGGCCCTGCAATGCTGTCTCTCCTTCCCCGCGTCGGCAGGTGATTACACGGCCGGCGACGCTACCGACTTCTTTAACGAGGTCACGGCCGCCAATGCCGACGGCGATGCCAGCGCGACGATCACGCTGACTGGCGACATCACGGGACCGATCACCACCCTGCCCGCTATCACGAAGCCGATCAGCATCAATACCAACGGCTTCACCTTGTCCAGCCTCACGACATCGACGACCAACGGCAAGACAGTGACCTTTTCCGGCACGCTGGTCGGTGTCGCCGGTAAACAGGGATTTTTCTTCAATAACGTCATCACCCCTTCTTCATTGATCAACAATGGCTCGATCACCGGCGGCCTCAACGGAGGCAGCAGCACGAGCGCAGGCATCCAATTCGCCGGACCGGGCTCATTCACCAACTACGGGACGGTGACCGGCGGAGCCAGTACGGGCGCGGCCACCGGCGGCCACGGAATCGCGGCGACCCGAGCGCTCGCCATCACCAATTATGGGCTGATCCAGGGAGGAAGCAGCGTCGCAGGTGCCGGCGGCGTGGGAGTCAATCTAGGCGGGTTTGCGACAGCGGCGAACCCGGCCTCCCTGATCAATAACGGCACGATCCGCGGCGGCAATGGTGTCACCACGACAGGCGAAGGCGTGCATATTGTGATCGGCGCCACACTTCTCGAAAATAACGGCTTGATCGCGGGCGGCAGCAACTCCCCGGCGATCGGTGTCCAGCTCCCGAACGCCCTGATCGTCAACAGCGGAACCATTCAAGCCGGCGGCGCCGACGCCATCCACATGAGCAACGCCGTATCCAATATGACCCTGGAACTTCACCAAGGCTCCAAGATCATCGGCAATGTCATCGGCAGCGCCACGCTGACGGATACGCTCCGGCTCGGCGGCACAGGCAGCGACAGCTTCGATGTCTCGTCGATCGGCGCTGCCGCGCAATACCAGAATTTCGACACGTTCGAGAAAACCGGCACCAGCACCTGGCTGCTAACGGGCGTCGGCACGGCAACGACCAACTGGACGATCTATGACGGCACGCTGCTGATCGGCGACCACAGCGCCGCTTCGAGCGTCATCGGCGACATCACCAATTTCGGCACGCTCGGCGGCAGCGGCACGATATCAGGCGACGTGACGAGTTCCGGCACCGTCGCCCCCGGCAATTCGATCGGCACGCTGACGATCGCGGGCAACTTTACCGGCAATGGCGGCACGCTCGATATCGAGACCGTGTTCGGCGGCGACGCCTCACCGACCGACCGTCTCGTCGTCACCGGCAATACCGCAGGCACGACCGATGTTCGCGTCACCAATCTCGGCGGTGGCGGGGCGCAGACCGTCGAGGGCATCAAGATCGTCGATGTCGGCGGCAGCTCGGCCGGCAGCTTCTCGCTGCTCGGCGACTATGTGTTTCAGGGGGATCAGGCCGTCATCGGCGGCGCCTACGCCTATCGGCTCTACCAGAACGGCATCTCGACCCCGAGCGACGGCGACTGGTATCTGCGCTCGACGCTCATCGATCCCTTCGGGGCGGTGATCGGCCCCATCTATCAGCCGGGGGTTCCGCTCTACGAAGCCTATCCGCAACTGTTGCTCGCCCTGAACGGATTGCCGACGTTGCAGCAGCGCCTCGGCGACCGCTACTGGCAGGAGGACGCCGCCACCGCAGCGGCCAAGGGGCTCGACAATGTCTGGCTGCGCACCGAGGGCATGCATGCAAGCATCGAGCCGGACAAAAGCACGACCCTCGACAGCTACGATTACAACCTGTTCAGGCTGGAGGGCGGTCTGGATGGCGAGCTCTATCAGGACAAGGGCGGCCGGCTGATCGGCGGCCTGACCGTCCATTACGGCACGGTCTCCGGCAATATCGACTCCCTCTACGGCAATGGCGATATCGACACGACCGGTTTCGGACTCGGCGCGACCCTCACATGGTATGGCGACAACGGCCTCTATGTCGACGCGCAGAGCCAGGTCACCTGGTATGACACCGACCTCAAATCCGATCTCGTCGACGGCGCCATGGAGAGCGGCAACAACGGCTTCGGTTATGCGCTGAGCTTCGAGGCCGGCAAGCGCTTTGCAGCCTCCGGGCCATGGTCGATCACGCCGCAGGCCCAGCTCGTCTATTCCTCCGTCGACTTCGACACGTTCAACGACCGCTTCGGCGCGCGGGTCTCGCTCGATGACGGCGACAGCCTGATCGGCCGGCTCGGCGTGGCGCTCGATCGCGAGGAAAGCGTCCAGCGGGCTGACGGCCAGACGGCACTGGCGAAGGTCTATGGCATCGCCAATCTCTACGGCGAGTTCCTGGATGGCGTGGCGGTCGATGTCTCCAGCACCGGTTTCGAAACCAGGAACGACCCCGTCTGGGCCGGCCTGACGCTAGGCGGCTCCTACACCTGGAACGAGGAACGCTACTCGCTCTATGGCGAAGTCGCCGCAAAATCCTCGTTGAAGGATTTCGGCGACAGTTACGCCATCAGCGGAACCGCTGGCCTACGCGTGAAGTGGTAAGTACGGAAGCGTGGACGTGTCGCAGCACGCCCCGTCGCCTCAAAGCGTCTTGCCGCAGCACTTCCGGCGGGGCTGCGGTCATTGCAACAGCGCGAGGGAAGACAAAGCGATGATGGAAAGCCCGCCGAGCGCGGCCACGACGCCGAGCGACGTGGCGATGCCCAGATTCTCCATCGCGAAGGCCAGCACGAAGGGCGCCAGGGCGGACAGGATCAGCCGCGCCGCCATCATCTTGCCCTGCAGCCTGCCGTAGCCCTCGCTGCCGAAAAGATTAAGCGGCAAGGTGCCGGTGACAATGCTGAGCAGGCCGTTGCCCATGCCGAAAATGATGGCGAAAACCATGGCGCCCGGCACGGACGGGGCCGAGAACAGCAGAACCAGCACGCCGCCCGGAATGAGCATCGCCGCGATGACGGCCAGATGGAGCGGCGGCAGGTTCTTGCCGAAGATCATGTTGATCAGCCGGCTGCCGACCTGCGACGGCCCGAACAGCGTGCCGACAAGCGCGGCCGTTGCGCCAAGCCCAAGCCCCGAGAGCAGCGGCACCAGATGCACCAGCATGGCAGAGCTCGACAGCGACATTAGCGAGAAACCCGTGACCATGATCGCAAAGCCGAGCCGGCGGCGTCGCGGCGGCAAACGCCCCGCCACCTGCGGGGCGGCGGCCGATGCGACGGCCCTGCGCGCGGTTCCGCTGCGGGACAGCCACGCGTGAACAGGCAGGCAGATGGCAAGGTTGAGGACGGCGAACACAAGATAGACGTTCTGCCAGCTGAGATGTGCATGCAGCGCCGTGGTGATCGGCCAGAAGATCGTCGAGGCGAAGCCGGCAATCAGCGTCAGATAGGTGATGCTGCGGGAAGCGACCTGCGGCCGGATCTGCACGAGCAGCGCAAAGGCAGCGCCATATTGAACGAGATTGGCGGAGACCTCGATGGCGATTAGCGCGGCAACATAGGCTGCCTTGTTAGGGGCAAGAGCGCAGGCGGTCAGCGCGACAGCCGCCGCAAGGGAGCCCGATGCCATCACCCTGCCCGCGCCGATCCTGTCGAACAGCACGCCCAGCCATGGCGCCGTGAGGCCGCCGACGAGAAGAGCGGCAGACAGCGCGCCGAAGACCCATTCGCTCGACCACGAAAACTGCGTGGCCATGTCGGGAGCGAGGATGCTGAAGCTGTAATAAAGCGTGCCGTAGCCGATGATCTGTGTGACGCCGAGCGCGGCGACGGCAGCAAGCGGAACGCGTTCACTCATATGGATTTCAGGCTCACGCGTTGCTCCAGTTTCTGAGCTTCTTCCTTCCGCTCGCTGTAGCGATCGGTGAGATAGCCGGACGCGTCGCGCGTCAGCCATGTGAACTTCACCAGCTCTTCGCAGACATCGACGACGCGATCGTAATAGGATGAGGGTTTCATGCGGCCGTCGGCGTCGAATTCCTGGAATGCCTTCGCCACTGACGACTGGTTCGGGATGGTGATCATCCGCATCCAGCGGCCGAGGATGCGCAACTGCCCAACCGCATTGAAAGACTGCGAACCGCCGGAGACCTGCATGACGGCGAGCGTCTTGCCCTGCGTCGGCCTGACGGAACCGACCGACAGCGGAATCCAGTCGATCTGCGCCTTCATGATGCCGGTCATTGCGCCGTGGCGCTCGGGGCTCACCCAGACCTGACCTTCGGACCATTGCGACAGGTCGCGCAACTCCTGCACCTTGGGATGCGACACGGGCGCATCGTCCGGCAGCGGCAAGCCTTTCGGATCGTATATGCGCACTTCACAGCCGAAATGTTCGAGCAGCCGCCCCGCCTCCTGCGCAAGCAAGCGGCTATAGGAGACGGCGCGAAGCGAGCCATAGAGGATCAGGATGCGCGGCTTGTGCGTCGAGAATGGAGGCCGCAGCGCCCCGAAATCGACCTGACGCAGATGTGTCGGCGAAGCGGCTGGCAGATCAGACAATGCGCTTGCCCTCGGCATCGAGCACCTTCTCGCCGTCTTCCTTGGCGAAAGCGCCCTTGTGGGTATCCGGCAGGATATCCAGAACCACCTCCGAAGGACGCGCGAGGCGCGTGCCGGAAGGCGTGATGACGAAGGGCCGGTTGATCAGGATAGGGTCTTTCAGCATGGCGTCGAGCAATTGCTCGTCCGTCAGGGATGGATTGTCGAGGCCGAGTTCCGCATAGGGCGTGCCCTTTTCGCGGATCGCCTGCCGCACAGTCAGGCCGGCATCGGCAATCATCTTCACCAGCTCTTCGCGGCTCGGCGGGTTTTTCAGATATTCGATCACGGTTGGCTCGATGCCGGCGTTCCGGATCATCGCCAGCGTGTTGCGCGACGTGCCGCAGTCGGGGTTGTGGTAGATCGTTACGTCTGTTGTCATGGGGTGGGTTCCGTCTCTGTGAGGGTGTCGGGATTGCGGGCGTCCATCAGCAGCCAGCCGGCGAACATCAGCGCCAGCAATGCGCCGACGACTTCCGCGACGATGAAGCCCGGCAGATCGATCGGGCGGATGCCGGAGAATGTGTGCGTCAGCGATCGGGCAATCGCGACGGCCGGATTGGCAAAGGACGTGGATGCCGTGAACCAGTAGGCGGCAGTGATATAAAGGCCGACCAGCCATGCCACGGCATCGACGCGGAAGCGGACGCCTGAGAGGATGACGAAGACGAGGCCAAAGGTCGCCGTCACCTCCGCCAGCCATTGCGCGCCGCCTGACCTTATCGTGCCCGAAGCCTGCAGCAAAGGCAGGGCGAACATGCCGTGCGCGAGCATCGTGCCGGCAATGCCGCCAAGGATCTGCGCAGCGATATAGGCAGGAACCGAAGCGGCCGGCAATTCGCGGCGCAGCGCAAAGACCAGCGAGACGACCGGATTGAAATGCGCGCCCGATATCGGACCGAAAACAGTAATCAGCACGACGAGGATCGCGCCCGTCGCCAGCGTATTGGCAAGCAGCGCCAGCGCCGTATCATCCGTCAGGCCGTCGGCCATGATGCCCGAGCCGACGACGGTCGCCACGAGAAGAGCCGTGCCGATGGCTTCGGCGGCCAATCGCCGTGACAGCGGAAATGTCTGCGCGCTCATGCCGGCAGGCTCCGGAGCATCAGGGCGGCGGATGCCGGACACAGGCTTGCAGCCTGCCGCGTCGTCAGGATGGCCGCAGGCGCGTCTTCGCGGGCGATGGAACGAAAACCGAGCGATTGAAAGAAGGAGGCGGCCGTTTCCGTCAGCAGATAGGCAGCGGTCGCGCCGTTCCTGTGGGCCTGATCGAGCAATCCGAGGGTGATTGCATGGCCGAAGCCGAAGCCCCGCTGATCGGGCAGCACGACAATGGAACGCAGGAGTGCGACCTCGCCATGGAGTTCCAGCCCGCCGAAGCCGACAGTCTCGCCGTCACGCGAAAACCGGTAGAAGCTTCGGCCGGCATCCGTCAGATCATCGACCGGAAGCCCGGCGCCCGAAAGTGCGGCGCGAAGGCCGCCGTCATGGCCTTCCAGGGCCTGCTGATTGAGATCGGAACCCATCAGCTTGCCTTGGGCTGCTTGATGCTGGCGCCTTCCATCGTGCCGATCTGGCGCAGGTGCGTTTCCAGCGCGAGCTTGTCGATCGACGCAAGCGGCAGGCTGACGAAGGCCATGATGCGGTTCTTCAGGAAGCGGGCCGCCTGGGCGAAGGCGCGGCCAATCTCCACTTCGCTGCCTTCCACGGCGGCCGGATCCTCCACGCCCCAGTGAGCAGTCATCGGATGACCGATCCAGACGGGGCAGGCCTCGCCGGCAGCGCTGTCGCAGACTGTGAAGATGAAATCCATCTCAGGCGCACCCGGTTCTGCAAATTCATCCCAGCTTTTCGAGCGAAAGCCCGTTGTCGGATAGCCCAGCGCCTCAAGCTCCTTCAGGGCATGCGGATTGACCTCGCCCTTCGGCTGGCTGCCGGCCGAATAGGCCTTGAAGCGGCCTTTGCCTTCCGTATTCAGGATGGATTCCGCCAGGATCGAACGGGCCGAATTGCCCGTGCAGAGAAAGAGCACATTGTAAACGCGGTCAGTGGTCATTGCAGTTTCTCCTCCATTTTAGGGGTGCAGCAGGCCGCGACCTCAGCGGCAGGCGCACAGATTTCCGGGTGACCGGAGCAGCAGTCTTCCATCAGGAAGCGAACAAGGCCTCCGAGCGCTTCATAGTTCGCCGTGTAGATGATCGAGCGGGATTCGCGCTGTTGCGCGATCAGGCCGGAGCGTTCGAGTTCCTTCAGATGAAAGGACACATTCGATGGCGAGACTTCGAGCTTCTCCGCAATCGCGCCGGCCGCCATGCCGTCAGGGCCGGTGACGACAAGCATGCGAATGATGTGCAGTCGCGTTTCCTGGGACAATGCGCCGAATGCGACGAGGGCTTGACGTTGATCCATATTTCAACAATCCTTGAATCATTGAATCATTGAATCATTGAAACGAGGATTAGCGCAAATGAACGCCATCGACAACAGCAAAATGCAGAAGGACGATATCTGCCTCGGCGACCTGATGGGCGTGCTTTCGGCAGCCAGGGATTGCCCGCTGATTTTCTATTACGACGGACGGCCGGTGAAGCCGGGCTATCACGTCACCGAGGTCAAGGCAGGCCAGTTCTCGGCGCTCGACTGCGGCGCCAACCCCGAGGCCTGGACGGAGATTTTCATTCAGCTCTGGGACATCGACGAGGATGACCGCACGCACATGCCTGCCGGCAAGTTCTACGCCATCATCCGCAAGGTTACCGAGCACGTCAAACTCGACGATACCGCCAGGCTGACCTTCGAAGTCAGCGACGGTGTGCAACCGATGCAGCTCTATTGCGCGGCGATGCCGACGCTCCGCGCCGGCGCAGTGCATGTGGAGCTCTCGCCACGACACGCAAGCTGCAAGCCTCGTGACCGGTGGCTCGCCGAGCAGGCGCAGTCCGCCGCCTGCCGCGGATCGGCGACCGCTGCCAAATGCTGCGTCCAGCCCTGACGACCGCTTCGGGCCGCCTCGAAGACATCGTGTATTCGGCTTGTCCGAGGCGGCATGCTCGCGCCGGAGAACTGCGGCTGATCTGGTTCGCACCCGAGGAGGTCTTTCGAAAATGCGACCGCACTCAATCTTACCCCGGCGTGTCGAGCTGCGCAGAGGCGGTCTGATCTCGCGTTGGGACGCGGGCTTAACCGATCAGCGCCATTGCTCGATATCCGTGTGTACGAAGTCGTCGCCCTTGAAGAGCAGAGGAGCCGACAGGCTCTTGGCGAGAGCGTAGGCGGCGCAGTCCGCAAGATTAAGCCGAGCTTTGGAGTGAATGCCCTTGCCGAACCGCCCGAAGGATTCGGAGGCTCTCCGCGCCTGATCCTCATCGAAAGGTGCGACGGTTATCTCATTGGCAGCAAGGAAAGCCCACAGCGTTACCTCACCCTCCGGGCCTCTGCGACTACGCAAGACAACGGCGGTTTCATGTGCGTTGACGGCCGAGATCACGAGACTATCTGCCTCGCGGATCGCGCGAGCGTAAAGGGTGGCGTCGCTTTCCTTTTCGAGGATTGCGAGGATTGCCGACGAGTCGACTACGATCATGGGTCGTTGAGATCGCCGGCGATCTCTTGTGGGGAACGCGGATCGAGCAGCGGTAGGGCCGTGATCTTTTCGCCGACAGCAAGCATTTGCTCCACGGTCATCCGGCGGCGCCTGGGCTGCGGCTCCTCGGAGACACCGAGCGCCTTGGCCTCGCGTTCGAGCGCAGCGCGGATCAGGTCTTCAGGCTTGCGGCCGACACGCGCTGCAAGCCTGCGGGCGAGCTGTTCCGTATCGTGGGTAAGGTGCAGCATGATCTTTCTCTAAAAACTCGACGTTGGATATCATATTCCGAGAGATGCAAACAAGCGACTGTATTGAGATCGGAGGGCCGACACGGCTGCGCGCAGCATGCACCGATGGGATTTCTTCGCGCAGCACTCGCGGAAGCCAGGGACGCGATATGATCACCGAGCCAGCGCGAGCCGCCGCCGGTTATCCTCCTAACTCGGCCCTACCCTCCAGCAAACTCTCCGCCCGCGAACACCTCCGCAAGCACCCGCGTCCCCCTATCCGCCTCCCCCTCCGAAAGCCCTGAGAACCCGAACAGCAACCGCGACCGATCCGTTGAGACGACGTTCATGCGCGACAGCGGCATCACCACCACGCCCTTATTCAGCGCCGCAGCGGAAACCGCGGTGTCGTCGTCCCAGCCGCCGGTGCTCCGAACCGTGAGATTGATGCCCTGATCCGGCAGCAGCACCGCCACATGCTCCGCCAACCGCTCCCCCAGAAACCCTGCCAGCATGTCGCGCGAGGCCCGCAGCCGCTCCCTGAGCCGCCGCAGATGGGCCGGAAAATAGCCCTCCTCCAGGAAATCGGCGATCACCCGCTGCTGGAAGCTTGGCGGGCAGCGGTCGACGGCGGGGCGCACGGCGCGGAAGGCGGGCACGAGATCGGCGGGGACGACGAGGTAGCCGATGCGCAGGCTCGGCAGCAGCGCCTTGCTGAAGGTGCCGGTGTAGAGAACGCGGTTTGCCTTGTCGAGGCCGTGCAGCGAGGCGATCGGGTGGCCCTGATAGCGGAATTCGCTGTCGTAATCGTCCTCGATGATCCAGCAATCGTTCTCCTCGGCATAGGAAAGCAGCCCGAGCCGGCGCGACAGCGACAGCACCGAGCCGACCGGATACTGGTTGGAGGGCGTGACGTAGAAAGCGGCGGGCGGCGGCAGCGTTCCGTCCAGCAGACGGGAGATATCGATGCCGTCAGCGTCGACCGGCAGTCCGACGACCTCGATGCCGTTCAGGACGAGGCATTGCCGCGCCGGCGGATAGCACGGATCTTCGACGACGGCTCTATCGCCCGGCGTCATCAGCACGCGAAAGGCAAGGTCGAGCGCCTGCTGCGTGCCCGCCGTTATGAAGATCTGCTCGCGCGCGCAGCGCACCCCGCGCGAGACGGCGAGATGCGCACTGATCGCCGCCCTGAGCCGCAAGTCGCCCTGGATGTCGCCATAGCCTTCGAAAGCATAGTTCATATGCCTGACGGCGATGCGGTTCAAAAGCCGCGCCGTACGCTCGTCATGAGCGATACGGCCGGTGACGAATGGCAGCGCCTGCTGCGGCTCCAGGCTCGGCCCGCGTGTCAGGATATTGGTGGCAGCGACTGAGACGCTGCGCCGGATCGGTTGCGCGCTGGCGGCATCCGCGGGATCGATCCGCGTCGCACCCTCGGGAATGGACGAGGCGATATAGGTGCCGGAGCCATGGCGCGCCACGGCAAACCCCTCTGCGATCAGGATCTCATAGGCCTCGGCGATGACGCCGCGCGAGATCGCCCACTCCGCCGAGGCAAGCCGCGTCGAGGGCAGCCGCTGCCCACCCGTCAGCCGCCCCTCGGCGACGGCGTTTCGCAGCGAGAGGTAGAGCTGCCGCGGCAGCGGCGCTGATGACGACGGATCGATACCAGGCCGGAAAGAAGCCGAAGGCGCTTCGCGTCTTCTCCTCAGCGTCATGAAGGCTCCCCAATATCAGGTTCAAGTGGCCCACGCGCGATAAGCGAAGTGGATCTTCAAAGTCACGTCAAAATGCATTTAGATCGAGCCACTTTCAAGCCGGATTCGCAATCGCAATGCCCAATGGAGACGACATGAACCAGCCAAAGCTCGCCGTGCCCTATTTCAGCCAGTGGGAGTCACCCGAAATGACCCTGCCCGTGCTGGCCGAAGGTGCGACAGCGCTTCACCGTGATCCGCTCTGGAAGAATTCCGGCGCCGAGACTGTGGAGGAATATGCGCGCTGGGCGGTGAATATCTGCGGCATGGCCTGCCTGAAGATGATCCTGGCCGCCCGCGGCGAGGCGCATCCGATCCTGTCCCTCGCAAGAGCCTGCACCACCTATGGCGGCTATGTCGTCAATGAGGCCGACGCCTCGATCAAGGGGCTGATCTACGTGCCCTTCGTCACCTTCGTGCGCGAGCGCTTCGGGCTTTCGGCGGATGTGAAGACACAGGTGCCGGCGGAAACCATTGCCGAAATCCTCTCCTCCCATCGCTTCTTCATCGCCTCGGTCAGCAGCGCGATCCGCTGGCCGGAGCGCGAGCCGCCGGGCAAGGGCGGCCATCTTGTTCTGGTGACGGCGGCCGATGAAGACAGCGTGCGCTTCCACAACCCGTCCGGCCACGAGCGCGCCACCCAGGCCGATGTCACCCTGCCGCTTGCCGCCTTCGACCGCTTCTTCGCCAACAGAGGCATTGCGGTCAGCTTCTGAAATTAGGAGAATTCCGATGAGCCCTTCCCAGACCAGGCTGCGCATCGCCGTGCTTTTCGGCGGCCGTTCCAGCGAACACGACGTCTCCATCATGTCGGCCACCAATGTGATGCGCGCGCTCGATCCGGAACGGTATGACGCCCTGCCCGTCTTCGTGAGCAAGGACGGCCGCTGGCTGCAAAGCCGCTTTGCCGATGGCGAACTCGAAAAGCCCTCCTCCGGCACCGAACTCTGCCTCGTGCCCGGCGGCCATGGCCGTCTGCTGGCGATCGGCCCCGATGGCAAGGCCACTGAGGCCGGCAGGATCGACATCGTCTTCCCGGTCCTGCATGGGTTGCATGGGGAGGACGGCGCCGTTCAGGGGCTCTGCCAGGTGGCGCGTGTGCCGCTTGCCGGCTGCGGCATCCTCGGCTCGGCAACGGCGCTCGACAAGGATATCGCCAAGCAGCTCCTGAAAGCGGCCGGCCTGCCGGTGGCCCGCTCGGTGACGCTCGATCAGGAAAGCCCGCCTGCGCTGGAAACGCTGGAAGGCGCGCTCGGCCTGCCGCTCTTCATCAAGCCCGCCCGCCAGGGCTCCTCCGTCGGCGTGCGAAAAGTCTCGGGCAGCCAGGAATTCGCCCCCGCCCTGGCGGAAGCCTTCAGCCATGACCGCAAGCTCATCGCCGAGGAATTCATTGCCGGGCGCGAGATCGAATGCAGCGTGCTCGAAGACACGAAGGGCGACCTCTTCGTCTCCCGCCCCGGCGAGATCGCGCCCGCCGAAAGCCATGGCTTCTACAGCTACACCGCCAAATATCTCGATGAGAATGGCGCCGCCCTGAAAGTGCCGGCCGAGCTTCCCGCCGAGGTCGAAAGCAAGCTCCGCGACATGGCCGCCCGCGCCTTCCGGGCGCTCGGCTGCGACGGCATGGCCCGCGTCGATTTCTTCCTGATGGAAGACATGCGCTTCGTCGTCAACGAGGTGAACACCATTCCGGGCTTCACCGATATCAGCATGTATTCCAAGGCGATGGCCGCCAGCGGCGTGGCCTATGCCGAGGTCATCAACCGGCTGGTGGAGCATGGGCTGGCGCGCGGGGCGTGAGCTCTGGCCTTGAGAAAAAGACCCCTCCCCACAGGTGGGGAGGGGTTGGGGCGCCCCACGATGCGATAGGTGTTGCCGCCAACGTCGAAGATAACCTTGTTGCCAGCGACGAAATCTGCTCGCCCCCTACTTCCACGCGGGCTCGGTTTTCTTCTCATAGTCGCCAAATGCCTTCTTCAGCCCGCCCAGCACCTCGGCTGCGGTCTCGAACATGGCTTTGAGCTGCGGCTCATCGACATCAACGATGTCCTCTCGCAAATGGTCCATCATCTCCTGAAGGCGCACCTGCATTTTCTGCGTATGGTGACGCGGATCGCGATCGGCTGCACTGACCATCGGTATTCTCCCATGGCTCGGGTTTCGATGAACCGCCAGTCGGTCTGGCGGCTGCAGGCCGAACGCCTGCCCTCCGGTCTGGTTCCCGATATCCCTCACGCAGCTACAAGGTCTCGACCCGGACGCTATATCCGATGCTGCACGCTTCAGCTCTTCCGCCATCGCCCAGCCTTATCCGTAGGAGGAATTGATATGGCTACTGTCAGCGTTCGTTATATCGTCGACGATGTCGATGCCGCGATTGCCTTCTATACGCAATCGCTCGGCTTTACGCTCACAATGCATCCGGCTCCAGGCTTCGCCATGCTCACCAGAGGCGATCTTCGCCTGCTCGTGAACGCAACGACCGGGCCAGGCGGCGCGTCTCAGCCCATGCCGGATGGACGCCGGCCCGAACCCGGCGGATGGAACCGCATTCAGCTGGAAGTCGACAATATCGAAGACGAGGTCGCACGCCTGCAGAGATCAGGCGCCAGGTTTCGCAACGAGATCGTGGCCGGAATGGGCGGCAAGCAGGTCCTCGTCGACGATCCCGCCGGCAATCCCGTCGAATTGTTCGAGCCACCCAGGAAGTAGCTGAAGCAATTCGGCTCAGGCGGCGCGGCTTGCCGTAACACCATCCCGTGCAGCCACGATCCGAAAGCGCGAAACGATCTCTTCCAGCGCCAGGACCTGCTCGTTGAGCCCCTTGCAGGCCGAATTGGTTTGCGCCGCCATGGCGGAATTGCGCTGGGTCACTTCGTCCATCGCGTGAACCGAGCTGTTGATGTCGCCGATCGCCGAGGACTGCTCCCTCAAGGAAGCGACCACCGCATCGATCAGCTGGCCGACATGCCGGACCCTGGTCTCGATGTGGGAGAGCGCTTCGCCCGTTCGGTTGACGAGCGTCACGCCCGAGCCGACCTGGTCCGAAGATGTCGAGACCAGAACCTTGATCTCCTTGGCGGCATTGGCCGAGCGGGAGGCAAGTTCGCGCACTTCCTGTGCCACGACGGCAAAACCCTTGCCGGCTTCGCCCGCGCGGGCCGCCTCGACACCGGCATTGAGCGCCAGAAGGTTGGTCTGGAAGGCGATGTCGTCGATGACGTTGATGATCGAGCCGATCTGGTCGGACGAACCCTCGATCCGCTGCATCGCCGCGATTGCCTCGCGCATCAGTTCGGTGCATTGCAGCGCGGCCTTGCTGGTCTCATCAGTCATCCGGCTTGCCTCGGCCGATTGAGACGAGGAATTGCCGACGGCCGACGTGATTTCGGCAAGCGCGGCCGATGTCTCTTCGATGGTCGCCGCCTGCTGCTCGGTCCGCTTCGACAGCGCCTCCATGGCGCCGGCAATATCATGCGAAGAATGACGCAGCGTGCTGGTCGCGCCGGAGACGGAATCGATCGAGCTGGACAGCGTATCGACACTGGAATTGAAGGCAGCGCGCAGTTCTTCGTAAGCGGCTGAGAACCTGGTATCGATGCGGAAGCCGAGATTGCCGCGCGACAGTTCATCGAGCGCCCGGGTGAGCGACTGGATCACCTCGTCACGCGCGGCTTCCTCGGAAGCGCGCTCCAGGGCCAACTGGCGTTCGCGGGTCACTTCGGCTTCCTTGGCCCCCGCCTCGCGCAGGTGCGCTTCGCGGCGCTCGAGCGAATTGTTGCGGAAGACGACGACAGCCTGCGCCATCTGGCCGATCTCGTCGCTGCGCTCGGCAAAGGGCACGTCCTGCGAGAAATCGCCATTGGCAAGGCCGCTCATATAGCGCTTCATGCCGTCGATCGGCACGATGGCGCGGCGACGGAAGAAATACAGCCCGGCGAGCAGCAGCAGGAAGGACGCGAGCGAAGCCGCTGCGGCGGCCGAGGTCCATGTCATGATCTCGTCGGCAGCATTCTTCTCCTGCCCCTTGAGATAGGTGTCGGAATTGACCACGAGCTTTTCGACCGCATCCTGATGGTCATGGAAGGCGGTCCTCAGCTTGACCATCGGCTCGGCCGCAGCACCGCCTTTCCCGGTCTTGAGTGCCGGAATGACGTCCTCATCCATCACCTTCCAGAAGATGTCGCCCTTGGCCAGCACTTGCCTGTTGAGCTCGTCCTTGAGCGGCTGCGGCAGGCCTGTCGTCTGCCAATAGGCGCGGCGATCCTCATAGGCTGCCTTCAGCGTCGCGATCTTGGCGAGGTTGGCATCGACAAGATCGGGAAAGTCGTTGGCCTCGTGCGACAGCATGTAGGATTCGACCACGAAGAGCGGCGGCGGAAGGATGTCGGCGATCAGGTCCTTGCCATAGACGATCTGCTCGTAGATCGGCCCGTTGACCTTCAGCCGTTCGAGCGCGGCCTGCTGCAGCCCGAAGGAAGCGAACATGCCGACGGAAACGGCAATGCCCACGACGGCGAGATTTCTGGCAATGGTGAGCTTCATGATCGATCCCCGAAGATGCGGCAAGCCGCCGCTTACGCGCTCGATCCACCTCCTGAGCGAGCACGCTCTCGGAACTTAATATTGCATGGTAAATAAACAGTATCGAATTCGCCTTTATCTTAGACAGAGACAAGGCCGGAAATATTATTTGTCAATTCCAGCGCCGATATCGCTAAAGAACCGGCTTTCTTTCTTCATCGACGGGATATCATACTTGATACCATCGCCACGCTCCTAAACGGTACGCTATCGCCTCACGCAGCAGCGAGTTGAGGCGCGCGCGGCAGCGTGGTTGCAAAGACGACCAGGCCAAGAAGCGTCAGGAGGAAGCCGGCCCAGACCGCCGAGAGAAGACCGAATCCGGCCGCGATCGCCGCTCCGCCGGCCCAGGCGCCGATGGCGTTGGCAACGTTGAGGGCTGCCAGGTTCATGGCGCCCATCAAAGTCGGTGCTTCCGGCGCAAAGCTTGTCAACCTGACTTGGATCGTAGGGATGGCAATCATCATCGTCGTGCCGACACCGAAGAGGCCGATCATCAGCAGCGCGACATTTCCTCCTGATGATGCGAGGACTGCCAGTACGATGAGTGCGCCGCCGAAGCCAACGACGAGCCCCCGCGAAGGGTGGCTGTCGGCGATCCGTCCGCCGATAAGGTTCCCCGCCGTCATGCCGATACCGAAGAGGGCCAGCGCCACCGGGATCCATGCCCTGTCGATGACTGCGACATCGGTCACGAACGGTCCGATGAACGTATAGACCGCGAAGATGCTCGCCACGCCGAGGGCGGCGACCAGCATCATGATCCAGACGGCGCCTCGGCGGAGCGAACTCAGTTCCTGTGCGATCGGCCCGCCGTCCAGCGCCTCGGTCCGCGGCACCCATGCCCAAAGAGCCAGCAGCGCCAGCACACCCGCGCCGGCAACGGCGAAATAGGTGTTCCGCCAGCCGAGGTTCTGGCCAAGAAAGGTAGCGAGCGGCGAACCTATGATGGTCGCAACCGTCAATCCCGTCATGACGAGGGCAAAGGCCTTGCCGCCATGTCCGGGCCCGACGATATAGGAGGCGACGACGGCGCCGGCACCGAAATAAGCGCCTTGGGGCATACCGCTGATGAAGCGGGCGAGCGCGAACATGCCGAGATTGGCGGCAAGCGCCGAGAGCACATTGCCGACGACGAAAAGGCCGAGCAATGCCAGAAGCAGGCTCTTCCGGTTAAATCGGGCGGCAGCGAGCGTGACGAGAGGGGCGCCGATCACCACCCCGAACGCATAGGCGGTGATCGCATTTGTCGCCACCGGTATGCTGATATCCAGGCTTTCGGCGAAGAGCTGCAGAACGCCCATACTGGCGAATTCGGACGTCCCGATGCAGAAGCTTCCAAGCGCCAGCGCAAACAGCGTCAAACCGCGACGCCGGTGTTGCGCCGCATCCGTGCAATGGATTGCCACCGCCCTGCATTGCGGTTCGAAGGCCTTTTGGAACATGTTCAAACTCCTGTGCTGCACAGTTCGGCGGCGGGGCGCAGTGACTTAAAGCGCGTCGCGCGATCTTTCAGATCCGCTTGCTGCGCTTTAAGGCTTTGATTTTACGCATGTCGCTGCCGCAAAAACCGCTGCACACTTTTGCGCGACATGCCTTAGTTCGTCGGCGCGGCCGCGCTGGTGATAAAGTCCGCCACGTCCTGCGGATGCGAAAGCATCACAGCATGGCTGGACTCGATCTCAACGACCTTGGCGCCGGCACGCGCTGCCATGGAACGCTGTTGGCTGGGCGGGATCATGTGGTCGTTATTCGTTACCATGAAGTAGGTGGGCTTTTCCTTCCACGCCGGCGCCGTGATTTTGGTCTGCACAGCGCCGAGCCCCCAGGGAACCTGGGACTCGGCCATGAACTTCGTCTTGGCGGGATCGACGTCAGCTGCGAAGGATGTCGGGAACTTCGCCATGTCTACCAACAGGAAACCGTCGCTCGGCGGAAGCAGCGGCGCCTTGTCTTCGCCCGGCGTCGGCGACGTGGCGATATCGTAGACCGACTCGCCAGCTTCAGGTGCGAATGCCGCGAGATAAACCAGGCTCTTGACCTTGGGCAGGCTGCCGGCCTCGGTGATCACGGCCCCGCCGTAAGAATGGCCGACCAGGACGACCGGTTTGCCGGCTCGGGCGATGACCTGTTTGGTGGCATCGACGTCACCCTGCAGGGTAATCGTGGGATTCTGGACGGCCAGCACCTCGTAGCCGTCGGCAGAAAGGATGTCGTGGACCTGCTGCCAGCCCGAGGCATCGACGAACGCGCCGTGCACCAGCACGATGGACACTGGTTTGTCGGCTGCATGGCCGACGACGGCGGAAGCGGTTGTGATCATGACAGCGAGCAATCCTGTTATCACGCTTTTCATCGCATTCCCTCCCCTGGGTTAATCGACCTCCACTGGGTCGAGAGTGATCGGTGTTCGCTCGGCGAGATCGCCGATCCGTGCGGCATAATTCTTGAAGTGCGGACTATCGCGATGGGCGGCGACGGCCGCGTCGTCGACATAAAGCTCATCGAGCACGAAGCGGTCGGAATTGGCCTTGTCTCGCCAGATATCCCACCGCAGATTGCCGGGCTCGGCCCGGCTGTGCACCCGCATTGCCGAGAGAAACGCTCCGAGTTCGGGGGCCTTGCCAGTGCGCGCGGTCAGGATACCCACAATCTTCATGCGAGTGGACATGGTTCATTCCTATCTGAGGCGCGAGCCGCGCAATGTCGGCTCCTGCCGGCAAGAGGGCCGGTCGCTACGACATGCCCCGGTGCAGAGACTTATGCCCGCTCCTTCAGAGCGGCGAGCAGCAGTTGTGCGAGCGGCCCCGCCGATGCGGGATTCTGGCCGGTGATGAGGCGGCCATCGACGACGACGTGAGGTTCCCAGTTGGACGCAGACGAGTACTCGGCGCCTTCCGCCCTCAATGCGTCCTCGAGTTCATAGGGCACGTCCTCCCGTGCATAGTCATATTCCTCTTTTTTCGAGAAGGAGGTGAGCTTCTTGCCGCGCACGAACGGCGTACCGTCACCGAGGTTCACGCCGAGCAATGAGCACGGGCCGTGACAAACAGCACTCACGAGCTTGTCCGTGCTCCAGGCGCGCACGACAGCCCTCTGGACGTCCGGGTTGCGTTGGATATCCACCATCGGCCCGAGGCCGCCTGGGATCAGTATGGCGTCGTAGTCAGCGGCGTCCACCTCGGCTAACTTGCGGCTGTGATTGAGGCGACGAAACGCCTTGCTCTCGATAAATCCCTTCTGCGCAGGGTCCTTCTCGTCATACGCGTCATGCGGCGTCCATCCGCCTGCGGGTGAGGCAAACTCGATTGCGATCCCGGCCTTGTCGAGCACATCGTAGGGATGAGCGACCTCGGCGAAAAAGAAGCCGGTCTTGCGACTGTGCGGGCCAATCACGGATGCATTGGTGACGATGAACAAGACGTGTTTTGTCATGGTTCCCCCCGTTTTAATGACGATGCTGCCATAGATTCCGGATAGGGGCGGCGCTCGCAGTCCCTATCGCAGTCCCACGAAAGCGACCTCGCCAGAGGTCTCTGCTTGCGTGGGCTCATGGTACCGCGACGAGTGACATGGCCTGGCGGCAATCAGGTCTCGATCCGCCGTCTCATCACCGCCGCTTGGCTCTGCAGGACACTTGGTCCGTGCCCCCTGATCGCGTTCAATGCTATATTGACAGCCGGCGGGAGCTTGGCATCTTAGACAAAGCCAAAGACATCCGTGCCGTCGGATTGTATCACTGACATTTTGAATAGTTGGCCGCCTGGGCGACCGCCGTGTTTCCACCGTGCAGTCAGGGCCACGCCCTTTACGCAAGACTATCAATGCTCGGGGCATCGGATTTATGCTTACGCAGCCAATCTACATGTGCATGCCATCTGCCGCCCGTTAATTTTGGTAAAATTTGGTCATGAGCTCTGCTGCTCCGACCTATGCCAGCTTCGACGATGCGGACGGCGAGACTTTTCTCTGATCTCGTGACCTTCATCGAAGGAAAAAGATTGTGACGAGCGACCTTGCCGAGCGGCCTTCCCGATCCTTCTCCTTTGGGCCTTTCGTGCTCATTCCCGAGCGCCAGCTGCTCTTGCAAGGCGATGCCCCGGTTCGGATTGGAGGCCGCGCGCTTGACATCCTGACGGTCATGGTCGAGCGCCCGGGCGAACTCGTGAACAAGAGCGAGTTGATGGCGCGCGTCTGGCCAGACGTTTTCGTCGATGATGGCAACCTCAAGGTCAACATGGCTGCCTTGAGACGAGCCCTCGGCGATGGCATTGGAGCGGCGCAGTACATTGCCACCGTTACGGGCCGGGGCTACCGGTTCATCGCGCCAGTCGCGGTCAATGGATTGTCTGGTTTCGCGCCATCTTCAACCGCCGCGGCAATTCGCAGACACAATTTGCCGATCGCGACCACGAGAGTCTTCGGGCGGGCTGATGCGATTGATGACGTCATACGCGATCTGGAGGCATCCCGGCTGGTCTCGGTCGTCGGTGCCGGCGGCATCGGAAAGACAACGGTTGCGCTGGCCGTCGCCGAGCAGAAGATCGGGTCGTTCGGAGACGGCGTTTGGCTGATCGATCTGGCGCCGTTGAAGGATCCCTCGCTTGTGCCCTTTGCCATTGCGAGTGCAATCGGTCTGGCAACGCATTCTGCGAACATGCTCGCTGCATTGGGCAGCTACCTCCGCGATTGCGAAATGCTCCTTGTGTTCGATAATTGCGAACACATCATCGAATCTGCTGCCTTCTGTGCGGATCGAATCCTGACCGAAGCTCCAGGCATAAGGATTCTCGCCACGAGCCGGGAGCCGCTCGGTGTGAGAGGCGAACGCGTCCGCAGGCTATCGGGCCTGGGCGCGCCGCCCGCTTCCTCCGACCTGAAAGCTGTGGAAGCGCTCAACTATCCCGCCATCCAACTCTTCGCAGATCGCGCGACCGACCGGCTTGAATCGTTCCAGCTCAGCGACACCAACGCGCCGACAGTCTCGGAAATTTGCCGGCGGCTCGATGGTCTTGCCTTGGCGATCGAGCTTGCGGCGACGCGTGTGGATTCCTTCGGCACGGACGGATTACTCGCGCATCTGGACGATCGATTTCGGCTGCTGAGCAGGCATCGCGCCAGTCCCGAGCGCCATGGCACGCTGACGGCGGTGATCGACTGGAGCTACGATATTCTCTCTGGGAGCGAATGCGTGGTCATTCGCCGGCTGTCGGTCTTTTCCGGTCCGTTCAGTCTCGATGCGGCCTGCGCCGTCGCCGGTGACGGCCTCGAACGGGTGCGGGTCATCGACGACGTCGCCAACCTGGTCGCAAAATCCTTGCTTTCAGTGGATGTCGTTGCCGACACGCTTGCCTACCGCCTGCTGGAGACGACGCGCGGATACTGTCTCGAACGGCTGCAGCTGAGCGGCGAGGAAGAGGCCGTCCGCCATCGGCACGCGGCCCATATTTGTGCGGTTCTGGAGCACGCGGCGAGCGAATGGGCCGAGATGCCGGCCCCGGATTGGGCACAGGCCTATGGAGGCACGCTCGACGACTTGCGCTCGGCGCTGGACTGGACCGGAGGGGCTGCCGCGGATAGGGCGCTGCACATCCGGCTCTGTGTCGCGGGATGCCTGCTCTGGAACCACTTCTCTCTGACCGAAGAATGCCGCATTCGCGTCGCCCGGGCGCTCGAGGAACTGGATGCAGTCGGACTTGTCGGAACGGCGGTCGAGATGCAGCTTCAGGTGTCGTTTGCAGGCGCGACGATGTTCATGCGCGGCGCTATACCCGAGGCAATGGACGCCATGCGACGGGCGCTGGAAATCGCCGTTCGGATCGGCGATGTCGACCACCAACTCCGTTGCCTGCGGATGATCGGTGCGTATCAGTTGTTCGGCGGCGAACACGATGCCGGGATCGCAACGCTTGAAACCTTCGGCACAGTCGCCGCCGCGGCGGATCCTTCCGCTTTGCCGGCCGGCGAGACGCATCTGGCCGTAGCCGACCTGTTCATAGGCCGGTTTGAAGGCGCCCGGCAACGGATTGAACGTTTCTACGGCAACGATTTGAAAGATTCCAACGACCCGCGGTTCGCGCGTTTCCTGTATGACAGAAATGTCGACGTCGGGAACATCCTGTCGCACATACAGTGGCTTACGGGTTTCACCGACACGGCCGTGCAGACGACGGAAGTGACGATCGCGCTCGCGCGAAAGACCGGGCATGAGCTTTCGCTGAGCAATGCGCTCGCATGGGCGAGCCTGACCTTCCTCATGAGCCGGCGTTACCAGGACTGCGGCCGTATTGCCGCGATGCTCGACGAGCAGATCGTGCGGCATGGCATCGTCATCTGGCGACCGGTTGCAATCTTCTGTCGCGGTGCCGTGGCATGCGCTCAGGACGATATGGCGGTCGAAGGGCTGGGCCTGCTCGAAGAAGCTGTCGGGGAGTTCCGTGCCATCCGGCATCTGGCGCGGTTCCCCTTCTATCTCGGCGGCTTTGCGGACGATTTGGCCAGGTGCGGCCGCCTGGCGGAGGCCGCCGCCGCCATCCAGGAAGCGCTCGATTGCGCCCATGCGCAGAACGAGCAGTGGTGCGTTCCCGAGCTCCTGCGCATCCGGGCTTCCATTCTCATGGCCGAGGTCCGGCCTGACGAGGCGGAGACGCTTCTCATCGAGTCGATCGCGCTGGCCCAGGAAATCGGCGCCTTGTCGTGGCGATTGCGATCGGCCTGCGATCTCGCAAGGCTCTGGCATGTCTCGTCGCGAGCGCATGATGCACGCAAGATACTGCAATCTGCTTATAACGAATTCACCGAGGGTTTCGAAACGTACGACCTTGCCGCCGCAGCCCACCTGCTCGCCTCATTCGCACGGCCTTAAAACTTTCCGCTGAAGGGCTGAAAGCGGTCAGCCTGCATTCACTACTTCCGGCGGCCGTCCGTAAGCGCTCAGGATGGCCGCGATCAGACCGGGGAATCGGGCGTCCACTTCCTGGCAGCGCGAATGGTTGCGCATCTCCACGCCATGACGCTCGCCCCGGATGAGGCCAGCCTCGCGCAGCACTTTCATATGCTGCGACAGCGATGATTTGGGGATGACGCGCCCGCCCAGATTGGCAAGCGCAGTACACGTGCCGCTGGAGCCGACGCCCGCGATCTGCGCAAAGATCGCCACACGCTCGGGATCGGAGAGCGCATACAGGATCGCCTCCGGCTTCAGGTCCTCGATGGCTGGATGAAAGAGCGGTCTCATGAATTTTATATAGGGTCACTTGAAATCGAGATCAACAGTTCCGAATTTCTGAACTACGGAACGAAGCCGCCACAACCGGCGGCACTCCGGGTCGAAAGGAACTGATATGTCTAAGCTTGCTGGAAAAGTCGCCGTCGTGACAGGTGCCTCCAAGGGAATCGGCGCTGCGATTGCCAGGGCGCTCGCCGCAGAGGGTGCAAAAGTGGTGGTGAACTACGCCTCGAGCAAGGCGGGTGCAGACGCCGTCGTCGAAGCGATCGCTGCCGCCGGCGGCAAGGCCATCGCGGTCCAGGGCGATGTTTCGAAGGCCGAGCAGGCACAGGGATTGATCGACGCTGCGATCAAGGAATTCGGCCGTCTCGACGTACTGGTCAACAATTCCGGCGTCTACGAATTCGCCGCGATCGACGAGATCACCGAGGAACACTATCACCGCCAGTTCAACGTCAACGTTCTCGGCCTCCTGCTGACCACCCAGGCCGCCGTCAAACACATTGGCGAGGGCGGCAGCGTGATCAACATCTCGTCCGTGGTAACGAGCCTCACTCCGCCCGCCTCCGCCGTCTATACCGGCACCAAGGGGGCCGTGGACGCCATCACCGGCGTGCTCGCAAAGGAGCTCGGCCCGCGCAAGATCCGCGTCAACGCCATCCTCCCCGGCATGGTCGAGACCGAAGGCACGCATAGTGCAGGCTTCGTCGGCTCCGATTTCGAGCACAACGCTGTGGCCCAGACCCCGCTTGGGCGCATCGGCCAGCCCGACGACATCGCCAGGGTCGCGACCTTCCTCGCGTCTGACGATGCAGACTGGCTGACCGGCGAGCGAGTGACTGCCGCCGGCGGTTTTCGCTGATCGTCTATTGATGCCGTGCGTGCTCTTTTAGGGGCACGCACCCTGCCCCGGTTCGCCGTGGCAGGCGACGGCTCCCGACTCGGGATCAGTCCGCAAACTCTTCCCAGACTTCGGCATAGGCCTTGAAACCGATGCGCTCGTAAGTGGCCTTGGCTTTCGGATGATCCCATGTGTCGGTGTGGAGCCACACGCGCTCAGGCAGATGAGCCCATATCTCCTTGAGCGACCAATCCAGGAGATAGGGTCCGAGACGACGGCCCTGATCCTCGGGCATCAAGCCAAAGTCCTCACGCCTTTCCCGCGCCGAGCGTGACGAGAAGCTCGTCCAGCTGCTCGAACTGCTCGGGCAGCATCCCGTCCTCCATGGCCTCAAGAGCTTCCTTCGAGGGATAGAGTTCGTGGAAGATCAGCAGCGTCTTGCCGTCTTTTTCCTCGAAGGTGACCGTGGTCACGGCGCCGTCCTCTTCTTCTTCATTGGTCCAGACGAGCCGCGCGTTCGGTATCACCTCGAGATACTTGCCGAAGAAGGCCCAGGAGTTCGAGGCATCCTGGCCGAACACGAGACGGTATGTGCCGCCGGTGCGAACATCCATTTCGCAGGACAGCAGCGGAACGCCCATCGACTTCGGCGCCCACCACCGCATGAACAGCTCGGGCGTGGTCCATGCCTTGAACACGATGCGCGCGGGAGCGTTGAAGGTTCGCGTAACGACCAGCTCACGCTCGGACTTGCGCTCCACCGTCGTGGGGTTCTTCGTCAGGCCAGGCTTACTCTCCATCGTCCTTCTCCTTCCGTTTCAATTCCTCGACAAGATTATCCAATGCATCGAAGCGCGCGTCCCAGAGCCGGCGGTAGCTCTCGATCCAGGCCGCCTCCTCCTCCAGCCGGCGCAGGCCGAGCCTACAGGTCCGCACGCGCCCGACCTTCTGAGTGGTGACGAACCCTGCCTGCTCCAGGATGCCGACATGCTTCTTCATGCCCGTAAGGGTCATGTGAAACTTTTCGGCAAGGTCCGTGATCGAAGCGTCCGCACGTCCGAGCTGCTCCAGAACGCCGCGCCGGGTGGCGTCCGAAAGCGCGGCGAACGAGGTATCAAGACGAGCTGACGAATACTGAACCATTTGGTTCAGTTTATAGCCCAGGAATGAGCGGCACGCAAGGGAACCGGCCGGCGTGCCCGGCTTATCATCTCAGCCGTCCGGCAACCTGGAGCGCCAGAAGAATGGACGAGACATGAAGGGCCTGCCCGATCAGGCCGGTCTGCAATCCGTCCAGCACCTCCGCAATGGGAAGGGCATGAACGGTCAGGCCCTCCTCGCCGGCATCGAGCCGTTGCTGAAATCGGGGCTCGGCACCGGTTGCGAGAAAGGTGTGAAGACGGTTCGTGTGTGAGGCCGGATTCGGGTAGAGCGTGCTGACCAATTGCCAGTTCTCGGCAATGTAGCCGGTTTCCTCCTCCAGTTCGCGGCGGGCTGCCTTTTCACTGTCGATATCCCGCTCGTCGAGCCCGCCCCCCGGTATTTCCAGGAAGAACCTGCCCGCCGCATGCCGGTACTGGCGAACGAGCAGGAGGCGATCGTCGGTGGTGATCGCAACGATATTGATCCAGTCGGGATAGGAAAGCACATAATAGGGAGAAATCCTCACGCCGCTTGACGTCAGGCAGTCGTCGGCGCGCAAATTCAGCCACCGATCCCGAAGGATCGTCGTGGATTTGATCACCGTCCAGCCGTCGTCCTCCATTCGAAAATCCTCCCGTTTCGAACTCGCCGATTTCCGAAGATTAGTCCGATGCGCGCCCGTCGGCCATGGTACCGCCTTGCGAAATTCATTGCAGTTTTCGCACGGTCTGTGGGAGTTTGCGTCACGGAAATCGGACGAGCGACACTCAGCGGCGATCAGGGGAGCCAGCCCAGGATGGTGCTGACCTTGCCCCAGATCGCGCTGTATTCCTCGACGTAATCCTCTGCGATTTGAGGATTGTGCAGAAGCGCGTAGCCTTATTGCTGCTGCTGCGCCGGCGGCGGGGTGCCGATCTTTTCCAGAACCTTCTTCGCGAGAGCCGGGTCGCTTTGTGCGGCTGTCAGGATCGACGAGTATTCCTCGACAGAGATGTCCTTGGAGGCCTCGACGGTGTCGACCATCTGCTTCTTGGCTTCTTCCTGCAGCTTCTGCTTCGCAGCCTCGTCCTTCGTCGCGCCGATTTTGGCCGAATATTCCTTCCTGACCTTGTCGACCTGCAGATAGGCGACGGCAAAGGCCTCGATTTTCTGATCGCTGACGGGGGCGGCTGCACCATTGTCGCCGCTCTGCATCGGCGTCTGCCCCTGCATCGGCGCCTGGCCCTGCGCCGGCGGCTGCTGTTGCGCCTGGGCCATATCCTCGGCGAATGCCGGGCTGAGAGCAAGCAGGCAGAAGACCGCAGCGCTCATCGTTGCGACGGGTGTGTAACGAGTGATCATGGTCATTCCTTTTCACGTGCATGATTTGATCGGCAGCAGGACCGCCTCGGTCGATCGCTTAGCCGCTTGAGGCTGGCGAGGTCGCAACGATGGACCTTTAAGAGGGCACGGTGCGGCGGTGGCGGGGCAATTTGCTGACGATTGAGCGGCGGCTTTGTGACCTGGATCGCGATCGACGGTGCTTTCGTCCGTCATGCCTGCATCCACCCTCTCATACCGTCTCATACTCCTTTTGGAGCAGAAATGGACGGAACGATAATTTTCCGTACGCGAAGATAAGGACAATTGCGTCCCATGGCTGTATTTAAATAGCCACGGTCAATTCCTGAATGAAGACGGAAGAGACCAGAATATTTCACCTGCCAGCGCCGCGAAGAGACGGAGCAATTCCAGGTGAAACGGCGTTAATTCAAGAAGAAACAGAGAATACGAGGAGGACGGCCATGAACTGTCCGGGAAACATCCGAGCGTGTTCTGCATAGGCTTCGGCCTATTGTGGAGCCTCTTCGCCACACAACCCGCAGCCGCTAAAAGAATTCTTATAACCGGCTGCACAGGCCTCCTCGATCTCTCAGCTGGGGGGGAGGATTGAGGCGCTCGATGGCAAGGCCATGTGTGACGAAGCGAGGGGTTGCGCGCAAGTTCAGGCGCTTGAGTCGATGCGTAGGAGCCTGATGCTCACGCGCAACCCCATTCTATCGAAACTGGAGAATTCTGATGCGAGCTGCCCTCTCATGGGCAAACGGAGGCTAAGATGATTACGACCGAAGACCAGAACCACATCGAATTGAGAGAGACTGCGAACTGCAGAAGGGACGTCGAAATCGCAATGATGGGAATGCTCACCAATCTGCAGAAACATGGATGGTCAGCAGCGGAATTGGCGCTCGCGCTTGCCGATGCCTCGGAAGAGCTCGTGATGCTGATCGCCAGCAAGACGGTGAGATCGAACTAAAGCATGTCGCGCAAAAGTGTGTCGCGGTTTTGCGGCAACGACATGCGTAAAAACTGACGAAAGCGGCGAGTTCGTCGTATCGCGCTGCGATACGACGCCGCTGTTTGAGCCTGGCAGACACTTCTATCGCGCTGCGAAATCAACCCTTCATTATGAGCGCGCGCCCGATCGGTTTGGGAGGCTCGCTGCGTAAAACGATCGCAGTGTTGACCGAACCGTAGCGGGCAATGGCATCGACGATGCTTTCAAGCTCCGCCGGCGAAGGCACGATGACTTTCAGGTGGAAGCAGTCTTCTCCCGTCAGCCTGAAAACCTCGATGACCTCAGGCATTTCCGAAAACTGCTTCAGGCAGGTCTTGATATATTCGTGCGTGGTGCGCAGGCGTATGATCGCCATCATTCCGAGCCCGACCGAAGCAGGATCGATGACAGCCCTGTAGCCGCTGATGATGCCGCGTTCTTCAAGCCGCTTCAGCCGTTCTGAGGCCGCCGGCTGAGAGAGGCCGACCCTTCTTCCAAGTTCGGAAACGCTGATGCGCCCGTCGCCCTGCAAGGTTTCGATCATGGCAATGTCGGTCGGATCGAGTTCGGCACGACTATCGAAAGTTTTTGCCATCGACTTTGAATCCATCGGTTTACGGTGAACTTTTCCGATGAATGCCAATTTATCCTCTCTGAGTAAACGGTCATGTTGACGCCATAACCACGAGAGGCGACACATGACCGAAATCATTCATCTGCCGGGCATCGGCAATTCCGGCGCGCTCCATTGGCAAAGCCGTTGGGAGAGCGCCGATCCCTCCATCCGCCGTTTCGACCCTGCGAGCTGGGACGAGCCGGATCTTTCCGACTGGATCGCGGCACTGGAGCAGGCCGTGCGTGCGGCGCAAACACCGCCCGTTCTGGTGGCCCACAGCCTCGCCTGCCTGCTCGTTGCCCATTGGCATGAGGTTTCCGATCTGCCGATCAAGGGGGCAATTCTGGTCGCCGTGCCGGATCCGGCGTCTCCGGCTTTTCCCGCGCAGGCGGCAAGCTTCGCAGAGGCACCCCGGACGCGCTTTCGATTTCCCTCTCTCATCGTGGCAAGTACCGATGATCCCTATGGTTCGCTGCCCTATGCCGAGATGCGGGCAGAGCAATGGGGAAGCGCGTTGACGGTGATCGGTGCGGCAGGCCACATCAACGGCCAAAGCGAACTTGGCGATTGGCCGGAAGGCCTGGCGCTCGTGAGAAACTTCGCGGGCCGCCTGTAGCCCGCGTCGCTCGATTGACAATTTTTGAAAATTTGCCCTTCTTGTCGTGTCTCAATCTCAAGTGAAAGAGACACCAATGCACAAATCCTTCTATGCTTCCCACAGCGTCTACTCGGAACCTGGCCGCTATCGCGAAACCTTGATGCGCGGTGGCGTCGAGCCTAAGTCAATTGCCCGGTGGATCAGCTCGTTCATGCAGCATCCTCGCGGCGCCGAGTCCGAAGAACGAGGCTTCAAACCTGAACAGGCCGCCGATCTGGAGCTTCGTTCGGTGGCGGAGCTTCTGGCTCTCGCCGTAAAACGCAATTTGCTTGACGGCGTTTCCGCACAGCACAAGGTCGGCGGCGTATGCCGGGATTTCGCGATACTGGCGGTTAGTCGATTTCGTGAGCGCGGCACCCCGGCTCGCCTCCGTGTCGGGTTTGCCGATTATCTGGCGCCTGGACATTGGGAAGATCATTGGCTTTGCGAATGGCATGACGGCGCGCGTTGGAAACGGCTCGATGTGGAGTTTGCAGCGATCGGGGGAGTTTCCTTCGATACGCTGGACGTGCCGCGCGAGCGGTTCCTGACGGCAAGCGAGGCATGGTTTCGGATCAAGGACGAGCCGGAGATCGCCTCCCGATTTGGCGTGTCGAGTCTCGGCCTTAGCGGAGAGTGGTTCGTCGCGGGAAGCCTGCTTCGAGAAATGGCCGCCTTGCGTAAGCTGGAACTGAAACCGTGGGATTACTGGGGTCCAACAAAGGACCTCTCCCCAGTTTCAACCGAGTTGTCGCATCAGGCGCGGATAACGTTCGACCAACTCGCTTCACGGCTCAGGACCGTCAGTGTCGATGGGGAGGACGAGCCGGAGGCTTTAGCGGACTGGCCTTTACCAGAGGAGGTTATCAGCTTTCCACAAGGCGAGGCTGTAGCTGTCGTATTGCGCAGTTTATAATACACGCTACGTTGCAGGTTTCGGGGGGTGCGACATCGGCAGCTATACGGGACGGAGCTGCCGTTGATTGCGGTTCTCTGAACGTCGTTCGTGCAATCACCAAAATACGGCAATTGGCTGCGGCAGGTCTTGCTTATCCTCATCACGGCAGCAGCAAGAGGCTCCCCGCCGACCGGCCCGTCTCCATCTCCTCATGCGCCTTCGCAACCTCCGCCAAGCCGTATTCGCCGGATATCTCGCAGACGATGCCCCTTTCCATGGCTGATATCGCAGCCTCCGCGGCCTCGCGGTAGCGGCCGGTATCGGCGCACCAGGCCATGATGCTCGGATGCGAGAGCGATTTGCCGGGCCGAAGCTCTTCGACGGCAACGGGCGGGATGGGGCCGGCGGCCTGGCCGATGGTGACGGCGGTGCCGAAGGGGCGCACGGCGCGGATGCTCTTCAAGAGCATGTCGCCGCCGATGCCGTCATAGGCGACATCGACGCCGTTTCCGCCCGTCAGCCGCTTCACTTCGGCGACGATATCGGCCCCTCTCCCGACGATCAGGTGATCGGCGCCATAGGATGTGGCAAGGGCCGCCTTCTGGGGCGAACTGACCGTGCCGATGACAGTGGCATCCAGCGACTTCGCCAGGCGCACGAGAATGCTGCCAAGCCCGCCGGCGGCCGCATGGATCAGCACGATGCTGCCGTCGGCGACCTCTGTGACCTTCTTCATGAGCATGTAGGCGGTCATGCCCTTGAGCAGCGAGCCTGCGGCCACTTTCACCGAGACCGCATCGGGAAGCGCAATCACCCTCTCGGCTGGCATGATCCTGGTGGAGGCATAGGCGCCGACCGGCGGGCCGGCATAGGCAACGCGGTCACCCGGCGAAAACGCCGTGACATCGGGGCCGACCTCTTCCACGACGCCCGCCGCCTCCACGCCGATGACGGCGGGATAGGAGGGCAGCGCGTAGAGCCCCTTGCGGTGATAGACATCGAGGAAATTGGTGCCGATGGCCTGATGACGGACCTTGATCTCGCCTGCAGCGGGGGATTGCGGCGGCTGATCCTGCAGCCGGAACTGGGTGACATCGCCGGGGGCATTCAGCAGGACGATCTGGTCGCTCATCGTTCAATTTCCTTTGTGGGGGCTCCGTTACAGGAAGACAAACTAGCCGGTGGCCTTATGTGTGAAAATTCCCTATTGTCGCGCAATGATTGGGAAGAAATTCACACACATAGACTGGGACGACATCAGGCATTTCCTGGCGCTGGCGCAGGCCGGAACCTTTCTCGGGGCGGCACGGCAGATCGGCGTTGAGCACGCGACGATCAGCCGGCGCGTCAGCGCGCTCGAGAAGAACCTCGGCCGCAAGCTCGTCGACCGCCGCGGGCGGCGCATCGTCCTGACCGCCGATGGCGAAGAGGTCGCGAGGCACGCGGCCCTCGTCGCGCAGCAGACGGCTGTTATCGAGCAGCTTGGCCGCACGAGCGCCACCGACATGCGCGGCCATGTGCGGATCAGCGCCCCGCCGGCGCTGTCGAGCGTACTTCTCGCAGAACCTGTCGTCTCCGTCAGGCGGCAGCATCCGGGCATCGAGATCACGCTCGTGGGCGAAAAACGGCTCGCCTCGCTGAACCGCCGGGAGGCGGATATCGCGGTGCGGCTGTCGCGGCCGGAAGATGGCGACTATGCCATCACCAAAGTCGGGCAGATGGCCTTCCATCTCTATGCATCGAAGGCCTATCTCGAAACCGTGCCGGAGGCGCAATGGACCTTCATCGGCTATGACGAGGGCATGAACGCCTCGCCGCAGCAACTGCGCCTCTTCGACCGCGCCGCCGGCCGGCCGATCGCCATCCGCTCCTCCGTCCTGGAGTTCCAGGCCGCCGCCGCAAGGCTCGGCGGCGGTGTCGTCATGCTGCCGGATTTCGCGGTGCCGGATGGGCTTGAGCGGATCGAGGACGAAGATCCGCTGACGCGGGACGTGTGGCTGGTGGTCCACGCCGAGATCAGGGATGTGCCGGCCATCAGGGTTGTCATGGAGGCGCTGAAGGGAGCGTTTTGAGATGTGAAGGTGCTTTAGCCGGCAGACTTCGCCGGGTCTTTGCCTGTCCAGTAATGGGTGGAAATGTTGCGGCCATTGTCGAGGAGACGCGCGGCGATCTCGGGATTCCCGCCCTCGAAAGTATCGGGATCGGCGCCGCATAACATCAGGAACAGTTTCTGATGCATCACGGCGGCAAAATAGTCATAGGCCGGCAGCATCTCCCGAGATCCGACAGCCTGCAGCTCTTCGCCGGCCCGGTTCCTGGCGTCCTCGATGGCCTTGCGCACCGTCGCAAACATGGCCTGTTCGGTTCGTCTCAGGATTTCGTTGACCTGCCGTTCGGCAGGGGTGAGGACGGGGCAGCTCTCATCCATGGGGCATATCTCTGCTTCGATCGGTTGATAGGCTTGCCCGGACACCAGTGTTGGGCGGTTTCCCGGCGGCGAAAACGCTTGCCCTATCTAATGTCCGACGAATGAGCCTTCCAGTCGTCCATGCTTCCTAGCAATCTACGCTGCAAGAAGCGCCGTGGAAGAGGCTGGACCGATGAAACCGCCTTTGCCTTGTTTTTGCCACCACCCTGACATGCATTCTTTACAAAGATCACCTACCATAGGTAAAGTCATGAAGGACAGCCGATGGGAGGACAGGCAATGAATGAGATGACCGCATCGGAGATGCTGAGGGATCCGCTGATCCGCCAAGTGCTGCGCGCCGACAGGATCAGCCTTGCCTCCTTCGCCACGCTGCTCGATACCGCCAGCCGGCGGCAGGCGCGTGGCCACGAAACCGCTGGTCCGCGGCCTGCAACTCCGGAGGCCCGGAGCGGCGAGGCTCTTTCCACCGTTTGACGTTCCCCTGCCCGACCAGGGCAACCTTCGGCTCGCCCTAGCCAGGCGGGTTTTTTTTGCGCCCTGCCCTCCAGAGCCAGCGACTGAGGCGGCATTGACCAGATGCACGACCGCGTTAAGGTGAATTCTCTCCCGGGGGCATCGATATGAAAAACGTCCGTGCTGGAACGCTGGATATTGCCTATTTCGACACAGGCCCGGCAGATGGGGTGCCAACCATATTGTTACACGGCTTCCCTTATGACGCACACGCCTACGACCAGACGGCGGAAATACTGGCAGCCTCCGGCCACCGCTGCATTGTGCCTTTTCTCCGAGGCTTTGGAGCCACAAGGTTCATCTCCGGAAAAACCCCGCGTTCCGGTGAACAGGCTGCCTTGGGCGCGGACCTGATGGCATTGCTGGAGGCGCTCTCGATAGAGACCGCTTTTCTTGGCGGCTATGACTGGGGCGGGCGTGCAACGTGCATCGTTGCGGCTCTCTGGCCAGCTCGGGTACGCGGTTTGGTCAGTTGCGGCGTGGGCTACAACATTCAGAACATCGCTCGAGCCGGAGACCCCGTGCCGCCGGAGGAAGAAGCCCGATACTGGTATCAGTATTATTTCCACTCCGAACGCGGTCGCAAGGCCTTGGAACAAAACCGCCGGGGCGTGTGCGAATTCATCTGGAAAATCTGGTCGCCGACATGGATGTTCGATGACGCAACCTTCGACCGCACTGCCTCGTCTTTCGACAATCCCGATTTCGTCGATGTCGTCATTCACTCCTACAGGCACCGCTTCGGCTACAGCCCCGGGGATCCCGGTGTTGCTGCCATAGAAGATCGATTGGCAAGGCAGCCCGATATCACGGTACCGACGATTGTTCTTCAAGGTAGAGACGATGGCGTCGATCCTCCGGCAACGATCGACCTCGATGAACGCCACTTCAAAGCGAGATACGAACGGCGGATCATACCCGGCGCCGGTCACAATTTACCGCAGGAGGCGCCTCACGCCTTCGCATCGGCTATCCTCGATCTATCAAAGGCGGCCCCGACGACTTCGCCATGACCGCCTGGCAGGGTCGGCTCCGCTTGCCTTGCGCGAAAACGATTTCCATCATCCTGCTGTCGGATTCCCGCCCGGCCGCTCGTCTTCCAGATGGCTAGATCAGGGAGAACGATCATGACGATCACCATTACCGCCTTCGAACGCTCGCCCGATCGCGGCAGGGGCCTGGCGCGCGACATGCGCGTTCGCTGGGCGCTCGAAGAAGTGGGGCAGCCCTATGAGGTCCGCCTCGTCTCGTTCAAGGCGATGAGAGAGCCTGCCCATCTGGCGCTTCAGCCTTTCGGGCAGATCCCGACCTATGAGGACGGCGCTCTCGCCCTCTTCGAATCCGGCGCGATCATCCTGCACATCGCCGAACACTATCCGGGCCTGCTGCCTGACGATGCCAACGCCCGCGCCCGCGCCATCGCCTGGATCTTCGCCGCCGTCTCGACGATGGAACCCGTCATCGTCGACCGCGAAACCGCCAGATTCCAGGAAGGCAAGGAGCCCTGGTACGAGGAGCGCCTGGCCTACGTCCACGAGCGCATCCGCAAACGGCTCGGCGAACTCTCAGCCCGGCTCGGCACTGCCGACTGGCTGGACGGCGATTTCAGCGCCGGCGACCTGCAGATGATCTCGGTGCTCTTGAGGCTGGAGGGATCGCCCCTGCTGGAGGAATACCCCAACCTCTGCGCCTATATCGCACGCGGGCAGTTGCGCCCTGCATATAAGCGTGCTTTCGAGGCGCAGAAGGCGGTGTTCCTGGCCATATCGGCTGGCGGGCAATAGGTCCTGCGGGGCCAGTGGGCGGCAAAAGGCATGGCCGTTTTGCGTTATGAGCCGCTCGCGTTGCGATATCCGCGAGCGCGGCGCCCTAAAAGAAGAATCGCCCCTCGGCTTCATAGCCTTCCGGTTTTGGATCAGGAATGGCATGAAGCTTTTCCTTCATGTCAGCTCGAAGATAGGTGTCGAATACATAGCGTCTTCCGCGCCCCATAAGGTACCTGCCCGTTTTCCGCTCGAGCCAGGCGCTGGCGGTCGCGCCGACGAATCTCCGGTATTGGACTCTGTTGGCTAACGGCTTGCTGAGACAGAATGTCTCGCGTTGGTTCCCTGAGGCTTCGGCTTGAGGGTGTTTCGAATGGTCGTAGTTCCACCAGACCGAAACACGCAACTCGCCGTAGCTGATGCTTTCCCAGAGCACCACGGACGGATATCCGGCAATACCGGCAAACAGGTAACCATCCTCGTCGGTTGGACCGTTACCGGCCGGGGCAGCAAGGGATATTCCGCCCTGCTTGATCGCCTCGTTCATTCCCAAGACCAGCAATTTCCGGTAGATGTCCATGAGCCTCTCTCCTGATTAACTGGCAATACCAGTGCATAATTTTGGTTGAGGTGGTGGCAAACGAACGGCCGATCTGGAGGCGCAGCCGTTCTGAAAGATCAAAAATATGCTGAATCTAAAATCGGGCGGCGCATCCGGCGGATCAACCGGCGTGGCTTTGAAGCAGCCAGCGTGAGCAAACCAAACCTGCCGCCTGCCATCTGCAGGGACAACACCTTCGTCCGCCAAGCGTAAGAACTACCCGAGTGGATCTGGGAGCAGCGAGCCGACAAATCGATATTTTCACTGGTCCGGTCAAAGCGCGTGTGTCAGTGTTTTGCAACCGACAAGGCGCGTCTGGCGGTAAAGGTGGCACATGTCGACAATCGAGGTCCCGGGACTGCTGTCGTTCACCATAGCGATCCTCGTGTTCTTCGCCGGCGCGAACCTCAATCGGCTCATCCCTGCCCTCGCCCGCTGGAGCATCCCGGAG
The DNA here is from genome assembly GCF_047782645.1 of Rhizobium sp. ZK1. Taxonomy (NCBI): domain Bacteria; kingdom Pseudomonadati; phylum Pseudomonadota; class Alphaproteobacteria; order Hyphomicrobiales; family Rhizobiaceae; genus Rhizobium; species Rhizobium sp. ZK1. The sequence continues at coordinate 2,115,464 of NZ_CP180586.1, forward strand.
GCGGTCACGGGCGGGCTGCTGGCAGCCTTCGTGACGCTTATCGCCTATGAGTTCTTCGACATCGAGATCAGCTTCACGCTTGGCGCACGCGACATGCTGCTGCTTTACTTTTTCACCGGCGTCGGCCTGAACGCGCGGGTCTCCGATCTCCTTGCCGGAGGCAAGCCGTTTCTCATCCTGCTGGCCCTCACGCTTGCGTTTCTCGTGATCCAGAACCTCATCTCCATGGGAGCGGGCGCGGCGCTCGGTCTTCCGCCGGGCATGGCGATCCTTCTCGGCTCGACCTCGCTGATCGGCGGACACGGCACGACGATTGCCTGGGCTCCGATCGTGTCGAGCCGTTTCGGTCTCACGAATGCTCTCGAAATCGGCATATCCAGCGCAACGTTCGGCCTGGTCATCGCCAGCCTCATCGGCGGGCCGATCGCACAATATCTGATTACCCGGAATGGCCTGAGCGGCCCCAAGGACGAGGAGTTGACGATCGGCGTGCCGCGGGATGCCGTTGCCGGCCAGGAAGACGATGTCAGTTACATCAGCCTGTTGCGCACATTGCTGGTCACCAATATTGCAATCATCATCGGCTACGCCCTGCACGAGATCATCCTGGAAGCCGGCATCAATCTGCCGCTCTTCGTCGTCTGTCTGCTGGTCGCCATCGCGATGACGAACAGCATTCCGATCCTGGCGCCGGGCCTGCCTTGGCCGACGCACACCCGCGGTCTGGCACTCATATCCGATCTCTCGCTGAACGTATTCCTGGCGATGTCCTTGATGAGCATGCAGTTGTGGGGCCTGAGCGGGCTCGGCCTTTCGCTGGCGATCGTGCTGGCGGTGCAGACGCTTGCGGCCGTCGTCTACATCATCTTCGTCGTGTTTCCGGCCATGGGGCGCAACTACAATGCGGCGGTCATTTCCGCCGGCTTTAGCGGAATTTCGCTCGGCGCTACTCCCACGGCAATAGCCAACATGACGGCGGTCACCAAAATCCACGGAGCAGCGACCGTCGCATTCATCATCCTGCCGCTCGTCTCCGCATTCTTCATCGATCTTGCAAACGCAGCCGTGCTTGGGTTCCTTGTCCGGTGATTGGTCCTGCGCCCGCTATGCCGTGATGTGAGGAGATCGCAACGGCGGGCTATGCGTGGAACAAAGCTCATCTTGAGCGGGGCCAGCGGTGTTGCCGCCGGCCCCTTATGATGGCCCGTTGATCAATGCGGATAGCGACTGGCTGGCAGGATCGACTCGGCACGAGACCGGTCGGCCGCCATCGACCAGATTTCCTCGGCAAGTACGTCGGGATCGATTGTCGTCAAGCGCGGATCATCGAGCGGCATGCCACTTGCCGCCGCGACTCGAAGGCCGGTGGAGTTGTCGATCATGGCACCGATGTGGAGCATCCCGGCGAACACGCCGCGCGCCTTGATCTCTTCATGGAGGCCGAGGATGTAATTGCGCGTGGCGGCAAAGGCCGGTCCTGGGCCGCTCAATCCGGGCATTGGCGTTACCGCCGAAAGACCGTCCGCGACGATGATCGCCCCATTGCCGCGAGCAAGCATACCCGGCAATACCGCACGGACGACTTCGACTGGAGCCAAGGTCAGGATATTGACGAGTTTCTTGAGCAAGGCGGTCGTCAGATCGACAGCCGGAAGCATACGAAAGCTGCCGACAGGCGCGAAAACGGCGGTGTGAATTGGACCCGACTTACCCTCGATCTTTTCCACCAGAGCCGCGATTGCGTCGATCTCATTGAGATCGCCGGGAAAGGCAGTTGCGTCTATGCCCTGCGCCGACAGCTCGGACACCCTCTGGTCCAGAGACTGGGCGTTGCGGGCGACGAGGGCGACGCGGAATCCGGCCTTTCCATAGCGTCTTGCGACGGAAGCACCCAACCCTGTGCCGGCACCAAAAATCGCGATTGTTTTCTGGTCAGTCATGACATCTCCTGTGGTAGTATGTTTCGCTGACTAGATATGTCTGCCAGACTGCATCGGCACAAGAACGCATAAATTTAGGGCCTGGTCACATGGATTTACCTACCCCGCCGCCGCAACCGGGAACGAGCATGGACTGTCGTTCAATCAGCCAGATGCTTGGCCGCATTGGTGACAAGTGGACGATCATGACGATCACGATGCTGCTCGATGGTCCGAGGAGATTTAACGAACTGCGCCGGCTTATCGGGGGCATCAGCCAGCAGATGCTGACACGCACCTTGCGTGCCCTTGAAAACGATGGTCTCGTTTCCAGAAAGGTCTATCCGACAATCCCGCCTCAGGTGGAATATAGTCTTACCACCCTCGGCAGGTCCCTTGCCGAGCCTTTAACGCAGCTGACGCGCTGGGTTCTGTCGAATATGAATGAAATTGAGCGCAATCGCCTGGAAGCGACCACAGATACCGCCAGATGAGAGCGCCGGGCAACCGGACCTTGCGCCATCGGTGCCTCAGCGCCCCCCGCCCAAAGGCGGCGGAGCCTCCACGAAACAATCGATCAGCATCTCCGTGAGGACGCGGATCTTCCGTGCGGGATGCGGCCCCGCCGGGCGGACGAGATAGATGCCCGCCGGCGGTGGCGGATAGCGGGTCATGACCGGCACCAGCGCGCCGGAAGCGATATACTCATGCGTTACGCCTTCGGGGATCCAGGCTATGCCGAGCCCCGCCAGGGCGGCGGCCGCAAGAGCGAGCGCGTTGTCCGCCTTGAAGCGTCCCCGCGGATGAACCGTGACGATCTCGTCTCCGTCGAGGAATTGCCAGGGTTCCGTTCCCTGCATGAGGGCCTCATGGCCGGCGAGATCCTCCGGCGTCTCGGGGGCGCCATGCCTCCTGATATAGTCCGGGCTTGCGACCAGCTTTCCGTAGAGCGGGCCGATGCGTCTTGCGACCAGGTTGGAATCCGGCAGATAGCCGACCCGGATCGCGCAATCGAAACCCTCGGCGATGAGATCGACGAAGCGATCGCTGTAGGAGGCATGAATGTGCAGTTCAGGATGGCGTTGCGCCATCTGCGCCAGCACGTGTGCGAAGTGGCTGGGGCCGAAGGACAGCGGCACGGCAACACGCAGCCGGCCGCGCAGGTCACCGGAAGGCAGGATCGTTTCCCTGGCCGCGTCGATCTCCGCACCGACCCTTGCCGCATGGTCCCGAAAGGTGATCCCCGCTTCCGTGAGCGCCGCGCCGCGTGTCGTCCGTGCCAGAAGCTGGACGCCGAGTTCGGCTTCGAGCCGGATGAGCCGCCGGCTGACCATCGACTTGGAGATGCCGAGCCGCCGCGCGGCGGGCGAAACACCCCCGGCATCGGCAACTTCGACGAATGTCCTGAGATCTTCGATTTCCAATTCAGCGTTCCCCATTCCGCGACACAGCTTGGCACTGTTGCAGGCTACCGTAACGGAAACAGGAATGACAGTCTCCACTTCGCAGGCGGCGCGGCTGTCAGCGCATGTCTGCCCTGGTTTCGAGACATCGATCCAAACCGAATTCACACACAAAACGGCAGCAGAGGATCTATTCATGACCTTTCGTAATGGCCTTGCCTCGCTTCTTCGTCCCGAAGATTCCGTCCTCGTTCTGATCGACCACCAGCCCTACCAGCTCGCAAACCTGAACAGCCACGATCCGCAAGCTGTGGTCAACAACACGACCGCGCTGGCGAAGCTGGCAAAAGCCTTCAATGTTCCGACCATTCTCACCAGCGTGATCGCGGCGCGCGGTGGATTTCTCTTCAAGCAGATCACCGACGTATTTCCGGACCAGGACGTCATCGATCGCACCTGGGTGAACACCTGGCAGGACGAGAATGTAGTAAACGTCGTCAAGGCGACCGGCCGCAAGCAGCTGATTATCGCCGGCCTGTGGACCGAGGTCTGCGTCGCAATGCCTGTCATCCAGGCCGCCGGCGAAGGCTGGGACGTGACCGTGATCACCGACGCGTCGGGCGGGGTTTCGAAGGAGTCTCACGACGTTGCCGTCCAGCGAATGATCGCGGCCGGCGCGAACCCGATGACCGTGATGGCGCTCGCTGGCGAATGGCAACGCGATTGGGCGCGCACCGAGCATGTCGAGGAGCTGACCGAGATTCTCATCCAGCACTTCGCCGGCAGCGGCATCGCCTATCTCTGGGAACAGCAGCTCCTCAATACGCCGGTGCCTGCTGCATAATTCCTTAAATCGGAATCGATTTAAGGACAAAATTATGCAGAAACTCAAAGTGTTACAGCGTCCTTTGCGCGACGCGCGGCGCTGTAATAACGCAGGCTGATGTGAGCGGGGATGACGGGAACCCGAATGAAGCGATACGAAAACGTTCGTCGCTTATCCGAGGCTCGTCATCCCCATCAGTTGGACGGGAGCGCTTCAATACGAAACTGCCGGGGTCCCAGACGCCGGCCATCCCCGGCAGCAAGCTGAAGCTTCTGCAAGGGCTGTCCGTTCAGGCTGTCCACGATTGCATAGTTCAGTTCACCCTCCGCAAAGCAATGCTCCTCCCCCCATTGCCAGAGAGCAACGAGGACCACACTCAGCTCGTAGCCTTTCGGCGTCAGAAGATAGAGATGGCTGAGTGCGGAGTCGGGGTCCGGCTCCACGGTAAATATCCCCTCCTCCACGAGCTTTCGCAGACGAACCGACAGGATGTTCTTTGCGAGCCCGAGGCTCTTCTGGAATTCGGAAAACCGTCGAAGCCCCTTGAAAGCCTCCCTGATGATGAGGAGCGACCACCAATCTCCGACGGCCTGCAGAGAACGCGCGATCCCGCACTGGGCGTTCCCCATGTCAGTTCGCTTGCCCTTCATTGTCTCGCCTTTCATCCGAATAATGGTTGCAAAGTTAAACCACTTGGAGATAGATGTCGATAGGTTTCAAAATTAAACCTTTATGATCATCACGAACAGGAGGGTCTTGGATTGACCGACCTATTGGATCTCGCAATCGAAGCGCATGGCGGCCTGCAACGCTGGCAGCAGATCGAGCAATTGCATGCGCATATCAAGGTTGGCGGCGCGGTCTGGCATGTGAAGGACTGGCCGGATGTCTATGCCGACATCCACACGTCGGTCTCCACCCGTCGTCCGCACACCGAATTCACCCCCTTCCTGCAGGAAGGACAACATTGCGTCTGGGAGCCGGAGCGGACGGCCATCGTTGCTGACAGCGGCGACGTCGTCGAGCAACGCGTCGCGCCGCGTTCCTTCTTCGAAGGGCATACGATCACCACGCCCTGGGACCGGCAGCATCTGATCTATTTCACCGGCTATGCCATGTGGACCTATCTGACGACGCCGTTCCTCTTCACGCTTCCCGGTTTCAGGACGGAGGAGATCGAGCCGTGGCAGGAAGAGGATGAAATCTGGCGCCGGCTGCAGGTAACCTTCCCGTCAACCATCCCCAGCCATTCCACCGTGCAGACCTTCTATTTCAATGCGGACGGTCTGCTGCGGCGCCATGACTACAGCGTCGACATCATGGGCGGCACCAGGAGCGCCAACTATGCAAGCGACGTCAGGAGTTTCACCGGTCTGATGATCCCGACGAAGCGCAGGGTTTACGCAACCGGTCCGGACAACCGGCCCATCCTCGATCGGGTCGCTGTCTCGATCGACCTGCTCGACGTCGGCATCGAGCCGTAGCGGCCGGCTGAGCTCAGGAATTCGCTGCGTTGAATGAAGAATCTGCGGAAATCTCGCAGACGACGCCATCCGCGTTATAGGAAATGACCGACTGGCCATTCAGTTCAGAGGCGAGCAGGCGCTCGATCAAAAGCGAACCGAAGCCCTTCCTGGCGGGAGGGCGCACCGTCGGTCCGCCTCTTTCCATCCAGCGGAACCTCAGCCCGGAGTCATCCTGCTCCCACGCGATCGAAACCCGTCCGTCCGGCACGGAAAGGGCGCCATACTTCGCGGCATTTGTCGCAAGCTCGTGAAGCGCCAGTGAAAAAGCCACGACTGCCTTGGCGGGCAGCAGGACGGAACCTCCCGTCACCTCGAATTTCTCGGACGCGAAGGGCGAAAGCGCCTGCTCGACCACCGAGCGTAAATCCGCTTGCTGCCACCCGCCGTGGGTCAGCAGATCATGGGCGCGGCCGAGAGATGCCAGGCGCGCGCCGAAGGTCTCGACGTCGGCCTGGTTCGCCTCGCTCCGCCCGAACGTCTGCCGCGCTATCGCACTTACGGTTGCGAGCACATTCTTGACCCTGTGGTTAAGCTCGCCGACGAGCATCGCCTGAAGGCGCTCCGCCTCCTTGCGAGCCGAAATGTCATGTGCCATTTTCGAGGCGCCGACGGCGCGTCCCGCACTGTCGAAAATGGGCGAAACGCTGAGGAGAACATCCACCAGCCCCCCGTCCTTTCGCACTCTGACCGTCTCATAGGGCTCGACGATCAGGCCGGCAGCGATCCGCCCGAGAATGGCAGGCTCCTCATGCTTGCGGTCATCGGGGACCAGCATAAGCACGGATTGCCCGATCGCCTCGGCTTCGTCATAGCCGTAGAGCTTCTTTGCTGCCGCATTCCAACTCGTGATCTTCATGTCGAGATCGATGCCCATGATCGCATCGTTCGAAGACGCGATCATCGATGCCAGATGGGCTTCCACCTCGCGCACCCGTCTGCGCTCGGTTATGTCGACGATGATCGCGGCAGCCTGCTTGATCCGGCCCGTTTCGTCCCGGATGGGAAAGACCGAGTTTGCCACCCAGAGGAGTTCGCCATCCTTCCGGACATAACGCTTTTCGATATCGAAGCTCTCGCCGGTCTCGACCATGTGCTGGTAGCGCCGCAGATTTTCGGCGCGGTCGTCCTCGAACGTGATGTCCTTTATTGTCATACCCACGAGCTCTTCGGCGGAATAACCGATAAGCTCGCATAAACGCTGGTTCACGCTGAGAATCCGCCCGCTTAGATCGGCCTGTGCGATGCCGGCAGCCGACTGGGTATAAATCGCTCGCAGGCGTTGCTCGCTCTCGCGCAACGCAGCTTCGCTGCGGACTCTGTCGGTCGTCTCGTTGACGATGCAGAGAACGCCTCGAATCTGCCCCTGCTCGTCACGGACCGGCGAATAGGAAATGTCGAAATAGACGGTTTCCGGAACGCCATATCGCTCCAGGTAGAAGGGGCGGTCCTTGGCGACGACAGTTTCTCCGCCATCGAGAACACGGCTCAGAAGAGGCTCGAGATCGTCCCAAAGCTCGCTCCAGTTTTCCCGCGCCGGCCGGCCGAAGGCCCGTGGATGCTTGTCGCCGATCGTCGGCGCATAGGCATCGTTATAGAGCGCCACGAAATCCCTGCCCCAGAACAGGACGATCTCGGCCTGCGCGGGAAGCATGATATCGACGGCAGATTTCAGGCAGTTCGGCCATTGGTCCATCGGACCGAGACTGGTCTGCGACCAGTCCGTCGCGGACAACAACCCAGCCATTTCTCCGCCCATCATCGATCCTTTGCCCCCCGGCATCTTGCCAGCGTGATTTCCTGAGCAATTCAGGGCCTACGCCAGCCCCATCAATCGGCCGAAGCAAAAACTTAGTGCACAACCAATGATGCGCAAGGGCGCATATACGACATGGGGTCTGGAGCCCGAAAAAAACCGCCCAGAAACGGAAAATGGCTAATGAGCGCTCGACGGTTGCCAGCACCGCAGAGTTTCAGAATAACCATGGCGGCGCAATGCCGACCTGTCGGAGCCTAGCGCATCGCATTCCGCGTCGGGATCAGTCTGCCGATGCAGCCCTGTGGATGACGATCTGCATGGGGATGGGGTGAATGTCGCCCCGCGGCTGGAGCATCCTAATGCGCGAACGGCCCCACGTCCTCCTGCTCTGCCACCGGCACGACGATGCCGGAATAGAGGATGGGCGATCCGCCGTGATCGCGAAAGGCCCGGCCGAAGGCGGCGACCATCCGGTACCGCCCGTCCCTGCCCTCTACGCGATAGGTGCTCTGTTGTGCGATATCGGCAACGAGCACTTCCGAGATCTTCTTTGCCAGTTGCGGCCGGTCATCGGGATGGACACGCGCAAGATAGTCCTCCAGCGGCAGGCCGCGCACCGTGGCGGCAGGGTCGAGGCCGAAAAGCTCGGCGAGCGCGCTGTCTGCGAAGACGAGGTTCCTGACAATGTCCCAAGTATAGATTCCCGCATCGCAGGCTGCTTCTTCGAATATCTCGAACGAATGAACGGATTTCCCAGTCATTGCCTGAATGTTCCCGCGATTATTATCGTATAAACTAAAGGTTTGCCGGATAACTTCAAGCTGGGATTGACCACAATGCGGCGCAGGTCGCCGGCGCATTCAGTCCGCGACCTCAAGATGATGCCGTGTTTTCGCGACCGACTTTTGTGACTTGCGACGAACGGCGGCCAGAATTGGCGTAGGCTCGTTTCTATTTCAGATTCGACGGTCGCAAATGATGGCGCAATCTGGCATTCTCCAGGTCACAATCATCAACCGGAGGGTACAGCAATGAGCGATTGCCAGGAACACAACCATTTTGATGGCCCTCAGATGCAGGGAGCGCATTACGAGCGCGCCGATATGTCAGGCGCCAATTTCGATGGCGTAAACCTCGCGGACGCACGGTTTTACGCTGTTTTGACCAAGGCAAGATTCACGGACACCAATTTAAGCGAAGCGGTTTTTGACGATATCACCCTTGCAGACGCGCGCTTCAATAACGTCAATCTGTCTGGAGCGGCCATCACGAATGCAAACCTGTCGCGACTGACCATAAGCGGCGTCACGTTGGCAGATTCGGACATCAAGGATGCCGATTTGACTGGAATGCGGATCAACGGCGTTCTCGTGACCGATCTGTTCATGGCCTATGAACAGGCGAAAGCCTGAAAGCCATTGACTCCCGCGCCAGGGAACGTGCGCGGTCAGTTTACCCCGGCCATCCGATCAGCCCAGCCCCTCCTCTGCCAATGCCCTGATCACGCAGGGCCGCGCCCGCATGTGCTCGAAGAACCTGCGCAGTGCCTCCGGCAGGTCGACGCCGCTCCTGGGTGCGGCCATCAGCACCCAGAACAGGTAGCAATCGGCAATCGTCATCTCGTCGCTGACGAGGAATTTCTTATCGCCCATCTGGTCGGCAAGGATTGCAAAGGCCTGCGCGAGCCTTTCGCGGGCACGCTCCTTCTCGGGCTCCGGGAAATTCCTGAAGAAGGGCTGGTAACGGGAATGGATCTCGGACGACATGAAGGCGAGCGCCTCGAGCGCCCGCCAGCGAACGATGCCGTCTTTGGGCAAGAGCTTGCCGCTCGTCTCGGCGATATAGGTCAGGATGACCTGGTTCTCCGTCAGGATCGTTCCGTCCTCCAGTTCGAGCGTCGGAATGTAGCCCTTGGGATTGATCGACAGGAAATCGCGGCCGTCCTCCGTCTTCTTGCCATGGTCGATGCTGATGAGACGATAGGAAAGCCCGGCCTCGATGAGCGCGATATGATCGGCAAGGCTGCAGGCGCCCGGATAGTAGATGAGGTTCATGTTGGTCTCCTGGTGGCAGACCCATCTCTTCGAAGACAAGGTCTGGAATGTTGACCACGGCCATTTATGGGACCTAAAATTATCCGTCAAAAGCATATCTTTGGGAGCTGGTCAGATGGATGTGACCGCCAGGCCGACAGCGGCAGACTGCAAGGGCGTCAGCGAGATCCTGAGCCGCGTCGGCGACAAGTGGACGATCCAGGTCGTCGTCGCACTTCGGCTGGGTGCGCTGCGCTTCAACGGCCTCAAGCGGCAGGTCGGCGGCATTTCGCAGCAGATGCTGACGCGGACGCTGAAGACGCTGGAGCGCGACGGCATGATCGCAAGAACCGTTCACCCCAGCACGCCGCCGCAGGTCGAATATACGCTGACCCCGCTCGGTCTCTCCCTGTCGGAAACCGTGCGCCACCTCGCCGACTGGGCGGCTGCGCATACGGAAAACATCAGGGATAACCGCCTGCGCTACGACACCGATCACGCATGAAACGATCTGCGTCGCCGACCCGTGCAGCGCCTGCCCGAAGTCATCCGCTCCATGACGTGCTAGAGTATCCTCAATTCCCGCTCCTCGGCGCAGATCGCGGCGAGGAAATCGATGAACTGCCGCACGCGGGAGGGCATGCGCCGTCCGGCAACGGTAACAGCGTTGATCGGAAAGGGCGGCGGCGCATGCTGGTCCAGAATTCGTATAACCTCGCCGGAGGCCAGCACATCCGTGAACAGCCAGCTCGCGTGGTGGGATATGCCGAGACCTGCGAGGACCGCGCCGCGGACATGCTCGGAATCGTTCGTGCGGAACGCTCCGCTGCCGTCGAGCGTGACCAGTCGGCCGTCTACCTGGAAGCCCCACCCGACGATGTCTCCCTGGTAGACATAGCCGATCCGCTGGTGGATTCGCAGTTCGTCCAGCGTCTGCGGGGTGCCGTGTTGGGCAAGATAGCCGGCAGAGGCCAGCGTTATCATCCGCATGTCGCCGATCCGCCGGGCGACGAGCGCTGAATCCGAAAGCCGACCGATGCGGATCGCGACGTCTATTCCCTCCTCGATAAGGTCAACGTGCCGCCCGGAGACTTCCATCTCGATCGCGACATCGGGGAAATGGTTCCTGAAATCCGCGAGCCGCGGGATGACGAACATCCGCCCGAATGCTGGTGGGAGCGTCACGCGGACCAGCCCCGAGGGAGCCGACTGCCCTTCAAGGAGCCTCTCTTCGATGAAGTCGAGATCCTGAAGGATACGGATGGTGGCCTCGTAATATTCCTGTCCTGCGGGCGTTACGGCAAGGGCGCGCGAACTTCTCGCGAGGAGTTGCGTCCCGAGTCGCGCTTCCAGCGCAGCGAGCTGTTTGCTGACCGTGGGTTGGCTGACGTTCAGGTCTCGCGCTGCCTGCGAAAAGCTTCCGCTTTCGACCACACGCACGAACATCCGCATCGCATCCAGCTTGTCCATCCCTCGAATCCCGACCCGGCAAGCAGCCATCACGATGAATTCCAATAGAGAATAGATGGCATTCGTCAAGTATGGATGCCATTCGCCAGCGGAATATGGGAATTGATGGCCGCCGCCCATTTACGGCCTGGAAGCGAAAGGAACAGTTATGACAATCAAGATCTATGGTGATGCGGGCTCGGGCAGTCTGCGTCGCGTGAACGCCGCTGCGAAGATCATGGGCATTGAGCTCGAACGCGTTACCGTTGACCTCTTCAAGGGCGAGAGCCAAACCGACGCGTTCAAATCGCGTCTCAATCCTCACGGTCTGACGCCGGTTCTCGAAGATGGAGACATCATCATCTATGAGGCCTCGGCAATCAATCTGTACCTGGCCGACAAGGTGAATTCGCCATTGGTGGGCACCACGCAGGAGGAGCGCTTCCAGGTTCTTCAGTGGATGTTCTGGTCGGGCGAGCAGTGGCGCACCTTCACCACCACGATTTTCGATGAGCGCGTGGGGAAGACGGTCATGGGTGTCGCGAAGAACGAATCCCTCATCACATTCGCCGAGGGTAAGATCCGCGCTGCAGCTGATGTACTCGACCGGCATCTTGAAGGCCGTAAATTCATGGTTGGCAATGCGTTGACCTTTGCCGATATCGATATCGCGGCTCCCTTCTCCCAGATCGATCGTGCAAGGTTTCCGTTCAAGGAATATCCAAACCTGATCGCCTGGCACGACAATCTTCTCCAGTCGTTCCCAGCGTGGGCGGAGACGAAGGCTGAGGTAGACAACCGTATGGAAAGCTTCCTGGCGAGCGTCGGCGTGAAGCTATAATTTCCGGCCCTCCGTCCTGGCCAGCGCGCGTATGATGATGGTGTGCCTTCCGCCGCTGAAATAGCGCCCGGACGGCGGCCTGCCCTTTCCGATATCAGGGAAACGGACAGGCCGCTCACCACCCGATCCCTGCCTCACGGATTGACGACCCTTACGAGGTCACGGCCGCTTCGCTCATCGGGCGACGGCTTCTGAGCAAAAGCAGGACGAGGATGGCGCTGCAGGAGCAAAGCAGGCACAGCATCAGTACCGCCCTGCTGCCGAGACTGGTCATCAGGGAGATCAGGACCGGGGGAGAGATCGCCGAGATCCAGTTCAATGGCAGGGCGATCCGCGAGAGCGCCTTTGCGAACTCTCCCTTGTCATAGAAGACAAGCGGAATGGTTGACCTTGCGACGGCAAGCGCCCCGCTGCTGACGCCATAGAGAACCAGGAAGATGGCGATGGCCGTCGCCGAGCCCTGGGCGACCTGGAGAATGATCAGCGATAGGCACAGGATTGCCGATGAGGCGACACCGATCGTCACGCCGTCCCACCGTTTTTCTCCGACGATATTCAGCCCCCGGGCGAAGATCTGCACGATGCCGAGCGCGGAGCCGTAAGCGAGCGCCTGCGCCGGGTTCAGGCCCTCGGCCTTCAGGAGCTCGATCAGAATGGAGCTGAAGCCGAATGTGATGAACGCGTTGAGCGCGATGGCCGCGACGATGAGATAAAAGGTCCGGTCATGGGCTTTTGCCGAACGCCGATATGTCGCCGCCGTGATCTCCACCGCGGCCTTGTTCCTGCGCGGCAGGCCGAAGACGTAGAGCGGCAGGCAGACCACGATCATGACCGCCGCATAGGCTTGGCACGTGCCGCGCCAGCCGATGTCCTGCGACAGGAAGGACGTCAGAGGCCAGAATACCGTGCCGAACAGGCCCGAAACCAATGCCAGCCCCCCCAATCGCGCGTGCGGCTTTCCGCCCGGCGATCTCGTTGAGAAGGATATGCGCCGGCGTGGTGAGGCTGGCGCTTCCTGCAGCACCCAGAACCAGCCAGCCCAGGAAATAGCTGATGGGCGAATGCGACAGTGACACAAGCGTCAGGCCGAAGGCCGACATGATCGTTCCGGCGATCATCACAGGGCGCGCCCCGATGCTGGTAAAAAGCCGCGAGAGGAACGGCGCGCAGGCACCCATCGTAACGTAGAAAACGGTGGTCCCCACAAAGACCGTCGATATATCGATTCTGAGATCCGCCGCCATGTCCCGGCTGACGACCGCCGGGAAACTGACCGCGCCCCACCCGATCAGCTGGGCGATCGAGAGGACGATCAGGGGCAGCAAGATCACCCTTTCCGATCCGGACTTGTTCATAAATGCGTTCCTGATTTGCAATTGCAAATCACTAGCAATTAAACTCCTTCAGTTTTATGACAGCGAGTCCTGCATTAGAGCAAAACCAGCCGATTTCGCGGCTCGGGCCGATTCCTGGCACCCGCGCTCCATCCGGCTTTCCTGACCGCACGCCTTCACCTACAATCCCCTCTGGACACAGGGGGATTCCACCATGAGCGAAGACGCTTTCAACATGTCGATCCGCAAGTTCCTGAAGGAAGTCGGCGTGACCTCGCAGCGCAAGATCGAGGAGACGGTGCGCGACGGACAGATCGGCGGCAAAAGGCTGAAGGTTCGCATGACGCTGACGGCGGAAGGCGCTGCCCTTCACCACGTGGTGGAGGGCGAAATCGAACTTCCGTAAGGCGCGACGAGCCAAGGCGATGGGGTGGCTCCAGCGACTCCATACGGGCCATCAATAGTAAGGCGAGACGCACGCCCGTCGTGGACCATGATAGGGCTGGAACGTGTCGTCGTAAGCCCTGTAGGACCGGTAACGCGCATAGCACCAGCGCGTATGTGCGTCGCCGCCGTAGTAGGCTCGGCCGTAATAGCGTGGCGCGTAGTAGCGTGGCGCGTAATATCGCGTCGAGCCGTAGTAGTACGGACCGTAATAGGTCGAGCCGTAATAGCCCCGATCGTAATAGCCGGAGCCATAATATCCGGGCTGCGCCAGCATTCCGCCGATGATCGCGCCTGCGGCGAGGCCCCCGAGCGCCCAACCCCAGCCGTTACCGCCATTGTGGTGATGGTATCCACCGCGATAGCCGCCGTGATAGCCGCCACGGTAACGCACCGGCTGCACCTGCAGCGCCTCGACATCAGGGGCGACAATGGTGGGAAACGCCACGACCGGCGGAGCGCTTGTCAGCGCCGTCGCCAGGGACAGGGCAATGATTGCGAGCCTCTTCATTGGCTTCACCTCCGTCCATATTGCAGCCGAACATTATACCGCGGAAAGGGTGGCGTGGCACTCAATTTTCAGGCCGGCGACGCTGTTCCGGCCGCTGAAACGGCACCTGCTGCAGCGGCCGGAAGACCGCTGCGGGATTGCAGTCACAGCGACGCGGCGGTCAGGGCGCCATGAAACCCTGAACCTCTTCCGGCGTGACCTTGCCGTCCTTGTTAGCATCGACGATATCGAAAATCCGCTTGTGGACGGACATCACTTCATCGAAGGAAAGGCCGCCGTCACCGTTCGTGTCGGCAACGGCGAACATGACCTTCATCATCCGCCCGCGCATGGCCATCGGCATGCCGCCCATGTAGCCGGCGCAGACGCCCCGGCCCATCATCTGCTGTCCCATCATGTCCGAGTCCTGCCCCATCATGCCGGGCCACATCATGCCGGGTCCGCCACCCTGGCCCATCATGTGTCCCATCATGCCCGGCCACATCGTGCCCCACTGGCCCGGCTGCCCCTGTGAGCCCTCGCCTCCGGCAGGCGGCGTCGTTTGCGCGGCGGCGCCGGCAGTCGTGGCGATCGTAACAAGAGCGGCGAGCGCGGCCGGACGCAGAAATGAAGTCATCGTCATGGAATGCTCCTCCCGTCAGGGTTTCGGGGCGCCCTTCGAACCTGCCGAGGGCTGCCCGCTGATCCAGGCATGGTAGAGCAAGCACCGTGCGAAGGATTTGAGCAGGATCAATGATCGACGCATTCGAGCCGTCACCTAACCCGAATGCAGCATTGACTGGCTGCCGCTCCCGCATAGATTCCTGAGCGGGTCGATGTCTCGGGCTGGGGCGGGCGCATCTTGAGGAGGGTGCCATGCAGAAATCCGACAAGCAGAAATCCGATATGAACCAACCTGACATGCAGAAAGTCGATGCACTCGTCGGTCGCCTGGTCGGCGATCTCGGCGCCGGCGTATCGGGCGTTCTCGTCGTGCTCGGGGATCATCTCGGCCTGTTCAGGGCGATGATGGACGGGCGGCCGCGCTCATCGATGGAGCTGGCGGAAACGACCAGCCTTGCGGAACGCAACGTGCGCGAATGGCTCGCCGCCATGGCGGCTGCCGATTATATCACCTACCACGAAGCCTCGAACAAGTTCGCCATGACGCCCGAACAGGCGCTGGTTTTCGCCAATGAAGACAGCCCCGCCTTCTTCGGCGGCGCCTTCGAAATCGTGCAGTCCATGTGGATGGACGAGCCGAAGGTGGAAGAGGCCTTCCGTAGCGGCAAGGGCCTTGGCTGGCATGAACACAGCACCTGCCTCTTCCGCGGCACGGAGCGCTTCTTCCGGCCCGGCTATAACAGCCATCTCGTCGAGGAATGGATTCCCTCGCTGAAGGGCGTCAAGGAAAAGCTGGAGCGCGGCGCGGAAGTCGCCGATGTCGGCTGCGGCCACGGCGCCTCGACCATTCTCATGGCCAAGGCCTTCCCGAAATCGCATTTCCACGGCTTCGACTATCACGGCCCCTCGATCGAGCGCGCCAAACGGGCCGCAAAGGAGGCAGGCGTCGACGATCGGGTGACCTTCGACAAGGCCACAGCCAAGGAATTCCCGGCCGGCAACTACGATCTCGTCGCCATGTTCGACTGCCTGCACGACATGGGCGACCCTGTCGGCGCCGGCCGGCATATCCGCGAGACCATGGCCAAGGACGGCACCTGGATGATCGTCGAGCCCTTCGCCCATGATGGGCTGAAGGACAATCTCAACCCCGTCGGCCGCGTCTATTACGGCGCCTCGGCGATGATCTGCACACCCGCCTCCATGGCCCAGGAAGTCGGCCTCGGGCTCGGCGCGCAGGCGGGCGAGATGAAGCTGCGCAAGGTGGCGCTGGATGCCGGTTACCACCACTTCCGCCGCGCGAGCGAGACGCCGTTCAACATGATCTTCGAGGTCAGGAACTGAACGCATCTGGGTGAGGTGTGGATGGCGCTGATTGGTGCGTTAAGACCCCTCCCCAACCCCTCCCTCTTTGGGGGAGGCCGAAGGACGGGTCGAGACCCATGGCTCGACCCGGGTCACATTTGAGGCGAGGCTTTCGCCTTTGTCATAGTCGAGCAAGGTCGCCCCTTCGGCACCTCCGAAACGAAGCAGACTCCGTCGGCAGCGCCTATGCCTCAAGGATGCGAGCCGCCACCAGCGTTTACTGCCATTGCGAGAAACCGCCCGGACGCGAAGGGCTCGCCGAGAAGGCTGGCCGGCGGCGTTAGCTCGCGCAACTCCGGAGATCTCCTCACCCAAATTCACGCCGTCTTACGACAATTAACTCGTCCTGGAGCTTCTTGAGGCGTAGCAAGCAAGCTGCCCGAGATGGCGTCTCTGATCCACGATTTCCTCGATCGGAAGCTCCGCCGAAACTAGATCGAGGTCCAGCCACCACGCACGCCTCCCTGCGTGGTGGCACTCTCTTTGACGAGACTGTCAACACTGATGGAGCCGGAAATGAACAAGCACGATTATGCACTGTCACGACGTGGTTTCTGCCTCTGCTGCCTCGGTGGGGCAACGTTTGCCGCCTCTGGGGGATGGCTGACGCCGGCAGAGGTATTCGCCGCAGCGAAGAGTGTCGTCATCCAGTTCCGCGAGGCGGCGGCCGCAGCGGAGATCAAGACCACCACGCTTCGCGGCGGGATCAGCGCGCTTTCCGGTTCTGGAGGCAACATCGGCGTCCTTATCGGCGACGACGGGAAGCTGCTCGTCGACGCGGGGCTCACAGCTTCCCGTCCCAGGATCGAGAAAGCTCTGGCCGACCTCGGTCAACAGCCGATCAAGCACCTCATCAATTCGCACTGGCATTTCGACCACACCGATGGAAACGAGTGGCTCAATTCGGAGGGCGCCATGATCACTGCCCACCCGAACTCGCTCAAGCACCTGGCTGTCGCGACCCGCGTCGAGGACTGGAACTTCGACTTCCCTCCGTTACCGAAGGGGGCGCTGCCGACAATGGTTATGAAGTCAGACGAGGAGACACTGAAGCACAATGGCCAGACGATCACGCTGAAATACTATGGCCCCGCGCATACTGACAGCGACATCTCCGTCTTTTTCCAGGAAGCCAACATCGTCCAGATGGGCGACACCTTCTGGAACGGCGTCTATCCCTTCATCGACTATTCAACGGGTGGCAGCATCGACGGGCAGATCCAGGCCGCCGAGGCGAACGTCAAGATGGTGGATGATGAGACGATCGTCATCCCTGGGCATGGAGAGATCGCAGGCAAGAAGGATCTCGTCGCGTGGCGGGACATGCTCGTCGGAGCCAGGGAAAACGTCGCCAAGCTGAAGAAGGACGGTCGCAGCGCCGACGACACAGTCGCCGCCAAGCCCACGGCGGAATGGGATCCCATCTTCGGGAACTGGGCGATCTCGCCGGCGCTCTTCACCCGCCTTGTCTACGAAGGTGTTTGAACGGTCACCCTCCGCGGCGGTGCATGGCATCCGAAACCCTCGCGCCGACACACTATGACTTGTCGACCATGTCGCCGGTCGATACTGTCCAGCATGTAGCCGGTCCGGACCTGAAAAGACCCTGACAGTGAGCATGTTGAGGCCTCGGCAGATCGATCATTTGCAGTCTTGGCAAATCGGGATAGGTTTCGCGTGACAAATTTGTCCCGAGAAACCGATGACCCTGTTCTGGATTGCATCCCTCCCCTTCATCGCGGTCTTCATCGCAGCTCTGGCCATCGGGCGCAGCAAAAGCTTCTGGCTACCCATTGCTGTAGCAGTTTTTTCATTGGCCACAGACGCGCTATGTCTTCATACGATTGTAGTCGCACCCACCTGCGTGACTGGTGAAAGCGAATGCCTGGGCGTGACGGCGATCGCTTATCTGATCGCTGCCTTCTGGTGTGCTCCGAGTATTGGATTTGGGTTGCGACGTTACAGCCACGTGCGTTTCGGCTTCAGGCGCCGGTAAGTTACCCGTTCCCGAGACCAGGAAATCATTCGCAAGCCGCAAGTATTCACCCAACAACGTGCTGCGGAGTGGGAACTATAACCGGTCACGCCGGTTATGTTTCCAGAAAAGGATAAGGCCATGACCAAAATCCTGAATTCACGCACGATCATTATTACGGCAGATCGTCTTGACGATTGCAAGGACTACCTCGAAACCGACTTTCACCAGCTGATCGACCATGCTCTGAGCGTCGGCTGGTCCATTGACGAGGTGGTCGTCGCCCTCAGCGGCCTCGCAGAAGAAGAGATCGCCGTGCCGGAGCGAGCAGTTACGTTCCATTGATACCCGCAAAGGGCCGCCATCGTTTAAAAGGCCGGGGCTTTGAAACCCCGGCCTTTCCGTGACCGCTTTGGAAATGTGGCCTGCACGACGATCGCTGCCCCCCACGAGCCGGGCATATCAGCTACCTGCTCCCCCGAGCGGGGGTGCCTCACGGCACAACGCAATAAGGCGACGCCCCAAGGAGCACCGCCTCAAAATATCAATCATGTCAAAACCAAATCAAGGCGAGGCCCCAAAAGGCCCCTACCCCTTCTTCGCCCTGGTCTTCTTTGCCGGCGCCTCGGGCGCCGGCTGGGCGAGCCTCAGCGCGCGCAGCTTTTCCGTCTTCTTCTGCCGGGCGGCAGCTTCGCTTTCGAGGATGCCCTTGGCGACAGACGTCGTCTGCTCGGCCTTCGCCTGCGGCGAGAGCTTTTCGGGCTTGAAGAACGTGTCTTTCGTCTCGGTCATGGCTTCCTCCTTGGCGATGGAACGGGAGACCGGGAAAAGATCAGCGGGCGCCGCGGGCCGGCATCACCTTCTTCTTCGGTGCCGGCAGCAGGCCTTCGCGCTGCGCCTGCTTGCGGGCGAGCTTGCGGGCGCGGCGGATGGCTTCGCCCTTTTCGCGGGCGCGCTTTTCCGACGGCTTTTCATAGGCGCTGCGTTCCTTCATTTCGCGGAACACACCTTCGCGCTGCAGCTTCTTTTTCAGCACGCGGAGGGCTTGGTCGACATTGTTGTCTCGGACGAGTACCTGCAAGTTTTCTCCTTAATCAGCGTTGCTGCTGTTATTTCCTGATGCGGATCGAATTCGAATTGATCCAGCTCGATTTCGGACTCTCGGTAGCCGCCCGCGCTTCGGAAGGCAAGGGCGACGAGGGCGATGCGAGCACGTCTATATCATCCTGACGGATGCTGCGCTCGAAATTTTCATTCTGGAACCGCACGCGGTAATGAACGAAGCCCTGCGCGGCCGGCAGGACGGATAGAACGTTGCCGGAACCCGAGGGCTGCGTGTTGCCGAGAACGCCATGCTTGAGCATGATGGTATCACCCGGCCGATAACGACGATAGGCCATGTCGTTCTACCCTCATGAAACAAAAAATTAAAGGCCGGGACTGCTCCCGACCTTCCCTGGCCAGTGCCTGGCCTCAGTCATCGTCTCCGCGCGCCAGTACATCCGTGGTCGCGCGAAGTCGTGACAAGTTCTTAGGCAGTCCGGAGGTTGTCGGCAGAGCTCTTGCCCGAGCGGCGGTCCTGCACGATGTCGTAGTTGACCTTCTGTCCGTCTGCCAGCGCGCGCAGGCCTGCGCGTTCAACTGCAGAAATATGGACGAAAACGTCGGCGCCGCCGTTATCCGGCTGGATAAAACCGAAACCCTTGGTGGCATTGAACCACTTGACTGTACCTGTATTCATAACGATCTCCTTTCAAAGCAACCGTTGAAATTCCCGCGATACCCTGCGGGCTTGGGTCGATTATTTGGAAGGAAATCTGGCGAGAGCACGCTGGCTCTTCAACGACGTCACAAGCAATGGTCGATGAGCGTAATATACGGTCAATTTTAAATTTGGCAACAGAGATAGGCGGAAAAACTTCGAATCACCTGAAAGTTTTTTCGGCAAGCGGCTGATTTGGCGATAGAATTTTAATTCGGCCGGGTGCTGGCGGGCGATCTCCCGAGCGGCCGGAAGCTCTGACATGCGGCTATCGCGCTGTGGCGCCCCCTTGGATAACACTGCCGGCCAGCCCCAAGCTTCGCCACCCACGCCGGATATGGCCTTGCAACCAGCCGCGATGTCGTCAGGATCGCTGATCGAAAGCCCATTGGAATCACACCTATGCCGACGAAGCCGGTCGAACATGCAGTCCAGATCCGCCCCGCCACATCAGGCGACATGGAAACCCTCGGCGGCTTCGGCGCCCTGCTGGTCGCGATGCATCACGAACTGGATGCCAGGCGCTTCATCGAAGCGGCCAAAAGCACGCCGTTGCGATACGGGCAGTTCCTCAAGAGCCAGTTCACCCGGCCCGAAGTCGTCGTCATCGTCGCCGAGGACGACGGCGCGCTGCTCGGCTATGCCTACGCGGAGCTGCAGGGCTTCGACTACATGTCGCTGCGCGGGCCGGCGGGCGTCATCCACGATCTCTTCGTCGATTCGGCACGCCGCCGCGAAGGCGTCGGGAGGATGCTGCTGGAAGCGGCGATGGCCGGATTGAAATCCCTCGGCGCCGAACGCTTCGTGCTCTCGACCGCCTACCGCAACGAGACCGCCCGCAGCCTCTTTGCCGCCATGGGCTTCCGACCGACGATGATCGAGATGACGCGCGAAGCCGATCAGACGGATAGCTAGAGCGGCTTGCACCGGCCTAACCCTCCAACCGGTATCCAGCTACCGGTTTTCGGTATCCGGATCCTTTCCCTATATGCGCCATCGCGAATAAAATTGTGCAGCGCCGCCATCCCATCTTGCCCTTGCCTCCGGTTGGCGGTCTTTGGGAACTTCCGGCTGCAGGGAGAATTCATAGCATGACGCACCCCTCGCCCTTCCACGGACGGCAGGAGTGGACCATGGCAAAGGTAACTGAGTTCAAGACAACAAGGGCGCTCGCCGTAGCACTTTGCGCCGCCCTGCTTTTCAGCGGCGCTGCCAAGTGGCCGGCCCTGCCGAACTCGGGCTTTTTGACCGGCCGGGCCGCAGCCCCCGAGGATGTCGATAACGGAACCGCGATCTTTGCCACCGGGCAGGATGACCAGAGCGACGGCAAGCCGATCGACATCGAAATCCCGCAATACGGCTATTTCCGCCAGGAAGACAAATACGTCATCATCCTTCAGGCCGAGAAATACGATGGGCAAAGCATCATCGGCGCCGAGACATTCGATGGCAAGAAGGTGGTGGGATTGATCGACGAGTTCGACCTGCTGGGCGTCCACGCCCGATAGTTTTCCGTGCGCAGGCAGAGCCATGCCCCAAGCGCTCAAAAAAAAGAGGCTCGTCGGGAGAGACGGCCTCGAAATTGCGTCAATTTGGCCCAGCTCCACAAGGCCGACTTCAGCCTAGCCATCGTCAGGGGAATCGCCACCCCCAATCGGGTGATATCCGGCGGGATTATGACGATTTTTTTGAGAAAGGTGGAGGGATTCAAGGGTGGATTCCGTCGCGTGAGCCGGGGCCTTTGGTGATGCCGCCTCGTGGGGCACCCCTCTTCCGTCATCTCTATATGTGCAGCGACGGCACCTTGATCCTCGTTCTCGCCTTCTTTCCCCGTCATCAGCTACGAGTCACGGGCCATGACTCAGGAGATGCCATGCTTCGCACCCTATTCGCCTTTTCCCTGCTTCTTGCCGGCGCGATTGCTGCGAGCGCCGATGTGCCCGATGCAGACGGCACGCCGACGCCTGCAGATCCCTGCGCACGCCAAAATTTCGAAGGCGCCACCTATATCGTCTGCGATGTCGATCCCGCCAATGCGGACCTGCGCCTGTTCTGGAAGGATGCAGGCGGCAAGCCCTATCGCAGGTTTTCGGGCGTCGCCGACGCTGTCACCGATGAAGGACATCGGCTCCTCTTTGCCATGAATGCCGGCATGTACCGCGAGGATTTCACGCCGATGGGGCTTTATGTCGAGGATGGCAAGGGGCTGATACCGGTCAACGTGGAGGCGCCGCCCAAGGTTTCCGGCCCGGTGCCGAACTTCTTCAAGCGGCCGAACGGCATCTTCTATCTCGACGAGGCCGGCGCCCACATCGTCTCAACCGAAGACTTCCTGAAGCAGAAACCGAACGTGCAGCTCGCCACGCAATCCGGCCCGATGCTGGTCATGTCAGGCAAGATCAACCCGATTTTCATACCGGGTTCGAGCGACCGCACGCGGCGCAACGGCGTCGGCCTCTCAGCCGACGGCACGCTGCGCTTCGTCATCAGCGAAGGCGACGTGAACTTCCACGATTTCGCACGCCTCTTCCGCGATGAACTGAAATGCCCCGACGCACTCTTCCTCGACGGCGGAAACGGCACTGGTCTCTACAATCCGGCGCTCGGCCGCAACGACACATCCTGGCACGGCGGCTACGGACCGATCATCGCTTTGGTGGGGGACTAGGCGATTCCAGCAGAGGTCTAGAGTGGTTCTGCGTTCGGAATACCGATCTGTCCTGTGTCGTCCTCAGCGACAGGGTCGGCTATCTACCGGAGCGCATGGCGAGCGCACGCCGCTTCCACAAACCGGTGCGCGAGATCACCGTGCGCATCCAGACCGGCAAGGTCATCCGGCTTGTCACCAACGACCTCGATGCCCCAGCCCAGGAAATCGCCGACCTCTACAAGCAGCGCTGGCAGATCGAACTGTTCTTCAAATGGATCAAGCGCAACCTCAAGATCCGGCATTTCATAAGAAATTCGGAGAACGCCGTACGTATCCAGACCTTCGTGGCGCCCCGCTCAGAAGCAACAAGATCGAAACACGACGCATCGCTTGTTCCTTCCAGGTTTAAACCAGTCGTGGGGATCTTGAGCCCCTGCCCGGCCGTTGGAGGATCAATATCTCAAAGGCACAGCACGCTTTTACATCCGGCAATCAGGAAGGAGCCGCCAGCTTCTCGAACCAGTTCAGACATAGTTCCCTCCGTTATCCGCCGCATATCGAAATAGAGCCGGTCTGAACCACGTTCAGAAGCGAATGCTATTTTAGTTTTGTTTCGGCGCTCTACTATCGAAAATGCCTGTAGGGCGGACTCCGGCTAGACCGCCGTACCTACGATCGCGCCTATCCCCGCCGTCAACGCCATGGCGAAGGCGCCCCAGAAAGTCACGCGGGCGCTGGCTTTCAGAACACTGGCACCGCCTGCCCTCGCCCCTATGGCACCGAGAAGCGCCAGGGAGATCAGCGATGCGATGGCGACCGAGTAGATCAGTATCCGTGCAGGCGAAAGGATGACCATAAGCAGGGGCAAGGCGGCCCCCACGCCGAAAGTTGCCGCCGAGGTCAGGGCCGCTTGGATTGGACGCGCCTCCAAATGTTCGACAATTCCGAGTTCGTCTCGGGCATGGGCGTCTACGACGTTGTTGGCTGACAATTGAACGGCGACCTGCCGTGCCAGATCGTGAGTGAGGCCCCGCGCGACATATATCTGGGTCAGTTCGTCGAGCTCCGCCTCGGGCTGCGTCTGAAGCTCCACGCGTTCGCGAGCGAGGTCGGCCTTCTCCGTGTCCGCCTGCGTGCTGACCGAGACGTATTCGCCCGCAGCCATGGACATCGCGCCCGCGACGAGGCCCGCCACGCCCGCCACCAGTACCTCCGATGTCCCTGGCGATGCGGAGGCGACGCCCATGATAAGACTGGCGGTCGAGACGATACCATCGTTTGCGCCAAGAATAGCGGCCCGCAGCCAGCCAATGCGAGCGATAAGATGGCTTTCGACATGCAGTCTGACCATATTCATCTCCCATCACCGCGAGTTCCGGTGGGTGCCGATTATGGCGATGTCACGTTGTTTGATCAACGTCGGAACAAGGCGTTTGTCTGAGACGTCAAACAGCTGAACCGGTCACGGAGGCAAGGCCGTCTGAGGCGTCGATAAGGGACCCCTACTGCGATGCGATCAAAACGAGATCGGCGGCGAACGCGCCGGCACCGTTCTATATCTCCCATCCTATCCAGGTATCTCCCATCCTATCCCGGCGTCGTGAATGGCTCTAACGGCGTGACACTCAATTAGCCGTCGTCTGGCAATAAGAGTGCCGTTCCTTTGGTGGCAACGGGTCTTGAAATCGGAGAGTGGCTGCTGGATTTGCTGTTGTTGCCTTTTCGCGTCGAGCAGGCCGGCTCTCACAGTTGCACTCCCCGCGGGAATCTCCGCCCGCCTGATTTCTGCAGCAGGAGTTGCACTGCGACAGCTGGCATAAAGAACATGCGATTCATCGACTTCGTCCTCTCCGGTTATCTGGCACGGGCATTCCGTCGACGTCACGAGATATAGTTGCGCTGAAGATTCAACAGGCCAAAGACGGCCCTTTCCAGAGCAATCTGCCAGAAGCGTGCGCCGGATCTGCGTTCAGAATCGCGTAAGAACAATGAGATATAGCATTTTCGTGATCCGAAATGCTCTAAACCTTACCCAAGGTCAAGCAGACTGCATCGCCGTCAGCTGCCGCGTCTCGACGATCTCGGCGAAATCGGATGCCAGATGCGCCATCGTCACGTCGAAGATCTCACGCGCCGAAAGATCGGCATCCGGCAGGTCGAAACCGAGCACGGCGTCCTTGACGACGCTCATCTTGAAGCCGAGGTCGGAGCCGGCGCGCACGGTGGTATTGACGCAGAAACCGGCGACCGCCCCAACCACCACCAGATCCGTGATCCCGACCTCGTGCAGATAGCCTTCGAGCTCGGTGGAGGCAAAGGCCGACGACGTGGATTTGACGAAGACCGGCTCGTTCTCCCATGCCACGGCGCAAGGCATCGGCCGGTATCCCGGCGCATGTTCGTTGAGCGACGAGTTCTCGTCGGCCTCGCGATGGCGGATATGGATGACCGGCTTGCGGGCGGCGCGGAATGCGGCGGCAAGGGCCGCGATATTCTGTCCCGCCTCGCCGTTCACATGCGCGCGCCCGGCATCGAGCCGCTCCTGCATGACCATCTGCATATCGATGATGAGGAGTGCGCTCGTCATGGTTCCCTGGTCCTTTTCCGCGCTTCGAGGGCTCTGGAAGAGCTTTAGCATCTGCTGCCGGTCAAGTCGCTTGCAAAACAGGACAACGGGCTCGACAGGTCATCACTTCTGCGCCAGCAGACATTATTTCTGCCCACATTGCATGGGCTGGATGGTTGGCCGAGCTGCGGCGCCGATGCGGCGCCACGCCTCTCGTTGGAACTTCCCGAACAATGACAGGAGCCAATCACCCATGTCGCAGATCGAAAGCCAGCTACAACGGTTTGGACTAGGCCGTGGACTCGTTATGACGGAGTGTGATGCGAATGCAAGCAAGCTTCGTCATTGCGAGAAAAGTGATTCCCAGCTTGTCGTATCGGGTTGCGACCCTTCTGTAGCATTTGAGCTTGTTGAAGAAGCGCTCGATGAGATTACGCTTTTTGTAGAGCCAAGGGCTGAAGACGACCGGTTCTTTTCGATTAGACTTTGGCGGAATGTTTGCCCATGACCGTTCCGCTCTCAACTTTCCGCGTAGCCAATTGGCATCATAGGCTTTGTCCGCAAGAAGCATCGCACCCGACGGAAGATTATCGAGAAGTTCGCTCGCTGCCGTCAGGTCATGGGCATGGCCAGGTGTGATGGAAATCTTGATTGGCAGCCCTTTTCCATCGGTTAAAGCATGGATTTTGGTTGTGAGACCGCCTCGACTTCTTCCAAGGCAGCGATCCGGATGATCCGCCCTCAACGTTGCGGCTGAATGATGTACTCGAACTGAAGTGCCATCGATCATCGTGATCCCATCATTTGATGCGCTGGTGATGGCATCCATCAAACTGTCCCATATGCCAGCTTTCATCCAGCGTCGGAAGCGATTGTAGCAGGTGGTATAGGGGCCATAGCGCTGGGGCACATCACGCCAAGGAGCACCTGAGCGCAGAACCCAGAAAATGCCATTCAGCACGCGGCGGTCATCGACGCGCGGCACGCCTCGTGGCTTGTTGGGCAACAGCGGTTCAATCACGCCCCACTCGGGGTCGGTTAGATCGTATCGGCTCATGCCAATACTGAATCCGATGTTGACGGGTCAGGGAAGATGTATAGCGTTGCCACATGAAAGACGACCCTGAGATTCTGCTCCCGGACACGCTGAGATCTGCTGCTTGCCGCAGCGGCAATGAATGGGGTTGGCAACCTGAAACAATACCTTTGGTGATCGACGAAGCCGAGAAACTGGGCCTTCTCAACCTTGGCGGACAACTGCAATTCCTGATGCCGGAAGGCACCTGCGAATGTTATTGGATAGAGGTGAGTGCGTTGATGGGCGAGCCAGGCGGCTTAACCTGGGCCCAGCGCGTCGCACTCTCCGCAACAGCCGCACGACAGCAGATGGTTGATATCAGCCGTCGCTACGACTTTATCGAAGAAGGGCGAAAAGCATTTCCCGAGCCTTTCGCAGCTTATGAAGCTGCCGGTGGCGACGTCCGCGACTGTATGTGCTTTATTTGGTATTTACAGGCTGACCGCCCATAGTCGCCTTGCCGCCCGTTTATGGGTTCACGACCTAGAACTTCCGGCGCCGATCGTCCTTCCGCCTGATGTGAAACTCTCCTTCCCCTGGGTCCGCATTTCAGGGTCGAAGGCCTATATTTCCGGACACGGGCCGCTCAATACAGACGGGTCGATTGCCAGACCGCTCGGAAAGGTTGGGAAAGATCTGTCGCTGGAAGAAGGCTACGATGCCGCACGCCTGACCGCACTGGCCATGTTGGCCAGCCTGAAAGTTGCGTTGGGCGACCTGGACCGGGTGGACAGCTGGCTTCGCGTCTTCGGCATGGTGAATACAGATCCCTCCTTCAACCCATATCCACGCGTCATCAATGGCTTCAGCGACCTTATCGCAGAGGTTTACGGCGGCGAACGCGGATCCCACGCCCGCTCCGCTATCGGCGTGGCAGGCCTGCCATTTGATATTCCCGTCGAGATTGAAGCTGAGGTTCTTATACGGCCTTAGCGACGACCTGGACGTCAGCCTGGTCAAGATCAGCAAGCGACTTCCGATCAGGAAACTCCCCTGGCCTTTGGCCGCCGTCAGCGCGCCGAGCTGCGCGATAACGGCCGGGCGACAGGCCGTGGTGGCGATGGAACAACTTCGAGAACGCGGCGACGGTTTCGTAGCCAACAAGGCCAAGACCACGGAGGTGGCTGGCAGCCATGCCTCCCTCGTCGTCCATGCGGCGGAAGTCGCTGCGGTCATTGAAAAGGCCGCGATCACGAAGTGACGATCCTGCTCCCGGTGCCACCGTGCCGGGAGTACTCCTCCTCCGCTGAAAACGCGCAGGGGCAAGGCGCCCCACCGCCAGGCAGCGCCTCGTGACAACCAAAGGCTGAATTTCCGCAAGAATGCATTATGCCGTTTCGTGAAATCCGGCTATGATCCCGCCATCACAGCCGGGGGGTGGTGAAATGATTTCGTCGCTTCAAAGCCTGCTTGCGGGGCGTGTCGACGTGTGCGTCGTCGGCTCCGGGCCTGTCGGTCTGGCGCTGGGCATCACGCTTGCCCGGTCGGGGCTTTCGGTCGCGCTGCTGGAATCCGGCGGCATGACCATTTCCGAGAAGACCAACCGGCTGGCGGCGGCCGCCTCCATCAGCACCGCCCACCATGCCGAAGCGAGCCTGACGATCCGCCGGGCGGTGGGCGGCACTTCGAAAGCCTGGGGCGGCCGATGCGTGGAGTTCGACGACAGCGATTTCGATGGCAGGCCGGCGCGCGGCGATGCCCGCTGGCCGATCGAGCACAGCGCCTTCAGGGCCTATTATGACGATGCCCGCACCTTTCTCGGCGCCGAGCTGCCAAACGTCGAGATACCAGGCGTCGAGATGCCTGACATGGACGGCGATTTCGAACCCTCGATCGAGAGCTGGGCGCGCGAGCCGGATATGGCAAAAGCGCACGGAGCGCTGATCGAGAGCCTGCCGAACCTGCACCTCGTCACCCAGGCGACCGTGATCGGCCTCGATCTCGACCGCGAAGGCGCCCGCATGAAACGGGCGCTCGTGTGGCATCGCGGCAAGCTGCACTCGCTGGGCGCGACGATCTTCGTGCTGGCCTGCGGCGGGCGGGAAAATGCCCGGCTGCTGCTGGCGGCGCAGGAGATCGCGCCGCGGCTCTTCGGCGGCGTCGATGGCCCGCTCGGGCGCTATTACATGGGGCATCTGGCCGGCGAACTCGCCCGCATCCGCTTTGCCGACCGCTCCTTCATGGAAAAGCTCTTCTTCCGGCGCAACGGCACCGGCGCCTGGTTCCGCTCGCGGCTGATCCCGAGCATTGCCCTGCAGAACGAGCGCGATCTCTTAAACAGCGTCTTCTGGCTGCGCAGCCCGCCGCTGGAGGAAGTCTATTCGACGGCGGGCGCCCGCGCGACGCTGAACATGATCAGGGCGATATCAGGCAGGCGCCGGATGCGCCGCATGTCCTTCAAGGCGAAGGCGCCCGACACCGCCTCGCTGTCCGATCTGGTCGCAAACCCCGTGGAGAGCTTCAACGCCGCCCTGCAGCTGACGACGGCGGCGCTGAAATCCGAGCGCCAGCCGAATTTCTTCGTGAAGAACGACGAGCATCTCTATTGGCTCGCCTATCACAGCGAACAACTGCCGGTCGCCGCAAACCGCGTGCGGCTAAGCTCCGAGGTCGACGAAACCGGCCTGAAACGGCTTGCCGTCAGCTTCGATTTCGCCGAGGAGGATCTCGCCTCGCTGATCAGGAGCCACCATGCGCTGGCCGAATGGATCACCAGGCGGCGGATCGGCACCGTCGAATGGCTCTACCCCGAGGAAACGCTCTCCGCCGCCGTCCGCGGCCAGGCGCTCGACGGCTACCACCAGATCGGCCTGACGAGAATGGGCGCCTCGCGGCGCACGAGCGTCGTGGACGGCAACTGCCGCTGCCACGACCTGACCAACCTCTATGTCGCCGGCAGCTCGGTGTTCCCGGTGTCAGGACAAGCGAACCCGACGCTCCCGGCCGTGGCGCTGGCGCTGCGGCTCGCGGATCATTTGAAGGGGAGTTACGGGGATAGTGGTGGGGGAGATCCGAAGACGCAGGCGTAATCAGATCGAGCGGCCGGCTTACACGCTCGGCTTTGCGCCTGTCGTAGAGCCACAGATGGTCTCCAGCAATTCGATCGTCATTGCCTGAGCCTTGGGCGGAATCTCCGAAAAGCTCTCGCGATACAAGAGCCTCGTCATAATGGTCTCCGCGAATTGCGGATTCATCCGGTACGCAACATTCAGGGCCTTTTCGCATTCATCTTTGAACGGCAATAGTGCCGCAATGACGTACTCGAAGCCGACAGCCTTCATGACGCATGCGATATCGAACATGTCGCGTGGCTGCATTGATGCGCCGCGGTAAAATATCTTCTTCGCGATGATTTCCGCAGGCGTCTCCAGCAGAACGTCTCTGCCGCGCACTTGTGCATTCACTATGGGGTCGCCGCTCAGGCTCGGAGCGCAGATGAAGTCGATCTCGCCGACATCAGAAAAGACGATCTTCAACGCCCTCGATCCATCGGACTGATAAGCGTCCGGCCTCACGTCGAGTGCATAACCCTGCGTCTGCGGATTGAGATAAGGCAGAAGCTGCGGATCATCGACGAAGATGTCGACGTCGAAGCTTTCACGATGATTGATCTGCAGCATCAACGCGGTGCCGCCTCCAAAACTCCAACTGTCGATCACCGTGAATTTGGAATTGGCCTGATCGATGATACTGACGGCCTGGTCGAACAACTCGCCCCATCTGCCGGCCGGACGTTCGATCAACTATGCCGCCCGCGCGAGAGGAAGCGTATAACCGGCAAGTACGGAGAACTTCCGCGCCATGCCGGAAGCGATCGCCGGATCGATGTGCATTTCGTCGAGGAACGAATTCTGCAGGCCTTCCTCTACCTCCGAAAAGAAGGAGAATGCCGAGGGATCGAACTGATCGGCGCTGGCAGGATCGGAAATCTTGGATGCCAGCTGCTCAGCCGAAAGGGTCGTCCCGTAGGGGGCGTTGACAGTAGCCAGAACCTTGACTGAAATTTCGGACATCTTTCCGCACCGCAGAACTCATTGAGCCAACTATATAACGCGACGATGCCTGGGAAACAAGGATTGCAGCCGCGTGAAGGGTGCCGCCCTTCTCTGCGGTTTACTTCGCCCCACAGTCGCGCGGTGGCTGGATTCCTGTGACATCCCCGCGCTGGCGCGAGGACACCGGGATGAGAGAGGACACAGGAATGGCGGAGGCAACGAAGAATGCGCCACCTCACCCAACCTCCCACAGAGCAGAACCGGCATATACCCTGACGGGATTCACAAGGTTGCACAATTAAAGATAGCACAACATCTGTTAGAACATTTTCCGGACACCAATGTTCTTTCATACCATAATCAGCAATGGCTAATTGTTGTTATCGGCACCTGGAGTGCATCATTTCTCCGGCAGTTTGGAGAGACGCAATCGAAGATCATCGACATCCAGGTGGAGGACGGAAACATGAAGCGCATCGTAGCTTTGGCAGTGATCCTTGTTTTCGGCGCATTTCCCGCAATCGCCGCGACCGCGATGACGGGCAAGGAACTGACGGCCCTTTTGTCGAATGGCAAGGAACTCACCTTGGGTGGGCCGAAGGAAGGGTATAGCGGCACCCTGTCCATATCGAAGGACGGGACCGCCAAAGGTCAGGTCAAGCTTGAGAGCGGCGAGGTGATCCCGATCGAAGGCAAATGGCACATCGCCGGCGGCAAGTTCTGCCGAACCTGGAAGGCCGGCCGGGATGCCGGAAAGGAAATCTGCGAGACCTGGAACAAGACCGGACCGAACTCGGTGCGCGTCATGAGCGGCAGTCGCGATCTCGGCGTCAATTCGTGGTGATCGCCCGACCGGCTATCGCTCCTGTTCGTCGGTCACATCAGTCGCGGGCTTGCTGCCGAACAGGCTCTTGAGCGCGTTGGTCTTGGATTTCTGCGCCTTGCTCAGCTTCAGCGCCCGATTGGCGGCCTTGGCCTGTTCCAGCATCATTTCGATCTGGATCTGCTGGATCTCGGTCAGCCGTTCCCACTGCCGGTTCAAGAGGTGATCGACCTTTTCGTGCAGGTGGCGGATTTCCAGTTCGGCCTTGAGATTGACCTTGTAGTCGTTGAGCGCCCGCAGCCGATCCTTTGCTTCCTGGCGGCGCTGGCTCATCATGATGATCGGCGCCTGCAGGGCGGCGATGGTCGAGAGGATCAGGTTCAGCAGGATGAAAGGATAGACGTCGAAGGCGCTCTTTTCGCCAAGCACCAGGTTGATGCCCATCCAGACGGCGAGGAAGAAGCAGAAGGAGATGATGAAGGTCCAGCTTCCGCCGAAGGTCGCGACGACATCGGCGACGCGATCGCCGAGCGAACGGCGCTCCTCGTAATCCTCTTCGATGTTTTCGGCGAGCGTGTCGTGGCTCTTCAGGCTCTCGACGACCTCGTCCTCGAGGTTGGAGAGCTCGCCGCGTTCGTCGCGCAGCAATTCGGCAATGTACTGGCCGCGGTAGTCATCGATCGTCTTGCGGCTGATATAGTCGTCCGAACGGATGCCGGGGTGCTTCTGCCGCACGAAATCGGCAAGCGCCGGGCGCAGATCGTCAAAATGGAAGGCGTCCTTCTTCTTCAGTGTGTGGCCTGTGATCGCGTCCACCAGCTTGACGGACTTCGCCTTGGCCTGCGCCAGGCTCTTGGAATAGTCGTCCATCTCGACGGTGGCGGCCTCTCCGTGCCCGGCATCGAAGTCGACGATTTCACCTGTGAGATCAAGGGGCTTCTCTTCTGCCATCTGCCGATCCTCGTTGCCGATTTTTCGCCCGTCTAGCCGTCAATTCGAACAGGATTGTGGCATGGATTTCGCCGTAAATTGAGAGGGCTGCCAGAGGCGCGATCTGTGTCGCACAGCTGCCTCCGCCCTGCACGGCAGACCTCGGCGTCGGGCGAAGGAAGAGCGGTCATTCGGCCTGAGTACTGCCATCCGATCCTGATATCCTGTATTGTGGCCAGACGTCGAAATCGGGGATCAACTCATATGGACGAGGAGCGCTTGGCTGAGATCTCGGCCCGGTATGTTCACTTCGCCGATACGGAAGCCCACGGCCGTTCGCCGCTCTATGAGGCGTTGGCGCGTGCGGTTGCCGGGGACCGGGAGACACTCGGCTTCCTGGCGACCCTCCCCGACATGAAAAGGCAGCCGAACCTTCTGCTTGCGGCGGTGCGTCACCTGTTCGGCACGCCGACGGACTGGACCGAGTTCCGCCAGGCGCTGCTCGCCCATCCCGACGCTGTCCGTTCGCTGATGCTCGAGCGTTCGACGCAGACTAACGAACCGGGACGGTGCGCCTCGCTGCTCCCCGTCCTGACGCGATTGCCGCAGCCGCTGGCGCTCCTCGAGGTCGGGACTTCCGCAGGGCTCTGCCTCATGCCCGACCTCTATGGCTACGACTACGGCCACAAGGCGATCCGCGCACCCGTGATGGGCTCAGAGCCGCCTGTCCTGCGTTGCTCCGCCAGTAAGACGACCCCATTGCCGACGGCAGCACCGCACGTCGTCTGGCGAGCGGGGCTGGACCTCGCTCCAATCGATGCTTCGGATCCTGCGCAGGTCGCATGGCTTGAGACACTGGTCTGGCCGGAGCAGACGGAACGGCTTGCCAATCTGCAGGCGGCCGTCAGGATCGCCGCCACGGTCAAGCCACGGATCATCAAGGGCGACCTGCGCGGGAGCGAGTTCGCCCGGCTCTGCAGGCAAGCGCCCAAGGATGCCACCCTTGTCGTCTTTCACACGGCTGTCCTCGACTACGTCTCCGACCCCGCAGACAGGGAGGCTTTCGCCGAGCAGGCGATGCGTCTCGCGCCCTATTGGGTATCGAACGAGTTCCCCCGCGCATTCCCGTCCATCGCCGAGCGCGCAGGAACGAGCTGGCCACCCGGGCGCTTCCTCCTGTCCGTGAACCGCTCTCCCCTCGCCTGGACCGACCCGCATGGCGCTTCGCTCGAATGGATCGCGGACGAGGCTTGAGGCCGTATTTATGAATTTCGTTCGTAAATCCTGCGAATAGCGGATGGCTACCGCTGCGGCTCTGCTTTCTCCATCTTCGGATCCAGCAGGAACGAACCTGTTCTACTCAGTCAAGATGGAAGGATAAGACGATGGCTCTCAAGGATATTTTGCCTGGCAAGCTCGGCTTCGGTGCCGCCCCTCTCGGAAACATGTTCCGCGATATTCCCGAGCAGGAGGCGCGTGCCACTGTCGAGGCAGCCTGGAATGACGGCATCAGATATTACGACAATGCGCCCTTTTACGGCGCTGGTCTTGCGGAGATCCGGATGGGCGAGGCGCTCGCAGACAAGCCTCGTGACCAGTATGTGATCAGCACCAAGGTCGGCCGGGTGATCCTCGACGAGATCGAGGATGTGAGTGCCCGCGACCTCGGCGAAAAAGGCGATGTCTTCAAATACGGTCGCCCCAACAAGATCGTCAACGATTACACCGAGGATGCGACCTACCGATCGATCGAGGACAGCCTCAAGCGCCTCAAGACCGATCATATCGATATCGCCTGGGTTCATGATATCGCCCAGGATTTCTACGGCGACGAATGGCTTGGCAGGTTCGAGGAGGCGCGAAAGGGTGCGTTTCGTGCCCTTGACCGGATGCGCGACGAAGGTGTGATCAAGGCCTGGGGACTTGGCGTCAACAAGGTCGAACCCATCGAACTGCTGCTGGCACTGGACGAGCCCCGGCCGGACGGTTTCCTGCTTGCCGGGCGTTACTCCCTGCTCGACCATGAGCGTGCGCTGCAGCGCGTGATGCCTGATGTGGCCGAGCAAGGTCTCGGCATCGTCGTCGG
Source organism: Rhizobium sp. ZK1 (assembly GCF_047782645.1). Lineage (NCBI taxonomy): Bacteria > Pseudomonadati > Pseudomonadota > Alphaproteobacteria > Hyphomicrobiales > Rhizobiaceae > Rhizobium > Rhizobium sp. ZK1. The sequence goes on from NZ_CP180586.1 coordinate 2,149,339, forward strand.
CGGGCCTTACAGCTCCGGCGCACTGGTCGGCGGACCGAATTTCGAATATACGCCGGCCACCCCGGCAATCCTTGCCAAGGTTGCCGCGATCAAGGCGATTGCCGATCGCCACGGCATTTCGATGAAGGCCGCGGGCCTGCAGTTCGCCCTCGCCAATCCCGCCGTTGCTGCGGTCATACCGGGAGCCAGCCATCCTTCCCGCATTGCCGAGGACAGCGCCGCGCTGGGCGAAACCATCCCGACGGGCTTCTGGCGTGAACTGCGCGAATCTGGGCTCGTCCATCCGGCGGCGCCGCTGCCGATTGCAGACTGAACCATGCTCTCGTCACTCATACCGGCCGGGTCGCCATCGCGCCCCGGCCGGTTCAGGCATTCAACGCGGCTGCAGATATGTCTGCATTCGAGGTATCGCAAAATCCAGGAAGGCGCGGACGCGGGCAGGCAGGAATTGGGAGCCGCGGTAAAGCGCGTGGACTTCATCCACAATGCCGATATCGCTGTCTGCCAGGATCTCGACAAGCTCGCCGCGCTCGATCGGCCCGCGCAGGTGGTAGTCGGCAAGCCGGATGATGCCGACACCGGCGATCGCCATCCGGCGTAGGGTGTCGCCATTGTTGACCAGCAGCGACCCGCTCAACATGCGTTCGACGATCCGCCCGCCGTCACGCATCGGCCAGACAGGCATTGCCCGGCGGAAATTGAAGCCGAGGCAATTGTGGTTGACGAGTTCGTCCGGCGTCGTCGGCGTGCCGTGGCGCTCCAGATAGGCAGGCGATGCCACAATGCAGCGTTTCGTCTCGCCGATCTTTCGCGCCATCAGGTTCGAGTCTGCCAGTTTCCCGACACGGATCGCAATATCCGTGCGGTCGAGATAGAGATCGACCACCTCGTCCGAAAGCGAAAGATCGACGACGACCTTGGGATAGGCCTCGAAGAACGGCACCAAGATAGGCTCTACCGCCGCAGTGCCGAAACTGACTGAAGAGGTGATGCGGATCACGCCTTCGGCCTCGGTTCCGCCATGCGCGATCTGCTGCTCCGTCTCGTCGAGCTGGGCAAGCAGAGCCTGGCTTCGCTCGTAATAAAACTGTCCTTCGCGGGTCAGCGCCAGCCGGCGGGTCGAGCGTTCGATCAGCCGAACGCCGAGACGGGCCTCGATACGGGCGACCAGCTTGGACACCGTCGAGGGCGTCATCAGCATCAGTCGCGCCGCCTCCGAAAAGCTCCCCGCTTCCACGACCCGAACGAAGACAAGCATTTCGCCTGCGCGGTTATCCATCTCGAACCCGTAATCTGCTCATAAAGGCCCAAACTTTCTACCAGCAAAAGCGCTCCTGTGAAACGCCTTCTCAAATGCTGGGAACGGCCGCTGTCTACTGATCGCGCATCGGATGTGAGATCTGATTGTCGGAGCAGCAAGCCGGACCCGAGTTCCGCAGGAAGACTGTTCTCCACGCAGTTTCAGAAAGGAACTATTATGGAAATCGTTTCGCAAACCACGACCTATACCCAGGCACCGGCCGATGGTGCCCGCTCCCGGAACCTGACCTTGCTGGCCCTGGCGCTCGGCAGTTTTTCGATCGGAACGTCGGAATTCGCCAGCATGGGGATCATCCAGCTGTTCTCCGAGAGCCTCGGCGTCAGCATTCCCCAGGCGACCAGTGCGATCGCCGCCTATGCCTTCGGCGTCGTCATCGGCGCTCCGCTCGTGACGCTTGTCGCGGCACGGCTCAATCGCCGCACGCTGCTTCTGTTTCTCATTGGCCTGTTCATCCTTGGCAACGTGCTGTCTGCCATGGCGTCAAACCTCGGCTTCCTGATGGCGGCGCGCTTTATCAGCGGCCTGCCGCAAGGCGCCTATTTCGGCGCAGGGGCCGTTGTCGCCTCCTATATCGTCGGGCCGGGACAGGCCGGGAAGGCCTTTGCCATTGTCATGACGGGGCTCACCGTCGCGACGATCTTCGGTTCGCCGCTGGCGACCTTCCTGGGACAGACGATCGGCTGGCGTGAGACCTATCTTGCCGTCGCCGCTTTCTCGCTTCTCGCCTTCGGCGCCATCTTCCAGTGGGTGCCGCGCACCAGGGCGCTGGACGGCGTGCCGGTCATTCAGGAAGTCTCTGCCCTTCGCAAGCCGCAGGTTTGGGGCGTCATGATTGTCGCGGCCCTCGGTATCGCCAGCATCTTCGCCGTCTACACCTTCATTGCGCCGCTGGTGACTGACGTTGTCAAACTGTCGCCCGAGATGATCCCCGTCGCGCTCGCCTTGTTCGGCATCGGCATGACGGCCGGCAACATCTATGGCGGCAAGCTTGCCGATCTCCACCCTGCCCGCGGTATCGTCCTCGGTTTCGGCGCCGCGCTTCTCATCCTTGCGGCGCTGGCAATCGGCGGCGAAAACCCCGGGATCTTCTTCCCCGCCATGTTCGGCGTCGGTGCGGCCATGATGGCAGCGATCCCGACCATCCAGGTGCGGCTGACCCGCTTTGCTCCTGAAGCCCCCAGCCTGATGGGCGCAATGAACCTTGCCTCGCTGAATGTCGCCAATGCCATTGGCGCCTGGGCAGGCAGTGTCGCGGTCGGGGCCGGCTATGGCCTCCTGTCGGCGGCCTGGGCCGGCTTTGCCGTCACCCTGCTGGGCCTGCTCGTATTCGGCCTGACCCTGTTGCAGCGGCAGGTTCGCGCAAAGCAGCGGTGAAACAGACCAACAGCGAGCCGCCTACCGAAAAGAAGGATGGCGGCTCGATGGAGGTGGAGATCGCCTGGACTTGCCTCCTACCATTGGTTGACTCACTGACGGTTGAACAATAATTTGCTAATTTGGTCGTTGGGCTTGTCCTCACATGACAGATCAATCTCTTCAGCGTCGCCTTGCCGCCATCGTCGTTGCCGATGTGGTGGGATATTCGCGCCTGATGGAGGCAGACGAAGTCGCAACGCTGGAAAACCTTAGGGAACTTCGTTCCGGCATTATCGAGCCGGCCGTGATGCGTCACAAAGGCCGCATCTTCAAGGTCATGGGCGACGGATTCCTGATCGAATTCGGCAGCGCGGTGGAAGCGGTCGCAGCAGCGTTGGAAATGCAGCGGGCCACCGCTCAAGTCGAGGCTTCCGCGGACCGACGCCTGCTTCTGCGTATAGGCGTCAATCTCGGAGATGTCATTGACGAGGGTTCGGACGTCCTCGGCGACGGGGTCAATGTCGCGGCGCGCCTCGAGAGACAGGCCGCGCCGGGAGGCATCTGCATTTCAGGCGGCGTACACGGCGAGATCCTCGACAAGATCGACGACCGGTTCTTCGATGCAGGCGAACGCTACCTGAAGAACCTCACCCGCCCGGTCCACCTGTGGCATTGGCCGGATGCGCTGCCGAGCATATTGCCGCTGCCGGAATATCCCTCGATCGCCGTCTTGCCGTTCACGAATATGAGCGGGGATGCAGCGGACGAGCCTTTCGTCGACGGCTTGACCGAAGACCTGATCACCGACCTTTCCCGCACGCCTGGCCTGTTCGTCATCGCCCGCAACTCCGTCTACGGCTACAAGGGCAAGCCGGTCGATGTACGCCTCGTCGCCCAGGAACTCGGCGTCCGCTACGTCCTCGAAGGCAGCGCCAGACGCGCAATGGGCCGTGTCCGCATCAATGCCCAATTGGTCGACGCGCTTGGCGGCGGGCACTTGTGGGCCGAGAGGTTCGACAGGACGGTGGAAGATGTTTTCGAACTGCAGGACGAGGTCAACGCCAAGATCGTCGAAGCCCTCGTCGGCCGGCTGACCACCCCGCCGCCCCGCAATCGGCCGAAGAACTTTGAGGCCTACGACCTGTGTGTGCGCGCCCGCCTGCTGACGGAAGAGTCGCCGCAAACCGAGCGTGAGGCCTATATGCTGCTCCAGCGCGCGGTCAAGCTCGAGCCATCCTATGCCGAGGCGCTCGGTCTGCTCGCCTATAACCGCTGGCTGGCCTGGACACATTTCGGCGAGCCCGAAGATCCCAACCGTCAGATGGCGGTGACGTCAGCGCAGAAGGCGGTCGACCTCGATCCCAACGATGCCGGCTGCCGTTATGTTCTCGGCACTATTCTGGCTTATGAGCGGCGATGGGAGGAATCGGAGGCCGCCTTCGCCAAGGCCCTGGAGCTGGACCCCAACCACGCCGACACCTGGGCCGCCATGTCGGACATTTCCGTGCTGGACGGCAGGGTTGCCGACGGACTGGCGCAGATCAAGAAAGCCCTGCGGCTCAATCCCCGTCCAGCCTGCTGGTATCTCTGTCATCTCGGGCAGGCGCAATACGCCGCGCGTGACTATGAGGCGGCAGCCGCGACACTGCGCAGGGAAGAGACGTATCGTACCAACTCCCGCAAATTCCTGGCTGCCACGCTTGCGCAACTGGGCCACCAGGAGGAGGCGCGGCGAGAAGCAGAACTGTTCCTGATCGCCCACCCTCATTTCACGATCGCCCATTGGCTCAGCTCCCAGCCGCTGCGCGATGCATCGGTACGCGACCACTTTGTCGACGGCTTCCGAAAGGCCGGCCTGCCGGAAATGTGAGAGAGGGTGGGGACAAGCCCGAGGCGGCGGCATTTGGCGGACAACGACGACGGTCCTGGCTGGCGCCAATTGCAGTTGTTGGCTCCGTATCAGGGGCAAAACTCATTGATATTTTATCGGTGGCCACAGTCTTGGTAAGTTGGTTATGCTGCTGCCGTTGTCGGAACGAGGGCCGGACGAGGTGACGGGGAACGGACTGAACGATCTCGACCGATCGGGACCAAACCGAGAAGAATCCCGTCCTTCGCGCGGAAGCTATACGGTCGCCGTTCTATGCCTGACCCTGATATTGTCGTTCATTGATCGCTTCGTTATCAACCTGGTCGTAGACCCCATACGCTCTGAGCTGGGGCTTAGTGATGTGGAAATCAGTTTGCTTCAGGGCGCTGGCTTCGCGCTTATATTTGCGCTGGCGGCCCTTCCGGCCGGCAGGCTGGCAGACAGGGTGAATCGACCGAGGTTGATCGCTGCGGGCGTGGTTGTCTGGTCCCTCGCCACGATAGCATGCGGACTTGCGACCGGTTTCTGGAGCTTTTTCGCCGCGCGAGTCGTCCTGGGATTTGGGGAAGCAGCCCTCATACCAGCCGCCTCCTCGCTGCTCATCGACAGCTTTTCGGCAGCGCGCCGCGGTACCGCTCTCGGAATATTCTCGCTTGGCTCGACAAGCGGGAGCGGCATTGCGTTGATCGTCGGCGGTGCGGTGCTCAGTTATCTTGGGACGGACACCTCGGCCGGCTTGCCGATCATCGCTTCGCTGACGCCCTGGCGACAGCTGATGATCGTTATGGGTCTCCCCGGCTTCTTCTTTGTCGCACTGCTGTTGTTCATTCCAGAACCGGCCCACGGCAACAGGCCTCCCCTGCCTCCTCTGCAACTCTTGTTGCGCAATCTGTCGGCAGAGCGCGGCCTGGTGCTGCGGCTCTGCTTTGCGAAGGGGATGATGAGCCTGGCTGACTTCGGTATGGCGGCATGGCTCCCCACCCTCCTCATGCGGCGTTACGCTGCGACGCCTATCGCGGCCGGCGCCACTGTCGGGATTGCTACCGCGCTGGCTGGCATTATCGGTTCGATCGGCGGCGGGATGCTGTCCGATTGGAGCGCTCCGCGCGGCAGTATCTCGACACGTGTAAAGCTTATCGCGGGGAGTTATCTGGTTGCTCTGTGTGCCGCCATCTCGATTGGCCTCAGTTCTTCAAGTCTTCAAATCGGCATCGCATTTTCCTTTTGGGTCGCGGGGTCGGTGAGCGGTTCCGTTGTCGGCCGCATTACCATGCAGGAGCGGGTCCCCAGCAATATGCGGGCAACCACGGTCGCGCTTTCGATCACGATTTCGGCGATCATCGGGATAGCAGCGGGGCCAACTCTCGTGCCGGTCATCGCCGGACGAATGCATGGAACGGAAAGCGCACTCCAATTCGCAATCGTCGTCGTCGGCGTTATTTCCGTGGTGTCGGCTCTGGTCCTGATCGTCCGGTCGGGATCGACGGTATCGGTGGCATCAGCGGCAGAAGGTTGAAGATTCCGGTGGTTGGATCGTTCATGCCGTTCGAGCATGAGCTCGCGCCAACACAGCATGCGCGGCGGCAATATCCGTGCTGCCGCTGCTGTCGCAGCGATCGCTGATGTCCTTCAGCTGTGCCAGGGGCTGCGCAGGGTCGCCGATCTCCGTCGCAAGCTTGACACGGCTCGTTGCTGCGCGCAGCGCAAAAGCGAGAGCGCCGCTCTCACGACCCAGGTCTATCGCATCCTGAAGGCGCCGCATCGCGGAAACGGTATCTCCATCCCGCCAGCACACCAGGCCTTGAAGATGCAGAAATTCGGCGTCGCACCACCGGTCTCCGCGCTCTCGACAATAGTGCACGCCCTCATCGATGCTCTGGCGAGCAACCTCGATCTGATCGTGCGCAAGTGCCGCATGAGAGAGCATCACATACCGCAGGGGTAGATGCACAAGGAAATTGCACTCACGAATGGCGTCGATTGCGTGCCTCAAACGCTCGACCGCCTCCCGCTCTCCACGTGCGGCATCGATCGCTGCCTGATGAAAGCGGGCAAACGGCGGCCAGGTATCGATCTGGCGGGACTTCAGGCGCTCGATCAGCATCGTCGCTCGCTCCTGCGCCAAATCGACCCGTCCGCATAATAGGGCGATCGGCGTGGCAGCGAGTGCGAGCGAATGCGCGCAGGACAGGTCGTGGTCCAGGGTCAGCGCGGCATTCAGTGCTTCCTTGGCAACCTCGAGCGCACGCCGATGCTTTCCAACCACCCAGGTGGACAATGAAAGATGATTCCGGAAATTGACGAACCTGTCGATCTGGAACCTCGAGGTCTGACCACGATTGCCGAAAGTCGCGTGCTCGCGAGCCAGACGCTCAAGACCCGCATGCCCGGATTTGATGTTCCCTTGATAGAATTCGCACGTAAACAATTCCCGATCGGCATTGGGAGCCGCGGAATAATCGTCTACGGACGCCATGAAGCGGCGGAGATCGGCAATCGTCTCAAACACCCTTTGATGAAAGCCCATGGCGGTCTGGACCATTGCCAGGCCGATCTTGGTTCGAAGACAATGTTCCACGCTTCCAGCTTCCAAAGCGAGCTCGAAACCCCTCTTCCAAGTTGCCTCGAGTTCGTCACCGAAAGGATAGCGATAACAAAGATTCCAGCCATGGGCTGCGACCAGCTTCATGCGGAGCACAAGATGATCACCGGGCAGGCCGTCCAGCACGGACAGCGCCTTTTCGACGCGTGCCCCGCTTTCCGCCATCGTCGAGAATTCTACCCAGAACGGCAAAGCAGCAACGGTCAGCCGTACCCCGAGCTCGGCCTGCCCATCCGAACCATAGGCCCAATCGATCATACGGCGGAGATCCGTGCTCCAGCCGCCGTAGAGCGCCACCCAGTCTTCACGCGGCCGCCACGTCCATTCCTCTTCCGCCCTTTCGAACAGCGCAAGAATGAAGCGGCCATACGCGATCATGGCGGCCTGTTGCTCGCCCTGCGCAACGAGCCGTTTGTTGGCGAAGGTTCGGGTACTGTCGAGCAGCCGGTATCGGCGACGCCTCCCCGTGTAATTGACCGACACCATGGATTTGGCCGCGAGGGCTTCCAGCCACGCGGTAAGGTCTTGCTCATGCGCCAGATGCCCGAAGGCGTCGATGACATCGTCAAGCGCAAAGGTGCCGCCGAAAACGGAAAGGTGACGGAGAAGCCGGGCCTCGTCTTCTGAAAGCAGCCGATAACTCCAGTTCAGCGTCGCCGTCAGCGTCTTGTGACGATCCATGCCATCTCCGCGTGATGCCAGCGCTTCGAAGTCACGTTCAAGCATTTGCAGCAGCCCCGCGGGACCGGATTCCTTGAGTTGCGGGGCCGCCAGTTCGATCGCCAGCGCAATGCCGTCGAGACGCCGGCTCAAACTCGTAATCGAAGGGACATCCGCATCCTCCAATCGATAGCCATGTGCCTCCGCGCGCCGAACCAGCAATTCGACCGCCGAAAAGCCCATTGCCGACCCGGCATCGAGAACCGCATCTGCGGGCGGATACTGAAGCGGCGGAAGCCGATGGACAGTTTCGAACCTGCATCTTAACGGCTCGCGGCTTGTCGCGATGATATTCAATCCGTGCAATGCATGGTTCAGTTGATCTGCTATGCCGGCGACGGCCGCCAGGACGTGCTCGCAATTGTCGAGAACGAGAAGCTGGTTGCGGCCGCGCAGCGCGCCGACGAGACCGTCCACCTCGTCGATCGGGTGGCTTTCGATGCCGAGCGCACGACTGATGGCCAAGGCGACGAACTGTCCTTTCTCGATCGCGGCCAGATCAACGAAGCACACGGCTTGGTGCCCGCCGTTGGCGATCGCTCTTGCGGCTGCGACAGCGATGCTGGTCTTGCCGACGCCGGCAGGTCCGACCACCGTGAGCAATCGGGTCTGCTGCAACGCCTCGACAATCGCCGCCAACGCATCGGCGCGCCCGACCAGCGGCTTTGATGGCGGCAGCGCCCCGTCAATCTCCTTGATCGACGCGGGAAAGGCCACCTCCCTCGGCCTCACCACCGTCAGCGGTGCAACGAAGCGATATCCGCGGCCCGGGACTGTCGCAATGCAGGGAACGTCGATGCCGCTTGTCTCCAGCGCACGGCGCAGAGCGGCGATGTTGACCTTGAGATTGCTTTCGTCGACGAACAGGTTGGGCCACGCCGCTTTAAGAAGTTCGCTTTTGTCGACGACCTGTCCAGGCTGGCGCACGAGCGCATGAAGCAGATCCATTGCGCGTGATCCAAGACGTATCGGGATATCGCCGCAGAGCAGCGACTGGCGAGCGGGCGTGAAACGGCAGTTGCCGAAGCAATATGTCGTGGCATCGATCATATCGGCCTCTTCCATTTCTCCCCCTTTCGAGGCTGCACTTCGAGAGCGCGGTGCCTCGCGGATGCGCGCCCGGACGACGGGGGCCATCGAATGGATTTCAGGGTTGGTCCTGTCCCGATAGCCTTATACCAGCAGATTTACCTCTTTTAACCAGCTATGCCGGTGCCGCAGTGATATCAAGGTAGCGCGGCGACCGGGTGATGGAGATCCCAAGCGCTCGCGCAGGTTTGCCTTATTCAAGAGGTTCGAGCTTCAGGTGGTCGTTGTTGGCCATGGCTGCTCGCGCCCCGAACCCGGAGTGATCCCCGGAGTGACCCCTGAGTGATCGAGGAGGCCGCCATGCCCCGCGCCCTGAGCACACTGACATTGTCGGACGCCAAGCGGATGATAAACGCGGCAGAAGCAAAGGCGGCCGATCTCGACATTCCCTACAACATCGCCGTGGTCGACGTCGGCGGCGCGTTGATTGCGTTCGCGCGTCAGGATGGCGCGCTCGAAGGAAGCATCGATCTCGCCATCGGCAAGGCGAAGACCGCGCGGATGTTCAACAAGACGACCGAATATCTCGCTGAACTGGCGCAGCCCGGAGCGCCGCTGTTCGGGATCGAGCAGAGCAATGCCGGCCATGTCGTGATTTTTGGCGGCGGTCTGCCCGTCACCATCGACGGCCAGATCGTCGGTGCCGTCGGCACCAGCGCCGGTTCGGTCGAACAGGACATTGCGGTCGCCGAGGCGGCGGCCGCCGTGATGGCAACAAATCCAAAAACCTGAAGGAGACCAGTGATGAGAGCTGCGCGCATTCTTGAATACAGGAAGCCCCTCGTCCTCGAGGACATCAAGGTTCCGGACATTCAGCCCGACGAGATTCTCGTGAAAGTCGCCGCCTGCGGCATGTGCCGCTCGGACGTGCTGCTGATCGATGGCTTCTTCCAGGGCTATGGCGATATTCCGCCGCCCGTCATTCCCGGTCACGAGATAACGGGCACGGTCGAGAAGGTCGGCGGTGTCGTGGCCAAGGCTGCGGGATTGCAGGAAGGTGACCATGTCGTGGTGTCGCCCGGCTGGGGTGATGGCGTCTGCAGGCATTGCCAGGTCGGCAACACGCATATCTGCCCCAATGTCCGCTGGCCGGGCTTTGGTACTTATGGTGGCTTTGCCGAATATATTCCGGTGCCGGCCCGCTATGCGATCAAGGTCGCCAAACATCTGAAATTCGAGCAGCTTGCACCGCTCACCGACGCCGGTCTCACCCCTTATCGCGGGCTGAAGAAGATCCGCGATGCCGGCGGGCTCGGCCCGGACCGGGTGATCGGCGTCTTCGGCATCGGCGGCCTTGGCGCCTACGCCGTCCAATATGCCAAGCTGCTGGGCGCAGGCGGTCCCGTCGTCGCTGTCGCCAGAAACGAGCAGAAACTCCAGGTCGCGAAAAAATACGGCGCCGACCACATCATTGCGATCGAAGGCAAGTCCTCCGAGGAGGTCGGAAAGGAGCTTAAAAAGGCGACCGGCCAGGACAAGTTCGACGCGATCATCGACTGCGCCGGTGCGACCGAGATGATGCAGCTCGCCTTCTCGCGTCTGGCGATCGGCGGGCACTATGTCGATGTCGGTTTCATCGGCGACCGGATCAACATTCCTCTGTTCCCACGCGTCCACGGCGAGCAGACTTTTCACGGCTCGTTCTGGGGAAACAACGCCGATCTCATTGAGGTCATGGCGCTCGCTGCTGAGGGAAAGATCCAGCACACGATCAAGACGATCTCGTTCAACGATATCAATGAATATATCGATCTCTTGCGGGACAATAAAATCGTCGGGCGTGCGGTCGTCACCTTCTGACGGCATCGAACGCGAGACAACCATGACGCGGCATGTCCTGTTTATCGTCACGAACGCCGTCGCAATGCCAAAACTATCTCGCCGGAGTTCCGGCGTTGGCGGAGCGCTCGGCGCTCGTTCTCGAAGCTGTCGCGCTTGAAGAATAGGGCTGTACGGTACGGAGGATTTCCCATGCTTGAGGTGGTGCAAGCCTATGATCGCGAACATATCGCTGACTTGCCGACCGACGATGCGGCTGCTCTCGAACGCAAGCTGACCGTCGCCCGCAAACGTTTCGAAGACCGGGGCGGCTGGCTGAAGCCGCACCAGCGGATAGCCGTGCTGCATCGGCTTGCGGATCTCCTCGCTCAGCAACGCGAGGTCTTCGCGATGCGCATCGCACGTGAAGGCGGAAAGCCCTATACCGATGCGCTGGTTGAAACCGACCGCGCAACCGACGGGATACGCAACGCAGCCGATCTGCTTCGCACCCGCGGCGGTGCCGAAATCCCGATGGGGCTGACCCCAGCCAGCGAAGGGCGGCGCGCCTGGACGATCCTGGAGCCCATCGGCGTGGTCGCTGCGATCTCGGCGTTCAACCATCCCCTGAACCTCATCGTGCATCAGGTCGCGCCGGCGATCGCCACGGGCTGCCCTGTTATCGTCAAGCCCGCGGCGGCGACACCGCTTTCCTGCCTGGAACTCTTAAAGCTCGTCCATGAAGCCGGAATGCCGGAGGGCTGGGTTCAGAGCCTGCTCCCCGAGAGCCGCGATCTGTCGGGCGCCTTTGCGAGCGATCCGAGAGTGGCCTTCCTGAGCTTCATCGGCTCGGCCGCGGTCGGTTGGCGTCTGCGCGCCAACCTGGCGCCGGGAACACGCTGCGCCCTCGAGCATGGCGGCGTGGCGCCGGTGATCGTCGACCGCACCGCCGATATCGACGCGATCATCGAGCCGCTCGCGAAAGGCGGCTACTATCATGCGGGTCAGGTCTGTGTCTCGGTCCAGCGGATCTACGTGCATGAAGCGCTGAAGGATGCCTTCGTCGAACGGTTCGCCGAGCGCGTCGGGCGTCTGCGCGTCGGCGACCCCCGCCTTGCCGAGACCGAGGTCGGTCCCCTCATCCAACCGGCGGAAGCCGAACGGGTCGCCACCTGGGTTGAGGAAGCCGCGTCAGGCGGCGCCCGCCTGATCGGAGGTGGACGGCTGAGCGACACGACGCTGGCCCCTGCTATTCTCGTCGATCCACCGAAGACATCGAAGGTCTCGCGCGAGGAGGTCTTTGGCCCGCTCACCTGCATTTTCGGTTTTGCCGATCTCGATGATGCCATCCGCGAGGCAAATTCGCTGCCGGTCGCATTTCAGAGCAGCATCTTCACCCGCGATCTCGCCGTCGCGCTCGACGCAGCCGAACGCCTCGACGCCTCGGCCGTCATGGTCAACGACCACAGCGCCTTCCGCACCGATTGGATGCCTTTCGCCGGCCGGAAGACATCCGGCTATGGGATCGGAGGCATTCCCTACACCGCCCGCGAGATGACGGCGGAGAAAATGATCGTCTTCAAACAGTGATCGGGATGCGGCTCCCCTGGTCGTCACCAGGTCTGGGGCAGCACCGCAAACCGCGCCACGGCCCCATCCCCTGGCTCGTGCAGGTGGCCCCTCGCCTACACCTCGCCGGCGGACCCCTCAGTTCGGCTCGCAGATCGCGTCATCCGGCCCGCGCAGCAGCGGATAGAGGAAATACGAGATCACCGTCCGCTGTCCCACCTTGATTTCTGTCGACACGGTCATGCCCGGCAGCAGCCGAACCGGCACGTCCGAGGCGTTCAGCCGCTCCCTGGATAAATCAGCAATCCCCTTTTTCGGCCAGCAAAGCCCCTTGACGATTCTTTAGCATTGCCTCAAATGTTCTTCTTATGTTCCATCAGACGTGCGGCCGTCTCCGATCAACGCGAACAGGGCAGAACAGGAATGAGTGAAAATGCCGCCGGTGGTTTTATCGATATCCAGAATGCAGAAAGCCGGTTACGACCGGATTGTAGTCGATTGCCGGATATGCCCCCGGCATGGGGAATATGTCATCGCCCGCCTTTTGGAGCAGTATAGCCCCGATCTGCTCGTTGCCGTCTTCGTCAACCTTGCTGCTGCCGATTGTCGGTACAGGTGCGAGCAAGGCCAAAAGGAAATCTGCGGCGCCTATTGCGGCGATGCGGATGCCCTGCAGTCGCAAGCGCCGGCCAATCCCTACGCGAAGGCCAAGGGTGGCGCGCAATGAAGGATATGGGGCCGACCTATAAGGGTCGCGTCGGCGTCATCTGCGAAGACTGCGAGGTTTTGAAATTCTTCGAGCCCGGCGATCTTGAAAAGACCTATCCGGCCGAAGAAGGCATTTCGAGCATCTACATCATGGCGGAAAAGCTCTTCGGCTGCCCGCGGGTGCGAAACCAATGGTACGACCGCTGTCATATCCACAATCACTTCAGCCCGGCGGAATGGGCGCGGCGCATGGGCTACATCGACCCCAAGGATTTGAACGCGGCACCCACCGGGCGGATGATCGGCGAGCTTGCGGAATGGGAGCAGATGAAAGCCACCTGCAAGCGGTGCAAACACAGCCGCTGGCTTGATCGGTGGGCGCTGCAAAGGCGGTACGGCAAGGGCCTCGCGCTTTCAGACCTTGGCGCGCGACTGAAATGCAGATGCGGCATGAGGGGTGCCGAAATCGAAATCGGCTATATGTCTCGATAGGACGGAGGAAAAAGCATGTGCGGAAGAGTATTCGTCAGATCCGATTTGGCAACGCTGATGCAGGCTTTTGCCTTTGCCGGCCGCGAAGGCGTGCTCGGCATGGCAAACCAGTTTCCGCGCTATAACGGCGCCCCGAGCCTCGAATATCCCATCATCATCATGCAAGCCGATCGCAGCGGCAAAGTCGGCCCTGTTTTCGAAAGCGCCTCTTGGGGATTGAAGCCGGCTTGGTGGAAAGCCGGTATGCCGACACCGATCAATGCCCGGTGTGAAGACGTTGCCAGCAAACCGATGTTCCGGTCGGCCTACCGGTCAACGCGCTGCCTCATCCCGATCGATGGTTTTTTCGAGTGGCACAAGCTCGATGAAAAGGGAAAGAAGAAGCAGCCCTATGCCATTGCCATGAAGAGCGGCCAGCCCTTTGCGCTCGCCGGCCTTTGGGAGATATGGCGCGATCGGGAAACCGATCTGCAGGTTCGAACGTTCACCATCGTTACATGCGCGGCAAACGAGATCATGGCGACCATCCATGACCGGATGCCCGTCATCCTGCATGAAAAGGACTATCAGCGCTGGCTCTCCGAAGAGCCGCCGCCACATGATCTGATGACGCAGTTTCCGAGCGAGCTTATGACCATGTGGCCGATCGGGCCAGGTGTCGGCAATCCGAGGAATGACCGGCCGGATATCATAGAAGAGATCGACCCCGATCCGGAGCCGTCTTTCATCTGATCAGCGGCGGAACGAATCACCGCATCGACAGTTGAGTCGCAGTTTCATTGCGCGAGGTGTCGAGATGCCCGAGCTATCCCCTGTCCCCATCAAGGAAATATCCGCCCAGATTCACGGCGTCGGCGGCTACAGGACCGTCCATACAGTCGCCGATCTTGCCGGAATTCTCATGTCGAACAACTGGCCGAAGAAGGCGGGCGATCCGTTTTTTCAACGGGCGATAGCCGCATGTCTGACCGCGCTGGAGGTGCAGGGCCAGGGCGATAAGGCGCGACGGGCTTTTGTTGATGCGGCTCGCAAGGCGGGAATTGCAGTGCTTCCGGACGATGCGGCCCGGCATGAGCGCACCCGGACGCGCTTTCACGATTGGAGATGCGAGCGCACAAATTGAATAGACATGGCCGCTTTCAGGGCAGACGGTCCAATATGCGCCCGGTCAGATTCGCCCAGTTGGTCCTCGGGGCGAAACGCTTTCGTGCCTCTATCTCAAATTCCTTCTGCCGATCCATCCACTCGGAGCCATGAATTTTCCGCATGATCTCCTTGTGTCGATCCAAACGAATGCAGAAGAAATCGGGATCGTAAGGCTGTCGGCGCTCCAAAGTGTTGTTGGGAAACAGCTCACCTAGAAGCAGGATCTGCATTTCCACCTTGAAGTCCCCAACCCAGGCAAGCAATCGCTGGATTTGTCGAAGCTCACGGTTCAGCCGATCCATGATGTCTGCATGTTCTTCAGGTGACGGGATCGACCATGTAGATTCGTGCCCGTGAACGGGCATCTTGTATACCAGCAGGTCGGGTGGTCTTTGAACTTTTGAAAGCTCCTCCAACCCCATCGAGATCGCATAACGAAACACGTCAAGCTTCGGCTCGACAATATGCCATGACTCGATCATCGTTATTACACCAATGAAGGCCGTACTCGCTTCGTTGCGTAACTCTAAATACTGAGGGTAGCGCTCAGCCGGGATTTGCCATTTATCGCCAGCGTTGTTCCATATCTGGACCAAGTCCAAACTCATCTGGAACCTATTCAGGTAGTTTTGTAGCTTGAGCCCGGCACCTTCAGCATTGCGCGATGTACCAAGAGTCTGCTCGTATATTTCAACCTTGCGTTTGATCTGCTCGTTTTTTTTGTTGGCTTTAATCGCATTTCCCAACTGTAAGAACACAGCTGTAAAGCCTAGGAGCGCCGCAAAACAGGTTGCGGCAGCTCCTATGACGGGACCCTTTAATCCGGGATCAAGGTTCTGAAAAAAATCCAACATGCGAGCCACCAAATTAGCGCTGCTGCACCGCTATTCGGTGACTATCTCGCATTCGAAGAGCGCCGCCAATTGAATAAGGTTGGGCGTCCCCAAAAGAAATCCCCCCACATTTGAATTCGGACCTCGCAATCCCAGCGCAATATCCCAGATAATTGCTAGAACAGCCGGCGCCTTGGAGTGTGTTTTGGAAATTCTAATGGCAGCTATGGGACGGGAAATGCTTCGCTTTATTGTACTGGAGATTTGGGCTTATTGGTGCAAGCGGCGGCGCGAGCGCAAATATGAGGCCGACATGGCCGCTTTCAGGGCCGGCAAGGACAACCTCTTGGGGCAAACCGGAGACAAGGCTCGCTGAGATCTCGGAACTCTTCTTTTTGCATGGAATCCTTTCGAGTCGGCAAAGGCATTCACCAGAGGAATGATCCTCGCCGCGTCGATCCGGCAGACGGGGGGCGGTCGGATTGTCCAACCGACCATTGTTTGCAGCATTAGCGGCGATCCCTGTGACAAGCACAGGACGGAGGTGTGTTGACGCCTCGCTCCTTCATGCAACGCTGGAAATCTGGACGGCGGTGCGGCGATTTTGGCTTTCGGACCGGCGCCAGAAAAAAGGCCGACCCCCACCCCCCCAAAAAACAGGTCTGGGGGCAGCACCGCAAGCCGCGCCACTGCCCCCATCCCCTGGCTCGTGCAGGTGGCCCCTCGCCCTACACCTCGCCTGGGGACCCCTCAGTTCGGCTCCCGTATCGCATCATCCAGCCCGCGTAAGAGCGGGTAGAGGAAATACGAAATCACCGTCCGTTGCCCCACCTTGATTTCGGTCGACACGGTCATGCCCGGCAGCAGCCGAACCGGCACGTCCGAGGCGTTCAGCCTTGTATCCGCAAGCAGGATGCGAGCCTTGAAGAAGGGTGCGGCCGGCTGGCTGGGCGTGGCGGTTTGTTCCGGCTGCTGGCCGGTCATGAACGTGTCCTGGCTGATGGTGCGGACCTCGCCGGATGCGGTGCCGTATTTCTGGAAGGGATAGGCGTCGAGCTTGATGCGGGCCTCCTTGCCGACGGCGATGCGGCCGATGTCGCGGGTGTTGATCGACACTTCCGCTTCGAGCGGCACGTTGATCGGCACCAGCGTGACGATCGGTTCGGCCTCGCGCACGACCGAGCCGATGGAACGCTGGGCGAGATCGAGCACGACGGCATCGGCGGGTGCCGTCAGCGACACCATGTTGCGGCGCAGCTCCATCTTCTTCAGCTCTTCATCGGCCATGTCGCGCTGGCCGCGCAGTTCCACCAGCTGTTCCATGGCGGCGCGGCGGAAATCCTCGATGAAGGCCTGGCGGTCGGCGCGCAGCTTGGCATAGGCGTGTGCTGCCTCGTCACCCTTGCCGCGAACGGCGGTCAGATCGGATTCCACGTCGAGGCGGGCGTCGCGAGAGCCGAGCATGGTGATCAGCGAACCGCTCTGCTTGTCGTAAAGCCGCGTGCGCGCGCCCTCGATCTGCGAGAGCGTATCGCGCCGGTCGATGAGCACGGCCTCCTGGTTCTTGGCTGCCGCGAGCGCCGCCGACTGGCCGGCGATCTGCTGCTCGAAATTCTGCAGCTGCGCCATGTAGAAGGCCCGCCGCTGGCCGAAGAGCTGCACCTGCAGCATCTCGTCGGGCGTCTTGCCGGCCATGGCGGTATAATCGTCGCCGGCAAGTTCCGCCTCGATGCGCTTCACCTGCGCGTCGAGCGCGGAGAATTTCGCCTGCTGCTGGTCGACATCGGCCTGGCTGAAGGTGGCGTCGAGGGTCGCCAGCGTCTGGCCGGCATGCACCACCTCGCCGGCCTTCACGTCGATCGTGCGGATGATCGAGGTTTCCAGCGGCTGGACGACGATAGTCGGCTGGGTGGTGACGAGCTTGCCGGGCGCAATCACCACCTCGTCGATCTCGGAAACGGAGGCCCAGGTGATGGTGGCGGCAAGCAGCGCCGTCACGCAATAGAGCGTCATGCGCGCAACGCGCGGCGGCGCGCGTTCCTCCAGTTCGACGGCATCGGACTGGAATTCGGCGATGGCCGGCGGCAGCGGCGGGCGGGCGACGAGCTGGTTTCCCTTTTTCTGGCCCTTCTCCGGACCCTTGTCCGATGGCCCCTTGCCTGAGGGAACCGGCATGTTTTCGTCGGATTTTCTGACATGCGCGTTCATGCGACCTGCCTCATCTGCTGTGCCCAGAGATGGCGGTAGGTCATGCAGCGCGACACGAGCTGGTCGTGCCGGCCGATATCGGCGACCTTGCCGCGATCGATGACGAGAATGGCATCGGCATCGACGAGCGTCGAAAGCCGGTGCGAGACGATGATGACGGTGCGCCCGGCGGCGATGCGGCTGAGATTCTCGCGGATGATCGCCTCGCTGTCGGGATCGAGCGCGCTTGTCGCCTCATCGAAGATCAGCAGCTTCGGATCGGTGATCAGCGCCCGCGCAATGGCGAGACGCTGCTTCTGGCCGCCGGAGAGGTTGGCGGCGTTTTCTTCCAGCATCGTGTCGAAACCGCGCGGCAGCCGCTCGATGAATTCTTCGGCGCCTGCGATGCGGGCGACCTGCATGATCTCCTCGATGCTGGCATCGGGCCTGGCGGCTGCGATATTGTCGCGCACCGAGCCGCGGAACAGGAAATTATCCTGCAGTACGACGCCGATGCTGGTGCGCAGATGCACGAGGTCGATCTCGCGGCTGTCATAGCCGTCCATGCGCACCAGCCCTTCCTGGCTCTGGTAGAGCCCCTGGATGAGCCGGGTGATCGTCGTCTTGCCCGATCCGCTCTTGCCGACCACGCCGAAGACCGAGCCTGCCGGAATGGCGAAGGAGACATTGTCGAGCGCCGGCGCAGTATCGGGCGCATAGCGGAAGCTGACGCGGTCGAATTCGATGCGGCCATGCAGATGTGGCCGCACCCCTCGCCCGCGGCCCGCCTGTTCCGGCCGCTGGTTCATGATCTCGCCGAGCATGCGCACCGAGAGCGCCACTTCCTGATATTCGTGCACCATGGTGACGATCTGCACCAGCGGTCCGGAGACGCGGCCGGCGAGCATGTTGAAGGCGACCAGCGCGCCGATCGTCATCGCGCCGGAGAACACGTCGAGCGCGCCGAGGCCGATGATCGCGACACTCATCAGCTTTTCCAGCAGTCCGGTCATCGCCTGGGCGATGGTCGAGATCTTCTCGACCCGGAAACGCACCGAGATCGACTGCGCCGAATAATCGTCCCACACCTTGCGCTGGCGCGGCTCCAGCGCCAGCGATTTGACGGTGCGCATGCCGTGCACGGTTTCCACCAGGAGCGCCTGCCGGTCGCCTTCGGCCTGGTAGAGCGCCTGCAGGCGGCGCTGGAACGGCCCGACGAGCAGCATCACGACGAGCCCGACGAGGGCTGCGAAGCCGAGCACGACGAGCGTCAGCTTGACGCTGTAGAGAAGCAGGATCGGTATGAAGACCAGGAGCGACACGCCGTCCAGAAGGGTCAGAAACAGCCGGCCGGTCAGGAATTCGCGGATGCGGCCCGTCTGCTGCATATGCTTGACGAGAACGCCGGCCGAGGCCTGCTCGAAGAGCGCGATCGGCAGGTTGAGCAGATGCCCGAAGGTGCGCGTCGCCACCCGGATGTCGATCCTGTTGGTGGCGTAGAGCAGCAGGTAACGGCGCAGGAAGGTAAAGGTCGCGTCGAAGACGAGCGCGACGGCAATGCCCGCCGTCAGAACCGTCAGCGTCGCATAGCTCTGGTGCACGAGCACCTTGTCGATGACGAGCTGAAAGAACATCGGCGTCGTCAGCCCGAGGCCATAGAGAACGAAGGCGGCGAGCGCCACGTCACGGAAGAAGCTGCGCTGCTTGATGATTTCGGGGATGAACCAGCGGAACCCGAAGGGCCGGTCCTCGTCGGACATGCGATAGTTGCGCTTCAGCAGGATCACCGATCCGAGCCAGGCCTTGGCGAACTGCTCCTCGCTCAGCATCATCACTTCGGCGCGGCTGGCGAGCGGGTCGAGAACGCGGATCCTCTCCTCCTCGCCCTCCCCGACGGCACCGGCGATGACCACCCAGTTGCCGTTCGAAAGTTCAGCCAGCACAGGAAAGGCTTCGCCGAGCTGGAACAGGCTTCGCCAGGTGAGATCGAGATGCTTGGCCCTCAGGCCGGCATCCTTGGCCATGCGCAAGAGCTGCCGCACGGCAACCGGATCGCTGCCGACGGCATAATCGTGCTGCAATCGCTCAGGAGAAAGATCGACGCCGTGATGACGTGCGACGAGCGCAAGACAATGCAGGTTCGTATGCAGAAATTCACTCATGGCCCACCCGAAACAATACGAGACCGAGGCGATATTTGTTTATCAGTTGAAGTTCGGCGAGGCGTTCGAAGTCCCGGCCTGCGTCGCCTGGATATCGGCGGCCGCGGCAGCCGACATGTCGCCGATGCGGCGAACGGCACCCGCCTCGACCAGCCCGCCGAGCGCCTTCTGCATGAGATCGACCGCATTGGCGAAGGCATCGACCGGCATGATGATGCGCTGGCGGAAGATGGGCTTCGGATTGTTGTTGGCATCGCGGTCGGTGGCCGACAGCGACATCAGGTCGATGCGCACGATCGTGCCCGTGATGGTGATTTCGCCGATGCCGTCTGCATAAAGTTCGCTGCTCATTGTTCTTTTCCTCTGGTTGATAATCAAAACACCTTCACCTGTGGATATCATGCCTCCATGCCGGAAACGGATCTCGAAGGCCGACGGCCGTCAGCGGATCGAAACCCGTCTCCTCACCGGTGAGACAATCGTCGAGCGCAGCGCGGATCGCCGCCTCGTCGAAGCCGGAACCGATGAAAACCAGCTCCTGGCGACGATCGCCCCAGACGTCGTCCCAGTGCCGGTCCAGCAACTGGCGGAATTGCGGATGGCGCGGCCAGTGCGCCCGCGGCACCGACACCCACCAGAATCCTCTCGTATCGATGCGGCACTGCGTGCCGGCAATCGACAGCAGGCCGATCTCGTCCGGCCGGGTCGCCAGCCAGAAATGCCCTTTCGCCCTGATGATGCCGGGCAATGGCTGCTCGAGGACGCGGGCGAGCCGCGCGGGATCGAAAGGCCGGCGGCTGCGGTAGACGAAGCTCGATATGCCGTATTCCTCGGTCTCCGGCACATGGTCGCCCCAGCCGTAAAGCTCCTTGTGCCAGAGCGGGTGGCGGGCGGCCTTCGCCTCGCTGAAGAGACCGGTATCCATGATTGCCGAAAGCGGCACCTGGCCGAAGACCGCATCGATGACGCGGGCATCCGGATTGAGCGCCGCAATGACCCGGCGGACCTCCGCAAGCATCGCGGGCGCCACCTCGCCTGCCTTGTTGACGATGACGACATCGGAAAATTCGATCTGCTCGACGAGCAGTTCGACGAGCTTGCGCTCGTCGTCGCCGTCACGCCTCTCGCCGCGATCGGCCAGGAATTCGCCGCTCCGGTAATCGGCCAGAAGATTGACCGCATCGACGACGCAGACCATCGTGTCGAGCCGCGCCACATCGCAGAGCGCTGCCCCGTTCTCGTCGCGGAAGGAGAAGGTGGCTGCGACCGGCAGCGGCTCGGCAATGCCCGTGCCCTCGATCAGGAGGTAGTCGAAACGGCCGGTAGCGGCCAGCCGGCGGACCTCGCTCAGGAGATCGTCGCGCAGCGTGCAACAGATGCATCCATTGGTGAGCTCCACCAGCGTCTCGTCCGTGCGCGAGAGGTCTGCACCCCCCTCGCGCACGAGATCCGCATCGATGTTGACCTCGCTCATATCGTTGACGATGACAGCAACCCGGCGACCCTCTCGATTACTCAGAACATGATTGAGAACGGTCGTCTTGCCGGCGCCGAGAAACCCGGCGAGGACGGTAACCGGCAATCTGTTGTCTGCACGCATCATCGATATCGTCATCCTTTCCGGATGCCCTGTTTTCCAGGTGCTGGGCCTCACATGTCAGCGGTGTTTACGCCGCAAGCTGCGGTCTGAACGCCACGTCCACATAGTAGTTCGTGCTGTTGTAGCTGGCGCTCGGGAACAGCCCGCCCGCCCCATAGGCATAGACGCCGTTATTGCCTGATGGCGCCTTGAGATCGCCATTCGTCACATCGGCGCTGAAGTAATTGCCGGTCGCCGAATAGTTGCCATTGGTCGAATAGGAGACGACGTAGGTCGTATCCGCCGAGATCGCCACCTGCTGGGTGAGCGCGGCGGTCTGCCAGCCGCTCGCCGTTTCGTTGTTGAAGGTGACGCTGCCGAGAAGCGTGCCCGAGGCGGTCCAGAGATAGCCGTTGTGCGGGCCTGTATTGTCGGCACCCTTGTAGAAGCGGATGGCGGTGATCCAGCCTGCCGTATCGGCCTGGAATTTCATGCCGAGATTGACCTGCTGGTTGTCGTTGGTGTTGACGATGGCAGGCGTTGCATTGGCGGCAAAGAGGGTCTGGTCGGCGCTCTGATTGTTGACGGCAAGCGAGACGCCGGCCGTTGCCGTGCCGCCCTGCCCGTCGGCGATGGAATAGCTGAAGCTCGCCGGCCCGGAATATCCCGATGTCGGGGTAAACGTGATGGTCTGCGCCTGGCTGTCGAAGGAAACCGAGCCGTTGACCGCGCCGCTGACACCGGTGATGGAGATGGCATCGCCATCGGCATCGCTGTCATTGGCAATGAGCGCCGACGCCTGGATCGTGATCGGCACGCCCTTATTCGTCGAGAAGCCGTCGTCATTGGCCGCGACCGGAGCGACATTCTGCTTTGCCTGATAGACCACGTCGACCCAGTAGTTGGTCGCATTGTAGGAAGCCGTCGGGAACAGGCTGCCCGAGCCGTAGGCATAGACACCGTTGCCGCCGCTCGAAGCACTCGACGGCGCCGTCAGCGAGCCGCTCGTATGGTCCGTGGTGAAATAGTTCGCCGTGGCCGAATAGAAGCCGTTGGAATGGTAGCTCGCCACATAGGTGACGCCGGCCGAAACGGTGATCGGCTGCGCGAAGGTCACCGTCTGCCAGCCGCTTCCCGTTTCGGCGGTGAAGGTCGCCTGCGCCAGCAGCTGGCCGCTCGCGGTCCAGAGCGAGCCGACATGCGTGCCGGTATCCTGCGCGCTCTTGTAATAGCGCAGGCCGGTGATCTCGCCGCGGGCGGACGCGATGAACTTGACGCCGAGCTCGACGGACGAATTGTCGGCGGCCGCACCCGCCGGCGCGTCGGAGACGGCAAACAGGCCGGAACCATCAGGCTGCGCGCCGACATTGAGGCTGACGGTCGCAGACGCCGTGCCGCCCTGCCCGTCCGAGATCGAATAGGAGAAGCTTGCCGCACCCGTATAACCCGTCGTCGGCGTGAAAGTGACGGTATTGGTCTGGCTGTTGAACGTCACCGTTCCGTTGACCGCGCCATTGGCGCCGGTGATGCTGAGCGGATCGCCATCGGCATCGGTATCGTTTGCCAGCAGGCTGGCTGCGGCAATCGACAGCGCCGTGTTGGCATAGGTCGTATAGCCGTTGTCGTTGGCGGCGACCGGCACCATGTTGCCCGTCGACTGGTTGTAGACGACATCGACCCAGTAATTGGTCGACTGGTAGCTCGATGTCGGGAAGGTCGAGCCCGATCCGACCGCGTAGACGCCGTTGCTGCCGGCCAGCGCCGTCAGCGAGCCGTTGGTATGGGCTGTGGTAAAGTAGTTCGCCGTCGCCACATAGCTGCCGGTCGTGTGGTAGGAGGCGACATAGGTCGCACCCGCCGTGATCTGCAGCGGCGTGGAGAAGGTCGCCGTCTGCCAGCCCGAAAGCGACTCGTTGGTGAAGGTGACCGTGGCGATCAGCGTGCCGTCTGCCTTCCAGAGGGAACCGGTATGCACGCTCGTATCGCCGGCGGTCTTGTAGAAGCGGATGCCCGATATCGTGCCGCTTGACGAAGCGACGAACTTCATGCCGAGTTCCATCGCCGTATTGTCGTTGAAGCTGCCGCCGGTCGGCCCCTCGCTGCCCGTAAATACCGTCTCGCCGGCCGGTCCTGCCTGGACCGTGAGGCTGACATTGCCTTGATCCGTACCGCCGCGGCCGTCCGACAGCGTATAGGTGAAGCTTGCCGGCCCGGTGTAATTGTTGGCCGGCGTGAAGATGACGGTTCCGGCCTGCTTGTCGAGGGTGAC
This sequence comes from Rhizobium sp. ZK1, assembly GCF_047782645.1. Classification (NCBI taxonomy): domain Bacteria; kingdom Pseudomonadati; phylum Pseudomonadota; class Alphaproteobacteria; order Hyphomicrobiales; family Rhizobiaceae; genus Rhizobium; species Rhizobium sp. ZK1. Next base: position 2,173,000 of record NZ_CP180586.1, read on the forward strand.
CGTGCCGTTCAGCGCATTGCCGACGGCGGTGATGGTGAGCGCATCGCCATTGGCATCGGTATCGTTTGCCACGAGCGCGGCGATCGAAATGACAAGCGTTCCGTTATGGCCGGTGACCAGCCCGCTGTCGTCGGTCGCGACCGGCGTGCTGTTGGGGCCGGCATCGAAGACCACATCCACCCAGTAGTTGGCGCCGCCGGAGCTCTGGCCGGGGAACGTGCTGGTGCCGCTGTAGGCGAACACGCCGCCGCCATCGACCACCTTCAGCAGGCCGCTGGTATAGGGGCTGCTGAAATAATTGTCGGTGACGGAGTAGTAGCCGTTGCCGTGATAGGAGGCCACATAGGTCGTGCCGGCCTGAATCTGGATCGGACTGGAGAACATCACCGTCTGCCAGCCGGAAAGCGATTCCCCCGTCGATACGCCGGTCGCCAGCAGCGTTCCGTCGCTCGCCCAGAGGCTGACGACATGTTCGCCGATATTGTAAAAGCCCTTGTAGAAGCGGATGCCTTGCACCGAGCCCGCCGTCGTCGCCTGGAAGCGCAGGCCGAGCTCGACCGAGTCACGATCGATCGCCACCTCGGTTGCCGGCTTTTCCGCCAGCGTCCACAGGCCCTGCGTGCTGGGCAGCGTAACGGTGACCTGCTTGCCGGCCGAAGGCGTCTCCAGATTGACGCTGTCGTCGACGGCGCGCGACATGATCGTATAGGTGCCGCTTGCCTGGACGACCCAGTTATAGCTCCAGTTCTCGCGGCCGGTCGCCTTGAACCAGTGCTGGCCGCCATCGGTGGAGACCTCGACGCCGGCGATGATGCCGCCGCCGAAATCCTGCGCCGTGCCCGTGATCGTCACGTGTTGCCCTTCGAGGAAGGAGGCACCCACGATGGGCGTTGATATCGACGAGGTGGGCTTCAAGAGGTCGGTCGATTGGGTGGCGAGGATCAGGCTCGCATCCAGCGTCGTCGGCTGGATGCCCATATCCGCGAACATGTTGACCATCGCCTGCTGCACATTGCGATCGGTCGATGTCGTCGGACCCTGGTGATTGTCGCTCAGGCCCCAGGACCAGAAGACGGTGCCGGCGCCGAAGACCAGCGCGCCGCTTGCCGCCCGGTACATGGTGAGGCTGTGGGTGGCGACGGCATCGCCGATCGTCTGGCCGTAATCGCGCAGATACGTATTGACCGCGACCGACGAGAGCGACAGGTTGATCAGTCCAGCCGGACGGAACCCGTTCTCGACATCGGAATCCCATTCGTAGCCGAGCAGGTTCTGCGTGAGATTGTAGGTATCGCCTTCATTCAGCTCCGAGACCTCGGTGTTGCGCCAGAAGCGCAGGTTCGAATAGTCATAGGGGATGGAGATCGTATCCTGGCGGTAGCTGTCCACCTGGAACATCGTGCCCGTCAGCGAATTCTCCGGCTCCTGCCCCGGATCGGCATAACGCGGATCGCGCCAGGTGCCGGTGCCGACACTGCTCGGATCGGTGCTCGAGCCCCAGGTCTCCTTGTAGCAGACCATGGTGCGATAGGCCTGGCCGCTGCCGTCGATGCTGCTTTCCCAGCGAACCTTCCAGTAGCACTCGTTGCCGCTCCAGAAGGCGAGGTTGACACCGGCATCGCGTGCGGCCTCGACATTGGCGCGCTGCTCGGCAGACCAGTATTCGTCGTGGCCGACCGAGAGATAGGCCTGATGGTTGAGCAGCAGGCTGCCGCTGCGCGTCGCATCGACGCCCGAGATGTAGGATACATCGTAGCCGTTCTGCTCCAGCCATGAGATGGCGGAGGATTCGACGCCGAAGATGAAATCATGCGAACCGCCGGACGGGCTCGTATTGGTGATGATCGGCCTGTTGTAGCTGACGGCCGAGGCGCGGCCGATCGCGGTCAGCCCGCAGCTGCAGTTCGGCGGCAGGTAGCCGATCATGTCGGCCGGATCGACGGGCACTTCGCCGTAATAGAGGCTGGCGCCGCCCCAGGCATTATAGGCCTGCCATGTCGTATCCGACGTCTGGAAGACGATATCGCTGGTCGAGGCATCGTCGCGCACGACGAAGGGGATGATGCCGGCATCCTCGGTGCCGTCCTCGCGCACCAGCTTGGCGAAGTAGACGCCGGAGACGGCATCGGCAGGGATCTGCCAGCTGGCGGAAACCGACCAGTTGCCGCAGTCGATGAGGCCGAGCGACATGTCGACGATCGGATGCGGCTGGATCTGCGCCGTGGTCAGCGATTTCTCGATCGAGTCCACCTTGCGCGCGCCCATACCGCCATAATAGCCCATGCGGTAGATATCGATGCGGTAATGGGTGGAATCCGTGGCGATCTTGAAATCGACCGTCTGGCCGATATTGGTGCTGATCTCGGTGGCGAAGCCCTGGATGGTGCCGTTGCCGTCGCCCTCCAGCCCCCATTCGCTGATGGGGTTGCCCTGCTTCAAGTTCTCGAGCGCGATCTTGTTGGGACCAGCCGCAGCCGCCGCCGCGGGCGCAGCAAGCGTCGCCGAGGCCACGGGGGTCTCGGCGGAAACGCTCTCGCTCGGCTGCAGCGAGATGGAGGCGATCGAGGTCTGAAGGCGTAACGACTGCGTGCCGGAACCGGCGGCAGGATCGGTCGCAGACGTGGTCGTGCTTGCGGTGCCGGCGTCGCTGGTGACGCCTGTCAGCGTGGGCGCCGCAGGCAGCGTCGCCGCCTCCTGGTACGGGTCCGGGCCGAGCACGGTACGCTCGGTGGACGTGGTCGTCGTCTGCTGCGCCGGCAGGATCGACGCCGTCTTGGTGGATGTGTCCGGCGCGCCGCCATCGCCCGCAGGCGCCGACATCGCCGTCGGCGACAGGGAGGCGGTCTGCATGCCGCCGAAGGAGATCGCTGCGGCAGGCTGCATCATATTGCCTGCGAAGGAGGACGGGACGGCGCCACCGCCCGGATCGGTAAAGCTGCCCTGATTGGCAAAGCTTAGGGAACCCTCGGTACTCGTGGAAGACACAACCGTCGCGGTTCCCAGCACTGCGCTCCAGGCCGAGGGTGCACGACTGATACTCAACGCCCCACCAAATGTACTCAGGCACTCAAGACTACTAACGCGAATTTTCCGCATAAGTGGCGTCCCCTTTCCCGTCCACCAGCCTCCTGGACCCGCCCCATAACCGGCTCCACGAAGCAGCATTCCAAGGCTTCATTCTGGCAGCTTTCGCGCGGGAACGAACGACAGCAATCCGCGGTATGAGGGTGGTACCCCCTACGCCCATATGATGACCCCCCGCATGCCCGACTGGCATGGCGGCAAGTTTGCCTGTGAAGGTTGAAAGGAAATTTGGAGTGTTGCATCGAGGTGAGCAATCGTCACCTCTGGCGCGCGCCTGCCCTCAGGCCGGAACGTAGGTCAGCCTGATCACGTCCTCGTCGATACGATCGCTGGCCACAAGGCGCAGCCGCGGCCGGGGTGCCGTGAAGAATGGCGTGCCGTGGCCGAGCACGACAGGATGGAAATAGAGCTGATATTCATCGATGAGGCCAAGCTCCGTCAGGCTTCCCGCCAGGTCCGATCCGCCAATGCCGATCTCTCCGACAAGCCGGTCCTTCAGTCCGCGGATGGCAGTTTCGAGGTCCCCCTCGACAAGCGTGGCATTAGGGCCGACCGACGTCAGCGTGTGTGATACAACCCACTTCTGCCGGCTCCGCCACGCCGCCGCAAACTCGCCTCCCGCTGGTTCCCAGTCCGCATGATCTTCGTCCCAATAGCGCATGAGCTCGTACATGCGGCGACCGTAGACGATGGCTGCCGCGCCGCGCACGCTCTCGATGAAGTGACGGAAGAGGACGGGACCGGGCATGAATCTGTCATGGTCGATGTAACCGTCCAGTGACACGTTCAATCCGAACACAAGCTTGGCCATGTCCTCTTCCTCCTCCAGAGTGTCCTTTGAATCCACGCATCGGTTCGAAAATCGATGCCGATTTTCGAACCGATGCTGCAAGCGCCGCACCATCGAGATTCTGATTGCCCTATACAATCAGTTGCAGGATAGCCCGACTAGTTTCAAATCGCAATCAGTTTTTGGAATGCGCATGAACGCTCGACACCCGGGCTGCTCGCCCGATCCGGCGCTGGAGACGCCGCCGCGCACCTTTCCTGAAATCGCCCTAGATATCGGCCATCCTCAGCTCGATCAGTTCACGCGCCAGCTCGTAGGTTCCGTCCTCGTCGTCGCCGGAGGCTTCATCGATCATCTCGGCGGCGGCGCGGTAGACTTCCCGCTCTTCCTCGGGGGAAAGCAGACCCCTGTTGCCGAGCACGGAGATGAGAGAGTTCAGAATGGCGGCAGCCGATAGTGTAATTGCCTCGGATGTGAGACGCGTGGATTCTGAAGACATCATTATTCCTCGATCGATAAAGCGTGTCGCGCAAAAGTGTGCGCAGTTTTGCGATGACGACACGCGTAAAAACAAAGACCTAAAGCACGGCGAACGAATCTTGAAGATCGTGACGTGCTCTAGAACAACGCCTAGACAATACATTGGCCATGCAACAAGTTCCAAGTCGAGGCCGACGTATAGTTCAGGTTGATCTTATCGCGACAAGAACGGCTGCACCACCCCTGATGATTGCAGGAAACAACCTGGCTCGCCGTCGGACTTCGTCTCGGGGATGCCTCGATATCGGCGACCCTGCCGCGGGTTTCGATGCCGCCGTGCAATCTGGTTATGCGACGTCCGAACGATACCGGGAGGCATCGGCCGAGCGCCTGATTGCGACATCAAATTGCTGATCTTTGAAGCACAATCGGTGTATAATGATGCCGGAGCCTGCTAGCGGTACATGCCGGGTTCCCATGAAATCGAGGATGGCGGTCATGCCTCTGGCAGGCGCGCGGATCCGGATCGACCCGGTTCGGAATTCGCGTGTCAACCTTATGCTCATGAGGCAACGCCATGAAACTCCTCCACCACCCAATGCCGACGCTCCTGGATGAACGGGCCGGCCTGATCGCCGGCTTCACAGCCACGGTCGCAATGTCCATACTGATGATAGCCCAGAAAGCGGCGGGCCTGATGCCGCAGCTCGATCCAATCGCAGATATCGCGAATCTGGCCCAACTGCCGGCAGGCACAGCCATGGCCCTGTCGTTCGGCTGGATCGGCCACTTTGCGCTGGGGACAATCATCTGGGGCACCATCTATGCGGCAATGCACGCAGACCTTCCGGGCCTCCCGGTCGTCAGGGGTCTCATTTTCGGAGCTTTAGCCTGGCTCGCGATGATGATCGTCTTCATGCCCATGGCCGGCCATGGCCTGTTTGCACTGTCGCTCGGCCTTCGGGCTGTCGTGGCCACCCTTGTTCTTCACCTCGTCTACGGTGCGGTGCTGGGTGTGGCTTACGCCAGAGCTGCGCATGAATAGCATCCGAGGCCGGAAAGGCTGAAACCGTTGGCCTGCGTCCGTCGGTGGTGAGGGATGCAGTGGCGCAGGCTTCCATGTGCGCAATCTTGACCTGTCCGGGGATTGCCCAATAACTGTGCCGGAGTTCGTCATTCACCCGGGGGAAGCATCGTGGAATCCAGTCAGGACCGGTTCTTTCAGGCCGTGGCGATGAGGCAGATTCCGAGGGTCAGGGTTGCAGGCATCGTGGTCGAGGATGGAAAGGTGCTGGTTCAGCAGCCCGCCGACGATCCATCGTCCTGCTATGCCTTCATCGGCGGCGAATATGAAATCGGCGATACGTTCGAACGCCGGCTGCGCAAGGAATTCGAGGAAGAGACGAATGCCAGGGTGAGGCAGGCGCGATATCTCTTCTGCGTCGAGAACCATTTTCGCTATCGCGGCCAGTTGATCCAGCAGGCCGAGCATTATTTCCTGGTGTCGCTCGATCGGCATGACGTTGTCAGCAACGAGACGCACCTGAAGCAATATTGGCTGCCGCTGGAAACGCTCGCGAACGTCGACCTGCGTCCGGTGGTGGTGAGGGATGCAGTGGCGGATGGGCGCTATTTGACCGAGAGGCATTTTGTGCAGATGACGGACTGAGCTTGCCGTCACCCGCTCAGTCCCGCTACCGTCCCTTGCGCCGCATCCAGCGCCCCTCCAAACGCCTCAAGGCATCTCTTGCTCCGCCCTTGCTTTGGAGATGAGTGCCCTCCTCTCCACCCCTCATCCCTGTGCTTGTCACAGGGATCCAGCCTGCCCAAGTCCTTGGGCAGGAGAGACTTTTTCGCTTGCGGCATGTGAGAGTCATTCACCGCGCGGACGCGCGGTGGCTGGATTCCTGTGACAAGCACAGGAATGAGGGAAGTTGGCGTGCCGGTCCCTATCGAGAGGTCGAGTTGCCCAACCCTCATCCTCCGCCCAGACCATCCCCCTGCCCGCCATCCAGCCCCCCGCGCAAACGCCTCGAACCGCGCATCATACGCGCCAAACGCCCCCTCCCCATCGAAAATCCCCCAATAGTCCCGGAACGACGGCTTCTCGATCTGCCGCTTGAGAAACATCTCCCACCCCGGCCAGAAATGCTCCGTTATCTCAGGCGTCTTGTGCCGCTCCAGAGAAGCCCGCGAAAATGTCGCGCCGGTTGAGGTCGGCGAGGGAAAGGTCGGCGGCCTCCTCCTGCCACGGGAAGATGCCGAGATGAGGATATTCGACGGAGAGTTCCAGGAGCCGGTGATAGGCATCGCTGATCGTCAGGTACGAGCTGTTGAACTCCTGCTCCTTCTCCTTCACATGGCCGCGCCGCGCCTTGATGAGCTCGGCGACACCGGCGACGATCGCGACGAAGGTGCCGACCGCCGTCAGCAGCGAGATGAGACCGGCATATTCGACCAGCGCGTTGTGCATGAGCACAGGCGACGTCTTCGCCTCGGCAGGTCAATCGCCGCAGCACTGCCTCATCCCTGCCCGAGCTTGCCGGTAAGAAAATCGACCAGCCCATAGGGCGCGCGGTCGCCGACGCAGAGATCCAGGATGAAGCGGGCGCCTTCCGCCTCTGTTGCGCTGCGGGCAAACATCGGCTCCTCATAGGCGGCAAGCGCTGCTTCGATAGTGTCGGGCTGCGCGGCGATTGCCGTTGCGAGCTCCGCGCCGTCGAACATGGCGAGGTTTGCCCCCTCGCCCGATGGCGCCATCAGATGGGCGGCGTCGCCGATGAGCGTCACGCCGGGGACACGCGGCCAGCGGATCGCATCCGGCAGCGCGTGGATCAGGCGCGGGGCAAGCGGCGTATCACTCTCGGTGATCAGTGCGGTCAGCGCCGGCGCCCAGCCTTCAAATTCCGCGGCGATCCTGGCCTTGGCCGCGGCGGCATCGGAAAAATCGATGCCGGCGATCCATTCCGGCGAGCGGTTCATCTGGATATAGGCGTGCAGCACGCCGCCCGCCTCGCGATGGGCGACGATGCCCTTGCCCGGCGAAAGCGCAAACATTCCGCCGCTGCCGACCACGTCGGCCGCCGCCGGATGGCGGACATCGGCATCATGGAGATAGGTTTCGATGAAGGCCGTGCCGACATAGGCGGGCTTGGCATCCGAAAGCAGCGGCCGCACCTTCGACCACGCACCATCGGCCCCGACGAGCAGATCGCTGACGACGCTGGTCCCGTCGGCAAAGCTCAATTCGTGCCGGCCGGCGCCGAGCGCCGCAACGCCAACGAGTTTCTTGCCCCACCGGATCGTGTCACCAGGCAGGGACTCGATAAGGATGCGGCGGAGATCGCCGCGCAGCACTTCCGGGCGCGAGAGCGTACCGTCATCGGCCTTCTCCATGAGCACCACGCCATGCCGGTCAAGCGCGCGCGAGGCCTGGGCGCCATGATGGATGATGGCGCGGAACGCCTCGGTGAGGCCGGCAGCCTCCAGCGCCCGCTGGCCGTTATGCGGATGGATATCGAGCTGGCCCCCTGTTTGCGGGCCTCGGCCGAAGGCTCCGCCTCATAGACAACAGCCCCTATGCCGTTGACGGCGAGGACGCGGGCAAGCGTGAGGCCGCCGAGGCCTGCCCCGACGATCGTGACTGTTGCAGTCATCGTGTTCCTTTCCGACGATGCTTGGCCGAAGATGCCCGGCCGAAGATGAATGGAACAGCGTTCCATAGATAGTAATTGGAACGTCGTTCCATTCATGTCAAGATGCGGCCCATGGAAATCAAGATTCGGCAAAGCAAGGCTCGTCCCATCAAGACTGAGCGGACCGGAACCCGGCGAAGCGGGCGGCGCACAGACGCTCTCTCCAAGGAAAGGATCGTCGAAGCGGCGATCGATATCCTCGATGCCGAGGGCGAAAATGCCCTGACCTTCCGTGCGCTTGCAGCACATCTCTCAACAGGCAGCGGCGCGATCTACTGGCATGTCGCCGACAAGAACGAATTGCTGACTGCCGCCACCGACGCCATCATCGGCGGCGTCCTGACCGGTCTCGCGTCGGATGCCACGCCGGATCAGGCGATCCGCGCCTTCGCGCTCGGCCTGTTCGACGCGATCGACGCCCACCCCTGGGTCGGCACTCACCTCTTCCGCGAGCCATGGCAGGCGGCGATGCTGGAGATCTTCGAAGCGATCGGCGGACGGCTGCAGGCGCTTGGCGTTCCCGAAGAGGCGCTGTTCAATGCCGGCTCGGCGCTCGTCAACTACATCCTCGGCGTTGCCGGACAGAATGCCGCCAATGCCCGCCTGCAGCCGCAAGGCACGGACAGGTCAGCCGTCCTCGGCGCCATTGCCGCAAGCTGGACGGAGCGCGACCCGGCGCGCTATCCCTTCGTCCACCATCTGGCAACGAAGCTCCGCGATCACGACGACCGCGAGCAATTCCTCGCCGGCATCGACCTGATCCTCGCCGGCATCGGCGCGATCAAAGGGGCGGATGAGCCGAGGCCTTGAATGGCGCCGGTCCTATTGAGGTCTCAGTTGCCGGATTGATGCGTGCTTCATGTCTGCCTTTCCATTCCGCGGCACGCCAATAGCCATCCCCACCCCGCACATTCTTCGCATTGGCAGGTCATTCGCCCTCGCCGCTCGCGACTTCTCCGCTTCCGGGGGGGCAATATCCCTTCTAATCAAATCTAACCCATTGATCCTGAATAAGAAATCGGATTAGTGCAGCAAAAACGCCCCAAAATTGTACTAAGTCATTGATTCTGAATAAGTGATGCACTTTCCCTAAAAATACGCGTAAAGAAATTCAATTCAGGAGAGAGCGCCGGATGACGAGAAAAATTTGAAAGTTTTTTCGCCCCTGATGCGTCACTTATTCATTTTCAAGGACTTAGACAGTTTCTGCAGCCATGCCGGCAGCATCGTGCCTTGATGGCGCGGCGTCTCCGCCTTCAAAACTCCGCTCGCCGCGGGATGGCGGCGCAAGCGAAGCCGGAAAAGGGAGAAGCGTGGAGGAGGTTCGTCGTCCGTGCGGGCAAAGGCATGGTGGATGTGCTGCGTGTAGTACCAGCCGGGCGACGGCGCGGTGAGCAGGTTTTTGACGACGGCGGGAGGCACGTTGAAATAGCGGCGACGGCCTTTCAGGCGCAGCTTGACGTCGAGGGTCTGCGTCGCCGCATCATAGGTAATCTCTTGGATCAATCGTGATGAGATTTCCATCGTCACTATCCGGAAGCGGGTCCCGGGATCCGAGGTGAGATCTCAGGACTGCGCCTCGCGCTTTCCTGGCGCAGCCGCTGCTCTTGCTCTCATGCTCTGGGCTCCCATGCTTATACCTGGCCTGATATGGATGCTCGCTCTGGTGCTCGTATCGGCGATTGCCCTTGCGCCCGACACTTCGAGGGCAACATTTGCGGGCACGATCTGGGATTCGTAGTAATCCAGCTTATCGGCCGCCACCCGCAGACCGACGATGTAACCCGGCATGACATTGAGATGGGTGCGCCTGGTGCCATCGGTGAATTCGATCACCAGCCGGGAAGGTTTTTCGCTATAGCCGATCCAGTTTATCTCCCTCTCACGGTGGTTCTTCTTGGAAACACCAAGAGTTTTTATCAGTTTTTCAAGCATCGTAAAGCTCCCTCTCCTCTCTGCTGCAGTATTATCAAATTGATTTTCTCAGCAACGAAGAGCTTTTCCTTAGGTTAATAGCGGTCATTAATCCCCGTGGCCGCGATCCGGTCCACACCGGGTGCAGGCATCGTCCGTTCAGGACATGCCCACGGGCTCTTTCTTCTACAGCGCCAGGAACGCAGGGAACGAGGTCTGGCAGAAGCGCAAAACGCCACGTGTCCGAAAAAGTTCCTGCATAGGACTTTGGTCCGATATCGCCTCGACAACCATTGGCCTGCACTCTGTCAGGCAAACCGGGAGCCGATCGCATGAGCGAACTGACGGCGCGCCAGCAGCGCTTCGTGGAAGAATATCTCGTCGATGCAGTTGGCGCGCACGCGGCGATCAGGGCCGGCTATTCGCCGCGCGGCGCCAAGAAGAGGGCCTGGCTGCTCTTGAAGAAACCCGAGATCGCCGCCGCCATCGAAACGGCGACGGCGGAGCGCTCCGAGCGCACGAAGATCGATGCGGACTGGCTCTTGACGCGGCTTGCGGCCGAAGCGGAAGCCGATCTCGGCGATCTCTACGACGAGAACGGCGATTTCAAGCCGATCAGGGAATGGCCCGCCATCTGGCGGCAAGGGCTGGTGACCGATGTCGAAATCTCCGCGCTCTATGAGGGCACCGGCAAGGAGCGCAGACAAGTCGGCCATGTGAAGAAGGTAAAATTCGCCGAGCGGCTGCGTCGGCTGGAGTTGATCGGCAAGCATATCCGCATCAACGCCTTCAAGGAGATCGTCGAGCACAAGGGCCTCACCGCGCTCGCCGAGCGGCTGGAGCGGGCGCAGAAGCGCAATGATGGCGGGGCGGAGTAGCGACGATGCTTCAAAAACCCCTGCCCGCCGTCTCAGGCGAAAGCCGCGATCCCAATGACGAGATCATCGCGCTTGCCGCCTCCTGCCGCTTCAGCCCGAAGCGCTGGAGCCGGCTCGCCTGGGATTGGGGTGTCGGCGAACTCTCGGGTTACGATGGCCCCCGTCCCTGGCAGGACGAGATCAACGATCTGATCGGCGCCCATCTTGCCGACCCAGCCACCCGCTTCCAGCCGCTCCAGATATCGGTCGCCTCCGGCCACGGCATCGGCAAATCGGCCGAAATGGGCATGCTCTCCAACTGGGCGATGTCCGGTTTTGCAGACTGCAAGGTGGTCACGACAGCCAATACCGAGGGGCAGCTGCGCACCAAGACGGCGCCCGAGATCGGCAAGTGGTTCCGGCTCTCCATCACCGCCCACTGGTTCGATGTGCAGGCCATGTCCATCAAGTCGCGCGATCCCGAGCGCAGCGAAAGCTGGCGGCAGGATTTCATCTCCTGGAGCGAGCACAATACGGAAGCCTTTGCCGGCCTGCACAACAAGGGCCGCATCATCCTGCTGCTCTTCGACGAGGCCTCGAAGATCCACGACAAGGTCTGGGAAGTGGCCGAGGGCGCGCTGACGGATGAGGACACCGTCATCATCTGGATCGTCTTCGGCAACCCGACGCGGAACAGCGGCCGCTTCCGAGAGTGCTTCCGCCGCTTCCGTCACCGCTGGGTGGGACGGCAGATCGACAGCCGCTCGGTGCCCGGCACCAACAAGCAGTTCCTTCAGCGTCTCGTGGACGATCACGGCGAGGATAGCGATATCGTCAAGGTGCGCGTGCGCGGCCAGTTTCCGAGCCAGTCCGCCATGCAGTTCATCTCCGCGGATGATGCCGACCGGGCACGATCAGTCCACCTGCGCCCCGAGCAATATGGCTTCGCGCCCGTCATCATCGGTGTCGACCCCGCCTGGACGGGCGATGACCCGACAGTCATCATGCTGCGCCAGGGGCTTTACTCGAAGCGGCTGGCGACCATCGCCCGCAACGACAACGACATCGAGGTCGCCAATCTCATTGCCCGGCTGGAGGATGAATATCAGGCCGATGCCGTCTTCGTCGATGCCGGCTACGGCACCGGCATCGTCAGCGCCGGCACGGTCATGGGCCGCTCCTGGCAGCTCGTGTGGTTCGGCTCGACCAGGGTGTTGGACCCCGGCTATTACAATATGCGCGCCTATATCTGGGGGCAGATGAAACGCTGGCTGAAGGCCGGCGGCGCGATCGACCCGGCCAATGAGGCTCTCTATCAGGATCTCGTCGGGCCGGAGACCGTGGCGCGGCTGGATGGCAGAATCCAGCTCGAAAGCAAGGACGACATGAAGGAACGTGGGTTGCCTTCGCCCAACGAGGGCGATTCGCTGGCGCTGACATTCGCGCAGCCGGTGGCGAAGAAGCCGCGTCACCGGGCGGGGACAGGGGCGAAGGCGGCGGTGGATTATGATGTTTATGGGTAGCGTGGGTGGCGCGATGCGGCAGCAGGTGCAGTTGGATGGAATGGCCGTTTCGTGCCAATAGGAGACGTCATGCCGTCCCCGGCACATCTTTCCCGCTGAACACCTCGATCAGGTAATAGATGAAGAGCCTGACCTTCCAAGGGGTATGCTGGCGCTGGGCGTAATCATCTGCGGTTTTACATAGTGCCACGGCTCATCGCCAAAATTGCCGTTTCCGTCCACCGCGCGGCGCTCAAAGGCGGCGGTCTCGCCATACTCTCCCACATTCTTGCCGGTCGGATATCGAAAGCGGACGGTTAGTGAACGTGATGCCGGGCACGCGACTGCCCATCCATGTGGTTTACCTGTCGCGTCGAAGTATGTCGCCGCGTTCGGGGCGTATTCGATTTCTTGTGGACGCCGTCCGCCAAGCCCCCCTCATGGCCTCGTCGATGGTCGCTATGCCGCAGGTCAGCTAGGTTTCCTGCCAACGCTTCCATTACATCCGGTCGGACACATGCCAAAGCCGCGCCGCAAGGTCTGGATCGATGGCATAGTGCGCCACGCCCTTGCGGCCCACATCTCCGGAATGTACCGGCGCAACATTGCAGTCCTCCAGGTAGAGACCGCCCTTTCCGCTCAACAACGGACTTGTGGCCGCCCAGACGCTGGTTGCGGCACCTTGCTCCGGGGTCTTCATGCCCTTGTCCGGATCCACGATGGGCCTGCCGTCCGCGTCGAGCGCATCGAAACTGGCGATTTCCTCCTCCGACAGGTGTCGCGCGAGGTTTGTCAGAACCTGTCCAGGATGCAGCGAGAAGGCGCGGATGCCCTCCTCCGCTCCTCGCCTGTCCAGTTCGACGGCAAACAGGACGTTGGCGGTCTTGGACTGGCCGTATGCGATCCAGCGATCATAGGGACGGGCACGGAAATCGATGTCGTCGAAGTCCACCCCGGCGAGTTGATGGCCGCGCGAAGAAACGCTGATCACCCGTGCCCCCTGTGACTTGGCGAGCGCCGGCCAGAGGGCCTTCACCAGTCGGAAGTGACCAAGGTGGTTGGTCGCGAACTGACCCTCGTGTCCGTCACCGTCGCGGAACAGCGGCGTCGCCATTACGCCGGCGCTGTTGATCAGGATCGGCAAGGCAAGTTTCCGATCCAGAAACCCTGCGGCAAAGGACGCCACCGATCTGGGGTCCGACAGGTCCATGGAAACGATCTCGACGCCGCCAAGTCCGGCCAGGGCTTCCTCTGCCTTACCCGTGTCACGTGCCGGAACGATCACCGACGCGCCCGCACTCGCCAGAGCACGCGTCGTCTCCAGTCCCAATCCTGAATAGCCGCCGGTCACGATGACTGCTTTTCCCGACAGATTGATATCCTGCGCGACATCCCAGGCTGTGCTGTGCGCGTTGAAGGGAGAGGCAATGGGCTGCTGCTGCATGTCAAACTCCTGACTGGGCTTTCATGCGACGGAGATAGGCGATATACCGAGGACGAGCCAGCGCCTCGCGTCCAGGATTCCGTCGTGATCGTCCAAACCCAGTCTGCCGACGTCTTGTCGGATATCCTTGCGACCGTTCAGGCGCAAGCACGCTGTTCCATCAGCCTCAAGGCTGGCGGCAGTTGGGGCATCGATTTTCCGATGCCATCGCACCTCAAGTTCAATGCGGTGCGAAGAGGCCTGTGCTGGCTGCGGCTCGATGGACAGGACCCGATCCCGCTCCAGGCGGGCGATTGCGTCGTCGTGGTCCGGGCTCCATTCACCCTGTCGAGCGAGCCCGAGGGGCCGACCATCCCGGCGCGAGAGGTGTTCGCATCCGACAACCTGGCAGCGTCGATCGGGGATGGCGATGACTTTTCCATTCTCGGGGGAAGTGTCGAAGTCGACGGAACGGACGGTGTGCTACTGACCTCGGCATTGCCTCCGGTCATGACCATACGGAGCGATCGGGCCGCCTCGATCGGCTGGCTGCTGGCCGAACTCGATCGTGAATGGAACAACACCGCACCTGGCGCGCGCCTGATCAGCAATGATCTGCTCAGGATGATTTTCGTCCAGGTCCTGCGCATCCATCTGGCCTCGGAGAGCGCTCATGCGCAGAATTGGCTATCCGGCCTCGCCAACATCAACATCGCCCGCGCGCTGCATGCCATTCATGGCAACCCCGCACATGCCTGGACGGTCGAGAGCCTAGCACATGAGGCGGGACAATCGCGATCCGCCTTTGCGGGCCGGTTCAAGGCACTTCTCGGCGAAGCTCCAATGGAGTATCTCACGAAGTGGCGCATGCGCCTTGCGGCGACCAAGCTCCGCACCACATCAGCCTCCATCACCGAAATCGCCATCGCCGTTGGGTACAATTCCGACACTGCGTTGAGCGCGACTTTCCGGAGAATTCATCAGATGTCGCCAGCACAATATCGTCGCGCTCATCAGCAGTGACATTGAACCGGTGCGGATGCCGCGCGGGGCAGAGGCCTGCCTGTTCGTCCCGACCAGCCTGGTCAGATGAGTCGTTCACGCACAAAATACATCGACCAGTGCAAACAACCACGAACTGCCGCCTCGCGGCGAAGTGACGAGATCACCTGGCGCTTGGGCCAACAGGAGCCCGAGGTCTCTGAAGTGCCAAATGCGGTCGTCAGGACAAGCTTTCGTATGTGGCAGCTCTCGACGTCATTAGCGCCGATTACGATGCTTTCATCGCTGCCCGAAACTTGCCGTTCGTTCGGACACTATAGACGGCAGAGTTGGAGCTGACGGCTGTTCGTTGCCAGCGTCACAATGCGAAAGGTGGGCATGTTGCTCGATCTGGAGCCTTAGCCCCGTCAGGTGCGATCGTATGTGAACGATGTCAGCAGCGTGGTGACAAAGTTACTCGCCTTTTCCTTGACAAGTAATTCCGTCCATTCGTTCGTGCCGCGCAGCCGCAGGTCGGAATAAATGCTGTCGACCGCAGCCTCTTCAATGCGCTTGATGTTCGCCAAAAAGGCAGCCTCTCCGTCCGCATGATAGATGTCGCGGATCACCATCCGCAGGATTTCCTGAATAGCGATCTGCCAGGCCGTGTTGATTGCCTGGAGTTCGCCGGGGGTTTCTGGCATGGAGGCTCCTTTCGGTTTGATGGGTCTTTGGCAGCAGTTTACGCCGTGCCGGCGGCACTGCGCTTTAGCGGGCCGGATGCGGCGAACAACGTGGGCTTACAGGTCCGATCGGATGTCCGAAACCTGGACGCTAGGACCGCCTGGCCTTACGGTTGGCATAGCGCCGGTCGCGCTCAGCCTTGCGGATAGCCTCGTCTTCGAGCACCCGGGCGATGCGATCTCTTTCCGCCACCTCGCGCGCTTCGGTTTCGGCGCGCGCCGCAGCATCGGCAGCCGCCTGCTGCTCCGCGGCCTCGGCCACCCGGCGTTCGGCCTCGTCGCGCTTTGACCGTTCGCGTTCAAGGCGCCGCTCTTCCCTGGCAGCAGCGATGGCCAAGCGTTCCGCTTGCCTCGCCAATCTGGCGGGTTCGGCGACACTTCTTGCCGCATGATAGGCCTTCAGGAGAGCGGACTTTGCTTCCGCTGCCGCAGTACGGCGATCGGAAAGGTCGTTGTTTCTGGCGTTCTTCAAATCTTTGTCCTGCAAATCGTGTTGAACGAGTCAGGCCTTCCTGGCTCGTTTCGCGATGAGAGAGGCGGTCGCCGCCTCCCGGTCCTTCAATTCTTTTGCAAGGCGGGCTTCACGAAGCCGCCGGGTCTTTTCGTCACGGGCCAGAACGAGGGAATCGAGTTCCTCGACGGCGTGGTTGCGAGCGAAGAATTGTGATTGGACATTGCCGAAGGCAATCTCCGCCTTCTGACGGGATTTGCTGTGTGTCTGTGACATGGTCTTTTCCGGATTGGAGGCCGCAAGGTACCGCGGGAACAAAAAAGGCCAGGCAACCTGCCTGACCTTGCTGGTATCATGCTCTCGACAGTGCCAGTACATCCGTGGTCAACGGAGAGCGGATACCGTGATGATTCAGGCGGTCTGCAGGTTGCAGGCCGACATCTTGCCCGACTTGTTGTCGCGCTCCAGCTCATAGCCGATCTTCTGGCCTTCCACGAGTTCGCGCATACCGGCGCGCTCGACGGCAGAGATGTGAACGAACGCATCGGCGCCGCCATTGTCAGGCTGAATGAAGCCGAAGCCCTTGGTCGAATTGAACCATTTAACTGTGCCAGTGGTCATGATGAACCCTTTCATAGCAAGAAGAGAACCACAACGCTCGAAGCGCTGCGGACGGTGATAGCGATTTTTGAAAGAAAAGGTTCGTTCAGGGAGCGGTGTCAGACGCGCGATAACCAAAGCTCAGCAAGCAAATATCGACTATTGGTATATGGACCCTCCTTGTCGGGTTGTCAACTTTTAGTTTTTTCCCTTCGATCTCATCGGCGTTTGGTTGTAATTCCGCAAATCCTTTTCACAACCGAGACTACAGAGCCGAGCTACAGCATCGGCCCGAAAACCGGGATCGATTTTCGGAAAGCCTGATGCGCAGATTGAAAGAGTTAGAGTATCCTCGTGCGTCCGAATGGACGCACGGCGCTCCAGAAGAGTGACCCGACACCTGCCAGCCTGCTTCTCCACCCCTTACCCGACATTTTCAGACCAGCCTTCTCATGACCGATTCGAGCCGAAAGCGGTCCGCATCGCAGCAATGGATAACAAGCCCCGGCCTCGATTGGCAAAGTCACAGGGGCTGTATTTCGGGGGCTAGTCTCCAAGCCAGTCCGCCCTGCAGTCCATCTCCGCAGACGGCGAATGCAGCGGGCTCGGTGCGGTCATTGACCTCGCCGAGCCATATCGCTCTTAGGAGCGAAGGTTTTTTCTGATCCATTCTTCGGCGGTCGTAACCTTTATACCGTTTCGCTCATTGAAGCTGTCGCGCTTTGGCCATGCCACGCCTTTGCCCTCGGCAAAGACCGCCCGATATTTCCTGATGTGGTTATCTGGGTCCTGAGCAAGTTCCGACTTGAGCCGAGGAACCGTCCATTCCGCTTTCGTAAACGGACGCCCAAGCACGGTCTGAAGCGTGTCGGCAACGTCGCCGTAGGTCACGGTGTCGCCAGCAAGATAGACGATCTCGTTGCGGATCATCGGCTGAGCGAAGACCACCTCGGCGGTCAGGGCACCGATATCATCAGGAGTCGTCAGCGTCACTTCCGTATCCAGGCTGCCCAGCGCGTTGACCACATTCCTTTCGAGATCGACGACCTCGAAGATCGGTTCGAACAGGAAACTCGTGAACATGCCCGTAGAGATGACCACCCAGTCCGTCTTGTCTTGCCCACGCAGAAGTTCACGCACGTCGATCTGTGCATCGAACAGATCCTGCGGGCTGCCGCGGCCGATGACGTCGAAGTCGACGCCGAACTGCCACGGGAAATAGCGCTTGAGCTTGGCTTCCAGTGCAGCTTTCGCGAGTTTCATTGGCGTGTTTCGACCGGCGGAAAAGCCTGCACAGCCGATCACCGTATCAAAACGGCCGAAGATCGCTGCCAACTCACTTATTGTTGCGGCAAGGATGTCGCCGGTGACGATGTCGATCCCCAGTTTGCGTATTTCGGAGACATCACGCTGTTTCGCCGCCTCAGTCGACTGAACGGTCGCCGCCCGCAAGAGAACGCTGATGGTTGTACCCGGATGATCCTTGGCCTTACGCGCCAGATTGCGTAGTACAGGCATACCAAGCTCTCCGGCACCGATGACCAGGATCGACTGTGCTTCTGTTGGTTGCGTGGAGTTCATTTGGTGATCCTTTCTGATCTTTTCGTTCGTGTGAACGAGCAAATGGCATCTCTCGGATGGGATCGTAAGAAGGTACACGCGTGATACCGTAGGTCAGAAAGATGACGAGAGACGAAATCCTGAGCTATTCTCAAGCGGTCTGCGATGGCCTTCGCGAAGACGAGGACGGCGTAAGGCGCGAAGTTCTGACCCACGCGGGAAACAGATGGTCGCTGGGCGTCATCCACACCTTGGGCGTCTACGGCAGATTACGCCATGCCGAAATCGGACGGAGAATGCACGGTGTTACCCAGAGGATGCTGACACGAACTCTCCGGCAACTTGAGAGGGATGGGCTGGTCACGCGCCATGATCTGGTGGAGATGCCGCCACGGGTGGAATACGAGCTTACCGAATTGGGAATGGGGCTGCTGATCCGAATGATCCCGCTTTGGACATGGGTCGTTGAAAACTCGGATCAGTTTCGAAAAGCGCGTGAAGAATACGATTCCCGACCGCATGCAAAACCATCATGGCAGACTTTTTAATGGGCTTGAACTGCCACGGGCAGCTTGCATCATGCTCCATGACTATCTGCGGCTAGGAAACATCATGTCAGCTTTGGGCCGAAAGCGGTCGCGGACTTAAACGGCGGGATACGGCGGCTGGTGCGGCTGGCGGCGTGACACTTCGCGCCGAAAGCGGTCATCGGCCAGACCTCAGCGCACAGCCATCCCATCCATGAACACTCCCACGAGACGCGCGATGTGTGCCTGTGGCGAACTCTCCTGCCCTGTTGCGAGCGAGATGGCGGTTGCTATGCATACGATGTCGTCGAAGCCGATGTCGTGCCGGATAACCCCCGCCGCCTGCGCATTTTCCAGAAGCCGCAGACCTTCCCTGCTGGTCGCCGCGCAGCCGGGCGTGCCGACCTGCAACACTGTTCCGAGCGAAGCGGCGAGGCCACGATAGACGTTGGTGTGCTGGACGAGTTCTTCCAGATAAGAGCGCATCGCGTTCAGCGGATCACGTCCCGTGTCTCTTGATCGGCTGGTTTCGGCAAGGGCCAAAAAGCGAGAGCTGTAGGCCGCGGCCAGAAGCTCCTCTCGTGTCGGGAAGCGACGGTAAAGCGTCCCGATGCCGACGCCGGCGCGTTTTGCGACATCGTCCAGGGACACGTTGGCCCCTTTCTCGAGAAAGACGTCTTCGGCTGCGGCGAGGATGCGTTCCCGGTTTCGCTGGGCGTCGGCCCGCAATGGGATTTCGTCAGCCAAAAGATTCGCCTCCAAAGATTTGCTTCAACGCGACTTGCTAAGTGGAGCCTACCTCCATATAGAAAGTGGAGCAATCCTCCACTTGATCAGGAAGCGAGCAACGACATGGCAAAACGGTTTGATAATAAGGTTGTGGTGGTTACGGGCGGCACGGACGGCATCGGCCTGGCCACGGCCAAGGCATTCGCAGCGGAGGGTGCCCATGTATATGTCACGGGGCGCCGGCAGGAGCGCCTGGATGAAGCACTCGAGGAGATCGCGAACGGTGCCATCGGCGTTCAGGGCGATGTCAGCGATCCCTCGGCCCTCGACAGGCTCTACGCTCGGATAAAGCAGGATCACGGTCGCGTGGATGTGGTCTTCGCCAATGCCGGCATATCCGAGTCCGCCCCGATCGGCGGTATCGAGGAGGACCATTTCGATCGCGTTTTCGATATCAACGTCAAGGGGACCGTCTTCACGGTGCAGAAGGCTCTGCCGCTGATGTCTGCCGGCGGTGCCGTCATATTGGCCGGATCGGGCGCCGGCAGCAAGGGCTTCGCCAACCTTTCCGTCTACAGTGCGACGAAGGCGGCGATCCGCTCATTTGCACGAACCTGGACAGTCGATCTGAAAAGCCGCGGAATACGTGTGAACGTCGTCTCCCCCGGCATGGTCCTGACCCCGGCAATGCAGACCTACCTTCAAGACAATGCCGGTGCCGAGGAATGGATGAAGCAGGCCATTCCCTTCGGCAGGCTCGCCGAGACCGCAGAGGTCGCCAAGGCGGTATTGTTCCTGGCATCGGATGAAAGCAGCTTCGTTGGCGGCGAGGAACTGCTCGTCGATGGCGGCTTCGTCGCGGTCTGACGCAGCCGGTCAGAGCGTCAGGCGCGATCCGCCAATGCGCACAAACGTTCAAGACCGTGACGCGGCCCTCGTGTTTCTTCCGGGTCTCCAGTCTTCCGGGTCACCAGGCCACCGGTGAGCCCGGATCTATTTGTCAAAGGCGAGAAAATGAAAACAGTCAATCTCGAGGAAAAGCTCGGCTGCTTCTCCAGTCACTGGGATCCCCACGTCATTGCGGATTACAACGAAAATGACGTGATGGTCGTGAAATTCCTGGGGGAATATCCCTTTCACAAGCATGAAACGACCGACGATTTCTTCCTCGTGCTCGAGGGTGAAATCGAGATCGATATCGAGGGGGAGCCTTCCCGAACGGTCCGGGCCGGCGAACTGTTCGTCGTCCCCAGGGGCGTCGTTCACCGGCCGCGCGCCGCAAAGGAAGCCAAGGTTCTGCTGATCGAACCCAAGGGAGAACCCAACTCCGGCAATTCCGACCGGGCGCCTTCTCCGAAACCGCGGATCTGATTGCGGATAAAACGTGACCATCTTGACACGTGACTATTTAGTCACGTATTGTCGTCACATGGATGAAATCTTCAACGCCCTGGCGCATCCGCTCCGGCGCGAGCTGCTGGACCGCCTGCGCGAACGCGACGGCCAGACGCTGAGCGAGCTTGAGCGCGACCAGCCCGTCACCCGCTTCGGGGTGATGAAGCACCTCGGCGTGCTCGAAGACGCCCATCTCGTCGTGACCCGCAAGATCGGCCGGGAAAAGCTGCATTATCTCAATCCGCTTCCGGTTCAGGAGATCGCGGATCGCTGGATATCGCGCTTTTCTGCGCCCTTCGCCCGCACGATGAGCGACCTTAAAACCGCTGTCGAGAGAAGGGACGCGACCATGGCACCTGCTGCACCGAAACATGTCTGGGAAATGTTCATTCGCGCCACGCCGCAAGACGTGTGGGCCATCCTGACCGATGACGAGAAAACGCCGCTCTGGCAGCACTACAATATGACCTCGAAAACGGAATGGGTCGCAGGCGGCGCCATTACCTTCCATGTCGGCGACCGCGCGATGATCGTCGGAAAGGTCCTTGACATCGATCCGCCCCGCCGCTTCGTGCATTCCTTCAGCGCGCAATGGTCGCCCGATGTCGCCGCGGATCCGGCCTCGCGCGTGACCTGGCTGCTGGAACCCGTCGGCGACAAGGCCTGCAAGGTGACGCTGACCCATGACAATTTCGGCGGAGAAACCGCCACCAGCAAGGCCGTCGGCGGCGGCTGGCCGGAAGCGCTGTCGCGATTGAAGACGCTCGCGGAAACCGGCGAGCCTTTCTATATGCCGGCCCCCGTATCGGCCTGATCGGGAACGAACGGATGGCGTTCCCGCTCTTATCGCGTCAAGCCTTCACTCGGCCGAGAATTTGACCGTCACGCCGCGCTGACGGAAATAGGCCTGCATCAGCTTCCTGCCGGACCGGTTGTTCTGCACGAGCCTGGCGGGGTCGAAGACGGCCTCTTTCAGACCCGCGCGCGCCAAGGCTGCCTTGAGAGCGGCGATATGCAGGTCGATATCCTCATTATCGGCCCGCAGTGACTCGTAAATGCGGTTCGTCGCATCTTCTACCGTCGGTTCGCTCACCGTTACTCTCCCTTTGTTTTCTGGCGCTTGCCGCCCATCTCGGCCCGATCCTATTAAGGCGAAAAATGCCTTCGTCAATCTGAGACCTGGCTGGAAAGCTGCGTTCGCCTCAAGAAGGCGGCACGCAAAGATGAAGGCGGGGTCATCTCCACGCGGCCTGCCCTCGCCCAACGAGGGCGATGCGCTGGCGCTGACATCAGCGCAGCCGGTGGCAAAGAAGCTGTGTCACCGGGCGGGACCGGGGTGAAGGCGGCGGTGGATTATGACCCGTATGCGTAGCGTGGGGGAATGGCGGATTTGGTGTGCGTTTGCGCGTGTGGCCCCCTCACCCTAACCCTGACCGGGGTCGAAACCCGTGGCGGGGTGATCATTGAGCTTCGGTCATCTTTCAGGGTTCTCCAACCGTGCGCGCAAAGTCGCGTTCTCGGTTTCCAACCGCTGCAGTTGTTCACGGAGAGGAGCGACAGCTTGTTCAACCTGCTATTCGTTGCAGCGCGGGATGATGTGCTGTGGGCAATTGGATAAGGCATGCCTGTTCTCCTTGCCCAGGCAGGCTCGCATCGTTGTCTCACGGTGCGAGCCCGGATCTATCTTTGGATAGCCGAAATCAGTGCTTGGCATTTATATCCTTGAGATCACCGAGAGCAGACATCAGTCCTGCAAGGCCCAGTCTGCGACCTGCCAACGCATCTCCCCACGATCGGCGACGACACGGCCGAGCCCAGGGAACGGCATGTGCGTGGCAGCGATGAGTGCGCCCTCCGACGCGGCGCGCGGAAAGAAGCGATCACGCATGGCTTTCGCAGCGGCACGGTCCTGCTCAAACAGGAAGAACACGTCGGTCGCGGCCGGATGGACGACCGGAAAGACCATATCCGAAACCATGATCATGCTCTTGCCGCCATCTTCGACCCGCACGCCGATATGGCCGGGTGTGTGGCCGGTCAGGTCGACGATCGAAACACCGCGCATGATCTCGCGCTCTCCGTCGATCGCTTGGAGCCTCGGATATAGCCGCACGACCTCCTCCGCCATCTTGAAGCTCGCCTGCAGGTAATCAGGCGCGCCGTTGCGCTTGGCCGGATCGGTCCAGTGAGTGATGTCGCGACGATCGATATAAAGCTCGGCTCCGGGGTAGTTGTTCTTGCCTCCCAGAACCAGCCCGCCCATGTGGTCCTGGTGCATATGCGTCACGATGACCGCGTCGATCTTGTCGGGCTGCAGACCGAGCGCGGCGAGTGCCTGTGGTAACTGTCCGGTCTGCCCGATCGAACCTGCCGCACCGGCGTCGATCAGGATGCGGCGCTCACCATCCTCGACGAGATATTGGTTGAAGAGAAACCGAACCCCACTCGGCCGGGCCGTAAACTGTGCGCTTGCCGCCCTCTCGACCTCGGACGCTGAGCGCCCCGGAAAGTAGTCATAGGGCATATCGGCATACCCGTCCGTCAGTGCCGTCACGGTGAACCGACCGATGCGAATCTGTGCGAACGGGTTCACCGCAACAGGCGCGTTGGCAGCTTCCTGCGTCGCCGCACGGGCGGCGGTGTCGCCGAGCAGGCCTCCACCGAGGAGGTTTCCCCCGATGAGGCCGAGAGGCAGGGCGCCGGCAAAGGCGCGACGTGAAAGTTGAGGCATGACATCTTTCTCCGGGATCAGTAGCACGATGGGAGCTACGTCGAGCCCCTTGACGACGCGAATGCTATGACATCCAAAGACAACGGGGTATCTTTGCAATGTGGAAACATTCTTCTCATTTTATGGAAGGCTTCGATGGATCGTCTTGATGCGATGGCGGTGCTATTGGCGGTGGTCGACGCCGGCAGTCTTTCTGCCGGGGCACGGCGGCTGAATACGCCGCTTGCCACGGTCAGCCGCAAAGTGGCCGATCTTGAACAGCATCTCGGCGTCTGCTTGGTCGTGCGCACCCGCCGCGGCCTCGCCTTGACTGAGGAGGGGCGCGCCTTCGTCGCCGCGTCACGTCGTATTCTCGAGGACCTGGACGCGGCGGAGCGGCAGGCCAGCCGCGATTATGGAGCGCTGCGTGGCGGGCTGCACGTGACCGCGCCGATTGCCTTCGGCGAGCGCCATCTGCTGCCAATTGCGCTCGAATTCCTCAAGGAGCAACCCGATATCAACCTGCGGCTGACCCTGAGTGATCGGCAGCTAAGCCTGGCGGATGAGCAAGTCGATGTAGCCCTACGGATCGGGCACCTGCCGGACAGCGCCATTATCGCAACACGGGTTGGTGTCGTCAGACGGGTGATCTGCGCGAGCCCCGACTATCTCGCCCGCCGAGGAGTGCCGCGTCAGCCGCAAGACCTCGCCCCGCATGATGGCATAAGCTTCCAGGGCTTCGCGACCGCCCCGGAATGGCGATACCGCCGGGACGGCGCGGCGTTCGCCGTCGAGCCGCGCCTCAAACTCGCAGTCAACACGACAGAGGCTGCCATTCAGGCTGCGCTGGCCGGGATCGGCATTATTCGCGTGCTTTCTTACCAGATCAACGAACATTTGCGCTCTGGGGCTCTGCAGGAATTGTTGGGGGAGTTCGCACCGGAGCCGCTGCCCGTCAATGTTATTCACGGACCAGCCGATCCGCCGTCGCTGAAGGTGCGATGCTTCCTTGACTGGATCGGCCCACGCCTGCGCGCGCGGATGGCATCCTAGCGTTCCGCCTATCAGAGGCGCCTCCGTTGATGGCTGTCGGGCTCACTGGTCGTCGATCGTCCTGCATGACGACGCGCTGGCGCTGGACTGTGCGCAAGCTATGTCACCGGGTGATGTCTATGGGCAGATGGGCGGTACCGGGAGAGGATTAGACCAGCGGCCGCAGCAGGCTAATCACAATACACGGCGCCGATTTTATCCACAGGTTTATTTCTGGATTCCAGGCGTAAAAAATCCCGCAGAAGCTGGATTTTTTGCAGCGAACAGCCAAACTAATCCAACTGGTCGAATTGCTGCGCTTCGTGCCCGGGCGTCTAATTGTGATGTCGCGGTGGAGGGCACAGATGAGACAAGCACCGGGGCTGGGGCTCGTCTTGGTGCTGGGTGGCGAGCCCCAATATCTTCGCCAGTGATCTGATAAACTGCGTTAGAAAAAAGACTGCCTCGGGGGACGCTAAAGGATGAACTCCATCTTCAGAAGGTCCGCCAATGCCGCCATTGCTCGATGCCGACGACCCAAACAGCCTTGATATTGTCTGCGATGTCATCCTGGTAGACTGGTATAACGCAGGCGTAGACACCTTCGATATCAGAGACTTCCGGGAGGAAATGGAGCTGCACTATCAAGAGGTGGGCAGGCCCGTCCCTGCAGAGATTGCCGATCCCCAAAAACTCGTTCCAACCCTGCGGCTGCTGCAGGCGCGCATGCACATCGTCAAGCCGACGCGGATTACCGGTATCGAGTGGCAATTCCTGCGAAATGGTAACGGTAACGGGGATTGAAGGTGCAAGGGCGTCATACCCGTCGTGACGGCATCAAACCCTGCCCCGAAACCCGACGAAAACGGTGCGACAGCGCCCTACCCTGAGACCTCGCCTACCCCGGCGAGCCGTCAGGCCCTCCGGCGGCTCTTTGAACCAGGCGGGCGACCACTTCAGTGCGGTTCTGCGCCTGCAGCTTGCGCATGATATGTTGCAGATGCATCTTCACCGTATGCCCCGACAGATTGAGTTTTCCGGCAATCACCTTGTTCGAGCAGCCGCTCTGCAACGCTGCCAGCACATCCGCTTCCCGCGGCGTGAATTCGGCGATCGCCAGGTATTGCGTCCTGTCGTCAAGGCGTTTTTCGGCCTCGCTTCTCGCCGGAACATGCTCGTTCGCGCCGTTTGTCACCGCGCCCAACAGCTGCGGGAAGAATGTTCCTCCTGCCAGAACGAGACGAAGACCGGCAAGCGCGATGTCGATGGGAACAGATGTCGAGAAAAAGCCGCGGATACCCATCTTGAGTGCCTGACGGGCTATATCGACGTCGTCGGTTCCTGAGAGCAACGTGATAGGTGCCTCGGGAAACCGTGCAGCAATTGCCGCGAGATCATCTCGCAGGCTGGGGCTCTCGACACTTCTGCCGGCCAGATCCAGTGCGATCAAACGCACCTCGGCTCCAAGAGCGCGATCGAGGCTCTCGGTCGAGATCAGGTCGATAAAGTTCCACCCCGCGAGCTCATGCTGAAGAAGCTTCACGACGGTGGTGCGAGCCAGTGTAGAATGCTCAATTATGATCACAGTTGGTGCATTGCGCCCCATACGGCGCTTAGATTTAGCACTGTCGGACACTTGCGTGCTCCCCACAAGATTTGCAACCCAACAGCTGTTCACATTATTCCTGTTCTCGCTTCATGTCATGAGAAAAAAAGAGTGTATTGCCAGCCTCAATAGTCTGATCTCTCATGATAATTCTTATAGTCTATAAGATTCAGGTGAGAGACAACTGGGCCTGTAGAGCACTTAGGAAAGCGTATCTGCGAGGACTTGCCGGTTCGACTTGTCGCTGCAGACTGTCCAGTCTTCGCCGAATTCACGTATGGAAAGCGCCTCAACAAAGCTTTCAAAGGCACTGAAAAGGCGAGCGATCTGCTTCAGATCCATTGGGGAATGAGACGTTGGATGGAACGCCCTGGCGATCCGTTCGGTTTTCTTCCCACATCTCATGTCAAAGCAGCCGCTGACCTCGACGCCGAAACGTCCAGAGCGAAAAGCAAAAACAAGCCCGAGATGCCTGGTAACCCTTTATGATTACTGAATAACTGGGGGCCATTGACGCACCAGGACGCATTAATACCAGCTGGCCTCGTTTTCACTCAGGCAACACTGCGCCGGCACCGACAGATGTCGGCCTCTTCTATGACAATGCGGATAAGGTCATGGTGGAATGTTCGGTATCTCGATGAGCCGGCCGTGCCATGTCGGCCCAAACGACGAAAGCCGGGGGCTGAACGGGCATCTCGCCGCGAGGCTAGAGCTGCACACCCGTCAACAGCATACGTTTTAATGAAATTTGTGAAGGACAATCACGCGCTCACCGTCGCGGCCGGTCCACTCGGATGCACTGTAGAAGAAGCAGCTTGGGTAATCTTCCAAGTAAGGCTTCTCTGACACATGCAAGTTTGAGCGGATCGACTTCCAAAATTCAAAACGTTCATTCAGCGGTATCCAGCGCAGCGGCCTGCCGACGTTAACTTCTAGGAATCTGATAGGAGCTTCTCGAAGCAGGTCGCGGATATCCTCTTCAGTGACGTCCTCCCTCACGCACTGACCGAACTCTCCTTTGTCATCCCACAACTTGGTAAGCGGCCCGCCCACATACTTGCGTTCTACATTTATCATCTCATTCCTGCGATTCCGGCTTCACCGTGTGCCACCTTGTCACTGCAGCGCAACCTCACCCGAAAATGTCCGCGAAGAAAAGGCCTACGACACTCTGTCAACAGAACCTAGAGTTCCATGTTGGAGGAAAAATGGAAATGCCCTAGCTGTGCAGGAAGCCCATGATATCGTCGACGAGAGCCGAATGGGCGTCCGTGAGGTTGCCCACTCCGCCGTGTCCCCCGATGCCTGCCATCTGGAGCGCGTGCTGATCATAGAGAACATGATCGATCTGCTGGGCGTCTGCCGTCCCGCCGGCGGGAACGGCGATGTTGATGGGATGGAAATAGGCGAAATTGGCGTCGACCATGCTGCCGGTCGACGATCCGACCCCGCCACCGCCACCCGCATGGCCGCCGGTAAAAATCGTGTCCGACGACAGGTTGAAGCCACCGCCATTGCCGCCGATGCCGGCGATCTGCACAGCGCCCTGATCGAAAATGACGTTGTTGGTCTGATGCGCCGTTGCCGAGCCGCCTGCGGCGCCGATGGCAATGTTGATCGGCGAGAAGATGGCGATACTCACGTCGACGATGCTGCCGACGAAATATCCATTGCCGCCATGGCCCGCATAAAAGTCGCCGGTCAATGTCAGCGATGTTCCCGGGCTCAGCGCGTCGTGGCCCGCGACATTGTGGTCTCCGCCCGAGCCGCCCATGCCGCCGATCTGGGTTGCGCCCTGCAGGAACAGCGCGTTGTTCGATTGGTCGGCGTGAGCCACGGAACCAGAGCCTGCAGCCACGGCGGCATTCACGGGGACAAACAGCGCGGTTTCGGTGCTGACGAGGCCACCGTAGAAGACCCCATTGCCGCCGCTGCCGGCATGACTGCCGCCGTCGCCGCCGCCGATAGCAACATTGCCGCTTCCGCCATTCCCGCCGATGCCGGCCATTTCGGTGGCATGCTGATTGATGAGCGCATTGTTGCCCTGAACGGCATCGACAGAAGAATGAGGTCCCGCAATCGCGGCATTGGACGGCATGAAGACAGCCAATGCGTTGCTGCTGATCACGCCCTCGCTGATCCCGTTACCGCCGCTGCCGGCTGACGTATAACTCGGACCGGAAGCGACATCCAACGGAAGCCAGGTCGGCACCAGCGCCAGATGCCCCGCGGCCACATTGGAGGCGGGGTTCTGATCGGTGCCTGTCTTGGGCACGTCTTCCGACAAGGGACGATTTTCCGTCATTACCGTCTCCGTTCCGCGGCCAACCACGCGTCCATCAAGCGTGCAGTCTGAATTATCCAGGCCCTGAATTATCGGAGACATTGTGCCTCTGAACGTCGCAAAAGCGGAGCCTGCAATTCGTCTACATCCCCTCGGCTAGGACCGTAGCCATTTGGCCGTCATGGCCGCAGCCTCCCCCTGTCCGGGTTCGACAGCACCAGATCCGCCTCCGCACGAGAGGTCTTGCAGCTTGCATCCCCTTTCTTCGCGGCGGGACATGAACGTTTTTTGGCCGGCATCGGATTATCAGGCACCAATCTAAAGCAACGCCACGTCGTCTCGAAGTATACACCCAAAGGAACGTCACCGAATATCTAGATAGTTAGAGGTTTAAATCGAAGGCAATATTCGCTCGCGGTTGTATTGGCTGGCGGTGACATCGAATACCCACGCCGTAAGGGGGACGCCGTAAAAGATTCACGGACGAAACGAAGTAGAAGGAGTGACATCAATGCCTATTCCACAAATGTCTGACACGATCTATCTCAACAACCCGGATGCGGGTGACGCCAATGCCGGCAACGGCGGTGATGGCAACAACCACGGCAACATCAACTACAATCCGGTTGCCTATGTGGACCCCTCACAAACGGTCTACGGGGCAGAGACCCATCTGCACAATGGCGATCACGTCTGGCAGACGGCAGGTTGGGACGCCGGCGGTGGCGGACCCGGCGGCTTCAGCCAGGCCCAGAACGGCTTCCTGGCATCGCTCACCAGCGGCGCCGGAGGCGCCGGAGGAGAAGCACACTCCAACGGCGATCAAGGCAATACGAGTGGCGGCGACACGGCTACGGTGAATGCGGCGACGACCGCGACACAATATACGCAGCTCGTGGCTGACCAGCATGCCACCATCCTGGCAGGCGTCGGCGGCAACGGCGGCAACGGAAACAACGCTCTGGGCGGCGATATCGCATCGGCTCTGGTTCACACCGATCCCGAAACGACGACGGTGAACAATTCACTCGATCATTTCATCAACGCCTTCGGCCATATCGACGTCAGCCATCTCGGCTCATGACCTCAGACCCCGAGGGTCGCCGGCTCCGGCTGGCGACCCTTCTATATTGCCGAACCAGCAGGCAGCCCCTCCTTGTCAGTATCAAATGCAGCGAGATCTGATAATGGCAACGATCTCTACAAAGCTATCGCGCCCGCAGACACACCTCGTTGTTGCGCTCCGAGCCTGTGCCGGAGCCTTCGGCCTGGTCTTCCTTTACAGCTGCGGCTACAATCTCTTTCTTCTGGCGCCTTCCGTCTATCTCCTGCAGATCTATGACAGGGTCCTGTCCAGCCGAAGCGTCGACACGCTGCTGATGCTGACCTTGATCATCGCCGTCGCCGTGCTGGTCGGGTCCATGCTGGATATCGTGCGCAGGGCGGCTCTCTCGCGCATCGGCAGCTGGCTGGACCACAGGCTGCGGCCGATGGTGCTGACCGCATCGTTCGAATATGCCACTCTTGCCGATACGGGAGCCGCCACGGAATGCTACCGGGATCTCGCCGCGCTGCGCCAGTTCCTCGATTCACCGGCCAGCTCGCTGTTCTTCGACGTTCCCTGGGCGCCGCTGTTCCTGCTCCTGCTCTTTCTCGTTCATCCGCTGCTTGGGACCATCGGGCTTCTGAGCGCATGTGCGCTTCTGCTGTTTGCGTTCCTGACGGAACTGGCGACGCGGGAGCCGCTCGGCCAGGCCAATCTTGCCCTTTCGAGAAGCTATCTCAGATTTTCGACCGCCCTCAAGAACCTCGAGGTCATCAGGGCAATGGGCATGCAGGATGGCGCGGCGCAGATCGTCTATCGCGATGCGGAAATGGCAAGACGGTCACAGGACATCGCGATGCATCGCACGGAGATCATTCTCGGTTTCTCCAAATCGGTCCGCACGCTCGCGCAGATCCTCATGATGGGATCGGCGACATGGCTGGTGCTCGAAAACAACGGCAGCCCCGGAATCATCTTCGTCGCCAGCCTGCTGCTCGGGCGCGGGCTCGCCCCGATCGAGGGCGCGATCGGGGCATGGCGCGCCTTTACCTATGCGCGCCATGCCTTCAATCGCCTGAACAATATGCTGATATCGGTTGCATCGGGATCCGACCCCCGCATGGTGCCGGTGCCGGAACCCGGCGGCCTCGTTCTCGACAATGTCAGCTATATCAGGCCATCAGCCAATGAGCCGATATTGACCGGCATCACCTTGCGCCTGGCGCCTGGCGATTGCGTCGCGCTCATCGGCCCCTCAGGATCGGGAAAATCGACGCTCGGTCGCGTCATGGCAGGCGTCGTGCCGGCAACGAGCGGATGCGCCCTTCTCGGCGGGGTCGATATCTCGGCGCTGCGCCTCTGCGGCGGGACCCGCCATGTCGGCTACCTGCCGCAGGACATCGAACTCTTCGGCGGCGCAATCAAGGATGTGATCGGCCGGCTGGACGGGGGAGATCCCGGCAAGGCGATCGAGGCCGCAAAGCTGGTCGGATTGCACGAAGCAATCATGCGCCTGCCCCGCGGCTACGAGACCGATATCGGCGAAGGCGGAAACCTGCTCCTGCGCGCCCAGCGCCAGCAGCTCGGACTGGCGCGCGCAGCCTATGGAAATCCGTCCCTGATCGTTCTCGACGATCCGAATTCGAGCCTGGATTATGACGGCGAACGCATGCTGTTCCATGCGATCGAGCGCATGAAATCCCGCGGGATGACCGTCGTCATCATAACGCACCGGATGGGCATCCTGCCGGTCACCAACAAGATCGCCATCATACGCAACGGGACGGTGGCTGCCTTCGGCGACAGCGAGCGGATCTATGAAACCTATCTTCAACCGCCGTCTCGAACAGGAACATAGGGAGGGACGCCGACATGACCCTTGTTCAACTGGAGGCAAAGCCGGCGAGATTTTCAAACTGGTCAAGGGCGTGCCGGCAGTTCGCGCAACGATCGGCAGCGGCAGCCAGGCGGCGGACGAATTTTTCGCCTGTCATCGAACAGAACCAGCGCGGCATCGCTTCCCCTTCCCCCATGCCGGGGCTCAGAGGCGTCGTCTGGACGGGTAACCTGTTGATCCTCGTCTTCATCGTCGGATTGGGCGGCTGGTCGGTTCTGGCGCCGCTGAAAAGCGCTGCGATCGCATCCGGTGTCATCGAGCCGGAAACCAGCCGCAAGACCATCCAGCACCTGGAGGGCGGCATTATCAGGCGGATCCTCGTCAAGAACGGCGACAGGGTCATGGGCGGACAGATCGTGATCGAACTCGACGACACGAAGTTCCGCGCCGAGCGCGACAGCATTCAAGGGCAGCTTTGGGACGCCGAAGGAAGCCGCGCCCGCCTGTTTGCGGAGCAGACGGGCGGCGACCGTGTCGTCTATCCGCAAGACCTCAGGGCCGCCATGGACAGATATCCTTCGGTCGGCGCGATCCTGACCGGGCAGCAGAAAATCTTCGAGGCCCGTCGCCGGGTCATGCAGGCCGAAATCCAGATCGCCAATGAAAAGATCGCGCAGGTGCGGCAGGAAATCATCGGACTGGGCGCGCAGAAGGCCGCACTCGCCGACAGGGCCGCGATCTCGAGCCAGGAACTGGATCAGGTGACGTCCCTCAACGCCAAGGGACTGGAAAAAAAGAGCAGGCTGCTCAACCTCCAGCGGGAAAAAGCAGATCTCGATGGCCAGCAGGGTCAGGTCGAGGCGCAGATATCCCGCGCCCATCAGGTGATCAGCGAGACACAGGCCGATCTCGCAAAGCTCGAGAGCGACCGGTTGAGCGAAGTCGCCCAGGGCATGCGCGATACGGAAAGCCGGATCTTGCAGCTGCGCGAGCGCCTGCGGGCGATCGACGACCAGCTCCTGAGGACCGATATCCGTGCCCCCGAGGATGGGACGATCATGAACCTGCGCATCCACACGGCCGGTGGCGTGGTCGGCGCGGGCGAACCGCTCGTCGATCTCCTGCCGCGCTCCGATCGCCTCATCGTGTCCGTCCACGTCAGGCCGGAAGACATGAATCTCGTCCGTGCGGGGCTCGAGGCCCAGGTTCATCTGCTTCCCTACAATCAGCGGCGCGTTCCGCTCCTGAAAGGTCGGGTCGAATATGTATCGGCCGACCGCCTCACCGATCCACAGACCGGCCAGCCCTATTTTGCCGCGACAATCCGCGTGACGGACGAGCGGCTGGCGAAAATGAGGGATGTCGAGCTGATCGCGGGCATGCCCGCACAGACACTGATCGAAACGGGCCAAAGCAGCGTGGCGCTCTATGCTGTCAGGCCATTGCTCGACAGTTTCAACAGAGCATTTCGCGAGGACTGAAGCGGTGATGGGCAAGAGAAAATTCGACGACGACCAGATTACGGGCATTCTCAGGGAGCACAAAGCCGGCGTGACGGTGGCCGATGTTTGCCACAGGTACGGCATCAGCGAGCCGACCTTCTATCGATGGCAATCCCTGCAGGTGCGAAATGTCGGGCTCGATGCCAAAAGGGTGAAAGCGCTGGAGGAAGAGAACCAGAAGCTCAAGAAGCTCCTGGCCGAAGCCATGTTCTCGGCGGCAACGCTGAGCGAGATGCTGGCGAAGACCTCGAAAGGAAGCTGACGTGGAGGTACCACCGGTCAAGGCTGTGGCGTTCATGGCAGCTTTGCGCCAACAGCGGTCATCGAACCAGTAAAGCACCTAATGCGCTGGAAGCAGACGAGCGGTGAAAAACCGTTCACCCTGCGGGCAACCGTTCCTCCTTGCGCGACAAAGCGTTCCGCCGGTTGGCACTACGAGAGGCAACCTGGCGCTCTCAGATATTGTCTGCCGAGACTATGGGATTCATCCCCGAGCTCGACAAATCCAACAATCGAACGAGGAACAGATGATCAATCTTGAGGGCAAACTCGCATTTGTCACAGGCGGCTCGCGCGGGATCGGAGCGGCAATCGCGCTCGCTCTGGCAGAGAACGGCGCCGATGTCGCATTCACATACCAGAACTCGGAGGAGAGAGCCAAAAATGTTACCGAATCCATCCAGCGCACGGGGCGACGTGCCTTTGCGATCCAAGCCGACAGCGCCGATCCGAAGGCCATTCAGCGGTCTGTGAATGAGGCGCTCGATAAGCTTGGTGGGCTCGATATTCTCGTCAACTCGGCTGCGGTCGGGATGAATGGCACGATCGCAGACCTCGATGTGGAAGCCTATCAGAAGATGATGGATATCAACGTCCGCGCACCTGTGCTGTTTGCAAAAGCGGCAATTCCGTATCTGAAGGCAGGTGGACGCATCATTTCCATCGGGTCGGGTCTCGGTGAACGTGTACCCTTCGCAGGCGTAACGGCCTACGCGATGTCCAAAGCGGCTCTCACCTCCTTCACGCGCGGCCTTTCGCGAGAGCTGGGGCCGAGTGCAATCACCGTCAACCTCGTGCAGCCTGGTTCGACCGACACGGACTCGAATCCGGCAAGCGGTCCCGCCGCCGAATTCCAGCGAGGCATGACATCCTTGGGACGCTTCGCCGAGGCCCGCGAAGTTGCGAACGCAGTTGTCTTTCTGGCCAGTCCCGCGGCGAGCATTATAACCGGCGCGATACTGACAGCGGATGGCGGTGCGATCGCCTGATCAGATACTCGCAAGCCGGAACGGAATGCGACCTTTCTCGCGAGTGCAGGACCATGCACAGATGGCGGCAAGGCCGCCGCCATCGCTGGCGACTTGCTTCGACAATGTGGTCGCCTCTCGGGCTCCTTTGCTTTAGCCTCAGCCCTTATCCAAATCTTGTGGCACTTGCTCCATGATGCCGCAAAAAAGGGGCACCTCGCGGCACCCCTTTTTCGCCCCCCCAAGAGCCGGCATCCCCTCCCCGGACCCCGGCCCTCCCCAAACAACCCTCTCCCCCCTCATCTCTGTGTTCCCGGCCAGCCCCGAGTTATCTCACAGAGATCAAGCGCCCGCCCTTTTGGCCGCGGTGACTCCTACGCAGTCACATATGAACCATCACCGCAGAGCCGACGCCTGAATTCCTGTGACTTCCTTTGCGCCAGCACGCGGGCACAGGAATGAGGGAGGAAAGGGAATGCGCCCGGCAGATGGTGGCGACAAGACACCGTCGCCGGGCGCATTTCGATACCGCCATTGAAGAAGGGCTTCGGTTCCTGAAGCCCTTCTTCCGGTTCAGGACGTCGGATCAGCCGCGGTTGTGTCCGCCCTTATCGGAAGTGCCATTGTCGGAATTGCCCTTATCCGAGTTCCCCTTATCCGAGTTCCCCTTATCCGAGTTGCCCTTGTCGGAGCCGTTGTCCGAGCCGCTGCTGCCACCCTTGTCAGAGCCATTATCGCTGCCCTTGTCGGAGCCGCCGCTGCCGTCCTTGTCACCTCGGTCGGAGCCGTCCTTGTCACCTCGGTCGGAGCCGCCCTTGTCGCCCCGGTCGGAGCCACCCTTGTCGCCCCGGTCGGAGCCGCCCTTGTCACCCCGGTCGGAGCCGCCCTTGTCACCCCGGTCGGAGCCGCCCTTGTCGCCCCGGTCGGAGCCACCCTTGTCGCCCCGGTCGGAGCCACCCTTGTCGCCCCGGTCGGAGCCGCCCTTGTCGCCCCGGTCGGAGCCGCCCTTGTCACCTCGGTCGGAGCCGCCCTTGTCGCCCCGGTCGGAGCCACCCTTGTCACCCCGGTCGGAGCCGCCCTTGTCACCTCGGCCCTTGTCGCCGCGATCACCGTGATCCTTGTCACCACGATCACCACGATCCTTATCGCCACGATCCTTATCGCCATGGTCCTTATCGCCATGGTGGTCACGATCCTTGCCGCCATGGTGGTCACGATCCTTGCCGCCGTGGTGATCACGGTCCTTGCCGCCGTGATGGTCACGGTCCTTGCCGCCGTGATGGTCACGGTCCTTGCCGCCGTGGTGGCCACCATGATGACCACCGTGATGATCGCCGGGGCCATCGCCGTCACCATCGCCGGAGCCGCCAGTGTTGCCGTCACCGCCGCCGTTGCCGTCGTTGCCGCCGCTGTTCTGATCGCCGGAAGGATTCTGGTTCGACGCCTGTTTGCCAGAGCCGGTGTTGCTGCCGGAATTGCTGCCGGAGCTGCCGCCGAAGCGGTTGCCGCTGCTGTCGTTATTGACCGTGCGGCTGTCATTGTCGGTACGGATGGATTTCGTCGGCAGGCACAGCCTGGCCTCGATCGAGCCTGGTGCAGCCGTGGCGCAGTTGACAACTGCCGGTGCGGCCATCGTGAGGCTGCTGCTTGCCAAGAGGTAAGCAACGGCGACGCTATACTTCGCTGCTTTGCGGATCATCTTTTTTCTCCCAAAGTTAACAAACCGTTAACTGAGGGGAATTCCTATATTAGCAAAAAGTTAATTCCAAGAATAAACTGTGGATACTGGCACAGGTTCTTAATGTATAGTTAATTACGCAAGTAATAATTTTTATTAAAGTTTTAGTATAAACTGTGTTACCTTCTCACATGAACAATAGAGGGGTGATTCATGCGACGGCTTGTTTGTCTTGTTTCCCTTATGTTCTTTCCCATGCAATTTCAGGTATTTGCCGGACAGCTGCTGCCGGTCGGCAGAAGCATCGGCGCGCCGGTGGGATTCGCGTCCGCCTGTGCCAGTTACCGCTGGCTTTGCCGTGGGACTCCCTCGCGAGCGACAGCCGAGCAGGCGGGCATGCCGCTTCTTCGCAAGGTCACCCGCACCGTGAACCTGCGCGTCCGCTCGACGGAGGACCGTTCCGCCGACGACTGGACCCTGCCCGTCGGCGGCCGGGGCGACTGCGAGGATTACGCTTTGCAGAAGATGAAGGACCTGATCGACGCCGGTTTTCCGGCAAATCGCCTGGCGCTCTCGGTGGTGATCGGCCTGCGTGACGAGAACCACGTCGTGCTGATTGCCCGCATGGACGACGGCGATTACGTGCTCGACAATCTCAACAACGCGGTGAAACCCTGGAGAGCCACGCCCTATACGTTTCTGGCGACGCAGGATTTCCGGGCGAAATCGACTTGGCGGGTGACGCTTGCCGGGCCGCGGGCGAACGAGTTTTCGTGACGGAAGATGGCGGGTGCGGTAGGCGCCCGAAGCCCCCTCCGGATCCGCCGCCACGAATTCCAGCGGCCGGAGACCGACGCAAACACCGCATCGCCACGCGGGTATTTCTCCATCGCCGCACCCTTCCTGCCCCCGCAACGAAGAACGCTCTCGCCTTCCGCATGCGACCCTATGGCACCACCTCCTATTTCGACGCCTTCAAGGCGACGATGGCTTACCGGCTGGATGATGTGGCTGACAGGATCACCTGCCCGATGCTGATTACCGAGCCCGCCAACGAGGCCTTCTGGCCCGGGCAATCGCAACAGCTCTACACGATGCTGACGGGGCCGAAGACAATGGCGGCTTTTGCGGCATCCGACGGGGCCGATCTGCATTGCGAGCCGGGCGGATACGGGTTGAGGGATTTGCGGGTCTTCAACTGGCTGGACGAGGTTTTGGGGTGAGAACCGGGGTCTTTCGACCGATAGAGCCTCAAAACGACATCACCACCCGGAACACCTGGCCACCCAGCGGCGTTTCCCCATCTCGACCACCGGAGGAGGGTTTCCCATGAGCATTTTCGACCGCATCAAGCACGCTATTTTCGGCGAGGCACAAGCCACCGAGGCCGCAGCGCCCGCCGCCCCTGCCAACTCGGCGCCCACCGCTCCCGCCAGCGCGGCACCCACGGCAAGCGCACCGGCTTCGGCCGCGCCCGCCGCCCCCTCGCCGGCGCCGACCACCAATCCCTCACCTGCCCCGGCCAGGACGCAGCCTGTCGATATCGAGCAGATGCTGAACGCAGCCGTGAAAAAATCCGGCCAGAAGCTCGACTGGCGCCATTCGATCGTCGATCTCATGAAGGCGCTTGGAATGGATGCGAGCATGGCGGAGCGCAAGGAGCTGGCCGGCGAACTCGGCTACACCGGCGATACCGGTGACAGCGCGAAAATGAACATCTTCCTGCACAAGGCGCTGATGAAGAAACTGTCGGAAAACGGCGGCAAGGTGCCGGCCGATCTCCTGGACTGAGTGCGAGCCGGATGGAGCGGCAGATGGCGCCGACGCTCAAGCACGCGCCATCAGCTTCAAATCTGCGCGGCCCTTCGCAGGCTATCGTCTCCAAGATTTTACGACGCAGATATTGTCATCGACAGGCGCCGGCGCAGAGCCTACATTAGCGTCAGGTATTACCTTTGACCAAGGAGGCCCGTGTGGCATCGCCGACCTCGCTCAAGCTCGATGATGAACTGAAGGGCCGCGTCCAGCATCTGGCCGAGCTTCGCCGTCGCTCGTCCCACTGGATCATGCGGGAAGCCATTGCACAATATGTGGCGCGCGAGGAAAAGCGCGAGGCGTTGCGACAGCAGACGCTGGACGCCTGGGACGAATTTCAGGCGACCGGACTGCATGTCACAGGTGACGAAGTCGAGACATGGCTTTCCACCTGGGGAACTGACGACGAGCTGCCCGCACCCGAATGCCACAAGTAGTCTTTTCGCCGGCAGCGATCCGCGACCTTCAACGGCTACGGGATTTGCTGACGCCGAAAAACCCCTCGGCAGCAAGGCGAGCGGGGGAAACGATCCTCGCAGGTGTCAGAACGCTCTGCCTGCATCCGCATATGGGCCGCCTGATCGAGGACCTGCCCGAGCAATACCGCGAATGGCTCATCGATTTCGGAGACAGCGGATATGTGGCCCGCTACCGCTTCGATCAGAACACGGTCACGATCCTTGCGGTGCGGCACCAGAAGGAAGCAATGTTCTGATACGGTTGCCGTGAAGAAGTTCGGCACGCTTGGCGACCGGTATTGATCTACATCAGCCCGTAGGCCGCGCGCGCCGTCAGGCAGGCTTCGTCGCCGGGAAGGCAGGCGCGACAGACATCCGGCCTGATATCATAGACCATGCACGAGACATATGAGCCGACCGTGCCCGAGAGCGCAGAGCAGCGCTCTCCATCGCAACGCATGCCCGTCTGATCCGCCCAAACGAAATGCGCCGGCAGCAGATCCAGGTCGGCGTCGCTCTCGGTGGTGAACCTCGGCCATTCGCTCGAATAGGAACAGCACGCGCCGCAGGCCTGACAGTCTAGCTCTGTTGATAGGGTCATGGCTGGCTCTTAACACTTTCCCTGCCGGGGATGCAAAACCATCCTTGCAGTGCCGGAGATTTCGCATCCGCCGCCCCAGCCGCGCCTGGGGAGCCGCGCGCGATCGTTGCCGCCAGCAAGGGCCAGCACGCCTACCATCTCCAAGTAGAGCCGCCGCAACAGATCGGGCTTGTGGCTGAAAATCTTACGGCCGGCGAGAACTTATTGTTTGTCTCATGCGTTTTGATGTCGGCTTGTCCTGGCAGTCACCGGTCCTAATTTCTTGGAAATACGGAGGAAACATGGACGAAATTTCGAGAACGAAGGCGAAAACCGGCGTCGCTGGGCTGGACGATGTTCTTGCCGGCGGTTTCACGCGCAGTCACGTCTTTCTCCTCGAAGGGTCTCCGGGCACGGGCAAGACGACGATCGCGCTGCAGTTTCTCGTGGAAGGTGCCGCCCTTGGCGAGCGCTGCCTCTACATCAGCCTTTCCGAAACCAGGGAGGAATTGTGCGAGAGCGCCAGGTCGCACGGCATGAAGATCGGCGAGGAGATCGAGATTTTCGAGCTCGTGCCGCCCGAAAGCCTGCTCGATGCCGACCAGCAGCAGAGCCTGCTCTACTCCTCCGATCTCGAACTCGGCGAGACGACGAAGCTGATCTTCGAGTCCTTCAAGCGCGTCAAGCCGCAGCGGGTCGTCATCGACAGCCTCTCCGAGATCAGGCTTCTGGCGCAAAGCTCGCTGCGCTATCGCCGGCAGATCCTCGCGCTCAAGCACTTCTTCTCCGGCTCCGATGCCACCGTGCTGCTGCTCGACGACATGACCTCCGACACTCTGGACAAGACGGTCCATAGCGTGGTGCACGGGGTCATCCATCTCGAGCAGCTGGCGCGCAGCTATGGGCCTGAGCGCCGCAGCCTGCGGGTCATCAAATATCGCGGCCAGTCCTTTCGCGGCGGCTATCATGATTTCATCATCAGAACCGGCGGTGTCTACGTCTTCCCGCGCCTGCGCGCCATCGAGCACAAGACGAGCTTTGCCCGCGCGGTACTGAAGAGTGGCATCCGGGAGTTCGACGAGCTTCTCGGCGGCGGCATCGAACGCGGGTCGAGCACGCTCTTGATCGGGCCGGCGGGCACGGGCAAGAGCCTGTTTTCGCTGCAATTCGTCGAGGCGGCCGTCAAGCGCGGCGAAAGGGCCGCAGTATTCGTCTTCGACGAGGAACTGGGCCTGCTGTTTGCCCGCACGAAGTCGATGGGCCTCGATCTCCAGAAGATGAGCCATGACGGAATGCTCCATATCGAACAGCTGGATGCCGCCGAACTGTCGCCCGGAGAGTTTGCCCAGCGCGTCAGGGAGCGGGTGGCAGACTACGATGCCAAGACCGTCGTCCTCGACAGCATCAACGGCTACCAGCAAGCGATGCCGGAAGAAAACGCCCTCCTCCTGCACATGCACGAGCTGCTGCAATATCTGAACCGGCAGGGCGCCAACACTTTCCTGACCGTTGCCCAGCACGGCCTCGTCGACGACATGAAATCGCCCGTCGATGTCACCTATCTCGCCGATACAGTGATCCTGCTTCGTTATTTCGAAGCACATGGCATGGTCCGCAGAGCCGTCTCCGTCATCAAGAAGCGGACCGGCAAACATGAGGAAACCATCCGCGAATACAAGATCACTCATGAAGGGCTGATCCTGGGCCAGCCGCTAACCGGCTTCCAGGGGATCCTTCGCGGGCTGCCGACACTCGTCGATGACCGTAAGCCGTTACTGCAATAAAGCGGGCACGCGCATGGCGACGATTCCTAATAATGATGCCATCGCCCTGATCCACGCGCCGCTTGGGCGTGATGCGCAGATTGCGGTCGCGCTTCTGCGGGAAGCCGGCATTCCGTCACAGGCGGTATCCGACCTCACGTCGTTCGTCGCCTGTCTCGGCGACGACACGGCGCTCGCCATCATTACCGAGGAGGCACTGCGCTATGCCGACCTGCGCGCCCTCTCGGCGTGGATCGAGGCGCAGCCGAGTTGGTCCGACCTGCCCTTCATTATTCTCACCAACCGCGGCGGCGGCCCCGAGCGCAACCCCGCGGCGGCCAGGCTGCTGGAAGTGCTCGGCAATGTCAGCTTCGTCGAACGCCCTTTCCATGCCACGACCTTCATCAGCGTCACGCGCGCGGCCCTGCGCGGACGAAGACGCCAATACGATGCCCGGCTGCGCATGGAGGCGCTGGACGAAGGTGAACACCGCTTGCAGACGGCGCTCGCCGCCGGCCGGCTCGGCGCCTGGGAACTCGACCTTGCCACCGGGATTCTAACGGCCTCGGCCGCCTGCAAGGCCATTTTCGGCCACAGCCCAGACGAGGATTTCACCTATCGGGACATGATAATGGCAATCCACCCTAATGACCGTGCCCGCATGCTGGCCGCCGTAGAGAAAAGCGTGGAGATGGGATCGGACTATTCAATCGAATACCGGACGGTCTGGAAGGACGGCACCGTTCACTGGGCCGAAATCCGCGCCCAGCTTCACCGGGATCGCGCCGGCAGAGGGATGAAACTCGTCGGCGTCTCGGCAGATATCACCGACCGGCTCGAGGCCGAGGAACATCAGCGGCGGCTCAACGAGATCCTCGAGGAACGGGTGGCCGAACGCACCCGCGAACTCGAACAGGCCCATGCGACGATGGTGGCGGAAATCGGCCAGCGCCAGCGGGCCGAGGAGCAGCTGCGCCAGGCCCAGAAGATGGAGGCGATCGGCCAGCTGACCGGCGGCGTGGCGCATGACTTCAACAACCTGCTGATGGCCGTGCTCGGCAATCTCGAACTGCTGCGCAAACATGTCGGCGACAATACCAAGGCGATCCGCCTCATCGACGGCGCGCTGCAGGGCGCCAGGCGCGGCGCATCGCTGACCCAGCGGCTGCTCGCATTCGCGCGCAGGCAGGACCTTCACATCGGCCGGGTCGACATGACCGGCCTCGTGCTTGGAATGGCCGATCTTCTGCAGCGCTCCGTCGGCTCCACCGTGACGATCGAAACCGTGGTTCCCGACGAGCTTCCGCCGGTTTCGGCCGATGCCAACCAGATCGAGCTGGCGCTTCTCAATCTCGCCGTCAACGGCCGCGATGCGATGCCCGACGGCGGCACCATTCGCATAGAGCTGAAAGAGGCCCGCCGGGCTCCCGCCACCGATGAACTCGCCGCCGGGGATTATGTCGTGCTCTCCGTCACCGATCAGGGACACGGCATGGACAAGGAGACGCTGCGAAAGGCGGTGGAGCCGTTCTTTTCGACCAAGGAACTGGGCAAGGGCACCGGGCTTGGCCTTTCGATGATCCATGGACTGGCCCTGCAGCTGAACGGCGAACTAAAGCTTGCAAGCGAGCCCGGCAAGGGCACAACGGCAGAGCTGTGGATACCGGTTTCGCCCGCGCCCGCTGCCGTGCCGGAGCCCGCCGAAGGGCCAGCGGAGAATGCCGAACCGTCTTCCGGCCCGAAACGCATCCTGCTCGTCGACGATGACGTGCTGATCGCCATGAGTTCGGCCGACATGCTGGCCGATCTCGGGCATGAGGTGGTGGAAGCCCATTCCGGCAGGGAGGCGCTGGAATGCCTGAGCCACGGCGCGGCTTTCGACCTGATGATCACGGATTATTCGATGCCGGGAATGACCGGCGGCGAGCTCGCCAGGGCAGCCCGCGAGATCGCCCCGCGTTTGCCCATCCTGATCGCCTCCGGCTATGCCGAACTGCCGCCGGGCCTCGACCTCGATGTCGCAAGGCTCGGAAAACCCTATACCCAGGCTCAATTGGCCCAGCAGATCGGCAAGCTGATGATATCGGCATAGCCCTCTTCCAGCCGGGGAAGGCCATGCATCCTTTTCCCTCCTCGGATGTTTCAATTCCCGCCAGCGCCGTTTCGTTCGAGCGCACCCGTTCCGTTTGGCTTGATATTCGTCACGTCGAGTTCGATCGGAACGGTGATCATCCTGTCCCGTAAAACCAGATGCACCCACCCATGCGGGTGATATCCATGCGATGACCCGAGG
The DNA here is from genome assembly GCF_047782645.1 of Rhizobium sp. ZK1. Lineage (NCBI taxonomy): Bacteria > Pseudomonadati > Pseudomonadota > Alphaproteobacteria > Hyphomicrobiales > Rhizobiaceae > Rhizobium > Rhizobium sp. ZK1. The sequence continues at coordinate 2,215,584 of NZ_CP180586.1, forward strand.
CGTAGAGTTTTCTCCGGCTCTGATTTCAGGAGAAGCAAGAGGAGGACGCAATGCCAACCATCCTGGCTCATCACGACGTCAAGGACGTCAAACACTGGCTCGCCTCGCCCCGTCGCAAGGAAATTTTCGAACCGATCGGCTGCACGAACATTCGCACCTTCGTCGATCCGCAATCGTCCAACAAGGTCGGCCTCGTCATGGACGTCGCCGACATGGGCCGCCTGACGGAACTCATGAAAAGCAAGCAAGCGGCTGATGCGATGGAATATGACGGCGTATTGCCCGAGACCCTGGTGATCCTCGTTCAGTCCTAGCTGTCAGGGATCAACCCGGCCGGTACCAAGTGAAAGCCCCTCCCCACAAGGGGGCGGGCTTTTTTTCTCCGCGGAGAACGTGAAGCCGGCGTGCGCAATACCCGTAAAACCCATGCATCCTTTTTCCGCGTCAAGCGTTTGAACTCCGTCAGCGAATGAGGAGACCGAGATGGCGGGCAGCACAGGCAGAGACACGATCGAAGGCAAGGACGAGGTGAAGGATGCGGGCGAGCAGCCGCCGGCCGACCGCATCACGCCGACCGACCACGCTGCCCGTCACGAGGGTTTCGAGAGCGAAGCGGAATACCGCGCCTATCTGGATGCGGTCGCCGAGGATGCGCCGGTGGAAGAGATCGTCGTCGATGTCGAGCGCGCCGCCTCGCGCGCGGAGCTCGAGCGGCAGATCGAGGACGTGCGTTACGAGATCGACAATCTGCGCGCCCGCCTGCATATCATCCGTCATCAGGCGGGCAACGTGCTCCAAGAGAATATCCGCTGGGCGGACGCGAGCGCCCATGCGCAGCTCGGCGATCATCCCTGGCTGAAGCTTTCCACCGCCATGGCCGCCGCCTTCCTCGTCGGCAAGGCCCTGCAGCGCCTGCCCTTCGGTCCGTTCGCCACCGCCCTGGCGCCGCTCATTCTGGCCGTGGCGCGCGAGAGAGGAAGGTAGCGGAACCGTGACGTGTGAACGCACAGCGCTTTGGAGCATTCATTGGGGCGGCGGCGCCACCTCCCTTGTGAGCCATGAGGCACGAGGCTTCCCTATCCTCCCTCATTCCTGTGCTTGTGACAGGAATCCAGCAGCCGCGAGTCCACGCGGCGGGGGACCCTATGTCTGCAATGACCTCATAAGCCTATAAAATGTAAGAGTCTTTTCGGCTTGCAGACGCAAGCCGGCTGGATTCCTGTGACAAGCACAGGAATGAGGGGGTTGGGGTGGCGCCTTCATTCAAAAGGGAAGCGTCATGGCCAAAAGGTGGTCGCCTCTCTAGGCTATCCCACCCGCTACCGCCGAAACGTCCGCCTTGCCGCCCGCGCGACACTTTCGGCGAGCACCGCAAGACAGCCGACGACGAGCAGTGCGGCACCAACAGTCGGGCCAATGAGGCCGGATTTTACCGCAAGGCCGACCCCGAGCACGAGAAGCAGGCTGAAAAGCGCCAGCGCCCCGTCATCGATGAACATGCCGATGAGTTCCCTAAAGGCGATTTTCAGGATGTTCATCGGGCGACGGGCTCCGCATGCAGATCGTAATACTGGCGCAGCCACCGGACTGCGATGAAGGAGAAGATGGCAAGCCCGCCGAAGAGCACGGGCAGCGAGAGGTCTTCGCCCGGCCATGGCGTGCCGATGCCCTCGCCCACCCAGAAGATGCCGAAAGCCGTCAGCAGCAGCCCGACGATGAATTTCAGCGTATTTTCCGGCACTGAAGACAGCGGCTTGTGAACCGCCAGGCCGATGACGAGCACGGCGATGCAGGCCACCAGCGCGCCGATGGCCGCATAGGGCAGCATGCCGGGCCGCGCACCTGTCGCGATGACGATGAATACCACTTCGATGCCTTCGAGCAGCACGGCCTTAAAAGCGGCCGTACCGGCCAGAAAATCGGCCCGCCGATCCGTCGACTGGCGGGCAAGCGCATCGGTTTCCGAGGCAAAGGCCTTCTCCTCGTCATGCAGCGCAATGAAGCCCGCGGCCCTGAGGATCGCTTTTCTCAGCCACCGCATGCCGAACAGGATCAGGAGCGTACCGATGACGAATTGCAGGATGTCGATCGGGATGAGGCCGAGCAGAGGCCCGAAGACCAGCACCAGCACCGCAAGCAGGGACAGCGCCAGCCCCGCGCCGATAAAGGCCGACCGCCAGCTCCGTGTGACGCCGACCGCAAGGATGATGGTGAAGGCTTCCACGACCTCCACGAAGGAGCCGAGGAAGGAGGCCGTCATCGTCGAAGTAATGCTTGTGATCGTCGTCATCGTCACCTCGGTCTTCCACAGTCGATCGGGACAGGCAGGCACCAGCAATGCTCCGGCCGCGAAAAGAATGCCAGCGGAAAGCCCGGCCTGTCCACTGCCCTCATTGGCCTGCGGAAGACGTGAGTTGCTTTGGACGGGAGGGATTGGCACCGGCTCCTATGGAGCGAGATCGCCATGCGGCATTATTCGCGCTGGCTAAGCATTCCGTGACAATGCGCTCAGCAGGTTGGCCAGTTGATCGCTTTGGGCGATGTCGAGCTTGTCGCCAAGATGACGCTTTATCGCGGGCGCATAGACTTTCCACATTCTCGCCTGCATGGCGCGGCCATCGTCGGTGATAACAACCCATCGGCCCCGCCCGTCCTCGGCATAGAGTTCGCGCACCACAAGTCCGCCCTTTTCCATCCGGTCGAGAAGGCGGGAAAGATTGTGTTGCGCAAGAAGCGTGCGCTGCTCGATCTCGTAAGGGCGCAATCGGCCGCCCTCAGCCCGCGAGAGTTCCAGAAGCACGTCATACCAGCCGAGCGGCGGGAGATCGGCGGCTTTGAGATCGTTTTCGATCGCCTCGAGAACCCTCTGCTGGGCGCGCATGAGCAGCACCCAGGCGCGCGTGGCGGAAGGAGACGGTTGAGCATCGTCGGGAGCGCAAGGATCATCCATAGATGCAATTACATCTATATTGACGGGGCGCGCAAGGGCTTATATAGATGCAATTACATCTACCTTATTAAGGACATCCTCGATGAATCAGGAACGCATGACCGATTATGCCGTCACACTGCTGCGCGTGAGCCTCGGCGTGATGTATCTCGCCCATTCCATCGTGCTGAAGCTCTTCACATTCGGCCTTACCGGCACGGCGGGCTATTTCGCTTCCATCGGCCTGCCGGGATGGCTGGCCTATCTGACATTTGCGGCCGAGGCCGTTGGTGGTGTGATGCTGGTGCTCGGCATCTATGCCCGCTGGGTTGCCCTCGCATTGATCCCTGCCCTGCTCGGCGCGATCATCTGGGCTCATTGGGGCAATGGCTGGGTGTTCAACGCGCCGAACGGCGGCTGGGAATATCCGTTCTATCTCGTCGTGCTGTCGCTCGCCCAGTTCCTGCTTGGCGATGGCCGCCATGCGCTTCGTCCCGCCCCCGCGTTTTAAGGTGCCTGTCATGTCCGATGCACATCTGATCCTCGTCAGCCATCATCTCTGCCCTTATGTCCAGCGCGCCGCCATCGCCCTTGCGGAAAAGGGCGTGCCCTTCGAGCGCCGCTCTATCGATCTCTCGGCAAAGCCCGACTGGTTCCTGGCCATCTCGCCGCTCGGCAAGGTGCCGCTGCTGCTCATCAACCAGGCGGACGGAACGCAGGCGGTGCTGTTCGAAAGCGCCGTGATCTGCGAATACCTGGAGGAAACCCAACCGGGATCGCCGCTCCATCCCGCCGATCCGCTGAAGCGGGCTCGGCACAGGGGATGGATGGAGTTCGGCTCATCGATCCTCTCGGACCTGTGGGGCTTCGAGACAGCCAGGGATGCCGCCGCCTACGAGGCCAAACGATCGGCTCTCATCGACAAATTCAGGCGCGTCGAGGCGGAACTCGGCGCGGGGCCATTTTTCGTGGGCGAGACGTTCAGTCTCGTCGATGCAGTCTTCGCGCCGATTTTCCGCTATTTCGACGTGTTCGACACGATCGCACCCACCGGAATATTCGATGGGCTGTCCCGCACGGCCCAATGGCGCGCAGCATTGACCGAGCGCCGCAGCGTGCGCGAGGCGGTCGGCGGCGACTATGGCGACCGCCTGCGGACCTTCCTCAGGCAGCACGATGCCTGGCTCTTGAAACTATCGGCATGATCCGAACCTGGAGCCCGCGGGCTCCCCGGACGTTCTACCGAATTCCGGAACTATCCTCCCTTTCAAACCTGTGTCGTCGCTGTTTTTCAAGAGTCCTCTCGGCTTGCGGACGCAAGCCGGCTGGATTCCTGTGACAAGCACAGGAATGAGGGAGGTTGGGGCCCGCCCCTCTGTCCATCACACTCCAGGCATCATGGGAGTCTGCCCTGTGGCTCCCACCAAGACCTGTCCTGCCGCACAAAGCTCCTGTGGCACAGACGCCCCCTCCTCTCCTCATTCCCTCCTCGTGCCGGCGCGAGGGATGTCACAGGAATCCAGCAACCGCGTCTCTCCCATTGGATGCCAGGAAATATCTGCGATTATGGAGCACATGCCAAGGCTGGAAGCGTTGCGAGCGAGACGGCACATCGGCGCAAAGCTGCTCTTGTGGATTTGCAGTCCTTTGCAATTGGCACTCTCGCGACTAATTTTCATGGCGGAGAGACGATGAAGGAAAGCAGCGCATGTGCCGAAATATAAAACCCCTGTTCAATTTCGATCCGCCGGCGACGGACGAGGAAATCCATGATGCGGCGCTTCAATTCGTGCGCAAGCTGAGCGGAACAACCAGGCCGTCGAAACGCAATGAGGCCGCCTTCGAGAGCGCCGTCTCGTCGATCGCGAGATGCGCCCGTGAATTGCTCAATTCGCTGGAGACCTCTCAACCACCTCGCGACCGCGAGGAAGTCGCTGCCAAGGCGCGGGCACGAACGGCGGCCCGCTTCGCATAGGAAACGCCCTACGGCTGCCGGTTTCGAAGCACGCCGACGAGCGCCTTCCCGTCGGTGAAATAGGGATCGCCGCCCCCGTTGCGACCGTCCTTGGTCGCTCCGATGCCATCGATCTCATAGCTCGACAGAAGCTGTCCGGCCTTGAGAAGATCGCTGATGACGAGGTTTCGCTCCGCGTCGACATCAGGGCCGATATGATGCGTGATCTGACCGGTATCGTGGCTGAAGCCGACGCCTCGATCGAAGCTTGCCGAGCCCAGCCAGTGCGGGCGGTCATTCGGGTCGGTTTGTCCGGTCAGCCAGAAGCGGACATGGTTGCGTTCGTCGGCACTTCTGCCCACGGGCTTTTCGAAAGCCAGATCCTGTTTTCTGCCCTCGAACAGCAGCGGGCTGACCGGCGCATCGAGATCGGGCCGATCGAGCACCACGCTCAGTCCGATATCGATCGATGTGCGCAGGGTGATCTTATCGGCAGCATCCCACCCGGCAGCCGCAAACGCCCGGATGACCTCCTCCTTCGAACCGACAAGACCGACATTGATCGGGTCGCCGGGAATCCCCTGCTCTGTCGTCGTGACCATGTTGCCGACTTTGGCAACGCGGTCGGCATCGTGAAAAATCCAGATCTCGGGAATGACGAAATAGGCAAGCAGCAAATAGATGAACAGCAGAACGGCCACTATTCTCGTCGCCGCGCGGATCTTCGTGCGATGAAGCATTGGAAATCCCCCCAGATTGCCAGGCAGGATCATACGCCGAACATGCGGCGGCGACATCCATAATTTGCAGTCGGCTTCGTAAGAACTCCAAAGTGGCGGACACAATTCCGCGCCAATTGTGCGACGTGACTTTTCCGGGCTCCGAGGAAAAGCGGGAATGCTCCAGAGATGAGGAGTTGGACCGGTCATGCGCATTCTCGTCGTCGAGGACGATAAAAAGACGGCCGATTACGTCGCCCAGGGCATGAGCGAGGCAGGCCATGTCTGCGATATCGTCGAGGACGGGCGCGATGCGCTGTTCCAGGCGAGCCACGAACAATATGATGTGCTCGTCGTCGACCGAATGCTGCCGGGCCTCGACGGCTTGTCGCTGATCAAGGCGGTGCGCGCGGCAGGGATCGGCACGCCGGCGATCTTCCTGACCTCCGTCAGCGGCGTCGACGACCGCGTCGAGGGGCTGGAGGCCGGCGGCGACGACTATCTCACCAAACCCTTCGCCTTTTCCGAACTGCTCGCCCGCGTCCATGCACTCGCCCGCCGCCCGCCCGTGCAGGACCAGAAGACGGTGCTGCGCGTTGCGGATCTCGAACTCGATCTGGTGCGTCGGCAGGTGACGCGCCAGGGCCAGGCGATCGAGCTGCAGCCGCGCGAATTCACCCTGCTCGAAGTGCTGATGCGCGACGAGGGCCGCGTGCTGACGCGCACCATGCTGCTCGAACGCGTCTGGGATTTCCATTTCGACCCAAAGACCAGCGTCGTCGAAACCCATATCAGCCGCCTGCGCGCCAAGATCGACCGGCCCTTCGACGTGCCGCTTCTCCATACCGTGCGCAATACAGGATATAGCCTGCATGCGCCGTGCTAAAGCATCGGACCAAAAAGTGCGAAGCGGTTTTTGGATAATCCGATGCTTCAAGCAAAAGCCATCGGACCGAAAAGTGTATAGCGGTTTTCGGATAATCCGATGCTGAAGAAAAAATGGAGACTATGGAGAAGCACGCCCTTCCGGCTGGCGCTCGCTTTCGGGCTGCTCTTCATCCTCGCCTTTCTGGTGGCTGATATCATCACCTATCAGCTGCTGAAACGCGACCTGGCGGAAGCGCTCGACGATTCCGTGCGCGATACCTATGCGGTCGTCGCCTCCACCTATTCCTCCGAGGACGCGGAAGACTTCGTTGCCGGAGTGGCAACCTATGCCCGCCTCAACAGCCCCGACGACAGCATCTTCCTGCTGGTCGACGCAAAGGGCGAGCGGCTTGCCGGCAATGTTTCGCTGTTTACAGCAAAGGACGGCCTCTCGACCATTCACGCCGGCGATATCGGCCTGAAAGGCAATGATCGCATCCGCATCCAGGCGGGCACGGTCAGCGGCAACCGGCTGATCGTCGGCGAGAGCTATTCCGACACCGACGATCTGGAACATGTCGCCTTTATGAGCTTCGTCTGGGCCTCCGGCGTCATCGTCATCCTCGCCTGCGGCGGCGGCGCCTTTTTCGCCGCCCGCGCCCAACGGCGGCTCGACGGCATCGAGCGCGCGATGAGCGACGTTTCGGCCGGCAATCTGACCCGGCGGATTCCGCTCGAAGGCAATGGCGACGATATCGATGTCGTCGCAGCCCAGATGAACGAGGCGCTGGACCGGCTGTCCGCCCTCGTCGAAGGCATGCGGCAGGTGAGCGCCGATATCGCCCACGACCTGAAGACGCCGCTCAACCGGCTGCGCATGACCATCGAGCAGGCAATGCAGCAGAGCGGGCGCGGCGTGGACGTCCAGTCCTTCCTGCTCGATGCCCGCGCGGAGAGCGACCGCATCAATGCCACCTTCGAGGCGCTACTGCGCATCTCGCAGATCGAAGCCGGCGCCCGGAAGGCGCGGTTCCGGCCGGTCGACCTCGGGGACATCATGAGTTCGGTTGCGGAAATCTACGGCAGCGTCGCCGAGGACAATGGCCAGTCGCTCGCCTTCGCCACACGGCCCGCCTTCCCCTGCATGGTCAATGGCGACCGCGAACTCCTGACCCAGCTCTTCGTCAATCTCGTGGAAAATGCCATCACCCATTGCCCGCCGAAGACATCGATCATGCTCGGGCTTGAGGCCGTCGCCGGCAGCTTTTCCGCCACCGTTGCCGATGACGGCCCCGGCATTCCCGAGGAAGAGCGCGACCTGGTCTTCCGCCGCCTCTACCGCCTCGACAAGAGCCGCACGACACCGGGCAGCGGCCTGGGCTTAAGCCTCGTCAAGGCGATCTCCGATCTGCACGGCGCTGCGATCACGCTCAAGGACCGGCATCCCGGCCTCGGCATCATCATCAGCTTTCCTGCCCAACCGCAGGCATAAGGAGGCCCAGCACTAAGGATAAGCAATGAAAAGACGCTGGAGGTTGCCCGCCGATTGCAAACTCCCAAACAACAGACGGGCAGCCCCTCCGGGCCACCCGTTGTCTTGACCCATTCTCGATCAGTTGCCTGGCTTGTTCCTGATCGCCGCGTCTATCTGCCTCTTCACGGCATCCAGGTTGAAGGAGGCCGGATCCTGCATTGGCGGATAGTCGACCGCCGTGAGCGCGAGTTTGGCGACTTCCTGCTGAACACTCACGAAGCGCCAGAATTCGCGGGCAAAGAAGTCGTTCATGTAGCCTCCACCGCACATCTTCGCCTTCGCCGCCAGATTGAAGGCCCTCGTCGATACACTCCGATGTGATAGGGACCCCGGCCTCGGAATGATCATCAGCTTTCCCGCCCGACCGCAGACATAATGGCCCAACATCGGGGATAAGGAATGAAAAGACGCGGGAAATTCCCCTCCAGGCAATGCCTGGAGCGCTGATGGAGAGGGAGGCGGGCACTGCCCTACCCTCCCTCACTTGTGCTCGGGCTTGTTCCGGGGATCATCACAGGAATCCAGCAGCCGCGCGTCCACGCCGCGGAAGCCTCCTATCCTCCCGACAACCTCACAACCCCATCAGATGCCAGAAGATATCCTCCCATTCCGAATTGTTCTCTTCGATGAGATTGAGCTTCGACTGTCGCGGCCATTTCTTGATCGTCTACTCGCGCGTGATCGCCGCCGTCACGGATTGGCATCCATTGCGCTTGCCCAGAGGTGGCGCCCCATCCGACATATTTCCGGTACTGGGTAGCAATTGCCACCGAGGACCGCTTTCAGCCCTTTGCGGTGATCCGCTACGTGCGATCAACTGAGACAGTTGAACGTTGCAGCCGCTTGTCCCGATGCTGACCCGATCCAGGAAGCAGCACATACGGGTTTCTCGAACTCAGAGAAGACCGATAAATGGGTAATATGGCGGCAGACCGCATTTGCATCACCAGCATCGAAAAACTGATCGATTTGATCAGCCCGAGGAAGAGGAAACTCATAGGTCGCAATATACGCGAGCTGGCCGGGCTGAACTTCGACCGGCATGACCGATAAGCTGTCGGCGGTTACACTGCCAAGCCAAAGCCTGTTTTCCTCCAAGTCTACCAGACCACAAATTCGAGGCGTATCGTGCTGATCGAACTCGCGGTCCAGACCGACGAGAACGCTCACGATCGCATCTCGTGGGGTGTTGCCTGCCTTTAAACGCTCGTAAATCGGGCGTGTGTGGGTGCCGTTCCCTACAACGGCAAAACGAGAATTCCAAATGAGGCATTCGTAGGCGATGTAAGGACTCTCAGATGTTGCATCTTCACTTCCGGCCTGTGCGACAATCCGTATGGTATCGCCGAGCTTTTCCGCATTTCTGTTGGGAAACGATCTGCTCGAAACCCGATACGCAGCGACCAGGTCCCCTTTTCGATCCCGACCTACCCCAACAATGCGACCGACATACATTTCGATGATTCTCCGAACCAATATGAACGCTAGCCATAGTACGCCCGAAGGCCGTGATCTCAATGCCCGCAGGGGGCAAAGCAGCCTTTCCAGACTGGTGGCAGTTGCTACCGGATTGAGCATATTTCCTGAATCAACAGATGATCTGCGGCATCGTTTGCGGTTATACCGGGCGGCCCCAAACCGCGTCATACAGAGTCCGCCATGCCCCTTCCCTATCGCAATTCCAGGCTGCTTCGCCGTTCCCGTGTCATCTGGGGATCCTTTTCGCTCTGGCGGCCGCGGTTGGTATTCTGGTGCGGGGCGCTGGCGATCGGGCTTGTCAGCGTCGGTTTTGCAAGGCTCGCCGATCTGGCGCAGAGGGCCTTCGGCAGTCTCACATCCTCGGGCGAATGGTCGTTCCTGCTGCCGCTGATCCTGAGCCCGCTCGGCTTCATGCTTTCGGCCTTCCTTGCCGCCAGGCTGTTTCCCAATTCGCAGGGCAGCGGCATCCCGCAGGCAATCGCCGCCCGGCATCTGCGCCATGAGGAAGACCGCACGCGGCTGCTGTCGCTGCGGATCGCCGCCGGCAAGATTGCGCTCACCGTTCTCGGGCTCTTCAGCGGCGCTTCGATCGGCCGCGAGGGGCCAACGGTGCAGGTCGGCGCGTCCATCATGCTGGCGGTCGCCCGCTTCGGTGGCATGGCGCAGGCGCGCGGCCTGATCCTGGCGGGTTCGGCAGCCGGCATTGCGGCTGCCTTCAACACGCCGCTTGCCGGCATCGTCTTTGCCATCGAGGAAATGAGTCGCACCTATGAATCGCGCGCCAATGGCCTGGTGCTGACCGCCGTCATCCTCTCGGGCCTTGCCGCCCTTGGTCTTGCCGGCAGCTATAATTATTTCGGCGAAGCTTCCGTTTCGCCAGCAGGCCTGAGCGACTGGGGGCTCGTGATCGTCTGCGGCATCGGCGGCGGCGCGCTCGGTGCTGCCTTCAGCGGCTTTGCCCTGCATTTCGGCCAGCGCATCCGCCGCTGGGCGCAGCCGCAGCCCTTGCCGCGCATGGTCATGCTTGCTGGCATTTGCGGACTTGCAGTCGCCGTGATCGGCATCGCCTCTGATGGCACGACCTTCGGCACCGGTTATGAACAGGCGCGCGGCGCGGTCGAAGGCCATGCGCTGCCGCCCTTCTTCTTCATCGAAAAACTTATCGCCGGTTTCCTGTCGATGCTGTCAGGCATTCCCGGAGGCATCTTCGCCCCTTCGCTTGCCGTCGGCGCCGGCTTCGGCAGCACGGTCGGCTCGCTGCTCGGCACCAGCATCGCGCTGGCCGCGATCCTCGGCATGACCGGCTATTTCTCCGGCGTCGTGCAGGCACCGATGACGGCCTTCGTCATCATCCTCGAAATGACCGGCGACCATCAGGCCGTCATCCCGATCATGGCCGTCGCCATGCTCGGCTATGTCACCTCCCGCCTCCTTTCGCGCGAGCCGCTCTATCACGGCCTCTCGCGCGTCTTCATCGCCGCCGCCGTCAGGGCGCGGCGGGCGATGGAACGGGAAGAGGCTGCGGTCTAGAGCACTTTCGTTTTCTTCGAATCGCGAAAGTGCTCTATCTGCTTGTTTTTACGCAATTCCGGACGCAAAACCGCTGCACACTTTTGCTGGAATTGCCCTAGAGCCGTCACGACCGCTCGCTCTGCACCTCATCGGCCGTCCGCGCGATGAACCGCTTCGAGACCAGCCAGCACAACAGCGCCCAGAGCGCGCCGGCGACCCAGCCGGCGAGCACATCGGTCGGATAATGGACGCCGAGATAGATGCGGCTGAGGCCGATGATGACGGCAAGGAAGATGCCAGCCCCCATGACGAAGATGCGCGTCGCACGGAAGCCCTGCGTGCGCGCCAGAAGCGCACCGAGCGTGAGATAGGTGACGGCCGAGACCATTGCATGGCCGCTCGGAAAGCTGAAATCGTTGACGTCGACGAGATGCGGCACCACGTCCGGCCTGGCGCGGGCGACGATGATCTTCAGCCCCGTGCTCGCCAGCCAGCCGCTGAGAACCGATAGGAACAGGAAAACGGCGATTGTGGTCCTGCGGTCGAGCAGCAGATAGACGGTGGCCAGCAGCGTCAGGATCGCCAGCACGGTGACGCCGCCGAGGCTGGTAATGTCGCCCATCGCGTGGACAAGCCATGACGGGCCGATCGGCTGGCCGAGATCGCCGGGCTGGCGCAGCCAGAGCAGGATCGTCTGGTCGAAGCCCTGCGTCTCGCCCTCCAGCACCTCGCTCGTCAGCTGCTGCAGCAGGAAAAGGCCGCCGGCAAGGCAGGCGAAGGTGATGAGCGTCATCGGCTCATATTGGTTCAGCCAGGTCTTGATACGCTGCTGCATTCTTCTCCCATCCGAGATATCACGCACCAGGAAAGCCCCGGCGCAGGAACTCATCAACTGTGTTCAGTGGTTTGATTTTGCAAGGGGGTCCGAAGGACGTGTCGAGACCCGTGGCTCGACCCCGGTCGCGTTTGGGCAGGGTTCCCAGCGTCATGCAGCACCTTCACTTTCGGAGCCACCCCGCCGCCGGCGAACCGATCAAAGCCTGATGGCAGTCTCCTCTTTCGCCGTCCGGATAACGATCATGGTGAAATAGCGGGCAACGTTGTTTTCGTCGCGGAAAAGGCGTTCGCACAGGCTATCGAACTCCTCCATATCGCGCAGGCGCAGCATCAGGACGACATCGGTTGCACCCGTGACGGAATAGGCCTGCGACACGGCCTCCTCGGCGATGGCGATGTCCAGAAAGCGGCGCATATGCGCCTCGCCGTGCAGCTTCAGTTCCACGGTCACCAGCGCCTTGATTCCACGTCCGGCTTTTGCCGGATTGAGGATGGCGACGATGCGGTCGATGACTCCAGATTTGCGCAGCCGCTGCACGCGGCGCAGACAGCTGGAGGGCGCCAGCCCCACCTCGTCGGCCATCTCGATATTCGTGCGCGATGCGTCGCGCTGCATCAGGTTCAGAAGTTTTCGGTCGATACGGTCCATTCCCGCAGCTTATCCGCCAGACACGCCTTTGCAATAAAATTGCAAGACGCTGCAATCTTTGACCGAAAATTCGAAGCGAACGGGTTTAGCAGATGGAGACATCGCAAAAGGAGTCTCACATGTCGTTCCTGTCGTTCATCCGGCGCAACACCAGCCAGACGCTGGGCATCTACTGGGTGCTTGTCCGCATCACCGTTCCGATCGCCATCCTGACGGAGCTTCTGTCGCGGATGGGAGCGGTGAAGGCGGTTGCACCCGCCTTTGCACCTGTGATGAACCTGATCGGCCTTCCCCCAGAACTGGGACTGGCCTGGCTGACGGGCATGCTGGTCGGGATCTGGGGCGCCATTCCTCTCGTCTTCACCCTGGTTCCCGTTTCCTCGCTCAGCGTCGCCGACGTCACGGTTTTCTCGGCCCTCATTCTGTTTGCGCACGGTCTGCCGATCGAGCAGAAGATCATCCAGAAGGCCGGTCCCGGCATGATCGCGACGTCGGTGCTGCGCATCGTGGGCGGCCTGCTCTATGCCTTCATGCTGCACCATGTTCTCTCGGCGACGGGCTGGCTGTCCTATCCGGTCGATCCTGTCTGGCTGCCGATGAGCGCGACGCCCGACTGGGGCGATTACGCCTGGGGCCTTGCCGAGACCATGGTCTGGATGCTCGTCATCCTTCTTGTCCTGTCCTGGGGCCTTGAAATCCTCAAGGTGACCGGGCTCATGGAATGGATGATGAAGGCTCTTTCGCCTGTGCTGCGTCTTGCCGGCATCCGCGGCGAGGCCGGACATCTGACGGCGATCGGCCTGTTTCTGGGCATTTCCTACGGCGCCGGCCTGCTGATCCGCGAGGCGCAATCGGGCTCGGTGGCGCCGCGCCAGATCTTTCTGTCCTGCGTGTTCATGGGCTTCGCGCACAGCGTGATCGAGGATACGATCGTGGTGATGTCGCTCGGCGCCAATCTGCACGGCGTCCTGACCGGCCGGCTCGTCTTCGCGGTCGCGGCATGCGCCGTCATTGCGGCCCTGCTTCGCCGCTTGCCCGACAAGGCGTTCTTTGCGCAAATGTTCCGGATGGGAACCATGGAGGCCGCGCGCCGATAGAGCACTTTCGTTTTTCTTCGAATCACGAAGGTGCTCTATCTGCTTGTTTTTACGCAATTCCGGACGCAAAACCGCTGCACACTTTTGCTGGAATTGCTCTAGACACGATCACATCGGGCTCACCGAACTTTGTACTCACCTCTTCATCTACTGTTTTCTCGACCTTCGTATAGTTACAAATCCCGCATAACCCGGTGATCCTGATGCGGCTGAAGAACAGTCGCCGCCTGTCGCCACGGGAGCCTCTCCTGTTCAGGCACGGAGCAGCGGCAGAAAGGACCAAAAATGTCTGGAATGACGAAAAGCCTCGTGATCTCGTTCGGCCTCGCCCTGATCTCCCTATCGGTTGCAGAGGCAAAACCCATGTCGCCTGCCACGGTCGTGACAAGCGGACAACACAAGCTGTTGGCGGACGATAGCGGCCGATCGCTTTACACCTTCGACAAGGACCAGCCCGGCAAGTCCGAATGCACACTGCTCTGCGCCCTCGCCTGGCCCCCCTTCGAAGCGCCGGCCGGCGCCAAGGCCTCCGGTCCCTGGAGCATTGTCACGCGGCCGACCGGGGTAACCCAGTGGGCCTACAAAGGCTCGCCGCTCTACACCTATCACTTCGATTCCAATCGTGGCGATATCCACGGCGACGGGGCCGAAGGCGTTTGGCATCTTGCCAGGCCGTGACGGCATAACGCGTATCGAACTGGCGACAGGGCAAGTCGAGTCTTCTATACTGCCTCCGACAAACTTGCCCTGCTGCGCGATTCGTTCCAATGATGGCAAGCTCATGTTTGCGCCAAAGGCGCTGTAGGTGAGCGCCTTTGCATCCTCCCAAATCAGAGCCTGCGGAAAAGGGAAGAGAATGAAAAAGGTACCCGCCGCCCTTGCATTTGCGATTCTTGCTTACGGCGCGGGCGCACGGGCCGACGATATGGCCCCGCCATCCTATGCCGATACGACACTGACCGGCGATTGGCACGGCTATCGCAATTGGCTGCGGGATCAGGGCGTCACCATCACGATATCGCAGACCAGCGACGTGCTCGGCAATGTATCGGGCGGTGTGAAAAGGGGAACGGCCTATGACGGTCTTTTCCAGTTGCAGGGCGATTTCGACATGGGCCGGTTGGCAGGCTGGACCGGCGGCAGCATTCATATCTCCGGCTATGCGATCCAGGGTCAGGGCCTGTCGGGCAAGGATGTCGGCAATCTTCTGACCGCAACCTCTGTCGAGGCCGATCCCGGCTTCAGACTGGGCGAATTCTATCTCTCGCAGAGCCTCATGAACGATAAGGTAACGGTGAAGCTCGGGCAAATTCTGGCGGACCAGAATTTCGCGATCAGCAGCACGGCCAGCCTTTTCGTCAACTCGACATTCGGATGGCCCGGCATTTTTGCCGCGGATCTTCCAGGCGGCGGACCGGCCTATCCCTTCGCCGTTCCGGGCGCCCAGATCATCGTCAAGCCTGACGATGCCTGGACGCTGCAGGCCGCCGTCTTCAATGGCAGCCCGACCGGATCGGACCCGGACGGCAATGCCAATGGACTGGGGTTCCCGGTTGGAGATGGCGTGTTTGCGATTGCCGAGGCGGCCTATGCCTATACGCCCGGAAAGGGCGATTGGGGCTTGCCGGGCACCTACAAGATCGGCGCCTGGTACAATTCCGAAGGGTTCGACAGCCTGTCCACCGCATCGAACGGCGTTTCGCTCGCCGATCCCCTGTCGAGCGGCAGCCCGCGCCGGCTCTCGGGCAATTTTGCGGTCTATGCCGTTGTCGATCAGACGCTGTGGCAGGAGCCCGGCAGCACGGATAACGGCCTGAATGGATTCTTCCGCGTTGCGGTCGCGCCGCAGCAGGACCGCAACAGTATGAACTGGTATTTCGACATGGGCCTTGCCTATAAGGGGCTTCTGCCTGGCCGCGACGATGACACCGCCGGCGTCAGCTTTGCCTATGCCAGCATGAGTTCGGGCATGTCGGATCTGGCAAAGGCCGAGAATGCCTTCTCCGGGACGTCGCAGCCGGTTCCGAGTTCCGAGGCGGTGATCGAAGCCACCTATCAGGCTGCCGTCACGCCATGGCTGTCGGCCCAGCCCTTCTTTCAATATGTCATCCGACCGGGCGGCAATGCAGCCGATCCCGACAAGCCCGGCTCGCGGATCGAGAATGCGGCGATCTTCGGGTTCCGGGCCGTTACAACCTTTTGAGAGGGCGGCGCCCTTTCAGGCGCCGCTCTCCCTTTACACCAGCGGCCCGCGGCTCGTCGCCACCAGATCCTCTTCCTCATCCCGCTGATGCCCGCCGAACGCGGCAGCCGCAGCGGCGATGAAGGCGCCGACCAGCAGCGACAGCGAGCCGATCAAGGCCGAGGTCGCCGCAGCCTTGCGGGCCTCGTCGGCCGCAGCCTGCGCTGCGACCTTGGCGTCTTCGATCTGCTTCAGCACGGTATCGACCCGGGCGCGGGCATCGGCTTCGGAAAGCCCGGTGCGGGCCGAGACGATGCCGGCAATATAGGTCTTGTCGCCATCCGGCACCGAGCCGTTGACGGCCCCCTGCAAGAGGATGCGGGAGATCTCGGCAGCAGCCGCGCCATTGTCCTCGTTGGCGCGGTCGGCAATATTCTGCGGCCGCAGCAGCGCATCGGTGAAATAGGCGGTGGATAGGCCAGGCCCCGTCGAATCCGTGTCCGAAGCGGAGGCGGCGGCCCCTCCGGCGACACCGGCAGCCATTGCGGCCTGACCGGCAGCACTTGCCCCAGCGCCTGCAAGCGAGGTCAGCGACGAGGCCAGGAAGCCGGCGACGAAGACGGTCGCGAGCGCCCAGCTGAGGAACCCGTGCGCCGTATCGCGGAAGAACACCTCGTTGGTATGGATGGCCGCCCACTTGGTACGCAGCCGTCCGGTCAGATAGCCGCCGAAGGCCGAGGACAGCCATTGCACGACGACCAGCCAGATCGCAGCGGTGACGCCGACGGTTGTGGCCGAGCTGCTTTCGCCCGACCAGGGGGAGACCATCGTCAGACCGACGCCGGAGCCGAGCAGCAGCAGGATGAGCGTGATGCCCGTCGCCGCCACGGCGCCGCCGATGATCGGCCCCCAGGCCATGGCCGATTTCGATGATTCGACCGGCATCACGCCGGTCCGCCCGCTTTCGAGGCCGGAGCCTCCGATAACGGTTCTGTCTTCAGCAAGAGACATGGCAGCCTCCTATCGCATGAAGAGAACGAGCAGGATGACGATCGGCAGCGGGATACCCAGAAGCCAGAGAAGAATACCGCGACCCATTTGAAAATCCTCCGTGAATTGAATGTGTTCGCGAGGACCGAACGCCGGCGGATGCTGTTTGTTCCTGAGGCGGATGTGGCGCTGGAGACAAGCCCTCGAATCTACCCCTCGATGGAACAGGCGAGTCCGCCCCGCGTTGCGTTTTTGGAGAAAAGGAGCGCCTGATGGCCCACAAGACAAAACCGCTCGTCGAAGTCGCCGCAAAGACCGAGGGCGGCCGCGTGCCGCTTGGTATCATGAACACCAAGCAGGCACTCGACCTGCCCAACGAGCTGGATCTGGAAATCTCCCATCCGGACAAGGAGCCCGGCGCGACCGATCACTTCATCGACAAGGAAGAGCTGCGCAGGGTCAGAACAAAGGCCCGCGGCAAGCAGTAAGCCATGGGCTGCGAGCGGCTGAGGATTCCTCCTTGGATTAACCGCCGTTGATACCTGCGGCAAGCGAGCTATCTCGCCTGCATGGATCATCTCTTCGACGACGACACGCATCACAAGAGCCTGCGCGCGGGACTGCGACGCATCGAGCGGGGCGAAGGCCGTAAGGCCATGCTCCTGCAATTCGTCTTTACCGTCGTCGACATCGCCATCCTCGCCTTCTTCGTGCTCGGCCCCTATTTCCGCGCCGCCCCCACCTATCTCGTCATCGACTACGTCATCGCCGTCTGGATCGCCGCCGAGACCGCGGCGCGCGCCATCGCGGCACCCTCGCTGCGCAGCTGGATCCTGCGGCCGATGACCTGGATCGATTTCATCGTGCTGGCAACGCTGCTCTTTCCTAATGCGCTCTTCAACTTCGCCTTCCTGCGCGTCATGCGACTCTGGGCGATCGGACGAAGCCCGCTGCTGAAGGCGGCGCTGCACCGGATGGGCTGCGGCTACGCGATCGATGTTGTGCGCGCGGTGATCAATTTCCTGGTCTTCCTCTTCCTCGTGACGGGCTTCGTCTACACCTCCTTCTTCTACAACCAGCCGGGCGGCGAAGGTTTCGTGGACGCGCTCTATTTTACTGTCGCGACCGTGACCACGACGGGCTTCGGCGACATCACACTGCCCGGCACGCTCGGCAAGCTCACCTCGGTAGTGACCATGATCGTCGGCATCTCGCTCTTCGTGCGCCTGGCGCAGGCGGTGGTGCGGCCGCACAAGGTGACCTTTGCCTGCCACCGTTGCGGCCTGCAGCGCCACGATGCCGATGCCGTCCACTGCAAGGCCTGCGGCGAAGTCCTCAACATTCCCGACGAAGGCGCGTAGGCCGAACGCGGCACGCTGAAAAGCGAGGATGGTCCTGGGCCGTGCCTACCGCGAGGCGCATCTCGCCATCATGCACGGCCGGCCGGAGCGCGGCAATTTCGCCACGCGCCGCTCCGTCTCCGTCGCTCACGCAGCCTATCAGGCCGCCACTTTCAGCCCCGCCAATCACAACTGGATTTCGCTCGGAACGGAAATTGCGACGACACCGGCCGACAAATGGACTTTGAGCAGCCGGACCACTGGATCACCAGCTGGACGAACACGCCGCTGATGCTGCTCCATCTCATCCGCGGCGGCGCCGGCCGCGGTCTGCTGCCCTGCTTCATGGGCGATGCCGAGCCCGGCCTTGTCCGCGCCGGGCCGGTGATAGACAGCCTGACCTATGACATCTGGATCACTGTTCACGAAGATGAGCGTCAGCGGCCGGAAGTGCGAACTGTCATCGACAGGCTGAGCGCACTGTTTGCCGCGCATGCGGATCTCTTCGCGGGCAGATGCGAGCGCACCTGAAAAGGCGTCAGAGGGCGGCGGGTGCTGCTCCATGCCTCGGCCGTTGCGGCAGTTGCACGGTGGGGTGCGCCACGCCCTCGCCAGCCGCGCACTATTCGCCCTCACCCCAAAGCGGAACGAACTTCACGCCTCGACTGTTACTCGACCGACAATATTACGAACGGATCGCCCCATCCGACTATTGATGATAGTCCTGGCAGCAATGATCGCATCGGTCGTCGGCATATTGGGCGTCCAGATGTTCGATCGCGGCGGCAGCGGCAAGAGTGAAACACCACCAGCGGTCATCCAGCAGCCGGAGCCGAAATAGCGCCGCGCGGCTATTCCCTCGCTCAGCGCGAGCTTCTATCAAGGCGGTCTCGTTGGAATCCCTTTGCCGCTGGAATCTTACCGAGCTACTGCATAAGTGTTACAGCGTCCATTGCGCGTCTTAAAAGACGCGCGGCGCTGTAATGAACCGGCTGGACGCGATCGCACGTCTCTAGAGCAGAGCTTTCGGAACGAAGGTTTGGCCCCTATCGGAATGACAGAGGGCCACCAGCCCGCCTCAAGCCGCGTGGCCGATTTCCTCGATGGCGTCGAGCTCTTCCTGCAGGGCAGGCGCTTCAACGCCGAGATCGTAGCTGGACTGCAGGTTCAGCCAGAAATCCGGCGTCGTGCGAAAGTATTTGGCGAGCCTGAGAGCCGTATCCGTTGTCACCGGAGTCTGTTCGGAGGCAAGCCGCTCGATCCTGGTGCGTGGAACATTCAGCTTTCGCGCCAGCGCACCGGCGCTCAGGGCGAGAGGTTTCAGATATTCCTCCCGAAGGATCTCGCCGGGGTGAACGGGCGTAAGAATTTTCAGCATTTTCTTACATTGCCTCCTGGCAAAAAAGGCGTAGCGACATCAAGCCCTCAATGGTAGTCAACGATTTCAACATCCTCGGCGCCGGCTTCGGTCCAAACGAAACAGATGCGCCATTGGTCATTGATTCTGATCGAATGCTGGCCTTGCCGATTGCCTTTCAGCGCTTCCAGCCGGTTGCCGAGAGGTGACCGAAGATCGTCCAGCATGGATGCGGCATTCAGCATTGCCAACTTTCTCTGCGCCACACGCATGAGATCGGCCGCAAACCTTTAGGCGGCTTCTGCGTGGTCGCGACCGTTTCCGTCATCGCAGTCTTGAACGATCGGATCACGGCCATCTCCTGAACGCACTTGTATCATAGCGCGATACGAGCCAGCGTCAAACGCAATGTATCACAACACGATACAAAGAACGGCTTCGCGCCTCCAACCATTCCCCGCCTCACCGCCAAAGCTTTTCTTCCGTATACACATCCATCCAGCGCCAGACCCAGGCCATGGCGAACATCGTCAGCAGCCATCCAAGCACGACGTCCGAAAGGAAATGAGCGCCGAAAATCACGCGATTGAACGCCACGAACAAGAGGCAGGGCAACAGCAGTATCGCGGCCGCCCACCTGAGCCTGGCGGGCACCAGAACCAGCAGCGACAGTGACGCCGCCGCGGCTGAAGCCTCGCCGGACGGGAATGAGCAGTTGCGGCTGCACGCAGCGGAAAACTGCCACACCGGCGTAAAATCCATGGTTCCACCGAACTCGGCAAGCTCGCGGGGCCGTACTCGCCCGATGAGAACCTTGAGCGTCTGGACCGTGAAGAGCGGGCCTGCGACAAAGCTCAGGAGCACGAACAGCGGCTTCTCGGGCGGGCAGAACCGCATTCGTCCCGGCAGGAGCCTCTGCAGCGCGATCAGCACGATCATCGATCCGATAAGCCAGGGTTGTGCGAGGCGGCCGATATCCCTCACCGCCAGCAGGAATGGATCGTCGGCCAGAATGAAGGTCTGTCCGCTCGCAAACCAGCGCGAGACGATGAGATCGAGATTGGGAAAGACGACGAAGACGAAACTGACCCAGACGATCGACGTGCCGATCGCGGCGAGCGCCCGGTCAGCCTCGGATGGCGTTGCCGGCAAGCCCACGCCGCTGGCGGCAGAATTCCAAGAATCGAACACGAATTTTCGCATGCCGGCATCTCCGAAAGCTGCAGCATCGGCCCGAAAATCGGAATCGATTTTCGGAAAGCCTGATGCACCAAATCAAAGGGTTAGAGCGTTCGTTGCGCGTCCGGGCGGATGCGCGGCGCTCTAATCGGCGGCAAGCTGATTTCGAATTGTCAAGAAATGGCGAGGAAGGGATCAAGGCGCTGTTGAGAACGGGTTGCCTGGCCGCTAAAAGCGCGCTTGCAAATTGCAGAAATCTCCTCCGTCCGCGATGGTGGACGTCCGGCGGCAAAGCCGGCAAAGGGAATTGAACAACCGCAGGGCATTGGAATGGATAACAGTCTCGTTCTGATCGTTGAGGATGAACCGGCAATCGCGCAGATACTGGAAGGATATTTGTTGCGTGACGGGTTCCGTACCGTTCGCGCCGGCGACGGCGAAATAGCGCTTCAACATCATGCCCATCTGAAACCGGATCTTGTGCTGCTTGACGTGCGCCTGCCGAAACTCGACGGTTTCGACGTGCTCGCGCGCTTGCGCCAGGCCGGGTCAACGCCTGTCATCATGGTGACGGCTATTGCCGACGACATCGACCGGTTGGCTGGTCTGCGCCTCGGCGCCGATGACTATGTGGTCAAACCGTTCAACCCGCAGGAGGTCGTGGCCCGGGTCAAGGCCGTCCTGCGCCGGACGCGCGGAGAACACGCCAACGTCATCAAGCGGTTCGGACCCATAGAGGTCGATTTCACCAGCCACACAGCGTTTGTCACGAGCGACGAGCGCCGCACGCATCTATCCCTGACGCTCAGTGAATTTCGAATTCTCGCCTATATGATCCGCCACCCGACCCAGGCTTTTGCGCGCGCCGATATTCTCGACGCCTGCCTGCCGGAAAGCGACGCTCTGGTGCGCACTGTCGACACGCATATCTCCAACCTTCGGCGCAAGCTGGAAGAGTTGGGGCAGACCGGCTTCTTTCCTGCAGTGCGGGGAATTGGCTATCGTTTTTCGGATCCGAGATGAAGATATCAAGGCTCCCCTCGCTGCCGCTGGCAACGGTCACCGCCGTCACCATCGGCGTGATGCTGCTTCTCAGCGTCGGCATGACATATCTCGGGGCCATATGGTATTCCACCTATCTTGAGGAAAGCATTATTGAAAACCTGCCGCCGAGAGCCGCGGCTGCTTATCGCGATCTGGACAATGGCGTCGTCCCCGACCAGGATTCGCTCAAGCTCCTCCTCGCCAACCTCAATGGGCTGCAGGAAGAACAGACAGATTTCCAGCTTCAGATCCTGATTCTGACCTGCGGCCTGCTTTCGGCCCTTGTCTGCGCCATCATCGGGATATTTCTGGCGCGGCGGATCGCAAGGCCTCTCGCAGAACTCACATCTGCTGCCGAAGGCCTGAAATCCGGCGACTTCTCGGTGAGCGTCGCCGCCTCGCGCCATGCCACCCGAGAGGTCTCCAGTCTTATGGACACCTTCAATGCGCTCGCAGCCAGCCTCGACAGCATGGAAAAAAGGCTGCGCTTCAACAACATGGCGGTCGCCCACGAATTGCGAACGCCACTGACGATCCTGCGGGGTTCGTTGCAGGGCATGCTTGACGGCGTTTTTCCGATGGACCGGAAGATGATGTCCGATCTCCTGGTCCAGGTGGAAGGCCTCGGGAGAATTGTTGAAGATCTGCGCACCCTGTCGCTGGCGATCGGTCAGAAACTCGTCATGGAGCGTGAATGGATCGACGTGTCGCAGGTGGTGGCAGCGGTGCTGACATCCGCCAAACCCATGCTGGAGACGAGCACGCTGACGCTTGAAACCGGGCTGCAACCCGCCTTCCTGTCGGTCGACTCCCCGCGCATTCGCCAGGCCGTGCTGGCACTTCTGGAAAACGCCTGCCGATACGCGGCAGACGGCAACTGGCTGCGGTGCGAAACGGAGCAATTGCCGGATGAGAGCGTCGTCATCCGCCTTCTGGATCGAGGTCCCGGATTTCCTGAAGGACTGGATGCGGTGGCCACGAACCCCTTCTGGCGCGGCGATCCCTCACGGTCTCGCGCAACGGGCGGTACGGGACTGGGACTATCGGTGGTGCAGGCCATCGCGGTTGCCCATGGCGGACACCTCGAATTCGCAAACCGGGAAGGCGGCGGCGCGCTGGTCGCAATCCACCTGCGTCCGGCGTGAGGCGCAAGGATTCGATATGGCTCAATGGAACAGTTCGCCGATCATGTGGAACCGCGATTTGCTCCGGCTGCGCCTGTCCGTTCCGCCGATTGCTGACTTGGGCACCCTGAACCCGTAGACATCTTCGGGCTCGGCAGAGCGCTCGGCCCAGAACGTGTCGATCGCCGACAGCATCATCGAGCGCCGTTTGCGGCGGCGGTACTGGATCGGCTGCCTGGCCCGCGAGACGGCCAGGAAATACGCCATGCCGCCTTCTACGGTCAGCCCCTGCAACACGATCAGGATCGCCTCCTTCGGGCGAACGCCTCGGAGATCGCGGGTCGCCTCGACGATCAGCCGCTTTCCATTGCGAGGCCCCTGCATGCTGCCGATGACGAAGGTGTAGCCGCCCTCAGAGCCCTGGCGAAGGAAGGTGAACCTGCCTGTGCACAGGAGAGCCTTGTCGCGTGTGCGGACAAGCTCGACGGCGAAGCCCCCTTCGTGACGTCCGCCGCAAAGATCGGCCAGTGCGATGCGGCACGTATAGGTCTCGTTGCGGCCGTTCACCACGCCGATCTCAAGCCTTTCCCCCTGCCACAGCCGTATCATGGTTTCCCTGGCCAGGATCCTGTCCGCAACAAGGAAATGCTCGACGAGACGTGCGAACCGCAGGGATTTGGACATTCCGTAAACCAGGAACTTCGACAGCGGCTTCTGCAGCAACGCGTCATGCGGGGCCGGAAACCCTCGTGCTGCGGCAAAACCCGCGAGGAAGCGCCACCAGCGGATGGTCAGAAGCGGATGGGCGGCAAAGCGAAACCAGAACAGGACGCCGCGCTTCCAGCGGGCTCGCAGAACGAAGGTCAGTATTCTCCACAGGACGAGAAATCGGAACTGCCGTGGTCCGTCAGCGATTTCGGGCGCTGAGTACGGACGAGGAGCAGCGGAAATTTCGCCTTTTGCCGCCGCAGTGATCAATTCGTTCTGGATCATGTTTCAAGCCCCGACGCGTGTGGTTGCGGCCAACCATCTGCGGCGGGACTATCAAGATCGTGGCAAGAAACCGTGGCCATCGCGGGAAGAGCGGCCGGGATGGCGGCCTGCTCAGGTCCTTGAGCGGGCGGGAAACTTCAGCGTTTCAGGTTGGCGTTATCCAGGTCGATACGGCCGGGGTTTGATCGAAGCCATCTACCGTGTGGCCCCCTCATCCGCCCTTCGGGCACCACACGGCACAGTCCAGCCTCTTCACATTAGCGAACATCCGTCGCCACCCCATGTCACCCCCACAACCTTTCACCCCGCAGGCTGCCTCCCATCGACGCCGAACCGGCTGGAGGCCACCCTCCTCCACCTGGTCCAACCGCTCAACCCTCACGATCGGATGACCCATGTGCATGTTCTCCTCGCCGCCGAAAGCCGAGCCGCCGCAGGCGCCGCCCGAATACGCCCAGCAGAAGACGCCCGATTATGCTGCCGCCCAATCCACCGCCGCACGCCGCGCCTCCGACAAGGTGAAGGGCGCGCCCTCCACCATCCTGACCTCACCCTCGGGCGCACCTGTTCTCGCCGATACGCAATCGCCGGCGCTGTCGGGCAATACGCTCAAGAAGACGCTGCTCGGGCAATAGAGGCTGACATCATCTATGGAAAATCCTCGTCGCGACAACGAGACGCAAATTGCCTATCACCGCCGCCGGCTGGCGGAGCTGAAGGAGGTTCGCCAGCCCTGGGAGGCCGAATGGCGGGCGCTGGCAGAGCATATCGAGCCGACGCGGCTCAGGCTGCATTCCGACCGGGAAGGCCCGCGCTCGCGCGACAAGATCATCGACAGCACCGGCAGCCATGCCTATGAGACGCTGAAGTCAGGCATGCATTCGGGCCTCACCTCGCCCGCCCGGCCCTGGTTTCGGCTGACCACCTTCGATCCCGATCTGAAGAAGCAGGATTCCGTCAAAGTCTATCTCGCCGCCGTGCAGGACAAGATGCGCGAGGTCTTTGCGGCGTCGAACCTCTACCGCGCCTTTCATATCGGCTATGGCGATCTCGGCCAGTTCGGCCAATCCGTCGCCATTCTCGTGGAAGACGAGGAGACGGTCATCCGCGTGCAGCAGCTGGTGCATGGCCGCTTCTGGATCGCGAGGGATCACAAAGGCAAGGCGACCACGCTTTACCGCACCTTCCGCTGGAGCGTGCAGCGCATCATCGAGCGCTTCGGTTATGACAATGTGCCGGAGCGGCTGCGCAGCCTCTATGACTCGTCGAAATATGGCGAGTGTTTCGATGTCTACCACGCCATCGAGCCGCGTTACGACCGCGACCCAAGGCTGATCGACAAGCGCAACAAGGCTTTCCTCTCCAATTACTGGATCGACGAGCTCGGCGGCGATCTGCTCGAAGAAAGCGGCTTCGGCTCGAACCCGATCATCGCGCCGGCCTGGGAGCTTTCCGAGGACGATCACTATGCGCTCTCGCCCGGCCAGAAGGCGCTCGGCGACATCAGGATGCTGCAGCTCGAACAGACGCGAAAGCTCGAGGGTATCGACAAGAAGGTGCGCCCGCCGATGAACGCGCCGACCTCGATGCAGAACAGCCCGGCCTCGCTGCTGCCGGGTGCGGTCAACTATGTCGATGATCCCACCGGCAAGGGGTTCCGCCCGGCGATGGAGGTGAATCTCAGCCTGGCGGAACTGCGCGAAGATATCCAGGAAGTGCAGAACCGCATCGAGAAGACCTTCTTTGCCGATCTCTTCTTCGCCATCACCAATATGGAAGGCGTGCAGCCGCGCAACCAGTTCGAGCTGACGCAGCGCAAGGAAGAGCAGTTGCTGCAGCTCGGCCCCGTGCTCGAAAACGTCTTCGGCGATCAGCTCGGCCCGACCATCGACCGCACCTTCGATATTCTGGCGGCCCGTGACGAGCTGCCGCCACCGCCGCCGGAGCTGCAGGGTACCGAGCTGAAGGTGGAGTACATCTCCACGCTCGCTCAGGCGCAGCAGGCGGTCGCGACAGGCGCGATCGAGCGTGGCGTCGCCTTCATGGGCCAGCTCTCCGCCGTCAAGCCGGAGGCGCTCGACAAGCTCGATGTCGACGAGGCGATCGACCTCTATTTCGATGCGATCGGCGCCCCGCCCTCGATGATCCTGGCCGACGACAAGGTGGAGGATATGCGCGCCCAGCGCGCCCAGCAGATGCAGGCGGCACAGACGGCGCAGATGGCCTCGCAGGTCGCACCCGCCCTCAATCAGGGCGCCAAGGCCGCACAGGTGCTGGCCGATGCCAATGACAACCCGAACGGCGCGGCACTGCTGCGCCAGCTGGGGCTCGCCTGATGGATCGCTTTAAGGATCAACCATCCATCCCCCAAACCATTCAGCGAGACGAAATTACGACGGCGTTTCGCGAGGTCTTCGCGACCGCCTCCGGCAAGCGCGTGCTGTTCTGGATGCTGGAACAATGCGCCGTCTACCAGGAGGCCTATGCGGGGGAACTCAGCAACGCGACGCATTACACGCTCGGAAAACAGGGCGTCGGCCGCCGGCTGATCGCCGAGCTCGATCGCATCGACCCGACGCTCTATCCGCGCCTGCTGCTCGCCATCGCGGATCTCAAGGCAACAGACAAGGCAGCGGCGGCAAGCCGCGCCGAACAAGAGGAAGGCGAAGACAATGACAAGGATGCTTAGCAGGAGCCCCTTTCCGATCGTTCTGCGCAGCGCCGAGGGAATCGGCAGCGGTGGCGGCGATGCCGGTGACAGTGGGGCGCCGGAGACCATTCTGTTTCCGGATGATGCGCCATCACCGGACGGTGACAACGGTAGCGACGATCATGCCGACGCTGCCGATCATGACAGCGGCAAGTCCGACGACACAGCCGGCGACGACCCGGCAGATCGCGTCCCCGATGATGGCCGCTATTCCCTCACCATGCCTGAAGGCATCGAGGTGGATCAGGAGCTGATCGACGCGCTCGGCCCTGATTTCCACGATCTCGGCCTGACCAACCGGCAGGCACAGCAACTGGCCGACCGCTTCATCGAGATCCAGGGCCGGCGCGGCAAGGCGGCGTCCGAAGCCTGGGCCGGCCGCGTTCAGGGCTGGGCGGATGAAGCGCGCAGGGACCGCGAGATCGGCGGGGCGAAATGGGTCGGCACCGTGGGCTCGGCCCAGCGCGCGCTCTCTCGGCTCGGCACGCCGGCGCTGCGCGAGTACCTGAATACCAGCGGCGGCGGCAACCACCCCGAGATGATCAGAATTTTCGCAAAGGTCGGATCGATGATCCAGGAGGACAACCCACCGAATGGCGGCGCGGGCGGAAACGGCAGGAAAGCCGAAACCGCGCACCTGATGTTTCCCAAAGACGCACCGAAGGGCTGATAAGACATGGCCACCATTGGCAGCTACTACCCCAATCTCGTTGACGCATTCAAAGGCTCCGCCGAAGGCGCCGTCATCGAGCTTCTCTCGCAGCAGAACCCGATCCTCGACGACGCGATGGCCGTCGAATGCAACATGGATGCCGTGCACCGCCATATGGTGCGCACCGGCCTGCCCTCGGTCTCCTGGGGCCGGCTCTACCAGGGCATCAAGCAGTCCAAGGCCACCATGCAGCAGGTGGACGATACGACGGGCTTCGTGCATGCCCGCTCGGAAATCGACATGCGCCTGCTCGATCTGGCCCCCGACAAGGCCAAGGCCCGTCTCGTCGACACCATGCCCTTCATCGAGTCGCTGAGCCAGGAAATGGCGTCCGGCCTTTTCTATCATGATACGGCAACCACGCCGGAGAAGTTCAAGGGCCTCTCCGCCCGCTACTCCGCCTATAACCCCAACCTGCCGAACGTGGCGCAGCCGAACATCGCCAACCAGGTGGTCAATGGCGGTGGCACCGGCGCCGACAACACTTCCATCTGGTTCGTCACCTGGGGCGACCACGCCACCCACCTGCTCTACCCCAAGGGCACCAAGGCCGGCGTCAAGATCGACGACAAGGGCGAGCAGCGCGTGCTCGATGCCAACGGCGACCCCTACTATGCCAAGGAAACGCTCTACACCTGGCATATCGGTGCCGCCGTGAAGGACTGGCGCTACAACGCCCGCGTCGCCAATATCGACGTCTCCGACATGATGGCCGGCAGCGTCGATCTCTGGTCGCTCTTGCGCAAGGGCTACTACCGCCTGCAGTCTCGCCGCCTGAACGCCAAGGCGAGCCGCATCGCCATCTACATGAATAAGGATGTTCTCGAAGTGCTCGACGTGCAGTCGTCGGACCGCGCGCTGACCTCCGACCGGCAGAACACGGTGCACCTGACCACGCAGTTCGTCGAGGGCCAGGAAGTGAAGTTCTATCGCGGCATCCCGATCCGCGAAACGGACGCCATCCTCAACACCGAAGCCGCCGTTCCGGCGCTCGCCTGATCGTCTTCCTCAAGCCCGCCGTGATGAGCGGCGGGCAACCCTCTCTTTCACTGCCCGATCCGCGACCAACGGATAGCGGGCGAATCCCAGAAAGGTACTTCCCATGATTTTCGACCGGCAGACGCTGCTTTCGGACGCACAGGCGATCACCGCAACCGGCCCCAGCACCAATGTCATCCATCTCGGCCCGGTCAAGGCCGGCCTCACCCGCGATATCGGCAAGGGCGAACCGATCCCCTTCCTGTTGCAGGTAGTGGAAAGCTTCAACAACCTGACCTCGCTTGCCGTCACCATACAGACCGACGACAACGAGGCCTTCTCCTCGCCGAAATCAGTGATCACGACGACGCTCAACCTCGCCGATCTCAAGGCCGGCAAGATCATCCCGCCGAGCCATATTCCGCGCGGCACGGACGAGCTCTACCTGCGCCTGCTTTATACCGTGACCGGCACGGCCCCGACCATGGGCAAGATCACCGCCGGCTTCACTGCGGGGGTTCCCTCGCATGGTTGATGTCGTGGCCATCGAGCCAGGTTATTTCGGCGGCGCCAGGCGCGACCCCGGCGAGCGTTTCAGCGTGGCCGACGCGCTCTGGAGGGACGAAAAACGCCGCCCGAAATGGGTGCGTCTTGCCCGATCCGGCGACAAATCAAACGGCAAGGCGGAAGCGGAACCGGCCGATAAAAAGCCATCCGCAAAGCCCGCCAAACCCACCACGCCTCCCGAGCCTCCCGAGCCTCTCGGCAACGGCGTGCAGGAAGCGCTCGGCGGCCCGGCCCCGGACTGGATGCCGCCGGAAATCCAGGACTCCTCCCAGCCTGTCGATTGACCCCCTCTGATCGACAGGCCACCTCTGGAGCGCCGTGCGTCCATTCGGACGCACAAAGGACGCTCCAGCTCTTTTATTCGACGCATCAGGCTTCCGAAAATCGATTCCGATTTTCGGGCCGATGCCGTAGCGGCTTCGGCCGCTCCTTTTTCTCTTCGAGCGAAGGCAGAGCGCAGCGATGGCGAAACTCTATAATATGCAGCGCGTCCAGGGCGTCGTCATCGTTCCCGACGGCACGCGCATGTTCAACAACCGCCCTGTCATCGGCATCCGCGATGTGGGCGACACCACCCTGTTCGTCGACAACAAGCCTGTCCTTGGCGTCGAGATCGTCACCGATGGAGCGACCGTCCATAACGATCTGCCCGTGCTTGGGGCCGTCAGGATATCGGATGGGCGCAGCCTCTACGGCAATGCGCCTGTTATCTCCGTCATGGGCGGTGGAGAACCCGTCGACCCCGAGCGCTATATGTTCTTCGCCTCCCGCGGTTCGCGCATGCCCTCGGGTTATGCCGTCGATACCACCAGCATCGGCCTCACCTATTTCGCCAGCAAGCTCAAACTCGGCAATGCGCCCTACAAGACGAAGGCACCGCGCTTCCACTTTTCGGGCTTTGCCATGAACGAGGGTTTCGGTCCGCAGGAAACGATCGTGGCCGGCAACGATGTGGTCATCGACGGCGTGGACCTCATCGTCAAGGGCGTCACTTACCAGTCCGACTTCTCCGGCACTCCGGGGGCGACGATATCATCGGGCACCAAAGGCGCTTTCTGCGACTTCCCAACCTTTACCGGCGAACTCGACCCGCTGGAGGATTTCCTCGTCATCACCCGTTGGCACATCGCCTCCGTCGGCCAGAAATTCATCGGCCCCGCGCGCATCCAGAAGCACCGGGGCGAGAAATACTGGGCCGCAGCCGACGCCGCAGCCCTCACAGCCCTCATAACCTCCGATGCGCCCACCTCGGCAGCCCTCGACAGTTTCTACGCCGTCGCCCCCGGCAACCAGACGAACAGCCAGCTCATCTGCTACGGGCCGGACCTCATGCTCGCCAAGGGCGGCTGGGACGGCAGGCCCGTCGTCCTCGGCACCGGCGACAGCATCGGCTACGGCCGCCAGGAAGTCTCCGCTTCGGCTGATCTCAGAGGCAATCTCGGCTGGTTCAGCAAATGGCTGGATCTCGACGGCGGCTCCGGCCGCATCCCCCATCTCTTCATCGGCTGCCCCTCGGCCCAATCCGCCCGCGAGCTGACGACCAGCGCACTGCTGCGCTGGGATATCCTCGATGACATCAAGGCCTTCAACGGCGGCAAATATCCCTTCACCATCGTCATCAACCAGATGGGCACCAACGACGCCAACACCACGACCTCGACATGGAAATCCCGCCTCGTCAGCCTGATCGCCCGCGTCAAGACGCGGCTCGGACCCGACATGAAGGTCATCCAGTGCACTATTCCGCCGCAGAACAGCTCCACCGCCGCCTATTCCACATCAGCCGCCATCACCGTCAGCGCTCCCGTCTGGACGACAGGACGGGCAAGCATCAACGACGATATCCGCAGCAACAGCGGATTCGGCCACGACGGCTATCTCGATGTCGACCAGGCATGGACCGACCCGGCAAACCCCGACAAATTCCGCGCCGCCGTGGATCTCGGCCAGATCGGCACCCTGCTCTCCGTCACGCCGGGTGACGGTGCCAGCACGCACCCGACGGGAACGGCCGACTTCCAGCCGGAGATTGGCGACAGCCTCCTCGTCGAATACCAGCCGGGGCTTTATGCGAACCGGGTGGTGATCGATGTCAGCGATGTTGGCAATGGGACATATTTCGTGACCTTCGCCAATACCTACAACACGGCGTTTCAGGCCAATGCCCGTGTGTATTGGGCCGTGAGTTCGGAAGGGATTCATCCACAGCCCGGCTATGTGGATCATTGGATCGTGCCGAGGTTGGCGCAGGCGGATAAGGGGAAGTTGGGGAGTTAATCCGGCAGCGCCCCGCTAAAGGGCGGCGGGGTCTACAGTTGGACGCTAGCCCAGCTAAATCCGGCTGTCTGGCTCGATGCCGCTGACTTGTCGACCATTCAGGCAACCGGCAGCAGTGTTGACCGCGTCCTCAACAAAGGCTCCTATGGCAGTGCATCGGACGGAACGCAGACGGGTTCTGCGCGGCCTTCGACCGGCACTCGCCAGCTTAATGGCAAGAATGTACTTGCTGCGAACAACGGTCAGCCTCTGATCATCGCCGGTCCAGCCCTCAATATCTTCGAGCAGCCGCATACAGTCATTGAGGTCATCGAGAATGATGTAACGGCATCGCTCAAGTATGCCCTGGCTGGATCTGACGGCGCTCTCAAAATTGCCCACATCTTCCAGCTCGGCGGCACGGCTGGAACAGCAGCTTGGTACACGGGGTCTGCTACTCCCATAAGCCGTGCAGACCTCACGCTGAATGGCGCCAAGATCATGACGACCAGGGCTGAGCGAGTAAATGCGTTTGGCTTACCTTACGCAGTTGCTGAACGCAGAGATCACTACGCGTGGCTGGTAATTATCCGAAGACCTTTGCCTTCACGCTGTCGATGAAATCCAGCAGCGTGAAGCGCGGCGTCTCACCGATGGCGAGATAGCCGTTTCTGCGAATGCCGATCGAGACATGGACCGCCTGGGCCGGGGCACTGATGAAGATCAGTTTTTCTTCAAGCGCGCGGATGAAAAACGGGCGCTCCTCAAGCTCATCGAACTCCGTCTCCGGCATAGACAGACGGTGATATTTGTCGCTGACGATCGCGCGGAGCAATCTCTCAGTCTCTCCGTCTGAAACCTGATAAAGACGGTCTCTACCAGTCAGTCTATAAAGGGCAGAATTTGTAGCGCCTTGAGCGGATTCGCGGAAGTAGTCGATGCGCACTGAGGTTCCCCAACCAATGCGCGAGCCTACATCGGATATGCGCCTGCATTGCAAGAACCTTTTTTGGGTTTTTGTGATGTATGTAACAGAAACCTTCGCGAGCGCCGAGCCCGTTAAGCCTCCATCGCTCTCAACCGGCGATTTCGGGCGTCACGGCGCCACTTATTAAATTGCTTTTCGACCACCAAATGAAAAGCGATACCGGCAATCACGGCAACTACCGCCGTGATTGCCACTGCCTCGTCTATGAACGTCACAAATCCCCATCCAATCAACTTGGGGTAAATCCGCGAGAGTATGTGGTAAATGACCACGATGTGGATCAGATAAATGGAGTAAGAGGCGTCCCCAAGCCTTGCAAACTTATCTCCAAGCCAGCCTTCTGCCTTTACCGGCAACACAGCCGCGACGATGATGGCGGCAGGGATGCCCCAGTAGATGACGCGCAAGACCTCGGGTAGCGTATCGGCTTCATGATAGTACGATGCAACCGCC
This sequence comes from Rhizobium sp. ZK1, assembly GCF_047782645.1. NCBI lineage: Bacteria > Pseudomonadati > Pseudomonadota > Alphaproteobacteria > Hyphomicrobiales > Rhizobiaceae > Rhizobium > Rhizobium sp. ZK1. The sequence goes on from NZ_CP180586.1 coordinate 2,248,034, forward strand.
ATGGTCGCTACCGCCGGCGCCAGTATGAAGATTGGAAGCGCCGGCAGACGCTTATTCAGATAAAGATGACCGATGCAGCAACCAAATAGGAATTCAAAAACAATCGGGCTGCTGAAGAAAATGCCAAGCGCAGACGGACTGGAGATGATTGTCGCGATCAGCCAAACAGCGACGATGCCGGTCATCAGTACAGGAAGGTACCTTCTTTTCCCAACCGCCAGCGCGAGCGCGAACATGAAGTAGAAATACATCTCATAAGAAAGCGTCCACCCGACGCCGAGGATGGGTTGCACGGTTCCCGCTGCATCAAATGAGGGGATGAGCGTCAGGGAGGCGAAGATCCTCCAAGCAGAAAATTCCGCAGGTATTGAGCGGCTCCAGGCGATCATCAGGCACATCAAAATCAATGTTGCCACAATGTAGGGCGGGTAGATCCTTTCGACGCGCTGGACGATGAAGTCAGTCGGCTTCTTTTTTCCTTCGGCGTGATCCCTCGACACGTAGACCATGATGAAGCCGCTGATGACGAAGAAGATGTCGACACCAAGGGCCATCCCATCACGGAACCATGGAGCCGACAGCCACGATTGAGGAAGCCCCTGCATGTAGCCAGGCGGGTTGATCGTGTAGGCTCTGATGGAGTGGGAGAGAACAACGATCAAGGCCGCAACGGCCCTGAGCACTTGAATGGAATTAAGCTTTCCGCGCTGCATGATTTTTCCCCGGACCCGTTTGCAACTGCGTAACACATCCCGAACGCGAGTAAAACAAAACTGCAACACCCCACCGCCCCATCATCAACTGAGGCCTTGTCGCCGAAATGCTGACGCGCCAAAAACTGCGAGGCATGAGCAAGAATGCAATATTTTCAGCCATTAGCGGGTAGGCATGAGCGGCACTAGAATGAAGCAGCAAGCAATTTATCTGCTCGATTCGAGTGGCTCCTACGGCTGGGACTTCGCGAACTACCACACGATGCAGGCTAATGGCAAAGGGGTTGGGATCCACCACAATGCCGGGAGCTGGCCGCGTGACATGCTCAACGTGGCCAGGGGACCGTGGCAAATACCGGATTACGCTGAGACGCCGAAATTGGTCTTCGATTCAAAAAGAAAAGTAAAAGACATTTATGCTGTTGAGTACTTCTACTTTATCTCGGACGAAATGAAGGGCTTACTGGAGGAGGTTGCTCCGAATTCGTGTGAGTACGGTCTGTGCGAGACGGAGTTCGACAGTGGAAAACCTGGCCCACGGATCTGGCAATGCAGCGTCATCACGTCTTACAGCAAAGCCGTAGACATTGAAAACTCTGAAAAAATCCGGCTAACTGCGTGGGGCGGTTATATGATATCTGGCGGAGCAAATTGGCAATTCTTGCCTGCCGTCCTCAACGGAGCCAGCCTATTTCGCCTTGTGGAATTCCCCATCGCGGCACTTTGCGATCAACGGTTCAAGGATCTCTGCAGACGCCGAGGCATTAAAGGTGCGGATTTCCAACAGGTGGGTTTTCTACCCTGATATCAGCGGGACATTCTTGAGGGGCTGCTCGATGACCGCGAGCTGATTTTCAGCAACATCCTCCATCGCCACGGCCAACTCGGGTCACTTGCCGTCAAAATCGATAGGATCAAGCGTTTGAGAGAGCGTGGCCTGATCGCATTGGAGAGATCCGAAGCTGGCATCGGCCATTATGCTATCACTGACAAAGACTGGCTGACGCTGTGGTAAAGCCGCACGTCATCAGATATCATTGGCCACGGATGGCCCGCCACGCGTCACTGGTTTGCGAGCAGGATGTGACGGTCGTTATATCTTTTAACGGAAAGCCGGACTAGGAAAGTCGGGAACAATCCAGGTTCGTCTCCTGCTGATTTTGCAGCATCAGCAGCGGGCAAGTGAGAGTGGACAGCAGGAAAGTCCAGTGGAACTTGCGGACTGCAACCGACTGAAGAAAGCCGCTGCTCAGGTGAAAAGCTCGCCTGCTGACGACACTCTATGAAACCGCTGCATTACCTCTTGATCATCTTCGTTGTGCCGCCGCTCATTGCGCTTGCGCTCGGCATTATTTTCATCATCGCGACGTCGCGCGATGATGAACGGCCGGACCCGCGTCCAACAGGAACGCTCGGGATCAAGAAAGGCGGCAGGATCGGCAGCCCCAGCGATACGCCGGCACTTCCCCGATCCGGCGGTGACTTTCGATAGTCTTGCCGAAAGTGGGAACGCGCCCTCACCCCATCGCTCTCAGCGCTGGTTCAGCGCGAGCCTGATCCTGTAGAAGTTCTCAGCGTCCGGCTTGGCCTTCACGTCGCATTGCTTCGTGCCGACTGCCACGGTCGCGATCTCACGGACATCGGTGCTCAACCAGATCGGCGCCTCGCGGGTATAGGAGCGGCCGGGCAGCGCCCGCCAGTTGGCGTAGAAAATACCGACCTCCTGGCCAGTTGCATTCAGGAAACTCGCGACGACGCAGACCTGATCGTCGTCTTCGGGGTCTTCGTTCCGCAGCGTGATGCGGGACGTGACGGAATTGGTCTCCGGGTCCGAGCGGAATGAGAAACTGTAATATTGCGGCCGCTTCCAATCCCACTTGTCCTGGACGATTTCACAAAAACCATCCTCGACACCAAGGCATTGTTGCGCCGCGTGAACGCGCCAGACGTAATTTACCCAGCCATCCTTATTGGGAACGGGGGATTGGTCGCTGGTGAGCAGGCCTAAGGCAATGGAGAGTTGCTTGAGAGTCGGCATGCCCGATGCTGACTAAATTTGCTGCAGCGCGCAAGACGTCCGCGCATTCTCCTGCCGCTCCCGGTCAGGATTTCCGCGCCAGCGGCGGCAGGGGAACGAAGGGATTGTCGGGATCGTAGCTCGCCTTCGGCTTGCCCTTGCCGGTCTTCAGCAATCCCGGCGCAAGCTGGCCCTTGGGTCCGAAGAGATAAGCGCTTCCCGCGCAGAGATGGGCAAGCGCACGGTAGTCGAAATAGCGGAAGGTGGTGTCGGCAAGGAAGGCAGCTTCGTTATAGGCCTTGCCCTTGATGTCTGCAAAACCGGTCTCGGTCATATAGGAATAGAGGGCTTTCTTGTTGAGCGACGCGCCGCTGCAGAGTTTGCCGAGCGCATCCGCCAGCTTCACGACCCTCAATGTCTGGGCATCCGGGTTCGCGAGCGGCTTCATCGCCTCGGCAACATAATAATTCGTCGCCGGATCGTTGGTCATGGATTTCTTCCAGGACGCCGGCATCTCTTCCGCCGTCGCAAAGCCCGCAGAAGCAATCATGAGACTTGCGGCGAATAGACAGGATCTGAAACTATGGGCCAAGATATCCCCCATCTGAGCAATTCAGACTGGCTTCGATTCGCAATGCGATACAAGGTCAAATTTTGGGCGCCCGGGTTGAAAACTCCGGTCAAGACGTGCCAGCCTCAAGTTTAGTTTTCAACCATCGCGGCTCCAACTTCGCGACATGCACTGAACCCGGTGCGAACACGAAGGGAAACAATCGATGAGCAAGTTCGACATCTATCTGAGCCGCAGCGGCACGAACGCAATCTCGGGCGCAAGCCTGCCGATTTCGCTGGCCGATATCGAGGGTCACAACAACGCGGACGCAACCACGACGGCACTCGCCGTGCCGGTCGAAGCCGTCAGCGACGAGCAGTTCTGGACCGTGACGGCCACTGATGCGGCAATCCGCGTCGACTTCCGCACGCCTGTCACCGCGACCCCCGGCTGGTTGGTTCATGCCGGCGAGACCCGCTATTTCGGCGCCCGGATCGGCCAGTCGCCCTCCGTTATCCTCGCCTGACCCGGGATCGTGGGCAGTTCGCCGTCTCTTTCACTACAGCGATTAACAAGGAGAGCATTCACCATGCTTGGCCTTTCTCTCGGCTTGTCCCTCGGGACGTCCACAAACACCTCGAACAGTGGCGGCGGGGTTGAACCCAACCGCTACATGTTCTTCGCTTCCCGCACCCGCATGCCGTCGGGCTTCCTGATGCCCGCGGCAAGCGGCCTCAACTATTTCGCAAGCAAGCTGAAATTTGGAAACGCGCCCTACAAGACGCGCGGCTTCCGCTTTCACTTCTCGGGCTTCGCCATGAACGAGGGCCTCGGTCCTCAGGAAACGATCCTGCCCGGCAATGACGTGGTGATCGACGGCGTCGATCTCGTCATTGGCGGCGCGGCCTATCCGGCCGTTTTCGGCAGCAGCCCCGGCGTCACGATTGCGTCGGGCACGAAAGGTGCATGGTGCGATTTCCCAACGGCACCCGACCTCGACGCCGAGGCGGATTTCATCGTCATCACCCGATGGCATGTCAATGCCGGTCAGAATTTCGTCGGGCCTTACCGCATCCAGAAGCATCGCGGCGAGAAGTTCTGGGCCGCTGCCGATCCGTCAGCACTTGGATCTCTGATCGGTGCAGACGCCCCGGTCACGCCTTCGCTCGACGTCTTCTATGCCGTCGCGCCCGGTAACCAGACAAACTCCCAGCAGATTTGCTACGGCCCGGACATGATGGTGGCCAAAGGCGAATGGGATGGCCGGCCCGTGGTTCTCAGCACCGCCGACAGCATCGGTTACGGCCGTCAGGAAGTCTCCGCCTCTGCCGACATCAGAGGCAATCTCGGCTGGGAAAGCAAATGGCTCGATGCCGATGACGGCCTCGGCCGCATCCCCCACATGACCATCGGTTGCCCCTCGGCTCAGTCAGCGCGGGAATTGACGACAAGTGCCTTCCTTCGCTGGGATATCCTTGACGACATCAAGGCTTTCAACGGCGGCAAGTACCCGTTCACGGTGGTGCTCAATCAGATGGGCACGAATGACAGCAACACCGCGATCTCGACCTGGAAGTCTCGCATGACCAGCTTGGTTTCGCGCATCAAGGCGCGGCTCGGCGGCGGCATGAAGGTGATCCAGTGCACCATCCCGCCGCAGAACAGCTCCAGCAATGCCTTCGCGACCTCGGCGGGCATCACCGTCAACACTGCAGTATGGGTAACCGGGCGCAACAGCATCAACGCCGATATCCGCAGCAACAATGGCTTCGGCCATGACGGCTATATCGACGTCGATCAAGCCTGGACCGATTATCCCGCTAACCCGGATAAATTCCGCGCTGCGACGGATCTCGGCCAGATCGGCACGCTGCTGTCCTATACGCCGGGTGATGGTGCCAGCCTGCTGAGCTCGGGTGTTCTCGCCGGCTTCGTTCCGAAGGTGGGCAATGTCATCCTGTCGGAGTACCAGCCAGCGACATATGGCGCCCGCACAATCAATGCCGTTGTTGACAATGGCAACGGCACATTCAATGTCGGGTTCACCTCGAACTCGGCGACGGCTTTCCAGGCGAACGCTGCGACCTACTGGGCCATCAGCCCCGAAGGCGTCCATCCACAGCCAGGCTACATCGACACCTGGATCGTTCCGCGTCTGCCGCAATCGGAAAAAGCGAAACTGACCGCCTAGCCTTTACCACCCGTCACCGAATGATGCAGGCATAGGCCGATCTCGCGAAAAGCAAGGATTTCACGCTGTCGATGAAAGCGACAAGCGTGAAATTCGGCCGTTCCCCCATGGTCGGATCGCCGTTCCTCCTGACAAGCAGCGGCACCCTACCCCCGGCCATCCCGGCCTCTCAGGGCAAGCTTCATAGGCGTGTGCTTTTTTGACCGGCGACGTTATGAAGATTGCCGAACGCCGCTCCACCGCAATCAGGAAAACTGGCCGCGACGGCCGAGAATCGTTCTGAATGCTCCGAGGTGTTTTTCGGCACCTTCGGCCGAGCGCGGAAACGCATCGCGGATGTGGCGTGTGTAGTACCAGCCAGGTGACGTCGCCGTGATCAGGTTTTCATACACGACCGGCGGCACGTTGAAATATCTGCGGTGCCCCTTGAGGCGAATCTCGATGTCGAGAACCTCTGTCGACGGGTCGTAGGCAACGGATTTCACCAGCTTTGACGAGAGTTCCATTGTTGCTCCTATGGTGCGTCGCACAATGGAAGCATGGTTAAGAGAATAGTCAAGTACCTGTTCAGTTCCGAGACATAATATCTCATCGGCAGGCAGTGATCATCGGGTACATCTGCCGGCAAATGTCCTGCGCTGGCGGACGCTTCGTGATTTTTGGTACTCGAAAGCGCGACGGCTGCCATGTTCTCCCGCAATAACTGAAACATCGACGCCAACAGTTGCAATTGCCTGAGGCGTTCTGCTGCGACGCAACAAACGGCTTGTTCCATAGCGAGAAAAATGGTCTACTCTGCCAGGAACACGGTGAAATTCCACAATCAAAAGTAGAGGAATTGGCATATGCTCAATGGCAACGGCGGAGGCCGTGTCGACTGCCTTGATGGCCTGCGTGGCCTTGCCGCTCTATGGGTTCTGGTGGGTCATGCGCATCTCCTGACCGGTTTCACAATTCCCGTCATAGGCGATCCCGATCTCGGCGTTGATCTCTTCATCATGCTGTCCGGTTTCCTGATGGTCTTCCACTATCAGCGCAGACGCGACCGGGAGCCTTGGGAGGCAAGCAACACATGGATCACCTTCTGGGTGAGACGCTATTTCCGGATTGCGCCGCTCTATTACGTGATGCTTGTCGCCGCCCTGACGCTGGGCCCCCTCATCTACGATGCCCGCATGGTGATCGATGGCTTCAACGGCGTAAGACCGCAGTTGGCGGAGCGCTATCTGGACAGCAGCCTGGCGAACTATCTTGCGCACCTGACCTTCCTCTTCGGTCTCAGCCCCCACTTTGCATACAGGACAGCGCTGCCGGACTGGAGCATCGGCCTTGAAATGCAGTTTTATGCGGCCCTGCCCTTCATCATGATCCTGGTCGGCCGCATCGGCTGGATCAAGGGCATCGCCGGCGCTGCCCTTACGGGGCTGGTGATTGCATACGGCCTGACCCGGATTGGCGTTTCTTTCCCGATGCCAACCTTCCTCCCGCTCAAGATGCATATCTTTGCCGCCGGCATGCTGCTGGCCGGCGCGCTGAGGGCAAACAAGATGCGAGCCTACCAGTTTGCGGCGGTTTCCGCCGTGCTGGCGCTTGCGCCGATCGGCGGCGATCGTGACCTTATGCACGAAATCGTGCGGGTCTTACTGGTTTTGATCTTCTTCGCCTTCATCCACACGCACCGCCTGCCGGAACCACTCGCAAAGCGACTGAGCCCGATCAGCGCCTGGCTGGGTAACGGCTTTTTCCATAATCTCGGCGAGTTGTCCTTCGGTGCCTATCTCATCCACCTGATGGTGATGCAGCCGGTCATTGCTTATCTGATCCAGACAACTGACGTCTCCAATCCGGTGCGCTGGGTTCTGACGCTGGCAATCACCGTGCCGATCGTCTACGCGCTGGCCTGGGTTGGATACAACCTCATCGAAATGCCGGGGCAGAATATCGGCAAGGGCCTGACGAAGCCGCGCGCCTCCGCCTGACAGGACACCAGCACCATCTGCAGATAGCGCAGCCTCACGGCCGCGCCTCTCCGCCCTGGCCGCGCTCAAAAGCGCGCCTCACCCACCCCTTTACCTCGAAACCCATTTCCCATTGAACCTGCCAGAGTTCTCCCGCTATATAGGAGAAAACGCAAAATCTCGGAGAGACTCATGCGGCAGGACGATATCGAGGAAACTGTCGCCGAGAGCGGTTACAGGCAGATCAGGGCCGATATCATCTTCGGGCGGCTTGCGCCCGGGCAGAAGCTGAAACTGGAAAATCTCAAAGGCACCTATGAGACCAGCGTCAGCACCCTGCGCGAAATCCTCAATCGGCTGACTTCGGAAGGGCTTGTTGTCGCCGAAGGGCAGCGGGGCTTTGAGGTGGCGGGGGTTTCCGTCGCGGACCTGCGCGAGATTGCTGCACTTCGCCTTCTCCTGGAAGAACATGCGCTGGAGCAATCCTTCGAGCAGGGCGATGTGGAATGGGAGGCGCAGCTTGTCTCGGCCCATTACAAGCTGGCGCGCATGGAAAAGGTCATGGCATCCGGCGATACAGCCCAAGCGGAGGACTGGAAGCGCTATGACTGGGAGTTCCACCAGGCACTGATTGCCGCCTGCGGGTCGCGGCTCCTGATGGAGACGCATTCGGCCGTCTTCGACAAATATCTGCGTTACCAGATGGTGGCGCTCTCCTATCGCGGCGGGGTGGCCGAAGAAGAGCATAAGCAGCTGCTGGAAGCGGCCCTGCAGCGCGACAGCAGGACGGCCAAGACGATCCTGCAGCGCCATATCGAAGGCGGTGTCGAACATGCGCTCGGCAGGGGCCTGCTTTCGGCCCCGGCGAAGCAGGCGAAATAGACTATGGCTGGCCCGCGCAGGACAGAAAAACCGATGCTCAAGACCACGGCCGAAGCCTCCGAAACCATCAGCGACGTCGTCTTCCGGCAGATCCGGCAGGATATCATCTCGGGCGCGCTGGCGCCGGGCGCCAAGATCAAGCTGGAACAGGCCAAGGAGCATTATTCGATCAGCATCTCCTCGCTGCGCGAGATCCTGAGCCGCCTTGCCATGGAAAACCTCGTTCTCGCCGAAGGCCAGCGCGGCTTCGAGGTGAGCCCGGCTTCGCGTAAGGAACTCGAGGAGCTTGCCGATCTCAGGACCGTGCTCGAAACCCACGCGATCGGCCTCTCCTTTGCCGCCGGCAACCTGGAATGGGAAGGCCGCATCGTCGCCGCCCATCACAAGCTGGCGGCCGCCGAGAAGAAGCTGCTCGCGGGGGATGCGTCACGGACGGTCGACTGGGTGCGCTATGACTGGGAATTTCATCAGGCAATCGTTTCGGCCTGCAATTCGGCGACGCTGATGGCCGCGCTGTCATCGGTGTTCGACCGGTTTTTGCGCTATCACATGCTGGCGCGGAGTTTTCGCGGGCAGGCAGTGGTGGATGACCACAAGCTGCTGTTCGAGCTGGCGCTGAAGCGGGATATTGAGGGCGCGCGGGCGGTGATACGGCGGCATGTGCAGAGTGGGGTGCAGCATGTGCTGACGAGCGGGCGGATTGGGTGAGAGTGGGATCGTCCTCGATCCTGCCAGACTAATAGTTGTGCCGTCTGCCCCCCCTCGCCTTACGTCAAGCAGACTCCGCCCTTACCCCGCATCCTTCGGAATCCCCTCCGGCCGCATCTGCTTCTTCAGCGCGGCAATCCGGAAAATCGCATTCGGCGCCCCATAACCGCGATAGGCGCGACGCTCCACTACCTCGAAGAAGAAGCCCTCCCCATATGTCCCGCTATAGAGCTGGAAATACTCGCCCTCCCCATCCCGGTCATAGAGAATGTTCTCCGCCTTCAGCCGCTCGGTCAGCTCCGGCTCCAGGCCGAAGCGGGCTTCGACATCGTCGTAATAGTTGGGCGAGATCGGCAGCGGCTTGAAGCCTTTGGCGCGCAGGCGTTCGGCGGTTGCGAAAATATCGTCAGTCGAGAACGCCAGATGCTGGATGCCGGAGCCGAATTTTTCGGCGATGAAATGGCCGGCGAGCGTGCGGCGGTTTTCGGCGCCGTTCATGGTGATGCGCAGGCTGCCCGCCTCGTTTTCGATCACCTGGCTGCGCACCACGCCGGAGGGATCGATGATGTCGACCATGGGGGTTTTGCGGGTTTCGAAGATCGAGGTGTAGAAGAGCAGCCAGGTCAGCATCTCGTCATAGGAGACGGTCTGGGCGATATGGTCGATCTGTAAGAGGCCGGCATCTGCAGCGTCGCCCTCCTCCGCGACAGGCTCGAAATCGATCTCGGAGAAACGGCCGAGCGGGCTCTTCTCGTCGATGAGATAGATCAGCCCGCCGCCGACGCCGCGGATGGCAGGCAGCTGCAGCTCGCCCTCGGCCACGGCCTGGGTGAATGGTTCGGCATCGAGCGCCAGCGCGCGGGCGTAGGCCTCAGCGGCATCATCCACCACCAGCGCCATGGCATAGGCGAAGGTGCCGTGCACGGCATAGGCGGCATTGGCAAAGCCGGCGGGATCGACATTGATGAGGATGCGGATCTCGCCCTGCTGGAACAGCGTCACCTTCTTGGAGCGATGCACCGCCACCTTGCGAAAACCGAGCGCTTCGAGAATGCCGACGAGTTCTACCGCCTCCTCATCGTCAGTGGCAAATTCGATGAAGCCGACGCCCTTGACGGCGGCCCGCGCCGGCATCTCCACGCCGATCGGGGTGTCGACCTTGCGGCGGATCTGGTCGGCGAGATAGATCAGCGAGCGGTGGCCGTCTGCGGCAATCGCCCTTGTCGAGCCGCCGCGGAACTGGTCGTTGAAAATCTCCAGCGAGAAGAAGCCGTCGTAGCCTGTCGAGGCGACGGCCTCGGTAAATTCGGTGACGGGCAGATCGCCCTCGCCCGGCATGTTGCGGAAATGCCTGGACCAGTAGAGCAGGTCCATATCGATCAGCGGCGCATCGGCGAGCTGCACGATGAAGATCTTCTCCTTCGGGATCGAGCGGATGGAATTGATGTCGATCTTGCGTGACAGCGAATGGAAACTGTCGAGGATCAGCCCGACATTCGGATGATCCGCGCGCCGCACGATCTCCCAGGCATCGCGATGATCGTTGACGAAGCGGCCCCAGGCAAGCGCCTCGTAACCCACCTTCAGCCCGCGTTTGGCGGCCCGCTCCCCCAGCTCGCGAAAATCGGCCGCCGCCCGGTCGATACCGCCAAGGGCGGCCTGCGAGACATTGGAGCAGACGAGCACCATGTCCGTGCCGAGCTCCTGCATGATATCGAACTTGCGCTCGGCGCGGTCGAAGGTGCGCCCCCGCAAACTATCCGGCATGCCCTCGAAATCGCGGAAGGGCTGGAAGAGCGTGATGGTGAGGCCGAGATCCCGCGCCATCTTCCCCACATCGGCAGGGCTGCCATCGAAGGCCAGGAAGTCGTTCTCGAAAATCTCCACGCCGTCAAAGCCGGCCCGCGCAATCGCCTCCAGCTTTTCCGGCAGCTCGCCCGAGATCGTCACAGTCGCAATCGAGGTCTTCATATCAGGCAATCCTCCTCGTTCAGGCCGCTTTTCGGCTGAGGCCGGCGACCCTCCTGACGGCATTATGGCGAATGTCGTGAGGATTTCAATTCAATTGACCAAATGAAAAGTCTCATATGATTTTCAAAAACTATGTTGATTTATGGGTCCTCCTCTGGCAAACATTGTTGCGAACAGTCGGGAGAGGATGACTGTGGGCCGTTTTAACGGCATCAAAAGGAGGAGAATTCCAATGCTGAAGTCTTTGCTGACGCGGCGTGGCGCCATGCTGGGTGCTGCCGCTCTCGTGGCCGCCATCGGGCTTGCAAACCCGGCCGCGGCCGTCACCCCGGAAGAAATCAAGGCCCGCGGCAAGCTGATCGTCGGCATCCAGGGCGATAACCCGCCATGGGGCTTCGTCACCAGCGCCGGCAAGCAGGATGGCCTGGATGCCGATATCGCCACCCTCTATGCCAAAGAGCTCGGCGTCGAAGTCGAATTCGTGCCGCTGGAAGTGAACAACCGCATTCCGGCGCTGACGACCGGCCGTGTCGACGTGCTCTTTGCGACGATGGCCATGCTGCCGGACCGCGCCAAGGCCGTGCAGTTTTCAAAACCTTATGTCGCCAATGCCATCGTGCTGATCGGCGCCAAATCCGCCTCGATCAAGACCAATGAGGATATGGCGAACCTGACGATCGGCGTCGCCAAGGGTGCGGCGCAGGATACGCAGGTGACGAAGAACGCGCCGCCGACCGCCACGATCCGCCGTTTCGATGGCGACGCGGCAAGCGTCCAGGCGCTCGCCTCCGGCCAGGTGCAGGCGCTCGGCGGCAACATCTTCTACATGGACCGCGTCGAAAAGGCCCGCCCCGGCGAGTTCGAAAACAAGCTGGAATTCCAGAAACTCTACAATGGCGCCTGCACGCGGCTCGGCGAAAAGGAAATCAACGCCTCGATCAATACGTTTATCGACAAGATCAAGGCCAATGGCGAACTGAAGAAGATCTACGACAAGTGGATGAAGGTGCCGGTTCCGGAATTCCCGGAAAAGCTCGAGGGCATTCCGTTTACGGCGGGCTGAGCGACAGGTTTCCAACAATCCGATTACCAAGGCGGGCATTTCGATGCCCGTCCACGTCACCCCTATGCCAAGACCAAGCCTGAAGCCCAGCCCCGTTTGAGGTGCGCGACATGACCAGAACCATCTTCGTCCTCAACGGACCGAACCTGAACCTCTTGGGCGAGCGCGAGCCCACCATCTACGGCTCCACGACGCTTGCCGATATCAGGCAGATGTGTCTCACCAAGGCCAAGAGCCTCGGCTTCGAAATCGACTTCCGCCAGACGAATTTCGAGGGCGAGCTGGTGGAAAGCGTGCATCAGGCCCGAAAGGAGGCCTGCGGCATCATCATCAATCCCGCCGCCTACACCTTCACCTCGATTGCCCTGCTCGATGCCCTGAAAACCTTCGATCCGCCGAAGATCGAGCTGCATATTTCCAATGTCCATGCCCGCGAGGAGATCTACCATAAATCCCTCGTCTCGCGCATCGCCACCGCCATCATGATCGGCTTCGGCGCCCGCGGTTACGAGCTGGCGATCGAGGCTATGGCCGGCATGGTGGGAGCCGCGAAAGCATGAACTACCAGCTGGATTTCACGCCCGTCATCGACGGGTTGCCGAGCCTGCTGCTCGGCTGTCTCGGCACCTTCCTGCTCGCCATCTGCGGCATGGTGCTCGCCATCGTCATCGGCGTCGGCGGCGTGGCGCTCAGGGATTCGCATATCAAGGCGGTGCGCTGGCTGGTGATCGGCTTTGTCGAGCTCATCCGCAACACGCCCTTCCTTGTGCAGATCTTCTTTCTCTTCTTCGCCTTGCCGCTGATCGGCATCCGCCTCGATCCGACGCCGACGGCGATCATCGCGCTCGGCATCAATGGCGGCGCCTATGCGATCGAGATCATCAGGGGCGGCGTGCAATCCATTCCCAAGGGTCAGATGGAAGCGGGCCTGGCGCTCGGCCTGCACAAGGCCCAGGTGTTCCGGCTGATCATCCTCAAGCCAGCGCTGAGGGCCATCTACCCGTCGCTGACCAGCCAGTTCGTGCTCTTGACGCTATCGACCAGCATCTGCTCGGCCATCTCGGCCTATGAGCTGACCTCGGTGGCGCAGCGCATCGAATCCGACAGCTTCCGCAGCTTCGAGGTCTATTTCACCGTCACGGTGTTCTACCTCGTCATTTCCTGGCTGATGATGCGCCTCTTCGCGCTCTTCTCGGCCCGCTATTTCACCTATCCGGTCAAGTGAGGGCACCATGGGCAGCGAAGAATTCATCTTCCTTCTGATCGGCCTCAAATGGACCGTTCTTCTCTCCGCCGTCGGCTTCGTCTGCGGCTGCATTGCCGGCCTTGCCGTGGCGCTGGCCCGCACCTCGGGCATGCCGTGGCTGGAGCGGCTGACCTCAGCCTATATCGCCGTCTTCCAGGGCACGCCGCTCCTGATGCAGCTCTTCGTCACCTATTACGGGCTGGCGCTGATCGGCTTCAAGCTCGATGCCTGGGAAGCGGTGGCGATCGGCCTCACGCTGCATGCCAGCGCCTATCTCGGTGAGATCTGGCGCGGCTCCATCGAGGCCGTGCCGCGCGGCCAGACGGAGGCGGCCAAGGCCCTCAGCCTCAAATATGTCTCGCGCATGAAGGATGTGATCCTGCCGCAGGCAATCCGCATCTCGCTGCCGGCAACGATCGGCTTCCTGGTGCAGCTCATCAAGGGCACGTCGCTCGCCTCCATCGTCGGCTTCACGGAACTGACGCGCGCCGGCAACATCATCTCCAACCAGATCTTCCAGCCGCTGACCGTCTTCGCCATCGTCGGCGCCCTCTATTTCCTGATGTGCTGCCCGCTGACGATCATCGGCGCGCGCCTGGAGCGGCGCTTCAACGCCGCCCATGCGCGCTGAGCACACTGCGATCGGAACCAACACCATGACCATAGCAACCGCACCCGCTCTCAACGCCGCCACAGGCGAAACCATGATCACCATGAGCCATGTGGAGAAATGGTACGGCGCCTTCCAGGCCCTGCACGATATCAATATCGAGGTGCACAGAGGCGAGCGCATCGTGCTCTGCGGCCCCTCCGGCAGCGGAAAATCGACGCTCATCCGCTGCATCAACCATCTGGAGACCTATGAGAAGGGCGAGATCCGCGTCGGCGGCATATTGCTCGGCAATCAGGCCAAGGCGATCGACGCCATCAGGCGCGAAGTCGGCATGGTCTTCCAGCAGTTCAACCTCTTCCCGCACCTGACCGTACTGCAGAACTGCATGCTGGCGCCGATGCGCGCACTTGGCGTGACCAAGGCGGAAGCCGAAGAACGCGCCCGCACGCTTCTGGCCCGCGTAAAAATTTCCGAACAGGCGGAGAAATATCCGGTGCAGCTCTCAGGCGGCCAGCAGCAGCGCGTGGCGATCGCACGCGCGCTCTGCATGCGCCCCAAGGTGATGCTCTTCGACGAGCCGACCTCCGCGCTCGACCCCGAAATGGTCAAGGAAGTGCTGGATACGATGATCAGCCTTGCCGAGGAAGGCATGACGATGATCTGCGTGACCCATGAAATGGGCTTTGCCCGCCAGGTCGCCAACCGGGTGATCTTCATGGCGAGCGGCGCGATCGTGGAAGAAGCCCCGCCGGCGGAATTCTTCACCAATCCGCGCCATGAGCGCACCCGCAAATTCCTCGGCGAAATCCTGCGCAATTAGGATCGGAAGGCCACTGTTCATGCCCGAACCGTTTCGCACACGCCCGCTCGAAATTGCCGTCATGGGAGCCGGGCTGATCGGCCGGCGCCGTATCGTCAGCGGCCACGAGGGGCTTGCCGCACTTGAAGTCATCGAGGCGATCAAGCAATCCGCCCGATCAGGCAAGACCGTCTTCCCCAAGAGAGCAGCGGGATCACATCCATGATTAGCGGCACCACACGGCTGATCGCCCATCTCGGCTACCCGACGGAAAGCTTCAAGGCGCCGCTGATCTACAACCCCTATTTCGAGGAACAGGGCATCGACGCCGTCGTCGTGCCCATGGGCTGCAAGCCCAGGGATTACCCCGATTTCCTGAGGCTGCTCTTCCGCCTGTCAAACATCCACGGGGCGCTGATCACCATGCCCCACAAGATCACCACGATGGGCCTGCTGGACGAGATCTCCACCAACGCCCGCGTCGCCGGCTCCTGCAACGCCGTCAAGCTCGGCGCGGACGGCACGCTGATCGGCGACATGTTCGACGGCGAAGGTTTCGTGCGCGGCCTCGAGCGCAAGGGCCAGACCATCGCAGGCGCCAGCGCCCTCATGATCGGCGCCGGCGGCGTCGGCTCGGCCATCGCAGCATCGCTGGCCAGCGCCGGCCTCACCCACCTCGCCCTCCACGATGACAACGAGGCGGCACTGGACGGCCTGAAGACCCGCCTCAACACCTGGTATCCGGAAATGCAGGTCACGACCGACGGCAACGACCCCGAAGGTTTCGACATCGTCATCAACGCCACGCCGCTCGGCATGCGCAAGGATGATCCCTTGCCGCTGGATGTGACGCGGCTTTCGGCGGGGACCTTCGTGGGTGAAGTGGTGATGAAGGAGGAGATTACGCCGTTTCTCGCCGCAGCAAGGGAGAGAGGATGCCGGTATCAGGTGGGGACGGATATGCTGTTTGAGCAGATACCGGCTTATCTGGAGTTTTTTGGGTTTGCGACGACGACCGCGGAGGAGTTGAGGCGGGTGGCGCGGTTGTAGTGGGCTGCCAAAGCCCGCCGCCCACTCATCAAGTAGTAGGGCGATTGCCCGTTTGAGATTCGCGGTACGCGGGCCTGTGCAAGCACTTAGAGGCCACGACCAAATTATAAGCCCTCACGGTGCGGATGGAGTCGAGGTACTCATTCTCGTCGTAAACTACGTCACTTAAAAACAGGCGCGCAATCTTGTCTTGTGACTGAAGCATGAGCTCCTCTTCCGGCGAAAGCGGCAGATCATTGAAGAAATTCATAGCGTTGTAATTTCTGAAGTAGGTCTCGTTGCCGCAAGCATATTTCATATCATGCTGAACATAGAATTTGGCGATGGGAACCGCGATCCGATTAAGAGTATGAGATTGCTCGTATTTTCCAAGCCACCGGAGATACTCGACCGGATAAGTGACAAACAGTAACACAGGGCAGAAGATCATAAAGGCCAATGCCGCGAACAATACCTTGCGCACGATTGAGTAACATCCTCTCTGAAACACTATTAGCGGGGACCATCTAGGCCGATTAGCATATCAGGGTGGCGACGGCGCTACAGAAAACATGCCAACCGACCGCCCCATCATCAAAAGCCTACGCGTCGTTAATCCTAGAGTGAGGTGGAGGCCGGACGTTGTCACGCATATTTTGGCGTGCAATTCTGCCGCGCAAGCTTTTTCGATAGGGTATACATGCCTGTAAAAACTCTTCCCTCTCCGCCTTGGTGGAGAATAGCGGTTGCGTTGATCGTGGTTCCCTTGATCGCGTCCTTCGCATACGCTGTTTACAACCCCGCGTATCAGGGCCTGCCGGATATGATGGAGCGCATTGTCCGAACAACTGAAGTCGTCGCGGTCATCGGTGCGTATCCGCCAACTCTCGTATTGGGAATTCCATTGCTGCTCTATTTCAGGGGACGTGTACGGCCGTCCCTTGCAAATTGCGCGATGGTTGGGGCCTTTGTGGCGACCGTCCCCTGGATGTGCCTGGTTGTATTTTCAGGCCCGGATCAGGCTTCTATTGATGACCACATCACCTACCAAAACGGAACGATGACATGGTGGGGATTTCTGGAGGCCCTCCAATGGCTCGGAGAGACAGCTGTATTCGGCATTGCCGCCGGTGGACTGTTCTGGCTGGTGGCCGCCGCAGGCATCAAAATACAGCCCGTTTCCGACACGGCTTCTGGCAAAGTGTTTGAGTAGGCGGTCTCTCGATATTGTCAGATACCCACCACCCCATCGCCGATTGAGGTCAATCCTCGTCCAAAAGACGCAAACCCTCATCGGTCCAGAACCCGCCCCATGGTTCCGGCTTGACCAAACCGTAGGATACCAGGACTTCGACGGCGTTTTCGCCGGCGCTCATGGACTTGTGAACTAGCCCTTCCCGACCGTCGTCCAAGTACTGGTAACACATGGAGGCAAGAGCTTTTAATATAGTTCTTTCTTCAGCCGTCATTGAACCCTGTGCTCCTCGGCGTGGCAAAATCTTGTGACGCTGATGGTTATAGGACATTCTCACTACCCACCACCCCATAATCGGGTGAGAAATATGGGCCGCTTCAGTGTGTGTGACCGTGGTTATGCAAAGGCGGAGACTTTTATGCTAGGTCACTACTTTAGCAAAATCTACTTTGTTAGGCGCTAATGCGAATCCGGTGGATGATACTAGTGACCATGACGAGCCTGTTGATGTGGGCCAGTCTGATTGAGGTAGCCTCCGTGCTTCTCCGAGCCACGGTGCGTGAGAACCTGGAAATTGCACAAATGGAGTGCCGGCTTTACCGGAACTTCATCTGAAACCCAACCGCCCCATCATCGTCTGCTGGGTACTCTACATCGTGAAAGACTCAGATCCCCTCCGGCATCTGGCGGTAGCTTTTGGGCTGGTGAACATTCCTCACCTCAAATCAGTCATTCACCGCGCAGACGCGCGGTGGCTGGATCTCTGTGACAAGCACAGAGATGAGGGTGGAGAGGGTTGCCGCCTCGGCGCTGTTGCCGGCAGCGACCCACCCCGCATCCTCACCTACAACTTACACCCCTTCGAAAGCGCCGCACTCTCCATCGCCGACACCTTCCCCTTCGACACCGCGACCTCGCCCTCCTTGTCCCCACCGGCCACGCTCCCGATCGGCACACCAACCAGAAACACCCCGAAAGCATCCCCATTGGCCGCCGAGATCTGCTGCTTCGACAGGTCGTCGAGCTTCTTCTTTTCCGTGGTGTGGAGCTGAGCGATCCGCTCACAGCTGAGATTAGTATAGGCCTGCATCGGGATATCGGCCTGGACGATGGCGTCAGGTCTTTTCGCGCAGGAGGTGAGTGCTGCGGCAAGAGCCGCGGCGAGAATGATTTTTTTCATGAGATAACCCCAGTTAGCAGCCGATCTCTAGCATTGCCGCCCGCCTGGCGCGAGTAACGCGCAAGAACAACCACAGAAGAATTCCGGGGCGCGGCGGGTAGCGCCGGGCAGCCTCTTGTCCGGCAATGGCAGGTCTTCGCCACTTGAGCGCCCGGATGACTGGCCGGATGACTGACTTGTGCGGCTCCTCAAAAAGCAGTTAGCTGCGAGCGTTGGGGACGCTCATTCCTGCGCGGCCGGAAAGCCCGGATAGGCCCGGGCCGATGATATGGCGCTGAAACGCGTCCGCTTTTCGAGGGAAAGCGCGTGCACTGGTCCAAACCCCTGAGGTTGCATCTCGGCGTGCTGGTCGTGGCATCGCTGCTCTGCACGTCGATACCGATCATCTGGATGGCGTTCCGCAGCGGAAGCGACGCGGCGGTGCAGGCCGGCGCCCGGCAGATGCGCGAGATGAGCCAGCTGCTGATCGAGGGATACCGCAATACGCTGCAGCGCGGCGTGGAGGCGGTGGCCTTCGCCTCCGCCCTGCCGCAGCTCACCTCCCCGCCCCCGCAGGATATCAAGGCAAAACAGGAATTCTTTCTGGAAGTCCTGCGCAATGTGCCTGACGCCACGAGCGTCTATGCCGGCTACCCTGACGGCTCCTACCTGCAGTTCATCAACACCGTAAGGCAGGATGTCAGGCGCACCCTCGCCGCGCCCGAAGGCACAGCCCTCGCCATCCGCACGATTGCCCGCAGAGACAGCCCCGATCCCATATCGACGCTCCAGTTTCTCGATGGCGAGGCGAGCCTGCTCGAGACGCGGGATGTCGACTATGCCTCCTTCGATCCGCGCGAGCGCCCCTGGTATCAGGCCGCCGTCCAGGATCGCGCGCCGGTTTCCGTCGGCCCCTATGTCACGGGAACGCTCAACGTTCCGACGCTGACGATCGCCGCCCCGATGAAGGACGATACCAAGGTGATCGTCGGCATCAACATTCACCTGCAGACCGTCAGCCGCCTGCTCGATGCGCGCTCGATCTCGCCGCGTGCCCGCGCCTATATCATCGATGCCGGCGGCGATCTCGTCGCCCATTCCGATCCCGACATCATGGACAGGATCATCGACATCTGGTCGAGACGCGCCGGCTCCCTGCATGCAACGGCCAACGGCTTCGACACGAGCCTCGAAACGGTGGACAGGCTGCGGGAGGATCCGGCCTTTGCCACTGGCGGGCTCGCCCGCATCGATCTCGATGGCGAGACCCATCTCGTGCAGATCGCCCCGGTCAGCGTCGACGGCCTGTTCAAGGCAAGTGCCGCCGCCATCATCGTGCCGATGGAGGATCTGGTGGCGGAAGCCAACCGGCTGCTCGTGCGCAACCTGCTGGTCGCGAGCGCCTTCCTGATCGCCGGTGTCGCCGCATCGGTCACACTGGCGCGCATCGTCAGCCGCTCTCTCAATCGGCTGGCTGACGAGGCTCGCCGGATCGGCGATCTCGATTTCGGCGAGAAGCCTCCGACGCATTCCTGGATCACCGAGATCAACACGCTGGGGACCGCGCTCGCCGCCAGCCGCCATGCCATCAGCCAGTTTGCCCTCTATGTGCCGCGCGAAGTCGTGAGGCGGATCGTCAACCCCGAAGGGCGAGCGGTCGCCAAGGCCAGGCGCCAGGACGTGACCGTGCTCTTCACCGATATCAGGGATTTCACCACCATATCCGAACAGCATTCGCCCGAAGACGTGGTCGATACGCTGTCGGCCTATTTCGAGATCCTGAACACAACAGCCGAACGCAATGGCGGCACGGTCGTGCAATATCTCGGCGACTCCATCTTCGTCATGTGGAACGCCCCCGTTGAAGATGTTGATCATGCCGAACATGGCTGCCGCTGCGCGCTCGCCATGAAAGCCGCGATCGACGATCTGAACTAGGAAAACAGAGCAAACGGCCGCCCCGAACTCGTCACCCGCTTCGGCCTCCACACCGGCCCCGCCGTCGTCGGCAGCTTCGGCGCGCTCTCGCGCCAGCAATATACGGCCATGGGCGACACGATCAACGTCGCCTCGCGGCTGGAAGGGCTGAACAAGCAATACGATACGTCGATCCTGGTGAGTGCCGCCATCCGCGACGCGGTCGGCGCGCGGTTCGAGCTGCGGTCGCTGGGCCTGGTGCAGCTCAAGGGGCGAGCCGAGAAGGTCGATCTGTGGGAGTTGGTCGGGGAGAGTGGTGGCCGCAACTGACGTCCATGCTGTCGGGCGACGCTCGGCTTGAGCGGAACCTGCCCGAGCACGAAAAAGCCGCCAACGGATGTTGGCGGCTGATCAGGAGAAAGAATTGAAAAGGGTGTTCCGACTCAAGAAAAGGCACCCTTTTCGCGCTGATCCTGGAGTCGTCAGCCGGACAAAAATAAACCGCCAGATCGCCGCCTTCAATCGGACCAAAGTCCCACCCTCCTGCCTTTTTTGCCGGCCAGTGGACGGTGAACGACCCGCCAGCGAAAACCGCCCGAACTCGCATCACATCAAAGCGCAGACGCCCCTCACGACAGCGCAAATATCCTCACCTGCCGCCCGATGCCCCTGTGAAAAATTGACGGGTTCTGTCATTCCACTCACACAGTCCTATATCTTCAACACCGGAGCAGACCACCGCACACCGGGCACCTCCCGCAAATGGTGTCGCAATGACATATGAAGCCGACATGGTGATAGTGTGGGATCAGGTCTCACGAGGAGTAGCGATTGTCTTTCGGGGTAAGCCACACTATCTGGACGGGCCTTTCTCGGACAAAAGGAGCGGGATACGTGCTGCAGAATGGTACTGCACCCGATTGGGATGGCGTGACGCAAAGGTTAAACGACGTCCGGTGCCTGCCCCAATCATCATTTGAGCGAGAACGAATACCCGCACGGTCTGCTCGCTTGCGAGGGAAATCTCCAGCTCTGTGACCCTATTATTCGACTGGCCGTAAATTCGACTGGCTACCTAGCAAAAAGCCTGAACGCGTAACAGGTAATCCATAGCGCAACGTCTGCTGTCATAAATCCTCGCCAAGAGCGCCTTCTCCGATTCCGCTGGAAAACAGTTGACCCCGCGTCCTCCGACAATCGCCGTCTGACTGACGAGTTGCCGGGTTATTTTGTCGACTCTGTTTTCGGCGAACTTTAGATTTTTCTTTTGGGAACGTTGATTTTTCATCTGCTTGATTGGCCGGAAAGCCATCTGACTACGGTCATTCATCTGAAAGACCTCCTCCTTTGTTTCGAAGAAAAGGGTTTGAGTTGGCGGCGCGGGCTCCAGGACGCTCAGGTGCCGGAACAGAACCACAGACGGACCACGCACGACGTCAACCACGTCCCGTATACCGGCGAACGATTTCGGCTGCCCCTTAAAGCCACGACCATAAGCAACGGGCGTTATCGGAGTTGCGAGATCCCGAGTTTGATAACCTTGATCAAATCCGTCATCCGCTCGCCGCGGCTATTCTGGTATTCTTCCAAGCTCGGGATACTGACGGTGGCATCGGCGAGCGCAGAAATATGATTGTCTTGCACAACCTTGACGCCCAGAGCCCAAATCCGGTCAAAGAGCAGCCGGTCTAATTCTTTATCTGACATATGATCCACTGGCTGCTCGATCGTGAAGAGGAAGTCGGGCGAGGAGAAAGGTTACGAGGAGCCCAGAAGAAGCGAACGCGACCGAGTTGACTCCGCGGCCATTTTGCTCACGGCACGCGATGCATCCAACGGTCCTCACCCAAGGCTTGGTCAAATCATAGGTACCGTCACAACAAGGACGCCGATGAGCGCAGCTGTAAGCACCGATGTTTCGATCAGAAAGATTGCGATTTGCCTTCCCGTCAGGCC
Source organism: Rhizobium sp. ZK1 (assembly GCF_047782645.1). Lineage (NCBI taxonomy): Bacteria > Pseudomonadati > Pseudomonadota > Alphaproteobacteria > Hyphomicrobiales > Rhizobiaceae > Rhizobium > Rhizobium sp. ZK1. The sequence continues at coordinate 2,270,004 of NZ_CP180586.1, forward strand.
AGGAAAAAATTGCTGCATGATTTATTCCTTCTTGAAAAATTTTATTCTACAAGCGCACCGTATCATTGTTTGGCGCCAAATATTTTTTTATTTTCGAAAATACTAAAGTTTTTTAGCGGCAAACGTTTGGCTGCTGCTCGCGGACCGGTCCGACGACGCGGCGCTCACGACAGCGCAAAAATCCTGACTTCCCGCCCGATGCCATGAAGCTCCTCCATCCGCGACACCGAACTGATGCCGCCGTCGCGCAATATTTCGGTGACCTGCTCGTTGCCGACCACCGCCTCCGTCGTCAGGATCACATGCGGTTCGGCGAGCTCCTGCACGCGTGAGGCGATGTTGACAGTCTGGCCGAAATAGTCCTGCCGGTCGTTCATATTGACAGCAAGGCATGGTCCCTCATGGATGCCGATCTTCAGGAGAAGATCCTCGCTACCGCGCTCAGTGTTCAGCTGCAGCATGGCTTCGCGCATCCGAAGTGCTGCCGCCACCGCGCGGTCCGGGCTCGGGAAGGTCGCCATCACGGCGTCGCCGATGGTCTTGACGACGGCGCCAGCCTCGGCCGCGACGATCTCGTTCAGAACCCTGAAATGCGTGCGCACCAGATCGAAGGCCGAGAGATCGCCGACGCGCTCGTAAAGGGCGGTCGAGCCCCTGAGGTCGGTGAACAGGAATGTCAGGCTGGTGATCTTCAGGCGCTGGTCGACGTCGAGCGTATCGGTCCGGTAGATGTCGCGAAAACTCTGGTTCGTCAGAAGCCGCTTGGCCGTTAGGAAAGGCCGCCTGTGGCCCAATATGTCGTGCAGTTCGTCTCCCGCGATGCAGACATTCGGCAGCACCCGGCGATCGGTGTGGTTTTCCACCGTCAGCCGCAGCGGGCCGGGGCGCAGCGAAATCGTTTCGTTCGGCGCATGCCCGTTGCTGAGGACCATCGAGAGGGTCTGCCGTTCGTCCGTCGGTTCGCCCTGCACGTCGATGAACTGCGCAGAATGCGTCACCGCATCGAAGATAATGACGAACGCCGCCGGCAGATGCAGCGAGACGAGAGCCCTCTCGCCCGGCTCCAGCTCGACCTCCTCCAGAAGGACGTGCGCGAACCTTTCTTCGAGATTGTCAGGCAGGTCGACGCCGGTGCTGAAGAAGATCTGGCGGTAATATTCGAGCGAAGGCAGCCGGTCGGGATCGTGGGCGGCGATCCTGCGCACCCGCGGGCTGATGGTGAAGGTGACCTCGACCATCTCGTCGAGGGTCGGCTCGTAGCCTGCCGCACAGAGCGCGCAGTGATAGCATTCCCGGTCGACGGTTTTGAGCGTCGCGCCGCTGTCGAGCACGCCGCCGCATCCGGGGCAAAGCACGTTCCAGGTCATCTCGAACGCGCCCATGCGGGCTGCATGGAGAAGCGCCGCGATCACCTTCTCCTCGTCGAGACGGTGTGCCGCAGCAAAGGCCAGTGCATTGATGCGGTTGAGATCGCGATCGGCGCCGTGCCTGACGACATTTTCGATACAGTCGACCGTCTCGGGATCGGCCGCCTGTCGTAGGGCTGCAAAAAGCACGTCCATTTCGCTCATCGGACAAGTCTCTGTGGGCGCTACGCCACGCCGGACAGCGCCGGCGATAATTATAACACGAGAGTTTCCTGATAGAAATCTTAGCCGGATGTAGCGCTCAAACTTGGAGGCGCCAATCTCTTCATTGCGCTGAATCAAGGTCGAAACGACAAGGTTTCGGCAAGCTGAGGATCGGCATTGCGCCGGGAACCGGTGCGACCCACGTCCCGTGTCTACAGTAACATACGTGGCAGTCGCGCCGGTTCATGCATAATTGCAGGGTCTGTCTCGCGGGCATATCCGGGCGGCGACCGGGCACTACAGCATCGGCCCGAAAATCGGGATCGATTTTCGGAAAGCCTGATGCGCAGATTCAAAGAGCTAGAGTATCCTCTGTGCGTCCGGATGGACGCACAGCGCTCTAAGGGGGCCGAACATGGGCTGGAACCGGCTGTATAGCCTGAAGAGCTACATCAAGTCGTCGCTGTGGCTGGTGCCGTTCATAGCCCTGCTCCTCTATATCCTGGCGATCCGCACCGTCTCTCTGCTGGAGCCGTGGCTTGGCTGGATCGAACCTTGGCCTTGGGGCATGGATGGCACCCAAAGGCTGCTCGAGACGATCGTTACGATGACGCTGACATTCGTCGTCTTCACGTTCGGCTCGCTGCTGGTGGCGATCCAGATTGCTGGCGGCCAGCTGACGCCGAGGATCATTGCGACGACGTTGCTGAGCGACAACGCCATCCGCTTAACCGTCGGGCTTTTTACATTCACCCTGCTCTTTTCGACAGGCGCACTGATACGGCTGGAAGCCGCCGTACCGCAGACCATCGTGGAGATCGTGGCCTTTCTCGGTTTTCTGTCCATCGCCGCCTTCCTCTATCTGATCGATTACGCCGCCCGTCTGCTGCGTCCCGTCAGCATCGTCCTGCGCGTCAGCGAGGAAGGTCGCGCTGTCATCGAAGACGTCTATCCCGCGATGGCAAAAGCCGAAGCCGACACGGTCACCACGCACCTGCACCCCGACACCGTGCCGGACAGGGTCATCCTCTACAAGGGGCGTCCCGCCATTGTGCTTGCCGTCAACAAAAGCCGCCTTCTTGCGCAGGCCGAGAAAACCCGCTCCGTCATAGAGCTCGTCCCGCGCATCGGCGATTTCGTCGCCTCCGGCGAGCCCCTCTTCCGGCTGTACGGCATCCTGTCACCGGACGAAGACAAGCTGAAATCGCTGATTGCCTTCGGGCCGGAACGCACCCTCGAACAGGACGCGACCTTCGCCTTCCGGATCATCGTCGACATCGCGATCAAGGCGCTTTCGAAAGCCATCAACGATCCGACAACGGCCGTGCTCGCGATCGATCAGCTGCAGCGCCTGCTCTGCTTCGTCGGCAAGCGCGACCTCGGCAGGGAGGAGATCTTCAATCCGGCCGGCGAATTGCGGCTCATCTGCAGGACCCCGGACTGGGAGGATTTCGTAAAGCTGACCTTCAGCGAAATCAGGCTCTACGGCGCCGAAAACTTTCAGATCGCCCGCCGCCTGCGGGCCGTGCTGGAATATGCGCTGCAGGTCCTGCCCGAATTCCGCCGGCCTGCCCTTGAAACGGAAATGGCTCTGCTGGATCGATCGCTCGCCAAGGTCTACGACTTTCCGGAGGATCTGGAGCTTGCCAGGATAGCGGACACGCAGGGCCTCGGCGGTTCGAAATCCCTTCCCCCGAAAGCGCAATCCGCAACCGGCTCCGTCACCCCTTTTCGCCCCTTGTAGCGGGCAGGAGCACACACGCAAAAGGCCGGGTACGAAAGCAGCTTCCAGACCCGGCCTCCCTTTACGTCCCGACGCCTATTCCTGAATATCGGGCTCGACGAGACGGGCGAGGTTGCGCAGCGATTCCTGCCAACCGAGATAGCAGGCCTCCGGCGGGATGAGGTCAGGGATGCCGGCCTGCACCACATGGAGTTCGGTGCCGACCGAAACCTTCGTCAGGGTCACCGTCACGTCCATTTCGCCGGGCAGGTTGGCGTCGTCGAACTTGTCGGTGTAGCGAAGCTTCTGGCCGGGAACGAGCTCCAGATACTCGCCGCCGAAGGAATGGCTGTGGCCGGTGGTGAAGTTGCGGAAAGACATCTTGTGTGTGCCACCCACGATCGGTTCCAGATGGTGGACCGTGCAGACAAAGCCGTTGGGGGGAAGCCACTTGGCAACGGCATCGGCTTCCAGGAAGGCGCGGTAGACCTTGTCCGGAGTGGTTGCCAGGACGCGGTGAAGGCGAATTGTGCTTGGCATGATGATTCTCCCTTTGGATTGAACTTTGGCAATACCTCTAGGACGGGCCTGATCTGGCCGATCCGACACGGCGCTCGATTTTTTTGCTTCCGCCCTCTCGTCTGCCCGCGATGGAGGACCGCATCCCGACCTTCCGCCGAGGCGGTGCATGTTTCAAGCTTGCTAATTGGAAAACAGCCGATCGGGCGTGGATGGCTGTCGGTATTGGCCTGCCTCAAACGTTCTTTGGTCGACGAGGCAACGCCTTGTAAATCGAAACGACACCCACGGAGATTGAAAACATGGCGCTCAAGCGGATGGACAATGTAGGAATCGTCGTCGAAGACCTGGATGTGACGATCGATTTCTTTCGCGAACTCGGCCTCAATCTCGAAGGACGGGCCATGATCGAGGGAGAATGGGCCGGACGCATCACCGGACTGGGCGATCAGCGTGTCGAGATCGCCATGATGCGCACACCTGACGGACACAGCCGGCTGGAACTCTCCCGCTTCCTCGCGCCTGCCGTCGTCGCGGATCACCGCAACGCCCCGGTCAACGCGCTCGGCTACCTCCGCGTCATGTTCGCCGTCGATGATCTCGATGACACGCTTGAAAGGCTGCGTGGGCGCGGTGCCGAACTCGTCGGCGAAGTCGTCCAGTATCAGGAGGCGTACCGGCTCTGCTATATCCGCGGGCCTGAAGGGATTCTCATCGGGCTCGCCCAGGAACTCGGCTGAGCGCAATATCGATCGGGCGCTTCGGTGCTCCGCCCCTCACCCGCTCTTCCCCTGCCGCGCCGCCTTGCCGGCACTCGCCCGCTTGCCCGCCACCTCCACCAGCCGGCGAAAGGTCGGGCATTCCATATGCGAGGGCGCCGGGCATTCGGCCACGTGCCGCAGCGTGTCGCGCAGCGCAGAGAGCTGGCGGATCTGGCGGTCGATCTCGTCGGCCTTCTCTTGGAGCGTTGCGCGCGGCAGATCCGGGCCGCCGGTCCCGCCGAACATGCCGGAAATTTCCGTGAGCGAGAAACCGGCCGTCTTGCCCATCGAAATCAGCGTCAGCTGCAACAGCACCTCCGGCGGAAACTGCCGGCGCAAGCCATGGCGGAACACTGAGGTGATGAGCCCGACTTCCTCGTAATAGCGCAGCGCCGAAGGCTTGATTCCGCTTCGTGCGGAGACCTCTCCGATATCCAGAAATTTCATGCTTGACCTCAAGTCGGCTTGAATTGGTAGCCTGCTCTTGAATGACATTTCAAGCAAGAGGATATCGATATGCAACAGGCAGAAATGACCGGATCGGAGCGAACGGAAAGACGGGGCGCCACACTGACGCTGTCCCTTTCGATGCTGCTCGCCTCGCTCGGCACCAGCATCGCCAACATCGCCCTGCCCAAACTCGCGGAGGATTTTTCGGCGCCCTTCACCCAGGTGCAGGGCATCGTCATCGCCTATCTTGCGGCCCTGACGATCTCGGTCGTCATCGTCGGCCGGCTCGGCGATCTCTATGGGCTGAAGCGCATGCAGCTTGTGGGCCTCGGCCTGTTTGCCATTGCCTCGTTGCTTTCGGCCATGGCACCCGATCTGACGCTGCTGATGGCGGCGCGCGCCGCTCAAGGCGTCGGCGCGGCCTTCCTGATGACGCTCTCGATGGCGCTGATGCGCGAGACGGCGAGCGAGGCGCGCATCGGACGCGCCATGGGCCTGCTCGGCACCGTCTCCGCGCTTGGCACTGCGCTTGGCCCGTCGCTCGGCGGCGTATTGATCCCGCTTGCCGGCTGGCGCGGCATTTTCTGGGTGCAGGTTCCGCTGGCGGGTCTGGCGCTGATCCTCGCCATCGCGACACTGCCGGCTGACAGGGCCAGGGGCAAGACGCGCCCGGCCGGCCTGCTTGCCATGCTGGAACGGCGCCTCGTCCCCAATCTCGTCGTCAATATCGTGGTGGCCGCCGTGATGATGACGACGCTGGTGGTCGGCCCCTTCTATCTCGGCCTTGCGCTTGGCCTGAAGCCCGCCTGGGTCGGCCTCGTCATGTCCGTCGGCCCGGTCATCTCCATCGCCAGCGGCGTGCCCTCCGGCCGGCTGGTCGATGCCTGGGGTGCTGCCCGCGTTCTGTCGATCGGCCTTGCGATGCTCGGCGCCGGCGCTTTCCTGCTGGCGATCCTGCCTGGGCTTTCAGGCGTCGCGGGCTATGTCGCCGCCATCATGGTGCTCACACCCGGCTACCAGCTTTTCCAGGCTGCCAACAATACGGCAGCCCTTGCCGATGTGCCGAAGGACCGGCGCGGCACGGCCTCCGGCCTGCTCGGCCTGTCGCGCAATATCGGCCTGATGTCAGGCGCATCCCTCATGGGCGCCGTCTTCGCCTATGGCGCGGGCACGCAGGATTTCATCCATGCGGCGCCGGCAGCGATTTCAGCCGGCATGCGGCTGACCTTCCTGCTTGCCGGCGGGCTGATGCTATCAGCCATGGCCGTTGTCTTCGTTGGCGCCTTCGAACGGACATCGGCCAGGGCATGACAATCGCCGACCTGTCTCGGGCGGTGCGACCACCGCCCGAGGATCACCCATGGGGATGAAACTCGACGATTTCGTAAGCAAACTGGCCCATCGCCCGTTCGCATTTTGGGCACCTCGCTACTCCATCACCACCTTTGGTCAGACGCTGGCCACAACCAGGACAAAACCATCTGTCCATCCCGTCAAGTTGATGGGGTTCTGAAGGTTTGATCCCCTCGACGTACACAGCACGGAATCGAGTTTCGAGATTTCGAGACAACCCCATTCCACTCGCAGAGCATACAAGGTTCCCGTCGTCACCGCGCGTAAAACCTGTTCCGCACCAAGGGCAATGAAGTCGACTTCGATCTATATTTTGCATTGTGCGGAGCCTTTATCGTTGGTCTGCGGCACATTCCAGGCAATAGTTCATCAATCCTATTGATCGGAATGGTCGGCAAGGGTGACGTTACTAACGACGAAATTAGTGACGTAAATTCAAGTGTTCGATGGAATCTCAAAGCCAGCTTTACCGAACGCTTACTCTGCGTCGCGGCCATCCGTTTCATCGGATGCAGGCCGGAGATACGGTCGAGGAATTCGGGATTGTTCTCGCCGCCGCATCACACAGGGCAGCTCAAGCAAATACGGTAATGCAGACGGCCGTCCAGATTAACGCCGTCCCCAGTGCCATCGCTCGCCTGGCGACGGCGACCTTGTCTGCCTCGTCCTCCGCGACAGGTGTGGTCACGATCCAGGGCACGCAACCAAGTGCCGCAAATCCGATGACAGCCACAGTCATCACAAGATAATCGACTGCACGCCAGCTCCCCTGTTCATAGACCCCCCAGTAACCCAGAAAGGCCATTCCGACTGCAAACATGGTGGCGGACGCAGAGCAAAGCCCTGTCACGGAACCGGTCGGTGCATGCAGGTTGCTTTTCTCACGTGTCTGCGAGCTCATCATGCAATATCCACGACGGTTGGCTGTCCCTCCGGCAAATATGTCAGGAATTGAGCGCGGCGTGAAGCGCTGGTGCCCCGTATGGGACATCAGCGCGTTCCCCGCCTTTGCTACAGCAGCCGAACCGACATCCCACCATCGACGATCATCGGGCTGCCGGTCATGAAGCTCGACTGGTCCGACAACAGGAAGGGCGCTGCCTGCGCGATCTCTTGAGCCGCGGCCATCCGCTTCATCGGATGCAGGCCCGAGATATAATCGAGGAATTCGGGGTTATTCTCGCCGCCGGCGGGCGTGATGGTGCCGCCGGGAAGCAAGCTGTTGATCCGGATGCCATCGGCCGCGTAATCGGCGGCGACCGATTGCACGAGGCCGATCAGGCCCGCCTTGGAAGCTGCATAGGCCCCCATGCCCGGCAGGCCGCCATTGCTGTATCCGACGAAGGACGAGGTGAAGGCGATCGAGCCGCTGCGCTGCGCTTTCATGACCGGCAGCTGCGCCTTCAGCGCAAAGAAGGCGCTCGTCAGGTTGGTGGAGATCACCGCCTCCCAATTGGCCACGCTCATCTCCGAAAACGCCCCCATCTCGCCGACGATGCCAGCATTGTTGAAAGCGCCGTCCAGCCTGCCATAGGCATCGAGCGCCCGGTCGACCAGCGCCTTCGCGTAGGTCTCGTCGCGCACATCACCGGCGAGAGACACGGCCGTGCCGCCGCTTTCATTGATCTCGGAAACCAGCGCCGAGAGGTTCTGTGCCCGCCGCGCGCCGAGCACGAGTTTCGCGCCCCTCCCCGCAAACAGCCGGGCGGCGGCCGCTCCGATGCCGCTGCTCGCGCCGGAAATGATGATGATCTTGCCGTCCAGTTCCATGTCCAAACCTCCTGTTTTGATGGTCATGGAGGGGTAGGAAATATGAGAAGCGGCAGCCACCCGATTCCGGATCGGCGACCTGCCAGCCGACACCGAAACCCGTTAACCATCTCCCGCTCTCTAAGACCATAGTCCGAGGGATGCCGGACCTCGGTCCGATGCACGCCCCGCGTTTCGCGCCTAACATCGCCTTCATTCGATAGCCGCCATCCCGAGTCGGCTATCTCACGATTTTTGATGAATTATCCTGCGAGGAGACCCGGATGCGTATCGCAACTCTTGCGTCCATAGCCGCACTTTCGATGATCATGGCTTCCAGCCCGCTGACGATCACCGGCGCCGATATTGCCGCCATGGCAAAGGGCGGTGGAGGCGGCAATGGCGGCGGCAACGGCGGCGGTAATGGCGGAGGCAACGGCGGCGGTGGCGGCAGCAGCAATGGCGGCGGCAACGGTGGCGGACAAAGCGGCAGTCACGAAAACCGCGGCCACCAGTCCGGCACTTCCCGGATGGGCATTTCATCGCACGACGGTTCTAAATCCGCGAAGGGCAAGTCCGGCGAGGCGAAGACGAAATCGCTCACTGCGAAAAACGCCGCAGCCGATATCAAGCAAAAGAACCTCGCCTCCGAGCTGAAGGGCCTGAACTCTCTCAACCGCAGCTACAAGGCCTATATGCACACGTCCGATCCGAAGATGACCGCGATCGCCGCCTATGCGATGGCCTATGCCCAGTTTGAACTCGATAACGGCATCGAGCCTTCAGTCGACGACCCGGTCCTCGGCGACGCGGCATTGGAGGATGCGCTGGCTTCGGCAACGCGCAGCGGCGAAGTGAGCCCAGAGGTCCTCGCCGAGGCCAAGGCCATCCTCGGCGTCGGAGAAGCCGACGGCAAGATCGACCAGATCCGTGAATCCCTGTCTTACTCCGCCCCGACCTCGACAGGGAATTAACGGCTCCTCGATCCGCCGGGCGGCGTGCCCGGCGGATCGATTGCACCTGTCATGGGTTTTCCCACGGGCAGGATAGTTTCTTCCCCCTGCAACTGCACCCGCTTCCCGCGACATCCCCAGCCGACCTGCAACAGGCTTCGAGCCGAGACCGAAAAAACCCACGAAAGACCTCTTGGGCCGGACCCAGCGTCATAGTTTCGAAAGGGTTCCGAGACAGCGCGGGAGGCGTGATGGACGCCAAGGAACGGGAACTGGCTGACGGCGCCGCAATGGGCTCTTCTTACGCCTGCTCCTCGATCGTCACTTGCGCCACATCAGGCGCGCCGCTGTTGATCCGCGTCGCGATGAAATGGCCGACAGCCACCGCCGCGATGCAGAGCACGACGGAAGCCGCAACATTGATGCAGGCCCGCACCACGGCACCTGATCGCAGCAGATCGAGCGTCTGCAGGCTGAAGGAGGAGAAGGTCGTATAGCCGCCGCAGAAGCCGACGATCACGAAAAGGCGCATGGTATCGGAGACCGGGAAGCGACCATTGGCGAGCGTCAGCGCGCTGAAAAAGCCGATTACCAGCGAGCCTGTAATATTGATGATGATCGTGCCCCAGGGCAGACCACGGCTGATCGGCATGGCGAGGACAGAGACGGCGTAGCGGGCGAAAGTGCCCAAGGCGCCGCCGGCCATGACGATGAGACAGGTATAAAACGACATGCTCGCTCCAAAAATCTCGGACGGGCAATAAAAAACCCGCCTTGCAGCGGGCTCCGGACAGATTCCCACCGCGGTTGAACACGGTAGGAGTCATCAGCCTTTACGGCGGTTTCGGGGGTACTCCATCCCCATCGAGGTCGATATATAGCGCGGGTTGCGGTGGGATGGCAAGGGGTGAGAGACGGATGATCTCACCCCGACAGGCACCCATGAAAACGCTCGGTCTCCTGGTACGACCGGCTCGCCCGCCAGACTGTTATTTCCCGCGCGGCGGCCTGCGGGTTTTATCGCTCTTGTCCTTGGCGGAAGATGTCTTTGCATCGAAGGCCTGACCGAAATTGGTGCCTCCCAGGTGCCCGCCGCCGCTGGTGTTGGCCACCTGGCGCGCGGCACGTCTAAGAAGCGCTGCAGCATCCGTCTTCGTCATTGTTGTTCTCCTGAACAAACCGGCTTGAAAACAAAAAGGCCGGGACTGGCCCGACCTTTCCAAGGTTCGCATATCCGCAGTGCCAGTACATCCGTGGTCAAAGCGGGTGCGAGCCGATTGATTATGCAGAACCGAGGTTCTGCGCCGCGTTCTTGCCGCTGCGGCTGTCGCGGACCAGCTCGAAAGTCACCGACTGGCCTTCGCGCAGCGCAGACATGCCGGACTGCTCGACAGCCGAAATGTGAACGAACACATCCGGCGAGCCGTCGGTCGGCGAGATGAAGCCAAAGCCCTTGGCCGTGTTGAAGAATTTGACGATACCAGTATTCATGCACGATTTCCTTTCAATCGCAAAGAATTACCAAGCCCGCTGTGTGCAGGCGATAAATGGTCGAGCTTGAGAGGAAAGATTAGCCAATGCGCATCTTGCGCAGAAACGAAGCTGACGAAGCAAATTCGATAAGCTGAACATAGGGAGCATTTGTGTTCGGAACAAGGTATATTTTATTTTTATTAATTTCGCCGGCTGTTGTGGAGGCAGCAAAAAGGGCGCATCTTGATCGGGTCAGCAGCCATTTTCACGGGCGCTGTTGGTTAAGGGCATCCACACCCTGGCCCCGACCAGAAGGAGGACTGAATGTCTTCCACGATCCTGATGCATCCAATCGCGATGTCCCCAATTACGATGTCTTCGGCCGGCGAAACCGTTCTTGACAGCGACGATATGAATCTGCTGGCCCGTGTGCTCCATCGAGCCGGATATGACCAGGCTGCCGAACCGGCGCTGTTCGTGCTCGCTGCAGCCCAGATCCGTTCGCTGTTCGCAAGCGGCATCCGCCATGAAACGATCCTCATGGCAGCGCTTCAGAATGCCGGCGATTATTCCGGCGTGGCCGATCCCTTCGTCAAGCGCCGCTTTGCCATCCAGGGCCTGCCGCCGGTCGGCGCCGCGCCGGCAGCATGATGCGCAAGAGAACGGATACGCCCGTAGGTGAACGGCATCTGCAGCTCGTGCATTCCAGACCGGCCAATGCGGCCGATCTGGAATCCGAAGTCTCGGCATCGCTTCACCGCGCGGGCGATATCGATGCGACCTATATTTTCGTATCGGCGCATGATGGCGGCGTCACCCTTGCAGGATGGGTGCCGCTCTACACCCAGATCGAGCGGGCGGCGGATGTGGCGTGGGGCGTCGGTGGCGTGAGGCACGTTTTAAACGAGCTGTCCTGTTCGCTCTGAAGGGAAACACATGCCGGTACCCTTCGAATCCATGCCGCAGGAAGAACGCCTCGCCATCATCGAGCTGCTGGTCGCCCATCTTGCCACGGCCTCATCCGACGCGGCGGCTGCCGGCAACGCCTCGTTGCACGCCGAAATCGGCAAGGTTTCGGGACGGCTGAAGAACTGCCGCGAGCAGATCTCCGCCAGCGACCCTGCATCCGCTAGGCCCGCCGTCTCCGCAGCGCTGCGCCTGCTGTCGCGCCTGCAATCCAGAGCTCCCGGCGCCACGGCATCTGCCCGGACGGGTTTCTGCTGACTTGGTTAGGTGATCAATTACCCTGCACGCCCTCTTACCATCCCCCTCCCCGAGCCGAACCCGAGAAGGGAACAAGGTGAACGCCGGCCGCTGCCCCCCCCGCAAAACGACCGGACGCGGTTAATGAGGCGCTGGCAGTCTCCCTGGCAGTCTGGGGGCCGATCTCGGAGGCGATCTCGGTGACGAAATCGGCCGGGAAGCCGCCCTCGCGGGCGTGGCGATAGACGGTTTCAGCGCTGTCGGCCTCATGCACGCAATAGATCTTGTCGCCGGCGGCATAGCTGGTGATCCAGTTGTACGGACGGTCGAGGCCGGCGACGACCTTGTTGGACGTGGTGGAAATCTCCCGCAACTGCTCGGGTGTGAGCTTGGCTGCGCTGCTGACAACAAGACAATTATTGCATAAAACGATGCCGATCGCCACTGGATCTGCACGAACCGAGGATACGTTGTGGGCATCGAATATTATGTCGCAGTGCACGAGGCCCATTGGCTTTCGCCGGAAAAACTCAATGCCTGTCTTAGCGATCTCAAATATCCGGTGCAGATCATTCCAGCCTTGCCTTCGGACATGAGCAAGCCGCTTCAGGATAATCCAGCCTCTTCCGGCCTGACGGTCGCCTTCGACGGCCGGCAGATCGAGCTGGAGGCTTCGATCAAACAGCTGCGCCCCGGAGAGCCTTTCGCCTATGGACTGAAAATCGACAGGGCCAAGATCGCAGAAGGCGCGGCCATCCGCCCCACGGGAATGACGGATTTCGTGCCGCTTGATCTGAACGAAGAACTCACGAAAATCGGCATGAATGCGCCCGATTTTGGTTATGGCGATTATGTCCTGAGCATAACTTTCCGATCATCCGTCGATGAATACCGCGCGGGATTTCTGTTGATCGCAGGCCTCATCCGATGTGCTAACGGACTGGCCTTCGAGTTCGGCAGTGCATCTTTCGGCAGATCGTCGTTCGCTGAAGCGCTTGTGCGGCAGGCACAGGACATGGAGTAGACACAGGTCAGACTGATACGCGAGACACCCCTATCAATCTTCGTCGCGGCGCAGCGGCGACGTCCCTTTCTACCTCATCAAGTCAGCAAACTGGGCTGATCGGAAGCTTTAGTCGTCGCTTCGGGCGAAGGAGACTCTGTCAGCCCGGGCCAGCATGTGGCCAAGGTCATGCGTCAGGGGCGCCGGTCACGTCCGCCCCGCCGCCTCGAACAACTCCGGCACCGCCGGGTTCCTGCCGGCTCGCGGTGCGCACAGCACTACATCGAATTCCGGTGCATCCACAAGCACCCGCGACACCACACCCTCAGCAAGATCACTGCACAGCGATTGCGGGATCAGCGCCACCCCCAGCCCCTCCTGCACCAGCCGGATGATCGTGTGCTGCAGGCGCGGCTCGAAGGCATAATGCGGGATGACGCCGCCGGATGCGCAATAGAGGCCGATCGCCGTGCGCAGCGTTGGCGCCACGGTTGCGGGCGCGGCGATCAGCCTTTCGCCCGCAAGCGACCGCGGCCCGATGGTTTCGGCATCAGCCAGCCTGTGGCCCGACGGCACGATCAGGCACAGCCGGTCGCGGGCGAGCAGTTGCGTGCGCAGATGCGGTGCAGGACCGCCGCCGAAGGTGACGGCGGCATCAAGTTTGCCTTCGGCCAGCATCTCCTCGATATCGGTGGGTATGCGCTCTTCGAGGATGAGGCGCACATCCGGCCGCGCTTCGGAATAAAGCCGCACCAGCGCCGGGATGACGCTATGGGCGGCATGCATCATGAAGCCGAGCTTCAGCTCGCCCTTCATGCCGCCGGCGACCAGCTGCACATCGCGGCAGGCGGCATCGAATTGATCAAGCACGGCGCGGCAATCGGCAAGGAAATGCTGGCCGGCCGGCGTCAGCGCCACATTGCGCGAATTGCGCTCGACGAGTTTTGCGCCGAGCCGCTTCTCGATCGCCGCGATCTGCCGGCTGAAGGGCGGCTGGCTCATGTTCATGCGCGCCGCCGCATGGCCGAAATGCAGCGTTTCGGCCAGCGCCACGAAATAGCGCATATGACGTGTGTCCATTCGATACCCCAGAAGTATCAATCAGCATCCAAGATGACATTGGATTATCTTGATCCCAGGCGATAGGCAATGATCGCCCCAGCCAAGAATGACACCGAGTTGCCCCATGCTGACGAACCTGACGATTGTCCTGCCGATCTTTGCCCTCATCCTCACCGGCTGGATTGCCCGCAAGACCGGCGCGCTCGGCGAAAATGCCACGCGGGAGGTCAACCGGCTGGTCGTCTATCTTGCCTTGCCCGCTTTGCTCTTCGACATCATGGCAAATGCCAAGACCGCCGAGATCTGGCAGCCGGGCTTCATTCTCGCGTTTACATCAGGCTGCGCCGTCATCTTCGGCGCCACGCTCTGCTGGCGCATCGCCAAAGGCCGGCATCTCGCCGATGCCGCGATCGACGGGCTGAACGCGAGTTTCGCCAATACCGGCTTCATCGGCTTTCCGCTCGTCCTGTCCCTGGTCGGCGACACCGGCATGGCGCCGACGCTGATCTCCACCATTCTCACCGTCTGCGTGCTCTTCGCCGTCGCCATCATCCTCATCGAAGGCGGCCTGCAATCCGAAAATCGCCGACGCGATATCGCCATCAAGACTGCCCGCTCGCTGGCAAAAAACCCGCTGCTTGTCGCGCCCGCTCTCGGCGCGCTGGTTATGGTCTCGGGTGTGGCGCTTCCCGCCCCCGTGCATGCCTTCCTGAAGCTGCTCGGCGGGGCAGCCTCGCCCTGCGCGCTGATCGCGCTCGGCCTGTTTCTCGCCGGCACCAAGGCCGGCGAAGCGAGCGCCCGGGCAACGACGACAAGCATTCTCGTCGGCCTGAAGCTGATCGCGCACCCCGCCGTTACCTGGCTCATCGCCGCACCGCTCCTCAACCTGCCGCCGGCCGCCGCCCATACCGCCGTGCTGCTCGCAGCACTGCCGACCGGCACCGGCCCCTTCATGCTGGCAGAATTCTACGGCCGCGAGGCGAGCCTCACCGGCCGCGTCGTTTTGGCCTCGACCGTGCTCTCGGTGCTGACGATCTCGGCCTATCTGGTGGTTGCAGGCCGCTGACTGCGATTTGGGAAGACTGCTTGCGCCTAGCCGAAGAGCCCGATCAGCCGGGCCGAACTGATCATCAGGCCGGCAATCGCCACCAGCACAAAGGCGCACATGAGAATGAAAAAGATCCGGTTCTTCACAATGTCTCCTTGGGGCTGCTGCGGGCAAGGCGCATCATCTACACCAGCCAATCCACCGCCTCATAACCGATCTCATCATTGCCCACTACACTATAAAAGTGCAGGATCAGCCGCCGCATTCATTCGATCTGACATTGAGGGAAGCCGGGGCCAATCATGTCATCCATCACCACAGGCAATGAAGAGCAATATGGCGACAGCAAAAAGCTTGCCGCCCGCGGGCGCCTGATCCGGGAATATACGATTGCCGAAACCCGCTGGTTTCCCTGGGTCGCAAGGCAGCTGCCGCTCAGGTCAGGAGATCGCGTACTGGATATCGGCTGCGGCCCCGGCTGGTTCTGGGCTTCGGTGGTGAACGAACTGCCCGACGATCTCGGCCTCACCCTTGCCGATCTCTCCCCCGGCATGCTGCAGGAAGCGCTCGAGCGCTGCCGGCCGCTCGCCCTCGCCGAAGTCACAGGAAAGCAGGCCGACGCCACGGCCCTGCCCTTCGAAGACGGCTCCTTCGATACCGTCATCGCCATGCACATGCTCTACCACGTGGCCGATCAGGCCCAGGCGCTTGCCGAAATGCACCGCGTGCTGAAGCCCAGAGGTCACCTTGCGGTGACTACCAATGGTGCCGGCAACATGCGCGGCATGTACGAACTGACGACGGTGTTCGGCAGCCCGCCCTACGACCCGGCGGGTGCCGCCTTCGGCTATGAGACGGCGGAGCGGCTGATGCAGGCGCAGTTCGGCAATGTGACGATGACGGAGCACCCGGCCCATATGCGGATAACGGAGCCGGAAGATGTGTTTCTGGCGCTGACCTCCTATCCGCCGGGGGATCGGGCTGATGAGGCCGAGCTTGCAGCGTTTCGGGCGGCGATATCAGAGGCGTTCCGGGCGGGCGGCGGTGTGCTCGAGGTGGGCAAGGAGACCGGGTTGTTTATCAGCCGGAAGGTAGGGTGAGAGCGTGCCTCGCTGCTTAGTTACCCGAGCAACTGCGACCTCACCCTATCAGCTTTCCCTCGGTCCAGAATTCTTGGACCTTGATCCACCATTTGCTCGTTTCTGACCGCAACCATGGAATAAAATCCTCAGGCTGAGCAACGTTGTAAAAATGCTCGTTCTGCAAGTCTTCGAGCAGCCCGATCGTCACTGCTTCTTTGACATAGTCGTCGCCGCTGATGTGCCAGCGTTCGACGACGTCAAAGACCGCATCTAACCGCTTCGTGTCACCTGCCTCGAGATGCTCAATCAGATGACGCGCAAGGTCATTGAGAGCCAGGTAAAGCGGTAGCTCGTCTCCATCAGGCAGAAATGTCGCCAGGAAGGCCTCCCATTTTCCTCGAAAGGATGGATCGGCCAGCAAGAGCGGCTCAAACATATTCGAGCGATCGAACTCGAATTGGTTCATATCGATATTTCCCTTCGGTGGTGGCTGTGTTTCATTGCGCGACATCCGCTCGAGAAGGCAAGGCTTACTTTGGGCACCAACGCAACCCTCCCCACCCCTCATTCCTGTGCTTGTCACAGGAATCCAGCCTGCCCAAGTCCTTGGGCAGGAAAGACTATTTTCCTTGAAGTCTATTAGCGAGCGCTATCGCGCAGATAGGCAACGCGCTGGTTTTCCGTGAAAGAGTCCTCTCGGCTTGCCGACGCAAGCCGGCTGGATTCCTGTGACGAGCACAGGAATGAGGGAGGAGAGATTTCACCCCCACAACCATCTCCACGCTAGCCCTATCCCAACTCAAGAGGTTGGTTCATGGCTACCGTTGTCTCTATCTGCAATCTCGCCCTTTCCAATATCGGCAAGGACAATATCAACGATCTCACCGAAAAGAGCGCCGAAGCACGCGCCTGCAACCAGTTCTATGCGCAGACGCGCGATGTGCTCTTGCAGTCCTTTCCTTGGGCTGCGGCCGGCAAGACGCTGGCGCTGGGCGCGCTCGACAATGACAAGCCGGGTGTCTGGCGCCATTCCTATGCGCGGCCGGCCGATTGCCTGCAGATCCGCTGGATCAGGCCGCGATATTCCGCTGATGCCGCAGCGCTGCCGGAGACGCTCAACCCCGATCTCGACGAGGCCGGCCGCGAGATGCGATATGCTTATGCGCTCGAGGGCGACCGGCTCTATTGCGACCTCTCGCCCGCACTCCTGCGCTATACCTGCCGCCTGACCGACCCGACGAAATATGCGGCGCTCTTCGTCGAGGCGCTCTCCTGGCATCTTGCCGTTCGTCTCGCCATGCCGCTGACGCGCGATCCGAAGATCCGCGCCGATGCGATGGCGCTCGCCCAGAGCAGCCAGCGGGCCGCCGAACAGGCCGAGGCCAATCAGGTGAGGCACACGAGCGAGAATTTCGTCAGCGAGCTGATTGCGGTGCGCGCCCATGGCTGATTTCCGCGCCTACCAGCCCTCCTTCACAGCCGGTGAACTCTCGCCGGCCCTCGGCGCCCGCGTCGATCTCACCAAATATCAGAGCGGCCTGCGTACGGCGCTGAATGTCTTCGTGCATCCGCATGGCGGTGTGTCGAACCGGGCCGGGCTGCAATTCATCCACGAGATCAAGGACAGTTCGAAACAGGCCCGGCTGATCCGCTTTCAGTTCAATACCGAGCAGACCTATATCCTCGAATTCGGCCACCAATATATTCGCATCTTCCGCGATGGCGGGCTGGTGCTGTCGGGTGCGGCCCCCTACGAGGTCGTGACCGCCTATACTGATAATGACGTGCAGGACCTCGTCTTCGTGCAGGAAGCCGACGTGCTCTATCTCTGCCATGTCAATCATCCCGTGCGCAAACTCGGGCGTCTCGCCGATAGCAACTGGACGCTGACGACGGTTCAGTTCAAGCCGCTGATAAATCCGCCCGCAGGCACTCCCTCCGTCACCAAGCCCGGCGATACATCAGGCAAGCCGGGTTATGTGGCAACCACATACCGCTATCGAGTCTCCGCCGTGGCCGACAGTGGCGAGGAAAGCCTGCCGTCCAACGCCGGTGCCGTCGTCAACGACCTCGCCATCCAGGGCGGCATCAACCGTGTCACCTGGGCGGCGGTTTCGGGTGCGGCGCGCTACATCGTCTACCGCGACGACAACGGCATTTTCGGCTATGTCGGCGGCACGACGGGCCTGACCTTCGACGACGAGAACATCACGCCCGATCTCTCCGATACGCCGCAGACGGACCGCAACCCCTTCAATGCTGCGGGCGACTATCCGCGCTGCGTGACCTTCATCGAACAGCGCCTCGCCTTCGCCTCGACGCAAAACGACCCACAGGCCGTCTGGCTCAGCCAATCCGCCAATTACGAGAATTTCGGCGTCTCCTCGCCCGCCAAGGCAAGTGACGCCGTGACCTTCCGCATCCGCGCCCGGCAGGTGAACGAGATCCGCTCGATGATCTCTGTGCGCGGCCTGCTGCTGCTGACATCAGGTTCCGAATGGATCGTCACCGGCGGCTCGACTGCCGACGCGATTTCGCCCTCCGCCATCAAGCTCGATAACCAGGGCTATCGCGGAGCCGCCAAGGTGCAGCCGATCGTCGTCGGCAATACGGTGCTTTTTGCCCAGCGCCTTGGCGGCGTGGTGCGCGATTTCTCCTACGACTATACGCAGGACAGCTATGTGGGCAAGGACCTGACCATCCTCGCCCGCCACCTCTTCAAGGGCCGCGAGATATCGGCCTGGGACTATGCGCAGGCACCGGATTCCGTCGTCTGGGTGGTGCTCGATGATGGCGCGCTCGTCTCGCTCACCTACATGAAGGAGCAGGATGTCTGGGCCTGGACCCGCCATGAGAGCGGTGCCGATGCCTTCTTCGAGGATGTGACCGTCATCGAGGAGAATGGCGAGGACGTGCCCTATTTCATCGTGCGCCGCACGATCAATGGCACTCAGAAGCGCTATATCGAACGGCTGCACAGCCGCGCCTTCGATGATGTCGAGGACGCCTTCTTCGTCGATTGCGGGCTGACCTATTCCGGCCCGCCGGCCACGACCATTTCCGGCCTCGGCCATCTCGAAGGCCAATCCGTCGTGGCGCTGGCCGATGGCAATGTCGTGCGCAATCTCACCGTCACGAACGGAGCCGTGCGGCTGCAGAATGCGGCGGCAAAAATCCATATCGGCCTGCCGGTGACGGCGGCGATCCAGACGCTCGATCTCGATGTCGGCCAGGTCCAAGGCCTCGGCACCGTGCAGGGCCGCTCGAAATCCGTTTCCGAAGTGACCTTCCGGGTGGAAAATACCCGCGGCATATTCACCGGTCCTGCCGATGGCGAGCGCGATGGCAATGTGCTGGTGGAATACAAGCAGCGCCGCAATGAAAACTGGAACGAGGCGATCAGCCTCTATACCGGCGATCTCACCATCACCCCCTATTGGGACTGGAATACCAGCGGCGCCATGTGGGTAAAACAATTCGACCCGCTGCCGATGACGATCCTCTCCATCATGCCGGATGTCACCCTTGGCCGCTGAGATTGCCATCGTACCCGCCCGGCCCGGCCATATCAGAGAGATTGCCGGGCGCATGCGCCGCGCCGATAGCGAGGAGGTCTTCGCCGCCTCCGGACACTCGCCGACCTCGGCGCTTTCCTTCTCCTACCGCCATTCCTCGCTTGCCTGGAGCGCGCTCTTCAATGGCCGGCCGGAGGTGATGTGGGGTGTCGGCGATATCAATATCCTGACCGGCATCGGCGCGCCCTGGCTGCTCGGCACGGATGCGGTCGAAGAGAATTTCCGCGCCTTCCTGCGGATATCGCGCGATTGGCCGGCTCAACTGTTGAGCCGCTATCGCTTGCTCCGAAACGTCGTGGATGCCCGCAACATGGTCTCGCTCCGCTGGCTCGAATGGCTGGGTTTTCGGCTGTTCGAGCCGGTGGAGATCAATGGCCATCAATTCCGGTTATTCGAAATGGGAGTAGCAGATGTGTGATCTTGGTCTAGCGCTGACATTGGGCTCGACGCTGCTCGGCGCCGCCGGCCAGGTGCAGCAGGCAAAGGCGACGGCGGAGGCGAACAAATACAACGCCCAGGTCGCCGAAATGAATGCGCAGATCGCCGACAAACAGGCGAAGGACGCGATCGAGCGCGGCAAGCAGGAAGAGCAGCAGAAGCGCCTGCAGACCGCGCAGCTCGAAGGCCGGCAGCGCGCCGCAATCGCCGCAAACGGCGTGGACCTCTCCTTCGGCTCGCCGCTCGACACCATCGTCGATACCGCCAAGATGGGCGAGATCGATGCGCTGAACGTGCGCACCAATGCCTATCGCGAAGCCTATGGCTACAAGATGCAGGGCACCAATCAGCTGGCCAGCGCCAAGCTGGACCGCATGCGCGCCGACGCCGCCGTCAAGGGCGGTTATCTCGAAGCTTTCGGCACCGTGCTCGGCGGCACGGGCAAGGTCTACAGCCAGGCGAATTCGCTTGGATATATCAAGTGAGGTGAAGAATGCCGACTGTTCCGACCTATCAGGATACGCAGCCGCATATCGCGCTTCGCCCGGAATATACCGAGGGTTTTACAGTCAAGGCCGATGCCGAGGCCTTCGGCTCGGCGATCGGCAAGGGCATGCAGGGCCTTGCGACCGGCATGGGCACGCTCGGCGACGCCGTGGTGCAGGTGGAGCAGCTGGACAATGCCAATTCCGCCAAGGATCGCCAAACGAAATTCGGCGACTGGTCGCGCGAGGCGCTCCATGGCAAGGACGGCTTCCTGACGCTGACCGGCCGCGCCGCCGTGGAAGGCCGCGCCGCCTTCGAAAAGCTCGTCGAGCAGAAACGCGCCGAATTCGGCAAGGGCCTGACGCCGGGCGCGGCCCGCACCTATGAAGAGACCAGCCGCGCCAGCATGAACACCCTGCTGGACAGCACGATCCGCCACACATTCGACCAGCGCAAAGCGTGGTTTGCCGAGACCTCGGCCAACAGCATCAAATCCGCCAGCGCCGGCGCTGTCGCCGTCTACAGCGATCCGGCCAAGGTGGATGCCGAGATCGGCAAGGGTGTGGCCGAGATCGAGCATCAGGGCCATATGCAGGGCTGGAGCCAGGAAAGGCTCGACCAGGAACGCGCCCGGTTCGTCTCCGACACGACGAAGAATGTCGCGCTTCGCATCGCCAATGACAGCGCCGTCAAGGCCGAGCAATATGTGAAAGATGCCGGCGACCGGATGCTGCCGGCCGACAGCACCGCCCTGCTGAAATCGCTGCAGCCCGCCATAACCGAGGAAAAGGCCCGGCAGAACACCACCGACATCATCGCCGGCCGGCCGCCGACCTATACCGGTGTGCCTGACGCCAATGCCGCCCCCACGGCGGCCACCGCAAACGCCGGTAGCGGTACAGGCGGCCAGCCGCAGACCGGCAGCCCGGTTCAGCCCTCCACAGCGGGCGCAGGAACCACCGGCCTCGAAGCGGAGGGCGCCGGCAGCAGAACGGGGGGAGCCCGCACACTTGGCGCGCCGCCTTCGGCGGGCAAGACCGCAGCCCCGCAAATCGCCCTCTCTCAAGCAACCGGCCAGCAACCCACCGGCCCTCAGGTATCGACCACTCCGGCCCCGCCGCGCCAGCCGAGCGGCCCGGAGGATTTCCGCACCGTTGCCGCCAGGCTTACCTTCCCCGGCAAGGCGAAGGACGATCTGGCGGTGGCGAGCTTCGTCAGAAATGCCGCCGGCACCACAGTCGCCCCGCCGCTCCAGCCCTGGTTGACCGATGTCACGGGAGCTATCCTTGGTACGACCGCAGCCCCCGCCGGAAGCACTGCGGCCGATGCCACAAGCTTCCGCCATTTCGGCCTGCCGACGCAGACACCTCGCCCCGGCGACATCGTCGTGCTCGGCCCGCCTCAAAGCAAAGGCGCCGGGAAGAACGGCGGCAATGCCCCGGACGATCCCGAGAAGGGCCAGATCGGCATCTTCCGCGGCTACGATGCCGATGGCAACATCCTCGTGCTCGGCCGCGATCCCGGACGCGCCGGCGAAACCGTGCTGACGGCCCACGCCGCAAGCCAGGTCATCGGCTTCCGCACATCCGGCACCGTCGACGAGAAGACCATGACCTTGCCGAACTACAATCCCGAGAGCTTGCGCAGGATAGAAGAAAGCCTGAACAGCATCGCCGACCCCGCCTTGCGCGCCGCCACCGAGGCACAGCTAAACGGCTATACCGTCTCGCTGAAGAAGGCGATCGACGCCCAGCGGGTGCAGGTGCAGGAATGGGCCAACAACCAGGTCATCGCCGACCCGACCTTCGACCCGACGAAACTGCCGGTCCACATCCAGCAGGCCATCGGCCCATCCGGCATGCTGACGCTGCGCGACTACAAGGAAAAAGTCCGCGCCTACGGCCAGCCGGCGACGGACACGCAGACGCTCTACGACCTGCAGAGCGAGTTCGCCAGGGATCCCGCCGCCTTCTCGCGGATCGATCTCCTTGAGTATCGCTCCATGCTCTCCGACAAGGATTGGGAAAAAGTCACCGGCTGGCGGCAGATGGCCCTCACCGACCAGCGCAAGGCCCGCCTCGAAAGCCTCGACATCAACACCGCCTTCGAACTCGCCAAACCCCAGCTGGAAGCCCTTGGTTTCTTCAAGGATGATCCCGGCTTCTTCACCGCCAACAGTGTCCCCACGCGCGTCGCTCTGTTCCGCGCGACGCTGCTCGATCAGATGGATTCATTCAAGGACAAGAACAACGGCCAGAACCCGACCCAGAGCGACATCCAAAAGATGATCAACCGCCTGCTGTTCCCGATCGTCATCAGCTCGCCGGGCTCATTCGTCACTGGCTGGAATCCCACAGAGAAGTACGGCTACCTTTATCAGGCCAACTCGCTTGCCGACGATCAGAGCTACGATATCGCCGTAGAATATCAGGATATTCCACGCGATCTCAGGCAGTCGATCGAGGCGGATTTGACGAAGAATAACCGCAGGAAGCCGTCTCAGGATGAAATTGTGAAAGAATACGAAACATTCATGCTCAATCGTTGAGTGACAGGGAAAGACCTGGCGGCGGGAAATCGCAGGCACCCCAGCGAAAGCCTCACTTCCCGACCGACGCCTTCTCGAAATGCAGCTTCAGCCGCTCGATCTCCTCAGCCGACCAGCCGGGCGGCTCCGTGACCGCCAGCCACGCATCGATATAATGCTGCGGTGCATAGACATGCCCGAAGCCCATCGGCGAGGTGGTGGCGATCATGGCGTCGAAGCCGAGCTGCAGGGCGGTGATGATGGGGTACCAGCGGAAGCCGGGGGAAACGTCGGGGCCTCGCGTGCCTATCATCCAGTCCGGTTCGCGGTACAGCGCCCGCCAGTCGAAGAAGGTGACGGGATCGCTGGCATATTGCAGGAAGACGATGCGGACCGGCCCCCAGGCGGCATCGGCAGTGGTGGCAGACGTCCACTGATTGGAAAACCGGATCATGCTGCCATCGCGAAATTGCGGCAACCAGGCCGGCGATCCCGGATTACGGTTTGCGGTCAGGTAGGACCATGTGGAACTCGCAAAGGGCGGCCCGCTCCACAGCGCCCCCTGGAACGGATCGTCGAACACCTCGAAGAGATTGACGGACGATTGCGAATTCAGCGCCCCGAGGCTCAGGCCATGCAGATAGAGTTTCGGGCGATGATCGCGCGGCAGCGTCCGCCAATAGCCGTAGATTTCCCGAAACAGCGCCCTTGCCGTATCGGATCCGTATTCCGGCTCGACCATCAGTGACAGCCAGCTGCTGAGATAGGAATACTGGATCGCGACGCTGGCGACATCCCCGCGCAGCAGATATTCGACCGTATCCAGGGCTTCCGGATCGACCCAGCCGGTTCCCGTCGGCACGACGACGATCAGGGAGGATCGCTCGAATGCGCCCTGGCGCTTGAGTTCGGCAAGCGCCAGGCCTGCCCGCGCATCGGCATTGTCTGCGCTGTTGAGGCCGACATAGACCCGGATAGGATCCTTTGCGGGAGAGTTCAGGAACGCGCCGATCTGGTCCCGCGTCGGGCCAGATGTGATGAAATGACGGCCGCGTCGTCCGAGCTCCTCCCAGTTGACGAGCGAGACCGCACTTCCCGTTTTGGCCGGGTCGTCGGGCATCGGCGTATCATCGTCAATCAGCGCATCGGCCTCCCGGAAGGAGGAATCGACGACGCGCAACGCGACATGGAACAGCACGCCGTCGACGACAGTCCAGAAAGCGAAGGCCGAAATCAGGATTGCGGCAAGGGCGGCGATCCGCCTGGGAACGATACGGCTGGCGCGTTCATAACTCGCAACCACCATCATCTTGAAAAGCCGGCCGATCGCGATGAGAAGGATGAAGACCACGGCTGCGGTGAGGATCAGCAGGAAGGGCTCGATCGTTGCATTGGGCGGAAGCTGCATCAACGCCCGCACGGAATTCTGCCAGGATGACGCCTGCCATACGAAAAACGTGGCGATCAGCATACCGGCTATGACCGCGACCGATCGCACTATCCATCCGGGGCTGAACCGCAACGACGGGATCTCGAGATAGATCCAGAGCCATTGCAGGACGACGCCACAGAAATAACCGACCGCAGCGCTCGTGCCCGACAGGGCACCCTGCACGAACCAAGACCGGGGCATCAGGCTCGGCGTCAGCGACAGGCACAGGCAAAGCAGCGCCAAGAAAAGCCCCGGCCACGAAAGCGGCCTGACGGAAACGATCGTCCGATATCGCATCATTGCCCTCACACCACGCCGATTGCTGCACCTCCCTGTTTTATGTCAGGTTTTGCATACAATCCAGAAGCGATGTGCGGGCGTATGGTCTGCCGTCCGGCGACCGCTATGGTTTCTCGTAGAAATGTCCGTAGATTGCCTGACCGTAATGGTCTTCTTCTCCGGCGAAGTTTTTCTCACGAAGATAAAACGCGCGATATTCCCTATCGATATCTGTTCGAGCGAGGGTGATGTTGCTGTTTCCCCGCTTCCTCATCTCCTCGACGAGCGAATTTAGAACGAAACTGGCGTAGAAATCGAAATGCTTCCGGCGGCAAATATAGCATTTGTCATTTGTCACCAGGAATACCCTGAGATCGGTCCATGATCGGTACAGATATTTGTAAACCGCCGGCAGGATCTGCGAATAATTCAGGTTCGCGTAGTCGTCCAGGCAGAGCACGCCATCTGGCGCGAGCAGCGCGTCGGCAAGTTTCATCTCTTCAAGCGTACCCCGATAGGAGTGCGTGGAATCAACATGCATAAACCGAACTGACCTCTTCAGCGACTTATACCCGTCGTAGCTCTTCGCGAATTCTTCAGATCTCCCCAGGTGAAAATCCGGCTTGGCGAAGAAAGAAGCGGCAGTCTCCGCAGTCATATACGGCTCAACGTCCACCAGAACGAACTTGTCTTTAGGCTGAACATGGGCGCTCAACACAGCCGCTGATCGTCCCTTGAAAACCCCAAACTCCAGAATGCTGCCCGTGACACCTGTCGCCTTCTGAAACGCAAGCACGGAATCCATCAACTGCATCGAAAAGGCAGACATCATGCCTTCAATACTGTCCGCCTTCTCCTGGACTTCCCCAAACGGAAACGTGGCGACTCCATCCATGTTAACAGACGGGTGTCGCCTGTGTCTAAAGCGGGCAAATAAGTCCATTCCCATCATCCCCTCGTTGCCGGTCACCGATTGCAGATTTGTTTCAGAAGAGCAACGAAGAAGGGGGATGATCCCCAGGCGTGAAAACTTAGATGCTACACGCGGCGATGTAATAACGAAGCACGTGATGGACGGCTAGGTTCGATATTTGACAACCTTCGCGGGTGAACCAACGGCAATCGCGTATTCTGGGATGTCGGATGTCACGACAGAATTGGCACCGATTACAGCACCTTTTCCTATCGTCACGTTCATCAGAATCTTTGCCCCCACTCCAATCCAGACATCGTCTCCAATCTCTACGAAGCCGATTTCTGCCCGTTGCAGCCGCATTGGAGTATCGCGCCTTGTGCCATGACTGTGATCGATAATCTGAACGTCTGATCCGATCAAAACATCGCTTCCGATGCGGATAAGGTTCTTTGCCGTGATGATGTTTCGCCTGCCTATTACGGTATTATCACCGATAAATACCTTTGGCTCCGGCATGGTGAGTTGGAAGAATGAATAATCCTGGATGGTCACATTTTCCCCAACTTCCAAGACTGCATGCTTAACTACCCTAAACTCAGCGCTTTGCTTCACGACTAGGTTTCTACCCGCCTTGGTGAAATAGCGGACGCGTTTATAAGCGGTCACCAGCTTCTGTACGATGCCACCGCGATTTCTGTAGGATGCCTTGTCTTCTTTCACACACTTCTCCATCGGAAAATGGTGCTTGTAGCCTGACAACTTGGCCATTGCCAGAACTGCCAACTTCATCCTAAAAATTAAGAGCAAGCCTGCTCTCTACGATTGTCAGATGACGGCGCTTCGCCCAGTCAACCTTGTCACCCATTCCAAATCGGCTTGCCACTTCTTGGTACGTCTCTGCCGTTTCATCTTTTAGCGCTTACCCGCCGCGCACTGCGATTTCGGCAGGTCAAGCAAACAACCTTCTTGCGCCTATGGTCGGCGAAACAAGAGGCACGACGGCATGACCATTTCAAGTGAAGTAAATCGATCCGGCCCTTATGGTGCGAACGGCGTAACGACGGCCTTCGAATACAAGTTCAAGATCCTTGAGCCTCAGCATCTGCAGGTCATCAAGACGAATGTCTCCGGCACGGATACAATCCTGGCGCTCGATACCGACTACACAGTAACCGGCGTTGGAAACGATGGCGGCGGAAGCGCCGTCATCACCCCTGCCCCAGCCGCCGGCAGCAAGATAACGCTGCTGCTGAACGTGCCATTCACGCAGGAAACCGATCTGGAAAACCAGGGCGCGTATTATGCCGAAACCGTCGAGCAGGCGCTCGACCTGCGTGATGCGACTTCAGCAATTGAAGGAACGGGCGGCCCGCGCCGTTACCATTCCACCGAGTTATGATTCCGCCACCATCGACCAGCTTATTTCCAATGTGCTGGCGCTGAGCGACAAAGGAGCAGCCATCGAAGCCGTCGCGGCTGTGGCGCAATATCTGGAAACAGTCGCTGGCATAGCTGATGATATTCCTGCCGTTGCGGACCTCACGCAAATTGCTGGACAGAAGGCCAACGAAGCTGCGCAATCAGCGGCGGCCGCAAACGCAAGCGCCAATCTCTCGACCGCCTATGCGAACAATCCGGAAGACGTTCAGATCCCAGGCTCGGGCGGCCTTTTCTCTTCATTTCATTGGTATCGAAAAACGCTCGCACTCTACGATTCGGTTGCCGCCGGCATCGCCGGAATGTTTCACAGTTCCGCCGCAAAAGCGGACATCACAGATAGCGACGAATTCGCCATTGCCGACAGTGCTGACGGCTGGGCCCTGAAAAAGGTTCTGGCGAGCAGTGTTGTCAAATACGTCTGCATTGCCACCGGCTTCGATTTTTTTACCGGATTCATCCCGGCCTATGTCGGGGCTTCATCCGTCACCATCGGCCCAGGCATGGGTTTTTTTGGCGGCAAGAAACATCAGGCCGCCATTGCCACGGCAAAGACGCTTGTTCAGTTGCTCGACACGGGATCCGTGCAGCCGTCAAGGACCTATTTCCTCTATGCCATCAGGAAGGCATCGGATGGCACTACGGATTTTGTGATGTCGCTGTCGGCATCAGAGGCAGGTGTCACGAAGCCGGCCGGCTGGGAATGCCTGTCCGGAAGCCGCGTTGGCCTGATCCTCACCAATTCATCGGGGAACGTCGTTCCGTTCTGGCAGACCGGCAATGAGGTCAACACCGACACCTACGCGTGGTTTACCGCCAATGCCAATGTGCAGGGCTTGGCAATACCGAGCAATATCCCCGTGGGATTGAGTGTCGATGTCTCGGTGCAGATCGACACTGTCGTCGCAGCCCCCGGGCAGGATTGTATCGGCATCGTTTCGGATGCTGCTGCGGCCAACTACACCACCGGTGCCGCCCATCAGGTGCGGTGCCGGTCACGCTCGGGCAACGATTATCCCGACCAGAGCGCGGCTGCGGGCAAGGCGCGCAGCAATGTCAATGGCCAGCTCTGGAGATACGCCGCGGTGACAGGCGCGGCGGCCTGTTTGGCTTCCTTTTTCGTCTGCGGCTGGCATGATTACACCTGCAAGAGGCTATTTGCATGACAACAGTGTATGTTCGCTACGACAGCGTAGGAACCATCCTTGAAATATTCTTCCGCGATCAGCCTGATATGATCCTCGTGGCTCATGATGACAAAGAGCCCGCGATTGCGAAATACCTTCGCGGCCCCCTCGGCCGAGAAGATCGCTTCCCGCCCCTCAAGAAATGGCAGCTCTGGCTCGCCGCACTCGAACTCGAGCCGCCGATCGTCAAGGCAGATATCCTCACGACAGTCAGCGGCATGGCCGACATGTCGTTCAAGGACAAGGAAACGATCCGCATCATGATCGAGGATGCGCAGGATTATTCCCGCGAAGATCCCCGCATCGATCTCCTGGCTGTCGCCATGGGCATTCCGCCGAACCAGATGGACGACCTCTGGCGATGGGCGGCCGAGTTTCGGCCCCTGTAACGGCGAGCAAGTGTGACGGCAACCGGATGTGACAGCGTGTGGAGCCGGCCAAACCGGCCCCACTGGTCATTGGCCGGCAATCATCTCACAGCGGCAGCGGCTTGCCCGTCTGCTCGGCCATCATGTATTCCGCATACCAGTCCGGCCAGTTCTCGTCGTGCTTTCCGCCATTGCGCTTCTCATGCTCGCCATGCGCCTCGGCTGCCCGGCGAAGCCCGGCGGCGAGATCCTTCGCCGTGCCGAAGGCGGCGAGGTCGGAGGTGACGCGGCCGGGCAGCCGGGCGGTGATTTCCTGGAAGAGCCAGCCATTGCCGTCAGGGTCGCTGAAGGCTGCGAAGGAGCGGTAGCTGCCTCGGTCGGGATCGGGGCCGCTGACCCGCCGCCGGCCGAAAAGATAGGGCACGTCCGGACCGCTATAGACTTCACCTTCGGGATGAAAGGCCTCGCTGACCTCGACGCCGCGCTCGCGTAGCTCCTTGCGGGCGGTCTCGATGTCGGAAACGATGAGATAGAGGCCTTGCGCGGAGCCGGGTGCCGCCGGTGTCACGTTCTTCCCGAAAATGACGGATGCGTTTGAGCCCGGAGGGGTGAACTGGATCACCCGGTAGTCATCGCCCGAGGAATAGTCAGCATCGAGGCGCCAGCCGAGCCCGCCGTAAAATGCCTTGGCCCGGTCGACATCCGAAACGGGCACGACGATGATCTCCAGCTTCATCTCGCTGGTGCCGTTGCCGGTCATAGTGTTTGCGCTGCTCATGATCTTCCCCCTCCCATCGTCACGACGATGGTGTTGATGATGATGATGACGGCGATGCGGCGAATGCATCGCCCGCCCCCACTCTACCACGTTGCGCGCCGGCGATCTCCGCTCAACCCTCTCGCGGCATCGCCTTGATGAAATCGATGAAGGCGCGCAACGGCGCCGGCACCAGCCGCCGGCCGGGATAATAGAGGAAGGGGCCGGAAAAGCTCTCCCACCAGTCCTCCAGCACCGGCTCCAGCGCGCCGCTTGCAAAATAGGGCCTGAGCCAATCCTCGAAGGTGAAGACGACGCCGGTTCCGGCGACCGCCGCATCGACGGCGAGATCCGTGCCGCCGCCATTCTGGACGATCAGCGGGCTCGGCGGATCGACCCTGACGATCTCGCCATCGCGCTCGAACTCCCAGACCGGAATGGCGCGGCCGGCAAACCGCCCGCGGATGCAGGCGTGAGTGAGCAGATCGCGCGGATGCTGCGGCCGGCCATGTGCCGCGAGATAGGCTGAAGACGCGCCCCCGGCATAACGCTGGACCCGCGGGCCGATCGGCACGGCGATCATGTCCTGCTCCAGCCGCTCGTCGTAGCGAATGCCGGCATCGCAGCCGGCAGCGATGATATCGACGAAATTCTCCTCGGTAACGATTTCGAGGCGGATGTCGGGATAGGCTTTCAGAAACGGCGGCACGATGCCCGGCAGCACCAGCCGCGCCGCACTGACCGGCACATTGAGCTTCAGCGAGCCGGCCGGCCGATCGCGGAAATCCTTGACGAAATCGAGCGCCGCATCGATCTCGCCGAAGGCAGGACCCAGCCGCTCCATCAGCCCGCGACCGGCCTCGGTCGGCACCACGCTGCGCGTCGTGCGGTTGAAGAGCCTGACACCAAGTTCCGCCTCCAGCCGGCGCACCGCATCGCTCAGCGCCGACGAGCTCATATGGCTCGCCCGCGCCGCCTCGCGGAAACCGCCGGCCCTTGCGACAGCCAGAAAGGCACTGACATCGCCGATGTCGGGCGTACCCTGCTTCATGTGCCTGCCTCCGTTAATTGTCCTCGATGCCGGACAGCCCGTCCGGATTATAGCCAATTGTCGCAGCAATGTTAGAGGCCTATCTCCTCATTGCCTTCAATCGGAGATCCAGAATTCATGTCAACTGTCGAAAAATCCGGAAGCTTCAAACTCGGCGACCGCACGGTCAAGCGGCTCGGCTATGGCGCGATGCAGCTCGCCGGCAAGGGTGTCTTCGGCCCGCCGCGCGATCGCGACGAAGCCATCGCCGTGCTGCGCGAGGCGGTCGAAAGCGGCGTCGATCACATCGACACCAGCGATTTCTATGGCCCGCACGTCACCAATGAGATCATCAGGGAAGCGTTGCACCCCTATAATGACGACCTGGTCATCGTCACCAAGGTCGGCGCGCGGCGCGGCGCGGACGCCTCGTGGAACCCCGCCTTCTCCAAGGAAGAACTGACCGCGGCGATCCACAGCAACCTTAGAAATCTCGGCCTCGACGTGATCGAGGTGGTCAATCTGCGCGCCATGTTCGATGTGCATGGGCCGGCCGAAGGCTCGCTCGAAGCGCCGCTCACGGTTCTCGCCGAGCTGCAGCAGCAGGGCCTGATCAAGCATATCGGCCTGTCGAATGCCACGGCAAAACAGGTGGATGACGGCCGCAGGATCACCGAGATCGTCTGCGTCCAGAACCAGTACAACCTCGCCAACCGCGACGATGACGCGTTGATCGACAAGCTCGCCGCCGAAGGCACCGCCTACGTGCCCTTCTTCCCGCTCGGCGGCTTCTCGCCCCTGCAGTCCTCGACGCTCTCCGATGTCGCTGCCCAATTGGGCGCCACGCCTCTGCAGGTGGCCCTCGCCTGGCTCCTGAAGCGCGCGCCCAACATCCTGCTGATCCCCGGCACGTCCTCGCGCGGCCACCTCAGGGAAAACCTCGCGGTGGCCGATATCGAATTGTCTGATGATGTGATGGCGCAACTCGACGGCATTGCCGCAGCGAAAGGCGCCTGACTCTACGGAAGGAACGAAACGCGGCCGATCACCTGCCGCGTTTCGAAGCCCACATTACGGCCCCTCCCCAGATTGACGAATCGCCACGGCATCGACATCTTTCTCGTCAGGCGTGGCCTGCGCCCAACCTCCAGCGATCCTCCCCGGCAGGATCTTCAAAACGGAGGCAAAGGGACTTCCGTCTCGGGTTCGAAAACCTTGGTCCGATCGCTCGGGCGTGGTTGCCGGGGAACATGCGTCCGTGATGGAAAGGCCAGACAATGACCCAGAACGGAAATCTCAAACGCAGGGTTCGCGCCCGCGCTGCAAAAACCGGCGAATCCTATACTTCAGCCCTCAGCCATATCCGCAAGAAGCCGACGGATGAGCCTGCCGGCAAATCCCTGCGGCTGGCGGTCGCCCAAACGTCTGTTTGCCTAGACCCATGCGATGCCGCGGCATTCCGCGCCAACGGCGCCGAAATGCGCCACCTGATGCGCCAGGCGAGCAAGGCCGGCGCCCGGCTGATCCACTTCCCCGAGGGAACGCTCTGCTTTCCGAGCAAGCGCCTCCTTTCCGAAACCGGCCCCAGGGAGATCGGCGCGGCCGACTGGAGCCGTTACCAATGGGAGGTCCTGCGCGAGGAGTTGGAGGAGACGAGAAGGCTCGCAAAGAGGCTGAAGCTCTGGACGGTCTTCGGCGCGCCGCACAGGCTGACCCCGCCGCACCGGCCGCATAACAGCCTCTATGTCATCTCAGACCGGGGCGAGCTGGTGACCCGTTATGACGAGCGCCTGCTCTCCCACACCAAGATTTCCTTCATGTATTCGCCGGGCAAGATCCCCGTCACCTTCGAGGTGGACGGTATGCGCTTCGGCTGCGCTGCCGGCATAGAATCTCACTATCACGAGATCTTCACCGAATATGAGCGGCTCGACGTCGATTGCGTGCTCTTCTCCACATCGGGCGAAGTCCCCTCCGCCGCTCCTCCCTTCGCCGCCGAAGTCCTGGGAGTTGCGGCCAGCAATGCATTCTGGGTGAGCTACGCCGCCCACGCGCCGCAAAGCGTCATCGCCCCCTGCGGCATCGCCGGCCCCAAGGGCCAGTGGGCCGCTCGTTGCCCTGATGACGGCAAACCCGGCATCGCCATCGCCGAAATCGCCACCGACCCGGCCAATCTCGCCCGCCCCTGGCGGCGCAACGCCCGGGGCGATCTCTACCGGCCGCACCAGATCGAGGGGGATCCGAGGAGCGACAGCCGCGAATCCTTTTGAAGCGGCAGGGGCAATTCCGGCAGACCGTGCAGCAATTGTGCTGGAATTGCATGCTTCTTACTTCAGGAAAAGACCGGTCACGGCAAGCCCCGCGCCAACCCCGTAGATCAGCACCATACCTGCATACACGCAAGCGGTTGAAGATTCATATTCCCAGCCGGATGGTAGTTCCACAAATCCTGAGACTATGCATCCCACGAGACCGGTTATCAAAAAATGCCACTTGTCGATTGGTTTCTCATCCACGTCATCAGAAGGCCTGATCTCTCCAGGAGGGTGAAATTTTAGCCGAAATCGGTTTGTCGAAACGATGACCATCATCATAATGAGACCGGACCACCCAAGCCCCCGACCCAGATAATCCGTCCGTTCATCGCTTGTTGAGTGAGAAGCCAGATCCGCCTGCCAGAGGCATATGATGCACGTCACATAGACAAGGATCACGCCAGTCAGCACGCAAAAAAATGCCAGCAGCGAATAGAGCTGTCCCTTGGGCAATAGCCGCGCCCAATATCTCGCCCCAAACCAGGCCGCCATGAAGGTGGGCACGAGTGTGGAGAGGAAGCCCAGATTGGAAGTCATGCGCTCGGCCCCCTAGCGCTGGTCGGGCGGCGACCAGCGCTTGCAGCCGTCACGGCAATATTGCGGGAAGGCCGCGCTCGCGCTTGCCAGCGTGGGGTAGATCACGACGATGGTGACATTCCCCGCCCTGCTGACCGAGACGAGAAACATTCCGGCCGGCAGGCTGTTGAGGTAGGCATCGCCATTGGGGAAGGCAGCACCCGGCCGCGGCGGCTTCGTCGCTCGGGAAGCAACGAATCTGATTGCCTGCAGGCTCTGATTGTCCTTGGCCAGATAACCGGAAAACCGCTTCTTGGCCTCCTCCTCGCCCAGATCATGGACAGCTTTGACGATGTCAATCGTAACATTCCTGGTCACAAGATTGACAGGCACATCCTCGTTTTGATGGGAAAAGCCTGATGAACCGATGATCTCCCAGAAGCTGTCGGCGCGATAGGGCATGAACTCTCCGTAAAGTGCGCGGCCATCCAGCATGCCGATCCGGAACGTGCCGATCTGATCGCCGACCTCAACTTCATCGAAACACACGCTTTTCCGCTCTCCGACATCGCAGGCATACCAGCCCTGCTGCGACAGAATGCTCTCATAGGCATCCCCTACCTGCACGCCGAATATGAACTCTGCAGGCCCGCCATTTTCAGGCTCCGCCGCATGGGAAGCCGATGGCAGGAAAAACAGAAACAGGCCAACGCCCGCAGCCCTCAGCCGACGAGCGAAGTTCCGCAAAAACATGCTCCTCACAGACCACCCCTGGCGCCCGCAGACGCTTCCGTCACCTCTGCCTCGTGCGTTATCCATCTCTTCCCAAGCCGGCTTCTGCCGCCATGACGCATCATGTCTCTACCGAAAATCGTTCAGATGATTGAGGTCACCGAGATAGCCGAGGCCCGAAAGCGCGAGCACGACGATCAGACCTGACAGCACGCCGGCGAAGCGATCTCCGCCTTTGCGCCTGATGAAGCGAACGATGAAGAAAACGATCAGGCCGACGATAAACGACGGCAGCGATCCGCCGATGATCTCGCCGATAAATCGCGGCCCTGCCGACGGCGGATAGGCCGTCGCCGCAACGAAACGGCGCACCAGACTGCAGACCAGCGCGACCGCCGCCAGGATCGCGATTCCCGATCCCATACCACCTTTGCCACCGGCCGAAGCCCCACGCAGATCAGTCCCGTTTGCCACCGGCATTCCCCCTTCGATTTATAAAACAACTCTTGCGCACCTACCCCTGTCTCTCGGCCGAACGGGAGACAGACATGGACAACATGCAACCCTATGACGACTGGAAACGACGGCAACAGGGCGCTGCCGCCGCCAGCTATATTCAATCCTCGGATGAAAATCCAGACGAGGTTGCGGATAACCTTAATTTCGCGCGGCAGTATTCGGAAAGAACGGGAAATCCTCTCCCGACTCTGTCGATGATCAGGGAATATCGCCCAACATTTCAACGCATTATGGACGAGACGCGTGACAAGGCGTTGCTCTCCACCGCAAGGAAGACGGCGACCTGGTATGGCGAAAATCCTATGGCTATCCTTCTGGCGAAGGATGATGTCTACAACCTATGTTCCTTCGAAGAGGCTGTTCAGCGGTATGGGCAGTTGCCGAAGGCTTTCGGTGACGCAACGCTTCCGGCAAAGGAGCCTGCCGGCTCATCCGCGAATCCTGAAGCGCCGCCGTCTGCGAGCCCTGCAGGCCCGGCCGCACCTCAACAGGCGCCGGCCTTAGGTCCCGTTGCGCCAAGCTCGCAGCCCGGCACTCCCGCGCCCGAAAATGCCGGCTCGACTCCGCAGCCTGGATCTCCGCCGGTCGATCCAGCCGGTTCGAACGCCTCATCTCCTGATCGACTTGAAGAACCTGCACAGCCCGCTGCCCCGGTCACGGAGAATGTTGCTCCGGATACGCAGCCTGCCGTTTCGCCCCCTAGCCTCGTCTCAGATCCCTTAGTTGCCGAAGACACTCGCAGCGATGACACGAGAAAGAGCGATGCGCTCATTGAAGAAATCGCCAACGCGGGGAAATCGAACGATGAGCAAGCCGCGGTACTTGAAGAAAAAATCCGCACACAAGACTTAGTCAATCCGGGCGCAGCCAAATTCTATCTGGATGCGGTGAGAGCACACGAGATCACACCGGATCAGGTGCGAGTATACTTGGCATCCTCATCCAGCCCAATAGTCAAAAGAACCAAAGAGGTCGGCCAAACGGCCATAGAGGCGCCGAAGGGTATTACCACCGGCCTCGTTACCGCAGTAGGTCGTATCATGGAAGGCGATGGCCAACTTATGAGCAGCCCGCCATCACCGGAAGCGGAGGCCGTCATTGAGGTGATCGCGAACGCGGCAAAAGCGCCGGCTGATCAGATTCCTCTGATAAAACAGCAAATCGCAAACCAAGACCTGATCGAGAAGCTGCGGGCGAATATAGTACTGGAAGAGGTTTTGGCAGGGCGGATGACACCCGAACAGGCCAGAAGAGACTTCGATCCTTGGTTCGCGGATTTCTTCAAAACCATTCAAGACTGGGGCGCAACGATCGGTGACTTTGGCGAAACGATCGCTCCAGCCGCCCCGGGATATGAAAATAATTGGGTCCGTCGCGGCAGCGAAATGTTAGGCGCTTATTTGCCGGCGTTGGTGGTTGCGTCCAAGCTCGGCCCCGGAGGTGCTATCGCAATAGAAATGATGCGAGCAGCCGGGGAAGGTACCGCTGCTGCTCGAAAAGCGAAGGCGAGTGAATATAAGCAAAGCCAGATGGCTGTGGCCTTTGCGCCGACTGCATTCACTGATCTGCTTCCCACCGCCAAGATATTATCGCCAATACTGAATCGCGTGATAATGAATCAGTTTCTGCGGCACTTAGTCGGGCACGTCGTACAGGATGGTACCGCGCAGACGATCCAACAGGTCATTCAGAACGCAATTAAGCGACAACTTCTGGACCCCAGCCAAGAGGTCTTCAAAGACATAGGGGTCACGTTCGCAGGAGGTTCTCTTGCCAGCGTAGGCAAGGAGTTCCTCATCCTAGGCGTCAAGGCCCTCCTGCGCAATCGCGGCTCGTCACATACGTCCACCCCCCATCCGGAAGCAGCCGCCCAAACCCGCCAGTCACTTGAAGAAATCTCTGTCGCAGCGCAGGCATCAAAGCTCTGGCAACGGTCACGCGACGAGTTCCATAAATTTGCCACCAGGATGACACCAAACCCCGAAGCGCGGGACGTTTTCGTTCCAGCCGGCGCCTTCGTGAGAGCTGCCAAGGCAGCGGGTATCAATCCCGAAGATCTGGTGGACAGTCGCACCCTCGCGTTCGCCAGAATAACCGGCGGCGACGTAAAGCTCTCCATGGCGACCTACGCCACGCACTTCGCCGGTTCGAAGGGCGATGGATATATTATGGATAATATCCGTCCGCACGCCAGCAGCCTCACCTTTGCGGAATCCCAAGCGTTTCGCGAGCACGCGAACGCCTATGGTAGCACCCTCAATCCGCGGGCCAGCCCCGCCTTCTCATCCCCCATCATCGACCGTGCCGCCGAACAGCGGGCCTACAATCTCGCAGTGTTGCGCTCTGCCATCGCCGGACACCCTGCCGAAACAATTTCCCACTTCGCCATAAGTCATTCCGCCTTCACGTCCGCTCTGGCGGGAGCCGAGGGCCGCAGCCTCGATGAATATCTGAAACTCTATCCGCAGCCCTGACCGGCAAGCGATTTCCCGAGGGAATTCAACTTGAAAAACCTGACCAACCGTCCCGCCGACACGACAACCGTGTCCGCCCAACCTTCATTTGGAAACGCGGTGATGAAGACCGATAACCTCACATCCGACACGCCGCCGCGTTTGTTCCAGAGCCCAGCCGTCTCACCCGACACCCCACTCCGTATCCCAGCCGACACCGAAACCATCCTCGATGTCTTCCGCAAGCCCAATTTCTCCACGTTGCTGCAAGGAGCAAGCCGCCATTTCCTCGATATCATGCAAGATATGGCCGGCCGCGGCGTTCGTCCCGCTGCGGAGAGTTTTGCCCATCTCGAAAGCTGGTGGCACGAGGACGCCAAGGCCGTCGCATCCGATGGAGTGCGCACCAAACTCGGCGTCAAGATCACCGCCAAGGATGTGTTCGCCGCACTCGATCGCGGCACCACCGGCAATCCCAGCAAGGACGCGGCCATCGACGCCGCCATCCAGTCCCGCTTCGCACATGCTGCCGAAACCTACCTCATCGAAGGCGAGGCGCCCTCACCTGAGATGCGCGGCGTCTTCGAACAGTTCCGCGACTGGCTGCTCTCCATATATCGCCGCCTCGTCGCCCTCGACATTTCCCTCGCACCGGATGTCGCCGCCATCTTCTTCCGCCTGCTCGCCTGCGACACCGCAATCGAGATGGCCCAGCAGAATGTCGGCGGCGATGAACCCGTCTTTGCCAATGCGCAAGATGCCGGCCTGACGCAGCCGCACTACGACCGGCTGCTGAAGCTGCGCGCGCTGGCCTCACAGGAAGCGAAGGCCCGCCTTCTGCGGCAGATGATGGAGCCCGTGCGGCGCGAGGGGCAGAAGGCTTACAGGGAAGAAAAGGCGGCCGTACAGCGCGAGGTGGAGAAGGAGATCAACGCCACCGGCATCTACCGCGCCATCGAATGGATGACGAACCGCCGATGGCTGGATGCGGAAAATCCCGCACCATCCGGCGACATCCGCTTCGACAAAGCCACCCTCGTGGCGCGCTACGGCGCCACCATCCTCGAAGCCCTGCCCAGGGGTGAGCGCTCCATCTATGCCGATGAAGGCGGGCTCGATCCCGATATCGTCGCCGATCTCTTCGGCCTTGGCTCAGGCGACGAGCTGGTGGCGGCCATGGCGCTGGCGCCTGCCCGCGAAGACGCAATCGCCTTCGAAGTCGAGCGCGTGATGCTGCAGCGCCACGGCGACATGCTGATCGACGGTTCGGCCGAGGAGCGGGCAATCGCAGCCGTGCACAACGACCGGCGGGCCGAATGGCTGGCGGCCGAGCTTGCGGCCCTCATCGAGGTTGCGGGCTCGGGCGACGGGCTGACGGCGGTCGAAGCCAGGGCCTATGCGCTCTCGGCAACCGCGGGCATGGAGGTGGCCGATGCCATGGACGGCGCGCGCTTCCTCGCCGCCGGCAGGCGTACCGCTATCGAAGCCATCAGGCTGGGTGACGAACTGGCGCAGGATGAGACCTGGCGCGAGAGGGCAAGCCGCAAGGCTGCCGGCAATGCAGACGCCGCCCCTCACGAACAGGACGAGCGTATCGCCAGGCTGATCACCGCCAAACGCCGCCAGCTTCTCAATCACGCGATTTATGCCGAAAGCCTCGACATTATCGGCGAGGTGGAAAAATTCGAGGCCGAAGCGGAAAGCCTCGCAAGCGGCCCCGCGCGCGAAAAACTCGCCGCGGCCGTCCTTCGCGACAATGGCCGCATCGATTATCCGGGCGCGATCGACGCCCTGCTCGACCGCTTCGGCCTCGGCGGCCGGGCGGATCGTCAGACCGGAGGTCAGGCGGGCGGACAGGATGATCCGCGCATCGCCCTCAGAAACTATAGTCTCGCCATGAAGGCGGCAGGCCGGGAAAACGAGCTTGCCATTCCCGATAGTGTGCTGATCGGCTCCGGCCGCCAGTCCTACAAGGAGATCACGCTGGAGCGCTTCCGCGCCGTCGCCGCGGCGCTGAAGAATCTCGAACATGCGGCCAGGCGCGCCGGCAAGCTGATCGATGCCGATCGCGAAGCCGATATCGAGGCGACCGTTGCGAGCCTCGTCGGCGCCCTGAGAAGGCCGCGACCGGCCGGCCCTGCCAAAGGCGAGCGTCCTCCCCTCGATCCGGCCCGTGCGGCGGATGCGCTGTTGCTTGAGCTCGACGCCACCGCTGCCGGCCCAGCCCACCGGGCCATCAAGGCGCCGCTCGATGCCGCAGCAAGCCGCCTTGCGCTGCGCAAACAGAAGGCGGCCGCTGATCTGGAAGAGCTCTACAATGTCTACTCCGCCGAGGAGCGACACCAGATGGCAACGTCCCGCTATCTCCCGGCCCTCGGCCAGTCCCTGTCAAAATGGGAGGCTATTGCCATCGCGCTGAACACCGGCAACGAGGTCAATCGCCGGCGCCTGACGGATGGCCGCATCCAAGGCGCGCTCGACGAAGCCGGGCTCGCCGCCGTGCTCGCCTCGCTCGATGCGCGCGATGCCGGCTTCGTGCAGTCCGTCTGGGATTATCTCGCCGCCCTCGAGCCCGATATCGCCGCCCGAGAAAAGCGTGTGACCGGCATCGCGCCGCAATGGGTGCAGCCCGTCTCCGTCGAGATCGCCGGCAAGGCGCTGAAAGGCGGCTATTATCCGCTGGCCTATGATGCCGCCGATGCGGCACCGGATCCGGCGCAGGCCCTTGGCGCCGGCCGTTTCGCCAAATCCGCAACCGAGGCCAGTCATGGCAGGTCCCGCGTCGACCTCGCCGCCCGGCCGCTCGATCTCGACATCGCCGTCCTGCACCGGCACGTCAATCACCTCATTTACGACCTGGAATTCAGCGAGCCGCTCGCGAATGCAAGGCGTCTGCTTGCCGATGCCGGCCTCAAGACGGCCTTTGAGGAGGCCGGCCGTGCCGCTGATCTGGAGGCCCTGAAGGCCTGGCTCAGCGAAATGGGCGCC
This sequence comes from Rhizobium sp. ZK1, assembly GCF_047782645.1. NCBI lineage: Bacteria > Pseudomonadati > Pseudomonadota > Alphaproteobacteria > Hyphomicrobiales > Rhizobiaceae > Rhizobium > Rhizobium sp. ZK1. Next base: position 2,309,909 of record NZ_CP180586.1, read on the forward strand.
GGCGAATTGCGCTCCGCCGATCGCATTGGCCGCATGGCTCGCCTGGCAAAAAAGAACGTCACCGCCGTCAGCCTGGCGAATGATCTCGCGGCCTCGCTTTCAAGCCGCTACCGGCTCACCGAGATCATCGCCGCCTCAGGCAGGGGCGATTTCGTGGCCGCGCTGCAGAATGTCTTCCGCCCCGGCATTATCGGGGAGGTCGCCAGCCGTTCGCCTCTCATGGCCAGCCGCGGGTTTTTCGCTGAGGCCGGAACGGCATGGGAGACGATGGCCGGCTGGCTTGAGGAAACGCTGCGACACCATCTCATCGAGAGACCGGCCTGGCTTGCCTTTTACAACAAGGGCATCGGCCAGTTCGGAGGGGATGAAGCGAAGGCTCTTGCCCATGCCGATGCCTGCATGCGGCAGGCGATAGTGGATCCGTTCCCGGCCCATGCCGGCAGCAACGAAACCCTGCTGCTCTTCAAGGCGCTGGGCGCGCATCTCGCCGCAAAGTTCAAGGCCGGTGCCGAAGCCACCGGTCAGGATGCGGACACGGCAGCCCGGCAGGGCATTGCACTCGCCATGGATCTGACCGCGCTCGCCATGACCGATATGGTCTTTACCGCCGCCATCGGCGGGCACGACAACGGCCCTGCATGGCCGGCCTTCCTGGCCCAGCACACCGGCTATTCCGTCATGGCCGCCCTGCCCGCCATCCGCGATGCGGAAAAGCCGCTTGCCGGCACTGAGAGCGATGCCAGGGCGCTCGTAAAGGCCATCCGCCCTCCGTCAGGCGACATCGGCATCGGCCACCAGCATGTCACCGAGATCCTCGAAGCCACCGGTCTCGCGGCGGAGTCGCCCGCCGATGAAATCCCCCGCAAGGTGGACGCCGGGTTTGCGCGGATCGGCCAGCCGTGATTTTCGATCTCAACCGTTTGCGCCCTATCCATGATGCCAAAAAGGAATGACATCATGGATGAGACAACCCGCAACGAGCTTGAAAAGCTCCACAGCAGGATCGGTGATTTGAAAGAGCGTGTCGTCTCGCTGGAAGCGCAGCAGCCGCATATCAACGCCGCCCTGCTGCGCATCGAAGGCAGCGTCGAAAAGCTCGCAAACCGCATCGGCAAGGCGCTCTGGGCCGTCGTCGCCATCGTGCTGACGCCGCTTGCGGGCCTGCTGATCAAGGCGATCGCCTCAGGTGCGCTCGCCCGCTTTCTTTAGGGCAAGTCCGGCAGAAGTGTGGGCGGTTTTGCATCTCAAGAAAATCGCGATCCCTCCGAGTTCAGCTTGACAACTCTCCCCACCCCATCCTGCCGCTCTCCATCATCATCAAGGGCAGCAGACATGACCCTCGTCTTCATTCGCATTCTCTTGCGTTACCTCGCCGCCATCCTCGTCACCCGCGGGCTGATCGCACCCGATCTCGGCGAGATGATCTCGCGTGATCCCGATGTCGCCATGGCGCTTCAGGTTGCCTCCGGCGCGCTCATCGCGGCAACAGCCGAGGGTTGGTACTATCTGGCGCATCGTTGCGGATGGGCGAAATGAAGTGGCTGAGCGACCTGCTGCTCGGCGGCATCATTGAGAAATTCACCGGCCCGCTGCTCGCTGCCTATCAGGCGAAACTCTCGGCCGAGACCGATCAGCAGAAGCTTGCCGCCGCGGAAGTGATCAAGGGCATCGAGGCCGCCCGCGACATTGCGGTGGCCGAGGCCGCCGACCGCTGGAGCGCCACCCGCCTCGGCCGCCTGCTCATCGTCATCCCCTTCGGGCTCTGGTGGGCGGCGATCTACATGGTGCAGATCCTCAATCCCTGGTTCGGCCTCAATCTCGTCGTCGTCGATGTACCGCCGCGCATCAATGACATGGCGCTGGTGCTGATCCCGGCGATCGTCATCGGCGATGCCGGCGCGCTCTTGGCGCGGCGTCTGAAAAGATAGCAAGACACCGCCTCAACCATCTGCTGCGATCATTGCAGCGTCAAGAGAGCGCTGGGTTGGGGGCCGAATTCCTCCGGTGACCTTGCGAAACGCCTTCGGCCGGAGCCAGGCGCTCTCTTGATACCGGCCTCCCGGCGCCCTTTGCTACGTTCGGCACATAAACAAAAGGTTGCGTATGACGAGCTGTTAGGGCCGACTGCGCGTGGCCGCAGCGACGGATTCGGGAAAAATTCAGGCATGATGGAAGAAGCCTCTAACGAGATCACCCTTGTCTCCGCCGAGGAACGGCCCGACCTCATCCCCGCTTTCGACGAACTGGGCGCAACGGTTTGGCCGAAATTCATCGGCGGTGACGCTGCCGTCATCAAATACTGGAACAGCCTGTTTTCGGATGGCCTGCGCCGCCATCAGTTCCTGGCCCTCGGCAGGGACAACAGCGGAAATGAGCAGGTCGTCGCCACATCGAACAGCATTCCCTTCTTCTGGCCCAAACATGACGACGACGCCTCCCTGCCCGATGCCGGATGGGATGCCGTTCTCGCCGGCGGCGTGGAGGCCTTCGCATCGGGCCGGAAACCCAATGCCCTCTCCGCACTTGCCATCGTCGTATCGCCCGCCATGCGCGGCTCGGATCTGGCCGAGCGGCTGATCGGCAACATGAAGGCCGATGCCAGGCGATACGGCCTCCAGGCCCTCGTCGCGCCCGTGCGCCCCACCAAGAAGGCTGCCTATCCGCTGACATCCTTCGCGGATTACATCGCCTGGACGACGTCATCAGGCGCGCCCTTCGATCCCTGGATACGCAAACATTGGCAGCTCGGCGCGAGCCTCGTCAAAATCGCGCCGCGCTCGATGCGGGTCGAGGCGCCGCTGTCGCAATGGAGCGAATGGAGCGGGCTGCGCTTTCCCATGTCCGGGCCGTATCACATGGAAGGCGGCCTGGCGCCGCTGATGGCCGATTGCAAGAGCGGGCTTGGGCTCTATGAGGAGCCGAATATCTGGATGCGGCATAGGCTGGAGGATGGTGGACGGTGACGGTGTTGGCGGGCTAATTGAAAGAGAGGTGCCCGACCATTTACGAATGGCACGAGGCACAGATTTTACCCCCGTAATTACCGTTACGTACTTTCGTGCCGCGCACAAAAAGCCTAGAATTAAGCGGACACTAAAATGCCGTCCGGGGGAGCTTTGGCATGGGCGATGGAAGGAAGACGAGAAGGCAGCAGAACCGCCACTGGAGCGCCATCGGCGCAACGCTCGCAACGGTCTCCCTGGCCGCTCAAACGGCAGCGGCAGCAGATGAGGCAGCGACGCAACCCTATCACGCCGCCCTGACCGATCATGTGCCCGTCTTCATCACCGCGCCTGGACAAACCGACTATCTCTTCGTCGTCGTCATCGTGCTGATGCTGTTGATCATCCTCGCGATCGGCAATTTTTATTTCCAGCTCCATGCCGTTCCCGAGCGCATCGCGCACCGGGCCAACAAGGTGCAACTGGAGATCGTCGCCGTACTGGCGCTGATCTCCCTCTTCACCCACAATCATATCTACTGGATTATCGGCCTGCTGCTGGCAATGGTCCGTATTCCCGACTTTTCGACGCCGCTCTATTCCATCGCCCGGTCCATTGCGAGGCTCGCGAGCCGCAGTCCCGAGGCCGGCACCGCTCAGAGCGCCCCCGTCCCCCCGGCTGAAGCGCATCCGGTTGAAGGGCCTTCGGCTGCTGCGGCAGCGCAGCATCATCAGGCCAATCATGGGTCAAGCGGCGCTCCCGTCTCCGGCGCTCCGATCGCCCCTGCCCCGTCGCCTCATCCGCAGCTCATCCAGCCGGTCGTTACAGCCAGCGCCCAGAAAGCCAGCGCCCAGGAAAAAGGTATCTGACCATGCTGGAATTGCTCCTCTGCTCGATGCTGACCATTTTCCCCGATTATCTCTTCCGCCGTTATGTGCAGGGAAAGCGCATCGGCCATGAGATCACGCTCTACAGCATGTGGTACGAGTTGCGCTGGGGTATAACCGCCTGCCTGCTGCTCACCATCTCGCTCATCACCATGATCTTCTATTTCCACCCCGCGACGAAGAGCGTCACCGCGGTCTTCCGCACCGTCACCATATTGCCGGAAGCGATGGGCCGGGTGGATGAGGTCTTCGTCGGCGTCAACCAGAAGGTCGCGGCGGGCGCGCCGCTCTTCCGCCTTGACGATTCCGCCCAGAAGGCCGCGCTCGACGTGGCGCGCAAGCAGATCGCCGAAGTCGAGGCCCAGACCAAGGTGGCCGAAAGCGAGCTTGCGAGCGCCGACGGTGTGATACGGCAGGCCGAAGGCGCCCTGCAGGTTTCGATCGACGAACTGCAGATGAAGACCCAGCTCCTGAAGAACGACGCCGTTGCCCGCCGCGAGGTAGACCGGCTCACCAATACGGTCGAAAGCCAGCGCGGCATGGTCAGCGCCGCCTATGCCAACAAGGAGACGCTGCAGACCAAGCTCAATGTGCTCCTGCCGGCGCAGAAGGCGAGCGCCGAGGCGGCTTTGGCACAGGCCCAGGTCGAACTCGACAAGACGGTCGTCAAGGCCGGCATCAGCGGCACTGTTCAACAGTTTACGTTGCGGCGCGGCGATGTGCTCAACACCATGCTGCGCCCGGCCGGCATCCTGGTGCCTGAAGAGGCCGGTCGCGGCACGCTGATTGCCGGTTTCGGCCAGATCGAGGCGCAGGTGATGAAACCCGGCATGGTGGCCGAAGCCACCTGCGTCGGCAAACCCTTCGCCATCATCCCGCTCGTCGTCACGGAGGTGCAGGATGTGATCGCCGCCGGCCAGTTGCGCCCGACCGACCAGCTCGTCGATGTCGCCCAACTGGCAAAACCGGGGACGCTGACCGTCTTCCTGCAACCCCTCTTCCCCGGCGGCCTGGACGACGTGCCCCCGGGCGGCAGCTGCATCGCGAACGCCTATACCAGCAATCACGATGCGCTCGCCGACCCCAGTATCGGCACCTTCAAAGCGATCGGCCTGCATGTCATCGACACGGTCGGTCTCGTCCACGCGATGATCCTGCGCATGCAGGCACTGTTCCTGCCGGTGCAAACACTGGTGCTGAGGGAACATTGAGGCCGGCGACGGGCCGGCGCACGGTCCGCCTGCTATTGAAGTGGCACGAACAGGCCGAGCTTGACGTCGCGCAGCACGACATTCGTATGCATGCGGCGGATCTGCGGATTTTCCGCCATGATCAGGGCCGCGATGTCGTCATAATGCTCGACGTCGCGGGCGGTGACGATTGCGATCAGATCGACCGCACCCGTGACGTAATAGACCTGCTGTATATGATCCTGCTTCTCCGCCCATAGGCGGAACTTCGCCAGCGCGTCGTAATTGTCCCGCTCGATCTCCATCCCGACGATGAACACCATCGATGTCCCCGTCGCCTTGCGGTCGAGGACGGCCACCTCCGCCTTGATGATCCCTTCCTCGCGCAGGCGCTTCAACCGCCTCTGCACGGCCGAGACCGATAACCCGACCCGTTCGGCGACCGTTTCGGCCTTCAGCTGGCAGTCGCGCTGAACGATATCGAGAATCTCACGGTCAAAACGATCCAGTTGTTCCATTGTCCAGTCCGATTTCTGTCGCGGCACTTCGCGTATTCTGCCGCATTTGCCGCATGAACAAGATTATTTTGCGCAAAATATGCAGAATGAATGAAAATTGCGCGAAAAAACCGCGTTAATTTATCATTATCCTTCGCGAATTCACTTCAGCCGGAACCATGCATGCCCGATCAGTCCTCTCCTGCTCTTCGTGTCGAAGATCTCCATAAAAGCTTCGGCTCGCAACAGGTTCTCAAAGGCATTTCGACCGAGGCCCGCAAGTCCGATGTGATTTCGATCATCGGTTCGTCGGGTTCCGGCAAGAGCACCTTCCTCAGATGCATCAATTTCCTGGAAACGCCGGATCGTGGCCGCATTGCGATCAACGGCGAGGAGATCTTGCTGAAGATGGGTCGGGGCGGGCGGCTGCAGCCGCGCAACTGGCGGCAGATCGAACGGCTGCGCACCGGGCTCGGTATGGTCTTCCAGAGCTTCAATCTCTGGGCGCATCGGACGGTGCTGGAGAATGTCATCGAGGCGCCGGTACATGTCATGGGCATTTCGCGGCGCGAGGCCATCGAAAAGGCCGAGGCGCTGCTGCACAAGGTCGGGCTCTTCGATAAACGTGACGCCTATCCCGCCTTCTTGTCCGGTGGCCAACAGCAGCGCGCGGCCATTGCCAGGGCGCTCTGCATCGATCCCGCTGTTATGCTGTTTGACGAGCCGACATCGGCGCTCGATCCGGAGCTGGTCGGCGAGGTGCTCAAAGTGATCCGTGACCTTGCGGAAGAAGGCCGGACGATGCTGATCGTCACGCATGAAATGCGCTTCGCACGGGATGTCTCGAGCCGCGTTCTGTTCCTGCATCAGGGACGGATCGAGGAGGAAGGCCCGCCGGAGCAGATATTCGGGGCGCCGGTGAGCGCCCGCTGCCGGGAGTTTACCGGTCTCAACGCCCACTGACGCGAACTCTCATCGACAACACAAACCAGGAGAATCCTGCGAATGAAGCTGATCCCCACCCTTTTCGCCGGCGTTGCCCTTGCGCTTTCCGCTGTCGCCGCGCAGGCCGAAGTCCGCTTTGGCGTCATGAACGAATCCTATCCGCCTTTCTTCGCCAAGGATGCCTCCGGCCAATGGCAGGGATGGGAAATCGACCTCATGAACGCCGTCTGCGAGGAGATGAAGGAGAAATGCTCGATCGTCGACATTTCCTGGGATGGTCTCATCCCGGCTCTGCAAAGCAAGAAGTTCGACGTGATCTGGTCGTCGATGTCGAACACCGCGGAACGCTCGAAGGTGATCGACTTCACCGACAAATATTACAACACGCCGAGCACCCTGATCGGTCCCAAGGACCAGAAGCCAGGTGCGACGGCCGAGGACGTGAAGGGCAAGACCATCGGCATCCAGGTGTCGACGATCCAGTCGGAATATTACAAGAAGTATTTTGCCGGCGTCGCCGAGGAAAAGACCTACCAGACGCTCGACGAGGCTTTTCAGGATCTCGCCTCTGGCCGTATCGACTATGTTTTCGGCGATTCGCTGGCGCTTGACGCTTTCCTGAAAAGCGATGGGGGTAAGGATTGCTGCGCCAAGATGGGCGACGTCGCCGACGATAAGGAAATTCTCGGAGCCGGCGTTTCGGGCGGCCTGCGCAAGGAAGATACCGAACTGAAAGCCAAGCTGAACAAGGCGATCGCTGCGGTTCGCGCCAATGGCCAGTACGACACGATCACCAGGAACTACTTCGACTTCGACATCTACGGCGCAAAGTAAGCAGTCCTGATGGCGACCGCACAACAAGGCATTCTGGACCTGCTGTCTCCCTATCCTCCGGGATGGGGCGGCGTTCTCCTGGCAGGTGCGGTCTCCACGGTCGCCATCTCGGCTTGCGCCTTCGCGATCGGCCTGCTGCTCGGTACGGCCGGCGCGCTTGGAAAGCTTTCGGGCAACCGCGTTCTCCGCCTGCTGCTCGATGTCTACACCACCGTTATCCGCGCCGTTCCCGAGTTGATCCTGATCGTCGGGCTCTATTACGCCGGCACCGACGGTCTCAACCGGCTTTTGGCCGCGCTCGACCTGCCGCCGGTCAATGTGAACGGCTTTGTCGCGGCCGTCGCGGTGCTGGGCTTCGTGCAGGGCGCCTATATGACGGAGGTGCTGCGCGGCGCGATCCTCGCCATTCCCCTTGGCCAGATCGAGGCCGCCAAGGCCTTCGGCATGGGGCCGGCGCTGAGATTTCGCCGCGTGATGTTGCCAGCACTCTTGCCGAACGCCCTGCCGGGCCTTGCCAATCTGTGGATGTCGGTCACCAAGGACAGCGCACTGGTTGCGGTCGTCGGCTATCAGGAACTGGCGCTCGCCACCCGCCTTGCCGGGGCAAGCACCAAACACTACTTCGTCTTTTTCCTCGCCTCGGCTCTTCTCTACCTCGCCATCACGCTCGTTTCCAACGTCCTCTTCAAACTGATCGAGGGGCGGATGCGACGGGGACAGCTGCGCCTTGCCTGAAGCGAACGCCCCATGAATTTCACCTGGATCTCTTCCTATTGGCCGCTGCTTTTGACGGGCGCCTGGCAGACTGTCTGCCTGCTGGTGATATCGGTGGTGTTCGGCTTCGTCATCGCGATTGGCCTCGCCTTCGCGCAGGTCAGCGGCGGCGGACTGACACGGCTGCTGGCGCGGGGCTACTGCACCTTCTTCCGCGGCACCCCTCTGCTGATCCAGCTGTGGCTTCTCTACTACGGCGTGGGTTCGCTGCTGCCGATGATCCCCGGCATCCGGCAGAGCCTGTTCTGGCCGATCCTTCGCGAAGGCTTCTTCTTCGCTGCGGTCAGTTTCACGCTGAACTACGCCGCCTATGAGGCAGCGGTATTGCGCGGCGCGCTGCTTGCCGTTCCCAAGGGGGAACTCGAAGCCGGCCGAGCCTTCGGCCTGTCGCCTTGGAAGCTGACCCGCCGCATCTGGTTGCCGCGCGCCATTCGCATCGCCTTGCCGACCATTGCGGGCGAGATCGTCATGCAGCTCAAGGCGACGCCGCTCGCCTTTACGGTGACGGTGATGGATCTCTACGCCGTCGCAAACAAGGTCCGGCAGGACACGCTGCTCGTCTACGAACCGCTATTGGTCGTCACCCTCTTCTATCTCGCCTTGACCGCAGTGATCGCCCGCGTCTTTCGAGGTCTCGAAGCGCAGGTGCCGGTCCGTCGCTAGGCCCAAAGAACCGGCCATGAACTCGCTTACCCACGAACCATCTGCACCCCACCCACTTTCCTATGAAAAACCCGCTGCCGGTCACGGCGCAACAGACCGAATGGAGACCTCTTCGTGAGCACGACCCGAATTCTCGACGGCGGCATGAGCCGCGAGCTGCTGCGGCTGGGCGCCGAACTGAAACAACCGGAATGGTCGGCGTTGGCGCTGATCAACTCGCCTGACATCGTGCGCCAGGTACACCAGGAATTCATCGCCGCCGGCTCGCAAATCGTTACGACAAACAGCTATGCGCTCGTGCCCTTTCACATTGGCGAAGAACGGTTTCGGAAGGAAGGGCCGGCGCTGATCCGTCTTGCCGGCCGCCTGGCACGTGAGGCGGCCGATGCGGTTACGGATCGGAAGATACTGGTCGCCGGTTCGCTGCCGCCGATCTTCGGCTCATACGAGCCGCAGAACTTTCAGCCTTCTCGGGTGCAGGATTATCTCAAGGTGTTGGTCGAAAACCTCGGCCCCTTCGTCGATATATGGCTCGGCGAGACGCTGAGCCTGATTGCCGAGGCAGAAGCCGTCCGCCAGGCGGTGGCGACATCAGCCAAGCCGTTCTGGATTTCCTTCACGGTGGCGGATGACGAGGCAGCCATGAAGGGCGCAGAACCGAGGCTCCGCTCCAACGAAAGCGTGGAGGACGCGGCATCCTGGGCGGCATCCTCGGGCGCTGAAGCCCTCCTGTTCAATTGCAGCAAGCCAGAGGTCATGCAGGCGGCCGTGGAGACGGCAGCGCGCGTGTTCCGGAAGATGGACGCTCCCCTCGAAATCGGCGTCTATGCCAATGCCTTCGAAGGGGAACAGGGCGAGGCAGCCGCCAATGAAGGCCTGCACGACACCCGTAGCGATCTGAATGACGATGCCTATTCGCACTATGCCTGCTCCTGGGCCGAAGCGGGCGCGACCATCATCGGCGGCTGCTGCGGCATCGGTGCAGCCCATATTCATCGCTTGAAGACAACGTTTTCGGATTGAAGCACCCGCTGGTCGCGATACTCCTGTTCTCCTGGGCAAAGAGTGCAGCCGCATCGCCAACGCCTATACCAAAGGGATCAGCCTGCATGTCATCGATACGGTCGGCGTCATGCATGCCATGATCCTGCGCATGCAGGCCATGCTGCTGCCGGTGCAGACGCTGGTGCTGACGGGGTATTGAGCGAAGCGGTGGGGTGCCGCAGTTTGATAACGGCACCCCATTGGACTATCTTGGACGCATGACGCATTTTGGAAACCAGATCGTTCCTGCCGAATTCCCCGAGCTGAAGATGCTCGCGTGGAACCGGAATCCTGCGCGTCCCATTGCCGCCGACGAAGCCTTTGCCTTGTACGAGCGGAACTGGCGCTTCGTCGATCGTGAGAACCTGACCTCTCGTGAAAAGCTCCTGATCGAGGAGCTCACCGAAGAGTATGGTCACGGCCTCATGCTGGTTTAACAGATTTACCGATGCTTCCGACGACGCGACCTTGCGCGATACCACCCGCGCCGCCACCTATGCAGTGTAAGACCGCCTCATAGAGACAGGCATGAACCCCGCAGACGACTTCACCGGTGCCCTCGCCCTTATCCCCGAGGGCTACAGCGAAGGCAGTTTCGAGGCCGTCCGCTGGGGCGCCACGGTCAAGCGATCCCCCGACGGCAAGCGCATCTGGCTCTATGCCGAAGATCTCTCCGGCACCGATATCGTCAGCTTCAACCTCTATCTCCTGGAGGCAAGCGGCAGCACGCTGAAACCCTGCGAAATGTCGTCCGCGAAAGTCATCGCCTTCGTGCTCGGTTACCGCCCCGACCCGCATTAGCCGATACTGCCGGCAAAACGCTCAGGCCACCGCTGACGCTGAAAAGCCTCGATGACGAAATCGATGAATACCCGCGTCTTCAAGGGCAGCAGCCTTTTGTTGGCGTAGTAGATCGAGATCGGCCCGATATCGACATACCAGGAGGGCACGAGCCGGATCAGCTCGCCGCTGTCGAGATAGGCAAGCGCATCCGGCTTCGAGATCAGCGTAACGCCGAGCCCGAGAAGGGCGGCACCGCGCATGGCGGCGGGATCGTTGACGACGATCTTTGGCGCGAGATCGACCAGCTGTTCCACTCCCGCTGCGTTACGCATCTGCCGTTGCGGAATGCGCCCGGTATTGATCGATTTCATGACGATGCCGTCCATCCCCGCAAGCCCGGCCGGATCGACCGGCGGCACACGGCCCTGCATATAGGCTGGTGATGCCACCGCCACGAGATGGGCTGGCGCAAGAGGCCGCGCCACTAGGCCCGAGGCGAGCTCGAAGCCTCCGCCGATTGCCGCATCGTAACCCTCCGCGATCAGATCCACCTGCCGGTTCTCGAACATCCATTCCGGCTGCACCAGCGGATAGCGTTTCATGAAATCAGGCAGCATCGGCAGGATATAGCCCGTGCCCAAACCCGGCGGCAGGCTGACCTTCAGCACGCCTGCCGGCTCCGCATGCTCGTTGGAGATCTCGGCAATCGCCCCCTGCAGCCCCTCGAGATGATCGCGCACGGAGAGAAGAAAGCGCTCGCCTGCCTCCGTCAGCGTCAGGCTGCGCGTGCTGCGGTGAAAGAGCCGGAGTTTCAAATTGGCCTCGAGCGCCGCCACATTGCGGCTGACCGCCGCCGGTGTCAGACCGAGGCGTCTGGCCGCCGCCGAAAAGCCGCCAAGCTCGGCGCTCCGCACAAAGGATTCCAGATTTGCCAAACTCTCCATTGCCGATCACCTTCAAGGAAAACTTGAAACTGATACCACCCACTCCCCTCTAATAAAACAGGAATGACATCGCGATAATGCCTTCATCGAAACGAACACGACATGCAGAAAGGAAACTTGCCATGTCCATCGGTATCATCGGCGCCGGCAATATCGGCGCAGCCTTCGCCCGCGCTCTCGCCCGCAACGGTATCGCCGCCACCATAGCCAACAGCCGCGGCCCTGAAACGCTCGCCGAACTCACCGCCGAGCTCGCCCCCCATATCACCGCGGGCACCATCGAGGAGGCGGCAAAGGCCGATATCGTCCTCATCGCCGTGCCCTGGTCGAAACTGCCGGCAGCACTGTCCGGCCTGCCGGACTGGGCCGGCCGCATCGTCATCGACGCCAATAACCCGATCGAAGGCCCCCTCTTCAAGCCGGCCGAGCTCGGCGGCCGCCTGTCGAGCGAAATCGTCGCCGGCCTGGTGCCCGGCGCCCGCCTCGTCAAAGCCTTCAATCACCTCTTCGCCAATCTCGTCTCCGCCGACCCCAGGGCCGAAGGCGGCAACCGAGTGCTGTTCTATTCCGGAGACGATGCGCAGGCGAAAGCTGAAGTTGCTGACATCATCACGCGCCTCGGCTTTGCCGGCGTCGACCTCGGCCCGCTCAAAATCGGCGCCAGCCTGATGCAATTCCCCGGCGGCCCGCTGCCGGCCCTCAACCTCGTCAAGTTCGGCTGAGAGAGGTTGATATGTCACCGCTCGAAACCGCAAGGATCTTCTTCGCCCATTGGAGCGCCAGCCGCATCGAGGAGGCGCTCGCCATGCTTGCCGAAGAGGTGCTCTACGACAACGTGCCCCTGCCCGATATCACCGGCCGCGAAAACGTTCGTAAATTCCACGCCGATTTCGGCATCGGCTCCACCTTCAAGGTGGACTGGCAGGTCACGGCAATCGCCGCCTCCGGCAACGTGGTGCTGAACGAGCGCATCGATATCTTCACCCATGAAAGCGGCAGCCGGATCACCCTGCCGGTCATGGGCACGCTGACGGTGGAAAACGGCAGGATCACCGTTTGGCGCGACTATTTCGATCTGGGGAGTTTTGAACGGCAGCTGGCCGCGATAAAGCGGTAGCAACTCAAAGCCCGGTCGCATCAGCGGCCGGTGCCGCTCACTGCTGCTGAAACGCCAGCCGAACGCCGAGCGCCATGTAGATCGAGCCGATGACCTTGCCCTGCCGGCGGCCAATCGTCCGGTTCCTGTTGAGCCAGCCGCGCACCGAACCGGCGCCGATCGCGAGCGCCGATGTCACGCAGATGCTGAGCGTCACGAAGATGATGCCGAGCAGCGCGAATTGCCCGATCACCGAACCGCTTTCGGGATGGATGAATTGCGGCAGGAAGGCGAGGAAGAACAGCGCCGTCTTCGGGTTCAGGATTTCCGTGAAGACTCCCTGCCGGAAAGCCTTGCCGGGGCTGATCTCCGGGGCGGCCGCCAAGTCGAGGTTGCCGGATTTTTCGATGAAGGCCCGGTATCCAAGATAGATGAGGTAGGCCACACCGATATATTTGACCACTTCGAAGGCGAGCGCCGAGGTCGCAAGCAGGGCCGAAAGGCCAAAGGTCGCCATGGTGGAATGGATGAGATCGCCGACCCCAATGCCAAGCCCCGTTGCAATGCCGGCCCGCCTGCCGCCGCTGACCGATCGGGCGAGAACCAGCAGTGCTGCTGGCCCGGGAATTACCATCAGCCCGAGCACGACAAGAACGTAGGTCGTCAAAACAGCGATGCTCATCTTCGATTTCCGTTGCTTGAAATGTCCGCCTTCAAATTAACGGCTTCTGGCGTCGGCGCAATATTCGAAAAGTTTATGCCGCGACAGCTGCTCGGATCCCCATCCCGCGAAAAACGCCTTGCGCGGCGCAGCGAATAAGCGCAGGATTCCAATTGCTGGCAGCCACTTCAAGGGCGCTGCCGGTTCGGGCGTTAGCCCTGGCCCCAACGAAAGGAGGACGCGATGTCTTCCGATTTTTATCCGCCAAGCCTGTCGCGCAATCTCATCCGGACCGGCGCGTTCGGCTACCGTGAGAATGTGACGCTCGGTATCCTCGATCGTGCCGAAGCCGCCGGGCGGCAGGGCGATCGTTTTGAAGCCGCAGAAAGTTTCGTGGCTTTTCCCAATTTCAGCCATGGGCCGGAGACCGGCCGGAGAACAAGCACGCTGCGCATCCATTCCCTGGGGCATTCCCCAGAACAATCCCAAGCGCAACCCCAAGGCCAATCGCGCCTTTCCACTTTGGCAGCCTCTCTGGACGAGCATTCCGGCATCGGACCGCAGCCCCTTTGATGCCGCGCCGGCCAGCCGTCGGCGGGCCGCAATACCTGATCTGTCCCGCATCGTCACACCAGGAGGAAACCATGGCGAAAGGCCAAGTGCGCAGCAACAAAGAAACCCGCAAGCCGAAGAAAGACCGCTCTGCCGCATCCTCGGCAACGCCTGCGCCCGGCACGCAGGTCAAGATGGCAGGCAGCGACAAGAAGAAATAACGCCCGAGCCCAATCCGGCGCGGCGGCCTTCCGGCCGTCCCGCCCATCATCCAAGAGGACAGCAATATGACCACCAAAAAGCGCGCAGCCGAAAATCTCTTCCGCGCGCCGCAGCCCGAAAAAGACTCCGATGCCGAAAAGCTTCAGGATGTTCGCAAGCGGCTGCGCTTGAGACAGCGCGAAATCAGGCAGGACGAACGCAGCGAGCGCCAGAAAACGAGAGTGACATTACCCGCCGTTTCATCCTGAAACCGCCGGCCCCGGAAAACCTGGAAGAACTGGAAAATCCGGAAGAGCCGCAATACTCCGACACCCGAATGGCTCGGCCATATTAGGAACGAGCAAGGACCATCACGTGGCAGAATTCAATTATACGATCGAAGCCGGGCTCTACACCGGCAAGACATTGCGCAGCTCCCGCGGCCCCCGCTACAGGCGCTTCGAAACCGCCGCGGAAGCACTGCGTTTTGCCATGGAAGAGATGCCCGGCTCGCAATTGCGCGGCTGCGTGCTGGAGGTGAACGAAGCCCGCTTCGACGAAAGGCAGATCCGCGTGCTCTACGATGCACCTGCCTATCCGCTCTCGCGCAGAGAGAAGTGACGGACGCCTCCTCCGCGGTCATTCGAGTGCTGCGTCATGAAAACACGGAGGCAGGATGACGATTTTCTCCGTCCGCCACATCACATCCTACCATTACAAACGGCCGGTGCATTTCGGCCAGCACCGGCTGATGTTCCGCCCCCGCGACAGTTTCGACCAGACGCTTTTGAACTGCAGCCTCGATGTCTTTCCCAAGCCGGAATCCGTCCGCTGGATTCACGATGTCTTCGGCAATTGCATCGCGCTGGTCGATATAACGGCCGCCTCCGCCGAACTGCGCTTTGAAACCGTCATCCGTCTCAACCATACTGCGCAGGTGCCGCTCGATCTGGAGATCGACCGCCAGGCGCTCAGCTTTCCCTTCACCTATGACGAGGACGAGGCGGTCGATCTCGAGCGCACCATCGACAGGCACTATCCCGATCCCGCAGACGAGGTCGGCAGATGGGCGCGGCAATTCGTGCCGCTTGTTCGGCAGCCGCGCACCGGCCATATCCTGATGACGCTCTGTTATGCGATCCATGAGAGCTTCAGCTATGTCAGGCGCTTCGAGCACGGCACGCAGGCGCCCCGCGAGACATTGCTGCTGCGCAGCGGCACCTGCCGCGATTTCGCGCTGCTGATGATGGAGGCGACCCGTTCGCTCGGCTTCGCCGCCCGCTTCGTCACCGGCTACGTCTATGTGCCCGATCGCGACGGCTCCGTCACGCTCGGCGGCGGCTCGACCCATGCCTGGTGCCAGGTCTACCTGCCGGGTGCGGGCTGGGTGGAATTCGATCCCACCAATGGCATCGTCGGCAACCGCGACCTGATCCGCGTCGGCGTCGCCCGCGACCCGCGCCAGGCCGTGCCGCTCTCCGGCAGCTATGACGGCGGAGCGCACGATTTCGACAATATGCGTGTGCAGGTCAACGTCACCATGGAACGGGATTTCGATGCCGCAAGCGGCAGGTGACGGAACACCTGGCCCGCTTGTGCATTCGCCTGCAGGACGTTCATTTGATCGAAGGGACACGACTTCCATGAAGATCCGCGCAGGCTTTCACATCGGCTATGAATGCGAACACGAAACGCCCATGCTGCTGGTCCTCGACATCCACCCGTCCCGCCGCGTCGATCTCCTGACGGAACAGGTCCTCGGTTTCGACCGGCCGATCGAGGCCTGGTCCTATGTGGACGGCTTCGGCAATGCCTGCAGCCGCATCACAGCGCCACCGGGTCTCACCACCATTTCCACCGAATTCGAAATCTACGACAGCGGCCTGCCCGATCCCGTGCCCGAGGGCGCCATGCAGCACGATATCGATGATCTCCCTGATGATGTGCTCGTCTACCTGCTCGGCAGCCGTTACTGCGATACCGACCGCCTCGCCGACTTCGCCTGGAAGACCTTCTTCGGCACACCGCCAGGGTGGCCACGTGTCCAGGCAATCCTCGATTTCACCCATAACCGCATCGCCTTCGATTACCAGAAGGCCGATCCGCTGCGCACCGCCTTCGGCGGCTTCACCGACCGGTCAGGCGTGTGCCGCGACTTCGCCCATCTCGCCATCACGCTCTGCCGCTGCATGAACATCCCGGCACGCTACTGCACCGGCTATCTCGGCGATATCGGCGTGCCCGTCGACCCGAACCCGATGGATTTCAGCGCCTGGTTCGAGGTCTATCTGAGCGGCCGCTGGTACACACTCGACGCCCGCCACAACACGCCCCGCATCGGCCGCATCCTGATCGCCACCGGCCGCGACGCCACCGACGTCGCCATGTCGACGGCTTTCGGCCCTGCGGTGCTCAAACGCTTCGAGGTGATCACCGAGGAGATTCCGGTGTGATGTGACGGAGGAAATGAACGCCTTATTCAAAGAGTTCGGCGTGGGTACCGGCACTAACGAACACGACCAGATTCCTCTTGTCGTCTATGGAGTAGATGAGCAGAAAGTCACCACCGATGTGACATTCTCGATGATCTTTCCAGTCACCCGTCAGCTCGTGATCTTTCAGCTCGGCCGGCAGAGGACCTTCATTGTCGACGATCAAACCGACGACCTTCTTCAGTGCGACCATGTCATAGCGGCCGGACCTCGAAAGCGCTCCCAATCTTTCTGAAATTGTTTGGTATGGCTTGATTGCCGCGGCAACGAAGCCCGCTTGGTGGAAGCGGGTTTCGCTCGGTTTCTGTCACTTGGCAAGCGTGTTGCCGTCAAGTGACTTGATCAGCTCTTCGGCAGTGTCGAAATGCTTGCCATGATCCGCCTTGATCGCTCTTGCTTCTTCCATCGCAGCGATCGTCCTGGCGTTCGGTCGAGTGAGTTCGACGGGAAGAGCCTTATCTCGGGCGATTCTGGTCAAAACGATGCGGATAATGTCCGAGATGGTCAATCCAAGGCTATCGAGTACCAAGGCGGCATCATCCTTCACCGAAGAGTCGATGCGGGCACGTACATAGGCATTTGCAGCCATCTTCAGCCTCCTTGTTGAGTTTGATATCTATGTAGCCCAATTGAGCAACACCTTCAAGAAACGTTCCCTATCAGCGTCTTGCTTCAAAACGCCTTTGGGAGACCCGCCTGCTTCAGCGTCTCATTGGCAGTATGGCGGGATTTGACACCATGATCGAACGTGAAATGGCGATTTGAAATCGGACTGAACCAGATTTCATGGTCGCCCTTTCCCGGCCGAACATATTTGCAGCCGGCTTTCGACAGTAACTCTTTAAGTTCCTTGAGATAGCCGGCCATGCAGTCAGTAGGTGGGATTGGGGATACGAACGAGCTGCTCGGCCATGATATGAACAGGGATTTCCGGCAGGTCGGACGTAAATCCGTTCAGCTCCAAAAGATCCGTTATGGCCGCGATGACCTTGGGCTCAAGAGCTTCCAGAGTATCGGCCTCAACGGCCAGCCCATCGATGTCGCTGCTGCTGGCGACCCAGACGGCAGCCTCTTCATCCCACTCCGCGCGCACAACGATCGATACGTGCTTCATACGATGAGTTCTCCAAATCGGACACGATTGTCCAACACGCTCGCGCGCCACCAGCGTGGCTCGCCATGGTGTCATAGTGCACATATGTAGCGGAAAGAAAGTGAATTTTTAGTAGAGCCTCTGCAATCGCGATCATCGGGGCAAACCACGGCTCCCCGCTCGCAACGCTTCAATGCAACTCCTGTAACCCCGCCTCATCCGGCAGTGTGAAAATGAACCTCGTCCCGCGCGGCTCGTTCCTTTCCGCGCCGGCGGTCGCAGGCATCGCGCTCCTGTAAGGACCTGCCCAGCACCGGTTCAGGTCCGCTTGAGGGCCGCGAGATCGCCGCTCTCCAGAGCCGGCAGATTGGCCTCGATCTTGTCGATCGGCCAGTCCCACCAGGCAAGTTCGAGGATCTCGCTGATGACCTCGACAGGATAACGCATGCGGATGATGCTGGCCGGATTCCCTCCCACGACCGCATAGGGCGGCACATCGCGGGTGACGACCGAGGCGGCGGCGACGATGGCGCCTGCGCCGATCCTGACACCGGGCATGATGACGGCATCATGGCCGATCCAAACGTCATGCTCGACTACCGTGTCCTTCACCGGCAGATCCTTGTAGCCGAAGGTCTCCGGCTTGAAGATGCGGAACGGATAGGTGGTGATGCCGCCCATCGGGTGATTGGCCGAACTGGTGATGAAATAGCTGCCGCGGGCGATCTGCACGAACTTGCCGATGACAAGCCGCTCCCGGCAACCCGGCCCGAGATAGGGCGCCAGGATCTCGGCCGTCTCCTCCAGCTTTCCGTAATGCGTGAAATAGCTGTAATCGCCGATCTCCATGCGCGGATGATCGATGACGTTCTTCAGATACATCGTCGCCTTCGAAACCCGACCATCGGGATAGGTGATGGGAAAAGCTGATTTCGCATCGAGAAGCGGCATGAAAAGACCCCTGCGCGGACGTGTGAGAGCCTGCCGCCGATATGACGGCACGGCATTCGATCGTGGTCGGATGGAAATCTATCCGCCGCCACCGCACAGTGACATGGGCCGAAGGACGGAATCCACAGCAGAGTTCCCGCACTGGGCGAAGCCCTCGGCATTTGCGCTGATATCGGCCAGTCCTGAAAAACCCCGGCCTGAAGATCTGCGGAAAACATGCCGAAATCCGCGTTGGCCGTTCGACGCCCGTCCCGTTAAGGCACGCCACGCCTTCATCGCCCCCTCACAAACCAGTGGTAGCAAAAGCAAATGGCGCCCGCTCTATGGACAGCGCGCCACTGAGACCTATCTGCCGCATCTGTAAATGCAACTGGAGGGTAAGCGATGTCAGAACTTGTAGTGCTTGGTTTCGATACTGTCGATAAGGCGGATACCGTGCTCAACCGGCTCGTCCAGCTTGAGAAGGAATATCTCGTCGATCTCGAAGACGCCGTCATCGCCGTGCGCGATGCTTCCGGCAAGGTGCGCCTCAAGCAGAGCGTCAATCTGACGGCGACAGGGGCGGCAAGCGGCGGGCTCTCGGGCGCGCTCTGGGGCTCGCTCGTCGGCCTGCTCTTCCTCAATCCGCTGGCCGGAATGGTCCTCGGTGGCGCCTTCGGCGCGGGCTCCGGCGCGCTCGCCGGCTCGATGACCGATTACGGCATCAACGACGATCTCATCAAGAAGCTCGCCGACACCATCCCCGTCAACAGCTCCGCCCTCTTCCTGCTGCTGCGCAAGGTGCAGGCCGAGAAAGTGCTGGCCGAATTCAAGGGCGAACACGCCACCATCCTGCGTACCTCGCTCTCGCCGGAGCAGGAAGAGCAGCTGCGCAAGGCGCTGGCGACGGGGCCGGCGGTTGTGACGCCGGCTGCCTGAGCGCTCGGCATAAAACGAAAGTGCCGGGCACCGGCCGTGCGCCCGGCACATCTGTTTTCAGATCGTAATGCCGCTCGATGCCGCGAGGCGCTGGGGGCGCAGGTTTGTCGCGCCGATGTGGATAGCTGAGCAGCCGTTCGAAACTGCGGATGACGATTTTGCTTTCGCATGGCGCTGTTGCATGTCTTCGATATGAAAGCACTCGACGCGCCGAGGCGGCGTGCCGTGGGGCACCCCCGTGCTTCCCTCTTGTTCGCACAGTTCCGACACCAGTCCCTACGGTATCAGCGCCAGCACCGGCGTCGCACTCACCAGCACCACCTCCTCGACCTTCCCCTCCGGCAAAACCACCCTCGCCTCGCCCGTCTTGCGGGCGCGGTCGAGCTTGGCGAGGATCTGTCTGCCGCCCGTCAGCCCGCAGATGGAAAGCGCGCCGGTAGCATCTGGCTCGATACTGTCGGCCGGCGCGAAGAACAGCACGGCATCGTCCCAGATCGACAACGGGCCGGAAGAGGCGCGCACCTGGGCGGCGATGATGGCGCGGTTGCGGCCGGCGGCGATTACCGGCTGCGCCTTGTCGAGCACCGCTTGCGGCAAGAGCTGCGGCTCGGCAAGCGAGCGGACTTCACCATTCTCGCCGATCGTGGCCGAGAGCAGGACTTTTGGCCCCAGCCGCTCGCCGTACCAGGGCGTGCCGGCACGCCCTGTAATGCCGGCATGATGCATGACCTCGGTCACCGGCACCCCGAGGAAGGCCGCAATCTCAGCTGCCTCCTCCATCGTCATCCTGCGCTTGCCTGAGAAGGTGCGGGAGACGGCAGAGGCGTCCTTGCCGAGATGGCGGGCGAGCGCGCGCAGCGACTGCCCCCTGTCATCAAGCTGGTTGTGAAACCAGGCGCCATCGATCTCAGCCATCCGTGTCCCCATGCACATATGCGGCGTTGCTGATTTGTTGCAAAAAACGCAACGACACGCAAGCAACCGCACCGGGCTTTTTGCCGTCAACCTTTCACATGGTTGATGTGCTGCGGTTGCACCGTTACCCGTCCTTCGGTCGAAAAACACTCTCTCCGACGCCGAAGTGTAAAAGATAGGTATTTTTTCCTATTTGCGATTGACGTTGCGATTTCGACAACATAATCTCAACTCCAACAACAAGAGCCGCATGGCAGGAGGGAAGATCAGCATGGCAAAGGCCCCGACGCCCTGGCAGAAGGTCACCGCCAAACTGGCGCTGACGCCGAGCGAGCTCGCAGCCGAGCTCAAGCGCCATCGCTCCAAGATCTCGCGGGCGCTGCGGGATGAGCGCGGCCTCATCAATGGCCGCGACCAGGTCATGCTTCTTTTAGCGGCAAGGCGCCTTGGCGTTTCGCTCACCCTCTCCGACCTGATGCCGGAGGAACAGGATGCGTAGGGAGCCGCTCTCCATGCTGGCGCAATCGGAACTGATCGATGCGCTGGTCGGGCGCTGCGTCATGCACGGCGGCGAAGCGGCCGGCGAAACGCTGCTGATGATCGACCACGATGATGTCGACGACCTCGTGCATCTCGCAAACCGGCTGCGCCGGCTCGCGCTTTTCGAAGACCACATCCGGGCGATGGTGATGGCCCCGCCATAGGGTTCAGTCACGCCGGAAACCGAAGCCCCCAGGACCGAAGACCAAAGACCGAAGACCCACGACATCAGGCGACCGCCGGATCGGACGGCGCGCGTCTCCAAACAAGTGAGGACCGATATGCAGACGATCACGACACGCCCGACCCCATCAGCGGCACCCGCCCCGCTCGCCATCACCAAGCCCCTGCTCTGCCCCTGCTGCAAGCAGCCGGTCACCATTCCCGCGCCCGAGATCGTCATCGATCACTATGGCATCACGCCCATGGAAGGGCGCATCTTCGAGGCGGTCTGGAAGGGCAAGGGCATGCCCGTCATCACCGAGCGCATCTTCACCGCCATGTATATCGACGACCCCGATGGCGGCCCATCGCCGGACAAGATGTACCTCGCCTTCAAGGTGGCGCTCTGCCACCTGCGCCAGAAGCTCGAAGGTTCCGGCATCGGCATTGTCAATGTCGGTTATCGCCGCGGCTACCGGCTGGTGCTGGAAGGCAAGTTTCCCAATTCCTCGTCACGATGAACCGCATCCCGTTAAATCCCCACCGGATACATGAAATGACCATGGCCGCCGCCCGCACCGCGTCGGCCATGTTGCGATACCGACAACATTCCTTGCAAGAGCCGCAACATGCCCTCAGATGTCGAACGGCTTCGCCGCGATGTGTCGCTGTCTCAGACAGCGGCGCACTATGGCTGCAGGCTGCAGGGAAAAGGACATGAATATCAGGCCTGCTGCCCCTTCCACGCCGAGGAGACGCCGTCCTTCACCATCTTCGCAGGCCAGGATGGCATCGAGCGCTTCCACTGCTTCGGCTGCGGCGCGAGCGGCGATATCCTGGATTTCGTGCAGCAGATCAAGGGCGTCGATCTCACCGAGGCGATCCGTATTCTCGATGGCGCCAGCCATATCCGGCCGAACATAGGCCCGCGCGTGCGGCAGGTGCGCGACGCCTATGAAGGCATCACCCCTCTGGCACCGCCTTCGGAGCCGATCAAGCCCGGCGTCCGCATCCGCCTCTATAATCCCAAGCGCAAGGGCGACCGCTCCGAATGGGGCTCCTTTGCGCCGTCAATGGTCTTTCCCTATCGTGAGGCCAATGGCGCTCTGACAGGCTATGTTCTGCGCCATGATCTCGCTGACGGGGGTAAGGAAACGCCGATGGTCATGTTTGCCCGTCTGCCCGACGGGCGCGAGACCTGGTGCCGCTATCCCTTTCCCAGGCCGCGCCCGCTGTATGGCCTCGAAAGTCTCGGCAAGACGAAGCAGGTGATCGTCGTCGAGGGCGAGAAATGCCGCGACAGGCTGGCGCAGAAATCCGGCCGCACCGTGCTTTCCTGGGCCGGCGGTACGCAAGGCGTCAAGCACACCGACTGGTCGCCGCTATCAGGCCGTGACGTGGTGATCTGGCCGGATTTCGATGCGCCGGGCCTTTCGACAGCGGACGAGATCGCCGCCATCCTCTCCGGCCTCGGCGCGCGCGTGCGCCTCGCGGGCTTTGCCGACGCGACGGCCGCCTCTGATCTCAGGCATTTCACTCACGCCGACTGGCAGGCGGGCCGGCGTCCCGGCAAGGGCTGGGACAGCGCCGATGCCGTCGATGCCGGCTGGACGCGCCTCGAGCTCGACGCCTTCATGCGCGCCACCATCCGCCGCTACACGCCCGCCCCGGCAGAACCCCCGCCACCAGTAGAGAAGCCGCCGGCAGAAAAGCCGGGCGAGCCCGGGCCAAAGGAGCCCCCGCCGGGCGCCGATGGCATAGACCGCATGCCGGAATGGTTTCCGAGCCAGCCCTTCGGCTCCGAAGTCTGGCTGGCGCGCATCTTCAACGAGCATCTGGAGCAAGCCTGCGGCGGGCGGATCGTCCGCGCCGATGGCAGGTTCTGGGCCTATGGCCCCTTTGCCTGGCGCGCCATCCCCGAGCAGAAGATCCGCCTTGCCATGCATGCCTTCGATGCCATCGGCATCGGCCCGAAGGAAAAGCCGCTGAAGCTCGGCAGGCACATGATCGACGGCATCATCAACGAGTTCGGCACGCGCACTGCCGATGCCGGTTTCTTCGGCAATCCAGCCATCGGCGTCAATGCGCAGAACTGCACCATCACCCTTGACGACGCCGGCAAGGTGATCTGCCGCGAGCACGCCCCGGATGACCGCTTCCGCTTCACCATATCGGCTGATTATAACATGCACACCGAGAGCCACCCGCCTGAGGGCTCGCTTCTGCATCGGCTGCTGCATGGCGCTTTCCTCGGCGATCCCGATGCGGCCGACAAGATCCACCTCGTCGCCGAGATGCTGGGGGCGGCCGCCTTCGGCCTTGCCACCCGCATCCGCCAGCCGAAGGCTTTCATCCTGCTCGGCGAGACCGCCAGCAACGGCAAATCCACCATCGCCTCGCTTTTTCGCGCACTCCTGCCCGAAGGCTCGGTATCCTCCATCTCGCCCGCCTTCTTCAATGACGAGAAGCGCATCATCAATCTCGCCGGCAAGGCGGCAAACGTCGCCGACGAACTGAGTGCTGCGGCCATATCAGGCGAGGAATTCAAGGCCGCAGTCACCGGGAACCCCATCGAAGGCCGCAGCCTCTACAAGGATGTTCAAAGCTTCGTCCCGCGCGCCCTGCACTGCTTTACCACCAATACCCTGCCCCGCTTCAACGGCGGCATCGACCGCGGCCTGCGCCGCCGCCTCGTCGTCGTCCAGTTCAACCGCACCATTCCCGACAACGAGGTCATCCCCGACATTGCCGAGCGCATCGCCGAAGAAGAGCTGGAACTGCTGCTCGGCCTTGCCATAGCCGGCGCCCAGCGGCTGAAGCGCAATGGCAGCTACACAATCCCCGAAAGTTCCAAGGAGGCGCTGAATTCCTGGCTGCTGCTCGATCCGCTGAACGAATGGTTCGACATCCGCGTCGAGTCCGCGTCGACAGAACCATCCGGCGGCTGGCTGCGCACTGCAAGGCTGTTTGAAGATTTCCGCAAATGGGCGATCGACCAGGGTTACCGCGAAAGCTTCCTGCCGCCCGTCAACACCTTCTCGCAGCGCTTGAAATCCATGCCCGAGGTGCGCCTGGTGCGGTTGGCCAACGGCATGGTGGCGCAAGGGGTGACGCTGAAGGAAAACACATTCGCCGCCGCGCCGGGTTACGCCGACGTGTTCTGAGCGTCTGCTATTGCCGAGCGAGACCTCGCGCTTTTCCGCCACTATCGCAAAGCAATTGGCGACACCGAAGCCCTCCCTACAGCGCCGCGCGTCTTTTCAGACGCGCAAAGGACGCTGTAGCACTTTGGATTGCTGCATAATTTCATCCCAAAATCGATTCCGATTTAGGGAATTATGCAGTAGCCCAATATGATTAGGCGCGATCGAGGAACGATCCCGCAAGATCTCGGTTGTCTCATCGGCCCTCGAAGGCCGGGCCGCCGCCGCCCCACTCCGCCTTCCTGTAGCGGAGGCGGCGGCCCCACCGTCCCCCCAAAGCCTCACCGCACAGTCCTGGATCTTGCGCCTGATAGCCACCGGATCTCGGCGAGGCCCCACCCAAACCCAACCCTCACCTCTGCAAGCGTCACCGCGCCATTGCCCGAAGCAAAGGCCCGATTGCCGGCACGCCGTTTGCCACGGTTATGCGACGGCCGCAACTGTTGCCGTCGGAAGGTTGTCGCGATCCGACCGAAAAAGGAATATGACATGACCGCGGCCAATTTCCCCGAATGCCTTTCCATCACGCTCGCATCCGAAGGCGGCCTCTCCACCGAGCGCACCGACCCTGGCAACTGGACCGGCGGCAAGATCGGCAAGGGCACGCTGAAAGGCACCAAATACGGCATCTCGGCTGCCGCTTTCCCCGACATCGACATCCGAAACCTGACGCTCGACAACGTCAAACCCATCTACAAGACGAAATACTGGGACCAGATCGGCGGCGACACTCTGCCCTCCGGCTTCGACCTCGCCACCTTCGACTACGCCGTCAACTCCGGCCCCGCCCGCGCGCTGCGCGACGCCCAGGCCGTGATCGG
The DNA here is from genome assembly GCF_047782645.1 of Rhizobium sp. ZK1. NCBI lineage: Bacteria > Pseudomonadati > Pseudomonadota > Alphaproteobacteria > Hyphomicrobiales > Rhizobiaceae > Rhizobium > Rhizobium sp. ZK1. The sequence goes on from NZ_CP180586.1 coordinate 2,335,017, forward strand.
TGCCCCCGCGGACGGTAAATTCGGGCCAGTCACCCGCGCCAAAGCAGCCACCGCCGGCACCAGGGAAATCAAAGCACTCTGCGCCCGGAGGCTAAGCTTCATGCAAAGCCTGGCGATCTGGAAGACCTACGGCAAGGGCTGGTCGGCCCGCGTGGCGAAGATCGAGGCCAAGGCGGTGGCGATGTTCCTGCGCGGCCAGCCGGGGGTGGATGCGAAGGCGGCGCTAGCGGATGAGGCGGAGAAGGCGGAGAAGACTGCGGGGACACTGCGGAAGGCTGGTGCGGCGATTGCGGTTTCGGCCTCGGGTAGTGCGGGGACCGGCGCCGCCCTGCCGGCGGAGCCGAATTTGCTCGCGCTTGGTGCGCTGATGCTGGCCGGGCTGGTCGTGGCGTGTGTGCTGGTCATGAGGGCCGCAAGAGAAAAGGAACGCGCAGAGGCATACCGGGCCACCGGGCGGTAACGACCGAAGCTGGTCCTCGTCGAATGGCAGCGTCACCGGCTCATCAGCCCATACATCCTGTTTATCCGCACTTGGACTGCATCCGCGATAAGAGCCTCCCGCCTGCTGCCACACGCCTGTCATCAGGCGATGCAATTTTCAACCAAATCTAGAAGAAACAAAATAAATTAAAGAACATAATTCCCGCCACGCGAGAATCGAAATAAAGAGGTCTCGCAAATCACAGCACAAGACTCTGGCAGCAGCACAATTGAGGAATAATCATGCGCGCTTATCTTGCATTGACATTGATCGCCACCGGGTTGCTCACCGGCTGTGTTCCGACCGAGAAACAATATGATGCAGCTGTCAGGGTGGTGCGAGGCAGCGAGAGTCAGAGAAACGGGCTTTTGGACGAGTGCATCAGGCAGGTCGGCTTTTCCGACAAGAAGGCCCGCCATAACGCCGCTGTCGCGCTGAATGTGGCAGACAAGGACGCTCCGAAGGCTTTCTGCAGCCGATACACAAATGCGATCGTTTCCGGCGACATAACCTATCAGGATACGCTCGACATGAAAAATCACCGCTACACCCCAAAGCTGATCAAGATCTTCCGGGGCGGTTGAGATGGACGTATTGACTGCCTTTCGGCGCTCGCCGCCTGCGGATGGCAAGGCGGGCGCAGGGCAGCACCAAGTCGGAAAAGCAGGAAGGTAATGCTTCCGGGCGCAGGTCGTGACACGGCCCTCAGAAAAGTGCCCCTCCCCGCGGCGGTAAAGGCCTATCCGCTTAAATTCGTCCTTACCCCGGAGCCCGGGCTGCATGGTCCGCTCCTATGGCACCTACCCGCCGCCGCAAGGCTCGCCGCGGACTGATATCGGTTGGTGAAAGCGCGCCATACCGGCAGCGCTACCCTCTCGACGAGATGGTCGCCCTTGCCCAACTCCCCCTCTGCGCCTCCGGCACCGGGTCGATGGTGTTCAGCTTCTTTAAGATTGAGCACAGGCGTCCAGCCGGAGCCTGCATGAAATTCGCCAACATCCGTATATCCTCGATGCTGAGGCCGAGATAGGTGGTTGTCAGCTGAAGCATATCCTTGGGCACCATCCTGGGAATCTGCTCGCGGGATTTCCCATCCTGATAAGCAAGACGCTTGGCTTCCAGATAATCATGGTATCGTTGAGCGACCGCTGGAATGGCCAACCCGTCTCGCGGCATGGCGTCGACGTCAAAATATCTGCATCCTTCGGGATATTGGTCGATCAAGACATCGACGAGTTCAACCGTCTTGTTCAAAACACCGATTGCATACGTGTCACTTGCACGCGAAAGTGCCGACGTTCCCGACATCACAACGATGCTACCGAGGGCCTTCTGCATGGCGGCCACATCTCGGGTCTGCAAAAATTCGTCGAATATCTGCCGAGTCTCATCCATATGATCGACAAGAATTGCATGCATATAAGGATCGACGCGGGCGAAAGCGTCCATCTGCCTCTGTAAAACGGCACCTTTCTCATCCTGCGCAAACGCAATGGATGTGATGACCGCAACCGCAGCCATGATTGACCATAATCTTTTCATGAAAACCCACCCCGAATAGTTGCAGTATTTCTACCTTTGAAATCCCAAGCCGTCCACGGCCCATTCAAAAAATTGTAAAGACATCAGAGGAATACGCGCAACACCAAGCAACGCTTCACACACATACCGCCTCAACCGCCCCGGCCATCGCCCGGTAACGTCAAAACGTTTAATGATCGCACCCACCACTCAGCTATCCAGCTTCAGCGCCAACTGCTGCCCGCCAAACACCTTCAGCACATGCTTGTTGATCGGCCGCATCGCCTCGATGCGGCGCTGTTCTTCCCGCCTGCGCGCTTCGTGGCGCTCGCGGTCTGCGCGCAGTTGCGCGGCAAAGGCCATGGCCCTGTCTGCTGCTCCTGAATAACTCGGGCTTGCTGCCATCGAACTCTCCATCAGAACATAGATGAGAACGTTTATTTGTTCTCATTTTGTTCTCATTTCTGGATAAGTCAAGAGCATCGTTTCAGGGCAATAACAAGGGTGGCTTTCCGGCGCGGGACAAGCAGTGCCGGCAGATAGACAGGAAAGCGCCAAGTCTTTGGCGCAGAAAACTATTCTCTCATCTGGATCCAGACCATGGCGAAAGACATGAGACCGCAAAGGATGGCGATCAGAAGCAGGCTATCCATTTAAATCCTCCTGTTTGTGGCAGAAACGCGGCAGAAAGATTTTGGTTCAATTGCACTCTGTTTCAGGCGATCGTCTCGCCCCTGTACTCCATTATGCCGGCCTGATCACGGTCATGATGACGATATTGCCGGCTTCGTCCCGGGCGCTGTCTGTCGTTGCAAGAACCTTGCCGCCAAAGTCTTCCTCGGCCTCGGCGAACGCCTCCCGCACCAGCCGGAGCGTTTCCAGATAGGCGCTGTTGTCTCGCCTGGGCATTGAAAGCAATGCCTTGATCCCTGCGCTATCCTCGACCATGACGCTGATTGTACTCCTTTGCTCGATCCCGACACCGAGAATGTCAGGATCGCCCTGCGTTGCCTTCCCGGAAAACGGCACCGGGGTCAAGTGCGCGTGACAGCCTCCAGGCGGATGACGACGGCTCTCGACACCCCATCTCGCTTTATCGCCATGCCTCATGTATAAGCCCTCGTCCCATCGCGGCACCCCGTCCGGCTTTTGCCATTGAGGGCTTGCAGGATCGGGCCTCTGCCACGACATGAGGCCACGGAGACATACGACCAGACGAAAGAAGATTTGAGATCATGACGACGGCAAAAACGGCTGCATCCGAGAGCAACCAGCGCTATTTCAAGGCGCCGGTCTTCGCCGTTGCGCCCATGATCGATTGGACGGACCGCCACTGCCGCACGTTCCACCGCCAGCTCAGCCGCCACGCCCTGCTCTATACGGAAATGGTCGTCGCCGACGCAATCATCCACGGCCCGCGCGAGCGGCTGCTCTCCTTCGATGCCGCCGAACACCCCGTCGCCCTGCAGCTCGGCGGTTCCGATCCGGCCAAGCTTGCCGAGGCCGTGCGCATTGCCGAGCCCTATGGTTATGACGAGATCAATCTCAATGTCGGCTGCCCGTCGGATCGCGTGCAGTCAGGCACGTTCGGCGCCTGCCTGATGCTCACACCCGAGACGGTTGCAGACTGCATCGCCGCCATGAAGAAGGTCGCTGATGTCCCGGTCACGGTCAAATGCCGCATCGGCGTCGACGAGCAGGACCCGGAAGTGGCGCTGCCGACCCTGATGACCAGGGTGATCGATGCCGGCGCCGACGCGATCTGGATCCATGCCCGCAAGGCCTGGCTGAAGGGCCTGTCGCCAAAGGAAAACCGCGAAATCCCGCCGCTCGATTACGAGATCGTCTACCGCATGAAGGCCCGCTTCCCCGATATCTTCATCGGCATCAATGGCGGCATCCACACGCTGGATGAGGCGGAAGCGCATCTTGCCCATGTCGATGGCGTCATGCTCGGCCGCGCCGCCTATCAGAATGCCGGCATCCTCGCCGACGTCGATCACCGCTTCTATGGCGCCCCCGCCACGGAGCCGGATTGGAACGAGTTGCGCGACCGCATGATGGCCTATGCCGAGAGCCATATCGCCAATGGCGGCCGCCTGCAGCATATCGCCCGTCATATGGTCGGCCTCTTCACCGGCCTACCCGGCGCCCGCCGCTATCGCCAGATCCTGTCGACCGATGCCGCAAAGCCGAATGCCGGCCCGGAAGTGATCGCCGCAGCCTTCGCCGCGGTCGATTTCGCAGGCACGGCGGAAGCCGTCAGCGCCTGAGGCCACGCCTGCCGTTTCCTTTGGCGATGGGGCGCTCTTGCCGGCACCTAAGTCGGCGCTTCGGCGGGTGCTTCCGTCGGTGTCGGCCTCGGGGCAAATGCCCTGGTGGGCGGAAATTCGAAGAATTTCGCATTGCAGCCGCTCAGCGGTGAAGCCGGAACCGGGGTGAACGTCGCCGCCAGCGTCTCTCGCCTCGAGCTGAGACCGGCGCGCCAGGTCGACAACGCCGCCTTTTGAGGCGGCGCTTTCCACCATTGCGCCAAGTCGGTAGTCGGACACGATTTCCGCTTCTGCCTGTGGCGCTGGACTTTGTCGATCAGCTACCTGGTTGGAATTCGCGCTTGCGTTGTGGCCCCTGCGAAATCGGAGTGTCCTTCTTGCGCCACGTAGCCGGCACCCACGGCAACGTACAAATCTGCATAGTCCTTGGCGACCTGCTGCACGGTGGCTGCAAGGCTTTCCTCAGCATCGGAAACCGAGCGCTGCGCATCCAGGACATCGAGCAGCGACGAAGCGCCATCCTTGTAGCTGGTGGTCGATAGCGCGAGCGCTTCCTGTGCCGTCTGCACCTGTCTGCGCCACGGTTCCAGCGTCTGCGTGTCACGGCGAACGGCCGAGATCGCGTTTTCAACTTCTTCGACGCCGTTCAGCACCGCTGCCTTCCACGCCAGATATTGGGTCCTGGCATCGGATTTCTCGACCTCGACATTGGCCCGCAATTTTCCGCCATCGAAGATCGGCAGGCTGAGCGTTGGCCCGAAAGACCAGCTCGTCAGGCCGCCGCCACCGGCGCCGGACGATTTGACCCAGCTCGGTGAAATCGAGCCGGAAAGCGAGATCGACGGGTAGAGCTGGGCTTCGGCTGCGCCGATATCGGCCACGGCCGCCGCCAGCTCGCGTTCTGCCTTGCGAATATCGGGACGATTGCGGATAAGATCGGCCGGAATGCCGGCGCGAATGTCGCCGTGGAAAACCGGCTGGCCCGCACTCTTGCGCAGCTCGTCCGTCAGCGAGGCCGCCGGCATTCCGAGCAAGGTTGCAATCTGATGGGCCGACTCGGTGAAGCTCTGTTCGAGGCCGGGAATGTCGGCCTTCGTCGACTGTACCAAGCCCTCGGCCTGAACGACGTCGAGGCGGGAGGCCGCACCTGCCTTGAGCTGCAGCAGCGTGAGTTCATAGGTCTGCTGGCGGGATTTCAAGTTCGCCTGAGAAAGCGCGATGCGCTCCTGATAGTAGCGGGCGTCGATATAGCTGTCGACCAGTTCCTTCAGAAAGGTGAGTTTTGCATTGTCGGCCGTCGCATAGGCTGCCCCAAGCGAGGCAATCGCGCTCTCTTTCGAACGACGGTACTGGCCGAAGAAGTCGAGCAGCCAGGAAAGGCTGGCATCGCCTCCCGTTGTGTTCGTGGCGCCAACCGTGGTGCGGAGCCGTCCCTTCTCGCCGGATACTGTATGAGATGCGCCGACAGTCAGGCTCGGCAGGCTCCCTGCACCGGCAATCGTTACGTTGGCGGAAGCCGAGTTGATGCTTTCGAGCGCCTGCAGCACATCAAGGTTCTCGCTGAGGCCGTAAACGACCCACCCGTCGAGCTTCGTGTCGCGATAGGCGGTCCACCACTGCTCCGTCACGACATTGCCGTTGCTCTTGTTACTCCCCTCTTCGAATTTCGCCGGAAGCGGCATCTGCGGGGGAACGTGATCCGGGCCGCTGACGCAGCCCGCCAGCAGAAGCGCGAGAGCAATTCCAGGAAAAGTGCGAAGCGGTTTTCCGTCCGGCATTGCGTAAAAACAAAAACTTGGAGCGGTTATGCGCTTCCGTGAAAAGCTGAACCGCTCTAGTCCCGATGTGGCGGAACTGAGGGATGATAGTCTTGTGCAAAGCGACCTACTCACTGGCGAGCCTTCCGAACCTGGATCGAGGGTTCAGGCTTAGCGAGGCCAAGGTTAATGGCGGTTAAGAAACCGTAAAGTTAGGTAAAATCCCGGCCGAAGGATCTGGGCTGTCTGGGAAGCTCCAGGGTGATCGCCAGGCCACCCGCCTCCGGCAATGACGCATGCACGCGCCCGCCATGGCGTTCGATGGCCTGCCGGGTGATGGCGAGACCCAGACCGTATCCGCCTCTCGGCACGGCATCCTTCCCGCGTGAAAACGGCTGGAAGATCCGTTCGAGTTCGTCTCGCCTGACGCCCGGCCCCTGATCCGTGACGCAGATCTTGAGGCGGTCGGCCGTCGCCTCGCAGGACACCGAGATGAACGAATGATCGGCGGTATACTTGACCGCGTTGCGGACGACGTTTTCGAGCGCCCTGTAGATGAGCTCGCCCTCGACCTCGGCGCGGAAGACGCCGTCGACCCCCGTGGTGATCGAGACCTCACGCGCCTGGGCTTCGAAGGCCGCGTCACCGAGGATTTCGTTCAGGAGTTCGATGACATCGAGGGTCTGCGTCTTCAGCGGCAGGCCGGATCCCACCGTCAGCCTGGCAAGCGTCAGAACCTCTCCCACCAACGTATCGAGCCGTTCGACCTCCCTGTCCATACGATCCAGCATGGCGCCGAGCCTGGCCGGGCTCTGCCGGAGGACGCCGACTGCGGCCTGCAGGCGGGACAAGGGCGAACGCAGCTCATGGGAAACGTCATGGAACAGTCTCTGCTGCGCATCCTGAAGCTCTTGCAGCCGTGCGGCGGTGGAATCGAAATCATGCGCCAGCGCGGTGACCTCGTCCCTTCGTCCCGCCATCTGGTCTCCGATGCGGAAGTCGAAACGGCCGTGGGCAAGCGCACTCAGGCCGTCGCGAAGGTGGACGACCGGACGAATGAGGTATCCGGCGAGTGCTGCCGCAGCGACCGTGCTCGAAACGAAGATCGCAAGCCAAGGCACCAGCAGAGCCAGGTTATCCATGATGTTGAGAAGGAAGCTGGCTTCCGGCGCCACGGAGATCCGGTAGCAAGTTGCGTCCTTGAGGACGGATCTCATCTCCGCCGTGCCTTCGCCTGCGCACGCACTCGGGTCCGCCATCTTCGAAAGCGTCAGCCCGAGCGGTGTCGTCACCTCACTTGTGCGGATGAAACGCGCGGCGGCCTCCTCGCCGTCCCTTGTGAGCACGTTCGCCGTCAGCGCCAGGATGATCGCCCGCTCCTGGTACTCCCGATCGCGGCCGGGAGGCGGAATCTGAAAGAGGTTGACGATAAGAATGACTGCCCCGACGCCCACCACAAAGGTCAGCCAGATGATCGCGAAGAACTTCCAGAAAAGCCGGGGCATGGTCAGTCCACGAGAAGTTGATAGCCCTGGCCGCGAACGGACTGGATCCAGGATTGCCCGTCCTCCCTCAATCCGAGCTTCTGGCGAACGCTACTGATATGGACGTCGATCCGGCGATCGAACGGCGTGAGCGGCTTGCCGAAGGCCCGCTTCGAAATATCCTGCTTCGACACCAGCTGGCCGGCGCTGCGGGCGAGAACTTCCAACAGGCTGAACTCGGTGCCGGTCAGCTCCAAAGTCGCACCGCGCCATTCGGCGCTTCTGCTGCCGGAATGGATCACGAGCTGCCCTGCCCTTACGGTCTCGGCCGACACCCCTGTTGCCCGCTGACCCGCGCGTCGCAGAATGGCGCGCAGCCTCGCCGCAAGCTCGCCCGGCGAGCAAGGCTTCGGCACATAGTCGTCGGCGCCGAGATTGAGACCGGATATCCGATCGACATCATCACCTCTTGCCGTCAGCATCAGGACGGGGACCTGGCTCAGCTTCCTGACCCTCTGCAGGACTTCGATCCCGTTCATGCGGGGCATCATGATGTCGAGCACGATGATGTCGACCGTATTGCCGGCAGCGGCAGCAATGGCGGCGCGGCCGTCCGTGTCCGTTACGACGTCATATCCTTCCTCGACCAGATATTCCTGCAGAAGCGTCGTCAGCTCGGCATCGTCATCGATGAGGAGAACCTTGTTCATTCGCGTTTCCATTATCAATTTCGACAAGCCATACAGCACGAATACCGTCGTGCGGCCAGGTTTTACCCAACTTAACACTAACTTGACCGCACTTAACGTTCGCCCCGTTACTTATCCTGCCATGACATCGACGCGCGCCAAGACCCGCTTGCCATGCATGAACGGCAATCCTTCGTCGAATTGGCGCCGATCGGGAAAAGGCGCCGATACCTTGACGACAAGGAATGCATCGTTGAGAAGAACCTCCAGACTATTGGCCTCCGCCTTCGTTGCGATGGCGCTGTTCTCTCCCCTCCGCAACGCCATGGCGCAACAGGCCGCGGCAACCGCCCTCACCGTCTCTTTGACGGCGCCGGCTCAGCGGGACTGGCCTGAGACCGTTCCCGCGAGCGGGTGGCTGAAACCATGGCAGGAAGCGGTCATCGCCTCCGAGACGAGCGGGCTGCGCATCACCGATGTTCTCGTCGATGTCGGTTCCGTGGTCACCAAGGGCCAGACGCTCGTGCGGCTTTCCCAAGAGAGCGTGCTCGCCGATCTTCGCAAGCAGGAGGCCGCCGTCGCGACCGCCAAGGCGAGCCTCTCGAAGGCCAAAGCCAATGCCGACCGGGCGCGGCAGCTCCAGCCCTCAGGGGCGCTCTCCGATGAGAAGATCGTCGAGTATCTCGCCGACGAGCAGACGGCGACGGCAAGTCTTGCATCCGAAGAGGCCGCGCTCGACAGCGAAAAGATCAAGCTTGCGCAGACGACCATTACGGCCGTCGACGACGGCCTCATCACGTCGCGTTCCGCCGATCTCGGCGCCGTCGTCTCCGCCGGCACGGAACTGTTCCGCATGGTTCGCCAGCAGCGGATCGAATGGCAGGCCGAGGTTTCCGCCCGCTACCTCCCACGCATTTCGGAGGGCCTGAGCGTCCAGGTCAATGGGCCTGAAGGTCACGCCATCGAGGGCAAGGTGAGGCTGGTCGGGCCGTCGGTCAGCACCGATACCAGCCGGGCAATCGTCTATGTCACGCTGCCGGCCGACACCCGTCCACGCACGGGCCTTTACGTCACGGGCAACATCGAGCTGCAGACCTCCCCGGCGCTGACCGTCCCCGAGACCGCAATCGTGTTCCGGGACGGGATCAGTTACGTCTTCACCGCAGGGGAGGATCAACGGGTGCAAAGGATCCGGGTGGAAACCGGCCGCCGCAACAATGGCGAGGTGGAAATCGTCTCCGGCATAGACCGCGCGTCGAAGGTGGTGACCTCGGGAGGCGCATTCCTCTCGGACAATGACCTCGTGAAGATCGCGGAGAAAAACTGATGAACTTCTCGGCATGGTCGATCCGCAACCCCGTCCCGGCAATATTGCTGTTCGTGATGCTGACGGTTGGGGGACTCTTGGCCTTCAAGACCCTGGCGGTCCAGAACTTCCCCGATATGGACCTTCCCACGATCAGCGTCACGGCGACGCTCGACGGCGCGGCGCCGGCACAGCTCGAAACCGAGGTCGCCCGCACCATCGAAGACAGTTTGGCTTCGCTCAGCTATCTCGACCACATCACCACGACCATCACCGACGGCACCGTCTCGATCAAGGTTTCCTTCAAGCTGGAGAAAGACAGCGAAGCGGCGCTCAACGAAGTCCGCAACGCCGTCGACAGCGTCAAGGGCGATCTTCCAGCGCAGATGGAGACACCAAGCGTCACCAAGGTTACGGTTCAAAGCTCCGCGCTGGTCACCTATGCCGTCCGCTCGACTGCTCTCAACGAAACGGAGCTTTCCTGGTTTGTCGACAATGACCTGACCAAGGCGCTGCTCTCGGTGTCCGGCGTCGGAGAAGTCAACCGCATCGGCGGGATCGACCGCGAGGTTCACGTCGATCTCGATCCCGCGACAATGGCGTCGCTCGGGGTCACCGCCGCGACTGTATCGTCGCAGCTGAAGGCGGTGCAGGCGGATACGTCGGGCGGCCTCGGCGAAATCGGCGGCACCCGTCAAACGCTGCGCACCCTCGGCGCTCTGCCATCGGTCGAGGCATTGAAAGGACTGAGAATTCCCCTGGCCAACGGCCAGCAGGTTCGCCTCGACGAAGTCGCATCCGTTACCGACAGTTTCGCGGAGCGGTCCTCAATGGCCTATCTCGACGGCAAACCGGTGATCGCGGTCGAGATCAAGCGCTCGAATGGCTTTTCAGACAGCGGCGTCTCGACCGACATCGACAAGGCGATCAAACAGTTCGCCGCCAAACATTCCAACGTCCAGATCGACGAAGCCTACAGCACGATCGGGCCGATCATCGATAACTACGATGGTTCGATGCACATGCTGTACGAGGGGGCGATTCTGGCGATTATCGTTGTCTGGCTCTTCCTTCGTGACTGGCGCGCGACGATCCTCTCAGCTGTGGCGCTGCCCCTGTCCGTGATCCCGACCTTCCTGGTCATGTACCTTTGCGGCTTCAGCCTGAATACCATCACGCTGCTGGCACTGTCGCTCGTCGTCGGCATCCTCGTCGACGACGCCATCGTCGAGATCGAAAACATCGCCCGTCACCTGCAGATGGGCAAGCGACCGATCGATGCCGCCCTGGAAGCCGCCAATGAGATCGGGCTCGCGGTCATCGCAACCACCTTCACGCTGGTTGCCGTCTTCCTGCCGACGGCCTTTATGAGCGGTATTCCGGGACTTTTGTTCCGCCAGTTCGGGGTCACCGCCGCCGTCGCCGTCCTTGCCTCGCTCGTCGTCGCGCGCCTGCTGACGCCGATGATGGCCGCCTATTTCATGAAGGCTGTCCCTCCGACGGAGGAAAAGGACGGCCGCATCATGCGTATCTATCTGGCAGTCGTGAAGGCGGCCATGAATCGCCGGAAGACCACGGTGGCCGTAACTGCTGTCGTCGTCGCACTTTCGCTGTCCACGATCCCGCTGCTGAAGTCCGGCTTCCTGCCCGCTTCCGACGACGCGCGAACCCAGATCACGCTCACCATGCAGCCGGGCGCCACCATCGAGCAGACGGACACCGCGACCCGGAAAGCCGCCGATATCGTCGGCAAGCTGCAGGACGTCACCCGTGTCTTCTCCTCGGTCGGCTCCACATCTTCGGGCGGCGGCCCCGACGCCAGCACCACGAGCAGCGTCAATTCCGCCACGATCGTCGCTGTGCTGACGCCGATCGGCGAGCGTGACCGCAAGCAGTCGGAAATCGAAAACGACATCCGGCAGGCTCTTTCGGTTCTATCCGGCGTGCGTGTCGCAGTCGGCGACGGCGCCAACGGCACCAAGCTGGAGATCACCCTTGCCAGCGACGATGCCAACGCCCTCGACAGCGCAAGTACTGCGCTCGAAGAGCAGCTCCGCACGCTGAATGGCATCGGAGCGGTGACGTCCACCGCAGCAAGGCAGGCACCCGAGATCCAGATCACGCCCGATTTTGCGCGCGCAGCCGCACTGGGGGTAACGTCAAGCGCTATCGCCGAGGCCGCGCGCGTGGCCACGAACGGTGAATATTCCGCCAACCTGCCGAAGCTCAATCTGCCGCAGCGCCAGGTTCCGATCGTCGTCCGCTTCAGCCCGGAATCGCGCACCAGCCTGGACGATATCAAGAACATGCGGGTGGCGGGCACGAACGGCAATGTCGATCTCGGATCGATTGCCGATATTGGGATCGGCGGCAGCCCCTCCGAAATCGACCGCATTGACCGGATGCGCAATGTCACCGTGTCGGTCGAACTCAACGGCCGTATCCTCGGCGACGTCAACCGCGAGGCACAGGCGCTGCCGGCGCTCCAGCATCTGCCGTCCGGCGTCACGCTGGTCGAACAGGGCGAGCTTCAGCGCAGCTCGGAACTGTTCCAGAGCTTCGCCCTGGCCATGGCGATCGGCGTGTTCTGCATCTATGCGGTCCTCGTCCTGCTCTTCCACGACTTTCTGCAGCCGCTCACCTTGCTGATGGCCCTGCCGCTCTCGCTCGGCGGCGCGCTCGTGCCGCTGGTGCTGACCGGGACCAGCTTTTCGATGGCGGCCGTCATCGGGCTGCTCATGCTGATGGGCGTGGTGACGAAGAACTCCATCCTGCTCATCGAATACGCGATCATGTCGCGCCGCCAGGGCATGCCCCGCTTCGATGCCCTCGTGGATGCCTGCCACAAGCGCGCCCGGCCGATCGTCATGACTACCATCGCCATGGCGTCCGGCATGCTTCCGGTCGCTCTCAGCCTGACCGGCGGCGATTCGAGCTTCCGCCAGCCGATGGCGATCGTGGTGATCGGCGGCGTCATGATGTCGACGCTGCTCAGCCTCATCGTCATCCCCGTCATCTTCACGTTTGTCGACGATTTGGAAGTGGCGCTGATGCGGTTCCTGCGCCGGATCGGGCTGCGCCAGGAAAGTGCCGATGACGAGGTGCGGTCTGTATCCAACGATCGCGAGGCCATCGCTTTCAAACCCGACCAGAAACACATGCACGGCCGCAGATGACAGCCAAACTCTTCGGTCGCGTTCTCCCCAGGACGAGGCCGCGGGACGTATACCCCCGCAGGCGGCGTCTTGCCGCCTGCGCGTCCTGCGTTCCGACAGGCGCAATCCGATAAAGCTGAGATCGACGGGCTGTTCCTGCAGCAGTCGATGCTGGAAGGCATCCGACTTGTCGGGGAACGTCGCATCACTCGGCCCGGCGATGTAGGTCTTGCCGGCGGCGGCGACCGACCGGTCGCCGCTTCTCCGAGGCCCTTCACGCTCGTGACCATCGGCAATCGTCACGAGCGACATTTGCTGTTCCGCAAGTCTTCACAATGGAATGGCGGGGCCGTATTTTGCGTTGTCCAAGATAAACCGCAACCATCAGCCGCGATTGCAGTCAACCATCGTTGAGGGTCCCGCCAGCATGAAAGATGTCGTCGCATTGGTAACAGGGGCAAGCCGCGGTGTCGGCCGCGGGATTGCGCTCGCCTTGCTCGCCGAGGGCGCCACAGTCCACGTGACCGGCAGGACGCGTTCCGAGGCGGAAGCAAGCGGGGGCAAACGCTCAGGCTCCCTGGAAGGGCTTGCGCTTGAGGCTGCGAACTTGCCCGGACGCCTTGTCCTTCATCATTGCGACCACGCCAACGACGCCGAGACCGAGCGTGTGGCGGAAGAAATCAGAGCCGGCAACAGGCTGGACATTCTGGTGAACAATGCATGGCCCGGCTATGAAAACATGGTCGAGAATGGTGATTTCACCTGGCCTCGCGCCTTCTGGGAGCAGCCCCTCTGGCGGTGGGACGCGATGATGGGCACGGCACTGAGGGCGGCTTTCATCACGTCGCGTGCAGTGGCGCCTGTCATGATCTCGGCGCAGCACGGCCTGATCGTCAATATTTCATTCTGGGCAGCGCAACTCTACGACGGGAACGCGATCTATGGCATCGCCAAAGCTGCTGCGGACAAGATGGCCGCAGACTTCGCGCACGATCTGCGTCCGCACCATGTCGCCGCCGTCGCTCTCTATCCCGGCCTGGTCCGCACCGAAGCCGTCATGCAGAATGCGGAATATTTCGACCTGTCCAACTCCGAGTCACCGCAGTTTATCGGCCACGTCATATCAGGGCTCTGGCGGGACGCGGCGCTGATGTCGAAATCCGGCAAGGCCCTGGTCGCGGCAGAGCTTGGCCGGGAATATGACATTACCGACATCAACGGCTACAGGCCTGTTCCCCTCACTGCGGCGGACTTTGCGAAGAGCTGAGTCCAACGACCGAGCCGTCCAGACAGCCGGCGATAGCGAAGGTGACATCTACCCGCCACTCACCCTTCCGGATTATTTTCAGCAACCCAGCCCGCACGATTTACGCGTAACTTACAACCTGATATCCCTGCCTGCGGGTTAAGGTATATCACATGACGACGCGCAACGTCGTGGGGATCGCCGGGGATGCCGACAAGGCGTCCTTCGTCCAGGTCCTATTGCGACCAATCAGATTTTTCAGACTCCGCACGGTGCTTACAACTTGGCACTGGTACTACGCATGCGAGCCGCTAACGGGCGTCGACGGCGAGATACTTGAAGGCTACGTCATGCGCCGGCGAGAAGGTGGCTCAATCCTCTACCGCGGCATGACCGATGAGGAAGCCGAAGCTTGCAAGACCGATCTCCATGTTTTGGCTCTTTTAAGATTTGGCGGCGTCTAGAAGGAGCTGGATAGCGGCAGCCAATTCGGACCTTCTGCTTCATGAGGCCGATCGAAAAGGCCAGGCGGCGGGACGCTGACGAAGGACCGTTTCGCCCGGTCAACGCTCTCTTCTATGCATCGCTCGGCTTCCGGCTCGTTGAAAAATCCGAACCTTCGCCGTGCCTGCAGGCCATCCTCATTTCCGAAGCCGAAAAAAGGCCGTGATCCGGCCAGGCGCATCGGCATTGTTCTGGCGTCTTGATACCCCTGGCGCCGGCGGCAGCCCGTCACTTCGAATTCCTGGAGCCTGCGCTTTCGGCCTGGCATCTGGCGAGATTGTCGAAATTGATCTGCAGAAACATAACCGCACTATCCGGCTCCAGCGCGCCGACAGAGAGCGTAACAGACGTAATCCCCGCGACAGGCGCTCTTACGCCTGCTCGCGCCGGCCAGCGGAATTCATAGTCCCGCTGTTCTTCGTGAAGCGCCATCACCCAATCGGCAGGCCGCGTCCATTGTGCGTTTGCATGCAGCGTGTCCACCTTCGCCGGTGAGCCGTAGATCGCCTCAAGCCGCCGCACGACCGCATCCATCTGCTTGCGCACTGCCACTCCGCCGGCATCGTCCACCGTCCGCGGCGCGACGGCCGTTACCGAGCATAGCCCGGTTTTCTCACCGACAGTCACCAAATAGCCGGTAAAATCCGGGTCGGGCTTCGGCACGGATGCAAGGCGGTAGCGCTGGGAACCCATTGCATTTGCAGTAAGCCCCAGCGATGTCCGCGTCTGGCCTTCATGCAGCCCGAAAACCTCCGCCTGCGGTGATGCCGATGGCTGGGCAAAATGCAGGATCGTCGCGATGATGAGGGCAATCAGGCTCATGGGCTGAAATCCGGTCTGTGCAATTGTAGCTAGCGTGCAACCTCAATTTGCGTCAAGCCGGAGCTCCCTAAGACAAAGCGCACCCCGTGCACGCTCCAGCGCTCATCGAGACCAAGGCACCTCCTACCGCAGTTCCTCAAAGAAACTCGCGAGGCGCTTGCCCGTCACTATCTCGAAAAGACCGCACTCCCCGCCTCCGGAATTTCCGTCCTGCGCGGTTTCGACGCAGCGCCCATCAAGCCGCCACCAGCAGCAGCACATAGGCCACGACCGTCACCATCAGCCCCCGAAACGCAATTGTCACGAAGCGGTATTTGCTGCGCGCGATATGCGAGAGGATATCGGCATTCTCGACATATTGGTCGAAGAGATAGCGCTCGTCGCGCCGGATCGCCGCATCAAAGAAGGTATCTCGATGAACAGGCCATGCCCCCCAGAACATCGAGGTCGATTTGTCGAGCCGCCGCGGCAGTACGACCATGATGGCAGAGAGAATCGAAAAGACCGAGGCTGCGGCCAGGAGCCCGGAGAAGAGAATGGCCTGCGGCGTGCCCTGCGCGTAGCGCGCAAAGGTGAAGACCGCCCTCACCTCGGCTGAGCTCACAAGAAAGGCGAGCATAAAAGTAAAGATATAAGCGGCCTTCTGATCCGATATCTTGATCTGGTCATAGAATATGTCGTTGATTTTCTTGATATGGTCGAAATACTCCGAGCTGATATCCTCGGTCGATGGAGAACTGGAGGGCAGTTCCGCAAAATTTTCAAACTCACTCAAAGGAAGTCCCCACCCGCAATAGTGTTTCCCTAATATTACACTTGGCCCTGAAAGCAAGAACACGTGTGCATCCGGCTTGACTTTTACAGCCCGCTTGGCCAAACGGGAAAAGGATGCGGGGGTATCTGTCAATGTCGGGGCCGAAGTCTATTCTGTGCGCAGGTACATCTCTTGCGCTCATGTCAGCATTACTTGCATTTCCGGTTGCAGCCGAACCGGTTCAGCGCCCGACTCCGGTTGCAGGCTCCGTCATCGCCCGCAAGACCGGCGAGGAAGTACGCTTCGTCGATGTCAGCAACTGGCGCGTCGTCGATCTCAATCAGGACCTCTTGGATGGAGACGTGCTGCGCACCAATGCCACCGGCCAGCTTGCCATCCTCTTTTCCGATCACACTCAGATCCGCCTCGGCCGCAATTCAGCGCTGCAGGTCAAGAAGATGTCGCAAACCGGCGACACGATCCTCAACCTGCAGTCCGGCACCATCTGGGCGCGCGCCCAGCGTGGCGGCCAGGGCCTGACGGTCGAAACCCCTGCGGCCGCAGCCGCTATCCGCGGTACCGACTGGACCATGACCGTCGAAGGCGCCAGGACCTCGATGATCGTGCTTGAAGGCCGCGTGGCGCTCAGCAATCCGCAGGGCAGCGTCGAGGTGAACGAGGGCGAAGGCGCCGTCGCCACCATCGGCCAGGCGCCGCACAAAATCATCAGCGTCAACCCTGACGACCGCGAGCAGATGCTCTTCTATCTGGACCTGCGCGATGGTTTCGGGCTGATGCCGACCTCGCCTCTGCGCGCCGACCGCATGGCAACCGAGCGCCGGCGGCTGCTGGCCCTGCCGCCTGCGCGCCGCACGACGGATGATTGGCTGGAACTTGCCGAAGTGCAAAGCGCCTTCGACGGCCGTCAGGCTGCAGCCGCAACGCTGCAGAATATCCGCGGCCGCAAGCTGACGGTCGCCCAGCAGGCGCGCGTCGACCTGCTCGACGCCACCATCGCCGGCTCAGAAAAGCGCTATGGCGATGCGGCAAAGCTCTTCCAGAAAGCCCTGCCGCATCTCGACCCGACCCGCCGCAACATGGCCCAATATGGCGGCTATTTCGCCCGGTCTCTGGCCGACCCCACGCATGCCGAGCCGCCGCCGAAAAACACCACCGGCCCCTACGGTGCGATCATGGAAGCCTATACGGCAGGCTTCCTGGAAAATCCGCCTGTCGCGCTTGAGATCATCAGGAAAGCGGAACAGCGCTATCCCGATGATCCAACCCTGCCGGCGGTCCGCGCCCAGCTCGCGCAGCTCGTCGACGACCGCAAGCAGATGAAGGAAGCCTTTGAACGCTCGCTGGCGCTCGACCCCGATCATCCGATGGCGCTCGCCGCCCGCGCAGGCTACAGAGCTGCCTATGAAAGCGATATCAACGGCGCGCTGGCAGACCTGAACCGCGCATTGGAACTTGCCCCCGGCGCATCGGGCACGCTCAATTCGCTCGGACTGCTGCAGAGTTCGCGCGATGCCAATGGCGAAGCCGAGGAAGCCTTCAAGAAGGCGATCGAGCTTGATCCGCAGGACCCCTTGCTGCACGCCAACCTCGCGATCCTTTATCTCGATCAGGCCCGGATGAAGGAGGCCAAGCGCGAGATCGACACGGCAATCGCCCTCGACCCGTCCTTCGATATCGCGCTGCTTGCCCGCGGCCGCTACTATCTGCAGACCGGCGAGCGTGACAAGGCGCTGGAAGATCTGCTCGCCGCCAGCACCGCCAATCCGGGTCACTCACAGTCGCAGCTGATGCTTGCTGCCGCCCATTATGAAAAGGGCGATCGCCTCCCCTCCGAACAGGCGCTCGACAATGCCAACCGCCTGGATGATAACGATCCGGTCATCTCCGCCTTCCGCACCGCCGTCGATATCGACGACTACAATGCCGATGGCGCAATCGCCAACGCGCAGGAATTCCTGCGTCGCTCGCGCGCCCGTGGCGGCGATTTCAGCGGGCTCGGCGCCAATCAAAGCGCCGGCTCGACTCTGAACAACGCCTTCCGCCTGCAGGGGCTGGATGCCTGGGGCCGCTATTATGGCGATGCCGTCTTCGATCCCTTCAAAGGCAGCGGTTATATCGATCAGTCGATCAAGGGCAGCATCTTCCCGTTCGTCAATGCGACGAGCTTCAGCGACGACAATGTCATCCTGAACCGGGCCAATGCGTCAAGCTACTCGTCCTTCATTCAGGGCCTGCTGCTCTCTCCGCATATGCTGTCCGGCCGTTCGCGCTCGGCATCGCTGTTCGACGTGCCCTTCATCGAAGGCTCGGTCGGCGGCGGCATCAACAGCGTCGATGGCCACACACGCCGCACTGGCGAAGCGGAAATCCAGGGCTATTCGAACGCGACGATCCCGATCAGCTTCTACGGCAATCTGACCTGGGAGGAATTGGCGCTGGACGGCACCTACTCGGGCTTCGGGGGCTATGCGACCGATAACAAACTGCTCGGTGGCAACGGCTATATAACGGCCACTGTGACGCCCGACGATCGTGTGGTGGCTTATGTCAACCATGCCAAGAATAGCGGAACGCTGAATGCGCTGTCACAGGGCACGGCGCTGACGGATTTCCTCAATCTTCTTGGCGCCGGCCTTCCGGATATCGTGACCTCGCAATATTCCGATCGGCTCGTCGATGCAGAGATAACTAATGCCGGTATCGGCTGGAGCCACACGTTCAGCTATGAAAACATCCTGAACGGAGCCTTCCTCTATTCGGAAACCAAGTCGAAGGTCGATAACTTCCTAAGCGTGGATGATGCGCCGCTCTTCGGCCTGCCCGATCCGGAAGTCATTCCCTTCCTGGACACTACGGAGGAATCATCCTCGAAGACCTATATCGGAGCTCTCAGCCATTCCATCGGCAACGGTCCCCTGACCTGGCGATACGGCATTGAAGGCGGCTGGATCGATGGCAGCACGACCACGTCTTCTCGCCTGCATGATCTCTTTCCCAGGCTTCTGATTATCCCCGAAACCACCGACGGCCCCAACCCTGTAAGCAATACCGTCAATATCGGCCGCGCCTATATCGACGTTCTGCATGACATTACGCCCGACCTGAAAGGCGAATACGCCCTGTTCGGTACGCGCATGGAAGGCGACGGCGTCGATGTGAGCCGGCTGGAACCGCGCTTCGGCCTTGCCTGGGCTCCGACCCAGAGCCAGTGGCTGCGCGCCGCCTTCATGCGCCAGAGCCTCGATCTCGGCGTTCCTACTCTTGCCCCCATCGGCATCCTTGGTCTGCAGGCAAATCAGTTTTCGGTCAGTGCCGAAGGTTATGCGGACACGGCAGCCTTCCAGTGGGATGCAGAGTGGACTGACAGATTCTTCACTTCCGTCGAATACCAGCATCAGGAACTGCACGATTTCTCCATCGATCTGCCGCTGATTGCACTTCCTGCCGATGACAGTATGTCGCTCTCGCGCGGCTCGATCGACCGCGCCGCCGTCACCGCTAACGTCGCGCTCGGCAACGGCTTCGGCCTGTCCGCCACCTACGCCTATATGGATTCCGAGAACAAGGATCAGGGATCGCTGAACTACGGTGGCAACCTGCCTTATATCCCGCAAAACTCCGGCCAAGTCGCACTCACCTGGGTCAACGAAGCCAAGGTGAAAGCCACCGTTGCCGCCAATTATATCGGCGAGCGCGACGGCGACGATCTCGGCACCAAGCTCGACGATTACTGGAGCCTCGACGCGCACCTCATCTGGGAACCCTTCGACAAGCGTATCGCGCTCGAAGCCGCCGCCTATAACCTGCTCGACGAGGATTTCGAAATCACGCCCGGCGTGCCCGGCTGGGGCCGCGCCTTCAAGGGCAGCCTGAAGATCCGCTTCTGATGATGGCGCTGCCGGCCGCCCTGCAACGCCGTCTGACAGAGCGTCCGGATCTGCCGCGCGGGGAGACTGGGCGCCCGCCCGGCTGGCCCTTCTCCAGCCGCGGCATCCGCCTCCTCATACTGGCGCTGGTCACGCTGATCACCATTTCGCTGATCTCGCGCCTGCCCGCCTGGTCGCTCACGGAGCTGCGCACCTTCGACTATCTCTCCACCATCGACGACCCGACCCCGCCAGATGGCGGCCCGATCATCGTGGCGATCGACGAGCCGGCGCTTGCCGACATCAATGCTCAATGGCCCTGGCCACGCAGCCTGCATGCCGAACTCGTCAAACAGCTGCGCGCCGCCGGCGCAACGGCGATCGCCCTCGATATAATCATGGCCGAGCCTTCGACGCCCGAAAACGATCAGGCGATAACATCCGCCGTCGGCCCGGACGTGGTGCTCGCCGGCGATGAGACGCTCATTCAGACGCCACAGGCCGATCAGCTGGTGCGCACCACGCCGCTGCCGCAGTTGACGCAGGCAGGCGCACGCACCGGCATCGCCTCCATCACGCTAAATGGCGACGGCATCTTCCGCAATATTCCATCCTATGAGGACGGCTTCGCCATGGAGCTTGCCAAGGCTGCGGGCATCAAGGCGCCGCATCTGCCGGCAGGCGCGCTCGTCCAGTCCCTCGGCCCGGCCCGCAGTTACCCCACTGTCTCCTACTATCAGGCGCTCGACCCAAGGAATTTCCTGCCGCCCGATATATTCAAGGATCGTGTCGTGCTGGTCGGCCTCAGCCTGCAGAATGCCCCCGAGATCGACCAGGGCGGCGTCGATGCTTATGCCACACCCTACACGGTGCACACCGGCAAGCTGATCTCGGGCGTCGAGGTACAGGCCACCATCTATGACAATATCGTCCATGGCCTGGCGATCACGGAGGCCGGCCTGCTGCTGGTCGCGATCTGCATCCTCATTGCCGTATTGCTGGCCGCCGCCACCGTCTGGAAAGCCACGAGCTGGCGCACCTTGGTCGCCACTGCCGCTGCTGTTCTCGCCTTTGCGGCGGCCAGTTATGCCGGCATCCGCTTTACCCATGTCTTCGTCTCGCCGCTTGGGCCGACCGTTGCATTCGTCGCCGTCGCCTTCGGCCAGGCGGCTTTCGATTATGCGCAGGAGCGCCACCAGAAGCGGCAGATCACTCGCGCTTTCGCCCAATATATCTCGCCCGATCTGGTGCGCCGCCTCTCCAACGATCCCTCGCAGCTGAAGCTCGGCGGTGAGCGGCGCACGCTGACCGTCCTGTTTTCCGATGTGCGTGGCTTCACCACCATCGCCGAAACGATGAAGGACGATCCCGAGCAGCTGACGACGCTGATCAACCGGTTGCTGACGCCGCTATCCGATGTCGTCATGGATCACGGCGGCACGATCGACAAATATATGGGCGATTGCATCATGGCCTTCTGGAATGCGCCGCTCGACGACCCCGACCATGCGCTGCATGCCGTGAAGGCCTCGATTGCCATGCAGGATGCGATCGCCACGCTGAACCGCGAGCTGGAGCGCGAAGCCATCGCGTCGGGCCGGCCGCTGCATGTCCTGAAAATGGGTGTCGGCATCAATACCGGCGAATGCATCGTCGGCAATATGGGCTCCACCCGCCGCTTCGACTATTCCTGCCTTGGCGACAGCGTCAACCTCGCCTCTCGTCTCGAAGGCGCCTCGAAGAACTATGGCGTGGCCCTGCTGCTCGGCGAGGAAACCGCCCGCCTCGTCGCCGACCGCTACGCCGTGGTCGAACTCGACCGCATCATCGTCAAGGGCCGCACCGTCCCCTCGCCCATCTTCACCGTGCTCTACGGCTCGCACCGCGCGGTATTGCCGGAGCATAACGCCTTCCTGGAGGCGAAATATGCGGGCACACTGACCATGGCGGATCCCGCCTTCGAAACCCTGCCGAAAGCCATACCGGAGCTTGCGGCCTATTACGCGCTGATGCGCGGCGCCCTCGCACAGGACTGACCCGGCCCACACCGCACTTTCCCCCGGCGGCCTTTTGCGTCTAGGATGTCGCCAGACTCGTCAATCAGCCAAGAAGTCCCATCATGTCCCTTCCCGCCACCGTCATTCCCCTGCCGCAGCCCGTTCTCCTGCCCGTCGAAGGCAGCGCAGAAAGCTTCCCCGTCCGCCGCGTCTATTGCGTCGGCCGCAACTATGCGGATCACGCCATCGAAATGGGCCATGACCCGAACCGCGAGCCGCCCTTCTTCTTCCAGAAGAATGCCGACAACCTGTTTTCCGGCAGGGACTTCCCCTATCCGCCGCTGTCGAACGATGTGCATTTCGAGGTCGAATGCGTGCTGGCACTGAAGGCCGGCGGCGCCGATATTTCAGCCGAAAAGGCGCTCGACTGCATCTATGGCTACGGCGTCGGCATCGATTTCACCCGCCGCGACCTGCAGGCCGAAGCCAAGAAGCTCGGCCGCCCGTGGGAGCTCGCCAAGGCTTTCGAACATTCCGCCCCGGTCTCTCCCATCGTCCCGGCCAGCCGCATCGGCCATCCCACCGCCGGCCGCGTCTGGCTGGAGGTGAATGGCGTCAAAAAGCAGGATGGCGACTTAAACCAGATGATCTGGAAAGTGCCGGAAATCATTGCAGAGCTTTCGAAACTCTTCGTTCTCGCCCCAGGCGACGTCATCATGACCGGAACACCGGCCGGTGTCGCCGCCATCAGCAAGGGCGACAGCATTTCCTGCGGCGTCGACGGCATCGCGACCCTGTCGCTGAAAGTGGTCTGAGGAGACGGAAATGGCGATCTATGCGCTCGGAGGTATCAAGCCGAAACTGCCTCCACCAGGCACCTTCTGGATCGCCCCCGACGCGCATGTGATCGGCGATGTGGAACTTGCCGAAGAGGTCGGCATCTGGTTCGGCGCGGTGCTGCGTGGCGACAACGAACCGATCGCGATCGGCAAGGCCACCAACCTGCAGGAAGGCGTCATGGTCCACACCGACCCCGGCTTCCCGACCACGATCGGCGAAAATTGCACCATCGGCCACCACGCAATCATCCACGGCTGCACGATCGGCAACAACTCGCTCGTCGGCATGGGCGCCACCATCCTGAACGGCGCCAGGATCGGCAACAACTGCCTCGTCGGCGCCAATGCGCTCGTCACCGAAGGCAAGGAATTCCCCGACAACTCCCTGATCGTCGGCTCACCCGCCAAAGCGATCCGCACGCTGGACGACGAGGCGGTCGCCAGGATCGCCCAGTCCGCGAAGAAATATGTCGGCAACTGGCAGCGCTTTGCGCGGGATCTGGTGCGGATCGATTGACAATCGACCGCGCGGATCGACCAAAATCGACCGCGGGATCGTAGGCGACCGCAGGAGGATCGGTCAGCGAAGCAGTTTTCAGTCGGTTGCTGCGGCGAGAATCCTGCCGCCTTTCGGCTCCTGGACGATGATGGCGCTCTTGAGGTCGCCGGTTGCAGCCGGGATCGGCAACCTCAACATCTTGCCGTTCCAGGTCCCGAGACGCGTCAGTTCGTGCACGACATGGGCATGCGGCAATGTCTCGCCGGCATTCTCGCCTCTGGCGACCGGAACCTGCACGGTGCCCGGAGCGTAGCGGACGAGCCACACGTCGGCGGCGGCGGTCCGGTCCTTCGCAGCGTCGATGACAGCCTCATTCCGGACAAGCGCGATCCCAGGGCCGGATAGTGCGGGCTCGGACGCGATCACGCGCCGGATCTCGTTGAGATCATAGCCGATGGTCGACTGATGGCCATTGACCACCATCTGCGGCGTGAAAGGGCCGGATTGGCCGAGTGCCGGCTCATAGGTCACCTGCCGGTCAGTGAACTCCCTCCTCCCGAAAATGTCCTTCCATCCAAGATAGTCCCAATAAGTCACCGAGAAGCTCAAAGTGAGCACATCAGGATCGTTGCTGAGCTTGACGAGATTGGCATTGGCCGGAGGACATGAGGAACAGCCCTGGCTGGTGAACAGTTCGACGACCGCAGGCGATTGCCCAGCGCCGGCCTGAGCGGCGGAACCAAGGCCGAAGACTGCTGCGATGATCGCAAGATTGAACGCGGCGGATTGTTTCATGGCGGTGCTCCCTGGTGATCTGCATCTCGTTCTCCTTCGCAGGTGGAACGCCATTCGTTACAGCTTCACGCACTTGTGACGGCGTCGCCCGGATGTCCTGAAAGCCGCACCGCCAGCCTTTCCCGGTGAAAGGTTCGCGGCTGCGAAGAAAAAACTTCGGAACGCCAGTAACAAATCCCGCTTCGCCTACGTACATGCAAGTAGGGGCGTGACGGTACCGGACATCGAAAACGATCATGGCAACACTCGACGATCACAGCCAGGCCACTCCAGCAGGCCCGATGACAACAATCATCCGCCGGCACTCGCTGGCGACCCGCATTACACACTGGATCAACGTTCTCTGTCTCAGCCTGCTTTTGATGAGCGGGCTGCAGATTTTCAATGCCCACCCGGCGCTCTATTGGGGCCAGTACGGCGCGAATGCAGACCCGTCATGGCTGTCGATCGGTGCCGTCGATGAGGATGGCGCAACGCGCGGCGTGCTTCGCATCGGCAAGCTGCAGATCACGACAACAGGTCTTCTCGGCGTTTCGGGAACCGGCGATGACGCGGCCGAGCGTGGCTTCCCTTCCTGGATCACCATTCCGAGCTACCAGGATCTCGCAACCGGCCGCCGCTGGCATCTGTTCTTTGCCTGGCTCTTCGTCATCAACGGATCGATCTATGCGCTCATCGGCTTTCTGTCAGGCCATTTCCGCCGCGATCTGGCACCGAGCGGGGAAGAGATCTCGCCGCGCCATCTGGGGCAGGAGATCGCCGACCACGCGCGCCTGCGCTTCCCCAAGGGTGAAAAGGCAAGGCGTTACAATGTGCTGCAGAAGCTCGCCTACCTGATCGTCATCTTCATCCTGCTGCCGCTGATGTTTGCAACGGGCCTGACCATGTCGCCCGCCATGGATGCCGGCTATCCCTTCCTGCTCGACCTCTTCGGCGGCAGGCAAACGGCCCGGTCGATCCACTTCATCTGCGCCTGGTCGATCGTCCTCTTCGTTTTCGTGCATATCGCAATGGTGATCCTGTCCGGCCTCTGGAACAACATGCGCTCGATGATAACGGGCCGCTACGTGATCGAAACCGAAAGGGACGATCGATGACCTTCTCCATCACACGCCGCGGCCTGTTGATCGGGTCGGCTGCCGGCCTCGGTGCATTCGGCCTGACCGGCTGCGACGATGTCGTCCAGAACTCCAATGTCCAGTCCGTTCTCGATATGGCCGAGACGCTGACGATGAAAAGCCAGCGGCTGCTCGTTCCCAGGGACAAGCTGGCGCGCGAATATTCCGAAGCCGATATCTCGCCGACATTCCGGCCGAACGGCACGAGCCAGCCCGACAGCGAAGCCTATGCGCAAATGATGGCAACCGGCTTTGCCGACTGGCGACTGAAGATTGACGGGCTGGTAGAGCGTCCCGTCGAGCTTTCGCTCGCAGATCTGAAGAAGCTGCCCTCACGCACCCAGATCACCCGTCACGACTGCGTCGAGGGCTGGAGTGCCATCGGCAAGTGGACGGGCGCGCAGCTCGGACCACTGTTGCAGAGCGCGGGGCTGAAGCCTGCCGCTCGCTATGCTGTCTTCTACTGCGCAGACCAGCTCGAACTGACGCTGGACGGCAGCGAAACCTACTATGAAAGCATCGATCTCATCGACGCCTTTCACCCGCAGACCATCCTCGCCTACCAGATGAACGGCAAGGATCTGGAGGTCGCCCACGGCGCCCCGCTTCGCCTGCGCGTCGAGCGCCAGCTCGGCTACAAGCATGCCAAATACCTGATGCGGATCGAGATGAAGGACAGCTTCGCCGGCCTGTGGGGCGGCAAGGGCGGCTTCTGGGAAGACCGGGGCTACGAGTGGTACGCCGGAATCTAGGAATCACCGCCGCTGCAAGATCGGCAACACCTGCCTCATCGGCGCCGACGCGCTCATTACCGAGGGCGATGAATTCCCCGACAACTCCCTGATTACCGTCGCACGGCAAGGCCATTCGTGCGCTGGAGATCGAGGCGATGGCCTATGGATATGGGCAAAGCGGCCCTGATGCGTCGGCATGATCCGGCGGGGAAGCTCATTGGTATGCGCAGAACATCTGGCATCCGCAAGCCGACGCTGGCATAAATGAGCTTCATCGAGGGAGGCATCATGATGCAGAAGAACGCGCCGGACTTCAGCCTTGCGGGCAAGGTGACTTTGGTGACGGGAGCGAGCCGTGGCATCGGTCGGGCCTGCGCACTTGCCTGTGCCGCAGCAGGCTCTGATATTGTCCTGGGGGTCCGCGATGTCGCAGCCTCGGCGGACCTCGTTGCCGAACTCGAGGGCACGGGACGAAAAGTTCTCCCTGTCGAACTGGACATTCCCAACAAGGCCCATATCGCACAAGCCGTCGACGCGGCGCTTGCCACGTTCGGTCGGATCGACATCCTCGTCAACAATGTCGGCGTGGCTCCGGGCAATCTCGCCGAACTCGTTGAGGAGAAGGATCTTGATGAGATACTCGATGTCAACATCAAGGGCACCTTTCAGATGACGCAGGCAGTTGGCCGTCACATGATCAAGCGCCATGGGGGCCGGATCATCAACATCAGCTCACAGGCCGGTACCGTGGCACTGCGTGGCGAGGCAATCTATTGCATGAGCAAGGCGGCAATCAATCACCTCACGCGCTGCCTCGCAGCCGAATGGGCACGCTACGATATCACCGTAAATACCGTATCGCCGACGTTCATTCACACCGACGGTACAGCACCTTTTCTGTCCGATGCCGACAATCGCAAAGCGACGCTCGATCACATTCCACTCGGTCGAATCGGTGAAACCGATGATGTGGTGGGTGCCGTAGTCTTCCTTGCATCTCCGGCTGCGAGCCTGATCACCGGCGCGAACCTGCTGGTGGACGGTGGATGGTCCGTCGCCTGAGGCCGAGACACCAGCGGCACTTTCCTCCGCAACTTGACGCGGCTCCCACGATTCACGGCTAGTTTGCATTCCCGATATCAGAGCGAACGATCCTTTAGCCCTCCATGCGCCGCAGCCTTGTCCTTCAGCCATGACTTTGCCCCTACAGCGGCCGGCCATTCAGATCGAATAGCCTCTGCATCACCTCGACTGACTGCCGACTACCGGATCAGCTTGCGCCGATCGGGGGTGGATCGACTATTGCCGAGAAGGCGAGCGGCGACCTCTGGCATGCATCTCTTCTGCCAGCGCTTTCAAGGATGCGAAAAAGGCCGGCATCGACCAGCCTTTTCCTGGTGCTGATCTTCCCGAAGCCCAGAGGTCTCAGGTGTTCAAGCCGCCATCCACATTGAGAATGGCGCCTGTGATGTTCCTTGCAGCCGGGCTTGCGAGGAAGGCGACGGCAGCCGCCACATCCTGCGGCTCGCCGTAGCGGCCGAGCGGTATCAGGGCGCGCTGGAAATCGGCAAATTCCCCGTCGGCCGGGTTCATGTCCGTATTGGTTGATCCCGGCTGGATCAGGTTGACGGTAACATCCCGAGGTCCGAGTTCGCGGGCGAGACCGCGCGTGAAGGACTGCAGCGCGGATTTCGTCATGTAATACACCGTGCCGGTATCGCCGACGATGCGTTCGGCGCCGGCCGAGCCGATATTGATGACGCGGCCTCCGGCTTGCAGATGGGGAATGGCGGCCTGCGCAGCGAGCACCGGCGAGCGCACGTTGACATCAAGCAGCGCATCGATCTGCGCGACGCTGAAGCCGGCAATTGTATCGTAAAGCGCGATGGCGGCATTGTTGACGAGAATGTCGAGACCGCCAAGCGCGCGAGCCGCCGCCTCCACCGAGCGCTTCACGGCTTCCGGATCGGCACTGTCGGCCTGGATTGCCAATCCCCCCCTGCCCTTGCCCTCGATAGCGCGAACGACCTCGGCGGCGCGATTGGCAGAGCGCTCATAGGTGATGGCGACATCGGCGCCCTTTTCGGCGAGCGCCACCGCAATGGCGGCACCGATCCCACGCGATGCGCCCGTCACGAGAGCACGTTTTCCAGCGAGTTCAGTCATCAATCGTCCCTTTCTGTATTGATCGACACAGAATTAGTTGGGAATGCCGAACGCACCCGTCAAGAATATTATATCGATCGACACAAAAATATCTCAAGCCGTTGCCGAGGCGCCCCGGCGGGTTTAAATAGTGACCGATGCAGAAATCCGACCAGGCACCGCAAGCCCAGGATACGACAGCCACCCGCACCCGAGGGCGACCGCGTGCCTTCGACCGGGAAGCTGCGCTCGCGAAGGCAACCCGCCTGTTCTGGGAAAAGGGTTTCGAGGCGACGTCGATCACCGACCTTACCGAGGCGATGGGCATCGGATCGCCAAGCCTCTACGCGGCCTTCGGCTCGAAGGAGGCGCTCTACGCCGAGGCATTGAACTACTACCACGAGACCAACGAGGCGCTTGTCTGGGCGGGCTTTCGCGCCGCCCCTACTGCACGCGAAGCTATCAAGGCGCTTCTCATGGACTCGGCGGCGGTCCTGACCGGCTCCGTCGTCGATATTCCCCTCGGCTGCATGGTGGCCCTCTCCTCTGTCGGCAGCGAGGGCCATGCCGAACTCGGCGAACTGGTGCGAACCGCCCGCGCCGTCACGCTCGACCTTCTGAAACTGCGCCTGACCCAGGCGGTATCGGCAGGCGAAATTCCAGCCTCGACAGACATTCATGGCCTCGCCCGTTTCGTGCAGACCGTCCAGAGCGGCATGTCGATCCTCGCCCGCGATGGAGCAAGCCGCAGCGAACTGGAATCCGTCGCCGAAGTCTCGATGCTCGGGTGGGACGCCCGCACGCTGGACGACGAGGCGGCCGCGAAGATCACTTAGGCGCGAGGAAATATGTCCGCAACTGGCAGCGCTTTGCGCGGGATCTCAAGCGGATCGATTGAAAATCGACCGCGGGCGGATCGACTAAAGCGAGCAGTCGTCAGGATGCTGCGCGCTTCCGAGGCTCTTCGTGCGCCGCCACGTTTAGTTTGCGAAGCGCTTCCACCATTTTCCCTGGCTCGGAGTTGATCAGGAGCAGATAAGCACGCATGGCCTGCACAGGCCGTGCGCGGCCCTGTTCCCACTGCTTGAGCTGATCGAACCCAAAGCCAAACGTAGAAGCGAAATCCTTCTGGGTTAGTCCAGTGCGTATTCGAATGGCCTTTACATCGATTTCGGCGGGTACATGGAGCTTATACGGCACAGCTTCGCCGCGAGCGACGGCCAAAGCCTCGTTCAAGCCCTCTGCGATCTGATCAAATACCTTCTTGCTCATGTTCATTCTCCGACGGCGACGGGTAACACCCTTCTTGAATACTCTTGCACGATTGCGTCAGAAATCTTCTTCAGACTATTTCGTTCCGCCTTTGTGAGGTTTGCCTTTTGGCTTTTCCCGAAAACGGTCAGCAGGAAAACGGGTAGGTTTTCTCCAGTGTAAAAAGTGATTGTCCTTACGCCGCCACTCTTACCTTTGTTGTTTCCGCGGATCGCCCAACGCAATTTTCGACAACCTCCTGTTTCGACAACCTCCTGTTCCTTCCATCTCATCACCTGCATCAGGATTGGCCGCGAGATAGTCAACAAGCTCCGCAATGTCCTCGTCAGACATTCCCGCCGACTTTGCCGTATTGCGGAACGCATGAAGTTCTGCCACTGTCTGCATGGTTTGATATGTATGTAAATTACGCACCTTGTCAATAACCGTGACGAGGTTAGGCGTTCGTCACAGGCGAAATCCAGCCCCAGGAAACTTCGACGAAAGACGGCAAAAACCGCACGAGGACAGATGATTTTCGATGCATCGCTCACCCCGCCGGGGGCGCCACCCTCCGCGCAAATGGCACCCACAGCAACGCACACCCCGTCAGCACGGCAACCACCATCCACGCCTCGTTGATCGCCTGAACGGTCGCCGCCGTCTGCACCAACGGATCGAGCATCGCTGTCGTATCCGCATCGAACTCTCCCTGATGCCCCGCAATTGCCTGCAGCGGCGCGCCGACGAAAGCGGCAGTATCGATATCTCCCGCCTTCAGCCGGTCCCAGATGCCTTGGCCGAGCGGGTCCGAGCGGGTGTAGATAACAGTGTCGATCAGCGCGATGCCGATCGCGCCCCCAAGATTGCGCATCAGATTGAACAGACCGCTCGCGTCAGGAATGCGCTCCGGCGGCAGGGTGCCGAGGGCCAGCCGCGTTGGTGGCAGCAGGCAGAACATGATGGCCACGCCGCGGATGATCTGCGGCCAGAACATCGCATCGTAATCAGTCCGCGGATCCTGAAACGCGCTCATGCCGATGCCGACAGCAAAGAGCGTGAAACCGACAGCAGACAGCAATCGGGCATCCGTCCGCTTTTCGAGAGCGACCGCGATGGGCGCGGTGACGAGCTGGGCAATGCCCGTCACCAGCATCGTCATGCCGATCTCGAGCGCGTTGTGTCCGCGCACGAAGGCGAGAAAGACCGGCATGAGATAGACGGAACCGAAAAGCCCGATGCCGAGAACGAAGCTCAGCGCGGACCCCACCAGAAAGTTCCTGTTGCTGAAATTGTTGAGCTCGACGACAGGTATCGCTCTGCGCAGCGACCGCCATGCGAAGACGCATCCTGAGACCACAGACAGACCGATGAGGCCGGCGACAACGAGCGAGATCCAGCCGCTCGTCGGCGCCTCCTTCAGGCCGATTTCCAGCGCTGCCAGGCTCGCTGCCATCAGCAGCAACGAGACGATATCCAGATGCCGGAGCTCCGAGAGATTGACACTCTCCCGGGGAAGCGAGCGCATGGCGACGAGCGCTGCCAGAATGCCGGGAATGATGTTGATCAGGAACAGCCAGTGCCAGGAATAGGTCTCGGTCAGCCAGCCGCCGACGATCGGCCCGATGGTCGGCGCGAGAACCGCGAGAACGCCGGCGATCGTCGTCGCAAGCGCCTGCCGCTTATCGGGAAACAGGATGAAGACGGCCGAAAACACCGAGGGGATCAGCGTGCCGCCGGAAAAGCCCTGGATGACCCGCCAGGCAATGAGTTCGCCGAAATTGCCGCTCGCAGCACAGCCTGCCGAGGCGATGACGAACAGCGAGAGCGCGGTCACGAAGAGCCAGCGCATCGTCAGCAGACGGGTCAGGAAGCCCGTCAGCGGTATAGCCACCACCTCGGCGATGAGATAGGCGGTCTGCACCCAGCTCATCTGATCCGGATGGATGTCGAGCGCCGACTGGATGGTCGGAAGCGAGGTTGCGACGACCTGCACGTCGAGGATCGCCATGAACATGCCGAGGCACATGGCCAGAAAGCCGATCCATTTGCGCTGTGGCGCAACTGCGGACGAAACGGGTTCAGACCGGTCGGGCATGAAATGGTCCTGCAAGAGCTTCAACGCGTCGGCATGGACAATAGCCGCGATGTGCCTCTATCGCCAGAGTCACCTGGTCCGCCGTCAGCATGCCGATAACCGGCGGCGATTTGCAGGGGATCTCAAGTAAAGATTCTTGAATCCTGCCTCTTGCAATTTTTGCCGCTGCGCATCATATCCCGGCTTCACCTGAAAACGGACTTGCGCTTGGTATCGACGTTGGTCGAGCCGCGTTCGAGCTCCACAGGACAAGGGCGCTCCCCGCAAGGGTCGAGCGCCCTTTTGATTCCCCCCGCCGTCCAATCCTTGCCGCCCGATCCGTGCCATCAGTCGCCAAGACTGAACAGAACCGACGGATCGGGCGTGACCGGCGGGACGAAGAAGGTCAGGCGCACGGCTTCCATGATCAGCAGCGGCGGCTTCATCTCGCCGGCAAGCTGCGTTATCCGGGCCTGCAGTTCGCGCACCTTGTCCGG
Source organism: Rhizobium sp. ZK1 (assembly GCF_047782645.1). Taxonomy (NCBI): domain Bacteria; kingdom Pseudomonadati; phylum Pseudomonadota; class Alphaproteobacteria; order Hyphomicrobiales; family Rhizobiaceae; genus Rhizobium; species Rhizobium sp. ZK1. The sequence goes on from NZ_CP180586.1 coordinate 2,366,848, forward strand.
ATTCCGATCGGCAAGATCGGCCGCCTCGGACGGATCGCCGGAAAGGTCGAAGAGCTCGACTTTTGGCGGCAGCGATGCCTTCCAGACCAGTTTCCAGTCACCCTGACGGACAGCGCCGGCCAGCGGATCGACATTGTAGACGATTTCGTCGCGCGGCGACGGCATGTTCTGGCTGATCGTCGCCCATACGTCCATTCCGTCGAGCCGCTTGCCCTTGCCAACAGCAGCCCCGGCAAGACTTGCCAGCGTCGGCGCCATGTCCACGATATGCACCATGCCGCCGACCGCGCCGGGCTTGATCATGCCCGGCCAGTTGGCGAGCGCCACGACGCGTGTTCCGCCCTCGTACAGCGTTCCCTTGCCGTCCCGGTACGGGCCGTTATCGGCGGGAAGTCTGCCCGAGATCTTGCTGTCGCCGGCAAACATGGAGCTTTTCACGCCGCCATTGTCACTGTGGAAGACGATGAGCGTATTGTTGCGCATCCCGCGCTTTTCGAGTGCGGCGACCACTTTGCCGATGCCGTCATCCATGACGGATATCATCGCCGCATAGGCCCTGCGGTTCTCGTCCTCGATATTCTCAAAGCGATCCAGATATTCTCTGGGCGCCTGGAACGGCGTGTGCGGCGCGGTGAACGCCAGATAGAGAAAGAGCGGGCGGCCGGCATCGTGATGCTCGATCGTGCGGGCGGCCTCCTCGCCGAACAGGCTGTTGTCGAAGCCCTTTTCCTCCAGCGGCTTGTTGTTGCGGTACCAATCCTTGATGCCGTGCGAGGAATGCTTGAAATGGTCGATTTCGCCGACAAGCGCGCCGTAGAAACTGTCGAAGCCGCGCTGCCGCGGCCAATATTCGGGCTTGGCATGGCCGAGATGCCATTTGCCGACCAGTGCCGTCCTGTATCCGGCATCCTGAAGCATCTGCGGCAGCAGATATTCGTCGAGCGGAATGCCGTAGGTTCCCGCCGCCGGAATGACGCCGGTCTGCAGCCCGTAGCGCAGCGGATAACGCCCCGTCATGAATGCCGCCCGCGTCGGCGTGCACATCGGCTGCGCATAGAATTGCTCGAAGCGCGCGCCCTCCTGCGCCAGCTTGTCGAGATGTGGCGTCCTGATGTCGGAACCCTGGAAGCCGACATCGCGCCAGCCGAGATCATCGGCGACAATATAGACGATATTCGGCCGCGGCGGCGGCACTTCAGCCGCCTCTGCCCCGGCAAGGCTGCCCAGCACGCCGGCGGCCAGGGCGACGCGGGAAAAGGCGGCGCTGCTCATCAGGATCTGCCGTCGGGATATCATACTGCCTTCGCCCGTCCCGGCGGGCGCTGCTTCGTCATGGTCCATGATGCGTTCCTCCGTCCGGTCAGCCAACCGGGAGCGGTGATTATGCGCCGGCGCGACGGGCGGGCAAGCTGGTCTTTTGGAGGAACGAAGCCGGCAGCAACCGGGATGTTCAGCGGCGCCAGCGGCTTGCTTTCGATCGCATCCAGAAAACGCCGGCCTCGGGCCGGCACTACCGGCTTGCCGTCGCTCCGGCATAGGGCGTGCTTTTCATCGCCGCCTCTACCCCAACAATTCCCATATCGATGAAGCCGAGAAACAAGGTCTTCGCCTTCTCCGGGTCCTGGTGCTGCCGGAAGTTCCGGTGCGCCTCGATGAAGGCGACGCTCCAGGTGGCAAGCAGCATGGCGCTCGCAAGCTTGGCCGCGAGATCGTCAGCCGGCCGGCCGGCACTTTCGGCAAGCGCCACTGCCAGTTCCCCGGCAATCTCGTCCCGGATGGCCCGCGCCCTCGCCTTCAGCGTCTCGCTGTTTTCCACCGTCTGGATGAAATTCTGGCTCGCCGGCGAAAATATCAGATAGGGCGTCTGCTGGTTCACGAGCCGGTACGCCAGCAGCCGCAATGTCTCGATCGGCGAAACCTCCGGATCGCGCTGTCGCAGGGCTTCGCGCAGCGTCTCGCGCGCCTCCTCGTCGCGGTCAAAGAACATGTCCTCCTTGCGCGGAAAATGGTTGAACACCGTCATCCGCCCGACATCGGCCGCCGCCGCGATCTCATCGACAGTCACATTCTCGAAGCCCCGCTCGAAAAACAGCCGGTCGGCAGCAAGCGAGATCGCGCGCCGCGTGGCAAGGCGCTTGCGGGATCTCCGATCTGAGGGTGTTTCGTCTGATGGCGTCGTCATGCGCCTCCCATAGCAGGATTTATATACTGAGTACACTGACGTTGACAGGCAGCGCCCAACATCCTATTACTGTACTCAGTACATATTTAGATGAAGTACACACAAAGCCAAGTTTGACGTGGAACCGGGCCGCCATGCCCGGCACCGCGATCGGCAAAGCTTTGCCTGCATCCTTCGTAGGAGAATTCCATGAAAGCCATTCAGTTCAGTCGCTATGGCGGTCCCGATGTCGTCGATATCGTCGAGATCGACCCGCCGCATCCTGGCCCCGGCGAGGTGCAAATCAGGGTGCGAGCGGCCGGCGTCAACCCCTCGGACTGGAAGCGCCGCGAAGGGCAATATCGCACTTTCGAGGAAGTAACCTTTCCCGCGGGCGTCGGCGTCGAGGCTTCGGGCATCGTCGAAGAAATCGGCCCCGGCGTTTCCAACACTTTCGTCGGCGATGCCGTCTTCGGCTACGGCGAAGCGACGATGGCGGAGCGCGCCGTCCTCACCCATTGGGTCCACAAGCCCGATGACCTGCCCTTCGAGATCGCCGGCGGCCTCCCCGTCATATCGGAGACGGCATGGCGCAGCCTTGACGAGTCAGGCGTCAAATCCGGTGAGACGCTGCTCGTCAGCGGTGCCGCCGGCGGCATCGGCTCGGCCGTCCTCCAGCTCGCCCGCATCAGGGGCATCACCGTCATCGGTACGGCGAGCCTGCAGAAGCACGACTATATCAGGGACCTCGGCGCCATCCCGACCACCTACGGGCCGGGACTTGCCGATCGTGTGCGGCAACTCGCGCCGGATGGCGTTGATGCGGCACTGGATGTCGCCGGCTCCGGCATCATCCCTGAGCTGATCGCCATGACTGGCGATCCCGCCCGTGTGGTCTCCGTCGCCGATTTCTCGGCCGAGGAATATGGCGCGAAATTCTCGCGCGGCCCGCCGAAGGAGCCGGAGCGTGTGCTCGCCGATGTGGCCCGGCTCTATTCGAAGGGCCTGTTCCGCCTGCGCATCGAGCAGAGCTTTCCGTTGGAGCGGACGGCTGAAGCGCTGTCCATCAGCGCCGCCGGCCGCGTGACCGGCAAACTCATCATTTCCCCGTGATATCAGCTATGAACAAACCCCTCATCGTCATCTTCACCGCCATCTGCCTCGATGCCATTGGCATAGGGCTGATCTTCCCCATCCTGCCGCACCTGCTTCAGGAGGTGACGCGGACAGAGGACATCGCCGTCCATGTCGGCATCATGACCGCGCTCTATGCCGCCATGCAGTTCGTCTTCGCCCCCATGCTCGGCGCGCTCAGCGATACGATCGGCCGCCGTCCGGTACTCCTGATTTCGCTCGCCGGTGCGGCGGTCAATTACCTCATCATGGCCTTTGCGCCATCCCTCTCGGTGCTTTTCATCGGCCGCGCCATCGCCGGCCTCACCAGCGCCAACATGTCCGTCGCCTCGGCCTATATCACCGATATTTCGCCCGCCGATCAGCGCGCCCGCCGCTTCGGCCTCACCAACGCCATGTTCGGCGCCGGCTTCATCATCGGCCCCGTTCTCGGCGGGTTACTCGGCGATTACTGGCTGCGCCTGCCCTTCATCGCCGCTGCAGTGCTCAACGCCTGCAACCTGCTGCTCGCCCTCTTCATCCTGCCGGAATCTCGACCACTTGAATCTCGGGTGCCGTCGCGCCGGAAGCTCGATCTCGCCGCGCTGAATCCGCTCCGGCCGCTGAGACGGATCGTCTCGATGAAAGGCCTGTTGCCCATCGTATCCATCTATTTCGTCTTCAGCGCCGCCGGCGAATCCTACGGCACCTGCTGGGCGCTCTGGGGCTTCGACACATTCGGCTGGAACGGTGTCTCAATCGGCCTGTCACTCGGCGCCTTCGGCATCTGCCAGACGATCTGCCAAGCCTTCCTGCCGGGGCCGGCAACCCGGTTGCTCGGGGAGCGCTGGTCGGTCATGACAGGCATCGCCTGCGCCTCGATCGCACTGTCAGTCATGGCCTTCGCAAACCAGGGCTGGATGATCTTCGCCATCATGCCGGTCTTCACCCTGGTCGGCATCGGCAACCCAGCCTTCCAGGCGCTCGCCACAAGGCAGGTCGAACCCGACCGGCAGGGCGAGCTGCAAGGCGTGCTCGCCTCCACCGTCAGCCTCGCATCCATCATCGCCCCACTTGGGTTTTCATCGCTCTATTTCATGACGCGAGAGAATTGGCCGGGCGGTATCTGGCTGTCGGTGATCGCCCTCTATGCGATTGCGGTGCCGCTGGTGCTCATCAGCACGAGAACCGCTGGCACCTTACGGACACTACAGAATTGATCCGCGCGCGGCTGAGATGGGGTGGAAAGCGGACAGTCGGCTTGCCATTGGGTTCTCGGGAGCACTCGCCATTCGGCGTCGTAGAGGAAACTCTTCGGAGCTCGATTGGAAGCTTTGTGATAGGCGGTGGCAGATGCTCTTCCATAAGGAACGATTGTTCCAGAATATGTCGCCGGTTTAGTCGCGGAGCGCAACAAAGTCGTGGGTCTTGACCGTCTCACGCAAATTCTGCATTTTGAAGATAGCGCTACGTAGGGTGCACCGGCCTTTGAGCCGACTGGGCAACGCCCGCCTACAACTTCAAAGGTAGCGCTTATGCCGAATCTCGAAAACCTCAAGAAGCAAGCCAAGCAGTATTTGCGGTGGCATCGCGAGCGGTATTATCCAGTCGCGGCCCATATCCGCGCTGCTTTGCCACGATTTCAACACCTCGACGATAATCAGATATTGGAATCCAGTTTCAAGCTGAATGACGCGCAAGAACTTGTCGCGCGTCAATTGGGATTCGAGGGGTGGCTGGCGCTCAAGTCAGGAGCCCATGGCATGACCAATCAAAGCAAACAGACCGCATCCCACCCGGTTCTGAGTTCTGTCTCCGCGCAACTCTTCGTCTCCGACATCAAAGCGTCGTGTGAATTCTTCACCGACAAACTCGGCTTCGCGCTCGACTTTGTTTACGGCGACCCTCCATTCTACGGACAGGTTGTTCGTGACAACGCGCGCCTCGCTCTGAGGCTAGTTTGCGAGCCTGTGTTTGTCGGCGACATCCGACAACGCGAACATCTGCTCTCCGCCTCGATCACGGTCGACACCGCCAGTGAGATCAAGCGACTCTTTCTGGATTTCCAAGCTGCCGGAGTGGATTTTCACCAGACGCTCAAGAAGGAGCCGTGGGGTGCCCGAAATTTCATTGTTAGGGACCCGGACGAAAATCTCATACTGTTTGCTGGTCCGGCCGACTAAATATATCTCAAATCTCTGAATACCGACCTAGATTGTCGCAGAATTCCCGAAATCTGCGACACGCTTTTCCGGTAGATCAATGTCAGGTCTTCGGCGGCTCGACTGAGCCGGCGAACGTCCGCAATAAAGGTCGATAGCTGACTTTCGTCAATACTTGGAAAGATGACCGCTTCGGGCGCGATAGCTGCCATCGCCGCCCAGCCTCGATCGGGCCCTCGCAAGAAACGCGCCACGATCCCTTGAGGTCTTGACGTCACACATCCTTCATCTTCCGCAGCTAGGCAGGCCGAAATCCGGAGACTGTCCATGGACTCGACCGCGCCAGCAAACCGCCCCAAAATCGCGGAGACCATCATCCATCCGACCGCCAGCATCAGGGATTCGAGCATCGGCACGTGCTGCGAAATCCTGGAAAATACCTCTCTGCACACGGTCGAACTCGGGGATTATTCCTATCTGGGGCAGCGCTGCATCGTCGGCGATGCGACGATTGGAAAGTTCTGCGCCATTGCCGCCGAGGTCAGGATCGGCGCGCCCAATCACCCGATGGACCGCCCCTCCATGCATCGTTTCACCTATTGCCCGGAATATTATTCGGCCGACGCCGTGCGCGACCATTCCTTCTTTGCCGAGCGAAAGGCAGATCGCGCCGTCATCGGTCATGACGTCTGGATCGGTCACGGGGTCATCGTGCTCCCCGGCGTCAAGGTTGGAGACGGCGCCGTGCTCGCGGCAGGCGCAGTCGTCACCAAGGACGTCGAACCCTATACCGTTGTCGGCGGCGTTCCCGCCAAATTCATTCGCGAGCGGTTCTCGCCGACAGTCGCCGAAAAACTTGCCGCCATCGCCTGGTGGGACTGGCCTTTCGAGACGATCATGGCGCGGCTTGCCGATTTTCAATCCAGCGACGTCGAGGCCTTCTGCAAGCGCTGGGCTTAGAGTGTTTTTATCGAGAGAGACAGGCGGATCATGAGCGACGAAAGACAAGAGCATAATGCAGCCTGCCACTGCGGCAGCGTCAAATTCCGGGTGCGGTTAGCAGACGAATTCAATACGATCCGCCGCTGCAACTGCTCCTACTGCCGCATGCGCGGCGCCATCGCCGTCTCGGCCGAGCTCAAGGATATCGAATTCGTCGAGGGCGAAGACAATCTGACGCTCTATCAATTCAATACCGGCACAGCGAAGCATTATTTCTGCAAGACCTGCGGCATCTACACTCATCATCAGCGCCGCTCGAATCCGAGCCAGTTCGGCATCAATGTCGCCTGCATCGAGGGCGTCAGCCCCTTCGATTTTTGGGAAATCCGGGTCATGGACGGCATCTCCCACCCCTCCGATTCCGGCTCCGCGGCCAAAGTCGCCGGGATCCTTCGCTTCGAACCGACAAGATGAAATCACGCTCAAGCGTTCGGACTAAAATGGTATCCCGAACCAGGTCGCAAGCGCCACCATGCCGCGGACGACCGCCAAGCTCAAATGAGGCCCTGGCATTTGCCGAGCCTCAGTGGAAGCGAAACCACCAATTTGAGTACATTCCCTCGCGATTTCTACCCCGAGAACGGCGCCAGCGTCCCGAACCAGGCGACAAGCGCCACAACGCCGATGGCGATCAAGATCTCCGCAATCGTCCCGGCCGCCAGCGCCTTGGCGGCCGAGTGCGACCGGCCCATGCGCGGCACCAGCCCATAGCGGTTGAAGACCGCCATTAGCACCATGATCACGACAAGCCCGATCTTCAGCGCAAGCAGACGCTGATAAGGCACGCTCCAGTCGAGCGGCAACCCGCCTGTTATCAACAGGCTGTTGGCAAGCCCCGAGAGAATGACCAGCGCCACGGCGACATGCCCCGCGCTGGAAAATCGGATCAGCGCTTTCAGTGCATCAGCACCCGCCCTGTGGTCGCGAAGTCGGCAAAGGACCAGCACAACCGGGGCCAGCGCGCCAATCCATGCGCCGCCCGAGAGCACATGCACGATGTCGTTTGCCCGGTGCAGCACCCGCAGCCAGCCGTCATTCATCGCCGCATGGCCGGTCAGCGCCAGGCCGCAGAGCAGCAAGGCGGAAACGACAGCGGTCGCCGCCATCTGCCGGCGCGACGGCAGCCCTGTCACCGCCAGGAGAACAACGGCAAACATGGCCTGCCAAGCCCATGCAGTGCCGATGGAGGTTCCCGTCAGCACTGACATCATCGTGTCCGTATCCAGCCCATCCGCCCAGCCATTGCCGAGCATGGCGCTGCGCACCGGCAGCAGCGCCGTCGTGGGGATCACGGCCAGCGCCACGGCCGCAAAACGCGCCACCCTGAGCTTCGCCCAGATGCAGCCGCTCAAACCCTTGGGCACGAGCAGCCACAGATAGGCTGCGCTGCCCCAGAGAAACAGCGCTGCCCCGTCGAAGGCGAAACGGCAGAGGATGAAGGCCGTATCCGGTGTCATCAGGGATTGACGGTGAACGTGAAACTGCCGTTGGTCTTGTGCCCGTCGGTGGAAAGCACATGCCAGTCGACCGTATAGCTGCCGGGCGCGAGCTTGTCGGAGACCGGCACCATCAGCACCTTGTCGCCGTCCTCGAGCATGCCGTCGCCGAGCTTGATGTCCTTCTTGTCCGGGCCGGTCAGGGTGACGCCGCTGAACTTGAGGTTCAGCTCTTCGGTGAAGGTGAGATCGAGTTCGCTGGGCGACGCGACGGCCGCCTTGTCGGCCGGCTCGGAGCTTTTCAGATGCGCATGCGCGAAGGCCTGCCCTGCAAACGCGACGCTTGCGAGGGCGGTGACGGAGAGAATGCGGGTCATCGGGGACATCAGATCATGCCTTTCGTTTGGTTGGGACAGGCGATGGCGCACAAGGCCCTCGCGAGATTAGACAGTCGGAGAGCGGATTTATTCCGGGTCATGCTGTAGATTATTGGCACGAGCCACCTCACACCCCTCCGCGCAACAACACATCGCGGATCTTCGCCAGCGCCTCATCCCGATCCGCCCCATAGGGGATCAACCCCTTCAGCCGCCCATCGGCGCCGATGAGCAGCAGCGAGACGGTATGGCTCATGTGATAATTGCCGTCTTCGCTCGGCAGCTTTTCCGCATGGATGAACCAGCCGTTGGAAACCTTCTTCATCTCCTCCGGCGCACCGGTAATGCCAGTGATGCGGCTCGAGAAGGCGCTGACATATTCATGCATCACCTCCCGCGTATCGCGCTCCGGATCGATCGAGAAGAAATAGGCCTTCAGCGCCCTGCCCTGATCGCCAAGCGTCGTCAGCCAGTCCGCCACCTCGTAAAGCGTCGTCGGGCAAGCCTCGGGGCAATGCGTGTAACCGAAATAGACGAGCGCCGGATGGCCCCGGAAGATCGACTGATCGACATCATTGCCCCTGTCATCGACGAGGGAAAACTGCGTATCGAAAGGCCCGGTGCGCGGCTCCGAAAGATAGAGCGACACGACAATCGCAATCAGCGCGCCGACGAAGACCACACTTGCGGTAACGCCTGAAATGGCAAGGGTGCGCGCGCTCATTGGCCATGCCCCTCATGGCCGCCCTGACCAGCGCCACCGGCCTCGTCCGCCATCATGACGGTACCCTCGAAGCTCGCAAATGTCGCCAGCACTTTCGGGTCAAGCGCGGCTTCGGCCTCAGCCAGATCCGCCGCAAGCGCCCTGGCATTCTCGGCGGAAAGCCCGACCTTCTCCAGCGCCGTTGCCTCCCTTATGCCGTCGCCGCTGCAGAGAACGATGCTCCACCCGTGATGCCCCTTCTTCAGCAGTGCCCGTCCGCCGCGCCCATCCTGCTGCCAGCCGGCAATCGCCCAGTCGTTCCTGACGACCACGGGCAGGATTGTCAGCGGCTTGTCCGGCCTCTCGAACATGGTCTTCAGCGTCGCCGGGATCGCCTCCTCCGGCGATGGTCCGGGCATGTCCATGCCCTCCATGCCGGGCATCGCCATCCCGCCATGATCCATCGCACCATGGTCCATGCCGCCGCTTGCACCGCCGACATCATCGAGCGGCCCGGCAATCCTGCCGACGGCAAAATCGACAGCGATCTTTCCAGCCCTCTCGAAGCTCAGCACCGCCCGGATCGTCTCGCCCTGCTTGAAGGGCTTGCTCACGTCCTGGAACATCAGGTGGTAATTGGGCGCAAGCGTCACCGTCTGCCCGGCGGGAATGGCAAGCCCGCCCTTCAGCTCGCGCATGGTCATGATGCCGTTATCCATGCTCATCTGGTGCAGTTGCACGGTCCTGGCGCGGTCCGAACTGGCGGCAACGAGTTTGTCCGGCTCGCTGCCCGTATTGGTGATGACAAGATAGCCATCGCCGACCTTGGCCCCCGGCACCATGGAATGCGAGGCCGCATGGTCGATCCGGATCGTGCCGGCGGCCGGGTCCTGCGCAGCCGCAGCCGTCGCAACCAGCAGGCCCAGAAGAAGAGAGAAAATCGTCTTCATCATCATCTCCTCAGGCAAAGGCGCGCTTCAGCGGCGGCACGAAGCGGATCACCATCTGGTCGAAGGCGATCATCACCAGGATCGTGAGCCCGCTCATCGGAAAGGCGATTGCGAAGGCGAGCACGATGGTCCAGAGCCCCAGATAGACGGAGCGCCGCGGCGGCATCGGCGGCACACCGACCCGCCCGGCCGGTCGCCGCTTCCACCACATGACAGCACCTGTGACGCAGGAAAGGATGATCGCCAGGCACGTCGCCAGCATCAGAAGCTGGTTGAAGAGCCCGAATTCCTGCCCCTGATGCACATTGATGCCCCATTCGATCGCCCGCCCCAGGAAGGGATACTGGCCAAAGGAGAGATCGACGAGCGGCTTGCCGGAATACTGGTCGATATGGAGGGTGCGCTCGTTAGTAAGGTCATCGGGATAGACTGCCGCCGTATAGACGCCGGTCTCGCTGCCGGGAATGGCGAGATCGAAACCTGGGGCCATGCCGAGCCCGCGTGCGATCTCGACGGCGCGATCAAGCCCGATCGGCTTCTTCGACTGCGCCGCCGCGATATCCGACAGCGGTACCGGCGCCTTCTCGACGATCCAGCCGGCCTTCGGCAGGATATCCTCCGTCACCTTCTGCGACTTCGGCACGGCATCCCACAGCTGCACGGGATAGCCGAGATCATGGCTCGTCAGCCAGGCATTCACATTGGCCCCCCAGTATCCCGACCAGGGCATGCCGGTCATCGCCATGAAGAAGATCAGGATGCCGGCGAATGCGCCGGTCACCGCATGAAGATCACGCCAGAAGACCCGCCGCGAAGGCGTGCCGCGCACGGTCACGACGCCACCCGTCTGCCGCCGCGGCCACCAGAGATAGATGCCGGTCACGACCAGCACCATGGCAAAGCCGCCTGTGATTTCGATCAGCTTGTTGGGCGTCGTCCCAAACAGCGCAAGGCTGTGGATGCGCTTGACGACATAGTTGAACTCCTCGGTCGTCCCGACCGTATCGAGCACCTTGCCGTCATAGGGATTGACGAAAACCAGTGTCGAGCCGGCATCCGAGGAAACGGTGACGATCGCCGAGCGGTCGAGCCCGGCCGGATCCTTGTAGGAGCTGGCGACGGAACCAGGCACGGCCGCCGCCGCGATATCGGCGACCTCATGCGGCGCCAGCGCCTCGCCGGCGGGCTGAACAATATAGCGATAGGCAAAGACCGTATCGTTGATCTCGTCCTTGAAGAGATAGAGCGAGCCGGTGATCGCGAGATTGAGCAGGAATGGAATGGTGAGCAGGCCGGCAAAGAAGTGCCAGCGCCAGATGGCGCGATAGAGCGAAACGCCGGATACGGCGCTCTCCGCCACCTCAGCGGCAATAGTGATAGACATGGAAGTTTATCCGAATCCGCGGCCGGCTGCGTCAGCGCGGCCCGGCCATGATTGCAAGACGCATCACGGCCCATTGCCGCAATGCGGGTTCAGGCAAGGATCGGATTGGCAGGCGGCGCGCGCGGCCCGGTATTCGGTGGGAAAAGCTGGCGATGGAAGGCTTCGACACGGCGCGGCAGCTCCACCGCGACCGTAAAGCCAATCCGCGCACCGGTGATATCGGCAGGCTGCGGCAGCACCACGGCGGCACTGATACGGCAGGCTTCGCACGGATTGAGATGCGCGATCTTGCCGTGTTCCTTGCCGCTGTCGTCAGTGACGGTGACGCAGAGCGTCGGCAGCGTGCCGTCGGGCAGCACATATTGGGCAAGTGCTGCGGGGCTCAGGGTATCCTCGGCAAGGGCCGGAACCTGATGCGCAAAGCCGACGAAGACGAGCGCAAGCGCGCATAGAATGCGCACCATCAATTGCTCGATCCTGTCCAGACGGTGTTGCATCGTTCCCCTGCGCCTTGAGGCCCCTACCTCAGCATCGAATCCGTGATAGCGACATCCGCGGGAAAGCTCAATGCGACATTCGTTCGCCGCATGCCGCCCCATGTTTCAAACAAACGGCTTCTCCCCCACCGGCAAGACGGCGCAAGAGACTGCCACCCCGCAAACGAGACCTCTTCACATGCGATGAGAGATCTCGTCCTGATGCCGTTCGTAAGCGTGTCGCGCCTCGGCCAGCGCTTCATCGATATTGTGCGACCGGCCGGCCAGCGGCACATCGCCCTGCCTGCCGTCGGCAATCAGCAGGCGCCACCCCCAAGGTTTTGCCGACGACAGGTTCTCTCCATCGCGGGCGATGGTCCCGACATATTTGCCGTCGACGGTCAGGTGGAAAACGCTCGGCTCGCCTGACCGCACAAGCGCGAAATTCGCGCCTTCCTGATGTCCAATCATGGCACTGCTCCAACTGATGATGATCAGCGATCCGAACCGCCGCCTCGCGCCGTTGTTCCCGAGCCCATGCTTCTGATAGGCCGCTACTTCCGAAAGCAAGTCACCATGAGGCGACGGCAAGAGATCCGACCGTGATGATCACGGCAACAAGCAGCACCAGCCCGATATAGATCGACATATATCTGACCCGGTATGTCGTCGCCGGCGTCATGGCGCAGCTCCGGGAGGCGGCTCATCCTCGCCGGGATCGGGCACCGGCTGATCATCGCCCTGCTTGTCGGGCATCGGCTCCTTGACGGGCGGAGCGGGTTTTCCGGGCGGCGGAACGGGGGCTGACGGATGAGGTTCAGGTGCCAGGACCTTGATCGCTGTGGCAGGATTCGTCATGGCCTTGTTCTCCGGCTCGCGTGAAGGGCTTGAATGCAAAAGCCCAACGAGGCCGGGCCTGCGATGTTCCAGAGGCGCGGCCTTTTTCCGCCCGACGGAGACCTCGGCGCTCGCATCGGGTTCGCAAGACGCGCAGATGACGCAAGCCCTTGCGAATCACATAAGTCTGTGCTTATGTGTCATCATGATGGAACACGACATTTTCCGCGCCCTCGCGGACCCGACACGCCGCACGATCTTCGAGAAACTGGCGACCGGCAGCATGAATGCCAGCGCGCTTCGCCAAGGCATGGATATCAGCCAGCCGGCGATGTCCCAGCATCTCGCCGTGTTGCGAGCGGCAAGGCTGGTGCGCGAACAGAAGGAGGGTCGTTTCGTGAATTACGAGGTCGACCCCGAAGGGCTCACCCTCATCGCCCAATGGCTGGCGAAATATCGCGCCTACTGGCCGGCCCGCATCGATGATCTCAAGCTCTTGCTGAAGGATATGGATCAATGAACGAGGTGAAAGCCAAGGTGCAAGCCAAGCAACAACAAAGCGGCTTCGAACAGACATATGAGCTGGATGCGCCACTGGAAAAGGTCTGGCGCGCGATCAGCATTGCGGAATTCCGGGAGAAATGGCTGCCGAAGGAAGCGCTTGCCGATCCGCAATCGCTCTCCGAGACGCCAGGCAAGGAAATCCGCTACCGATTGCGCGACGATGCCCCGCCCTATCTCGAAAGCACCGTCACCTTCACGATCGCCGCGAACGCATCCGGCGGAACCAGCCTGCGGATCGTCCACGAATTGACCGGAGCCACTTTCGAGCGGCTTTCGAGATCGGTCGCCAACAGCAACGGCCAGACCATGATGCTCGCCGCCTGACGCGGCAGGCCTTCCCCCTGATCAACTCTGGAAGATTGGAGTTCGCCGATGCGCGAAACGATGCAACTCGTCCCTATGGTCGTGGAACAATCCTCGAGAGGGGAGCGATCCTTCGACATCTATTCCCGCCTCCTGCGAGAGCGGATCATCTTTCTGAACGGTGAGATCAACGACACCGTTTCGGCCCTCGTCTGCGCCCAATTGCTGTTCCTCGAAGCCGAAAATCCCAAGAAGCCCATCAATCTCTATATCAATTCGCCTGGCGGCGTCGTGACCAGCGGCTTTGCCATGTACGACACGATGCGCTTCATCCGCGCGCCGGTGCACACGCTCTGCATGGGAACGGCCCGCTCCATGGGCTCCTTCCTGCTGATGGCCGGCCAGCCGGGAGAGCGCTATGCCCTTCCGAATGCCAGCATCCTCATCCACCAGCCCCTCGGCGGCTTCCAGGGCCAGGCCTCCGACATGCTCATCCATGCGGAGGAAATCAGGAAGACCAAGCAGCTCATGACGCGCCTCTACGCCGAACATTGCGGCCGATCCTATGAGGAGTTCGAGCAGGCAATGGATCGCGATCGCTTCATGACGGCGCAAGAGGCGCAGGAATGGGGCCTGATCGACCGCATCCTGCAGGATCGTGAAGAGATGACGGACGTCGCGCCACAATAGCCATCGGCTGCTTTGAAGGGGCTCGGCTCACCAATCGCTGTCGATGGCTTGCGTCATACGCCGCCATCCCGTCACGATGAAGAGCCGGCCAGACATCAGACGAGGCCCGCGCCCAATTTCTCAAAAATCCGACAGCCGGGACTGGACAACGCAGGTGTAACTTTATAACAGTGGCTATGTAATGTTATTACATTAAGGGAGATCTCATGTACCGGCGCCCTTTCACTGTCTCCGCAGTCGCCACCGCGCTCACATCCGCCGCCGCGCGGCTCGGGCGTCAGCCACGAAGGCGGCGTCGGATCCGACACACTTCGCATTCCGGTGCTTGACGTTGCCCATGGCGGCGTCATAGATCGGAGCGACGGTTCCCCGAAGAGAACTCCGAGGGGAATAATAGGGAACACGGTGAGGACGACCCAAGAGGGACCGAGACCGTGGCTGCCCCCGCAACTGTAAGCGGATTGTCGATCTCGGGGTTGATCGCTTCAACGATCATGCCCTCGGCCTCTGGGCCGTGCCACTGCGATTTCGCGGGAAGGCAGATGACCGGCACATATTCGCGAGCCAGGAGACCTGCCGTCGATCACGATCCAATCAAGCCGGGCGGGGATGCCCGACAAGGAGCAGACATGATTGACAAGACCCCTCCCCACCTGCCGCCATCCATCCGTCTCGATTGGACGATCCGCCGCTAGCTTGCCGCTCGCCGGCTTCGTTCGCGTTTTCGCGCACCGGCATCCGCCAGCCCTTTTCCTTCTGATCGAGAGTTTCCCATGCGACAGCTTCTGAAGAGCTTTTCCCTCGCGCTCGGGCTGGCCGGCTTTGCTGCGCCCGCCTTTGCCGCCACCCAATATCCCCTCACCCTCACCAATTGCGGCCAGCAGGTCACCTTCGAAAAAGCGCCGGCCAGGATCGTTTCGATCGGCCAGGGCATGACCGAAGTGCTGTTCTCGCTCGGCCTTGCCGACAAGATCGCCGGCACCGCCGTCTGGGTCGGCCCGGTCCTGCCGCAATATGCCGATGTCAACAGCAGGATCAAACGGCTGGCCGACAATGACCCGAGCTTCGAATCCGTCGTCGGCGCGGAGCCCGATCTTGTGACTGCCGAATTCGAATGGCATGTCGGCACGCAAGGCTCCGTCGGCAAGCGCGAGCAGTTCAAGGATCTCGGCATCAACACCTATGTCGCGCCGGCCGATTGCGTCGCCAAGATCAACACCGATGGCGGTGATGGCGTGCGCAAGGAACTGTTCACGATGGACCTGATCTATCAGGAAATCGCCGAACTCTCCGAGATCTTCGACGTGAAAGACCGCGGCGACGCGCTGATTGCCGACCTGAAAAAGCGCGAGGCGGATGCCGTTGCCTCTGTCGCCGGTGCAGCGGCGAAGAACCTGCCTGTCGTATTCTGGTTCTCCAGCAAGGAGGTCGAGGGCGATGCCTTCATCGCCGGCAAGAACAGCGCGCCGGCCTATATCCTGAAAACGCTCGGCGCGAAGAACGTCGTGACGACTGAAGAGGAATGGCCCCTCGTCGGCTGGGAAACCATTACGCAGGCCAATCCTTCCGTCATCGTCATCGCCACCATGGACCGCCGCCGCTATGCCGCCGACGATCCCAGGGTGAAGGTGGATTTCCTGGAGAATGATCCGGTCACCAGGGAGCTGGATGCGGTGAAAAACAAGCGCTTCATCATGATGGACGCTCAGTCGATGAACCCGACGATCCGCACGATCGACGGCATCGAAACGCTGGCAAAGGGCATCAAGTCCTTCGGTCTGACACAGTGAGCCAAGCGCTTTCGCCACAGAGGACATGGTGGGCGCTTGCCGCGCTCACCATCGCCGCCGTCATCCTGCTCGCACTGATGATCAGCCTTGCCGTGTCGATCGGCGAGATCGCCATCCCGCTCGCCACTACGGCAAAGGCGGTCTCCAACCGCCTGTTCGGCACGGCGTTCGAGCTCAGCCGCATCCATCAGGGCATCATCTGGGATTACCGCCTCAGCCGCGCGCTGGTGGCGGCAAGCGCCGGTGCGTCGCTGGCGCTTTGCGGCGCGATCCTGCAGGCGCTGCTGCGCAACCCGCTCGCCGAACCCTATGTGCTCGGCATCTCCGCCGGCGCATCGACGGGCGCCGTCTGTGTCATGATATCAGGCCTCGGTTATGGCATACTCGGCCTGTCGAGCGGGGCCTTCATCGGCGCGGTCGCCGCCTTCCTGCTGGTCGGCGTGCTGGCGGCCGGTGCCGGCGGCACCAGCGAGCGCATCATTCTCTGCGGCGTGGCGGGCTCGCAGCTTTTCAATGCGCTGACCTCCTATATCGTCACCACCTCGGCCAATGCCGAACAGGCCCGCGGCGTGCTCTTCTGGCTCTTGGGATCGCTGAGCGGCGTGCGCTGGCCGGATGTCTATCTTTCCGTGCCCATCGCCGTGATCGGCTTCATCCTCTGCCTCGCGCATGTGCGTGCGCTCGATGCCTTCGCCTTCGGCACGGATGCCGCAGCCGCGCTCGGCGTCCCGGTGCGCCGGGTGCAGTTCACCCTGCTCGCCGTCACGGCCGCGATGACGGCGAGCGTCGTCAGCATGGTCGGCTCCATCGGCTTCGTCGGCCTCGTCATTCCCCATGCCGCCCGCTTCCTCGTCGGGCCGGCGCATGGCCGCCTGCTGCCGGCGACCGCGCTTGGCGGCGCGCTCTTCATGGTCGGCGCCGATATCATCTCGCGCATCATCATTCCGCAGCAGATCCTGCCGATCGGCGTCGTCACCGCGCTCTTCGGCGCCCCGGCCTTCGCCATCATCCTCTATCGCGTGCGGAGAAGCGCATGAGCATATCAGTCGACAAGGTCACCTATGCCGCCGGCAATACCGTCATCGTCAATGGCGTCAGCATATCGGTCGAAACGGGCAAGGTGCTCGGCCTGCTCGGGCCGAACGGCTCCGGCAAATCCAGCCTGCTTCGCCTGATCTGCCGGCTGCGGCAGGTCAGATCCGGCATCATCCGCCTCGGCGAAGACGACGTCTCCGGCCTTTCGCGCGCCGCCCTCGCCCGGCGCATCGCCTTCGTCGAGCAGCAGTCGACGACGGATACGCAGATCACCGTGCGCGATGTCGTGCGCCTCGGCCGCACGCCGCATCGCGGCCTCCTCGCCTCCTGGGGCTCCGATGACGATGCCGCCGTCGAGGAAGCGCTTGCCCGCGTCGACATGGCCGAGCGCGCCGGCCAGCTCTGGCAGACGCTGTCGGGCGGCGAGCGCCAGCGCGTGCATATCGCCCGGGCGCTGGCCCAGAGCCCGAGCGAATTGCTGCTCGACGAGCCGACCAACCACCTCGATATCCAGCATCAGCTCGATATCCTGGCGCTGGTTTCCAAACTCGGCCTCACCTCGATCATCGCCCTGCACGATCTCAATCTGGCAGCGATGTTCTGCGACCATCTCGCCGTGCTGCAGAAGGGCGAGGTTGTTGCATCAGGCATACCCGAAGAGGTGCTGACCGAGGAGCTGATCGCCAGCGTCTTCGGCGTGCGCGCCCATATCGAAAAATCACCCGTGCATGGCCGCACGTATATCCAGTATCTGATGGGTTGAGGGATGGACGGCTCCAATTTCGATCTCCCCAATTTCGATCTCCCCAATTTCGATCTCAAGGAAGAGATCCGCGACTACTGGTCGAAGCGCTCTGAAACCTTCGACCTCGCCTTCGGCCACAGGATCGCCCCCGGCCCGGAGGCAGACGCCTGGCAGAAGCCGATCCGCGATGCCCTCGGCCCGGAGCCGAAACGCGTGCTGGAGCTTGCCTGCGGCACCGGCGAAGTGACCCGCCTGATCCACGATCTCGGCCATGACGTCACCGCGCTCGATTTCTCCGAGGCGATGCTCGCTGTCGCCCGCGCCAAACATGCCGGCAAGGAGCGCCTGCGCTTTATCCTGGCGGATGCCGAAAACACCCTGGAGCCGGACGCGAGCTACGACGCCATCATCTGCCGCCACCTCGTCTGGACGCTGACCCGCCCGGAGGAAACCTTTCGCGAGTGGTTCCGCATCCTCAAACCAGGCGGCCTGCTGCTCTTCTTCGACGGCGACTGGGCGAGCCCGAAGCCAACCGGCCGCATCGCCAGCCGGCTGATCTCCTGGATCGACCGCATCATCGGCGCCGACAGCAATTATGACGGCGCACTCGGCAGCCGCCACGCGCGCATCATGACGGCCCTGCCCTTCGGCGCCGGCCTGCGCCCCGACATGCTGCTGCCGCTCCTGAAATTCGCAGGCTTTGCCGGGATCGAACTGCACTCCCACGCCCCGATCGCCCGCGCGCAGCGGAAGAACGCCAACCTCAGAAACAAGCTCAGAACCTTGGTTTATCGCCGCTTCATCCTGACCTGCAGGCGGCCTTGATCTGTTGCGGATGGGCCTGACGTGTCAGCCCCCGCCTACCAGTTGCCGGGATCGGCCGTATGATCGACAGCAGCGAATTCGTCCGCCTTGTCCCGATTCAGCGTCACAGTCCTCGTCCGCTTCGTCTCGTCCGCGACCAGATAGCGAAGCGGCGCCGCATCCCGCGCCAATTCCTGATACAGGAGAAGCGCAGCCTCCTCGGCGGAATCGGCCTCAATCTCTCGCGTAATGGACACAGTGAACTTCTGCATGGCATCTAGCCTTCTCGATCGTCGCGGGCATGGGCGCAATATCCGCAGGCTGAGAATAAGCGCCGGGCCGGATAGTTCAAGCTATCGATCTGTTGAGTTCTGAGCCGGACGTCGTGAAATTAGTGGGCATCAAGCCTGTTCAGCTCACCTTTTGCACCATCATATTCGAGGTAGGTCGTCGGGCAGGAGGATAGGGCAGTCTGGAACAATTGCCGCGCTTCCCTGCTGTCCCCGCCCATCAGATACCATTCGCCATTATAGAATGCGGCCTCGCAGCGCTGATTGCTGTCAGCCGCCCTTGCCATCACCTCAGCCGGTCTCAACTCGCCCAGAAAAAGGCTGTAAACCGGATAGGGCCACGCTCCCTGATCCATTTGCCGGGCCGCGACTGCGAGATCATCGTTTGCCTTGACGTCATTGCCTCGCTTCTGAGCGAGATAACGCCAGAGATTGAAATAAGGCGCGGTCGCCGGATCCGCGGCGGCCCTGCTGGCAAACCCAGTAGCGGACTGCTTATAGTTTCCAGCGAAATAGTTGATCATCGGATTATCGACAATGAATTGGCGCGTGTAGATGATGGGCAGCAGCGACACCAGCGTTACGATGACGAAGAGAGCGCTGAAGCCGATTGCCGCCGCGCCGAAACGCGGGGTCGGGCGTTTCCGCGGCCAGAGACGCAGAAGCAGTAATGTGAGCACCGCTCCCGTCACGGCGCCGCCGAGATGCGCAGCATAATCGACAGTGTCACCGTCCTTTGCTGCACCGAACAACGGCAGCAGAGATGGAATGAGAATGCGGATTGCCCCCACCTGCAGGGCATACGCGATCTGACCTGAGCGAAAACGAATGCTGCCGACGATCACCGCCGCAAACAGCCCGATAATCCCGCCGGAGGCACCGATGCCGACGATACCGGGTGGATTGATCCATATGGATGCGACAGATCCGCCAAGGGCGCTTGCGAAGAAAATCGCCGCAAACCAGCGCCAGCCGATCAGCCGCTCGAAAAGCTGCCCTGCGAACCACAGGGCGATGCAATTGAAAGCGATATGAAGGATGTCTGCGTGCAGAAATGGCGCCGTAAACAGCCGCCACCACTCGCCATCGCCAATGATGCTCTGTCGAAATGTCCCGCCAAGAATGTAGAGGGTCCGAACGCTGGGAGCGCCGTACTGCGGCTCATCGACCCCGAAAGCAAGTTCGCAGGCATAGACTGCGACCAGAATGGCAATAAGAACGTAGGTGAAGACCGGATAGCGGGCATCGTGGAGAACCGGATCCAGCCCTTCACTCCCGCCCTCCTGCGGGGCCTGAGCTTCGGCTTCACGCGCAGCGGACGCCAATTCCGAGAACTCATAGTATATCTCGGCCGGATGGCCATCAAGATTTGACAGAACGACATTGATCTTACTGCGGGAGCCGAAGAACCGCCCTCGCTTGATCAAGGTTCTTGCAAACAGGGGATCAAGCTGAAGAGCAATGGAATCCACGTGCTTGCTCTGGATTCTATCGAAGCTTCGAATGGCGGACCATGGCACGATCTGGCCCGGAAAATCCCATAGGCGGAGTCCGGCCGTCGATACGACCATCCCCGGCCTCTTCGACAAGAGCTTGCGCGATACACGCAACGCAACGTAGCCGAACAATGCCGTCGTTATGAGCATCAGAACGATGATAAAACGGCGATCTATCCCTGCCGGCGGATGGAAGCTAAGCCAAATCGCTCCCGCGACAAAGGCACAGCTTAGCAGAAATATTCGTAGAAGTTTTCCTTTGTCGTGAGCGTATTCCGACCTGCGCAATTCTTCGAATCTCATTCAAAATTCTCGCTCTAAAAATATCCGTTGCGCCTGACTGCTTGCGCAAATTGCAAGCGCGCGATTCCCGGAAGATAAGAAATAAGTTTAAAGGAAATTTATCTACCTAAAATAGTATTTTGCAAGAGGTCTTTGGACGATGCGAAGAATTAAGCGCCCGATAATTCGCCTAAACACCGGAGATCGTGATGCGATTGCCGGTGTCGGCTTCATCAATTGGTAGCGGATCGATTGAGAGCAGCCGTCCGTTTTCGGCCGGCGCCATTCCACATCAGCCTCGATGAGCCGTCGAGCACAAGCTGCATCCCGACGATCAAGGCCGCATCATCCGGCAGGCGCCATGTCAAACCGACCGCATCAACCCGCCATCAACCTTCAGGCTCTGGCCGGTAATGTACCCCGCCCCATCGGACACCAGAAACGCAATCGTCGCAGCCACTTCCGCACTCGTGCCGTAGCGGCCCATCGGCACGCTTTCGCGCCGCGCGTCGGTTGCCGGCAGGCTGTCGATCCAGCCGGGCAGCACATTGTTCATGCGGATATTTTCGGCTGCATAGGTGTCGGCAAAGAGCTTCGTATAGGCGGCAAGGCCGGCGCGGAAGACCGCCGAGGTCGGGAACATCACCGACGGCTCGAACACCCAGGCCGTCGAGATATTGACGATCGCGCCCTTCTTCTGGCCCTGCATGATCGGCGTCACCAGCCGCACCGAACGGATGACGTTCATCAGGTAGACGTCCATGCCGGTATGCCACTGCTCGTCAGTGATCTCGTTGAGGGCAGCGCGCGGCCCGTGGCCTGCGCTGTTGACGAGAACGTCGATGCGTCCCCATTCCTTCATGGCGGAATCAACCAGCCGCTTCAGATCGTCATTCGACTGGTTGGAACCGGTCACGCCGACACCGCCGAGTTCCTTGGCGAGCGCCTCGCCCTTTCCCGACGAGGACAGGATCGCGACCTTGTAGCCATCGGCCGCAAGACGCCTCGCGCTCTCGGCGCCCATGCCGCTGCCGCCCGCAGTGATAACTGCCACTTTTTCTACTGACATGCCGGTGTCCTCCAGGTTTCATCACATCGATTGATCGGTCTATGACAGCAATGTACCATGCCGTTCACGAGAGCACGAAACAGTTCTCCTTCTCTTTGCCAGCAGAAAAACTATCGTCAATGAAGAGAGTATAGAATGAGCGATGTCATCGGAAGGCTCCCCTCCCTCAACGGCCTGAAGGCCTTCGAGGTCGCCGCGCGCCATCTGAACTTCCGGCTGGCGGCGGAAGAACTCGGCGTCACCCAAGGGGCCGTCGCCCAGCAGGTGCGCGGGCTGGAGGCCGAACTCGGCATGAGCCTGTTCGAGCGCCTACCGCGCACGCTGGCGCTGACGGCGGAGGGTCGCCGCTACATCGCCGATATCAGGCGCGCCTTCGAGATCATCGCAAGGGCAACCGGCGAATTGAAGCCGCAGGCGATCAAACTGACGATCAGCACGACACCGACCTTCGCTTCCAAATGGCTGATCCCCCGCCTGCCTGAATTCACTGCGCTCCATCCCGATCTCGACCTTCACATCCTGGCGACCGAGCGCATCTCCAATTTCGCCGTCGATGGCGTCGATCTCGCCGTCCGCTATGGCCGCCCGCCCTTCGGGCCGGGGCTGAATGCCGAACTCTTATTCGAGCAGGAGGTCATCGCCGTCTGCAGCCCGCTTTTGCTTGCCGGCCGCAATCCGCCGCGCACGGCCGAGGAGCTCGCGGCCTATCCGCTGCTGCACGATGCCCATAATCTCTGGCCCGAGTTCGTCGAGCGCCATCTCGCCAGCAGCAGAAGCCCCTCCTTCAAGGGCATCAGCTTCTCGCAGACCTCGCATGCCATCGAGGCGGCGATTGCCGGTCAGGGCATCGTGCTTGCGAATGGTGGATTCGTCACCGACGATCTGGCCAAGGGCCGGCTGGTGCGGGTCTTCGAAGCCAGGCTGCGCGGCCCGTCGGATATCTACCTCGTCTGGCCCCGCTACCGGAAATCCTCGGCACTGGAAACCGTCATCGACTGGCTGCGGGCCGAGGCGCAAAAGGAGAGCTCGGCAGAGGGCGAGCCTATTGTCCCGTGAGGCACCCGACACCAGATAGCTGGAGTCATCGGAATCAGTTTCTTCACTCCCACCCGTAACATCAGACAATCACAGGCATATTGATGTTTCATCTCATCCTCGGGCTTCCCTGGCTGGTCGTTGTCGTCAGGTTCATCCTGCCCCTGCCGTGGATCTGGCCCGCCAAGGCCCTGCTTGCCGGCGTGCTCCTGGTCGCCTCTCAGCAGGTACTGCTGAACCGTATCTCGTCGGGGTCCATCTTCGCGCCCGAGTATCCGCGCCCGTTGATCATCGTGTTCAACTTCCTCTTCGGTGCAACGCTCCTGCTGGCCGTCTTCCAGATCGCACTGGATGCCATCTCGCTTGTCCTCGCCCTCGTCGAGGGACAGTTTCCGGCCATTCCCCCTGAGATCCGCTATATCATCGGATTCGCGGCCTTCGGCCTGGCCGCTTTCGGCGTCGCCCAGGCCGTGCGTATTCCGCCGCTGAAGAGCGTCGAGATCGCAATCCAAGACCTCCCCGAAACCTTCGACGGCTACCGCCTTCTGCAATTGACCGACCTCCATCTCAGCCGCCTCTTCCCGGCGTCCTGGGCCGAAGCCGTGGTGCAGAAGGCCAATGACCTCCAGGCCGATCTGATCGTCGTAACAGGCGATTTCATCGATGGCCGCCTCGAAAAGCGCCGCACGGATGTCGCCCCGCTGGCAAAGCTGCAGGCGCCCGACGGCCTCTTCGCCATCCCCGGCAATCACGAGTATTATTTCGGCTACGACGACTGGATAGAGCACCACGCCAGCCTTGGCATGCGCATGCTGACGAACGAGCATGCGGTCATCGAGCGCGGTGCTGATCGCATTGTCATTGCCGGCGTGACGGATCTTGCGGCCTTCGGCAGATCGATGCCCAATCCCGATCTTGCCGGTGCCTTGAACGGTGCTCCGGCCGAGGCCCCGATTATCCTGCTCGATCATCAGCCGCGAATGGCAGCCGAGACCGCCAAGGCGGGTATCGCGCTGCAACTGTCAGGGCATACCCATGGCGGCATGGTGCTCGGCCTCGATCGTCTGGTCGCCCGTGCCAACGGCGGTTTCGTCTCCGGCCTGTACGCGGTCGGCGGCATGCAGCTCTATGTCAACAACGGCACCGCGCTCTGGCCGGGCTTTGCGCTCAGGCTGGGCAGGCCCTCGGAACTCACGGTGTTCACGCTGCGCAAGCGTTCCTGACAGCATTGCGTCCTCGATTAGGGACGACCGTTATTCTCCAGCACCAGTCCACGAATACGCTCGGCCACGTCAGGATCGACGGGGTTATAGACGACCATGTTGAGATCCGGCCTGCCGTCGATGGCAAAGCCCGAATACTCCAATGCGATATCGCCGAGCACAGGATGTCTCAGCCGCTTGGTGCCCTCGCCATGGGAGATCACCTCATTCTCCTGCCAGATCCTCTTGAATTCCGGACTGGCGAGGCTGAGTTCCTCGACCAGTTCGGAAACCTCCGAGGTAGCACCCGCACGCGCCGCATCCGCCCGGAAGGCGCCGACGACGAAGCGGGCCATGGTTTCCCAGTCATGCTGGACGTTCCGGACATTTGGGTTGCAGAAGAGCAGACGCAGGACGTTCCGGTCCTCAGGCGCAAGGCTGCCGTAATCGGTCATGACGACAGTCGCCGCGCGGTTCCAGGCAACGATGTCCCAGGCTGCCGTACGAACCAGCGCCGGGCTCACCTCGAGCGTGTCGATAAGCCGCTGCAGGCGCGGGCTGATGCCCTCGATGGCACGATAGCGCACCTCGGGCGGCCGGCCGAGACCGAGAATGAACAGATGCTCGCGCTCCGGTTCGGTCAGCATCAGGCCGTTGGCAATCCGGTTCAGCACGTCTGATGATGGTGCGCCGCCGCGCCCCTGCTCCAGCCATGTGTACCATGTCGGGCTGATATTGGCGCGCTGCGCCACCTCCTCACGCCTCAGCCCCGGCGTGCGCCGGCGGCCCGAGAATCCGAACACCGCCGGATCGAGGCGTGAACGGCGGTCGCGAAGAAAGATGCCAAGGGCGTTATTGCTGTCGGTCGTCATGCTGTGCCTGTTAGCTATTATAATAGGATAACGTCACTACTTTAACAGCATAAAACATAGCGCAATATTGGGGACTGTAAAGCAGGTCGCGCAAAAGTGTGAAGCGGTTTTGCGAAAACGACATGCGAAAAAACAAAGACTTAAAGCGTGCGGGAGCACGTTTTAAAATAAGGAGATACAACATGCGCATTTTCCTCACCGGCGCCACCGGCTTCATCGGATCGGCCATCGTGCCTGAACTCCAGAAAGCAGGCCATCACGTCATCGGCATGACCCGCTCCGAAGCCGGTGCCAGGGCGCTCGAAGCAGCCGGCGTCGAAGTCCACCGGGGAGTGCTGGAAGCGCCCGAAAGCGTGCAAGCCGGCGTCGAGAAGGCCGAGGCCGTCATCCATACGGCTTTCGACCATGATTTCTCCCGCTTCGTCGAGAATTGCCAGAAGGACAGCCGCGTCATCGCCGCAATGGGCGAGGCTCTGAAAGGCTCGAACCGCCCCCTCCTCATCACCTCGGGCACCGGCATCGGCAATGCCCATCTCGGCGAACCGGCGAGCGAGGATGTCTTCAACATCGAGCATCCCAACCCGCGCATCGCCTCCGAACTTGCCGGCAACGCCCTGCTCGATCAGGGCATCAACGTCTCCGTCATGCGTCTTCCGCAGGTCCACAACACGTTCAAGCAGGGCCTCGTCTCGCCGCTGATCGAAATCGCCCGCGCAAAGGGCGCCGTCGGCTACGTCGGCGAAGGCCGCAACCGCTTCCCGGCCGGCCACCTGCTCGATGTCGCCCTGCTCTATCGCCTTGCGATCGAACGCGGCAAAGCCGGTGCCCGCTATAACGCCGTTGATGAGGAAGGTGTGACTATGCGCGAGATCGCCGAAGCCCTCGGCCGCGGCCTGAAACTGCCGGTCATCTCCATCGCGCCGGAAAAGGCAGCCGAGCATTTCGGCTGGATGGCCATCTTCGCCGGCCTCGACTTCCCGGCGTCAAGCGAAAAGACCCGCCGTATCCTCGGCTGGAACCCAACCGGTCCAGGCCTGATCGCCGATCTCGACGCGATGGATTACGGCAATCTCGCTGCCTGACCGGTCGCCTCGTCGCCGAACCTGTCGCCTGCGGAACCTCTCGGCTTCGCAGGCGATGAGCCGTTTTGATTTTTAGACTTGCAGCCCGCCGGAAATGTCGATCACGCCGCCGCTGATATAACCGCCATTCGGCCCCGCCAGGAAACTGATGGCCGCCGAGACTTCCTCCAGCGTCGCGATGCGCCGGATCGGATGCAGGTCCATCACTGCGTCGGGCAGGTTGTCTCGCACGTCAGCCGCCATGTCGGTCGGCATGATGCCGGGTTGGACGATGTTGACGGTGATATTGCGTCCGCCGAGATCGCGGGCGACGCCCTTCGCATATCCTGAAATCGCCGCCTTGGTTCCCGCATAATCGGCAACGCCGGAAAACGGCACGCGGCTGCCGAGCAGCGAGCCGATGAAGATGATCCGGCCGCCATCCGAAATCGCCTGAGCTGCCGCCCGCGTGGTCGCCACAGCACCCATCACGTTGACCTGCCACTGGCGATCGAGATTGACCGTGTCGAGATCGGGATCGTCGACCGTCCTGCCCTGCACGGCAATCGCCGCATTGTTGACGAGGATGTCGAGCTTGCCGAAATAGGCCACGACCTTCTCGACCAGCGGCTTGGCTGCCGCGGTGTCGGCCTGATCGCTCTGGATCGCCAGAGCCCGCACACCCTTCGCCCGCAGCGTCTCGACCACGGCTTCCGCCTTCTCGGCCGAATTGACATAGCTGATCGCCACATCCGCGCCCTGATCCGCAAGCGCCTCCGCCGCAGCAGCACCCAGGCCGCGTGAACCACCGGTCACCAGAGCGACCTTTCCCTTCAAAATGTCAGACATATCAGTCCTTTCCATACCCCGTCGAAGCACCGCCCGCCCCATTGGCTGGCGGTTCAGTTTTTCGTAACGATCGTTACCATAACGATTGGTATGAAATCTGGACAAACGCTGTCAAGCGGTTTAATAATGACCATTATGAAATTCATTGAGTCGGTCTGATGGGACGCCATCGCGAGTTTGATGTCGAAAAAGCGCTCGATGCCGCGCTTTGCGTCTTCTGGCGCAAGGGCTACGAAGGCGCGTCCTACGCCGACCTCACCGAGGCGACCGGCGTCGAACGGCCGGCGCTCTATTCCGCCTTTGGCAACAAGGAAGCGCTCTTCCGCCAGGTTCTGGATCGCTATTACGAGCGATACCTGGATTACATCCCGAAAGCATTGGAGCTGCCGACCTCACGGGAAGTCGCCGCCCATATCCTGTCCAACGCGATAGACCTCAACACGCGCTTTCCCACCCACAGGGGCTGCCTCGGCATCAATGGCGTGCTGGCGGGATCGGATGAAGCCGAACCGGTGCGGCAGGCTTTGATCGATGCCCGCGCGGTCGGCGAAATGCAGCTTCGCGAACGCTTCGAGCGGGCAAAGGCCGAGGGCGACCTGCCGGAGACCGCCAAGCCCGCAGCACTTGCAGCCTTCCTGCTCGCCGTGCTTCACGGCATGGCGGTACAGGCCAAGGCCGGCTTCAGCCGCGAGGCGCTGGAGGCCGTTGCCGAGCAGGCGCTATCGACCTGGCCTTCAAAATCGTCCTGAACCTTGGCGGCAACTAACCCGCCGCCGCATCCATCTTCGCCCGTACCTCCAGAAACGCCGCCGTCAGCCGCGCTAGCACCGGCGATTTGACTGATCCGTTCGCCCCGCCGATCGGGTCCTCGATATGGATCCTGCGCAGATCCGCCATGAACTCGTCCCACAGCGGTTGCCCGCCTTCTTCCAGCAGTTCCGCGCGGATGCTCAAATCCTCGCTGACAGGCAGAAACCGCCGCCCCCAGGCGCCGATCATCGCAAACATGGGCACGAGCTGGATGGAGGCTTCCGTCAGGCTGTAGATCGCCTTCTGGCTATGGGAGGGATCGTCGAGCTTGGTGATCAGCCCGTAGGACATCAGCCGCTTCAGCCGCGCCGCCAGAATATTGGAGGCGATCCCCTCTTCCGATTGCGTCAGCAGCTCGCGGAAATGACGGCGATTGCCGAACATGATATCCCTGATGATGACGAGGCTCCATCGGTCGCCCAGCACTTCCATCGTCAGGTTGATCGGGCAGCCCGACCGTATCTCGATATCCATATTCGACTCCGCGACAAAAACCAGTTGCATTATAGGATTGGTTATGCGACAAGACAACCGATTTCAAAATGCAATCAGATGGAGGTTCACATGACTCGTGTACGCGTCGCTGCATTTTCCCTTTCGGTCGATGGTTTCGGCGCCGGCCCGGACCAAAGCCTTGAAAATCCTCTCGGCAAGCGCGGCATGGAAGTACACCAGTGGTTCTTCCCCACCCGCACCTTCCGCACCATGATCGGCAAGGACGACGGCACCACCGGCGTCGATGACAGATACGGCGCCGCAGCCATGACCGGCTTCGGCGCCTTCATCCTCGGCCGCAACATGTTCGGTCCCATCAGGGGCGAATGGCCGGATGAGAACTGGAAAGGCTGGTGGGGTCCGAACCCGCCCTATCATGCGCCCACCTTCATCCTCACCCACTATCCCCGCGAGCCCATCGCCATGGAGGGCGGCACGACCTTCCATTTCATCACCGGCGGCATCGAGGAAGCGCTTGAAAAGGCAAAGGCGGCCGCCGGCGACAAGGACGTCAAGATCGGCGGCGGCGTCAGCACCGTGCGCCAATATCTGAAAGCCGGCCTGATCGACGAGATCCATTTCGCCATCTCTCCGGTTGTCCTCGGCAAGGGCGAATCCATGTTCGAAGGCATCGACCTGCCGGCGCTGGGCTTCTCCGTCAAATCCCACGAGATGACCGAGATGGCTGCGCATATCGTCCTTTCGAAGTAAGGCTTGCCCATGTCCGCCGCCATGCCGCTCGTGATCTACCTGCACCCGCTTTCCTCCTATTCCCAAAAGGCGAAAACGGCCTTCTACGAAAAGGACCTGGCCTTCGAGGTGAAGCTTCTCGACGGCAGCGAGCCGATCGCCTCGGAATTCCAGGCGAAGTGGCCGATCAAGCGCTTTCCGGTCCTTGAGCATGGCGGCGACTTCATCTTCGAGGCCACCAGCATCATCGAATATATCGACCTCCTGCACCCGACCGACCACCCCTTGCTTCCCGCCGACGCCATGGTGGCGAACAGGGTGCGCATGTGGGACCGTTTTTTCGATAATTACCTCCAATATCCGCAGCAGCGCATGGTCAATGCCTCGCTCGGTCGCGAGGTCGAGCCCGATGACAACTATATCCGCTGGCGCCAGGCACTTGAAACCGCCTATGGCATTCTCGACGAGCATATGAAGGGCCGCCAATGGGTGGCGAGCGAAGACTTCAGCCTCGCAGACTGCTCCGCCGCCCCCGCCATGCTCTATGCCGACTGGGCGCACCCAGTCCCCGGCCATTTCGAAAATGTCCGCGCCTACCGCACCCGCCTTCTCCAGCGCCCGAGCTATGCCCGCGCCCTCGACGAGGCCCGCCCCTACCGCCATCTCTATCCGCTGGGAGCGCCGGTCGGGCGGGATTGAGCGGGCAGTCATTGCCCCGATAACAAACCGTCCTATCCTTCCCCGGCGTGAATCAGGCAAGGACATGCGAGGGACCGATGAGTGACGATCTGTTACAGGGCGTGGCGGCGCGATGGGACGACAATGCCGATCAATGGACGCATGACGTCCGTAACGGCTACGACGTCTATCGCGAGCTTTTCACCTTCCCCGCCTTCCTGGATTTCCTGCCGCCGATCGCCGGCCTTGATGTCATCGATTTCGGCTGCGGCGAAGGCACGAATACCCGCCGCTTTGCCGAGCTCGGCGCACGCCTGACCGGCATCGATCTCTCCGCGCGCATGATCGGCCATGCGCAAAAGGCCGAGGATGAAAGCACTCTCGGCATCACCTACAAGATTTCTTCCTACAGCGCCGATACCGGCTTTCCGGATGCCTCCTTCGATGCCGTCGTCTCCACCATGGCGCTGATGGATGGCCCGGATTTCGAGGCTGCCATGCGCGAAGCCTACCGGCTGCTGCGCCCCGGCGGCTTTATCGCCTTCAGCGTGCTGCATCCCTGCTTCATCACGCCGGGCCTCGGCTGGCAGAAGAACGAGGACGGCTTTGCGACCGCCCTCTGCGTCTCGCGCTATTTCGATCGCAGCACCTTCACCGAGGAATGGCGCTTCGGCGCCCGGCCGGCCGGCGAGGAGGTCAGGCTCTTCGCCGTACCGCGCTTTCCGCGCACCATGGCCGATTACCTGAACGGCATCGCCGCCGCCGGCTTCCGCATCGGCAGGATCGGCGAACCGCAGCCGAGCCCCGAGGTCTGCGAAAACTCCCCGCGCTTTGCCCGCTGGCGCGACCTTGCCGCGTTCCTGCTGCTCGTCATGGCCGAGCGCCCCTAAACCGGGGCGCCCTGCTCTGATCAGACAAGCCCCTGGCTGAAGCCGAAGCGGGCATCGGCTTCAGCCGCGCGCACATCGTCTCCGAACAGCATGTCATTATGCGGCCGGCCGCTGCGCACCATCGGATAGACATTCTCGAGCGCCGCGACCCGGCAATCGAAAAGCACCGTCCGGTCGATAGCGATCATCTTGCGGATCTTGTCATCGAGTTCATCGGGCTTCTCGCATCGGATACCAACTGCGCCATAGGCTTCCGCCAGCTTGACGAAATCCGGCAGGGAGGCGGAATAGGATCGATCCCGGCGGTTGCCATGCAGGATCTGCTGCCATTGCCGGATCATGCCGAGCTGCGCATTGTTGAGGATAAAGATCTTCACCGGCGCCCGGTGCTGCATCGCCGCCGAAAGCTCCTTCAGCGTCATCTGTACCGAGCCATCGCCGACAATGCCGAGAACCAGCCGCCCGGGATAGGCGATCTGCGCCCCGATCGCCGCCGGTAACCCGTATCCCATCGTGCCGAGACCGCCCGACGTGATCCAGCGGTTCGGCTCCTCCATGCCGAAAAGCTGCGCCGCCCACATCTGATGCTGGCCGACATCTGTCGTGACGATGGGATCAAGGCCTGACGTCAGCGCATGCAGCCGCTCCAGCGCATATTGCGGCATGATCACGTCATCGCGCATCTCATAGGCGAAGGAGTTTCGCGCCCGCCATCGCTCGATCTTCGCCCACCAGCCGGCGAGCCGCCTTCGCTCCGGCACGGCAGGAAGCGCCCGCCAGGCTTCGATCATCGCCTTCAGCACATCAGCCGCATCGCCCGCGATGCCGATATCGACGGCGACATTCTTGTTGATCGAGGACGGATCGATGTCGATATGGATCTTCCTCGACCCCGGCGAAAACTTGTCGATGCGCGAAGTCACGCGGTCGTCGAAACGCGCGCCGACGGCGATCATCAGATCGCAATCATGCATCGCCATATTCGCCTCATAGGAGCCGTGCATGCCCGGCATCTTCAGCCAGTTAAGCCCAGATGCCGGATAGGCGCCAAGCCCCATCAGCGTCGAGGTGATGGGAAAACCCGTCAGCTCCACCAGTTCCCGAAGCAGGCGCGAAGCCTCCGGCCCGGAATTGATGATGCCGCCGCCGGTATAGAGGACCGGCCGCTCGGCCCGCGCCATCATCGCAACCGCCTCCGCAATCGCTTCGCGGTTATCGTCCGCCTGCGCCCGATAACGCACCGGCACTGAAATCTCATCCGGTCCGACATAGAGCCCGCTCGCAAAGAGCACGTCCTTCGGCATATCGACCAGAACCGGACCCGGCCGGCCTGACACCGCGATCCTGAAAGCGAGATGGATCGTCTTTGCGAGATCGTCGATATGGCTGACGAGGAAATTATGCTTGGTGCAGGGTCGCGTGATACCGACCGTATCGCATTCCTGAAAGGCATCCGTGCCGATCAGGTTCGTCGGCACCTGTCCCGTCAGGCAGACGAGCGGAATGGAATCCATCAGCGCATCCTGCAGCGCCGTGACAGCATTGGTGACACCTGGTCCAGAGGTCACCAGCATGACGCCGACCTTGCCGGTCGCGCGCGCATAGCCTTCGGCCGCATGGCCGGCCCCCTGCTCGTGCCGCACCAGCAGATGTTTGATGTCATCCTGTTGAAAAATCTCGTCATAGATCGGCAGCACGGCAGCGCCCGGATAGCCGAAAATATGCTCGACGCCATTGTCGCGCAGCGCCTGCAGAACGATTTCACCGCCGTTCATAAGGCGGTTGTAGGGGGAATTTTGGGTAGAGTTGGCCTTATCGCCGGTCATAGCAATTTCCGTCGTTGATAGGGTGATCAGGGTGCGACGGGGCACAAAAAAAGGCCCCGTCAGGGACCTTGTGTTCGGCGCATGGGTGGCTGATGCCGGACGGTTACACCGTCCTGCCCATGCGCGATATCACCACGACGAGAACCATTGCGATTTTCATGGGCGGTAGAGCTAGCCGCAAATCGCCACGCCGTCAATCGCTTCGCGGTGAAGGAAAATTACCAGGGCACCGCGCCGCCTTCGCTCTGAAACGCGCCTTCGGGACCATATTGCCCGACCAGGGCCATCCGAACCGGGAAAGCCGCCGCCTCGGCGGGCGAACGATCGCCTCTGTGGCCGCTGAGATCGGTATTGACGAGGCCGGGGCAAACCGAGACGGCGGTAATGCCGCTGTCGCCAAGCTCGGCATTGAGCTGGATCGTCAGCATGTTCAGCGCCGCTTTCGATGCGTTGTAGCCAATGAGCCGCACGCCGTAGAAGGGCCAGTCCGGGTCGCCATTCAGCGTGAGCGAGCCGAGGCTGCTCGTCATGTTGACGATACGGCCGGTCGCCGCCTTGCGCATAAGCGGCAGCATCGCCTGGGTGACCGCCAGCGCGCCGACGAAATTGGTCTCCAACTCGCGGCGCACCGCTTCCAGCGAGGCCTTGCCGGGCGCCCCATCGGTATAATCGGCAATGCCGGCATTGTTGACGAGAATGTCGAGACGGCCGCGCCTGGTCTCGATCTCGCCGGCAGCCGCCGCGATGCTCTCTGCATCGCAGACATCGATCTGCACGAAAGACACATCGAGCCCCTGGGCGGCCAGTTCATCTGCAGCCATCCGCCCGCGCCCGGCATCACGCGCGCCGAGCAGTACAGTCACGCCTGCCACGGCGAGCTGTCTGGCGATTTCATATCCAATTCCCTTGTTTGCGCCTGTCACGAGCGCGATACGTCCAGTGTTGTTCATCCTGAAGTTCCTTGAAAATCTCGATCGGTGCGCGCAAATTGAAAATAAGAAGGATTCTTCAGGTTTTGAATTCGCATATGGTTTCCGCGCAGATATCAGCCGCAAGTGCCCGCAAATCACCGCGTCAGGCGCGGTCGGTGAGCACCGTCGAGGCGATTTTCGAAGCGACGATTCAGGTTTTGATATCAGACGGCCCAGGTGATCTGACGACGACACGGGTCGCCGAAAGAGCCGGCGTATCCGTCGGTTCCCTCTACCAGTATTTTCCGAACAAGCAGGCGCTGTTCCACGCCGTCAACGAGCGCTACCTGACGATGCTGGCCGAACGCGTGGAAGCCGCCTGCCTCGCCCATCGCGGCGCGCGCTATGCCGAGATGGCCGATGCCCTCGTCAGCACCTATATCGAGGTCAAGATCGAGCGCCGCGACGTGACGATCGCCCTCTACCGCGCCGCCGCCGAAGTGGATGTCGCTGAGATCGTCGAGGCTATGTCGCAGCGCATCGAAGCCGCCAGCCATGCGATGTTCGCCACCGCCTCGGACGCGGAGTTCGAGAAGCTCGCCGCCGTCAACGTCATGATGTTGAACGTCCTCTGCGGCACCGTCCGCAACGTCTTCGAGCGGGATATGTCCGAACTGCTCATCGACGGCGGATTGCGGACGCAACTGACGCTGATGTTCTGCACCTACCTGGACGCCGCAAAAACTCCGCCGTCGGAAGCTCAGGCCAATTAAGCGATAGCAAGCTCTTCGCCGTCACTCCGCCAGTTCCCGCATGACCTTGATGAGGTCCGACTTGCCTTCGAAACCTATGCCGGGCAGTTCCGGCATAGTGAGGTGGCCGTCGATGACATTCACCCCGTCCGGGAACCCGCCATAGGGCTGGAAGAGATCGGGATAGCTCTCGTTGCCGCCGAGACCGAGGCCGGCTGCAATGTTGAGCGACATCTGGTGGCCGCCATGCGGAATGCAGCGCGACGGCGACCAGCCGAACTGGCGCAGCACGTCGAGCGTGCGCAGATACTCGACGAGGCCGTAGGACAGCGCGCAGTCGAACTGCAGATAATCGCGGTCGGCGCGCATGCCGCCATAACGAAGCAGGTTGCGGGCATCCTGATGCGAGAAAAGGTTCTCACCGGTCGCCATCGGCGCGTCATAGAATTCGGAGATCGCCGCCTGCAGCGCATAATCGAGCGGCTCGCCGATCTCTTCGTACCAGAAGAGCGGATAGTCGCGCAGCATCTTGGCGTAGGCAATGCCGGTCTCCAAATCGAAGCGGCCGTTCGCATCGACGGCAAGCCGCGCCTCAGAACCGATCTCTTCCAGCACGGATTCGACACGGCCGCGATCCTCATCGATCGAGGCGCCACCGATCTTCATCTTGACCACGGTATAGCCGCGGTCGAGATAGCTGCGCATTTCCCTACGCAGCGCGCTATTGTCCTTGCCGGGATAATAATAGCCGCCGGCCGCATAGACGAAAACCCTGGGGTTGGCCTCCCTGCCCTTCATGTCCGCCAGCAGCCGGAAGAGCGGCTTGCCCTCGATCTTGGCAACGGCATCCCAGACGGCCATGTCGATCGTGCCGACCGCGACCGAGCGCTCGCCGTGGCCACCGGGTTTCTCGTTTTTCATCATCGTCGCCCAGATCCTGTGCGGATCGAGATTGGTGCCGGCATCGTTCACGAGGCTTTCCGCCGCGGCTTCGAGAATACGGTCCTTGAAGCGTTCGCGGATAAGACCGCCCTGGCCGTAGCGGCCATTGGAATTGAAGCCGTAACCAACCACGCGGCGGCCGTCTCTCACGACATCGGTGACGACAGCCACCAGGCTCGCCGTCATCCTGCTGAAGTCGATATAGGCGTTGCGGATCGGCGAAGCGATCGGCTTCGTCACTTCGCAGACATCGATGATACGCATTGTTGCCTCCATTCCGAACCTGAAGGCCGTTGCCCTCGTATGCCGATAACTTGATAGAAATCCGCCTCCCAGTCCAATGCCGATCCGGGTCCTTTCAATGCCGGATCGGCACTGCCAATGTCCCGCTTCACCGCAAATGCCTATGAATTAACTTGAAATCCTGAGAGCGATGCCGTTTTGTCAATGCTTCAGAAGCATCACAGAAACGGGTAAACCATTGTGGAAACCGCCTGGCTCGCCGATCTCCAGGCTCTCGCCGAAACGCTGAACTTTTCGAGAGCCGCAGAAAAGCGCCACATCACGCAGCCGGCCTTCGGACGCCGCATCAAGTCGCTCGAAGACTGGTGCGGCTCCGACCTCGTCGACCGTTCGACACACAGATTGAAGCTCACTCCCGCAGGCGAGGCCATGCTGGAGGCGGCAAACGATATCGCCGCACGGCTGGAGCGCGCCAGCCGGGATCTCGCGCAGATGCGCGCGGCGACCTCGACCGTGACCTTCGCCGCCACCCACGCCCTCTCCTTCATCTTCTTTCCCGGCTGGATCCAAGGATTGGGTCACGAGGCATCGACGATGCCGATCCGCCTGCTCTCCGACAATATGAATGAATGCGAGCGGATCATGACGGAAGGCCGCGCGCAATTCCTGCTCTGCCACGACCATCAGAACAGCAGGATCGGTCTCGACAGGAACGCCTACAGGCATGTGGAGCTTGCCAGCGACCGGCTGATTCCGGTGAGCGGCAGGGACAAGCATGGCCACCCGCTCCACAGCATTTCCGAGGCGTCGGATCGCGCAGTCCCACATCTTGCCTTCGAGGAGACATCAGGCATGGGCCGCATCCTGTCGTCGGCCCTCTCCTCCGGCACGCGCCCGCTGCACCTCTCGACAGTCTTCACCTCCCATCTGGCGATGGCGCTGAAGGCGCTCGCCATGGAGGGAAAAGGGATTGCCTGGATACCGGAGAGCCTGGCCGCCGACGAAATGGGGCCAAGCGGAAGACTGACGTCATCGGGATCGGCGGATTGGGCCATCGACGTCAAGATCGTCCTGATCAGACCACGAGCGCGCATGACGGATATCGCCGAAAACTTCTGGAGCCTGGTTCAAGGCAAGGATTGGCGTTCAGGCCGCTGACGCCGTCGACAGTGGTGGCGCCCGCGCACCGGATCACTTCATGATCGGAGCTGTCTCAGCGCCGCGTGAACATCGCTGACGACGGCAGCGCCTTCGCCGACGGCTGCGGCAACCCGCTTGGTCGAACCGGCCCGGACATCGCCGATCGCAAAGA
The DNA here is from genome assembly GCF_047782645.1 of Rhizobium sp. ZK1. Classification (NCBI taxonomy): domain Bacteria; kingdom Pseudomonadati; phylum Pseudomonadota; class Alphaproteobacteria; order Hyphomicrobiales; family Rhizobiaceae; genus Rhizobium; species Rhizobium sp. ZK1. Next base: position 2,403,085 of record NZ_CP180586.1, read on the forward strand.
CGTACGGCAGACTGGTTTCCAGTTGCAGGGAGCGCCTTCCAAGCTCCTCTTCGACCTCGGGGCTGAAGGCTGTCCCTGTCCTGATGAAGCCCCTGTCATCCGTCTTGATGCGGCATTTGATCCAGTCGGTATTCGGGTCGGCGCCGATGAACATGAAGACGCGGCGGAGATTGTAGTTCTTCTCCGACTGCCCCTTGAGATCCCTAATGGTTCCCGCCAGGCGGCCATGCAGGTCTTCCGACAGCGCTGTCAGCTCGCATCCCAGATGCATCTCGACGTTTGGCAGCGCCGCTATGCGATCGATGAGATAGGTGGACATGGTTTCGGTCAGGCTTCGGCGGATCACCAGGTGGAGACGCCGGACCCGCGGTGCCAGGAACGCGATCGCCTGGCCGGCTGAATTGCCGCCGCCGACCAGGGCGATATCGTCGTTTTCGCATAGTTTCGCTTCGATTGCAGATGCCCAATAGGAAATACCGGCGCCCTCGAAGCGCGTAATGTCGGGAATATCAGGCCTGCGGTAGCTGGCACCTGAGGCGATGACGACGGTTCGTGCCTTGACCGTCCTGTCGCCCTCAACCCTTAACACCATCGGATCGGTTCTGCGTCTGCCGGACGGGGCCGGAATCAGCTCATTGACCTCGAGTGGCAAGGCGATCTCCGCTCCGAATTTGAGCGCCTGATTGAAGGCGCGGCCCGCGAGCGCCTGGCCTGAAATTCCGGTCGGGAAACCGAGATAATTTTCGATACGCGAGGAACTGCCGGCCTGTCCGCCGATCGAACGTGCGTCGATGACGATGACACTAAGGCCCTCCGACGCCGCGTAGACCGCAGCAGCCAGGCCCGATGGACCTGCTCCGACGATCGCCACATCGTAGACGGCCGCCGGATCGAGCTCCGGCATGATGCCGAGGCAACAGGCAGCTTCGGCGTCGGTCGGATGTTTGAGTACCGTGCCATTCGGGCATACCATGAGCGGCAATTCACCCGCCAGAATTCCAAGCCTTTCCACCAAGGCCCGACCTTCGTGGTCCAGGGCCGCGTCGAGCACGACATGGGGATAGCCGCTCCGGGTCAGGAAGCCCTGCAGGCGAACCAGGTTGGGCTCTCCGGGATTGCCGATCAGAACCGAACCGGCGCCGCCGAAATTGATCAATTCCACGCGCCTCAGAATATAGGCACGCATGATGATCTCGCCGATATCAGCCGATCCTATGATGAGAGCCTTCAGATGCGCGGCATCGAATGCCAGCGCCACGCATCCTTCCGGACCCGCACGTCCGCCTGCTAGCACGGGCCGTCCGGAGAGCTGACTGACCTCTCCCGAAAACTGCCCTTTTCCATGGCTCGTGATCAGGGCTTCCGGCATCGACAGCCCGTCATGCCGGAAGACATCGAGACGGCCGGAGAGGATCAGCCACGCGGGCGAATGCCTGTCACCGACCTCAGACACGACCTCGCCGGGAGCAAAAGAATGCGGGCCGCTGCTGGCAAAGCGTGTCGCCATTTGAACTTGTCCGGCACTCAGCACGGGAAACATCTGGTGGCGGCGGGTTTCGAGGCTGTCGGAGCTCATGACGGCAGCTCAATAATAGCTCGGGATCGGGCCGCGCTGCGGCGTCTGATCGGGCAGTTCCACCATAGTCTCGTCGAGATAGCACCAGCCCCAGCCCTCGGGCGGATCGTACCCTTCGATAATGGGATGTCCCGTGGCGTGGAAATGCGCCGTCGCATGCTTTCCGATGGATTGGTCGCAGCACCCGACATGGCCGCATTCCCGGCAAAGCCGAAGATGGACCCATTCCTGCCCGTCCTCCAGGCATTCCTCGCAGCCAAGCGTCCTGGGCTCCACGGATCGAACGGCTGCAACATGCTTACATCCCGACATCTGAATCTCCGGTGGTTAGTGAAGTACGCGCCTGCCGAAGGGAACATAGGTCAAGAGACGGTTTTCTGTATATATATACGCGAGTACAAAACCACCGACATCCGGGCAGAACGGCGCCGCCACGCAGTCGCGAAGCCGGTTCATTCAGCTTTTGCGAGAAAAAATTGTCGCAATGTGACCGCCGTCACTATCCAGAACATCCACTGCTTGTATTTTGCCTCCGCTGGATGCTGCACCTACCAGCAGGAGAAGGGTTGCCAGGCCCCACTTGGCGGCCCTTCTCAATTTCTCGCTGACGATGAGGGAGCGGCGGCAGCTCTATTTTGCGCCCCGGATTACCGAAACATCTCGCTCTGGCTGCCGATCCTGCCGCCTTTTTGTACGCTGACCGTTACATCCGTCCGCGGGCCGGACTGCTCATCACCGAACCATGACACGATGACCAGAAGAGCCGCAACTGCAAACAGTGGCGGGCCAATATAGACGATCAGGAGGGAATGCAGCGATTTCATAGTGGTCTTGCTTTCCGATTTCTACGGTCGTCGCGGGGTTGATTTCGGCGGTCACGCCTGGGCGGGAACTATCGTGATCGGGCGTCACTGCGGGGAGCCACGAACCGCACTTGGAATGAAGGACATATCAAATGATCCGGAAGCATTCAGGGTATGATAGATTTCCCGGGCGCTATAGTAGGCGCCACCCCACATCAGCAGGCTGAGTTGAAACGCAATGACAAAGGAGCAGATCCTCATAGCTTCCCTTCCGGGCTTGTGTTTTAATGCGTCAAATATTCAAATATAAGACACACAACATCTGGAATTTTACCTATATTTCACCTTTATCGTAAAATTGTCTGATTTACTATTACAGCATTCGCAATATAAAGGATGATATAATAATCATAACGGGTGAAATTCTGAGGCATAAAAAGAATTATACTTCCAAAGCCCGACGACAACATCACTTTTCATTGCTGACATACCGGTCGATGTCTGAAGGGTCTGCTTGCCACATCCGCTCGTCCTATCGGATGACGAAGCAACGGTCATGAAGATCCGATCGTTAACCACTCAGGACTGAAGCCTTGGCGTCACACACCTTTTAATAGGAATATTAGAATGCCCTAAGGAGATCGGGAGGGGTTGATGACACACGGGGATGAAGACGAAGTCTTTTCCAGATTCGTAGAAGAGTGCCGCGAACTCGGCTTTCGGGGCGAGCGGCCGCAGCCACGACGGCCGATGGGTTGGCCCTTGATTGCGCTGATCACGGTCGCCTTTGGCGCCGGGCTCATAACGCTGACATAAGCGACAATCGACAAAGCGATAACCATCGCCGTTCACTACCCGCGGCGCGCTGTTCCCTCAGAACCAGAGATCGCGCACGCATTGCCCCCTGGAAGGAAGGTCGTCAAATGTGTCCAGCCCGTCGAAATGATCGATCGGCAGATCTGAGACGAGATCCGGCGGCGCCAGCCGTACATTGACCGCCATGCGCCGGCGCCCATCCCGGTTGAGCCTCAGGCCGCGCCAGCTCAGCACACAGGCGCAGGTCGGGCAAAACAATATTTCGAGCGAGGGCGTCTCCCGGCCGGCCCGCGTATAGGAACCGGTCTCGCCCCTCATGGTAATCCGCTCGCCCTCGTAATCATAGGCCCAGAGCGCGCCATAACGCCGGCAGAGCGTGCAGTTGCATGCGGTGATCGGACCCGGATCGCCTTCCAGCATCCAGCCCGCCTTGCCGCAATGACATGAGCCGATCAGCATCAGCGCCCCGTTTTTTTGCCTGTTCAGATGAGCCTATCTTGCCTTAATCGTGGAATGTCCGCAAACGGCGGCCGATCCAGGGCAAGTTCTTCTTCCTCCCCCACAAGGCAGAGTTTGGGAAGGGTTTTGACGCTCCCGCAGCGAACCACCACTCGCCCTTGACTCCCACAAAAATGAGAACATAATAAGAACATCCGTGGCGCTGCGGCCGCCATCCCGAGAATCTGGAACTGAGTGCTCTGCAAGGAGAATGAGAACATGCGCCCGCAACTGGCCCCTAAAATCCCGAATGAAGAGACGACAAACGAAGACCTGAGCTGGGAGGTCGAGGCCGTGCTTTCCTGGCATGACGAGGACGCCAAGGCCGCCATCGCAACGCTCCTGCAGGACTGCCGCCACCTGCGTCAACAACTGGCCCTTGCCGAAGGCGCCATGAGTCGCGGCATCACGCGCGGTTGGCGACCCTCCTTCGACCGGCTCCTCTCAGACAGGCCCCCCTTCGACAAACAATGAAACACCGCCGCAGCATCGATCTCGTCGCCAGCCATGAGGCTGTCGCAGCCGAGAGGGAAACGCTCGCCACTCTGCCGCAATGGTATGTCCTTCACGCACGGTGCGACGCCTGCCATCATGAGACGAGGATCGACCGGCGCGCGCTCGCCTACCGCTGCGGCAAGGACCTGTCACTGGCGATGATCGGCCTTCGCCTGACATGCAGGAGCTGCGGCAACCGCAGGGGAAACCACCTGCTGCTCGGCAAGCTGCCGCAGGATTGATGATCTCGCCACCCGAGGCCTGGTTCCTACGTCAGGAACCGGCTGAGATAGGCATAGCTGCGGGCTGCAAATTCAAAGGGCAGCCGCGGATTGTCATGCTCGACCACGAAGAGCCGCGCCCCGCTTACAACCGCCGCCCGCCAGAGCGAGGGCCAGAGAAGCACGCCGGAGCCGACATTCGCCCAGCCATCCTCGTCGGGGTCCATGTCGTCGGGCGCCTGATCCTTCACATGAACCGAGGTGAGCACAGCGGCATAGCGCCTTATCCATTCGATGGCGTTGGGCTGGGCGCGCGCCAGCCAGGCGATATCCGCCTGCCAGACGAGCGGACTGCCCCTGGCCGCCTCGAACATCAGCTCGAAACCATAGCGCCCGCCGATAGTGCGGTCGAAGCCCGCCGTCTTGTTGTGATAACCGAGCGTGATGCCATCGGCTCTCATCTGCTCCGAGAGCAAGCCGAGTTCATGGCCGATCCGCTGCCATGCCGCCTTCGTTTCCTTCATCGCAGACGGCGCCGGATGAGGAACGAAGAGCTGCCCGATGCCGCATTGCCGGCAGGCATCGACAAAGCGCTGCCGCTCGCTGCGCAGCGCCTCCAGCCCGACATGCGCCGACGGCGCCAACAGCCCGTTCCTGACAAGCCCGGCCTGAAGGATATTCGCGTCACGCAAATGCCCTTCGAGCGGCTCGACGGCGCCAAAGCCGGCGCCTGCGGCCTTGTCGAGTTGCGTGCCGAGATCTCCGAGACCTCGCATCGAATAGAGCTGCAATGACAGCATCGGCTTTGTCATCGCTCATCTCCACACCATTGTCGTCCTCGCCGGCAAGGCATCCCGACCAATCCTCCGCATCGAATCCGAGGACAGTTTCGCCCGTGTCGGCGCAGATTGCGAGGGCCAAACGGCCGATATCACCCCAATCCCGGCAATGCACCCTTCGGCAGCAGCTTCCGTTTCAGGTTGACGATATGACGGCCGAAAGACCTGTCGATGCGCTTCACATCGATGAGCGTCAGGTCCCCGCAGGCGGAAAACGTGTGCAGCCCGTCAGGGTAATCGGCAGCGGCCAGATCGCCGGTCAGCCGCACCGGCAGGTGCTCCGAGGTCACATGCGTTTCCGTAAGCAGGCTGAAACGCAGAAAGCGCAGGCCGCCGCCATAGCTGACGCTGCAATCCTGAACCGGCAGGATGATTTGGCCGTCGGCGCCGACAAAGGGCGTGCCGCCCGGCCGCGCGCCGGAGCGGTCGACCAGGACCGGATTCTGCGGATGGGTCTTCCATGGTCCGGTCAGCCGGTCGGCAAAGGCGACATGCAGCTCGCGCTGGTCGCGCGCGCCGGACCCGACGACGGTGTAGAACATCCACCAGATGTCCTGATGCTGGATCAGACAGGCCTCGGCAGCCGGAATATCGGCCAGAAGCACCGTTTCGCGCACCCAGCCGTCCGGGAAAGCACGGGCGCGATAAAGGGCGACTTCACCGGCCTTATGGCTTTCCGGCACCATCAGCACCTCGCCATCCTGCTCGATCAGGAAGGGATAGGAGAGATGGAAAGGCCGCACGAGCGTCACCGCCTTGCCGCGCCAAGCGAGATCCGGCCCGAATTCATGGCGCTCGATGAAGCCATGCTTGGTGTGGTAGTCATAGGCCTCGACGAAGACGTGCAGGGCATCGCCCCGCCTCACGGCGAAGGGATCGGCGAGAAAGCGCCAGGGGCCGGGATCGGGCAGCCACGTGATGCGGCTGGAACGATCCGCCAAAGTCTCGGCATCGAGCAGCTCCTGGGCCGGCGCCGGCACGATGCCGACCTGCCAGAAATCACTCTTGGGCTTCAGACGCATGGATCAACCGCGGATGATCGGTGTCCGGGCCAGCTGCGCAGCGGCTCCGCCGGCAACCCGGGAATAGAAATCGAGAACATTCACAATGCCTGCCGAACGAGAGAAAGGACGCAAGTCGTAGCTTACGCGCGACAGGCGGACAACAGGCTGTTCTCGCATCGCATCGGCAAGCGCCTCGGAAAGCTGCTCGACGGAGCCCGGCGTGACCAGCGTCACCGGATGCTCGCGCAGATATTCCGACGGCCCTTCGGCGGCCGTGGCGATGATCGGCAGCCCTTCCTGCATGGCCTCGAGAATGGCGAGCCCCGCCGATTCCTCGCGCGACGGCGACACGAAGAGATCCAGATTGCGCAGGAATCCCGGCACATTGTTGCAATGGCCGAGCAGATGGATGCGGCTGTCGCCCCTGGCAAGCTTTTCCAGCGCGGCGCGATGCGGCCCCTCGCCGACGATGACGAGAGCGGCATCCTTGGGGGTCGACTGCCGGAAGGCCGACACCAGCACATCATATCCCTTGCTGAGATGCAGACGCCCGACGCCGCCGACGAGCCGTGTTTCGCGCGGCAGATTCAGTTGCGCACGCAGGTCGAAGCTCTCGGCGGATTTGACATCCGGCAGCCAGTTGGAAATCAGCGTCGACTGGCCGTCATATTTGCCGAGCCGTGTCGCCTGGGCCGCGTTGACACAGATGACGCCATCGAGATGCGCATGCTGCCTGGCCTTGTACCCGACATGCAGGGTCGCGATTCTGGCGACGCTGTCGGGCGCTGCGGCAAGCGCTTTGCAGCCATGGCTGAGATGCCCGTGCGCAATTTCGATCCCTGCCCGCGCGGCCAGCCACCGCAGCCTAAGACCGCGCAGAAACGGTGTCGCAAAGCCGTGGAAAATGACTTGCTTGGAAAGCAGTTTCGCCATCGGCGAGCCGTATCGTCCGGCAACATGCACCTCGTGCCCAAGAGCAGCCTGCCCGTTGGCGAGATCAATGCAGTATCGTTCCGATCCGGCAATTCTGGAGGAGAACAAGATATGCAGAATTTTCAACTTATGAGACGCTACCGGATCGGCAGCCGCATAGGTACGCGGGTGCAGATCACCCACGAAATTATTTCGAGCGCTCAAGATACACCTCAGACCGATAGCCGACCGAGTTGAGATGTTGGCGCAACACTGCTCGATAGGTTTCGGCGATGGTCTACATTGCCGAACTGTCACGAACAAGACTGGGTAAGCATACGGAATCGTAAGCTTTTACGTCACAGAATAACCATTTTTGGGGTAATTTCTTGAATTGGCTCTTGAAAAATTGCGGCCGCATTATGCCGCGACTGCAACACCACTGAGAGGGCCTTCTAAAGTACCAAAAAAGTCTTGAGCCGGATCTTGCCGGCGACAGCAAAGCCGCCCCTTACATCTGGGCCTTCCAGCCCGTTGCCTTACTTTTTCAATGCGTAGTTGATTCTGCGGACCGTCTCGGCGATGCGGATCGCATAGGTCGGCAACCGCCTCCACCAGGGAAATTTGGTGGCCCTGTAGACGGATCGCGTCCCGATATTCGAGCCGCCCTCTTCCACGACAGTCACATTCCGCCGGGTCGTGTAGATCCGCGCTCGCGATGCCCAGCCCCGTTCCAGTTCGATATCCCACGGAAACCGCATGACGGCGATCTGCTCGAGGAGCTTCAGGGCACCCTTCCGCGTCACCGCATAGCAGGCGGCCGACCCCTGCGGACCATGCGTCGCCCGGCCGATCTCATCGCCGGCAGCCGAGGTGGCGACAGGCCTGAAGCCGACAATGCGGTGATTGACGAGCTTGATCACATCGGCGCCGGGCACGGCCGCGAGCGCCGCCTCGGCGCGGGCAACGAGATCGGCAGACAAAATGATATCATCCTCGGCGATGATGCAGGCGGCCTCGCCCGTTTCCAGAAAGGCCGCGAGCACCTTCAGATGGCTCCGGTAGCAGCCATATTCGCCCGGCAGCATGGTTCGGCCGTTGTTGCGCCGAAAGGCGCGGTCATCGCATGCCGTGCGCTGATCTGCGGGAACCTCCCGCCCATCGACACCGGCAATGCGAACGAGGTCGAACTGAAGGGCCTTCACCTGCTCGGAGAGCGCATTCCACCGATCCGTGGACCGGTCGAGATTGATCACATAAATGCTGATGCTCATCGTCCAACCATGGTTTCCGCTGCTCGAGGCCGCGATGGGCGACGCCTTTGCATCGGAGCTGCGTTTCCGTTAAAAAATGCTCGCCTAGCACTTCCCCCGCCGGCTGTGCAACCTGTCCCGGTATTGCAGCATCGCTGGCCGCGAATTTCTCTTTATTCGGCTGCAGCATCGGCCCGAAAATCGGAATCGATTTTCGGAAAGCCTGATGCGTAGATTCAAAGAGTTAGAGTGTCCTTAGTACGTCCGAATGGACGCACGGCGCTCTAGGGGGGGCAAACAGCATCATGGCTTCGGTGGCCACTTGCTCACATCGCCTTGAATTGCCGGCCTGGACCCTCTAGCAATCGTTAGCCCACCGGTCAGCCTTCAGGATTCACAGCTTGCCCACCTTCCCCTTCTCCGTCGCCGACCCCATCCGGCATCATGGCCCGCTTCCGAAAACCTCCGATGTCGTGATCATCGGCGGCGGCGTGATCGGTGTGACGACGGCGCTGTTTCTGGCCAAGCGCAGGATCTCCGTGACGCTCATCGAGAAGGGACGCATCGCCGCCGAACAGTCCTCGCGCAACTGGGGCTGGATCCGCAAGCAGGGCCGCGATGGCGACGAACTGCCCATCGTCATCGAGGCCTGCCGCCTTTGGAAAGAGCTGGCGGAAGAATGCGGCGAGGATATCGGCCTTATCACGACCGGCGTCACCTATCTTGCGAACTCGGACAAGCAGATGGCCGGCTTCGAAACCTTCATGAAGCTCGCGAGTGCCTATGATCTCGACACCCGCCTGCTCGACAGCGGGCAAACGGCAGCCCTCTTCGAAGGCATATCCCGCAAATTTGCCGGCGCGATGACGACACCGTCGGATATGCGCGCCGAGCCCTGGCTCGCAGTCCCCGCCCTTGCCCGACTCGCCGCCCGGCTGGGCGTGACGATCATCGAGAACTGCGCCGCACGTACCCTCGATATATCCGCCGGCAAGGTGAGCGGTGTGCGAACCGAGGCCGGCCGCATCGAGACTTCGACCGTGCTGGTCGCAGGCGGCGCCTGGTCGTCTCTTTTCCTGAAGCGGCACGGTATCTCCATCCCGCAGCTTGCCGTGCGCGCCACCGTCGCCGCGACCGACCCCATGCCCGAAATTCACGCAGGCGCCGCCGCCGGAGCCGAAGTCGCCTTCCGCCGCAGGCAGGATGGCGGCTACACGCTGGCGCCCGGAAGCCATCGCCTCTATCTCGGGCCGGACGTATTCCGCCACGCGACGAAATACCTGCCCGCCCTGATGGCCCACCCCTTCGGCACGCGCTATTCGCCCGCGGCCCCCGAAGGCTACCCGGACAGCTGGTCGACCCCGCGCAACTGGACGGCGGATGCCGAGAGCCCCTTCGAACGGATGCGGGTCCTCAACCCCGCCCCGGAAAAGTCCGACCTCGATGCCATCAGCCGCAATTTCCAGCGCCTTTTCCCGCAATTCAAAACGGTTCGCCTGAAGACGACCTGGGCTGGCATGATCGACGCCATGCCCGACATCGTACCGATCGTCGATCGCGTGGAAACAATTCCCGGTCTCTTCGTCGCGACCGGCATGAGCGGCCACGGCTTCGGCATCGGCCCAGGCATCGGCCGCGTGGTGTCGGACCTGATCCAGGGAAATGCCACCGGCCACAATCTCAACCGCTTCCGGCTGTCGCGCTTCACCGATGGAAGCCGCATCCAGCCAGGTCCGGCGATCTAGGGTGGCACGTCCGGCATGGCGCCGGCGGCGTGGTGAAATGCAAGCCCGGCCAGTTCGGCAGGCCTGGCACCGGTGGCAGGCGTCCGCCTGCCGTCCTCCCTCTCCTCCCCAGCCAACGACGCTCCAGCCTTACTCCCGCCTGGCAATGAAAACCGATGTCGTCATATATTCCTGGTACCGACACCGCCAAAATCGGTCGTTGCCAGATCTTCCAGCGCGTGCTGCCGGCCGCTATCGTCTGCTGGTTCGCCATCCTCACCGGCGCCGTCAAACATTGGAATTGAGGCCTACCCCTATCATCAGTTCCGCAGCCACAGCCGCTTCAGCCCTTGCCACCGTTTCACGAGACGGATCACGAGAGGCGGCGGAATTTTCCTGTTGTCGGCCACCGTACCCTTCCTCGTGACAGGCGATCGGGGATCGAGCAAAAAGGCCACCATCAGGCAGGCGCTCGTCGCCTCTGCGGTCAATGTTTCGTCCGACAGCAGCAGCCCCTGCTCGCCTTCACCAAACGCCTGCCCGCCGGCCCGAACCGTGCCGCTGAACACATAGAAATAAAGGTCGTGGCCAGGTTTATGCGGGAAGTCCACCCACACGCCGGGTTCCACCCGGATATCGAAGACGTCGATCTGGTTGCGAACGAAGAAGGGCGCATCGCTTGCCTCCGGCCCGACGAGATACCGCCATCGATTGGGCGCGCTCTCAGGCATCGCCCCATGCTGGATGCCGGGTTCGAGATCGATCGCATCGGGCCGCACGAGGATCTGCAGCATGCGCAGCGGCGGATCGGAGGCCAGCGTCTCCTCGGAGTGCCAGAAGCCACGCCCAGCATTCATCACCATCAGATGCCCGCTGTCGCAAACCAACCGGCCGCGGGCTCTGTCTTCGTGGCGCATCACACCGTCAGGCACCCAGGAGATGATCTCGTCATTGCGGTGCTCATGCATGGCAATCAGCCGGCCCGGATGCAGGATGGATTCGACCACCATCGCCAGCGGCCCATGCCCATGATCGGTTGGCTTCGGCTTTACCCATCCCGGCATATTGATATGCGCGATGAACCCTCCCATGTCGCGCACAACGAAGGTTCGTTCTCCCTTGAGCAGCATCGCGTCCTCCTTGCCTACAAGAGTGACGATACCGACCCATTTGCGACCTGATTCGGTTTGAGGTCAATAAAGCGTAGCCGCGCCCGAGACCGACAGCCAGGTGTTGTCACTTCCAAGGGATTGACGAAGTCCGCAACAACGATGTTGCCGAGGGTGAGATTTTCTTCCGTGACTCGGAGAGCGAGGCCGCAGGGCCACCCTCACCTCGCAGGTTTTGCCGGCTGCGCATCCGGTGCCTCACCCGAGGCGGCAATGATATCGTCGAGCGCCCGACGACGGGCCTCGGCATGGGACAATCGCCAGCGAACCGTGTCATCCGCGCCATCCCCTTCCCTGATGTCGAGATCCACCGGGTTCACCGGTTCACCTGTCTTCTGATCGATGAAGCCCCAGCGTATCTCCGCACCTGTCCTGCGATTGACGAAACTCATGGGCGGTCCCGCAGCGCCTGACAGGCCCAGGCTGTCGCCGATCTGGGCGAGCACCGGCATGATAGGAGCGATCTGCCAGCCTTTCCGGGTCAGGAGATATTCGAACCTCTCCGGGTTCACCTGATAGCGGCGCCGCTCGATAAGGCCATTGGCCTCCAGATGCTTCAGCCGGTCGCTGAGCGTCGCATTGGTCACGCCGGACGACTGGCGAAAATCCTCATAGCGGCTAAGCCCGCACACGAGATCGCGCAGAATGAGCAAGCCCCACCGATCCCCGATTGCCGCCATGACGCCGGCAATCGAGCACACCATTCCATCGAAACCCTTCGAACGCATCGCACCTTTCCCGGCACCTGCAGATGACTGGGCGCCTCTCATCATGAGAGCCACATTAGTTTGCCGGATTGACCGTTTCAAGAAAGCCCTGAAGACACCCGCCTGCGACAAACCGCGCCGCCAAATCGCTTGCCGCACAATCACTCTTATTATAAGAGTTAATATGTCATTGGAGGGTGACAACGCTCCATTTGACGGCAGCCAAGCCGATGCTTGCTGCAACACATGGCCGGTTTCGCCAAAACGGGAGGATCTCACCTTGGCGTCGAACACCACCCTTAATTTCACCAGCCCGACATTTGCATTCGCCGCCAGCGCGGCCGTAACGGGCTTCTGGTTCGCTGCTCTTATCACGATACCAGAGCTTCAGCGCTCGGACCTATCCGTCATCGGCATCCGTATCGCCGTGCATCTCATCGTGCTCGCCGGAACCTGGGCGGGATTGTCGCGAACCTCGCTCACCGCTTCGCAGCGGATGGCAACCTGGCTAGCGATCGCCATCCCCCTCACCGTCTGGCATGGGGCGGCCTGGGTGATCGTGGCAGAAGGCCTTCTCCTGCCGGGGGCAGTCTCGATCCCGTTGCTGCCGCTGATGATCGCGGTGCCGACCGCCATCGTCATCACGCTCATGTTGCGTTCGGACCGGATCGGCATGCTGCTCGACGCCATGCCCGCCAACTGGCTGATCGGCCTTCAGGCCTACAGGGTGATCGGCAGCGTCTTTTTCGTCAACTGGCTGGCCGGGACCACGCCCGGCATCTTCGCCCTGCCTACCGGCACGGGTGACGTCATCACCGGGCTGATGGCGCTTCCGACAGCAGTGGTACTTGCAAGCGGCCGGCCGGGCGGCACCAAAGCAGCGCTACTCTGGAACCTCTTCGGCATCGCCGATCTGGTCGTGGCAGTCACGCTCGGCGCCCTCACCACGCCCGGCCCTTTGCAGCAGCTCGCTCTCGATCATCCCAATCTGACGACCGGCACCTACCCGACCGCCATCATTCCAGCCTTCACCGTGCCCACCTCGCTCGTCCTGCACGCCCTGTCGCTGCGTCAGTTGCTGAGGCGAACGCGTCCCGTGGCGAGAGTTGCCGTCTAAAGCCTCGGATCAAAAATCCTGTCGCCGATTTGAGCTGGCCCCCAGTTTCAACATCAATTCGGCGACGGCTTGATCCACACTCAGCACCGCAGTGTCGATCAGTATGGGTCTCTGCCCCCAATCGTCGTAATCGCGCGTGATCACCTTGTCCCAGCTCAGGTCTATCAGCCCCGGAATATCGCTTGCCCGCGTCTCGAGCCGCCGGCGATGCTCGATCTTGTCCGAGCAGACGATTTCGATCTCGGCGGCCCGCACTCCCGCCCGCGTTGCGACCGAGAGCCACGCATCACGCGTTATCGTCAGGCTGTTCACCGAGTCCGCGACGACTGTATTGCCGAGCGTCAGATTATCTTCGGCAAGGGCGTATCCAACCATATATCCCGCCGGTCCGACCTCCGATCTCAACATGCCGGAATCCCGTACCATCTGTTCGATCGTATCGATGCGCAGATGGACGGCCCCGAGCCGCTTCGCCAAGGCCCGCGCAATCGTCGTCTTCCCACTGCCCGGCAAACCGCCGAAAATGATCAGCATGAAATAGCCCCTTGAAACCACGCTCAAATCGCAACGCTGAGCCCCACCTTGATCCGGTCCATGGCAACGAATGTCCGAAACCGTTTCACGTTGTTGTTGCCGAAGAACAACCGCCGCGTCAGCGCTTCGTAATCGGCCATCGAAGACACGATGATGACGGGCATGAAATCAGCCGCTCCCGTCATGTAGTCGTCGGAGGATTTCGCCCGCTTCCTCGCTCTGAAGCTCGTCTGCTACGTCTTCCTCGGCAACGGCAGGCCTCCGCACTGCTGCAAAACCCGGCCTTAGATTTCAACGATGACGGGCTGATCTATGAAGCGAGGTTTCATGCCAGCATCGTGCGCAGACGCCTTCCAATGACTGGAGGCTGATGAGGCCGGCCATGGCGCGACGTCCATAAATGGCCGGCGGCAAGCCAGCGACTATCCGCACGAATCGCCGAGCACATATGGAAATAACATCGTCTTCCGATGTATCTTTTAGATCATTTGCAGCGGCCGACAGGGAGGCTATCAAGCAAGGAAATCGTCGGGGATCAGTTTGTTTATAGCTTCTTCGATAAGAGGATGTTGGCGATCTTCCTCCCGTCTGAATCTATCCAGTAATTTCGAATATCTTCTTTTCTCTTCGGCACTCAACGGGCCTTCTCTACCCAACATATCCTTGGCCACCTGGAGAGGGTTCTGATTAAAAAAGAACACTTGCGTTTCCTTTGGAGCGTCCTCCAAACGTTCTCTAAGTGTGTCGATCAAAGTTTGCGAGGCAGCTTTAGACTGATTAAAAACCGTCACCAGAACATCCAGCAGATGTTCCCAAAAGGGTTCCTCGATCTCAGTCGAGAGCGCCCCGCCGATATTAACTTCATGGGCAGCCGTATCATGTGTGTCGAAATCAGTATTCGCCATGCGCCATACCTTTCACCATGATCGTTCCAAGCCTAGCACGATTTCATTGGTACGGAAAGAAATCGTCGCCGGGCGTTAAATTCCTTGCCGTTTCTTCGAGATGGGCTCTCGATAAGCCGGATACCGCACGTCTCGTGTGGAAGCTGATTTGATCGCAGTCCTGTATCGTAAGTGTCTGCCCCCAAATCGTCACCGGACCATGGACCACATCATAGGGGCGAGGCTGAGGAGGAACCCGTTGATGCGGCGCGAATCCCAATCTGCAATCAATGACGAGATCCCAGAAGTCGGAGGTCGGGCGAACAAATGCCAGATTATCCAGACTGGCGAGCCAATCCCTGGAAATCGTAAAGCCGATGACGACGGCAAATAGATTGGCGTTCGGTCGGGCCCGCAAGACCTTTACGTTAGCCCATTGCTTCGCCTGATGAAGATGGGTGGTGACGTAGAATCCTTGCCCAAAATCTGTATTCGGCACGCAAAGCGCCAGATTTGGAAGGAACGGAATTGCTGATCCCACTGCCAGTGTAGTAGCATTGGCCGAAATGCTATCTGTTCCATGGTAGACGATCAGGTCTTTATTGTTCCATCTTGGCAATTTGACGCCTCCCCAGACAGACAATTTATAGCGGAAATTGGCGATGAAGGAACTGATAAAACTTTTGGATGTTGCAGCTTGGCCGTTTGTGGCTTTGGTTGCAATAATTCTTTTTCGTGTAAAACTGGATGGACTATTTTTTTCTATTACCGACAAAATCCGTCGAAGTAATAAAATCAAAGCCAGCGGCCTTGGAATATCGTTTGAACTTATGGGAGAGGTTATAAAAAACTCCATTGCACCGGGCGCAACATATTTAACTGCAGACCAAACAGAAGATTCGAAGAAATTCGACAAACTTGTATCCGACTACGACTCTGTAAAAGACGCGGATCCGCGTCAGCGGGCTCGGCTCAGGAAACCGATCGCCGACGAGTTGGGGGAGCTTGCAGTGGCCCTGCAACTTGACAGGAAAACCTTGGCGCAGGGACCGGAGGGAAAACTGGTCGCGCTGGCAACGGCAATCATTCTCAAGCCGAATGACGGCGATCTGGATCAGATTCTGGAAGGCTCTAAAAGGGTCAAATACAAATACACCGCCTATCGCCTCGTGCTCGGGGTGATTTCGGCGTTGCGCAAAACCAGTCTGACAAAAGCCAATAAAACAAAGATAGCCTCGATACTTGCGGCCATCGAAGACAACGCGAATTCCAGCCAGGACAGTTCTCTGCAAAATCTTATAAACAAAACACGCAGAGATTTGCTCAACTAGATACACCCTCACGCGCGCGGACCATTGAGGCCGCCCCTCAGTGCCCGTCAGAGACGGAAGCGAGAAGCGGATCAGGCCATCCCTGCTGCGTCATCATGCCTGCCGGCCATTTTGCACGCGACGCCCCATCTCTTTCGCGCTATGAAGATTATCGATAATCCTGCCCCATCCGACACGGAGATCCCCTTATGGCTCTGAACATCCTTTTCATCGGCGGCACCGGCCAGATTTCCTATCCCTGCGTCGAGCGCGCCGTCGCTCAAGGCCATCATGTCAGCGTCTTCAACCGAGGCTTGCGAGGCGATCCTCTGCCCGCCGGTGTGACCTCCATCGTCGGCGAACTCGGATCGTCTGCCTATGCTGATCTCGCCAAGGCCAATTACGACGTCGTCGCCCAGTTCATCGCCTTCACGCCCGATCAGATTGCCCGTGACATCGAGATCTTCTCGGGCCATTGCGGCCAGTACGTCTTCATCTCCTCGGCCTCGGTCTATGAAAAACCGGCGCGCCATTACGTGATCACCGAGGAGACGCCGGCAATCAACCCCTACTGGCCCTACAGCCAGGCCAAGATCGCCTGCGAGGAGTTGCTGAAGAACTCCCGGAACCTCGCCTGGACGATCGTTCGCCCCAGCCACACGGTTCGCACCGGTCTGCCGATCATGATGGGCGACAGCGATATCATGGCGCGGCGCATGCTGGATGGCGAGCCGACCATCGTTGCGGGCGACGGCCACACGCCCTGGACGCTGACCCGCTCGGTGGATTTCGCCGTGCCCTTCGTCGGCCTGTTCGGCAAGCAGGCGGCACTCGGCGACATCTTCCACATCACCAATGACCATGCCCATATCTGGGACCATATCCAACACGCGATCGCCCGGCTACTGGGCGTCGAGGCAAAGATCGTCCACGTGCCGACAGACACGCTCGTCAAGTACAATCCGGAATGGATCGGCCCGCTGACCGGCGACAAGGCCTGGACGGCGATTTTCGATAATTCCAAGGTCAAGGGTGTGGCCGGCGACTTCTCCTGCGCCACGAGCCTGGATGAGATCCTCGAAGAGCCGATCATGCACCTGAAGCAGCGTTTCGCGAAGGGCCGTCCGCCGAAGGGCGATTTCGACGCCCTGATCGATCGCATCTGCGCCGAACAGAGCGCCCTCGGCTAACCGCCCTCCTTCAAGCCCGGCGCCCGAGGCGAGGACCGAGGTCAATAAGTCCTGGTTCTCGGGATAGCGGCTGCTGGGTTTCAAATGACGCAGCAGGGCTGGAGAAAAGCGGTTTGCCCCTTATGTCTCTGCCATCAGGGAGAAAACAGCAGAGGACCACGCGATGCACAAGAACACGATCTGCGTCTGGTATGACAAGCACGCCGAAGAGGCCGCCCGCTTTTACGCCGGGATCTTTCCGGACAGCAAAGTCGGCGCCATCCACCGTGCCCCCGGCGATTATCCCGCTGGCCAGCAGGGCGACGTGCTGGTGGTGGAATTCACGGTTGCAGGCATCCCCTGTATCGGGCTGAACGGCGGTCCCTCGATCAAGCACAGCGAAGCCTTCTCCTTTCAGATCTCGACGGAGAACCAGGAAGAGACCGACCGCTACTGGAACGCCATCGTCAACAATGGCGGCCAGGAAAGCGAATGCGGCTGGTGTAAGGATAAGTGGGGCGTCTCCTGGCAGATCACCCCGCGCACCCTGATGGAAGCGATGCAGGCTGGCGGAGCCGAGGCCAAGCGTGCTTTCGACGCGATGATGACCATGCGCAAGATCGATGTCGCAGCCATCGAGGCGGCCCGCCGCGGTTGAGGCGACAGGTCCTGCAAATAGCAAGATCACGATGTCAGGGCCACCGACTGGTGTGATCCCTCAAACAACAGCCGCGGCGGTCGAGCTGATGCTTTGCCCTGTGATCACAGAGATTTCCAAAATTTCTAATTGAGATTGCAGCCGGAAGATGATTCCATGCGGTGCGCGTTGCCTGATTACGCCCGCCCTCTTCCCGATGCTGCACCCGAGAGGCTCAAGTCGATCATGTCGATTTCAGATGCGATCTACCGTCCCTTCGAAACGCTGATCCGGCCGCTCGATATCCCCTACCGTCCGCTGCCGTCGAAAGGACCGGTGACGGTGCTCCTGCACTTCATCTCGATGTTTCGCGGGATCCTGATCGCGCTCGTCCTTTGCACCATGGCGATCGAGGCCATGAACCTGACGATCGTCTGGAGCCTGTCGGTCATCGTCGATGGCGTCACGCAGCAGGGTGCCTCCGCTTTCCTGCACAATGACCGGCCGCTGCTGATCTTGCTCGGCCTGATGCTCTTCCCCTGCATCCCTATTGCCTCCTTCCTCGTCAATACGCTGAATTCGCACACGCTCGGCATCGGCATGCCGGCGGCCATTCAGTGGCAGGGCCACAGGGCGGTGGAGCGGCAGGATCTCGCCTTCTTCCACGATCTCTATGCCGGCCAGGTCGCCTCGCGCCTGCAGCAGGTGGCCTCCGCCGTCCAGCAGCAGGTTATATCGGCCTTCCAGTCCATCCCGCGCTTCATCATGCAGATGGTCGGCTCGGTCATCCTTCTGAGCGCACTTTCCTGGCAGCTTGCGCTGCCGACCATCGTATGGATCACGCTCAACGTACTGCTCGCTGTCAGGCTGGCGCCTGTCTTCACCGAACGAGCACGCCGCTCCGCCAAGCGCCGCAGCCTGATTTCCGGCGCCATTACCGATCTCTACGCCAATATGCAGATGGTGAAACAATTCGCCGCCGAAGACAGCGAGGCGGGCACTATCCGAGGCATCATCGGCAAGGCGATCAAGGCCCAGCAAAGCGAACAGCGCATCTATCGGACCGCAGAGGTCATCGTCGTCGTCCTCAACGTCACGCACTGGCTGGCCATCCTGTCGATCGGCTTTACCGGGCTCGTCGATGGCTTCGTCACGATCGGCGAATTCACTGCCGCTGTTTATGTTCTCAACCGGCTATCCGGTCACACATTTACATTCCTGCAGATGGGCCAGCAGATTTTCCAGGCGATCGGCACGATCAAGGACGCCATGCCCGTCATGACGACACCGCCCACCATCACCGACCGGCCGGATGCGCAGGACCTTGTCGTCCCGAACGGCGAGATCCGTTTCGACAATGTCCATTTCGCCTACAAATCCGGCAAGCCCGTCATCGACAAGCTGTCGCTGACCGTCCGCCCCGGCGAAAAGGTCGGCCTCGTCGGCCTCTCCGGTGCCGGCAAGACGACGCTCGCCAACCTGTTGCTGCGTTTCTACGACATCAAGGACGGCGCGATCCTCATAGACAACCAGGACATCCGCGCTGTGACCCAATCCAGCCTTCGCCGCGCCATCGGCGTCATCGCCCAGGATGTCGCGCTGCTGCACCGCTCGGTCGGCGATAACATCCGCTACGGCCGGCCGGAGGCCACACAGGAGGAGATCGAGGCTGTCGCGAAGATGGCAAGCGCAGACGCTTTCATCGCCGATCTCGCCGACAGTGAAGGCCGCAAGGGCTACGAAGCCTATGTCGGCGACCGCGGCATCAAGCTCTCGGGCGGCCAGCGCCAGCGCGTCGCGATCGCCCGCGTGCTCCTGAAGGACGCGCCGATCCTGGTGCTGGACGAAGTAACCTCGGCCCTCGACAGCGAATCCGAAGCCGCCATCCAGGAACGGCTTGATCTCGTGATGGAAGGCAAGACGGTCATCGCCATCGCCCACCGGCTGTCGACCATAGCCAGCATGGACCGCATCGTCGTGCTCGACCACGGCCGCATCATCGAGGAAGGGCGGCCGGAGGAATTGATTGAAGGCGATGGGCTCTTCGCGCGCCTGTGGAGGCGACAGACGGGTGGGTTTATTCCGGAGGAGATTGAAGAGGATTCGCCGGGTTAGCGCGTGGCAGCGGACGCCAGGAACTCAACCCTCTCGTTGATCACCAGTCGGCTCGGGCACATGACGACAGGCCCATTCGAACGCTTCCTCGATGGCCGCAAACTTGACCGCCTGCCAATGTCGATAGTCGCGGATCAGCCCTGCCCCAAGCCAGAAATCACCGCTGTCGCGGGAGAGGTCCCATCCACAAGCCTCAAGCAACTGAGCGCGATCGAAAAGGCGCCGCGCATGGGTGCGGGAGATGGCGTAGCGCTTGAAGAACTCTCCGATGCGCAAGGGACCAATAGATATCCGCGGCTCCAACTCCTTTTCCGGGGGTAAGCGAGACATCAGGTCGTGCAGGATGTTGCTGCCGGAAGCAGTTCGGACGAAAGCGTCCACCGTCTGCGGAGGGCTGGTCCAGCCTGGATCGTGAAAGAGGCTCCGGGACATCATCGGCTGCGCATACCAGAGCAGGCGCCGATCGGCAGATGATCGGCAGAATCGTGTCCCCTGATCGAGCATGTCGAGTGATTTCAAATGTTCGTCGAACCATTCGCGAATCAAGGCTTCGGCAGTTTCGGAAATTCTGAGCTGGCGAACGCGCTTGTCCCCGTTGTCATGGGTATCAACCAGGAGACCGTAGTTGCGCATCTCTGCGAGATGCGCGAACGCCGTGTTCTTGGAGGCAACGTCACTCTCGGCAATGAGGGCGTTCAGTTTGGCGGCCGTAAGTCCCGGATGAGACGGCGACGTGACACGCTGAAAATGAAAAGCCACAATTGACTGCGTCAGCAACCATCGTTTCATATCTGCGGTGTAGCGGACGATACGAGGCGCGGCATCGTGCATGGCAATGAGTTTCAGCGCAGCATCCCTTAAGGCGAACGCATAAAGGCGATTTTCCACAATGGCTTCGACGGTCAAGACGTCAGCCGCGTCAGTGGCGGAGCGCATTGCGGTTGATACGGAAGTCAACGGATCTCTCCAGGCAAGGTTGAATTGGGCAAGCGACCGACGGCTTGCCCTCGCGGCGTTGGTTACGCCCTTGCGCGCTCGCAGGCTTGCGTGTTCACGCACACTTACCTTGCACGCAGGGCATATCGACATCGCCAGCGTCTTCCGCCAGCAGTCGGCCATCTCCTGCTGCACTATGTCCCTTAAGATAAAATTGCAACGGGCCGAAAGCCCCGCAAAAACCTAAGCCAGCGGCTTCGTCGCACAGATCGCAAAGCGGTCCTGCACCATGCGCTCCAATCCGCGCAGGAAGGGCATCTTGCGCGCCTGCGCCCAGTGGATATCGGAGAGCTTGCGGTCAACGACGATATTGTCGAAGCCTGCCTGGCGCAGCAATTCGACGATCGCCTCGGCCGGCATCTCATTGGAGAAATAGACGCGTGAGCGGATGGCCTGGTGGCGGGCCATCATCTCGGGCTTCATGTGGCTCGCCGGCGCTTTGCCCGTCAGCTTCGTCCAGAGCTTCTGCAGACCTTTCACCCAGGTCTCCTTACCCATGTTGCCGTCGACGATCAGCACTTTGCCGCCCGGCTTCAGCACGGAAAACCACTCGCGGAAGGCCGAGGGCGGATCGACCAGCGTCCAGACGAGGTGCCGGTTGGTGATCACGTCGTAGCTGCCCTTCGCCTCCATGGTGTTTTCCGCATCTCCCGAGACGAAGCGGATATCGGTGCCGCGCTTCTTCGCCTTCGCGCGCGCCTGCGCCAGCATCGCATCCGACCAGTCGAGCCCGGTCACCTTGAAGCCTGCCCCATGCATGAGATGGGAAATGACCGCCGTGCCGCAGGCAAGGTCGAGTGCTGCCCGCCCCTGCCCCTCGCCGAGATGCTTGCGGATCAGCCGCTGCCAGCCTTTTCGCTCGGCTTCGGAAAAGATTTCGTGGCCGACACTCTCGTCGAACGTCGCTGCGCGTTCCGACCAGAAGTCCCGAATTTCATCGCGAATGGAGTAATTCGTGTTCATCGTATTCATCATCTTCGCTCAGCGCCGGACTTACTTTGGAAAAGCTCTAAAACATAAAACTTGATTCCAAAAGTCAATTTTTCTATGCCTCGGGAAATAGCCGAGTACGGGGAGAGTTTCCAGATGAATTTTATGAAATCGCTTTCACTATCAGTAGTTGCAGTTGCGGCGCTGTTGCCGTTCTCGGTCCTTGCCGAGCCTTTCACCATCAAGGATGTCGCCGGCCGCGAGGTCACTTTCGACAAGCCGGTCGAACGCGTGATCCTCGGCGAAGGCCGCATGCTCTATGCTGTCGCCCCGATCGAAAAGGAGGATCCCTTCGCCAAGATCGTCGGCTGGCGCAACGATCTCTGGACGACCGACAAGGATGGCTTCAACGCCTATGTCGAGAAATTCCCCAAAGGCAAGGACCTGCCCTTCCTCGGCAACCTGACGGATGGCACGCTGCAGACCGAGACGGTCGTGGCGCTTCACCCCGACCTCATGCTGCTGCCGATCGGCAACAAGAAGGCCGCCGACGAGGTGAAGCTCGAGGATATGCTCAGCAAGATCGGCGTGAAGATCGTCTACATCGATTTCCGCGAACACATCCTCGCCAATACCGAGCCGAGCCTGAAAATCCTTGGCAAGCTTTTCGGCCATGAAGACCGCGCCGAAGCCGTCGCCGCCTATTGGAAAGAGCAGATGGCGCGCGTCACCGACAAGCTGAAGGAAGCCAATCCCAAGAAGCCCAACGTCTTCATGTATCGCGCCGCCGGCCTCGTCGAGTGCTGCGGCACCTTTGGCCCCGACAATTTCGGCCTGATGGTGGATTGGGCCGGCGGCCACAATCTCGGCTCCGATTTCCTGCCCGGCTATACCGGTTCGATCAATGCCGAACAGGTCGTCGCCTCCAATCCTGACGTCGTCGTCGTAACAGGCTCGAACTGGAGCCAGACAAAGGACGCCAAGGATTACGTCAATGTCGGCCCGGCCGCTGCCGCCACCATCGACGACAGCCGCAAGGCACTGGATGCACTGATGCAGAACCCGGCCTTCACCGGCTCCAAGGCCGTTGCTGACGGCAATATTCATGCGATCTGGCATCAGTTCTATACGAGCCCTTACCAGTTCGTCGCCGTGCAGCAGATGGCCAAGTGGTTCCATCCGGATCTCTTTGCCGATCTCGACCCGGATGCGACCTTCAAGGAATTCCACGAGAAATTCCTGCCGGTCGCGTATCAGCCGGGTTACTGGGTCGACGCCAAGGCCGGAAAGTAAGCGCCAATGGCAGAGATCGCCGCCATGCCGATCGAAGCCGAAGCAGGCAGGGCGCGTTATCGCGCCCTCGCCCGCCGCAAGCTGATGATCCTCTTTGCCATGACGGCAGCGCTCTGCCTGTCCTTCGCCATCGATCTCGCCTGGGGGCCGGCCCGTTATGGCCTCGATGAGGTCGTGGCCGCCCTCCTCGATCCCGACTCCGTCTCGGCGCAGATCCGCGCCGTCGTCTGGGATATCCGCATGCCGGTCGCCCTCATGGCGATCGTCGTCGGCGCCTCGCTCTCGGTTGCAGGTGCCCAGATGCAGACGATCCTCGCCAATCCGCTGGCAAGCCCCTTCACCTTAGGCATTTCGGCCGCAGCAAGCTTCGGCGCAGCTCTCGCCATCGTTACCAGTGTACCGATCCTGCCGGTTGCAGCAGGCCTCTTGGTGCCGGTCAATGCCTTCGTCATGGCGCTGGTCGCCACCCTCTTCATCCACTTCATCTCGCAGGCACGCGGCGTCTCGGTGCAGACGGTCGTGCTGCTCGGCATCGCCCTCGTCTTCACCTTCAATGCGGCCCTCGCCTTCCTGCAATATCTCGCCTCCGAACAGGCGCTCTCCGCCGTCGTCTTCTGGACCATGGGCAGCCTCACCAAGGCCACCTGGCCGAAGATCTGGATCACGCTCGCCGTGCTGCTCCTTGCGCTGCCGCTCTTTGCCCGCCACGCCTGGGCGCTGACGGCGATCCGCCTTGGCGAGGACAAGGCGGCAAGCTTCGGCGTAAATGTGCGCCGCATCCGCCTGGAGACGATGCTGGTCATCTCGCTGCTGGCAGCCGTTCCCGTCAGCTTCGTCGGCACGATCGGCTTCGTCGGCCTCGTCGGCCCGCATATCGCCCGCATGATCCTCGGCGAAGACCAGCGTTTCTTCCTGCCCGGTTCGGTCCTCTCGGGCGCGCTGCTGCTGTCGGTCACGTCGATCGTCTCCAAGTCGATCATTCCGGGCGTCGTCTTCCCGATCGGCATCATCACGGCGCTTGTCGGCGTACCTTTCTTCTTCTCGCTCATCCTCTCGAACAGGAGCCGCTCATGGTAGCGCTTCAGCTGCAGTCGGTCGGCGCCTTTCACGGCCGCAAGCTCTTCGTCGAAGACGTGACGACGCCGAAACTGAAATCAGGCGAACTCGTCGCCGTCATCGGCCCGAATGCCGCCGGCAAGTCGACGCTCTTCAAGCGCATCACCGGCCTCTTGAAAGGCCCGGGAAACGTGCTGGTCGAAGGCGCAAAGAATAAGAACGCCATCAGCTACATGCCGCAGGATACCTCGGCCAATGCGGTGCTGACGGTCTATGAATCGATCCTGCTCGCCCGCAAGCAGGGCCAGTCCTGGGGTGTCAGCGATCAGGATCTCAGGCTGATCGACGACATCATGAAGGCGCTGAACATCGAGGCGATCGCCTTCCGCGATCTCGGCGCTCTCTCCGGCGGCCAGCGCCAGCTCGTCTCCATCGCCCAGGCGCTGGTGCGCGAGCCGGAGATCATGCTGATGGACGAGCCGACCAGCGCCCTCGATCTTCACCGCCAGGTGGAAGTGCTCGATTTCATGCAGCGTCAGGCCCGCAAGCGCGGCATGATCGTGCTGATCGCTATCCACGATCTGAACCAGGCGCTGCGCTTCGCCGACAAGGTGCTGATCATCCAGAACGGCCGCATGCGCGCCTGCGGCGAACCGCGCGATGTGGTCACGGTCGACATGCTGCGCGAGGTCTACAAGATCCACGCCCGGATCGAGAAATGCTCCAGGGATCACGACCACGTCATCGTCGATGGCACGGCGCATTAAGGTGTTCCCAACACCCTGAAGTGAGCGAAAAATATCGTTTTGTTCGAATTTAATTGTGATTGACGCTTTCAACTAAAACTGGCAGCCACTCTTTCATTCAAGTCGCAACAGGCTCGGGCATACAAGCGACTGATCGGCGGATGAAGAGAGGGGGGCAGTATTTTGGTTGGAGGCACATATGTCATTTAAGAGAGTGCTATGGAGTGTGGTTGCGGGGTTAGTCGCAGCGCTGATTGGGACGCCGACGCTCGCAATCGACACTGCAAAGCTTCAATCGATTCGCTCTTCTTTGTCTTTGGAAGAAATAGTCGCGTTTGCTGTAGAGAAATCTACCACGCCTATCCTCGATATCGACAAAACCATCGAAATGAACATCGTCCTCAATGTGAAGGGCATGGAGAGGAGCGATATTCAAACTTTGCAGCTCGAGTTTTTGCGCGTGTTTTCTGGGGTCATGGCTTACGCAGATCTCCGTATCAATTTCAACGCCAGCCAATCGATAGATTACTCGCCTGCGATGCCATATGCACCTTTCGGCGACCAGAATCAGACGTCGAATACCGTCGACGTATTCGTTGATCGTGATGCGCTCAAGCTAGCAAAGATGGGCCAAATAGCAGTTCATGATCTTGACACGCTTCGAAGCAAGCCGGACACATCCGAATGCTACCATGAGCGCCGAAAAGGATACCCGGTTATCAACGTCGTCGTCGACCGCGATATCAATCCGGTGGGCTGTCTATATGGTGTGCTGCTGCAGTCGATCGGGATGAAGGAACCTTTCGGCGGGGTTGCAGCAACATATCGCGCCGGGGAAGCTCCCGGCTTCAGACGAAATGCCGAGATGGCGGCAGCCTATGCCATTCATGTGTGCCAATCTCTCATAGACGAAAAAAATCAGCTCGAAGAATGTGTGAGGGGAGTTCTTGGCAACGGGAAATAACAATGCGCAGCGGCGGAGATGATTCCGCTTTCTTTCCGTCACATTAAGGGCGCGCAGGAGATCCGGCGCGCCCGACTTCAGACCATTAGCGGCCGCGCGGGAATGTCTGGCCCTGCTTCATCGCATCAATATCCTGAGCCTGACGAAGCTCGCGCTCGGCGTCTTCGTTGGATTCGTCCACCGTGCGGTGGTGCCCGGTCGGCAGGATATCGTCACGCAGTTCCGGATCAAGCAGCGGCTCCTCGTGAGCACGAGCCTTGTATCGCGATGCTGCCAAAGCTTCGTTCGACTTGCTGATATCCCAGCCCTCCGCCCGCCAGAGATCGGCACGCTCGTCCATGTCGATGGAGCCTTCATCGTCGAGAATATCATGCGCGATACCGTAGGTCGCATCATCAACCTCGACGGAGATCAAAAAGCCGCCCCGCCGCAGGCCTTCGGCATAAACCGAACGGTCCTCATCCGGAAACAGCCAATCCTCCAGCTTCGACCAGAAACCGCCACGGTCGTCGCCGGCAACGCCGGCCTTGTCGCTATCCGCTTCATATCCCGGCATCATTCTGACGGTGGTGATGCCCAAATTCTTCAGCCGGTCGACCGCGCTGTCGGCGTCATGACGGCTGTCGAAGAAAGCCGTCAGCGTGCTGCGGCCCTTCCCGCCTGAGAATTCGGGGGCGCCGTCATTATGGAGATTGCTCATTGGGATTCCTCCTCGGTGTCTTTCCTCTCCGCAAACGGGCGAAGAAGCTTGAGGTTCCCGATGATACCAGAAGCCGCCAAAATGCTGCTCAGACGAGTAATTCCAGCCGATCTCCCGTAAGGTGGATGACAAGAAACTGGATCGACCTACCCTCCGCGTCGATATCGAGCCCTCGGCGCGCAAGAGCACCGCGGTTGACAACGGTCGTAGCTGGACGATGTCTTCGTCTCCACGCCGAGAGCAACCGGAGCCCCGAATGAAGACCGTCCGCATCGCCGCCGCCCAGACCCTTGAATACCGGGAAAATATCGAGGCCGCCCTGACATGCGCGCTCGATATGATCCGTCAGGCCGAAGCCGAGGGCGCGCGGCTCCTCTGCTTTCCCGAAGGATTTCTGCAGGGCTACCTGACGGAGCCGGAGGCGGCACGGCGCGCCGCGATGGGTCTCGCATCGCCGACGTTCAAAGCCGTGACGAACCGTCTTGCCACTGCCGGCCTCATGATCGTGATGGGCATGATCGAGTCCGAAGGTGACGACCTGTTCAACACTGCCGTCGTCATTCAGAAGGGCGAAGTGATCGGCCGATATCGCAAGGCGCATCTGCTCAAGGGAGAAAGGTTTTTCCGGCCCGGCACCGAGACGCCCATCTTCACGGTCGATGGCCTGCGCTTCGGCATCAACATCTGCTACGACACCGGTTTCCCCGAGGCCGCTCACAAGGTCGCGCTCGCAGGCGCATCTCTTCTCGTCTGCTGCGCCAACAACATGATGCCGCGCGCCAATGCCGAAAAATTCCGGCACGTGCACAACGCCGCCAGAGGCGAGCGCTGCCGGGAAACCGGTCTGTGGCTCATCTCCGCTGACGTAACGGGAGAACGCAACGGGCGCATTTCGTGGGGTCCGACGGCGGTGTTGAACCCGGCGGGGAACGTTGTGGCAGAGCTTCCTCTTGAAGCCCCGGGTCTGCTGGTGTTCGATATCGCCGGCGATCAGTAGGACTTGGTCGCACTGCTGGATGTCCAACCGAATCAGTTGGATCTCTTGATCTCTTTCGCGGCAACTTCTATTTTGACCACATATGGTCATATGAACAGGAGGCCGCGATGTCGACAATAAGTGTGGCTGATGCCAAGGCCGGGTTTGCCGGTCTGGTCGATAAAGCAGCAAATGGCGCATTCGTGACGATCACGCGCCACGGAAAACCCGCTGCAGTGCTCGTTTCGGTCGAAGCCGCTGAGGCCGCAAAGAGAGCTTTGAATAGACCTCGGCCAAATTTCGGAGATTTCCTGCTCACCTTTCCCGGTGGCGTCGAGCTGGAGCGGAATCCCTCGAAAATGCGAGATGCTGATCTGTGACCGCTTATCTGCTCGATACTGATATCATCAGCAGGTTCGCGCCGGACAAGACCCCGCCTTCCGATCCGGTGCGGGCATGGTTCCATGAGCAAGGCGAGGCTGACGCGCTCTTTTTGTCCGCCATGTCGGTCTCGGAGATCGAAAAGGGAATGCGAAGCCTTCACCGTCGCGGCGGCATCGAGCGGGGAAAGCGCCTCGCCTCATGGCTCGACTTCATCACTGAGAGTTTCGGTGATCGTATTCTGCCAATGGATACCGTGGTCGCGCGGATCGCCGGGGCACTGGAAGATGAGGCCGCGAGTAAAGGTCACAATCCCGGCCTTGGCGATATCATTATGGCGGCCACCGCACGCGCCTACGACCTCACCGTGATCACCGAAAACGCCAGGCATTTTCGGCCGCTCAATGTTGCCGTCGATCTTCCGGCCGCGTTCCGGCCGGAATGATTCACCAAGCCCCATCACGCCTTCTTTACCACCCGCCTGTAACAACCCGTCCTCTCCTACGAATATGCTCAGGATCGGCCCTGGCTCTCGGATGTGGCGCGTATCGAGCGCGCATGGCTGGACGCCTATCACGCCGCCGATGCGCCGGCGCTCAGGGCCGAAGCGCTCGCCGCTATACCGCCGGAAAAACTTGATGGCGTGACCTTCCAGCCGCATCCGGCAACGCGGCTGATCTCATCGGCCCACCCTGCCGTCACCATCTTCGCCATGAACCGCGGCTCAGGCCCGGTCAACCGCGTCGACGATCACCCCGAAGACGGACTGATCACCCGCATCGACGACGAGGTCACCGTGCGCCTGCTATCGTCAGGCGCAGCCGCGTTCTTCAACGCCCTTCTATCGGGCGAATGCCTCGCCGCCGCGGTCGCAGCCGGCCTCAACGCCCATCCCGCCTTCGATCTCTCCGCCGCCATCGGCGAGATGATCGCGTCAGGCGCCTTTTCCGCTATCGAACTGGAGATTTCCAATGTCTGATATGCTTCACTCCCGGCCTCACAACGAGCCTCGCAACGGCTCTCTCTCCCCGCTTGCGAGGCTTGTGGCGACGGCTGACGGACTTGTCCGCACCGTCGCCCAACCCGATCTCGTCCAGGCTGTCCTGCGTGTGGCGCTCGCCGTACCCTTCTGGCGCTCCGGCATCCTGAAATGGGATGGCTTCCTGCAACTCAACGATACGGCGATCGATCTTTTCACACAGGAATTCATGCTGCATCTGCCGGGCGGCCCCTATCCCTTCCCCGCGCCTGCGGTCATGGCCTTCCTCTCCGGCTGTGGCGAGATCATCTTCCCGACGCTCCTGGTGTTCGGCCTCGCCACCCGCTTTGCCGGCCTCGGCCTGCTCTTCATGACGCTTGTCGTGGAACTCACCGTTCCCGATGGCTGGCCGATCCACATCACCTGGGCGGCGATGGCGCTCGCCATCATGCGCTACGGGCCGGGCCGCCTGTCGCTCGACCATCTGATTGCGCGGATCTCAGGCGCTGCCAAGAACTAGACCGCCCGAAGACGATAGCAGCGTAAGCTCACCGCCCGGCTCTTCATCGCGCCGGGCGGCTTTTACGCTTTGTTGCCGCACTACTCTTGCCGTTTGCCCGCCGATGCGCTCAATAGGCGCCGGCCTTGCCTCACGTGCCGCGTCATCAAAATTCTCAGGATGACGGTAACAAACACGTGGACCCGTGCGTAGAGGATAGTGGCGGATGAAACATTCGGCCCGTGAAGAGGAATGGGCGGCCTGGATGCGCGCGGCAATCGCCGGCGATATCAAGGCCTATGACCGTTTCCTGAAGGCCGTGACACCCTATCTCCGGTCGATTGCGCGCAGGCGCTGCGACCAGTTCGGTGCCCCGCCGAGCGAGGTCGAGGACGTGGTGCAGGAAGTGTTGCTGGCGGTTCATCTGAAGCGTGGGACCTGGGATATCTCCCGGCCGATCGGCCCGTGGCTGTCGACCATCGTGCGCAACAAGCTGATCGACAGCCTGCGCCGCCGCGGCCGCCATGTCAGCGTGCCGATCGAGGATGTGATAGAGACGCTGGAAGCCGATCACCACGAGGATGGCGCCGATCGCGTCGATGTCGACCGCATGCTGGAAGGCCTGCGCGACCCACAGCGGGAAATCGTCCGGTCCATCTCGCTCGGCGGCGCCGGCATCCGCGAAACGGCCGAGAGACTACAGATGACGGAAGGCGCCGTGCGGGTGGCGCTGCACAGGGCGCTCAAGGGATTGGCGGCCCTCTATCGGAGCAATACGCGTGAAAACGGATGATCTGATCAATCTGCTGGCAAAGGATGCGCGCGTTCGCATCCGCTTCGGCCGTGTCTTCATGATCGCGCTTGGTATCGGCGTGGTGATTTCAGCCATGCTGCTGCTCTCGACCCTCGGTATCCGCAGGAACATGGCCGACATGATCGAGACGCCGCGCGTCCTCTTCAAGCTCGGCTTCACTATGCTGCTCGCCGTCACCGCCACCCGCCTCGCCTTCCGCATCGGCAAGCCGGGCGTCTCGCTGCAATCTGCCGCCCTGATGCTCGTCCTGCCGTTGGCCGTTCTTATCATCGGCATCGCGACCGAGCTCTTCGTCGTGCCGCAGGCGGCCTGGGCAAGCAGCATGGAGGGCCGGTTCTCCGCCTTCTGCCTGTTCTACGTCCCGACCCTGTCGATCGCCCCGCTTGCCGCCATCCTCTACTCGGTCCGGCAAGGCGCCCCGGAAAATCCGGGCACGGCCGGCGCCGTGGCAGGCCTTGCTGCCGGCGGCATCGCAGCCGCCATTTACGCCTGGCATTGCCCCGACGACAGCCCGCTGTTTCTGGCGACATGGTATTCGATCGGCATATTGGTCGCGACCGCGGCCGGTTTCCTCTTGGGCCGAAAAATCCTCCGCTGGTGATGGCGGCGGCTTCCTTCAGGACGCCCCAGCCGTCGACATCGACATCGGCCGATCAGGCGGGACAGCGGCGGACGCATCAGCCGCCGGGAACTTTCGGCCCTGATCTTAGAGCGGGATGATTTTAGATGGAATCGAAAAGGGGATTCCCTTTTTCCCGCAAATCAGATTCACCATTGAGACCGGTAAAGGAGGCCGGTCTTTATGGCAAAACCTTTTTCCGATGATTTGCGGGAACGCGTTGTCGGCGCGGTGACGCGCGAAGGATTGTCCTGCCGGGCAGCGGCGAAGCGCTTCGGGATTGGCATCAGCACCGCGATCGATTGGGTGCGGCGCTTTCGCCAGACGGGCAGCGCAGCCCCCGGTCAGATGGGCGGGCACAAGCCACGGGCGATTTGCGATACGCATCGGGAGTGGCTGCTCGAGCGCTGCCGCACACGGGCTTTTACCCTGCGCGGGCTGGTCGCGGAACTGGGCGAGCGTGGCCTGAAGGTCGATTACCGCTCCGTGTGGACCTTCGTGCATGATGAAGGGTTGAGTTATAAAAAAAGACAATGGTCGCCGACGAGCGCGAGCGGCCCGATGTCGCCGCCCGACGGAACCGCTGGCTGAAGCATCGCTATCACGTCGATCCGGCCCGCCTCGTCTTCATCGATGAAACCTGGACGAAGACGAATATGGCGCCGCTCCGGGGCTGGGCGCCGCGCGGCGAACGGTTGCCCGGTCAGGCGCCCTTCGGCCATTGGAACACCATGACGTTCATTGCCGCCCTGCGCGCCGACCGCGTCAGCGCGCCATGGATCATCGACGGCCCGATCAATGGCGAGCGGTTCCTGATCTATGTGGAAAAGGTGCTGGTCCCCGAACTCAAGCCAGACGATATCGTCGTGATGGACAATCTGGGCTCACACAAGGCAAAAGCAATCCGCACCGCGATCCGCAAGGCTGGGGCCAAACTGTTCTTCCTGCCCAAATACTCCCCTGACCTCAATCCCATCGAAAAGCTCTTTGCCAAGATCAAGCATTGGCTACGCGAGGCACAGGCCAGAACTCGCCACGCGATCGACGAGGCCATCGCAGCCATCCTCAAGACAGTTTCACCACAGGAATGCCAAAACTACTTCAAGGAAGCCGGATATGAACGGACTTAAAATCATCTCGCTCTAGTCTGGCATGCGGAGCGTACGGCGCGCTTCCCCCGACAGAATCATGCATCACACGGCGCGTCGTGCGATCCAGCCTGTTATTTCCCAATAATTCGGCCCGCTTCGGCGGGCCTCTTTGTGCCCTACAGCATCGGCCCGAAAATCGGAATCGATTTTCGGAAAACACGGTGCAGAGATTCAAAGACTTAGCGTCCTTTGTGCGTCCGAATGGGCGCACGGCGCTCTAGTAACGGTCAGCGACTATCGCGTCCGCTTTCCCGTCAGCGCCTGCCAGGCGAGCCGCAGCGTATCGAGGCGGGAGCGAATGCGTTCCTGTTGCGGGATGGCCAGACGGTTGCGAAAATCGGCAAGCGCCTGGGCTTCGAGCCTGCTTCCGAGTTTTTCCGGCAGATGCGGGACGGGTGCGCCGGTCAGCCGGTCGATGACAGTCCAGTCGTCGTCGTTGCGGCGCTCGATATCGTAGCGGTTCATGATGGTCTGGATATCTCTGGAACGAGGAATGCGATGACAAGAAAAGCGGCTTTCCGATCCATATGCAATCGACAAAATGTGAGCGGGCGTCAGAAAAATACGCACATGGTCAAAATTGCGTTGCCAAGCCTGATCTCAGGCACTCAGTTTCGTCGCTCTCACCCTGTCGAACCGCTTGCGGACCTTTGCCGGCATGGCCTTCAGTTCGGCCTCGGCATAGTCCAGATCCAGGAAAGGCATCGGCCGGGCATTGATCTCACCGATCTTGGCCCCGAGCGCGGCAAGACCCATCACGATCTCGTCGAACATCCTTGCGTCGTCATGCCTAGCTCCCCCTTGCCTGGCTTCCACATGCATGGTTTCCCAATGCGTGGCTTCCCCATGCGTGGCTTCCATTGGTCCTCCTCCACTGCGGTTACCTCGGCCGCCACGGTAGCATTCGATAAAATGGCAGACCAATCCCACATTGGAGCTAGCCCGAATGAACCTCATTTACCGTCTTTTCGCCATCGCCGCGACATGCATTGATAGCAATACGGATCCAGGATGCCGCAAGCGTCGGAAACCAGTCACGGGAGGATAACCATGCACGAGATGACACCATCGGAAATGCTGAGAGACCCGATGATCCGCCAGATGCTTCGCGCCGACAGGATCAGCCTGGCGTCTTTTGAGGCGCTTCTCGACGCTGCCGCCCGTCGGCACGCCCGTTGCGCAGGCGACGGCAGTTTTGCGGCACCGAAGACGCCGGACAGCTGGAGTGTTTATGCTGCGGCTCATATCTGATCGAACGCTTTTTCCAGATGCCCGTCCGACTCCGGGCACCCCTGAGGCCCGCTCCCAAGTGAGCGGGTCCTTTTTGTTTGCGAAGGCGCAGCATTGTGGCGATGAAGGCGGCAGGCCCTCATGGACGCCTGCCGCCTCCCACCTCCGAGCGTCCGCCGCCCAGCGCTCAAGGAGGGAGGGCCACGATAGCTCGGTATTGTGGCCTTTAGGGCAGCTGGTCTGGAAGATATTCCCGGTGTCATCGGCCGGTCACATCACCCATCTGGAGGAGCCCGATCGCTTTCAGGCGCATGTCGTTGAAAGCGTTGGAGGAGATAGAACCGCGCCTGTGGATAAGCTGTGGAAACATTGTGGATCGAAGGTCGCGTTGAGGCGCAGTTTGGCGTCGGCCGTTGCCATTTCGTTCCAAATGCAGTCTTCTGATCGCACCTGCCGTCGGCCTCCGCCGCAACTGACGCCGACGCAGCCACAGGGCGCTCCGACATGAGGTCGTAGAGCGCCCTTTCTTTGTCCGCGGTAAATAAGTCACGTGCTCAATATTCACGCATTCCGCAATTCCGAATTTCATAATTCGCGCGTATAGTGTGTTTGAGGGTCAATCTGTGTGCCTTGAGGGGTCGAGGACAATGAGTTGGAACACGTCATCGGCATTTGCGCCGGTCGGGCTGGTTTTGCGCGGTCGGGAGACGCGCACCGTCGTGCGTACGCTCGGCGATGCCGCATACCTGTTGATCCGGGACTGGCCTTTCGATGATGGCGAGGAATATATGATCGCCGTCAAAGCCTGCATCGACGCCATCTGTGGAGATGTTGCCCCGGAACAATTCCGGGAAGCGTTTCTGCGTGCCGCCGACGAGGCCGGCATTGCCGCGCTGACCATCGTTCATTGATGGGGGCGTCCATTGAGGCCAAAGGCATAGACTGCATTGATTTTCTCGGCAAAACCGTCATCTGCTGGCGGCGGCGCGATGACGCGCGCCGGCACTGACATCCGAGAGGCAATGAAGACGGCAGCAATAACAGGCGCAATCGCCTTCATCGCCTTCACCGCGGCCGCAGTCGCGCAGTCCAATCTCGATGCCTTCCCGGTCCAGCCGGACTACGTGGCCGTCATGCAGGCGCTAGACAAGAACGGCAAGCCGGTCGATCCGACCGTCACCACGACCCATCACGATGGCATGTTTCTGAGCGAGACCCAGTGGGATGGGCTGACAAGCTTTGGCTTCGGGCCGGATAGAAAAGATCCGGTGCTGCGCTGGAGCCAGCAGACGGATGGCGAGATCAAGCAGATGGAACTTATCGGTTCAAATCAGAAGCCGGACACGACTGTCGTAGACATCTCCCGACCACTCGCGGAACGGTCGACCGTTGCTGGGCAGGATTGCCTGTGGCGCGAGACTGTGAAAAAGGCGCCGCCGTCGGGCTCGATCGGTCCGGGCGAACTGAACTGCGTCACCGATGATGGCATCGTCGTCGAAACGAAGCTTCTGGCCCGCGAGAGTGTCCCGCTCTACCATACTCGCCTCGCCAGCCTCGAACGCCGCGCCGTCACATCAACGGAACTACACCTGCCACAGGAGATCCTGAGCCAAGACTTCTGGCTGCGACCGATCCGTAGCCATGAGCCCGACCCTTCCCGGCCCGATTTCGAGATGACGCTTGAGAGCCCGGCTGGAATGCACGTCCGTTTGTTGCGACATTTTCCCTGGCGCTATGAGGAGAGCCGCGACAGAGATGGCACGATCCACACGATCGTCCAGAACGAACTCGACGATCAAGGCATCTGGTATCAGCAAAGCAGCGGAGATCGGCGCATGACCGCCTGGCGCTCGTCGAAACGTGTCTCTCCCCCTGTGCAAGACGACCAGACGACAGGAAAGGTTTCACTCGGGAAAACGGACACGATCCTAGGCGAAACATGCGAATGGTTTGATCTTGTGCCGCGCGCGATGCACGGCGAAAACCAGGCGTGCCTCACACAGGATGGGATTCCGTTGAAAGAAGAGGTCAGGATAAAGGTTTCGACCACCTCTTATACGGCAACATCGTTTCGCCGCCGCCCGGTCGACCTCTCGGAAATGCGCTTGCCAGCCGAAGCCTTTTCGCTGGACGAATGGGGATCGCCCGCGGTGCGGTGATGGAACCCGAATCAGCACGCCCGCAAAATTTCGCCTTGCATCCGACCGACTGCATAAAGACATAGGAAATAAGCATACCCCGTGTCGCAATCAGCCCGGCACGTTCGTCTTAAGGCAGCACCCCTTCTTTCAGATATGGATACAGGAACACAATGACCAGCGAACCCCTGCTTTCAGAGATCGAAGAACAGGCCGAACTGCCGGTCGAAGACCATAGCGCCCGCAACAGGCTGGTGATCGGCCTGCTACTCGTCTCCGCCTTCGTGGTCATTCTCAACGAAACCATCATGGGCGTGGCGATTCCGCATCTGATGGCCGACCTGAAGATCCCCGCAAGCTCCGCCCAATGGCTGACTTCGGCCTTCATGCTGACCATGGCCGTCGTCATTCCCGTGACAGGCTTTCTCCTGCAGCGTCTGAACACGCGGCCGGTCTTCATCCTCGCCATGTCGCTCTTTTCCGCCGGCACGCTGGTCTGCGCCCTCGCGCCAGGCTTTCCGATGCTGGTCGTCGGCCGCATCGTCCAAGCCTCCGGCACGGCGATCATGATGCCGCTCCTGATGACGACGATTATGAACCTCGTACCGCCGCATTCGCGCGGCAGGACGATGGGCAATATCTCGATCGTCATCTCGGTGGCACCCGCCATCGGCCCGACGATCTCCGGCCTTATCCTCTCCTCGCTCGACTGGCGCTGGCTCTTCCTGCTGGTGCTGCCGATCGCGCTCGCAGCCCTTGCGCTGGGCGCCTCGAAAATCGAGAACGTCACCGTGCCGTCAAAGGCGCCGCTCGATCTTATCTCCGTCGTGCTGTCGGCCATCGGCTTCGGCAGCTTCGTCTTCGGCGTCAGCGAGCTCGGTGCGCCCGAAACCGGCACGACGCCGCTCGATCCCCGTGTCATGCTTGCCGCGGGTGCGGCCGTCATCGCCATTTTCGTCTGGCGGCAGATCCATCTCCAAAAGCACGAGCGAGCGCTGCTCGATCTGCGCACCCTGCAGACGAAGACCTTCACGATTGCCGCCGGCATGATGGCGATCCTGATGATGTCGATGTTCGGCGTCTTCATCCTGCTGCCGATCTATCTCCTGTCCGTGCTCGGCCAGACGACGCTGACGACCGGTCTCCTTCTGCTGCCCGGCGGCCTGATCATGGGCCTCTGTGCCCCCTTCGTTGGCCGGCTTTTCGATCGCTACGGCCCTGCCCGCCTCGTCATCCCCGGCGCCATCCTGTTCAGCGGCGTGATGTGGAGCCTGACCTTCATTTCGACGACGACCCCGGTCTGGATGGTGCTCGCCATCCACATCGTCCTCAGCATCGGCCTTGCGCTGATGTTCACGCCGCTCTTCACCGTCAGCCTCGGCTCCCTGCCGCCAAAACTCTATTCCCACGGCAGCGCCATCATCGGCACCACCCAGCAGGTCGCCGGTGCCGCCGGCACAACGCTTTACGTCGCCATCATGACCTGGCGCGCCGGCATCCTGACTCAAGGGGAAGCAGATGCCGCAACGGCAACCGTCGGCGGCATGCAGTCGGCCTTCTTCGTCGGCGCGCTGATTTCGCTCGCAGCCGTCGTGGCGTCTTTCTACGTCAGACGCCCGCTCGCTCAGCCCGAGGGTCAGCCGATGGGCCATTGAGGCCCATCACGCCGGCTCAATGGTATGTCACGACGGGATCGAACATCCTTTGCAGAAAGGAGCGCTGCGCCACCTGCGCATATTCCCGGGGAATGTCATGCCCGCATTCGAAGACGTGGAGCATGACCGGCACGCCTGCATCCGACAGCGCATCCGAGAACCGTTCGGCCTGGGCAACGGGAGCCCGCTCATCAAGCCTTCCGTGCAGCAACAGGGTTTCCGCCCGGATTTTCTGCGCGTGATGCAGGGCCGAGCGGGCCAGGAAGGCGTCGCTCGACAGGCCCGCCTCCTGCTCGATTGCCCAGCGCAGCCGTTTCGAGCTGCTTTCATAGGCCGCCTTGAGATCATAGACGCCGCTGCGCAGAATGACGGCTCTGAGATCGGGAACCTGCGCTGCGACCATCGCCGATGCAATCGCTCCGCGGCTGTTGCCATAGAGAACGATACGATCAGGATCGACGCAAGGCTGCTGCCGCAGGAAGGAGAGCGCCGCCATGATCGCCCGCTGGGTATCCGGGCCGCAGAAATCCGCCGGTCCATCCGAAGCCCCGAAGCCCGGCTGCGAGACTGCCGCGGCGGTGATATTCAAACCGGAACAGAACCGAAGCAGTGCGCCCGTATCGACGGCCTCTTTCGCGCCAATGAGACGGCCGCCCTGATTGCCGTGGACGAACAGGATGGCTCCCTCGGGTGTTTCGCTCTCAGGCTGAACCTGAAAAAGTTCCACCTTGGCTCCGTCACCCCTGTCGACGAGATGTCGCGTTACATCAGGCATAGTCACCCTCACCTTTGCATCTGAAACAGGAGACGCCTCTCCACTGGCCGGCCTCCCGGCCCCCAGACTGGAGAAATTCTCATGCTGAGACCGGCAAGTCTCCCATAAATTTCCTCGGAATTTATCGGCATGCTGCCGCGGGCGTCGTCCTGGAGAAATTCCAGCAGAAGCGCATAGCGGTTTTGCGCCCGGAATTACGTCATGTCGCTGCGGCGGACCAGGCTGCCCCGATCCCGCCGCCGTCATAACGATAGTGCTGCAAAGCTCCGCGCTGTCGAAAAAGTGATTTCGTTCCAACAACTTCTGTCACCCATGGGCTTGCCAGGAATGCTGAATGCCCATCTTCTGCCCGAATGTTGGCGTTCTAGTCGGGCTTCGCCCCACACGGACCAACGCCGCGCGTGACAGTATTTTATCGGATTTCAAGGACATCAGAATGCCGCTGAGAACATCTTCCCGCTGGATCGCACCGCTCGCCGGCCTTCTGGTGCTCTCGGGGAGTGCAATTGCCGTGCGCGCCGAGCCGCAGCCTGCGCCGCCGGTCACGCAGGCCAGCCCGAAGCCCGCCTATACGGTTCCGGCCCGCCGCCCCGCCCATATCGTCCGGCAGGATACGGGTGCATCACTGTCAGCGCTCTTTGATTCAGTCAGCGGCAATCAGGCCAAGGTGCTGAACGAAATGGGCGGCCTGACGGTTTCGATGAATAACGACATCGCCGAGGCGATCGAAGCCTATTACGCCCAGCCGAAGGCAAAGTTCATCTGGGTCGATGGCAGGGGGCCGACGCCCAAGGCCGCACAGGCGCTCAGCCTTCTGAAACAGGCCGACGACTGGGGATTGAATGCCGGCGACTATGCCGTTGCCCCTCCTCAAAGATCGGACCCGAAGGCGCTGGCCGAGTTCGAAGTCTCCCTCTCAGCCAAGATGCTGATGTTCCTTCAGGACAATTTCCGGGGTCGCATCGATCCCAACAAGCTGTCGAACTATTATGATTTCAAGCGCAAGCCTGTCGATCTGAAGGGCACGATCGCCCAGCTCTCGGCCACGCCTGATCTGATGGTGGTCTTCGACCGCCTGCTGCCGAGCAACCCGAAATTCGCCCAGCTCGCCGCCGAGCTGCATTATCTCCGCACATCAGGCCAGGGCGGCGATGCTGCCGCCAACATCAACAAGGTGATCGTGGCGATGGAGGAAATGCGCTGGCTGCCACAGGAATTCCCCGAGCGCTACGTGTTCATCAACCAGCCGGCCTACATGGCCTACTATTATGAAAACAGCACGCTGACGCTCTCGATGAAGGCGGTCATCGGTCAGCAGGATCACCAGACCAACTTCTTCGACGCCTCGATCAAGACAGTCGAATTCAACCCCGACTGGGGCGTGCCGCAATCGATCATCCGCAACGAGATGCTGCCGCACCTGAAGCGCGACCCCGCCTATCTCGACAAGGAAGGCTATGTCGTCTCGGTCAAGGGCAAGACCATGCCGTCCGCCAAGGTCGACTGGTCGCAGCCGCTCGAAAATATCGGCGTCGTCCAGCCGCCAGGTCCTGACAATGCGCTGGGACAGTTGAAGATCCTCTTCCCGAACTCTCATGACATCTACATGCACGACACGCCTGCCCGCGGCAAATTTGCCTCGCAGGACCGCATGTTCAGCCATGGATGCGTGCGCCTGGAAAACCCCAAGGCGATGGCCGCCGCCGTCCTGAAGACCTCGGTCGAGTTCGTCGATCAGCAGATCGCGGACGGCGCCAAGAAGGACATGCCGGTTCCTGAACAGGTTCCGGTCTACGTCTCCTATTTCACCGCATGGCCGACCGACGATGGCGTCATCCACTATTTCGACGACATCTACGGCCGCGATGCGGAAACGCTAACGGCGATTTCGGCCACGACCGCGAGCCGGGCGCAATCCTAGACAGTGGGATGATTAAAGCCTGACTCACCCGGTCGTCGCCTGCGAAGGCCGGCGGGGAAGCCCTCACCTGTGCAGCGCCCGGCAACTGTGGCATAACTAGGCCATGGCAATACATGTCTTGGCAGTCCATCGTGACACTGTCGGGACGGAACAGGCGGCAGGCGGTTCGCTTGCAGGGGCCTATTCCGTAGGCGTGCTCTGCTGGCTCCTGTCGGCCGGCGTCTATATCGCCGCCAAATGGGTCTCCGCCGAAATGCCGCCCTGGGCGCTCTGCTTCTGGCGCGTGCTCATCGCCTTCGCGATCCTGTTGCCGATCGTGCAGCACCATTTTTCCGCGATGCTCGCGCTGGTGCGGGCGCGCGGCCTGGAGCTGCTTTTCATCGGTGGCATGGGACTGGCCATCTGTCAGGGCCTGATCTTCGTCGGCCTTCAACATGCCGATGCCACCACCGCCGGCATCATCATCGCGCTGATCCCGATCATCACCATGATCCTCGCCCGCCTGATGCTGGCAGAGCCGATGGGAAGCTGGCAGGTGGCCGGCTCCATCCTCGCCTTCCTCGGCATCCTCATCATCATCGTCAAGGGCAGCCCGGATGCACTGCTGCGCCTCGACTTCAATCCTGGCGAACTCTGGATCGTCGCCGGCGCCTTCTGCTTCAGCCTCTACACGGTGCTGCTGCGCCGCGCGAAATTCGACTTGAACCGGCTCGCGCTGCTCGTCCTGCTGCTCGGCGCCGCCGCGCTGACAGCCCTGCCCTTCTACCTCTACGAACTCGCCGCCGACGAACGCACGACGCTCAATACGAGCGGCCTCATCGCGCTCGCCTATGTCGCAATCCCCGGCGGCGCGCTCATGTATTACCTCTTCAACCGCAGCATCGAGGCGCTCGGGGCCGCCCGCGCCGGCGTGCTCCTCTACATCCAGACGATCTTCATCGCCGTGCTCGCCTATTTCATCCTCGGCGAGAAACTGCAGACCTATCATCTCGAAGGTGCCGCCCTCATCATCGCCGGATTGCTGCTGATCATTTTGCTGAAACCGAAGGCAAAGGCCGCAGCCGCCTGAAGGCGGCGCGTGCAGAACCCTCACCCCTTCACACCCGCCCCATAACGCAGCCCGTCCACCAGCAGGGCAATCATCCGCCGCGTCACCGCCGGATCGTCCCCCTGCCCGA
Organism: Rhizobium sp. ZK1; assembly: GCF_047782645.1. Taxonomy (NCBI): domain Bacteria; kingdom Pseudomonadati; phylum Pseudomonadota; class Alphaproteobacteria; order Hyphomicrobiales; family Rhizobiaceae; genus Rhizobium; species Rhizobium sp. ZK1. The sequence goes on from NZ_CP180586.1 coordinate 2,443,869, forward strand.
GATTGGAAAGCTGCGCGCCGGCGCGCAGGAGCTCGCTCGCGTCCACATCGCCGCGTGCCGCCCCCGCCGCGACGGCTCTGTCCAGCAGTCCCTGCAGAGCGGGGATCATGCGTTCGTCGAAATAGACAGGCAGCGCCTCATAGGCCGGGTTTCCGGAATGCAAGGCTGCGGCAAGGCCGCGCTTGGCCATGATGAAATCGGCAAAGCGCTGCATCCAGCGCGACAGCGCCTCGCCTGGCCCATGCTCGGCGGCGAGTGTTATGGCAGCATCGGCGCAGGCATCCATCTCGTTGCGCACGACCGCCTTGATGAGGTCCGAGCGCTGCGGAAAATGGCGGTAGAGCGTGCCGACGCCCACACCCGCTTTTTCCGCAATTTCGCGCACCGGCGCATCCACGCCCGAGGTGGCAAATACCTCCAAGGCGGCTTTCAGCAGCAGATCCAGATTGCGCCGCGCATCCGCTCGCACCGGCCTGTCATGGCCGCTATCAGCCTCATGCGCTTCGCCCGGGCCGTCCGTCCCGCCGGTCATATCAACACCCCTTGCAAAACGGAACATTGTTCCGTATAAACGGAACCGCGTTCCGGATACGCCCTTATACCCTGTTTGCCAGGACTTTGCCAGCCGCAAAGCCTGCCTGAAGGGCAGATCAAGATTCACCTGCTCCTGCGAGCAGTTCAAGATTCGAAGGAAACGAAGATGCAATACCGTCCCCTTGGCCGCACCGGCATCAAGGTCAGCCCCTATTGCCTTGGCGCCATGATGTTCGGTGCGATCGGCAATGCCGATCATGACGATTCCATCCGCATCATCCACAAAGCGCTCGATACCGGCATCAACTTCATCGACACCGCCGATATGTACAGCCACGGCGAATCCGAGGAGATCGTCGGTAAGGCGCTGAAGGGCCGGCGCGACAATGTCGTGCTCGCTACCAAATGCTTCATCCCGATGGGCCAGGATCCAAACCAGCAGGGCAGCTCGCGCCGCTGGATCTATCGCGCGGTGGAAGATTCGCTGCGCCGCCTGCAGACCGATTATATCGACCTGTTCCAGATGCACCGCCCCGCCCCCGATACAGATATCGAGGAAACGCTCTCGGCCCTCACGGATCTGATGCGTGCAGGCAAGATCCGCGCCATCGGCTCCTCCACCTTCCCCGCCTCCGATATCATCGAGGCGCAATGGGTGGCCGAAAAACGAGGGCTGGCCCGCTTCCGCACCGAGCAGCCGCCCTATTCGATCCTGCATCGCGGCATCGAACGCGAGGTCCTGCCGACGCTCGAACGCTACGGCATGGGCGCGCTGGTCTGGAGCCCGCTCGCCATGGGCATGCTGACCGGCCGCTACCGTCGGGGTGCAGCACAGCCCGACAGCACCCGCGTTGCCTATTTTCCCAAGCAAATGTCGAATGAAAACAGCCTCGATGCCGTCGAGCAGCTCATCCCGCTCGCAGAAGGTGCCGGCATCTCGCTCACCCACATGGCGCTTGCCTTCGTCATCGCCCATCCGGGCGTTACGTCGGCGATCCTCGGGCCGCGCACGATGGAACAGCTCGATGATCTCCTCGCCGGCGCGCAGGTGCGTCTGAGCGACGAGCTGCTCGATGCCATCGACGCCATCGTACCACCGGGCACCGAAACCGGCCCGCTGGAAGCCAACTACAAGACGCCGGCGATCCAGACCGCGAGCCTGCGGCGCCGTCCGCCCGCCGAACGCGCCGCCGGCTGATCGGTAAAACAGGTCTGAAGGCTCCGCTATTCCCGCGGAGCCTTCAGCACAACGGCGGATCAAACCGCCTCGGAAGGTAACTGCGACAGCCTGCGTTGCGCCTCCTCCACCTCGATGGCGAGCTCCTCCAGAAACTCGTCCCACATATCGAGCGCCCTCAAGCCTTCACGCGTGCGAAACAGATAATCGGCCGAACTGCCGATACTGCCCGAAGCCGTGGCAAGCCGTTGAATGGTCGCCTCCCGGGAAAGCCCGCCCGCATAAGTGTTTGCAAGCGGGTTCATGGTGAAAGCAATGCCGCTTCCAAAGCGGGTACCCTCTTCATCGAGCAGGTCGACCCAGCGGGGAATATAGGCCTCGGCCACCATCTCCCGCCGCCACAACAACTCGAGTTCGTGCAGAAGATCCTCTTCCTCCAGGCGCAGGGCGACCCCATCGCAGGCCCCGCCCGCGTCAAGGCCGAGCACGAGACCTGGATTGTCAGGCGTACCCCGCCCGGAAACGGTGGCAAGGCAAAAGGACCGGCGCCAACCCTCGATGCGGGCTTTCCGGCTTTCGACGCTGAGAATGATCGGATTCCAGATCAACGAACCATAGGCGAAAATCCAGACATCGCCGGCCGGCCGCTCCGCAAGTATCGATGCGAGGGATGCATGCCGCTCCTCGTCGCTGAGAAGTTTGAGCGACGGCGCTTCCCCGGCCAACAGGTCGGCGAATGTGCCGCTCAGCAGCAGTTCGCGCGACAGGATTTCTTCGCCGCAACAGGCGACCGCTTCCGAGCGTTTGTTGTTGATCGTCATGACACCCTCAATGACAGGCCGTTGATATCAGCATGGCCCTATTTCGCGGCCATCATCCACGCCTGGCGCGCGGGATAAAGCCTGCCGGCACAGACACAGTGTCTCCGCAGCCGCAACAATCGATGCTCTTGCCTCCCCCTTCCCGCCGCAAAGATCAGCACCACATCGCTCTGGAAGGCACGCAATGAACGGGAGCCCGACATGAGCGAAATCGGCCGTCTGCTCGGCGCCGGCAAGGAAGCGGAAGTCTATGAACATGGCACGCTGGCGCTGAAGCTCTACAGGCCCGGCCGCCCGAAGGCCCCGGCCTTCCGCGAGGCCGCCAATCTGGCGATCGCCGAGAAGCTGTCATTGCCCGCGCCCAGAATCCATGTCGTCGGCGATTATCACGGCCGATGGGGCCTGCTCATGGATCGCGCCCCGGAAACAAGCCTTGCCGATGAGATGACGCCGGAACCACCGCTGTCGACCATCAAGGAGATGGCAGCACTCCATCAGCGCCTGCATCGCGGGCCTGGCACCGGTCTTCCGTCATTGAAATCAAGACTGTCGGCCAATATCGAGCGCGCCGAACCGCTCACCTCGGACCTGCGCGACCGGCTGCTTCTGACACTTGCCGCCCTGCCCGATGGCGACAATGTCTGCCACGGCGACTTCCATCCCTGGAATATCCTGGGCTCCGGCGAAGATGTGATGATCGTCGACTGGCTGGACGCCTGCAGCGGCAATCCGGCCGCCGACGTCTGCCGCACCTACCTCCTGATGCGTCGCGTGCTTCCGGCAATTGCCGAGGCCTATGTCGTCACCTATGCGAAGGCGGACGATGTGACCCCGGACGAGGTCTTTGCCTGGCTCCCTGTGGTCGCCGCCGCCCGTCTCGCCGAGGATGTGGCTGAGGAGAACGAGGATCTGCTGCACCTGGCAGCACTGGCGCCTGCCGGCATATAGGCAGGGCGCCCCTGACGGAAGGCTGGCCCTGCTGCAGGCAGATCAGGCAGCACAAGCCTCGCAGGTGCCGCGGATTTCGATCGTCGTCTTCGCCGGCTTGAATTTCTGGCTGCGCACCCAGCCCATCAGGCGGTGATCCACCTCATGGTCGTGAAACTCGATCACCTGTCCGCAGCTTTCGCAGATCGCAAAGGCGACGATGCCATGGCTGTGGCAGTCCTCGCCGGGATGGGCGCAGGCGACGAAGGAATTGATGCTTTCGAGCCGGTGCACGACGCCATATTCGAGCAGCTTTTCCAACGCCCTGTAGACCTGCAGCGGCGCGCGAAAACCCTGGTCGCGCAGCTTGTCGAGGATCGTGTAGGCGCTGAGCGGTCCCTCTGCCTTTTCGAGCACGTCGAAGACGAGTGACTGGTTGCGGGTGAGCTGAGGTGCGTTCATGAGCCTTGTCCTTGCAGGTCCCTGCGCCCGCGCCAGGCGGGAAGCAGGCTCAGAATGAAGAGAATGAGGGCCGCGACGACGATCGACGGGCCGGATGGCGTGTCATAGGTCAGCGAGCCGAAAAGCCCGCCGACAACGGCAACCGCGCCGATCAGCGAGGCAAGCACCGCCATCAGTTCCGGCGTCGAGGAGAAGCGCCGGGCGGTCGCCGCCGGAATGATCAGGAGCGAGGTGATCAGCATGATGCCGACGATCTTCATGGCAATCGCGATGACGACCGCCATCAGCAGCATGAAGAACAGCCGCGCCCGCTCCGGCTGCAGGCCCTCGGCCTCGGCGAGTTCCGGATTGACGGTGGCTGCGAGCAGCGGCCGCCACAACCAGGCGATCGCCACCAGCACCAGAATGCCGCCGCCCCAGATGAGTGCGATATCGGTGGTCGAAACCGCCAGAATATCGCCGAACAGGAAGGCGATGAGATCGATGCGCACCCAGCTCATGAAGGCGACCATGACGAGGCCGATGGCGAGCGTCGCATGCGAGAGAATGCCGAGCAGCGCATCGGCCGACAGCGCCTGCCGCTTCTGCAGGAAGAGCAGCAGGATCGAGACGGCAGCGGCAACGACGAAGACGGCAAGCGTGAGGTTGAAATCGAAGAGCAGCGAAAGCGCGACGCCGAGCAGCGCCGAATGGGCGATCGTATCGCCGAAATAGGCCATGCGCCGCCAGATGATGAAGCAGCCGAGCGGCCCGGTCGTCAGCGCCAGGCCCACACCGGCGAGGATGGCGCGCACGAAGAAATCGTCAAGCATGACGGTTCTCCCCGTTGTTGGTCACGCTCTGCGCCTCGCTCTGGAAATGCGTATGTGCGTGGGCGTGAGCCTCCGCATGCGCCCCGTCAGCATGTGCATGGGCATGAGCGTCCGGGTGATCGTGCGAATGCGCATGATCATGCCCGTGATCATGATCGTGATGATGCCCATCCTCGGGATGGCAATGATCCGTCACCGAGCCGTCTTCATGCAGCACGCGCCCATCGGGCAGATGCGTATGGTCGTGATGGTGGCTGTAGACGGCAAGCGTCGGTGCCGCGCGGCTGCCGAAGAGGCGCACATATTCCGGGCTCTGGCTTACCGCCTGCGGCGTACCGCGGCAGCAGACATGGCCGTTGAGGCAGATCACCGTATCCGTCTCCGCCATGACGACATGCAGATCGTGCGAGATCAAGAGGATGCCGCAGCCTGTCGTGTTGCGGATCGATTTGATGAGCTCGTAGAGCGCGATCTCGCCGGCGAAATCCACCCCCTGCACCGGCTCGTCGAGAACGAGAAGATCCGGCTTGCGAGCAATGGCGCGCGCCATCAGCGCCCGCTGGAATTCGCCGCCGGAGAGATGCTGCACCTGCGCATCCAGCATATGCACCATGCCGGCGGCTTCGAGCGCGGCCATGATATCGCTCTCGGGCAATGGCCCGGTCAGCGTCATCAGCCGGCGCACGGAAAGCGGCAGCGTCCAGTCGACGGCGAGCTTCTGCGGCACATAGCCGACCTTGAGGCCGGCGACGCGGCTCACTCTGCCCTCGTCCGGCTTCAGCACGCCGATCGCCGCCTTGGCGCTCGTCGATTTGCCGGAGCCGTTCGGGCCGATCAGCGTGACGATCTCGCCGCGCGAAACGGAGAAATCCACACCGCGCACCAGCCAGCGACCGCCGCGGCGAATGCCGACATTGTCGAGTGAAACCAGCGGTTCGGCCCTGCTGCCGGCGGGGCTATTTGCGGGAGAGAGCATCAAATTTTCCGAAAGTGCTGTTGCGTCCTGCTATTGCACACGTTATAGCATAACGCAATTGATGTAATAACATAACAATTGCAATTCAAGCGGAGCATGCAGATGAAACTGGCGATGGGCCTTACCCTCGTAATCCCGGCCTTCCTTTTCGCCGGGTCCCTCCAGGCCGCCGATGCCCCTGTGGTCGTCACCTCGATCAAGCCGATCCATTCGCTGGTTTCGGCCATCATGCAGGGTGTCGGCAAGCCGGAGCTCATCGTCGATGGCGCCGCCTCCCCGCACACCTATAACCTCAAACCCTCCAATGCCCGCGCTTTGCAGGATGCCAAGGTGATCTTCTGGGTCGGCCCCGGCCTCGAGGCCTTCCTCGAAAAGCCGCTGCAATCGCTGGGTTCTGACGCGATCGTCGCCCAGCTCGATGAGGCGCCAGGTCTGGTGAAGCTGCCCTTCCGCGAAGGCGGGGCGTTCGAGGCTCATGACGATGGCGACGAGCACGATAGTGCTTCCGCTGACGAACATGAAAGCGCCGAGGCCGGTCACGATCATGCTCATGAAGAGGCAGAAGGCGACCATGACCATGGGCACGGCAGCTTCGACACTCATCTCTGGCTCGACCCGATGAACGCCAAAGCCATGGCCGCCGAGATCACCACCACGCTGGTTGCTGCCGATCCCGCCAATGCACTGACCTACGAGGCCAACGCCAAGGCGCTGGATGACAAACTCGATGCGCTCGACAAGGAAATCGCCGCCACCGTGTCACCGGTGAAGGACAAGCCCTTCATCGTCTTCCACGATGCCTACCAGTATTTCGAACATCGCTACCATATCCGCGTCGCCGGCTCGATTACCGTCAGTCCCGAGACCATTCCGGGCGCCGAGCGTGTTTCGGAGATCCACAAAAAGGTCGGCGATCTCGGCGCAACCTGCGTCTTCGCCGAACCACAATTCGAGCCACGCCTCGTCAATGTCGTGATCGAGGGCACCAGGGCGAAGTCGGGCGTGCTGGACCCCGAAGCCGCCACCTTGCCCGCCGGCCCGGATCTTTATTTCACCCTCATGCGCGGCATTGCCGAGAGTATGAAGAATTGCCTTGCCAGCGCATAGTCCGAACCGATCTTCGATAGGAACATGCGCCACTCTATAAGTGAGGGAGCGTCTCGACGCTTCCCATTGACTTGCAGCCCTCCCCGTGAGCGCTGCGGCGAAAGAAGGCGGCGACACCCCCGTTCCGCCTTTTTTTGCTCAATATGAATGTTACGTTATAACATAATAGGATGACATCATGGACAAGCGACTCCCCGTCACCGTACTGTCAGGCTTCCTTGGCGCCGGCAAGACGACGCTGCTCAATCACGTGCTCGCAAATCGCGAGGGCATGCGCGTCGCCGTCATCGTCAACGATATGAGCGAGGTGAATATCGACGCAACGCTGGTGCGCGATGGCGTCGCCAATCTCTCGCGCACCGAGGAACAGCTGGTAGAAATGACCAATGGCTGCATCTGCTGCACGCTGCGCGACGACCTTCTGAAAGAGGTGCGCCAGCTCGCCGAACAGGGCCGCTTCGACTATCTGCTGATCGAATCGACCGGCATTGCCGAGCCCCTGCCCGTCGCCACCACCTTCGAATTCCGCGACGAGAATGGGCTCAGCCTCTCGGATGTCGCCCGCCTCGATACGATGGTTACCGTCGTCGATGCCGCCAATCTGCTCGCCGATTACGCCTCGGCCGATTTCCTCGCCGACCGCGGCGAAACCGCCGGCGACGGCGACAACAGGACGATCATCGATCTCCTCGTCGAGCAGATCGAATTTGCCGATATCGTCGTGCTGAACAAGATCGGCACTGCAAGTGAAGAGCAGCGTGACGCGGCTCGCAAGATCATCACCGGCCTCAATCCGGATGCCCGTATCATCGAAACGGACTTCGGCGAGGTATCGCTGAAAGATGTGCTCGGCACCGGCCGTTTCGATATCGACAGGGCCGAAACCCATCCGCTCTGGTATAAGGAACTGCACGGCTTTAAGGACCATGTGCCGGAAACCGAGGAATACGGCATCCGCTCCTTCGTCTATCGCGAAAAGCGCCCCTTCCACCCCGCCAAGCTGCAGGCCTTCCTCGACCGTGGCTGGCCGGGCGTGGTGCGCGCCAAAGGCTTCTTCTGGCTCGCAACCCGCCCGCACCATGTCGGGGAGATCAGCCAGGCGGGCGCCATCGTCCGCACCGGCAAGATGGGCCTCTGGTGGGCGGCCATCCCGCGCGAACAATGGCCTGGGGAACCTGCCTTCCTCCGCGCTATCGCCCCTTATCTCGACCCTGTCTGGGGCGACCGCCGCCAGGAAATCGTCTTCATCGGCGCCGACCCGATGGATGAGACGTGGATTCGTGGCGAACTCGACGCTTGTCTGGTGGAAAGCGATGCCTTCACGCCGGAGCGCTGGCGCAATCTGCCCGATCCGTTTGTGAGCTGGAACCGGCAGGCAGCATGAGGGCAACGGCAATCAAACCCTACCGATGCCTGTGCATCGAGTGCGAACCGCTGCCGCCGATAGAGGGGCTGCATCCGCTGACTTATGGGGATGCAGCGGAGAGTGAGGCGCGAAAGCCGAAGGGATTGATCGGTACGATCGCCGAGCGGGTGATGCCGTCGCGGCGACAAGAATAGTGCATTGAACGGTACGCCGCGTGCCCCTCTGGCGTTGTGGGGGAGATGGCCGGCAGGCCAGAGGGGGGTGCTAAGCGGCACAACGCCCCCCCACAAAACAAAGAGAGCGGCCGAAGCCGCCCTCTTTGCCGGATGCGCCTAATCTCAACGACCCGCAGCAATGATGCTGGAGATCACGCCGGTAGCGACGCCGACCAGAAGGTAGTCGTTATCGGCCCTCACCCAGTGATAGCCGCGCGGCGGCGGTGCCAGGCGGTAGCGGCGGTAGTCGCGGACTTCACTGTAACGGCCGCGCTCGGCAGCCGACATGCGGTAACCCTTGGACCAGTGATGCCGACGGACGACCACCTTTTTGTGGACGACGACCTTCTTCTGAACGACGACCGGCGGACGACGATGATCGGCCGCACTCGCCTCCGATGCAACGATCGGCGAGAGCAGGAAAGAGGCAGAAAGAAGAGCTGCAAAAATCTTTTTCATGGGGGCTTCCTCGTGTTGAACACGCCCCGAAACTACGTCTTCGAAAATGAACGAAATCTGAAAATAAAATTAAAGATCTGTAATGAAAACGGTCACTTATGAAATATTTCTAATGTTTTAATCGGAGACTAACGCGCCTTGACAAGATCATGGCATTACGGATCACGTCTGCGTAATTGGACGTAATGAGAATGGTGTTTTGGGATGATTTCGCAGGCGTCATCGGGATCACGGGATCGAGCGGGCGCGACCTTCCCCTTCTCCCCAGCGGAGAGAAGGGGACTATCGGAAGATCAGCGCCATGTTGATGACATCCGTGTACTCGCCATCGACGCAGAACGCGTCGCGGCTCACCCCTTCCCGCACGAAACCCACCCTTTCATAAAGCCGGATCGCTCGCGCATTGTCGGCATGCACGCCGAATTCGATGCGGATCATGCCCCCTTCACGCGCCGCCTCTATCGCCGTCTCGATGAGGCGACGACCAAGCCCCCGCCCGCGATAATTGGGCAGCAGCCCCATTCCGAGCGAGCCGCAATGGGCATGCGAAGGAAAGAAATGCCGGCGGATATCGCACCAGCCGACCAGTTCGTCGCCATGGAGCGCGACGAGATGCACATTCCTGTTCGCAATCGATGACAGCGCGAATTTGCGCGTATCCTCAAGTGGTGGAGCCTCGAGCAAGGTCAGATATTTCCGCTCGCGCGCCACGCTATCGAGAACCCGGTGAAAGCCCTCGATATGCCCCTCGGTCATCGGCTCGATGCGGATATCGCCAGCCATGACAGCCCTCACAGTTCCTCGTAGTTGAACCAGTCGAAATCAGCCGTCTTTGCCCGGCCGGACGTATCGAAGGCGAGGACACCCGCGAAGGCACCGGTAAACGAGCCATGCTCGCCTCGCCCGCCCTCGTCCGAGACGACGCCGGCATCGAGAACCGGGCCGATCGGCTGCCAGGCGCCCTTGCCTTCCGTCTGCCAGAAGAACTGCAACTCGTTGTCGCGGATCTCCATGGCAAGCTGCACACGGCCATCGGCCGGAAGCGCCACGCCGGCCTCGGCGGGGAAGGTCATGCGGCCGTTCGGATAATCGCCATTGCAGGAGAAGATCGTGACGCAGCGGCCGAGCTTCTCATGCAGCGTCACGACGACGGCATGGAATTTGTGGCGGTTGTAATAATGCGTCAGGCCAGCGACCTGCTGATAGGTATCCGGCGAGAACTCCACCACCGTCTCGGCGCGGAAACTGTGATGCTCCTGCCGGCGTGCGACCAGCGCCTGTTCGAACCACGAACCGACACTTTCACGGCCGATCAGCCGCAGATGGCCGGGGCGCTCCGTGAGATTGAAGATACGTTCCGGCTGGGGCGTGCGCAGCCACTGGAAATCGGCCGGCAGCGTGCCGCCATCGAAATTATACTCGCTGCGAACAGGCTTTTCGGCCCGCGTGGCACCTGCAAGTCCGGGCACTTCGACATCGGGAACAACGGTGCCGTTTTCGAGGTAGAGCCAGCCGTCCTCGCGCCAGACGCATTTCTGCAGCGCGGTTTCACGTCCCAGCGTGCAGCGGCGCTTCGGCGGCAGCGGCCGGCCGCAGAGATGCGTGTGATAGACCTGCCCGTCGGGCGTCTCGACATATTGTCCGTGTCCCGCCCGCTGCAGCGCCGCTTCCGGATGATCCTTCGAGGTGATCAGGTGCCGGTTTGGATGAAGCTCATAGGGACCGTCGATATTGCGCGAGCGCGCCATCGTCACCGCATGATCGTAGCCGGTGCCGCCTTCGGCCGTCGTCAGATAGTACCAGCCGTTCTTCCGGAAGAGATGCGGGCCTTCCACGAGCCCGAGCGGGCTGCCGGCGAAGATGTTCTTGATCGGGCCTTTCAGGGCCTTGGTCTGCGGGTCCCATTCCTGCAGCAGGATGCCATCGAAGGCCGGCGACTTCGGCGAGCCGCCATAGCTCTCTGTGCGATGGTTCCACTGCATGTTGACGAACCACTTGCGCCCGTCCTCGTCATGAAAGAGCGACGGGTCGAAACCCGAGGAATTCACATAGACGGGCTCGGACCATTCGCCCTCGATGGTGGGCGCGGTCACGATATAATTATGCGCATCCTTGAAATTGCCGTCGAAGCGCTTCACGTCCGTATAGACGAGCCAGAACTGCCCGTCCGCATAGGAAAGGCACGGCGCCCAGATGCCGCAGCTGTCAGGATTGCCGCACATGTCGAGCTGCGAGGCGCGCTCCAGCGGCCGGCGCACCAGCGTCCAGTTCACCAGATCGCGCGAATGATGGATCTGCACGCCCGGATACCATTCGAACGTCGAGGTCGCGATGTAATAGTCGTCGCCGACGCGGCAGATGGACGGGTCGGGATTGAATCCTGGCAGGATGGGATTGCGGATCATGGCGGCTCCTCCTTTGAGCAACAATTTCTGCTGCACGTACATCAAACTATATCAGAAAAACGCCCGGGTTTTGCCCCGGGCGGTGAAACTCATTCCAGCTCTGCGGACTTGGCCCAGAGGTTGATGTCGGCCTCCTTGGCGTAGACATCGATTTCCTTCAGCTCCGCGGCCGTGAATTCGAGGTTGCCGAGCGCTGCAACGCAGTCGACGATCTGCGAGGAACGGCTGGCGCCGATGAGCGCGGAGGTCACGCGCCCGCCGCGCAGCACCCAGGCGATCGCCATCTGTGCCAGCGTCTGGCCGCGCTTCTCGGCGATCTCGTTGAGCTTCCTGATATTGTCGATGATCGAGGGGCGGATGAAGTCCTTCTTGAGGAAGTGGTTTTGCGCCGCACGGCTATCGGCCGGAATGCCGCCGAGATACTTCGTCGTCAGCATGCCCTGGGCAAGCGGCGAGAAGACGATCGAGCCCATGCCGACTTCGTCAAGCGTATCGAGCAGCTTATCGTCCTCGACCCAGCGGTTGAGCATGGAATAGCTCGGCTGGTGGATGAGGCACGGCGTGCCCAGTTCCCTAAGGATCGCGGCCGCCTCGCGGGTGCGCTGCGAATTGTAGGAGGAAATGCCGACATAGAGCGCGCGGCCCGAACGCACGACGTAATCCAGCGCGCCGCAGGTTTCTTCCAGCGGGGTCTCCGGGTCGAAACGGTGCGAATAGAAAATATCGACATAATCGAGACCCATGCGCTCGAGGCTCTGGTCACAGGACGCGACCAGATATTTGCGGCTGCCCCACTCGCCGTAAGGACCCGGCCACATGTCGTAACCGGCCTTGGAGGAAATGATCAGCTCATCGCGCAGGCCGGCAAAATCGGTGCGCAGGATCTCGCCGAAAGCGGTTTCGGCACTGCCGGGAGGCGGGCCGTAATTGTTGGCGAGGTCGAAATGGGTAATGCCGAGATCGAAGGCCGTGCGGCACATGTCGACCTTGCGATCATGCGGGGTGTCGCCGCCGAAATTGTGCCAGAGGCCGAGGGAAACGGCCGGCAGCTTCAGGCCGGAACGGCCCGTGCGGTTATACTTCATCTTCGAATAGCGGTCTTCGGCCGGTTGCCAGCTCATCTGAGGTCTCCTCAACCTGTAAAAGTGCTTCTCTTTCGTGTCCGCAGAGGGCGGCAGTCGAAAGCTGAAAACGTCGCCGCCCTCATGTCGGGCAAAGCGCGACGGCACTATTGGATCAAGCACGCCGATACGGCAAGCGCGTGACGCGTGCTCTCTTCCCGCTCCAACTTTTCTCCGGGCAGTCCCTGCCCTCTAGACACCGTCATCCTCGGGACAAGCCGAGGATGACGGAAGCGTCGAGGCGAGCGCGCCGCACGACAAACGCGCGGCGTCGCCTCACCTTACCTCAACAGCGCCTGCGCCTCTTCGATGCCCAGCGCCGCCGGCTGCGTGCAGGTCGTCGTCAGATCGACGAAGCGGCCTTCCGCACCCGACTTCAGGATCGAAGTCATGATGTCGACCCCGTGCAGCGTGCGGTCGAGCGAGCAACGTGCGTCGCGGCCCTCGATCAGCGCCATGGCCATGTCGGCAAGGCCGGCCGTGCGGTAGTTGGCACGCGAGCCGTTCGGGCTTTCCTGGTTGATCTTGCCGAAGGGGTGATCCCAGGCCTCCAGGGGCTTGATGTCCTTGTCGCGGCCGCTGGCTTCCACGACACCGCCGAAGAAGTTCGGGTCCGGCACGTAGAGCGATCCATCCGTGCCGTAGAGCTCCATGTTGGCATGGCGGTGCGACCAGACATCCCAGCTTGCCGTCAGCGTGATGGTGGCGCCGGAAACGAATTCGAGCAGCGCCTGGATCGTCGTCGGCGTCTTGACCGGGATGATCTCGCCATTGCGCGGCTGGCTGGTGATGGTGCGGGTTTCCGACGCCATCGAAGTCAAGCCGGCAACGCGCTTCACCGGTCCGACCAGGTTGATCAGGTTGGCGATGTAATACGGCCCCATGTCGAGGATCGGGCCGCCGCCCGGCAGGAAGAAGAAGTCCGGGTTCGGGTGCCACATTTCCATGCCCGGCCCCATGACGTAGCAGGCACCGGATGTGATGCGGCCGATACCGCCATCATCGACGAACTTGCGGGCGAGTTGATGCGCGCCACCGAGGAAAGTATCGGGGGCACAGCCGACGGCGAGCCCCTTTTCCTTGGCGATGCGGCGAAGCTCCTCGCCCTGCTCCAGCGAGAGCACGAGCGGCTTTTCCGAATAGACATGCTTGCCGGCTTCGAGCGCTGCCTTGGACACCGGATAATGCGCATCCGGGATCGTCAGGTTGACGACGACGTCGATCTCGTCATTGGCGAGAAGCTCGTCGATCGTCTGTGCCTTCACGCCATATTCTTCGGCGCGCTGCTTTGCAGCCTGCGCGTTGATATCGGCGCAGGCGAGCACCTTCAGCCCCTTGAAGAGCGGTGACAGCGAAAAATAGGTGGTGGAGATGTTGCCGCATCCGATGATGCCGACGCCAAGTTCCCTAGTCATGATCTGCCTCAATAGGTCTTGAAGGAAGCGATCGAGCGCGTGATGTTGCGGTCGATGTCGTTCGGATTGTCGTGCTCGACGACGAAATGCTTGGCCTTGGTCTTCGCCTTGACAACCGGAAGCAGCTTCGCCCAGCCGATCGTGCCGTGGCCCACATCGGCCCAGCCGCCTTCATCAGTGGCTTCGCCAGCCGGCGCGATATCCTTGACATGCACGGCGCTGATACGGTCACCAAGCTTTTCGACCCAGGCATAGGGATCGGCACCGCCGCGAACGACCCAGGCGATATCCGCTTCCCAGGTGATGCCGGGCGCGCCTTCGAAGATGCGCTCGATGGGCAGCGAACCGTCGGAAAGCTTCACGAATTCGAAATCGTGATTGTGCCAGCCGAATTCATAGCCCGCATCCTTGTAGGGCTTGCTCATTTCCTGCAGGCGCTTGCCGAAGGCGAGCCAGCCGGCTGCATCCGTCGGGCGCTGGTCGGGCATCAGGTGCGGTGCATAGATGGAATCCATGCCGAGTATTCTGGCGATCTGCAGCGACTTCTCGACATTGCCATCAAGGAAATCAGGGCTGAAATGGCCTGTTGCCATCACGAGGCCGTTCTTGTCGAGATCGGCGCGCAGGCTTTTCAGGCCAGCCTCATCGAGTTCGGCATAGATACCGCCGAAACCTTCGACTTCGCCGTAGCCGGCCTTGCCGAGCTTATCGAAGATCGCCGACAGCGGCGGGAAATTGCGGGCGCTATAGAGCTGATAGCTGAGCTTGGTCATGTCATCCTCCTCGGGCCTCGTGCCCGTTCTCACGTAAGATCAATCTGCCGACTGGCAGGAATGCAGGTCGTAGAAGCGGAATTCCGGCAGCTCGCCCTTTTCGAGCGACTTTGCCGGGGTAAAGGTGATCCGGCGGCTTTCTCCGGAAGCAAGGTCGAAGGCATTGTCGGAATATTTGCCATCGGTGTCCGTCTCGATCATCACGAAGAGCGCCAGCCCTTTCGCGGTGACGTTGATATCGACCGAGCCGTTCGCTTCGACGAATTCATGGGTGACCGTCAGACCCGCAGGCTCCAGTTCCAGCGCCTTGTAGGTGCCGTTGACATAATGCCCCTCGCCGCCCATGCCGTTGGAAGCGGTGAAGTGCCAGGCAAGCAGTGTGCCCTCGGGTATCTCGGACATGTCGAGCGTCGCCGCAGTCACGGCCGCATCCGGCGCGCACATGGCCTGCACATTCCTAAGATGCTTGCGCTCGCCCTTCGTTGTCAGGATGGAGATCGCAAGATCGACGCTGACATCGGCAAGCGTATCGTTGACCAGCGAGAAGCGGATCGACTTGCCATCCTCCGAGGGGATCGCGGCCACCGCCACCGGCTGGAAGAAGCGCTTGACGAGATAGTGCATCGCCTTCCAGCGCCCGCCGTAATCGAGGCTCGACCAGGAGGCGACCGGCCAGGTATCGTTGAGCTGCCAGTAGATCGTGCCCATGCAGTGGGGCTTCAGCGATCGCCAATATTCCACCGCCGTCTTGATCGCGAGACCCTGCTGGATCTGGGAGAGATAGACGAAATTCGGGAAATCCTTCGGGAAGCGGAAGTAGCGGAACATCGTGCCGGCAATGCGCTCGTTGCCGCCGGCATTCTTCTGATGCAGTTCCATGACGGGTGAAGCGACATTCATGTCCTTGGCGTCCGCATAGGTCTTGATGACAGGCAGCGACGTATAGGACTGAAAACCGAATTCCGAGCAGAAGCGCGGCCTGACCGAGCGATAATTGTCGAACGACTTGTTCTCGTGCCAGACCGACCAGTAGTGCATGTCGCCGGAACCATCGGCATGCCAAGCATCGCCGAAATCGAGATAACCGGAAGCCGGGCTCGACGGCCACCAGAGGGCGCCCGGCATCGCCTTCTTCACAGCCACTTCGATGGTGCGGTTCAGGCGGTCGTAGGAAACGAGATAGCGGTCACGGTCCTTGCGGGACTCCTCGAACCAGGTCAGCGCGCCAACGAGCTCATTGTCGCCGCACCAGAGCGCGATCGAGGCATGCGAGGACAGCCGGCGGACCTGATAATCCACTTCAATGGCAACATTCTCCAGGAACTCTTCGGTCGAGGGATAGAGATTGCAGGCAAACATGAAGTCCTGCCAGACCATCAGCCCGAGCCGGTCGCAGATGTCGTAGAACCAGTCGTGCTCGTAGAAGCCACCGCCCCACACCCGGATCATGTTCATGTTGGCGGCCTTGGCCGATTGCAGCAGGTCTTCGGTCTTCTCCTCGGAAGAGAGCGAGAATAGCGCATCGGCAGGGATCCAGTTGGCGCCGCGGCAGAAGATTTCGCGACCATTGACCTTGAAGGCGAAACGGCTGCCGACAGCATCGGGCGTGGTGATAAGCTCGACGGTGCGCAGGCCGATCTGCTTCGTCACGCTGCCGGACGGCAATTCGACGGTCAGTGTATAAAGCGCCTGCTCGCCGCTGCCCGACGGCCACCAAAGGCGCGGATTGTCGATCTGGAAGACATGGTTGACATTGGTCTCCCCGGCATTGACGCCGACATCTAGCCGCACGCGTTCCCCGTCGAGATCGAAATGAAGCTGGGCGATGCCGGGATCCCTGGCAAAGAGCGTCGCCGTCACCTGCAGTTCCACCGAGCCATCGGCATTATGCATCTGGCGCGTCAGCACATGCTCGATGCGCGCCGTCTCCAGCTTCTTCAGTGCGATCGTGCCGTAAAGGCCGAGCGGCGCAATGGCGATATTCCAGTCCCAGCCGAAATGGCACTGCGGCTTGCGCAGCATGTTGCCGTCAGGGATCGGCGAGTTGGCCGTGCTGTAGGGAATGTAGAAGGGCTGCTGCTTCTGCCGCGCGGCACCGACTGCGACGTTGGAGGCAAAGACGATGCGTATGGAATTGTCGCCCGCCTTCAGCATGCTCGAAACATCCGGCCGGTAGCGGCGGAAACTGTTATCGGCTTCGAGCGCCAGTAAGCCATTGATGTAGACGCTGGCGACCGTGTCGAGATAGTCGATGTCGAGATACCAGTCGCCCTCGGCGTCAGGAAGCGTGAAGCTGCGCTCCACCGTCCATTCGCGCTCGGCGACCCATTGCACCTTTTCCTCGTTTCGACCGAAATAGGGATCGGGGATCAGTCCCGCGCGGTGGAGCGCCGTGTGCACGTCGCCCGGCAGCGTGATGACGCTGCGGATCTCGCCATCGGCGGAGGCAAGCTGCCACGAACCCGAAAGTTCGATGTTGGAACCGTTCTTCGGCAAGGATGTCATCGTCTTATCCTGATCGAGCCGCTCCTGGGAGTGCCGGACAAGCCGGATCGCGGCCGAATTTGGCTGGCCAGAGGCCAATTGGAGGATCGGGCGATGCCGTTTCCGGCACCGTCCGCAGAACTTTTTAGAGGCGCAGCTCGCTCTCGGCATCGAAGACCGAGGCGAGCGCCATGTCGAAGCTGAGCTTCACCTTGGCTCCGACATTGAAGCGGCGCGCACCGTTGATGCGTACCGACATCGTGTGACCGGCATGTTTCAGCCACAGAAGATTGTCGGCGCCCATCGGTTCCTCGATATCGACGGTGGCGTCATGCTCTTCGCCACCGGTATTCTCGTTGACCTTGATGTGCTCGGGTCGAACGCCGAGCACCACCTTGCGGCCGGGCTGCAGCTTCTCGTAGCCGTCATAGGCGGCGAGCGAGAAATTGACGCCGTTGGCGGTAAAGGCGATGCCATCGCCTGACTTGACCAGTTCGCCGCGCAGGAAGTTCATGGACGGCGAGCCGATGAAGCCGGCTACGAAGAGATTGCGCGGCTTGTTGTAGATCGTCGTCGGGTCGTCGAGCTGCTGGATGATGCCGCTCTTCATGATGGCGATCCGGTCGGCGAGCGTCAGCGCCTCGATCTGGTCGTGCGTGACATAGATCATCGTGTTCTTCAGCGACTGGTGCAGGCGCTTGATTTCGACGCGCAGTTCCGAGCGCAGCTTGGCGTCGAGGTTCGACAGCGGCTCGTCGAAGAGGAAGACGTCGACATCGCGCACCAGGGCACGGCCGATCGCCACACGCTGGCGCTGGCCGCCGGAAAGCTCGGCCGGCTTGCGCTTCAGAAGCGGCTGGATTTGCAGAATCTCGGAGGCGCGCGCTACGCGCTTGTCGATCTCGGCCTGCGGCACCTTGGCGACGCGAAGGCCGAAGGAAAGGTTCTTTTCGACCGTCATCTGCGGATAGAGCGCATAGGACTGGAACACCATGCCGATTCCGCGGTCCTTCGGCTCTTCCCAGGTGACGTTTTTGCCCTTGATGAAGATCTGCCCTTCCGAAGCGTCAAGCAGCCCGGCGATGCAGTTCAGCAGGGTCGACTTGCCGCAGCCCGACGAGCCGAGCAGCACCAGGAATTCGCCGTCGTTGATGTCGAGGTTCAGGTCCTTGAGCACGCTGACCGCACCGAAGTTCAGCGACAGGTCCTTGATGGAAACACTTGCATTCATGTTCATTGGATCAACCCTTCACTGCACCAGCGGCGATGCCACGGACGAAAAGCCGCCCCGACACGAAATAGACGACGAGCGGCACGAGTCCTGTCAGGATCGTTGCGGCCATGTTGACGTTGTATTCCTTCACGCCTTGGACGGAATTGACGATGTTGTTGAGCTGTACGGTCATCGGATAGGTATCCGGCCGGGTGAAGACCACGCCGAACAGGAAGTCGTTCCAGATGCCGGTCACCTGCAGGATCATCGCGACGACGAAGATCGGCAGCGACATCGGCAGCATGATCTGCAGGAAGATCTGCCAGAAGCCCGCCCCGTCGACACGTGCCGCCTTGAACAGCTCCTCCGGCAAAGACACGAAGTAGTTGCGGAACAGCAGCGTCAGGATCGGCATGCCGAAGATCGAATGGACGATGATGAGCCCGGTGAGCGATCCGTAAATGCCGATTTCGCGCAGGATGATGACGATCGGATAGATCATCACCTGATAGGGAATGAAAGCGCCGATGATGAGGACCGAGAAGAAGAATTCCGATCCCTTGAAGCGCCAGTTCGCCAGCGCATAACCATTGACCGAGGCGATCGCGATGGAAACGACGACCGAGGGTACGGTGATCCGCACCGAGTTCCAGAAACCGCGCGAAAGACCGTCGCAGTTGAGGCCGGTGCAGGCCGTCGCCCAGGCCTTGACCCAGGGTTCGAAGGTGATTTCCATCGGCGGCGCGAAGATGTTGCCGAGCCGGATTTCCGGCATCCCCTTCAGCGAGGTGACGACCATCACGTAAAGCGGGATCAGATAGTAGACGGCGGCCACGAAAAGTGTGCCGTAGACGATGATGTTGCGGGCCGAAACCATCGGCCGCGGCTTTGGTCCGGCCGGACCGGAAACCGTCGACTTCTCGAAGGGAATGTCGCCGCCATTGACGGCCTTGAGAGCGATATTGTCAGCCACGTTTGCGCCCTCCGCCAAATTCCAGATATGCCCAGGGAATGATGATGATCGCTACTGTCACCAACATCATGGTCGAAGCTGCAAAGCCCTGACCGAGATTCTGCGCCTGGAACATGTAATCGTAGACGTATTTCGCCGGCACTTCCGACGCGATGCCCGGACCGCCGCTGGTCTGGGCGACGACGAGGTCGTAGACCTTGACGATGCCGCTGGCGATGATGACGAGTGTGGTGATGAAGACTGGTCGCATCATCGGAATGATGACGAAGAGATAGGTCCGCCACATCGGAATGCCGTCGACGCGGGAAGCCTTCCAGATATCCTCGTCGATGCCGCGAAGCCCTGCGAGCATCAGGCACATCACGAGGCCGGTACCCTGCCAGAGGGCGGCGATCAGCACCCCGTAGATGACGATTTCGGACGTATAGAGCGGATCGAAACTGAAGCTCGTCCATCCCAGCGACCGCACGACCGCCTGCACACCGAATTCCGGGTTCAGGATCCACTGCCACACAAGACCGGTGACGATGAAGGACAGCGCGAAAGGATAGAGGAAGATCGTGCGGAACGTGTTCTCGAAACGGATCTTCTGATCCATGAGAGCCGCCAGCATGAAACCGATGACCAGACTGAAGATCAGCGACAGAATGCCGTAGATCGCCAGGTTCTCGATGGACACGACCCAGCGCGGGGCGGCCCAGAGACGCTGATATTGCTCGATGCCGACGAAGTTCAATCGCGGAAGAAGCTTGGAATTGGTGAAGGAATAAACCACCGTCCAGATCGTGCCACCGAGAAAGATGACCATGGCGGTGAGGATCATGGGGATGGAGGCAATCTTGGAATTCAGATTGCGGAACAATTTAAACGGTCGGCCGGCTTTCGCTTGACCTGTCATTGAGTTTCCTCCTGAAGCACAGTCGCTTCGGTGATCGGGGTCCATCCGAAGACGGCCACCCTTCCCCTCCCTGTCGCAACCGCCATGCAGCCTTGGCGCGATCGTAGCCGGATGTGAGTGCCGTTGCCGGAAGGATCATAGATCAGGGCGGCGCGATCCGATCCTGCAACTGCAGGACCGGATCTGATGGGCTTGAGGGCCGAGGATCAGTCGGCGGCGGCGATGATGTCGGCGAAGCGCTTCTGCGCTGCTTCGGGCGTCATCGTGGTATTGGCGAAGAACTCGGCGAAGAGATCTTCGATCTGCTTTGTCGTATCCGGCGAGGCGAGCTGATCGGAGCTGGTGACGATATTGCCCTTGGCAAGGATTTCGAGACCCTTCTTCATGCAGTCGTTGGCAGCCGAGATATCGACATCACCGCGAACCGGAAGCGAACCCTTCTTCAGGTTGAAGGCAACCTGGGTTTTCGGGTCGAGAAGCGTGGCGGCAAGCACGTCCTGAGCCTTCGCCTTCTCGGCATCCTTCTGGAGCGGGAAGTAGAAGGCGTCACCGCTGGTCGAGATGATCTCGTTCACACCGAGGCCTGGAAGGCAGGTATAGTCCTTGCCGGCAACCTGCTTGGCGACCTGGAATTCGCCTTGCGCCCAGTCACCCATGATCTGGCCGCCGGCCTTGCCGGTGATGACGAGGTTGGTGGCCTGGTTCCAGTCCTGCACGTTGCTGCCCTTGGACATGCGACGCGCATCGTCGGCAGCCTTGAACACCTTGGCGATCTCGGGACCGGCCGCGACTTCGGCATCCTTATCCTTGAAGACCTTCAGGTAGTTGTCCTTGCCGCCGATGGCGATCATCAGAACGTTAAAGGCGCCGCTTGCCTGCCAGCCCTGGCCGCCGACTGCGAGGGGAATGATGCCGGCCTTTTCCAGGGCCGGAGCGGCAGCGACAAATTCATCCCAGTTTTTCGGAACAGCAACGCCGGCCTTCTCGAAAGCGGCATTCGACAGCCACAGCCACTGCCAGGAGTGGATGTTGACCGGTGCGCAATAGATCTTGCCGTCGATCGTGCAGGAATCGAGCAAGGTCGACGGACGGATGATATCCTTCCATTTGCCTGCGGTCGCCACATCGGTCAGGTCCTTCATGAGGCCGGCCTGGACGAGCTCCTCGGCCTGACGGCCGTGGTTGAACTGGGTTGCACCCATCGGGTCACCGCCGGTGATGCGGCTGATCATGATCGGGCGCGCGGTGCTGCCGGAACCGGCGATTGCGCCGTCCACCCAGTGGTTGCCGGTGGCATCGAATGCCTTTGCCAGCTCGGCCACGGCGGCAGCTTCACCGCCCGAAGTCCACCAATGGGTAACTTCGAGATCGGTCGCCTTTGCGGCGCCAAAAGGAATAGCTACGGAAGCGGCAAGCACAGCCGCCATCATACGGATTTTCATGAGTTCTCCTCCCTCACTGAAACGTTGCCGGAAAAACTTAGAGCAATCGATTTATCCGCGCAACCGCCCGCTCGCAAAATTTTCTGTGAGAGACGCCAATACAGCTTATGAGGGCATTTTCCGGTTCCATCTTTGCTTTATGAGAAAAGCGTAAGCAAGCTGTCTCGCACGTGCATAATGACATTAAACAATTGATTTAATGGTTTTATTTTTTATTAACCTGATAATTTCCACCTTTCTCCATTTCGCGGACGCAAAAAATCGCGGGATCAAAAGGCGATTCAACCAGAGAGGACCACTCTGCAACGTTGATCGGAAAAAGGGCTCGACATTTCTACTGTATCGTTACAGATTGTCCTGCTCAGGGAGGAGAGCTTTTTGAGCGGCGGCATACTTACAGTGCGCCAAAAAGCCTCTATAAGGCGAAGCAAATCGCGCGAGGCGGGCCTAGAGGGATGGAAAACAACGGAAATTTCGGCGGAGCGGCATCCGATTCCGTTCAGCGCGAACGCCCGACACTGAAGACGATCGCCTTCATGACGGGTCTCGGCGTGACGACCGTATCGCGGGCGCTGAAAGATGCACCGGATATCGGCGCTGAAACGAAGGAACGGGTGCGCATGGTCGCCCGCCAGCTCGGCTATCAGCCGAACAGGGCCGGCGTGCGCCTGAGAACCGGCAAGACCAATGTCATTGCGCTGGTGCTCAGTATTGACGAGGAGCTCATGGGCTTTTCCAGCCAGATGGTCTTCGGCATTTCGGAAGTGCTGACCGGCACGCCCTACCATATCGTCGTCACCCCGCATTCGCACAGCAAGGACCCCATGTTGCCGGTGCGCTATATCCTGGAAACGGGCTCTGCCGACGGCGTCATCATCTCGCGCGTCGAGCCTGACGATTCGCGCGTGCGCCTGCTTACAGAAAGCGGCATGCCCTTCACCACGCACGGCCGCACCGATGGCGGCCTCGTGCATCCCTACCACGACTTCGACAACGAGGCTTACGCCCATCAGGCCGTGCAGAAGCTCGTCCAGCGCGGCCGCAAACGCATCGCCCTGCTCCAGCCGCCGAGCAAGCTCACCTATTACACCCATACCCGCATCGGCTTTCAGACCGGTCTGCACGACTACGGCGCCGAGGAAGTGCCGCTGCGCGTCAATATCGATGCCCCGCTCGCCGAAATCCGCGACGCCGTGGAACAGCTGATGCGCTCGCCAGGCGCACCTGATGGTATCGTCTCATCCGCCGGCAGCGCCACCATCGCCGTCAACGCCGGCATCGAAGCCGCCGGCAAGCGCCTCGGCCACGATGTCGACCTCGTCTCCAAACAATCCGCCCCGATCCTCAACTGGATCCGCCCGGAGATCATCACGGCTTATGAGGACGTGCGCCATGCCGGCCGCGAGATGGCAAAACAAGTGATTGCGCGGATCGATGGCGTGGATGCGGAGCTGCTGCAGTCCATCAGCAAGCCGGAATGGCCTGAGGGACGGTAAGCATCCGGGACTGCCGTTACTCTGGCGGTCAAGCACGGAGAAACGCATGCGGGAAATCGAAATACCGACGGAACGCACGATCCTGCGTGCATTCAGGCCGGAGGATGCTAGGGAGGTCTTTGCCTGCATCTCCCCCGAGATTACCCGTTTCACCGCCTGGGAAGCGCCTGCGAGCGAGGAAGCCTTTGCCGAAGTTTGGCAAAACTGGCTGCCTGCAATGGAAGATGGATCGGAAGTCACCCTTGTCCCTCGCAGCCGCGAGGATAGCCGCTGCCTCGGCATTCTCGGCGTACACGCTATCAAATCAGATAGACCGGAGCTCGGAATCTGGCTACGCCGCGATGTGCATGGCAAACGCTTCGGCAATGAGTTGATCGGCGCCGTAGCGAGATGGGTGAGCAAGACTCAGACGGTGCGTTATTTCGAATATCCGGTCGCCGAGGAAAACATCGCCAGCAGGCGGATTGCCGAAGCCTACGGCGGCGAGGTCAGGGAACACCGCCAGAACCGCAAATATGGCTGTGTCGTCTATCACATTCCGCCGATATTGCCATGAACGTGCGTTCTCAGGGTGAGTCGTTTGAGTGTGCGGCCCCCCTCACCCTCCAGAGCTGGTGAAGCCCACTCTCCCCTTAAACCGCCTGATTAAACACCGCCTCGATACGATACCCGTCTGGATCGATCACAAAGGCAGCAAAGTAATTCGGCCCGTAATGCTGCCTCAACCCTGGACCGCCATTGTCGACACCGCCATGCGCAAGTGCCGCCGCATGAAACTCGGTCACCGACTGCCGGTTCGGCGCGGCAAAGGCGAGATGAAAGCCCGCGCCCGGCGCAGCCTGCCCCGCCTGGACCGATTTGATCGCCAGCTTGTCGCCGCCGCCGGGCACGCCGTAGCCGACAGCCTGCTCCTCCTCGCCGGGGCGAATATCCTCCCAGACGCGGACATAGCCAAGCGCGCCGAGGGCGGCGTCGTAGAATCTGGCCGAATGTTCGATATCAACCACGCCGAAAGATGCATGATGAAGCACGTCGCAGACTTCCCCGTTGCAATCAGCCGTATGACGGCAGGATAACAAAAGCCCGGCGCAACGGCCGGGCTCTTCAACTCTATTCCCGCAGGCCTCAGAAAGTCGACGCACCGCTGCCCCAGGGGCCGTGGTGGAAGTCCTTGCCGTCGAGGCGGTCGAAGCCGTGGGCGCCGAAGAAGTCGCGCTGCGCCTGGATGAGGTTGGCAGTGCCGCGGCCCTGGCGGTAGGCATCGAAATAGCTGAGCGCCGAGGCAAGCGCCGGAACCGGCAGGCCGGCGGCGAGTGCTGCGGTCACGACGCGGCGCAGCGCCGGGATCGATTCCTTGACCATGCCGGAGAAGGCCGGCGTGACGATGAGGTTCGCCGCGTCAGGCGCATCGGTAAACGCCTTGGTGATCTCGTCGAGGAACTGCGAGCGGATGATGCAGCCGGCGCGCCAGATACGGGCAATCGTCGGCATCGGCAGCGACCAGTTGAACTCCTTGGAAGCTTCCGCCATGACGGCAAAGCCCTGCGCATAGGCGCCGATCTTGCCGGCAAACAGCGCCAGTTCCAGATCCTTGTTGAAGTCGGGGCCGTAAGCGACCGGGAAGGCGGCACCGAGATCGCCGAAGATCTTTTCGGCGGCGACGCGCTCCTCCTTCATCGACGACAGGCTGCGGGCCGCCACGGCGGCTTCGATGCCGGTCGCCGGAATGCCCATGTTCTGCGCCTCGATCGCCGACCATTTGCCAGTGCCCTTCTGGCCGGCCTTGTCGAGGATCATGTCGACCA
The DNA here is from genome assembly GCF_047782645.1 of Rhizobium sp. ZK1. NCBI lineage: Bacteria > Pseudomonadati > Pseudomonadota > Alphaproteobacteria > Hyphomicrobiales > Rhizobiaceae > Rhizobium > Rhizobium sp. ZK1. The sequence continues at coordinate 2,468,750 of NZ_CP180586.1, forward strand.
TCGGCGTCTTGGAGATCGGGTCGGTAGCGGCCAGAACCTTTTCGGAGATTTCGATCAGGTAGGAGTTCAGGCGGCCCTTGTTCCACTCGCCGAAGATGCCGGAGATTTCCGAAGCGCTCTTGCCGAGGCCGTCGCGCAGGATGCCGTAGATTTCGGCGATCATCTGCATGTCGGCATATTCGATGCCGTTATGGATCGTCTTGACGAAGTGGCCGGCGCCGTCATTGCCGAGCCAGGCGACGCACGGATCGCCATCATACTTGGCGGCAATCGAGGTCAGGACTTTCTCCACGCGCTTCCAGGAATCCTCCGTGCCGCCGACCATGATCGACGGGCCGTGGCGGGCACCTTCCTCACCCCCAGAAACGCCCATGCCGATGAAGGTCAGGCCGGTGTCCTTGAGGCGTTCGAAGCGGGCAACCGTGTCGCGGAAGTTGGCGTTGCCGGCATCGATCATGATGTCGTTCTTTTCGAGATGCGGGCGCAGCGCTTCCATCTGTTGGTCGACCGGCTCGCCGGCCTTGATCATGATGATGATCGGACGCGGCGGGCGGATCGCCTCGACGAACTCCTCGATCGTCTTGCAGGGAATGATCTGCTTCTTCAGATCGCCGGCACTCTCGTAGAATTCATCCGTTTTTTCAGGCGTGCGGTTGAAAACCGCGATCTTGTTGCCCTTTTCCGCAATGTTGAGAGCCAGGTTGGACCCCATGACGGCAAGACCGATCAGTCCGATTTCTGCCTTTTCCACGACAAACCTCCGATGAGTGAAATGGTGCGATGTTGTGGCACTCTCTCGGCCAAACGGCAAGGTCGACGACCGCGATTCGGTTCGAAAAAAGGCTGCCGGAACAGGCTTTTCGAATGGCCATGGAAGCACCATATGCATGTGTTTGGGAGGCCGAAATGACTGCTGTTGCAGCAAGGCAAAGCGATCTCAGGCCGCTGCTCGCCAAGAGAGCCGGGCGCTACCGCGAATATGCGCCCTCGCCTGCCCTTGCGCCGCATTTCCGCTGCCTCTGGTCGCATCAGATTCGAACAGCAAGCCCGATTGCCATCGTGCCTGATGGTTATTGCGACCTGCTTTTTGCAGACAGCCACCTCTTCGTTGTCGGGCCGGACCGCACCGCCGCCTTCCCGCCGATGACGCCGGGCATGCGCATTATCGGCGCGCGCTTTGCACCGGGCGCCGGCGCCGCCTGGCTGAAGCTGCCTCTGTCGGAAATCACCGGCCTCGCCGTTCCCCTCAGCGCTCTCGTGCCGGAAAAGGCTGCCCTCCTCGAACCGCGCCTGTCCGACTGTCTGGATGAGGCTGCCACCCTCCCTCTCTTCGCCGCCCTGTTGAGTGAACTGGCAAGGGAAGAAGCGGAGCCAGATCCCGAGGCTCGCCTGATCTTTGCCGCTGCAGACCATGGATCGGGCCGTATCGGCGATCTGCAGCAGAGGCTCGATATCGGCGAACGGCAATTGCGCCGCCGCGCCCACCACCATTTCGGTTACGGCATCAAGACGCTGGAGCGCATCCGCCGGCTGCAGCGTTTCATGGCCTTGTGCCGCGCAAGCGAGACCCTGTCCCTTGCCGCCCTCGCCCTCGAAGCCGGTTTTTCTGATCAGGCCCATATGACCCGAGAGATCGGCGAACTCACGACACTGACACCATCCGCCATGCTGGCTCAATTGACGGCCCGCTGACCGTTTTGTTCAAGACGGCCCGTACCGGCCTGCTAGTCTGACGCAAAGCAAAAGGACAGACCGATGAACACAATGCCCGCCCGCATCGTCCACATCACGATCAAAAGAGACTGGCGCGATGTCTATGATTTCGCCGGCAGGCCGGAGAACATGCCGCTCTGGGCCTCCGGTCTTGCGAGCGGCCTGGAACCCGACGGCGAGGACTGGATCGCCCATGGCCCGCTCGGCATCGTCCGCGTGAGCTTCGTGCCGCCGAACGAATTCGGCGTCATCGACCATACCGTCACCATTGAATCCGGCCTGCGCGTCTATAACGCGCTGCGCATCGTGCCGAATGGCGATGGCTGCGAGGTGATGTTCACGCTGCTGCGCCTGCCCGGGATGACCGACGAACAATTCGCTGCCGACGCCGCCCATGTGCAGAAGGATCTGGCGGCTCTGAAATCGATGATGGAGAAATGAAATGGTCGAGAAAGACGCTGAAAATGACCGCCGCATCGACTATGTCGAGTTTAACGTCACCGATATTGGCGCGGCAAAAGCCTTCTACGGCGCGGCCTTCGGCTGGCGCTTCACCGATTACGGGGAGAACTACTGCGAGTTCGATGACGGAAGGCTGAAAGGCGGCTTCACCAATCTCGGCCCGGTGCGTGCCGCAGGCGGCCCGCTCGTCATCCTCTATGCCGAAAAGCTCGAAGATGTGCTGGCAAGCGTCGAAAAGGCCGGCGGCACCATTGCAAAACCGATCACGCCCTTCCCCGGCGGCCGGCGCTTTCATTTTATCGACAAGGACGGCTATGAACTGGGCGTCTGGAGCAAAGACTGAAATCAGGCGTCCGCAGCGCCGAGATTCTGAATGGTGATGAGCGCCCCGATCACCTTCTTCGCTGCATCGTGGAGCGGCACCATCCGGCAGCGATTGTGCCGCTCATCCCGCGCGTAGGTGTAATCCGCCGGCACGCCGTCGAAGCAGGCGTCGAGCTTCTCCTTCACCTCGTCGGCAAAGCGCTCCTCGCCGATGAACTCGACGATATGGCGGCCGATGAGCTGCATGGCATTCTTGCCGAGATGGGCGCAATTGGCGGGATTGGAATAGAGGTAGCGATAATCCTTCGTGAGCACCGCCATGCGGTCCGGCAGCGTCTGCAGGATCGCCGCGTTGAGAAATTGGCCGTTATCGGTATCGGGAATATAGGCGGGCGGCGGCCTGAGCTTCATGTCCGCCGGCAGCGGCACGCGCCAGTCCGGTGCATGGGCGCCGAAATAACGGTCGAGCAGATAGGAGAGCACGGTGGCATATTGCGTCACGAAAGCACTGTCATCGGCATCCTGGCCGATGAGGTAGCTTACAAACTGAAGTTGCATATAGACTTCGATGAGACTGGACGCCCTACATGCGAGGATCGCCTCGACCAGCGGCTGAATATCGCGGTCGAGCGCCTCCACGCGCCCATCGTCCCCTAGCCTTATCGCTTCCTCAATCTGCGCGTAGCGCAAGGAAAAGGCCCTGAACAGCTCAAGCAAGATACCCCCACCATATCCATTTCCTGAGAAACGTTCCGAAACCGATCGAGGCCTATGCTTAATGAAAGATTACGCCTTACGGTAGGCAATTTACGCGCCCTAGTAGAGACGCGTAACATGAACCGTGCTCAGTTTCAACTGAAGCAGACCTGTCGCTTTTCACCGATTATAAATCAGGAGCAAAATGTTACAGGCGGAATCTTACAGCCTGACGGAACGCTTGATATCCCAGCGATCATGATACCACAACCACTGGGCCGGATATTCGCGCACCCAACTCTCCACCTTGTCGTTCATCATTTGGGCCGTCGCGGGAAGGTCCAGATTGCCCTTCTCGTCGCGCGGCACCTCCATCTTCGGCTCGATCTCCAGCCGGTAGCGATTGCCGGGAAGACGGATGCAGCGGGCCGGATAGACCTCGCAATTGAACTGGCGCACCAGCTTCGGCAGCAGCGGATTGGTCTTGGTGTCTAGCCCGAAGAACGTCGTCTTCAACCCGCGGCTGAACTTCTGGTCCACCAGCACGCCCACCCCCTGCCCCGCCTCGAGCTGGCGCGCCAGCGCAAAGGAGGAACCTGCATGCGAGGGCACGAGCTTACCCATGCGGCCGCTGCGGAAATCGAAGACCTTCTGCGCGATGTAAGGATTGTTCGGCGGGCGGAAGAGCACAGTCACACTGAGACCGAAGGCGTTGCCCGCAACCGGCAGCAGCTCGAAATTGCCGGTATGGCCGGTAAAGACGATGAAGGGGCGCGGATTGTCCCGCAGGTCCAGGAAGATCGGAATGCCTGAGACCTCCACCCTGCCCGGCTCCGCCCGTTCAGGATCGAAATCGAAGAGCTGGTCGAGGAAGACATATTCGGCCGCAAGCCGGCCCATATTGCCCCAGCTTTCGAGCGCGATCTCTTCGAGCTCCGCATCGCTCTTTTCCGGAAAGGCCCGGCGCAGATTGTAGAGCATCAGCTTGTGGCGCTTCAGCCGCTTGCCGATCTGGCGCGTCATCCAGTCGGCAAAGCGCATCGCGCCATCGGCCGGAAAAAGCTTCAGGAAATTCAGGAAGCCGAACATCACCTGCGCCACCAGCCATTGCTGGAAACGCCTGAGCGCCAGAACGATTCTGGTGATGAAGAGCTTCACCCGGTCAGTCCATCTTCAGGATGATCTTGCCGAAGATCTGGCGGCCTTCCATGCGCTCCAGCGCACGATCGATATCGTCGAAGCCGACTTCCGTGTCGATGACGGGATGCACGAGGCCCCGGCCCATCTTCTGCATGGCGTCGGCCATGTTCTCCATGCGGCAGCCGAAGGAGCCGAAGAGCTTCAGCTGCTGCTGGAAGAGCATCATCAGGTTCATCTCGGTCGAGACACCCGAGGTCGAACCGCAGGTGACGAGACGGCCGCCCCGCTTCATGCAGAGCATGGAGCCTGCCCAGGTATCCTTGCCCACATGTTCGAAGACGACGTCGACGCCCTTCTTCTTGGTGAGCTTGCGCACCACGCCTTCGAAACGGTCGGTGCGGTAATTGATGACATGATCGGCGCCAAGCGCCTTCGCCTTTTCGATCTTGTCGTCGGAACCGACCGTGGTGATTACGGTGCAGCCGATCTTCTTGGCAAGCTGGATCGCCGCCGTACCGATGCCGGAGCCGCCGGCATGCACGAGGATTGTTTCACCGGGTTCGAGCTTGGCATTGTCGAACAGCATATGCTCGACCGTGCCGAAGGTGACGGGCGCAAGCGCTGCCCCGATCGCATCGACACCGGGAGGGGCCGGAACCAGCAGGCGCGCCGGCAGGTTCACCTTTTCCTGCGCGAAGCCGTCGAGATGGAAGCCGTGCACGCCGGAAACATGTTCGCAGAGATTGTCGCGGCCTTCGCGGCACGGGCGGCAGAGGCCGCAGGTGCGCGCGCCATAGATCGACACGAGCTGACCGGGCAGAACATTCGCAACGCCGGGGCCGATCGCTTCGACCACGCCGGAGGCCTCCGCGCCGATAACGAGCGGCATCTTGCGCTTGGCAAACGCCATGCCGCGCCAGCCCCAGACATCGATATGATTCAGCGCAACCGCCTTGACGCGCAATGTCACTTCACCGGCTGCGGGGGCATCCGGTTCCGGCAGGTCGGTGATCTCTAGCTTGCGGTCATCGATCAGTTGCAAAGCGCGCATGGCAAAACCTCTCGCCTCCGGGGCGTTCTTTTTATCGGTTGATTTATCGGGAACCGCTTATGCCGGTTCGAGCGCCATGACAAGGCTTGCGTTCTGTCCGCCGAAGCCGAAAGAGTTGGAAAGCACGGCCGAAACCTGGGCTTCCCGCTTCTTATTCGGCACGACGTCGAGAACGATCGACGGATCCGGGTTGTTGTAGTTGATCGTCGGCGGCAGCGTGCCCGTCAGCATCGTCTGCAGCGAGAAGACCGCCTCGACCGCACCGGCTGCGGTCAGCGTATGACCGATCATCGACTTGTTGGACGAGACCGGAATACCGACCAGCTTCTCGCCGAAGACGGCAGACATGGAGCCATATTCCATCTTGTCGTTCTCCGGCGTCGAGGTGCCATGAGCGTTGATATAGCCGATATCGTCCTCGCTCATGCCGGCGTCGGCGAACGCTGCGCGGATCGTCGCGATCGCCGGGCCTCCGTCGGGCGAAGAGCGCGTGCGATGGAAGCTGTCGGCCTTGTCGCCGGCGCCCTTCATGATACCGAGAATTTTAGCACCGCGGGCAACCGCCGATTCCAGCGATTCCAGCACCAGCGTTGCCGCGCCTTCGGCGATGACGAAACCGTCGCGATCCTTGCTGAAGGGCTTGGAGGCCTTGGTCGGCTGGTCGTTCTGGGTCGAGAGGGCAGAGAGCAGCGAGAAGCGGATCAGCGCTTCCGCACTCAGCGAACCATCGGTCGCAACCGTCAGCGCCCGCTCGGTGCGGCCCTGGCGGATCGCCTCGATGCCGAGCTGGATCGCCGTCACACCCGATGCACAGGCCGTCGACAGCGTGACCGGCAGGCCGCGCGTGCCGAAGCGATCGGAGAGACGCTCGGAAATAGCCCCGAAGAGCGCCGCCTCATGAAAGGCCGGATCGGGGCGCTGGCGCATGGCGGCAAGGAACCGCTCATAGGCGTCACCCGGATGGTCGGCCGCCGGTGAGCGGTCGGCAAGCTCGAAACGGGCGCTCCATTCCGGCTCGATCGGCGGGGCCGCGAGGAACAGCGGGCCGTTGAAATCGCCGGACAGACCGGCGTCGGCGAGCGCTTCGATCGTCGTCTCGCGCGCAAAGGCATAGGAGCGCTCGACGGCGTTCGGCACGGGAATGTCGATGAAATCGACCGTACCGGCAATGCGCGTCGAAAGGCCATCCGTGGGGAAGCGGGTGATCTCGTGAATGCCTGAGGTGCCGGACGAAAGAGCCGACCAATTGTCCCTAAGGCCCTGGCCGAGCGAGGTGATGATGCCCATGCCGGTGACCGCAACGATCGGACGGCCGAGATGATCCCTATAAGCGGACGCTGTCATTTCAGTCACTCCTCACGCTTCTGCGGAAAGAACGGCGACGCCTTCGCCGCGCTGATGTCCAACGGTTGTGACGACGGCGGCTTTCGTGCCGGCCTTCATCGGTGCTTCATGCGCAGCATCGAAAGGCGGAACCTTGGCCTTGGCATCGATGGCGAGCGCTGCAAGCGCGAGGCCGAGCGTGAACTGCGCCTCGAGCGTGTGACCGGAAACGCCGCCGAAACCGCGGATCGCAGCCCCCGGAAGCTGATGCTCCAGAACCGTCTTTTCGCGGGCGGCAATCTCATGCATGCCGGTCGAGCCGGAGAAGATCGCCGTCCTGTCGGCGGGCAGGTCCGCGGCAGGCTTCAGCAGCTGCTCCATGCGCACTTCGAAATTGCCCGCAGCGCGATTGCCGCGATCACCCTCGACGGCGGCAATCGTCGCATAGATATGCGCGCCGCGCCCTTCGGCATGCTTGCGCGATTCCAGCACCAGGAAGGCACCGGCAGAACCCAGGATTATGCCCCCGCCTTCAAGGCCAGCGCGCGACCAGAGCGGCGCCCATTCGCCACGCGTATTGGCGCCGATCGCTTCCGTCAGCAGGATCATGTCCTGGCGCTCGGCAGCAAAGGCGCCGCCGACAAGCGCATGGGTGGATTCGCCCGACTTGATGCGCCAGAAGGCCGTCTCGACCGCGGAAACGCCGGACGCTTCCTCGCCCATGAAGGTGCGCGAGGAACCGGTGACCTTATGAACAATGGAGATATTGCCGGCAAGCAGGTTGGAAAGCTGCGCCAGGAACAGTGTCGGACGCAGTTCCGTCGTCAGCTTTTCGTTCAGCAGCAACTCGCGGTCGTTACGCTTCAGCCCCTCGTCGACGATCAGCGTATCGACATTGATGTCGCGCTCGCCGCCCCCGGCCGCCACGATCATGTCCATCGTACCGCAGGCTTCGAGATCGTCCTTGAAACCGGCATCGTCGAGCGCAAGACCCGCGGTGAAGACGCCGATGCGCTGCCAGTTTTCCATCTGGCGCTGATCGCCGCGCTTGGCGATCTGCTGCGACCAGTCGATCTCGGGAAGCGGATGAACCGGATAGGGCTTGAACTTCTCGGTCTCGACGACCGGATCAGGTGCGCGGTCAGCGGTCAGCAGCGCGATATGCGCATCCTTGCCGACACCCTGACAGGTCACGATGCCGATGCCGGATATGACGACGTCATTGGCGGCCTTGCTCATTATTTACTCCCCTGGGCGTTGGCCCCCTGCGCAGCGATGGCGGCCATCAGGCCCACCTCTTCAGCACGTTTCCTAACGATATCGCCGAGCGGAATCTCGCTGAAATTCATGGTGCGCAGTTTCAGCTGCGCATCGCAGACCTTCTTGCCGCCGCTGGTGATCTTTGCCTTGGTGACGGCAAAACCGGAGCCGTCATGTTCGAGGAAGGCCTCGATGTCGAGCACCGCTTCCGGCTCGACGAAGGTGCGCATCTTGGCGCCGTCGACCGACATCAGGAAGGGCATGGATGTAAAATCAGTGGCGGCCAGCACCAGCATGCCGGATGCCTGCGCCATGGTTTCGATGAGAAGCACGCCGGGAACGAGCGGCATGCCCGGGAAATGCCCCTCGAAGACGGGGCTCTTGGCCGGCACCACCGAGCGCGCAGCGAGCGTACGCTTCTCAAGGTCCACCGCCTCGACATGGTCAATCATCTGGAAATATTCCAGCAGCATCAGTCTTCTCCGGCGCGACGGACAAAAGCCCGTCGGAAGGCCTACTTAGGAACAAAATCGCCCGGCCGCCATATCAACGGCGGCAGGGCGTGAAAAAAACACGATGACGTTGCTTCAAGCCTTGGCGGCGCGCAACTCGTCGATCTTGGCACAGAGGTTCTTCAGCACGAAATATTCCTCGGTGGAAACCTTGCCCTCGTTGACTTCCTGAGTCCACTTTTCGAGCGGAATCTTGATGCCGAATTCCTTGTCGATGGCGAAAACGATATCGAGGAAGTCGAGGCTGTCGATACCGAGGTCGTCGATCGTGTGGCTTTCCGGCGTGATCGTTGCGCGGTCGATCTCGCTGGTTTCAGCAATGATGTCGGCAACTTTATCGAATGTAGCGGTCACTCGCTCTACCTCTTGGAAATGAAGATTCTCCTCCTCATAGGCAAATCCATTTCAAAAGCCAATGCTTTCGTCCCGGTTGTAAACCAATTTGGCGGGAAGGTGTTGCCCAAACAGCAATGGAACGGCACCTTTTGGCCTGCGACAGATAGGCATCGAAGCGCCAGGCGATCACCCGGCTAAAAGCTTTTTTCGACTTCCGCAATCGCGAAAGCATCCATCTCGACTGTGAGACAGTGCTGATCTTGGGCTGCAATGTAGCCCTGCCGCCGATATCGGCGGCTCAGTTTGATCTGGATCAAATAGGCATCGGGTCGGGTTGATAAACATCAAGACGCAGACGCAAGAAATCGGGATAGATGACTTTGGGGCCGAAGCGTAACACAGACACGCAGGCTGCATAGTCGGATCGGGGCATCGAACATGGACATCGCGCGCAGTGAAGATCCTGACATAAATATTCCAGCGACCTGCCGCGTCTGCGAGGCACGCCAAGGTGTCGTCTGCAGCGCGCTGACGGCTGCCCAACTGCGCGAACTCTGCCGGCATTCGACACGCCGCAAACTCGATTCCGGCTGCGAGATCGTCGCCCAGGGCGAAGAGGTCTCCTCCTATTCCAACATCATGAATGGCGTCGTGAAGCTCTGCAAGGTGATGTCGGACGGGCGCCAGCAGATCGTCGGCCTGCAATTCGCGCCTGACTTCATCGGCCGCCCCTTCGTGCCGGAGAGCACCCTGTCGGCCGAAGCGGCCACGCCGACGGAAATCTGCGTCATCCCCCGCGGACTGCTGGACCGGATGATATCGGATACGCCGGAGCTGCAGCATAACCTGCATGCCCAGGCGCTGAAGGAACTGGATGCGGCGCGGGAGTGGATGCTGACGCTCGGCCGTCGCACGGCCCAGGAAAAGGTCGCAAGCCTTCTCTATCTCGTCGCCACGCACGCGGAGCCGGAAACGACCAGCAGCACAGCTTTCGACCTGCCGCTCTCACGCGCCGAGATCGCCGATTTTCTGGGGCTGACGATCGAAACCGTCAGCCGCCAGATGACGAAACTGCGCAAGCGGGGCGTCATCCGCATCGAGAACAACCGTCATATCGTCGTTCGCGATATGGATGAGCTGGAGCGCCTGGTTACTGCCTGATTTGATTACTGCGTGATCACCACGCGGGTATTGGCAAGGCCGTTTTCCTGCGTCATCGAGAAAAACTGTGCCGCATTGTTCGGATCGAGGCGCACGCAGCCATGCGAGGCCGGTGTGCCGAGCCGCTTGCGGTCGAAAGTGGCATGAACGGCATAACCGCCGTTAAAGAACACGGCAAACGGCATCGGCGCATTGTCGTATTTCTTCGAGCGGTGATCGCGAGACAGCCACTTGGCGCTCCAGGAACCGGTCGGCGTGGAATAACCCTTGCGCGCCGTCGAAACCTTCCAGCGATACTTCACCCAACCGTTCTCGGTCACGGTCATCGTCTGCTTGCTGAGACTGATATTGGCAACCAGCGTGGCCGCCTCGGCGGCAATGGGAGAAAATTGCAGCAATAATACTGCGGTCGCAGCCGCAAAAAACGTCTTCATGGTCGTCCCTCTATCGAACCTTTAAAGGCTTATTGTCGTCAACGAGGGAAGAGACTACGGCAATACTTGTTATTTTGCTTTAAGACGAATGGTAATCACATTTTTAACAGATGAGGGCGAATTGCGGCATGCGATGTCACTCTGGAAAACCGGCCTTGCGGTATCCATCGACGAAATGCGCAAGTGTCGCGGCATCGCGGAACGGCTCCGTTTCCGCCCAATGACTGATGGTGAATTGCGGATTGGCGACGAGGAACAGGGCGACCTCCGCGCGCGCCTCATCGAGCCGGCCGAGCTGCGCAAGGCCCGCCGCCAGGAAACGGCGTGAACTGGTGCGATAGGTCTCTTCCCGGCGCAGCGTCTCGACGACGGCGTCGTAGTTACCATCTGCATATTGGGCCTGGCCGAGCGTCAGATAGTACCAGCTTGCCGGAAACGGGTTCAGCCGGAACGCCTTGCCGATATGCTGAAGACCCTCGTCGATCCGCCCGGCGAGAACAGCGATGTCGGAAAGTGCCGCCCACGTATCGGCCTCGTTCGGATCGAGCGCGATCGCTTTTTCGAATTCCGCATCGGCATCGGCAAAACTGCGCTCATAGGCCAGCAGATAAGCCAGCACCCATCGGCAGCCGGCATCGTTGGGATCGAGCGCAACAGCCTTGCGCGCCAATCCCAGGGCCACGCTGCGGTTTTCCTCCGTCGGCCCGCCGCTATGCACCCAGCCCATCCAGTGGTTCAGCGCCAGCCAGCGATGCGCCTCGGCATAATCGGGATCGAGCGAAATTGCACGCGTCAGCATCAGCTGCGTTTCCCGCGCCGTTTGCGGCGCATCATCCATCAGCGTGCGCGCCCGCACGCAGAGATCGTAAGCCTCGAGATTTTTCGGCCGATTGCGCGGCGGCGGCGGGCGCAGCCGGCCGAGCAGCGCCTCGACGATCCTGCCGGTAACTTCGTCCTGAACCGCAAAAATATCGTCCAGGCTGCGATCGAAACGCTCCGCCCATAGATGCTCGCCCGTCAGCACATCGACCAGCCGGGCATTGATGCGCACACGCCCGGCTGCACGCCTTGCGCTGCCGTCCAGCAGATAACGCACGCCGAGCTCCTCGGCGATATCACGCACATCCATCGCCTTTCCCTTGTAGGCAAAGGCCGAATTGCGGGCGATGACGAACAGGCCCGGTATCCGCGACAGATCGGTGATCAGGTCCTCGGTCAGGCCATCGGCAAAGAAGTCCTGCCCGGGATCGCTGCCAACGAAGGGCAGCACTACAATCGACGGCTTGTCGGGCAGCGGCAGCGATTTTCGCCTCGCACCGGCGAACTGCCTGACCGCCCCCGTGAAGCGATAGCCGATGCGCGGAACCGTGGATATCCACTCCCCGCCATCCCCGGCCGGCCCCAGCAGCTTGCGCAACTGTGCGATCTGGACGGTGAGATTGCCCTCCTCCACCGCCATGCCCGCCCAGGCCGCATCCATCAACTCGGCCTTGCCGAGGATTTCGCCGGGCCGCCCGACGAGCGCGGCGAGCAGTCTGACCCCACGGTGGCCGACGGCAACGGGATCGTCGTTCCGAAGAAGCGTTCCCGCTTCCGGATCAAGCACGAACGGACCAAAGGCAATACGCGCTCCCTGCATGGCGCGTATCCTAGAGGCTTTCATGCGGGGTTGGAACCGCGCTTGGCATCGAGGAGGCGATCCGTGTAATCCTGCAGCAGATGGTGGCGACGGCAACGAAATAATGACCACCTGAAAATTCAGCAGCGAGGAGGTTCGCATGGTTTTCTGGATAGCAAGTCTGGTTGGACTAGCGATCGCTTATCTCCTCGGCTCCCTACCCACGGGCTATCTGGCTGGAAAACTGCTGGATGGTATCGATATCCGCGAGCATGGTTCCAGATCCACCGGAGCAACCAACGTATTGCGAATCCTGGGCAAATGGCCTGCGCTGGCGGTTCTGCTGACCGACGTACTGAAAGGTGTGGCAGCAATCGTCTTCGCCCGCTGGTTTTATCTCTGGTTCTCGACAGTCTCGTCAGGCATCCCGCCGGCAGCGTATGATCTGCAAAGCTCTGAGCCTTGGGCTGTTTGCCTGACTGGCCTTGGCGTGCTGTTGGGGCATGGCCGTTCGATCTGGCTGAACTTTACGGGAGGCAAGTCGGCTGCGACGGGGCTCGGCGTGTTACTGGCGATGTCCTGGCCTGTCGGCGTGGGCGCTGCGGTGGTTTTTGGCGTTGCGCTGGCGGCCTTTCGGATTGTTTCCCTGAGTTCGATGCTCGCGGCATTGACGGCCATCGCCCTCGTCTGCGGCCTGGAGCAACCGCTGCCCTATCGGTTGCTGGTGATATCAGGCGGCCTGTACGTGATCCTCCGCCATCGCGCCAATATCAGGCGACTGCGGTCAGGGACGGAGCCGCGCCTCGGGCAAAACAGCCTTTGATCGACCCATAGGCCGCGAGAGGACGCCCGGTTTCAGCCCTGCCGGACGATGGCGCCGATCGCATTGACGAGCAGGCGCGATGCTGTCAGCGCCGACAGGCCGTCAATGTCGGCCGGAGGGTAAAACTCGACCAGATCGAACCCGGCGATTCTCGCCCGCCTGCCGAGACCGGCGATCAGGTCGATTACCTGCGTGTAAGTCAGCCCGCCAGGAGTACGCGCCGCCACGCCCGGCATGATGCCGGGATCGAGGCCATCGCAATCGAGCGTGACGACCGCCCGCACGCCCTCGGGGATATGCCGCAAGGCGGCCTCGACGCCGGCGGCATGAATCTCGCGGGCGGTCACGAGATGGCTGCCATAGCGCAGCGCCGCTTCGATCTCGCTCAGGCGTGCGCTGCCCACGCCGCGCATGCCGACCTGCACGATGCCGGCGACGTGCAGCATCTCGCTGACCCTTCGCATCGGGTTCGAATAGCCATAGCGCTCGCCATGGAGCTCGTCGCGCCAGTCGATGTGAGCATCGATCTGCAGGACCCAGACAGGCCCGTGATCCGTAAAGCCCGCAAGGAAGGGAATGGGCACGGAATCGTCGCCGCCGATCAGGATCGGCACGGCCGACAAGGCCAGGACCTCGCGCGTCTTCGCCTCGATCCGCGCCCGGTTGCCTTCATTGTCGTGCATGATGGTTTCGATCTCGCCGGCATCGACGCAGGAGACTGGTCCACCGGCAAAGAGCGGCCCGCCGAGATCGAAATCCCAATGCTCGATGAGACCGGCATCCTCCTGGCTCGCAGCGCGGATGGCGCCGGCGGCGAGCGCATAGCCGCTGCTGTCCTTGCCGGTATAGGTGCTGCCGTGGGCGGCGGAGAAGATCACCGCTTGCGGCGTGCAGCCATCGGCCAGGCGATCGGGAAGGCCGAGAAAGGAAGATGAACCAGTCATGTCTTTTTGTCCTGATGGGTCACGCCGACACCATCGTATCGGTGGCCAGAAACTCCTCCAGCGCCTTCAGCAATGCCGTCCATCCATGCTTGCGGCCTTCGGCACCGTCGCTTGGCGGAATGACGCACATCTGTTCGGTATAGGTCAATCGGGTGCCGCCGTCGTGGTCCGCAAAGACGACGGTGGCGAGCGACACTGAATGGATTCTCCCATTCAGCGCCATCGAATAGGCAAAGACGATCCGCTCACGGTCTGCGATCTCGAAATACCGGGTTTCGTTGGTATGCGTGCCCATATCCGAGACATGCGTGAGATGCTCGGCCCCGCCTGGCCAGAACTCCAGTTTGGTCATGCCCTGGCCGAGCCACGCTTTCTTCTTTTCCATCAGCGCCCAGGCAGACCAGACATGGTCGCGGCAATTCGGCAGGATACGTTCGATCACGATCGTTTCATGAACTTGCTTTGGATTTGTCATCTCATTGCTCCTGATTAAGAAACGTGGCCAGGCGATCGAGACGGCCTTCCAGGGCACGGCGATGCTCGTGCACCCATGATTCGACCCAATTCAGTGCATCCGGCGCGAGACTGACGGTTCGAACCCTGCCCGATTTGACCGACGTTACAAGCTCGGCCTCTTCGAGAACCCGCAGGTGTTTGAGAAAGGAAGGACGCGCCAGATCAAAGGGTTCGGACAACTCGGAGACTGACGCAGGCCCCTTCACAAGTCTTTCGACGACCGCGAGCCGCGTCGGATCGGAGAGAGCGCCAAAGAGGCGTGGCAAGTTTGGTTCATACGTAGCCATATGGCTACGTAACCACGGGGAGGCCCCACTGTCAACATAGGTAGCCAGATGGATACCTTTTCGACGGCTTTGGAAATTTTTGAGAACTTTTTGGAAGCGCTTAATTACGGCACTCGCCGCATCCTCCAGACTCCGGTCTCGTTCGAAGTCGAAGGTTCTAAACCTTCAAACCTGATGGAGGTTATCATGAGCGATTGCTGCACTCCTGCATGCGCCTCGCATCGCAGACCGTCGCACAGGCATCATGGCCCGATCGTCCTGCGAAGCGTAGTCGTACGCTGGTTCTGGCGCATCCACATCCGCCGGGAGCGGAAACAAAGGTCGAAGATCAGCCCCGCCCTGCTCGATGACATCGGTCTGCCGCAGCAACAGGCAGGGTCGGAGGCCACTGGGTTCTTCTGGCACGTATGAGGCAAAATGCCGCGATGAAAGACGATCGCCAGTTCCCCCAAGCAGCAAGAATCGACCGGCCCGCCACGACACCGCCGCAAGACGCGCGCCTCCCTTGGGCCGCGATGGCAGGCATTATCGCGACCGTCTCGGTCTTTGCCATGGCGCAGGGCCTGACCTATCCACTTCTGAGCTTCATCCTCGAGCGGCAGGGCATACCATCCGGCCTGATCGGCCTGTCGGCGGCGATGACACCAACCGGCTTCATCGTCTCGGCCCCCTTCATTCCCGCCCTGTCGCGCCGCTTCGGCGCCATCAGGCTTGCCATCCTCTGCTCGGTCCTCGCAGCGCTGAGCCTGAGCGCCATTGCCGCGATACAAAATATCTGGGCCTGGATGCCGCTTCGCTTCCTGCTCGGCTTCTTCGCCAATCCGCTTTACGTCATCAGCGAGACGTGGCTGCTCGCCATCACGCCCGCAGCGCGCCGTGGCCGCATCATGGGCCTCTATTCCTCGATCGTGTCAGGAGGCTTTGCCATCGGTCCGCTTTCGCTCGGCCTCGTTGGCACCGAGGGCTGGCCGCCCTTCCTGATCGGCATCGCAGCCTTCCTTGCCTGCGGCCTGATCGTGCTTGCGGCCACCCCTCGCCTGCCGGACATGCCGCGAGAAGGCGAACCCACATCGGTCGGTGGCTTCTTTAAGCTGGCGCCGCTCCTGCTCTTTGCCGTTTTCGTCGCCGCTGGTTTCGAGCAGATCCTGCTCGCCCTCTTCGCCGTCTACGGCGCCGCCCTCGACAGCGCCGAACAGCGCATCGCCTCGCTGATCACCTGTTTCATCGCAGGCAATGCCATGCTGCAGATCGTGCTCGGCCGCATCGCCGAAAACCTCGGCTCGCGCCGCACCCTGCTCCGCTGCGTCCTCGCCTGCCTCGCCGGCTGCCTGCTTTTTCCAGTCGTCTTCGACACCTGGCTCATCTGGCCACTGGTCTTCATCTGGGGCGGCGTCTCCTTCGGCATCTACACCCTGTCGCTGATCCAGCTCGGCGAGCGCTTCACCGGCCAGTCCCTCATCGCCGGCAACGCCGCCTTCGCCCTGGTCTGGGGCCTCGGCGGCATCCTCGGCTCGCCCGCGACGGGTGTTGCGATGCAGATGATAGGCCACCAGGGCCTGCCGCTGTCGCTCGGCCTGCTGAGCGGTGCGCTGGCGGTACTGCTGATGACGAAGAAAAGGTTGGGCTGACGGCCGACCTAAAGCAGGCAGACGAAGGCCACGAAGACGACCAGCGTCAGCGCCATGCAGCTCGCCTGGAAGACCGAGATCCCGTCCTCGACATCATCAGCCGTCGCCACATCCCGACCCGCGCCGTTGATCATCGGCTCGCGCACGACCATGCCCGAATAGACGCGCGGGCCGGCAAGCTGGAGATCGAGCGCGCCTGCCATCGCCGCTTCCGGACGGCCGGAATTCGGGGAGCGATGCAGCTTGCCGTCGCGGATGCCGACACGGAAGGACTCGTGGAAGGCCGACGTGCCACGACGGATGCCGGCGCCGACGGCGATCAGCAGAATGGAAAGACGGGCAGCCGGCCAGTTGGCGATATCGTCGAGACGGGCCGAGGCCCAACCGAAATCGACATATTTTTCCGACCGGTGGCCGATCATCGAATCCGCCGTGTTCAGCATCTTGTAGAAGAACAGGCCCGGCAGGCCGAAGATCGCGTACCAGAGCGCAGGTGCGACGACGCCATCGGAGAAATTCTCGGCGAGGCTCTCGATCGCCGCGCGACAGACGCCCGGCTCATCCAGCGTTTCCGGATCGCGCCCGACGATGCGCGATACCGCCTTGCGCCCGCCGACGAGGCCCTCGCTCTTCAGTGCCGTGGCAACCGCCGCGACATGGTCCGACAGGCTCTTCTGCGCCAGGAAGATCGCCACGCAGAAGACTTCAAGCAGGATGCCGACCGGGCCGAAGAGCATGAGGAACCAGTGCAGCACCAGACCGGTGACCACAGCAAGCGCCGAAAGCGCCAGGATCGCCACCACGCCATTCTGCTTGCGCTGCGCCTTGCTCAGGCTCTCGCGGTTGAAATGCTGGTCGAAATAGCCGATCGCCCGGCCGAAGATCGCAACCGGATGCGGCACGCGCATCCACAGCCATTGCGGATCGCCGATGATGCGATCGAGCAGCAGAGCCAGAACCAGCACGAGAAAATGTTCATCCAAACTCATCGCTCAAAGCTCCGAAGGGCCGCAGCCAGTCTCGCGTCATCAGCAGCGTCAGGTGTTAGGCCGAAGCGCAGCCAGTCCGGCGCGTAATCGAACCGGCGGACGAGAATATGATGGCGGCAGAGAGTCGTGTAAATGTCGCCGGCTCTGGCGTCGGCAACAAGCGTGAAAAGCGGCGTCCCGCCCGCAATGGCAAGGCCGGCGCCGGCAAGAATGGCATGAAGGGCAGCCTGGCGCTCTGCAATCGAGCGGGCAATCTCAGATAGGTCCGAATTCAGCAGCGAACCGGCAAGCGACAGCGCCGGCCCCGATACCGCCCAGGGACCGAGCCAGTCCTCGAAGCGAGCGAGAATATCGCCCCGCGCAATGGCAAAGCCGAGCCTCAGTCCCGCAAGCCCGAAGAACTTGCCGAAGGAGCGGAAAATGATGAGGTTCGAAAGCCCTGACGCTCGCGGCGCAAGGCTCGCCTCCGGGCTGGTATCGCCGAAAGCCTCGTCGACCACGAGAAAGCCGCCACCCGCCTTCAGCCGCTCGTGCAGCGCTTCCAGCCTGTCGGCAGTCTGTATCCGGCCATCCGGATTGTTCGGATTGACGACGACGGCCAGCCCATGCTCCGGACCGATATCCTCGATATCGCCGACCGCATCGACAGCAAAACCCGCAGCACCAAAGGCGCGCGCATATTCCCCATAGGTCGGCGACAGGATCGCAACTTTTCTGTCCCGCTTAACGAGCCGCGGCAGAAGCTGGATGATCGATTGCGTGCCGGGGACCGGAAGCGGCAGGATCGCGCCGCTGCGATAATGATCCCGCGCCGCATGCCGCGCCGTCTCGATCAGATGCCGGTCGGGCAGCCGATGCCACACCCTTGCGGGGATCTCCGGCAACGCTACCGGATTGGGATTGATGCCGGTGGAAAGATCCAGCCAGTCCTCCAGCCGACCGCCGAAGCTTGCTGCCGCTGCGGTAATGCCGCCGCCATGCATGATCGGCGCATTCATGCGGCAGCTCCGGCAAGATCGATCAGATGCATGTAGGAGCCGGCCACCTGCCCGCGCCTCAAGCCTGCGGCGCCGAGATCGTTGCCGAGCGCATCCTGCGTGGCAAACAGCCGGTCGGCCTCGCCTTCGGAAACGATAGTCGAATAGTGGAATTCATGCGCCGTCATCGGCTTGTCGAAGAAGGAGCCTTCGAGCGGCGTCACGCGCCGATAGCCGAGATGCCGCATGCGCGTCTCATAGCTGGTGACGACCGGCAGCAGGCCGAGCATTTCATGGCGCACGCCTCCCCCGTCGATCAGCCCGTCGCCGAGCACCATATAGCCGCCGCATTCGCCATAGATGCGCACGCCCCGCGCTGCCGCGGCCTTCATCGCCACGGCAAAATTCTGCGAGGCCGCGAGCCTGCCGGCATGCAGCTCGGGATATCCGCCCGGCAGATAGATCGCATCGGCACTCTCTGCCGGCCCCTCATCCGCCAGCGGCGAAAAGAAGGAAATCTCCGCCCCTCGCCGCCGCCAACCGAGCAGCATATGCTCGTAGCAGAAGGCAAAGGCGATATCGCGGGCAACGGCAATATGCCGGCCGAAGGGCATCAGCCGGGCAATATTGGCAGCCGATGGCCGGTTCATGCCCTGCCGCGCGATGCGCATCAGGAATTCGAAATTGCACTCTTCGGAGACGGCATTGGCCGCATAATCGATGAACTCCTCGAGCGCCGCATGCTCACCCGCCTGCACCAGCCCAAGATGCCGCTCCGGCAGGACGAGCATCGCATCCTTGCGGATGACGGCGACAACTGGCATGCGAATCTTGTCAAGCGCCTGCCGCAGCATCGACTCGTGCCGGTCGCTGCCGACCTTGTTAAGGATGACGCCGGCGATACGCACATCGGCACGGAAACCAGCAAAGCCGCTGACGAGCGGCGCCACCGACTGCGACAGTCGCGAGGCATCGACGACGAGCACCACGGAAAGCCCGAGCTGAGCCGCAAGATCGGCCGCCGTGCCGCGCCCGTCTGCCGCACCGTCGAACAGGCCCATCATGCCCTCGATGAGCAGCACCCGGTCGCCGGAGCGGTGCAGGGTAGCATTGGCCGAAATCAGCTCCGGCCGCATGCCCCAGGGATCGAAATTCAGGCAGAGCGTGCCGCTTGCCGCTGCGTGAAAGGCCGGGTCGATATAATCAGGCCCGGCCTTGCCAGGCGCCACCGCCACGCCGCGATTGCGCAGCGCCCGAAGCAGCCCGAGTGTCACCGTCGTCTTGCCGGAACCGGAGGATGGTGCGGCGATCAGCAACCCGCTCACGCTGTCTCCCTCCCTTGCCCGCCGACCTGTCGAAAAGGATCGGGCTGCAGCCGCCGTCCGCCAAGCGCACCAAGCCAGTCGAGCGAGGCCCGCAGCCGTACCACTTCGCCGACGACGACGATCGCCGGCGGCTCCAGCCCGGAGGCGGCAACGGCAACGACCGCTTCGCCAAGCGTCGTTTCCAGCACCTGCTGGTCGCCGGTCGCCGCATTGCAGACGAAGGCGACGGGCTCGGAGGCCGAACGGCCGGACGCAATGAGATTGGCGCTGATCTGGGCGATATGTTTCATCGCCATATACATGACGATGACAGGCGAGCCCTTGCCGATCGCCTCCCAATTGATCGCATCAGGCACGATGCCGGAGGAATCATGACCGGTGAGGAAGGTCACCGCATGGTTGATCTCCCGATGCGTCACCGGAATACCGGCATAAGCAAGCCCGCCGATCCCTGCGGTAATGCCCGGCACGATGCGGAACGGGATATTGTACTCGACCAGCGTCAGCGCCTCTTCCCCACCGCGTCCGAAGACGAAGGGATCGCCGCCCTTCAGCCGCAGCACGCGCTTTCCGGCCCGCGCCAGCTCCACCAGTCTCAGAGAAATATCCCGCTGCTTGGCCGACGGCTTGCCGCCGCGTTTTCCGGCATATTCGAGCTCGGCGCCAGAGCGTGCGAGTTTCAGGCATTCCTCATTGACCAGCGCGTCATGGACGATCACATCGGCCTCGGCGAGCCCCTTGGCAGCAAGGAGAGTCAGCAGGCCCGGATCGCCCGGACCGGCGCCAACAAGCCAGACGCTGCCCGGCTCCAGCGCCGACAGATATGAGAATGCGCTATCAATCATCCCGCTGATCTAGGCCCGGCTGATGACGAGGTCAACGGCATCAGAGGTCGCGCACCGGAAGTTGACGAAACGGAGTTGAATCAACTCCGGAAGAAGCGGAATCAATTCCGAAAGAAATCCAGACAAACGATTGATTGGACTCCAAAATAGAAAATGGACCAACCGCAGAACACGCGGCCGGCCCGTTGACACCATCAGACCCGCAGAAGCGTCTCGCGAATCAAACCGATCACCTTTTCCGACTCGATGCCGGTGGCAACGCTCTGGCTCGGCAGGCCATCCCAGTGACCCGGCGGGAAGTGGCGGCCATCCGGCTTGACGACCGTCTGGCCGTCGGCAATGCCGCCACAGACGACGCGCACTGCGCCCGTGATCGTCTTGAACAGTTCCGGTGCCACGACATAGACGCTGGCGCAGCTGTCATGCACCATCATGCCGTCTTCGACCGCATGCCTGTAGAAGTCGATATAGGACTGCGAAAGCGCGTTGAGCTGCTTGACTGCCTTGTCGCCCTTGGTCGCCATATCGCCCAGATAGCTGCGGCTCATCGTGGTGATCGCCGTGACATCGAGACCGATGACGACGACCTTCCAAGGCGCGGTCAGCACGATATCGGCCGCTTCCGGATCGCCGTGAATATTGGCTTCGGCCACCGGCGAGACATTGCCGGGCAGATAGAAATTGCCGCCCATGATGACGACGTCCTTCACGAGGCTGGCGATTTCGGGGTCCTCCTTCAGCGCCAAGGCCAGGTTTGTCATGCGGCCGACGGCGACCAGCCTCACCTCGCCCGGATTGGCGCGCACGGTGTCGATGATGAAACGATGCGCCGGGCGCGGATCGAGCGGCAGGTCGATGACATCAGGCACCGGCATGTCGCCGAGGCCATTTTCGCCATGCACCATGGTCGGCCAAGGACGCTCCTGTCGAGACGGATCGATGGTCACGCTCGCCCCCCTGGCAACGGGGGCAGCAATATCCCACTCCCGCTTCAGGAACAGTGCATTGCGCGTCGTCGTCTCGATCGAGGCATTGCCGAAGACAGTGGTGATGCCGACGAGATCGATCTCGGGATGGCGATGCAGGAAAAGCAGCGCCATTGCGTCATCGACGCCCGGATCCGTGTCATAAATGACCTTGTGCATGTATATCCTCTAGATGTGAATCGCTGGCCTGCCGGACGGCGCCGCGAGATGCGCCCACCATAACGCCCGTCAGGCTTTCTGCAACCCGATGCGGGCGATTGCGGCTGTCGCATGCCGAGATTTGATCTTGCCGAGCGTCAGCTCCGCATCCGCGCCAAGAGCCGCAAGGGCAGCGGATTCCGCCACGCCATGGCAGCCGACGCGGGCAAAGACGATCTCGGAGGGATTTTTGAGCCGTGGTGTCTCCGCCTCCAGCCGCGCCGCATCGAAGAACACGGAGGGCACGGCAAAATGCGCCGCAACGGCAAGGATCGCCCGTTCTGCCCTTCGGCTGTCGATCGAAGCGACAGCGGCAAGCCCCGCCCTGCTGATGCCGGCCGCTTCAAGCGCCTCGACAGCCAGCGCCATCACCTCGCCAACCGAAGCCCCGCGCTCGCAGCCAAGCCCGAGCACGTGCCGTCTTGCCTCATCGATGATGATCTCACTCATTCCCGTCAGCCGATTACGCCCCACCGTGTCCCTGGAGCCATTGCAGCTTGGGACCGGAAATGCAACAAGGCCGCCCGAACGCCCTGCCCCGTGCACTCACCCTTGAATGCCCCTCCCGGAATAGCCTCGTGCCTGACATTGCCATCCATCTGCTTCTGCTGCTTTGTGCGGCTGCCTTCTTTGCCGGTTTCGTCGATTCCATTGCCGGTGGCGGGGGCCTGATAACCGTTCCCGCCATGCTGATCGCAGGCATCCCGCCGCTGCAGACGCTCGGTACCAACAAGGTGCAGTCGCTCTTCGGCGCCGCGTCGGCAACCATCGCCTATGCCCGCAAGGGCCATGTCAAACTTTCGGAACAATTGCCGATGGCGCTGATGGCCGTCATGGGCGGTTCGCTGGGTGCCGCCCTCGCCACCCTCGTTCCCGGCCAGGTGTTGCAGGCGGTCATGCCGGTGCTGCTGGTCGCGATCGCCATCTTCTTCGCCGTCAAGCCGAACCTCAACGATTCCGACACGCACCGCCGGATGACGCCCTTTCTCTTCGGCCTGACGCTGGTGCCTGTCATCGGCTTCTACGACGGCGTCTTCGGCCCCGGCACCGGCTCCTTCTTCATGCTCGCCTTCGTCACCCTCGCCGGTTTCGGCATGCTGAAGGCGACGGCCCATACCAAGCTTCTCAATCTCGGCTCGAATTTCGGCGCCCTCGTCGTCTTCGCAAGCTTCGGCGCCACCCTCTGGAAGATCGGCCTCCTGATGGGCGTCTGCCAGTTTCTCGGCGCGCAGCTCGGCTCCCGGCTCGCCATGCGCATCGGCGCAAAACTCATCAAGCCGCTGCTCGTCATCGTCTGCATCGCTTTCGCGATCAAACTTCTGGCCGACCCGACAAACCCGCTGCGTGTCTGGCTCGGAGTTTAGAACTTGATCTCATCAATCGCAGTTAGCGTCGTCTTGGCCGAAACACCCGGCGCATTGGCAAAGTGCCAGGCGACATATTGCTCGGCATAAGGGTCGGTCGACGACATGCCATCGACGGGTAGGATAACGCTCATGCCCTTCAGCGCCGCATAGGAGGCCGTGTTCAGCACGGCGCCTTCCGATGCCGTGCCGGCCACGATAATGGTCTTGATGTGCTTCTCGGTCAGGATCTTTTCGAGATCGGTATTGATAAACTTGTTGGCGCCTCCTTGCACCACCGGATCGCCCTCTTTCGGCGCCAGAACGGTGGCGATATCGCCCTTCGTGGCGCCACCAGTGATGCTATAGATAACGGGCACGCCGCTCTTGCGCGCTTCATTCAGAAGCTTTTCCACCTTCGGAAGCGAGGCGATGCAGCGCGGTTTGTTCTTCGTGTTGCATGGCCCCTTGGTCGGGTCCTGCGCGCCGTTGAAATCGAGGAGCAGCAGCGCCGTATCCGAAGTATCCACACTGACCGGCTTCAGCGCCGGTGCCGGCGGCACCTTGATCGTATTCCAGTCATCGATAATAGTCGCCTGCGTCGCGGATGCGCTGAGAAGCACGATGGCGAATGCGGCTAAGGCTTTGTAAGACCGGGTTTTCAAGGCGGGTCTCCTCCGGAGCAAAAGGGTCGCGGCAAATCTCCGGGCTCGCCCCCTCACCTGTCAAATCACCAAGCCGCGACCTGAACTTGATCCGGCTTCCATTACCTCAGGCGTAATTGATAGGGTGCACCGCTTTCGCCGATGATCGCCCTGCCTGCAATTGACGGGCGATCAAAAGGAGATGACCCGATGCCCAATGCCCCGACAAACGACGCAAACACCAACGCCGAGCGCTACCTCGCCATCTGGAACGAGACGGATGCCGCTCGCCGCCGCGCTCTCATTGCCGAGAGCTGGGCGGATTCCGCAACCTATATCGATCCGCTGATGCGCGGCGAAGGCCACGAGCAGATCAACTCGCTGGTCGAGGCCGTGCAGAGCCGCTTCCCCGGCTTCCGCTTCGAGCTGATCGGCGCAGCCGACGGCTATGGCGATGTTCTTCGCTTCTCCTGGGGCCTCGGCCCTGAAAATGGCGAAGCGCTGATCAAGGGCACGGATTTTGCCGAACTCGAAGGCGGCAAGCTGAAATCCGTCCGCGGCTTCATCGACCAGCTGCCGGAAGCCGCCTGATGACGCCGACCGCCCGCTCTCTCGGAGATCACCTGCGCGAATGGCGCCAGCGCCGCCGCATGAGCCAGCTGGACCTGGCGCTCGAAGCCGATATTTCCCAACGGCACTTGAGCTTCATCGAGAGCGGGCGCTCGACCCCGAGCCGCGAGATGCTGCTGCATCTGGCCGAACGCCTCGGCGTGCCCTTGCGAGACCGGAACCCGCTGCTGCTGGCGGCGGGTTTCGCCCCGGTCTTTGCCGAACGCAAGCTGGATGACCCCGCCCTTGAACCGGCGCGGCGCGCCATCGACATGGTGCTGAAAGGCCATGAGCCCTTCCCCGCCATCGCCATCGACCGCCACTGGAGGCTGGTTGCGGCCAATGCCGCCATCGCACCGCTGCTGCAGGCCGTTGCCGATCCATCCTTGCTGGAACCGCCGATCAACGTGCTGCGCCTCAGCCTGCATCCGCAGGGCCTTGCGCCTGTCATCGCCAATCTTGCCGAATGGCGCGCCCACCTTCTCGACCGCCTGCGCCAGCAGATATCGGTCTCCGGCGATCCCGTCTTGGAAAAGCTTCTGAAGGAACTGCTCTCCTATCCCGCACCCGAAACTGCCGGCGAGAGCCATGCCGACCTTGCCGGAATCGCCGTTCCGCTGAAGCTTGCGACGAAAGCAGGTCTGCTCTCCTTCATCTCGACAACGACCGTCTTCGGCACGCCTGTCGATATCACCCTTTCGGAACTGGCGATCGAAACGCTCTTCCCGGCCGATGAGGAAACGGCCGCGATCCTGCGCGGCCACCTCGCAAACTGAGGATCAGAATTCCACGCCCGGCTGCCCCTTGATGCCGGAGCGGAAAGGATGCTTGATCAGCTCCATCTCGGTCACGAGATCGGCAATCTCGATCAGTTCGTCCTTAGCGTTGCGGCCCGTCAGCACGACATGCGTCATATAGGGCTTCTCGTTCCCCAGGAATTCCACCACCTCGTTGATATCGAGATAGTCGTAGCGCAGTGCGATATTGATCTCGTCGAGCAGCACCATGGAATTGCGCTCGTCGCGGATCAGTTCCTTGGCCTTTTCCCATGCCGCACCGGCCGCCGCCACGTCGCGCGCCCGGTCCTGCGTTTCCCAGGTAAAGCCCTCACCCATCGTATGGAACTGGCAGACATCGGAGAAGTGCTTCTCGATCAGGTCACGCTCGCCCGTCCACATCGCGCCCTTGATGAACTGCACGACGGCAGACGGCTTGCCATGGGCGATATGGCGGAAGATCATGCCGAAGGCGGCGGACGACTTGCCCTTGCCCTTGCCGGTGTGGACGATGATCAGGCCCTTCTCATCCGTCTTGCTGGCCATGATCTTGTCACGGGCAGCCTTCTTCTTCGCCATCTTCTCGGCGTGACGGGCATCGTCCTTTTCGGCTGGTACGACTGGCTCTTCGCTCATGACTGGCTGCCTGCTCTTTTCCTGGTTTCGTTGACTTCACTGAGGTCGAATTGGGCGGAGTTGCTGCGTGGCGTCCAGAGCTTGCGCTCGATCGCCTCCATCAGCCGCTCTTTCATCTCGGAAAGGGCAGCCGGGTTCTTCTCGGCCATGAAATCGCGCACCTTGGGATCGGCGACGAAAGCCTGATAGACCGCTTCGAAATGATGGTTGCCGACAGCACCGGTCGTCGCCGCAAAGGCAAAGAGATAATCGACCGTCGCTGATATCTCGAAAGCGCCCTTATAGCCGTGGCGCATGACGCCCTCGATCCATTTCGGATTGACGACACGCCCGCGCACCACCCGCCCGATCTCTTCTTCGAGCGAACGGATGACAGGCTTTTCCGGCCGCGAATGGTCATTGTGGTAGATCGCCGGCCGCGCGCCGGCGAGCTCTTCCGCCGCCGCCGCCATGCCGCCTTCGAACTGGTAATAATCGTCGCTGTCGAGCAGGTCGTGCTCGCGATTGTCCTGGTTCTGTACTACGGCCTGGATGGACCGCAGCCGTTCTTCGAAGACCCCGCGCTCGGCCTTGCCTTCCTCGCCCGCGCCATAGGCGTAGCTGCCCCAGACGAGATAGGCTTCGGCGAGATCGGCGCGACGCTCCCAGCCCTTCTCATCGATCAGCGCCTGCAGGCCCGCGCCATAGGCGCCGGGCTTGGAACCGAAGATGCGATAACCCGCCCGCTTCGCCGCCGCCTTCTCATCGAGCCCGGCCGCTGTCAGCCTCGCCGCCTCACCGCGCATGCGCGCGGCAATCGGATTATCCGCTGGATCCTCGTCCAATGCGCCGACAGCGCGGATCGCCTTGTCGAACAGCGCGATCTGCTCCGGGAAGGCATCGCGGAAAAAGCCCGAAATCCGCAGCGTCACATCCACCCGCGGCCGCCGCAGCATGGCCGGCGGAATGATCTCGTAGCCGGTGACGCGGCGCGAGGCCATGTCCCAGACCGGTTTGACGCCGATCAGCGCCAGCGCCTGGGCGATATCGTCGCCCCCGGTGCGCATATTCGACGTGCCCCAGGCCGTCAGCCCGAAGGAGACGGGCCATTCGCCATGATCCTGAACATAGCGGCGGATCAGCAGTTCGGCGGATTTCTTGCCGAGTTCGTAGGCCGCCGGCGTCGGCACCGCGCGGCTGTCCACCGAATAGAAATTCCGCCCCGTCGGCAGGACGTCAGGCCGCCCACGCGTCGGCGCACCGGATGGACCGGGCGGCACGAAACGGCCATCGAGACCGCGGAGCAGGCTGGCGATTTCCGCCGGGCCGCAGGCGAGGATGGAGGGTTTGAGGCGGGCTTCGATTTCTTCGAGGACGGCTCTGGTTTGGGACCAGAGGGTTGGGCACTCCATTTCGCCGGCAACGAGCTTGGCGGCGAGCAATTCGATACGCTCGACCGTGTCGCCGTTGGTGCGCCAGGGGGCGTCGGTGACATCGGCGAGGATTGGTGGTTTGGGGCCAGTCCAGATGGCGGCCATATCGCAGTCGAGAGGGTCGAAATAAGACCCCTCCCCAACCCGTCCCGACAGGTGGGAGGGGCTTACTGGGCGCACCGTCTCCGCCTCGTCTAAGACCACTGAACTTGCCGAAAGCGCGAGGCTAAGTCCCTCCCCCTTGTCGGGAGGGGTTGGGGAGGGTTTTTTCAACGCATCCCCCGCAATCGCCCGCTGCAAACTCGCATCCCCACCCTCACCCAGCCCACGCGGCACCCGCGCCAGCGCCACGGTGAGATCCGTCAGCAACCGCCCTTCCGGCGAAACACCGAACACATGCAGTCCATCCCGGATCTGCATCTCCTTGAGATCGCAGAGATAGGCATCGAGCTTCTTCAGCGCCTCGCCTTCGCTCTCGCCCTTGGCAATCCCCGCATCGCGATCCAGCCCGATATCGGCAACAAGCTCGAGGATCTGCTTACTGAGCAACCGGATCCGCCTCGGATCGCCGCCCGACGCCTCGTAATATTCGTCGACCAGCGCCTCCAGATCCTTGAGCGGCCCGTAGCTTTCGGCCCGCGTCAGCGGCGGCGTCAGGTGGTCGATGATGACGGCGCCGGTGCGGCGCTTGGCCTGCGTACCCTCGCCCGGATCGTTGACGATGAACGGATAGAGATGCGGCAGCGGCCCGAGGATCGCTTCGGGATAACAGGCTTCCGACAGCGCCAGCGCCTTGCCCGGTAGCCATTCCAGATTGCCATGCTTGCCCATGTGAATGACGGCATCGGCGCCGAACTCTTCACGCAGGAAAGCATAAAAGGCGAAATAGCCGTGCGGCGGCACGAGATCGGGCGAGTGATAGCTTTCCTTCGGATCGATATGATAGCCGCGCGCCGGCTGGATGCCGATCAGCAACCCGCCGAACCGGGCAAATGGCAGCGCGAAGCCGCCATCGCGCATATAGGGATCGGCCTCGGGCCCGCCCCAGCGGGCCATCACCTCATCCTGAATCTGATTGGGAAGAGACGAGAAGAAGTTCTTGTATCGACTCAAGGAAAGCCTCTCGCGCACCACCTTGCCGTCGAAACCGGAATTGGTCGGCCCCGCCATCAGATGCCGCATCAGCGCATCACCATCAGCCGGAATATCGGCGACAGGATAGCCGACCGCCTCCATCGCCCGCATCACCTCGATGGTGCCCGCTGGCGTATCAAGACCGACGCCATTGCCGAGCCGCCCATCGCGGTTCGGATAATTCGCCATGACGAGCGCGACCCGCCGCTCCGCCGCATTCCTCTGCCGCAACCGCGCCCAGTTGGCGGCAAGGGCGGCCACATATGCCATGCGCCCGGCATCAGGCTCGCTGGAGACGATATTGGCCTCGACCGCGGCATCATAGCGGGCGGCTGCCTTGAAGGAGACGGCACGCGACAGCACGCGGCCATCCACCTCCGGCAGCGCAACATTCATGCCGAGATCACGGGCCGAGAGCCCTTGCGACGAGGCAGCCCAGGCTTCCCGCGACGAGGCGGAAAAGATTGCCTGGAGCACGATGGCGTCGTTCGCCTCCAGTACCGTCGGCTCACGATCGGCGCCGGGGGCGGAGACGGCAAAGCCCGTCGTGTTGATGACGACTTCGGGCTTCAGGTCGGCGAAGATGCTTTCGAGTATGCCTTTCGAGACCGGGTCCTTGAGGCTGTAGGCGAAGACCGGCAGCGGACGCAGGCCTTGCGCCTGCAGAGCCTCGATCAAGGCTTCGACGGGGCGGGTTTCGCCGCTCTGCACGAGGGCGCGGTAGAAGGCGATGGCGACGGTAGGTCGGTCCGTGGGTTTGCATCCCACCTCTTCCGTCGAATGAGTGGTACCCTCTTCTTCGTCCGAGAGCGTGGTACCTGCAGAAACGCTAGTAACTAACCCCTTCCACTCCTCGACCCCAACCAGCCCCCGCCCCGGCCACCAGATCCCCGCCTTCATCAACGGCGCAGCCGGCGCCGGCTTCTCCGCTCCAGACAGCATCGCCGCCGCATAGGCAAGAAAGCCCCGCGCGTTAGCGTCTCCACCCTCGATCAGATAGCCCCATAGCGCATTGAGATCTTCAAGCGCCACATTCGAAAACGGCGTCAGCCCGGCATCCGGCTTGGAATCCCCCGGCAACACCGCAATCAGCGCACCACTGCGCGCCGCCACCGCATGCAGCGCCTCCAGCGCATAGTGGAAATAGCTCGCCCCACCCAGCGCCCGCACGATGATCAGCTTCGCATGCCGCGCCGTGCGTTCAACGTAAGTATCGACCGACATCGGA
The DNA here is from genome assembly GCF_047782645.1 of Rhizobium sp. ZK1. Taxonomy (NCBI): domain Bacteria; kingdom Pseudomonadati; phylum Pseudomonadota; class Alphaproteobacteria; order Hyphomicrobiales; family Rhizobiaceae; genus Rhizobium; species Rhizobium sp. ZK1. Next base: position 2,498,080 of record NZ_CP180586.1, read on the forward strand.
TGCTTCAGGCTCATCAGGCTCGCAAGCCGCAGCGAATGCCCGGCCGCCCCGCCGGCATGCGCCGCGGCAATTGCCGCAAGCTCGGTGTCGGCAGCCGACAGGAACAGGATATCGCCCGGCGACTGGCCGAGGTCGATTGCCTCGTCCCCGTCGCTGATCGTTCCCTGCTGGGCCAGAAGCAGATGCATTTTATATCCTCATGCGAGCGCTTCGATCGCCTTGCGCACCGCGTCCTGATCCATCTCGTGCAGGCCGATGACAACGAGACGCGTGCTGCGCGTTTCACCCGATGCCCAGGCGCGGTCGAAATACTGGTCGATACGGACACCCACGGCCTGCAGCTGCAGGCGCATCGGCTTGCCGGAGACGTCGATGAAGCCCTTGAGGCGCAGCACGTCATGCTCGGCAATGATGCCCTTCAGCTTCTCGACGAAACCGGCCGTGTCCGAGATCGCACCAAGCTCGACGACGAAACTGTCGAATTCGTCGTGATCGTGGGGCTCACCGTCCTCATGCTCCAGCTCGTGATGGGACTTGCGGTTGACGACGTCGTCTTCCGTTCCGATGCCGAGGCCGAGCAGCACGCTTGCCGGCACGTCGCCATTCCTGGCCTCGATCATCACAGGCTTGCGGGCAATGCGCGAGGCGACTTCGCTCTTCACGCGACCGAGCCCGTCGCTGTCGATCAGGTCGGTCTTGTTCAGTACGATCAGGTCGGCGCAGGTCAGTTGATCCTCGAACAGCTCCTCGATCGGGCTTTCATGGTCGAGCGATTCATCCTCGACGCGGCGCGCATCGACGGCATCGTGGTCATCGGCAAAACGACCAGCGGCGACAGCGGCACTATCGACCACGGTGATGACGCCATCGACGGTGACTTCGCTACGAATATCCGGCCAGTTGAAGGCGGCCACCAGCGGCTGCGGCAAAGCGAGGCCCGAGGTTTCGATGACGATATGGTCCGGACGCTGATCGCGCTCCAGAAGCCTCGTCATGGTCGGAATGAAATCGTCGGCGACCGTGCAGCAGATGCAGCCATTGGTGAGCTCGATAATATCGTCTTCGGTGCAATTCTCCGCCCCGCAGCCCTTCAGCACATCGCCATCGACGCCGAGATCACCGAACTCGTTGATGATGAGCGCGATCTTCTTGCCGCCGGCATTGGTGAGCAGGTTGCGGATCATGGTCGTCTTGCCGGCGCCGAGGAAGCCGGTGATGACGGTCGCGGGAATTTTCTGCTGCATGGAACTAACCCTTCATTTTCAGCGGCAATCCTGCCGCGATAAAATAGACGTCGTCGGCCTCTGCCGCGATCATCTGGTGCAGCCGGCCGGCATGGTCGCGAAACTCGCGCGCCATGCGGTTTTCGGGCACGATGCCGAGGCCGACTTCATTGGAAACGATGACGAGCCGCGCCTTTGCGTCAGGGAGAAAGGCGGCGAGCGCTGCGGACTGCGCAGCGATATCGCGCCCGTCCATCATAAGATTGGTGAGCCAGAGCGTCAGGCAGTCGACCAGGATCGCCCTGCCCTCGCCATCGATGGCCGCAAGGCGCTCCGTAAGATCGAGCGGCTCCTCGTGCGTGGTCCAGGAGGGACCGCGATCGGCCTTGTGCCGGTCGATACGCGCCTGCATCTCCCCGTCCCACGCCCGGCCGGTGGCGATGTAGTGGCGGTCGAGGCCGCTGGCTGTCACGAGATTTTCGGCGAAGCGGGATTTGCCGGAGCGCGCGCCGCCGAGGATGAAGGTGGCGGTCATGCGCAAACGCTCCTGTGAGAGAGGATGCGGCTTGTTCTAAGTGTACTTTCCTTGGCAACAGAGGCGGGTGCCACAGACTCGACGCAAGAGGCCGAAAGCACCGCACCGACGCCTGCCAATCGCACCGCCAAAGGCAGCACCGAACCATATTCTTCAGCCAAAACAACCTCCGTGCTGGCAGCGGGCAAAACACCCAGTTGGGCACTATGCCCGGCACGGATGGCAGGTCTCCTGGCTCGCAGTTGTCGGCCGCGATAGGGGCAACCGTTTCCGGTCGCCCCTGATCGTGCCAGCGGATCTGCCTCGCCTTCCCGGCTGCATCTCGTGAAAAGGCGGACGATTCGTAGAAAGAGAGGCGTCCTGCCCCGGCTGATCACGGTGCATTTCCAGTGGCTTTTCCGGCGCCTGTTCCACCTTGCCCGCCCACAGGATGCGGGCCGTCGGCGCGGCAGTCGAAATGCCGGACGGAAGACCCTGACTGCTCTACAGTCGCGGGGTCGGCTGTGATGAAGGCCCCCGGTTTGGGTCCGCCTCGTCACATTCCCTTTTCATCCGGAAGGCGTCAGGCCGATCCGGAACCATCCATTATGTGGTTTCATGGTTAGGCGCGCGCAACCCCCATGTCAATTGCCCCGCACTGTGCCAGAGAGGTTCATCTCTACTTACACTACCAAGATTATCGTGTTTATTCAAAATCTTATGTCATAGAAACTTTACTGCCCGGCCGGTATTTAGCCGCAATTGGCAGGCATGCGGTGCCGCCTGCCACCCTTGACCGCCGCTCCTGTCGCCTAGTTCTCCTATGATGCTCTCCCGAATGGATATCCGCCGCTTCCGGCCCTTCACAACCATATTCGATTTGGGACGCCTGCGCGCCCTCGCCAGACAAAGTGAAATAGGCCTGGTCTTTGCCGGCGCGCTGGTCGGCATCGCTGCGGGGCTGGCGGTCAGCGCCATGAGTTTCGTGTCCGAGGCAATGCACCGGTTGATCTTCGGCATCGAAACCGAAACCCGGCTCAGCGCTTCGCAGATCGACAACCAGTTCCTGCTGATGACGGCGCCTTTCGCCGGCGGTATCCTACTCGGCTTGTTGTTCTTCATCCTCGCCAAGTGGCGCAAGAAGCCGATGGTCGACCCGATCGAGGCCAATGCGCTGCATGGCGGTCGCCTGTCTTTGACAGACAGCATTCTCGTCGCCGTCCAGAACATCATCTCCAACGGCTTCGGCGCCTCGGTCGGTCTGGAAGCCGGCTATACGCAGCTTGCAGCCGGCATCGCCTCGAAATTCGGCCTGAAACTGCAACTGCGCCGCGCCGATCTGCGCGTGCTTGTCGGCTGCGGCGCTGCCGGCGCCATCGCGGCCGCCTTCAATGCGCCGCTGACCGGCGCGTTCTACGCCTTCGAGCTCATCATCGGCACATACGCCATCGTCTCGCTGACACCGGTCGTCGTTGCAGCCCTGGTCGCCACACTGGTTGCACGCCTGCTTGCCGGTAGCGATTTCATCATCGATGTCGGCAGTTTCGGCGCTGTCCAGCCGGCCGATTACGTGCCGGCGATCGCACTCGGCGCCTTCTGCGCCGGCATCGGCATCCTGCTCATGCAGGGCGTTGCCTTCGTCGAGGAACTGGCGAGAAAGAGCTCCGTCCCGCTGCCCTTTCGCCCGGCGCTCGGCGGCATCGTCGTCGGCCTGCTGGCGCTGGTCTCGCCGCAGATTCTGGCCGCCGGACATGGCGCACTGCATCTGAACCTCGCCAACGAAGTAACGATCCCCGCCCTTATCAGCCTGTTTTTGCTGAAATCGGTCGCTTCGGCTGTCTCGATCGGCTCCGGCTTCAGGGGCGGCCTGTTCTTCGCTTCACTCTTCATGGGCGCGCTGCTCGGCAAGCTCTTTGCCTATTCCGCCCCCTATTTTGCCGATGCGACGCTGACCCCCGTCATCTATGCCGTGGTCGGCATGAGTTCGCTTGCCGTCGCCGTCATCGGCGGGCCGCTGACCATGACCTTCCTCGCACTGGAGATTACCGGCGACTTTCCGATCACCGCCCTCGTGCTCGCCGCCGTCATCACTTCCTCGCTCGTGGTTCGCACCACCTTCGGCTACTCCTTCGCCACATGGCGTTTCCACCTGCGCGGCGAGAGCATCCGCAGCGCCCATGATGTCGGCTGGATCCGCAACCTGACCGTCGACAAGCTGATGCGCGCCGATGTGAAGACGGCTAAAAACAGCATGACGCTCGGCGACTTCAAGACGGCCTACCCGATCGGCTCGACTCAGCGCGTCATCCTTGTTGACGATCAGGACAAATATGCAGGTCTGGTGCTCGTCCCGGAAATCTACGCAAATCCCACCAGCGCGCAGGACGAAGCCCAGAATCTCGCCGATTTCATCCGCTATAAAAACGATTTCCTGCAGCCGCAGATGAACGCCAAGCAGGCAGCCGCGATCTTCGACAAGACCGAAAGCGAAGCACTCGCCGTCGTCAACAACATGATCGAGCGCAAGGTGATCGGCCAGCTCAGCGAAAGCCACACACTACGCCGCTACAGCGAAGAACTCGACCGCCGCCGCCGCGAAGTTTCAGGCGAGATTTAGAGTAGGCCGGCAAGAAAGCGGTCATCGAGAGTGCGCTCAAGCTCCGCGGCAACGTCGTCCAGCGCCTGATCGACGCTTTGGCGATAGTTCGCCCGCTCTCCTGAAAGCCCGAAGCTTTCGAGAAGCCTGCCCCGATAGGCATCCGAACCGAACAGGCCGTGCAGATAGGTGCCCATGACATGCCCGTCGGCGGAAACCGCCCCATCCGGCAGGCCATCGACAACCGCCACCGGGCGCGCGCAATCGGCCCCTTGCGTGATGCCGAGGTGGATCTGATAGCCCGATAGCGGCACCTCATACTGACAGGAGCGCGCGCTGCTGTTGCGCACGGTCTTCTCCGGCGCCATCTCGGTATCAACATCGAGCAGGCCAAGCCCTTCAATGTCAGTCACCGCCCCTTCAATGCCCAGTGGATCATGCACCCTGCGGCCGAGCATCTGGTAGCCGCCGCAGATGCCGATCACCCGGCCACCCCGCCTGACATGAGCGGCAAGGTCACGGTCCCATCCCCGTGCCCTGAGATCGCTGAGGTCCGATATGGTCGATTTCGAGCCAGGCAGGATGATGAGTCCCGCATCATCAGGCAGCCGTTCGCCTGAGCGTACAAAGACGAGCTCGACATCAGGCTCGGCCCGCAGCGGATCGAGATCGTCGAAATTGGCAATGCGCGGCAGCACCGGCACGGCAATCTTCAGCGCCCCTCGCGCGCCCTTGGCCAGCCGCTCCAGCACGACGGAATCTTCCGCCGGCAGCCGCCCCGCCGCCTGAAGCCAGGGCACGACGCCGAAACAAGGCCAGCCGGTGAACTGGCCGATCGATGTGATACCGTCGTCGAACAGGCTCACATCCCCACGGAACTTGTTGATGATATAGCCCGAAATCATGCTGCGATCCTCTTCGGCAAGGATCGCATGGGTGCCGACGAGCGAGGCGATGACCCCACCGCGGTCGATATCGCCCACGAGAACGACAGGCACATTTGCCCGTGTCGCAAAGCCCATATTGGCGATATCACCGGCCCTGAGATTGATTTCCGCCGGCGAACCCGCCCCCTCGACAACGACGAGATCGGCATCTTCCGACACCTTGGCGAAACTCTCCAGCACGGAAGAGATGAGCTGCGGCTTCAGCCGCTGATAGTCGCGCCCCTTTGCCTGCCCGAACACCCTGCCCTGCACGATGATCTGGCTGCCGTTTTCGGACTGTGGCTTCAGCAGCACCGGGTTCATATGCACTGATGATGGCGTACGGGCCGCAAGCGCCTGCAGCCACTGCGCCCGGCCGATCTCGCCGCCGTCGTCGGAAACCGCCGCATTATTCGACATATTCTGCGGCTTGAACGGCCGCACCGTCAGCCCGCGATTGGCCGCCAGCCGGCAAAGCCCGGCCACCAGCACCGTCTTGCCGACATCCGAGCCGGTTCCCTGCAGCATGATGGCTCTGGTCATTAGGGTCTATCCGTGAAGCGTTTCCGCAGGCCTACAATGAGCGTTGCGGGCGGGTCAACAGGGACCCAGAAATGCGAAAACCGCGATCAGGCCATCAGCCCAACGCGGTTTGCCATAAAACGCTGACGCCTTCACCATTACGCGATGAAGCTCGCTTTCTCCGGGACGCTCTACCTGATCCGGAGAAGCAGCGCGGTTGTCCCCCGCCGCGTCACAACTGATAACGGCACATTCTTACCGGATGGTTATTGAAAGCGCGCCTTGACGCGAATTTCGACCTTTTTTTGCACTTTTTCTAATTTTTCTCATCTGAGACCGCATTCAGCTCTTTCAGCAGGGGGCACATTTGCCTCCAGCGCGCGCAAGATCGCACCCTCCGTGCGCCGGCATAAATTCTTCGGATTCAATTATTTAGTGATTGATGCAAGACAGAAAAGAGAGTTGATTTCTTGCCGCAAATCCGTAAGCTTGCTCATCATCAGCCATCGATAGAAATGGCCAGCGACGAGCCGCCGGAAAACCAGACGAACGGCGCCGCAGACAGGAAGCCCGGCGAGCATATTCCGGGCGTTTGGCACCTGAAGCGGCGGAGAGATTTGTCGGCTAATTGCCCCGGTGCATGCACGTTCGATCACATAAAATTTCGGGGAATATATAATGAAGACATTTTTCACGTCGTTCATCCTTGCCGTCTGTCTGTATGCGGGAATTGCGCAAGCCGCCGGATGCGGCAAAGTCTCGATTGCCGAGATGAGGTGGGGCTCCGCCGGCATTGCCGCGAGCTTCGACAAATTCATCCTCGAGAAAGGCTACGGCTGCTCCGTCTCGATTGTTGACGGTGACACGCTGCCGACCTTCGCCTCCATGGATGCCAAGGGCACGCCCGATATCGCCTCGGAATTCTGGACGAAGGCCGTCCAGCCGCAGCTCGATACCGCCATCAAGGAGGGTCGGTTGGTGAAGGGCGCCGAAATCCTCGCCGACGGAGCGATCGAAGGCTGGTACATCCCCAAATTCATCGCCGATGCAAACCCGGATATCGGCTCCGTACAGGATGCGCTGAAGCACCCGGAACTCTTTCCCGATATCGACGCCCCCTCGCACGCCGCCATCTACAATTGCCCGGAATCCTGGGCCTGCAAGATCTCGACAAGCAATCTCTTCAAGGCGCTCGATGCCGACAAGCGCGGCTTTGCGCTGGTCGACAGCCGGACCCCTGAAGATTTCGATGATTCGATCGCCCGCGCCTTCGACAACAAGGTCGGCTGGCTCGGCTATTACTGGTCGCCGACATCGGTCATCGGCAAGTATGACATGAAGCTTCTGGATTTCGGCATGCCGCACGATCAGGCCGAATGGGACGCCTGCACCTCGGTTCGCGGCTGCGCCAATCCCAAGGTGAACGCCTATCCAGTGTCGCAGGCCTTCACGCTGATGACCCGGTCCTTTGCCGACCGCGCCGGCCCCGTCATGACCTATCTGAAGGCGCGCAGCTGGGATAACGAGACCATCAGCCAGGTCCTCGCCTGGCAGGATGAAAACGGCGAGAACAACGAAAATGCAGCCCTCTATTTCCTTGAGAATTATGAGGAGCTCTGGAGTCGTTGGGTTCCGACCGATGTAGCCGAGAAGGTCAAGGCCAGTCTATAAACCTTTCCGACAACAAGGACTGGACGATTCGTTATGACTGGCACGGTGCCCTTCCCCGATCGCGATACCGTCGCGGAAAAACTCGCGGCGCTCTCGGAAACCGACAAATCCTATCTGTCGCTGCTGATGGAAAATCCGGCGCAGGATGACAATCTGCTTGCGGGCCTCTATCGGCACCTTGATCTCGCCTCCGCCTCGCGCCTTCTCAATTCGCTGAAGCTTGAAACCCTCGGCAAATGGATCGGCGGAGCAGCGCCCGACCGGCTGCAGATCAGGCTCATGGAAGCGGCGCGCTCCAGCCAGCACCCGGCCTATGCCGCATTCCGGACCGGGCTGACCCGATCCGGCGGGCTGGAAAAAGCCTATCCGGCTTCAAAAATCTGAACTTGTTTATCTCTTCGCTGCGCGATCGACACTGCGGCCGGCATCCTGCGTGGCATTGACAGCATTTGCCGTATCCCTGCCCACGCCGCGGATCGTGTTGGCGCAGGAAGAAAGCGCAAGAAGGATCATCAAGGCGGAAGCGATTTTACCCGTGGTCGTCATGTGCGAAATCCTTTTATGAAATCAACCCCGAACGGCTGATGCCGTCCGGGCGGGATAACGCGTTCGTGAGCGAAAAGTTCACCGGCTAACCGAATTCAGGCAGCAGCCGCTTTCGACCTCTCGGCGAAGGATGCACGGATACTGTCCGCGACAGTCTCGATCGGCCCCGTCATCTGCGATGCCGTCAAAAGCTGGATATCGAAAGAGCCCAGTTCCGGCAGCCCTTCCTGTATGCCGAGGATCGCCATGTCATCGCTGACATAGGAGAGCGGCAGCGGCGCGATGGCGAGATCGGAGACCACGGCGGCGCGCTGCGCCATCGTGTGGGCGCTGAGATAGGCGACGCGATAAGGCCGCTTGTTGCGCTCAAGCTGGGCGATCGCTTCCTGCCGCCAGATGCAGCCGTCTTCCCAGATCGAGATCGGCAGCGGATCGCGCCGATGAGCCGAACCGCACTTCGCGCCTGCCCAGACGAGCCGTTCGCGATAAACGACTTCGCCATTGGTCGGGAAAGGCCGCGTGGCGCAGTTGATGAGCGCGAGATCGAGGCGCTGCTCCTCCATCCGCTTTTTCAAGCCGATGCTCATATCGATCGTCACATCGACCATGATGCCCGGATAGCTCTGCGCAAAGCTTTTGAGGACCTGCGGCAGCAGCCGCTCGCCGATATCCTCGGGCGCGCCGAGCCTTACAACGCCGCTGAGCTCGGGCATGATGAAGCGCGATACCGCCTCGTTGGAGAGCGCCAGGATGTTGCGTGCATAGGACAGGAGCATTTCGCCATGTTGCGTGAGCGTCACCGAGCGCGCATCGCGGCGAAACAGCATCACGCCCAGCTGCTCTTCGAGCTTCTTGATCTGCATGGAAACGGCCGACGGCGTGCGGAACACGGTTTCGGCCGCAGTCGAAAAATTACCGGTCTCTGCAATGGCGACGAAGGTGCGCAGCACGTCATTGTCGAGCAGAGGAATGGGACGGCGAAACGGGATGGTCATCGTCACATCTTTCAATTTTTCTGAATGACGAAGGTTATCATTCCATTTGATTGAAAGTCAATCTGCCCTCTATTTTTGTGGGGCGATCCCTATCGAGCCTATTTGAGTTCAGCCCTCAGTGCCGAAACGGCTGGTCTTGAAGCTTGTTCCAGCCGCACCTGAGGCAACCGTCCGGCCCTCGCCGACACCCTTCGGATAGGTGTTGCCGATCATAGCAGGCGCCGTGAGTTCAACTGTCGTTTCCGGCGACCGCACCGCCCAGGCAATCAGCGCTCGCGCGGACATCTCGCCGACGCCGCCCGAGACATGCTCCGACGCGGAGACCGGCAACACCGCGATCTGCTCAGCCGTCGGTGCGGGATGAGTCTGCCGGTCGGCGATACCTGAGGTATTGGCGGGCTTGCGACCAACGACGAAGCGCGTGAAATCGGCCGGAGCCGGTTGGACGGATGCCAGCACCGGCGCGACCATGGGCACAGGTGCGGGTATCTCGCTTTCCACGGCCTCGATTTCAACAGGCCGCAGCGCCGGCAGCGGAACGGTCAGTGAGGCAAGATCGGCAAAGGCCCGGTCGGCAACCGCCTTGTCCTCGGGCTTGGCAAGCTGCGGCGCCAGCCCGATCTCGGCCCGCTTCTGCGGCGTCGGCAGCATGGCGGTGACAAGGCTTCCGGTCACGATGGGATCAGGTGCCCTCATAGGTGCTGCCGCGCGTGCCGTCAGGAGGGTCGGTGCCGCTGTCTTTGGCGTTACAGGAGCATCGTCATCCTCATCCTCGCCTGACACAATCTCGATCGGTGCGGAGCGGATACCCTTCTTGCGCTCGGCAAGCGCCACCTGATAGCCCGGCAGCGGCCGACCGTCCGCCGGCAGGTGGATCGTGCGTCCGTCGGGGAACAGCCGCGCCAGCTCCTGCCGCGACATGCGCGGCCATGCGCGCACATTGCCGACATCGAGATGCACGAAGGGCGAACCCGATGTCGGGTAATAGCCGACGCCGCCCACCTGCATCTGCATGGCAAGCGCACGCAGCGTCGCAAGCTTGACGCCCGGAATATAGAAATCCATCGCCTTGCCGAGCATGTGCTGGCTGCGCTTGGCGACACCGGTATTACGCGAACGGTTGCGCAGCATGTTGTTGGTCGCCGGCGAGCGATAGGCGGAGACGACGTGGATCGTCTCCTTGGCCCCGCTCTTGCGATAGACTTCCCAGACGAGGTCGAGCAGCCGCGGATCCATCTTCGCCGGCTCGTTACGGCGCCAGTCGCGCAGAAAACGGTTGATCTGGTTGAGGCCGCGCTGGTCGTATTTGCCGTTGCGCTTGAACACGATCGTCGCCCGCTCGCCCGTATGCGTGAAGTAGAGTTTCAGCGCCCTGTCTTCGGCCGCCGCCTCGCCCGATCCGGCAATGACCGCAAAGAAGAAGACCGCAGCAATCGCCATGCGATGGGCAACGACAGACAAAAGCCACACAGAGGCGGTCGTCGGGATGGCGGCGATGGTTTGATGAAGGGACACAGGCTTCGTCCATGGTGCGAGACACGAAAACATCACAAGCACCGCACACGCGGGCGGCGTTAAGCCTTCATTATGGTCAATAGATCGTTAAGAGTGGGTTTATAAGCCGAAGACTATATGAGGCGCTGTTTCAAGGAGATGCCGTCTTGCGATTCTCCAGTTGCGCTGGCAGCGAAAAGTTCGCCATAATTATCTTGCCAAGCGCCATGATCTTCGACGGGAACCCTCGCAAAGCGAGACGAGATCGCATAGTTTCGACGCATCATTATCATCGAAACAGGCCTAAGTTTGTATACCGAAATAGCCATCGTCATCCTCCTCACCATTCTCAACGGCGTCCTGGCGATGTCGGAGCTCGCAATCGTCTCCGCCCGCCCGGCACGCCTCAGGGTTATGGCGGACCAGGGAAGCAGGGGAGCGCGACTGGCGCTGCGCCTCGCCGAGGATCCCGGCCGTTTCCTGTCGACGGTTCAGATCGGCATCACCCTCGTCGGCGTCCTGTCAGGTGCCTTCTCGGGTGCGACGCTCGGCGCGCGGTTCTCCGCCTGGCTTCTGGCGCAGGGGCTTCCCAATGCCTGGGCGGACGGGCTTGGCGTCGGTACGGTCGTCGTGGCGATCACCTATCTCTCGCTCATCATCGGTGAGCTTGTGCCCAAGCAGATGGCCCTTCGCGCGCCGGAAGCCGTTGCCGCCAGGGTCGCACCGACGATGACCTACCTGTCGAAGGCGGCTCTGCCGCTCGTCTGGCTGCTCGACGGCTCGGGCAAACTCGTTCTCGCGCTGCTCGGCCAGTCCGGAAAGAACACCGATGGCGTCACCGACGAGGAGATCAAGACGGTTCTTGCCGAAGCCCAGAGCGCCGGCGTGATCGAGAGCGGCGAATCCGCCATGATCACCGGCGTCATGCGTCTTGCCGACAGAACGGCGCGCGCACTCATGACGCCGCGGCGCGACGTCGAGCTGGTCGATATCGAAGATTCCGCGGAGGAGATCCGCAAGACCATCCAGTCGACCGCGCGAACGCGTCTGCCGGCCCGCAAGGGCAGCTCCGACGAGGTTCTCGGCGTTCTCGCCGTCAAGGATTATTACGATGCCCTTGCTGCCAGCCGGACGGTCGACATCATGACGCTGGTACACGATGTTCCGATCATCTCGGACCTCGCTCCCGCCTCATCGGTGATCGAATCCATCCGCAATTCGTCGCAGCATATGGTCCTGGTTTTTGACGAATACGGCCACTTCGAAGGTGTGATCACGTCAGGCGACATCCTCGAATCGATCATGGGCGTTTTCGGCAACGCGGCCTCCGGCGAGGAACCGGCGATCAAGCGACGCGAGGATGGATCCTATCTGGTTTCCGGATGGACGCCGATCGACGAATTTTCGGAATTCATGAACTTCCCCGTTGATGAAGACGTCGAATATCAGACCGTCGCCGGTCTCGTTCTCGAAGAACTGAAACACCTGCCCGAGCTCGGGGAAACCTTCGTCAAGAACGACTGGAAATTCGAGGTGATCGACCTCGATGGGCGGCGCGTCGACAAGCTGCTCGTCAGTGCGCTGACGAAGGACGAGGCACGGGCGGAGAACTGATCGGCGCGATCATTCTGACCGCCCCTCACGCGATCGGCGTGCCATTCTCAGGCTTGCGCCCCATATCTTTCGTTCTGAGCAGCAATCAGGGCCGAACAACAATCAAGGAATATCCATGTCCGCCACCACCCACGACGCAGACCGGCCCCATGCAGGCCAGCAAAAGTTTGCGGCCCTGCTGCTCGGGGCGATCGGCGTAGTCTATGGAGATATCGGGACGAGCCCGCTCTATGCCTTCCGCGAAGCGCTGCGACCCTTCGTCCATGACGGCGTCACCCCAAACGAGGTCATCGGGCTGATCTCGTTGATGATCTGGACGCTGACGATCATCGTCACGTTCAAATACGTGCTGTTTCTGCTGAGGGCGGACAACGAGGGCGAAGGCGGAACCCTTTCCCTGCTGGCCCTCCTCATGAAAAAGACCAGCCGACATGCGACCGTCTTTTTCTTCGCGGGCATCATTGGTGCCGCGCTTTTCATCGGCGATGCCATGATCACCCCTGCCTTATCGGTGCTGTCGGCGCTCGAAGGGCTGAAGCTCGTAACCCCGGTCTTCACCCCCTATGTCCTGCCGATCGCCGTCGCGATCATGCTGCTGCTGTTTTTCGTCCAGTCGGTCGGCACCGCATCCGTGTCGAAGCTCTTCGGCCCGATAACGCTACTGTGGTTTCTCGTGATGGGGCTTGGCGGACTTGTCCATATCGCCGACGATCCCGCGATCTTCGCAGCACTCAATCCGCTCTACGCCTTCGACTTCATCACCCACGCGGGCCTCATCGGCCTCGTGGTCCTCGGCGCCGTCTTCCTCACCGTGACGGGCGCGGAGGCGCTTTATGCCGACCTCGGCCATTTCGGCAGGAAACCGATCCAGGCGGCTTGGTTCGTCGTGGTCTTCCCGTCGCTTGCGCTGAACTATCTCGGCCAGGGCGGACTGGTGCTTGCCAACCCGCAGGCTGCGTCCGATCCGTTTTTCCTGATGTTTCCGGAATGGGCGATCCTTCCTGTGGTCATTCTCGCCACAGCAGCCACCATCATCGCCAGCCAGGCGGTCATCACCGGGGCGTTCTCGCTTGCCCGCCAGGCGATCCATCTCGGCTTCCTTCCGCGGCTGGAGATCTGCTTCACCTCTGCCTCCAACACCGGCCAGATCTATGTCCCGGCGGTGAATATGGCACTGCTGTTTGGCGTGCTTACCCTGATCTTCGCATTCGGCTCCTCCGAGGCCCTTGCCACCGCCTATGGAATTTCGGTCACGGGTGCGATGGTCGTCACGACGATCCTGTCCTTCCAGTTTCTCCGCGTCGTCTGGGGATGGAACGTGGCCACGGCACTGGCGGCACTCCTGCCGCTCCTCGTGCTTGAAAGCATCTTCCTGGGAGCGAACCTCCTGAAGATCCATGACGGCGGCTACGTCCCGGTCCTGATCGCCGGCGCGCTGATGGTGATGATGTGGACCTGGAAGAAGGGAACCCTGCTGGTGCGCGAGAAATCCGCAAGGAGCGACATACCTCTGATGCAATTCCTTGCGTCGATCGAACGAAAGTCGGATCACGCTCCCGCCCAGGTCCCCGGAACTGCGATCTTCCTGACCAGCCTTCCCGACATGACACCCGGCGTGCTCCTGCACAATCTGAAGCACAATCGCGTTCTCCATGCGCGTAACGTCATCCTCAACGTGAAGACCGCGCCGCGCCCCTATGTGCCGGAAACCGAGCGGGTGACAATCGAAAGGCTTTCGGAGCGCTTCATCAAGATCCAGCTCCTGTTCGGCTTCATGGAGGATCAGGACGTCTCCAGGGCCTTGCCGCTCTGCCGCAAGGCGGGCTTCGACTTCGAGATCATGTCGACCTCGTTCTACCTCGGCAGGCGCAAGCTCGTCGGCGATCCGAACACCGGCCTTCCGGCCTGGCAGGACCGGCTCTTCATCGCCATGGCCGGCTTCGCTATCGACCCCTCGGACTATTTCCAGCTCCCCAGCAACCGCGTGGTGGAGCTTGGCGAGCAGATGGTCATCTGACGGCTGCGCCTGGATCGCCGCGTCCGTCAGTCCTTTGATATGTCGTCACTAGGCTTGAAGAGATGCCGAACGCAGCTCCTCACAGCCATGTGCACGACCTCGCTCATCTTTCAATTTCGCTGAACTTAAAGCCCAGTTCATTTCATTTGTTTGAATCAGCCTCAGTACCTATATTTTAGGTGTGACGATGAGGCTGAAGACAAAGGAGGCCGATCATGTCGCAGATAGCAGACTTCAACATCCTCCAGGCTTTCTTCGCTTTCCGCGCACGCATGTTTCGGGTGGCGGCACGCGAACGGATCAGGCAGGAAATGAAGCATTATCCGCCGCATCTTGCGGCCGATGTCTGCGCCCTGCCCGCTCTCGACGAGCAGTAGCGATAGTTCAAAATAGCTTATGGTACCCATGAAATCTATTCGTTTGAATGATGAGTGCCGCAAGCGCATATTTCATCTCGAGGATACGGGAATCCTAGATCAGCAAGGAAAGGAAACGGCAATGACCTCGATGACCTACAGAGATGGCGGCAAGGGCCTGTCATCCTACGGCAGACATTCTTCGCTCGGCTCCTATGCCGACAGGCTCGTGCGTGCATGGCGCCGCTGGCAGACGGAACGCCAGATCGAATCCATGCCCCTCGACATCCGCAAGGATATCGGTTGGCCGAGTGCCGACGAGAGCGGCAAAGACAGAGCTCATTAAGAACAGGGCTCATGAATGCAACCATATGCAATGAATGCGACATACCTCCCAAGCTAAAGGCGGTGCCTGCCCCATGCAGCGCCGCCTTTTTCATATCCGTCGCCTGCCTTTTCCCCAGTGAATTTCACAGCACTACCGGCCCGCAGCGACGCCTCTTGCTCCGCTCGCGCCGCAAATCACGGCCAATGTCGCAGATTTGCTCTTCCTAGCCGCATTTATCCATGCCAGTGTCGCTTTTGGAACATCGGAACGACGCATTCCACGCGACCAATATGCAGTCGCCCTCGAGCATGGATTTTCCAATGAACAAGATGCAGCTCAAGAAACGTTCCGTAGTCTTCTTCATGGTTCCTCAGTTCACCATGCTGCCCTTTTCGGCGGCGGTGGATACCCTGCGTATCGCAAACCGCATGCTCGGCTATCAGGCCTATACATGGCGCCTGAGTTCCGTCGACGGCGAAAAGGTCTATTCCTCCTGCGGCATCGGCGTGGAGGCCAATTCGTCGCTCGCCGAAGAGCGTCGCCATCTGGGCGGCGAAAACCGGCCGGGCATGGTGCTCGTCTGTTCCGGCATCGATGTCGAGACCTTCAACAACAAGTCCGTCAATGCCTGGCTGCGGGAATCCTATAATCGCGGCGTCGCCGTCGGTTCGCTCTGTACGGGCGCGCATGTGCTTGCCCAGGCGGGTCTCCTGAACGGCAAGCGCTGCGCGATCCACTGGGAAAACCTGCCGGGCTTCTCCGAGGCCTTCCCGCAGGTCGAGGTCTATGCCGATCTCTATGAGGTCGACAACAATCTCTATACCTGCGCCGGCGGCACGGCATCGCTCGACATGATGCTGAACCTCGTCGGCGAGGATTTCGGCGAAAGCCTCGTCAACCGTATCTGCGAGCAGCACCTGACCGATCGCGTGCGCAACCCACATGACCGCCAGCGCCTGCCGCTGCGCGCCCGCCTCGGTGTCCAGAACGCCAAGGTCCTGTCGATCATCGAGCTGATGGAAGGCAATCTCGCCGAGCCGCTGTCACTGCTGGAGATCGCCGAAGGCGCCGGCCTGTCCCGCCGCCAGATCGAGCGCCTCTTCCGTCAGGAAATGGGCCGCTCCCCTGCCCGCTACTACCTGGAAATCCGCCTCGACCGCGCCCGTCACCTGCTGGTTCAGTCCTCCATGCCGGTCGTCGAAGTGGCCGTTGCCTGCGGCTTCGTCTCCGCCTCGCACTTCTCCAAGTGTTATCGCGAACTCTACCAGCGCTCGCCGCAGCAGGAGCGCGCCGATCGCAAGATGACCATGGCCACGGCCCGTCAGCAGGCGGTTGCTGCTTGAGCCCCCACTTCCGTCATGCTCGGGCTTGTCCCGAGCATCTGCCGCCGCTCGTGTTTTGATAGGTGGTTAGATCCTGGGACAGGCCCGAGGATGACGACGGGAGACCCTTTACTGCGCCGCCTCTTCCGTCATCTTGGCGTCGGAATAGACAAGGTTTCGCCCCTTGTGCTTGGCCATGTAGAGGAACTGGTCTGCCGCGTTCAGATAGTTCTCGAAGGTCTCGTAACCGGTGATCTCGGCCAAGCCGATTGACACCGTCACCGACAGTTCCTCGTCATCGGCCGTCACTCTCAAGCGGGAAATGTCCGAGCGGATCTCATCGCAGAGCTTGGTGGCGGCCAACGAATCCATCTGCGGGAAGAGAATGGCGAATTCCTCACCCCCAAGACGAGAAAGAAGGTTGTCGCTGCCTTCGAAGATCGTCTGCAACCTGTCTGCGACAGCCTTTAGCACCTTGTCGCCGATCTCATGGCCATAAGTGTCGTTCAGCCGCTTGAAATGGTCGATGTCGAGAATGGCGACCGCGCTCGCCACTTTCAGCCGCAGGCATTCGTTCACCAGCTTCGGGCCGTTGTCGTAGAAATAGCGGCGGTTATAGAGGCCGGTCAGATAGTCGCAGGCCGCAGCCGCCCGCAGTTGCTTCATCTGCGTCAGCGTCTCCACATTGTTGGCGATGCGGCACTGCAGCTCTTCGGCGACGAACGGCCGGTAGACGAAGTCGCTGGCGCCAGCCTTCAGGAAACTTGCCGACAGCATGCGGTCGTTCGAGGAGGAAACGCCGATGACGCGCATCTTGTCCGAACCGAACCGATGGCGGATGCGCCGCGTCAACTCATAGCCACTCATGTCGGGCATATGATGATCGGTGACGACGAGCTCGATATCGCTGTAGGTCTCGAGTGCCGCAATCGCCTCAAGCCCGGAATTGGCTTCGACGACCATATATTGCTGGGCCTTCAGGAGATCGACGAGTACCTGGCGTGCGGATGAAACGTCGTCGACGACGAGCACCCGGGTCTTGCGGTTCATGATCGCCCGGCGCACGGTCGCGACCAGATTGTCGAGCGCGAACTCGTTATCCTTCAGCACATAGTCTATGACATTACGCTCGAGGATGCGGGCGCGGGTGTTGAGATCGAAGGTCGCAGTAAAGACGATGGCTGGAATATCGTGCTCGATCGTGCAGTCGAGCGCCTCGCCATAGGGTGCGTCAGGCAGGTTCAGGTCAACGACGGCCATGCTGTAACCGTGGCCGTCCTGCGAGAGCTCTTCACGTAACGCCTTCAGCGAGGAACAGCAAACAACGCTGAGGTTGAGCTCGGTCTGGAACCGATGGCAGAGCACGGCACAAAACATTCGGGAATCCTCAACCAGAAGTATGCGGATTCCTCCAAACCGAGGACCTGCATGCTCCCGCTGATAATCCCCCTGGAATGTCACGGCTACCTACCCCTCCACATGCACGAGAGGGTCGACTCGCCCTCTCTTGCAGTGCCGGACGATAGCCGAGGCCTCCCGTTCCGTGAAGAGGCAAATGACGGCAACAACACCTGTGATTGCAAAAATATGAGCCTCAGTCATATCTTTTCGGTGTGGGCCGATCACGGAGGCGTTTCCCCGCACCCGATCTTCGCGGCCGGATCAGGCAACCGCCCGTTCCCTGCGCATCGACTGGATCTGCAGGAGCGTGTCCAGGTTCTGGTTGACGCGGCAGTAAAACTCCTCGTCGATGAAGGGACGCAGCATGAAGTCGTTGCCGCCGGCCTTCAGGAACCGCGCCGAAAGCAGGCGGTTGGAAGAGGAGGAAACGCCGATGATGCGCAGCTCATGCGAGCCGATCGAGGCGCGGATGCGGCGCGTCAGCTCGAAACCGTCGATGTCGGGCATGTTATAGTCGGTGACCATCAGGCCGATATCGCGGTTAGCCTTGAGGATCTCCAGAGCCTTCGCGCCGCTCTCGGCGGTGCTGACGCGGAAATTATAGCGCTTGAGGCGGCTGGACAGCAGCGCGCGGGCCGTGGCGCTGTCATCGACGATCAGCACGTGATGGCGATGGTTGGTCAGGAACCGGCAGATCGATTCCGCCAGGAGGTCGACGGCAAAGACATTGTCCTTGAGGATGTAGTCGACGATGTCCTTGGCAAGCAGCTTGTCGCGCATGCCTTCATGGAACGTGCCGGTGAAAACGATCGTCGGGATCGACAGATCGACCAGGTATTCCAAGGCCTCGCCGTTTTCGGCGCCCGGCAGGTTGATGTTGGAAATCGCGAGCGTGATCGGATCGGAAGACTTGTCGTAGGAAAGCTGCAGATCTTCAAAGTTGCGGCAGATCTCAACGTCGATATCGAAGAGCTCCTTGAGCCGCTTCCCGATCATCGACGTGAAGACGTTGGAATCTTCAGCGAGGATGATACGCGCGCCAGCAAACATTCCTCCGGAATATTGCATCCCCGAAATACCTAGAAACGCCATGACAAACCTTTAAATGGAAATTGTGTCCCCGAACGAAACGGTTACATGAATTCATTTGAGCAATTGTTAATCGAAGGGCTGCAGCCAGCTGCAAAAAGGGCGGCCGATGGTGCGGCCGCCTTTTTCTTCTTCATATGCTTAAGAAACTAGACTATGTCACGACGCGTTTTAGGCACGAAGCGCTGCATTCTCCGTGTCGAACGGGCTCTCGCCGACCACCGTTGCGTTGTAGGTCGTGCCGAGGATCTTGATCTTCAGCCTCGTGCCTTCCTTGGCATAATCGGGCCGCAGCATGGCGAGCGCCAGCGAGCGGTTGATGCGAAAGCCGAAAGTGCCGTTGGTGGCGCGGCCGACGAGCTCGCCAGCCTCGTTGTAGATCGCTTCCGAACCACGCGCGTCGACGTCATTGCCGGTCTCGACGACCAGCGTGGCGAAGTTCCACTTCAGGCCCTTTTCCTTGTAGGCAAGCAGCCCCTCGCGGCCGAGGAATTCCTTCTCCGGCTTGATGAAGCGGTCGAGGCCGGATTCATAGGCATTGTACTCGATCGACATTTCGCGCGGGATCAGGCGATAGGACTTCTCGACCGACATGGAGAGCATGGCGCGGATACCGAAAGGCTTGATGCCGAATTCGGCTCCCGCCTCCATCAGCTTGTCGAAGATGTAATTCTGCATCTCGATCGGGTGATGCAGTTCCCAGCCGAGTTCGCCGACGAAGTTGACGCGCAGCGCATGGGCGCTCGCCGCACCGACCGAGATTTCCTTGCCCGAAAGCCAGGGGAAATCCTTGTTGTCGAGGCTTGTGCGCGTCAGCTTCTTCAGGACATCGCGCGACTTCGGACCGGCGAGAACGAGCACGCCCCAGGCCTGGGTGATCGGAGTGAACTTGACGCTGCCGTCTGTCGGCAGCAGCTTGCGCATATAGTCGTGGTCATGCGCCTCATAGGCACCGGCCGAGACGAGGTAGAAAGTGCCGGGCGCGCTTTCATAGACGGTGAATTCCGCGCGCACGCCGCCTTCCTTGGTCAGCATATGGCAAAGCGCGATACGGCCGCGCTTCTTCGGGATCGCGTTGGCAAAGATCGACTCCAACCATGCACGCGCGCCGGGTCCGGTGACCAGCGCCTTGGCGAAGGCCGACATGTCGAGCACGCCGACATTCTTGTTGACGTTCATGACTTCGTTGCCGACATGCTCGAAATAGTTCGAGCGGCGGAACGACCAGCGTTCCAGAATACGGCCGTCTTCGGTCGGGTCGGAATGATTGTGGTTGGTCAGAACGTCGGCGCCGACGCCGATCTGGTCTTTCGGCAGGTCATAGCCTTCGGGCGCAAACCAGTTGGCGCGCTCCCATCCGTAGACGGAGCCGAACACGGCGCCGAGCTTCTTCAGGCGGTCATAGACAGGCGTCGTCTTCAGCGGGCGGGCAGCGGCACGTTCCTCGTCCGGATAGTGCATGGTGAAGACGTTGGCATAGGCTTCCTCGTTCTTGGCGATGAGGTAGCCTTCCTTGGCATAGGGGCCGAAGCGGCGCGGATCGACGCCCATCATGTCGACGGTCGGCTCGCCATCGACGATCCATTCGGCCAGCTGCCAGCCGGCACCGCCAGCAGCGGTGATGCCGAAGGAATGGCCTTCGTTCAGCCAGAAGTTCTTGAGACCCGGCGCGGGACCGACAATCGGGTTGCCATCGGGCGTATAGGCGATGGCGCCGTTATAGACCTTCTTGATGCCGACTTCGCCGAAGGCCGGCACACGGGCGATCGCGGTTTCGATATGAGGCATCAGGCGGTCGAGCTCTTCCTGAAACAGCTCGTATTCGCTGTCGTCGGAGGGACCGTTGACATAACAGACCGGCGCGCCCTGCTCGTAAGGGCCGAGCAGCAGCCCGCCATTTTCCTCGCGCATGTACCAGGCGCTGTCGGCTTCACGCAAGACACCCATTTCCGGCAGGCCCTTTGCCTTGCGGGCCAGAATGTCGGGATGCGGCTCGGTGACGATATACTGGTGCTCGACCGGAATGACCGGAATGTTGATGCCGACCATATCGCCGGTCTTGCGGGCGAAATTACCGGTACAGGAGATGACGTGTTCCGCGGTGATCTCGCCCTTGTCCGTCGTCACCTTCCAGAGCCCGTCTGCCTGCTGCTCGATCGCGGTGACGGTCGTGTTGCGGTAGATCGTGGCGCCGAAATCGCGAGCACCCTTGGCGAGCGCCTGAGTAAGATCCGCCGGCTGGATATAGCCGTCATCGGGATGCTGGATTGCGCCAAGCAGGCCGTCGGTCTCACAGAGAGGCCAGATCTCCTTCACCTGCTCGGGCGTCAGGATATTGACCTTCACGCCGATCGTCTCGGCAATGCCTGCATAGTACATGAATTCGTCCCAGCGGTCTTTGGTACGGGCGAGACGGATGTTGGAGACCTGGCTGAAACCGACATTCATGCCGGTTTCCTGCTGCAGTTCCTGATAGAAGCGGACGGAATATTTGTGGATCTGGCCGACCGAGTAGCTCATGTTGAAGAGCGGCAAGAGGCCCGCCGCATGCCATGTCGAGCCTGATGTCAGCTCCTTGCGCTCGATGAGCACGCTGTCGCCCCATCCCTTCTTCGCAAGGTGATAGAGCGTCGAAACACCAACCACGCCGCCGCCGATGACCACTGCCCGCGCATGTGACTTCATGGAAAAATACCCTCTTTTATCGAATGTCCGGCAGCCCATACCGAACGAACCATTGTCGCGAACTATGCAGCGAGGCATGCGTCATGAGAGGCCTGTTTACGACATGGGAAAAGCTTGCCGCGACGACGCGCAAATAGGCAAGCGTCAAAAATCGCAAGCCTCGAAAATTCATGAAAAAGGTAGGGAACGGGCTGAAGCCGCCGTCACTTGACGACGGCGGAACCCTTGACGATCTCGATCGTCTCGTCGCCCGAAAGCCCGATACGGTCGCCATCGGGCGTCGTCATGAAACAGCCGGAGGGGCAGACCCGTTCGGAAGCGCCGGCATCGACGACGACCTCCACGCGGTTGCCGCCTTCGGTGACGGTGAGCACCACGGGCGCCTCATCCTTGTTGGTGACGGAGGCCGCCAGCGCGACAGGTGGGGCGGAAAGGAGAAGAAGAAATGCGACTGCGGAACGTGTCACGGTATGCGACATGGGCTTTACGCCCTCCCCTGGAGCACTCGTCGCTGCACCAGCAGCGATCGATTGCATGGGGTTATAGCACCGCAGCCGTGAATGAGCGCTGAATGAGCTGTTCAGCCTTTTAACTTGCCGTCTGCCGTCTTGCCCCGCAATTGGCGCACCGGCTGCTCCTCTTCCACCATCTCGTTCTTGCCGGCCTCGTCTTCGGCAATCTCATCCTCGGGCTCGTCAGGCTTCCGGACAAGCACCTTCTCGGCGTCTGCATTCGCCTGCCGGTGAATGGTCAGATCGCTCTGCGGCAGCGGGATCTCGATGCCCTCGGCCCGGAAACGCTTGAGGATCTCGATCCTCAGATTGTTCCGCACCGTCAGGCCGTCACCCATGTCGGCCAGGAAGAAGCGCAGTTCGAAATCCAGCGAATAAGGTCCGAAGCGCAGGAACTCCACATGCGGCTCCGGATTGCGCAGGATCAACGGCACGGCGGCCGTCAGCTCCAGCAGAATATCCATCACCTTGCGCGGATCGGCCTCATAGCTCACGGAAACCGGAATTTCCGAACGGCCGAGCTTGTTGCGATGCGTCCAATTGCCGACGAGCCCGTTGATCAGATCCGAGTTCGGCACGATGATCGACTGCTTGCGGAAGGTCTCGATTTCGGTGGCGCGCACCGAAATGCGCTTGACGATGCCTTCGGCGGTACCCGAAACGACATGGTCTCCCACCTTGAAGGGCCGCTCGACGAGCAGGATCAGGCCGGAGACGAAGTTCGACACGATATTCTGCAGGCCGAAACCGATACCGACCGAGAGCGCCGAGGCAACGAGTGCAAGGTTCGAAAGGTCGATTCCGGCAGCCGAAACGCCGAAGATCGCCGCAACGCCTACGCCGAGATAGCCGATGCCGGTCTTGACGGAATTGCGCACGCCGAGATCGACATGGCTGCGCGCCATGACATTGCTGTCCAGCCATTTCTGTACCCAGCGCGTCGCAAGATAACCGCCGGCAAAGAGCAGGATGCCGGTGAAGATGCCGAGCAGCGAAATGCTGATGCCGCCGAGCCGCACCTCTGTGAACAGCCGGTAGGCGAGCAGCTGCAGATCCTGCACATGGAAGCCCCAGAGCAGCAGGATGAGCGGAATGCCGGTCAAGAGCGCCACGGCGTAGATGAGGAGGCCGACAACCAGCCCCACCTGGTCGATCGCAACGTCTCCAAGCTTGAAGCGGTTCTGCAGGAAGCGCCCAAGGAACGTATCGGCGAAATTGTCCTGCCGCGAAATCGCCTTGCCGAGCAGCAGGCCGATATAGGTGGTGACGACGATGGCGCTGGTGATGATGAGCTGCGTGGCGACGAACCGCGCCAAGCCCACATAGCCCGAGAGTGCTGCAAGGATGAGGCCCGCACCGAAAACACGCAGCAGGATCGCCATGCCGCGCGGCCAGCGGCGGCCCGGCGCATCGGGATCGCCATTCTTCGCCAGCATCGGCTTGCCGAAGGAAACGGCAATCAGGATGAGGCCGATGATCAGCGCCGCGAGCAGGCTGCGCACGACGGTCAGAACCAGCGGCGATCCCATCGCCTCGCCGACGGCGCCGAAGAGATAGTCGAGCGCGTTGACGACGGCCATGGCGATCAGGCAGTAGCCGACCGAGCGAGCGCCGAGGTTGGAAAGGCGCACCAGACGCCAGGATGGATCATTCGGCGCAAAGACCGCGTTGACGAAGCGGCCAACGAAATAGACAAGGCCGATCGAGCCGAAAAGCGCGCCGATCACGGGCGTGATATCGCTTCTCAGCACATTGAAACCGTCGAGGAAGATCAGCGACGTCACCAGCAGCACATCGAGCGCGGCCGTGCGGATCAGCGTCGACCAGAAGGCAAAAGCAAGGCGGCTGATATAGGACGGCTCCTCGACATTGACATCGCGCCGCAGATACTGGCCGAAAAGCCGGTAGCCGCCGGAGAGCAGGATCAAGGCCGTCGCGAGCGACAGGAAGATCGCGGCAAACAGTTGCAGGCTCTTGAACTTCCAGACAAAGGTGATCCAGCTCGAAAGCGTCTGCGAAAACTCGCTCGCCTCCTCAACGAAGGCGCTGGCCGCATCGTCGAAGACGGAGGCGGAAATTTCGGTGCGCCGGAACAGTGTATCGGCAAAGAGCTGGCGGCGCGTCGCCGTGATCACGTTGGAAAGCTTGGTGATCGCGATCGACAGGTTTTCCGCGTCACCTGTTACGGCATTGATCTGCGAGCGTTCCGCCGTCAGCGCATTGCGCTCGTCGGTGACGATCTGCGCTTCCGGCGGCTGGCCATCCTTCGGCGGCTCGCCAAGCTCGGCCAGGCGGCTCTTGATCTGGTCGAAACGCGGGCGCAGGCTGACGGATGTCGCGATAACGCCGCGGCCGAGTTCATCCACCTGGCCGGCAAGCTCCACGAGAGCATCGTCATTGTCGGCATTCTGCTTGACGCGGTCCTGCAGCGAGACAAGCTGGTTCTTCGCCTTGTCGATATCCTTCAGCGCCTGATCAAGGCCGGTATTGGCAAGCGGCGCCTCGGCCGGAGCTGCTTGGACCGGAGCTGCCTGCGTCTGGGCCGGCTGTGTCTGGGCCGGCTGTGTCTGGGCTGGCAGTGTCTGGGCTGGCTGTGTTTGGGCCTCAGCCGCCGGCTGCGGCGCCTGCGCGAAGGCAGCCTCCCCATCGAGATGCAGGCCGGTAACCACCAGCGACAGCAGAAGAACGGTGCGAAGCAGCCAGTGTGTCAAGCGCAAGAAGCCCCCGCGTGGATTCGTCTCATGATCAAGATGACCGCTTTTATAGGAAAGAAAGGCAACAGAAAGGCGGAATTTCCGGATGATCGCTCAGAAGCCGGCGCCGGGGCGCGCGAGATAAGCGAGTTCGGCTTCGCTCGACTGCCGCCCGACAATGCCATTGCGATGCGGAAAACGCCCGTAAGCGGCAATCACCGCCCGGTGGCGAAGGGCATAATCGTGGAATTCCTCATCGCCGAGCGCAGCAAAGAGCGCCACCGAACGGTCCTGCTCCACCAGATCTTCCGCATGCTCGAACGGCATGTACAGAAAGGTCCGTTTGATGCCCTCCAGCGACTGATCGGCGCCGACGGCAAGCGCAAGCTTTGCCTCGCGCAGCGCGAGCCCATCGGTTGCGAAGGCAAGCGGCGTCGCCCGGTAGATATTGCGTGGAAACTGGTCGAGCACGATGACGGCGGCCAGCCGGCTCTCGGGGCTGGAGCGCCAGTCCTCGGTCACGCTGCGGGCAAGCGACAGGTGGGTTGCGCGAAACCGCGCTCGGATCTCCTCGTCCAGTTCGGCAGTCGAGTTGAACCATTCCTTCCGGCTGCAGCGGACGAACCAGAAGTCATAGACTTCGTCCGGTGTGCAGACGATATCGGTATTCATGACGGCTCTCCCAGCATCAGCTATAGAAAAGATCGGTCAGCTTAGGGAAAAGACCAGTATCGCCCTCGTGCCGCGATGCTCCGGATCATAAGAAAGGTCGGATTTCAGACTGCCGGCCATGGCGTTTAATATCTTCATGCCGAGACCGGTTCCCTTCACCGGATCGGACAGGTCGAAGCCCTGGCCGCCATCCTCCACGATGACCCTCAGCGCATCGTCCTCCTGCTCGACAATGACATTGATCTCCCCCGGGTCGCCATCCGGATAAGCATATTTGAAGGCGTTGGTGACGAGTTCGCTGACGATCAGGCCGAGCGTGATGACCTTGTCGGTCGCAAGATTGATCGGCTGGGCGGTCAGTACCACGCGATGCGGACGTTTCTCGTCTCGCATCGAGGCTTCGAGCTCGGTCAGAAGGCTGCTCAGATATTCATCCACCTGCACCGTGCCGATCTGCCGGTTGGTGTAGAGACGGCGGTGGACGCTGGCGATCGCATTGATGCGCATCTGCGTTTCCTGCAGCGCGTCGATCGCCACCTGATCGCTGGTCATGGAGGACTGCATGCGGATCAGCGCGCCGACGAGGCCGAGACTGTTGGCGATGCGGTGGTTGACTTCGGCGAGCAGCATTTCCGCATGGTCGCGCTGCTGGCGGATCACCTCCTGCGCCTGTGCCGTTTCCCGGAGGAAGCGCGCTCGCTCCAGCCCCTGCTCGAGGGCCGCGGCCAGAAGATCGAAATAGTCGGGCGAAATGCCCTTGAAAACATAGTCGTCGGCGCCGGCCTTCAACGCTGCGACCGCAATGCTCGTATCGTCGGAGCCGGTGGCATAGATGACAGGCGGATGATCGGGCATCGCCACGATGCGCGGCAGGATATCGAGCCCCGTCTCGACCTCCAGGACATGATCGAGAACGACGGCGTCGATACCGCCTTCGGCAAGCAGCGCAAGGCCGGTCGCCCCGTCGCTCGCCCATTCGAGCGTAAAGCCGCGGCGGCCGAGATTCTTCTGCATCAGCTGCGCAAGCGCCTCGTCGTCATCGATATAAAGGATACGGATTGGAGCGCCCGTATCACCACTGGACTCGCTCATTCTGCCTCCGGGCATTTTCCCGCAGCAATACCGGCTATGAGGCGGCCGAGTCTTGCTGCATGCGACTGTCGTATTGCATCGACAGGCGCGCGTAAACAGCACTTGGCCTTTGGCACGAGAAGACGCCCGCTATCAGGCAGATCGAAGGAGAATGCCATCGAAAATGTCGACCCCTGTCCGGCTGCGGCCGGAAGCCCCTCTAAAAAATTGCGAACACGGATACTGAAAATCAATGACCTTAACGCAGGGGAAGGCAAATGGTTCCGCGAAGATCAGCTTTTTTGAAAGCGACGGTGGTGAGAAACTTCGGCACCCGCGTCGGCAGCAAGCTGCAGGAAGCGCAGGCAGGACAGGAAGCCGATCATGCCGACCACGAAGAAGGCCCAGCGGAAATCGCCGAGCGTAGGATCGGCCACACCCCGAAGCCCCGAGGAAATGTTGAGCACGGCGGCCGCCACCGCAACGCCAAGCAGCATGGAAATCTGCTGCAGCATGCTAGACAATGTCGAGGCCGAGCTTCTCTGCGCCGGGCCGATATCGGCAAAGGAGAGCGTGTTGAGCGCCGTGAACTCCATCGAGCGCGAAAGCCCGGCAATCAGGAGCAGCGCCGAGATGACGATCTCGGGCGTTTCCGGCGTCAGGAAACCGCAGGCGGCGATCGAGGCAGCGGCGATGACACCGTTGAAGAAAAGCACGTTGCGGAAACCGAAGAACCGCAGGAGCGGCGTCGTCACCACCTTCATGCCAAGATTGCCGAGGAAATAGACCAGCAGATAGGTGCCGGCGGCAATCGAGCTCAGGCCAAAGCCGATCTGGAAGAGCAGCGGCAGCAGGAAGGGCGTCGCATTGACCGCGACACGGCAGGCCGTACCCGCCGAAAGCGTCGTCATCGAGAAGGTCTGCACCTTGAAGGCGGCGAGATCGAGCAGCGGATTGGCGACCCGCAGGAAGTGCCGCGTCGCCATGACCGAAAGCACGATGCCGGCCGCAAGCAGCGCGACGAGCGGCAGGAAACCACCCTGCCCTCTGACGGACAGTTCGAGCCCGGCAAGCAGCAGGGTCAGCCCCGCGGCACTCAGGAAAAAGCCCTTGATGTCGAGAGGCCCGACGCGTTCCTCCCGCTGCTCCGGCACGAAACGCAGCACCAGCGCAATACCGACAATGCCGATCGGAATGTTGATCAGGAAATTCCAGTGCCAGCTGGCATAGGTGGTGATGAAGCCACCGAGCACGGGGCCGACGACGGGTGCGGTCAGCGCCGGCCAGGTGATCAGCGCGATCGCCTGCACCAGCTCGGATTTGCGGGCGTTCTTCAGCACGATGATGCGCCCGACCGGCGTCATCAGCGCGCTGCCCACCCCCTGCACCGCGCGCGCAATAACGAATTCCGTCAGGCTTCCCGACAGGCCGCAGAACAAGGATGCCACGGTGAAGACGGCAATCGACATCAGAAAGACGCGCCGCGCCCCAAACCGGTCGCCGAGCCAGCCAGAGAGCGGAATGAAGGCCGACATGGTCAGCATGTAGACGGTGATGCCAATGCTCATGGCGACCGGCTGCACGCCGAAACTCGTCGCCATCTGCGGCAGCGAAGTGGTGACGATCGTGCCGTCGAGGATCTGCATGAAGAAGGAAACGGCAACGACCAGCGCTACGATCTTCGCCTGACGGGCGCTTTCCGCCTCCTCTGTCTTCTCACTCGCCTGAACTGCAGTCATCGATCGGCCAATGCGAATTCCGGATTGCGCGGGAAAAGGCGGGAAAACCGACAGGCACGCCGCGCGGAGGGATATGCAGCCTGCATACGCCGCCTATGCCGGATCGGAAAGCTCAAATGCCGCAAAGGCCGAAATTTTTGTCAACATGTTCGGCAGCAATCGATATCAGCGGCCGGCAACCGTCTCGACCGGCCTGGCAGTCACGCCTGCTGCCGAGAGCTTGCCGAGCTCGGATCTGCGTCTGGCCGTATCGAGCTCGGAGAAATCACCGGGCAATTCGGACATGACCTCACCCTGCACCACGCAGTCGATCATGAACATCGGTCGGCGCTTGTGCTCCTGCACGAGGCGCCCGACATATTCGCCGAGCGTACCGAGCGCGATGAGCTGGATGGCGCTCAAAGCGGAAATGGCCGCCATGATGCTCGACCAGCCGGTGATGACATTGCCCTCGAACCATTGCACGAGCGTATAGATCAGCAGCCCCACCGCGAAGACCGCCGAGATCAGCCCCATCCAGGCGCTGATGCGCAGCGGAATGATCGAGAAGCTGGTGATCGCATCGATCGCGAAGCGGATCATCTTCTTCAGCGGATATTTGGTCGAGCCGGCATAGCGGGCATCGCGTGTATAACGCAGTGCCACCTGCCTGCCGCCGATCCAGCTCACCATGCCGCGGATGAAACGATGCCGCTCCGGCATGTTGAGGAGGATATGGACGATGCGCGCCTTCATCAGCCGGAAATCGCCGGTGTCCTGCGGGATCGAGATCGAGGTGAGCCGCGTCAGCAGCCGGTAGAAGACAGAGGCCGTGACGAGCTTGAACCTGGTCTCGCCCTTGCGCGCGCTCCGCTGCCCGTAAACGACATCGGCGCCCTGATCCATGATCGGCATCATCTCGGAAAGCAGCTCCGGCGGATCCTGAAGATCAGCGTCGATGAGCAGCACGCGCTCGCCGCGGGCCACCGCAAGACCGGACGTCGCTGCGAGCTGGTGGCCGTGATTGCGAAGAAGCTTGACGCCGAGCACCTGCGGAATATCTGCCGCAAGGCCTGATATGACGCCCCACGTACCATCGCTGGAGCCGTCATCGACGAGGATGATCTCGAAGGATTGGCCTGCAACCACCTCCGCCGCCGCCCGCGCCCTCCGGCAGAACTCGTTCAGCCCCTCGGCCTCATTGTAGCAGGGCGCGACGATGGAAAGCCTGATCTTCACACCACCATCATCAACGGATTTGCCCATTTCCACCGAATCTCCCATTCCCGCAGGAAAGCATGACCAATCGCCTGAGGGCACACAAGGCAGAGCACCCCCTGCCCTGTCGGCCGGAACCTGCGCCTCCGGCAATGGTTTGATATCATGCACCTGCTTTGCATATCCTAAAGACAAAGCCGCAAACTGGATTTGCGAAGCATGAGCGCAGGGAGGCGTCATGCAGGATGCAGCACCCGATCTCGGCCGCAGGGCCGCCATAGCCAACGCCAAGTTTCTCGTGGCCCTCGCAGTCATTGTGTTCCTGGCGGCGGGCACGCTCGCCTATTGGCAGGGCTGGCTCTTCCTCGCCGATTTCGCCGCCTGGTCGGCCGGATCATCGGTCTATTTCTACTATCGCGACCCGGCACTTCTGGAAAAGCGCTTGCGCGCCGGGCCGGCCGCCGAAACGGACCCGGTCCAGAAGCGCATCCAGCTCTTCACCAGCGTCGTAATGATCGCCCTCATCCTGGTTTCGGTACTCGATTACCGCTTCGGCTGGTCGACCGTTCCGGTATGGGTGGTGATTTCAGGCAATCTGCTGATCTCGGCAGGCTTCGCTTACTTCGTGGTCGTCCTCAGGGAAAACTCCTTCGCCTCGGCAACGATCCAGGTCTCCGAAGACCAGAAGGTCGTCTCCACAGGGCCTTACGCGTTGGTGCGCCACCCCATGTACGCCGCCGTCCTGCCACTCGCATCCGGCATCCCGCTTGCCCTCGGTTCCTGGTGGGGCCTTATCATCGTGCCGCTGATCTTCATCGGCCTGATCCTGCGCCTCACCGACGAGGAAGGCCACCTGCGCCGGGGCCTGCCCGGCTATGAGGATTACTGCCGCAAGGTGAGATACCGGCTCTTTCCCAACCTCTGGTGAAAATCCGCCTGAGACTCACACCGGTTCATAACGGCTGACCTCCAGCCCCGATCCGACCGGCAGCAGCACGCTGGTGATGCCGGGCCTGGCTCTGATAGCCCGGGCATAGATCTTCACGTCTTCGGTGGCAGGATAAATCATGTTGTCGGCAACGATGATCGCGCCGGCATTGAGCTTCGGATAGAAGGCTTCGAGGCATGGCAGATAGAGATCCTTCCAGAGATCGACGAGGACGAAATCCACCTTGCCCCGCAGTTCGCGGATCATGGCGACCGCATCGCCCACCCGGAAATCGATACGCTCGGCAAGCCCGGCCTTCTCCGCCATCGCCTGTGCATAGGCAGATTTATAACCATGCACTTCCATGGTGATCACCCGCCCGCCGGTCGCCCGCGCGGCCTCTGCAAGCCAGATTCCGGAATAACCGAAGGAGGTGCCGAGTTCGAGAATCGTCGGCGCCGTCAGGCTGCGGACGAGAATATTGAGAAATCGCCCAGTCTCCGGCCCGACTGCCCGCATCCGCTGATCCTGCCCGCCATCGCGTCCTCCCGGCGCATCCTGGCGCGGACTGCGGCGCTCCTCATCGATTCGCCGGTGATAGGAATGCAAGACATCGAGAACTTTCTCATCCAGCCGATGTTCGCCGACCAAGGTGGCATGGTCCTGCTTATCATTGCGCATCGACATTCCTCCAGGGTTCGGCCAACCGCGGCAGATGCCGCGGCAGTGACCTCGGCCCACGAGTTAAATACCGAGCGAGATTTCCGGCAAGCGCAGAATGATGAAGACAAGGCCGCCGATGATTCCCGCTGGCGGGATCATCGGAATCAGAAAACAAGAAAAAGCCGACAAGCCCTTGGTATCAAGGGCTTTAACTGCAACGTCCATTCTCTTCGAAGGAGAAATTGGTGGGTGATGTAGGGCTCGAACCTACGACCCGCTGATTAAGAGTCAGCTGCTCTACCAACTGAGCTAATCACCCGTACCGTGCTTGGCTGCGCGGTGTGACGGGGCATATAAATAGGATCGCCCGGCTTGTCTAGCGCCCTGCCGAAAATTCTTTGGTTAATTGCGAAGTTTTTTTGTCAGGGGCCGGAAATGCAATGAAATCAAAGGTCGAGCGTGCCGGTCGCAATCCGAACCGCCTGGCCGCCGATCCGGGCATTCGAAATGGTCCCGCCTTCGATATCCATATGTAGATGAATGAAGGACGGGCGGCCCATCTCCACGCCCTGCTCGATGAGAACAGGGTAATGCCCGTCCGTCAGCCGGTCGAAATGGTTGATCGCGCCTGAGAGAGCAGCCGCCGCCGAGCCGGTCGCCGGATCCTCGGAAATGCCCATGCCGCTTGCAAACATGCGGGCATGGAACTTGGCGACATGGTTCACGCCGCCGCGACAGTAGATATAGGCCGAAGCGAGCGCGCCATCGACGAAGGGTACGGTCTTTTCCCAGAGCTGCGGATCGAACTCCAGCCGCCTGGCCGCACCGACGTCGTGGACCGGCACCATGAGGAAGGGAACGCCGGCGCTCCAGATCGACGGCACGTGATTCTCGAAGCCGATCTCGGTCGTCTTCAGCGACAGCGCGTCGGCAATGCCGGCCTTGTCGAGCGAAAGCTGGATCTGCTGGGATTTGCGCGGCAGGTCGAATTCGGCAAAGCTCGCCTCGCCTTCCCGAAGCCTGACGGCGCAGCGCACCGGGCCGACATTTTCCTCCAGCACCGAAACGAGGTCGAGTGATCCTGCTCCATGCGCCTTCTCCGCCAGCGCAATCGCCGTACCAACCGTGGGATGGCCGGCAAAAGGCAATTCGCGGCCGGGCGTGAAGATGCGGATACGCGCCGTATAGGCGGGATTGTCGGCCTGCTGCACGAAAACCGTTTCGGACAGGTTCATTTCGCTGGCGATTGCCTGCATGGCGGCATCGCCAAGTCCCTCGCCGTCGAAGATCACAGCCAGCGGATTGCCGGCAAGCTTGGTGTCGGTGAACACGTCATAGACGCTGTAGCTTAACGCCACATCGGCCTCCTTGAATCGGTCATCGAACCGCCAACCTGCCCGACAGCACACGCAAGTGCAAGCTTCAGGCCTACTTGCCCGCGAAATACCAGTCGATGATCGGCAGCATCGCGGCATTGTAAGGCTGAGCCTTCGGATTGGCCGTGCGGATCGCGACCGCACCTGATATTTCCTTGTCCTCGGCAACCAGCATGTGCCGGCTAATGAAATCGACCATCTCATCGGCCGTCATATCGAAGCGGAAGAGCTTGAAGATCGAGACCGAGCGGCGGATGTGGCTGGCATGCAACCCCTCGCCCGCAACGGCATCGGCGAGATCGAGGCCCGTCTCCTCCATCACTTCGCGGGCCATGTTGCTGTCGATATCACAACGCCCGTCAACGACATCCTCGGGCTCCAGCGAACCGGCGGCGAAATAGACCTGGCCGGGATTGGCCGTATGCTCTCCCATGCGGATCGCGACCAGCGCGCCGTCGGATGATTCGAGCACCGGATAGGCGAAGAGATGGATGGCGCCCTTCCGCTCCGGCTGCCTGCGCCACCACATGAAGGTCGAGAAGGGAACGGTGTGGGCCTCGCTCGCAATCCCGTCTTCGGAAAGCTTCAGCCGGTGCTGCAGCACCATGCGGCCGTCGAAGAGCGCCGGATTGACGGCGATCTCCCGCTCCCAGTTCTCGCGGATCGACGCCCTGTTGGCTGTCAGCAGCGGATGATCCCCGTCAAGTACGCGCAGATTGGTGCCGGCAATCGGAAAAACCGTCTGTTCCGGCGGAAAGGCTGAAAGGTCTTCTGAAAAATTTGGTGTCATAGGAGATCCAATATCATGACGACGGGGCAATGGTCGGATGCCTTCGGCCTGTCCCACCCGGTACGCGGATAGCACTCCACCTCCTGCCCCGGCGGGCAAGGCGAAGCGACATCAGGCATTCCCGGTTGGCATCAGGGATACAACTAAAGACGAAAGAGCGCTTCGAAAAGCCCTGTTTGTCCCTCATAGCCGCCAGCCGGTCCGGATGACGACATGGACCGCCTCATCAGGCACGACGGCCACGCGGCTGTAGGCACGCAGTGCCTGGCCGTTGCCGAGAATCAGCTTCACCGCATAACGCTCACCCTCGAAGAGCGCGGATTCGACGGTCGCAGGAGCCCCCTCGCCGCCGATGATGACATCTTCCGGCCGCACCAGAATATCGGCGCCATCGGTATTGGCGGCATGCAGCGCGCCCTCCAGCTCGTCCCATTCAAGCTGCCGTTCGCCGCCCATGACCGGCAGCGTGACGATCGCGCCGCGGCCGATCAGCCCGCCGACCATGCGCCCCTCCGGCCGCGCATAGATCTCCGCCGGCGGCGCCACCTGCAGCAGCCGCCCCTCGGACATGACGGCGACGTCGGTTGCGAGCGCCATCGCCTCGCTCTGGTCATGCGTCACATAGATCATCGTGGCACCCGAACGCTGATGGAACTCGCGGAACGTCTCCTCCATCTCCTGCTTCAGATGCCGGTCGAGATTGGCGAGCGGCTCGTCGAGCAGCACGACATCGGGCGAGGTCACCAGACAGCGGGCCAGCGCCACGCGCTGCCGCTGGCCGCCGGAGAGATCGGCCGGCCGCCGCTCGGCATAGTCGACGAGGCGCACGGTCGACAGTGCTTCACGCACCTTGGTCTTATAAGCTTCGCCGGAGATGCCGCGCACCTTCAGCGGATAACCGACATTGTCGGCGACACTCATATGCGGCCAGAGCGCGTAGGACTGGAAGACCATCGCCATGTTGCGCCGTTCCGGCGGCAACGATTGCGCGGCGTCCGCCAGCAGCCGCTCGCCGAGATGGATGGAACCATCGCTCGGCGTCTCGAAGCCGGCAATCATGCGCAGCACCGTGGTCTTGCCGCAGCCCGACGGGCCGAGCAGCGCCAGGAAGCCGCCCTCGCGCACATCGAGCGAAAAGCCGCTGACGGCAGCCCTGCCCGTGCCGAAATCCTTGGCCACCTGATTGAGGATCAGCTTCGCCACGGCACCACTCCCTTGGGCAGATGTTTCGCCAGAAGCTCCAGGAGCAGCATCATGGCGACGACCATGAAGACGACGAGCACCGAAAGTGCCGAGGCAAGATCGGAACTACCGCTGTCGTCGAGATTGTAGATGGCGACACCCAGCGTCTGCGTACCCGCCGACCAGAGCAGCGCCGAGATCGTCAGCTCGTTGCAGGCGATCAGGAAAACGAGGATGACCGAGGCGCCTGCCGCCGGCGCAATCAGCGGCACGATGATATCCTTGAGCCGCCGGAAGAAGCCGGCGCCGGAAAGCCGTGCTGCCTCCTCCAGCGCCGGATCAAGCTGGTGGAAGGCGCTGACCACAGGCTTCAGGCTGACGGCGAAGAAGGAGGAGAAATAGGCAATGAGGATGATCCAGACTGTGCCGTAAAGCGTCACGTTCAGCACCGGGATCGGCGCCGCGAACACAAGGATGAAGCATACCGCCATGACGATACCCGGCAGCGAATAGGGTATTTCGACGAGGCTGGAAATGATGCGCGACAGCGTATCCTTGCGCCGCGTCAGCGCATAGGCGGCCAGCACCGTGACGAACAGCAAGCCGACCGCAGCTCCGCTGGCGAGCGACAGCGAATTGACGAAAGCCGTGCGCGTCACCGCCTGCCGGAACAATATCTCCTCGAAGGCATGAAACGTCATGGTCTTGAAAGTCAGCGGCACGCCGTAAGCCGGCACCAGTGCGCCCGCCACCAACGCAAAGAAGGGCGCCGCCAGCATGAAGAACAGCACGATCCACAGCAGCGGCGTGAAAATGAGCTTCCACCCGCCGAGTTCGAAGGCTGCCGTCGCGCCCGAAAGGCCGATGACGCGGTAGTCACGCCCACGCAACGCCCGATCCTGGATGGCAAGGCCGGCGACCGAGATCAGCGCAATGATGGCAGACAGTAGCGCCACATCGCCGAAGGTGCGGCCGGTAAAGGCGGTGAACTTGGAAAAGATCAGCGTCGGCAGCGTGAAGATCGACGCGGGAATGCCGAGAATGGCCGGAATGCCGAAATTACCGGTGCAGGAAACGAAGGAAATCGCTGCACCCGCAATGACGCCCGGCAGCGACAGCGGCAGGATGATATCGCGAAAGACACGCAGACTCGACGCCCCGGAAAGTCTTGCCGCCTCCACCCCGTCGCGCGGCAGGGTCATCAGCCCTGCCCTCAGCGCCAGATAGACGAGCGGCGCATGCTGCACGCCATAGAGCAGCGCAATACCAGCAACCGAATAAAGCGGCTGCGGCGACCCCAGCGGCGGGGCGATATGCAGCGCCTTCAGAAGCGGGCTCGATGGCCCCGACATCTGCACCCAGGCAAGCGCCGTCACCTGCGGCGGGATCATCATCGGCAGCACGAAGAAGAAGCTGAGCGGCCCCTTGGCCGGAATATCCGTCAGCGTCAGCAGATAGGCGAAGGTGCAGCCGATGATCAGCGAGATGATCGTGCCAATGATAGCCGTGACGATGGTGTAATAGACCGCCGACCAGACCAGGGGGTCGGACAGAACCTCAAGGACACCGCCATTGGCGAAAGCGGAAATGCCGACGACCGCGAGCCGCGCCAAAGGCAGCACGCTGAGGAAAAGAACCACGGAGACAATAAAAGGAAACAGCCAGACGGGCTGGCTGCTTCCTGCACGTACATAGCCCTGCATGGGTCTATTATTTCGAACCGAAAAGATCCGTAAAGGTCTTCAGGTCCTTGTCGGTATTCTTCAGTGCCTCAGCGGCATTGATCGGCAGAACCTTGATCGTGTCGCGTGCCGGGAAGCCCGCGGGCAGCTTCATGCCGTTACGAGCCGGGATATAGCCGAGCTTCAGGAATCCTTCCTGACCCTTTTCCGAGAGAACGTAGTCGACGAACTTCTTGGCGGCATCGGCATTCTTGGCGCTTGCGAGAATGCCGACCGGCTCGGTCACCGCCGAAACGCCTTCGCTCGGGAAGACGAATTCGACCGGAGCACCCTTGGCCTTTTCGCGGATCGGCAGGTAATCGACGACCATGCCGTAGGCCTTTTCGCCAGAGGCGACGGACTTCAGGACGACGCCGTTACCGCCGGAGGCGACGGCAGCATTCTCGGCGAGCGACTTGTAGAAATCCCACCCGAGACCGGGAACGGCAGCCAGCGTCTGGGCATGGATCAGAGCAGCGCCCGAAGCGAGCGGGCTCGGCATGGTGACGAGGCCCTTGGCTTCCGGCTTGGCAAGATCCTTCCAGCTCGTCGGCTTCATCGCAGCCGACGTGTTGTACATGATACCGGTCGTGATCAGCTTGGTGGAATAGTAGTAGCCGTCGGCGTCATATAGCGCGGCATCGTATTGGGCTGCTTCCGGCGATTTGTAGGCGAGCAGCTTGCCGTCTTCCTTCAGGCGCTCCAGCGTCACCACGTCGGCGATCAGCAGCACGTCCGCAACCGGGTTGCCGGCCTGGATTTCAGCCTGCAGTTTCGCCATGATCTTCGGCGTGCCGTCGCGCACCCAGTCGACTTTGATATCGGGATTGGCGGCCATGAAGCCGTCGACGGTCGCCTGCGCATCTTCGTTCGGCTGGCTGGTGTAGAGAACGAGATTGGCGGCGGAAGCCGGGATAGCGAAAAGGCTCGCGGCGAGAAGGGCTGCGGCGGAAACTAGAGTTTTCATGGAAGGAATCCTCGGATGATGATGCCCCTCATTATTCGGGGTCATTGACAGACATGTGACACTAGGCAGCAGACTCCCGACGCGCTATCTGGCAACCAACTGGTTATCGTCCCCCACTTTCTGGAATCGCCCCCTTTGACACGGCTCGATCGGCCATCGCCGCCAGCGTCACTGTCAATTCAAAAAGATCCGATCTCTTCGCCTTTCCCGAAACGACCGCTATTATCCTCGCGCGGAAGCGGGTGAAGGCGTAAATTCACGCAGGCGTGAACACCTTGCTGTTTGACGGCAAGCTTTGCTGCGGTACGTCCGTCAGGCCATTTTCATGAGGAGGAATTTCAATGGAATATCGTTTGCTCGGCCGGTCCGGCCTGAAAATTTCCACAGTAACCATGGGCACCATGACCTTCGGCGGCGTCGGCTGGGCAAAGACGGTCGGTGATCTCGGCGTTCAGGAGGCCCGCCGCATGGTCGATATCTGCCTCGATGCCGGCGTCAACCTGATCGATACGGCCAATGTCTATTCCAACGGCGAGTCCGAGCGCATCATCGGCGAAGTGCTCGGCGGCAAGCGCCCTGATGGAGTGCTGCTTGCCACCAAGGCCCGCTTCGGCATGGGCGACGGGCCGAACGACCGCGGCCTGTCGCGTTACCATCTGATTCGCGAGTGCGAGGCAAGCCTCCAGCGCATGAAGACCGACGTCATCGACCTCTATCAGGTCCATGAATGGGACGGCCAGACGCCTCTCGAAGAGACGATGGAAGCGCTCGATACCCTCATCAGACAGGGCAAGGTGCGTTATGTCGGCTGCTCGAACTATTCCGGCTGGCACATCATGAAGGCGCTCGGCATCGCCAACGAATACAAGTACCAGCGCTTCGTCAGCCAGCAGATCCACTACACGCTGGAAGCCCGCGACGCCGAATATGAGCTGCTGCCGATCTCCATCGACCAGGGCCTCGGCGTGCTCGTCTGGAGCCCGCTCGCCGGCGGTCTGCTCTCCGGCAAGCATCGCCGCAATGCCGCAGCCCCCGAGGGCACCCGCCAGTTCGCCGGCTGGACCGAACCGCCGATCCGCGACGAGAACCGCCTCTGGAACATCGTAGAAACACTGGTGGCGATCGGTCAGGAACGTGGCGTTTCCGCAGCCCAGGTGGCGCTTGCCTGGCTGATCGGCCGCAAGGCGGTCACATCGGTCATCATCGGCGGTCGCACCGAAGCCCAGTTCAAGGACAATCTCGCCGCCGCCGAGCTGAAGCTTTCGGATGACGAGCGCAAGCGCCTCGATGATGTCAGCGTGCCGCCGGTCATCTACCCCTACTGGCACCAGCTCAACACCGCCAATGAGCGCCTGAGCGAAGCCGATATGGAACTCTTCGCACCGCACCTAAAGAGGTAAGCTCTCCAAAGCGTTGCATGGCGGAAGGTCAGCGTCACAAAGATGCATTTCCGCGATGCTATCGTGATATCTCGCCCCCACCACGAGGTTCGCCATGCTCCGGAATTACAAGGTGCTGAAGGGTACGGCTTCCGCGCTCGCCCTTGACGACGACAACGATCCCCATATCGAAATCCGCATCGAGGCCGGTGGCGTGAGCTATCGCATTGCCGTGAACGTGCGCTCGAAAGAATCGCCGCATGACTTGCTCTACGCCAATGTCATGGATTTCCAGCACGCGGAACTGACGGCCGCGCTCGCCGCCCTGCCGATGGGTCTCACGGATATCAAGGGCGACCGAAAGGATCTGGCGATCGACTATGCGCGCGGCGGCATGATCGAGCGCGAGGATATGAATGTCGCCCCGTTCCAGCTCGACGGACCGAAGAACGACCTGCGCGATTTCATTGAGCCGATCGTGCAGGAAGGCATCGCCGACAAGTCGATTCATTTCTATGCCTTCGGCGAAGCCTGGGGGCCGGAGAAGAACAAGCCGGATGAATATTTCGGTTTCGAGCCCGGCAACGGCATCCACGACATCCATATGAACCAGGGTGACAGCGGCAGTTTCAGTGCAACCAGCGGCCCCAATCAGGACGGCGCGCTGCTGATCCACTTCTCGGACGAAGACCATTGGGCAGCAATCTTCCTCGGTTTCCAGTCGCAGAACTGGAACACCGACGCCGACACCGGCCGTCCCGTCGGCGACAACA
The DNA here is from genome assembly GCF_047782645.1 of Rhizobium sp. ZK1. Lineage (NCBI taxonomy): Bacteria > Pseudomonadati > Pseudomonadota > Alphaproteobacteria > Hyphomicrobiales > Rhizobiaceae > Rhizobium > Rhizobium sp. ZK1. The sequence goes on from NZ_CP180586.1 coordinate 2,537,042, forward strand.
GGGGCGGTCAGGGCCGCGGCGAAGGCACCCGCCGTCCGCAGCCGATCGTCGCCTCGTCGCTGCGCATCGTCGCTGCCATGATCAATCCGGTAAACCATCCCGACGGCACGGAGGATGAGACGGTGACGCTCGTCAACCGCTCTGACGTGATGGCATCGATCGAAGGCTGGTCTCTGGAAGATGGCGAAGGCCGCCGTCAGAAGCTCTCGGGTTCGCTTGCTCCAGGCGAATTCCGCACCATAAAACTCGACCCGGAAGATGGCGGCCCGCAGCTCGCCAACAAGGGCGGCGACATCATCCTCACCAATGCCGACGGCGCGGTCGCCGACCGTGTCGGCTACGGCAAGAGTGAAACCGCAAATGAAGGCTGGACGACGATCTTCTGATCGCCGCCCATTCTTGAATTCTATCAGCCGATCTCGCTGGCGATCAGCTTGCCGAGACGGCTGATGCCCTCGTCAATCATCGTCTCATTGGCGCAGGAGAAGCTGACACGGAACGTGTTGGCGCCCGAACCATCGGCAAAGAAGGCCTTGCCCGGAACGAAGGCAACCTTGGCGCTTTCGAGAGACTTGGCAAGCAACTCGGCACCGTCCATGCCCTTGGGCAGCGTGACCCAGATGAACATACCGCCTTCCGGCTTCGTCCAACTCGTGCCCTCAGGCATATACTTTTCGAGGGCGGCCAGCATGCAATTGCGGCGATGGCTGTAAGCGGCCCTGATCTTGGCGACCTGCGCATCGAAACCGCGCCCGGCAACTTCCGAAATCGCCATCTGGTTGATGGTCGATGAATGCAGATCGGCCGCCTGCTTCATCAGCACCAGCTTGCGGATAACGGGCGCATTGGCAACGATGAAGCCAACGCGAAGGCCGGGCGCCAGTGTCTTGGAGAAGCTGCCGCAATAGATCGTGCGCGTATCATTGATATGGCTCTTCACGGCGATCTCCAGCGCCAGGATGGGCGGGATTGGATCGCCATCGTAACGCAGGGACTGGTATGCAGCATCCTCGATGACGGCAATGTCGAGTTCATCGGCAAGCTTCAAGACCTTCTCGCGGCCGTCACGGTCGACGGTCTCGCCGGTCGGGTTGGAGAAATCGGCCGAAAGATAGGCGAACTTCACCTTGCCGCCCTTCTGAGCCGCAGCCTCGCGATAGGAGTCCGGCGTGCGGTTGCCGCCCGGCGTCAGTTGATCGTAGGAGGGCTCATAGGCATTGAAGGCCTGCAGCGCGCCGAGATAGGTCGGCCAGGTGACGAGCGCTGTATCGTTGGGCGAGAGGAAGAGCTTGCCGAGATAATCGAGGCCCTGCTGCGAACCGGAAACGATGAAGACATTGTCGAGCCCGCAGGGAATGCCTAACTCCGCCATCTGCCCGACCAGCCATTCGCGCAGCGGCTTGTAGCCTTCGGAAACCGAATATTGCAGGGCGGAGTTGACGGCCGAACTGTCGAAAATATCCGCATAGGCCTGCTTGAACTCCTTGTCCGGAAACAGCGCCGGATCCGGAATGCCGCCGGCGAAGGAGATGATGTCAGGCCGGTCGAGAAGTTTCAGAAGCTCGCGGATTTCCGAAGCGCGCATCCGTGACGAGCGCGTTGCAAACATTGCGTCCCAGTTCAGCATGGGGGTTTCCTCGTATTTTTTATAATATCAGCAACTCAACACGCAGTGGAATTTATGTCAACAATACTGACCTATTTTCTTGTCACTGTGACAAGATTGAGCTCTTATGATTGAAAGCCTTGGGGTCGATTGGGCTGACATCAGAGATTTCATCCAACCGGACCGAATGACCTGCCTCGTTTCGTGAAGGTTCGCCACATCAAGCGATTGTTCCTCTGATCAAAAAGCCGAAACCGGCCGATTCAGACCTTTCCAAAACCGGCCCGGCGGCAGTAGTGTGCGCGCCATTATTCAATGGACTATCAAGGTGCCAGCAATGACCGCGACGTCGACCTCTCCTGAAATCACTATCGAATTCCACAAATCTCCCGTGTCCGACGCCGACCGCATCAAGGCACTGGAAACACCCGGCTTCGGGAAGATCTTCACCGATCACATGGTTTTGGCGCGGTGGACCGCAGACAAAGGCTGGCATGATGCAAAAGTTACAGCGAGGCGCCCGCTGGAACTCGATCCAGCAAGTGCCGTCCTCCATTACGCCCAGGAAATCTTCGAAGGCATGAAGGCCTACAAGGCGGACGATGGCCGCATCCTGCTCTTCCGGCCCGAAGAAAACGCCCGCCGCTTCGCGCAGTCGGCAGCCCGCATGGCGATGCCTGCAGTGCCGGAAGAACTCTTCCTGAAGGCGGTCGAAGAACTGGTCCGGGTCGACAAGAACTGGATCCCCTCCGGCGACGCCAGCCTCTACCTTCGCCCCTTCATGTTCGCCAATGAGGCATTCCTCGGCGTTCGCCCGGCCCAGGAATATATCTTCTGCATCATCGCCTCCCCTGTTGGCGCCTATTTCAAGGGCGGCGCAAAGGCGGTCTCGCTCTGGGTCGAAACCACCTACACCCGCGCAGCCGCCGGCGGCACGGGTGCTGCAAAATGCGGCGGCAACTATGCGGCAAGCCTCGTCGCACAGGCCGAAGCCGCCAAGAAGGATTGCGACCAGGTCGTCTTCCTCGATGCAGCCGAACATCGCTGGGTCGAAGAACTCGGCGGCATGAACGTCTTCTTCGTCATGAATGACGGATCAGTCGTCACCCCGCCGCTCGGCGGCACGATCCTGCCGGGCATCACGCGCGCCTCGGTCATCGTGCTCGCCAAGGAAAAGGGCTTGCGCGTCGAAGAGCGCCCCTATTCCTTCGACGAATGGCAGGCGGATGCAGCGAGCGGCAAGCTTGTCGAAGCCTTCGCCTGCGGCACGGCCGCAGTGCTGGCAGGCATCGGTCTCGTCCGCCACGCCGGCGGCGAGTTCAAGGTCGGCGACGGCCAGACCGGCAAGCTGACCACGGACCTGCGCCAGCAGCTCGTCAGCCTGCAGAAGGGCGTCACGAACGACGAGCGAGGCTGGACGCGCCGCGTTCTGTGATCCGGATTTTGGGCACAGCGATAAGCCCATAACATCGAAGCCGGGCGTAATGCCCGGTTTTTTTGTAACTAAGAGCCGGCTCGCCTTTGACCGCCGCCAGCTAAGCTTCTACCCTCGATCGATAAAGGAAAGGCAAGATGGCGACCGCAACCCTCTCCGCAAAGTTCCGGATCTCCATTCCGAAGGAAGTGTGCGAACAGCAGCACTGGTCTGTAGGCCAGGAACTCGTCTTCATCACAAAGGGCAAAGGCGTCTCCTCCCCGCCCCTGAACTCGCCGACCTTAAAGGTATGGCCCGAGGCGCCGACGCCGGCATTTACAGAGACAGGAAAGACCGGCTCTGATGCGAGAACCTCACGAACTCGGCATATCGATCCTTGACATTATCGGAGCCAACCAGCTCCCGAAAAACGTCTTCAGTCAGACCAATAATCGCGATCGATAGCCATGATCCGAGACGACACGTCCGCCTTCTACAACGACAACGCCGAGACCTACGCCACCCGCGATCGCAAGCCACCGACAACAAGGCTCGATGCCTTCCTCGCCGACCTCCCCGAACAGGCGCGCATCCTCGAACTCGGCTGCGGCGGCGGTCAGGACTGCGCCTACATGCTGTCCAAGGGCTTCGACGTCACGCCGACGGACGGCTCTGCCGAGCTTGCCCGGCAGGCCGAGAAGCTGATTGATAGGACGGTGAAGGTCATGCGCTTCGAGGAGCTTTCAGCCAGAGAGGAATTCGACGGCGTCTGGGCGGAGGCGAGCCTCCTGCATGTGCCTCGCGCCGATCTCCCGGGCATCCTCACTCTCATCCGCAACGCTTTGAAACACGGCGGCGTCTTCCATGCGAGCTTCAAGGCCGGCACGGCAGAAGGCCAAGATGATTTCGGACGCTATTACAACTACCCTTCAAGGGAATGGCTGCAGGAATTGCTTGTTGCCGGCGGCTGGAAGGATGTCTCGATCAGAGAAGCTGATGGCGGTGGTTACGACGGCAAGCCGACCCGCTGGCTGTACCTCGGCGCTCTCAAGTAAATCCGGCGCGTGCTATTCCGCGCCCGGACGAGGCCGGTTAATTTCCCTCCGTCATGCTCGGGCTTGTCCCGAGCATCTGCTGCCGTTGCAGATATCAGGGACGAGCCCGAGCATGACGTGAACTGGAGAGCACATTACCAGATAACAAGGCCGGAGCTTTCGCCCCGGCCTCTCATGTTCAAAGTCTCAAGCCACTTAGTTGACGGACTTGTCGACCAGCTTGTTCTTGCCGATCCAGGGCATCATGGCGCGCAGCTTCGTGCCGACTTCTTCGATCTGATGGCTGTCGTTCAGGCGGCGGATGCCCTTGAAGCGCGATCCGCCGGCGCGGTATTCCTGCATCCACTCGGAGGTGAACTTGCCGGTCTGGATGTCCTTCAGGACGCGCTTCATCTCAGCCTTGGTTTCCTCGGTGATGATGCGCGGACCCGTGACGTATTCGCCCCACTCGGCCGTGTTGGAGATCGAGTAGTTCATGTTCGCGATGCCGCCTTCATAGATCAGGTCGACGATCAGCTTCACTTCGTGCAGGCACTCGAAATAGGCCATTTCCGGAGCGTAACCGGCTTCAACAAGCGTTTCGAAACCAGCGCGGATGAGCTCGACGAGACCGCCGCAGAGAACGACCTGTTCGCCGAAGAGGTCGGTTTCGCACTCTTCGCGGAAGTTGGTTTCGATGATGCCCGAACGGCCGCCGCCGACGCCGCAGGCGTAGGAGAGAGCGAGTTCGAGTGCATTGCCGGAAGCGTTCTGATGAACGGCAACGAGGCAGGGAACGCCGCCGCCCTTCTGGTATTCGCCGCGAACCGTGTGGCCAGGGCCTTTCGGGGCGATCATGACGACGTCGACCGAAGCCTTCGGCTCAATGAGGCCGAAGTGAACGTTGAGGCCGTGTGCGAAGGCGATCGCTGCGCCGTCGCGGATGTTGCCAGCGATGTCGGCCTTGTAGATATCGGCCTGCAGTTCGTCCGGGGTTGCCATCATCATCAGGTCGGCCCAGGCGGCAGCTTCGGCAACCGTCATGACCTTGAAGCCGTCGGCTTCGGCCTTCTTGACGGTCGGCGAACCAGCCTTGAGCGCGATGACGACGTTCTGGGCGCCGGAATCCTTGAGGTTCAGCGCATGGGCGCGACCCTGCGAACCATAGCCGATGACGGCGACCTTCTTCGACTTGATGAGGTTGAGATCGGCATCACGATCGTAATAGACGCGCATTGAAATTCCTTCCCTTTTGCTTGTCTTGTTGACTGTCAATAAAGCGGTCAGCCGAGGATCGGCATCTCCGCCAGAACTTTCTCCGTGCCGTAGAGGCGCAGGAAGGCTGTGACCGCCTTCTCCGCCTGACGTGCAGTATCCTTGAGCCCCGGTTCTCCGAGCAGCATGCGCACATGCAAATCGGAAACGATGAGGCCGTAAAGCGTATGATAGGCCTCATCGGCATCCATAAAACGCAGCAGCCCTGCCCTTTTTCCCGCATCGATCAGCGCCATGGCACGGCGGTCGATCTGCCGGCGGCCGCGTTCGAGCAAGAGCTTGCCGAGCTTGGAACCGTCGCGATGCGCCTCATGTGCGCTGGCATGGCCGATCGCCAGCCGGTTCAGTGCTAGCGATACGTCGCCGGCCAGAACCTCCAGCAGATCGCGGGCGAAGATGACGAGATGGTCGTGCAGGCTCGTATAGGTCAGCCGCTCGCCGCTGCGCTCGAAGGTGCGCACCTTGCTCGCCTGATAGGCGATCATCGCAGATAGCAGACCGTCCCGGTCGCCGAACCACTTGTAGAGGCTTTCCTTGGAGCAGTTGGCGGCGCGCGCCACACCCGAGGTCGTCAGCGCCTTCTCCCCGCCATCGACGAGAAGCTGCAGCGCCTGCTCCAGAACGGCGTTCTGGCGTGGCGAAAACTCGCTCGGCTCTGCGACATCGACTGACACGGTTTCAACTCCCCAATTACGTACCGTACGGTACGGTTCGTAGCGTTTATGCGCCAGACCGTAGGCTCTCGTCAAGAACCGTCAGGAGATTTTTTCGTATCATATGAAACAGTGGAATTCGGCTGTTCGAAGGCAGACAAATCGCCGAGCATCGAAGCCCAAGGAGAATCGCCCGTGAAAACAATAGCCCTCACCGCCGCCCTGTCGCTTACCCTCGCTCTCCCGGCCTTTGCCGCCGAGACGCGCTGCGGCTGGATCCAGAACCCGACGCCTGCCAACTGGTGGCTGGACGATGCGGAAAACACCTGGACGATCATGACGCAGGGGAGCGATGACGAGCCCGAAGGCATGGACCTCATCCCCGACATTTCAGAGCACGACTATGTGCGCACCAACGGCAATTATGGCTATGCCTGCGCCTGCATGAGTGTCGAGACCGATGGCAAGGAGCGCATCACGCGCATCCTCTCCTTCCGCCAGCTGAAGCTCGCGAAATGCCGCAACGACAAGGCGCTGAAATTTCCGGGCTGAGCCTTGCTCGGCTGCCCCTTATTCCGCTGCCACAGCATCCCGCGCGCCATCGACATCGCGTGCGGGCGATGCGCCATAGAGGCGGCTGTACTCGCGGCTGAACTGCGATGGACTCTGATAGCCGACGCGGTGGCCGGCAGTGCCGGCATCGAGCCGTTCCACCAGCATCAGCCGGCGCGCCTCGTGCAGGCGAAGCTGCTTCTGATACTGCATCGGCGTCATCGCCGTCACCGATTTGAAGTGATGATGGAAGGATGACGCGCTCATGTTGACGTGATCGGCGAGATCCTCGATGCGCAGCGGCCGGGCGAAATTCTCCTTCAGCCAGGCGACGGCGCGCGCGATCCGGTTGCTGTGGCTGTCAGCCGTCGCGATATTGATCAGCCGCTCGCCATCGGGGCCGGTCAGGATCCGGTAAAGGATTTCCTGCTCGATCAGCGGCGCCATGGCCGGAATGTCGTCTGGACGATCGAGCAAGCGCAGCAGGCGCACGGCGGCGTCCAGAAGCTCCGGCGGGGCAACGTTGACCGTCATGCCGCGCTGCCCGTCGGTATGGGAGGCCGGGCGCGGAATATCGATGCGGCTCAAGAGCTCCAGCAGCTTTTCGGAATCGATCGCCAGCCCGAGACAGAGATGCGGCACCTCGGGGCTGGCCTCGGCGATGCGCCAGGCAACCGGCAGATCGAGTGAGGTCAGCAAATAATCCCCGGTTCCGTAACTGATGAATTCATCGCCGAGGCGCAGGCTCTTGGCGCCCTGCAGCACAAAGGCAAAACAGGGTTTGTAGCTGCTGTGCAGCGGATCGCTCGGGTTCGAGCGGCGGCTGATGTGAAGATTGCCGATCGATGTGCGAAACTCACCATCATCAGGTGCAAACCGCATCGCGATATCGACGATTTCCCGATAGGGATTGAAGGGCAATGTCATGCGGCAACTCTTTCTGTCTCGCGCCTGCGATCTGATCCCAATCTAAGACTGCTTTTCCATTTCGCAAACAGGTGGCCGGCTCACTTTTGCAGGATCGTGCAAAAAGCTGAGAGTATCGCTCTAACGCTGCGGCAAGGTTCCGCGCAATAGTTCAGCCACCCCTCTCACCCCACCCTCCACATCGGAAAGGAAGGCACCCATGCCTATTGCCAGAGGTTACGCCGCGACTGACGCTTCCAAGCCGCTGACCCCTTTTACCTTCGAACGCCGCGATCCGAACGAGGATGATGTCGTCATCGACATCAAGTTTGCCGGCATCTGCCATTCGGACATCCACACTGTCCGCAACGAATGGAAGAACGCCGTCTACCCGATCGTGCCGGGTCATGAGATCGCCGGCATCGTCAGGGCCGTCGGTTCCAAAGTGACGAAGTTCAAGGTCGGCGACCGCGTCGGCGTCGGCTGCTTCGTCGATTCCTGCGTCGGCTGCGCCGAACGAGACCTCGACCGCGAACAGTACATGCCGGGCCTCGTCGGCACCTACAACGAGTTCGAAGCCGACGGCAAGACCCGCACCCAGGGCGGCTATTCCGATAGCATCGTCGTCAAGGAAGGTTATGTCATGTCCATCCCGGACAACCTTCCGCTGGATGCATCCGCGCCGCTGCTCTGTGCCGGCATCACGCTCTATTCGCCACTGCGCCACTGGAATGCCGGCCCCGGCAAGAAGGTCGCGATCGTCGGCATGGGCGGCCTCGGCCATATGGGCGTCAAGCTCGGTGCCGCCATGGGCGCTGATATCACCGTCCTCTCCCAGACCCTCTCCAAGAAGGAAGACGGCCTGAAGCTCGGCGCCAAGGAATATTACGCCACCAACGATGCGGAAACCTTCACGAAGCTCGCCGGCACGTTCGACCTCATCATCTGCACGGTCAGCGCCGAGATCGACTGGAACGCCTATCTCCGTCTCCTGAAGGTGGATGGCGCCCTCGTCGTGGTCGGCATTCCCGAGAATGCGATCCCGGTCCACGCTTTCTCGCTGGTTCCCGGCCGCAAGAGCATTTCCGGCTCGATGATCGGCTCGATCAAGGAAACCCAGGAAATGCTCGACTTCTGCGGCGAGCACAACATCGTCTCCGAAATCGAGAAGATCAACATCCAGCAGGTCAACGAAGCCTATGAGCGGGTGCTGAAAAGCGACGTGCGCTACCGCTTCGTCATCGACATTGCTTCGCTGGCAGCTTGATGAAATGGAAAGGGCGGCTCTCGGGCCGCCCTTTTTCTTTACAGTTTGTTTGCCCCTACCCGTCGTCGCGCATCGTCTCGCGTTGGGTGATCAGCCGGGCGCTGTGCTGGCCGCTAAGATAAATCCACAGCCAGTTCCAGGCGACGGTAAAGCGCGAGCGCGTGCCGATCAGGAAGTAGATATGGGCAAGGCCCCAGATCCACCAGGCGATCCAGCCCTTGAGCTTGATCCGGCCGAAATCGATGATGGCCGCACTCTTGCCGATGGTCGCCAGGCTGCCCTGATGCCAGTATTTGAACGGCCCCGGCGCCGGCTTGCCTGAGATACGGGCGCTAATGACCTTCGCCACATAGCCGCCCTGCTGCTTGGCCGCCGGCGCAATACCCGGCACCGGCTTGCCGTTCTCCCTGATGACGGAGGCCGTATCGCCGATCACGAAGACATCCGGCAGGCCGGGTGCGGTCAGATCCTTCTCGACGATAGTGCGCCCTGCCCGGTCGGCCGGCACGCCGAGCCAGCGCGCCGCATACGAGGCCTGCACGCCCGCCGCCCAGACGATCGTCCGGCTCGGAATGAAGTTTTCGCCAACGGTCACGCCCTCAGCCGCGCACTGCGTCACCGGCGTTCCCGTCAGCACCTCGACGCCGAGCTTTTCCAGCGCCTTCTGCGCATAGGCCGAAAGCTCCTCGGCAAAGGCCGGCAGCACACGCGGACCTGCCTCGATCAGCACGACGCGGGTCTTGCGCGTGTCGATCTTGCGGAATTCCTTGGGCAGCGTGAAATGCGCCAGCTCGGCAATGATACCGGCAAGCTCGACACCCGTCGGGCCTGCGCCGACGATGGAAAAGGTCAAAAGCGCGTCGCGTGCGGCCGGATCGCTTTCCACTTCCGCTCGCTCGAAGGCGAGCAGCACGCGGCGGCGGATCGTCGTCGCATCCTCCAGCGTCTTCAGGCCAGGTGCCACCGGCTCCCATTCGTCGTGACCGAAATAGGCATGCGTGGCGCCGGTGGCGAGCACCAGCGTATCGTAGTTCAGCACCATGCCGCTGCGCAGTGAAACGCTCTTTGCCTTGACATCGACGCCATTGACCTCGCCGAGCAGCGTCGTCACCTCGGGCCGGTCGGCGTAGAGGTGGCGGATCGGCCAGGCGATCTCCGACGTGGATAGGATTGTCGTTGCCACTTGATAAAGCAGCGGCTGGAAAAGATGGTGGTTGCGCCGGTCGATGAGCGTGATCTTCGCACCCGCACCCTTCAATCCGTTGACGAGCTGCAGTCCGCCGAAGCCGCCGCCGACAACGACGACATGATGTTCGTTCATGATCCTACCCTTTCGTCATTGCGCTGCAACAAATGTCGCCTTTTGCGCAAAGGATTCAACCGCCGTTTCAACATGCCTGCCCTGCATCCCGATCGGCTTTGTGTGCTGTCGATATGCCCGTTGCGTCAGTTCCCATCCTCATTGTCATCAAAAGCGTTTTGCACGTACATTCCAGGCATGGACGAGGAAAACATCTTAACTGGCGGCGGACGCACTGAAGTTTCTCGACGGGGCAATGTTATTTATCGTGAGAGCGGCCCCTGGTCTCCAACCATAGTTTTGCTGCTGAGGCATCTTGAGCAGGTAGGCTTCACTGCATGTCCCCGTGTCGTTGGCACAGGGTTTGACGAGCGGGGTCGTGAAACTCTGTCGTTTATCGAAGGAGATTTTGTCCATCCCGGGCCTTGGAGCGATGAAGCTCTGCCACGCCTCGGAAACATGCTCCGACAACTCCACGAGGCGACATCTTCGTTCAGAGTTCCCGACAATGCTATCTGGCGTGGGTGGTTTGGCCGTGCGCTCAAAACCGGGCCGCGTGTCATTGGCCACTGCGACGCAGGCCCCTGGAATATCGTCTGTCGCTCTAACACACCAATCGCATTGATCGATTGGGAGGTTGCCGGACCGGTCGGAATAGACACTGAACTGGCACAAGCCTGCTGGCTGAATGCCCAGCTTTATGATGACGACATAGCGGAAAGAATGAACCTTGGCTCGGCAATGGAGAGGGCGCGGCAGGTTCGATATCTGCTGGACGGTTATGGTTTTTCGAAAACGCAGCGGGATGGTTTTTTCGACAAACTACTCGCATTTGCAATTCATGATGCTGCCGAGCAGGCAAAAGAGGCTGGCGTCACGCCGGACACAGAAAACCCAGAATCTCTTTGGGCTATAACATGGCGCACCAGGAGCGCATCCTGGATGCTACGCAATCGACAAACGCTGGAAGCGATCTTGTCCTAGGTTATTCAGTTGGCATAGCTTACGGGTATCGCCGTACCATGTTTCAACAGTTCCATCGAGATCGAGGCCGACACGTCGAAAAGCTCGATCCTGCGCACGATCCGCTTGTAGATGACATCGTAATGCTCCACGCGCGGCAGTACGATCTTGAGGATATAATCATAATTGCCGGTTAGCCGGTGCGCCTCGACAATCTCGGGAATGTCGCTGATCGCCCGCCGGAAGCTCTCCGTCCATTCGTCGGAATGATGTGCCGTCTTGATGAGCGCAAAGAGCGTTGTCGGCACGCCCATCCGCTCCCGGTCGAGCACGACGATGCGCCGCGCGATATAACCGCTCTCCTCCAGCCGCTGGATGCGCCGTGAACAGGCCGAGACCGAAAGCGCCACGCGTTCTGCAAGATCGGTCACGGAGACGCCCGCATCGTCCTGCAGGATATCGAGAATCCGCCTGTCGCGATCGTCGATCATGGTGAGCCTACGCTGGAATTTTGCATAAAACTGAAAAATGACACAAAACCGTAGCATAGATCGATGCCAAAGCACAAACAACGCAAACACACCGCGCCCGATTTACCGCATCATCAACGCATCCTAGAACACCAGAGGGAGCGACCATCCATGAAAACAATCGGCCTGATCGGCGGCATGAGCTTTGAAAGTTCCGCAGTCTATTACCGCCTCATCAACGAGATGGTGCGCGAGCGCCTGGGCGGACTGGCCTCCGCCGAACTCATTCTGCATTCGGTGAATTTCGAGGAGATCGTCGCCCTGCAGAAGGCCGGCGCCTGGGATATGGCTGCCTCGCACCTCGGCGATGTCGCGCTGCGCCTGCAGATTGGCGGCGCCGATTGCGTGCTTATCTGCACCAACACCATGCATCTGATCGCGCCCGCGGTTGCTACGCATATCTCCGTGCCGCTGATCCACATCATCGACGAGACGGCAAAGACGATCCACGCAGCAGGCTGCAAGCGCCCGCTGCTGCTCGCCACGCGCTACACGATGGAGCACGGCTTCTATACCGACCGCATGAAGAGCCTCGGTCTCGACATCGTCGTGCCTGATGCCACCGACCGCACCACCGTCCATGACATCATCTTCAACGAACTCTGCGCCGGCAAGGTGCTCGACAGCTCGCGTGAAAAACTGATGGCCGTGATCGAACGTGCCCACGCCAAGGGCGCCGATAGCATCATCCTCGGCTGCACAGAAATCTGCCTGATCCTTGATCCCGATCGGCTTCCCCTGCCCGGTTTCGACACGACGACAATCCATGCCCGCGCCGCTGTCGATTTCGCGTTCGAGGGAGAACTCGCAAACGAAGAAGAAGACGCGGCCTGAGTCACCAATTTAGTTGACTCAGTCAAATAAAAGCAGCAGGGTTTCGTTAGAACGCCGTGCGTCCATTCTGACGCACGGCGTTCTAACTCTTTGAATCTGCGCATCAGGCTTACCCAAAATGGAAACGGATTCTCGGGCCGATGCTGTAGGAGACCCTGCCATGACCGATATTGCCCTCATCGAATCCGCCCGCGAATTCAATCGCTTCTACACGAACTTCCTCGGCCTTCTGAACAAGGCCTATCTCGATACCCCCTTCACGCTGACGGATGCGCGCGTGCTCTTCGAGATCGGCGTCCATGATGGCGTCAATGCCGGCGCGCTCGCCCGCGACCTGCAGCTCGATCCCGCCTATCTCAGCCGCATCCTCAAGCGCTTCCGGGAGGAAGACCTCATCGAGGCAACGCCCGATCCAGCCGATCAGCGCAGCCAGATCCTCACTGTCACCGACAGGGGACGAGCGCAGTTCGAGGAATTCGGCCGCCGCTCCAATGCGCAAATCGCCGCCCGTTTCGAGACGCTGGCCGATGGCGAGCCGGAAGCGGCCGTTGCCGCCATGCGCACGATCCGCGCCATCCTCGATCCGCAGGTACGACCGGCAGCCGCTATCATCCGTTCGCATCGCGCCGGTGACATCGGCTGGATCGTCCAGAGCCAGGGACGCTTTTATGCCGAGGAATATGGCTGGGATTTGCGCTTCGAAGGGCTGGTCGCCGATGTCGCCGGAAAGTTCCTCGCCAATTTCGACCCCGAGATGGAGCATTGCTGGATCGCCGAGCGTGGCGGCATCAATCTCGGCTCGGTGCTGATCACCAATGGCGGCGACGGCATCGCCAAACTTCGCCTGCTCTATGTCGACAAGGCCGCTCGCGGTCTCGGCCTTGGTAAACAGCTCGTCGAAGAATGCATCGCCTTCTCCCGCCGCAAGGGATACCGGCAGATCTCGCTCTGGACCAACGACTTCCTCCATACCGCCCGCGCCATCTATCAGAAGGCCGGCTTCCGGCTTGTCTCCGAAGAGAGACATCGCATGTTCGGCCCTGAGGCCAATGGCCAGACCTGGGTGCTCGATCTCTGATTTTGCTGCGTCGCAGAAATTTTACTTGATTTGGAAACGGTCATTCCCTAATTAGGCGTCATGACCGTTGACACCCTGACACCTGATGTGAAGACCCGCAGCCGCGGCCGCCCGCGCGAGTTCGATATGGACTCAGCCCTCGATGCTGCGCTGCGCGTCTTCTCCGAGCGCGGCTACCACGCCGCCTCCATCAGCGAACTGACCGAAGCCATGGGCCTCGCCTCAGGCAGCGTCTACAAGGCTTTCAAGGACAAGCGCGGCATCTTCCTTGCCGCCTTCAAGCGCTATCGTCAGCTCGGACGCGGCCGGCTGGAGGCGAAGATCGCATCCGTAAAGACCGGGCGCGAAAAAGTCTTCCAGATGGTCATGTATTACGCCGAACTTTCCCATGGCGAAGCAGGCCTCAAGGGCTGCCTCGTCGTCGGCGGCGCGAACGATCTTTCTCTGCTGGACGAGGAAGCGGCAGAGCATGTCGCCGCCGCCTTTTCCGCCGACGAAAGGCTGATGGCCGATCTCATCCGCATCGGCCAGGCCGATGGCACGATTCCGTCGACCGTGGATGCTGATGCCACGGCCCTCACCTTTCTCTGCCTGACCAAGGGGCTGCGCGTCATCGGGAGGACGGGGCGCGGCGAGAAAGAGATGATGGCTGCGGCAGAGGCCGCAATGCGGCTCGTGACCTGACGACCGAAATACCGGCACCCGTTCAAGGATCGGGTGGCGGCAGACGATTAAATTGCATTCAATCCTCCCAATCATTGCCCGACTGGAGTTTCTGATGAGCGTTTCAGCCACCACGCCGGATGCTGCCATGCCCCGCGCCCTATCCCCCTGGCTAACCTTCCTTTTTGCAGCTTCCTGCGGCTTTGTCGCCGCCAACCTCTATTACGGCCAGCCGCTGGCGGGCCTGATCAGCGCCGATCTCGGCTTCTCGCCTGCCGCAACCGGCCTCATCGTCACGTTGACGCAGATCGGCTACGGTCTCGGCCTTCTGCTTCTGGTGCCGCTGGCCGACCTCTTCGAAAACCGCCGTCTCATCCTGACGCTGACTGTCGGCTCGGCACTTGCCCTCATCGGCGCGGCCTTCTCCTCCACGCCATCAATGTTCCTGACGGCCTCGCTCTGCATCGGCCTCGCCTCGGTCGCAGCGCAGGTTCTCGTTCCCTTCGCCGCCAGCATGGCGCCGGATGCCACGCGCGGTCAGGTCGTCGGCAATGTCATGAGCGGCCTGCTCTGCGGCATCATGCTCGCCCGCCCCTTCGCGAGTCTCGTTGCCGAAGCCTCGTCCTGGCATATGGTCTATTACGTCACCGCCGCCGTCATGATCGCACTCGGCGTCGTGCTGCGCGCCAACCTGCCGGTTCGCATCCCGCACACGAAACTGCGTTATGGTGAGCTGCTGGCCTCCATGGGCCATCTGGCGCTGAATTCGCGGGTGCTGCAGCGCCGCGCCCTTTATCAGGCCGGCATGTTCGGCGCTTTCAGCCTATTCTGGACGACCGCGCCGCTGCTGCTTGCAAGCCCGGCTTTCGGCATATCGCAGAGCGGCATCGCCCTCTTCGCGCTCGCTGGCGCTGCCGGCGCCGTCGCCTCGCCGATCGCCGGCCGCCTGGCCGACCGAGGCCTGACGAAGGTCGCCTCAACGCTCGCGATGCTGCTCGGCATGGGTTCCTTCCTCATCAGCCAGTTCGCCACCGACGGCTCGCTGATGGCGTTGGTCCTGCTGACGGCTGCGGCGATCCTTTTGGATTTCGGTGTGACGACCAATCTCGTCTGTGGCCAGCGCGCCATCTACGGGCTGAGCCCGGAACATCGCGGCCGCCTGAACGGCCTGTTCATGGCGACTTTCTTCACCGGCGGCGCCATCGGCTCCGCACTCGGCGGCTGGGCTTACGCAACCGGCGGCTGGACGATGGCTGCCTGGATCGGCTTCTGCTTCCCGGCGCTCGCCTTCCTGTTCTTCCTGACGGAAGGTCGCGAGAAGTAATCAAATCCGAATCAGGCGGCTCGACCGCCTGATCTCTCTTTCATTGCTCTGCATCGAAACGCAGCCGCGCGGCGCGAACCTCATCATGGTTCGCCTCTGCCCAGTTCAACAACTGCGAGAGCGCCGTATAGAGTGACCGCCCAAGTTCCGTCATCCGGTACTCCACACTCGGCGGCTTCGTCGGAAAAACCTCCCGCTCGATATAGCCGTCCCGCTGCAGGTCGCGTAGCGACTGGGTGAGCATGCGCTGGGAAATATCAGGGATCATCCTGCGCAATTCGCCAAAACGGTAGGGCTGCTTGGCAAGCGCTTCGAGAATCAGCGTCGACCATTTGCCACCGATCTGCTGTAACACATCACGAACCGGGCAATTGGTGAAATCCAGGCTGGCAAGGTCGATCTCGCGCCGCGCACCCAGCCCTTCGGATTGGTCTGTTCTCGCTTTCAGATTGACGACTGTTCCGGCCATGAGCTGGTTCCCTTTTGGTAACGAAGTCCCGAAAAACTGCCTTCTTTACAGTCTCGGGTCAATTCCTATTCTAGTGTTACTCTCTTTTTGAGACCAGCTGTCAACCACTAGAGGATACTATGAGCGGAACCATTCTCGTCACCGGCGCTGCGGGCCAACTCGGCCAGCTTGTCGTCCATCACCTGATCGAAAGCTACAAGGTCGCCCCGGCTAGTATCATTGCCGCGACCCGCAACCCGGAAAAGCTCGCTGGTCTCGCTGCCAAGGGTGTTGTCATCCGCAAGGCGGATTTCGATGACGCAGCCGGCCTCGAAGCCGCTTTCGCCGGTGTCGACCGCCTGCTGATCATCAGCACGGATGCGCTCGACACACCCGGCAAGCGCCTGACCCAGCACAAAGCCGCCGTCGCTGCTGCTGCGAAGGCAAAGGTGAAGCACATCACCTACACCTCCATGCCGGCCCCTGATAATTCGCTTGTCACCTTCGCGCCCGATCATCTCGGCACCGAAAACGCCATCAAGGAAAGCGGCATCCCCTACGCGATCGTCCGGGACGCCTGGTATCACGACAACTATCTGCACGGCATGCCGCACAATCTGCAGACCGGAAAATGGTTCACCTCGGCGGGCGACGGCAAGATCTCGACCATCTCGCGTGACGACTGCGCACTCGCCATCGCTTCGGTCCTCGCCGCCGGTACCACCGGCATCTACACGCTGACCGGCAAGCAGTCGCTGACCTCAAAGGAAATCGCCGCCATCGTCACCGAAGCCACCGGCAAGCCGCTGGATGTCGTCAGTGTCACCGACGAACAGCTCGGCCAGGGCATCCGCGGCGCCGGCCTGCCGGGCTTCGTTGCCGACATGCTGGTCTCCGCCGACGCCAATATCCGCGCCGGCAAGTTCGACATCGTCACCGACGACTTCACCAAGCTGACGGGCAAAGAACCGCAGTCGCTGAAGGACTACTTCATCGCCAACAAGGCCGCGCTCACCGCCTGAGCCGGTGTAAAATCCCGCCCTCGCATCCACCGAGGGCGGGCCTCTTCATTCAGATTTTCTGGCCGCAAGCCCGGCAGAAGCGGCGCACCGTCTCCGCCATGCCATATTCGAGTGCGTCGGCCGTCAGCCCGTGGCCGATCGAGACTTCGGCGAGATCGGGAATGCGCTTCACCAGCGCCGGCAGGTTTGCCACCGTCAAATCATGGCCGCCATTGACGGCAAGGCCGAGCGCAATCGCCGCATCCGCCGTCTTGCCAAGCCCCTCGAGAATCGGCCCCGCCCGCTCCGGCGCATCGTAGCAGCCGCCATACGGACCGGTGTAAAGTTCGATTCGGTCGGCCCCCGTCGCCTTCGCGGCCTTCACCGCCTCAGCGTCGCCATCGCCGTCGGCGAACAGCGAAACGCGACATCCCATCTTTTTCAGCCGCGCCACGACATCGGTGAGAAACGCCTGATGCTTGCGGAAATCCCAGCCATGGTCGGAGGTCGCCTGTGAGGGATCGTCAGGCACCAGCGTCACCTGCTCCGGCGCAGCACCAGCACAAAGCGCCAGGAACTCCTCGGTCGGATAACCCTCTATATTGAATTCGGCTTCCGGAAATTCGTCGTCGATCAGGTTGCGAATGACCGGAAGGTCGGAAAAGCGGATATGCCGCTGGTCCGGCCGCGGGTGCACGGTCAGCCCCGAGGCGCCGGCGGCAAGCGCGATGCGCCCGAGCCCTTCCACGCTTGGCCAGGGCAGATCGCGCCGGTTGCGCAGCATGGCGATGGCATTGAGGTTCACGGAAAGTTTGGCGGGCATGGCGAGATCCATCAGCGCTTGAAAAACTGGCCTGCTTTTAAGCTAAGCGGCCCGTCAACGCCAATGAGATTCGCGCATGCATTCATGCCTGCTGGTGATGGCGATGCCCCCGCAGCTGCTAACGTCACACCCCGTACCGGAAACAGTAATTCCCGTTCCCTTGAAAGACCATTCGTCGGCGGCAGTAAACCGTGTGGTGACATCGTACCACACATCCGAAGCAAGAGGTGGATTGAGTGCCATGACATTGCTATCCCATTTAAAAACGGTTATTTTTAGCACTTCTAAAAAAGAACGTCCGCGCATAATGTGGGCGCTGCGTAACGAGTAAGTACGCCGAGTCCTGCTTCTTCCAACGATAAGAACGCTTGAGGAAACCCCACTCGCTGCGCTCCGGAAGCAACTGGCAAACCGCATGAGGTGCAACTAGCTGCCCCAGGAGGGTTCATGCCAGACGGTTCCAAACGTATGTTTGCTGCCGCCGGTATCGCTTCGGAGGCCCGGTCGAAATACCGGTTCCTGCCTTCGGCCGCTTTGCCGCCGGATATCCCACACGGTCCAGTGCCTATCGCCGACATGGCGAACGCTTTCGGCGTCACGCACAGGACATTGCATTTCTATGAGGAAAAGGGCCTGATTTCCGCAAACCGCATCGGCCTGATGCGCGTTTACGATCAGGATGACATCATGCGCATGGCGGTCATCACCGTCTGCCGCGAAACCGGCATGCCGATCGCCGTCATCCAGGAATTGATGGACGTTCTGCGCGGCGCGGCCTCGCAGGAAGAGGCTGAGTCGATCTTCCACGAGGCGCTCTCCCAGCGCAAGCGCGAGTTGACGGCTGAGATGTCGACTTTGCATCGGCAGCTGCAACAGGTGAGCGACCTTCTCGATTACGACAGCAGCCTCGACCTGCCGCCGATCAACGACAATAGGGATCCGGCAAGCCTGACCGATCAGGAGCGCCAATGCCTGGAGCTGATGGCCGAGGGATATTCGACGCAGCGCATCGCCCGCGCCCTCGACCTCAGACATGAGGAAACGCGCGCGCTGGAAGCCGACATCATCATGAAATTCCAAGCCAACAACCGCTTTCAGGCGATCGCCAAGGCGGTTCTCCTCGGCATCGTGCAGGCTTGATTCTCCCCACACCGGCTGCGGCCGCCACCGCATCTGCATGGCAGTGAACGCCAATCTCCAACGAACGCCAGACCTTAGCGGACGATCGTCAGCGTCTCTGCCGCGCGTGTGATCGCCGTATAAAGCCAGCGCTCGCGCGTGTCACGGAAGGCCCAGCTTTCGTCGAACAGCACGACATTGTTCCACTGCGAACCCTGCGCCTTGTGCACCGTCAGCGCATAGCCGTAATCGAACTCGTCATAGCGCTTGCGCGTGTTCCAGGGAATCTCGCCTTCCACATTCTCGAAGGCCTGCTTCAGGAGCTTGATCTTCGCAGCCCCCCGATCCATGTCGTCGTCTTCAGGGCGGACCAGCAGGTTGATGCCGGGCTTCGTCGTTTCCTTGGACGAGGTCATGACCTGCCAGAGCGAGCCGTTGAGCAGGCCCTTGGCCGGGTCGTTGCGCAGGCAGACAAGCTTGTCGCCGGTCTGCGGATGTTCGGTCGTAAACCCTTTGAGTTCACGCAAGCGCTGGTTATAGCGTCGCCGCGTCTTGTTGGTGCCGACGAGCACCTGATCGGCATCCATGACCAGCGGCTGCGTCACCTCGTTCTTCGAGATCACCTGCGCCGTGCCGTAGTCGCCATACATGATCTCGTTGCCCTCACGCACCTGCATGGCAAGCTTGATGATCGGGTTGTCGCGTGCCTGCCGGTGAATATCCGTCAGCAGGTAATCCGGCTCCTGATTTGTGAAATAGCCGCCGCCCGACACCGGCGGCAGCTGGCCGGGATCGCCGAGCACGAGGATCGGTGTGCCGAAGCTCATCAGGTCCTTGCCGAGCGCCTCATCCACCATCGAGCACTCGTCGACGATGATCAGCGCTGCCTTGGCGACCGGGCTCTGGCGGTTGATGGAAAACATCGGCGCAATCGAGGTCTTGCCGGTTTCCTCGTCTTCCACCTCTTCCTCGCCGCGCGGCCGGTAGATCAGCGAATGGATAGTCTTGGCATTCGATGCGCCGCGCGAGCGCAGCACCTGTGCGGCCTTGCCGGTGAAGGCGGCAAACAGAACATCGCCATCAACATGCTCGGCAAAATGCTTGGCAAGCGTCGTCTTGCCCGTTCCGGCATAACCGAACAGACGGAAGAGCGGCGACCTGCCCTCCTTCAGCCAGTTCGAAACGGCCTTCAGGGCTTCATCCTGTTGAGGGGCGAATTGCATGGCAGCGACTTGGCAGGATTCGCATCGCATAGGCAAGGCAGAAATTCACGTCAAACGCAGACGTGCCGGAGCGAAAATCTCCGGCACGCTTTATTCGCGCTGGCTCCAGTGAGCAGCATCATCGCTTACTTGCTCGCAGCCGCCTCTTCGATCAGCTTTGCGACCTTGTCGGGATGCGAGACCATCACGACATGGGATGCGCCCGATACCACGACCGTGTCCTTCGAATGCGCGCGGTCGGCCATCCACTGCAGAGCCTTTGCCGGAATGTTCTTATCTGCATCGCCATAGACGAAATAGGCCGGGATCGTCTTCCAGGCTGCCTTGTCGGTTGCCTCGTTCAACGCCGCATCGGTGATCGGGCGCTGAGTTGCCGCCATCAACTTGGCCTCGTCTTCCGGCACATCGGCGGCGAACTGATCATGGAACTTGGCCTGATCGATATAGAGATCCTTGACGCCGCCATCGAGCGCAACGGGCTCGGCAAGCGCGGATGCCAGAGTGCCGCCGGGAAATTTGCCCGACAGTGCCGCAGCCGTTTCCCCACTATCGGGTGCGAATGCGGCCACGTAGACCAGCGATTTGACGTTTGTTGCCGAAGATGCAGCCTCTGTTATCACCGAGCCGCCATAGGAATGGCCGACGAGCACAACAGGGGTTTTGACGCCCGCAACGACGCGCCTGATATAATCGCCATCAGACTTGACCCCGCGAAGCGGATTGGCAGCAGCGACCACCGGGTAGCCATCCTTTTCGAGCTTTTCGATGACGCCGTTCCAGCTCGACGCATCAGCGAAAGCGCCATGCACCAGAACCACCGTCGGCTTCGCATCTGCCGAAAACGAAGGAGAAGCCATCGCGGCTACCGCACCGGCAACCAGTACAATCTTCAGAAAATTACGCATGTTGTGTTCCTTTCGAGTGCCAATGCCAAGATCAATAATGCACAATTTGATTGCGTACAATAGAAATAGAATGCACGAAGGCTTCACTCTTCCGTGAGACTGAAATTTCAGGATCGCAAGCCGACCGAGGATGATCGCAATCGGCCCTATTTCGCGCCGCTAGCCTTTCGCGGCTTCCCGAATGATCCGCTCGCGTAGAACCCCAACGAGATAAAGCGACCCCGTGAGGATCACCCAGGCGCCGGTGGCGGCAGCCTGCTCACGCGCCTTTTCATAAGCCTTCTGCGGATCCTCGATCACGTCGCTGGAAAGACCGATCTTATCGGCAAGCTCTCGCAGTTCGGCAGGCGAACGGAAACGATCCGAAACCGAGGTGAAGATCGGCGAGACACCGTAACGGCTCATCACTTCGAGGAGCCCGGCGGCATCCTTATCCGCCGCAATCGCAACGACTGCGATACCCGGTCCGGCAAACCCCTCCATGCCGGAGAGATCGTCGAGCACAGCTTCGAGATTGAAGGGCACATGCGCCCCGTCGAGCGCGACGGCAACGCGCCTCTCCGCAACGGTCACGACGAAGCGCTCCAGCCGCCCCGGCAATTGCGATTCCTGCTCGGCCGCCTTGTCGATCAGCCATCCGCCGACCGTCCGGCCGTCCTTCGCCTCCACGCCAAGTTCGCCCAGTATGTCGAGTGCGGCGTCAGCAACCGCGACATTGCGCTCTGCAATCGTCTTCAGCCCGGAAAAATCCGGCCGGATAAGCCGCGCTTCGATTTCGGCAGCGCGCTTGGCAATGACCGCGCCCGCCTTATCGTCGGCATCAAGCGGTGTCACGACCGTCGAATGAGGCTTGATGATGCCGGCCTTTTCGAAGGCGATGGCGGCGCGCGTCTTGCCCAATATCTCCGTATGTTCGAGGCCGATATTGGTGATGATGGAAACGTCGCTCGCTACGATATTGGTGGAATCCAGCCTCCCGCCGAGACCCGTCTCGACCACGGCCCATTTTACGCCCGCATCCCGAAAGATCAGGAAGCCGGCCGCCGTCAGCATATCGAACCATGTCGCAGCCTCTGCCGCTGTCCCTTCCGTCCTTGCGGCGCGCAAGGCATCGAGAGCCAGGAAGAGCGCCTCGGCCAGCACGGCCTCCTCGACCGGCCGGCTGTTGATGCTGACACGCTCGGAAATATGCTCCACATGCGGCGAAGCATAACGCCCGACGGAAATGTCGGCATGGCGCAGGCCAGCTTCGAGCAGTGCCGAGGTCGAGCTCTTGCCCTTGGTGCCCGCCACGTGGATCGAGCGGAAGGCGTGGTGCGGATTGCCGAGACGGGCGGAGAGATCAATGATCGGCTCCAGTCCGACGCGCATTTCGCCGCGCGGGCGCTGTTCCCAGTTGGTAAGCTGATCAAGTTGCGAAAGGGCTTCGATAAGGCGGGGGGTCTTTATCTGCATGGGCATGGCACACGGCTACTTAGGTTACTTCTATGCCCAGGCGAGCGGCATCGGCAACCTGCGCTTCCCGATGGTTCCCCATCTGTCTCGCCAGTCACGCAGGCGGGTCGACACTAGCATATTCCGAGACCCTGCCTAGCCTTCGAAGCGTCATCGAAACCACTCCGCCGCGACCACATGCGGGATCTGAGGATCGGGAAAAAGAAGCGGGAATAAATCGGCAGCCTGCCGTGTCTCATGTCCGGTATCGCAAGAATGCGTGCCTAACCCGAGGAGAGAGACCATGAAGTCCGTGAAATTCCTGTCCGTGCTGGCGCTCGTCGCTGCCACCGCCACCGCAGCCTTCGCCGCCCCCGCCGTCACCACCGTCGAATCGGCCAAGGGTAAGGTTCTTGCAGGCGAAAAGGGCATGACGCTCTACACCTACAAGAAGGACGAAAAGGGCGTCTCGAACTGCTACGACAAGTGCGCCACCAACTGGCCGCCTTTCCTCGCCGCTTCCGACGCCAAGGCCGATGGTGCATACTCGCTCGTCGAACGCAAGGATGGAAAGAAGCAGTGGGCCAAGGACGGCATGCCGCTCTATTATTGGGCGAAGGACATGAAGTCCGGCGATATCACCGGCGACGGCGTCGGCGGTGTCTGGGACCTCGCAAAGCCCTGATGAGGCAAGTGTGAAGACGCCCCTACCCGATACGTTCGAGGGCCAGATCCTGGCCCTCCTTCCCTCGCTCCGGCGCTATTCCCGCAGCCTCACCCGCTCGGATGCCGAAGGCGAGGATCTGCTTCAGGATTGCGTGGAAAAGGTTCTGGCCCGGCGCGGCCAGTGGCGCGGAATCAATCTGCGCGGCTGGGTTCTGACGACGATGACCAACCTCTACCGCAACACCCGCCGGGCGAGCCCCCGCGACCGGCTGGTCGAGCTCGATGCTGCCGAGGAAATGGCCAATCCCGATAACCAGGCCGATCCGCTGGAGCGTCTGCGGCTGGAACAGGCCCTCGCCAGCCTGTCGGAAGAATACCGCGCCGTGCTGATGCTCGTCGTCATCGAGGGTTACAGCTATCATGAAGTGGCAACCATGCTGGACATCCCGATCGGCACCGTCATGTCGCGCCTGTCGCGCGCACGCCAGCGCATGGGCGAACATATGAAAGCCGACAACGTGATTACGCTTCGGAGACCGAAATGAACGAGACCAACACCACCGTGACCGAAGCGGACCTGCACGCCTACGCCGATGGGCAATTGCCGGAGGCCGCTCGCCCCCGCGTGGAAGCCTATCTCGCCGAAAACCCCGAGGACGCCGCCATGGTGGCCGGCTGGCGGACGCAGAATACCGACATCAAAAGCCTGTTTGCAGGCTATGAGAAGAGCCGCGACACCGATCTCCAGCTGGTGACACCGACAGAGCCGGCCTCTCCCTGGAAAATGCGCTCCGCACTCGCGGCTGCCGCCGTCGCGCTCTTTGTGCTCGGCGCCGTCAGCGATCGTTTCGTCCCGCCGCTCTTCGAGCGTCCACCGCTGCAACTGGCCGAATCCGAAACCCTGCCGAAACAGGCCGAAACCGCCTTCCTCGTCTATGCCAGCGAAGTGCGCCACCCGGTCGAGGTCTTCGCCAATGAGGAGGCGCATCTGGCGACCTGGCTCGGCAAACGGCTGGCGATCCCCGACCTCAAGGTACCGGATCTCAAATCTCTCGACTTCCACCTCGTTGGCGGCCGCCTGCTGCCGGTCGATGGAAGGCCGGGCGCCATGTTCATGTATGAGGATCAGGCAGGCGAACGCCTGACCGTCATCGTCGGCCGCAACAAGGAAAACAGGACGACGAGCTTCCGCTTCGCCTCCGCCAAGGACATCGAGACCTTCTACTGGATCGACGGCGAACTCGGCTATGCGGTAACAGGCGAAATCTCCCGCGACATGCTGCGCAAGGTGGCGGAGGAATGTTATCGGCAGTTCCCGTCCTAGAGCAATTCCAGCAAAGCGAACAACGGTCTTGCATCCGGAATTGCGTCGAACAAAGAGATAGCCCGGCTTCGTGTTTCGAAGAAAAACGGAAACACTCTATGGCGGGAACTGCGAGGCAGGCCAGCCTGCGTTCAGCCGATAAGCGGCCGTCCGCTCAAAACCTCATATTCGTGGAGATCACTTTTCATCTTGTCCTTCCAGGCCGTCAGGAACGCCAGCGTCTCCCTTTTCTCGATATGGGCGGCCAGCGCTTGCCGATCCTGCCAGCGCTGAGCGACCACGAAACGTCCGGCCGGCCCGTCATCCGGGGCTATGTTGTAAAACAGGCACCCTTTTTCGGCCTTCGTGCTGCTGCTGATTGCCCTGATGTCGGAAACGAACGCGTCGACATCTGCCGGATCGAGGTCGATGTAACCCATGATGACAAGCATGATTGCCGAGCCTCCTCTTCACACATCGACCGTCAGGACGATCTTGCCCTGGATATGCCCCCTGGCGGCCCGCTCATGCGCCTTGCGCGCATCCGCAAGCGGATAGGCGCTGTCGATGACGACACGGATCGTCCCGTCATTGAGCAGGCGTCCGACTTCCGCCAGTTGAGCTCCGCTGGAACGGACCTGGGTCGCCGAAACCGTGACACCGCGCTTGCCGGCCTCCGTGACATCGGCAAAGCCGAGGGGATATACCGGGAACAACGCCCCGCCACGCTTCAATACGCGCAGGAAACGACCTGTTGTCGAACCACCGACCGCATCGACGACAAGATCGATGTCACGCGCGGTCTCTTCGGGCGGCGTCCTGGTGTAATCGATGAATTCATCGGCACCGAGTTCCCTGAGTAATGACTCATGCTTGCCTGATGCCACGGCAATAACATGCGATCCCTTCAGCTTCGCGAGCTGCACCGCAAAGTGTCCTACGCCGCCGGCGGCGCCGTTGACGAGAACCGTCTTGCCCTTGAGCGGCACCGGCTCGTGCCTGCTCGATTGAAGTGGGTTCGGTTCATCATGTCCGAGCTCGATCATGAATTGCCACGCCGTCAACAGCGACATCGGCGCTCCAGCGGCATGTACGTGATCGATGCCAGCAGGCTTCAATGCGAGTTCCGAGACCGGCACGCTGACATATTCCGCATAGGCCCTGCTCTCTGCGACGCT
Organism: Rhizobium sp. ZK1; assembly: GCF_047782645.1. Classification (NCBI taxonomy): domain Bacteria; kingdom Pseudomonadati; phylum Pseudomonadota; class Alphaproteobacteria; order Hyphomicrobiales; family Rhizobiaceae; genus Rhizobium; species Rhizobium sp. ZK1. Next base: position 2,562,541 of record NZ_CP180586.1, read on the forward strand.
GAAAAAGCGGACCATGGAATAGACTTCGTCGCCGACGGAGAATTCGCGGACATCATCGGCAACCGCCTCGACGACACCAGACACATCCGTGCCCAGGATGATCGGGAATGGCACCTGCGGCCGCCATTCCGGAGGAAGCGCCCTGTAACCATCGCGCAGATACCAGTCGGGAGGATTGATCCCTATGGCGTGAACGCGAACGAGCACCTCCCCCGGTTTCAGTTCAGGCTTCGGCGCATCCTCGTAACGCAGCACGTCGGGACCGCCGAACTCGTGGATCCGGATTGCTTTCATCGTTTCGCTCGACATTACTTTCTCCATCAAAATACATATGCTACCAATTTGGAGCACTGCCCCGCTACAAACGGAGCACTGCCCCGTTTATAAATGGAGCGCTGCCCCGCTTGTCAAGAGGTGATATGAGAGCCGACGCAAAAAAGAACTATGATCACATTCTCGCGGTCGCCCGTGAGATGCTGACGGGGGATGGTGCGAATGCATCGCTGCGCGACATTGCGCGCAAAGCGGAAGTAGGAGACGGAACCTTGCACCGTCACTTCCCGACCCGGGAAGCACTGCTTGAAGCCTTGCTGCGCACCAGTTTCGAGGATTTGGCGCGACGGGCGAGCGAACTCGAACAATCGGACGATCCCGGCAATGCACTCGTGACGTGGCTGCGCGAGGCGACCGCGATAACCCACAATTACAGCGGCGCTATTGCCTCGATGGTTTCCGCAATCGCTGACGAGAATTCCGCGCTTCACACGTCATGTGTGATGCTGCGCACAGCCGGTGCACAGCTTCTTCGACGCGCCCAGACGAAAGGCGCGGCGCGAATGGACATGGACGGCAACGACCTGTTCGCTTTGATAAGTGCGCTGGCGTGGCTCGCCGAACAGCCTCCGCTCGTGCCGCGCGCGGATCACCTGTTCGACATCATCTCAGGTGCGATCCGGACGAATGAACGGCAGTAGCTGCTTGGCCTAGCGGATCGTTGGCAAGTTCGATCGGCTTGCCATGCGGTGTCGCCTCTGCCGCGCGCTGCCAGCTCTTCTGCAGGTCGAGGATCACGGCGGCATCCGCCACGCCGTGGCTGACGAGCAGATCGGAAAGTGCCGCCACCCAGCAGTCGAAATAATCGCTGCCATCGTCCGCCCGTCCAGGCTTGTGCAATTCCTTCGACAGGGTTTCGGCCCATTCGCTCCAGGCAAAAAGCCCCTTCGAATGCAAATGCACGGTCATGGCGAAAGCTTCGGCCGCCCAGGGCTCGGGAAAGACAGGATCACCCTGCGGTGACTTCGGCAGGCCGGGCAATTGCGCCAGTTCGGACGGCACCTCACACGTGCTCAAGATAGCTCTCCCATGCATCGACTGACACCGTCAGCGACGGATCGGCACCCTCGCCCCAGATCTCGGCTCCGTCGAAGACCACGGTATAGAGCCATTGCGGGTTCTCGCCCTTGCCATGGGCATTGTCATCGGGAAAGACGAAAGAGCCCTGCACCGCCTCGACGACACCCATCTTGGCGCGCGCGTAACGCGGCAGCCGCGTATGGGTCGTGGGATTGAAATTCTTCGTCTTCACTCGCTCGCCGACGACGAAGAGCGGCGCACTCTCCACCGGCCGGTCGCATGGCGCCCCCTTGGCGAGCACGCCGGCCACCATATCGGCCTTCAGCACCCGTTTCGGAACCGCGCCATCCTGCAGTTTGTGGCCGGACAGCAGCTCCTCGCGGCTCGCAAAACCGTGGCGTTCCAGCAGCATGTCGATGCCGCGGATCCAGACCTCGTAGTAGCTCGCCGCAAGATAGTCGGCCGGCGGAATGCTCTCGCGCGCATGCCGGCTCTCGTCGATCGTCCAGGCGCCGAAGGCGCCGCAGGACAATGTGATACCAAGCGCCCGCTTCTCCCATTCGGCATGGAAATAGGGCTCGTTCACTTCGGGCGAGACCGGCCCGAAGCCCATCTGCCCGCCGAGATCGTGTGGGCCGTTCATGGGGTGACCTCCGGCCTGCCAGCTATCGCCGTTCCGATCATCGCATCGCGGCTGACGAGATCGGCAAGCGCCTCCTCGTCCAGACCCTCGGTGCCCTCCGGCCGCTCGGGAATGACGAGGTAGCGCAGTTCCGCCGTCGAATCCCAGACGCGGACCTTCTTGCTCTCAGGCAGCGTCACCCCGAATTCTGCCAGCACCCCGCGCGGATCGATGACGGCACGCGAGCGATAGGCCGGCGCCTTGTACCAGACCGGCGGCAGGCCGAGCACCGACCACGGGTAGCACGAGCAGAGCGTACAGACGACGAGATTGTGCGTGTCAACCGTATTGAAGACGGCACGCATATGCTCGCCCTGCCGGCCAGTATAGCCGAGGCTCGCAATGGCCCCCGTCGCGTCCCGCTTCAGCCATTCGGCAAAGTCGGGATCGCTCCAGGCTTTAGCAACGACACGCGCGCCATTCCGCGGCCCGACCTTCGTCTCATAAGTCTCGACAATCGCGTCGATTGCCGCCGGATCGATGAGCCCTTTCTCCGTCAGCAGCGTCTCCAGCGCTTTCACGCGCGCCCGCATGTCGGAATAGTGGTTGTCGTGGTGATGATCATGGTGATCGTCGTGGTCATGGTCGTGCAATGCTATGTCCTCCTCGCTCGACGGCCTGAAGGGTGGAATCCCCTTCCCCCGCTCGGGGAGAAGGCGGATGAGGCAACGCCGTCCCCTCTCTCGAAACACTTCGCCCATCGTTCTAAACATATGCCACAAGCCCGCCAAGCCCTTCCGAGACCTTAAACCTTTTGCGCTACGCTCGCTGTCATGAACATCCTGATTCTCGGCGCAACAGGTTTTATCGGCTCCGTCGTCGCGGCACGTCTCGCCGCCGAGGGCCATGTCGTCAGCGGCCTCGGACGAAATGCCGCCCGCGCAGCACGCAGACAACCCGGCATCCGCTGGCATCGCGCCGATCTCTCCCAGATGACGCGACCCGAAGACTGGCGCGACATCCTCGATGGCAAGCATGCCGTCGTTAATTGCGCCGGTGCCTTGCAGGATAGCCTCGCCGACGACCTCTCGGCCACCCAGACCGAGGCCATGCTTGCCCTTTATGCCGCCGCAAAACCCGCCTCGACTCTAATTATCCAGATCTCCGCCCGAACGGATGGCGCCGGCAGCGACCTGCCCTTTCTCGCCACCAAGCGTGTTGCCGATAAGGCGCTTGCGGCATCCGGCCTGCCTTACGTCATCCTCCGCCCGTCCCTCGTGCTCGGTCGCAACGCCCATGGCGGCACCGCACTTCTGCGCGCACTCGCATCCTTCCCGCTTGCCCTGCCGCTCATCCATGCCGATAGCCCAGTCGAAACCGTCGCCGCCGAAGATGTCGCCACCGCAGTCTCAGCCGCGATTTCCGGAACGCTGCCCTCCGGCAGCGACATCGAACTGGCCGCCGAGGAGCGGCACACGCTCGCTGATCTCGTCAGGCTGCACCGCGCTTGGCTCGGCCTGCCGGATGCTCCGGTCCTTTCCGTCCCACCGGCGGTGGCAAGGCCGGTCACATGGCTTGCCGATATCGCCGGCCATCTCGGCTGGCGCTCGCCGCTGCGCTCCACCGCCATGACCGTCATGTCCGAAGGTGTCAGCATGAACCGCCGGACGCCGTCAGGCCTTCCCGCCCTCTCGGCCGCCGCGACGCTCGCCGCCAATCCCTCGGGCGTTCAGGACTTGTGGTTCGCTCGCCTCTATCTCCTGAAGGCGCCCATCATTGCCGGCCTGTCGCTCTTTTGGCTTCTCTCCGGCCTGATCCCGCTTCTGGCTCCGAGCCAGGCGAGCGCCCACTTCCTGCCCTTCATGCCCTTGAGCGCCGCGATGGCGCTGACGATGACAACCTGCCTGATCGATGTGGCGCTCGGCGCCGCTGTGCTCTTCCGACCCTTTGCTCGCCGCGCCATCATAGGCATGCTCGCCGTCTCCCTCGCCTATCTCCTGGGCGGCACGGTGCTGGAGCCCGCCCTCTGGCTCGATCCGCTCGGCCCGCTCGTCAAGGTGCTGCCGTCCCTGCTGCTGACGCTTGCAGCCCTTGCCATTCTGGATGAACGCTGATGCTCGCCGAGCTGCTGCTTCTTGCCCATGTGGTCGGCGCAACCGTGCTCTTCGGCACCGGCGCCGGCATCGCCTTCTTCATGGTGATGGCCCACCGCACCCGCGAACCCGCGCTGATCGCCCATGTCGCCGGCACGGTCGTCATCGCCGATACGATATTCACGGCCACAGCGGCCATCCTCCAGCCGGTGACGGGCTATCTTCTCGCCCGCATCATCGGCTGGGACCTGACCGAAAGCTGGATTGTGCTGTCGCTGTTGCTCTATGTCGTGACCGGCATCTTCTGGCTGCCCGTCGTCTGGATCCAGATCCGGCTGCGCAATCTGGCGCGCACCGCCGCCGCCGCTGGCACGACCCTGCCGCCGGCCTATTTCAGCCTCTACCGCATCTGGTTCGCCTTCGGCTTCCCGGCCTTCTTCGCCGTACTCGGCATTCTCTTGTTGATGCTGACCAAGCCGACGCTATTTTAGCATCGGCCAGAGGCTGAGCACGAGCAGCACCGCCATCGTGATATTGAACCATTTGAGCCTTGCCGGATCGGACAGCCACTCACGCAGCGCCGAACCAAAGCCTGCCCAGGTGGAAACGGAGGGCACGTTGACCGCCGCAAAGGCGAGGCCGACGAGCAGCACGCTGATCATGTAGAGCTGCGGGTTGGTGTAGGTCGCCATGGCCGTCACCGCCATGACCCAGGCCTTCGGATTGACCCACTGGAAAGCTGCAGCGCCGAGAAAGGACATGGGCTTCACCCCACTCTTGCCTTCGCTGAGGGAACGCGACGTCGCGATCTTCCAGGCGATCCAGACGAGATAGGCTCCGCCGGCAAATTTCAGCGTGATATAGACCGCCGGCACCGTATGCAGCAGCGCGCCGAGCCCCAACCCCACGCCGAGCAGCAGAGACAGGAAACCCGCCCCGATGCCCAGCATATGCGGGATAGTGCGGCGGAAGCCGAAGTTCACACCCGAGGCGAAGAGCATCATGTTGTTCGGCCCCGGCGTGATCGAGGTCGTGAAGGCAAAAAGCAGCAGTGCCAGAAACGTATCCAGCGGCATGAAACCTCCCCACACCGCGCTTGTCGATGATGCGGCGGCCTATTGGATTTAGGTCAGCTTAACTGCCCTAAACCACAGCGGCCATAACATTGTTGTCATGGTGACAGGATTACCTGATAGTCTGCTGAGCACGTGTAGGACCAGAACTGCCATGGACGACCCGATCCCCACCATCACCTTCCCCGACGGCACCGAGGTCCCCGCGCTCGGCCAGGGCACCTGGGGCATGGGAGAGGATGCCGGCCATGCGAAGCAAGAGATCGCAAGCCTCCAGGCCGGCCTCGATCTCGGCATGACGATGATCGATACCGCCGAAATGTACGGTGACGGCGGAGCCGAAGAAATCGTCGGACAGGCAATCAAGGGCCGCCGTGACGAAACCTTCATCGTCAGCAAGGTCTATCCCTGGAATGCGAGCCGCACCGGCACGATCACCGCCTGCGAAGGCAGTCTCGAGCGCCTCGGCACCGACCGCATCGACCTTTATCTCCTGCATTGGCGCGGCAACTATCCGCTCACCGAGACCGTCGAAGCCTTTGAGACACTGAAAGCCGCCGGCAAGATCCGCGCCTGGGGCGTCTCCAATTTCGATACCGACGATATGCAGGAACTGCTTTCCGTGCCCGGCGGGCAGAATGTCGCCGCCAATCAGGTTCTCTACAATCTCGCCCGCCGCGGCATAGAATACGATCTCCTGCCCTGGTGCCAGGGCCGCAACGTCCCGATCATGGCCTATTCGCCGATAGAACAGGGCCGCGTGCTGCACCATCCCGACCTGATCCATATCGCCAAGGCCTATCAGGCGACCCCGGCGCAACTGGCGCTCGCTTTCCTGCTGGAACGCGACGGTGTCTTCGTCATCCCCAAGACGTCGAACATCGAGCGCGCCCGCGAGAACCGCGGCTGCGTCTCCCTCGATATCACCGACGAGGACTGGGAAGCCCTCGACGAGGTCTTCCCGCCCCCGGCGAAGAAAACGCCGCTGGAGATGCTCTGACCCCAACGGCGTTAGCCATATTCTCGCAATGGGAGTATCGGATCACATGCCCGGGCTGTAGTTCCTACATGCCCTGCGCGCCGCGATTCATCGCCGCAATGCCGGTGCGGCAGACTTCGATGAGACCGAGCGGCTTCATGATCGCGATGAACTGGTCGATCTTCGAGGACTTGCCGGTGATCTCCAGTATGAAGTGGTCGACCGTCGCATCCACCACCTTGGCGTGAAAGGCATCGGCCAGGCGCAGCGTTTCGGCACGCGTCTCGCCGTTGCCGATCACCTTGAGCAGTGCCACTTCCCGCTCGATCGGCCGGTCCTGGCCGAGTTCGCGGGCACGCACCGTCAGGTCCACGACGCGATGGACGGGCACGATGCGTTCGAGCTGCGCCTTGATCTGCTCCAGCACCTGCGGCGTGCCGCGGGTAACGACGGTAATGCGCGACAGGTGCGCCGCATGCTCCGTCTCCGAAACCGTGAGGCTTTCGATATTGTAGCCGCGGCCGGAAAACAGGCCGATGACGCGGGCGAGCACGCCCGGCTCGTTATCGACGAGCACCGAGAGCGTATGGCTCTCGACGGCTGCCGTTTCCGGCGAGATGAAGTAGGCAGAGCCGGTCGGTTGAAGGTGTGCGTTCATGATCCTGGGTTTCCTACCTGATTGTTATACTAGCTGACGGCCCTTGGCGTCGATCGCGTTGGCGACCGCTTCGTCCGTGGCTTCGTCCGGCAGCAGCATTTCGTTATGGGCCTTGCCCGAGGGGATCATCGGGAAGCAGTTGGCGAGATTGGCGACGCGGCAATCGAAGATGACTGGCTTCTTGACGTCGATCATCTCCTGGATGGTTGCGTCGAGATCGTCGGGCTTCTCGCAGCGCAGGCCGACCGCACCATAGGCTTCGGCCAGCTTCACGAAATCGGGCATCGCCTCCGTATAGGAGTTGGACAGGCGGTTGCCATGCAGGAGCTGCTGCCACTGGCGCACCATGCCCATGTACTGGTTGTTCATGATGAAGATCTTGATCGGCGCATTGTGCTGGATCGCCGCCGACATTTCCTGGATGCACATCTGGATCGAGGCATCGCCGGCAATATCGATGACGAGGCTTTCCGGATGGGCGATCTGTACGCCGAGCGCTGCCGGCAGGCCGTAACCCATCGTTCCCAGGCCGCCCGAAGTCATCCAGCGGTTCGGCTGTTCGAAGCCGAAGAACTGCGCCGCCCACATCTGGTGCTGGCCGACTTCCGTCGTGATGTAGGTGTCGCGATCCTTTGTCAGGGCGAAGAGACGCTCCAGCGCATATTGCGGCATGATCACGTCGCTGCTCCTGGTATAGGCGAAGGAGTTGCGCGCGCGCCAGCGGGCGATATCGCCCCACCATGCATCGAGACGGCTCTTTTCCGGCTTCTTCGGCAGCGCTCGCCACAGGCGAATCATATCTTCCAGGATATGGCCGACATCGCCGCGGATGCCGAGATCGACGCGAACGTTCTTGTTGATCGAGGACGGGTCGATATCGATATGGATCTTCTTGGAATTCGGCGAGAAGGCGTTGAGGCGGCCCGTGATGCGGTCGTCGAAGCGGGCGCCGATGCAGACCATGACGTCGCAATCATGCATCGCCATGTTGGCCTCGTAGGAGCCGTGCATGCCGAGCATCTTCAGCCAGTTCTTGCCGGATGCCGGATAGGCGCCGAGACCCATCAGCGTCGAAGTGATCGGGAAATCGGTGAGTTCGACCAGTTCGCGCAGCATGCGGGAGGCTTCCGGACCGGAATTGATGACACCACCACCGGTATAAAAGATCGGCCGGCGGGCATTCGCCATCATTTCGATTGCTGCATGGATCTGGTTCAGGTCGCCCTGGATCTTCGGCTGGTAGCTCTTCTGGATCGCATGATCGGCCGGCGGCGTGTAGGTGCCTGTGGCGAACTGAACATCCTTCGGGATATCGACGACGACGGGGCCAGGACGGCCCGACTGCGCAATCCGGAAGGCTTCATGGATGACGGCGGCGAGCTCGTTGACATCCTTGACCAGCCAGTTGTGCTTGGTGCAGGGGCGCGTGATGCCGACGGTGTCGCATTCCTGGAAGGCGTCCGAACCGATGAGCGAGGTCGGAACCTGGCCCGTCAGGCAAACGAGCGGAATGGAATCCATCAGCGCATCCTGCAACGGCGTGACCGCATTGGTGGCGCCGGGACCTGACGTTACCAGCATGACGCCGACCTTGCCGGTGGAACGGGCATAACCTTCGGCCGCATGGCCGGCCCCCTGCTCATGGCGAACGAGGATGTGCTTGACGTCTTCCTGCTGGAAGATCTCGTCATAGATCGGCAGAACAGCGCCGCCGGGATAGCCGAAGATGTGCTCGACGCCATTGTCCTTCAGCGCACGCAGAACGATTTCCGCTCCCGTCATCCGATTGCTGTCCGTTTGATTGTCCGTGCTCGCCATGTGTCTGTTCCGTTGATGCTGGGGATTGAGTTTGTGGCCGGAAGCCCTGATTTCGGGCATAAAAAAAGGCCCCTGAGGAGCCTTCGTCTAGCGCATGGGTGGCTATCGCCGGATGGTTACACCATCCTGCCCATGCGCTTTCCCACCACGATAAGAACGTTCGAAATTGTCATGGGCGGAATTGATAGACAGAAAATTTCGCAGCGTCAACGCATTCCGCAATAAAAAATCGGCAGCCCATCAAAGCTGCCAAGCATCCAATGGAGGCTGAAGGATTTGTTAAAGGATCGATTATATCCTGTGCGTTAATGCAGGGAGTAACCCTTTGCTCAACAACGACATGATGACGACAGGCAAAGCAGGCGAGCAGGATCGCCGCGATAGCCTCGCACCGGGAAATCGGTTTCTCGGGCGTGTCGTTGCATGCAGCGGATCGCGCGCCACCATCGCCGCCGTGGCAGAATCTGGCGGCACCGATCTCACGGAATTGTGGTCCGTCGGCCGGCTGATTTCGATCAGCGTCGGCAGGAATCGCGTCGTCGCCCTCGTCTATTCCATGAATACCGGCAATCAGGGCTGGGGCGAAGGCCAGGACAACATCTTCCGCATCGAGACGGAACTGCTCGGCGAAGTCCGTGTCGAGGAAGATGGCCGCGAGGAATTCTCGACCGGCATTTCACGCTACCCCTATCTCGGCGCCATCGCCCACCGCATCCGCGCCGCCGACCTCATGCGCATCTATGATGCCGGCAAGGGCGCCACCGCCGTCATCGGCAATCTCACGCAGGATGAAAGCATCGACGCGGCGATCCATGTCCCCTCGATGCTGTCGAAACATTTCGCCGTCGTCGGCTCGACCGGCGTCGGCAAGTCGACCGCCGTCTCGCTGCTGTTGCACAAGGCGATCGAGGCCGATCCGAAGCTGCGCGTGCTGATCCTCGATCCGCACAACGAATTTGCCGCGGCCTTTCCCAAGCACGCCGTCACTATCGATACGGATACGCTTGACCTGCCCTTCTGGCTGATGCGGCTCGAAGAATTCGCCGAGGTCGTCTTCCGCGGTCGCCCGCCGGTGCCGGAAGAGCTCGACATGCTGCGCGATATCCTGCCGGAGGCCAAACGCGCCTTCCGCGGCAGCGACAGTTCGCTAGTGCGCCGCCAGACGGAAAAGAGTTCGATCACGGCCGATACACCGGTGCCCTACCGCATCGCCGATCTGCTCGCCCTCATCGACGAGCGCATCGGCAGGCTGGAAGGCCGCGCTGAAAAGCCGTTCCTGCGCTCCTTGAAGATGCGCATCATCGCCGCGATCAACGATCCGCGCTATCACTTCATGTTCTCCAGCAATACGATCAGCGACACGATCACGGAGACCATCGCGCAGATCTTCCGCATTCCCGGCGACAACAGGCCGATCTGCACCTTCCAGCTTGCCGGCATCCCCTCCGAGGTCGTCAATTCCGTTGCCTCGGTGCTATGCCGCATGGCCTTCGAAATTGCGCTCTGGAGCGAAGGCGCCATCCATATGCTGGTCGTCTGCGAGGAAGCGCACCGCTACATACCGTCAGACCCGACCCTCGGCTTCGTGCCGACGCGGCAGGCGATTGCCCGTATCGCCAAGGAAGGCCGTAAATACGGCGTATCGCTCGGCATCATCACCCAGCGCCCCGGCGAACTCGACCAGACGATCCTGTCGCAGTGTTCGACGCTGTTTGCCATGCGCCTTGCCAACGATCGCGACCAGGAAATCATCCGCTCGGCCATTCCCAACTCCTCGATCTCGACGACGAGCTTCATCTCCTCGATCGGCAACGGAGAAGCAATCGCGTTCGGCGAGGCAATCCGGGTGCCGATGCGCATGCGCTTCCTGCGCGTCGATGAAAACCTGCTGCCGAAGGCCCACAGCGCTACCAGCAAACATGCCGAGGATGATCCCGACACCGTCGACCTGCGCCGCATCGTTACCCGCATGCGGGCGATCACATCCGGCCCCGATATCTCCACCTTCCAGCAGAGCTACACGTCAGCCATGACAGACAGTTTCGAGACGGAAGACGGCTTCGTCGACGACGCGGCCGATCGGCCCTATGCCGCTCCATCAACAGCAGAGGCGCCGCTCGAACCCTATCGCCCCGCCCTGCTGCCGCAGAGCCGCGCGCCGCATCCTGAGCCCCCGCCACTTTCGCCGCAGACCTCCATCGACGCACGCCTGGAAGCGCTGCGCCGCGAAATGCGCCGCGACGAACAGCCGAGGCCGGTCTTCGGCGAGCAGACATCACCACGCCGCGAAGGCGGGATGTCGCTGCGCGAAAGCATCCTGAAGAAGCCGCTGAGCAGCCTTTACGATAAGGATTAAGGGCGGTTCACGAACGCTGCTGGCGCGTCGCCGCTGCGATTTCGGAAAGATGCCGCTCGATCAGCGCCAGGAAGGCGATGGTGCCGCAGATCAGTGCCGCAACCACGATGCCGCCGATGGCGCCCAAAATTCCTCCGACGATGAACATGCCCGATCCGCCCTGCGCCGCAGCAGCGGTCGCACCCGAAAGCGTGGAAAAGGCGAGTATGACGATAGCGATCAAGGCGTTGATCGAAGAAAGTGTCTTTGCGAGAAAATTGTTCATGCCGGCCCCCATAACTCCCTTGATCATGATTCGAGGATCATTGTAACCGTTTGCGGGCGCGAAGCATGTGTCGCTTTAGCGCTAAGGCGAAAGCCGCTCCCAGCTTTCATCCATCTGATTGCGGAACCAGGTCATCTGCCGCTTGGCATATTGCCGTGTCGCGGCCGCCCCGCGCTCGATCACCTCGGCGCGGCTCATCTCGCCATGCAGCATCGCCGCGATCTGCGACACGCCGATTGCCTTCATGACCGGCATTTCCGGGGGAAGATTAAGCGCCAGTAGCGCCCTCACCTCGTCTTCCGCCCCCTGCTCCAGCATTTTCTCGAAACGTCCGTTGATCCGCTGGTGCAGCACGGCGCGATCCGGCAGCACGACGATCTTACGCGCCGTGTGTGGATCGACGACGACAGGCCCCGCCTGCCCCTGGAATTGCGCAATCGACTGGCTCGTCGCCTCGAAAACCTCAAGCGCCCGCACGATCCTCTGCCCGTCCTGTACGTTCAGGCTCTCGGCCATGGCGGGATCAACCTTCGCAAGCTCCTCATACAGACCCTCCGATCCTTCCTCCAGAAGCCGTGCGCGCAACCGCTGCCTTATTTCCTCGGGAATGACGGGCATTTCCGATAACCCGCCCGTCAGCGCCTTGAAATAAAGCCCAGTGCCGCCGACGAAGACCGGCAGCTTTCCCTCTGCACGGATGCGCGGCAAGAGCGCCACCACATCCCGCAGCCAGGCACCGGTCGAATAAGTCGCCCCCGCCGGCACATGACCGTAAAGGTAATGCGGTACGCCTCCCATATCCTCCTCGGACGGTCGCGCCGTCAGCACCCGCAGCGTGTCATAGACCTGCATGCTGTCGGCATTGATCACCACGCCGCCATGCTGTTTGGCGAGCTCCACGGCCAGTGCGGACTTGCCGCTCGCAGTCGGCCCGGTTATCAGGATCGCGTTCACAGAGCTCAGAAGGTTTTCCATCATGGCCCTCGTTGCCACGCTTGTTGCCAATCCGTCAAACCCCGTTCTTTCGCCTGAGATCGCCGAGCGTGCCGCCGGCGCCGTCAAGGCATCCGGGCTCTATTGGCTGGCGGATGGCATTGCCTGCGATATCGTACTCGCTGACGGCTCCGACGGCCAAGCAGCCGAGGCCAATCTGCTCGCCGCCATCGCCGGCAACCCGATCGACCTCGTCATCCAGGAACAGGAAACCCGCCGCAAGAAGATGCTGATTGCCGATATGGATTCGACCATGATCGGCCAGGAATGCATCGACGAACTCGCTGCCGAAGTCGGCCTCAAGGACAAGGTTGCCGCCATCACCGCCCGCGCCATGAACGGCGAGATCGCTTTCGAGCCGGCGTTGCGGGAACGCGTCGCCCTCCTGAAAGGTCTTCCGATCTCGGTCGTCGACGAGGTCATCGCCAAGCGGATCACCCTGACACCGGGCGGCCCCGAACTCATCGCCACCATGAAGTCGAAAGGCTATTACACAGCCCTCGTCTCCGGCGGCTTCACGGTCTTCACGAGCCGCATCGCTGCCGTTATCGGCTTCGACGAGAACCGAGCCAATATCCTGCTGGAAGAAGGCGGCCTGCTGTCCGGCCATGTCGCTGAGCCAATCCTCGGCAAGCAGGCCAAGGTCGACGCCCTCAACGACATCGCCGCCCGCCTCGGCATTTCCCCTCAAGACGCCATCGCCGTCGGTGACGGCGCCAACGACCTCGGCATGCTGCATCTGGCTGGTTCCGGCGTCGCGCTTCACGCGAAACCCACTGTGGCCGCCGAAGCCGACATACAGATCAACCACGGCGACCTGACGGCGCTGCTTTATATCCAGGGCTATCGCAAGACGGATTTCGCGACGATTTGAGCCATAGGGCACTGTTGAAATGAAAAAGGAGCGGCCAACCGCTCCTTTGATTTTTCTTGCCTGTGCCGGGCGACACCTACTCCATCGGCACCGCAACGAACCGCAAGTCGCCATTGGCCGCAGCGACCATCATCTGCGCATTGCGCCGGCCCTCCTGCTTCAGCGTCTGCACCTTACTGGCGACAGCATCCGGTGACTTCATGAATTCCTGTGCCACTTCGACGATCACGTCACCGGGCTTCAACCCCTTCTCGGCAGCGGCCGAACCCGGTGCAACCTCGGTCACGACGACACCATCGACGCTTTCGGCAATGCCGAAGGCCTTGCGGGTTTCGGGACTGAGCAGCGAGAGCGAAAGACCGAGCACATGCTTTGGGGTAGCCTGGCCGGGAGTTGCCTGATCCTGCCCCTTTTGATCCGGGCTCTTTTGGTCTTGCCCTTGATCCTGCTGGTGCGGGTCCTGTCCGTCGGGTGCGGCCTGCCCCTGATCGTCGCCCTGATCCGGTTCATCCATGTCGTTGTTCTCGCCGGGATCGGGGTTGATGACACCGTCATCACTCGAATTGTCGCCGGCCGCAGCCGCCTGGTCGCTGTCTTCGAGACGGCCGAGCGTCACCTTGACGGTCTGCTCCTTACCGTCGCGCAGCACGAGGACATCGACCTCTTTACCGACAGGGCTTTCGGCCACCACGCGCGGCAGGTCGCGCATCTCGGCGACTGCCTTACCGTCGAATTTCAGGATGACGTCACCGGCCTTGATCGAACCGTCATCGACAGGTCCGCCCTTGATGACGCCGGCGACCAGCGCGCCCCTGGCGCTGTCGAGGCCGAGGCTGTCGGCCACTTCGTCGGTGACCGGCTGTATGCGCACGCCGAGCCAGCCGCGGCGCGTCTCACCATACTCGCGAAGCTGCTCGACCACGCCGGATGCAAGCTCCGACGGCACGGAGAAACCGATACCGATCGAGCCGCCCGAGGGAGAAATGATCGCGGTGTTGATGCCGATCACTTCACCCTTCATGTTGAAGAGCGGGCCGCCGGAATTGCCCTTGTTGATCGCCGCATCCGTCTGGATGAAATTGTCGTAGGGGCCGGCATTGATGTTGCGGCCGCGGCCCGAAATGATGCCGACCGTCACCGATCCGCCGAAGCCGAACGGGTTGCCGATCGCCATGACCCAATCGCCGATACGCATCGTGCTGGAATCACCGAACTTGACGAATTTCAGCGGCTGCTTCGGCTCGACCTTGAGCACCGAAAGGTCAGTCTTGGTATCTGTTCCGATCAGCTTGGCCTTGAGCTTGGAACCGTTGGCGAAATTGATCTCGATGTCGTCGGCCCCCTCGATCACGTGGTTGTTCGTGACGATATAGCCGGTGGGATCGATGACGAAGCCGGAACCGAGCGAGCTGACATTGTGGCTGGGGCCGCGGTTGCCCTGCTGCTTGTTGAAGAAGTCGTTGAAGAATTCCTGGAAGGGCGAGCCGTCAGGCGCACGCGGTGCGGGACCGGCGCCCTCGTCACCCTTCACATTCTGCGAGGTCGAGATATTGACTACGGCATCGAGCAACCCTTCGGCGAGATCCGCGACGGAAGCCGGACCATTGACCGGAGCCGTCATCTGCATGGGCGGAGCAGCGGGTGCGACTGCAGCCGGGGAAACCGGCGTCGGTTGAGGGGCCGCAGGGGCCGGTGCTGCCTGTTCAGGTGTCGCTGGTGCGGGGGCGGTTTGCGCATGCGCAACACTGCTTACGCCAACATTTGCCAGAAGGGCGGTGCCGGCCAGCAGCGCGAGCGTTCGTCTGAAGGGCGAGCGAGTCGTGGGGGCCATCAAGCTTCCTCGTCTGGGATAAAGGCGCACATACAGCATCAGCATAAGGCGGAATGATGGAGGGCGAAATCACCTTTTCGAGAAATCCCCGTGCGAATGTGATTGAGAGCCTTTCCTGGCCAGAGGTCGACCGGCCGGCGCGCGTCGTAGCCCAGATCTACGGCCAAGCCGGCCGGTCGATCAGGCGGCCCGTTTCAGCCAACAGAATGCTGCAATCTGGCCAGTAAAGGCTCTAACCTCGCAAAAGCCAGACACAGGCAACGCCGAGCGCTATCGCTGCAAGCCCGAAGACCCTCAGCTGGCGCTCCGGAACGGTGTGGAGAAGCTTCGCCATCTCGACAAGGAAACGAGGGGCCAGTGCGTAGACCAGCCCCTCGATGATAAGGAAGAATGCAAGCCCGGTGAGGAGGTCCTGCATTCAGTCTGTCATCAGTTCGCCGGCAGTGCCGGAGCGGCCGGCTGTGCGGCCGCAGGCGGCACGAGGCCCCCGACCTGGCCCGGTGCAGCAGGCTGGTTGCCGTCCGCGTTCTCGAAGTAACGGAAGAACTGCGAGGTCGGCGAAAGCACCAGCGTCGTATCCTGCGAGGACAGTGCCGCGGAATAGGCGGCCATCGAGCGGTAGAACTCGAAGAAGGCCGGGTCCTTGCCGAAGGAATCGGCAAAGATACGGTTGCGCTCCGCATCACCCTGACCACGCAGGATTTCCGAATCGCGCTGCGCATCGGCAGTGATCTCGACGACCTGGCGGTCGGCGACAGCCCGGCGGCGCTGGCCCTCTTCATTACCCTCGGCGCGGATGCGCTCGGCCTCGGCCAGACGCTCGGAGCGCATGGCGTTGTAGGTGTTCGGAGCCACTTCCGGCGAAAGGTCCGTCCGGCGGATGCGGACGTCATCGATATGCAAGCCGAGGTTTTCGGCATCGGTGCGCAGATCGTCGCGAATTTCGAGCATCATCGCCACGCGTTCTTCCGAAAGCGCCGCGTTGTAGTCACGCAGACCGTAGACACGACGAAGCGAGGAATCGAGCTGCGCACGCAGCCGTGCCTCGGCAGCGTCGCGGTCGCCCGAGACCGTTTCGCGGAAACGGCGTACATCCGAGATATTGTAGATCACGAAGGCGTCGACATCGAAGGTCTGGCCGTCCTGAACCTGAACGCGGATATTGTCGAGGTCGAGCCTGAGCGCCCGCTTTTCCACGAACTGCACGCGGTCGGCATCCATGAAGCCGAACGGCAGTTTGAAATAGAGGCCGGGCTCTGTCTTCACCGACTGGATTTGACCGAAGCGCACGACGATTGCCTGCTCACGTGCATTGACCACGAAGATCGACGAATAAAGAATGACGAGAAGGACCGCGAGCGCGATCAGGATAAAGGGAAGTCTGTTCGATACCATGGTTCAACCTCCCTGCCGTGCCGGTGCCGCCGCCGGTCGATTGATTTCGTTGAGCGGCAGGTAGGGAACGACGCCCTGCTTTTCGTCGATCACGACCTTCTTGGAGTTCTTCAGGACCTGCTCCATCGTTTCCAGGAACAGGCGCTTGCGCGTCACATCGGGAGCCTTCGAATATTCGTCATTGATGGCTGTAAAGCGCTGTGCTTCACCTTCCGCTTCCTTGACGACGCGATCCTTGTAGGCGGCTGCGTCTTCACGGATACGGGCAGCATCGCCTCGTGCCTGACCGAGCTTCTGGTTCGTATAACGGTTGGCATCCTCGATCGTGCTGTCGCGGTCGCGACCGGCACGCTGCACTTCTTCGAAGGAGTCGGCGACTTCGCGTGGCGGCGCCACGTTCTGGATCGTCACGCCGGTCACGGTAATGCCCGCGCCATAGCGGTTCATCGTATCCTGAACGATGTTGAGAACCTGCGTCTCGATCGGCTGGCGGTTGCTGCGGAACGCATCCAGTGCCGGACGCCGGCCGACGACTTCGCGCATGGCGCTGTCGGAAACCTGCTGCAGCGTTTCAGCCGGATTTTCGACACCGAAAAGATAGGCCTTGGGATCGCTGATCGTATAGAAGACCGCGAACTGTACGTTGATGACACTCTTATCGCTCGACAGCATCAGCCCGCTCGAAGAGCCTGCCGTGGTCGCGCCGATGTTCAGCTGCTGCACCGTCACCTTGACCGTCTCGACGGTTTCAACCGGCCAGAAATGGAAATGCAGGCCCGGCAGGGAAACCTCCTGCTTGGGCTCGCCGAAGCGCAGCTCAACGCCGCGTTCGTCCGGCTGGACAACGTAAATGCATTGGAAAAGCCAGAAGATCGCGACGACCGCCACGATGATCGCAACGACACCGCCGTTGAAACCACCTGGAATGAAGCCGCGCAGCCGGTCCTGCCCGCGCCGTATGATATCCTCCAGATCAGGCGGACCGCCCTTGCCGCCGCCACCGCCGCGTGGACGGTTCGGCCCCTGCCCCCATGGTCCCTGATTGTTACCGCCGCCGCCGCCCCAAGGGCCGCCGCCGCCATTCTGATTGCTCCAGGGCATCAAAACCTCGTTGTTCGTTACGTCATACACATCCGACCGCCGTGGGGGCTGCCGGCGGATGCGATCCGACCGTTATAGGTATCGCCGCACCGGCTTTCAACGCGGTGTCAGAAACTTGGTCAATATAATTGGAAAATAGTTCCTTTTCAGGCATCTCGACGTTTATAAACGACGAAACGCGTGGGATAGGTATCCCTTTCCCCCGAGGGAACATCAAGGCTCTCCGTCGCCACCCAGATCGCGGGATCGATGTCCGGAAAGGATGTGTCGCCCTCTACGTCGGCCTCCACATGCGTCACGCACATACGGTCGACGAACGCCATCGCCTGTGCGTAGATCTGCCCGCCGCCCAGGATGGAGATCTCGTTCTCACCCTGCTTGCGGGCAAGCGCCTCGGCCATTTCAATCGCCTCGTCGAGCGAGCGGGCCATATGCACGTCGGGAAGATCGATCGCGGCACCGCGCGAGATCACCACATGCTGGCGACCCGGCAGCGGCTTGCCGCCGAAGCTCTCGAAGGTCTTACGGCCGACGACGACAGGCTTGCCCACCGTCATCGCCTTGAAGCGCTTGAGGTCTGTCGAAAGCCGCCAGGGCATATCGCCGTCGCGGCCAATGATGCCGTTGCGCGCGACGGCAACGAAGATGGTTTTGCGGATATCGGACATCGGCCTTCCCGGCTTAGAGCATGTCGCGCAAAAATGTGCAGCGGTTTTGCGATCACGAAATGCGAAACAAGAGCCTAAAGCGTGGCAAGCGATCTGAAAGATCGCGACACGCTTCAGACGGCGATCGGCGCCTTGATATTGGCATCGGCATCGTAGCCGACGAGTTCGAAATCCTCGTAGACGAAGCTGAAGATATCCTTCACATCGCGCTTGATCAGCATGCGCGGCAGCGGCTTCGGCTGGCGCGCCAGCTGCAGCTTCGCCTGTTCGAAATGATTGTGGTAGAGATGTGTATCACCGAGCGTGTGGACAAACTCGCCATATTTCAGCCCGGTCACCTGCGCCACCATCATCGTCAGCAGCGCATAGGAAGCGATATTGAAGGGGACGCCGAGGAAGATATCGGCCGAGCGCTGATAGAGCTGGCAGGAAAGCCTTCCATCGGCCACATAGAACTGGAACAGGCAATGGCAGGGCGGCAGCGCCATGTCATCGACCTCAGCCGGGTTCCAGGCGGAGACGATGTGGCGGCGCGAATTGGGGTTCTTGACGAGGCCTTTTACGAGATTGTCGATCTGGTCGATATGCCCGCCATCCGGTGCCGGCCAGGAGCGCCACTGAGCGCCGTAGACCGGGCCGAGATCGCCGTTCTCGTCGGCCCATTCGTCCCAGATGCTGACGCCGTTTTCACGCAGGAAGCGGATATTGGTCTCACCCTTGAGGAACCACAGCAGTTCATAGATGATCGAGCGCAGATGCAGTTTCTTCGTCGTCAGCACCGGAAAGCCGGCATCGAGATCGAAGCGCATCTGATAGCCGAAGACCGAACGCGTGCCGGTACCCGTGCGGTCGCCCCGGTCGGTGCCGTTTTCCATCACATGGCTCAAGAGGTCGAGATATTGCTTCATGGTCGCCACTGATTCCTTTTGCACCTAATTTAAGGGCAAAGCGGCCGCAAACCAATGCGCCTTGCCGATTATCCAAGCAAAAACGCTGATGAGGACGATGCTTTTATGACACGTCCCCTTCCATTGCGATCACAAAAACACTATATCACCCGTGCCGGCTTTCGGGCCGGCTATGGCGATAAACGGGCGGTGGAATAAACCTATTGGACCCGGGGGCGGTACCCGGCGCCTCCACCAAAAACAGGCGGATATCCTTTTGGACAAGCGCCTGCTTTTGATGGGGGCGAAATAGGATCGACAAGGGTGTAAAGATCGACTTTTCGCTCGGCATGATACCGCCGTTATCGGGTCACAAGTGTAGTTGCAAACGACAACAACGCTAAGGAATACGCTCTCGCTGCCTAACGGCGGTGCGGGAATTCCGCTCTAAGTCCTTACGGTTAGCCCCGTAAGGCGGGGTCCGAAGGCACCTGGCAACAGAAGCCTTCACCTTCTCCCCTTTTTCGACGAAATCATGTATGCTTGATGAAAGCATGAATCGGCTTGCGCCTTTCCCAAAGCGCCTGTTCGTGCCATACAAGTTCGTGAAAAGACTTCGAAACCGACGAAAGACAGGAAAAGCATGGGGCAGGATCACATCCGCTACGACATTCTGGCACAGGACGCGTTGCGCGGCGTCATCCGCAAGGTCTTGACTGAAGTCGCAACGACGGGCCGACTGCCCGGCGACCATCACTTCTTCATCACGTTTCTGACCGGCGCCCCCGGCGTGCGCATCTCGCAGCACCTGAAGTCCAAATATCCCGAGCAGATGACGATCGTCATCCAGCACCAGTTCTGGGAACTGAAAATCACCGAATCCCATTTCGAGATTGGCCTGTCGTTTTCCGACGTGCCGGAAAAGCTCGTCATCCCCTTCAACGCCATCAGAGGCTTCTACGATCCCTCGGTCAATTTCGAGCTGGAATTCGACGTGCCGCTGAGTGACGGTGAGGAGTTGCCGGCAGCCGAAATCACCGCCTATCCCGTTGACGCGGCCAAGACCGATGATGCGGCCGCAAAGCCCGCCGACGGCGAAGAAAAAAAACCAGGCTCCGTCGTTTCACTCGACTCTTTCCGCAAGAAGCAATGATGTCAAAGGGAGGCCGAAAGCCTCCCTTTTTTCATGGAGAGAACCGAATGAGCGCCGAAATCGTCAATCTGCGCCAGTTCCGCAAGAAGCAGGCCCGTTCCGAAAAGGAAGTGCGGGCTGAGCAGAACCGTGTGTCCCATGGGCGCACCAAGGCCGAGAAGCAATTGACCAAGGCCCTCAACGAGAAAGCCGAAAAGGCGCTCGATCAGGGCAGGCTCGAAAAAGACAAGACTTGATCGCGCCGACATAAAAGCATGCGTGATCAAGCAGTTGCGGTTCCCAAGTGAATCGCTTTCTCAATGAGACATGGTTAGCTCGATGATCCGTAAACATTCGGCGACACTGCATGGGCATCGCACAAGCTTCTCGTTGGAAGATGAATTCTGGATGGAACTGAAGACAATCGCAGCAAGTCGTTCCATGCCGCTTGCAGCGTTGATATCGGAAATAGACGATAACAGGTCGGCTGAGAGCAATCTCTCCTCGGCACTGCGCCTTCATGTCCTGTGCTGGTTGAAAAACGGCGCCGCAGGAGCTTGAGCAACCCTGTTAGGCCGGCCTTTTTGCTCGCCGGAATTATTGTGCCTGGACGCCCGGCACCTGGTCGAAATTGAGTTGCCCGGGCTGAGGCACAGAACGGCGCGCAGCCTCGGCCTCTGCAGCAGCCCTCGCTTGTGCCTCCGCTTCCGCCTTGGCCTTCGCTTCGGCGGCAGCCTTCGCCTCGGCTTCGGCCTTGCGCTCAGCCGCCTGCTGTGCGAGCGCCCGCAGCCGCTCTTCCTCGGCCTTTCGCTGCCGCTCGATTTCGGCAGCCGCAACGCGCTGGGCATCATTGAAGCGATAGAGCGCCACTTCGCGCCGCAGCCGCTGCTTTTCCAGGACATTGGTCTGCAGCCGCTCGACACGCCGCCGCTCGCGTTCGAAGGCGCGCAGCGAGAGAAAGCTGGTGATATCGGTCACATCCATCGTCTTGCCCGGTGAAGCGAGCAGGCCGGAGAAGTTCAGCCGGATGCCCGGCTCCGCTCCCGACAGTGCCTCCGCGCCCGGATTGAGGTTGATGCCAAGCGTCGCGCTGATACGCTCCTGCGGCAGCTCGATCTGCGCATCGGCTGTCAGATGCGCGAGATCGTTGGCGACGCTGACATTCTGGACCCGCAGCGTGCCGTCCGTCACGTTGAAGGGAATGCCGAGCGGCGGCAGCTTCGCCTCGCCATTGTTCAGCAGCGTCTCGACAATCGGATGTATCTTGCCGGCATTGATCTGATCCTGCATCGGATCGGTGGCGGCCAGTAGCGGCGCCAGGATCGCGAGGTTCAGCCCGCGAACGCTCGTCTCGCCGAGCCGGATTTCGCCCGAGCCGTTCAGCGAGCTCGCAATGTCCGCAACCGTCTTGCCCGAAGCTTCGAGCGACAGCGACATGCCGAACTTGCCGTTGGCGACAGGCGCGCCGTCGCGCGACCAGACGACACCGCCTAGATCGGAATCGGCAAGCGTCAGCCGCGACTGCAGGAAACCCGTACCATTGGCATTGGTAAAGAGCATATTGCCCGAAAGCGCGCCGCCGTCCCAATTGCCGGCCATGTTGTTGAGCTGCATCTCGTCGCCCTTGTAGGCAACATCGGAGGTGAAATCATTGACAGCAGTATTGAAAAGCCCCGGCCAGAACTGCTTGGCGCTGAGCTTCAGATTGACGTCGAGATCGCGGAAAAGCGGCTGGCCGAGTGCTGCCGTCGTCAGCTGGCCATTGGACGGATCGTTGATCTGCCCGAACACCGCCTCTCCGAGCCAGCCGAGATCAGCCTTGGAGAGCGCAAGCGAACCACTCGCCGCAGTCTTTGCCGCCTTGCGGTCGAAAGTCAGTGCGCCCGTGAATTCATTGTCGGCCGCGTGCCCGTTGAGATCGGCCAACACCACCTTGTCGGCATCGATGGTCGCATTGGTCTGCATCTTGAAGGGCAGCCCGGTGCCGAGCTCAGGCAGCGCGATGCCGTTCATGACGAGATACGGGTCGAGATCCGCACTTTCGAGCGACAAGGCGACATTGCCGTTCATGAAAGTGTCGGGCCGCACATCGACCTTGCCGTTCGCCGTGAACGAAGTCCGGTCTGTGGCGAAGGTCAGCGCGGCATCCGCCGGATCGTTGCCCGCCGCCGTTACTTTCAGCGTCATGCGGCCGTTGGCGCCGGCATCGACCGGCAGTGGATCGAGACCCGCCTGGCCGAAGAGGATCGACGGAACAGCGTTGTCGAGCGTCGCCTCCAGCGCCGTCGTACCGTTGCCGGTCAGCGCCAGAAGGTCGGACATGCGGTAATCGAGATTGACGCGGCTACCGTTCGAAACGCCAGCCAGCGTCACCGCCAGCGCATTGTCGTCATCGCCGCCAAGCGTCACCGCGCCGCGCAGCGCCGTATTGCCATACCAAGCGGCATTGCGCACCAGCCGGTCCATCACAGGGTGATGCGGCAGGTGTTCGCGCAGCATGGCGAAGAAAGAGCCGGGATCGGCGGCCTTGAAGGTGATCTCGCCGGTACCCTTGTAGTCGAGCAGCGATCCCTCCGCCTTGCCCGTCGCCGTCAGTTCGGCACCCGCAAGGTTCTTGATCGACAGATGGTCGACGGAAAGCGCCCCGTCAGCAAGCGTAAAGGTCGTCTCGACATTGTCGGCCTGCACGCCGAAGGCCGTGAACTTGTCCGCCTTGAGCTGTGCAGCAATCTTGTGGTCAAGCACGTTGTCACCGGCATCCTGCCCGGTAAAGAGACCGGTCAGGGCGCGCAGCGCATCGAGATCGAGCGCATCGCCATTCAGTGCGACGGAAAGCGACGGTGTCTGGCCCTCGGTCGCCTGCCGCTCCAGCCGTCCTTTCAGCGTCGCAGCACCGATAGCGATCTCCAGGTTCTCGAAACGCTGCAGATCATGCGTCAGGCTGACATTGGCGGAGAAACCGGCCTGCCGGAGCTGGCGGATCGCCGGATCGACCGATCCAGACAGCCAGGAGGCAAGTCCGGTCGGCTGGTTGGAGGCGACGACCATCTGGCCGTTGAAGGACGGATCGCCAATGAGCGTCAGCTTGCCCTTGCCTTCCACCTGCGTGCGGCCTGGCAGCGTGCCGACGGCATTGTCGATCATCCAGCCATTGCCGGCGGGCCGCAGTTCCAATGCCACATCGCGGATCGTCGTATCGCCGGCAACGATGGCAGGCAGGCGCACGGTCGCCTTGCCGGGCACCTGCGGGATCGGCACCTGGCCGATGATTTCGATCAGCGAATTCAGCCTCTGGCGCGCCGAAACCGCCGGATCGCGGTTGGTCTTGCCAGCGGCCCCCTGGTTGCCGATACGGTTGACGTCGATCTGCTGGCCATCGGCGGTCAGCAGAAATTCCGGCGCCGTGCCGGTGTCCAGTGTCGCCTCCCCCGTGATCACATAGGGGTCATCGGTCGAGCCGACTTCCATGCGGTATTCGGGAATGCGGATGCGGTCGTTGGTGAGCTCGAAACGGCCCTTGAGGCGCGGCGGCGGCGCCTCTCCCTTTTCAGTCTTGCCCTCGCGGTTTTCAATCGCCGCAGACAGCGTGCCCTGATAGTTCGGCCGGCTGTCGACCAGCTTCAGCTCGCCGTCGAGATCGATGGTAACCGGATGTTTGTCAGGTGCAAGCCGGGTGCGTGCGCGCAGCACGCCGTTCTCGTCCGGCTGATTGCTGGAGATCGAAAAGCTGCCATGCTCGCCATCGAGCGTGCCGTCGCCCTCGATGCGCCATGGACCGGCGAGCGACTTCGCCGACATCTCGGCATTGAGCCCCGTCACATGCCGCGAACGGCCGGACTGGTCGTCGACGAACTCAATCTCACCGCCATTGACGTGCACATTTTCCAGAACGACGGTCTTGGCCGGAATTTCCGGCTGGCTGCCGCGCATCCAGTCCAGCGATCCATCCTTCAGAAGCCGCAGTCGCACCTTGGGGTTGATCACGCGCATGTCGAAGATTAGCGCTTCGCCGGAAAGGAAAGGCGCAAGCTCGGCATCCATGGAGAATTGCTCGACCTGCACGACCGGCTTGCCGTCCTCCTCCTGGCCGACGCGCACGTCATGCAGCGTCACGGACGGAAACGGCAGAAGCCGTGCGTCGACGGTGCCGTGGACCGTCACCTTCTTGCCGATGATGCGGCTTGCCTGATCCTCGAAATTCATCCGGAAATCCGTCCAGTCGATGAACAGCGGTGCCAGCAGCGCTACAAAGAGCACTACGACGATCACTCCTCCTAGAAAGACGAGGAACCGGCCTACCAAGTCAGGGATTCTCCATTCGGGATTCTGTTGCCGACACTAGCGCTATTCATGCCGGGGGCAAGGGCCAAGATCATGAGATTGTTCCATTTTCAGCCCAGATGAAAAATCTTGCCGGGATTGAGGATATTGTCGGGATCGAGCGAGCGTTTGATCTGACGCATCAGATCCACCGTGCCTCCGAGCTCCTGCTCCAGAAATGCCATCTTCCCCTGACCGATCCCATGTTCGCCGGTGCATGTTCCGTCCATTGCCAGCGCCCGCGCATTCAGCCGGGCCACGAACTCCTCGGCCGTGGCAATCCCCGCGGCACTCTTGTCATCGAACAAAAGCTGCACATGGAAGTTCCCGTCGCCTGCGTGGCCGACGATCGGCGCCAGCAAACCATTTGCCTCGATATCGGCCTGCGTTTCGGCAACGCAATCCGCAAGCCGCGATATCGGAACACAAACATCGGTCGAAAGTACGGCAAGGCCGGGTGCGAGCGCGCGCACCGACCAATAGGCGTCATGGCGCGCCTTCCAGAGCTTCGTGCGCTCCTCCGGGCTTGCCGCCCACTTGAATTCGCCGCCGCCGCATTCGGCCGCGATCTCGGCAAAGGCGGCTGATTGCAACGCCACCGTTTCATCCGTGCCATGGAATTCGAGGAAAAGCGCCGGGCTCTCCTCATAGGGAAGGCCGGCATAGGCAATGCTGGCGCGCATCTGCAGCGCATCGACGAGTTCGATGCGTGCCACCGGAATGCCCATCTGGATCGTCATGATGACAGCATCGCAGGCCGCCTTCACGCTCGGGAACGCGCACACACCGCCGGCGATCTTCTGCGGAATGCCGTGCAGGCGCAGCGTCACCGAGGTCAGGATGCCGAGCGTACCCTCAGCGCCCACGAAGAGCCGTGTCAGGTCGTAGCCGGCCGAAGACTTGCGGGCGCGGCGCGCGGTGCGGATTTCCTCGCCTGATGCGGTGACGGCAGTCACCGCAAGCACATTGTCCTTCATCGTGCCGTAACGCACGGCATTGGTGCCGGAAGCCCGCGTCGAGGTCATGCCGCCGATCGAGGCATTGGCGCCGGGATCGATCGGGAAGAACAGGCCGGTATCGCGCAGATGGATATTCAACGCCTCGCGGGTGATGCCGGGCTCGACCGTGCAGTCGAGATCCTCAGGATTGACCTCGAGCACCCGGTTCATCCGGCTGAAATCAATGGAAATCCCGCCATTCGGCGCGTTGACTTGGCCCTCAAGCGAAGAGCCGGTACCGAAGCCGATGACCGGCACTTTGTGATCGGCACAGACCCGCACAGCGGCCTTCACATCGTCAGCCGTCTCGGCAAAGAACACTCCGTCGGGCAACTGAGCGGGAATATAGGTGGTCGTATGTGCATGCTGGGCGCGAAAAGCCTGGCCGGTCTGGAAGCGCTCTCCGAAGCGCTGCTTCAGAATACCGGTGACGGTCTCGATGCCCGCCTCGTTTCGCATCCCGACCTTTGCGTCGCGCAGCGCCATGCCCTTGATCTCCCTACATTCCACAGCCTGCTACAGGATCTGTAGCAGGCCGGGTATGAGGCAAGTCAAAGCGGCTGTCCAGCCAAGATTAGGGAAGATTTCATCCCATCTTTATTGCAGGGACAGCGGGCGGGTTGAGCCGGGCAAAACCCTCCTGCCGATAGTAAGGAAAATAGGGATAAGGCGGCGTCACGGCACTGACCGCATCCAGCCGCCTTATCTGCTCCGCCGTCAGGCTCCAGCCGACGGATCCGAGATTTTGCCTGAGTTGTTCCTCATTGCGCGCGCCGATGATGACGCTTGAGACCGTCGGCCGGCCGATCAGCCAGTTGATGGCGATCTGCGGCACCGTCCTACCGGTCTCGACGGCAATCTCGTCCAGCACGTCGACGATGTTGAAAAGCTTCTCGTCATCGACGGGTGGGCCATATTCAGCGGTCTGGTGCAGACGGCTTCCCTCCGGCAGGGCCACACCGCGGCGGATCTTGCCGGTCAGCCGGCCCCAGGCAAGGGGGCTCCAGACGAGCGCCCCCACCTGCTGGTCGGCGGCAAGCGGCATCAGCTCCCATTCGTAATCCCGCCCGGCGAGCGAATAATAGACCTGATGGGCGACATGGCGCGGGTAGCCGTATCGCTCGGAAATACCGAGCGCTTTCATCAACTGCCAGCCAGAGAAATTGGAAACGCCGACATAACGCACCTTGCCCCCGGCAACCAACCCATCGAGCGCCGAAAGCACTTCCTCCATCGGCGTCGAGGCGTCGAAGGCGTGAAGCTGCAAGAGGTCTATATAGTCGGTGCCGAGCCGCCGCAGCGCATCCTCGGTCGCGCGGATCAGCCGTGACCGCGAAGTGCCCCAATCATCAGGTCGCTCGCCCATCGGCAGCGCCATCTTGGTCGAGATCAGCACCGCATCGCGCCGGCCGGAAATCGCCTGTCCCAGCACCTCCTCTGACGCGCCAGCCGAATAAACGTCCGCCGTATCGAACAGCGTCACGCCCGCCTCCAGGCAGATATCCACCATCCGCCGCGCTTCCTCGGCATCTGTCGTGCCCCAGGCGCCGAAGAGCGGTCCGCTGCCACCGAACGTGCCGGCCCCGAAGCTCAGCACCGGCACCCTCAGCCCCGATGCGCCGAGATTTCTGTATTCCATGATCCAATCTCCTGTTTTCTGAAGAGATAGACCCGGCCAGCACTGTGATATAGATTGCCTCAGAGCATATCATTTGTGATTTGAATTCATCATGAGCCGTCAGGACATCAATCGATCCGGTGAAATGGAAGTCTTCGTCAGCGTCGTCGAGCGCGGCGGCTTCTCCGCTGCTGCATTGGCGCGCCGCATGACGCCGTCGGCCGTTAGCAAGCTGGTCGCCCGGCTGGAAAACCGGCTCGGCACCCGCCTCGTCAACCGCTCGACGCGCAAGCTGCAGCTGACACCGGAAGGCTGCGCCTTCTATGAGCGCAGCGTGGCAATCCTCGCCAACATCTCGGAGGCCGAACGTTTTGCCTCGGCAGGAGAACAGGCGGCCGGACGCATCAGCATCAACACCAGCGGCTCTTTCGGCAATCATGTCCTGGCGCCGCTCGTCCCCGCTTTCATGGCCGAGCATCCCGGCGTCACGCTGGATATCACCCATACCGACAAGGTCGTCGACCTCCTGGAAGAGCGCGCCGATGTGGCGATCCGCGCCGGCCCGCTGAAGACATCGAGCCTGATTGCCCGCAAGCTCGGCGCTGCCAGAAAGATCATCGTCGCCTCGCCCGACTATCTGAAACAACGCGGCGAACCACGCTCAGCCACCGATCTGCACGATCACTGCCGCATTGGCTTTTCCTATGGCCGCGCACTGGAGGGCTGGCCGATCCTCCATGGCGGTGAAACGATCTCCCTTCCGCTCACATCAGGCCTGCAGGTCGGCGATGGTGAGGCCATGCGTTATCTGGCGCTCTCAGGCGCCGGCCTTGCGCGCATGACGGAGTTCACCGTGCGCGCCGATATCGCCGCCGGCCGCCTCGTCCCTGTGCTGGAAAAGCTCAATCCCGGTGATGTCGAAGAGTTCTACGCAGTCTATATCGGTCAGGGCGGGCCACTGCCGGCCCGTGTTCGCACCCTCCTTGATTTCCTTGCCAAACACATCCGCCTTTAGGGGCACAAGGGCCAGATTCCGCAATTGACCCTTTGGCTGCCCCGAGCCTATACGGGGTCTGCGCTTGCCGGCCCTCAGCCGGCCTCTTCATGCTGCCGGAGCCTCTTCCCATCTTCGCCTACGGGCTCGCTCCGGTCAAAAGTTCGAGGATCACAATTTTGGACGCAAGCAGCTTCCCGCAGAAAGCGAGCCTGCCCAAATGGGCATTGCTGCTTGCCTTGTCCGCCATTCTTGTCCTGTTCCTCGAACTCTTCGCCCTGCCCGCCTCGCTGCTGATCGGCCCGATGGTCGCGGCGATCGGGCTGGCGCTCACCGTCGGCAAGGGGCAGTTGCGCATCCCCTACTGGCCGCTACAGTTCGGCCAGGTGCTGGTCGGCCTCCTGATGGCGCGCAACATCACGCCTGACATCCTGGGCACCATGGCCAAGGACGCGCCGCTCTTCTTCGTTTTCATCGTCTCGGTCATCGCCATTGCCGCCGGCCTCGGCTGGCTGCTCACGCGCTGGCAGGTTCTGCCCGGCACGACGGCTGTCTGGGGCTCGACGCCCGGCGGCGCCTCGGCCATGGTCATCATGTCGGAAGCCTACGGCGCCGATGCCCGCCTCGTCGCCTTCATGCAATATCTGCGCGTCGTCTTCGTCGCCGTCGGCGCCTCTGTCATCTCCCGCCTCTGGGTCGCCGCCGATGGTGAGGCGCCGCCGCCGGTCATCTTCTTCCCGGCGGTCGACTGGCCGGCCTTCACCATGACCATCGCCTTCGCCGCCCTCTGCTGCTACGCCGTCTTCCGCTTCCGCATCCAGGGCGGCAACATTGTGGTGCCGCTGTTTGCCGGCGCGGTGCTGCAAGGCTTCGGCCTGTTGAAGATCGAATTGCCGACCTGGATCCTGGCGCTCAGCTACGCGCTGATCGGCTGGAGCATCGGCCTTCGCTTCACCCGGTCGATCCTCAAACATGCCGCCCGCGCCCTGCCCCGCGTCTCCGCCTCCATCATCATCCTGATGGCGCTCTGCGGCTGCATGGCGGTGGCACTCCACAAATTCGCCGGCATCGACCCGCTGACCGCCTATCTTGCCACCAGCCCCGGCGGCGCCGATTCCGTCGCCATCATCGCCGCGTCAAGCGATGTCGACGTGCCCTTCGTCATGGCCATGCAGACCGGCCGCTTCCTGATAATTTTGCTGATCGGCCCGGCGCTCGCCCGCTTCATCGCCCGCCGCTCGGGACTTGCGGAAAGTTCCGCCTAAGGCATCGCTCGCACGACGAAGTTGGAACTCGTCTCGGCTAGCCGAGCGCGACGGAACCTATGATCGCATATTCGCCGCCACGAACCCTGCCTGAGGACTACACCTCTCAGCCACAAAGCCCCGCTTGCCCAACAAAATCCAAGTCGAGCGAGCGGAGACGAAGAACCGGCGCCCCAGCGCGCCGGCTCTTCGGCTCATGCCACCAGACCCTTGGTAAGTTCGAGCGCCTGCCGCTCGAACAGCCGGCGATAGATGCCGTTGTTCAGCCGGATGAGCGCTTGATGGTCGCCTTCTTCGACGATCATCCCCCTGTCGAACACCAGCAGTCGATCCAACGCCCGCACCGTCGAAAGGCGGTGCGCGATGACAAGCGTCGTGCGGCCATCCATCAGGCGCTCCATGGCCTGCTGGATCTGCACTTCGCTCTCGCTGTCGAGGCTCGATGTCGCCTCGTCCAGGATCAGCACGGGTGCATCGGCGAGAAAGGCGCGCGCGATGGCGACACGCTGACGCTCGCCGCCCGACAGCTTGACACCGCGCTCGCCCACCATCGTCTCGTAGCCCTTCGGCAGGTCCATGATGAAACGATGGGCGCTCGCCTGTTTTGCCGCATTCTCGATCTCGCGCCTGGACGCGTTCGGGCGACCATAGGCGATGTTTTCGGCCAGAGTGCGGTGAAACAGGATGGGCTCCTGCTGCACGATGGCGATCTGGCCACGCAGGCTCGATTGCGTGACCTCGGCGATATCCTGTCCGTCAATCCGGATCGACCCCGAGTTGACGTCATAGAGGCGCTGGATGAGCTTGACGAAAGTGGTCTTGCCCGAGCCGGAATGGCCGACCAATCCGACCCGTTCCCCCGGTTTGATGGTGACCGAGAAATCCTCATAGAGCGGGGTCGGATGCGCGCCATACTGGAAGGTGACGCGATCGAACACGATTTCACCTTCGCCGATCGCGATCGCCTTCGCGTTCGGCTTGTCCTCGATGCCGAGCGGCGTCTTGTCGAGCAGGACAAGTTCTTCCATGTCGTTGACGGCACGCTGCAGGTTTCGAATGTCTTGCCCGACCGAGCGCAGATAACCCTGCAGGACGAAGAACATCGCCAGCACGAAGGTGATGTCGCCTGCTGTCGCCAACCCCTGCTGCCACATGACAAGGCCGGTGCCGAGAATGCCGGCCTGCATGGAGACCATCATGAAGCCCTGGATCGTGCCGTTCAGCGTCCCGCGCTTCCACGTCCGCCGCGTGCGGTTGTCCCATTTGGCAAGCACATGGCGCAGGCGTTCCTCTTCGCGCCTTTCGGCACCAAAGGCCTTGACCACCGAGTTGCAGCTGATGGCATCCGCCAACGCGCCGCCGAGCTTGGTATCCCAGGCATTGGCAAGCTTTGCCGCAGGCGACACGAAACCCATCGAAAGTGCGACGGTCACGCCGATATAAGCAAGCGATCCCGCAGCCACGATCAGCCCCATGATCGGCCAATAGGTGCCGAGCACGATACTGGCGCCGACCAGCATGACGATCGACGGCAGCAGAGCGATCAGCAGCAGGTCGTTGAGCGCGTCGAGCGCCCACATGCCGCGGGTGATCTTGCGGACCGTCGAGCCGGCGAAACTATTGGCATGCCAATCCGTCGAGAACCGCTGCACCCTATGGAAGCCGTTATTGGCGACATCGGCCATAATGCGCAACGTCAGCCGGATGATCCCGTCGAAGATGAACCAGCGCAATACAACGCTGGTCAGGCCAAGGGCCACGACCACAGCGAAGGCGCGGATAGCACCGCCAGCCGCATTGCCGCTGGCAATCGTGTCGACGATCTCACCGGAAAACACCGGCACGAGAACTTCGGCCAGCGTGCTGGCAATAACGAGCAGGACAATAGTGCCCACCAATGCGGGGCGATGAGTCCATTGACGAAAAACAAAGCCGAGGACGTTGCGATACGCATCGGCACGGAAATCGAGCTTCTTGCGAGCCATTTTAACCAGTCCGACGCCGTGTTTCGGCAGCCGGCCCCAAAATCGAGAGTTGAAGAGCACAGTCGGAGCGGGAGACGAACTGGTCCCGGCAGATCGGTCGAGCTGTGAACGAAATTAAAACCGCATGTCGCGTTTCCCTGGCGGGCCGCGAATTGGAATGACCTAGTGTCGGATCATTCCGGACGGGAGGACTTCGATGAATGTTGATGCCATGCAACGCCTCCTTTGATTGATCTGCAGCGGTAGAGTTTCTGTACCGGACAAATTTGATTTTGCCAACCGGATCTTTTCTACTTTATGGAGAATGATGCGCGAATAACACAACATCGCGGCGTTCAAAGGAGCCCGGCATCACCCGCCTTGCTTGGGGATCAGGCGTATACGGCATGTTTTTATTGGTGCTTGCCGCGCAAAAATCGCTGAAGTCCCAGCCAAGCCTCGCAAAATTCCATCTAAATCGGGAAATCATCTACATGCGCCCCCAAGAGTCCCTGCCGTTCTGGCCATGCTTGGCTAGCCGCAAGCTCGTTTATCCCTTATACTGACCTAATGAATGTCATTGTGCTGAAAAATGGATAATACCGGGCTGTCTCTCGACAGAATGCGCACATTTGTTCGCGTCGCCGAGCGAGGCAACCTGTCTATGGTGGCAAGAGAACTCGGCGTCGGTCAATCCACGGTGACGCGGCATCTCAACGAACTCGAGGATGCAGTCGGTGTGCCTCTCCTCAACCGAACCACGCGTCGCGTGACGCTTACCGACGAAGGCAGTCGCTATTATGCCAACTGCCTTCAGGTATTGCGCCTGGTCGAGCAGGCTGCCGAGGAAGCCAGGAATGCACGTCGGGCGGCCGCAGGCGCTGTCAGGCTTTCGTGTACCGCAGCGCTTGGCGTGATGCACATCACCCGCCTCATCTTCGAATTTCAGGACCGGCATCCTGATATCAGCGTCGATCTCAACTTGACCGACGAACGCATCGACCTGGTTCGCGAAGGCGTTGACCTGGCGCTCCGACTTGGACCTCTCACTGACAGTTCCATGAAGCTTCATGCGCTCGGAAAAAGCCACCGGCTGCTGGTCGGCGCTCCGGCCTATTTCTCCGTTCACGGGCGGCCGGAGCGCCCGGACGATCTCTCGCGATACGAAACCGTCATAATGTCCAATGTGGCCGGGAGCGATCAGATCGCTCTCTCCTCCCGCCATGGCGGGAATTTTACGGTTCCAGTCAACGGGAAGCTGCGCGTCGATCACGGGCTTGCGGCGCGCGAAGCCTTGGCTGCAGGACGCGGCATGGGTCCCGCTCACCTTTGGCTAGTCCACGATCTCCTGGATAACGGTCGCCTCGAGGTCGTGCTCGAAGACTATCGCCCGTCGCCGGTTCCGCTGAGCCTGCTCATCGTGCCAGAGCGCTCTGCCATCGCCCGCGTTCGCCTTCTCACCGACTTTCTTGTCGCCGAGATTCCCAAACTCCCGGGGATCCGGTCATCGTAACTTAGAGCGGCTCAGCTTTCACGGAAGCGCCGCTCTAAGTGTTTGTTTTTATGTAATTCCCGGGAAAACCGCTTCGCGCTTTGCCTAAAACTGCGCTAGAGCCCGAAAGATCGCTTGTCGCCGCGCCAACCCGTGGTGCGAAGATATTGCTTCCAGTCGAGCGTGTCGGGATTCAGGCGACGGCTCCACTCCAGATCATGCTCCTTTCCGAAATAACCATACTGAACGGCATACTCGACCATCCCCAGCAGTTCTTGCACGAAAAGCTCGTTGGCGGCGAACTCCGGAAAATACTGCAGCAGGCCACCCTTGGTGAAAGCATTTCGATATTCCGCCTTGAGGCCGGTTACCTCTCGGAAGGTTTCGACCATCTCGCGCGGAGAGATGACATCGCCGACGATCGGCAGCGTTCTCCCGTTGTAGCGCTCGGGATTTGAGAAAATTTCGAGCACGGCCGGCCCGGTCGCCGTGAGCGGATCGACAAAAGGTGCTCGAAAATCCTCGGGAAGATAGATCGGCAACAGCAGCGTGTCACCCTCCATGCGCGGCAGATAATATTCGAGAAGATTCGTGTAGAAGAATGCCAGGATGACGAAGGAATGAGAGATCGGCAGACCGCGAATATGGTCCGCAACGCGCGCTTTGTCGGTGAAGTGCGGAGCAAACTTCGTCCCGCCGGAGATGGCATCGACATTCTCAAGCGTGCTAAAGACAATATGTCCGACGCCTGCCTCGACCGCCGCATCCGCAAGTTGGCGGCCGATCGGAGCCTCTGTTGTCTCCGGCGGAATGATGGGCGGCGTCATCAGAAATGCCCCGTCCGCCCCTTCGAAGGCAGCAACGACATCCTTCTGGAAGCCAAGCTGGAGAGGGACGGATACAATCTCGGCTCCAAGTTGCTCCAGATTTAAAGCCTCGGGTGAATCCTTTTTCCGGGTCAGGGCGCGTACGCGGAAACGTCCGCTGCGAAGGAGCGTTGATGCGACGCTACGACCCTGTTTGCTGGTGGCACCGGCAATTGCGATGAGTGGCTTATCGTTTGCAGACATAATGTGCCTTGACCTTTCACAGACCGCCGGCTGCTTAGCCAGGCGTCATACTGAGGAGAGCATTCGGCGGACGCCGATAGCTTGGACCCGGGCAAGTTATCGAATCTGGCTTTCTTGCTGAAGGCATGCGCAATGCATATGATAATGCCGTTTTCTGGATAAATACGGATGTCATCTGATCACGTCAGATCGGTGGTGGCTGCATTTCTCAGATCTTCTTCCGGAAGAGGACTACGCCAGGATGCCATTGCCGGCCTTTGCCGCATGGGCACGATGCAGTCCGGCCCACCGCCCCGGCGTCACGCCATAGGCCTTCTTGAAATGCCGGATGAAATGCGCCTGGTCGGCAAAGCCCGTGGCGGCGGCCACATCGGCAAAACTTTCGCCTTCGCCCATCCGCGCCTTTGCCTGCTGCAGCCGCCGCATCAGCATGTAGCGGTGCGGGCTGGTGGCAAAGGCCGTGCGGAAATGCCGTGACAGGGTGAAACGGTCGAGGCCGGTAATGTTCTCCAGTTCGCCGGAGCGCACCGGCCTCAGCGCATGCGCCTCCAGATAATCGCGAGCCGCCCGCACCTGCCTCCAGGCAACCGCGCCCAGAGCCCGGCGGCGCACCTGCGAATGCCGCGACAGGCCACCCGCCACGCGGCTCACGAAATCATCGACGAAAAGTTCGTCCAGTTCCCGGTCGAGTTCGCCGAGTGCGGCAAGCAGCACCTGCGCTAGCGCACCATCGGCGATCACAGGCTGGTCGACGAAGGGAAGACCGATCTTCTCCGCCTCCAGGCATTCCATCAACAGCGCCGGCTCCATGTAGAGCATGCGGTAATGCAGTCCGTCTGCGGTTCCCGCCCCGCCGTCGTGCTCCTCGTCCGGGTGCAACACGATCACCTGCCCCGGCAGGCTGAAGCGCCGTTCGCCGCGATAGGTGAACGTCTGCACGCCGTGCAGGGTGACACCGAGCGCATAGGTATCGTGCCGGTGTGGCTCGAACATATTGCCGGAGAACTGCGCCTCGATACGCTCGATACCTGGAAAGGCCGGCGCCGTCAGGATGCCGCTGCCGACAGGCGCGGACAACATGCCGCTGCCCACCTGCGGCTCGCACAAACGTTCAAGACCCTCGAAGACTTGCGGCGTTAGATCCTGGCTCAACGCGTTTTCGATACCCTGATGAAAGACACTGGAATGTTTGATACCAAAATTGCGATCGTCCTGCGAAACAATCTTGCCGGCTGGCAGAAGCTGAATGTCACAGCCTTCCTATCGACGGGCATCGCCGGGCAATATCCCGAAATCATCGGCGAGCCCTACAAGGACCGCGCCGGCAACCTCTATAACCCCCTATCGATCCAGCCGATCATAGTCTTGTCGGCCGACGAAACGACGATATCGACCATCCACCGCCGCGCGCTGGAGCGCGACGTGACCTCATCCGTCTTTATCGAGGAAATGTTTGCAACCGGCCACGATGCGGCCAACCGCGCCGTCTTCGCCGAATATGCCCCCGATGATGCCAAGGTTGTCGGCATTGCGCTCAGAGCCGACAAGAAAATCGTCGACAAGATCACCAAGGGCGCCACGATGCAGCATTGAGGCGGAGGGCGCGCAACGAAAAAGGCCGGGCGATGCCCCGGCCTCTTTGTCGTCTGAAGGCACCCGATCAGCTCTGGGTGATCGGCGCGATCTGGATTTCAACGCGGCGGTTCTGGGCGCGACCGGCTTCGGTCGCGTTGGAAGCGACCGGCTGCGACGGGCCGAAGCCGACGGCCGAGACGCGGCGCTGGTCGATGCCCTGGCTGCCGAGATAATCGGCAACGGACAGCGCGCGGCGCTGCGACAGGTCCTGATTATGCTGCAGGCTGCCGGTGGAGTCCGTATGACCGTTGATGTCGATGAGGGTGCGGTTGAACTTGCGCAGCACGATCGCCACCGAATTCAGCGTCGGATAGAAGCCCGCCTTCACCGCGTCCTGGTCGACATCGAAGGTGATGTTCGACGGCATGTTGAGAATGATGTTGTCGCCCTGGCGGGTGACAGAAATGCCGGTGCCTTCGAGCTGGGCACGAAGCTCGGCTTCCTGCTGGTCCATGTAGTTGCCGATTGCGCCACCGGCGAGCGCGCCAAGGCCGGCACCGATCAGCGCCGCGTTGCGCTTGCCATGGCCGCCGCCGCCGACGGCGACACCGACGAGGGCACCGCCGAGCGCGCCAAGGGCAGCACCGCCGGCAGTATTGGATACCTTCTGCTCACCAGTATAGGGATCGGTCGTCGTGCAAGCTGAGAGGTAACTCGCCGCAACGGCCAGAAGGATGAATTTCTTGATCATGGACAGGAGGTTCTCCGTTCGAAGCTGGTGCGAGCAGATATTAGGGAATGCGGCAACAAGATGAAGATACCAATCTGATAAGCCAAATTCCCCATGGGAAACATCGGCCTGTTGCAGCCGCGCACCGATATCACCAGCTTTATTGGCAAACCGCAGGACTTCAGTCGAGGCCGCGACGTCTGGCATAGGCCGCCCGCGCCTCGTCCATGCGTGCGGAGTTTGCGACGACCCACTCGGCGAGCCCCCGAACCGGATCCAGGAACTCCCGGCCGAGATCCGTCAGCGCATATTCGACCTGCGGAGGTGTCGTATGCGTGACGGTCCGGGAAACGAAACCGTTCTCCTCGAGCTCCCTGAGCGTCGATGCCAGCACCTTCTGGCTGATCTCACCCACTTCGCGGCGCAAGGCGTTGAAGCGCAGCGGCCCGTGCCCCAGCACGCGCACCACCAGCAGGCTCCACTTGTCGCTGATGCGTGCCAGCATGCGGCTGATGTGATCGCAGGCGCGAACTTGCTGGCAGCCATCGGCGTCCTCCTCGCAGGGGCCGGTTTCCTGATGGTTATCTGGTTTCAATAAAGTGCCTCCTTGTGCGGCATCGCGAACCATTCGTAATTTGGTTACCGTTAGAAACCAGCATACAGGAGGTTACCATGAATTCTAAGCCCCGTATCGCCGTTATTATCGGCTCTACCCGTCCCACCCGTTTCGCCGATGCCCCGGCACAATGGATATTGAAACAGGCTCAGGCACGTGACGACTTCGACGTCGAGCTGGTCGATCTGCGCGATCACCCACTTCCCTTCTTCGAGGAAATGGCGTCGAACTTCTGGATGCCAAGCCAGAATCCGGAAGCGGTGCGCTGGCAGGAAACGATCGGGCGTTTCGACGGCTATATCTTCGTCGTCGCCGAATACAACCATTCGATCACCGGCGTTCTCAAGAACGCGCTCGACCAGGCCTACAAGGAATGGATGCGCAAGCCGTTCACCGCGATCGGCTATGGCGGCACGGGTGCCACGCGCGCGGTCGAACATCTGCGTGGGATCGGCGTCGAGCTTCATATGGTCTCCACCCGCAGTGCCGTGCATATCGGCGGTGGCGACTTCATGTCGATTCACCCGGCCTTCGGCAACAAGCCGATCGAGGAGATCGAGGCGAACCTGCTGCCGACGGCAAAGGCCGCCCTCGACGAGCTGGTCTGGTGGGCCAAGGCAACGATGGCCGCCAAGGCCGCCTGACGCCAAAGAAAACCACCCGGCGAGCATCGCTTGCCGGGCGGCCGGTACTACAAAATCGAGATCAGAAGTTCTGGAAAAGCTGACGAACCGTGTCGTAGGACGCGTTGGCAATATTCAGCGATTGCAGGCCGAGCTGCTGCTGGGTCTGAAGTGCCCTGAGCTTGCTCGATTCTGCCTCCATATCGGCATCGACGAGGCGGCCGATGCCTGAGGTGAGGTTGTCGGACAGGTTCTTGGCGAATTCGTCCTGAATGCTGATGCGCCTTTCCAATGCGCCGAAGGCCGAGCCGACGGTCGTCAGCTGTCCGAGCGCGGCGTCGACGACGCTGATCATGTCGTTCAGGTCCTGTTTGCTGGTATTCGCCGTCAGGCCGATTTCCACCTGGCCGGCCGTATTGCCGTTCTTGCTCTTGGTCAGCACCCAGGTCTGCGCGGTGCCGAGTTCGGTTGCGAAGAAGGCGGAGGTCAGCACGCCATATTCGCCGGTGCCGCCTGCCCGGTCATCGATCACATAACGCGCATCCTTGGAAGAGGTCGCGCCGCCCGGCGGAATATCGATATGGTAGCTCAGCATGCCGACCGATACCGAACCGTCAGAATTGCGGATGAAGGAGGACGGGATCTGACGCGGCTGCGTCGGCGTCGTGGTATTGTCGAGAATGATCCAATTGTCGTTGTTGAAGCCCGCGCCTTCGGAAACGCTGCGTAGCTGCGCTTTCAACTGCTCCAGCTCTTCACCGACCTTGGTCTTGTCTACGCCCTGCTCGGTAGCGGCGACAAGCTTTGCCTTGATCTCGGTGACGACGTCGATGACGCTGTCAACGCCGGCAGATGCCGTTCCCATGGTGGCAGCCGCCATGCCGAGGGCATCCTGAATGGCGGAGAGTGCCTTGTTGTCGTGACGTACCGTCGTCGCGACTGACCAGTAGGCGGCATTATCTGTGGATTTTTCGACACGCAGACCTGTCGTGACATGGTTCTGCGTCACCGTCATATTCCGATTGATATCACGCAGCACATGAAGCGCCGCATCCACGGAGGTGCGCTGATAAATACTCACGGTACGAACTCCAAAACACAACAGGACGCAACAGAACAGGATGTACCGAAATCACGCGGACGTTCATGTCCGCCGTCGCTCGAAAAGCAGCGCAATGGCCTTCGGAAAAACTGGGGAAGACCGACCGGTTACTGATCGCAATCATTGCCGGTTATGCTTAAAAAACGGCTAAAGTTCAGAAGTAATTTATCTTATTTCACAAGCTTTCGTACACCATAAAAACGCCCGCGGGAGAGGTCCGGCGGGCGTTTCCGAAAGTATTGAAAAAGGCTTGTTCGCCCTCTTACTCGGCGGCCTGAAGCTTTTCTTCCGGATCCGGCTTCGGACGCGTCGCATGCGTCATTTCCTCGTGCAGGCGCGCTTCCTCATGGGCATGCGGCTTGGCGAAGCGGGCAATCAGCAGATAGGCGACGGGAGTGATGAACAGCGTCACCAGCGTTGCGAAGCCGAGCCCGCCGACGATGACCCAGCCGAGCGCCACGCGCGCCTCCGCACCCGCGCCATGGGCGAAGACCAGGGGAACGCCCCCAAGAATGGTCGCGATCATCGTCATCATGACTGGACGCAGGCGAAGCGCGCAGGCCTTTTCGATGGACGAGCGCACATCCTCGCCGCGGTCACGCAGCTGGTTGGCGAATTCCACGATCAGGATGCCGTTCTTCGCCATGACGCCGACAAGCAGCACAAGGCCGATCTGGCTGTAGATGTTGAGGCTGGAGCCGGTGATGATGAGCGCAAAGACGGCGCAGGCAAGGCCGAGCGGCACCGTCGACATGATGATCAGCGACGACAGGACGCTCTCGAACTGGGCCGCCAGCACCAGGAAAATGATGACAATCGCAAAGCCGAAGGTCAGCGCCATGCCGCTGGAATTCTCTTCGAGCGTTGCGGCCTCGGCAAGCGGCAGCAGACGCGCGCCGGGCGGCAACAGCGGTGCTGCCATCTGCGTGACGTTCTTGACAGCATCGCCGAGCGACATGCCGTCCTTGAGACCGGCGGTGATCGCTACGGACGCGAGCTGCTGTTCGCGATTGAGCTGCGGGGCGACCGAGCCTTCCTTCAGCGAAGCGATGACCGACATCGGCACGATCTTGCCTTCGCCCGTCTTCAGGAAGACGTTTTCGAGATCGGTCGGATCGTCGATCGGCCGCATCGTCGAAGTCAGAAGCACCGGATAGGATTCACCATCGACGAAGACGTCGACCACCGATCGTCCCTCGAGCAGTGACTGGATGGCGGTCGACAGCCCTGTAATGTCGATACCGAGATCGGAGGCCCGTTCGCGATCGATGGCGACGGAGACTTGCGCCTGCGACGGTTCGTTGGTCAGGCGCGGCGTGTCGTATTGGCCGCTTGCGTCGAGTTGCTGCACCAGTTTGGCGGCAGCCGCCGTTAGCGCCTCGTGGTCGTTGCCGATCAGCGCCATCTGAAGACCGCTGCCGGCGCCGCGGATGCGCAGGCTGTTCGACGAGATCGCATTGCCGCGCAGCGCTGGCACCTTTGACGCAGCCTGGTTGATGTCGCGCACGATCTGGGCCTGCGTGCGGTGGCGCTCGCCCCAGGGCGCCAGCGTCAGCACCATGAAGCCGCTGTTGGAAGAGCCACCCTGGCCGGAGATCGAGAAGACGTTCCTGATATCGCCGCTGTCAACGAGCGGCTGAAGGTATTCCTCCACCAGTTGAAGCTTGTCGCGCGTATACTCGAGGCTGGAGCCCTGCGGCGTCGTCAGCCGCATCATCACCATGGCGCGGTCTTCCTCCGGCGTCAGCTCGCTCTTGACCGTGCCGAAAGCAACAACGGCTGCAGCTCCGAAAATGAGCGAGAAGACGATGACGACAACAGGCGCGCCCAGGCAGGCATGCAGCGCCCATTTATAAATGCTGGCGAAGGCCTCGCCGAAGCGGCCGAGCAGCCCGTGATCCTCGATCATCGGCTTGGTCAGCATGCGCGAGGCGAGCATCGGACACAGCGTCAGCGCCACGATCGACGACAGGCCGACCGAGAAGGCAAGCACGAAACCGAATTCGCGGAAAAGACCACCCACCTGCCCCGGCAGGAAGGAGAGCGGAATGAAGACGGCGGCAAGTGTGGCCGTTGTCGCGATGACGGCGAAGAATACCTCGCGCGTGCCGAGCACGGCCGCCGCGCGCGGCCCCATGCCTTCCGAGCGTCGGCGCACGATGTTTTCGAGCACGACGATGGCGTCGTCGACCACGAGACCGGTCGCCAGCACAATCGCAAGCAGCGTCAGGATGTTGATCGAGAAGCCGACCATATAGATCGCGGCAAGCGTGCCGATCAGCGCCACCGGCATCGAGACGGACGGGATCAGCGTCGCGCGCCAGTCGCGCAGGAAGAGATAGATGACGACGGTGACGATCACGGCCGAGAGCAGCAACGCCAGCACCACTTCATGGATCGCGCCCTCGATGAACACGGCGTCGTCGCTGGTGATTGCGATCGTCGTGCCCTTCGGCAGCGTCTTGGAAAGCTGGTCGACGGCAGCGTGAATGCCGGTGGAAATATTCAGCGTATTCGACTGCGCCTGGCGGATGATGCCGAGACCGATGCCCGGCTTGCCATTGGAACGCAGCGCCGTCTCGCCGTCGCGCGGTCCGAGCGTCACGGTCGCAACATCGCCGAGGCGCACATTGTGCTGCAGGATGACGTTCTGGAAGTCTTCGGGCGTCTGCAGGCTGGCGGTGGCGCGCACCACGATATCCTGCATCGGGCTCTTCAGCGAACCGGCTGGCACATCGAGCGCGGCATTGTCGAGAGCCTTGGTGAGATCGCCAATAGTCAGCCCGCGGCTTGCAAGCGCGCTCTGATCGACGTCGACGCGGAAAACCTTTTCCTGATCGCCGTATTCCTCAACATCGGCAACGCCATCGACAGAGGCCAGGCGATCGACCACCTCGTTCTCGACGAGCAATGTCAGATCGTCCATGTTGAGCGTATCCGACGTCACCGCAAGGCGCATGATCGCCGAGGAATCCGAGTCAGCTTTGACGATCTGCGGCGCATCCGCCTCATCGGGCAGGTTCTGGGCAATGCGGCCGATGGCGTCACGCACGTCATTGGCGGCAACGGCCAGGTCGATAGAGTCGGAAAATTCCAGCGTCACGCGGCTCTGACCGAACTGGGAACTGGAAGAGATGGATTTGAGGCCGCTGACGCGGGCGACGGCACCTTCGATGACCTTGGTCAATTCCTGGTCGATCGTCTGCGGCGAAGCACCGTCGAAGGTCGTGCGCACGGTTACCACCGGCCGGTCGACATCGGGCAGTTCGCGCACTTCGACGCCGACATAGGCCGCAAGACCGGCCACCACCATCAGCGTGTTGAAGACCAGCGCCAGGATCGGGCGGCGCACGAACAGCGCGGTGAAAGACGCCTTGCTGGATTCCGGCTTGCCCTGGTGGATCTCGGTCACGCTCATTGGGAGGCGACCTTGTCGTTAGAGGCGATATCGGTCGCCACACGCACAGCGCCGTTCTCGCGCACGCGCTGCAGGCCCTGCGTGACGATCTGGTCGCCATCATCAAGGTCAGCCTTGACCAGCACATAATCCGGATTGCGCTGCACGACCGTGACCCGCACCTTGTGCGATCTGCCGTCGGTCACCCGCCAGACGAAAGAGCCCTGGGCATCCCACTGCACGGAGAGCGGGTTGACGGCTGGGTATTTATCGCCGGCAAACTTCATGCTGACAGCAAAGGACATGCCGGCGCGCAGCTCGTCCGAGCTGTTGTCGATCCGTCCCCGCAGGCGCAGCGTGCGGCTTGCCGCGTCGACGCGGTTGTCGACCGCTTCCAGCACACCTGAAAAGATCTTGCCCGGCCGCGCCACGGACGTTGCCTCGACCACCTGGCCAACGGAGACCGTATTGGCGAAACGCTCCGGCACCCAGTAGTCGACGAGGATTTCAGTGCGGTCGTCGAGCGTCACGATCGGCGTCGAGGTCGTGACGTTGTCGCCGATATTGACCGGCACGATGCCGACGATACCGTCGATCGGCGCGACGATATTGCGGCGTGCGAGATTGAGATCGGCCGCCTGCAGTTGCAGCCGCGCATTCTGCTCGGCGATCTCGGAATCGAAGACGTCCATGCGCGACACACTGGACTTGATGTTGTGGTAGAGGCTGGATTTCTCGAGCGCGCTGTTCAGCGCCACCTGCGCTTGCCCCTGGGCAATGACCTGCTCCTCGCTGTCGAGTTTGGCAAGAACCTGACCCTGCTTGACCATATCGCCCGACTTGATGAGAATTTCGCGGATCGTGCCGGTTGCCTGCGGCGTGACCGCGACGGAGCGGATCGCGTCGCCCGTGCCGATCGCGTTCAGCCGGTCGTTGACGACGCCCTGTACTACGGCCTGGGTGACGACGAGAACGGAAGCATTGCGCCCACCGCCGCCTTCGCCGTCGTTACGACGACCCTGCCCTTGCCCCTGGCCGCCCTGACCTTGGCCGCCGCCCTTCGCCTGATCGGCCGCTTCATCGGTCTTGGGAGCAATCCTGGAGACGAGGTTGTCAGGAATTCCGGCATTGCGCATCGCATCGCTCGCCTCGGGCACAAAGTATACCCACGCGGCAAAGCCGGCGATAATCACGACA
This sequence comes from Rhizobium sp. ZK1, assembly GCF_047782645.1. Lineage (NCBI taxonomy): Bacteria > Pseudomonadati > Pseudomonadota > Alphaproteobacteria > Hyphomicrobiales > Rhizobiaceae > Rhizobium > Rhizobium sp. ZK1. The sequence continues at coordinate 2,605,600 of NZ_CP180586.1, forward strand.
ACGCAAAGTAAAAACTGCTTCCAAAAGGGCATTCACGTCTCCGGAGGGACTCGAGGTTAGACCAGGGTCGGTCGAAAGAGGCGTTGCGGGACAACCAGTCCCGTCAGGTGCGACAATATCGCACCTTTCCCCGGCCGGCAGCAAGCGTAACCACCCGTCATTACAGAATTGTAATATCAGCAAAGATTGAAAATAACCCGCCCGCTCACTTTTACTTGAGCGATGCCAGGAAGCAGTTCCAGCGGAAATGTGCAGCGATTTTGCGCCCGAAACTCGCAAGAAAGGAGATAGTCCCTCCGGGTTCGAAGAATGCGGAAATCGCCTAGATACGCCTCTCCCGCCGCCACGTGCCGGGCGACACCCCGTGCAGCGCCGTGAAGACCCGTGTCAGGTGGCTCTGATCGGCAAAACCGCAGGCGACCGCGATCTCGGCGATGGAGGCCGTGCCGAGCAGCATCTGCCGCGCCTTCTCCGCCCGGTATTCCATGAGCCAGCGATGCGGCGTGCGGCCGGTCGATCTCTTGAAGGCGCGGATGAAATAGCTGGTCGACAACCCGCATTGCGCCGCGACATCAGATATCGTCGCCTCCCGCGCCGTCAGCGAGGCAAGGAACCCGGTCGCCATGTTGAGCTGACGCCCCGAAAGCCCGCTGCTGCGTTCGACCGGCAGATTGATCTTGCCATAACGCGTCACCAGATGCGCCTGCAGCGCCAGCAGGACATGATCGATGAAAAGAGCGCTCGCATGCGCTGGCTGGCTGAGCGCCGGCAGGAGTGCCATTGCGAGCCCTTGCACGACCGGATCAAGCTGACCCTGCCCGCAATCGAGCCCGTTAAAGCCGGAACGCCCCGCCTCGTAGCTGAAATCGGAAAGCCCCTGCCGGGTTATATTGAAACGCATATTGTCGAAGGAGGAGCGATGATGGCAGCGCCACTCCTCCCCGAGATCGGTGATCGCCAGCGCTCCCGCCGGATGGCCACCGTCGTGGATGAGCCTGCCGCGGCGCCAGAGGCGATGGTTGTCGAAGGGTTTCAGCTGCGCGATCACGCTGAAAGCCTCCGCCTGGGGAATCGGCCCGCTCTCGTCATGATCGGCGCTGTTGCTGCGCATGCGCACGATCGACACCGCACCGGCTTGAAGCAATGAAATCTGTGGCCGAGACGCCAATTCAATCACCCCCGTTTTCGAATTGCCTCCCGCTGTCCCAATGACATCATTTCCCCTGAAAATCCACTGGGAGAATTGAAACGGCAGCCCTGTCTCCGGGGTGCCGTCCGCTTTGGTCATGGTGCTTCGCAGATTCAGGCCGCTTCCTGGAACGCTTTCTCCAATGTTGCGACATCGAGCTTGACCATCTGCAGCATCGCCTCGGTCATCTTCTTCGCATTGCCCTTGCGCTGACCGCTCATCATCTCGGCCAGCGCCTTGGGCACGATCTGCCAGGAAAGACCCCAGCGATCCCTGAGCCAGCCGCAGTGTTCTGCCGTACCCCCGTTGCCAAGGAACCCATCCCAGATACGGTCGACCTCCGCCTGATCTTCGCAGATGACCTGTACGGAATAGGCATGGTTGAACGGTTCGAACGGCCCGGCCTTCATGGCCATGAAATTCTGGCCGCCAAGCTTGAACTCCACGATTTCGACACTGCCTGGAGGGCCGCTCGGCGTTTCTGCCGGCACGGTGGTGATGTCGCCGTTTGCGGAATTGGGCACAAGCGAAACGTAGAATTCCACCGCCTCGCGGGCGCCTTCGGCAAACCAGAGATGTGAAATGACCTTGACCATGAAACATCCTCCTTTTGGTCGTCGTTCATGGCTCTAGGACGCATGAGCCCCGACAATCCCGACAGGGCCGCGAAAAAAATCCCGGGTGCCTCTTTGGCTACTCCGACACCTTTCCGACCACCTCTGCGCCCCGAGGCAATTTTTGACAAAAGAGGGTAGAAACCGACAATCTGATTTGGCTTTTGCCAAGTAGGTTCGCCGTCGAATCGCGACCTCTCACTCGCGGGGAAGCGATGCACCACAAGCTTCTGCAGCGGCCGACTGACAGCCGATTCCTGCCTTCAAGGCCTCATGACCAGGGAGAACGATAATGTCCAAATATCTTGAAGTCCTCACGCCCCAGAACAGCCAGCTGATCTTCATCGACCAGCAGCCGCAGATGGCCTTCGGCGTACAGTCCATCGACCGCCAGACTTTGAAGAATAATGTCGTCGGCCTCGCCAAGGCCGCCAAGACCTTCAAGGTGCCGACCACCATCACCACGGTCGAAACCGAGGCCTTCTCCGGCAACACCTATCCGGAACTGCTCGCCGTCTTCCCCGAAAACACGATTCTCGAACGCTCCTCGATGAACTCCTGGGACGACCAGAACGTCCGCGACGCCCTGGCGAAGAATGCCGCCAACGGCCGCAAGAAAGTCGTCGTTTCAGGCCTCTGGACGGAGGTCTGCAACACCACCTTCGCGCTCTCCTGCATGCACGACACCGATTACGAGATCTACATGGTCGCCGATGCCTCGGGCGGCACGTCGGCCGATGCGCATAAATACGCCATGGATCGCATGGTCCAGGCCGGCTGCGTTCCCGTCACCTGGCAGCAGGTTCTGCTGGAATGGCAGCGCGACTGGGCACGCCGCGAAACCTATGACGCCGTCACCACCATCGTCAAGGAACATTCCGGCGCTTACGGCATGGGCGTCGACTACGCCTATACCCACGTCCACAAGGCGCCCGAACGTGTCAAGCATGGTGAGCGCATCGGCCCGAATCCGGCCAAGTAAACTTCATCGGCGGGAGCGGCTTCTCTGCCGCTTTCGCTTTCCTGCATGACGAAGTGAATAGAGCCCAAATGAAAATCTATCTCCTCTCCCTTGGAGCCGGCCTTCTCGTTGGCATTGTCTACAGCCTGCTGAACGTCCGTTCGCCGGCCCCACCGGTCGTGGCGCTTGTCGGCCTGCTTGGCATTCTGGTCGGCGAGCAGGTCATCCCATTCGCGAAGACCTTGATCAACAAGGAGCCTGCGGCCGTCTCGTGGCTGAACCAGATAAAGCCGCACATGTTCGGCCACCTGCCGAAAGGCAGCGCACCTTCCGACGCAAAGCCTTCTGACAAGGTCTGATACCCGCTTTCGCTCGAGGACGAAGACTATGGAAAACGCAACTGCCGACCTCATCCTGCATCATGGCCTGATCACCACGCTCGACCGCTCCAATCCGACAGCCAGCGCCGTCGCCGTCAAAGACGGCAGGTTCCTCGCCGTCGGCCACGATGCCGAGATCATGGCGCTCAAGGGGCCGAATACGAAGGTGGTCGACCTCAAGGGCAAGCGCGTCCTTCCCGGCCTCATCGACAACCACACGCACGTCATCCGCGGCGGCCTGAACTTCAACATGGAATTACGCTGGGATGGCGTTCGCTCGCTCGCCGACGCGATGGACATGCTGAAACGCCAGGTGGCGGCAACACCTGCGCCGCAATGGGTTCGTGTCGTCGGCGGCTTTACCGAGCACCAGTTTGCGGAAAAGCGCCTGCCGACGATCGAAGAGATCAACGCGGTCGCGCCGGATACCCCTGTCTTCATCCTGCATCTTTATGACCGCGCCCTTCTGAATGGCGCCGCCCTTCGCGCCGTCGGTTATACCAAGGACACCCCGAACCCACCCGGCGGCGAGATCACCCGAGATGCAAACGGCAATCCGACTGGCCTGCTGCTTGCCAAACCGAATGCCGGCATCCTCTATTCGACGCTCGCGAAGGGTCCGAAACTGCCCTTCGATTACCAGGTCAATTCCACCCGCCATTTCATGCGCGAACTGAACCGTCTGGGTATTACCGGCGTCATTGACGCAGGCGGCGGCTTCCAGAACTATCCCGACGATTACGCCGTCATCCAGAAGCTCGCCGACGAAGGCCAGATGACCGTGCGTCTCGCCTACAATCTCTTCACCCAGAAGCCGAAGCAGGAGAAGGAAGACTTCCTCAACTGGACCGCTTCGGTGAAATACAAGCAGGGCAACGACTATTTCCGCCACAATGGCGCTGGCGAAATGCTGGTCTTTTCCGCTGCCGATTTCGAGGACTTCCGACAACCGCGCCCCGACATGCCACCGGAAATGGAAGGCGAGCTGGAAGAGGTCGTGCGCGTGCTCGCCGAAAACCGCTGGCCCTGGCGTCTTCACGCCACCTATGACGAGACGATCAGCCGCGCGCTCGATGTGTTCGAAAAAGTCAATCAGGATATCCCGCTCGAAGGCCTCAACTGGTTCTTCGACCACGCCGAGACGATTTCCGAACGGTCGATCGACCGGATCGCAGCCCTTGGCGGCGGCATCGCCGTGCAGCATCGCATGGCCTATCAGGGCGAATATTTCGTCGAGCGCTATGGTGTGGGTGCGGCCGAAGCCACCCCGCCGGTCGCCCGCATGCTGGAAAAGGGCGTCAAGGTCTCCGCCGGCACCGATGCGACCCGCGTCGCCTCCTATAATCCCTGGGTGTCGCTCTCCTGGATGATCACGGGCCGCACTGTCGGCGGCATGGCAATCTATCCACGCGCCAACTGCCTCGACCGCGAGACGGCGCTGCGCATGTGGACCGAAAACGTCACCTGGTTCTCCAATGAAGAAGGTAAGAAGGGACGCATCGAGAAGGGCCAGTTCGCCGATCTCATCGTGCCGGACAAGGATTTCTTTGCCTGCGCCGAAGAGGAAATCTCGTTCCTCACCTCGGAGCTCACCATGGTCGGCGGCAGGATCGTCTATGGATCAGGCACTTTCGCCAGCCTCGATGAAAACCCGGTCCCACCCGCCATGCCGGACTGGTCGCCGGTGCGCAGCTTCAAAGGTTATGCCGCCTGGGGCGAACCAGAAGGTGCCGGCAAGAACTCGCTGCACCGCCGCCTGATCTCGTCCTGCGGCTGCGCCAATGATTGCAACGTCCACGGCCATGCCCACGCCAATGCCTGGGGCTCGCAGGCGCCGGTCTCCGATCTCAAGAGCTTTTGGGGCGCGCTCGGCTGCGCCTGCTGGGCCGTCTGAGGATCGATCCGATGCATGCCCTTGAAATCCGACTTGCGTCCCTCGCCCGTCCTCTCTTCGGCGCGCAGTGGATGCGCTTCATCGCCCATCTCGGCCTCTGCGCCGCCTATCTGCAGGGCGGCCTCAACAAGCTCACGGATTTTCCGGGCGCGATCGGCGAAATGACCCATTTCGGCCTGTCGCCCGCTCCGCTTTTCGCCGTGTTCGTCATCATCATGGAGCTTGTAGCCTCACTCATGATTCTCATCGGCCTTTTTCGATGGCTGGGCGCGCTCGCCCTCGGCGCCTTCACGCTGCTCGCCACCTTCCTCGCCCTGCGTTTCTGGGAATTACCCGTGGGAATGGAGCGCTTCATGGCTGCCAATTCCTTCTTCGAACATCTGGGCCTCGTCGGCGGCTTCCTGCTCGTCGCCTGGCTCGATCTCAGGGAAAAAGCATAAGGCAACCTGCACCAAAGCATCACTTCCGCTGACCCCTGCAAACATGTTTTCTGGCCGTGTCAGCACCACGGTGCAACCCATCCGCCTCAGGGCACAGATCCTCCCAACCCCAGCATAGGACAAATTCAATGCCGACGATCACCACCAAGGACGGAACGACGATCTATTATCAGGATTGGGGCAACGGTCAGCCGATCCTCTTCTCCCATGGTTGGCCTCTGTCGGGCGATGCCTGGGAAGTCCAGATGCTCTACTTTGCCCAGCAGGGCTACCGCGTTATCGCCCATGATCGCCGCGGACACGGCAAGTCCTCCCAGCCGTGGAACGGCAACAATATGGATCAGTATGCCGATGACCTCGCCGAACTCATCGAGAAGCTCGACCTCAAGAACCTCATCATGATCGGCCATTCCACCGGCGGCGGCGAAGTCGCCCATTATATCGGCCGCCATGGCACGAGCCGCGTCGCCAAGGTCGTGCTCGTCGGCGCCGTACCGCCGCTGATGCTGAAGACGCCTGAAAATCCCGAGGGCACGCCGATCGAGGTCTTCGACGGCATCCGCAAGGGCACGGCCGGCGACCGCTCGCAATTCTACCGCGACCTCACCATCCCCTTCTACGGCTTCAACCGCGACGGCGCCAAGGTCAACGAAGGCCTGCGCGAAACCTTCTGGCTGATGGGCATGGCCGGCGGCATCAAGGGCCATTACGATTGCATCCATGAATTCTCCGAGGTCGATTACAGCGAAGACCTCAGGAAGATCGACGTTCCGGCCCTGCTCATCCACGGCGATGCCGACCAGATCGTGCCGATCAAGGCAGCCGCCGAAAAGGGCATCAAACTTCTGAGGAACGGCACGCTGAAGGTTTATCCGGGTGCCCCGCACGGCCTCGCCCAGACGGAAGCCGACAAGTTCAACGCCGACGTCCTCGCCTTCATCAAGGCGTAAACCTCGAACGTACCGAATGAACGGCCGGCCAGGCCGCAGGAGATCGCATATGCTTCGTCTATCGTTAGCCCTTGTTGCCCTTCTCGGCTTGGCCGGCGCCCCGGCGCTGGCCGCCTCACCGCAATTCGGCGTCGGCGCGCAATATGACACGACCCATGTCTATGTCGCCCCCGGCGACGTGGACGCCTTTGCCAAGAGCTTCCTCGCCACCTTCGGCGGCACCAGCACCAAGCAGGTGACCGCAACGGTGACGCCGACGCCGAGCAGCACCACGTCGCAGCTTCTGCAGACGCCGGTTGGTACCGTCTCGCTCTTCGGCTTCAAGACGCCGATCCCCTACCCGTTCGGCGCCGAACGCACAGGCTATCTCGTCACCGATCTCGACAAGGCGGTCGCCGCGGCAAAGGCGGCCGGCGCCGATGTCATCGTCTCCGCTTTCCCGGATCCGATCGGCCGCGACGCCGTCATCCAGTGGCCGGGCGGCGTCAACATGCAGCTTTACTGGCATACAACCAAGCCAGACTATCCCGCCTTCACGACAGTCCCGGAAAACCGCGTCTACGTGTCGCCTGACCGTGTCGCAGCCTTCACCCACGCCTTCCTTGCCTTCTCGCATGGCAAACTCGTCTCCGACGATAAGAAGGCGCCTGGCGTCGAAATCGGCCTGCCGGACACGACATTCCATCGCCTGCGCATCGATTCCATCTTCGGCCGCATGACGGTGCTCGTCACCGATGGCCACCTGCCCTTCCCCTATGGCCGCGAGATGACGGGATATGAGACTGCCGATCTCGACGCGACGCTCCGGAAGGCTAGGAATAGCGGCGCCGAAATCCTCGTTGCGCCCTATCAATCCGGCGACCGCCGCGCCGCCATGGTGGAATTCCCGGGTGGCTATATTGCCGAAATCCACGCCGTCGCAGCAAAGTAACCAGACAAAACGATAAGAGGGAAAACGATGCGTCCAGCCCTGCCCGTACTTCTGAGCCTCACCGGCGGTTATGTCGATACAGCCGGTTTCCTGGCGCTCGGCGGCCTCTTCCCCGCCCATGTCACCGGCAACTTCGTGACATTGGGTGCGGCACTGACCCACGGCACGACGGGCATCATCGCCAAGCTTCTGGCGCTGCCGGTCTTCTGTCTGACGATCCTCCTGCTGCGCTACCTCACGCACAATGTGCCGCCCGGCGACGAGAAGGGCCTGCGCATCCTGCTCGTCATAAAGCTTCTCTTCCTGATTGCCGGCGGCGCCTGCGCCATCTGGCTTTCCCCCTTCGCCAATCCCGATGGACTGCCGCTGGTCGCAACCGGCATGCTGCTCGTCATCGCCATGGCGATCCAGAACGCCGCCCACCGCATCCATCTCGGCGCCTCACCGCCGAGCACGCTGATGACCGGCACTACGACGCAAATCATGATCGACCTAGCCGACCTCGCCCATGGCAGCGCCGGCGATCAGGCAAAGCCCGTAAAGAGCCGACTGTCGCATATGGTGGTCGCCGTCTTCGCCTTCGCGCTCGGCTGCGGCCTTGCCGCCCTGCTGTATGCCACGGTCGGCACCTGGTGCTTTGCGCTACCGCCGCTCTTTGCGCTGGTTTCGGTCTGCCTGGCTTTCGCCGGCCCGCAAACGACCTGAAGTATCCCGCGCAAAACGATGCAGCGGTTTTGCGATGACGACATGTGTCAAACAAGGACTTGAGGATAGCTGAGCCGCTGGGAATGAAAGCAGAACAACTTTCTGGTCTTTCCTTCCCGAATCACTACATTACGCGGCATGAGCAATAGTTTCGACGATATGCCCTTCTTCGATGAGGAACCGGGCGATGCGCCGCGCAAACCGCAACAGCCTGCAGCACCTGCCCCAAGGGCGCCGGCTGCCGGCGGCGGCATTGCCGCCCGCGCCATGGCGGCTCGTGATGGCACTCGCCCCGATTATCTCGCCGGCCTCAACCCGGAACAGCGCGAAGCGGTCGAGACGCTGGAAGGTCCCGTCCTTGTGCTTGCCGGCGCTGGCACCGGCAAGACCCGCGTTCTGACCACCCGTATCGCCCACATTCTTTCGACCGGACGCGCCTTCCCCTCGCAGATCCTCGCCGTGACCTTCACCAACAAGGCCGCTCGCGAAATGAAGGAGCGTATCGCGCTTCTCGTCGGCGGCGCCGTTGAAGGCATGCCCTGGCTCGGCACCTTCCACTCGATCGGCGTCAAGCTCCTGCGCCGCCATGCCGAACTCGTCGGCCTGCGCTCCGATTTCACCATCCTCGACACCGACGATGTGATCCGCCTCATCAAGCAGATCATCCAAGCCGAGGGGCTCGACGACAAGCGCTGGCCGGCCAAGCAGTTCGCCGGCATGATCGATACCTGGAAGAACAAGGGCCTCGGGCCGGCCGATATTCCCGAAGGAGATGCGCGCGCCTTCGCCAATGGCCGCGGCCGCGACCTCTACTTCGCCTATCAGAACCGCCTGTCGACGCTGAACGCCTGCGATTTCGGCGACCTCCTGATGCATCCGATCGCGATCTTCCGCAAACAGCCAGATCTCTTGAAGGAATATCACCAGAAGTTCCGCTACATTCTCGTCGACGAGTATCAGGACACCAACACCGCCCAATATATGTGGCTGCGGCTTCTCGCCCAGCGTGCCAAGGGCGAGCCGCAGAATGTCTGCTGCGTCGGCGACGACGACCAATCCATCTATGGCTGGCGCGGTGCGGAAGTGGACAATATCCTCCGCTTCGAAAAGGATTTTCCAGGCGCCAAGGTCATCAAGCTGGAGCGCAACTACCGCTCGACGGCCCATATCCTCGGTGCCGCCGCCCATCTCATCACCCATAATGAAGGCCGCCTCGGCAAGACGCTCTTCACCGACCGCTCCGATCCTGACGACGTGAAGGTGCAGGTCCATGCCTCCTGGGATTCCGAAGAAGAAGCGCGTGCCATCGGCGAGGAAATCGAGCGCCTGCAGCGCGGCGACGCCGACGGCAGGAAACATCTGCTGAACGACATGGCGATCCTCGTTCGCGCCTCCTTCCAGATGCGCGAATTCGAAGACCGCTTCGTCACGCTCGGCTTGAACTACCGCGTCATCGGCGGTCCGCGCTTCTACGAGCGCCTCGAAATCCGCGATGCCATGGCCTATTTCCGCCTCGTCGCCCAGCCAGCCGACGACCTCGCCTTCGAGCGCATCATCAATACGCCGAAGCGCGGCCTTGGCGATACGACGGTGCGCGCGCTTCACGATTATGCCCGCGCCCGCGACATTCCGATGCTGGCGGCCGCCGCCGACATGATCGAGACGGACGAGCTGAAGCCGAAGGCGCGCAAGGCCCTTTTCGACGTGATTCAATCTTTCCGCCGATGGCAGGAACTGCTTGAAAACACACCACATACCGAACTTGCCGAGCAGATCCTCGAAGAGTCCGGATATACCGACATGTGGAAGAACGACAAGAGCGCCGAAGCGCCGGGTCGCCTTGAAAACCTCAAGGAACTCATCCGTTCCATGGAAAGCTTCGAATCCATGCGCGGCTTCCTGGAGCACGTCTCGCTCGTCATGGATGCCGAGACCAACGAAAATCTCGACGCCGTCTCTATCATGACGCTGCACTCGGCCAAGGGCCTGGAATTCGACACTGTCTTCCTGCCCGGCTGGGAGGAAGGCCTCTTCCCACACCAGCGTTCCCTCGACGAATCCGGTCGCGCCGGCCTGGAGGAAGAACGCCGCCTCGCCTATGTCGGCATCACCCGCGCCAAGCACCGCTGCCACATCTGGTTCGTCTCCAACCGCCGCATCCACGGCCTGTGGCAATCGACCATTCCCTCGCGCTTCCTCGACGAACTGCCGGAAACCCATGTGGAAGTGGCCGAGATGGAGCAGAACTATGGCGGCTACGGCCGCGGCGGCGGTTACGGCCAGTCGCGATTCGACAAGGCCGATCCCTTCGCCAATTCCTATTCGACTCCAGGCTGGAAGCGCGCCCAGCAGAACAAGACCGACGCCACCCGCGACAACTGGGGCACCCGCTCCGGCCATGCGGTGGAGCGCATCGGCTACGGTGAAAGCGGCCCGCGCGGCCGCACGATCGAGGGCGAACTGGTGGCGAAATCCACCGCCACCGAACCCTCGCGCTTCGCCCTCGGCGACCGCGTCTTCCACATCAAATTCGGCAACGGCTCGATATCCGGCATCGAAGGCAACAAGCTGACGATCGACTTCGACCGCGCCGGCCAGAAGCGCGTGCTGGACGGGTTTGTGGAGCGGGTCTGACCGCTCCACTGCGTCGGTACCTTGTCCGGAATCACAGGCCCAGCAGCCCGCAGTTCTCCAGATGACAAAACGCCGCTTTGACCCGACTCGCAAACAGGCATAGCCCGGTCACTGCCCGCCCATGAAAGGCAGGCTTCACAAGACCTTCAGAGGAGGTTCAAGTGACCAGTGTTTCAGCTCTGGGCAGCACGCTGACCCAGTACAAAGCCCCCCTCAATCCCCTCGACAAGAACGGTGACGGCGTCGTCTCGGCAGACGAGCTCGCCGCTGCCTCCCAATCCTCAACGGCCAGTACCGCGGGCGATGATGGTTCGTCAGGCTCCGATATCGTCCAGAAGATCACAGCCGATATTCTGGCGCTCATGCTCTCACTCCAGAAGAGCGATGACAGCGATGGCCAGTCCGGCACCGATGACATCAGTGACGAGTCCAAGGGAGCGCTCTCTGCCCTGGATTCGAACGGCGACGGCAAGTTGACCACATCGGAAATTCTTGCCGCCGACCCGCAAAAGATTGCCGCCACCGGCGGTGACGATGATGACAGCGGCCTGATGGCCAAAGTCCTGACCGACATGCAGACCGCACTTCGCGCATACCAGACGACCTACGGCAGCTCGCCCGCTGCAAACGGCGAGAGCGACCAAACGGCCTGATGCAATGAGGCTCTGCCGGGGGAGCCTCGCTGAACAGGCCGCAAGCAACCTTCGCCGCAGGCACCATTCGTTCTGACCCACGGCAAGCTCCTCAGAACACCGAGCTTTCTTGTCGGCCTTTTCGACCGCGTGGATACCCTGTAAATGACCTGCAGCTAAAGGCATTCACTCCAGGCTTCACCCGATTTTCCGGCGAGACATCCGATGACGACCATACCAACACTCCAAACCGAGCGCCTGATCCTCCGGCCTCCTGCAATGGAAGACTGGCCGGACTACCACGCGCTGATGATATCCGATCGCGCCCGATATATGGGCGGCCCGCATTCGACCAAGGCCGCCTGGGGCATGTTCTGCCATGACGTCGCCCTATGGGAACTGATGGGTCACGGCGCCCTGATGATGGAGGACCGGGTTTCAGGACAATGCCTCGGCCAGGTCGGCATCAATCACGGCCCGCTGTTTCCCGAGAAAGAACTGGGCTGGCTTGTCTATCCGCAAGCCGAAGGCAAAGGTTACGCCTATGAGGCAGCCGTTGCCTTGCGCGACTGGGCCTTTACGGTTCGTGGCCTGAAGACGCTGGTGAGCTATATCGCTGCTCCCAATGTGAGGTCGATTCGGCTCGCCGAGCGGCTGGGCGCAGTGCCGGATGTAACGGCGGCGCGCCAGGATGGCGATTCCGACGATCTGGTCTTCAGGCATTCGGCTCCTTAGCGCATGCACAAATCCGAAGGAAAAACGCGAAATACTTGCCACTTTCGCGTATTACGCGAGCGCCATGGGAAAAATACGTTGATGCAGCCATCTGACACTCTCGATACGAGAAATAGCACTTGCGCCTTGCCCCCCGGAAATCCACTAGTTGATTGTGCTGGTATCGGTCGGCATTTTGCGGTGCGGTATGCGTAAGGGATAGCTTGATGAAGGCGTTGCTGCTGGTCGATATTCAGAATGGCTTCTGTCCCGGAGGCAACCTGCCGGTTCTGGATGGCCATGAGGTCGTTCCCGTCGCCAACAGCCTCATCGACAGCGGCAAATACGATCTCATCGTCGCCTCGCAGGACTGGCACCCGGCTGACCACGGCAGCTTCGCGTCCACCCATCCCGGCAAGACCCCTTTCGAGATGGGCGAACTTTCCGGCAAGCCGCAGATGTTGTGGCCGGATCACTGCGTGCAATACACGCGCGACGCCGAGCTGCACCCCGAGCTCCACTCTGCCCAAATCGACCTCATCCAGCAGAAGGGCGAAAACAAGAACGTCGACAGCTATTCCGCCTTCCGCGACAACGATCAGTATGCCCTGACAGGCTTGGCCGATTTCCTGATCGATCAAGGCGTCACCGAACTCGACGTCTGCGGGCTTGCGACCGATTATTGCGTAAAATTCTCTGCGCTCGACGCGCTGGAGCTGATCCCTGGCGTCAAGGTCCGCTTTGTCGAGGACGCAAGCCGCGGCATCACGCCCGACGGTGTCGCTGCAGCCATCGACGAGATGCGTGCAAAGGGAATCGATATCGTCAAGAGTGCCGATATTTTAAGCGGTTAAGCGGTCATCGCCGCCCTATTTCAGCAGATAAGCGTCGAATGTCTCATCGCTTCCGGCAGTCGGCCCGAAGCGTTTCAGCAGGCTCGTCGCATCCTTAAAAGCAGAAATATTCTCCGGTGTCAGAGACAATTCCCAGACGTAACTCTCGTGCACTGAGATCGGCGCGGCAACTTGGTCAAGCCGTTGCGAAAGAAGGATGACGACGGGCACACCCTCACTTTGCCGCAAATGGTTGGCGGTCTGCAGTATATCGGCAAGGCTGAGCGACAGGCGCGCGTTGCGGGTAAATCGTACTGTGTTGCCAAAACGCTCTTCGCGCATGAGATAGGTGTGATTGGAGATGTAATAGGGCAAAGATTCCACGAGGTAATCGGGATCCGCGATGATAATCGCATCCTTGAGATCGGCGCGCGATTGCATGAGTGCGCCGAAATCTTTGCTTCGGCTCAACGGTGTGTCGGCGATAATGGTTTGATAGACCTTTTCGAAACCGGATATGACCTGCAGCGACAGCAATATCAGGAAGCACAACTGCCCAATCCTTGTAATGCGGCCAGTTGCGTCGTCGCCAGCAATGCCCGGCATCCCGAGTCGGGAGCATGAAGTCAAGGCGGTTATCGCGATCATGAAGACCAGCCAGAGCGCCTGGTGCCTGTATCCGCCCGGATAGACGAAGGTAAAAAGCAGGCCGAGTCCGAGCAGCACAAGCCCCGAGGCGATCATCGCCGGCGGCCGCTCCGCCAGCCCCAACAGGCTGCCATAGAGGAGAACGGACATCAGCGACGCCAAAATGCCATAGAGAGCCGGGTGTGCATATATCAGATCCAAAACACAGGCGGGATAAAACGCCATAAAATTGGAGCCGGGTGCGACGACAGCGCGAAGAGCGAGCGAGACGAGATTCTGTCCGCCGAGATCGATCGTGGCGGCATCGTTGAATGTCGGATAGACCGTCAAGATGCATAGGATGACGCCGACCGTAGCAATGCCAGCACTCGTTGCAAAAGCCCGCCAGTTCGCTACCGCCGGCATTTGTCGCTCCTGAACGAGATCGAAAACCGGTAGGCGAAGAAACCGCCAATCAGGATGATTGAATGGACGTTGGTGCTCGCCAGCAAAGCAAACAACAGGCCGAGCAATAATCCGTTGCGCTTCCCCTTCTCCCAGCTCACCGCGATCAGGAAGACGAAGAGCATGCTGATGCCGTAATTTCGCGACATCGCCGCATATTCGAAAATCAAAAAGTTGCCGAACAATGCCAGCAACACTGTGGGAAGCGGAAGTTCCAGCCTGAAAACAAGAAGATAGCCGGAAATCGTCGCAATCGTCAGCGCGAGAATCTTCAGGATGACAGGCGAACCGACCACGCTGTAGCCGGCGCGCAACAGGATGTGCCAGAGGGCAGGATGTCCGTCGCCGCGTACATGGCGAAGCATGTCGAACAAGTTCTCGCCCTGAAGGGCAAACGACAATGCGCGAACCTCATCGCGCCACACGGCTTCGGACCAGCAAAGCGTTGACGCCAACGCAAACCAGACGACAAAGATCAGCGTCTTGCCGACTGTAGCTGAACGGGAACCATCGATATCAGAGAGAATTGCACCAACCAACGCGAAACCTGCTGTACGAAAGTGCTAGCACGATACCGTTGCGGCGATAATTTAGCGTTAAGTAAAGAGCAGACCCAAGCAGCCTTTGGCGACCTCTAAAATTTCTCCTCCCTCTCGAGAAGGTGAATGTCGTCGGCCACATCTTCCATCCTCTTCAGAAATGCGGCCCGCGCATCTCTGATGCCTCGATTGTAGAAGTACGGCCCGATCTTCTCGGCGAAAAAGTCGAGCAGGAATTCGGCCGGCAGCACGCCGATCGGGTCGAGTTCCCGATCGAAATATTGGCGGATGTGCGAAACGATCTCCGCCTTTTCTTCCTTCGTAAATTCGATCTTCTTCATTGTCTCCCTCACCTCGCCGGTGACGCAAACCGGTAACGCTTCAGCAAAATCGATTGGTGAATCAAGGAAATTCAATTGCCGCAGCGGGTGAGACACCATAGAGGGAAATTTCAATTCCAACAGGACCAATCCCATGAAACGCGCCGACTTTGTCGAAGGTTTGCGGGGCGGATTTGCCGTGGCGCTCGCTTCTGCTCCCTTTGGAGCGCTGTTTGGCGCCCTTGCTGCCGAGCAGGGCATGTCGCTCTCCGAACTCACCTTCATGAGCGCCACCGTCTATGCAGGCGCCAGCCAGTTGGTCGGCATTGAGCTCTTCGGCCATAATGTCCAGGCTTGGGTGATCGTTCTGTCCATCCTCGCCGTCAACTTCCGCCACGTGCTCTATTCGGCGGCGATCGCCCGCTACATCAGGCATTTCACGGCACTCCAGAAGTTCTTCACCTTCTTCCTTCTAGTCGATCCGCAATTTGCCGAAACCGTCAAGCGCGGCGAGGCAGGTCAGCCCGTCACCTTCACCTGGTATCTCGGCTTCGGCATCATCATCTACATTCCCTGGGTTCTCATCAGCCTGATCGGCGGCATGCTCGGCGCCTTGATCGGCGATCCGAAAATGATCGGCCTCGATATCCTCCTGCCGGCCTATTTCCTTGGCATCGTGCTCGGCTTCCGTAAACGCGACAATTTCCTGCCCGTGGCGCTGACGAGCGCTGTTGCCTCGGTCATCGCCTATCATTTCGTCGGCTCCCCCTGGCATGTGAGCCTTGGCGCTGCGGCCGGCATCATTCTTGCCGCGTTGATGCCTCTGCCTGCCGAGGAGCCGGATCTCGAAGCCGACGCCCTCAACACCGAAAATCACGAGGTCTGAGATGGAATTCGATCTCCACATGGCTCTCGTGATCCTGGCCGCCGCAGTCGCGACCTTTGCGACTCGCATCGGCGGCTACATCATGATTACCAAGATGAAACGCATCCCGCCCCGCATGGAAGCGGCGCTGAACGCCGTGCCGGCAGCGGTCCTCACGACGCTCGTCGCCCCCGCCTTCTTCATCGGCGGTTGGGATTCGAAACTGGCGCTCGCCGTCGCCCTCGTCATCGGCCTGCGCTTCTCGCACACCTGGATGCTCGTGGCCGCCTGGATCATCGTGATGATCTGGCGGCACACGATCGGTCTTTAAGTCAGACGCTCGATTCCAACCGCTCAGTATTCCAGCGGCAGCGTCGCATTCTCCAGCCATGCCTTGACGTCATGGTCGTGGATCAACGGCATCAGCGCCTCGCGTGTCTGGCGGTGGTATTCGTTGAACCAGTGCAGCTCGTCATGCGTCAGCAATTCGGGAATGACGATGCTGCGATCGATTGGGCAGAAGGTTAGCGTTTCAAAGCCGAGCATCGGCATATCGCCGCCTTCGATGGCTTCAGCCTCCCGCACATAGATCAGGTTTTCGATGCGGATGCCGAAATGACCCGGCCGGTAATAACCCGGCTCGTTGGAGAGGATCATGCCCGGCAGCAGTTCCTGTGTCGAAAGCCGCGAGATGCGCTGCGGCCCCTCGTGAACCGAGAGATAGGAGCCGACGCCATGACCCGTGCCATGTGCGAAATCGGCCCCTGCCCGCCACAACGCGATGCGCGCCAGCGGATCGAGGTCGCAGCCGCGCGTACCCTTGGGGAAGCGCGCCGTACTGATCTGGATCATGCCCTTCAACACCAGCGTGAAGAAGCGCTTGTGCTCTTCAGTGACGACGCCGATACCCACCGTGCGGGTGATGTCGGTCGTGCCGTTGGTGTATTGCGCGCCGGAATCAATCAGGAAGAGCTCGCCCGGCTGGATATGCCGGTCGGTCGCCGTCGTCACCCGATAGTGCATGATGGCCGCATGTTCGCCAGCACCCGAGATCGTGTCGAAGGAAATATCCTTCAGCGGGTTCTGCATGCTCTCGCCCAGCTTAGCACGAGCCGCTTCCAGCCGCTCGGCGGCACCGATCTCGGTAATCGTGCCGGGCTTGCTCTGAGAGAGCCAATAGAGGAATTCGACCATGGCAGCGCCATCCTGCAGATGCGCGGCCGCCGAACCGTTGATCTCGACGCTGTTTTTCACCGCCCGCGGCAGCTTTGCCGGATCAGTGCCCTCGACCACCTCGCCGCCCGCCTTGCGGATGATCTCGGCAAGCGCATAGGAGGCGATATCGGGATCGATGAGGATACGGCCGCCACCCCTGGCGACTTCGGCGAGCTTTTCGTCCAGCAGCGATGGCGCAAGCTGGCTGGCGATCTGCGCAAGATAAGCTTCCGGCTCGATGCCGGTCTTGCGCTTGTCGAGGAAAATCTCCGCCTTCCCGTCGGCATGGATGATGGCACGCGCCAGAGGATGCGGCGTATGCGGCACGTCGGCGCCGCGGATATTGAAGATCCAGGCGATGGAGGACGGATCGGCAATCAGCACCGCTTTGAGGTTCTTCTTGCCGAGATCGGCGGCGATCGTCGCGATCTTGTCCTTGGCGAGGATGCCGGCCTGCGCGACGTTCTGGATGACAACAGGCCCAAGCGGCTCTGCCGGGCGATCTGTCCACAGCTTGTCGAGCGGATTATGCGGCAGGAAGACGAGCGAACCGCCGATCTCGGAAAGCGCCTTTTCGAGCTTGCGCACCTCCGCACCCGAATGCAGCCAAGGATCGATGCCGAGTCGCAGCCCGTTCTTGCCATGCGCCGGCAGCCAGACATGCGGCGGCTCGTTGACGAGATCGCCGCCGGTAAAGACTGCGCCGTCCACCTGTTCGGCGAGCTGAGTCACGTAACGTCCGTCGACATAGACGATCGCTTCAGTCCGGGTGATCAGCGCGATGCCCGCCGAGCCGGTGAAGCCCGTCAGCCAGGACAGCCGCTCGGCACAGGCCGGCACATATTCGCCGTTGAATTCATCGGCGCGCGGCACGAGAAACGCATCGATGCCGAGCGCATCGAAACTGGCGCGCAGCACGGAAACCCGTTCCCTGCCGAACTGCGGCGTGGAGGTGACTTCGAAAGACTGGAACATGCTGAAAACCCGAATGAATGAGACGAATCCGGTTAATGGGATAGCGGCCATGTTAGCGAATTTTCAGTCATTGGGGAGAAAAAGCGACGCAAAGCGCCTGGAAGCTGCCAGCCGCCCATTAATTTGGCAGAAATGTGTCTCGATGTGGGAAACTGGCACGCTTCATGCATTGCGCGCATGGCTCCCATGAAACAAACCCTCTGCCGCCGCATGACGGAATAGCTATATACAGCGCATCGAACGGTTCGCGACGAACCACCAACAAAGGATTTTTTGAAATGACCGCCTCTCTCTCGCGCTTCGCTTACAGCAGCCCGGTACAGGCTGGCGAACGCCAGACTGTGCGTCATATCATCGGCGCCCGCCGCCCGCAGCATGAGGACAGCCTCAAGGTGCTTGCAGCCGGCCAGCGTTCCACGCGCCACAAGGGCGCACCGAGCTACGCATTCTGAGCTTAAAGCCTTTCCGATCCTCCTCCCTCCACCGGAAAGGCCTATCGGAATGCAGTAGAGCCCGCTCGAGCATCTCCTCCTCCTTCGAGCTCGCGGGCATGACCGGATTTAAACGCCGGTTTAAGGCGGTGTCACTGACACCGCCTTTTTTCTGCCTGTATTCCTGGGAAAACGCGCGTAGAAGAGATCAGGGACGATCCAGATGGATCGTCACCCAGCCGTTGCGCCAGATGGTACGCACATGGCGAAGCTTGGCGCCATTATAGGCGGCCAGCACCTTCCAGCGCTGCGAGGCGAGAATGCCGGACAGGATTACCGATCCGCCCGGCGCCAGATTGGTGACGAGCTGCGGCGCCATCTTGATCAGCGGCCGCGCCAGGATATTGGCAATGATCAGGTCGAACGGCCCATGCTCGGAAAAAGCCGTCGAGTGAAAGCCCGGTGCCGTCACAGTGCTGATGCCACTGGTGATGCCATTGCGGCGAACATTCTCGGCCGCGACGCGCACAGCGATCGGGTCAATATCAGTCGCGAGTACAGGAATATTGCGGAGCTTGCGAACGGCAATCGCCAATACGCCGCTGCCGGTTCCGAGGTCCAGCGCATTGCGCACCGTGCGGGCACGAAGCACCCGATCGATCACCTCCAGACAGCCAGCGGTCGTGCCGTGATGGCCGGTGCCGAAAGCCTGGCCGGCATCGATCTCGATGGCGATATCTCCTGATCGCACCTTGTCGCGGTCATGCGAGCCATGCACGAGGAAGCGCCCCGCCCTGACGGGCTTCAGCCCCTCCAGCGACTTGACCACCCAGTCCACATCAGGAATGACCTCGCGCAACAACGCAGCATCCGGAAATGTCTCCTTCAGCGCCTCCTCGATGCGAGGGCGCACCTCCGCCTCGTCCGCCGTCATCATGTAGACGGAGGCTTCCCAGATATCCTTCTTTTCGTCGACCTCGGTGGTGCCGATGGCAAAATCTTCTTCGCCGAAGACCTCGCTCAAGAGGTCGAGGATTTCCTCGGCCTGCTTTTCAGTCGTCGACACGTAAAGGCGGATTTCACTCACGATAGGCGATCTTTCAGGTTGCGTCGCCCGCTGCCGGTGTATGTGCTTTCAGCGGCCGGTCATCCCTTGGCGACGAGATTCTCAAGCTTCTTTATCGCCGTATCCGGATTTTCGCCATAGGAGATCGTTCCCGCAAAACGCCCGGCAGAATCAAGCAGGAAGACCGAGGCCGTGTGATCCATCGTATAGTCGCCGTTGGGATTGTTCTCGTCGACCGGCACCTTCTTGGCATAGACGCGGAAGCCCTTGATCACGTCGGCGATCTTGTCCGGCGGACCGGAAATGCCGGTGATGCGCTTGGAAACGTTGGAGACATATTGGTTCATGATCTCGGGCGTATCGCGCTCGGGATCGACGGTCACGAAATAGGCCTGCAGCTTGTTGCCCGAGGGATCGACCTTCTTCATCCAGCCGTTGAGCTCGAACAGCGTCGTGGGGCACACTTCGGGGCAATGCGTGAAGCCGAAGAACAAGGCGGTGGGCTTGCCCCGCAAAGCCTGCTCCGTGATCGGCTGGCCACTCTGCGATACCAGCGTGAACGGCACGCCGAACGGGCCCTCGGCCACCACATTCCGCGTGCGGCTCTGATCCAGAGTGAACCAGCCGAGAACGCCGGCAAGCGCGAGCACGACGACCCAGACGGCGATACGGAAATTCTTCATGGTATAATCCTTAATGGCTCGGGTGCCCCACCCGTCTCGTCCGCGTGATTATAGTCGCGATCGTGAGCACGCAATTCAAGAATGCGTTTTCTCACCCGTGATTAATTGTCCCAGCTTGATGAATGCCAAATGTGGGCAAACGTGCTGAGAAAAACACGTACAAAACGAATTATCGCGCCTTTCTAACGGCTTGCGGCAACCATCCCGAAGCAGTCCCAGGAAATACATCGTTAGGGAAGGCTTAATTGCGGATATCTATATTTAGTAATGCATACAGTGCTTCGGCACTGTTCCGACATGATGTCGGCCGGGGCATGAACCGGATCAGCATAAAAATTGAGGGAACTGAAAACCGCCTGGGGCGGAGGGTGGCTTTATGACAAATTCGACGGTTCGCAGAAACCTTTCGGTCGGCCAGCGGCTCTGGACGCTCGGCGGCGCTGCCTTCATCGGCTTCGGCTCGATGCTCGGTATCGGCTGGTACGAGAACATGCAGGTCGATATCAGCTTGCGCCGCGCCAGCGAAATCCAGCAGAGCATCGACAGCATCAACGACATGCGCGTCGCCGGCCTGACGCTGGTTCTCGCCGCAATGGACACGATCGTCGACAAGGACGAGAAGACCATCCAGCCCGAGCGCCTGAAAGTCATTGCCGACTCGCTCGCAACCCTTTCCGGCGGCTCGAAGGAAATGGGCATGATCGCTGAGGAGTTGAAGGCCGGCGACCTGCTGAAAAGCTACGATTCCGACGTCGGCGCGCTTCGCCAGGCCATCCAGGTGGACCTCAAGGCGCTTGTCGAACAGGGCGCGTCCGATGCCGAATTCGACAAGATCGACGATCGTATCGACTCTGAAGGCGAAAAGCTCGCCGCCACCCTCGACAAGTTCGCCAGTGACGGCACCGTCGTTGCCCGCGAGCGCATCGAAAGCGCCAACGAGACCTCCCACAGCTCGCTGGTCATCCAGATCGCGCTTGGCGTCATCGCCATCCTCACCATGGCTGCGCTGCAATATATCCATGGTGGCTCTATCCGCCGCGGCATCGTCACCGTGCGCGAAAGCATGCTGCGCATTCTGAATGGCGACCTGACGAGCAACGTCGCCGGCAAGGAACGCGGCGACGAGATCGGCGAAATGGCCCGCGCTGCCGAAAGCTTCCGTCTTGCCGCCATCGAAAAGATCGATCTGGAAACACGCACCGAGACCGACCGCCAGCGCAGCGATGCCGAGCGTCGCGAGCGCGAATCTGCCAAGCTTGCAGATGCGGAGGCGCTGAGCGCCGCCGTCACGGCTCTTGGACAGGGCCTCACCCGCCTTGCCAACGGCGATCTGACCGCAAGCATCGACCAGCCCTTCCGCGACGAATTGGAACGGCTGCGTCAGGACTTCAACCAGACGGCTCTGCGCTTGCGTCAGGCAATGGGCGATATCGCCCTGAACAGCACGTCCATCCAGGCAAACAGCAGCCAGATGCGCGCCGCCGCCGATGACCTCGCCAAGCGCACCGAGCAGCAGGCAGCCTCGCTGGAAGAGACCTCAGCGGCTCTGGACGAGATCACCTCCACCGTGCGTAACGCCACCAGCCGTGCCGAGGAAGTCGGCCAGATGGTCGCTCACACCCGCCAGAACACGGAGAAATCCGACGCCATCGTCGGCGATGCCATGGCCGCGATGGAGCGAATCGAAAACGCCTCGCGCGAAATCGGCACTATCATCAACGTCATCGACGAGATCGCTTTCCAGACGAATCTGCTGGCTCTGAACGCCGGTGTCGAAGCAGCGCGTGCCGGCGAAGCCGGCAAGGGTTTTGCGGTCGTCGCCCAGGAAGTGCGCGAACTGGCCGGCCGCGCAGCCGGAGCAGCCAAGGATATCAAGGCCTTGATCAGCAAATCCGGCACCGAAGTCAAAATCGGCGGCGAGTTGGTGACCGCTGCCGGCGAGGCTTTGCGCCAGATCGGCGAAGATGTTCTGCGCATCGACGGTCATGTTAAATCAATCGTAACCTCTGCGCGCGAACAATCGGTTGGACTGAACGAGATCAATACAGCCATCAGCCAGATGGATCAGGTGACGCAGAAGAATGCGGCCATGGTGGAAGAAACGAACGCCGCCAGCCACACTCTCGCAACCGATGCGGAAAACCTGACGCAGCTGGTACGGCAGTTCAATATCGGCGAGGGCATGAGCGCCCGTCAAACGCCGCGAGAAGCCTCCGCAGCCTCGCATCCGAAACCCTCACCCGCACGGAGCCTCATCGGCAAGGTCGCGGGCGCATTCACGGGCGGCGCAGCCGCCAGGACACTCTCCTCCTCTCCGGCCGGGGACAACTGGGAAGAATTCTGATCATGAACAACAACAACGCCATCAAGCAGTCGGGTGCCTATCTCGAAATCGTTTCGTTCCATCTGGGCGATCAGGAATTCTGCATCGACATCATGGCCATCCGCGAAATCCGCGGCTGGGCACCGGTGACGCCGATGCCGCATACCCCGCCCTACGTCCTCGGCCTCATCAACCTGCGCGGTGCGGTGATCCCGGTCATCGACATGGCCTGCCGCCTCGGCATGAAGATGACGGAACCGTCAGAGCGTTCCGCCATCATCGTCACCGACATCGCCGGCAAGCTGGTCGGCCTGCTGGTCGAACAGGTCTCCGACATGATGACCATCAAGAGCGAAGACCTTCAACCGGCGCCGGAAATCATCCCGGAAGCCCAGCGCGCCTTCTGCCGCGGCATTGTCGCGCTCGAAAAGACCATGGTCTGCTTCCTCAACCTCGATACGGTCATTGCCGACGAGCTGGCCCGCGAAGCTGCCTGATCTCTTGGTCTATCTGGAATTCGAAGGCCCGGCTCGTCCGGGCCTTTTCATTGCGGCTTCCCATTCTTCCAAACCACATCCTGCCCATAGAGCGGAATGGTCGAAATCGACATCTTCGCCGAACCATCCGTCACCTGTCGCGAATGGGCGAGATAAATCAGCGTATTGTTGGCCTTGTCGTAAATGCGATTGACCGCCAGCACCTTCCAGATGAGCGACATGCCCTGGCGGAAAACCTCGCTGCCATCCTTGGACAAATCGATATTGCCGATTTCAATCGGCCCCGTCTGACGGCAGGCGATGGAATTGTTGGATGGATCTTCGAACCAGTTGCCATTCTTGAACCGGTCGATCAGGCTGCGGTCGAAATAGGTGACATGGCAGGTGATGCCTTTCACCTCGGGGTCGGAGACCGCCTCGACGATGATGTCATTGCCGATCCAGTCGACCCCGACCTTGCCGACGACTTCAGCTGAGGTCGCGCCCGCGGAAGCCGCGAGGAATATTGAGCCAAGGAAAAGATTGCGAAACGTGGACATGGCAACTCCCGTGTTGATCCCGCTAAGATAAGAATGGCCGGAATCTTTGCAAGAAAACGTGGGGGCTCAGGCCTTACGGCAGGTGCAGGGCTCGTAGCCCGCTGCCGTCAGCCTGCCGGGCTTCATGCCGATGACGGCGGGAATGGCGGCAACCGTCGAAGCCTTGACGGCCCTCGCCATCTCGAGCGCGGCTGCCGCACAGACGGCCGCATCTTCAGCCGCATTATGGTGGACGAAGCGCAGGCCGAGATGATCAGCAATCAGGTTCAGCCGGTGCGACAGGAAATGCGGCCAGATGCGCTGCGCCATCTTCAGACTACAGAGATAGGTCAACTCCGGATAGGACTGCCGGTAGAGATCGAGGCTCGCCCGCCAGACACTGAAATCGAAAGCGGCATTATGGGCGATCATCGTCGCCCCTCGGAAATCGTCATGGAACTCGTCCATGACTTCAGGGAATTCCGGTGCATCCTCCACATGCTCAGGGCGGATGCCGTGAATGGCGATATTCATACCCGAAAAGCGCATGTCACGCGGTCGGATCAGCCGTTCCTCAACCCGCGTCACCTGTCCGTCCTCGATCCAGGCAAGGCCGACCGAGCAGGCACTGCCGCGCTGTTCGTTGGCTGTCTCGAAATCGATGGCGATGGTTTTCAAGGTCAAACATCCGAATCGTCTGCTCTTCCGGAATACCCATAGCCGCATCCGAAGGCAAATTCCGGCCTGTTGACATCTGCACGCAAATGGAGAAACTTCCGCGCATGATCAACTCTGTGGCCCATACCTTTCATCTTATTGCCACGACCCTTGTAGGGTGCGCGGGAGCGATGGTGCGTCACTAGCAGTCCGATCATCCCGAGAACCCTGCCGAGGAAAGCAGGGTTTCGGAAACTCCGCTCTCCTCTTTCAAACCCCAAGGAGAGCATGATGTCAGCCAATCAGGACACCCCACCCGAAAAGCCTTATCTGAAGGGCCTCAGCGTTCGCGCGTTGCGCGTGAGCGATGCCGAAGCCGTCACCGAACTGATGAACCTGCCGGGCTACCGCGCCGGCACGCTGCGCCCACCCTTTCAAAGCATCGACGCGGTGCGCAAGCGCATGGAAAACCCCTCGCCCGGTGCGCTCAATCTCGTCGTCGAACTCGATGGCAAGGTCGTCGCCAATGGCGGCATGACCCGCTTCGAAGGGCGGCGACAGCACGCCGCAAGTCTCGGCATGGGTGTGCATGACGATTTCACCGGCCGCGGCATCGGCACCGTTCTGATGGCCACCATGCTCGACGCCGCTGACAATTGGCACGACATCAAGCGGATGGAACTGACCGTCTACACGGATAACACAACGGCCATCCGCCTCTATGAAAAATTCGGCTTCGAGAAGGAAGGCCTGCTGAGGTCGTTCGGCTATCGCGACGGGCAATATGTCGATGCCTATACGATGGCGCGGCTGAGGGCTTGAAACAAAGAGGCCGGCGTTTGCCGCCGGCCCGCTCCTATCCGCCAATCAGCGCCAGCCACTCGTCCTCGTCCATCGTCTGGACGCCGAGTTCGCGGGCCTTGTCGAGCTTGGAGCCGGCGCCCGGGCCGGCAACGACGATATCGGTCTTCTTGGAGACGGAACCCGCCACCTTTGCCCCGAGGCCTTCAGCCCTCGCCTTCGCCTCTTCACGGGTGAACTTTTCCAGCGAACCGGTAAAGACGACGGTCTTGCCGGCTACCGGGCTACCCGCTGTCACCGGCTGTTCGGCCTCCTGCGGCGTTACCTCGTCGAGCAGGCGGCCGATCACCTCGATATTGCGGGGCTCCTTGTAGAATTCGACAATGGCCCGCGCGACGACCTCGCCGATGCCCTCGATGGCGTTGAGGTCGTCCCAGGCGTCGCCGGAAAGCGCCGCCGCCTCCTTCATTGCCGCAGCAAAGGCCTCGTAAGTGTTGTAGGAGCGCGCCAGCAGCTTCGCCGTCGTCTCGCCCACATGACGAATACCCAGCGCATAGATAAAGCGGTGAAGGGCAATACTGCGCCGTTCGTTGATCGCCGCGTAAAGCTTGCCGACGCTGACCTTGCCGAAGCCGTCGATATTCTCCAGCTTGGTGATCGACTGCTGCTGGCGCTTCTCCAGCGTGAAGATATCGGGCGCGGTGCGGATCTGCAGCGCCGGGTCTTCGCTCTCGAAGAAGAAGTCGATCTGCTTGGAGCCAAGTCCCTCGATATCGAAGGCGTTGCGCGAGACGAAGTGCTTCAGCTCTTCCGTCGCCTGGGCACGGCAGATGAAGCCGCCGGTGCAGCGGGTGACGGAATCGAGCTTGCCGGTCTTCTCGTGCCGCTCACGCACCGCATGTGAACCACAGACCGGACATACCTTCGGAAACTGATAAGGCTGCGCATCCGCCGGCCGCTTTTCCATGACGACATCAAGCACCTGCGGGATGACGTCGCCGGCGCGCTGCACTATGACGGTATCGCCGATGCGGATATCGTGCTCCTCCTCGCGGATGCGCTCGCCGCTATTGCCGATGCCCTTGATATAATCCTCGTTGTGCAGCGTCGCATTGGTGACGACCACGCCGCCGACGGTAATCGGCGTCAGCCGCGCGACCGGCGTCAGTGCACCGGTGCGGCCGACCTGGATATCGATCGCATCGACGATAGTGAGAGCCTGCTCGGCCGGGAACTTGTGTGCCGTCGCCCAGCGCGGGCTGCGTGAGCGGAAACCAAGGCGCTGCTGCAGTTCGAGGCTGTCGACCTTGTAGACGACACCGTCGATATCATAGTCGAGATCTGGCCGCTCAAGACCGATCTCGCTGTAATGGGCAAGGATATCGTCGACTGAACTCAACCGCTTCATCAGCGGATTGACCGGAAAACCCCAACTTCTGAAGGTCTCGACCATGCCCATCTGCGTATCGGCGGGCATGTCCGACATCTCGCCCCAGGCATAGGCGAAGAACCTCAATTTGCGGCTCGCCGTCACCTTCGCATCGAGCTGGCGCAGCGAGCCAGCGGCCGTGTTGCGCGGGTTGACGTAGGTCTGCTTGCCTTCGGCTTCCATCTGGGCGTTCAGCGCCATGAAGTCGCTCTTGGCCATATAGACCTCGCCACGCACTTCCACGACGGATGGAACGCCCTTCGGCAACTCGTTCGGGATTTCCTTGATGGTGCGGATGTTGGCCGTGACGTTCTCGCCCGTCGTGCCGTCGCCGCGCGTGGCACCCGTCACCAGCCTGCCGTTCTCGTAACGGATCGACATGGAAAGCCCGTCGATCTTCGGCTCGGCCGTGAAAGCGATGGAATTATCAGGCAGACGGCCAAGGAAGCGATAGACGCTGGCAACGAAGTCGCGCACGTCCTCCTGCGAGAACGTATTGTCGAGCGACAGCATTGGCCGCGAATGGACTACGGGCGCGAAAGTATTGGATGGCTCGACGCCGACGCGGCGTGACGGACTGTCCTCGCGGATAAGTTCCGGGAAACGTGCCTCGATCGCATCGTTGCGCCGCTTCAGCGCGTCATAGTCCGCGTCCGAAATCTCCGGCTGATCCTTGCCGTGGTAGAGCGCGTCATGATGCGCGATTTCCTTGGCCAGCCGCCCCAATTCGGCAGCGGCGTCTTCAAGGGTCAGGTCCTCAACAGCGACGGATTCGGTCGACATGCAGCTTCACTCCAGAGAATCTGCAATGGTTTTAGAGCAAAATCCCGCGATTGAAATAGTACCAACGTTCGGAAATCATGGCTGCGCGTTGCGTAGCCTTATGGCGCTGACATGCAACGTGGTGTCCCGCAGCGCCTTCAAAGGCATCAGGCTGTCAACGACCCTAAGCTCGATGCCGCGCAGAGCAAATTCGCAATCGAGCCTGGAAATAGCCGTGAGCGCCAGCGGCACGACGGCCTTGCGAGACACCCACATTCCCGCATCCTGCAAATCCTCGAAGCTCTCCGTCGGCATCTCGTAGCGATGGATGCACCCAGCCTCCAGGCGCGCCAGCCAGCCGCGTTCGATATAAGCCGCGCCGCGCCATCTGCCCAACAGCTGCCGGTCTTCTTCCGATGTCTCCGGCTTCGCCCATATCAGGATGCGCGGGCAGTCACGCGGAAAGAGATACATGAAGTCATTGACATCATCGATCGCCCAGACAAGCGGCCCATTCAGCCACTCCCTGCCCGGCGGGCGCTCGGAGGCGATACGCACCGGTCGAGGCTCGAAAATCGTAATGGCGGGATCGTTGCTGAAATGGAAAAGCCGCATGGGATGCAGGACCTCGCCGCGGGAGTAAGGCCTGATAGCGCAGTGCCGAAGCCTTGTCACCAGCAGCGGATATCTAGCCGTTGCCCGCCAGCAACCGTGCAGCCGCCGCCCTCGCCTCTTCCGTGACGGAGGCACCGGCGAGCATACGGGCGATCTCTTCTCTGCGGTCCTTCTCGGCCATGGTGGCGACGCGCGTGGCGATCTTGTCGGAGCCCTCGCCGGACGGTCCCTTGGAGATCAGGAGATGCGTGGCAGCACGTGCTGCCACCTGCGGCGCATGGGTGACGGAGAGAACCTGTACACGGTCAGAAAGCCGCTTCAGCCGCTGGCCGATCGCGTCCGCCACGGCGCCACCGACACCGGTGTCGATTTCGTCGAAGACGAGCGTCGGCGCCGAGCCGCGGTCTGCAAGCGCCACCTTGAGCGCCAGCAGGAAGCGTGAGAGTTCACCGCCGGAGGCGACCTTCATGATCGAGCCTGGCCGCGTACCCGGATTGGTCTGGACGTGAAATTCGACGACATCGATGCCTTCGGCGGTCGCCTCCTCCGCATCGGTGGTGATCTCCACCATGAAGCGGGCGCGCTCGAGTTTCAGCGCCGGCAGCTCCGCCATGACGGCCTGCGCCAGCGCATCGCCGGCATGGTGACGCTTTTCGGACAGCGAGCGAGCCGCCGCATCGAAACTCGCCTTGGCGGCGGCCACTTCTGCATCGAGCTTGGTAAGCCGCTCCTCGCCGGCATCGAGATCGGCCAGATCGCTGATCATGCGCACGGCGAGCGCCGGAAGCTCGGTGACGGGAACCGAATATTTGCGGGAGGCGGCGCGCAATGCAAAGAGCCGCTCCTCGACGCGCTCCAGTTCCTTCGGATCGTATTCCGTCTTGCGCAGTGCCGCTTCCACTTCCATCTGCGCGTTCGAAAGCTGGTCCAGCGCCGCATCGAGCAGCGCGACGGTGTCTTCGAGCAGGCCAGGCGCCTCATGGCTCTTGCGCTCCAAGCGGCGCACCAGCGAGGCGATATGCGGCACGGGAGAGGCATTGCCGTTCAGGAACTCGGAAGCCTCGGCAATATCGCCGGCAATGCGCTCGGCCTTCATCATCTTCTGGCGGCGGTCGGCAAGCTCGTCTTCCTCGCCATCGCGCGGCGAGAGCTTTTCCAGCTCTTCGACGGAAGAGCGCAGATAATCCGCCTCGCGGGCCGCGGCCTCGACCTTCTCGCGGTGCTTCTTCAGCGTGCGCTCGCTATCGCGCCACTGGCGGTAAAGCGCGCCGACGGTCTGCACATCCTCGCTGATGCCCGCAAAGGCATCGAGCAGCGTTCTGTGGGCATTGGTATCGACCAGCGCGCGGTCGTCGTGCTGGCCGTGGATCTCGACCAGCATCTGGCCGGCCTGACGCATGAGCTGCACGCTCACCGGCTGGTCGTTCACATAGGCCTTGGTGCGGCCGTCTGAGGATTGCTGGCGGCGGAAGATCAGGTCGCCTTCGTCGTCGATGCCGTTTTCGCGCAAAAGCTTCCGCGCGCCGTGATCCATGCCGACATCGAAGACGGCCGTGACCTGACCCTTGTCCTCTCCATGGCGCACGAGGCCGCCATCACCCCGCCCGCCAAGGGCCAGCGACAGACTGTCAAGCAGGATGGATTTGCCGGCACCGGTCTCACCCGTCAACACGGAAAGGCCGGTCTCGAAGGCAAGGTCCAGCCGCTCGATCAGGACGATATCGCGGATCGAAAGCTGGATCAGCATTGGCCTCAGGAACCGAGAAGGAGTTTCTTGCCCGCTGCAGCGATCCACGAACCCTTGTTTTCACGCGGCTCCGCGCCACCCGACTGCAGCAGCTTGTAAGAATCAGCATACCACTGACTGTCTGGATAATTGTGACCGAGAACGGCAGCCGCCGTCTGCGCTTCGTCGACGATACCCATTGCATAATAGGCTTCGACAAGACGGGCGAGCGCCTCTTCGATCTGATTCGTGTTCGGATATTTCTCGACCACGATGCGGAAACGCGAGATCGCGGCGAGATATTCCTTACGCTCCATGTAATAGCGGCCGACCTGCATTTCCTTGCCGGCGAGCTGGTCGCGCGCAAAGCGCATCTTGGCCTGCGCGTCATCGACATATTCGGAATCAGGATAATTGTCGACGACGGCCTGCATGGCGTCGATGGTCTTCTGTGCCGCACGCTGGTCCTGCGTCACGTCGACGATCTGCTTGGAATAGGTAAGACCGACGAGATACTGCACGTAGGCGGCATCCTTGGACTTCGGATACTGCGCCATATAACGGTTGCCCGATGCGAGCGCGTCATCGAAGCGGCCCTGGCGATATTTGACGAAGGTGCTCATCACGAGCGCCTTGCGTGCCCATTCTGAGAAGGGATTCTGCGCGTCGATCGCGTCGAACTTGCGTGCCGCCTCAGCCATGTTACCGGCCTTCATGTTGGCGAGGCCCTGCGTGTAGAGCACATCAGGCGGATCGGTTTCGAGGCCGAGCTTGGTGATGTCGATATCCGGGTCCGACTGGCAGCCGGAAATCAAGGCGCCTGCGCTCAGCACCATCACGGATGCGAGCAAAGCGCGCGCTGTCTTCATCATCATGTCAGACCTTGCATAAGCCATTCGAAAGAATCCCACCGCCGCCGTCCACTCCACAGCAGCCACGCCTAGCTGGCGTTTCTAGCCACAAATGTGCATCGAGAGCAACGCAATGATCACGCATTAACGCATTTTTGTGGCAGCACTGCCGAGAATGTCAGGCTTTTCACGGCATTCAAAGCGGTGACAGCTAAATATATGCCGCAAAACATCTATCGCGCGCGATCCGCCCCTTCCCCACAAAAAAACCGCCCCCGTTGGGAGGCGGCCCTGGCCTTAATTGGTATACTGGAGGTCATGCCGACCAGGGGGCGAATTCCGGAGCGCTGACTGCAATGAACTCGCGAACGGTAACGCGCTGGCGCGGTATCGACGTCTCGACCACTTCATAGGCCGTGGGATCGCTGAGCAATGCCTTGAGAGCGTTGGCGTTCATCTTGTGGCCACCGCGATAAGAACGGTAGCAGCCGATGAACTGTGCGCCGGCAAGCGCCAGATCTCCGACAGCATCGAGCGTCTTGTGACGCACGAACTCGTCCTTGGCGTAGCGCAGACCTTCGACATTGATGACAGTGTTGTCATCGGAGATGACGACGGAGTTTTCGAGCGAAGAGCCGAGAGCATGGCCCGAAGCCCAGAGGCGCTCGACATCGCGCATGAAGCCGAAGGTGCGCGCACGCGACAGCTCGGTCTTGAAGACGGTGGCGGTGAGATCGCCTTCCCATTTCTGGCGGCCGATCAGCGGGCATTCGAAATCGATCTCGACTTCAAAGCGCGTGCCGTCATAGGGGCGGAACTCGCTCCAGGAGCCACCATGCTCGATACGAACCGGCTTGGTGATGCGGATGTAGCGGCGCTTGACGCCGAGGGAAACGAGACCGACTTGTTCGATAGCTTCGACGAAGGGAACCGAGCTGCCATCCATGATCGGCATTTCGGCGCCGGTGACTTCGATGACGACATTGTCGAGGCCGAGCGCATAAACGGCTGCCATGACATGTTCGATCGTCGCGACGGAATGGGCCGGCGAGAAGCCGAGAACGGTGCAGAGATCGGTATTGCCGACCTGCGAGGAAACGGCCTTCAGTTCGGTGACGTCGCCGTTGTCATGCACGCGCTGGAAAATAACGCCGGTACCGGCTTCGGCCGGATTGAAGGTGATCGAAACGTCGGCACCAGAATGAACGCCGATACCCGAAAGAGTTACCGGACGCGATACCGTCGTCTGAAAGCCCAACAAGCCAAGTCCCATAAAATTCTGCCTTTATTCTTCCGCACCCGTCGCTGCCAGCCGGTCCGGTGTTCTTCTACACTGCCCGGTGCCGCTTAAAGCAGACTCTTGGAGCAGTTCGCTTGCTTCATACTTACGTGGAGGCACGCCGCAATCCAAATCACTGTTCGTTTCGGTTTGTTACGAAAATCTCGGTGCCAAAAACATCTAGAATTCAAGCACCTAGAAATGCAAACGCCCAGGATTTCGGCCCCGGGCGTTTTCTGTGGAGAAGTGTTCCTCTCAGTTCGACTGACGGCGCAGGAATGCTGGGATTTCCAGCTGGTCGTCTTCCTGCATCATGCGGGCCTGCGGAACGGCACGACCCTGGTCGTCGAGGTTGCCGCGACGCGGTGCGTAGAGGCTTGCCTCCGGCGACAACGGACGGCGCTGCTGCGAGGAGGCAGCCTGCGCAGACGTCATTTCCGGAGCGACTTCCTCTTCGCGGCGGCCGAGCGAATTGGTGATTCGCTTCAAGAGACCCATCGGGCCGCGCTCTTCCTGGACATGCGAAGCAGCAGGCTGCGAGCGATGATCGATCTCGGCCTGGACAACCGGCGGGAAGTCCTCGACCTTGGGCATGCGGACCTGTTCGGGCGCCTGGCGGATGACAGGCTCATGACGGACCGGCTGCTGCATGACCGGCTGCGGAGCCGGCTGGTGCATGACGGGAGCCGGCTGTAGCGGGGCCTGACGCATGACCGGAGCTGCTTCCGGTGCAGGAGCGAAGATCTTGCTCTGCGGACGGAAGGTTTCCTGCATCACCGGCTGCTGCTGGACAGGAGCAGCGGCACGCGGGGCCGGAATTTCCAGTTCACGTTCCATCTCGACTTCAGCCTGGCGGATGGTCTGTGCAATCTGGTCGGCCTTCGGTGCCTGCATGACTGGAGCAGGCTGAACTGCGGCCGGTGCCGGAGCAACGGCCGCGGAGGGACGGATAGCGGGCTTTGCGGCCGGCTGGAACCCACGGTCGGCAGCCTGGTTCATCGCACGGTCGATGCCGGTGGCGACGACCGAGACGCGGATGATGCCTTCGAGCGATTCGTCGAAGGTTGCCCCGAGGATGATGTTGGCGTCCGGATCGACTTCTTCGCGGATGCGGGTTGCAGCTTCGTCGACTTCGAACAGCGTCAGGTCGCGACCGCCGGTGATGGAGATCAGCAGGCCCTGTGCGCCCTTCATCGAAGTTTCGTCGAGCAGCGGGTTGGCGATCGCCGCTTCGGCGGCCTGCATGGCGCGGCCCGAACCGGAAGCTTCGCCCGTACCCATCATTGCGCGGCCCATTTCGCGCATGACCGAGCGGACGTCGGCGAAGTCGAGGTTGATGAGACCTTCCTTCACCATCAGGTCGGTGATGCAGGCAACGCCCGAGTAGAGAACCTGGTCGGCCATGGCGAAGGCGTCGGCGAAGGTCGTCTTGTCGTTGGCAATCCGGAAAAGATTCTGGTTCGGAATGACGATCAGCGTGTCGACCGACTTCTGCAGTTCCTGGATGCCGGATTCGGCCAGACGCATGCGGCGTCCGCCTTCGAAGTGGAATGGCTTGGTGACCACACCGACCGTCAGGATGCCCTTGTTGCGGGCGGCCTGCGCGACGACAGGAGCAGCGCCAGTGCCGGT
Source organism: Rhizobium sp. ZK1 (assembly GCF_047782645.1). Taxonomy (NCBI): domain Bacteria; kingdom Pseudomonadati; phylum Pseudomonadota; class Alphaproteobacteria; order Hyphomicrobiales; family Rhizobiaceae; genus Rhizobium; species Rhizobium sp. ZK1. Next base: position 2,638,753 of record NZ_CP180586.1, read on the forward strand.
GCCACCGCCCATGCCGGCGGTAACGAAGCACATATGCGTACCGTTCAGGTGGTCGATGATCTCGTCGATGCACTCTTCGGCAGCCGCGCGGCCGACTTCCGGCTGCGAGCCGGCGCCGAGGCCTTCGGTGACGTTGGCGCCGAGCTGGATGATCCGCTCGGCCTTCGTCATGGTCAGCGCCTGGGCGTCCGTATTGGCAACGACGAAGTCGACGCCCTGGAGACCGGCGGAGATCATGTTGTTGACAGCATTGCCGCCGCCGCCGCCAACGCCGAACACGGTGATGCGCGGCTTCAGCTCGGTGATGTCAGGCTTCTGCAGCTTGATAGTCATGGTACCTGTTCCTTCTCTCTCTGGCCGCATCGCCACGCCGGCCAATTCACTCAATTTCAAAAGCTTTCCTTCAGCCACTGGCCCATGCGGGCGATGCGGCTGTTATTACCCCCAAGCGACAGGAGCAGGCTGCTCTGTGACGCATGTGTTTCCATGTCCGCGACCTGCGGATAGATCATCAACCCGACGGCCGTCGAAAAGGCCGGACCCTTGGCCGCCGTCGGAAGACCCGATACACCCATCGGACGGCCGATACGAACGTTGCGGGCCAGGATGCGCCGCGCCACTTCGGCAAGGCCGGTCAGCTGGCTGGCGCCGCCCGTCAGCACGACGCGCTTGCCGACGATCGGGCTGAAGCCCGAGCGCTGGATGCGGTCGCGGATGAGTTCCATCGTCTCCTCGATACGCGCCGAAACGATGCGCGAGACGAGAGCCCGCGGCACCTGGCTCGGCTGATCCCGGTCATCCTCGCCGATCGGCGGAATGGAGATCAGTTCACGCTCATCGGAAGAATTGGTCAGCGCCGAAGCATGAACCACCTTCAAACGTTCAGCATCCTCGATCCGGGTGGAAAGGCCGCGTGCGAGGTCGGTCGTCACATGATGACCGCCGAGGCCGACAGCATCGGTATGAACAAGCTTGCCTTCGGCAAAGACCGAAATCGTCGTCGTGCCGCCGCCCATGTCGATGGCCGCACAACCAAGTTCGACTTCATCGTCGACGAGTGCGGCAAGACCGGATGCATAAGGCGTTGCAACGATTCCTTCCACCGAAAGATGCGCTCTGTTGACGCTGAGCTCTAGATTTTTGAGTGCCGAGCGTTCCGCCGTCACGACATGCATGTCGACGCCGAGCGCATCGCCATACATCGCCAGCGGATCGCGGATGCCGCGTTCGCCATCGAGCGAGAAGCCGGTCGCCAGCGAATGCAGAACCGCGCGGTCCTGGCGCAGCGACTGCTGGCAGGCGGCCGAAAGCACCTTTTTCAGGTCGTTCAGCTCGACTTCCTGACCACCGAGATCGATGGTCGCCGTGTAGATGTCGCTGCCGAGACGGCCGGCCGTCAAGTTGACGATCAGGCTTTCGACGGTGAGGCCCGCCATGCGCTCGGCCGCATCGACAGCAAGACGGATGACGCTTTCCAGTGCGTCAAGATCGGCGATTACGCCGGTCTTGATGCCGCGCGAACGCTGATGGCCGATGCCGATGATCTCGATATTGTGCGTGCGGCCCGGCAGGATCTGGCTTTCCTCACGCGGCGTCAGCCGGCCGATCATGCAGACGACCTTGGTCGAGCCGATATCGAGCACCGAAACGATATGCGACCGCTTCGACGAAAGCGGCTTCAGGCGCGGCAATCCAAAATGGGATGAACCGAACAAGCTCATATATTCTGCCCCGCCTTCTTCAATTCCTTGGTGCGCATCGTGACCGCGGCCTGTCGGCGGGCTGCCGCCTCGGGCGTCAACTGGATCGTCGTGCGATCCGGCAGCCTGAGATCGACTGCAGCGATATCACGCTCCAGGAGCTGCTGTTCCCTGTCGAATTTCGAAAGCGTCGCGAGCGCCTGGTCGAGATCATCTTCCGGCAGCTTGACGACGACGCCATTATCCATGTGCAGGTCCCAGCGACGGCCGGAAACCCAGACATAAGCCTTCACGCGGGCCTTGACGTCGGGCCACTTGGCGAAGGCGTCCTCGATGGAGGCAGCAGCCGTTTCGGCATCACGGCCGACGACGAGCGGCAGGGTCGAAAACTTGTTGTCGCGAAGCGGCGCGATCACGCTGCCGCTCTTCTCGATCAGCGAAAGCTCCTGACCGTGCTGCCAGATGGCATAGGCATTGCGTTCAGAGAGCTTCACCTCGATGGTCTTCGGATAGACCTTGCGGACTTCGACATTCTCGACCCAGGGAAGGCGTGCAATCTTCTGGCGCGCGGCATCGATGTCGAGAGCGACAAGCGACGTCGCGCCATCGAGGCCGAGAAGCTGCAGGATCTCGATTTCGGAAGTCTGGTTGTTGCCGGAAACCTTCACGTCCTCGATGGCAAAGCCGACAGCGCTTGTGGTCGCCTGGGCGACGGCTTCCGTATGACCGCCGAGCGACATACCGTAGAGACCGGTCGCAGCCAGGAAGCCGAGCGCCGAAACCGTGCCCGTATAGGCCGGAATATGAATGCGGCCGGTACCGAGGCTGACGAGGAAGCGCACGACGCGGCGCAGCGGACGTGGCAGCACGCGACGTTCGTCGGCTTCCACGATGGGAAGCGCGGCATAACGGCTGGGGCGCCCTATCCTTTTGACTGTCAACGCAAACAAGACGCGTCCTCCACCATCCACCGGAGAAATGCACCAAAGGAATATCCGGCATGGCCGGCCATTTCGGGCACAAGGGAGGTTGGAGTCATGCCCGGCTGGGTATTGACCTCCAGCCAGATAAGCTCGCCGTCTTCGGAGAAACGATCGTCGTAACGAAAGTCGGACCGACTGACGCCGCGACAACCGATTGCTTGATGCGCCCTTAACGCCAATGTTTGTATTTTTTGGTAAATTTTCGGTGAAATTTTAGCCGGCAAGACGTGTTTTGAGCCACCCGAAGCATACTTGGAGTCGTAATCATAGAAATTGTGGCCCTGAGGCACCACCTCGATGACATCCATGGGTTGATCACCCATGACGCCGCAGGTCAGTTCGCGACCATGGATATAGCGCTCCACAATGACTTCCTCGCCGTAGCGCCATTCGGCCGAACCGATGACCTGCGGCGGGTGCGCCTGATCCTCCCCGACGATGACGACACCGAAGCTGGAACCCTCGCGCACCGGCTTCACCACATAAGGCGCCCTCATCGGATGCTCCGATGGAAACGAGAAGCGGTTCAGCACCTGCGATTCGGCAACCGGAACGCCGGCAGCGGCAGCCACACGCTTCGCCCGGCCCTTATCCATGGCAAGCGCGGAGGCAAGCACGCCCGAATGCGTATAGGGGATCTGCAGATATTCGAGGATGCCCTGAATGGTGCCGTCCTCGCCGAAAGGCCCGTGCAAGGCATTGAAGACAACATCGGGCTTCAGAGCGGAGAGCTTTTCGGAAATGTCGCGCTCGACATCGATACGCGTCACCTTGAAGCCTTCATTTTCGAGGGCGTCGGCACACGCCTTTCCCGAGGAAAGGCTGACAGGCCTCTCCGAGGAAAACCCGCCCATCAGGACAGCTACGCGCTCGCGACTCATCAACACCCCCAAAAATAACTTTCACCCTGCAGTATCGAGGCTTGCGCGAAGCTGGTCTGCGCGCTTCGTGGCCTTTGTCTGACTTGGGTGCATTAGAGCATCATTATGGTTAACGAACCGTTTACTTTCGTTAACTCCGCCTTGTCGCATACTTCATTTTTCTGCCCTTGCGGCCGTGCGAATATCGCAGCGAACAAGCCGCAAGGGCGATTAAAACGAAAAACCCGCGCGGAAAAACCACGCGGGTTCAATGGCATGCCTCACTGTCTTGCAGTCAGTCTTTATCGCCGAAGAATTTCCAGACGAGGCCGCCGATCGCACCGCCCGCAAGCGGCGCGATCCAGAACAGCCAGAGTTGCTGCAGCGCCCAGCCGCCGACGAAAAGCGCCTGCCCGGTCGAACGCGCCGGATTGACGGAGGTATTCGTCACGGGGATCGAGACGAGGTGAATCAGCGTCAGCCCGAAGCCGATCGCAAGCGGCGCAAATCCGGCGGGTACCCGGCTGCTTGTCGATCCCAGGATGATGATCAGGAAGAACATGGTCAGCAGAACTTCGATCAACAGTGCCGAAAGCAGCGAATAACCGCCCGGAGAATGTTCGCCATATCCGTTGGCCGCAAACCCGCCGAGCTCGAAACCCGCCTTGCCGCTGGCGATGAGATAGAGCGCTGCGGCAGCGACGATGGCACCAACCACCTGTGCGAAGACATAAGGAACGAGGTTAGCCGCGGGAAAACGTCCAGCAGCCACAAGGCCGAGAGAGACGGCGGGATTGAAATGGCCGCCGGAAATACCGCCCACGGCATAGGCCATGGTGAGGACAGTCAAGCCGAACGCCAGCGCCACGCCGGCAAAACCGATGCCAAGTTCAGGATAGGCGGCCGCGAACACAGCACTGCCGCATCCGCCGAAGACCAGCCAGAATGTGCCGAAAAACTCGGCAGCAAGACTTTTTTGCATGTGCCCCTCTATTCCCTCAACCAGAGATTTCTTATCAATCGATTACAATTTGATTCCGGTCAAGTTGGCGGCCAGCCTATGACAAGCTTGGCGCAAGAGTGAAAAAACGCCGAGCCTGGGAGACGGAGCCTCCGTCGAGGCAAACCGGTCACACCGGCGGATAATGTCGTTCGCGTCATATTCTTGCGTATCCGGGCATTTTCTCAGCCTTAAAATTGCGTTAAGAGCGGCGGCTCCCAAGCAAATCGATAAAATACTGATTGGAATGAACATGACAGAAGCGATCTCCGTATCGCCGAGCCCTTCGACCAGCGCGCAGGTCAATTCTCCGGCACGCGTCCTGATTGCCAGCCTCATCGGCACCACCATCGAATTCTTCGACTTCTACGTATACGCGACGGCAGCCGTCATCGTTTTCCCGCACCTCTTCTTCCCCTCAAGCGATCCGACCTCCGCACTCCTGCAGTCGCTCGTGACCTTCTCGATCGCCTTCTTCGCCCGCCCCTTCGGCGCCGTGGTCTTCGGCCACTTCGGCGACAAGGTTGGCCGCAAGGCGACGCTCGTGGCCGCCCTCATGACCATGGGCCTGTCGACCGTCGTGATCGGCATCCTGCCGGGTTATGATGCGATCGGCATCGCCGCTCCGTTGCTGCTCGCGCTGTGCCGCTTCGGCCAGGGCCTCGGCCTCGGCGGCGAATGGGGCGGCGCCGTGCTGCTCGCGACGGAAAACGCACCTCCCGGCAAGCGCAGCTGGTACGCCATGTTCCCGCAGCTCGGCGCGCCGATCGGCTTCATCCTCTCCTCCGGCTTCTTCCTGATCCTGGCGGAGACCATGAGCAACGAGGACTTCCTGGCCTATGGCTGGCGCATTCCCTTCATCGCCAGTCTCGCGCTCGTCGCCGTCGGTCTCTATGTCCGCCTGAAGATCGCCGAAACGCCGGAATTCCAGAAGGCTGTCGAAAAGCACGAGCGCGTCGCCGTTCCCATCGCGACCGTCTTCCGCGGCCACCTGCGCAGCCTTATCCTCGGCACGTTCATCGCAGTCGCCACCTTCGTGCTCTTCTACCTGATGACGGTCTTCACGCTGTCCTGGGGCACGACGAAACTCGGCTATTCGCGCGAGCAGTTCCTGGTCATCCAGCTCGTCGGCGTCGTGTTCTTCGGCCTGACGATCCCGCTCTCCGGCTGGCTGTCGGATCGCTACTCGCGTCGCCTGATCCTGATCCTGACGACGATCGCCATCGCCGTCTTCGGCTTCTTCTATGCGAGCCTGCTGACGGCAGGCCTGACCGGCGCGGTTCTATGCTCGATCATCGGCCTCGGCCTGATGGGCTTCACCTATGGTCCGATCGGCGCTGCCCTGGCAGCTCCCTTCCCGACCATGGTGCGCTACACCGGCGCCTCGATGACCTTCAACCTCGGCGGCATCTTCGGGGCTTCGCTTGCTCCCTATATCGCCACCTGGCTCGCAACCAATTACAGCCTCAACTATGTCGGCTACTACCTCGCCGCCTCGGCTGCGATCTCGCTGATCTGCATCCTGCTGTCGGGCCGCGAAGAAGTCTGAGCCACTTACCATCTGAACAAAAAGCCGCGCCGCCCGCCGTCGCGGCTTTTTTTATTGATGCAGCCAGCGCTTCCGGTTAGCCAAGTCCTCTACGGGCGAACAGGGAGAAGATCATGCGATGCCTCGTCACCGGCGCAGCCGGCTTCGTCGGCGGTCCGCTTGTCGAACGGCTGCACAGAGAGCGGATTTGCGACGTAACGGTCACGACACGTTCCGCGACATCAGCCTTCCCGTCCGATATCAGGCATTTCCCGGTCGATATCACCGAGAAGACCGACTGGACGGCAGCTCTGGACGCCGTCGACGTCGTCGTCCATCTCGCCGCCCGCGTTCACATCATGAACGATCGTTCGGCCGATCCGCTGGCGGACTTCCGCCGCGCCAACACCGCTTCCACCCTGAACCTTGCCGAACAGGCCGCCCGCGCGGGCGTGAAACGATTCGTCTACATCAGCACCATCAAGGTCAACGGCGAAGAGAACGACCGGCCGTTCAGGCACGACGACACGCCGAAGCCCCTCGATCCCTACGGCATCTCCAAGATGGAAAGCGAAATCGGCCTGCGCGAGATCGCCGCCCGCACCGGCATGGAGGTTGTCATCGTCCGCCCGCCGCTGGTCTACGGTCCCGGCGCGCGCGGCAACTTCGCGCTGCTTGTCGGGCTTGTCCGCAAGAAACTGCCGCTGCCCTTTGCCTCGCTGAAAAACCGCCGCACGCTGGTCGCAGTGCAGAACCTCGTCGACCTGATCATCACCTGCATGCGCCATCCCGCCGCCGCCGGCGAAACCTTCCTTGCCGGAGATGGCGAGGATCTTTCGACGCCCGCGCTGATCGAAGGCATTGCCGCAGGTCTCTCCGTCAAACCGATGCTGCTGCCCTTCCCGCCGTCCCTGATGCACATGGCAGCCAGGATCACCGGAAAGGAAGCCGTCTATCAGCGTCTCTGCGGCTCGCTGCAGGTCGATATATCCCACGCCCGCGACGTGCTGGGCTGGTCGCCCGTTGTCACGCCGGGCGAAGGCCTTAGGCTTGCGGCGCTCTAGTACTACAGTTGCGTTTGATGCCTTGCTTTGTAGTGAGAAAGCATTGCGGATGCTTGATGCCTGCGTCGCCAGAGTGACCATGCCAAGATGAGGCGAACTCTAATCGGGGGCTGTAGCAGGAGGCGTTTGATCAGATAGCGGATCTCTGCGACGCTGGGCACGAAGGCCATGGTGTTGGTCAGGCGGCGATTGGCGGGTTTGGACTCGTTTCGTTCGGTTTGCCAGCAGCGGTGCGGCGTAGATCGGCGCCGAGTTTGGCGAGGAATGCAGCGGCTGCCATGACGAGCGTCATGTGCCGCTTCCAAGCATGCCAGGATCGCGCTTCGCAATGATCCAGGCCGAGATCGTCCTTCGCACGCTGGAAGCATTCTTCCACGGTCCAACGCAGCCCGGCAGCGCCCGCCAATTCGCTCAATTCGGTACCGGCGGGCGCAAAGACAAAGTAATAGGCGCGCGCATCGGGTTCGCGTCGGCTGCGCCGGATCAGAAGCCAGCGCTCCCATTGTGGATCCGGGCGAGAGCTGAGAGGAATACGGGCCCAATCATAAAGCCGAAGACCCTTGGCACCTTCGCCTGCTGCATGGCTCTGCCAAACCTCCGGTTTCAACTCATCAGCCATCGTTTCGGGATCGGTCTGCTCGATCCCTTGCTCACGCACAAAGCGCAGGCAATGATTGGAGCGCACTGCCAGAACATAAGGCTGGCCACGGCTTTCCAGCATCCGGCGCAGCTTGGAATCCGAACCATAAAGCGCATCCGCCAATACCCAGGCACAAGGCACGCCGGCATCCAGCGCATCGGCAATGAGCTTGGCTGCAATGGCCGGTTTGGTCGCGAAGGCTTGGGACTGGGGGACATGAGCCGAAGCACGGCGGGCTTCATCCTCGGCCCACTCCTTCGGTAGATAAAGTTGCCGATCGATCAGGGTCTGACCGTAGCGGCTTGCATAGGCAAGGAAAACACCGATCTGACAGTTCTCGATCCGGCCGGCCGTGCCGGAATATTGTCGTGCGACACCGACTGAATGGGCGCCTTTCTTCAGGAAGCCGGTCTCATCGACCACAAGAACGCCGTCCGCGTCACCGAGAGACTCTATTGCATAAGCGCGAACCGTATCGCGCAATGCGTCAGCATCCCAATGGCTGCGCCCCAGCAGCGATTGCATCCGATAAGGGCGCTCCAGTCCTGCCTGTTCCGCCATCAGCCAGCCAGTCTTGCGCTCTACTCCCGACAACAACCCATCCAGAAAGGCACCGCACGATGCGCGCAATTCTCGGCGACCAAAGACCGAGCCCAACCGCACCTTCAAGGCATCGAGCTCACGATGCCACGCCAGAACCGACCCGGACCAACCCGCAACCGACATTGAACTTCCCTCCCGCCAAATGCGGGAAGTGAATCATGATTTCCGGTAAACCGCAACTGTAGTATTAGAGCATGTCGCGCAAAAGTGTGCAGCGGTTTTGCGACAACGACATGCGTCAAACAAGGAGTTAAAGCGTGCCAAGCGGATCTGAAAGATCGCACACGCTTTGAAGCTTACTCTGACGTCACGCCTTGAAAGGGGCGAACCTCACGGTCGGGCATGAAAAGGCCGAGACGCTTGATTTCCCATTCGAGCTTGATGCCTGACATTTCGAAAACCTTGCGGCGCACTTCCTCGCCCAGATATTCGAGATCGTAGCCCGTCGCCTGCCCCATGTTGATCATGAAGTTGCAGTGAAGCGACGACATCTGCGCGCTGCCGATGACCAGACCACGGCAATCCGCTTCATCGATCAGCTTCCAGGCCGAATGACCCTCGGGGTTCTTGAAAGTCGAGCCGCCGGTCTTTTCGCGAATTGGCTGTACCGTCTCGCGGTGATTGCGCACGGCATCCATTTCGGCGCGGATCTTGGCACGGTCGTCGGCATAGCCCTCGAACAGCACCGAGGTGAAGATCAGATCATCCGCAGCATCAGAGTGGCGATAGGAATAGCCCATCTGGGCATTCGTCAGGACATGCTTGTTGCCCTTCCGGTCGATTGCGCGGACCTCGACGACGCGATCCTTCGTCTCGGAGCCATTGGCGCCGGCATTCATGCGAGCAGCACCGCCGATACCGCCGGGAATACCGTAATAGAATGCGAAACCGCCAATGCCGTTGTCCATCGCCATGGCCGCCACATGCTTGTCCGGGCAGATGGCGCCGGCAAGAATGCGGTTTTCGCCGGCGAGTTCGACAAAGCCGAAGCCCTTGGCCGACAGGCGCAGCACGACGCCCGGAATGCCGCCATCGCGCACCAGGATATTCGAGCCGACGCCGACCACCGTCAGCGGCACTTCATCCGGCAATATCTTCAGGAAGGCGATCAGGTCTTCCTCGTCATGTGGCTGGAACATCAGCTCGGCCAGACCGCCGGCGCGGAACCAGGTGACGCGATCCATGGGGGCATCCGGCGTAAGTCGGCCGCGAATGTCCTTTACGCCTTCTCCGAGAGAGGCAAGAAGCTTTTCCCCGTTAACCTGTTTCATGCGGACTTTCCTGAAAGGTCTTGCAACTGCTTCGGCAGCGCTGCTGCCCAATATGTAATGCTACCAGCCCCTAACAGAACCACAAAGTCCCCGGGCTTTGCAATCTCTGCCACCATCTGAGGTAGAGCTTCCGCCGAAGGAAGGAAACGTGCATCACGATGGCCACCCGATTTGATGCGGGAAACGAGCGATTCCGAATCCGCTCCCTCGATCGCATCCTCACCCGCGGCATAGACCGGCGCGATGAAAATGCTATCGGCATCGTTGAAGCAGGCCGCGAATTCCTCGAAGAGGCTCGACAGGCGTGTGTAGCGGTGCGGCTGGTGCACCGCGATGATCCGGCCCTTGCAGGCTTCGCGGGCGGCGCGCAGCACCGCCTTGATCTCGACCGGGTGATGGCCGTAATCGTCGAAGATCTGCACGCCGTTCCATTCGCCCGTCAGCGTGAAGCGACGCTTCACACCACCGAAGGAGGCAAGCCCTTTGGCGATATCCTCGCGGGAGATGCCAAGCCGGTTGGCCACGGCTACGGCCGCAGTCGCATTCGAAATATTGTGACGGCCAGGCATCGGCATGATGAGATCGTCGAGCCGAATGACCTGCCCCGTGCGGCGGCGGCGGATTTCGACATCGAAGATCGAGCGCGTGCCGTCGATGCGCACATTCATGAAGCGCACATCGGCCTGCGGGTTTTCACCGTAGGTGATGACCTTGCGGTCCTCTATACGGCCGACCAGCGACTGAACCTCGGGATGATCGAGGCACATGACGCCGAAGCCGTAGAAAGGCACATTCTCGACGAACTGCCGGAAGGCGGCGCGAACGGCATCGAAATTGCCGTAGTGGTCGAGATGTTCGGGGTCGATATTGGTGACGACGGCCACATCGGCCGGCAGCTTCAGGAAGGTACCGTCGGATTCGTCCGCCTCGACCACCATCCACTCGCCCTCGCCCATGCGCGCATTCGTGCCGTAGGCATTGATGATGCCGCCATTGATGACGGTTGGGTCCAGCCCGCCGGCCTCGAGCAGTGTGGCGACAAGCGAGGTGGTCGTCGTCTTGCCGTGCGTGCCGCCAATGGCGATCGCATTGCGGAAGCGCATCAGCTCGGCCAGCATTTCGGCGCGGCGCACGACCGGCAAGAGCTTTTCGCGCGCGGCAATGAGTTCCGGATTGCTCTTCTTGATCGCGGTAGAAACGACGACGACTTCGGCATCGCCGAGGTTTTCCGCCCTGTGGCCGACGAAAACCTCGATGCCTTTGTCGCGCAGGCGCTGGACATTGGCACTGTCGGATTGATCCGATCCCTGCACCCTATGGCCGAGATTATGCAGCACCTCGGCGATACCGCTCATACCGATACCGCCGATGCCGATGAAATGGACAAGGCCTATCGCCTTTGGCAGCTTCATGCGCGTGCCCCCTTGAATTCTGTAACTGTCTTGCCGGCGGCAATAGCCTCAACCATGTCGGCAAGCAAGTTCGCCGCGTCAGGTTTTCCCGCACGCTTGGCGGCAACAGCCATGCCGGCAAGCTTTTCCGGATCGTTCATCACATGCGTCAGGATGGACGCGATATGCTCCGGCGAAAGCTCTGACTGGGCGATCACCTTGGCTCCGCCGGTCGCCGCAAGCGCTGCGGCATTGGCCGCCTGATCATGGTCGAGCGCATGCGGATAAGGCACCAGCACGGCCGGACGGCCAATGACCGAGATTTCCGAAACCGTCGAGGCGCCCGAACGGCAGATGACCAGATGCGCCTTGGCAAGACGCTCCGCCATGTCGTTGAAAAACGGGGCAATATCCGCAGCCATCTGCAGTTGCACCACGCACCCGCGCACCGTCTCCATATCCTCAGGGCGAACCTGCTGGGTTACCCTCAGCCGCGCGCGCAGCGCATCGTCGAGCAGGCTGATCGCCGTCGGCATCGCCTTGGAGAAATATTGCGCGCCCTGGCTGCCGCCGAAGACGACGAGATTGAACGGCTCACCGGGATGCGAAGGCACATAGGGCTGCTCGGCCGCGGCAAGGATCGCCGGGCGCACGGGATTGCCGGTCGCGACCGTCTTGTCGGAAAATGGTCCGCCGCTCTCAGGCAGGAAACCGCCGGCAATCGCCCTGACGCGCGGCGCCAGCGCCTTGTTGGCGCGGCCCATAACGGCATTCTGCTCATGCAGCATCGAGGGAACGCCGAGGCGCGTGGCGGCGAGCAACGGCGGCACGGTCGGATAGCCGCCGAAGCCCACGACGATCACAGGCTTCAGCCGCTGAATCAACCGCTTTGCGGCGCGCATACCGGTCCAGAGCTTCCAGAGCGAGCGGGCAACGGCGACCGGGTTCTTCGAACCGATCGTCGCCGACGGCACAACATGGATTTCATCGGCCGGGAACTTGCCGGCATAGCGCTCCGCACGGCTGTCGGTGACGAGATGCACGGAATAACCGCGCTCCCTAAGCTTGAAGGCCAGCGCTTCTGCCGGAAAGACGTGGCCGCCGGTTCCCCCGGCGGCAAGAAGGACGATGCCCTTGCTCATAATTCCCTTACTCCGCCGGCATGCCGTGCGGCACGCGGAAGAGGCTCCGGTCCTGCGCACGTTTTTCCGGGCGATGGCGCGTCAGCGCCAGAATGAAGCCGGCCGTCACGCAGATCGCCACCATCGACGAACCGCCATAGGAAATCAGCGGCAGCGTCATGCCCTTGGCCGGCAGCAATTCGAGATTGACGCCGATATTGATGATCGACTGGATACCCATCTGCAGCACGAGCCCGGCGACGGCAAAGCGGTTGAAGTCGTTGCGTTCGCGGTAAGCATGCGACAGGCCGCGCAGCACCAGCACAGTGAAGATGGCAACGAGTGCGATACAGAAGACGATGCCGAATTCCTCGGCCGCAACCGAAAAGATGAAGTCCGTATGGGCGTCCGGAATGATGCGCTTGACGATGCCCTCGCCCGGACCCTGGCCGAACCAGTCGCCACGGATGATCGCTTCACGGGCAGTATCGATCTGGAACGTATCACCTTCGCCGGTCAGGAACTTGTCTATTCGGCCTGCCACGTGGGGGAAGACATAATAGGCGGTCACCAGGCCTCCCGCACCGCCCGCACCCAGCACGATGATCCAGAGCCACGGCATGCCCGCCATGAAGAACATGCCGCCCCACACCGCCGTCGTCAGGATCGTCTGACCAAGGTCAGGCTGCGCGACGAGAAGGGCTGCTACAATGCCGAACAGAATGATGGCGAAGAGATTGCCCGGAATTTCTGGCTGGCGGGCATGCTCGGCAAAGAGCCAGGCGCAGACCACGACGAAGGCCGGCTTCATGAATTCCGACGGCTGGATCGAAACACCCGCAAGCGTGACCCAGCGGCGGGACCCCTTGACCTCGATGCCGAAGAACAACGCCAGAAGCATCATGGCGAGTGCCACGATCAGCAGGATGATCGCTGTGCGCCGCACCTGGCGCGGCGTCAGGAAGGAAAGGCCGAGCATCACGCTGATCGACGGGATCATAAAGGCCGCGTGGCGCTTGACGAAGTGGAAAGGCTCCAGGCCGATACGCTCGGCAACCGCCGGCGAAGCGGCAAATGAAAGCATGAAGCCGATGCCCATCAGGAACAGGAACAAGGCCAGGAAAAAGCGGTCGATGGTCCAGAACCAATCGGCCAATGCTCCACGTTCCGCGCGGCTCACCATGTCATTTGCCTCCTGTTGCCGAATTGATCAGCATCGTCACGCCGTCAAGGGCGGCCACATGGCCGACAAAGGCATCGCCCCTGACTTCAAAGTTCTTATATTGATCGAAGCTTGCGCAAGCCGGGGATAACATCACAGCCAAAGGGTCGGCCTCATCCCTTTCGGCATCCGCCGCCGCATGCACGACTGCCCGCTCCAGCGTCCCTGAAATTTCGTAAGGCACCGCCTCGCCAAGCGTCGCGGCAAATTCCGCCGCCGCCTCGCCGATCAGATAGGCCTTGGCGATGCGCGGGAAATAAGGTGCAAGCGTGGTGATGCCGCCGGCCTTCGGCAATCCGCCGGCAATCCAGTAGATGCGATCGTAGCTCGAAAGCGCCGGTGCTGCAGCATCCGCATTGGTCGCCTTGGAATCATTGACGAAGACAACATTGCCGCGCCGGCCGACCGGCTGCATGCGGTGCTTGAGGCCGGGAAAGGATGCCAAACCCGCACGGATCTCCTCGGCGGAGACGCCAACGGCAAGGCAGGCAGCGACCGCAGCAGCGGCATTCTGCGCATTGTGGCTGCCGCGCAACGTCTGTATGCCGTCGAGATCGACGAAGGGCAGCATCGCCCCACTTGCTGCCTGGATGAGCTTGGTGCCTTCGGCGTAGATACCGTCAGCCAGCACATTGCGGCGGGAAATCCTCACCACCTTCACCCCTGCCCGCTCGACGCGGTCGGCAATCAGCACCGAAAAGCTGTCATCGACGCCGACGATGGCGACATCGCTGCCGGCGACAAGCCGTTCCTTGACATCGGCATAGTGCTGCATCGTGCCGTGGCGATCGAGGTGATCGGGCGTCAGGTTGAGCAGGATGCCGGCGGACGGATTGAGCGTCGGCGCAAGGTCGATCTGATAGGATGAGCATTCGACGACGAAATAGCGCTCGGCCTTCGGCGGATCGAGCGTCAGCACGGCCGTGCCGATATTGCCGCCAAGCTGTGTATCGCGGCCGCTCGATTTCAGGATATGGGCAATCAGCGCCGTCGTCGTCGACTTGCCATTGGTGCCGGTGATGGCGATGAACGGGCAATCGGGAGCATGCGCGCGGCGCTCGCGCACGAAGAGCTCGACGTCGCCGAAGATATCGACACCCGCGGCACGCGCGAGATCGACGGTCCAGTGCGGTTTCGGATGGGTGAGCGGCACGCCAGGCGAAAGCACGAAAAGCGTCTGCGCGCTCCAGTCGATCGTACGCAGATCGGCAGTAACGATACCGTCTGCCGCAGCCTTCGCGACACTGTCAGGATTGTCGTCCCAGCCCGTGACATCGGCGCCACCGGCAACCAGCGCCTTGGCCGTCGCGAGGCCCGAGCCGCCGAGACCGAAGAGAGCGACCTTTTTTCCTGCAAGCGTCGTGACGGGGATCATGACCGCCTCACCGCAGCTTCAGCGTGGAAAGACCGATCATGGCAAGGCCGACCGCAATGATCCAGAAACGGATGACCACCTGGCTTTCCGTCCAGCCCTTCTTTTCGAAGTGATGGTGGATCGGCGCCATCAGGAAGACGCGCCGGCCGGTCATCTTGAAGAAGCCGACCTGGATGATGACCGACAGCGTCTCGATGACGAACAGACCGCCGACAATCGCCATGACGATCTCGTGCTTGGTGGCAACGGCAACCGTGCCGATCGTGCCGCCGAGCGCGAGCGATCCGGTGTCGCCCATGAAGATTGCGGCCGGCGGAGCGTTGAACCACAGGAAGCCGAGGCCCGCGCCGATAACCGCCCCGAGCACCACGGCCAACTCGCCGGTGCCGGGCACGAAATTGATCTGCAGGTAATTCGCAAAGACCGCATTGCCGGCGAGGTAGGCGATGATGCCGAACGCGGCAGCGGCAATCATCACCGGCACGATGGCGAGGCCGTCGAGACCATCGGTGAGATTCACGGCATTGCCGGCGCCGACGATGACGAAGCCGCCGAAGACAACGAACATGATGCCGATATTGATCATGAAGTCCTTGAAGAACGGGAATGCGATCGAGGAGCCGAAAGTCGAGCCGGCAGGGCCGGAGGCCAATGCCGTGCGCATCATGAAATAGACGGCGATGCCGGCGATGATGAATTCGATGCCGAGGCGCGCCTTGCCGGAAAAGCCCTTATGGCTCTGCTTCGTAACCTTGAGATAGTCGTCATAGAAGCCGATAGCGCCAAAACCGAGCGTCACGAGCAGGGTGGCGACAACATAGACGTTGGAAAGATCGGCCCAGAGCAGCGATGCCCCGACAATGCCGGCGAGAATCATCAAGCCACCCATGGTCGGGGTGCCGGCCTTCTTGAAATGCGTCTGCGGCCCGTCTGCGCGGATCGGCTGACCCTTGCCCTGCCGGATGCGCAGCGAATTGATGATAGCAGGCCCGAAGAGGAAAACGGTGAGAGCGGAGGTGAAAAGCGCGGCACCCGCACGGAAGGTAATGTACCTGAACAGATTCAGAAATTTGAAATATTCCGACAGTTCAACCAGCCAAATCAGCATTCAAAGCCCCTTTTCCCCGATCATAGATCGCGTTGCGTGTCTGAAACTGGCGGGTACTTGTCAAGGAGCGCGGCAACAATCTTGCCGAAACCGATCCCCAAAGACGACTTCACCATCAACACGTCGCCAGGTGCGACCGAGTTCAAAACGAATTCCAACAATTCTTCCGTCGTCTCGCGATGCTCGACCGCGACGCTCTCCGGAAGCGAGCCCTTCAGCGCCACCATCTCGGGCCCCGCGAGCCAGACATGTTCCAGACCGGCAGCGAGCAGCGGACCTGCGAGATCCGTATGGACCTGCTCGGCAAACTCGCCCATCTCCAGCATGTCGCCGAGAACGGCGATGCGGCGGCCCCGGCCGGTCGGCTCGGCCGATGCCAGCAGCGCGATCGCCGCGCGCATGGAGGCCGGATTGGCGTTATAGCTTTCATCGATCAGCGTGAAGCTGCCATTGCCGATCGGCAGCCTGTAGCGCTTGCCCCTGCCCTTCTCCGGCTTCAGCGTCGCGAGCGCGTCGATTGCCTTGTCGAGGCTGGCGCCGACGATCGTTACAACGCCCAACGCTGCCAGCGCATTTTCAGCAATGTGGCGGCCCGGTGCGCCGATGCGCACTTCCTTGGTCTCGCCACCGACAGTCATCCAGAGCGTCGAGCTTTCGTCCGAGCCGTTGAACTCGGCAAGGCGGAATTCCGCCTTGGCATGCTGGCCAAAGGAATGGATCTTCTGGATGCCGAGCGCCTGGGCGGTCTGCTCCAGGAAACTGAACTGCTCATTGTCACGGTTGAGAACGACGTCACCGCCCGGCTCCAGGCCTTCGAAGATCTCTGCCTTGGCGGCAGCGATTTCCTGGACGTTCTGGAAATTGCCGAGATGGGCCGGCGCGATCGTCGTGATGACGGCGACATGCGGGCGGATCATCTTCACCAGCGGCCGGATCTCGTCCGGATGGTTCATGCCGACTTCGAAGACACCGAAATAGGTGTCGATCGGCATGCGCGCCAAGGTCAGCGGCACACCCCAGTGATTGTTGAAGGAGGCGACCGACGCATGCACCTTCCCCGAGGGAGACAGCACATGGCGCAGCATCTCCTTGGTCGTCGTCTTGCCGACCGAACCGGTAACGGCAATAATCTTTGCCCGCGAGCGCTCGCGCGACGCCTGCCCCAGCTTGCCGAGGGCAGCAAGCACGTCCTCGACCACGATCATCGGCACAGTCAGGCGCCCCATGGCCGGCAGACGGCCTTCGCTGACGACGAGCAGAGCCGCACCATTGGCAACGGCCATCGAGGCAAAGTCATGCCCGTCGACACGGTCGCCCTTGATCGCGAAGAAAGCCTCACCCGGCGCGATCGAGCGGCTGTCGATGGAAATGCCGGTAATGCCCTGCGGCAGCGAACCGAAGGGACGGCCCGCCATCGCGGCAACCATGTCTTCGGTGGTCCAGAGCCAGTTCATGGTACCCGCTCCTCCAAAGCCTTGCGCACTTCGGCATGATCGGAAAACGGCAGCGTGACGCTGCCGACCGTCTGCCCCTCTTCATGTCCCTTGCCGGCAACGATCAGCGTATCGCCGGATTTCAGCTGCAGGACCGCCTCGCGGATCGCCTTTGCACGGTCGCCGATCTCGGAAGCGCATTTCGCCGCCGCCATGATCTCGGCACGGATCGCCGCCGGCTCTTCCGAGCGCGGATTGTCATCGGTGACGATCACGACATCGGCAAGCCGGCAGGCGATCTCGCCCATGATCGGTCGTTTGCCGCGGTCACGGTCGCCGCCGCAGCCGAACACGACGATGACGCGGCCCGTCGTGAACGGACGCACCGAGTTTAGCACATTTTCCAGCGCGTCCGGCTTGTGGGCGTAATCGACATAGGCAAGCGCGCCATCCTTGGTATGGCCGACCAGCTCCAGGCGGCCGGACGCGCCCTGCAGCTTTTCGAGCGCGGCCATCGCGAGCTTCGCCGGAACACCCGTGGACATGGCAAGGGCCGCGGCAACCAGCGCATTGGCGATCTGGAAATCGCCGGCAAGCGGAATATCGACCTCGAAGATCTCGCCTTCGGCATGGATTTCCGCAACCTGTTTGTGGCGGAAATGCTCGACGCGCTTCAGCGTCAGATAGCTGCCCTTGCGCCCGACCGTGCGAACGTCATGGCCCGCAGCCGTCGCCACCTTGATCGCCTGCTCAGACCATGGATCATCGGCGAAGATGATGGCGGGCGAACCCTTCGGCAGCACCCGGTCGAAGAGGTGCATCTTGGCGGCCATATAGTCTTCGACCGTCGGATGGTAATCCATATGGTCGCGGCCGAGATTGGTGAATGCGGCGGCGGCAAGTTTCACGCCGTCGAGGCGATACTGGTCGAGCCCGTGGCTGGAGGCCTCCATAGAAGCATGCGTGACGCCCTCGTCGGCGAGTTCGGCAAGCAGCTGGTGCAGCGATACGGTATCGGGCGTCGTCAGCGAGCCATATTCGTTGCGCGTCGGCGAAACGACGCCGGTCGTGCCGATCATGGCGGCAGCGTGGCCGGCATGCGCCCAGATCTGCCTGACGAAGGAGGCAACCGAGGTCTTGCCGGCGGTACCCGTCACCGCGACCATCGTCGCCGGCTGGCGGCCGTAGAAACGCGAGGCGGCAACGGAGAGGAAACGGCGCGGTTCGGCAACGACCAGAACCGGCGCGCGGGTTTCGACTGCGTGCGATGCGATGACGACGGCAGCACCCTTGGCAACAGCATCGGCAATGAAGCCTGCCCCATCGGCCTTGGAGCCGGCAATCGCCACGAAAGCCATGCCGGGCGCGATCTTGCGGCTATCGGAAGACAGACCGGAAATCTCCAGCACGCCGGCCGGCCCATCGAGTTCAGCTTTGAGTTCCGGAAACGCATTTCCGGCGAGGTCCCGCAATTTCATCGAATGCACTTCTCTGGTTCAGGTCGACCGCCCCTTACGAATCGACACCGATATTGATTCACACTCAATAAGACACCAACAAGGCCGAGCCGTCTTCGCCGAATTCCGGTTCGACACCGAGGATGGGGGCTGCACGGCGCACGATGTTCTTGACCATGGGTGCCGCCGTATAGGCGGCGATACGCTGATGCTGTTCGCCATCGAGCGGTTCATCGCAGAAGGTCAGCACCACATATCTTGGATTGTCGATCGGGAAAGCCGCCAGAAAGGCGTTGAAATTCAGATTGCTGGCGTAGCGTCCGTTGACCACCTTGTCGGCCGTACCGGTCTTGCCGCCGACATTGAAACCCGGCACGTCGGCGTTGCGGCCGGAGCCCTTTTTGCCGTTGAGCTTGAACAGATAGCGGATATCGTCGCTCGTGCTCTTCTTGACGACGACCTCGGCCACTTCATCGGCCTGCTCGCGGCTGCGCGGCAGGAAAGTCGGCTCGATCAACTTGCCGCCGTTGATGAGGGCGGCACCGGCAACCGCCGTCTGCAGCGGCGTGGTTGCCACACCATGGCCGAAGGAGATCGTGATGGAGTTGATCTTCTTCCAGACACGCGGCTGGCTCGGCATCTTCACTTCCGGCAACTCGGTCTGCATCTTGGTCAACAGCCCAAAACGCGTCAGATAATCCTTCTGCATTTCCATGCCGACGATATCGATCATTCTCGCCGTGCCGATATTGGAAGAATACTCGAAGATTTCCGGAACCGTCAGCCAGCGGCGCTGGCCATGAAAATCGCGAATCGTGAAGCCGCCGATGCGGATCGGGTTGGTGGCGTCGAAACTGTCTTTCAGGGAAACCTTGCCGCTGTCGATCGCCATAGCGGTCGAGAAGGTCTTGAAAGTCGAGCCCATCTCGAACGTTCCGTTCGACATGCGGTTCAGCCAGCCGTCCTTGGAACCCTCCTGCGGATTGTTCGGATCAAAATCCGGTGCAGACGCCATGGCGAGCACCTCGCCCGTATGGGCATCAAGCACAACGGCGCCGGCGCCCTTGGCCTTGTAGTTGACCACGGCATCGGCAACGACATCGCGCACGATCGCCTGCACACGCACATCGATCGAAAGGCGCACCGGCTCCAGCGACTGGTTGCTCGTCATGCCGACCGAGGCAAGATCGGCAAGCCCCTGGTCGTCTATATATTTCTCCATGCCGGCAACGCCGCGGTTGTCGATGTTGACATAACCGAGGATATGCGCAGCCGTCGCGCCACCCGGATAGAAACGGCGTTTCTCCGGCCTGAAACCGATGCCGGGAATGCCGAGCGCCAGGATCTGGCTCTGCTGCTTCGGCGTCAGTTGGCGACGCAGCCAGGCAAAATGCGAGGTGCGGTTCGAGAGCTTCTTATAGGTGTCCTTGGCGTCGAGATCGGCAAGCACCGTCTGCAGCTTCTCGACGGCCTCGTCCGTATCGACGATCTTGTTCGGTTCGGCAAACAGCGAAACGGTCCGGATATCGGTTGCCAGCACTTCGCCGTTGCGGTCGATAATATCGGGGCGCGATGCCATCAGCCGATCGGGCGGCAGGATGGACGAGACCGATTCCGGCTCCTTCATCGCATATTCGACCATACGGGCGCCGATGACGGCATAAAGGGCGGTAAAGCCGACGATGAGCAGGCCGACGCGGCTCTTGGCCTGCCCGGCCTTGCGCTTGCGCGAGCCTTCGATTGCCATGCCGGAGGGGGCGCCGAAACGATTGTAGACGCCGGCGGAAAAATGCGCCTGACTCTTCAGTACCATGATGCGGGAAAGAAAGGACATTATTCCACCGCTCCCGTTTCGATCTGGTCCGCGTCTTCGGCCTCTCGCGGCGCCGGCATCGGGATCGGCTGAGACTTGGCAGCAACACCCAGCTTGGCGCCTGCCTTGGCGTCTCCAGCCTTGGCTTCAGTAACGTCAGGCGGAGGAACCTGCGACTTCAGCATCGGCAGCTCGCGCGCGTGGGCAAGTGCGGTCGAATCCGTCGGTTGCAACTGCAGCTCGCTGTTATAGGCATTGACGAGGCGCTCCAGCCGGTTCGGCTGCGACTGCAGCGCCCAATCGGCCTTCAGGAGGTCGATCGTATCCTTCTCCAGCTTGATCTCCGCTTCGAGGCGCTGAACCTCCTCGAGCTTCAGCTCGGCGCGGTGCTTGATCGTGTAGGTAACGGCGGCTGCCGCCGTCATGACGCCGATGAGCACAAGATCGAACGTTCTCAGCATATCAACCTCCAAGCTTTCCGAGACTGGCAAGATTCGGGAATCCGAAGAGCGACATGTCCTCGGCCTCGGCGGGTGCAATGGTACGCTGGCCGGCGCGCAGCTTGGCGGAACGGGCGCGCGGATTGGTCTCGGCTTCTTCCTCGCTGGCCGAAACCATCGACTTGCCGACAGGCTCGAAGGTCGCGGCCCGCTCATGCGCGATCGGCAGGTGGCGGGAGCCGGATGCCTTGCCGGCCCGATCGGAGAAGAACTTCTTGACTATACGGTCCTCCAGCGAATGGAAGGTGACGACAACGAGGCGACCGCCGGGTTTCAGGACCCGCTCGGCGGCAAACAGCGCCTGCGCCAGTTCGCCAAGCTCGTCATTGACGAAGATGCGCAGCGCCTGGAAGACGCGCGTTGCCGGATGGATCTTGTCCTTCATCTTGCGCGGCGTCACCAGCTCGATGAGGCCGGCAAGATCACGCGTCGTCTCGAAAGGTTTTTCAACGCGGCGCTTTTCGATGGCATGCGCAATGCGCGGCGCCTGGCTCTCCTCGCCGAGATAATGGAAGATGCGGATGAGATCGGCCACCTTGGCGCGGTTGACGACATCGGCTGCAGAAACGCCCGCGGCCGACATGCGCATGTCGAGCGGGCCGCTCTTCTGGAAAGAGAAGCCGCGCTCGGCCTCATCGATCTGCATCGAGGAAACGCCGATATCCAGCACGACACCATCAAGCCCGCTATCGGGCGCATGATCGGCGAGCTGCGAGAATTGCGAATGGATGAGCTTGAGATGACCGCCATGCGCGGCGACGAGCGCCTGGCCGGCTGCAATCGCCGTCGGATCACGATCAAGCGCGATCACATCGGCGCCGGCATCGAGAATGGCGGACGTATAGCCGCCGGCACCAAACGTACCATCGAGGATGACTTTGCCGGAAGAAGGCTCCAGCGCCGCAAGCACTTCCTTGAGAAGAACCGGAATGTGGCGAACCGGTCCGCCACCGGCTTCAGTTGAACCTCCGCCAGAATTCGCCACCATTCCGTTCCCTCGTTCATTCAGGAACGCCTGCCCGCCAGCTTGCGCCCCCCTCGTGCCTGCGCCTGTGCGGCCGCGAATGCTTGCGGCTGCCAGAGCTGAAAGTGATCCGCCCGACCGACAAAGGTCACTTCGTCCGAAATGCCGGTGAAGTCGCGAATGAAATCCGTGACCATCAACCGCCCCTCGGCGTCGAGCTTCATGAAGACCCCACCCCCATGAATGAGAAGCGACATCTCGTTTGCCTCCGGCGAAAACGGGTCTTCCGCCGCAATCTGCCGCTCGAACCTCTCCAGAAGATCCGAACCGCCGACACTGATCGCCGGAAACACAAAGTCCTGGAAGCAGTAAAGCTCCTGAACGTTGCGCTGCGCCAGCACGGAACGAAACGCCGCCGGCACGGAAACCCGCCCCTTGGTATCGATCCTGTTGGTCGCATGCGAAAGGAAGCGGCTCATGACACGAAACATCCGTTTCCGAAAGAGCCCGGGAAACCTTTTGCCGCCCGATACCCTCAAAGTCAGGCACAGCTTCGCAAGCCGAAAGAACCAAGGTCCTCCCGACGCTTCCGATCCGGAAGGCGCCTTTGCTTTGCGATGAATGGGCAGATGATTGCCCTGATGCAGTGCGCATTTGGGATAGCATGGGACCATATGGGCGTCAATGGGATGAGCCCATTTTGAGGTGGGCGCAGTATCAAACATTTATAAGCTGTTAAGTTTAACAAAGGGTTAGGAAAGCGATTCTCTAACGCCACCCAAAGCTCCCCGGGTGAACAGGAGATCCGGCCGGGCAAGATCCGTGAGACCTCGCCTCTATTTCAGACATTTCAATGGCTTGATAGGAAGGAAATCGGATTTTGCGGCAAAGCGGACGCCGGAAAAGGTAATCGCCAGTTGGCCTGTAAGCCGGGTTCTGTATGGCTCCGGCGAACCGGAACGTGGCAGCCATTCATCTGGGACAGCGCTTGCACGCTGCCTCACGCAACCCACCCGGATGACTGACCCAGAAACAGGCCGGAAGGCTTTCGCCAACCGCGTCATCCCTATTCGGTTTTGCTCCCGGTGGGGTTTACCGTGCCATATCCGTTGCCGGAGATGCGGTGGGCTCTTACCCCACCCTTTCACCCTTACCTGTCATGACAGGCGGTTTGCTTTCTGTGGCACTTTCCCTGAGGTCGCCCTCGCCGGACGTTATCCGGCACCGTGTTTCCGTGGAGCCCGGACTTTCCTCACCCTACCGCCTTTCGGCATTGGTAAAGCGCGGCTGCCCGGCCAACTGGCAGGGGCTCCCTTAAACGAGGAAGCCCGCAAATGCCAACGAAATATGGGGGATAGGCTTAACGGAAATAAGGTGCGAAATCCGTGGCGTAGCCCTGGTCCTTGATTCTGCCTGCAAGAAGCAGTTCGGCTCCGAGCCTGCCGATTTCATCCGAGCTCTTGGCTGAGGTCCCCGCACAGCCCGTCAGCACCCCAATATGCGGCGAGGACGTATAGCCGATCATCGGATAGCGGCTCTTCGTATAGGAGACGACGCAGGATGCGGAGGAAATGGACTGCGCCTCAAGCTCCGGCACAATACGATCAACGATATCAGTCAGATGCTCGCGCGCAACCTCGCGTCCCTCCGTGCGGAACCAGGCGCGCATGTCCGTATCGTTGCTCAGCACCAGATTGTCGGGATCCCCGCCGATCTTCAGATAGAGCTTGCCGTCGGGATAGCGGATCGGCGGCAATAGATAGATGTCGATGCCGGGCGCTTCGAGGATGAGCGACGGCATGCCGGCAAGGCGCGGAGCATCCTCGTCCGTCACCTCGAACAGGGTCACGGTGCGTCCGTAAACCGTCATGTCAACGGATTGCGGCAAGAGATTCTGCGAAATGGAAAAACCACCGGCCGCCAGCAGCACCTTCTCGGCGCGATAAACCTTGCCGCTCGCCGTGGTGACGACGGCCACCCCACCCTCCTCGCGGATGGAGGCGGCACGATCGCGGATCACGGTCGCACCCGCCTTTTCGGCAAGCAGCGACTGCGCCTTCACGAGCTTTCGCGGGCTGATATGCCCTGCTCCCTTCGCTTCGAAGATGCCGGCACTGCGGGCGGGAAAAGCGAAATAGGGAAACCGTCGTTTCAGCCCAGCCTCATCGAAAGATGTCGTTTCGACGCCGAGCGAAACCGCGGCCTGCCTTGTGCCGGCAAGGTAGGCACTCTCGGGAGGCGCGACAACGACGCAGCCCGCTTCCGTATAGAAGTCGATGCCGCTTTCGCTTGCGATCTCGCCATAGCGTGCGATCGAGCGATTGGCGAGCAAGGCCCAGTCGCAATCGGGATCGATGGTCCGCGTGATGCGGCCTTCGTCGTAATGGCTGGCGAAAACGCCCTCATGCGCCCTGCGATCAGCCGGCTCGTCCGGACCGATGACGGCAACGCCGTCCGTCTGGCGTGCCAGGTATTTAGCGGCCGCGGCACCCATCATGCCGCGACCGATGACGATGAACCTGAAATCGACTGCCATATCGCACCTCGCTAAAGGCTAGCGATAACACGGCAATTGCGCTGAATCATCCGACGTTTGTCAGAGAAAAGCGCTTCCGGTTCAGAGCATTGCAAGAACCTTGCCGCAATAGGACTTGGAGACCGGGTTCATGCGCTTCGCGCCATGGCCGGCATTGTATTTGAGGATGGTATTGCAGGTCTGCCCGCCACCGAGATCGTGGGCAGTTGCCAGGTACTTCATGCCATACTTGATATTGGTTTCCGGATCGAACAGGCCCTTGGCACTGCCGGAATAGCCCATCATGCGGGCTGTGGCCGGCTTGATCTGCATCAGGCCGATTTCGCCATGGCTGCCGCGCGCCATCGGATTGAAATTGCTTTCGATGCGGATGACAGCAGTCGCAAGAGCCACCGGCACATCATATTGATTGGCATATTTGCTGATCAGTGCGGAATAGGAATTGCCGGAAACATCGGCGACGGGATAGCCACTCTGGCGCTCGACCGTCTTCAGCGGACGCTCCGTTTTCTTCTGCACACGCTGCGCCGTCCTCTGCGGGCGTTCTTTTTGATGCGCGCGCTCCGCAGTCTTCTGCCGACGCTCCACTTTCTTCACGGGCGCATCGGCCCGCACACCCCAGTCATTCGCAAAGGCAAAGCTATTTCCTGCCAGCATCATGCCAACGCATGCTGCAGCAACAACAATCATTTTTCTCATGTAGTCTTGATCACTCCGACCCAAAGAATTACCGGACCGCGCGCCTCGCCGTCACGATGTATTCCCGACCAAGAACCGATCAGGTTACGCAGCAATTCTTATCGTTTCACATGACGCCTTCGATTTAGCTTGGGAACAACCATCGGCGCCGCTTAGCGGAAGTTCTTAGACCATCGCAATGAGGAGATAATAGGGAAATGATGTGGCAGTCCGAATTTCGCATTCAGACATGGAAAATCGGTAATGCCAGAAACCATTAGAGATCAGGAATATCGCGGCAGCGCCGAAAGCAGGCGGTGCAGCGTGTCGATCGTCGAGAAATCGGCGATCCCGTCCACTCGCTCGGTACGAAAATGCCGCTGGAAGGCTTCGACGTCACCGGCCGTTTTATCGGTGAATTCGCCTGTGATCTCAGTGCTGTATCCATAAAGCGACAGCATGGATTGCAGCGCCTCTATCGGCTGTCCACGGTCACCGCGCTGGAAGAAGCGCCCGCCCGTGATAGCGGCCGGTTCCACCCAGTGGCCGACGCCGGCCCGATACAGCGCGCCCCAGGGGAATTTTTCGCCCGGATCGACCTTGCGCACAGGGGCCACATCAGAGTGGCCGAGCACCCTTTCAGGCGCGATTGACCAGCGATTGCCGCAATCGCGACATAATTCGATCACCGCCGCGATCTGCTCTTTCGGATAGTCCGGAAGCCCGCCCGGATGGCCAGCATTGGCGATCTCGATGCCGATTGACAGCGAGTTGATATCCGTCTCGCCGTGCCAGTAGCTCTTGCCCGCATGCCATGCGCGGCGGCTCTCCGGCACGAGCTGCACGACTTCGCCGTCTGGATGCACGAAATAATGGCTGGAGACCTGGCTTTCGTCCCGACAGAGCCAGTCGAGAGCCCCTTCCGGGCTCGGCATGCCGGTATAATGCAGCAGGATAATATCAGGCTTGCGTCCGTCAGCGCGTTCGCCATGGTTCGGCGAGGGCTGGACGCGCGCCTTGCTGTAGTCGGCCTCGAATGAGGTCATGCGGCGCGGCGTTCCTTTTCAATCGCCGCATAGGCGTCGTTCAGGGCTGCCATGCGTTCATTGGCGATCACATAGAACTCTTTCGGCACGCCGCGCGAGATCAGCCTATCCGGATGATGCTCGCTGACGAGCACATGATAATGGCGGCGGATCGTCGGGAAGTCATCTGCCGGCGAAACCCCGAGAACCTTGTAAGGGTCGCGTCCATCGGAGACGTGGCGTGCAGCGATCTGATCGAAGCGGACCTCGCTCATCTGGAAAATCTCGGCGATATGGTGCAGGAAATTCATTTCCTTCTCGTGGATCAGCCCATCTGCCTTGGCAATATGGAACAGGCCGTCGAGCACATCTTCCAGGATCGGGCAATTGGCAGCACAAGTCGAGCAGAGCGTGGAGAGCTTCGCGGCATAGGCTTCGTAACCGGCAACGTCCTGGCGAGCGAGATTATAGAGACGCGCGACATTCTTCGCCTCGCTCGGAGGAAAGTCGAATATATCGCGGAAGGCCTGCACTTCCTTCTCGCTGACGATGCCGTCAGCCTTCGCCATCTTGGCAGACAGCGCAATGACGGCCACCGAGAAAGCAACCTTGCGGCGCGTCTCCGGATCGCCTTCGAAAACCGTGCGAATAGCCTCGACCACCGCGGAGAGCGCATTGCCCGCGGTATTGCCAATGGCATTCACCAGTTTTTCCCAGAAAGACATCGTCATCTTCTCGCAATGCAGCAAGTTTTGGAAGAAACACCTTGACCAAATAATCGCCCGCATTGCAAGGCGGCTATTGGTCGTAGGTTTGAAAACAGTTTTCACAATTCGGTAATGGTCGCAGGCGCCGCTACCATCCGCTGTGTCCGCCATTTCGTGCATTATTCGCACAACGGCCGGCGATTTCCACAACACTTATGGATAGGTGGACCGGCATTGAACCGATTATATCGCCACTTCCGGCACCTGCTCTGCAGAAAGGGGCGTTTTTCGTAAATTCTTTACTTTACAGGCCACTTTCCCTGCCGCATCCATGCGTTACCTGAAGCATGTCGCGCAAAAGTACGCAGCGGTTTTGCGATAACGACAGCGTAAAACAAAGACTTGAGCTGCACGCAGTCGCGCATCGGGCGCCAAAGGAGGGACTATGGCCAAACAGAAAGTCGCAATGCTGACCGCCGGAGGCCTGGCGCCCTGCCTCTCATCCGCCGTCGGCGGCCTCATCGAGCGCTATAGCGATGTTGCACCCGATATCGAACTCATCGCTTACAAGTCCGGCTATCAGGGCGTGCTGCTCGGCGACAGCGTCCAGATCAATGCGCAAATGCGCGAGAAGGCGCCGCTCTTGCACCGTTATGGCGGCTCGCCGATCGGCAACAGCCGCGTGAAGCTTACCAATGCCGCCGACTGCGTGAAGCGCGGCCTCGTCAAGGAAGGCGAAAATCCGCTGCGGGCTGCCGCCGAACGTCTTGCCAATGACGGCGTCACCATCCTCCACACGATCGGCGGCGACGACACGAATACGACGGCCGCGGATCTCGCCGCCTATCTCGCGGCAAACGGCTATGATCTGACCGTCGTCGGCCTGCCGAAGACTGTTGATAACGACGTCGTGCCGATCCGCCAGTCGCTCGGCGCCTGGACGGCTGCCGAGGTCGGCGCGCATTTCTTCGACAATGTCAGCAACGAACAGACCGCCGCCCCG
The DNA here is from genome assembly GCF_047782645.1 of Rhizobium sp. ZK1. Taxonomy (NCBI): domain Bacteria; kingdom Pseudomonadati; phylum Pseudomonadota; class Alphaproteobacteria; order Hyphomicrobiales; family Rhizobiaceae; genus Rhizobium; species Rhizobium sp. ZK1. The sequence continues at coordinate 2,666,735 of NZ_CP180586.1, forward strand.
CGCACGCTCGTCATCCATGAGGTCATGGGTCGCCACTGCGGCTGGCTGACGGCTGCCACCGCCCACGCCTATCTCCAGCGCACCAAAGGCAATGAATATGTCGATGGCCTGATGATGAACGCGCATATGAAGAGCATCGACGCCGTATACCTGCCGGAAATGGCTTTTGACCTCGATGCCGAAGCCGCGCGCCTGAAGGAGATCATGGACCGCACCGGCCATGCCACGGTCTTCGTGTCGGAAGGTGCCTGCCTCGACGCCATCGTCGCCGAGCGCGAAGCCGCGGGCGAGACGGTCAAGCGCGACGCCTTCGGCCATGTGAAGATCGACACGATCAATGTCGGCGCCTGGTTCCAGAAGCAGTTCGCAAGCCTGCTCGATGCAGAGCGCTCGCTCGTCCAGAAATCCGGCTATTTTGCCCGCTCTGCACCGGCAAACGGCGAAGATCTGCGCCTGATCCAAAGCATGGTCGATCTCGCCGTCGAGAGCGCCCTCAACAAGGTTTCGGGCGTAACCGGCCATGACGAAGCGCAGAATGGCAAATTGCGCACAATAGAATTTCCCCGCATCAAGGGTGGCAAGCCGTTTGATCTATCAACCGGATGGTTTGGCGAAGTAATGAACCAGATCGGGCAAAAATACAGGGCGGCATGATTGACGGATGGCTAATATGGTGTCTTTGCTTGTTCTCTGGGAATAGGAGGAGATTCCATGTCGCTTGAAGCTTGGCTCGCTTTTGCGGCCGCATCCGCCATCATGCTCGCCATACCGGGACCGACCATTCTTCTGGTTGTCTCCTATGCGCTTGGGCATGGCCGGAAGACGGCGCTTGCGACCGTTTCGGGCGTGGCACTCGGCGATTTCACTGCCATGACCGCCTCGCTTTTCGGCCTTGGCGCCCTGCTCGCCACATCGGCAACGCTGTTCACCGTGCTGAAGTGGATCGGCGGCGCCTATCTGATCTGGCTTGGAATCAAGCTCTGGCGAGCCCCGATCGTCGGCGAACACATCGCCGACAACGATAATCTGCCCGAAGAAAAGTCGCTGCGAATCTTCCTGCATGCCTATGTCGTGACGGCGCTGAACCCGAAGAGCATCGTCTTCTTCGTCGCCTTCGTGCCGCAGTTTTTGAACCCTGCCCTTCCCTTCTTCGATCAGATGCTGATCATGGAGGCGACCTTCCTCGTGCTCGCCACCATCAATGCCTCCTGCTACGCGCTCGCCGCCCACGCCGCCCGCGGCCTGATTCGCAAGGCGAGCGTGCAGCGCGCGGTCAACCGCACCGGGGGCACTCTGCTCATCGCAGCAGGCGCCGTAACAGCCGGGTATCGCCGTATTGCAGCTTAGTAATATTCCGTGGTTGCCGGAAAGCCACGAATAAGTTAATGGCTATCCTCGGGCTTAAGGTATTTGATAACTTTTAAGACGCTGCCGGGGCGGCGCGATTCACGAAAGTGAGAGAATGGTAGCGATCGGATTTTCCGGCCTGAAACGCAGTCTCGTGGCCTCTACCATGCTCTGCGGTGTCATTTCCGGATGCGCGAGCGTCGAATATACCTCTCAGGCAGAACTGACCGCCGTACAGACCGTGATTCCGATGCCGAAGCCGGGTGAAGACGCAACGCTGGCTGCTGTCCCGACCGCTGAAGGCGCAAACGGCCCGACCATCGCCACTCTCAATCCCCAGGCAGCAACCGCCGCACCTGTTCTCACCGCAGCCGCCATGCCGAATGTCGTCTCTCCCGTGCAGCAGCAGGCCGGCGATTTCGCCATGCAGGGCGGTGTCCAGCAGGTTGCCGTCAATGGCTATGCCCCCATTCCGCTGACGCCCGAGATGACGGCGATACAATCCGTCATTCCCACGCCGCGGCCGGGCTCGCCCGCTAGCCCCTCGACGCAGCTCGCCTTCGCAGCCACGACGCCGCAGAACGGGGCGCTCGCAGCGCTCGCCGCCGTCGATACCACGCCGCGCTTCACGATGGATTACGGCTTCGATGAATCCGGCCCGATCGATCCACCGGCAGCCCCGCCGATGTTCAGCGATAACGACAGCGACGATGCGCCGACCGTCGAAAAGAGCCTCGTCAGCAAGCTCATCAGCAAATATTCCAAGCTTTACGAAATCCCGGAATCGCTGCTCCACCGAGTCGTTCATCGCGAGAGCCGTTATAATTCCAAGGCCTACAACAAGCGCGGCTACTTCGGCCTCATGCAGATCAAGTACAACACTGCAAAATCGATGGGTTATGACGGCAGTGCCGCCGGCCTCTTCGACGCTGAAACCAATATCAAATATGCCGGAAAATACCTGCAGGGCGCCTGGCAGGTTGCCGACAAGAAGGAAGACGACGCCGTTCGTCTCTATGCCCGCGGCTACTATTACGACGCCAAGCGCAAGGGCATGACCGATATCGCCCAGGGCAACTACTGATACCAAGACATCGTCGCTGACGAACGTCAGCCGGCCTTTGCCGACTGAAGCGTATTGAGAATTTCCTTCAGCATTACCTGCGGCCTGTAGCGCAGCCAGCTCGGCGTCAGTCCCATGCGGACGAAGACGAGATTGGCCGAAGGAACGATCGCGATCGACTGTCCGTCATGGCCCTGCAGCCAGAACGTATCCTGCGGCAGCCCGAACTCCGCGCTCGCCCCGCCGCCCGGCCCTGCAAGCCAGGCCTGGCCTTGCGTATAGCTGCCGCCCGAACTCGCCGTTGGCGTGCGCATCATCGCAACAAAGCCTTCCGGCAAAAGTCTCTGCCCGTTCCATACCCCATCCTGCAACAGGAACTGTCCGAATCGCGCCCAGTCATGCGCCGTGGCATAGAGATAGGAACTGCCAACAAATGTGCCGCGCTCGTCCGCTTCGAAGACCGCACTTGTCATGCCAAGCGGACCAAAGAGCGCATCGCGGGGGTAATCGAAGGCGGTCCGCGGATCGCCGGCCTTGTTCATCCAGATGCGCGAGAGAAGCAGGGCGGTTCCGCTGGAATAATGGAAATCGCTGCCCGGCGCGGCCACGAGAGGCGCGCTCGCCGGCAGGGAAACCATGTCGGGGTCGAGATAGAGCATCCGCGTCACATCGGCGACAGCGCCATAGTCTTCGTTGAAAGCAAGCCCGCTTTCCATGCCCATCAGATCGGAGAGTTTGATGTCGCCGCGCGGATCGTTCCCCCATTGCGGCAAGAGATGTGTGTCATCATAGGAAATCTTGCCTGACAGCATCAGCCGGCCGATCAGCGCCGCATTGACCGTCTTCGTCATCGACCAGCCCACCAGCGGTGTGCTGGCGCTGAATCCCGGCCCATAGTTCTCGGCAATGATGCGGCCGTCCTGCACGACCACCATCGCCCGCATCGCCGGCCCGGCAAGCTTGGCGTCCGAAAGAAGGGCAGAGACCCTGCTATTGACCGCCGCCGGATCGATGCTCTCGCCGTCCGGCCAGACTGCGTCGTTTTCGCCCACCCGCGATGCCGGCAAGAGCGGCGTGGCCTTGGCACCGGCATCGAAATCGCCATCCGGTACGCTCGTGCACCCAAGCGCGCCGCGATAAAGCGCGTAGTTCGGCGCAAACAGACCCATGAAGCGCGAGGTCACCCGCCCGCTGTCATGATCGACCTCGACGCGCATCAGACGCAGCAGCGGGTTTCCAGGCGCCTGAACATCGTCGTAAAGCACGGCATCTGGATCGCGGCCGGCAATGAAGACGTTGGAGCAGACGATCTTGGCGGCATAGCCGTTGCCCACCTTCAGGAGCTCCGGCGGGCTTACGGAGAGCCACGCGCCTCCACTAATGACAACGAGAATGACGAGCAGGGCCAAACCCTTGACGATACGCAGGACAACTCGCATGCAATCCTCCATGGAGCGGAGACAAGCAGGAAACTTGGCTCACGAAAAGAGAGAAGCGAAAAGAAGCCCTTCAATCGGCTTCAATTTTCGCTGAAGTCCTCGCCTGCTTACGCGGAAGCTCTGGCCCACAGGGCTCGTCATCAAACTGTAGCAGAGGCGCGTTACACGCCCTGAACGCTAAAAAGGTGACAGACTCATGTCGGAATTTGCACCGGATACCGGCTTCCGCAAGAACCGGAAACTCAAGGCAGCGCTTCTCCGCCACAAGGCTTTTTCAAAGGACGGTTTCTCCGAACGCCTCTTCGGCCTTCTCTTTTCCGGCCTCGTCTATCCGCAGATCTGGGAAGACCCGGATCTAGATATGCAGGCGATGGAGCTGAAGCCCAATCACCGCATCGTCACGATCGGCTCCGGCGGCTGTAATATGCTCGCCTACCTTTCCAAGGCGCCGGCTTCGATTGATGTGGTCGACCTCAATCCGCACCACATCGCGCTGAACAGGCTGAAGCTTGCCGCTTTCAAGAACCTGCCAAGCCATTCCAATCTCGTACGTTTCCTGGCGATGCCGAACGAGAAGTCGAACAGCCGGGTTTTCGACAGTGTGCTGTCGTCCAACCTCGACGAGACCACTCGCGCCTACTGGAACACCCGCAAGTTCGGCCGTCGTCGCGTCACCGTCTTCAACCGCAATATCTATGAAACCGGCCTGCTCGGCCGCTTCATAGGTGCCGCCCACCTGCTCGCCCGCCTGCATGGCGTGAAGCTGCAGGAAATGACCAAGACCCGGTCGATCCGCGAACAGCGCCAGTTTTTCGACGATCAGATCGCTCCCCTGTTCGAAAAGCCCGTCGTTCGCTGGATCACCAACCGCAAGAGCTCGCTCTTCGGTCTCGGCATCCCGCCGCAGCAATATGACGAGCTGGCAAGCCTTGCCGCCGACAATTCCATCGCGCCGGTTCTGAAACACCGCCTGGAAAAGCTCGCATGTCATTTCCCGATGCGCGACAACTACTTCGCCTGGCAGGCTTTCGCACGCCGTTATGCCGATGGCGAGGAAGGCCCGCTGCCGACCTATCTGAAGCCGGAGCACTACGACGTGATCCGCGCCAATGTCGACCGCGTCAACGTCCACCATGCGAGCTTCACCGAGCTTCTGGCTGGCGAGCCCGCCGCCTCGCGCGATCGCTACATTCTGCTCGACGCACAGGACTGGATGACCGATCAGCAACTCAACGATGTCTGGCGCGAAATCACCCGCACTGCCCGCGAAGGCGCCCGCGTGATCTTCCGCACGGCGGCCGAAAAGAGCATCATCGAAGGCCGCCTCGCCCCTGAAATCCGCGATCAGTGGCACTATTTCGAAGAGCAGTCGCGTGAGATGACCACCCAGGACCGCTCGGCAATCTACGGCGGCTTCCACATCTACGGGAAGAAGGCGTGAGCAAAGTCGACGAGATGACCGTCAAGAGCGAGGAACATGCCGACCTGATGGACGGCATGTACCGCTACCAGCGCCATTTCTATGATCTCACCCGCAAATATTATCTTCTCGGCCGCGACAGCACGATCCGCAATCTCGACGTTCCCGAGGGCGGCACGCTGCTCGAAGTCGGCTGCGGCACGGGCCGTAACATGGCGCTCGCGCACAAGCACTTCCCGACCGCCAAGCTCTACGGCCTCGACATTTCCCAGGAAATGCTGATTTCCGCCCACAAGACCTTTGCCACCAAGGCGACGGTCCCGGATTTCCGGGTGGCGGACGCCACCGCCTATACGCCGCGCGAATTTGGCGTCACCGGATTCGACCGCATCCTCATTTCGTACGCACTGTCGATGATCCCGGATTGGGAACGCGCGGTGGATGCATCGATTGCCGCACTCAATCCCGACGGCCAGCTCCACATCGTCGATTTCGGCCAACAGGAAGGCCTGCCCGCCTGGTTCCGTAAACTTCTGCAGGCCTGGCTCGCCAAATTCCACGTCACGCCCCGCGCCAATCTGCGCGAGGTTCTGGAAGCGCAAGCCATTGAAAACAATGCGCGATTGTCGTTTGATCCGATCGGCGGCGGTTACGCCTGGCGGGCGGCGATCATCAGCAAGCGCTCATAATTCGCTTGAAAATAACGTTTTTTTTACGTTGATATCAGAAAAGAGGGGCATTCCCTCTGCAGGGCGCGTGTTTTCGAAGGTCAGGCTGTGGGGCAGATCCATCATCACGACGGAATATTTATGCGTCGGCTTCTGATTTGCGTCCTGCCGCTTGCCCTGATGCTGGCCGGTTGCAGCTCCACGGGTTACGATTATCTCGAAACGGCTTCCATAAAACCGAAGACCCGCTTCAAGGATACCGATCCCCAGGATTTCGGCCCCAAGCATCCGCAGCAAAACGCGGTCCATGGCATCGATATCTCCAAATGGCAGGGTGATATTGACTGGCAAACGGTGCGCAAATCCGGCGTCGCCTTCGCCTTCATCAAGGCGACCGAAGGCAAGGATAGGGTCGATTCGCGCTTTGACGAATATTGGCGCGAGGCAGCCGCGTCAGGCATTCCGCATGCGCCCTATCACTTCTATTATTTCTGCTCCTCCGCCGACGACCAGGCCGACTGGTTCATCCGCAACGTTCCCAGAGAATCCATGCGTCTGCCGCCGGTGCTGGATGTCGAGTGGAATGCCGAATCGAAGACCTGTCGCTTCCGCCCCGACCCGGCCACGGTGCGTTCTGAAATGCAGCGCTTCATGGATCGCCTGGAGACCTATTACGGCAAGCGGCCGATCATCTACACCTCTGTCGATTTCCACCGCGAGAACCTCGAGGGCTATTTCCAGGATTATCACTTCTGGGTCCGCTCGACTGCCAAACACCCCGAAGTGACATATGCCGACCGCCGCTGGGCCTTCTGGCAATATACGTCGACAGGCGTCATTCCGGGCATCAAGGGGCCGACCGACATCAATGTCTTCGCAGGTACCACGAAAAACTGGAACAACTGGGTAGCTGACGTTTCCAAGGACAGAAATTCTTAGTAACGTGCCCCAATCTTTCTTGCTTCCGTCACATTCATCTGTGAAATCGGCGGCATTCTATGTCATTTTACGAGGATCGTTTCATGCACCGCTCGCTCAAAAGCTGCTCTGCACTTGCCCTTCTGTTTGCCTGCGTCCTAGCAACAGGCGCTGCTGCGCAGCAGGCTCCGGATGCGGCAGCTTCGGCCCCGGCAGCACCCTGCGGCGGCGATCTCTTAACCTTCCTTGAGGGCGTCAAGAAGGACGCGATCGCAGCAGGCGCCAGCGCCGAAGCAGCAGACCAGGCCTTGGCCGGCGCTGAGATCGATCCCAAGGTCCTGAGCCGCGACCGCGCCCAGGGCGTCTTCCGCCAGACCTTTTTGGAATTCTCGCAGCGCACCGTCAGCCAGGCCCGCCTCGACATCGGCCGCCAGAAAATGAAACAATATGCCGATGTCTTCGCCCGCGCCGAGCAGGAATTCGGCGTTCCCGCCGGCGTCATCACCGCCTTCTGGGCGATGGAAACGGATTTCGGCGCCGTACAGGGCGATTTCAACACGCGCAACGCGCTGGTCACGCTGTCGCACGACTGCCGCCGCCCGGAACTCTTCCGCCCGCAGCTGATCGCCCTCATCGAGATGGTGCAGCATGGCGACCTCGACCCGCAGACCAATACCGGCGCATGGGCAGGCGAGATCGGCCAGGTGCAGATGCTGCCGCGCGATATCATCGCCTATGGCATGGACGGCGACGGCGACGGCCATGTGCGCCTCAAGCAGAGCAGTCCGGATGCGATCCTGACGGCCGCCAAGTTCATCCAGCATCTCGGCTTCGAGCGCGGCCAGCCCTGGCTGCAGGAAGTCACCGTGCCAGATAACCTGCCCTGGGAAAAGTCGGGTCTCGGCGGCACGATGACGGCAGGCGAATGGTTCAACCTCAGCGTCAAGCCGCGCGACGGCAACATGGCCTTCGCCAATCTCGAAGGCGATCTCGTCCTGCCGCAGGGCCGCCTGGGACCGGCCTTCATCGCCTATCCCAACTTCAAGATCTATCTGGAATGGAACAAGTCGTTCATCTACACGACCTCGGCGGCCTATTTCGCGACCCGCCTCTCCGGTGCCCCGACCTACCAGAAGGGCACGCCTGAACAGGGCCTTTCCAACGACCAGATGAAACAGCTGCAGACGAAGCTCGATTCGCTCGGCCACGATGTCGGCGAGATCGACGGCATCCTCGGCTCCGGCACCCGCGTCGCGATTCAGAAAGAACAGCTCCGCCTCGGCATACCGGCTGACGGCTGGGCAACGCCTGCGCTGCTGAACGCTCTCTGATCCCTCACAATTGCCCTTTCACCACCCGGCCGCATGAATCGGGTGGCGCCTCCCCGCCGATCGGTTAAGCCTGCCAGCAAATGGAGGATCGGCATGGAACAGAGAATAAGCGCATTGACCTGGGGGCTTCTAGCCCTCCTTGGTCTGATCTGGGGCGGCTCCTTCTTCTTCGCGCGTATCGCCGTTGCCGAGGTGCCGCCGCTTACCCTCGTCTTCCTGCGCCTCTCCATTGCGGCCCTTGCGCTGCATATCTACATCGGCGGGCGCTTCGGCATCTATCCGCTGCTGAAGAGCCGCTGGCGCGAATTCCTCATTCTCGGCATCCTCAACAATGCCCTGCCCCATGCGCTGATCTTCTTCGGCCAGACGCGCATCGGCGCCGGCCTTGCATCCATCCTCAACGCCACAACGCCGATCTGGACGGTGCTGATCGCCAATTCCCTGACATCGGACGAAAAACTCTCCTCGGCCAAGATCATCGGCTGTCTCACCGGCCTTCTCGGCACAGTCGTTCTCATCGGGCCGAGTCTCAATAGTAGTCGCGACCTGCCCCTCTGGGCGCTCCTCCTACCCGTCATCGCCGCAGGCTGCTACGGATTTGCGGCCACCTACGGCAAGCGCTTCAAGGGCGTGGCGCCGCCCGTTATCGCTGCCGGCCAAATGACGGCGTCCTCGCTCGTGGCCCTGCCGCTGTCGCTCGTCATGGATCACCCCTGGGCACTTGCCATGCCGTCAATCAACGCCATCGCGGCCGTTCTGGCGATTGCGTTGCTGTCCACCGCCGTCGGCTATATCATCTACTTCCGCATCATGGCCGCGGCGGGCGCGACCAACACCTCTCTGGTGACGCTGCTCGTGCCGCCGAGCGCGATCCTGCTTGGCTTCCTGTTCCTGGATGAGCGTCTGGAGATGACCGAGATGGCCGGCATGGCGCTGATCGGCGCGGGACTTGTCATACTGGATGGCCGCATCTACCGCCGCTCTGACGCCATAGCCTGAAATGATTATGCTGCAGTGCGCCATTCTTCCGCCAAAAGCATGAATCGTGACTACCGGATTGTAACGGATCGTTAAATTTTGAGAGCGGATTTTTCTGATTATATTTCAGTGGCTTATAGGATTTCTGTTAGACTTATCCACTATCCTCTTCGGCAGCGCAGCACAAGAAGCGCTTCCCAACCAACACATTTCCGACATATTATGAGCCGGTTAGCGCGAGGAGGCAGACATGGGACTTACGCAATCCTTGAATGTCCTGTTGGTCAGTGCAGCGTTCGCATTCGTCGTGTCCATGCTCTTCATTTGAGCCGATGCGAGGCGTCAAAAACTGAGATACCTACACTCCTGAATAACAAATAACCCCGAAAACTGAAAAGCGCATGCCCCGCCCGGCCATGCGCTTTTCCTTTGCCCGCAGCAACAGTGTGTATCGGTTTAAGCTGCCGCGCCGGCGCTTCTGGCCGTCTGGCGCGAGAGGCCGAGATTGTCGAGGACCGCAGAAACCAGCGGCGCACGGTTCATCGTATAAAGATGGAACTCGTGCAGGCCTCGGCGAATAAGATCCTCGATCTGCTCGGCTGCAACCTCGGCTGCGACCTTGGCGCGCTCTTCCGGCTTGTCGTCATATCCGGCAAAACGCGCGTCGAGGAAGGTCGGGATGACCGTGCCGCAGGCGCCGGCAAAGCGCTTCAGCTGCGTCAGGTTCTGGATCGGCATGATACCAGGCACGACAGGGATTTTGACGCCGGCCGCACGCACCTTCTCGAGATAACGCTCGAAATTGTCGTTATCGAAGAAGAACTGCGTCAGCGCGCGGTTGGCGCCGTTCTCGGCCTTCTGCTTCAGCATGTCGATATCAGCCGCCTGATCGCGGCTTTCCGGATGCTTTTCCGGATAGGCCGAGACGGAGATCTCGAAATCACCGATCTGCTTGAGGCCGGCCACCAGTTCCGCCGCATTGGCATAACCGCCCGGATGGGGCTGGTAGGCCGCACCGACGCCACCCGGCGCATCGCCGCGCAACGCCACGAAATGCGTAACACCCGCCTTGCGGAAACTGTCGACCACCTGATGCGTCTCTTCCTTCGTGGCGCTGACACAGGTGAGATGCGAGGCGGTCGCAAGCGGCGTGTCGGTGAGGAAGCGCGTGACCGTGGAGAGCGTCGGCGCCTTGGTGGTGCCACCGGCACCGTAGGTCACGGAGACGAATTCCGGGTTCCAATCCTGCAGGTCGCGGACGGTGTTCCAGAGCTGGCCCTCCATCTCCTCGGACTTCGGCGGGAAGAACTCGAAGGAGATCGCAATATCGCGGCGGCGGGCGTCGTTTTTCTGGGTCATTTATTCTCTCCCGGCAAATGTAAGTACCGCGCCTTCGCTCTCCAGCGAGGCCATAAGGCGCCTCGGGTCGCGCGCGAGCCAGATCGTGACCGTAAGGCCCTTCTCCCCCTGCTGACCCGGATGAAGATCGACGACCTGCTCGACATCCAGCCCCGCCTTGCGCACCCAGTCCGACATGGCCTGATGCGAGAAGCCGAGACGGACGTGGGCATGTTCGTCGCGAAGATATTCGAGGTTATGCGGCGCGAGATCGATGATGACGAGGCGCCCGCCCGGCCGCAGCATGCGCGCGGCTTCCGCGATTGCGATATCGGGCCGATCAAAGAAGTGCAGCACCTGATGGATCGTTACCAGATCGAAATCCTGCCCCTCGAACGGCAGGTTCAGGATATCGGCGTGGCGCACCGAAGCCGTCGTGATCCGCGACTTGTCGAGATTGGCGCGCGCCACGCTCAGCATGTCGCGGCTGGCGTCGACGCCGATTGCACGGCGATAGCGACCGGCCAGAAGCTCCAGCATGCGACCGGTGCCGGTGCCGAGGTCGAGCAGGGAATCGATCGGGTTGGCGCCGAGCAGCTTGATGACGGCTGCATCCACCTCTTCGTCAGCGGCGTGCAGACGGCGAAGTTCGTCCCATTCGGCGGCGTTGCGGCTGAAATAGGCCTGTGCCCGCTCGGCGCGCTGCCGCTTGACGGTGGCAAGGCGCTCACCGTCACGCTGGACGACGGGGTCGTTTTCGGAGACATGCTTCAGCAGCGCTCGCACCAGCGCGGCTGCCTTGCCTTCGTGCGCCAGGCGGAAGTAGGCCCAGGCACCTTCCTGATAGCGGTCGATCAGTTCCGCCTCGCCAAGCAGCTTCAGGTGCCGGGAGATGCGGGGTTGGGATTGACCGAGAATTTCCGTAAGATCTGTGACGGTAAGATCCCCCGCCGCCAGTAGCGCGAGGAGCCGCAGGCGCGTCGGTTCGCCGGCCGCCTTCAAGACGTCCACCAGCGCATCCAGTCCAAGCCTTAAGGGTTCGCTCATATCCTACCCAATCAAGATATAAAGATATCTTTATGTGATTTGGATAGCGGAGGCAAGCGGCATTTCACCGATTTGCGAAATTGCCTGTATCGATAACGACAGCAGACATTAAAAAAGCCCCGGACCAACCGGGGCTTCGAAATGCACGAAAAACCGATTAGCGGGTCAGACGCTTGTGAGCCTGGCTGCCGGGATTGAGGGCGTCGGGGCCAAGACGGCGGATCTTGTCCTGTTCATAATCCTCGAAGTTGCCTTCGAACCACTCGACATGGCCGTCGCCTTCAAACGCGAGAATATGCGTGGCCAGACGGTCGAGGAACATGCGATCGTGGCTGATGATAATGGCGCAGCCGGCAAATGCTTCCAGCGCGCTTTCCAGAGCACCAAGCGTTTCCGTATCGAGGTCGTTGGTCGGTTCGTCGAGCAGCAGAACGTTGCCGCCGGCCTTCAACATCTTGGCAAGGTGAACGCGGTTGCGCTGACCACCCGAAAGATTGCCGACCTTCTGCTGCTGATCGCCGCCCTTGAAGTTGAAGGCGCCGCAATAGGCGCGCGAGTTCATGTCGAACTTGCCAAGCTTGATGACTTCGGCGCCGCCGGAGATTTCTTCCCAGACGGTCTTGTTGCCATCAAGCGCATCGCGGCTCTGGTCGACATAACCGAGATGCACGGTCTCGCCGATGCGGATCGAACCACTGTCGGGCTTTTCCTGGCCGGTGATCATCTTGAACAGCGTCGTCTTGCCGGCGCCGTTCGGGCCGATAATGCCGACGATGCCGCCCGGCGGCAGCTTGATCGACAGATCGTTGATCAGCGTGCGGCCCTCGAAGCCCTTGGTGATACCGTCCATCTCGATGACCACCTGACCGAGGCGCTCGCTGACCGGGATAATGATCTGCGCGTCGCCCGGACGCTGTTTCTCGGCGGCCTCGACCAGTTGCTCGTAAGACTTGATACGCGCCTTGGACTTGGCCTGACGGGCCTTCGGGCTGGAGGCGATCCATTCCTGTTCGCGGCTGATGGCCTTCTGGCGACCCGCCTCTTCGCGGTTTTCCTGCAGCATGCGCTTGGCCTTCGCCTGCAGGTAGGCCGAGTAGTTGCCTTCGTAAGGAATGCCGCGGCCGCGGTCGAGTTCGAGGATCCAGCCGGTGACGTTATCCAGGAAGTAGCGATCGTGGGTGATCATCATTACGGCGCCCGGATAGTCGCGCAGATGCTTTTCGAGCCAGGCGATGGTTTCGGCGTCAAGATGGTTGGTCGGTTCGTCGAGCAGCAGCAGGTCCGGCTGCGACAGAAGCAGGCGGCAGAGCGCGATACGGCGGCGCTCACCGCCCGACAGCGTCGTGACATCCGCGTCGCGCGGCGGGCAGCGCAGGGCTTCCATCGCCATCTCGACCTGGCTTTCCAGATCCCAGAGGTTCTGGCTGTCAATGATATCCTGGAGCTTCGCACCCTCTTCCGCCGTCTCGTCGGAATAGTTCATCATCAATTCGTTGTAGCGATCGACGATCGCCGTCTTGGAGGCAACACCTTCCATGACGTTCTCGAACACCGTCTTGCTGGGGTCGAGTTTCGGTTCCTGCTCCAGATAGCCGACCGTCGCGCCTTCGGCGAGCCAGGCTTCCCCGGTGTATTCCTTGTCCTGGCCGGCAATGATGCGCAGCACGGTGGACTTACCGGCACCGTTCGGACCCAGGATACCGATCTTGGCATCGGGATAAAAGGAAAGATGGATATTCTCGAGGATCTTCTTATTGCCATAGGCCTTGTTGAGGCCGGACATATGATAGATGAACTGGCGTGCCATGCTGGGATGCTCCGGGCGGAAACTTGAAATCGTGGCCGCTATGTAGGCGAAACCACGCCCGCGGGCAACGCCGAAACCCTGTTTCGTCAGGATTTCGGCATGTTTCCATCAGAAGCCGGCGGCATCCACAAGGCCTTCATCGCAGCCGAAGGACGTCTGCCCTGCCCCTTGGATGAGGCCGCCGAGGCCCTTCTCCTTCGCTTGCGCCGAAACGGCATCCTGCGAAAGCCCGATCGTCAGCTCGCTGATCACTCTGATATTGCCGACGCGGCGGCAGCTCATTTTCACGCGGTCGCTGGCACCGGCCCCAAAGCTCTTGTCGAAAGCCGCCTTGATCGCATCGGATTTCAGCGTCTTGCCGACGTTGGCGGCGAAGAGATCGCGCACGGCCGAAGCATTGAGATCGCCCATCAGGTGAATGGCGGTGGCGAAATATTCGTCGGCGCTCATCTTCGTGCAAGTGCCGTGCTTGATCCACTCATGCCGCTCGAGCCCCGATTGCGTGCCGGGCATCGCCTTGTCGAGCGCGCTCTTCGTCTCGGCCGAAAGGCTCACTGTCGGCAGGTTCGTCCACTGGCCGTCCTTGTCGGCGGCTTTCTGGTCGGCGGGTACGCCGCAATAGTCCTTCCGCATCGGCCACAGACCGTGGAGAGAAAAGTTGGTGGCGTCATAACGCTCGCCGCCCTGGCTGGCGCATTCGGCCTTCTTCTGGTTGGTCTGGCAGAATGCCGGTTGCCAGCTTGCCGCAAGGATGAAACGCGTGCGCCCGCTTTCTTGCGCGGATACGGGTCCGACTGACGACAGCGAAAGGAAGAGAATGGAAACCGAAAGGAAAAACTTACCCATTGATAGCCCCGACAAAGAACAATACAGGAACAAACAAGCATGAAGCCGAAAATTGCGCAACCCTGAATCGCAGCAAAATCGCGCTTTCTCATGTATGAGGAGAACCGCAATATTGCATTTGTCCTGCGATCTGGTCTTTTGGGCGCGGGAGGAATGCATGTTTTCCGAGACATTGCCGGCTTCAGAATGCCGGGGCTTCGCTTGCGTGCCATCACCAGCCTGCAGAGGGCCAGGCGCACGCTATCCTGATGATTTCACACGGGCTTGCCGAACATTCCCGCCGTTACCGGCGCCTTGCCGAGGCCATGGCGGCAAGAGGTTATCATGTCTATGCGCATGACCATCGCGGCCACGGCGAGACAAGCGCGCCCGATGCACCGCTCGGCCGCTTCGCGAGACGGGGCGGCATAGAGCGCGTCATCAACGATATCGCCGCCGTGCATGACTTTGCCACGCCCCGCCACCCCGGCCTGCCCGTCATCCTCCTCGGCCATTCGATGGGCGGCCTGATCGCCCTCAATGCCGCCGCCGATCTCCCCGGCCGTTTCGCAGCCCTTGCCGTCTGGAATTCGAATTTTGCGGTTGGACTTTCCGGCCGCGTTGCGCAGGCGATCCTGCTTGCCGAACGCATGCTCAAAGGCTCGGATGTGCCAAGCGACATGCTGCCGAGGCTGACATTTTCCGCCTGGGGCAAATCCATTCCCAACCACCGAACGGAATTCGACTGGCTGTCGCACGATCCGGCCGAGGTCAATGCCTATATCGCCGATCCGCTCTGCGGCTTCGGCCCCTCGGTATCGCTCTGGCTCGATATCTTCGCCCTCACCTTCCGCGGCATCGAGAAGGAGCGGCTCGAGAGGCTGCCGAAAGACCTGCCGATCCATCTGGTCGGCGGCGGTCAGGACCCGGCAACCATCAATGGAAAAGCCGTCCTCTCGCTGTCAAAGCGTTTAAGAAGTCAGGGCTTTTCCCGTATCAGGACGGAGATATATCAGGACATGCGACATGAAACGCTGAACGAGATCGGCGCGCAAACGGCAATTGCGGATTTCGCCGGCTGGTGCGACGCGGCGATCCGCGCGGTCCCGAGCGAAAGGATCTGAGATGACGAGCACGAGTTCCATACGCCATCCCGCCGCCTCCGAGGTGACGTTTGGCCTGCTTTTTATGTTCTTGTCGGTGATGATCTCGCCGCTGATCGACATCTTCTCGAAGCTCGCGACCGCGACGATCTCGTCCACCGAAGTCGCTGGCTTCCGCTTCGTCATCCAGTCGCTCACCATGCTGCCTTTCGTCTTCCTGCGCGGCGCGAAAATCCAGTTTTCGCTGAAGCAGAGCTGGTATCATGCCATCCGTGGCGCCATGGTCACTATTTCGATGATCTGCTTCGTCACGACGCTGAAGGTCATGGCAGTTGCCGATGCCATCGCCATCTTCTTCGTCGAGCCGATCATTCTGACGATCCTCGGCAGCATTTTCCTGAAGGAAACGATCGGCTGGCGGCGCTACAGCGCCTGCGCCGTCGGCTTCCTGGGCGCCCTGCT
This sequence comes from Rhizobium sp. ZK1, assembly GCF_047782645.1. NCBI lineage: Bacteria > Pseudomonadati > Pseudomonadota > Alphaproteobacteria > Hyphomicrobiales > Rhizobiaceae > Rhizobium > Rhizobium sp. ZK1. Next base: position 2,682,481 of record NZ_CP180586.1, read on the forward strand.
GATCATCCAGCCGAGCTTCGAACAGGTCGGCTATATCGCTCTGCTGCCCGTCGTCAGCGCCTTCTGCATCGCCGTCTTCGCGCTGATGACACGGGTACTATCGCACCGCGAAGATCCCTGGGCCATGCAGTTCCAGACCGGCCTCTTGGGCATTTTCTTCTGCGCCGTTATCCTCTTCATCGGCTATGGCAGCGGCTCTGACATCATCGATACGGCCATACCCGATCTTCCCGCTTTCGGCTACCTGCTGGGTACGGGCATTGCCGCGGCGATAACCGGCATTCTCGCGGCTTACGCCTATCGGGCCGCACCGGCCTCCACGCTGGCGCCGCTGCAATATCTGGAAATCGTCTCGGCCACCGTCTTTGCCTGGCTGGTCTTCGCCGATTTCCCTGACGCGTTGAAATGGCTCGGCATCCTCATCGTCATCGCGTCCGGCCTCTACATCATCTGGCGCGAGCAGCGCTTTGCTTCCAAACCCGTATCCGATACATCTGAGGTGACGCGGGCGCCCTGAAATCCGCCGCTCATGAGAGGAGTTTGGGAGGAATTTGGGGAGGAACATGACGCAAGACGTGAAGAAGAAACCGCCGCTTGCGGGCATCAGGGTCATCGAGCTTGCGCGCGTGCTGGCCGGACCCTGGGCGGGGCAGATGCTGGCCGATCTCGGCGCCGATGTCATCAAGGTGGAAAATCCCGATGGCGGCGACGACACGAGGCATTGGGGGCCGCCCTTCATTGAAGGCGCGGACGGAGAAAACCTCTCGGCTGCCTATTACCATTCCGCCAATCGCGGCAAGCGCTCCATCACCGCAGACCTGAAGAGCGAGGAAGGCCAGTCGCTGGTGCGCCGCCTCGTTGCGACAGCCGATGTGCTGATCGAGAATTTCAAACTTGGAGGTCTCGTCAAATACGGGCTCGATTACGAGAGCCTGAAGGCGATCAATCCGCGCCTCGTCTATTGCTCCATCACCGGCTTCGGCCAGACCCGGCCCCTATGCCAATCTTCCCGGCTACGATTACATCGTCCAGGGCATGTCTGGCTTCATGTCGATCACAGGCGAGCCGGATGGTCAGCCGATGAAGGCAGGTGTGGCGATCGCCGATGTCTTCACCGGCATCTACGCGGTCTCGGCCATCGAGGCCGCCCTCATCCATGCGCTGAAATCAGGCGAAGGCCAGTTCATCGACATGGCGCTGCTCGATGTGCAATCGGCCGTGCTCGCCAACCAGAATATGAACTATCTGGTCTCCGGCCGCGCCCCGGTTCGCCTTGGCAATGCCCATCCCAACATCTCGCCCTATGAAGTCGTGCCGACGGCTGACGGTTATCTCATCCTTGCCATTGGCAACGACGGCCAGTTTCGCCGTCTTTGCACGATCCTCGCCCTTTCTATCGCCGATGACGAGCGTTTTGCGACCAACAAGGCGCGCGTCGCCATCCGCGGCGAGGTGCGCCGGCTTGTCTCGACTGAAACGCTGAAATGGCGGAAGGCCGATCTCCTGAAAGCCTGCGAGGACAATGCCGTGCCGGCGGGCGCCATCAATACGATCGAGGAAATGTTTGCCGATCCGCAGATCAAGGCGCGTGGCCTGCGCGTCGACCTGCCGGATGCCGCGGGCACGATGATACCGGGCGTGCGCACGCCGGTGGTTCTGTCGGAAACGCCGCTGCGCTACGAACGGCCGAGCCCGCGCCTGGGCGAACACAATGCCGAAGTTCTGGCCGAACTTGAGGAATGGGAGAGGAAAACGTCACCATGAGAAGGAAGGGGCCATGAAAAGGACAGGCGGACAGTTGATCGTCGAAGCGCTGAAGGCGAACGGGGTGAAGCGCCTCTCCTGCGTGCCGGGAGAGAGCTTCCTTGCGGTGCTCGACGCCCTGTATGACAGCGATATCGACGTCATCGTCTGCCGTCAGGAAGGTGGCGCGGCGATGATGGCAGATTGCTGGGGCCGGCTGACCGGCGAGCCCGGTATCTGCATGGTCACCCGCGGCCCCGGCGCCACCAATGCCTCCGCCGGCCTGCACATCGCCAGGCAGGATTCGATCCCGATGATCCTCTTCATCGGCCAGGTGCAGCGGGAGGCGCGGCGAGCGCGAAGCTTTCCAGGAGGTCGAATTCCGCCGCGCCTTCACCGAATTCGCCAAATGGGTCGGCGAGATCGATGATGCCGCCCGCATCCCGGAATTCGTCACCCGCGCCTTCGCGATCGCCACATCGGGCCGTCCGGGTCCGGTCGTGCTGACGCTTCCTGAAGATATGTTGCGCGACGAGGTCGAGGCCCCGAAAGCAAGGCGCTACGCGCGCGTCGAAGCCCATCCCGGCCGCAGCCAGATCGACGATCTCTATCTGCGCCTGCTGAAGGCCGAGCGGCCGATAGTCATCCTTGGCGGCACCCGCTGGGATGCTGATGCGGTCGCCGATTTCCAGACCTTTGCCGAGCGCTTCCGCCTGCCGGTCGGCTGTTCCTTCCGCCGGCAGATGCTGTTCGACCATCTTCATCCGTGCTACGCCGGCGATGTCGGCATCGGCATCAATCCTGCGCTGGCGAAAGAGATCAAGGAAAGCGACCTGGTGATCCTGCTCGGCAGCCGCATGTCGGAAATGCCCTCCTCGGGCTATACACTGCTCGATATTCCCTACCCGGCCCAGTCGCTCATCCACATCCATTCCGGACCCGTCGGAACTCGGCCGCGTCTATCGTCCCGATCTCGCCATCTGCGCCAGCCCCGACGATTTCGTCGAAGCGCTCGCCGATCTGGAAGCGCCGGCCGAGCCGCGCTGGGCGAAGCGGACCGAACGCATGCATCAGTCCTATCTCGCCTGGTCGAAGCCGTCGGCCACGGGTCCAGGCGCCGTCCATATGGGGCCGATCATGGAATGGCTGGAGGCCAATACCAGGCCGGACACGATCTTCACCAATGGCGCCGGCAACTACGCCACCTGGGTCCATCGCTTCCACCGCTTCCGCCGCTTCAACACACAGGCCGCCCCAACCTCAGGTTCCATGGGCTATGGCCTGCCGGCTGCTGTCGCTGCCAAGCAGCTCTTTCCAGACAGGGACATCATCTGCTTTGCCGGCGACGGCTGCTTCCTGATGCACGGACAGGAATTTGTCACTGCCGTGCGCTACGGCCTGCCGATCATCGCGGTCGTCGTCAACAACGGCATCTACGGAACGATCCGCATGGCATCAGGAACGCGAATATCCGGGCCGCGTCAGCGCCACGGATCTCACCAATCCGGATTTTGCAGCCCTTGCCCGTGCCTATGGCGGCCATGGCGAGACGGTGGAAAAAACCGAGGATTTCGCGCCGGCATTCGAACGCGCGCGCGACAGCGGCAAGCCGGCGATCATTGAAATCAAGCTCGATCCTGAAGCGATTACGCCGACAAGGACGCTCTCGGAAATCGCGCAACAAAAAGCCGGTGAGTCCGTGAACTAATCCAGTTCAACCTCGCCGGCTTTGATTGGTCTCTGTAGGACGCTCTTAGTCGAGAGCGGCCGTAACGATGAACTCGACCTTGTACTTCGGCGCAGCGAGCTTGGCTTCGCTGGTGGCACGGGCCGGCGGGTTCTTCGGGTCGATCCAGCCTTCCCAGACGGCGTTCATCTCTGCGAAATAGGCGATGTCAGAGAGATAGATGATCGTCTGCAGGATCTTCGATTTGTTGCTGCCGGCGGCAGCCAGCAGACGGTCGACTTCGCCAAGCGCGGACTTGCACTGATCGGTGACGCTCTCGCCTTCGCCGACCTGGCCTGCGAGATAAACGGTGTTGCCGTGGATGACGGCGCCGCTCATGCGGGCGCCGATATCGATACGCTTGATGCTCATCGTGTTCTCCTGTTCATTAAATGAAAGACGCCGCGTTCAGGCGGCGTCGGATTGTGTCCGGATGGGACCGGATCAGGTGCGGATATGATGCGTCTTCTGATAGATCGCCGTGGAGCGTGCGCCGGAGCGGCAGTAGCCGAGCATCGGGCGTTCGAATTCGTCGAGCGCATCGACCATGCCCTGCACGGCTTCCTCGGTCACCCCCATCGGGCCGACAGGCACATGGGTAATCTCGAGGCCGATCTCCTTGGCACGGGCTTCGATGACCGCAAAGGGCGGCTGGTCCGGGCTTTCGTCGTCCGGACGATGGCAGACGATGGACTTGAAGCCGAGGGCCTTGATCTTGTCGAGATCCTCAACTGTGATCTGGCCGGAAACGGAGTATTCATCGTCGATCTGGCGGATATCCATCGTCTCAATCTCCTCGAAAATGGTGGGCTGAAGGTCTACGACGCGTGCTGTCAAGCGTCAACACGTCTTCAGCCAATCATCCTGCATTAGACGACGGCGAAACGCAGGCCATAGCTGCGGCTTTCACCAGGCTTCAGCCAGTTGAACTCCCCGGCCGCTTCCAGTTCATCGCGCAGCACCCAGCGGTGCGAAACTGGCTCGATACCGATGATATGCGCCGGCGCCTTCTGGTTCCGCCAGATCTGCAGATGCGGCAGCGTATCGGCGCGAAACCGCACTCTGAGCGTCCTGCCGCCAATCGCCGCGATCGGCCCGAGCCGGACTTCGGCAAAGCTCTCCTCGGTCGCCGGAGCCTCGACGCAGAAGATTCCGCCTGGCTCCTCGCCGAAAGTCCAGGGAAAACCGCCGCCCTCCAGCATCCGGCCTTCGAGCCGCGTTCCCGCGTCCAGCCATTTGCCACCGATGTTCATATGATACATCAGGAAGGTCGGCACGGTCTCATTGCTCCTATTGACGATGCGATCCTCCAGCGAAACCTCGCCGGTGGCCCCGTCGATCCGCCACAGCCGCTCGATGCGCTGCGGCAGCCCCTCCACCGTGATGATATCGATATCGGCGCGGCATTCGGCATTGCCATTCTCGAACGTCGTCCAGAGCACCTTGGCCTGATGGCCGGAGGCCGAACCGTGCAGCGGATAGATCTTGCCGTCCGTGCCGGGAATTGGCTGGCGGTGACGGATATGATCGGGACCGCAGGTAAAAAGGAAGCCTTCCAGCGAATGATCGATTCGCGGATCGCCATCATCAGGGATGGCCCGCTTGGGCGCGATGTCGACGCCCTCGACGATGCAGCCGCCGATATCCAGCACCGATGTTTCGTCCAGCATCAGGCGCGGCCCGCTTGCGGCGGTAAATTCTATCATCGGCTGTCCTCCCGGGGAATCTTGGTTGCGGTAGGGTTAGGTCGTGCGGCCACCCTCGTCAATCGGGACCGATGAGATGGCCAGGGAGTACCGTAACCGACGACTTCACAGGAACGTCATCTTCGCGCAAGCGTTTATGAGTAAACGCAAAACACCGTTGTTTTTATGTTTTGTTCAGCACGGCTTAAGAAATTCCACACTAGCGTCAAAATTCGCAGGTGTGTGTCTGCCGAGCCACTGATCGAGGTGTGAGACGTGAATCGCTTTATGAAATCGGCCCTTTCCCTTTCGGCCATGCTTTTGGCGCTCGCCGCCTTCACACCGCAGCAGGCCGGTGCGCAGCAATATGGGCGCAACAGAAGCGACATCGTGCTGGTGACGCCGAGCGGCGAAATCCTCGATTACGTCCCGCCCGGCCGCGGCTTCGTCTATGCCCACGATTATCGTGGCAATCGCGTGCTGATCGACCGCTACGGCAATATCGTCGCTACGGAAATGCGCGCCCGTGGCTACTACTCGCCAAGCACCAATCGAGAAGTCTATAACGACGTCTACAACAACGATCCCTATTATCCCGACGGTAACCGCCATGGCGATACGCGCTATTCCGAGCGCGGCCCGGTCACCGGTTCCATTCCGCAGGACGCTGCCATCGAGCGCGGCCCGCTCGAGGATCAGCTCTACCCCGGCGACCAGCAGGGTCAGGATGACTATGCAGCAATTGAGCCCGATCAGCAGGTTCCGCCGGCCGACGAGCCGCGCCCGGCGCCGCAGGAACCTGTGATCACGCTCAAGGGCAAGTCCAAGCCCGAAATCGTCGCCCTTCAGGTCTTTCTGGATCGCTCCGGCGTTTCCCCCGGTGTCATCGACGGCCACATGGGCTCCAATGTCACCAAGGCGATCTACGCCTATGAACAGATGACTGGCACCAAGCTCGATCCAAACAATACGGATGCGATCCTCGAAGAGCTGCGCATGAATGGTGGCCTGCCGGTCGTCAGCTACACGATCACGGATGCGGATGCGGCCGGTCCCTATGTCGCGCAGATCCCCGAAGACTATTCGCAGAAAGCCCTCCTGCCGTCCCTCGCCTACACCTCGGTCACCGAAGCGCTTGCCGAACGTTTCCACATGGACGAAAATTTCCTGAAGGAAATGAACCCCGGCGCGGATTTCACGATTCCAGGTACCGTCATCAAGGTCGTCAATCCCGGCCAGAACAAGAAGGGCGCTGTTGCAAAGATCCTCGCCGACAAGGGTCGCAAGCAGGTCTTCGCCTATGACGACGCAGGCAACCTCGTTGCCGCCTACCCCGCCTCGATCGGCTCCACGGACACGCCCTCGCCTTCTGGCATTGTCACGGTCGAGCGCGTCGCCTTCAATCCTGGCTACACCTACAATCCGAAGATCAATTTCCAGCAGGGCACAAACGACAAGATCCTCGACATCCCGCCAGGCCCGAACGGCCCGGTTGGTACGGTCTGGATGGCGCTTTCCAAGCCGACCTACGGCATCCACGGCACGCCAGACCCCTCCAGGATCGGCCGCACCCAGAGCCACGGCTGCATCCGGCTGACGAACTGGGATGCGACGGAGCTTGCCAAGATGGTCAAGCCCGGCGTGACTGTCGAATTCGTCGACTGAGGAAATCTACTCGCCCGGTGTCTGTGCGGGACGCTCGCCAAACTGGATGAGACGCAGGAGCTCCACCTGCTTTCTGGCACCGGTCTTCATGTAGACGGACCGCACCTGCGAGCGGATCGTCTCCCGCGAACGGCTGGTTTCGGCAGCCAGGCCCGAAACCGAGCCTCCCGAAACAAGCGCCCTCACGACCTTGATTTCAGCCTGCGTGAGACCGAAATCACTGCGCAGTTTCTCATCGCTCAGCCCTATGGAGCCTTGTTTCGGCTCGATAAGGATGGCGACGACAGGCCGTTCGAAGAAGCGTGGATGGTGGCTCTTCTCAAGCTTGAGCAAGGTGATCTTCCGGCCATCGGCCAGAGCCGTATGCTGACGCTCTGCCTCCTCCTCATGCCTGAGCATCAGTGTGAGACGGTCGTCGGCATCCTTGTCGGCAAGATGCAGCATTCCGAGCGGTGAAAGCCAGACACCCGCTCCCTGTTCAAGCACCGCCTCTCCAAAGACAGACGTGGAGATCAGCCGCCGCTCTGAATTTAACAGGAGCACGCCGACGCCGATGGCATCGAACAGCCGCCCATTGATCTCCGAAGCGTTCTTTTGACGGCCGCCGGATTCGACCGCGATGAAGGCGCGCCTCAGATGAGGCCCGATCCGCGTCAGAAGCGCAGCGCAGGCCCGACTCTGATCCGGACCGGTCCAACGGGTCGTGGTGATCGAAAGATTGAACGACCGGCCGCCCTCCCGCAGGATCGCCATGCCGACGGCGCCGTGACCTTCATGCCGATGCCAGAAGTCGTTGAAGAACTCGGTCCTGGAAAGCTCTGCATAGGATATGAAATCCTCGCCGATTGCTCCCTGCCCGGTGGGCGTTCTGTTCAGGCCCGATATCCAGGGGTTCAGCCGGCAGTAATAGCGTGTGTAGGTGTCGATCCACGCCTGATCCATATTGATGTGGAATTGCGACGAACCTTCCGCCCGCACAGCGTCATGATAGAAAAGGCTGGTTCCGGCCCCCGGCAGCAGCCCGTTCAACTCCGTCAGAAACGTATCCCATCGTGCTTCACCAAAAACGACCCCGTAGATGGAATCGATAAGCTTGTCGTCGACTTGCCGGGTGATGCTCATGCGTTGCTTCGCGCGTGAATATATTTTTACAGCCTGTCGATCATTACAGCAGTGAGCAAATGTAATTTCAAATAGAAAATGCCCCAGCCGAAGCCGAGGCATCCAATTTCTTGCTCCGATATTCTGATCAGGCGGCGCTTCGCATCGCGTTGGCCAGCCGAACAGCAACCGGCAGCCGTCCCGGTACCTTGCGTATGATTTCCTCTGCGAAACAGAGGGCATTTTCACGGGCCTTGTCGAGATTGCTGACGCGCGCCGGATCCATCGTATGCAGCGTGCCGCCGCAATCGAAAATGTCGCGAAAGGCCGAGCGTTCGATGATGGCCGTATCCAGAACCGACACATGGCGTTCGTTCAACAGGGCCTTGACGAGCTGCAGTGCGCGGGTGGTGACCATGGAGTTGACGCGGGTCAGCACGACCGAATGGTCGATCTTGATGCCTGCCTTCTCCTCCAGATACTGGAGCAGCTCGAGAACCTGGGCACCGCCGCGGGCATCCATGGCGCAGCCCTGGATCGGGATCAGCACGTGGTCGGAGAGACCGACGGCCGTTGCCAGCAGCGGATTGCGCGCACCCGGCAGATCGATGATGAAATAATCGGTATTGTGCTTGTTTTCGCTGATGTGCTGCGGCAGCGAGGCAGTCGTCACGAAATCGATGACGCTGATGTTGGGCACATGGCCGGAGATTTCGTGCCAGCGCGAAATCCAGTGCTGCGGGTCGGCATCGAGGATGGTGACACGGTAGCCCTGACGGGCCAGCTCGGTGGCAAGCAGCAACACGGCCGTGGTCTTGCCGGCGCCGCCCTTGGTATTTGCGAATGTGATGACTGGCATATTCTTAAGTCCTCGAAGGGAAATGGCGCGAGCCGGCATCGCTCGTTGTTAATCGCACAGTCGGAGCATCGTGCGGTTAACCCATCCTTTCCAATCGTGGTTAACAAACTCTAAACACGCCCGCCGAAATTGCGGTCCGCATTTTTCGCATCATCAAAAATCAGGATGGCCTGAAGCGCGAAAAACAACAAAAAAGCCCGGAAAACCAAGGTTCTCCGGGCCAGTTTAGAGGTCCGCCTTTATCTGTTCAGAAGCAATCCCTAAACAGGGTCTTCGTATTTTCGAGCGTCAATGCAACCGGATTACCGCCGGCGCTCGGATCTTCGATCGCCATTGCGGACAGTTCATCGATCCGGTCGGGGGTGATTCCCATCGCGGTGAGATTTTCGGGAACGCCGAGTTCGGAGCGCAGCTTCAGCACGTAGTCGTAGAAGCCGTCGAAACCGCCGGATATGCCGAGATAGGCAGCCGCGCGCGCAACCTTCTCTTCGATGGCCGAGCGGTTGAAGCGCAGCACCGCGGGCATCACGACGGCATTGGTCATGCCGTGATGGGTATTGTAGACCGCGCCGATCGGGTGCGAGAGCGCATGGATGGCGCCAAGCCCCTTCTGGAAGGCGACAGCGCCCATGGCGGCTGCCGACATCATGTTAGCGCGCGCTTCCAGATCCGTGCCTTCCTTATAGGCGCGCGGCAGGAATTCCTTGACGAGCCGCATGCCTTCCAGCGCGATGCCGGCCGACATCGGATGGTAGAACGGTGAAGAGTAAGCCTCCAGGCAATGGGCGAAGGCATCCATGCCGGTGCCGGCAGTGATGATCTTCGGCATGCCGACCGTCAGTTCCGGATCGGCGATCACGACGCCCGGCAGGAACTTCGGGTGGAAGATGATCTTCTTCACATGCGTCGCGGAGTTGGTGATGACGCTGGCGCGACCGACTTCCGAGCCGGTGCCGGCCGTCGTCGGCACGGCAACGATCGGGGCAATGCCTTCGATGCTCGCGCGTGTCCACCAGTCTCCGATATCCTCGAAATCCCAGACCGGGCGCGTCTGGCCGACCATGAAAGCCACGCACTTGCCGAGATCGAGGCCCGAACCGCCGCCGAAGGCGACGACACCATCATGGCCGCCATCGCGGAAGGCCTTGATTCCGGCTTCGAGGTTCTTTTCGTTCGGGTTCGGATCGACATCGGCGAAGATCGCTCGGCCGAGGCCGGCATCTTCGAGAATGTCGAGAGCGTTCTTGGTGATCGCCATCGCGGCGAGGCCGCGGTCGGTGATGAGCAGCGGCTTCTTCATGCCGAGGCTCTTGCAGGCGTCTGCCAGTTCCTTGATGCGGCCGCGGCCGAGCTTGACTGATGTCGGATAGCTCCAGTTGGCGGTGATGTTGGCGCTGCTCATGCTGTAACTTTCTTCAGGTGGTAGGATTTCGGGCGCGTCAGGTTGTGGAAGCCGATGATCGACAGCGAGCCGCCGCGGCCGGTTTCCTTGACACCGGTCCAGCACAGAGCCGGATCGAGATAATCGGCGCGGTTCATGAAGACGGTGCCGGTTTCGATGTCGCGGCCGAGCCGCCCTGCCCGCTCGGCGTCCTTTGTCCACAGAGAGGCGGTGAGCCCGTATTGGCTGTCGTTCATCAGCGCCAGGGCCTCATCGTCACTCTTGACCTTCATGATGCCGACGGCCGGGCCGAAGGTTTCTTCGCGCATGAAAGCCATGGAATGATCGACGTTGACGAGAATCTGCGGAGCGAGATAGGCACCCCCGTCATCGGCCGGAAAAAGCTTGGGATCGACGAGCGCCTTGGCGCCCTTGGCGACCGCGTCCGCGATCTGCTCGCGTACCACCCTGGCGAAGCGCTTGTGGGCCATCGGACCAAGCGTTGTCTCCGGATCGAGCGGATTGCCGAGCTTGTAGTTCGAAACCCAGGCGACCGACTTCTCGACGAAGGCGTCATAGAGCGATTCATGCACATAGATGCGCTCAATGCCGCAGCAGCACTGGCCGGAATTATAGGTGGCGCCATCCATCAACGTATCGACGGCGGCATCGAGATCGGCATCCTCCATCACATAGCCCGGATCCTTGCCGCCGAGCTCGAGGCCGAGCCCAGTGAAAGTGCCGGCCGCAGCCCGCTCCATCGAGCGGCCTCCTTCGACCGAGCCAGTGAAATTGATGAAGTTGAAGCTGCCGGCCGCAATCAGCGCCGAAGTCGTCTCGTGATCGAGAAAGACATTCTGGAACACATCCTCGGGCACACCGGCCTCGACAAAGGCCTGCACCAGCCGCTCGCCGACGAGCAGCGTCTGCGAGGCGTGCTTCAGCACGACGGTATTGCCCGCCATCAGCGCAGGCGCGATCGTGTTGATCGCCGTCATGTAAGGATAGTTCCAGGGAGCGATGACGAAGACGACGCCATGCGCTTCGCGCTCGATGCGGCGCTCGAACTTGTCGCTCTCTTCGACGACGAGCGGCGCGAGAGCGTCCGCAGCGATCGAGGCGACATAGTTGGAGCGTTCGTTGAAGCCGCGATATTCGCCGCCATACTTGATCGGCCGGCCCATCTGCCAGGCAAGTTCCGGCACGACGACATCGGACATCTCGTTGAGACGGGCGACACCCTTCAGCACAAGCTGGACGCGATCTTCGAGCGGGCGCCTGGCCCAGGCCTTCTGCGCCTTGCGGGCACGCGCGACGGCTTCCTTTGCCGCTTCGAGCGAAAGCGCCGGACGCTCCGCATAAACGGAGCCGTCAACCGGCGAAATGCATTGGATCATTGTCATGATCTGAATCCTGTTTTCTTCTGAGCCGCAGGGAAAGACGCCTCGATTGATCCTCCGCAGGAGAACCCGGTCGGGCGACTTTCCGCTTCGGATATGTTCTTAAGCTCTCTCGAAGCCGCGCGCCACTTCCCAATCCGTGATGCGGCGGTCGTATTCTTCCTGCTCCCATTCGGCAGCGCGGGTATAGTGGTCGATGACATCGTCGCCGAAGGCTGTGCGCAGCATCTCCGATTCCGTCATGGCCTTGGTGGCAGCCCGCAGCGTGCGCGGGATTTCGCGGATATCCTTGCCGAAATAGGCGTCACCCACATAGGGCGCCTCCAGCTCCAGCTTCTTTTCGATGCCGTCGATGCCTGCAGCAAGCAGCGCTGCGAAGGCAAGGTAAGGATTGAGATCGGAGCCGCCGACGCGGCATTCGATGCGGATCGCCTTGGTTTCCTCGCCGCAGAGGCGATAGCCGGCCGTGCGGTTATCCTTGCTCCAGACGGCCTTGGTCGGCGCGAAGGTGCCGGCCATGAAGCGCTTGTAGGAGTTAATATAAGGCGCCAGGAAATAAGTGATCTCGCTCGCGTGGCTGAGCAGCCCGGCAATATAGTTCTGCATCAGCGGCGTCATACCATGATGGCCGGCATGATCGAAGAAGAGCGGTTTTTCTTCCAGGCTCCAGAGCGACTGGTGGATATGCGAGGAACTGCCGGCGGCATTGTAATGCCACTTGGCGAGGAAGGTGATCGCCTTGCCCTTCGACCAGGCGATTTCCTTGCAGCCGTTCTTGATGATCGCATGCCGGTCGGCCATGGTGAGCGCATCGGCATAACGCACATTAATTTCTTCCTGACCGGCCGACGCCTCACCCTTGGAATTTTCGACCGGGATGCCGGCGCCCTGCAGGCCCTTGCGGATCGCCCGCATCACCTCTTCTTCCTTGGTTGTCTGGAAGATATGGTAATCCTCATTATAGACACTGGCGAGTTTCAGGTTGCGGTAGCCGGACGCCTGGGCCGCCTCGTAACTCTGGTCGAAGAGGAAGAATTCAAGCTCGGAGGCCATGTAGGCCTTCATGCCCATGTCCTCCAGCCGCTTGACCTGCTTCTTCAGGATCGCGCGCGGCGAATGCGCCACTTCCTCGTGCGTATGATGGTCCAGCACGTCGCAAAGTACGAGCGCCGTGCCTTCGAGCCAGGGGATGAGCCGCAGCGTCGAAAGGTCCGGCTTCATCGTATAGTCGCCGTAACCCTTTTCCCAGCTTGTTGCCTTGTAGCCGGAGACGGTTTCCATCTCCATGTCGGTCGCCTGCAGATAATTGCAGCTGTGCGTTTCCTTCCAGGCGCTTTCGAGGAAAAATTCCGCCTGGAAACGCTTGCCCATCAGGCGCCCCTGCATGTCCACCTGGCAGGCGAGCACCGTATCGATGCGCCCGTCGGCAACGTCCTGTCTGAGATCGTCGAGAGTATAGCTGCTCATGATTCATCCGCCTGAAATTGAAACCGGGAAATCGGGACAACGAAACGGCATGCGACCGCCGGGATCAACACGTTCGATGCCTTTTCGTTGAACCGTGATGGGGCCGCCGGAGCGGCCCCATCGTGTAAGGGGGAAGCTCCTTTTCAGACTTCGCCAACCGCCGCCTCCGCGGCCGCGATTTCAGCCTGGCGTTTAGCAATCGCCTCGCCGATCGGCGGCCCCTTGAAGCGGCGGTTCTCGAATGCGAACCAGACGATAGCGGTCAAGACGAGGAAGCCTACAGTGATTTCCAGCGCCCAGTCGTTCGGCGGCTGAATGCCGATGTAGAAAATCAAAGCCATCGACAGGATGGCGAGAACGGCAACCACTTTATACAGCCCGATTCCCATATTCCAGGGTCCCATCTTCGGCCATTTCGCTGTTCCTATCGAGATGAGGCCGAGAGCGATCGGCACAACGAAGGACAGGAACAGGAAGATGACCGTGCACGATACGACGATCGAATAAGCAGGGGTACCGGCAATGGTAATCGCCGAGGTAAACCAGACAAAGAGCACGGAAAGGATCGAGCCCGTCCAGATGGCTGCGACCGGCGTGCGGAAGCTCGGGCTGACCTTGGCGAGGACCGAGGACGCCGGAAGCCCCTTGTCACGCGAGAAGGCAAAGATCATTCGCGAAAGCGAGGTGACCGTCGCAAGTCCACACAGGAACTGCGAGACGAATATCAGCACGTAAAGAATGGTTTTGATCGTCGGGTTGACCTGCGCGTCCATCGCCCAGAAGAACACGTTCCAGCCCTGTTTTGCTGCATCGTCCATGTTCGGGATCATCAGCACGAAGGCACACAGCATGAGATAGCCGAAAAGCGCCGACCAGAGAACCGAGGAAACCATGCCACGCGGCACGGAGACGGCGGCCTTGACGGTCTCCTCCGAGGTATGCGCAGAGGCGTCATAGCCGGTGATGGTGTAGACCGGCAACAGCAGGCCGAGCAGGAACGCCATGCCGGTCGAGACGGTGGCCGGCCAGACGAGCGATGCACCTTCGGTGCCCGTATAGTTGGCGAAGGTGAAAAGCCGAGAAACATCCCAGCTCGAGGCAGCAGCCAAGCAGACGATCGTCAACAGAATAGCTGTTGCAAAGATCAGATATCCCGAAAAATCGGTCAGCTTGGCGGTCAAGCCGATGCCGAAATGGTTGATGCCGGCCTGCAGCGCAGTGATGATCGCCACGAAGACGACACGATGAAGGAGCGTGTCCTCTATGCCGAACTGCGGCCCGAAGGCCCCGAAGAAGAAGTAGAAAGTGCCGACATTGATGGCACCGAGCACGGTGACGAGCCCGAGAAGGTTGAGCCAGGCCGACAACCAGCCAGTGAAACGGTTGCCGAGGATCGAGCCCCAATGATAGAGACCGCCGGCTGTCGGATAGGCGGAGCCGATTTGCGCGAGGCCGAGGGCGAAGATGAACGATATCAGGCAGCCGAGCGGCCAGCCGAGGCCGATCGCCGCTCCTCCCGCACCCGCTGTCGCCTGCCCGAGCGAATTGATGCCGCCGGAGAGAATGCAGATGATCGAAAACGAGATTGCAAAGTTCGAAAACGAGCTCATCCGCCGTTCGAGTTCCTGGGCATAGCCCATGGAATGCAGGATATGTATATCCTGCTTCTTGTCACTTTCAGTATAGTCCGACATGACTTCCCCCTGTTGACAATCGCCCGCGGGATTGCGACCGATCCTATGCCAATAGTGCCCGTGGCTTTTCGCCTTGCGGGCTGTTCGCAGTTAAACTGCTCCCCGGGGTCTTCTTTTTATTCAGGCATCCAGACTCTGCTGGAGAAGCCTTGTGAGATAGTCGGCCACGACCCCTTGGCCGGTATCGTCTGCGATGAGGTCGTTGCGGACCTCGATCATGACATTGCGGAGCCCATTGGAAATGCCATGCAGGATCAGCGTGTGCGTCACGCCGTCCTCAGGCCCGTAGGGTTCGTTGCGTTCGGTACGGTAGAGCGGCGCCTCGGCCGCAAAATCCAGCATGCGGTCGGCAAGGCGGCTGTCCTCGTCGTGGAGGATGCCGAGTTCGACAGCGCGCTGCCGGCCATTATAGATCGGCGTAAAACTGTGGATCGTCACGATCACGCTGTCTTGCCCGCTTGCCTGACGGTCGCGGATCAGGGCGCGAACGGCATCGTGAAACGGCAGGTAGAGAGCTTCCGTGCGGGCGTTGCGCTCGCCCTCGGTCAAATCCTTGTTGCCGGGAATCGTATAGATCTCGCTGACCTCGGGCATGGCGCCGGGCGAACTCGGCGGCCGGTTGCAGTCATAAATCAGCCGCGAGAAGCGCTGGTAGATGAGTGTCGCATCCAGCGCTGCCGAAATGGCGCGGGCAACGGCAAGCGCACCCGGATCCCAGGCGATGTGGCTCGAAAGCGCTTCCTCGGAAAGGCCGAGATCGCCGAAATGTTCAGGAAGCGTGCGGGATGCGTGCTCGCAGATGACGAGCACCGGACTCTTGCCGTGAGCACGTTCGATTGCCACGCATTCGCCGTCGGCATCGCTGAGAATTTTGGCCCGAGCCAGCACCAAAGGCGCTTCCCCCATCGCTTAATAAATTCTTTATAAGAAAAGAATTCTTCAGGTTCGCAGCAGTGTCAAGCGCACTCTGAAAATTTCTTTTCATGACAGTCATTGACATGGATTGTGACAGCGTTGTTAACTTTCAGTGGGAAAGTGGCGCCAGACCATCCCGGGGAGCAAAATCACGTGAGTGTCGCGGCCAAGACCGTTTCGGACGTCATTCATTCGTATTTCGGCGTGCTTACGCGCGCCGAGAAGCAATTGGCTGAAAGCCTGCTCGACAACTACCCCGTCTCCGGTCTCGGCAGCATCACCACCATCGCCGAAAATGCCGGCGTCTCCACGCCGACGGTCGTGCGCATGGTCCAGAAGCTCGGCTACAAGGGCTATCCGGACTTCCAGCAGCATCTGCACCAGGAAGTCGAGGCAACGATTTCCAACCCGATCGCCAAACACGATCGCTGGGCTCAGAACGCGCCGGGCACCCATATATTGAACCGCTTCGCCGATGCCATCATGGGCAATCTGCGCCAGACGCTCTCCGATCTCGATACGGCAACCTTCGACAGCGTCGCCGCCCTGCTCTCGGATCGCAAGCGCACGCTCTATTTCGTCGGCGGACGTATCACCGGCGCGCTTGCCGAATACTTCTTTACCCATATGCAGGTCATTCGCCCGAACACGGCGCTGCTCTCCTCCAACTCGTCGAGCTGGCCGCAATATGTCCTCAATATGAATCCGGGCGATCTGCTCATCATCTTCGATATCCGCCGCTACGAGCAGGAAATGGTGAGCCTTGCCACTGCCGCCCGCAAGCGCGGAGCCGAAATCATCGTCTTCACCGACCAGTGGGCTTCGCCCGCCGCCAAGCTCGCCCGTCACGCCTTTCGTGTACAGATCGAGGCGCCATCGGCATGGGATTCCTCCGTCGTCACGCTCTTCATCGTCGAGGCACTCATCGAAGCGGTGCAGAACTCGACATGGGACGAGACGAAGGAGCGCATGAAAACGCTGGAAGGCCTGTTCGAACAGACTCGGCTTTTCCGCAAACCCGGTTAGGAGGGACAGCTAGAAAAAGGGCAAAACAAAGACGCATTTCGCGGAATCAGGATAGCCTGTCGCAAATGAAACATTGCCGCAAGCATCTGCTATTCATGACGAAATTTACGTCACGCAACTGTCATACAAGCTTCATCTAACGCCAGTAACAGCACATCGGACACTGAAAACCCGAAGGAGAACAACAGTGATCTCTAACATTTCTCGACTGCTCTCGCTTTCTACTGCGATGATCGTTGCTTCGACTGCGATCGCAGCAGCTGAGCCGAGCGCTGATCTTATCGCTGCCGCCAAGAAGGAAGGCACGCTGACCACGATCGCTCTCCCGCATAGCTGGTGCGGCTACGGCGACGTCATTGCCGGTTTCAAGGCCAAGTACGGCATTGAGGTCAACGAGCTGAACCCTGACGCAAGCTCGGGCGACGAAATCGAAGCCATCAAGGCCAACAAGGGCAACACCGGCCCACAGGCTCCCGATGTCATCGACGTCGGCCTCTCCTTCGGCCCGTCCGCCAAGAAGGACGGCCTGATCCAGCCTTACAAGGTCTCCACCTGGGATTCGATCCCAGATTCCGCCAAGGATGCAGAAGGTTACTGGTACGGCGACTATTACGGTGTTCTTTCGTTCCTCGTGAACAAGGATCTCGTGAAGGAATCGCCCGCCGATTGGGCCGATCTGAAGAAGAGCGACTACGCAAATAGCGTTGCTCTCGCAGGCGATCCGCGCAGCGCCAACCAGGCCGTCCAAGGCGTCTATGCCGCTGGTCTTTCGGCCGCTGGCGGTGACGCCGCCAAGGCAGGCGAAGAAGGCCTGAAGTTCTTCGCCGAACTGAACAAGGCCGGCAACTTCGTACCTGTTGTCGGCAAGGCTGCTCCCTTCGCGCAGGGCTCCACGCCGATCATCATCGCTTGGGACTACAACGCGCTTTCCTGGGGTGAAAGCCTGAAAGGCAATCCTCCGTTCGAAGTCGTTGTTCCGAAGACCGGCGTCGTTGCCGGCGTCTACGTTCAGGCCATCTCCGCCTTCGCTCCGCACCCGAACGCTGCCAAGCTCTGGATGGAATACCTCTATTCCGACGAAGGTCAGCTCGGCTGGCTGAAGGGCTATTGCCACCCGATCCGCTTCAACGATCTTGCCAAGAACAACAAGATCCCGAAGGAGCTGCTCGACAAGCTGCCGCCGGCAGCGGCCTATGAAAAGGCCGTCTTCCCGACACTCGAAGAACAGGCAGCAGGCAAGGAAACCATCACCAAGAACTGGGATTCCGTCGTCGGCGCTAACGTTCAGTAAACTTTGATCCTACCTCCCCGCCCCGAGGGCGGGGAGGTTTTCTCACTCCGACGCCCAGGATGAGCTTTTCATGAGTACCGTTTCAACGCCGATGGTGGGCAGCACCCCCTTGATCAATAAAGACCGTGTGATCGATTGGCTGGGTATCGCACCCTTCATTATTTTCTCGCTGCTGTTTCTGATCATCCCCACGCTTTATCTTGTGGCGGGCGCGTTTCTGACACCCGAGGGCGATTTCACGCTGAAGAATATCGGCGATCTCTTTACTCCATCGATCATGAGCGCTTACTGGATCAGTATCCGCGTCTCGCTGGCGTCCGCTCTCGGCGGCGCACTGGTCGGCTTCTTTCTCGCCTGGGCCGTCGTGCTCGGCGGTCTGCCCGCCTCGGTACGCTCGACGCTGCTGACCTTCTCCGGCGTCGCCTCGAATTTCGCCGGCGTGCCGCTTGCCTTCGCCTTCCTCGCTACGCTCGGCCGCACCGGCCTCGTGACCGTTTTCTTGCGGGAATGGTTCGGCTTCAATCTCTATGGCACCGGCTTCAACCTGCTCTCCTTTTTCGGGCTCACCATCACTTACATGTATTTTCAGATCCCCCTGATGGTGCTGATCCTGACGCCGGCGCTCGACGGCATGAAGAAGGAATGGCGCGAAGCCTCTGAGATTCTCGGCGCCACCAACCGCCAATATTGGACGATGGTTGCCCTGCCGATCCTCTGGCCGAGCCTGCTCGGTACCACGCTGCTGCTCTTTGCCAACGCTTTCGGCGCCATCGCCACCGCCTTCGCGCTGACCGGCAGTTCGCTGAACATCGTGCCGATCCTGCTCTATGCGCAGATCCGCGGCGACGTCCTGCACAATGCCAACCTCGGTTACGCGATCGCGCTCGGCATGATCGTCATAACCGGCGTATCCAACGTCCTTTATCTCATGCTGCGCATGCGCGCCGAACGGTGGCAGAAATGAAAGCTCAACGTCTCGGAGCCTGGATCGCCATCTTTCTGGGCGCATCCTATTTCATCATCCCGCTGATCGGAACCGTCGAATTTTCGCTGCGCATGCGCCGCGGCACCTATAGCTTCGATGCCTATCAGTCAGTCTTCTCGGACGCTCAGTTCCGCGAGACCTTCGGCTACTCCATGGGAATGGCGCTTCTGACCATAATCTTCGGCACGTTGCTCGTCGTACCGACAGCCTACTGGGTGCGGCTGAGGCTGCCGCAGATGCGTCCGGTTGTCGAATTCATCACGCTGCTGCCGCTCGTCATTCCGGCGATCGTCATCGTTTTCGGCTACCTGAGGATGTACAACTCGTCGTCCTATCTGCCGTTGACGAATTCGTCGATAGGCACCGACGCCCTGCTGGTCTTCTCTTACGTCACCCTGTCGCTGCCCTACATGTACCGCGCCGTCGATACAGCCATGCGCGCCATCGACGTCCGCACGCTGACGGAGGCGGCCGAAAGCCTCGGCGCGCGCTGGACGACCATAATGTTCAAATGCATTTTTCCGAATGTCATGAGCGGCGTGCTCTCGGGCGCCTTCATCACGCTCGCGATCGTCATGGGCGAATTCACCTTCGCAGCACTTCTGAACCGTCCAGCCTTCGGTCCCTACCTGCAACTCGTCGGTGCAAACAAGGCCTATGAACCTTCCGCGCTTGCGGTCATCGCATTCTCGATCACCTGGCTCAGCATGGGCCTGCTCAACCTCGTTTCTCGCTTTGGCAAAGCCCGCCCGGCTAAAGCATAAGGTATTTGGCTCATGTCCTTTCTTACACTGACCAATATTCAGAAATCCTTCGGCCAGACTCAGGTCGTCAAGAACTTCAACATGAACATCGAGAAAGGGGAATTCGTCTCTTTCCTCGGACCGTCAGGCTGCGGCAAGACGACCGTTTTGCGCATGATCGCCGGCTTCGAAACGCCGACCGGTGGCACGCTGACGATCAATGGCAAAGACCAGAGCTCGCTGAAACCGAACCAGCGCAATATCGGCATGGTTTTTCAGGCCTATGCGCTGTTCCCCAACATGTCCGTACATGACAACGTCGCCTTCGGCCTCAAGGTCGCAGGTGCTCCGAAGCCTGCGATCGACGCCCGCGTCAAGGAAATGCTCGGCCTGATCAAGCTCGACCACCTGGCAGACCGCTTCCCTTACCAGATGTCGGGCGGCCAGCAGCAGCGCGTAGCACTTGCCCGCGCCCTTGCCGTCAAGCCGCAGGTCCTGCTGCTCGACGAGCCGCTGTCCGCTCTCGACGCCAAGATCCGCGTTTCGCTGCGCGAGGAAATCCGCCAGATCCAGCAGTCGCTCGGCATCACCACGGTATTCGTCACGCACGACCAGGAAGAAGCGCTTTCGATCTCCGACCGCATTGTCGTCATGAACGCTGGCAAGGCAGACCAGATCGGCACGCCCTTCGAGATCTACAACACGCCGGCAACGCGCTTCGTCGCATCCTTCGTCGGCACGTTGAATCTCATCGAAGCCAAGGTTGTCGATCCCGACAGCAACCGGATCCAGATCGGTGATCAGGCTGTGACGCTGAAACAATCTGTCCAGACCTACAAGGCCGGCGATACCGTTCAGCTCGCACTCCGTCCCGAAGCCGGTTCGCTTGCCGAAAGCACACACAGCGATACGGCTCTGACCGGTCAGGTCGTCTCCGCCCACTTCCTGGGTTCTGTCATCCGAACCCGAATGAATGTCGGCGGCAACGTCATCTCCTTCGACATGTTCAACAGCCCCGGCGTCACCCCGCCGGCTGCTGGCGAAACCGTGACGCTCCGCTTCATGGCCGCCGATCTGCTCGTCATCCGCGATTGACTGCAAGAAAACCGGTCTAGATGAGGGCGCCGCCGATGCGGCGCCTTTTTTTCGTTTTGACGAGAACATTGTCAGCAAACGTGATGAAGCCATCACGATAAAGGGCTTGAAGTGATGGGAGCCATGCCGCATGGAGCAACCATACCGATCCACGAAGTGCTCCATCATGTCATCAATCACAGCCTCCGCTCCCCGCAGCCTGACCCCCCAGGATTTTCGCACGCTTGGCCTTTCCGCCCTTGGCGGCGCGCTGGAATTCTACGATTTCATCATCTTCGTCTTCTTCGCAGCCGTGATCGGCAAGCTTTTCTTCCCGCCGGAAATGCCGGACTGGCTGGTGACGCTGCAGACCTTCGGCATCTTCGCCGCCGGATATCTGGTGAGGCCGCTCGGCGGCATCGTACTGGCCCATTTCGGCGACCTCTTCGGCCGCAAGAAGGTCTTCGCCTTCTCGATCCTGCTGATGGCGCTCTCGACGCTCGGCATGGCCGCAATGCCGACCTATGCCTCGATCGGCATTGCGGCACCCATGCTTCTCATCCTGATGCGCGTCCTCCAGGGTGCGGCGATCGGCGGCGAGGTTCCGGGCGCCTGGACCTTCGTCGCCGAGCATGTACCCTTCCGCCGCGTCGGTTTTGCCTGCGGCTTCCTCTGCTCGGGCCTGACGCTCGGCATCCTCTTCGGCTCTTTTATCGCGACGATCATCAATACGGTCTTCACGCCCGACGATATCGCTGCCTATGCATGGCGCCTGCCATTCTTCATCGGCGGCATCTTTGGCCTCATCGCCGTCTATCTGCGCCGCTGGCTGCAGGAGACGCCGATCTTCTCCGAGATGAAGCAGAGCCGCTCACTGGTGCCGGAACTGCCGCTGAAGGCCGTGCTGCGCGACTATCCCCGCGGTATCGTGATCTCCATTCTGCTGACCTGGATCCTGTCCGCCGGCATCGTGGTGACAACCTTGATGACGGCGACGTTTCTGCAGAAGCAGTATGGCTATACCGCCCAGCAATCGCTAGCTGCCACGAGCTTCGGCACGCTGTTCCTGATCTTCGGCACGGCGGCAGCGGGTGCAATCGTCGATCGTGTCGGCTCAGGCCGGTTCTTCCTGGTCTCGAGCATCTTCTTCGCCATCGCCACCTTCGCCTTCTACAGCTATGCCGCAGTTTCGCTGACGGTGCTCTTCATGCTCTATGCCATCATGGGCCTCGCCGTCGGCATGGTCGGCGCAGTGCCTTATGTGATGGTGCGCGCCTTCCCGGCCCGCGTCCGCTTCAGCGGCCTCTCCTTCTCCTACAATGTTTCCTATGCGATCTTCGGCGGACTGACACCGCTTGCCGTCGCCGCCCTGCTCCCGATCAACCCGATGGCACATGCCTATTATCTGCTGTTCATCGCCGCCCTTACCTTCGGCCTCGGCCTCTACCTTCTGGCCAAGGGAGATAGCATCGAGGCCGAAGTCGGCATCGAGGAACTGACAGACCGGCTGACCTCCCGAACCTGAACGGGCAACACAGGCCGGACGGCCATTCGCCCGGCTTTTTCCACAATGGGATATTTCAATGATTACCTGCTATCTGCGATACGTCATCGATCCATACAAGGTCGCCGAATTCGAGGAATACTCCCGGCTCTGGATTCCGATCGTCAACAGGATGGGCGGTACCCATCACGGCTATTTCCTGCCGTCAGAAGGCGCCAACAACATTGCGGTTGCGCTGTTTTCCTTCCCGAGCCTCGCCGCCTATGAGGACTATCGCACCCGGATGGCAAGCGACCCAGAATGCCAGGCCGCCTTCGATCTCGACAAGCGTAACCGCAGCATCATCAGCTATGAGCGCAGCTTCATGCGTCCGGTTCTCCGGTGAAGACGGCTCTATCAATTGTCTGAAATGAAAGCCCAGCTTGGCGGGGCTTTTCATACGTAGACACAGTTACCGGATCGCTTGATCGTTCGCGTCGAAGCGGTGGATATGGCTTCCGTCCGGCGTCGCATAGACGATCTCGTCGGGCTCGTATTTGTGCTCACCGAAGAGACGCGCGGTCAACAGGCCGCACTGCTCGGATTCCAGATAGACGATGGTGTCAGCGCCAAGATGCTCGACATGCACAGTCTTCGCCTTCCAGGTGCCGCTGTCGCGCGAGAGCGTCAGATGCTCGGGGCGGATACCGACGGTTTTTGCATCGGCATCCCCCACCTTGTCGCCGGAAATAAAGTTCATCTGCGGCGAGCCAATGAAGCCTGCGACAAAGACATTGGCCGGGCGGTTATACAGCTCCATCGGCGAGCCGATCTGCTCGATCGCACCGGCATTCAACACCACGATCTTGTCGGCAAGCGTCATGGCTTCGACCTGATCGTGGGTGACATAGATCATCGTCGCCTTGAGGCTGCGATGCAGGCGGGCGATCTCGAGGCGCGTCTGCACGCGCAGCGCCGCATCGAGGTTGGAAAGCGGTTCATCGAACAGGAAGAGCTCCGGCTCGCGCACGATCGCACGGCCGATCGCAACGCGCTGGCGCTGGCCACCCGAAAGTTCGGCCGGGCGGCGGGCGAGATATTGTTCCAGCGACAGCATCGAGGACGCCTCGGAGACGCGCTTTTCGATCTCGTCCTTCGCAGTACCCGCCTGCTTGAGGCCGAGGCCCATATTGTCCTTGACCGTCAGGTGCGGATAGAGCGCGTAGGACTGGAACACCATGGCGATGCCGCGCTTGGCCGGTGGCGTCAGCGTCTCGTCGCGGCCATTGATGATGACGGCACCCGATGTCACGTCTTCCAGGCCGGCGATGCTGCGCAGCAGGGTCGATTTCCCGCAGCCGGAGGGGCCGACGAAGATGACGAATTCGCCGTCCTTGACCTCGAGGTCGATGCCCTTCAGCACGTCATGCTTGCCGTAGGCCTTGCGGATGGATTTGAGTTGAAGCGATCCCACTAGTCTTTCCTTATAGTCTAACCGGTCGGCCGGTGCGCACGCTCTCGTCGGCGGCAAGACAGATGCGCAGCGAGGCTACGGCATCATCCATATGGCGGGTAAGGTCCAGATCCTCGTTGATAGCGCGCGCCACGAATGCCTGTTCCAGGTCGCAAAGCGCCTGATGACCCGGCTCGCCTTCCATGGTCATGTCCTGATCGGGACGGATGAATTTGCCGTCAGGCCCGGTCTCTGCCGTATGCAGGCGGATGACGGAAGTCTTGGTATGCGTGTCGATGTCGTCGGACTTCGCCTTCGGGTCCATGACGATCGAAACGGCGCCGTTCGGCGACATGACGTCCTTCACGAAGAAGGCCGTCTCGGAAATCATCGGCCCCCAGCCGGCCTCGTACCAGCCGACGGAACCGTCCTCGTAAAGAACCTGCAGGTGACCGTAATTGTACATATCCGGCGCGATCTCGTTCGACAGGCGCAGGCCCATGCCACGCACCTCGACCGCCCTAGCATCGGTGATCTGGCACATGACATCGACATAATGGACGCCGCAATCAACGATCGGCGAGGTCGTCTGCATCAGTGACTTATGCGTTGCCCAGGTCGGCCCGCTGGATTGCTGATTGAGGTTCATGCGGAAGACATAGGGACCACCGAGCTTCCGCGCTTCCTCGATAAGCTTGATCCAAGAGGGGTGATGGCGAAGGATATAGCCGATCACCAGCTTCTTCTTCGCTTTCTTCGCCACTGCCACGACACGCTCCGCATCGGCAACGGTCGTTGCCAGCGGCTTTTCAACGAAGACGTCGCAGCCGGCCTCGAAGGCGGCCACAGCATAATCGGCATGGCTGTCGGAATAGGTGTTGATCGAGCAGAGATCCGGCTTCAATTCGGCAAGTGCGGCCATGAAATCCGGATGGATCGTGTACTGCTCCAGCTCCGGTGCCAGTTGCGACGGCTTGGAGCGGTTGACGAGGCCGACGATCTCGTAGTTCGGATTGTTGTGATAGGCGAGCGCATGGCTGCGGCCCATATTGCCGAGGCCGGCGACGAGGACGCGGATCGGCTTTTCGGATTGGCTCACTTGACGGCTCCCGAGGTAATGCCGCGGATCAGCTGCCGCGAGAAGATGACGTAGAGAACGAGGATCGGCAGGATCGCGAGCGACAGTGCTGCCAGAACCGCATTCCAGTTGGTGACGAACTGGCCGATGAAGATCTGCGAGCCGAGCGTCACGGTCTTGGTGGCTTCCGACGGCGCCAGGATCAGCGGAAACCATAGGTCGTTCCAGATCGGGATCATCGTGAAGACGGCGACCGTCGCCATTGCCGGCCGCACCAGCGGCAGCACGAGGCGGAAGAAGATCGCATATTCCGAAAGCCCGTCGATGCGCCCGGCATTCTTCAGGTCGTCGGACACGGTGCGCATGAATTCCGACAGGATGAAGATTGCCAGCGGTATGCCCTGCGCCGTATAGACCAGGATCAGCGCCGTCAGCGTATTGACGAGGCCGGTCGCGACCATGCCCTGCAGGATGGCGACCGTGCCGAGGCGGATCGGGATCATGATGCCGATCGCCATGTAGAGGCCAACAAGCGTATTGCCCCTGAAGCGATATTCCGACAGTGCGAAGGCGGCCATGGCCCCGAACAGCAGCACGAGGAAGATCGCCACGATCGTCACGATGAAGCTGTTCTGGAAATAGGTGGCGAAGTCACCCTGCCCCAGCACCGTCTGGTAACCAACGAGGCTGAAGGTGGACGGCGTCGGCACCTGCAGCGGCGACCGGAAGATCGAGTTGCGATCCTTGAACGAATTGATGATCGTCAGGAACACCGGGAAGATGGCAATTAGCGTGTAGCCAACCAGCGCCAGATGCACGAGGCCGGTGCGGATCGGGGATGTGCGCGCTCTGTTCGACATGGGCTCACATTCCTCAGAACTGGTAGCGGCGCATGCGCCGCTGGATGGCGAAAAGATAGAAGGAGACGCCGGCAAGGATGATCAGGAACATGACCGTTGCGATCGTCGCGCCCATGGAGCGGTCGCCGAGCTGCAGCTGGAAGCCGAAGAAGGTACGATAGAGCAGCGTGCCCAGAATATCCGTCGACATGTCGGGGCCGGCAAGCGCGCCCTGCACCGTGTAGATCAGATCGAAGGCGTTGAAATTGCCGACGAAGGTGAGGATCGAGATTATGCCGATTGCCGGCAGGACCAGCGGCAGCTTGATCTTCCAGAACTGCGCCCAGCCGGTAATGCCGTCGCATTCGGCAGCCTCGATGACTTCCTCGGGAATGCTGAGAAGGGCCGCATAGATTAGCATCATCGGGATGCCGATATATTGCCAGTTGGAGATCAGCGACACTGCGATCAGCGCAGGGCCGGACTGGCCGAGCCAGGGCGCAAAGGCCCACTTCAGGCCGACGAGGCTCATCAGCCAGGGTGCGACGCCCCAGATCGGAGAGAGGATCAGCTTCCAGATGAAACCGACGATAACGAAGGAGAGCAGCGTCGGCAGGAAGATCGCCGTCCGATAGAAGGCAACAAAGCGCAGTCGAGGCGTCGACAGCAGGGCCGCAAGCGCAATCCCGATCGGGTTCTGAACGCACATATGGATGATGAAGAAGATGACGTTGTTGCGGAGCGCATTCCAGAAGTCATGCACCCAGCGGGCATCGCCGAAAAGAACCTTGTAATTGGCGAAACCGACAAACGCCGGGGCGCCGTCGACCGTATTGTAGAAAGAAAGCCGGAGCGTTTCGATCAGCGGCAGGATCATGATCGCCGAATAGACGACGAAGGCCGGCAGAAGGAAAATTCCGATATGCCAGCGGATGGGACGCTTGATCGGTTCAGGAATTGCCGATGTCTGATCGGTCATTACTTGGCTCGCTTTTGGCTTCGTTCTCTCCCTCATCCCTGTTCACGACGGGGATCGAGCAGCGCCGGTTCAGCGGTGCGGGAGACTCTTTCACGCGAAAGACTTCGCGTGGCTAGGTTCCTGTGACATCCCCAGCCGGGCCGAGGATACGGGAACGAGGGCGGCAACCCGATTGCCGCCCTCCTCTCATGCTTTCAGCTTACTTCGCCGGCTTGTACCAGCTGTCGAGGCCCTTCTGGAGCTTTTCGGCAGCAACGGCAGGCGTATCCGTGCCATTGATGACGTTTGCCGATTCAACCCAGGTCTCGTTTTCGAGATTCGGCGTACCGCGCGACAGGATCTGATAGGTCGAGCGGACGGTCGACTTGTACGGGCCGCGCCAGGAAACGAATTCCTGAGCCAACGGATCGCTCATCTTGACCGGGTTGGAGTTCAGGCTGAAGAAGCCCGGCAGGGAGTTGGCATAGATATCGGCAAACTCAGGCGAAGCAACCCAGCTGAGAAACTTCTTGGCTTCTTCCTGGTGCGTGCTCTTGGCGTTCAGTGCAACGCCGATATCCGGATGATCGGAGATGTAGCCTTGGTCGCCAGCCTTCGGAACCGGCGGCGGGAAGGCCCCCATCTTGAACTGCGCCTGCGTGTTGAACAGCGCGATTTCCCACGAACCGGCCGGATAGATGGCGGCGCGGCCGAGCGTGAAGAGGTTCTGGCTGTCCGAATAGGTCTGGGCTTCGAAACCGTCGCCCAGATAGGGCTTCCACTTGGCAAGCTCTTCATAGGGCTTGACCCATTCGGGATCGGTCAGTTTCTGCTTGCCGGCGATCAGGGCTTCGCGGCCCTCTTCACCCTTCCAGTAGTTCGGGCCGATGTTCTGGTAGCCCATGGTTGCGGCTTCCCAGAGGTCCTTCGTGCCCATGGCGAGCGGGATGTAGGTACCGTCGGCCTTGATCTTGTCGAGGGCAGCGAAGAACTCGTCTTCCGTCTTCGGAACAGCGATACCGAGCTTGTCGAAGGCATCCTTGTTGTAGATGAAACCGTGGATGACCGAAGCCATCGGTACGCAGAAGGTCGACTTGCCATCGTCTGTCGACCATGCAGCCTTGGCGACCGGCGAGAAGTTTTCCATGCCGGACAGGCTGGTGATGTCGACGAGCTGCTTCTTGTTGAAGAGCTCGAGCGATGCGTCGAACGGACGGCAGGTAATGATGTCGCCTGCGGAACCGGCGTCGAGCTTGGCGTTCAGCGAAGCATTGTATTCAGTCGGAGCGGTCGGCGAGAAGACGATCTTGATGCCCGGGTTCTTGGCTTCGAAAGCCGGGATGATCTTTTCCTGCCAGATCTGCAGGTCGTCGTTACGCCAGCTTTCGACCGTGAGCGTCACGTCGGCGGCATGAACGAGGCCAGCCGACGACAGCAGGCTGGAGGCAAGCAGCAGGCTTTTCAGAGCAGTGTTTTTCATTTCCCTCTCCTGTTTTTAAGCGCCGCAAGGCGCTGTTTTCGATCTGGAACAAGCGGTTGGCGTGCCTGAGGAAACACCCAACGCCCCTTTTAGAGCCGCCAAGATTGCCGGCCCCGAAGCTCTGTCGACACGGAAGACGATTGCTTCCGGCCGGATGGTGCGCCCTCCCGATACGCTGAACCGGGCGCCTGAAAAAGTAAGCGAAAAGCTTGAAAGATGCCTCACACATCCGCGAGCCTTGCCGGCCCTTCGGATCACTGTCTGCACCTTTCTCGAAACCTGGCCGGCGCTGTTTTTCTTTGCCGGTTTTCACATGCCTCGATACGCTGTTCCCTTTTCCGGAATTAAGGCCAAAAAAATACCAATTGTCCAGCCGAAATTAACTTCTGAGCCAGAGAAAATTGATTAAAAAATTTTATCATATAAAATCAATAGGATAAAAACGGACAATTTCCTGATCATTTCCGCTTGGTAAATGGTATTTTTTTGGTATTGTATTAAAAAACACAAGGGAACGGCGTATCCGGAGGTCCGATGACGGAACTTGCAATCGGCATAGATGGCGGTGGAACAAGCTGCCGGGCCGCAGTTGCGGACAGAATGGGCAATGTCATCGGCCACGGCAGGGCTGGCCCTGCCAATATCCTTTCCGACCTGGAAACCTCTCGCGTCAATATCGTCGAAGCCGCTCGGGCTGCCCTTCGCGATGCGGGGCTCGAAAGTGAAACCGCTTCCACCGCCTCCGCAGTCGTCGGTGTCGCCGGCGCCAACGTCGGCGACTACGGCAAGCGCATCGAAAAGGCCCTGCCCTTCAGGAATGCACGAGTCGTCACTGATGCGCTGATTTCGCTGCAGGGCGCACTCGGCGACGCCGATGGCATTGTCGGCGCTTTCGGAACCGGCTCCGTCTATAATGCGCGCCGGAACGGCAAGCTGCATGGCATCGGCGGCTGGGGCTCCATCGTCGGCGATCAGGCAAGCGGCGCCCGTCTTGGCCGCGATCTCTTGGAAAGATCCTTGCTTGCTTATGACAAGGTCCGCACTGCCTCGTCGCTGACCGATAGGCTCCTGGCCGAATACGACAACGATCCGGAACGCGTCGTCGAATTCGCCCATACGGCCCGGCCAACGGATTTTGCGCGTTACGCGCCCATGGTCTTCGAAGGCGCGCTGGCCGGCGATGCCACGGCAATCGAGATCATCAAGGATGCGGCGCGCGCCATCGACGAAAGCCTCGACGCGCTGTCCTGGCCGGAGTGCCCGTCCATCTGTCTGCTTGGCGGACTGGCGAAAGCCTATCACCCCTGGATTGCCGACCGACACAAGGCGCTGCTGTCGGAGCCGAAAGCCGACGCGCTGCGGGGCGCGGTCGATCTCGCCGTCAAACTCCTGAATCAACGGCAGAGAGGTGCGGCATGACTGACGATCTCGCCACCATCCTCTCACCTGCACGCCTTCAGGCCGGCGGCACCGGCCCGCTCTATGTGAAGCTGCGCCGCACACTGGAAGATGCCGTCCGCACCGGCACCCTCGCCCATGGCGACGCCCTGCCGCCGGAACGCGACATCGCCGAATTTGCCGCCGTCAGCCGCGTCACCGTGCGCAAGGCGATCGACGAGCTTGTGGCCGACGGCCTGCTGGTGCGCCGCCACGGCTCCGGCACCTTCGTCGCCAAGCCGGTTTCGAAGGTCGAACAGCGCCTGTCGCAGCTCACCTCCTTCACCGAGGATATGGCCCGGCGCGGCATGACCGCCCGCTCCGAATGGCTGCACAAGGGCGTCCACACGCCCTCGCCCGACGAGATGATGATCCTCGGCCTCGGCACCGACATCAAGGTCTCGCGGCTGTCGCGCCTGCGTATCGCCGACGACCAGCCCTTGGCGATCGAACATGCGAGCGTCTCGGGCGAATTCCTGCCCGACCCCTCCTCCGTGACCAACTCGCTTTATGCCGAACTGGAGCGCCGCGGCGTGCGCCCCGTCCGCGCCGTCCAGCGCATATCCGCGACCAACATGAAGGAAGCCGACGCCCAACTGCTCGGCGTGCCCGTCGGTCAGGCCGGGCTTTCGATCGAGCGCATCTCCTATCTCGGCTCCGGCCGCGCGGTGGAATTCACCCGCTCCCTCTATCGCGGCGATGCCTATGACTTCGTCGCCGAACTGACGATCGGGGCAACGTAAGCCTTACCAGAAGCGGGCGATCCAAAGCTCATTGCCGCCAAGTTCGTCGAAGACGACGTCGGCGGAGATGATGGGTATTCCATTCTGCATGGCAGTGGCCGCAAGCAGCCGATCGAAGGGATCGCGATGGTGCCAGTCCATAACGGCGGCTGTCAGACATATGTCCGGCGTCAACGCGGCAATGATACCGCCCTGCTCCTGCAAAAGATCTGCGAGCCGCTCGATGAAAGGTTCCATCTCTGGCCACTTGCCGAGACGAACCTTCTGGCCGATCTCAAACAGAGATATGGGGCTGACGAAAATAGTCTCGGCCTTTTCGATCATGGCAATCGCCTTGGTCGAGAGACGATCGTCGCCGGTCAGCGACCATGCCCAGGCATGCGTATCGAGCAGAAGCGTATTCACTCAGCCCCTTCCCAGGATGCGAGTTCTTCTTCATCCAATGGCTCGAAGAAGTCAGGCCCCTTACCACCGACTTGCCCCTTCAACAGGCCGATCTTGAAGGGTGCCTGGCCAATCGGAACGATCTTCACGACAGGCTTGCTCCCCTTTGCGATCACCACTTCCTCACCGGAAAGGGCGGCATCGATCAACTTCGACAGATTAGTCTTCGCAGCATGGATGGTAACTTGCATGACAACTCTCATTAGCTAACTTAGCTAAGCATACCATCTCGGCGTCAAAGCCGAAAGGCCGTGAAGGCAGGGAATTATGAGGCACATCAAAAAGATAAAGCCGGAACGTGAATCACGTCCCGACTTTTCGTTGAATCAGTCGCTCAGCCAGCCACCTCAAGCAACTGGAACGATTCGACAATCAAGCCGCGTCTTCGATGTCCTCATCGACCTTGCGCGGGACATAGTTGAGTACCGGTCCGAGCCAGCGCTCGACCTCGGATATCTCCATGCCCTTGCGCTTGGCATAGTCTTCCACCTGATCGCGCTCCACCTTGGCGACGCCGAAATAGTATGAGTCCGGGTGGCCGATATAGATGCCGGAGACCGACGAGCCGGGCCACATCGCATAGCTCTCCGTCAGTTTAACGCCGGCAGTATTTTCTGCGTCGAGAAGGCCAAACAGAGTCTTCTTCTCGGTATGGTCTGGTTGCGCCGGATAGCCGGGCGCCGGGCGGATACCCGCATAGGCCTCGGTGATGAGGTCCTCGTTGGAGAGGTGCTCGTCCTTGGCATAGCCCCAATATTCGCGGCGCACCCGCTCATGCATGCATTCGGCGAAGGCTTCGGCGAAGCGGTCGGCAAGCGCCTTCACGAGGATCGAGGAATAATCGTCGTTCGAACGCTCGAAACGTTCGGCGATGGCGATCTCCTCGAAGCCGGCCGTTACCACGAAGCCGCCGACATAGTCCTGCACACCGCTATCAACAGGTGCCACGAAGTCCGACAACGCCACGTTCGGGCGGCCGTCGCGCTTCGAAAGCTGCTGGCGCAGCGTGTAGAACGTCGCCAACTCCTCCTTGCGCGCATCGTCCTTGAAGAGGCGGATATCGTCGCCAACGGTGCCAGCCGGCCAGAAGCCGATGACGGCGCGCGGACGGAACCACTTCTCGTCGATGATCTTCTTCAGCATCGCCTGGGCGTCGTTCCAGAGCGCCCGTGCAGCTTCACCCTGCTTCTCGTCCTCGAGGATCGCAGGATAACGGCCACGCAACTCCCAAGTCTGGAAGAACGGTGTCCAGTCGATGTACTCTGCAAGCTTGGCCAGATCGTAGTCTTCGAATACCTTGGTGCCGAGGAAGCTCGGCTTGGTCGGCTTATAGGCCGCCCAGTCTACCTTCTGCGCATTTTCGCGGGCACGCGAAAGCGGCAGGCGCACCTTCTCCGCTTCGCTGCGCGCATGCGCGGCAGCGACCTTGGCATATTCGGCCCTGATATCATCGATATAGGACTGACGACCTTCCGGCGACAGCAGCGAGGAGACGACGCCGACGGCACGGCTCGCGTCGGTCACATAGATCGACTGGCCCTTGTTGTAACCCGGATGGATCTTGACGGCCGTATGCACGCGGCTGGTCGTTGCCCCGCCGATCAGTAGCGGAATGTCGAAGCCCTGCCGTTCCATTTCGGCCGCCACATGCACCATCTCATCAAGCGACGGGGTGATGAGGCCTGAAAGACCGATGACATCGACATTCTCGGCAACAGCCGTTTCGAGGATCTTCGTTGCCGGCACCATGACGCCGAGGTCGATGATCTCGTAATTGTTGCAGGCGAGCACGACGCCGACGATGTTCTTGCCGATATCGTGCACGTCGCCCTTGACGGTCGCCATCAGGATCTTACCGGCAGACTTGCGTTCCTCACCGCCATTCTGGCGCTTCTCCTCCTCCATGTAAGGAAGGAGAACGGCAACGGCCTGCTTCATGACGCGTGCGGACTTCACCACCTGCGGCAGGAACATCTTGCCCGAGCCGAAGAGGTCGCCGACCACGTTCATGCCAGCCATCAGCGGGCCTTCGATGACATGCAGCGGGCGCGCGGCCTGCTGGCGGGCTTCCTCGGTATCGGCCTCGATATATTCGGTAATGCCGTTGACCAGCGCATGCTCGAGACGCTTCTCGACGCTCCATTCCCGCCAGGAGAGATCCTGCGCCTTGGCTTCCTTGCCGGCAGCACCCCGGAAACGTTCGGCCACATCGAGCAGCCGCTCGGTCGCATCGGCGCGGCGGTTCAGCACCACGTCTTCGCAGGCCTCGCGCAGTTCCGGGTCGATCTGGTCATAGACGGCCAGCTGGCCGGCATTGACGATGCCCATGTCCATACCCGCCTGGATGGCGTGGTAGAGGAACACGGCATGCATCGCCTCACGCACCGGCTCGTTGCCGCGGAAGGAGAAGGAGAGGTTCGAGACGCCGCCGGAGATATGGACGAGTGGCATGGTCTTGCGGATCGTGCGCGTCGCCTCGATGAAGTCGACGCCGTAGTTGTTGTGCTCCTCGATCCCCGTCGCGACCGCGAAGATATTCGGGTCGAAGATGATATCTTCGGGCGGGAAGCCGACCTTTTCCGTCAAAAGCTTGTAGGCGCGTGTGCAGATCTCGACCTTGCGGTCATAGCTGTCGGCCTGTCCCGTCTCGTCGAAAGCCATGACGACGACGGCAGCGCCGTAATTATGCACCAACCGCGCCTGGGCGAGAAAATTCTCCTCGCCTTCCTTCAGCGAGATCGAGTTGACGATCGCCTTGCCCTGCACCCGCTTCAGGCCGGATTCGATAATCGAGAATTTCGACGAGTCGATCATCACGGGCACACGGGCGATATCCGGCTCGGCAGCGATCAGGTTCAGGAACTCGACCATCGCCTTTTCGGAATCGATCAGGCCTTCGTCCATGTTGATGTCGATCACCTGGGCGCCGTTCTCGACCTGGTCGCGGGCAACGTCGAGGGCTGCCGTGAAATCGGCATTGGTGATCAGCTTGCGGAACTTGGCCGAACCGGTGACGTTGGTGCGCTCGCCGACATTGACGAAGGGAATGTCCTTGGTCAGTTCGAAGGGTTCGAGGCCGGAGAGCGACATGAAGGGGCGATGCTCGGGGATCGGCCGCGGCTTGTATTTGGCAACCGTCTCGGCAATGACACGGATATGCTCGGGCGTGGAGCCGCAGCAGCCGCCGACGATGTTCACCAAACCTTCGCGGGCAAAACTGTCGATCTGCGCCGCCATCAGTTCCGGCGTCTCGTCATACTGGCCGAATTCGTTCGGCAGACCGGCATTCGGATAGGCGCAGATGAAGGTATCGGCAACGCCCGAAAGCTCCTGCAGATGCGGACGCATCGCATTGGCGCCGAGCGCGCAGTTGAGGCCGATCGTGAAGGGATTGGCATGACGCACCGAATTCCAGAAGGCAGTCGGCGTCTGGCCGGAGAGCGTACGGCCAGAGAGGTCAGTGATCGTGCCCGAGATCATCACCGGCAGGCGAATGCCCTTGGCTGCAAAGCGCTCCTCGCAGGCGAAGATCGCAGCCTTCGCATTCAGCGTGTCGAAGATCGTCTCGATGAGGATGATATCGGCGCCGCCATCGATCAGGCCGTCGATCTGCTCGGCATAGGCATCACGCAGGTCATCGAAGGTAACGGCGCGGAAGCCAGGATTGTTGACGTCGGGCGAGATGGAGGCCGTGCGGTTGGTCGGGCCGATGGCACCGGCCACGAAGCGGCGCCTGCCGTCTTCACGCTCGGCGCGCTGCGCGGCGCGGCGCACGATTTCGGCACCTTCCTTGTTCAGCGCATAGACCTCACCTTCCATCTGGTAATCGGCCTGCGCGATGCGGGTCGAAGAAAAGGTGTTGGTCTCGAGGATATCGGCGCCGGCCTTGGCGTATTTATAATGGATTTCCTCGATCGCATCAGGCTGCGACAGGATCAAGAGGTCGTTATTGCCCTTCTGATGGCAGGCGCAGCCGATAAAACGCGAGCCGCGGAAATGGTCCTCATCGAAGCCCAGACCCTGGATCTGCGTACCCATGGCGCCGTCAAGAACGAGGATGCGTTCGCTGGCGGCTTTCTTAAGCGCCGCGAATACTTCACTGCCGTCACGCTTGCCCCCTTCGGGACCAAAAAGACTATCAAACACGGGAAGGCTCCTTGACGTCATAAGATCAGAAACGACAAATCACATAAAGATATCTTTATGTCAACATATGCCTATCGCTTTAGGCCGTTGCAGGCCTTGGCGGATGACAGACTCGCCCAGCCCCTATATAGGCGTTTTCCTAAAGGCATTGTGCACGAATTCGGAGGAGTATCATGGCACCTGCACTCGGCAACTGGTCCACCCGCGCCTATCATCGCGGCTGGCTGCTCTCGCAGGCCAACGGCCTCTTCGATTTCTTCCAACACAATTCCATCAATCCCAAGGGTGGTTTCTACGACCTCGACGACGCCGGCAAGCCGCTGAACGCCGCAGGCCAGGTGCGCCCGCTCCATATCGCCTCGCGCGCCGTGCACTGCTTCTCGATCGGCACGCTTCTCGGCCGCCCGGGTGCCGCCGATGTGGTCGACCACGGCATGAACTACATCTGGAACCACCATCGCGACCGGAACAACGGCGGTTACTTCTGGTCGCTGGATAACGACGGTCCTGTCGATTCCAACAAGCAGGGTTACGGCCACGCCTTCGTGCTACTCGCCGCCTCCTCGGCAAAAACGATCGGCCATCCGCTCGCTGACGGCATGCTCGCCGATATTACCGAGGTCCTGAACACGAAGTTCTGGGAAAACAAACATGGTGCCATCGCAGAGGAATTCACCGCGGACTGGCAACCGCTCGACGGCGGTACCTATCGCGGCCAGAATTCCAACATGCATCTGACCGAAGCGCTGATGGCCGCCTTCGAGGCAACCGGCGATCGCGACTATCTCACGAAGGCCGAAAGCATTGCCGATCTCGTCATCCGCCGTTCCGCTGGCTCGGTCGGCTGGCGCGTCGCCGAACATTTCGATGCCGAATGGAACCTCGATAAGGATTACTATCATCCGAACGAAATGTTCCGCCCGGCCGGCACGACGCCGGGCCACTGGCTGGAATGGACCCGCCTGATCCTGCAACTCTGGGCGCTCGGCGGCAAGAAGATCGACTGGATGCCGGATGCGGCAAAAGCCCTCTTCGAACAATCCATGGTACTCGGCTGGGACAACGACAAGGGCGGCTTCTTCTATACGCTCGACTGGGCAGACAAGCCGGCCAAGCGCAACAAGCTCTGGTGGCCGGCCTGCGAGGGTGCTGCTGCTGCGCACTTCCTCAACGAACACCTGCCGAGCGATTATCACGAAGAATGCTACCGCAAGATCTGGAACGTGATCGAGCGCAGCTTCATCGACCACAAAAACGGCGGCTGGCACGAAGAACTGACGGAAGATCTCGTGCCCTCACACTCGCTCTTCCCCGGCAAGGGCGACATCTACCACGCCCTGCAGGCCTGCCTTATCCCGCTCTTCCCGGCAACGGGCAGTCTTACCAAGGGCATCGTGGAAGCCGGCGGCAAGCTCTGAGACAAAAGCCTCAGTAGCCAGGCATGACCGGCGGCGGTGCATTCGGATTCTGCTGGAACCACTGCACCTCAGCGCTCGCGTCATCAAGTTCGTCCTCAACGTCGCGCTGCTCTCTACGAATGCGGCGCATATCGTCTTCGAGATCGTCCATCCGCCGGCGGATATCATGCCGGTCCGCATCGGGCGCATCCTTGAGCTTGCGCGACAGGTCGTCGATCTCGGCTTCCTTCGATCCGTAATCGCTCTGCAGCGAGCTTAGCCGTGATTGCAGCGAATGCTGGCGGTTCCCGAGCGTATAGCCGCGCAGGAAGCCTGCAGCCGTCGCCGGTGGGCAGACATTGGAGTAGCCGTGGCCCGCCTGCCCGTGCATCAGGCCGCTCATCGGCGTGCAATAGCGCACGAGACCGGCCTGATAGCCCTGATACCAGATGGTCTGGTCGGGCACGATCTTCACCCGCTCGCAGGATTTGGCATGCGCGGCAAAACGCTCCTGCGGCTCGTATCCGGCAGCGCCGTCGGATTCACCAATCACCCGCCAGTCGGCGGCGACGCATTCTTCCTTTGAAAGCGTATTGCAGGAAACAAGGAGAAGGCTGAAACCAATGGCAGCAAAGGCAAAGAGCAAACGTAACATGATGTCCCGCAAGTCACAAAACAGGGCGCACCTTATCGTCACGAAATAAAGCCGTCACCGGGAACGGATCGCGATCTTGCGCTTTTCGTGGCTTTTATTTGTCAGAAATGCGGCAGAATTCACGCCAGCCGCAGCATATCGAGATCCTTCGCCAGGATAAGCGCCAAGGCTTCGACTGCGAGGTTGTGATCGTCCCGCTGCGGCAGGCCTGATACGGTGACGGCGCCGATGCAGCCGGTGCCCCTGACATTGATTGGGAAACTGCCGCCATGCGGCGCATAGTCGGCGCCGGAAAGACCGTTGTCCTCGACCGTCTTGCCTTCCTTCTGCAGCTTGAGGCCGGAAGCGTAGCTGCTGCGGAAATAGCGGAAGACCATGTTGCGCTTGCGGCGCACCCAGTTGACATTGTCAGGCGTCACACCCGGCAAGGCCGCGTAGAAGACCGGCATGGAATGCAGCGTGATATCGATTGCGATGCCGAGGCCGCGTTCGGTGGCGAGTTCCTGCAAGAGCTTGCCGAGCTGCCATGCCGTCGTCAGATCGAAGGCGTCGAAGCTCAGTGCCTTTTCCTGCTCCGCGATACGGATCAGATCCTCGTCGATCGACATGGTACGGCTCTCCTCCAACGTGATAATCGGCTGCGACAATTCTCACGCGAGGGGGAAAAGTAAAGTCAAAACTTGGCGCTATGCACCATTGCGAGTGTTCGCACCATGTTCAGCCGGCTGCCCGGATCGGCGCAAAACCGCTCATCGCGCCCATGAAATGTTTGGGCAGCGGAGAGGCATAGGAACCGCGCTTGCTGGTCGAAAGGCCGAGCGAGACCAGCGCTTCCGCCTGCTTCACGGCAGCCGCGACCCCATCGATAACGGGCACGCCGTAGACATCCTGCAGTTCGCGCGCCAGATCCGTCATGCCGGCGCAGCCGAGCACGATCGCCTCCGCACCATCTTCCGAAAGCGCCCGTTCGATTTCCGCTTTCAGCTTGCCGATCGCGCCAGATCCAGCATCTTCCAGTTCCAGCACCGGAATATCCGATGCCCTCACCTTCGCACGACCACCCATGCCGTAACGACGCACGAGATTATCGATCAGCACCCGGGATCGCTCCAGCGTCGTCACCACCGTGAAGCGCTGGGCAAGGAAGCCTGCTGTAGCGACAGCGGATTCGCAGAGCCCGAGAACGGGCACGTCAGCGAAGGTGCGCGCGGCATCGAGCCCGGTATCGTCGAAACAGGCGACGATCGCCGCATCGTAGCCGGCCTCCTGCCGCTCTTTCAGTTCCGTCAGCAGACCGGGAATGGCGAGCGCCCCGTCGTAGTGCCCCTCGATGGAAACAGGCCCCATGCGTGAGGTCGCGGCAATGATGTCGGTGCCGGCGGCAGCGACCGCACGAGCGGCAGTTGCCGCCTTCTCGGTCATGGAAGCGGTGGTATTGGGATTGACGATCAATATGCGCATGTCAGCGGGTCTTTGCCTGCCGCCGGCCGAGCATCATCATGATGCCCAACGCGACGAGAATGATGGTGAAGGAGAAGAGCGTCGTGACCGTGCCGAGCGCATAGAGCACCGGCGTCGTGACATTCGTGGTCATGCCGTAGATTTCGAGCGGCAACGTGTTGTAGGTGCCTGACGTCATCAGCGTGCGAGCGAATTCGTCATAGGAAAGCGTGAAGCCGAAGAGACCGACGCCGATCAGGCTCGGCGCAATCATCGGCAGAACGACATGCCGGAACGTCTGCCAGGAGGTCGCCCCGAGATCGCGCGCCGCCTCCTCGTATGCCGGCGAGAAGCGATTGAAGACGGCGAACATGATCAGCACGCCGAAGGGGAGCGTCCAGGTCAGATGCGCACCGAAGGCCGAGGAATACCATGCCGGCCGCAAACCGCCTTGCTGGAAGACGACGCCGATACCAAGCGAGATGATGATCGAGGGCACGACGAGGCTTGCGACTGTCGCATAAAACAGCACCGATGAGCCGCGAAACCGCCGGCGGAAGGCAAGGCCGGCCATCAGCGAAACCACGACGGTCACGATCATCACCATCAGGCCGAGAATGAAGGAGCGCTGGAAGGACGCCCCGAAATCGCCGACCGCCTGCTTCTCGAAGAGATTGAAGAACCAGTGCGTCGAGACGCCGTTCAGCGGGAAGGTCAGGCCGCCATCCGGTCCCTGGAAGGAGAGGATGACGATCGCCGAGAGCGGCCCGTAGAGAAAGAGCACGAAGACAGCGAAGAAGAGTGCCAGCACATAGAATTCGAAGGAGCGTTTTTCGCGATTCATCTCAGAGCTCCCTGCGGATATCGACGACGCGCAGAATCGCGGCGACCATCGTCAGCACCACTGCCAGCAGCACGACCGCATTGGCGGCAGCGGCCGGATATTGCAGCAACGACATCTGGTTCTTCATCATCAGCGCCACCGAGGCGCTCTGCCCGCCCGACATGACCTGTACGGTGGAAAAATCCGCCATGACAAGCGTGACGACGAAGATCGTGCCGATCGCCATGCCGGGCTTGGCAAGCGGGATCACCACATTCCACAAGACCTGCCAACCGGAAGCACCGGCATCACGCGCCGCTTCGAAGAGCGAACGGTCGATGCGCATCAGCGTATTGAAGATCGGTGTCACCATGAAGAGCGTGTAGAGATGCACCATGGCGAGCACCACGGCGAAATCCGAATAGAGCAGCCATTCCACCGGCTGCGGTACGATGCCCATCTGCACCAGCGCCGAATTGACGAGGCCATTGCGGCCGAGCACCGGGATCCACGAGATCATGCGGATGATGTTCGATGTCATGAAGGGCACGGTGCAGACGAGGAAGAGGATCATCTGCGTCGAGGTCTTGCGGATATGGAAGGCCAGGAAATAGGCGACCCAGAAGCCGATGAAGAGCGTCAGCGCCCAGACGATGACAGTGAATTTCAGCGTGTTGAGATAGGTCTTCCACGTCACCCATGAACCGAGCGTCTCGGTATAGTTCATGGTCAGGAAATCGGGATAGAGGCCGGCGAAATCATAATCCCAGAAACTGACGACCGCGATCATGGCGATCGGCAGGATGAAGAAGAAGCCGAGAATGGCGATCAGCGGCGTGGCCTGTAGATAGGAGATCGCCCATGGCGCAAGCCGTAGGGCGCGTTTGGGCGCCTCCGCTGCCGATATCGTCTGCTCTGAAGCGATCGTGGCCATGTCTGGTCCTTTCGTTCATCAAGGAAGAAAGGAGAGGTCGTCAAAGACCCCTCCCCAACCCTCCCCACGAGGGGAGGAAAAGCGGCAAACGCCGACGTGCCTCAGGCGGCGATGAATTCGTTCCAGCGGCGGACCATGTAGCGGTCTTCATCCATGACGGAGTTCCAGCATGCCACATGACCCATGCGCTCTTCGAACGAACCACCATCGCGAACAGCGCCGGCCTTTTCCATGACCTTGCCTTCCGGCGAAAGGATATCACCCTGCGCCGCCTTGCCTTCGATCCAGTAGCCCCATTCGTCTGCCGTCATGAAGTTCTTGGCGGTATCCATGCAAGCGGAGTAGTAGCCCTGACGGTTGAGATAGCCGCCGACCCAGCCAGAGGTGTACCAATTGATATATTCGTAGGCGGCGTCGAGCTGCGCGCCCTTGAGGTGCGCGGCGAGGCCGAGACCGCCACCCCATGAACGATAGCCTTCCTTGAGCGGCTGATATTTGCAGGCAATGCCCTTGGAGCGGACGGCGGCGACGGCCGGCGACCACATGGACTGGATGACGACTTCGCCCGATGCCATCAGGTTGACCGACTCGTCGAAGCTCTTCCAGAAGGCGCGGAATTGGCCGTCCTGCTTTGCCTTGATCAGGAACTCGATCGTCTTGTCGATCTCCGCCTTGGTCATGTTGCCCTTGTCGGCATATTTGATGTTGCCCAGAGCTTCCATGATCATCGCGGCATCCATGATGCCGATCGACGGGATGTTGAGGATCGAGGTCTTGCCCTTGAACTTCGGATCCATGATATCAGCCCAGGTGGTGATCTCGCGGCCGACGAGGTCGGGACGAATGCCGAGCGTATCAGCATTGTAGATCGTCGGCATCATGGTGAAGAGCTCGGTCTCCCCCTTGGCGAAAGTCTTGGCATCCTTGCTTTCGACGTAGCCAACGGTGTGCGGTGCCGTGCCCTGGGCAATGACGCTGTCTGGCTTCAGCTTGCCGTTCTTGAAGAGCGGCACGACCTGGTCGTAATATTTCAGCTTCTTCACATCCATCGGCTGGATGACGCCGGCCGGATAGACCTTTTTCAGGATCCAGTATTCGATATCGGCAATGTCGTAGCTGTCAGGCTGGGTGACGGCGCGCTGGGCAGCGGCGTCGGAATCGGTCGCCGTCATCTCCAGCGTGATACCGAGATCGGCTTTGCACTTCTCGGCGA
Organism: Rhizobium sp. ZK1; assembly: GCF_047782645.1. NCBI lineage: Bacteria > Pseudomonadati > Pseudomonadota > Alphaproteobacteria > Hyphomicrobiales > Rhizobiaceae > Rhizobium > Rhizobium sp. ZK1. The sequence continues at coordinate 2,723,759 of NZ_CP180586.1, forward strand.
TCGCATTGATGTTCGAAACGCCGGTACCGAACTGGCGAAGCGTGATGTTCGTCTGCGCCCAGATGGTCGGGAAGCCGGTGATGGCGCCCGAGCCGGCAATGGCGCCGACGGCGGCAGCACCCGTCTTCAGAAGCGAGCGGCGGGAAATACCCTTTTCCGCTTTCGTCGTGGTTTTCGTTTCAGTCGTCATGGCAGTTCCCCTTTTTTTGATGCTGAAGGTCACGCGGAAACGCGGCCGAGGAGGACGGCATCCTCCAGAGCCCAACTCAGAGACACCGCATCGCCGACCGAGACCGGCTTTGCGAAATAGTCGCTGTCACTTGCGATGACGGTGAAGTCGTCGCTGCCGGCTCCGAACACGGTGATCTTCACCGAGGAGCCGCGATATTCGATGTTGGAGACGATACCGTTGAAACCGAGGGTCCATTCGGTCGCCACCTGGAGGCGCACGCGGTCGGTGCGGATGCCGATATCGATGGGCTCGCCGATCTCCCTGCCAGTCCCGCGCACGGAAAAGCTCTGCCCCTCCGGCACCTGCATCACGACAACGCCGTTCTCGCTCGATGTCACCCGGCCGGAAAGCACGTTATGATCGCCCATGAAACGCGCAACGAAGGCGGTTGCCGGCTTCTCGAAAACGTCGCGCGGTGCAGCGGCCTGTTCGATGCGCCCGTCATTCATGATGACGATCAGGTCGGCGAGCGCCATCGCCTCTTCCTGGCTGTGCGTCACATGCACGAACGTGATGCCGAGCGTCTTTTGCAGCTTCTTCAGCTCCGCCCGCATGCGGATCTTCAGGAACGGGTCGAGCGCGGAGAGCGGCTCGTCGAGCAGCAAAGCTTCCGGATCGGTAATCAGCGCACGCGCCAGCGCCACGCGCTGCTGCTGGCCGCCCGAAAGCTGCGCCGGCCGGCGGGATGCATAGGCATCCATCTGCATCAGCTTCAGCATGTCGAGCGCCTTGGCGCGACGCTCTTCCTTGTCGACACCCTTCATCTTCAGGCTGAAAGCAACATTGTCGATAAGGTCGAGATGGGGAAACAGCGCGTAGGACTGGAACATCATCGCCGTGCCGCGCTTTGCCGGCGGGAAATCGGTGACGACGACATTGCCGAGGCGGACATCGCCCGATGAAATGGTCTCGTGACCGGCGATCATGCGCAGCGTCGAGGTCTTGCCGCAGCCTGAAGGACCCAGAAAGCAGCAATAGGAACCTGCCGGGATTTTAAGGCTGATGGCATGCACTGCGGTGGTCGCGCCATAGACCTTGGAAACGGATGCTATATCGATCTCTGCCGCTTTCGACATCGTGTCTTCCTCTGTTCGAGAAAGACGATGCATCTGCCGTGCCAATTTGCCGGGCGCATTCCAAACCCTTACAAATCATGAATTTTTCATGACATAATGCGCCCTGGCGAAAGAGCGGACATTTTTCGCGCTGCACACAAAATGGGCTTTCGTGCTCAATTCGTGCAAAAGATCGTATACAATTCTGACTAAATCCTGCTCACAAAATCCGTTTAACTTTTGAGACGAAGATGGCTATGTTTACTGACATCAAGGAACCGATTTCATGAAATCTGCCGCCAGCGCCATGAGTCAAGACGATACCCAGGAAACGGGCGTCCCGCAGATCCGCGATGCGATCAGGGACGCGATCGTCGAGCGGCGCCTGTCACCCGGCACGAAACTGTCGGAAAGCGATGTCGGCAATCTCTTCAACGTCAGCCGCACGTTGGCGCGCGCTGCCTTGCAAGCGCTATCCTATGAAGGTCTCGTCAGCGTCGAAAAGAATCGCGGCGCTTTCGTCGCCTATCCCTCCCCGGAAGAGGCCCGGCAGATTTTTGCCGCCCGCCGGTTGGTCGAGCCCGGCATTCTGCGGGAAGCTGCCGCCCGCATCACACCATCCGATATCCAGCACCTGAAGCAATTGCTTTTGGAGGAAGGCCGGCTGATGAGCGAACGCGGCCAGACGGCAAGGCGGGCAGAGATCAAGGCGTCGGGCGATTTCCACCTGACGCTCGCGGCTATATCCGGTAATGCGATCATGCAGCGCTTCATGGAAGAGCTGGTCGCCCGCTCATCCCTGGTGATCGCGCTCTACGGGCAATCGACGGTGTCAAGCTGCGGCCATGCCGAACACGGGGACATCATCGAGGCGATCGAACGCAGGGAACTCGACCGCGCCTGCCATCTGATGCTGCACCATATCGCCCATATCGAGGCCGATCTCGACCTGCGTGAACGCAAGAGTCTCGGCCTCAAGGAAGCATTCGAACTCTGAGAGATCAGTGGCCTGGTGAAGGGAGATCGGCGGCGCGGCTGATTTCCTCCACGCTCATCGGTTCGCTCGAGCGCAGCTTGATCTTGCCGTCAGCGCCGATCAGCACCAACCCGAATTCGCCGTTGAGCGGTCCCTGAAGCTGTTCGCGCACATCGTCGGCATCAAGGTCATGTCCATCCTCGAATAGGGAGAATGCACCGCCGCCGGCGATGGTGAAGACCTCGATATCGTCTTCGATCAGCCGCATCTGCGATTTGCGCAGCAATTCGTCCTGAATGATCGGCCTGTCGTCCTCGGCGTCGGCAAAGACGATCAAGATATTCTTCTCGCCCAGGAACTGTTCCAGCGATCGCGGCAGATGAGGCTTGCGGACGCCGGATCCGATGATTTCTTGCAGAATGGATTTCAACATGATGCTCATTCCTTCTCTGCCTGTTTCAACGGCTGGAAATGAGCACGGTTCCCGAATGGGGGAGGATCGCGGCCAATGCCGCGATCCTGTAGGGCTATTCGCGCGGTTCGCCTTCGGATGCGCGCGTCGAAAGCGCGACGATGTCAGGCGTACCATTGGCGAGAAGGCGCTTGCGCACCAGAACGCGCATGACGCGCGCCGCCGTGGAAAAGGTCATCTGGTCCAACGGTCCCTCGCCCTCCCAGGGTTTGGTCAGCCGTTCGGTGACGGCGCTGACGATATTGGCCGGGACGATATCGGTGCATTCGCGCATGGCTTCGAAAACGAAGCTGATAGGGATGACCCTGCCTTCATAGGTAACGATCGGCTCCGTCAATTCGCTGTCCCATTCCTCATAGGCGTAAAGCGCCTCGCGGAAGAGCTGCTGCAGGGTAAACGGCGCATGTCCGTTGTGAAGTGGCGGCAGTGCATTCATCATGTCTGTCTCCTCTGTGGATTAAGCCAGCTTCCTCAAGACCCGGTCCGGATCGACGCGGAAACAAAAGCTCGACTCCTCCTTCGGACCGGATACACGATTCATTTTATAGAGTAACACAGGCGTGATAAAGCCATTTCTGCCCGCCGACTTGGCCGGAGCATCTAACCGATTGAAATTCATTGCGACTTGGCGGCATTTTTTGTTGATTAGACAGGCTCAAACAGCGTTTTCGCCTGTAGACAGCATCGGAAAGGCGGATTTGGAACCTTTAAGGCGCTGACAGGTTTTTCCCCCGCAAGCAGTCTGGGGAGATCAGCAATGACGCAAATTCACCAACCTGAACGACGCAGCCGCACTCTGCGTGGCCGCCCCTATAGTCTTCATGAGTTCGCCGCCAAATATGGCCTCAAGAACGAACAGGCCGAAAGCCTCTTCACCCGCTTCGGTCCGTCTTCCATCGAGTTGGACTTGTTGATGGCGGCCAAGCGCCGTCCGCCAGTTCAGCCCGACCTTATCCGCGAGTAGGATAGAATCGTGAGCAGCAAAGACAAAATCCGCAAAGATGCCGGAGGACAGTTCGCCCGTTCGGACGAGGGCCGCCGGAACGACGGCGTCTCCAGCGCGAAGCCGCGCGACATCACTCATTCCGATGATGCCACCATCCATCGCACACCGCCCGGCCAGAGGTCGCACAAGGACTGGAACGTCAACCACGACGAAGCCAACAGCGAGCGGTCACGCCCTGAATGACCGCTCCTCCCTCTGCGGCCTCCTGAAGCGAAATTTCACCGAATATGTCGGGAACACATCTCAGGTGAAATCGTTCTTCCGGTGAGCATGGCGAAAGGCCATGCGGCCCCATCGAAAGCCGGCATATTTTGCCGGCTCCTTCTACACGATCGGCTTGAAGTGCCGCCTTTGGCGGGAGGCCGATCGTGTGGAATCGAAGGCGGGTAAAAAGATCGGCGCAAGAAGGACGGAATTATGAGCAACACCTCCAGGCATGAGTGGATATGCAAGCGAGCCTATGCGATCTGGGAAGCGGAAGGCAGGCCGCACGGCCGCGATGCCGAACATTGGCTCCAGGCAACAGCCGAACGCGAGAGGCTGGAGCGCACTCGTGCCTCGACGGATGGCAATGAAGTCCTCGTCAAATTTCGCCCGAAAGCGCCGAAACCACGCAGGCCGGCTGCTCTCGGCTACCAACGCCAAAAGCTGTCGCGGGCCGGTTAAACGCACAACTATTCCAAACTGATCCGGAAACGGGTCGAGAAATCTCCTTCCCACCACATCGGGAAGTTGGTTCCCCATTTATTATTGTGCAGGTTGAAGCGGATTCCCTCTTCAAAATCCGGCAAGCCTTTGCAGAAACTCATGAAATCCCAGCTCTGCGGCGCGACCAGCGGCGTGTCCAGGGGCTCGATGAGGAGCGCCCTTGCATCGCTTCCAGCATCCTCGAAATCGCCCCGGACTGCAGTAACGGCCTGAAGCTGAGCTCCACCGGATCTGGCAAAATTTCCGGATGGGTGCCAGAGACCCATCTTCCTGAAGGCCCAGCCCTTTGCGACCCCGGGCGTAAAGGAAAGGAAACTTGCCTCCGGCATGCGGTTCGCCGGCTTGTCGCGCAGCGAAAGGCGCAGTTCCAAGGCATCGCCATCGGCCGAAAACGCGACAGCGAGCTGGCGCGGTGCGCCGAAACGTTCAACAGCCTCAGTGGGCATGGACAGCAGAAGCCCTCCCTCGCCGGCACTTTTAAGATCAGGCATGAAAATCTTGGAGAGCGCAGCACCCGAACGGTCAAGCCCCGGCTTGTCGTGATCCAGCACCGCCCATTCCTGGCGATGGGTGAGATAGCTGTCCATATGCCTGTTGACGTCGGCAGCATCGTAGCTCTCATAGCGATAGGCGATCAGAGAGCCAGCACGGCCGGTGATCCGCCGGCCCTGCGGTGATGTGAGCGCCGTGACATCACCCGTCACCTCATTCAGCTCGATCGACCAGCCGCCGGCGCTGAGACGGGTTTCGCGGCGTACGCTGTCGACGAGCGCCGGCGCAAAAAGCTCCGCAAGTACAGCCTGTGCCTGCTGCTGATCATCGGCATCGAGTTCGGCGACGGCCTGGTCGATATAGCCGCGCTGCTCGTCCCACGATGCCTCGGTATAGGCGAACCGGTAGTCCGTTTTGCGAGCAGCCTTGAAATCGGCTTTTGCCCAGGCCCTGTCGTCGCGCAGGTAGGATTTGATATCCACCCCGCACGTATGCTCCGCCACCATGGCAAGCCCGCGCCCAAAGGCGAGCCGCCGCGTATTGAGCCCCTCGCCGACAAAACGGTCATAGAGCCGCTGCAGGGCCAGAAACTTCGCCGTCTTCAAGGGATCGGCGGCGCTGCCATGGATCCAGCTGTCGCCCAACTCCAGCTCCAGCACCGGAAAGCGCTCGCGCTTCTCCCAGAGGATCGCACCATAGTCCTCCAGCGTCGCCGCGCGGATGATCGCGTCAGGCTCATGGCGGCGCATGTCGCGATAGGCTTCGGCAGTCTGCGGCACGCTCTGCGGGCCGATATTGTCCTGCGTGTGCGCAAAGCTCAGCCCGTCGTCGAAACCTTCGGGGAAACACGTCTCGCCATAGGAGCGCTGGTACATGACGACGACTTCCGCTCCATCAGGCGCGCGCCAGCGGAAAACATCGGGCACATCAGGCGGCGGGGAAGCGGTGTTGACGCCGAGATGCAGGAAGCGGATGCCGGCCTCGGCCAGCAAAGGCACCATGCCGAGGGTGTGGCCGGGAACGTCGGTCATCTTCGCCGCAATCGTCGTCCTGCCGAAACGGCGGTCGAGATCCTGCGAGTAGGAAAGACCGGCGCGGAACAGGTCGGGTGACATCAGCTCCGTGTGGGTGGTGAAAGGCAGCCCGTGCCAGCGGATGAGTCCCCGCTCGATCGCCTGCTCGAGTGCTGCAACCTCGGCAGGCGAACGCGAATTCAGATGATCCCAGATCAGCCACGCGCCCGTTGTCCAGATGAACTTCGGCTCTTCAGGGTTTTCGGCATGGAAATGCGCGCCGGTCTCGATCGCCTGCGGGATAAAGCGTTCGTGATACTGACGGCGGACTTTTTCAGCATGATCCGTAAAGCCGATGTCGAGATGGGTCTTGAAGACCAGGTGCACGCGCTTTTCTGTCATCTGAATTCCGCTAGATCAGTCCTGCCGTCATCCAGCAGCGTTCATGAGGCGCAACACAATTGATCTTTCGTTCGACACGAAATCCTGATCCTCTCTCAATATGGCACAATGGCGTTTTGTGTAATCGTTTCCACACACATCTTTGCGCTTCACGGTAACGATCCGTCAAGCATATTTGCTTGAGAATCCCCGTAGATGCTGGATATCTCATAGAGTTGGACCCTGCCTATCTTGCTTCCGGCAGACAACGCAACTTAAGTGACGACAAAATGTGAAAGCGTGTTCATCCGCCGTTAACCTGACCGGCCAAGACCGTGCATTCGCGATACACCTGTCATCTTGCTGCTTTACACGATATGAAACGGACCTCCGGCTGATGGCCTCCATGATCGAATTCCCCGCCCATGTCCGCCGTTCCGATCAGGCGAACGAACTCATTCTCGCGCGCAAAATTCTGCTGGGAACTTGCAAAATGGCCATGTCGGGGCAGGCCGTCTTCTGGCGGTGGCGCGGCATCAAGGCAAGGCAGCGACCCGTCCGGCACGCACTCGGCAAGCCTCTGTGTCGAAGGAATTCGTGACTGATGTAACGATAAAGGAGTGACTATTTCTCTTCACAGAGCGTCCGATGAACCTCTGTCCAGAACAAGGCAAGCAACGTGTCGCCGTTGCGTTCGGCGACGAGCGCGCGGATCAGCGCCTCGGAGCCAGCCATGTCCTGCCAGCTCGATTTCAGCCCTTTGGCGGCCTGATGGCATTCGGCGATATCGAACGTTCTCTTGCTGTCCATCTGGAGCCTCCCCGGAAAAGGCGCTAACAGATGGATCTGGAAAAGTCATTCCCCGCATATGTGGGGATGCCTTGTATTTTTGACATTCCTCGCGGTAGGATTGAACGGTTTGAGACAGGCGGCACGATGACGGAAAATAGCTATTCGCAAAAATTCGAAGCCGTTTTCGAACAGATCAAGGCTGCGGAAAATGTCGATGCTTCCATCCGCATTTTCCAGGCGGGATATGCCGTGGACTATGTCACCTATCACCTCGCTCAGACCATTGCGGCAAAGATAGACGCCCCTTTTGTGCGCACCACCTATCCGGATGCCTGGGTGTCTCGCTATCTGCTCAACAGCTATGTGAAGGTCGATCCGATCGTCAAACAGGGCTTCGAGCGCCAGCTGCCCTTCGACTGGAGCGAGGTCGAGCCGACACCGGAAGCCTATGCCATGCTCGTCGACGCCCAGAAGCACGGGATCGGCGGAAACGGCTATTCGATCCCCGTTGCCGACAAGGCGCAGCGCCGCGCGCTGCTGTCGATCAATGCCCGCATTCCGCTCGATGACTGGACCTCCATGGTCAAGCTCTATCGCAATGAGTGGATCGAACTCGCCCATGTCATCCATCGGAAGGCCATCTACGAGCTTCACGGCGAGAACGACCCGGTGCCGACGCTTTCCCCGCGCGAAATCGAATGTCTGCATTGGACGGCACTCGGCAAGGACTACAAGGACATCGCCGTCATCCTCGGCATTTCCGAACATACGACCCGCGACTACCTGAAAACCGCACGCTTCAAGCTCGGCTGCGCCACCATTTCCGCGGCCGCCTCGCGGGCCGTGCAACTGCGCATCATCAACCCCTAAGCTTTTCCGGATTGGTTTGGAACATTCTGTTGGCTCAAACGGGCCGGTCGATCAGACCGCCCGTTTCAGAATGATTTATGCTGACCAGAAAACACTCTGAACGCCCCCCCTCATATGCGGGGGCTCATCTGTAGGCACCCATATGAGGGAATTTCCGATCCCGCCGTCCTGAACCATTCTGCCCTCACGAACCCAACACGCTGGAGGGCAAAATGTTCGTTATCATTCAGGCACATGAGTATCAGAAATACGCTTTCATACTCGACCAGATGTTCCGCCTGCGCAAGAAAGTCTTCGCGGATACCCTTGGCTGGAACGTTCCGGTAATCGGCCCCTTCGAGCGCGACAGCTATGACTCGCTCTGCCCGGCCTATCTCGTCTGGTGCAACGAAACCCGCACCCGCCTTTACGGCGGCATGCGCCTGATGCCGACGACCGGACCGACCCTCCTTTACGACGTCTTCCGCGCAACCTTCCCGCAGGCAGCCAATCTCGTCGCCCCCGGCATCTGGGAAGGCACCCGCATGTGCATCGACGAGGAAGCAATCGCCGACGATTTTCCCGATGTCGATGCCGGCCGCGCCTTCTCCATGCTGCTGCTCGCACTTTGCGAATGCGCCCTCGACCACGGCATCCACACGATGATCTCAAACTATGAGCCGCATCTGAAGCGCGTCTACAAGCGCGCCGGCGCCGAAGTCGATGAACTCGGCCGCGCCGACGGCTACGGCAAGTATCCGGTCTGCTGCGGCGCCTTCGAAGTTTCCGAACGCGTGCTGGACAGGATGCGCGCATCCCTCGGCATCGATACCCCCCTCTACACCCGCTACGTCCCGACACGTTCCGTCGTGACGCAATTCCTGGAGATGGCAGCATGAACCGCTTGAACGAAACCACCGTGCAAAAAGATATCGGCGCGCTGGAACGACATATCCTCGCATCCCGCGATATCGCCACGCAGATGGGAGACCCCTTCCTCTCCTATCTGCTCTCGATGGCTCTCTTCACGATCTACGAGAAGAAGGCGCATCAGGAAAACGACCTGCTGAAGAGCAGCTACAACTGAGCAATTCCAGCAAAAGTGCTTGAGCGCTTTGCGTCCGGAATTGCGTGAAAACAAGGATATAGAGCATTTCCGTGACGTGAAGAAAATGGAAATGCTCCAACGGGTCCCCCGGGGCCAGCGGCCGGGCTTGAAGCAGACCTCCCCTTCAGGCTCGGCTGCGCCTCCTGATCTCAGGCGCCTTGCTGGAACTGGCCAGAACTGGCCGCAGCTACCGCCTCATGGAAGCGATCGCCGAAATCAAGGCCTCGTGCTGATAGGGTTTCGGCAGGAAAGCGGTGTTGGCCGGCAGCGACATGGGATCGAGCCGCACCATGCCCGAGGTAATGATGATGCCGATATTCGGCCGCATCGCCCTTACCCGCTTGGCCAACTGGATGCCATCCATCGAACCGGCCATGTTGACGTCGGTGAAGAGGATATCGACATCGTCGCGGGCCTTCAGAAGCACCATCGCCTCATCCGCATTCCCGGCCTCGAGCGCCACGTGCCCAACATCTTCAAGCACATCCAGAATATTGAACCTGATCAGCGGCTCATCTTCGACAATGAGCACCACGGCACCCTGGGAAGCCACCATTCTGCGATTGCCCTCTTCAGATCCAGTCTGACAGGAGTAAATGTAGCCCTCGTGCGAAGGTTCCAGAGGGCAAACCGGAAATATGCATCGTCCACAGATGCTTGCGCTCATGGCTTGTGACTGTCCCGGATTTGCGTTAAGCGGACACAAGCCGCGGGTGCCATTGCCCCGGCTGACCGCACCCTGGGTGCCGGGCCTGTAGCTCAATGGTTAGAGCCGGCGGCTCATAACCGCTTGGTTGGGGGTTCGAGTCCCTCCGGGCCCACCACTTTTCTGTCAGCCATCGGCCCTTAGCAGGTCGACCACCTCCCTTGGCACTGTTTTTTGCCCCTGAAACTCGCTATTTCTCACAACAGATTTTGTGCCCGTTTGGGAGTAACATGGCCCTCGTCAGCCGCATAATAGGAGACTGCCCTGGCTGTGGCGCCAAACAGGCATTTGGCAACGTGAACGTCTATTCGCGGTACGTGTACCGCGGCTGCGGACGTTGCCGATACAATGAGCAAGTTCCGCTGCCTGAGCTGAAGAAGAAGGTTCTGTATTTAGACCAGTTCTTTTTTAGTCACGCCTTCCGCGCCAACGACCAAAAATTTGTCGACGCTGCTAAGCACATTTCCAGTCTTACCGCGAACCAACAACTGGTTGTGCCGTTCTCGAGCATCCACGAAGACGAAACTCACATGTGGGAGCGGTACGCGGAGCTCATGGAGTTCATCAAGCACACGTCACGTGGTTACGAGTTCAAGCCTGCCTACTGTATCGAAGGTGACCAGTTGCAAGATGCTTTCCACGCTTGGCTTCACAACGAGCGCGTGGAGCTTCAGAAAGCTGACGCAATCGACGACGACATCGATGTTTGGGATGGATACTATCGAATTGACGTGGGCGGGTACAACCGCGACCGTGACCTTGTCAGAAAGGGCAAAACCGACGCAATCGAAGGGTTGATTGATCTTTTCCCTCACTGGCGCAACTCGACCAACAACTTTGAACAAGACAAGATGTTAGAGCATGAAGCAGCCGCCAAGGGCTACATCAACTCTTATGTCACATATTTTATGCGGCTGATTTCAGGCGACTACTCAGCCCTCGTTGACTCCCCCATTATGTCACAGATCGTAGAAGGGATGTTGAGCCAGTTGCCAAAAGAGATGGAACATAAGGCCAGGCTGCAACGGGTTGTTGAGTTTTTCTCAACGGAACAGTTCCGAGAAGCGCCGGTGCAGGACCTGAAGAGCCGGATCTTTGCCACCCTCAAAATGCTGGTGGTCCAAGGCGCCTATCAGAACAGAGATAGTGCTCTCAAGAAGCTTTCCGGCTTCTATTACGACGTGGATCACATTTCGACCTATGCGCCCTATTGTGACGCTATTCTCATCGATGCCCCCATGCATGAAATCGTGGGCCGGCAGCAGGTGAATTTAGGGGAGCGCTACGGAGTGAAGGTGTTCAGCCGCAGCAACTGGGAACAGATGCTAACTTGGTTCGATGAGATTGAAGCGGAGATGACCGACGAGCACCGGCAGGCGCTCGCTGTTGCATATACCTAGCTGCTTTACTTGCCCCTCCCGCGAACATTTTCTTCTGCTGATCTGTCGATGTCATTGTGTGGCCAGGTGATGCCGCCTGTGACGTGAATTGTGGTGCGGATCACGCCTAGCTAGTTATACGGCCTTGCCGCTTGCCCATCTCGAAAGAACTCAATTGCATCATCCAAGTTGTTGCGCTACAATTTTACAACCTCGATAGAAGTAATCTACCAGGCTCTCAAAGAAGGGAAGCTTACCATGGCAAATTGGCAAGTCGGAAGTAATTGGGAAATAGTTCAAGACAATGGATTTCGTGTTTTCCTTAACCTGACACAAAACAACGATAAGGTCAGTGGCTCAGCAAGAACTGGCGACGGCTCTCACGTGAGTTCGCGACTTGAAGGTTTTGTACGAGACAACGAGCTTCACCTGTCAATACTTTGGAAAAATGGCGCAGACGGAAGGTACATAGGGTCCTTCAAAGGGGAAGGTTTCCCGGCCGGTCAAGCGGTTCTTGAGGGCTTTACTGGAGACCTTGCACATCCGTCGAGCAGTACAAGGTGGATCTCGGACAACGTCATCTTCAAATTTTCGTAGGATGAGCCGCTCCGCTCTCCCCAGGAACGAACGGCGTGATGAGAAAATGTGCCCAACATAGATATCTCCTCTCTAGCTGCGACGTCATCGCGAGTGAGGGCAGTATGGGAATCTCGTCGACCGCGCGAAAGCCGGCATGCCATTGTATTTCATAACAAAATACGCATCCCAAGGAATTTCCACCCACATATGGAAATCTCTTTTGGATTACATCGGTGGGGCGCCTGCGGTTGGCTAAGGACAGGCGACCACCGGAAGTTCAAAAACCTCAAATTTTTCGGCTTGAAGACGCCTTGAAGCCTTCCACTGCCTTTTTCGAAGAGGTTTTGAACGAGGCGCCCTCTCTGCGCTCTTGGAGCACGATAGGCAGTTCTCAGCGTCGGCAGGTGTCAAAACGTGGGTTTAGCAAATGGGCGACGGATCCGGCCATAACGCTTGTTTTGCAGGCTTTTCGCGGCAATTACCACTTAATCCCGTAGATTCCCACATTTTCCGGATATCAGTGTCAGACAACAGCCGCACCAGACGCGGCGCTGCCGGCTGGCTCAGTGAACCCAATGAATGGTAGTCGATCTCGATATAGCTGATGACGCCGCCGTTTATTGTCGCCTCCTCATATTCATGATAGCTTAGTTATACTTTCGCGCTTGTAAGCCAGGGATGGCAAGACGGGGGTGCGCGATGAATGCCTTTTGGCTCAGCTTCATCTGTTTCGGCCTTGGGATCTCCGCTGCTACGGCAGGCCCACTGCATGATGCCGCGCGCGAAGGCAATGTCGAGCGCGTCAAGCAGCTTGCGGATCAGGGGGTAAACCTCTCCGAGCCTGATGATACCGGGGAACCGGCGCTGCTGATCGCGGCCCTGTCCGGCAAGGCCGATGTCGTCACTCTTCTTCTCGACCGCGGCTGCGACATCAAAATCCGCAACAAGGGCGGGCTGACGGCCCTGCATGCGGCGGCCTATGGCGGCCATCTCGATATCGTGGAACTGCTGGTGGCGAAAGGCGCCTCCGTCAACGACCACGACAACTTCTACAATATGACGCCGCTGCATGCGGCGGCCGAGGAAGGTCATGCCGATGTCATTGCCTTCCTGCTTGCGCAGAAAGCCGATATCGAGCCGAAGGAAAGGAACGGCTACACGCCGGTGACCCAGGCCGGATGGCGGTCACACTGGAACGCCGTCACTCTTTTGTTGAAAGCGGGCGCCGCCTGTCAGGGAGCGGACCTTACGGGTCAGTGGCTCTATGACGAATGCACGAAGCGAAAATGAGCGTGCGCGCCTGAAAAACGGGAGCATTGAAATGTCTCACTGGAATGGATTTGTGAAGGCTGCAGCTACAGGCGGCATCGCCGTCCTGCTGCTGGCAAACGAGGCCACAGCCGAAGACTTCGTCAACACGGGCTATTTCGGGGATGTGGCGATCAAGGGCTATGACCCGGTCGCCTATTTCACAGATGATAAGGCCGTGGAAGGATCACCGCAATATTCCCACCACTGGCTGGGCGCGACCTGGTATTTCGCCAGCGCCGAACATCGTGACATATTCGCCAAGGATCCCGGCAAATATGCCCCGCAATATGGCGGCTACTGCGCCGATGGCGTGTCCTTCGGAACGGTAACGACCAATATCGATCCGAAGGCCTGGCGGATCATCGATGGCAAGCTCTATATCAGCTATGATCCGGGTGCGGCCGAAGGGCTGGTGAAGAACCCAACGAAGGTGGTGGATTCCCAAAAACACTGGTCGGAAGTGCAGAACATCCTGATCTCGGAGAAGGCGCAGAAAGACTGGCAGCATCCCTCTGCCCAGCAGCTGACCAATCGGTGATCAGCCCCCGATAGAGAAGAATTTCAGCGCCTGCGGCGTGACATGCACATATGTCGCGCCGGGCTCGTCGGCAGCGCGATTGCGATAAACGTTCCCGCAGACCATCCGATCCAGGAAATAGCCTGGGAACTTTTCGCAGAGCCAGTCCCCCTGAATTTCGACCGTGCCTGTTATGTTGGTATTGGCGCTGCGATAGGCGGTATTGCCCGCGTTGTCGAAGAACTGGACGAATTGCGTGCCGTTGCGGTGTTTGCCGGTCCAGGTCTTGTCGCTGATGAGGTCTCGCAACTGATCGCCGGGGACCTGATCGCCCTTCTCGCCCCGAAATCCGAAGGGCCATTCGGGAATTCCGGCCTTCTGCAGCCTGCTCAAATGCAGGTTCAGATCGTCCTTGCGCCAGTAGTCGTAGAGATAGCTGTAATAGGTCAGGTTGCTTTCGGGAAAGAGCGCCAGCAGCTTCGTCTTCTCCTGAAGGCTGCGCGCCTTATCGCCGTCATCGATGTAGGCTGCCGTGAGAAACTCGCGCGCAGCCTCCGCTTTGGGAAGCGCGTCGCGGGCAGCCTCCATCAGCGAGATCGCCCGGTCCTCGTCTCCAACGATGTAGAAGACGATACCAGCCAGCAGTTGGAAGCCTGATGATGGCGAAGGATCCAAGCGAAGCGCCTTTTCCATTTCGCTGATCGCCTGATCATGATCGCCGATATGAGCGAGCACGAGGGCCAAATTGCCATTGGCTTCAGCGTCGCTCGGCTGCGCCTGCACGGCACGGTTTGCCGATATCAGTGCCTCGGTCTGGCGGCCATCGACCAATTGCAGCAGAGCAAGCACGGTATGCGCCCGCGCATTGCTCGGATCGATCTTCAATGCCTGCCCTGCCGCGTCATAGGCGATCTTGCGGGCAACAGCCGCCGACCAGAGGATGTTGTAGTCGTTGCGCCAGACATCGACGGCAATGCGGGCAATCCCCGCATGCGCATCCGCAAAGTTCGGATCGAGGTCGATCGCCTTCTGATAATAGGACAGTGCCTCGCGATAGGTCACCACGTCCCCATAGGTGAGACCCGCCTGCTCGGCGCGCATATAGTAATCATAGGCCTCGAGATTCTCCGTCGGGATCTGCGCCAGCTGCGTGCGCTCGCCCTCGCTCAGCCTGATGGCAAGCGCTGCGATGATCTTGCCGATCACGTCATCCTGGACTGCGAAGAGGTCGGCATATTCGCGGTCGTAGCGCTCGGCCCAGAGGGAAAGCCCGGTCAGCGCATCGATCAGTTTGACATTGATGCGCAATCGCGAGCCGGCGCGCTGCAGCGTGCCTTCAAGCACATAATGGACACCAAGTTCGGCGGCCACATCCTGTATCTTGCCGCCATCATCGCGCACCGCAAAGACGGAATGGCGCGCGATGACGAAGAGGCCGGAGACTTTCGAGAGTTCCGTAATCAGGTCATCGGTCAGGCCTTCGGCGAGATGATCGTGCTCGACGTCGCCGCTGACATTGATGAATGGCAATACGGCGACGGATGGTTTGTCGGGCAAAGGATAGGCAAAACGCCCGGTAATCGATGGGGTTTCAAGGAGCACCCATGGCTGCCACCACAGCGCCGCTGCTGCCGGAACGAGAAGGATCGCAACGGCTGTTGCTGCGATGCGCCAGCGGCCAGGATATCGGCGGGCGTTGGCAGCTCTGTTTGCCGCCAATGGGCCGAGCAAGACACGATAGACCCGCACGGGCTCGGCAATGCTTTTGAGCCTCTGCTCGCCGAGCGAGACGAAACCGACGTCGAGTTTCGATTTCACCTGGTCGTAGGCTGGGCCTGAGATCGCTATTCCACCGGGTTCGGCGAGCGACTGCATGCGGTCGGCCAGGTTGACGCCATCGCCATGAATATCGTCACCCTCGACAATGATGTCACCAAGGTTGATGCCGATGCGGAAATCGAGACGGCGATCGGCCGGGATCTCAGCATTATGCTTCGCCTTCAGCTTCTGCACGTCCACTGCGCAGCGCATGGCGTCGACGACGCTGTGAAACTCGACCAGCAGCCCGTCGCCCATGGTTTTGACCAACCGCCCGCTATGCTCGGCTATCGAAGGCTCGACAATCTCTCTCAGGTCCGCCTGGAAACGAAGACGCGTCCCCTCCTCGTCGACCTGGCTTAGACGGCCATAGCCCACGACATCGGCAATCAGGACAGCTGCAAGGCGGCGCTCCATGCCAGTCTCTTCCCCCGAAAGGACGACAGCGGCAGCATCTTACAGTACCGCCATAGCCGATACCATCGACGGTGAAAGGGAAGGTCCTCAGCCTGTTGCGGGGTGGCCTGAGGCCGCACCACTGTCACATCACTGTCATATTCTGCATAGGTGGCATGCCAAAATGCCCATTGTTACGGCATCACGCACAAATTATATGCTCGCCGGCTAACAAAAATAAGAAAAGTGAGCTTGCTATGCACTTGATTTTCAAACGCCGCAAAAGCGGCTTCATGCAACGGATCGTTAATGGCTTCGGTTCTGCCCAGCAGCGCTATCGTGATGCGCGCGAGGCAAGGAAGACCGCCATCCATCCTTCGTTTCTGGACGATTTCGGTATCTGACAACGCGGGCGCTCCAACGCAGGAGCGCTCAGCAATCCCTTTCGGGCCGGGGTTTCATCACCATCTCAGGCAGCCTTCCGATCACCAGCGACCATGCTGGCCTCCTGCCTGACCTCCCCCTTCTTCAACATGATCCCGCAGGCAAACCCGACGGCGGAGAACACGAAGAAGAACGATTCGCCGATTGCCAGCCGATTGTTGGAATTGGACAGGATCGTTCCAAGGAAGAACAGTGTGATCATGGTATAGGCCAGCAAAGCGCTGAGGCTGATCAGTTTCTCCCTCCACGCGGCCACGACGCGTCTGTACATGGCGACCGCCAGAATGGCGAAAACGATAATGCCGAAGAGCCCGTGGCGGACGAGCATTTCGAAATAGCCATTGTGAAGCAGCGTATAAGGTACGCTGGCATAAGTCGTAGACTGCCAGAGCGTGAGCCAGTGGTTGCCGGCACCAAAAACTGGCGCCTGGGCAATCACTTCCGAGGCGTTCGCCCAGAGCTGCAGCCGTTCGCTCATCGACTCCGGCGTATCTTTGGACGCGATCGCGGAACTAACGGCATTCCATACGCCATGCGCCGAGATTTCAGTCTCGATCCGTGCGGTTGCCTCATAGGTCGGGCCGGCAAACCTCCAGATATCATCGCCGCCGACAAAAAGTGCCGCTGCGATGAGAGCGAGGACAGCAGCCCCTACCAACGCGGCTCGGCGCCTGTTTGCGTAAAGCAGCAGTGAAGCGAGCATGAGAGGCCCGACGAGGACGAGACTCAGCCAGACGCCTTTCGCCTTGGAGCCGTAAATGTTGAAAAGGCTGAGCGCGATGATGAGCGTCGCGACGGCAACAATCCAGTTGCCGGAACGGCGCTGGAGCTTGCCGGTCTCCCAGGCGTGCAACAGCCAGTAGAGGGCGCCGATCATCAGGAAGCCGCAGCCGATCGCGCCATGGATCAGGTTGTTGTGGTAAAGTGGCGAAATGCGGTCGTCGCCAGCAAGGATCAGCCGATAGTCGGTAGAGATCAGCAGGGCGGCCAGTGCCACCGGGAAATAGATCGCAAAGACCGTTTCAACATGCTTGCGGCTGGAATAGAGCGCGATGCCGACCGCCGGGAAAAACAGCGTAAAGGCGTAGAGCCAATCGGACGCCCCCTTCTCGCCGTAAACGATCAGGCCGAAGAAAAAGCGCAGCAGCGCATAGGCACCCCAGGCAAGGCAGGCATTGGCCAGCCAGTCACCCTTCAGCAGGCGAAAATTCGGCCTGAAATAGGCATAGGTTGTCCCGATCAGCAGCAGTGCCGCATAGCGATAGATGTCGCTTTCCACAATGGGAGCCGAAATCAACAGCAGCCACAGGATGACAAGGACCGGCTTGAGGTGGGAGGGCGTGGCAATCGGCTCTTCGCTCGCTACCATAGAGAATACCGTACCCTTCTAGCATAATCGGCGGCGCGAAGCAGATGAGTGACGGAGCGGCGTATTCCCGTGAATTTCTGCCGCCTGTAATCGAGCTTCGTCGCAATCGCGGTCTCGTGACTGTTCGCCCCTAGCTCTAGCAGATTGGTCTTGAGCGTAAAGGTATTAACCTTGGTCGACCACCCGCGTTCTATTGCCACATCGAAGGGATAGACCATGACGAACATGGTTCGCAGCAGCTTCTCAGCGCCGGATCGGGTGACGAGGTAGCAGGCCGCCGAGCCCTGCGGCCCGTGAATGCAGCGGCCAATGATATCGCGATATTTCGTCATCGCCTTGTATCTGAATCCATCGGACCGGTGATTGAGAAGCTTGACCAGCTCTGCCTTCGGAACGGTGGCAAGCACCGCCTCCGCGCGCCGCATCAGATCGGCCTGCAGCTCGACATCGTCTTCCATGATGATGGCAGCATCATTGCTGCTGTTCAGAAACTCGGTAAGCGCCTTGAGGTGGCTGCGGTAGCAACCATGCTCGCCCGGCAGATAGTTCCTGCCGTTGCGAAGAAGAAATTGCCGCTGGTTGATATCCGCCTTGTCGTGCGGCTGGATCTGCGAACCGTCCACGCCGGATATCCTGATGATATCAAGCTCCAGCGAATTGGCCTTTCGCGAAAGCTGTTCCCACCGGACGACGGAGCGGTTCAGGTTGATGACATAGGCACCAATTTTCATAAAGGCGGAACTTCAGTATGAGATGGAAAAGCACTTCTTTATAAGGTGATGCTTAATCGCGGGCAACTGCCATATGCCGCCACCATCTACCATGCGTTGTTTCTCCGCCCACACCCTTTGGTCGAATCCATTATTTATAGTAGGGCAATTCTCATGCGCGCTATTGCCGCAATAGCTTCACAATCCGCAGACACAAAGCTCGCAGGGACGCAAACAGCCGAGGAACAAACATGGCGCCGAACTACACCAAGACTGCCTTTCTCACAGCCTTTCTGAGCCTGCCGCTCGCGGCATCCGCTCCGCTTCTGGCGGAGGAGAACCAGCCGCGCGAAGCGGTCATCAACGTATCCGGAGAAGGCGAATCGGCATTGGCTCCCGATATGGCCGTCGTCAATCTCGCCGTGGTCAAGCAGGCAAAGACCGCCCGCGAAGCGCTCGACGAGAACAACAAGGCCATGAAGGAGGTGCTGGCTGCGCTAAAGAAGAGCGGCATTGCCGAGCGCGACCTGCAGACCTCGGGCTTTTCGATCCAGCCGCAGTATAATTACCCGCAGCCGGTCGATAACCAGCCGCAGCCGCCTGAGCTGATCGGCTACCAGACCAGCAATTCGGTCACCGTGCGCGTCCGTGACCTTTCCAAACTGGGAGAAATCATCGACCAGTCCGTCACGCTCGGCATCAATCAGGGCGGCGATATCCAGTTCACCAACGACAAGCCGGAAGCAGCCCTTGAGGAAGCCCGCAAGAACGCCGTCGCCAACGCGATCAAGAAAGCCAAGACGCTGAGCCAAGCCGCCGGCGTCGAGGTCGGCCGCATCATCGAGATCAGCGAGAATGTCGTCCGTCCGATGCCGCAGCCGATCTATCGTGCAGCGATGATGAAGGAAGCCTCCGATGTCGCTGCCGTTCCGGTCCAGGGCGGCGAAAACAGCTACAATGTCACCGTCAGCGTGACGTTCGCGATCGAGCAGTAGAACATTCAGGGCGCTTCGGCGCCCTGCCCCGCGCTAACGCCACTCAAAAGAAAACCGCCCTTGCAGACAGCAGGGGCGGTTTTTTTGTGGTGAAAATCGTACGCCGATATCAGCGGCGCAGGAGCGGGCAACCGCGAACGTTGCCAAAGGTCATCTGGTCGGGACCGCGACGGCTCCAGCCCTGCACGATGACACGGCGTGGCGTGACATCGACGACGCGCGTGCGGCGCAGGCCGTAATCCTCGGCGATATTTTCCGCCATGCGCGGATCGCAGCCGCCACGCGGCGGGCGACCGTAACCCGGCGGAGGCAGAGGCGGACGGCCGTATCCCGGCGGCGGTGGCGGCGGGCGGCGCCAATCAGGCGGCGGCGGACCACGGTCCGGTTCGCCGATAATGATATTCACCTGCGCGGAAGCCGGCACAACGGTACCGGCCAGCGCAGCAGCGGAAAGAAGGGCGGCAAGCCCCGCCTTCGCCAGAAACTGCATCATGAAAAAGATCCTCGTGGTTAGAGCGGGATGATTTTAGATGGAATCGAAAAGGGGATTCCCTTTTTCCCGCAAATCAGATTCACCATTGAGACCGGTAAAGGAGGCCGGTCTTTATGGCAAAACCTTTTTCCGATGATTTGCGGGAACGCGTTGTCGGCGCGGTGACGCGCGAAGGATTGTCCTGCCGGGCAGCGGCGAAGCGCTTCGGGATTGGCATCAGCACCGCGATCGATTGGGTGCGGCGCTTTCGCCAGACGGGCAGCGCAGCCCCCGGTCAGATGGGCGGGCACAAGCCACGGGCGATTTGCGATACGCATCGGGAGTGGCTGCTCGAGCGCTGCCGCACACGGGCTTTTACCCTGCGCGGGCTGGTCGCGGAACTGGGCGAGCGTGGCCTGAAGGTCGATTACCGCTCCGTGTGGACCTTCGTGCATGATGAAGGGTTGAGTTATAAAAAAAGACAATGGTCGCCGACGAGCGCGAGCGGCCCGATGTCGCCGCCCGACGGAACCGCTGGCTGAAGCATCGCTATCACGTCGATCCGGCCCGCCTCGTCTTCATCGATGAAACCTGGACGAAGACGAATATGGCGCCGCTCCGGGGCTGGGCGCCGCGCGGCGAACGGTTGCCCGGTCAGGCGCCCTTCGGCCATTGGAACACCATGACGTTCATTGCCGCCCTGCGCGCCGACCGCGTCAGCGCGCCATGGATCATCGACGGCCCGATCAATGGCGAGCGGTTCCTGATCTATGTGGAAAAGGTGCTGGTCCCCGAACTCAAGCCAGACGATATCGTCGTGATGGACAATCTGGGCTCACACAAGGCAAAAGCAATCCGCACCGCGATCCGCAAGGCTGGGGCCAAACTGTTCTTCCTGCCCAAATACTCCCCTGACCTCAATCCCATCGAAAAGCTCTTTGCCAAGATCAAGCATTGGCTACGCGAGGCACAGGCCAGAACTCGCCACGCGATCGACGAGGCCATCGCAGCCATCCTCAAGACAGTTTCACCACAGGAATGCCAAAACTACTTCAAGGAAGCCGGATATGAACGGACTTAAAATCATCCCGCTCTAGTAGCCGCGCGCGGGCAATTGCCGAAGCCTGTTTCGGAATCACTTACATACAGTTCCGAGAGAAGACGGTCTAAAGTGTCGCGGTCAAGGCAAAATGGCCGAAGCGCAGGTTTTCCCGGCTCCGGCCGATGGAATTAGCGGTACATGACAGGGCAGCCGCGCACGTTGGCGAAAGTCATGCGGTCCCAGCCACGGCGATCCCGGCCGGCAACGACGACCCGGCGCGGTGTGATGTTGAAAACGCGCACGTCGCGCAGGCCGGAATAACGGGCCTTGCGGATGGCCTCCATCGGCGAGCAACCGCGAACTGGCGGACGGTGGTACTGCGCCTTGACGACGAAGTCCGTCTGCGGCGCGGCGAAAGCGACAGAACCCGCGAGCGGGATGGAACTCAGAGCAAGCAGTGCGGCAAGCGAAGCCTTGGCAAGGAAATGCGACATTTGGGGTTGTCTCCTCGTGGTGTTTCCTCGATCTCCCGTTTGGGATTGTCTCGAGACTAAACGCTTGAAGCTGAATGCCGTTCGAACCGCCCATTCAGTTGGCATTCAGAACTGTTAACGGGATCATGGGCTGAGATGCAGGACCACGTCACGCCGATGCGGGTGGTCACGGTGCTCGAAGAGATAGATGCCCTGCCAGGTGCCGAGCACCAGGCGGCCATGGCTGATGGGAATGCCGATCGAAACCTGCGTCAGCGCCGCCTTGATGTGGGCAGGCATGTCGTCCGGCCCCTCCGTCGTATGAACGATCCAGCGCATGGACGGATCGGAAGACGGCGGCACAAGGCGGCGAAAAAAGCTATTGAGATCGGTCTTCACATCGGGATCGGCATTTTCCTGGATGAGCAGCGAGCAGGAGG
Source organism: Rhizobium sp. ZK1 (assembly GCF_047782645.1). Classification (NCBI taxonomy): domain Bacteria; kingdom Pseudomonadati; phylum Pseudomonadota; class Alphaproteobacteria; order Hyphomicrobiales; family Rhizobiaceae; genus Rhizobium; species Rhizobium sp. ZK1. The sequence goes on from NZ_CP180586.1 coordinate 2,745,494, forward strand.
TATGACGGACGAAGACCGTCAGCAACCCCTCCTCCATGCCGGACTGGCGCACGAAGGTATTGGCCTGATCGGTGAATTCGTAGAGGCCCTGGCCGCGGGTGGAAAGTGTTATTGTTGTCTGAGGCAAGGCGGGCTCCGTCGCAAATTGTCCCTGCGAGGTGGCGCGCCCTGCCTCTGGAGTCAATGGAAATGAGTTAAAACTAGAGCCGCAGCAGTTCCTCGAAACCGCCGTAGATCATGCGCTTGCCGTCAAATGGCATCTTCCATTTGTCGCTGGAAAGGCACGGATCGGCCATGACCTTGGTATTGATCTCGTCGCGGTGCTGCCTGGATTCGTAGAGGATCCACGAAAAGACCACCACCTCGTCATCCCTGGCCATGACAGCGCGCGGAAATGAGGTCATTTCGCCATAGGGCACGTCATTGCCGAGGCACTCGACATATTCGAGCGCACCATATTCCTTCCAGATCGACCCGGCACAGGCGGAGAATTCCTTATAGGCATCGACATTCTCGCGGGGAACGGCGACGATGAAACCATCAACATAAGACATTGCACTTCTCCTCTTGCGTTAACGTCCGAAGGACGTTCGACGCCGGTCACATCCGACATTGCCGCGTCAATTAACGCCCGCGGCCGTGCGGCAAGGAGATGAGAGCCCATCAGCCCTGAAGGGTCTTTACCTTGAGGAGATCGGGGAAAAGCCGCGTCCACAAGAGCACGACGGCGATCGTACCGACTCCGCCGACAATGCCGGCTGCGACCGGACCGACCACACCGGCAAGCATGCCGGATTCGAACTCGCCGAGCTGGTTCGAGGTGCCGATGAAGAGCGAATTGACGGCATTGACACGCCCGCGCATCTCATCCGGCGTCAAAAGCTGAACCAGCGAACTGCGAACGACGACGCTGACCGTATCGGACGCACCGATGACCAGCAGCGCCAGAACCGAAAGCGCGATGTTGGTGGAAAGCGAGAATACGATGGTGGCGACACCGAAAACCGCGACTGCAAACAGCATCTTGCGGCCGACATCCGATGTCAGCGGCCGTCGCGCCAACACAATCGACATGGCAAGCGCACCGATTGCAGGTGCCGCGCGCAGCATGCCGAGCCCCCACGGGCCGGCATGCAGGATATCACTGGCAAACATCGGCAACAGCGCCGTGGCGCCGCCAAGCAGAACCGCGAAAAGATCGAGCGAGATGGTGCCGAGCATCACCGGCCGGCTGCGAATGAAGGAAACCCCGGCGAAGACGGACGACAAAGTCACCGGCTCACGTTTCGAGGGCGCCCATTCCATGCGGATCGAAATCACGTTGAAACTCGCCGCGGCAAACAGCACGGCCGACATCGCAAAGGGAGCGACAGGGCTCACGCCGTAGAGAAGACCGCCAAGCGAAGGACCGATGATCAACGCCGTCTGCATCATCGAGGTCGAGGTGGCAATCGCTTTCTGCAGCATCGAAGCCGGCACGATATTCGGCAGGAGCGCCGCCATGGTCGGTCTTTCGAAGGCGACAACAGCCCCCATGATGGTGACCGCAACAAGCATTCCAGCCGGCGAAAGCCATTGCTGCCACGTCGCTATCGCCAGCACCAGCGAAGTAATCGCTTCGACGAGTTGGCAGGCAAGTCCGATCCGTCGGCGATCGAACCGGTCGGCGACATGGCCGACGACGAAGGTCAGAACAGCCATCGGCAGAAACTGGCAGAAGCCGACAAGGGCAAGCGCGAAGGCGCTATGTGTTTGTTCGTAGATCATCCATCCCATGGCGATCGCCACGGACTGAAGGGAAAGCGAGGAGAAGACCCGGGAAGCAGCGAAATTCAGATAGCCGGGATGGCGCAGAACGCTCTCCCGCTCTTTCACTATTATGTCCATTGTTCAGTCACCGGCCTGCGGCCAAGCCCCAGGCACTTATAGGAATCTTATAAGAACGGAACGGTGTTCTGCTCGAAAATGTTCTATGTCAACAGGAATAAGCTTCGGCGCGCAATTGCCGCATCAACGTGGAGGTGGGCAACAGCCCGACGATCTAGCACGCGGCGGTACAAAGCTGGTCGCGCATGTTGAGCAGCCAAATGGTCTCCTCCATGACACCGAGGATTGCCGAACGCAAATCCGGGCCGACAAGAGCGAGCAGTTCGTTCTGCGAACTGCCTATGGTCTCCGTGCCGCTTAGAAGCTTCCTCATCTGCTCGACGGAGGGAGTGGTAGAAATCGCAGCCGCATCCTGAATGTCCGCAGAAGGAATACCCATCCAGGCAAGTGCCGAAGCAACGAGCACTTTGGAGAGCGCCCGGCACAGCGGACAGGGCAATTCCCCTGATATATTGACCATCTTCCGCTTGAAGCAGGCGATCGTCGCCCGGACTTTGCTGTTGATGGCCGCGAACACGCCGACAGCAACCCTTCGAGCAACTTCGACAGGTCTCACGATGTAGACCCTTTGCCGGCTCCGGAGTGAAGAGGCGGCACTATTTTCCTCATCGAAACCCTGAACAAGGAAATCGCCTCTCCCTGCCAGTATTTCCAGGAGGATCAGAACGTATCCGTCGCTGCGAAAGACATCGAATTCAAGATTGAATAAACCATCGCCGAGGCCTTCAACGATACGAATATCCAATACTTCGGAGCGAAGCTCCACCTGATCCAGTTTCATGAGGTCCCCGGCCTGCAGTATTCCTCGCGCGCGACGAGAATACTGCAACCTGAGGGGGATTCATATTAACCCAATACGCTTACACGTCCGGCGTCATTTTTCCCGATGCGATCGATCAGAAGGTGGAAGTCAAGTTATCCCTTAGAACTGCCCCGCTTCGGGCGACGGCAACTCTTCGATGGAATCGACCCTATCAGGATAAAAGGCCATATGGCCCTTGATGTTGGCAACGGCGGGATGGGGCGCCTCATACGTCCAGATCGCATTCTTCGAACGCTCGCCGCCATCAGGAATGCTGTAATAGGAGGCATCCCCCTTATAGGGGCAATGACTCTCGTGGTCGGTGCGCTCCAGCAGCGATATATCCACGTCCTTCCGTGGAATATACTGCACCGGCGGATAGGAAGCCTCGCGAAGCGTCAGCGCATCATGCGTATCGGCGATCACGCGGCCGCCGAGCTTGACGACGACGCGGGAGGGATTGTGTTCGACGGTGATCGGATGATCCGGCCCCGGAATCTTGATCGGCTTGCCTGACATGAATGTCATCTCCGGATTGATATCTCTCCGAAAGAGATAGGGTAGGCAAACGGCCATCCCAAGGGGTCAGCGGTCCCCTCCTCGTTCTCGGCCGATTTCACCCGCAGATGTGCGGATGAGGGACAGCATCGGCAGATTCGTGCCGGACCGCGCAAGCATAACGCCGATGATAGTGAAAGAGCCGCGGAGTGTTCTCCTCCGCGGCTTGTGATCTTATATCGTCTTACCAGCGGTCGAGGCCGAGCAGCTTGCGGCCGAGCGGCGTCAGCTCGGCGGTCTTGGCATTGTGCTTTTCCCATTCGCGCGGATCGCCAGGGAAGGCATCGCGCTTGGGATGGTCGAGCTCTCGCCACAGACGGATCCGTTCCTCACGTTCCTCCGCATTGTCGTATTCGGCCGGATGCATGGAGATATATTGCGCCATGCGCACCCGATTATCCGAATGGTTGGGGCGAACGCCGTGGGCGAGCAGTGAATTGAAGATCATCAGGTCACCCGGCTCCATGTCGATATTGACGACTGAAAGGCCGGTCATATCGGGATGCATCGGATCACGGTCCTCGGGCTGCGTCTTCACCCATTCGTCGAAATGCTCGAAGAGATAGGGTACGCACTGGAAGCCACCGACATCGCCGTCCTGCTTCTTGAGGCTCAGCACGCCCTGCACGCCGATCGGCAGCGGCCGGATGGACGTATCGACATCCCAGTGGATGAAGCCGTTGGGATTGCCCTTCACCTTCTTCGGTGGGTTGAGGTTGGCGCGGTCGATCGTCACCCACAGGTCTTCGCGGTCCCAGATATCGACAAAGACGTCATAGACGCGCTTCTCCATCCGGTTATCCCAGAGCGCCTGGTGATTGTAGATCTCCAGCATGCCGGTATTGTTGAGCTCCTTCATCTTGTGCTCGCGGCGCTGCGGCGCATACCAGGTGGAAGGGTCGTTCGGATCCTTCTCGTCAAAACGCCAGAGCACGTCCACAAGCCGCGCGACATTGTCCGCAGGAACGGCCTGGCGAACGATCACATAGCCCTTGGTGATCCAGTGCTGCCAGTCCGCCGCCGAGAGCACCCGCAGCGGCAGCTTCTTCTTGATGTCCTTGAGCTGGGTGGTGACCGACGAGGCCGTCGGATGAGCGTCGCGTTTCACTGCCAGTTCCATGAGATCCTCCCATCATTTGATCCATTCCTGTGGTTTCAGGCTATGATGGGGAGTGTAGCCTCGCATCGCGGCTCATGTTGTGCCACCTTGGCGGATTATGATACTATTCTGGCGTCAATGACCTGAAGGGCGCCCGATGAGGCCTTATCTCGAAATCCTGCCACGGCATGCCGATGCGTCCTGGAGCATGCTGAACCGACGGCTGGATGAGGCGATCCCTTTCCAGTGGCACCACCATCCCGAATTCGAGCTGACCCTGACGCTGAATTCCATCGGCCAGCGCTTCATCGGCGACCATACCGGGGAATATGGGGACGGCGATCTCGTGCTCGTCGGCCCCAACCTGCCGCACACCTGGGTATCCCGCGCGAAATATGACGAGACCACCCCGCATATCGCGCTGGTTCTCTGGTTTCATCCGCACTGGATTCGTCAAGTGACGGCTGGCGCGGTCGAGCTCGCCCCGATCGAAGCGATGCTGTCGCGCGCCGATCGAGGATTACAGTTTTCAAAGGAAACAGCCGACGCCGTGCGCAGCGAAATCGAGGCGGTCTTTTCAAAACCACCCGCCGAACGGCTCCTATCCCTTTTGAATATTCTCGGACGCGTCGCCACCGACCGGCAGGCATCCGCGCTTGCCAGCACCCCCGGCCAGAGCCCGGAACTGCAGGAGAGCCGTGAGCGCATCGACCGGATTCTCACCCACCTGCATCTGCACTATGCACGCACGATCGGCCTGGAAGAACTGGCCGATATTGCAGCCCTCAGCGTCTCCGGCCTGCACCGGCTCTTCCGTCGCCACACGGGCACGACCGTCTCCGACTATCTGATCCGCATGCGCATCGGCGACGCCTGCGCCCGCCTCTCCGCCACAAGCCAGCCCGTCGGCCATATTGCCGATGCGGTCGGCTATGGTTCGCTCGCAAACTTCAACAGGCAATTCAGGGCACAGACCGGCATGACACCACGGGAGTATCGAAACGTCTTTCGCCGCGCCTAGCTTCTCGCCACCCGACGCAGGCTCGTGAGGCCAAGGCCAATGACGGCCGCCAATACGCAGGCGATCCCGAAAATCTGGTTGGAGCCGATCGCCTCGCCAAGAACCAGGAAGGCGAAAATGACAGCCGTTGCTGGTGCGACGGCCGTGAATAGAGAGGCCTCAGCGCCGCTGACACGCTCCGCTCCCGCATACCAGAGTATGAAGCCGCCGACGGTCGGCACCAGCGCATAGTAGACAACCGCGACCAAAGCGGGTTGCGAAGCGATGCCGATATCATGATGCTCGAACAGAGCTGGCACACCGGCAACGACGAAACCAATGGCTGTCATCAGCGCCGACTGCGTCAGCGGCGGGATCGCCCTCCCGAGCCGCTTGTTCAACAGGATGAATAGCCCCTCGCAGATAACAGCGCCAAAAATCAGCATGTCGCCGGTAAGGGACCCGCTTCCGGCAGCCGGCGAAAAGACGATGGAAAAGACGCCAGCCGCCGCAAGACCGATCGCCAGAAGCAGGAAGCGCTGCGGCCTCTCGCCAAGCACGAGGATGGAGATCGCCGCGGAGACGACAGGCAGCGTGCCGATGATGACGCCGGCATTGGCCGCTGATGTCAGCGACAGGCCCGAGATCAGCAAGGTCGTATATCCGACGCTTCCTGCGCCGGCCTGCGTGACGAGGATCAGCCAGTCCCGCCCGGAAAGCCGCGGCAATCGCGATCCCGTCCAGCGCATCAGGAAAAGGAAGAAGGGAAAAGCCACCGCAAAACGCAAGGCCGTCGCCGTAAAGGGCGGCAACCCGGAGGCGATGACCTTGCTGGCAATCACTGTGCTGCCGACCGTCGTCATGGCCAGTGCGAGATAGATATAACCCTGAAATTCCCGGCTCATCTGCTGCTCCTTTCGAGACGGCAGAAGGAAACAGGCTAAAAGGCATGACGTCTTGAACGAAATTGCAAGCGCTCAGGAACGACCGCGCACATAGGCGCCGGGCGTCAGGCCGTAGCGCGAGACGAAGGCGCGCGTCATATGACTCTGGTCGGCAAAGCCGCTTTCGGCGGCAGCCTCCGCCAGTGGCGCGCCGCGGGCGATCAGCCGGCGGGCAAGATGCACACGCGCCTGGACGAGATAGGCATGCGGCGTAAAACCCGTTACCCTTGCAAAGGCACGCAGCACCTGAAACCGGCTGAGCCCGCTTTCGCGCGCCAGATCGGCGAGTGAAATTTCCGCGACCGGATTGTCGTCGATCAAGCTGCGGGCATAGGCGATGGAATGCGGTACCCCCGCAGGTACCTCCCCCATCCCTGATTCACGCATCGCACCGGCAATGACCGACAGCAGCATTTCCTCGCAACGCAGCCGCTCCTCATTGCCGGTGACGGCAGAAAACAGCGCGCGGAACCGGTTGGCGAGCAGCCTGTCGTGAATGACAGGTCGCGGAATCTCCGAGCGGCGAACACCGCCCTCTGCCGCCTCGCGTGCAAGACCATCCATGACGGCGGGATCGAAGTAGAGAATGCTCCAGGAGCGCGCCTCGCCGATCGGTGAGCCATCATGCACCTCATTCGGATTGACGGTGATGAGATCGCCGGCTTCCGCCTCGACCATGCCGCGCCCGCTCAGTGATTTCTGCGCACCTGAGAAGAGCAGGCCGATGCCGAACTGCTCATGCGTATGGCGTGCGAACCGATGGCCCGTCGTCGCGACCACGGCCTCCACGCCCGGCACGGACGAGTTCAGCATCCTGAACTGGCTGACAGCCATGGTGATCTCCTTCGCAGCCGACTTTGCCAGCCGATGGCGGACCGGGCAAGCGGCTGCGAGAGCATTTGTTTTCGCGCAATTCCGGACGGAAAACCGCTGCACACTTTTGCTGGAGTCGCTTTAAAAGAACTCGTCGAGAAGCTGATAATAGTCCATCTTCACAGGATCGATGATCGACAGGCCGTAGGCATTGAGAAACAGCCGCACGAATTCCTCGCCGAAATTATAGGCGATGCTGTGGCAGGCAAGCGCGATATCCTGATAGCGATCGGCAACGCCAAGGCGGCAGCAATCGATATAGCCGGCAAACCGTCCATCTGCTGCCAGGAAGTTCGGCAGGCAGGCATCGCCATGCGCAATGACGAGATTTTCGCTTGCCGGCCGCAACCGTTGCAATTCTCCGAACAGGAAGAAGGTGCTTTTGCCGAGCCGCTTCTCGTCGAAATCCGTCTCATCGACGACGCCCGCCCGCATACGCGCCTCGGCGACAGCAAGGCGATTGTCCAGACGATGATCGAACGGACAGGCGCTGATATCGAGGCTGTGGAGTGTGCTGAGCGCGGAGGCGAGGACTTCGACGCGCTCTTCCGGCAACAGCATTGCAGCCGTCACGAGATCGGCGCCCGGCAACGCCGTCATCAAGAGGAAGCTGCGTTCGCCATCGCTCTCGTGAGCGATGACCTCGGGGCATGGAAGGCCGCGGCTCGCAAGCCAGACGAGCCTCTCGGCCTCGTCGGCAAGCTCGCAAAACGGACCCGCCTCCTCGACCTTCAGGTAAAGCCCGGGACGCCTTTCGGCTTCCAGGCGGAAAACACATGCCGAGGAACGGCCGAGAGCATCCCGCCGCCATTCATAGCCGCCAAGATGGCTCCGAAGCGAAACCGGAAGCCTGCCATCCTCTTGAAGCGGAACGACCATGACGATCCTGTAATGGAAAGAAGCTCTGCCGGAGAGCCGGTGCTAGCGCCTTAGTGGAAGGTTTCGGCCGGCGCGCTTTCCAGGAGAATTTCGAAAGCCTCTTCCAGGGCCGCGACCAAAATATCGGTCAGCTCGTCTGCCTTGTGTTCCAGAAACATCAGGCTGACAGCTTCTTCCTGACGCTCGAAGAAGTGCTCGATCTCGTTCGACATATCATTTGTCCCTTCGCTACCGTACCATAACGGGCATGGGAAAACGATAGAGATGGTTCCTTGCGCGTGGCTTGTTGCGAATGGAGCGGCCAAGGTGCCGACGACTATTCGCGAATATCGTATTTTCCATACTGGTTACGGGGGATCAAGCCGCCCACTTCGTGGGCAAACGAAACCACCTTCGTGGCATCCACATCCACCTCACAACGGAAACGAACATGGTACCAACCCTTGGCCGTACCAAAAGCTGCATCGTCAATATTCAACAGGGTTCCTGCTGGCAACCCGTACTGGGGCAGTGCATAGGGCTGATAACTCGGAGAACCGTAAGCGAGTTGGGCGCGAAGCTCACTGGCGCAAAGAACGGCCACCCTTTTGCTACGTGGGAGACCGTCGACTGCGGACTGCGCAAGGAAGGCTCCGTCCTCAGTGGAAGAAAACAGCGTCTTGGCATTCGCCAGATCATTGTTCTTCACCACCTCTTTTGGCTTTTCAGGAGTTCTCTGCGCCGGCGCCTTGGTTTGCTCGAGACTGGTCTTGGCTTCACCCGACACATCTGCTGGCGGCCCATTTGGCTCCGGAGAAGCATCAGCGGCCGCAACTTCCGGAAGCTTCACATCATCTGGAACGGGCCTTGATGGAGGCGTCTCAGTTTTTGGTCTCTCGGCGGCGGCCTCTGTGGGCATTTTCTGCGGCTCAACATCGCGCTTTGGCGGCGTCGTCGCCGGCTTTGCTTCGCCTTCAGACGAATTGCCCGCCAACGTTTTTTTTGGACCGCTGTTCTTGTCGCCAAATTCTGTGACAAGACGCATAGGCGGCATAGGCGTCTGCCTCGTTTTTTCTGCCGTCTCTGCGGCAGGTGGAGGTGATTGTGGCGGTGGTGGCGGCGGTGGAGGCGGTGGCTGTTTCGCCTTCGCCTGTTCCTTCGGCTTCTCTTCCTCTTTCGGCTTTTCCTCCGGCTTCTTCTCTTCCGGCGGAGGGACGAGCTCCACCTTCACGCTCTCGTCTTCGGCGGGCTTCGGCTGGATATCAGGCAAACCGAATATGAGGAGCGCAACGATCGGCACATGCAGGAGCACAGACGCGACAACACCCCAGCGAACGCGAGGCTCCTCGTGCTCGTTCTCGTGGTCGGTATCTGCCGGTTCGATGTCTTCTTCTGTCACAGCAGCGATGTGGCCTCTAAAACCGGCAGCATCAAGCCACAAATCAAAAAAACCTCGTGATCATCAGGCCCAAAGCTCATTGGTCGGCTTCGCCATCCTCGGCGATCAGATTGTGCTCCTGCCACTCATCCCTCGGAATAGCCTCACCGATCGCAAAGGCAAAGGCCACGACCGCCTTGCCAGTGGGATCGACTTCACAATGGAACCGGATATTGAACCAATTGCCCTTGCTCCGAAAAGCTCCACCCTCGACCTCGACGCTGGCGCCCCTCACCTTCTCCGGCTTCATGGCATAGGGCGCAACGAGATCCGGCGCAGAGCCAGGCCGGGAACGGCTGACCTGTTCCAAGGCTTCGAGATTGCAGAGCTGCAGATTGCGCTCGCCGCCCGATAATGTAGCGAGCATCTCACGCGCTTTCCGGCTGCGCGGACTGGCCAGCGTCTTCCCCGAAAAGAGCGCTTTTGCCTGCGTCAACTCCGGCGGGCCGGATATGACCGGCTTCGGCAATGCCGGCAAGGAAGGAGCTATTTCTCTCGACGCTGTCTCAGGTGCCGCGGGCGCAACCTCTTCCGCCGCCGAATTCTCTCTGTCCACGCGTCTGTCCGGCGGTTGCCGAACGGCAGGCGACGGAATTGGAGTGGCGATTGCCGACGGTGTCACGACTTGAACGTCGATGCTGTCTTCCGGCGGCGACCTGACAGGCTCCACGTCAGGCAGGAAAGCGAGCAGGAGCAAGCCGATGACCAGATGCAGCACGAGCGACACCGACAAGGCCGGATCGAACTTTCCTCTCTGCAACAGGCCGGCATGTTCCATCGGCAAGGCAAATCCATGCTCTGGGTTCAAGGCGCAGCGACACTGCCAGCGCCGCGGGACAACCGCAACGCCGCATCTGGCTCATCACCAGTTATCGGCCATCCTGACCTATGTGAGCGACGCGATGATGTCGCGATAATGCACTTCCGGAAATGCTTTCAAGGTTTTCGTGCGCACATTGCCGGCCGCAGCAAGGGACAGCGTGAAGCGCGCCATCACGCGGTCATCAGGCGCCTCGCAGACGGCAACCATGTCGTACTCGCCCATGGTGAGATAAAACTTGTCGAATGAACCGCCCATGCTGCCAAGCAGGTTCCTTGCCGCATCCAGCCGCTTGGGAGAGTCCTTCGCGCTCCGGATGCCCTGATCGGTCCAGTTTATCAGCAGAATGTAGGTGGTCATGCTGCACCTCCTGGCGGAGGCCATGGTCACGCGGCACATGATACCGCTCGCACGCCGCAACCGCTCTCTTCCCCCGCAACCGGAATTATAGGCCCGTCACCATATGGGGACAAGCAGCGCGAGAACCATCAATCGGGCTAATCCGCTCATACCTCTCGCGCAAGGAAAAACCCGGCCAGCGAGGCTAACCGGGTTCTGATTTCAATCCTCGTCGACGCTTTAGCTGTCGAGGAACGAGCGCAGCTTGCGAGAGCGGCTCGGATGCTTGAGCTTGCGCAGCGCCTTCGCCTCGATCTGGCGGATACGTTCGCGGGTGACCGAGAACTGCTGGCCGACTTCTTCGAGCGTATGGTCGGTGTTCATGCCGATGCCGAAGCGCATGCGCAACACGCGCTCTTCGCGCGGCGTCAGCGATGCCAGAACGCGGGTCGTCGTCTCGCGCAGGTTCGCCTGGATGGCGGCGTCGATCGGCAGCAGTGCGTTCTTGTCCTCGATGAAATCACCGAGATGCGAATCCTCTTCGTCGCCCACAGGGGTTTCGAGCGAGATCGGCTCCTTGGCGATCTTCAGGACCTTGCGGACCTTTTCGAGCGGCATGGCGAGCTTTTCGGCCAGTTCTTCCGGCGTCGGCTCACGGCCGATTTCATGCAGCATCTGGCGCGAAGTGCGGACGATCTTGTTGATCGTTTCGATCATATGCACCGGAATACGGATCGTACGGGCCTGGTCGGCGATCGAGCGGGTGATCGCCTGACGGATCCACCATGTCGCATAGGTCGAGAACTTGTAGCCACGGCGGTATTCGAACTTGTCGACCGCCTTCATCAGGCCGATATTGCCTTCCTGAATGAGGTCGAGGAACTGCAGGCCGCGGTTCGTGTACTTCTTGGCGATGGAGATGACGAGGCGAAGGTTCGCTTCGACCATTTCCTTCTTGGCGATGCGCGCTTCGCGCTCGCCCTTCTGCACCATATGCACGATGCGGCGGAATTCCGAGATCGAGATGCCGGTTTCCGTTGCGAGATTCTGGATCTCCTGGCGGATGTCGCGGATCGTCGTGTTCTCGCTCTTGGCGAATTCCTTCCAGCCGCGGGCGGCCAGATTGCCGATCGACTTCATCCAGTTCGGATCAAGCTCGGCGCCCTGATATTGTTCCAGGAACGAGTCGCGCTTGACGCCGTAGGATTCGGCCAGCCGCAGCAGGCGGCCTTCGTTCTGCACAAGGCGCTTGTTGATGTCGTAAAGCTGCTCGACCAGCGCATCGATGCGGTTCTGGTTGAGCGACAGCGACTTCACGGCCTTGATCAGTTCGTCCTTGAGCTCCTTGTAGCGGCGCTCCTGGGCGGAAGACAGCGTGCCGGTGGCAGCTAAGCGCTGCTCGACCTGCTGGTCCTGCAGCTTGCGCAGCTTCTTGTAGGTCTCGGCGATGATGTCGAGCGTTTCCATGACCTGCGGGCGAAGCTCGGCTTCCATCGCCGCCAGAGAGAGGTTCGATTCGTCCTCGTCCTCTTCTTCCTCTTCCGGAGGCATGCCTTCGCCGCCGACATCGGTAATGTCGTCGTCACCGGAGCGCGAACGCCGGGTCCTTTCCTTCTCTTCGGCAGCCTTGCGGTCGGCCTCGATCTTCTCGGGGCTCTGGAACTGCGGGGCAGCCTTGGCTTCCGGACCGGAATAGGTCGTTTCGAGATCGATGATCTCGCGCAGGAGCGTGGTGCCTTCGTTGAGTTCGTCGCGCCAGATGATCAGCGCCTGGAACGTCAGCGGGCTCTCACAGAGACCTGCGATCATCGTTTCGCGGCCGGCCTCGATGCGCTTTGCGATGGCGATTTCGCCTTCGCGCGACAGAAGCTCGACGGACCCCATCTCGCGCAGATACATGCGCACCGGGTCGTCGGTACGGTCGGTCGGCTCTTTCTTCTTGGCGGTCGCAAGCGCGGTGCCGCCGGAAGGCGCAAGTTCGCCGCCTTCGCTCTCGTCATCGCCGGAGCTGTCGTCGTCGTCGCCGCCGGAAGCGCCCGCTTCCTCGGCCTCTTCGTCCTCGATGACGTTGATGCCCATGTCCGACAGCATCGACATCGTGTCTTCGATCTGTTCGGACGTCACTTCTTCGGAAGGCAGGACGGCGTTGAGCTCGTCCATCGTCACATAGCCGCGCTTCTTGGCGGCCTTGATCATCTTCTTGACCGCGTCATCGGAAAGATCGAGAAGAGGGCCGTCGCTTGCGCCGTCGCGTTCGACTTCCGCTTCTTCGTTCTCTTTGACCTTCGTTGCCATTTATATCGTCGCCTTCCTGACGCTATTCATACTCGCTGTAGTGAATGGCAGTCTCGTGGCCCAGAGCGCGTGCGCACCGGCCTCGAATCACCTATACCCACCTAACGGGATGACATTTAAAGCCTGATTAACCACGATCGCCGGCATCGGACAGCAAAATTCAATTGCCATTGGATTTCCGGCCATGGTTGTGCGATCCGCCTTGACCCAGTTCACCGCTCAAGTGGAACGGTGATTCCCACAAAATTTGTTCTCGTCAAGCTTTTCCAGAAAAAAAGCCACCGAAAACCCGGAAAAAGCCTTATCCACAGGCTTTGAACCGCGTCAGCGATTGCGAAGCTTATTTAGTATGTCACCAAGGAAAGACAAGGGCAGAAAGATTCCGCCGAAGTCTTCACTGGTCACCTAGCGCGACAGCCCGTCATATGAGTTGACCGTCAAAGCAGACAGATCCAGCGCGGGGATGCAGCGCAGATTGACCGATGCCATCTCCACGCCATTCGGCGCCGTCGCTTCGCCGTAAGGCGCAATGCCGCACTTGGCGCAGAAATGATGTTTGATGGCATGCGTGTTGAACGTATAGGTCGACACGTTTTCTTCCGGCACGGTCAGATGCACCTTCTCGCGCGGCAGGAAGCCGAGCAGTCCGCCGCGCCGGCGGCAGAGCGAGCAGTTGCAGTCGAGCGCCTCCGTGAATGCACCTTCCACCGTAAAAGCAATATTGCCGCAGTGGCAGCTTCCCTCATACTTCATTGCTCTCTCCTCACATCCAGTCCATCACGACCTTGCCGGAATTGCCCGAGCGCATCGCCTCGAAGCCATCGCGGAACTCATCGATCTTGATGCGGTGGGTGATGATTGGCGACAGGTCCAGGCCGCCCTGCACGAAGGCGATCATCTTGTACCAGGTCTCGAACATCTCGCGGCCATAGATGCCCTTGAGGTTCAGCATCTTGAAGATGACCTTGTTCCAGTCGATCTCGAAGCCGGCGGGCGCGATGCCGAGGATGGCGATCTTGCCACCATTGTTCATCTTGTCGATCATGTCGCGGAAGGCGGGCGCTGCACCCGACATCTCAAGGCCGACATCGAAGCCTTCGGTCATGCCGATCGACTTCATCACATCGGCAAGATTTTCCTTCGAGGCGTCCACAACGTGATCGATACCGAGCTTGCGGGCGAGATCGAGACGATGCGGGTTGATATCGGTGATGACGACCTTGCGCGCGCCGGAGCGCTTGGCCACGAGCGCGCCCATGATGCCGATCGGCCCCGCACCCGTCACCAGCACGTCTTCGCCGACGAGATCGAAGGAAAGCGCGGTATGAACGGCATTGCCGAACGGATCGAAGATCGCCGCGATCTCATCGGGAATATCGTCGGGGATGGCAACGACATTGGCTTCCGGAATACAGACGAACTCGCCGAAGGAGCCCGGACGGTTGACGCCGACGCCGAGCGTGTTGCGGCAGAGATGCCCCCTGCCCGCTCGACAGTTACGGCACTTGCCGCAGACGATATGGCCTTCGCCGGAAACGCGTTCGCCCACGCGATATCTGGTGACGGCAGAACCGATCTCGGCAATTTCGCCGCAGAATTCGTGGCCAACCACCATCGGCACCGGAATGGTCTTCTGTGCCCACTGGTCCCAGTTCCAGATATGCACGTCGGTACCGCAGATCGCCGATTTCTTCACACGGATCAGCACGTCATTCGGGCCGACGTCCGGCACCGGCACATGCTCCATCCAGAGGCCAACTTCGGGCTTCGCCTTGACCAGTGCTTTCATCATGTTGGACATGATCTTTTCTCCTCAAGGCTCTCAGATAACGCCGAGTTCGCGGCCGGCTTCGGCAAAGGCTGATATCGCCCGCTCGACATCCGCCTTCGAATGCGCAGCCGACATCTGCGTTCGGATACGCGCCTGCCCCTTTGGCACGACGGGGAAGGAGAAGCCGATCACATAGACGCCCTTCTTCAGCATCAGTGCGGCCATATCCTGCGCGAGCTTCGCGTCTCCCAACATGACCGGGATGATCGGATGCCCCTCGCCGGCAAGCGTGAAGCCGAGCTTGGTCATTTCGGTGCGAAACAGCGCCGCATTGGCCGACAGCCGCTCGCGCAGCGCATCGCCGTTGTCGATGAGGTCGAAAACCTTCAGCGAGGCAGCCGCAATGACCGGCGCCAGCGTGTTGGAGAAGAGATAGGGACGTGAACGCTGCCGCAGCCACTCGACGATTTCAGCCCTTGCCGACGTATAACCGCCGGATGCGCCGCCAAGCGCCTTGCCGAGGGTGCCGGTGATGATATCGACCCGGCCTTCGACCCCGCAATATTCCGGCGAGCCGCGGCCATGCTTGCCGACGAAGCCAACGGCATGGCTGTCGTCCACCATGACCATCGCGCCGTATTTTTCGGCGAGATCGCAGACACCCTGGAGATTGGCGATGATGCCGTCCATGGAGAAGACGCCATCGGTTGCGATCAGCTTGAAGCGGCTGCCTTCAGCCTTTTTCAGCTCCTCTTCCAGCGCCGCCATGTCGTTGTTGGCGTAACGGAAGCGCTTGGCCTTGGAGAGGCGTACGCCGTCGATGATCGAGGCATGGTTGAGCGCATCGGAAATGATTGCATCCTCTTCGCCGAGCAGCGTCTCGAACAAACCGCCATTGGCATCGAAGCAGGAGGAATAGAGAATCGTATCTTCCATGCCGAGGAAGGAAGAGATGCGTGCTTCAAGCTGCTTGTGCTCTTCCTGCGTGCCGCAGATGAAGCGCACGGACGCCATGCCGTAGCCATAGCGGTCGAGCGCCTTCTTGCCGGCTTCCGCCAGTTCCTCGTTATCGGCGAGGCCCAGGTAGTTGTTGGCGCAGAAATTCAGCACGCGCTCACCAGAGGCAATGGCAATTTCACCTGCCTGCTTCGATGTGATGACGCGTTCGGACTTGTAGAGGCCGGCATCCTTAAGCGAGGCAAGCTCCGACTGCAGGTGGGAGAGAAATGCTTTTGTCATTGTAAACGCCCTTATCCCAAAAACGTCCTCCGATGGGGGCTGCCATTAGCACAAAGCGAGTGCTGATGTCGCTGATCCCGTATGATTTTTTGGCAGGCAATTCACTGCGGGCAACCCCGTTATGCATATTTCGCCCCTTGTCCGCTTCGAAGCCATTCAGGGGCGCGCACGACAAAAGACGCCGGCCGGCCGGAAGACACGCCTGAACTTCTGAAGGCAGCCGCGGAAGCCATCGAGGCATTTGCTGAAGACCTATCTCTCAAGGAGATTTCGATCTCGCCTAATCGCCCTCTAAGCATCTGATATCTTAAGGATCAGGACCATCGCCGATCTCCACGAGACCGAACCTATGCTGGATCGGCAGGATCACTTCGGGCGTCCTGGCGCCTGCCCGTTCAAGCTCCATGAAGAAATGCTCGAACCCGCCGGGCGTGACGAAGCCCATCATCCGGCCCATTGTGTCTGCGACATTGCGCCAATGATGCGGCACGTTCGGCGGCAAGACGACGACGGATCCGACTGGCGCCTCGATCATCTCGTTTCCGCACCAGAAGCGGTAGTTTCCTTCGATGACACGAAAGACCTCCGTCTCGCGCGTATGCATGTGCCGCGACGGACCGGTTCCGGGCGCCGAGAAGGTTTCCCAGATGCCGTAGGCTCCAGCGGTTTCCTCTGCCGTCGCATGAATGAAGATCTGCCCGCCATGCGGATGCCTCGCAATCCGCTCACGTCCGGGCAATGACGCCACTGCTCTGTTGAACTGTGCCATTGAAGTTCCCCCAAAACTCTGCAGGAAGCCTAGCAGAAATCTTTGCCGATTGCAGCGCAAGGCATGTGCAACCGCACTATTCGTCGTGCGAGAGGATGATATCGAGGAAAGCGTCGCCGTAACGTTCGAGCTTCGACTGGCCGACGCCGGAAATGCCGAGCAGTTCCTTGCGGCTGCGCGGCCGCTCGGTGGCGAAGGCGATCAGCGTCGTATCCGGGAAGACGACATAGGGCGGTACGCCAAGCGACTTGGCAATCGACATTCGCTCGGCCCTGAGCGCTTCGAAGAGCGCGCCGTCCGCACCCGAAAGTCCGGTCCTGCGCTCCGCGCGCTCGGTCTTTTTCGCCCGGCGTTCGGAGGGCGCGCGATCCTTGCGGAAGAAGACCTCGCGCTCGCGCTTGAAGACGGCGCGCGCCTCCGGCTCCAGCTTCAGGGCTCCGAAAGCCTCGTGATCGACACGGATCAGCCCCATCGCCATAAGCTGGCGATAGACCGATTGCCATGTCCGAACAGCAATATCCTTGCCGGCGCCGAAGACGGGCATATCGACATGGCGGAAGCGCTCGGTCTTCTCGTTGACATTACCGACGAGCACGTCGATGACATGGCCGGCGCCAAAACGTTCGCCGGTGCGATAGACTGCCGCCAACGCCTTGATCGCCGCCTCCGTTCCATCCCAGGTCTCGACCGGCTTCAGGCAGGTATCGCAGCCGCCGCACTTGCCCCCGTGTGCTTCGCCAAAATGCGCCAGGATCGCCTGCCTCCGGCAGGATGCCGTCTCGCAGATCGCCAGCAGCGCATTCAGCTTGCCGCGCTCGATACGCTTGATCTCGTCGGCCGCATTGCCCTCATCGATCATCCGCCGGCGCTGGATGACATCGGCCATGCCGTAAGCCATCCATACCTCGGACGGCAGGCCGTCACGTCCCGCGCGGCCTGTCTCCTGATAATAGGCCTCGACCGAGCCCGGCAGATCGAGATGGGCGACATAGCGCACATTCGGCTTATCGATGCCCATACCGAAGGCGACAGTCGCAACAAGGCAGAGTTCTTCTTCCTTCAGGAAGGCATCCTGGTTGGCGTCACGCAGCGCCCGGTCCATGCCGGCGTGATAGGGCAGCGCCCGGATGCCCTGCGTGTTCAGCCAGTCCGCCGTTTCCTCCACCTTGGCGCGCGACAGGCAATAGACGATGCCGCTGTTGCCCTTGTGGCCGGAGAGAAAGCGCAGGAGTTGCTGGCGCGGCTGATCTCGTTCGACGATCTCATAGGAAATATTCGGCCGGTCGAAGCTCGTCGTGAAAACAGCGGCATTATCGAGCATCAGCCGCTCGATAATGTCTTCCCGCGTGTGCGGATCGGCGGTAGCCGTCAGCGCGATGCGCGGCACGCCGGGATATTGCTCGGTGAGCTTGCCGAGTTCGCGATATTCCGGCCGGAAATCATGGCCCCACTGCGAGACGCAATGCGCTTCGTCGATCGCGAACAGCGCGATCTTCGCATTGCCGATCAACTCGCGGAAACCATCCATCAGGATACGCTCCGGGGTGACATAGAGCAGGTCGAGATCGCCGGACGAAATGCCGCGGCGGATTGCGACATATTCCTCGCGCGATATCGAGGAATTGAGCGCTGCGGCACGAATGCCGAGCTGTTTCATCGCCTCGACCTGATCACGCATCAGCGCAATCAGCGGCGAGACGACGATGCCAAGACCCTGGCGGCAAAGGGCCGGGATCTGGAAGCAGAGCGACTTGCCGGCCCCGGTCGGGAAGAGCACGACGGCATCGCCGCCGGCGACGACATGCTCGACCACTTCCTGCTGCCTGCCGCGAAAGGCGGAATAGCCATAGACGCGCTTCAGCACGTCGAGCGGCTGCGCCGTGCCTGCAAACAGGGTATCGGAGGCGGAGAATAGCGGTTCGTCACGTTCGGTCTGCGGCATCAGTGGCTCGCAGCGCCCTTGACGCGGCCGGAGAGCACACCGAAGCCGTCGATGATGGCTTCCTGGTTCTCAAGCCGCAGCGCCTCGAAATGCACTTCCTGGGACGCGCGCATCAACCGGTCAATCTCGGAATCATCGCCGGCCTCCGTCGCCTGCGCGATATCGCGCTCCAGCTCGATCTTCTGCCAGCGCAGATCCTTGGCGCGCTTGTGGAAGGCAAGCGCTTGACGATAGCCCTCGCGGGCGTCCTCCATCGCCGCCGCCTCGGTCGCCGTCCAGAGCCGGGCGTTGCGCACCTGCTGATCGAGGCTTTTCAGGAGCGGGCCGAAACCCGCGACATCGAGGCATTCCATCAGATAATCACGCGTCAGATGCGGCCCGGCAACGACTGCCGCCGCCCCCAGCATCGCCGCCCAGAGTTTCTGCAGCTCGCGATTGTCGTAATCGACTGCGGCAATCTCATCGTAATCGTCAAGCATCAAGGCAGGATGATTGATAACCGTCAGGGCCAGCACGCATTCCCTGAGCGCCGCATTGTCCTGATGGCCGCGCACGAGACCCGAGCGAGCCAGACGATCCGACGCTGCGACCGGGGTTCGAGGTCCCGCGGGAGCGCCACCCTTCTGGCCTCGAAATTTGCCACCACCAAAATTGCGCCGCTCGCCACCGCCGCGGTTCTGGAACTGTGGCTGGAAGAAGCTGTTCAGGCGATCGCGCATATCCTGCTGGTAATGGCGGCGTACATTTTCGTCGGCAATGACGGCCACGAGCTGTCTCAGCCGCGCTTCCAGTTCGGCGCGCGCTTCCGGCGTGTCGAACTTGCCGCTCCGCGCCTCCCGATCCCACAGCATTTCCGAAAGCGGCTTTGCCTGCGCCATGACCTTGTCGAAGGGCGCCCTGCCCTCGTGCTTCACGAGGTCGTCGGGATCCTTGCCATCAGGCAGCAGCGCGAAACGCACGCTACGCCCCGGCTTCAGATGCGGCAGTGCAAGATCGGCGGCGCGATTGGCAGCGCGGATGCCGGCACTGTCACCATCGAAGCAGAGCACCGGCTGCGATGTCATCTTCCAGAGCAGATCAAGCTGGTTTTCGGTCAGTGCCGTGCCGAGTGGTGCGACAGCATTTTCGACGCCGGCCTGATACAGCGCGATGACGTCCATATAGCCTTCAACAGCGATGATCGTGCCCTCGCCGTTCGCGCCCTGCATTGAGCGGCGCGCACGGGCGAAATTGTAAAGCACATTGCCCTTGTGGAAGAGCTCCGTCTCGTTGGAATTGAGATATTTCGCCGGCGCATCCGGCGACATGGCGCGTCCGCCGAAGGCGATGACTTTTTCGCGGGAAGAGAGGATCGGAAACATGATGCGGTCGCGAAACCGGTCGTAGGAAACCGGCACGTTTTCATGCACCACCAGGCCGCACGCCTCGATCTGCTCCTTGGTGACACCCTTGCCGGCCAAAAATTCTTTCAGCGCATTGCGGCTGTCGGGTGCAAACCCGAGCCTGAAGGTCTCGATCGTGCGGCCCGTCAGCCCGCGGTCGCGCAGATAGGCGCGCGCCCTGGCGCCATTGGCCGTCTGCAACTGATCCTGAAAGAACTGCGTCGCCATTTCCATGACGTCGAGAAGCGAAGTGCGCTCCTTCTCCCGCTTTTCCATTTGCGGATCGACAACCGGCATCGGCACGCCAGCCATGTCTGCGATCGTCTGAACGGCTTCGGGAAAGCTCAGGCCCTCAAGCTCGGTCAGAAAGCGGAAATGATCGCCGGTCACGCCGCAGCCGAAGCAATGGTAACGACCCTTGCGGTCCTCGCAATGGAAGCTCGGCGACTTCTCGCCATGGAAGGGGCAGCAGGCCCAATAGTCGCCGCGCGATACGTTGGTCTTGCGCTTGTCCCAGCTCACGCGCCGCGCAATCACGTTCGATATGGGAACGCGGTCGCGGATATCGTCCAGGAAGGTGGGTGAAAAGCGCATCTCTACCTCTTGCAGAACCTCCATATAAGCAGCTTTGCCACGCTGCGCCACGAAACTTCTGCCTTAAATCCCGCTTTTCACAGGGCCGGAAACCCTGTCAAAAATCTCGGCAAACGCCACTCAACAAAGCGTTATCGGGGCCTGGCAGAGGGTGCGACATTTTTGACATATCTCAACTTTCGAGACACCGGCATTATCCACTCCGCGAAAATCGCTCTTTAGAAAGAGCAAGTAAAAACAATTTGTTATAAAGATTCGACCAGTTTGCACCTTCCGCTCGGAGGAACGCCGCGCGCCTCCATATTTGCAGCACGGCAGGCCGAATCCGAGATTATTATATTTTTGTAATTTGAATAAGCCGGGGCCTGGCCATAAGTTCGATCTCAACAAAGCGATCCCCAAGCGAGGCACCATCCCTACCCCCGGCGCCGCCTCGCAAGGGTGCCTTTGCAAATACCCGCCGGCTTGGGTTTCAACCCTGCGTCGCTGACGGAAGCAAAGAGCAAGAAGGCAGGAGCGCCCCCAGCTCCTGCCTTCTTATTTTTGGGCTTATGCGCTGCAGCTTTTATTGAGCTTTACCTTACCAATTAACCCCTGAAATACAAAAGCATTGACACTTCCAATAGGCGTGGCAGATGAATGCGCAAAACTCCTGGACAGCGCTATGGCCCACACCGCAGAAAAACTTGCAGCCGACGATAATTTTCTTGCTGCAATTCTTCATTGTGCCAATCAAATGCTCGCAATTTACCGCGATAGCCCGCGTATTGCATCAATATTCGCCGCACAACAGCGCTGGCTGATGGCGCATGCGGGCTTCGCTCTCTATTACGGCTATCCAGGCGATGAGAAGCGCGGCCTTTATTCTGGCCGGTTCATCGATTTCGCCGTCCAGAACAAGATCGCCAGCCGCAACACCGCAGCCGCCTTCGTGCAGGAAATGTTGGTCTATCGGTTCTTGCGGTCCGCTCCGGGCGAAGACAGGCGCACCCGCTTTCTCGAACCGACGGAAACGGCTGAACAGCATTTCACCAAATGGCTGGTCGCGCACCTGATGATTCTGGATAACCTCGATGGTGGTGGCCGCGCGGAAAATCTGACGGCCGATCCCACATTGATCGCCCGCCTCCAGCCGCTCATTGCCAAAAAGATCATCGAGACCGAAGCTGTCCGCGATCCCGGCGCCACCTTCAATCTCTTCAACTGGGCTAATTCCGGCGGCCTTGTGATGGACTATCTGATTTCGCGCCTGCCGGGCTTTCCGCGTTCTGCCGACTACGTCGTCGTCGGCCCGCTGTCGCTGCGCGAGATCCGCGACCAGTTCATGATCTCCAACACGCACCTGAAGCGCTTGCTCACGCAGGCGGCGAATATGGGAAGCGTGGGCTGGACCGAACCGCCGAGAAAGGGCGATTTCTGGCTCTCGCGCGGTTTCGTACTCGAATACTGGAATTATCAGGCGGCGAAATTCGCCATCATAGACGCCGCCACCGAGCAAGTGCTGGGGCCTGCGGTCGAAGAACAACCGCAGGCGAGACGTCTTATTTCAGCAGCTCTTTGACCGTGCCGGAAGCCTTGGCAAAGTCCATCTGGCCGGCATAACGCTCTTTGAGAGCAGCCATGATCTTGCCCATGTCCTTCGGGCCTTCGGCGCCCACGTCCTTGATGATGGCGGCGATATTGGCGCGCACTTCATCGTCGGAAAGCTGCTTCGGCAGGAAGTCCTGGATGACGGCGATTTCGGCGCGTTCCTTCGCGGCAAGCTCCGGACGGGCATTGTCCTCGTAGATCTTCGCCGACTCATCGCGCTGCTTCACCATCTTGGCGAGGATCTGCAGCACTTCATCGTCGCCTGCTTCTTCCTTGCCGGCGCCGCGATTGGCGATGTCGCGATCCTTGATCGCAGCCTGGATGAGGCGGATGGTGCCGAGTCGGTCCATCTTCTTTGCCTTCATGGCCTCTTTGAGCTCAGTGGCGAGTTGATCGCGCAGCATGTCACTACTCCTTTTAAAATGGCGCTTTCATAAACCACGCTGATGCATGGGATCAAATAAATTGCGAGAATCCGGCCAATATCAGCAGGAAAAGTACCGCAATCTGCGGTACAAAGATTGACCTAGACAAAGAGCGTGGCTATCTACCGCCACCTGCACCAAAATTCGTGATCAGGCGTCAAACGCGGCCAAAGCCGCGCGCCTGCGCCTGCGAGATCAAAAGGCTGGCTCGCGTATCCCAACGCAAAAAGCCCGCCGGAAACGGGATGAAGATGACCGCGACAGCACCCTGGACCACCGAAAAGCCGACCGCCCTGCTCGTTCTTGCCGACGGCACCGTCATCGAAGGCAAGGGCATCGGCGCAACTGGCAAAGTCCAGGCCGAAGCGGTCTTCAATACGGCACTGACCGGTTACGAGGAAATCCTCACCGACCCCTCCTATCTCGGCCAGATCGTTACCTTCACCTTCCCCCATATCGGCAATATCGGCACCAACGAAGAAGATATCGAAGACCTGACGCCGGCAGCTCGCCACGGCGCGGTCGGCGTGATCTTCAAGGCCGACATTACCGAACCGTCGAACTATCGCGCCGCCAAGGATCTCGACGCCTGGCTGAAGGCCCGTGGCATCATCGGCCTCTGCGGCATCGATACCCGCGCGCTGACGGCCTGGATCCGCGAAAACGGCTCGCCGAACGCTGTCATCGCCCATGGCCCCCAGGGCAATTTCGACGTTGAAGCCCTGAAGGCGGAAGCCAAGGCCTGGAGCGGCCTCGAAGGCCTCGACCTCGCCAAGATCGCCTCTTCCGGCCAGTCCTCGCAGTGGTCGCAGACACCCTGGGTCTGGAACGACGGCTACGGCGAACTCAGCGCCTCCGACAGCAAGTACCATGTCGTTTGCCTGGATTACGGTGTGAAGCGCAACATCCTGCGCCTCTTCGCCGGTCTCGATTGCAAGGTCACCGTCATGCCGGCAACGACCAGCGCTGAGGACGTGCTCGCCCTGCAGCCGGACGGTATCTTCCTGTCGAACGGCCCGGGCGATCCGGCCGCGACAGGCGAATATGCCGTGCCCGTCATCAAGGAACTGATCAGCACCGATATCCCAGTCTTCGGCATCTGCCTCGGCCACCAGATGCTTGGCCTCGCTCTCGGCGCCAAGACCGAGAAGATGCATCAGGGCCACCACGGCGCAAACCATCCGGTGAAGGACCACACGACCGGCAAGGTCGAGATCGTCTCCATGAATCACGGCTTCGCAGTCGATACGAAGTCGCTGCCCGAAGGCGTTGAGGAGACTCACGTTTCGCTGTTCGACGGCACCAATTGCGGCCTGCGCGTTCTCGGCAAATCGGTCTTCTCCGTCCAGCACCATCCCGAAGCCTCCCCCGGCCCGCAGGACAGCCACTACCTCTTCCGCCGCTTCGTCAACATGGTGCGCGAGAAGAAGGGCGAACCGGCGCTCGCCGAACGCTGAAGGCGGCCTATCAGTCCAGCTTTTGACCAAAAACACGATCTCCTCGTTCATCGCGGAGGTCGTCTTATCAAGGTATCGCCTGCCAAACGTATTTTACAGAATTTATGCCAGCCCGTCTCGTAGCTCAGGAACGGCGCCATGTCTGACGGAATTATCAAACTGCTGAAGCCGGAAGATGGCGAGGTTTTCAAACAGATTCGGCTTGAGGCATTGCGTTCCGACCCCGCCGCATTCGCGAGCCGCGCGGAAGATTGGGAGATATTGTCTCTTGATGAATGGAGTAGCCGGTTGATTGAAATGCCGGTCTTCGTCGCCTTTCAGCAGGATGAACCGGTCGCGATCATGGGGTTGATGTGGCAAAAGCCAAGCAAGATGGCGCACCGGGCAACCCTTATCATGGTTTACGTCCGCGCCAGCCAGCGAGGAACAGGCGTTGCTCGTAAACTTCTGGAGCAAATAACGAACCATGCCGTCGCCCACGGGATCAGGCAGATCGAATTGGCGGTCAATGCAGAAAATCCCGCGGCACGCCGTTTCTACGAGCGCGAAGGTTTCGTTGAGATAGGCCGAATTCCGGGCGCGTTTCTCCAAGACGGCGTGGAAGTGGATGAGGTTATGATGTTTCGCCGGATTGGCCCCTGAGCCTCCCATGAGGCTTCACAAGGGCGGACGCGTTGTAAACATCGCCGAATTCTCCTGCATCTGGCGTCCGCGGCGGGATTGCCCCGCCCAAGCGGGTTTTTTCTTTCTCCGCATATTGACCTCAACTTAACTTGAGGAATTACAGAACTGCTTGCAACACCTCAGATGCAGGAGAAGACTGGATGAGCGGAGCTTTCTACAGGATAGACAAATTCATCGTGCCGGCAGCGGCGCGCGAGGAATTTCTCGTCAATGTGATGATGACCCATAAGGTGCTGGAGGCACAGGACGGCTTCATCAATCATACGGTGCTGGAACAGGTTGCCGGTCCCGGCGAATTCAATTTCGTGACAGTCGCCGAATGGGAAAGCGCCGATGTCGTCGAGCGCGTGCGGGCTGTTGTTACAGCGGCCCATAAGGCCGCCAATTTCAACCCGCAGGAAATGTTTGCGCGTCTCGGCATTCGCGCCGATATCGCCAGCTACAAGCCTGTTGCGGCCTAACGGCTGATAAGGCGGCCGGCTCAAGCGCCGGTCGCAGTCCCTTCCCGGCGAACGAGAATATAGAAGCGCGCGCAGAGCATGGCGGCAGCGGCCGCAAGCCCGACGAGGAAGCCGAACCAGATGCCGAGCCCGCCGAAACCGAGCGGGAAGGCAAAGGCCCAGGCGAGGAAGAAGCCGATCGGCCAATAGGCAATCAGCGCCAGGATCATCGGCACACGCGCATCCTTCAGCCCACGCAGCAGACCGCTGGCGATTGCCTGCAGGCCGTCGACAAACTGGAAGAGACCGGCAATGACGATCAGCGGACCGGCATATGCCAGCACCTGCGGCGCCTCCGGCAGGCTGACATCGAGAAACAGACGTGCCAGAAGCTGCGGTATGGTCGCAAAAATGATGCTGCCGATGATGGCGGCGATGCTGGCGATGATCAGCACCGTGATCGCGGCCCGCACCAGCCCGGCATGATCGCCCTGCCCGTGCGCGACACCGACGCGCACGGTTGCCGCCTGACCGAGGCCGAGTGGAATCATGAAGGCCATCGACGCCCACTGCAGCGCGATGCCGTGCGCTGCAAGCTCGATCGTACCGATATGGCCCATCAGCAGAGAGGCGGCGGTGAACAGGCTGACTTCGGCGAGGATCGTAATGCTGATCGGCAAGCCCAAGCGGATGACCTCGAAGAAGGCATGCCAGTCCGGCTTCCAGAAACGAACGAAGATCTCGTAGCGCCGCGTCTCTTCCCTGCCCTGCACATAGGACAGGATGAAGAGGAAACCGGCCGCCTGCACTGCGACAGAGACGATGGCAGCGCCTTCAAGCCCCATGACCGGCAGGCCGAAGTGACCGAGTACAAGGATGTAGGCGCCGATCGCATTCAGCACCAGCATGGCGATCGTGACCTGGAGAATGACGCCCGCTTTGCCGATGGCGCTGACGAGCGCGCGCATGACATTGTAGAGCAGGCCCGGCAGCACGCCGAACTGGCCGATGATGATATAGCCGTGCGCGAGCTTCGCGACCTCAGGCTTCTGCCCGAAATAGCGCAGGATCGCCTCGGAATTGAAGAAGGCCGGCTGCATCAGCAGCCAATAGCAGATGACCACCCAGATCCCCATGCGCAGCGACCGACGAACCGTCACCACGTCGCCGCTGCCATAAGCGTGTGCCACCATCGGGATGACGGCGATGGCAAAGCCCGAGCCGAAGATCAGGATCGTGAACAGGAATTGCGCCGAAAGCACCATGGCCGCGAGGTTTTCGGCTCCGAGCTGGCCGACAATCATCACGTCGGTCATGCCGATGCCGAATTGCGCCAGTTGCGCACCGATCAGCGGCACGCCGAGCATCAGCGTGGCGCGGATATGCGCAGACCAGCGGTTGTCGGTTGCAGGCGCAATGGTGCGCACGTCGATCGGCGTGTCCATGACACTATTCCTGAGATTGAATCGTTAACGGCCGCAGGGCGGCAAAATATTATGCCGGCTTAGAGCAAAGCGGCGCAAAGAACCATCCCAAAACAGGCAGATGCTGAAAAATTCATCACAGCTTCACTGTTTTTGATGGATCACTCAGCGGCGTTGAAAGCTCCCGCCGGCGCCTTCGAAGTCGTCACCCGCATCAGGAATACAACTGCGGCGACAAAAATGAAGACGGCTGCCAAGAGATAGGGCGCACCGGCGAAAGTGATCGGCGCATCTGGTTTGGTGAAATAGCCGAACATCTGCGTGAAGATCAGCGGGCCGATGATCGTTGTAATACTGCTGATGCTGGCGAGCGCGCCCTGCAACTCCCCCTGCGCCGAGGGCGGCACCTTGCCGGCGGCAATGCTGCGCAACGGCGGGTCGGCGACATTTTCCATGACTGTCAACACGATCACCGTATAGACGACCCAGCCCTCCCAGGCGAAAGCATAACCTGTGAGGGCGGCCATCGAGAAAGACAGGCCGAGTAGCGCCGTCTTCCATTCACCGAGAACAGGCACGACACGCGGTAGCACGAGCCCCATGACAAGCGCGGCACCGATGCCGTAGATGCCGAGCGACAGGCCAATCTGCCCTTCGCTCCATCCGTATCGGAAGGTCGTGACGAAGGACCAAACCGAAGGATAAACGGCATGGGCGAGGAAAAACATGAACATCACGAGGCAGACCCAGCCGATGCCGTGATAGTGCCGCATCTGTCGCAACGCACCGAGCGGGTTTGCGCGTTTCCATTCGAACCTGCGGCGGTTCTTCGCATCGAGCGTTTCCGGCAGCAAAAAGCAGGCGGCGACGAAATTAACGAAGGAAAGCGCTGCCGCACCGAAGAACGGCACGCGCGGCCCGAACTCCCCAAGAAAGCCGCCAATGACCGGGCCGACGGTGAAACCGACGCCGAAGGCGATGCCGATCAGGCCGAAATTCTTCGCGCGGTTCTCTTCATTGCTGATATCGGCGATATAGGCCGAGCAGGTCGCGAAACTGCCGCCGCTGATGCCGGCAAGCACGCGGCCGACGAAGAGCATCCAGTAGCTGGTGGCCACAGCGCAGATGAAATTATCGAATGCGAAGGTCAGTACCGAAAGCAGCAGGATCGGACGGCGCCCGAAACGGTCGCTCAAGTTTCCAAGCAGCGGCGCAAACAGGAACTGCATCAGCGAATAGATGAGCATGAGCCAGCCGCCATCGACTGCCGCATCGCTGACCGTTCCGCCCGTCAATTGCTCTAGATAGACAGGCAGGACCGGCATGATGATGGCAATGCCGATAACGTCCAGAAAGAGAATGATGAAGACCAGGAAAAGGCCGCGGCGAACGAATTTCGGATCGAGCATGAAGCATCTCTACAGCTGATATTTTCTGGAAAGACGATCTGGTCGCCGGATCTATGACATAGCTCATTGAAATGGCCGAAACAATCCGTGAACATTTCAATGTTTTTGATGGCGAGGCGGCCAAAATAGATGGTTCAGGCGCTCTTTCTCTGTTCCATCCGCACGAAATCCACAAAAGCCCGCAGCGGTGCGGGCATATGATGACGGCTCGGATAATAGAGGAACGGGCCGGAAAATTCGCTGTCCCATTCGCTCAGGATCGGCATCAGCCGGCCATCCGTGATACCGGGCACAACCAGCTCCTCGAAAGTTCTGACAACGCCGAGCCCGGCAAGCGCCGCCTCGATTTCCATCTCAACCGCGTTGGCGATGACGGGACCTGACGGCGTGATGACCAATACCTCTTCTCCACGTTCGAATTCCCAGGGGAGCGAGGCTCCGCTTAGGAAGCGATGGCGGATGCAGCTGTGCTCCAGCAGATCCCGCGGATGCTGTGGTAAGCCGCGCCGCTTAAGGTAGGCGGGGGCGGCCACCGTCACATAGCGCTGCCTGCGTGGACCGATCGGCACCGCGATCATGTCGCGCTCCAGCCTCTCGTCGTATCGAACACCGGCATCGAAACCGGCGGCCAGCACATCGATAAATGTATCCTCGGCGATGATTTCAAGCGTGATCTGCGGGTGAAGCGCCAGAAACCGCACGGCGAGATCAGCCATGAAAAGCCTCACGACAATGCTTGGTACATTCAGCCTGAGCGTACCCGCCGGATTGTCGCGAAAACTGTCGAGTTGGCCGAGCGCAGCCGCCACTTCCGAAAGCGCCGGCGAAAGTCGTTCAAGCAATCTCTCGCCCGCAGCCGTCGGCGTAACGGAGCGCGTCGTGCGGTTGAGAAGCCTGACGCCGAGGCGCTCTTCCAGCCGCCGCAGGGAGTCGCTGAGTGAGGAAGCGGAAACCCCGCGCTTGCGGGCCGCGGAGCGGAAACTGCGCTCCCTTGCAATTGCGGCGAAGGCATCCAGATCACTGAGGGGAAGATCATCCACTGTGCATTTTTCCGTACGGCCTGTTCGAGACTATCCGGATTATCGCACAAATCCGGCTGCGGTAAAACGGGATCCGAAGACGCCATCAGGCGTCGCTGAAGGAGAAGAAGATGCAGACCTATCGTTTGGGAAAGACCGGCCCGGAAGTCTCGGTCATCGGCCTCGGCTGCATGGGCATGTCGGGCATGTACGGCCCGTCAGACCGCGCTGAGAGCATTGCCACCATTCATGCGGCGCTCGATGCCGGCATCAACCTGCTCGACACAGGCGATTTCTATGGCATGGGCCATAATGAAATGCTGATCGGCGAGGCGCTCAAGGGCCGCAAGCGCGAAAACGCCGTCATCAGCGTCAAGTTCGGCGCGCTGCGCGATCCCGCGAATGGCTGGAACGGCTATGACACCCGTCCGATCGCCATAAAGAACTTCCTCGCCTACACGCTGCAGCGCCTCGGCGTCGATTATATCGACATCTACCGCCCTGCCCGCCTCGATCCAAACGTGCCGATCGAGGATACGGTGGGCGCAATCGCCGATCTCATTGAGGCCGGCTACGTCCGCCATGTCGGCCTCTCCGAAGTCGGCGCCGATACGATCCGCCGGGCTGCTGCCGTGGCACCGATCGCCGACCTGCAGATCGAATATTCGCTGATCTCCCGCGGCATCGAGGATGAAATCCTGCCCGCGACCCGCGAGCTTGGCATTTCCATCACCGCCTATGGGGTGCTGTCGCGCGGCCTCATCAGCGGCCACTGGCAGAAAGGCCAGCAGGCCGCCGGCGATTTCCGCGCCGTCAGCCCGCGCTTCCAGGACGGCAATGTCGATGAGAACCTTGCTCTGGTCGAAGAACTCAGAAAGATCGCCACACTCAAGGGCGCCTCGGTCGCGCAGATCGCCATCGCCTGGGTGGCGGCACAAGGCAAGGATATCGTGCCGCTGGTCGGCGCCCGCCGCCGTGATCGCCTGACGGAAGCGCTCGGCTCCCGTGCGGTGGAACTGACGCCTGACGATCTTTCCGCCATCGAACGCGCCGTGCCGAAGGGTGCAGCCAAGGGCGCCCGTTATCCGGAAGCCCAGCTCAAGCACATGGACAGCGAAAAGTAAGCTATCGCACTGCCGGCACCCTGCCCTAAACGCTGGGTGCCGGATCTCCTGATCAAATCGGGTTGGAGAATGTATCGCAGGCCGAAAGCTGCCCGCTGTCGAAACCACGCTTGAACCACCGCATGCGTTGCGCCGACGTGCCGTGGTTGAAGCTCTCGGGAACGACATAGCCCTGCGAGCGCTTCTGCAGCGTATCGTCGCCGATCTGCTGCGCAGCGTTCAGCGCCTCCTCCAGATCGCCGGCCTCGAGGATGCCCTTCTGCTGCGTAAACTTGCCCCAGATGCCCGCAAAGCAATCCGCCTGCAGTTCGACCCGGACCGACATCTTATTGGCATCGGCCTCGCTCATGCGCTGACGGGCCTGATTGAATTTCGGCAGGATGCCGAGCAGGTTCTGCACATGATGGCCGACCTCATGGGCAACTACATAGGCTTCGGCGAAATCGCCGGATGCGCCGAACTGGTCGGAAAGCTGCTGGAAGAAGGCCGTGTCGAGATAGACCTTGTGATCACCAGGGCAATAGAACGGCCCGGTCGCAGCGGATGCAAATCCACAGGCGGACTGCGTCTGTCCGGAGAAGAGAACGAGGCGCGGTTCCTCATAGTCCCTGCCCTGCGACTGGAAGATGCCGTGCCAGGTATCTTCGGTTTCAGCAAGAACCGTGCGCACGAAGGCGGTCATCTCGTCGTTGGCCGGAGCCTGCGAGGAGGATTCGCTTTGCGTGTAGCCACCCCCGCCCGTCGAGCCGCCGCCATCCATCACCTGTATCAGATCGATGCCCATCGCCTTGAAGATCAGGTAGATGACGACGAGGAAGATGATCGTGCCGATGCTGAGTCCGCCGCCGCGACGGCCAACGCCGCCGCCCGATGGAAAGCTGAAGCCGCCACCGCGGCCGAAGGGATTGCCGCCACCGGACGGATCGCCGCGGCGATCCTCGATATTGTCGGACTGACGCCGGCCTTTCCATTCCATGATCGATCTCCCCGGCGATGCGCCCGATACATACTCATCCGTTATATATCCGCAGCGAGGGTGAATTCCAGCCGCTTCATTGAGCGCGATGGTCTTGGCGGAGCCAATCCATTGCCCCCGTTTCGGCTGAAGAAATCCAGGCAAATGCTTGACGCGACTCCTGCTTTCCCGCTTCCTGCTGGAGAGGAGATCAGGAGGAGAATGCCGATGAGAGCCGTGCGCCTGGAAGCGACTGGAAAGCTGGTCATGCGCGAAGTCGATAAACCCGCCCCCGGGCCGGGTGAATTGCTCGTGCGCATAGAAGCCTGCGGCATCTGCGGCACCGACCGCCATCTTTTCCTTGGCGAGTTTCCGTCCCATCCGCCAGTCACCCTCGGCCACGAATTCGCCGGCATCATCGAGGCGGTTGGCCCCGATATCACCGGCTTTGAGCCCGGCATGCGCGTAACCGGCGATCCCAATATTGCCTGCGGCTGCTGCGCGGAATGCCACAATGGCCGCGTCAATCTCTGCCGCAACCTGCAGGCAATCGGCATCCATAGAGACGGCGGCTTTGCCGACTACGTCATCCTGCCGCTGAAACAGGCCTTTGCGTTGCCGTCAGGTCTCGATCCGCTGCATGGTGCCTTCTGCGAACCGCTCGCCTGCTGCCTGCATGGCGTCGATCTCGCCAATATCAGGAACGGGGCCTCGGTCATCGTGCTCGGCGGCGGCGTGACCGGCCTGCTCACCGTGCAGCTTGCCCGGTTAGCCGGTGCAACCCGCGTTCTCCTCGTCACCCGCAATGCTGACAAACGTGCGCTCGCCGAAACACTCGGCGCAACCGCTAGCTTCGATCCGTCACGGACCGATGCCGTGACCGGCATTACCGACGATGGCGGCTTGCTGCCCGGCGGCGCCGACATCGTCTTCGAATGCGCCGGCGTGGCCGAAACCATGAGGCAGGCGCCGAAACTCGCAAGACGCGGCGGCACTGCCATCATCCTCGGCGTCATGCCGCAAGGCGCGAAGGTGGAGATCGAACCCTTCGACCTCCTGTTTCGCGAAGTGAACCTCGTCAACTCCTTCCTCAACCCGTTCACACATCAGCGCGCCGCCGATCTTATCGCCTCAGGTGCGATCAAGGTTGAACCGCTGATTTCACGCCGGATCCCGCTCGAACAGGCCCCCGAAGCGATCGCCAATCCGGCCCTTGGCGGGGAGATTCGCACGCTTGTCACTCCGAATACTTGAGGCTGCAGGCTTGCCATCCCCTCTGTCTTGTTCCAAGCAACCGATCAGCTTTTGCGGGCGATGAGGCATCAATGTACTACTTGGGAAGAAAGTTGCCGCTTGAAATCAGGTATGGCAATCCAGGCGAAGTCGCGCCTGCCTATGTCTCCGGTATCTCGCGAGACACGATCGAAATAGCTGGGACGCCGCAGATAAGCATTCCCGCATCGGATTTGACGTTCGCAGAGAGAAGCGTTCGAATGGATCTCAATGCCGAACTGAGTGAGAAAATGATCCGGTTAGCCCTCGCAGGCATTGCATTTTCATACGACGATCACGGCTACTGGTCACCTGCGTCACTGATGCGCGAATGGCAGGAAGAGGGAAAGTTTAATCACTCCTTTTACGAAATCAGCTGGCGCGCCCCGGATCGCTGGCTCTTGACAACGATTCCAGTCCCAGAGGCGGGAATTCGTGGATGGGAGCCGAAAGCCAGACAATGATTGGACAGTGGAATCGGCCATCCCGTTTGCCGAGTCTCGAATTCCTGTCGATTCCGTAATTTGTGGGGTTCCGTTTGCAAAAACATTTGCCTATAAGCCGCTTCTAGCCTGAAAAGACCCTCAATGCGCGACCCGACCCGGTGACCTCCCACCCTGGCCGGCTTTTTGCGCAGCCAGACAATGGATATTGCCCATGCCGAAGCGCCAAGACATCAAATCGATCCTCATCATCGGCGCGGGACCGATCGTCATTGGCCAGGCTTGCGAATTCGACTATTCCGGCACCCAGGCCTGCAAGGCGCTGAAGGAGGAAGGCTACCGCGTCATCCTCGTCAATTCCAACCCGGCGACGATCATGACCGATCCGGGTTTGGCCGATGCAACCTATGTCGAGCCGATCACCCCTGAAGTCGTCGCCAAGATCATCGCCAAGGAGCGCCCGGACGCGCTGCTGCCGACCATGGGCGGCCAGACGGCGCTGAATACCGCCCTCTCCTTGAAGCGCATGGGCGTGCTCGACCGCTACAATGTCGAGATGATCGGCGCCAAGCCTGCCGCGATCGACAAGGCCGAAGACCGCGCCCTCTTCCGCGAGGCGATGGCCAAGATCGGCCTCGAAACCCCGCGCTCGATGCTGGCAAACGCCACCGACATCAAAGATACCGACCGCAAGACGCATGAGGCCGAACGCGCCAAGCTGCGCGAAAGCCTCTCCGGCGCCGACCTCGACAAGGCGCTCGACGAACTCGAAAACCAGTGGAACCTCGGCGAGAGCGACCGCAAGCAGCGCTACATGAGCCATGCGATGGCGATCGCCGCCCAGGCGCTCGACCATGTCGGCCTGCCGGCCATCATCCGCCCGTCCTTCACGCTCGGCGGCACCGGCGGCGGCATTGCCTATAACCGCTCGGAATTCTTCGAGATCGTCGGCGGCGGCCTCGATGCCTCGCCGACCACCGAAGTGCTCGTCGAAGAATCCGTTCTCGGCTGGAAGGAATATGAGATGGAGGTCGTCCGCGACAAGGCGGATAACTGCATCATCATCTGCTCCATCGAAAACATCGATCCGATGGGTGTCCATACCGGCGACTCGATCACCGTTGCCCCGGCGCTGACGCTGACGGACAAGGAATACCAGATCATGCGCAACGCCTCGATCGCGGTGCTGCGCGAGATCGGCGTCGAGACCGGCGGCTCGAACGTGCAGTTCGCCGTCAACCCGAAGGACGGCCGCCTCGTCGTCATCGAAATGAACCCGCGCGTGTCGCGCTCGTCTGCACTGGCTTCGAAGGCCACCGGCTTCCCGATCGCCAAGATCGCCGCCAAGCTTGCGATCGGCTATACGCTCGACGAACTCGAAAACGACATTACCGGCGGCGCGACGCCGGCGTCGTTCGAACCGTCGATCGACTATGTCGTCACCAAGATCCCGCGCTTCGCCTTTGAGAAATTCCCCGGCGCCTCGCCGGTGCTGACCACGGCCATGAAGTCGGTCGGCGAAGTCATGGCGATCGGTCGCACCTTCGCCGAATCGCTGCAGAAAGCGCTGCGCGGCCTCGAAACCGGCCTGACCGGCCTCGATGAAATCGAAATCCCCGACTCCGAGGAAGGCGAATCCAGCCACAACGCCATCCGCGCCGCAATTGGCACGCCGACCCCGGATCGCCTGCGCATGGTCGCCCAGGCACTGCGCATGGGCCTCAGCATCGAAGAGGTGCACGAAGGCTGCAAGATCGATCCGTGGTTCATCGCCCAGCTCAAGAACATCGTCGATATGGAAGCCCGCATCCGCGAGCACGGCCTACCTGACGATGCCACCAATCTGCGCATGCTGAAGGCCATGGGCTTCTCCGACGCCCGCCTTGCCACACTGACCGGCAAGCGCCCGAAGGAAGTGGCCGAGCTTCGCAACGGCCTGAACGTCCGCCCGGTCTTCAAGCGTATCGATACCTGCGCTGCCGAATTCGCCTCGCCGACCGCTTATATGTACTCCACCTACGAGACACCCTTCGTCGGCACTGCGCGCTCTGAAGCTCTCGTGTCCGACCGCAAGAAGGTCGTCATCCTCGGCGGCGGCCCGAACCGTATCGGCCAGGGCATTGAGTTCGACTATTGCTGCTGCCACGCCGCCTTCGCGCTGAAGGATGCCGGCTATGAAGCGATCATGATCAACTGCAACCCGGAAACGGTCTCGACCGACTACGACACGTCAGATCGCCTCTATTTCGAGCCACTGACGGCCGAAGATGTGATCGAAATCCTGCGCGCAGAGCAGGAAAAGGGCGAAGTCGTCGGCGTCATCGTCCAGTTTGGCGGCCAGACACCGCTGAAGCTTGCAGAAGCCTTGGAAAAGAACGGCATCCCGATCCTCGGCACCGCGCCCGATATGATCGACCTCGCTGAAGACCGCGACCGCTTCCAGAAGCTGCTGATGAAGCTCGATCTCAACCAGCCGAACAACGGCATCGCCTACTCTGTCGAGCAGGCCCGTCTCGTCGCGGCTGAAATCGGCTTCCCGCTGGTCGTTCGCCCGTCCTACGTGCTCGGCGGTCGCGCCATGCAGATCCTGCATTCCGAAGGCCAGCTCCAGACCTATTTGCTCGATACCGTTCCGGAACTGGTGCCCGAAGATATCAAGGCGCGTTACCCGAACGACAAGACCGGCCAGATCAACACCCTGCTCGGCAAGAACCCGCTGCTGTTCGACAGCTATCTCAGCCACGCCATCGAAGTGGATGTCGACTGCCTGTCCGACGGCACGGACGTCTACGTCGCCGGAATCATGGAACATATCGAGGAAGCCGGCATCCATTCGGGCGATAGCGCCTGCTCGCTGCCACCCCGCACGCTCTCCCGCGAAATGCTCGACGAGCTGGAACGCCAGGCCAAGGCGATGGCGAAAGCGCTGAATGTCGGCGGCCTAATGAACGTGCAGTTCGCCATCAAGGACGACACGGTCTACGTTCTCGAAGTCAACCCGCGCGCCTCGCGTACCGTCCCCTTCGTCGCTAAGACCATCGGCGCGCCGATCGCCAAGATCGCCGCCCGTGTCATGGCCGGTGAGAAGCTGGATGCGACCTTCGCAGCCTATGGCGAGAAGCCCGATCCGCGTGCGCTGAAGCACATTGCCGTCAAGGAAGCCGTCTTCCCCTTCGCCCGCTTCCCCGGCGTCGATACGCTGCTCGGACCGGAAATGCGCTCCACCGGCGAAGTCATCGGCCTCGACAGCGATTTTGCACTGGCCTTTGCCAAGTCGCAGCTCGGCGCCGGTGTCGAACTGCCGCGTGAAGGCACCGTCTTCGTATCCGTGCGCGACGCTGACAAGCCGCGCGTCCTGCCGGCGATCCGCATCCTGGTGGAACAGGGCTTCAAGGTGCTGGCAACCGGCGGAACCGCCCGTTTCCTCGGCGAAAACGGTATCGAAGCGACCAAAATCAACAAGGTTCTTGAGGGACGTCCGCATATTGAGGACGCCATCCGCAACCGCCAGGTCCAGCTCGTGATCAACACGACTGACGGCAACAAGGCGATCTCGGATTCGAAGTCACTGCGCCGCGCCACGCTGATGCAGAAGGTGCCTTACTATACAACGATGGCCGGCGCCGAAGCCGCCGCCCAGGCCATCAAGGCGCTCAAGGCCGGCAATCTCGAAGTCCGTCCGCTGCAGAGCTACTTCTGATCCCGCGAAGAGGCATCGCCTCTTCGCCTTCGCCTCCTCGGCCCACCAAAACTGCGACCCCAAATTGCAGACATGGATAGTTGATGTTAGCCTGCTCCCCGGCAGTATCGGGGGAGCAGCATGTCGAAGAACATCGTCATTCTGTTCGACGGCACGTCGAACGAGATAACTGCAGACCGCACCAATATTTTGCGTCTGTTCGGAACGCTGAAGCGCTCCGACGAACAGATCGTCTACTACGACCCCGGCGTCGGCACGCTGGGTGCAGCAGATGCCTGGTCGCCCTTCTACCGCAAGTCTATCGAGGTCTGGGGCCTTGCCACTGGTTGGGGTCTCGATGAAAACGTCAAAGGCGCCTACCGCTTCCTTGTCGAAAATTACGATGCCGGCACGCCCGACGATCATGGAGGCCATCCCGACCGAGATCGCATCTATATTTTCGGTTTCAGCCGCGGCGCCTATACTGCCCGAGTTCTTGCAGGTTTCATCCATGCCTTTGGGCTGTGCAGCAGATATCACCTGAACCTGCTCGATTACGCCTACAGAACTTACAAGGGCATTCCCGAACAGGAGCAGTGCGCCGATAGCGGAGATCCCTCATCGGCCTTCAAGAGCATGCGGCTCTATGAGCGCATGCTGCGTAACGACCGCCCGCCTATCAAGCTGCTCGGTCTCTTCGATACGGTTGCTTCGGTCATCGAAAAGGGCAAAGGGCGCATTCAGTTCAAGACGCATCCTTTCACCCGAAAGAATCCCAGCGTCGAATTTGTGCGCCACGCAATGGCGATCGACGAGCGAAGAACGATGTTCCAACCGGAAGTGTGGACGCCGGATCAGGACTATCGCGGCAATCCCTTCAAATCCACGACCGCAAAGCAGGATTTCAAGGAGGTCTGGTTTGCCGGTGTCCACGGCGATATCGGCGGCGGTTACCCGGAGGCTGAGAGCGCCCAGATCAAGATACCGCTTGACTGGATGATCCGCGAAACCGCGCCTGCGGGCCTGCTCTACGTTTCGCGTACGATCAACAACATCGTCCTTGGCAAGAGCGACAAGTACTATGTCGAGCTCAATGCGGCCGCACCGCTGCATGACTCAATGAGCGCAGGCTGGAAACTGCTTGAATATATTCCGCGGCGCGTGCCGGAAAACTCCTGGCGCAAGCGCGGCGACAGAAGGGGCATTTATCTGCCCCGCGAAGACAGGCGTTTCATCCCCGATGGCGCAAACCTGCATGAATCCGTGAGGGTGCGCATGGTAACCGGATATAATCCGCCGAACCTGCCGAAAAATCCGGTCTTCGTTTCCTGAATCGAATTCAGTACTCAGGCAGCCAGAGCCTTGATCTGATTCATGTCTTGCCGGAAACGAGCAAGCTCATGCGCCTTCCTGTCTTCGTCCGGAATTCGCAGCAGATAGGAAGGATGCACCGTCACAAAAAGCAGGCGTCCCTCCTCCATGGCGATCGGCCGACCGCGGACATCCCCCAGCTTCTGCTTCTCCCCGGTGAGCGAATAGAAGGCGGTCGCACCCATCGCCACGATCAGCCTCGGCTTGACGAGATCGAGTTCAAGCTTCAGCCACCAGCGGCATTGCTGCACTTCCCCCAAATTGGGCTTCTGGTGAATGCGGCGCTTGCCGCGCGGCGCGTACTTGAAGTGCTTGACGGCATTGGTGACATAAAGCCGCGATCGATCGATGCCAGCCTGCGCAATCGCATCATCGAAAACCTTTCCGGCCGGGCCGATAAAGGGACGGCCGGCAAGATCTTCCTGATCGCCCGGCTGCTCGGCGACGACCATGATCTCGGCATTATCTGGTCCCTCGCCGAAGATGGTCTGCGTCGCCCTGGCATGCAGCGGACAGCGGCTGCAGACAGCGGCCTCCTCGCGCAATGCATTAAGCGTTCCGGCCGGCGCCATTTCCGGAGCCGGCACGCGGGCAGATGCCTCCTTTATGCGGTTGTGGTAGGGAAGCGGCATCGTCGCCTCACGCTCGGCCATGGCAAGCACCTTGGCTTCCGCATCGGCGATCAGGCCGGGGATGAGATCGGCTTCCGGCAGGTTCTTCCAGTATTTTTTCGGCATCTCGGCCTGCATGGCCTTCACCTTCAACCGCGCTGGGTTGAAGATGCTGGCATAATAAGTGCGCCAGAGATCGTCGGTCGCGTCGCTGATGTCAGGCTTCTCGCAAGGTACGTTGCTCGTCGTCAGCCGCTCGCCATCCCAGGCGGCCGATCCCTTCGGCGTTGCGATCAGCCAGTCCATGTCGGTGAAGCGGCGCTGGAAAAAGGGCGCCTTGCGCGCGACGATGTAGTGATCCGGCTCAAACCAGGCGATGAATTTCCGCCGCTCCCCGGCAGGTGCCGCCACTTCCTTGAAGCGCACGAAGGCCGTCATCTTGTGAGCGTCGCGATGCACGCTCTTCTGCATCAGCCGAAGACGCGAGACCTCTTCGTCGGATGCCAGATCCAGCAGATTCCGATTTTCCAGCAGCCGCCAGAGCAGACTGTAAAGCAGCGAAAAGCGCTTGGCATCGCTATGACAGATCACTACCTCGGCCAACGCCATGAAGGCCGGCGGAACGCTCATCGGCCTGGCGTCGGCGGGAGGATCGGGCGGCAAGGCATCGCGCTGGAAAGCAAAGCCCGGCTCGCTGCTCTTTTCCTGCCAGTCGATTTCGTCAGGCAGAATTCCGGCCGCGGCAAGGGCGCGGGCGGCCTTGCGCCATTCCTCGAAATCCCCCCTGGCCTCCAGAACGACGCGGCGCATCATAGCAGCGACAATTGTTCGGGTTGCGGTTCGAACATGGCGCGCAGGTCCGGCCGATCGACAAGGCGACGCGGCGTCCAGCCTTCGGCAGTGATGAAGGCCTGCACCTTGCGAAGGGAGACCCCAAGCTGCGGCAGATCCTCAAGCCGCAACCGGCGCTGCCGCCTCTCAGTTAGGATAGCCTTCACCGTTTTGGTACCGAGCCCCGGTACGCGCAGGAGCTTCTCGCGATCGGCGCGATTGATATCGACAGGGAAGTTTTCGCGATGGCCGAGCGCCCAGGCAAGCTTGGGATCGAGATTAAGATCCAGCATGCCGCCCTGCTGCGCCGAGGTAATCTCGTCGATGCCGAAACCATAAAAGCGATAGAGCCAATCCGCCTGATAGAGCCGATGCTCGCGCATCAGCGGCGGCTTGATGAGCGGCAGGTTTTTTGAACTGTCAGGGATCGGGCTGAAGGCTGAATAATAGACACGTTTGAGACCATAGCTGCTGTAAAGCTGACCGCTGGTCGACAGGATGGTCGCATCATTGGCGCCGTCAGCGCCGACGATCATCTGCGTGCTCTGGCCGGCCGGCACGAAGCGCTTGCGCCGCTTGGTCTGCAGCGTCGGCTCTTCTGCCGCTTCGATCTTCAGCCTGAGATCGCCCATCGAGCGGCGGATGCTGGCGGGCTTTTTCTCCGGCGCAAAACGGCTGATACCGCTATCGGTCGGCAGCTCGATATTGAGCGACAGGCGATCGGCATAGAGCCCCGCCTCCTCGATCAGATGTGGAGACGCCTCCGGAATGGATTTCAGGTGGATATAGCCGCGAAAATGATGCGTGGCGCGCAGTTCGCGCACGATGCGTACCATCTCCTCCATCGTATGGTCGGAAGAGCGGATAATGCCCGAGGAGAGGAACAGGCCCTCGATATAGTTGCGCCGATAGAATTCCAGCGTCAGCCAGACGACTTCCTCCGGCGTGAAGCGGGCGCGCTCGACATTGCTGGACGAGCGGTTGATGCAATAGGCGCAATCGTAGATGCAGAAATTGGTGAGCAGGATTTTGAGCAGCGAAATGCATCGTCCATCCGGCGCATAAGCATGGCAGATGCCTGAGCCTTCGGTCGAGCCGAGCCCACCGGAGGCAGACGAATCCCGTTTGACCGTGCCGCTGGAGGCGCAGGATGCATCATATTTGGCGGCATCGGAGAGGATCGCCAACCGTTCTTTAAGCGACTTCTTCATCATCTTGTTCACTAAATGTTCACGGTGGCAAAATCAAGACCGAGCAATGAGCCTCCCTGCAACTTCCCTTCAAAAGCAGGCACTTCTGCTGATCATAAAAAGCGCCGATACGAATTTTATGGAAATTGCGCGTGCCGATCTGCTATAAGCAACGAACTAGGTTTGTAACACGGTTCCGAAGTTCCCCTTCGGGACCTGTTTTCTTTTGTGTCTGCGCGAACTGCGGATGCGGGGAGAGAAGGACGAAAAAATGGTTGATAAGGTACCGATGACACAGGGTGGTTTCGTCAAGCTGCAGGAAGAACTGCGCTGGCGTCAGCAGGAGGAGCGCCCGCGAATCATCGAGGCAATTGCGGAAGCGCGCGCCCATGGCGACCTCTCCGAAAATGCCGAGTACCATGCTGCCAAGGAAGCGCAGAGCCACAATGAAGGCCGCATTACCGAGCTCGAAGACCTGACGGCGCGTGCCGAAATCATCGACCTCTCCAAGATGTCGGGCGACAAGATCAAGTTCGGCGCCAAGGTGAAGCTCATCGACGAGGACACTGAAGAGGAAAAGACCTACCAGATCGTCGGCGATCAGGAAGCCGACGTGAAGCAGGGCCGCATCTCCATCTCCTCCCCGATCGCCCGCGCGCTGATCGGCAAGGAAGTCGGCGATTCCATCGAAGTCAATGCGCCCGGCGGTTCGAAAGCCTACGAAATCCTTTCCGTTTCCTGGGGCTGATCGCCTTCGCCTCTCTCAGCAAGAGCAGCCAGTGCCGGATATCAGCGACGTCGAGATCATCGCGCCCAACCTGAAACGCCGGCTCTCCGGCGTCACGTCGACAATCGTCCAGCTCATCCCCTGCCAGATCCGGCTGGGGATCAGGATCGCCGCACTCGGCCCCGGCCTGCCGCCGGAACTTCCCCGTTTGAAATGGCCGCAGCTTGCCGGCCTCTGGCGTCCGCCGGCCGGCCGGCGCCGCCGCATCTGGCACGCGCGCCGCAACAATGAGATGGCGGCAGGCATCCTCATGCGCCACGTGCTGCGCGTGCCGCTGAAGCTCGTCTTCACCTCGGCCGCCCAACGCCGCCATACTTCCTATACGCGTTGGCTGATCCGCCGAATGGATGCGGTGATCGCCACCAGCAGCCGTTCCGGCTCCTTCCTCAAGGTGCCGCACACGGTCATCCAGCACGGCATCGATCTTACCCTCTTCCACCCGCCTGAAGGGCCTGACGATACGATCACTGCCACCGGCCTGCCCGGCCGCTACCTCGTCGGCTGCTTCGGCCGCGTGCGCCATCAGAAGGGCACCGACCTTTTCGTTCAGGCGATGATCACACTTCTGCCGCAGCATCCGGACTGGACGGCTGTTATTTCCGGCCGCGTCACGCCGGAGCACACGGCATTCGCCGACAAGCTGAAGGCCGATATCGCCGCAGCCGGTCTGACTGACCGCATCGTCTTCATCGGCGAGGTGCCAGATATCAAGGTCTGGTATCGCCGCTTGACGCTTTACATCGCCCCCTCCCGCAATGAAGGCTTCGGCCTGACACCGCTGGAGGCGATGGCTTCGAAAACGGCAGTCGTGGCATCTGACGCCGGTGCCTATGCCGAAATGATCGTGCCCGGCGAAAACGGCATCATCGTGCCCCCCGGCGATGGCGAGGCGCTGACGGCAGCCATCGTCACCTATCTTACCGATCCTGCGCTCGCCATCGCACAGGGCGAGACGGCTCTCCGGCACGTGCGGGAAAATTTCGCACTGGAAAAGGAAGCGACGGCGATCAACCGGATTTACCAGCAACTTCTCGGCGCGTAAGTCGTTCGTCAGACCATGGCAACGGATATATCAGGGAGGTAGGGACACGTAGATGTCGACCGCAAACGACAACGAAAACCTGGTCAACGTGCTTTGTATGAAATGGGGGACGCTCTACGGCGCCGAATACGTCAACAATCTCTACCGCGGCGTCAAACGACACCTGAGGCGCCCGCATCGCTTTGTCTGCTTCACCGACGACACGGTAGGCCTCGAGGAGGGTATCGAAACCTTCCCTCTGCCCGAGCTCGGTCTGCCTTCCGGCTCCAGGGACCGCCGCTGGCAGAAGCTTGGGCTCTTCCGCCGTGAGCTTGCCGATCTCAAAGGCATCGCCCTCTTCCTCGATCTCGACCTCGTCATCGTCGATGATCTGGAACCGCTCTTTCAGCACCCGGGGCAATTCCTCATCATCCGCGACGATGATCTCTTCCAGGCAAAACCGCTGCGCAGGATCAACCCTGCCCGCGACAAGTTCCTGGCCTCGGTCGGCAACAGTTCGGTCTTTCGCTATGAGATCGGCGCCCACCCCTATATTCTCGACACCTATACCGCCGATCCGGTGGCGGCCATGGCGAAATACGAGATCTCCCAGCAATTTCAGAGCGCGCAGCTGCAAGCACATGGACACCTGCAGTACTGGCCGCGCGAATGGTGCGTAAGCTTCAAGAACGCCTGCGTGCCGCGCCATTTCAAGAGCTTCTGGCGCGATCCCGAGCTGCCGCCGGAGGCCAAGATCGTGGTCTTTGCCGGCAGTCCGAAAATGAGCGAGGTTTTTGAAGGCGGCGGCCAGCACTGGTATCGCCGCATCGGCAATACCGACTGGCTCAGCAGGGCCTGGCGCGGCTAGATTACAGTTCTACCAGCCCGAGCTTCTTCACCTGCCGGATCGTCAGCATGGTGCGAACGGTATCGACATGCTCGTTGGCCGTCAGTACTTCAATGACGAAGTCCTGGAAGCAGGTAAGGTTCTGAGCGACGCAATGCAGCAGGAAATCGCTGTCGCCGGACACCATCCAGGCCTGACGCACCAGCGGCCATTCAGTGGTGGCCGCGGCAAAGGCCTTTAGATTGGCTTCTGACTGGTGCTTGAGGCCGACCATGCAGAAGGCGACGAGATCGAGCCCGAGCTTCGGGCTGTTCAGCATCGCGTGATAACCTTCAATGACGCCGGCCTCTTCGAGCTTGCGCACACGACGCAGGCAGGGCGGCGCCGATATTCCCACCCGATCGGCAAGCTCCACATTGGTCATGCGGCCGTCTGCCTGCAGTTCTCGCAATATCTTTATGTCGATGACGTCAAGTTCAGCGCGAACCACGCTCAGGCCTTTCTTTAATTCCCCGCGGGCAGCTTCTATATAAAGCCACGGAATACGCAAGAAAGTTTCAGTGAGATGACGGAATCTTGCAAAGCCGGTGCATTCGCCTTGTTGGTAATGCAAGGCTGCCCTTGAATAAAAGCATTGGTCGTTCATAAATGGCGATGGGATCGCGAAACGGCCTTATTCACCTCTTAGCCGCCGCATCCTGCCAGTCGAAAGGAAATTCCATGTCTGCCCGCCATACCAAGGTGCTCATCATCGGCTCCGGACCTGCCGGTTATACGGCCGCGGTCTATGCCGCGCGCGCCATGCTGAAACCGGTTTTGATCGCCGGTCTGGAACAGGGTGGCCAGCTCATGATCACCACCGATGTCGAGAACTATCCGGGCTTTGCCGATCCGATCCAGGGGCCGTGGCTGATGGACCAGATGTTACAGCAAGCCCAGCATGTCGGTGCCGAAATCGTTAACGACCTCGTGACCGAAGTCGATCTCAACCAGCGCCCCTTCGTTGCCCGCACCGATAGCGGCCAGGTCTGGACCGCCGATACGCTTGTTATCGCGACCGGCGCCAAGGCCAAATGGCTCGGCATCGAAAGCGAGCAGCATTTCCAAGGATTCGGTGTATCGGCCTGCGCCACCTGCGATGGCTTCTTCTATCGCAACAAGGATGTGATCGTGGTCGGCGGCGGCAACAGCGCCGTCGAGGAAGCGCTCTATCTCTCCAACATCGCGAAGTCGGTCACCGTCGTGCACCGCCGCGACGGCTTCCGCGCAGAAAAGATCCTGCAGGAACGTCTCTTTTCCAAGGAGAACGTCAAGGTTCTCTGGAACACCGAGGTCGCCGAGATCACGGGTACGCCGGCAAAGCCCCCCATGCCGCCGTCCGTTTCCGGTGCTCGCCTGCGCGATACCCGCACCGGCGCCATCACCGATGTCGCCATTGAT
Organism: Rhizobium sp. ZK1; assembly: GCF_047782645.1. Taxonomy (NCBI): domain Bacteria; kingdom Pseudomonadati; phylum Pseudomonadota; class Alphaproteobacteria; order Hyphomicrobiales; family Rhizobiaceae; genus Rhizobium; species Rhizobium sp. ZK1. Next base: position 2,790,123 of record NZ_CP180586.1, read on the forward strand.
GGTGTCTTCGTGGCAATCGGTCACGCGCCCGCAACCGAGCTTTTCAAGGGCAAGCTAAAGCTAAAGGACAATGGCTATCTCTGGACCGCACCAGATTCGACTGCGACCAGCCTGGAGGGAGTCTATGCCGCAGGCGATGTGACGGACGATACGTTCCGCCAGGCGATCACCGCCGCAGGCATGGGATGCATGGCCGCCCTCGAGGCAGAACGTTATCTGACGGGCCATATGCCCGTTGCCGTAGCAGCGGAGTAATTGTGGCATGAGGGGTGGGGGAATGCCATTGGATTGGGACAAGCTGCGTATTTTCCACGCAGCCGCCGAAGCCGGATCGTTTACACATGCGGCTGACAAGCTGCATCTGTCCCAGTCGGCCATCAGCCGTCAGGTCAGCGCGCTCGAGCAGGATGTGGGCACCAAGCTCTTCCACCGCCATGCGCGCGGCCTGATCCTCACCGAACAGGGCGAGTTGCTTTACCGCACCGCCCATGATGTGCTTCTGAAGCTCGAAACCGTGAAGATGCAGCTGACCGAAACGACGGAAACGCCGTCCGGCAAGCTGCGCGTCACCACGACTGTCGGCCTCGGCCAGGGCTGGCTGACCGACAAGATCCAGGAATTCCTGCAGCTTTATCCCGATGTTCAGATCCAGCTCATCCTCGACAACGAGGAAGTGGATGTGAACATGCGCCATGCCGATTGCGCCATCCGCCTTCGCCAGCCGCAGCAGTCCGACCTGATCCAGCGCAAGCTCTTCACCGTGCATATGCACGTCTATGCGGCCCCCTCCTACATCAACCGCCATGGCGAGCCGCAAAAGATCGAGGATCTCGACAATCATCGCATCATCACTTTCGGCGAACCCGCACCGAACTATCTGCTCGACGTCAACTGGCTGGAAATCGCCGGCCGCTCGTCGGACAACAAGCGCATTCCGCATCTGCAGATCAACAGTCAGACCTCGATCAAGCGGGCCTGCCTGCTCGGCATCGGCATCGCCTGCCTGCCCGACTATATCGTCGGTCGAGACCCCGGCCTGATTCAGCTTGCGATCAATGCCGACGTTCCCTCCTTCGATACCTATTTCTGCTATCCTGACGAGATAAAGAACGCCGCAAAGTTGAAAGCCTTCCGCGATTTCATCGTCAGCAAGGCCCGCAACTGGAACTTCTGATTTCCATTTTTATGGAAGCGATTTCAAATCATGCAACCTGTGCATGACTGACATGCACAAAAAAGGGTTGCTGTTTGCTCATTAAAACACCACATAGCACACAGCTGATGCACACGGTGGCTTTTCCTCCCAGTTCCACCGCATTAGCTGTTCCCCTCTGGAGGTTTTTGACCTTCACACTTATAAGGGCCCTGGTTTTCCGGTGGCCCTCTTTTTTTGCCCGAATTTTTCTTTTTGCCTGAATTTTTGCCGGCAGATACCGCAATGCGGAAAAATTTGTGCAGCGCATAGCTGACATGCACAAAAAACTATTGAAAGCTGCACAAAGAACCACCATATCGCTCATAGCTGATGCATTTGGTGGTTTCTCTCCCAGTGCCACCGCGTTGGCTGTTCCCCTCTGGAGGTTTTTGACCTTCACACTTATAAGGGCCCTGGTTTTCCAGTGGCCCTCTTTTTTTGCTTAAATTTTAAGCGGAACAAAAAGCACCGCCCTCACGCCTCCGTGATTTGCATATCGAAAATCTTCGAACCATATATCGAGAAAATCCGATTTATAGTTCGATGAACGACGATGGACAAAGACGAGATCCTCAAGGCGCTGGCCAACCCTGCCCGGATGGACATCCTCAACTGGCTGAAAAACCCGGAAGAACATTTTCCGACGCAGGAGCACCCATTTGAGATGGGCGTCTGCGCCAGCCAGTTCGAACGCTGCGGCCTTTCCCAGTCCACCGTGTCCGCGCACCTCGGCACCCTTCATCGTGCCGGCCTCGTCACCAGCAAGCGCGTCGGCCAGTGGATCTTCTACAAGCGCAACGAAGAAACGATCGCTGCCTTCCTCCAGCAGCTGACGCAGGATCTGTAAATTATGCCCCTTGCCCTGCTCGTTCTCGCCTTGAGCTCTTTCGCGATAGGCACCACCGAATTCGTCATCATGGGGCTTCTGCCCGAAGTCGCAGCCGACCTTTCCGTCACGATCCCTGAGGCCGGGTGGCTGGTGACGGGTTACGCGCTGGCCGTCGCCATCGGCGCACCCGTCATGGCGGTTTCGACTGCCAAGCTGAAGCGCCGCTCGGCCCTCATCATGCTGATGGCCTTCTTCATTGCCGGCAACCTGCTCTGCGCCATCGCGCCCAATTACTGGGTACTGATGATCGCCCGCATCGTCACCGCCCTCTGCCACGGCGCCTTCTTTGGCATCGGCTCGGTCGTTGCTGCCAATCTCGTCAGCGAAGACCGCAAGGCCCGCGCCGTCGCCCTGATGTTTACCGGGCTGACGCTCGCGAACGTACTCGGCGTCCCGCTCGGCACCGCCATCGGCCAGGCCTATGGGTGGCGCTCCACCTTCTGGGTTGTCACCGCGATCGGCATCGTCACCATTGCAGGCCTGATCGCCATCCTGCCGAAGGATAGACAAGAAGAGCAGAGCAGCATCCTGCGGGAGATCGCGGCATTGCGGAACGGGCGCCTCTGGATGGCGCTCTCGGTCACGGTCTTCTTCTCGGCCTCGATGTTCACGCTCTTCACCTATATCGCCCCGCTGCTGCGCGACGTGACGGGCATCTCACCTGAAGGCGTCACCTGGACGCTGTTCCTGATCGGTATCGGCCTGACGGTCGGTAACCTCATCGGCGGCAAGCTCGCCGACTGGCGCCTCGGCACTGCCCTTGCCGCGATCTTTGCGGCAATCGCGCTGACCTCGGCGATCTTCTTCTATACAAGCCGCTTCTTCATCCCCGCCGAAATCACCCTGTTCCTGTGGGCAGCCGCCACCTTCGCTGCGGTTCCCGCCCTGCAGGTCGGTGTCGTCGGTTTCGGCAGGGATGCACCGAACCTCGTTTCGACCATCAATATCGGCGCCTTCAATACCGGCAATGCCCTCGGCGCCTGGGTCGGCGGCATGGTCATAGACGCCGGCCTCGATCTCAACCGCGTTCCCCTCGCCGCCGCCGCCATGGCCATCATCGGCCTTGCCGCAACTGTTCTCACCTATCTCTCCGGCCGGGCGCAGACCGCTCCCGCTGCCGCCGAGTGATCCCCCAAGCAGAAAGGACCCTCCATGGCCAAGCTTTTCCAGCCGACACAGATCGGCGATATCGCTCTCAAGAACCATATCGTCATGGCGCCGCTCACCCGCAACCGCTCACCGGGCGCAATCCCGAACGACCTCAACGTCGAATACTATCGCCAGCGCGCCACGGCCGGCCTCATCATCACCGAAGCGACCGCCATCACGCATCAGGGTCAGGGTTATGCCAATGTTCCCGGCCTCTACAGCAAGGAAGCCCTTGACGGGTGGAAGCGCGTGACGGATGCCGTTCATGCCGAAGGCGGCAAGATCGTCGTTCAGATGTGGCATGTCGGTCGTATCTCCCACACCGAGCTGCAGCCGAACGGCGGCAAGCCGGTTTCCTCGACCAACCGCATCGCCAAGGCCAAGACCTACCTCGTCAACGCTGACGGTACCGGCGCCTTTACCGACACCTCCGAGCCACGCGCACTCGAAACCTCCGAGATTCCCGGGATCGTCGAGGATTACCGCAAGGCCGCCCGCGCTGCGATCGATGCGGGCTTCGACGGTGTAGAAATCCACGGCGCCAATGGCTACCTGCTCGACCAGTTCATGCGCGACGGCGTCAACGACCGCACCGACGAATATGGCGGTTCGATCGAAAACCGCACGCGTTTCACCTTCCAGGTCGTCGAAGCCGTGACCAGGGAAATCGGCGCCCGCCGCACCGCAATCCGCATTTCGCCGGTCACCCCCTCAGGCGACTCCTACGATTCCAACCCGCAGGCGCTCTTCACGCATGTCGTTGAAGGTCTCGCCAAATACGACCTCGCCTATATCCATGTCGTCGAGGGCCAGACCGGTGGCGAGCGCGATTATCGCCAGGGCGACAACCCGTCCTTCGATTACAAGGCGCTGCGCACTGCCTATGAAAAGGCAGGCGGCAACGCCGCTTGGATGGTCAATAACGGCTACAACAGAGATATGGCGATCGAGACTGTCGAAAACGGCGCGGCCGATCTCGTCGCCTTCGGCAAACCCTTCATCTCCAATCCCGATCTCGTCGAGCGCCTGGAAAGGAACCTGCCACTCAACACGCCGGATCAGTCCACCTTCTACGGTGGCAGCGCAAAGGGTTATGTCGATTATCCGACCCTGGAAAAGGTCGCCTGATCGTCTTCAACAAACAGAAATCCCGCCAACCGGCGGGATTTCCATTTCAGGGCATTGCCGCTAGCATGCGCCCATGTTCTCGACTTATCTCGAACGCTGGTCGCTGACATCGAACGGCGAACCCATCATCACCCATTCAAGCCGTCTCCTACCGGTCATCTGGCAGGACAAACCCGCCATGTTGAAAGTCGCAACCGACAGCAGCGAGCGAGACGGCGCATTGCTGATGAAATGGTGGGATGGCGATGGCGCGGCTCGAGTCTACGCGCAGGAAGATGATGCCGTCCTTCTGGAACGTGCGACGGATAAATGCTCGCTGCTCGACATGGCGTTGAATGGCGAGGACGATGAAGCGAGCCGCATCATGGTGCAGACGGCAGCACGGCTGCATGCGCCCCGCCCCACCCCTCTTGACGATTCCACGACGCTCGAGCGCTGGTTCCGCAGTCTGGAGCCTGCGGCACGCACCTACGGCGGCACCTTTGCCGACAGCTGGAAGATCGCCACCACCCTACTCGCTGCGCCTCAGCAGCTCACCATTCTCCACGGTGACATCCACCACCGCAACATCCTCGATTTCGGCGAAAGGGGTTGGTTGGCAATCGATCCCAAGCGGATCTATGGCGAACGCGGTTACGACTTCGCCAATATCTTCGCCAACGAAGACCTGCCGACGGTGACAGATCCCGAACGCCTCCAACATCAGCTGCCGATCGTCTCCAAGGAAGCCGATATCGAGCCAGCAAGGCTGCTCAAATGGATCGCCGCCTATTCCGGCCTCTCCGCCGCCTGGTTCCTTGAAGATGACGACCATGCCTCGGCGGAGAAGCCTCTGACGGTCGCGCGCATCGCACTCGCGGAACTTGCTTAAACCGCCTTTTCGGCGTGCGAAAGAAGCGCCGTCGCACCATGCGGTTCGGGCAGCGAGCCCTGAGCGATGAGCGACGCACGCACGGCCTCATCGATCGGCGTATGCGGCTCGGTCCCGAGTTCGGCCACCAGCCTGTCGTTCTTCATGCGCAACGGTACCTTCCAGAGATAGCGCATCTCCTTCAGCTCCCGCATGACAGTCATGAAGGGAGCAAGCAACGGCACAACGAACCATGGAAAGCGGCCGATCTTCGCCTTGCCGCCGGCGACACGCCGAACCGCCTCCGCCATCTGACGGCCATCACCATCCCAGAAGCCGTTCATGTGATAGCAGGCGAAGGCCGGCAGGCGTTCGGCTCGCTCGACGAGTTGCACCATCGTCTCGGAAACATCGGGCAGATAGGCCCAATGGTGCCCGACGCCGGGCAGTGCCGGGTTCTTGATGGTACCAACCGGCTTGCCCGGCGTAGCGAAAGCGGCGGAGAACCAGCTATTGCCTGTGGCGCCCGGCCCGAAAAAATCCCCGGCGCGGACGATGATGACACCTATGCCGGTCTCAGAGGCAGCTTTCAGGCGCTTCTCCATCTCGACGCGGATCTTGCCCTTCTTCGTCACCGGATGCTGCGGGCTATCCTCCGTCACATCAGGAAAGGCATCCGGCCCGAAATTATAGACGGTACCAGGCAGCAGGATGCGCGCACCGACGGCACGAGCCGCGGCAATCGTATTCTCCAGCATCGGCAGAACCAGCTTCTCCCAGTCACGGTAGCCGGGCGGATTGACGGCGTGGACGATAAGGTTTGTGCCCTCAGCAGCCCTGCGCACGTCGGCCGCGTTCATCGCGTCGCCCTGCACCCACTCGAAATCCTGTTCGCTGCCGGATGCCTTCGCAGCGTTTCGGTTGAGCGCCCTCACCTTCCAGCCGCGCGCCCGCAGCTTGCGGGCGACTGCGCCGCCGATGCCGCCGGTCGCGCCGAGAACGAGCGCCAGTTTCCTGTCCTGATATTCGCTGCTCATGATCGTCTCCTTGTTCGATGAGACGACTATGCCTCCACAGGCAGATAAACAAAATTGACGAAATAAGTTGCATCGCTATAAATAAATATATGAACATTGAGCCAAGCTGGGACTTCTACCGCTCCTTTCTCACCGTGTTAAGGCTGGGATCGCTTTCGGCCGCCGCCCGCGAACTCGGTCTGACGCAGCCGACGATCGGCCGCCATATCGACGCTCTGGAGGAGGCCGTCGGCGCGGAGCTTTTCATCCGCTCATCCAACGGCCTGCTGCCGACAGACGTGGCGCTCGATCTCCAGCCCTATGCCGAAACACTGGCAACGACGGCTGCTGCTCTCCTGCGCACCGCATCCAGCCAGCGCGGCAAGGTGGAAGGCACCGTGCGTATCAGTGCCAGCGAAGTGATCGGCATCGAGGTCCTGCCGCCGATCATTGCCGATCTGCAGGAAGCCTATCCCGGATTGCAGGTGGAACTTTCGGCCTCCGATGCGCTGGAAGATCTGATGAACCGGGAGGCGGATATTGCCGTGCGCATGGCCGAGCCGCAGCAGGATGCGCTGATGGTGCGTCGCATCGGCGATATCCCGCTCGGCTTTCACGCGCATCGCCACTATTTGGAACGCCACGGCACGCCGCGGACCATGGCCGAGCTTGCCGGTCATCGCATCATCGGTTTCGACCGGCAGACGGCCTATATCCGCATGATGCGCAAGCTCCACCCGCTGGCCGACGAGCTTGCCTATTCCTTCCGCACCAGCAGCCATCTGGCGCAATACACCGCCATTCGTGCCGGCATCGGCATCGGCATCTGCCAGACGGGGCTTGCCCGTCCAAACCCCGACCTCGTCCATATCATGGCGGATGAATTCGAAATCCCGCTCGGCACATGGGTCGCCATGCACGAGAGCCTCAAGACCTCGCCACGCTGCCGCGTCACCTTCGACGCGCTGGTCAGGGGCCTGTTGAACTATATCAAGTCATGCAAGCAAACGCGCGCCTGACGACGCGCTGAAAGACGATAGGAAATCGGCGGAAGATCAGGGCTCTGGGGAGACCTCCGGCGAACGGCCCTTGGTAAAGCCGTCCACGACCTCAGTCTCGGGACGATCACCACCCTCGGCATATTCCTCGTGCCACTTGCCCTGCGCATCCTGCCAGCTGATCTCGGCGGAATCGCCGCCGACCTGCTGTTCGGCTGCAACGATGCGGGCTGCTTCGAGCGCTTCGGAGTGGCTCGGAAATGCTTCGGAATAGACGTCCCCAAGCTTGTAGGCCCAGCCGCCGTCATGCGGTACGACTTCGTAGACCACCTTGACCATGCATGTGTCTCCTCTTCTTCTCGTTGCGCATCCGTGGGCCTCCGGATCATGTCCGGTTCAGCGCGGGCCGCTTGAGAAGATTTCGAGGACGCCGCGATCTGTTTTCCGGCTGCCGTATGAAAAGCAGTATTCCATTAATCGTCACAGACTGCAAATTCCATCAGTCGCGAGTCTGCTTGCATAGAAAAATCACCGGCTTAGATTGCCCAGGAAATCAAAATCGTCGCTGGTGATGGACATGGCACTGCATCTCAAGGAAGAAAAATTCCTGATCGTGGCGATCGTCGTCGCGGTCATCGCCTATTTGCTGGAACATTCTCTCATGCAGGCCGGCCGGGGCATGGCGCTCGTCGCAGCCGCCGCCCTGATCGTAACCATCGTGCTCGCCTCCATGCGCGTCGCCCATCATGCCGAACTGCTGGCCGTCAAGGTCGGCGACCCCTACGGCACGATGATCCTGACACTCTCGGCCGTCGCCGTCGAAGTCATCATCCTCGGCATCATGATAAGCGGCGAAGAAAGCTCGCCGACGCTGGTGCGCGACACGATCTATTCGGCACTCATGCTTGACATCAACGGCGTCCTCGGCCTTGCCGCCCTCCTCGGCGGCCTGAAGCACGGCGAGCAGCCCTACAACGACAATTCCGGCAAGACCTATGGCGTAATGATCCTGACGGCCATGGGCATTTCGATGATCGTTCCGGAATTCGTGCCCCACGATAAATGGCATTATTATTCGGGCTTCACCATCATCGCGATGATCGCCCTCTACGGCCTCTTCCTGCGCATGCAAGTCGGCCAGCACAGCTACTTCTTCTCCTACAGCTACCCGCGCTCGGAACGGCAGAAAGAACATCCCGAGGAGCACGATGAAGAGGGTTCGGTTTCGACCTCGATCGCGATTATCCTCATTGGCGTGGTGATCATCGGTGCGCTCGCCGAATTCATGTCGGGCTTCATGAGCGAAGGCCTGCGCGACAGCGGTGCTCCGATTGCCGTAACGGCCATCGTGGTTGCCGCCATCTCCGCAGCACCGGAAATCCTGACAGCCTTGCGGGCGGCCCTGCGCAACCGCATGCAGGCGACCGTCAACATCGCCATGGGTGCCTCTCTCTCGACGGTCATCCTGACAGTGCCGGTCATGGAGGGTATCGCGCTATACACCGGCCAGCCCTTCATCATGGCCATGTCGCCGGTCCAGACGGTGATGGTGTCGATCACCCTGATTGCAGCGGCCATCAACCTTAACGATGGTGAGACGAACGCCATCGAGGGCATGACCCATTTCATCCTCTTCGCTACCTTCATCATGCTGAGCTCGATCGGACTCTGAATCTGAAATCAGCGACTTGGCGGCAAAAGCGGAATCATTTCCGCAGCACGTTGAAGTGAAAAACGAGACAACAAAAAAGCCCGCCATCTCTGGCGAGCTCTTCGAATGGGGCTGATGCCACCGATTACTTGCAGGCGGCGCAGAAGCGCTGAATGCGGCGGCAGGCTTCCTCGAGCAGCTCTTCCGAGGTTGCATAGGAGATGCGGAAGTTCGGGCCGAGGCCGAAGGCCGAGCCGTGCACGACGGCAACACCTTCCGATTCCAGCAGCTCGGAAACGAAATCCTCATCGTTCTCGATCACTTTGCCCGACGGAGCCGTCTTGCCGATCAACCCGGCGCAGGACGGATAAACGTAGAAGGCCCCTTCCGGCACAGGGCAGACGATGCCCTTGGCCTGGTTCAGCATGGAAACGACGAGATCGCGACGGCCTTCGAAGATCTTCTTGTTCTCGGGGATGAAGTCCTGTGTGCCGTTCAGTGCTTCGACAGCCGCCCACTGGGCGATCGAGGTCGCACCTGAGGTCTGCTGCCCCTGGATCATGTCCATAGCCTTGATCAGCTGGATCGGGCCTGCCGCATAGCCGATGCGCCAGCCAGTCATCGCATAGGCCTTGGAGACGCCGTTCATCGTCAGGGTGCGGTCGTAGAGTTTCGGCTCGACTTCGACCGGCGTGACAAATTTGAAGTCGCCATAGGTCAAATGCTCGTACATGTCGTCGGTCAGCACCCAGACATGCGGATGCTTCATCAGCACGTCGGTCAGCGCCTTCAGCTCGGCATGCGTATAGGCGGCGCCCGTCGGGTTGGACGGCGAGTTGAAGATGAACCATTTGGTCTTCGGGGTGATCGCCTTTTCGAGATCGGCGGGCTGGAGCTTGAAATTATGCTCCTGGGTAGCCGGAACGAAAACCGGCGTGCCGCCGCAAAGTGCCACCATCTCAGGATAGGACACCCAGTAGGGCGCGGGGATCACGACTTCATCGCCGGGGTTCAGCGTCGCCATGAAAGCGTTGAAAAGGATCTGCTTGCCGCCCGTGCCGACGATCGTCTGCTCCCAGGAATATTCCAGACCGTTCTCGCGCTTGAACTTGGCGGCAATCGCCTTGCGCAGCTCGGGGATACCGGATACCGGCGTGTATTTCGTCTCGCCGCGATTGATCGCGTCGATGGCGGCTTTCTTGATATTATCGGGCGTATCGAAATCCGGCTCGCCGGCACCAAGGCCGATGACATCGCGTCCTTTGGCTTTCAGCTCGCGCGCTTTCTGAGAAACAGCGATGGTGGCTGAAGGCTTCACGCGGGAAAGGGCATCGGCAAGGAAAGCCATGATATCGGTCCTACAAGGTTGAAACGGGCAGAAGGCCGGGACCGGAGTTCTGCGCTAAGCTCTATGTCCAATGTATGACAGCATTTCAAGCGCAAAGGCGTGATGGCGGCGATGATTCTTATTGATCTATTGCCGCAGCCGCATCCGGAATTCTGAACCGCGCTTCGGCGAGACGCCGCAATTGGCGGATCCAGCCTCACAGGAAGTTGAATCAGTTTCTGAAGTCGGCCCCGTTTTATTCCTTAAAATCAAGGTTATCGGCCGTTTACCATTTGCCACGAATAAGCCGCAACAAATGCTGCGGCATGCCGCAATTCGGTCGTGAGAGCGCCGAGATCAAACCGGTATTCTATCACCATCGGACATTGGTTATTGAGGGCATGCCATGTTTCTGGAAGATGAGCGCGCAGCGGGACGCCTGCGCACAAGCCGGGTTTGCCTGTCGCTGATGGTGGCAGTCATCGCTTTTGCATGCTGTGTCGTCGCGACGTTCAGCCTCTTTTCAGTCGCCGAAGCAGCACCGGCCGTGGCTTCCAGCGCCCGTGAGGCAACGCATGCCGACCAGACGATCACCCAAGGCCTGACGATGCTTTTTGCCGCCTTTGTCGCAGCAAACGGTTTTGCCATCTGGCTGCGACGCATCAAGGGTCTCGTTGTTTCCGGAGGCAAGCGCGATGCCCGGTAAATCGCAGCGTGCAGGCTGGAACGAGGATGAAGACGCGTTCCAGCCGCTGCCGACCTACATGGAGCTCGCCATGGCTGCCGCCGTGGCCCATGAAGTGCCGCCCGCATCGCCGAGACCCGGCCTCCCCGGACTTTCGATCATCGAAAAATTGGTCGCCGTTGGTATCGTGTGCCTCGCCTTCTACGGCATGGCGCTGATCGGCTGCGGGCTTTTCCTGAAGGCTGAAGCAAAACGCACTGGCTTCATCACACAACGGATGATGAGCGCCGAGCTGCAACAGGCCGATTTTGATATCCGCTTCCCTGCCCACGTAATCAACTGACCTCTTCTCGTTCAACCCGCGAACACAAAACCGTTATGGAGCGCCGATTACCGTTGAAGCGCCCCATGCCCCGCGCCACCTTCCCCTCAAACTGACGACGGGGATTATGATGGACGCCATTTCGACTTTCCGTTTCGCCGTGCTGCTCGCAGGGGTCGCTGCTTTTGCAGGTCCAGTCCTCGCCCAGACCGGGGACGTTGTCAGGACGCAGGAAGTTTCGGTTCGTGTCGAGAAACTCGCCGAAGGACTGGAGCATCCCTGGGCAGTCGAGGTCCTGCCTGATGGCGGCTATATCGTTACGGAGCGGCCGGGACGACTGCGCATCATCCGCGATGGCAAGGTTTCCGACCCGATCGATGGCGTGCCCGAGGTCAGCGCACGAGGTCAGGGTGGCCTGATGGATGTCGCCCTCTCCCCGGATTTCGCGACCAGCCGCAAACTCTATCTGACCGCCGCAACCGCCAACAACAGAGGCTCTGGCACGGAGGCCTTCAGCGCCACGCTGTCATCAGATGAAAAGAGCCTCGAAAACGTCACGCCCATTTTCACCATGCGGCTTTTTACCCGCGGCAACATACAGTACGGCTCGCGCATCGCAATCGCGCCCGACGGTTCGCTGTTCATCAGCGTCGGCGACCGCGGCAACCGCAATCGTTCGCAGGACTGGAAGGATGACGCCGGCTCCATCGTCCATCTCAATGCCGATGGCAGCATTCCCGCCGACAATCCCTTCAAGAATGGCAGCAAAGCCCTGCCGGAGATCTGGTCCAAGGGCCATCGCAACCCGCAGGGCATCATCTTCGACAGCGCCAACGGCAAGCTCTACACCGTCGAGCATGGCGCACGCGGCGGTGACGAGATCAACAATCCCGAGCCCGGAAAGAACTACGGCTGGCCGATCATCACCTACGGCCGCGACTATTCCGGCGCCAAAATCGGCGAAGGGACAGCCAAGGAGGGCCTGGAACAGCCGCTGCACTATTGGGATCCGTCGATCGCTCCGGGCGCTCTCGTCGTCTATCGCGGCAAGATGTTTCCGGAATGGAACGGCAATTTCATCGTGGCGGCCCTGAAATTCCAGTTGCTGTCGCGCATGCAGCGGGATGCAAGCGGCGCCTTTACCGCCGAGGAACGCATGTTCGAAGGCAATTATGGCCGCATCCGCGATGTCATCGTCGCCCCCGATGGCGCACTGCTGATGGTGACCGACGAGGATGACGGCGAACTGCTCCGGGTTTCCCGCGCCGAAAACCGGGCCGGCTAAAGCGCACTTCGCAATTCCCTGCGGATCACGAATTTCAGCCCCGACCATGTCTCGTCGACGGCGCAGACCTTGACGTCGACGAGCCCGGTCGGCAGCAGGATCTCGCGTAGCGCATCCTCGGTGATGCTGGTCGGCACTTTCGAACTCTTCTTCGGCCAGGATATCCAGACCATGCCGTCGGGCCTGATGGCCCGAAGCAGCCCAGTGGCCATCTCTTCCAATGGCGCGCGCTGCGTTTCGAAGACATGAATATAATCGAACTGCCGGCAGGAGCCGGGCGGCAAGCTATGCTCGACCGAAGCAAAACCTTCAAAACCATTGATCTCGGTCAGCCCGTCGGGAACATTGATGAGCAAGGCAGCCTGCCCTGGCTTCAATCCCAATTTCCTGATGAGCGGCGTGCCGGAATATCCCGCGGTCACTGGCGCTTCCATATGAGCGGCCATGCCGCCGGGCCGCCGTCACCTCCGGCATCGCATTCTTCCTTGATCCGCACCTCCTCGAGAACAAGAAAATCCTTGCTGCCCGGCTCAGCGGCGCGCCAGACATAGTAGCTGCCACAATCGCCCATGCCTCGCCCTTTCAGGAAGGAGGTAAAACGCCCGTCCACCCTATCGTAACGGATGTTGAAGGCCGTATCGCCGGTCGTTTCCGAAAACCTCAACGGGAAGATCGCCCTGGAAATCTCTTCACCGTAACCGCCATAAAGCGCGAACGGCATATTATAGGCACCTGCCAGGCCGCACGGTACGATGATCAGCCTCTTTCCTCCGGCATCGACAACTTCGAAGGCATCGCCATCGGCAAGGCGGCTCTCTTCGATATGGCACTCGCGATCCTTGGGCTCGATGTCTGCCCGCACCGCCTTTGGAAGATCGGCAAAGTGCAAAATCGGCCGCACGGATAAGGATGTCTCGGCCGACGCTTCCCCGAGCCCCGACACAACGATTACCGTCACAACGGCAACTCTCCGCACCCCCATGCGCACGCCTCCAAACCGTTTGGCAAAACCTCGTCCTTGCTCAAAAGAAATGCAACTGCTAACCCACAAAGCATAACTCCTAGACGCTTCCCCAACATTGAGGGTAAAATGACGCGCGTTCAAGCGAACCTCCTTCTATTGCTTGCAGCCGCCATCTGGGGCGGAGGCTTCGTCGCCCAATCGACGGCAATGAAGGCGATCGGCCCCTTCTGGTTCATCGGCCTGCGTTTTGCGATCGCTGCACTCGCCACCCTGCCCTTCACCATCCTCGAAGCCCGCAAAGTAAAGGTCGCAACCAGCCGCAGGCACCTCGGTCTCTATCTGCTGATCGGACTGGCGCTCTTCGGTGGCGCATCGACACAACAGATCGGCCTGCAGACGACGACCGTCACCAATTCCAGCTTCATCACCGGACTCTACGTGATCTTCGTGCCGTTGATTGCTGTTTTCTTCCTCCGTCGCTCGCCGCACTGGGTCATCTGGCCGGGCGCAATCATGGCCGTATCAGGCATTTATCTTCTCTCGGGCGGCCAGCTCTCGTCGCTCACCGTCGGCGACCTGCTCACAGTCGTCTGCGCCATCTTCTGGTCCGTCCAGATTACGCTTGCTGGAACGACGGTCGCCGAAACCGGCCGGCCTCTTGCCCTGTCCAGCGCCCAGTTCGCGTTTACGGCAGCCTGTGCACTCATCATCGCCATGATACTCGAACCGATCAGGCTGACAGATATCCGCGCAGCAGCCCCCGAAATTCTCTATGTCGGCATCTTCTCCTCCGGCGTCGCCTTCGTGCTGCAGGTCATCGCCCAGCGCTACACCACGCCGTCGCAGGCGGCGATCTTCCTCTCCGCCGAAGCGCTGTTCGGCGCCACGCTCGCCGCACTTCTCTTGGGCGAAAGCATGCCGCCGCTCGGTTATGTCGGTTGCGCACTGATGTTTACCGCTATGCTTGTAGTCGAACTCGTGCCCGAAATGACCCGCCGCCGCGCGCAAATGGCCTGAACACGCGTCCATTTGTGGGGCATTCAGGACCATCTAGAAATTTTTTTACGCTGGTGACAAGACGCGCTATCGTTGTATTTTTGGTAAATTCTGCCCGGAACTTATATTGCAGACGATATAAAACGTTAATCATTTGCTTCTGAGGGAGGATTTTTTGCGTTTTCGTGAAAACAGGCCAGATTTGCGGGTGTGTTCTTAGCAACACGTTAAAAAACTTTTGCTTGCCAAAATCCTTCAAACGCAGCACTCTTCGCGCGTTCGGGCATTTTGCGAGCATGGGAAGTCCTTAAGAATTTGCGCGCCGGAAACGCTAATATTCCGGTCAGCCGGTTCCAAAAAACAGCAGGCAATAAGTCCTGTCTGGAGCCGGCGGAGGTAGAGGGGACCTTTTTCTCACATTTCAAGATCTGCCTGCCAGCGTCTTCGCAAGAAGGCAATAGCGTAATGCTGCCCGTGTGGATGGCGGGCGGAGACAAAAGGACCTGAGGCATGGCCGAGACTGGCACTGTAAAATTCTTCAATACCGACAAGGGCTTCGGCTTTATCAAGCCGGACAAGGGCGGCGCCGATATCTTCGTTCACATTTCTGCCGTTCAGGCTTCCGGTCTGGCCGGTCTGACGGAAAATCAGAAGGTAAGCTTCGACACGGAGCCGGATCGCCGCGGCAAGGGTCCGAAGGCCGTCAATCTGCAGATTTCAGGCTGACCCTCGCAATAGGCATGGAATTCGAGTTGAAGCCCGGCAGCGATGCCGGGTTTTGTCGTTCAGACTCCATTCAGCATGGCAGCACTAGGTTCAGAGCCATAGAGAAGGGACCGCTTCCGGTTCCCGATACTGGGATTTTACGCCATGAACAGGCTTGCAAAGACCATTCTTCTGACGGCAACTGCCGCTGCCCTGACCCTCTCGGCCATCGGCGAAGCCTCGGCTGGCGACCGCTACTGGCGTCACGGCCACGACCACGGCAACGATGCACTCGTTGGCGGCGCTGTCGGCCTTGCCACGGGCCTGATCGTCGGCTCTGCCATCGCCAATGCCAATAACGGCCCGGTCTACGAAGAGCGCCGCTACATCGACCCGCCGGTCTATGAGCCGGAATATGCTCCGCCGCCGGTCTATCGCGCGCCGCGTCCCGTCTATTCCGAGCCCGTCTATTCCGAGCCGGTCTATGGTCGCCCTGTCTACGGTCGCTCGGTCGGCGCCATGGAACCCTGGAGCGCTCAATGGCAGCGCTATTGCTCCTACCGCTACCGCAGCTTCGATCCGCAGAGCGGCACCTATGTCGGCAATGACGGTCGCGAGCACTTCTGCGTCGCAAGCTGATAGACAGAAAACACCCTGACGAAAAGCGCCGCCACAGAGCGGCGCTTTTCTTTTGTCGATACCTCAACCTGCCTTCTTCTCCCAGGGCATCAGCTTGGCACCTCCGCCCTGTTCGAAATCGGTCGACTGGCTGATGACGCGCCATGTGCGATCGGCCTCCATTCGCGCGGCATCCGCCTTTTCTACCGCTGCAGCCGCATCGCTGCCGAGCAGCAGTCGCAACGGCGGCGCATCGAGCGAAGCAATGTGCAGCACCACGGCAGCCGCCTTGTCCGGATCGCCGGGCTGGCGGCCATTATAGTTGCGCTGGTAATCTGCCATGGCGCCGACTGTTTCGGCATATTCCGGACGGCCTTCGAAAAGAGCCGTCGAGGAGCCGGCGAAATCCGTGCGGAAGCCGCCGGGCTCGATCACTGTCACCTTGATGCCGAGCGGTCCGACCTCCTTGGAGAGCACTTCGGAAAAACCTTCGACGCCCCATTTCGCCGCCGCATAGGGTGCACGCCCGACAGGCCCGATCCTGCCACCGACGGACGAGAACTGGATGATATGCCCCGCCCCCTGCCCGCGCATGACCGGGATCGCCGCCTTGGTCATGATGATTGTGCCGAAGAGATTGGTCTCGATCTGTGACCGGAAATCCGCAAGGCTCGTATCCTCGATCGGCGCGACATTGCCGTAACCTGCATTGTTGACCAGCACGTCGAGCCGGCCGAATGTTTCGACCGCGGTCTTCACCGCAGTCTCAGCCGCCGCCTCATCTGTCACATCAAGCGGCAGCGCAACAACGCGTGGGCCATACGCTTCGACGAGATCGACAAGTTGAGCGGGATCGCGCGCCGTCGCGACCAGCTTGTCACCGGCCTCAAGCACGGCATTGGCCGTCGCCCGCCCGAGGCCGCGCGAGCTTCCTGTAATCAACCAAACCTTCGACATGGAAACCTCCTTTTCGGTTCTCGCTTCATTTAGGATCTATTGTTTCCATTAGAAAGAAGGTACCTTACAGATCTATACGCACCTGAAAGTAACTGAGATGAAAGACGACATCTTCGATTTTTGCCGCAACATGAGCGACGAGCAGGATGCGCGGGCGCGGCAAATGCTGGAACGCGCCGCAGCCAAGTGGCCGTTGCGCGTCCTGCACGTGCTTTCGGAGGCCGATGGCCCCTTGCGGTTTTCAAGAGTGCTGGAACGGGTGGAGGATATCAGCCAGAAGGTGCTGACCCAGACGTTGCGTACGCTCGAAAGCGACGGCCTCGTCATCCGCACACTCTATCCGCAGGTGCCGCCGCGCGTCGAATACGAGCTGACACCGCTCGGCCGCGAGCTACTGACACAGGTCGTCTCGCTCTGGCGCTGGATCGTCGTCCACCTGAATGAATTCGATACCGCCAAACCGGCTGCAAAAGGCTAGGCCGGAATACGCACCGTTGCCCTCAATCCACCAAGCGGGCTGTCGCCAAGTGTGATATTACCGCCGTGGCTGCGCGCGATATCCCTCACGATGGCAAGCCCGAGACCGGTGCCCGAAGCATCGAGATTGCGTGCGCTATCCAGCCGGAAGAACGGCTTGAACACATCCTCCCGGTACTTCTCGGGAATACCCGGACCATTATCGTCGAAAACGATGGTCAGCCACTTTGCGCTGTGCCTGACCTCGACATTGAGCGTGTCGGCATAGCGCCTTGCGTTGGAGGCGAGATTGGTGACGAGCCGCAGGAAGGCGTTTGGCCTCACCGAGACATGATCCTCGCCCTCGATGGAATAGGTCAGCGTCTTGCCGTGCAACTCGAAATCGACTTCAAGCTTCTCGAAGACCTCGCTGAGCTTCAGCTCTCCGACATCCTCCTCCACCTCGCCCTTGGCAAAGGCCATATAGGCCTCCAACATGGTCTGCATGTCGTTGACGTCTTCATTGAGCCCGGCAAGATCAGGATTGTCCCCGGCGAGCGCTAACTGAAGCTTAAAGCGTGTCAGGATGGTCCTGAGGTCATGGCTGACGCCTGAGAGCATCGCCGTGCGCTGCTCGATCTGCCGCTCGATACGCTCACGCATCAGGATGAAGGCAAGACCTGCGCGCCGGACTTCGTCGGCCCCTCGCGGATAGAAATTGTCGGCCTTCTGCCCCTTGCCGAAGCTTTCCGCCGCCCGCGCCAGATTGAGGATCGGCCGGATCTGGCCGCGCAGGAAGAGTATCGAGATCGCGATCAGCACCAGTGACGCGCCGACCATCCAGAGAATGAAGATATGGGTATTCGATGCATAGGCCTGGCTGCGTTTTGTGATGACGCGCAGGATGCGGTTGTCGAGCTTGATGCGGATCTCGATGAGGTTGGAATTGCCGACCGTATCGATCCAGAACGGACGGCGGATTTCCTCGGTGATCTCGTCGCTCAGAATGCCGTCGAGAATCGAGAAAAACGGCTTTTCGCGCGGCGGCGGCAGATCTCCATCCGGCTCGATTGAAATCTGCAGGTTGAGCTGATCGCGGGCAATGCGGGTTATATCGCTATAATCGGCATCCTGCGGAAAGGTGTCGATGATCTCGATGATGGCGGCGATATCCCGGGTCACGGCTAGCGACAGCCGCTCCGTCACCATCTGCCAGTGACGCTCCATGAAAACAGCGGCAACGACCGACTGCAAAAGCACCATCGGAATGATGATGATGAGCAGCGAACGCGTATAGAGGCCTGTCGGCAATCGCCGGCGCAGCCAGCGCACAAACCAGCGCCAGCCGGGTGCAGGGGAGCGGTCTTCCCGCCGCAAGCTGTCGAATGTCACCATTTGCGCCGGTCCCGAACCTGTCGTTTCAGTCGATGCTCAGCCTGTATCCGATGCCGCGCACCGTCTGCAGCCAAACCGGATTGGCAGGATCGTCCTCGATCTTGCGGCGCAGGCGGTTGATCTGAACGTCGATGGTGCGTTCGCCGACTTCCGCATCGTCTCCGATCAGCTCGTGCCGTGGGATCGTGTCGCCGGCCCGGCGGGCAAAAAGCAGCATAATCTCCTGCTCGCGATCCGTCAGGCGGATCACTTCCGCCGCCTTCTTCAGCTCCTTGCGCGTCAGCGAGAAGGTGTAAGGCCCGAACATGATCTGCTCGATCTTCAGCGTATCACCGCCGCTGTTGCGCCGCAGGATGTTGTTGACACGCAGAACGAGTTCGCGCGGATCGAAAGGCTTGGGAAGATAATCGTCGGCGCCGGCTTCAAGCCCAGCAATACGGCTGTCGGATTCGGCAAGCGCCGTCAGCATGATGATCGGCACGTTCTTCACGGCCCTGAGCCCGCGTGTCACCTCGATGCCGGATTCGCCCGGCATCATCACGTCCATGATGATGAGGTCGAAATCGAGCCCCGCGAGCTTGCGCTGCGCCTCCGCCCCATCGGAGGCAATGGTCACACGAAAACCGTTTTCCGTCAGGTAGCGGTTCAGGAGCGCGCGGATACGGGTGTCGTCGTCGACGACGAGAAGATGCGCCGCGTCATCGGAAATGCCTGTTTTCACCGCCATTCAATCCGCCTTCTGTCTGTCTCGCATGCCTCTGAGGAATGCCTTTACGCCCTCCCGCGCCTCCGGGGAAGCTTCCTCGAATGCCCGTTCAATACGGCGTGATTGCGGCTCGGCAAGCGCCAGTGCCAGATCCCTGCCCGATTTGGTAGGATAGAGTTTGCGCTGGCGGCGATCCTCCGGGCCTGCCACCTGCCGAATATAGCCTGAATCGATCAGTTGTTTCAGCACTCTTGCGAGGCTCTGCTTGGTGATCTTCAGCGTATCGAGCAGATCGGCGACCGTCATGCCCGGATTGCGGTTGACAAAGTGCACGACACGGTGATGCGCCCGTCCGAAGCCACTTTTTTCGAGAATGGCGTCGGGATCGGATACGAAGTCGCGATAGGCGAAGAAGAACAGCTCGATGATCTCGAAATCGATGATGCCGACATCCTCCATTGGCGTGGCCAGCGGCTCAGGTTTGCCTGCTTTCGAGCTGGTCTGTCGTGGCACTCGGCATTTCCTCTCTCTTGGCGCGATGTCAGCAACGTTTTCATAAAAATATGCCAGCCTTGGTGACATGAATTTACGTCGCCGATAGCTTCCCTGAACTTTGGGGGAGCCCCCGCACGGACTGTTCTTTTTCCGAAAACTAAAGCCCGCCCGACAAATCTCCAACGCAACGCGCAGTCTCCCCTTGCGACAGTGGATAGAACGTAATGGGGACAACAATCAACAGACATGGTGCAAACGCGCCGGAGGAGCAAGGTCTCCAAACTCACCGAACACAATCAGCGCCTGCGCAAGTCGCCGAGATCCTCGGCTTCAAGATGCCCTACTCCGTCGTGAAGCTGGACACGGCAACGATCAAACGCCTGAAGCGCCAACCCTTCCCACGCTCACGTGCAACCGATCGCGTAGCGCGGCAGCACGATGATGGATGTGTCCTCCCAGACGAACTGCATCAACATGGCAATCGCCATTTGGCAGTGGGACAATGACTTCAACCCGGCTGACAAGCCGAAGAGCATCCGCCTCGATATGGCGAGTGTCGACGTTTCGATCCAAAGACGGTACCGAGTTTCTCCAAGGCCGCCGGTCTCTACATGATCGCACCATCTGCAAGCATGCGGCCGAAGCCAAAGGCTACAGCGCCGCGCGTCTTTTAAGACGCGCAAAGGACGCTGCAACACTTTGAGTTTCTGCATAATTTTGTCCTTAAATCGATTCCGATTTAAGGAATTATGCAGTAGGCAGATGCAATGATGCTCGACTATCGCGGTCAAGTGGCCGAGGCGACCGGCGCCAATTTCTCCTTCGTCAAGGACGGCGTCCTTCATACGCCACCCCTAATTGCCTCTCAGCAGCATCGCCGCCGGATCGAACTCACCAAGCACCATGGCGTTGAAGTCGTCGAACGGGCAATCTTCCTGAAAGAAGTGAGAGCCTCTCCGAGTGCTTCCCGACCGGCCTGGCCGCGGAAGTCACCCTATATCCGAAATCAGCTGTATCGCCTCACGTCGGAGACGATCTCGGGAACGCTGACGAACGACCACATGGAGGAAATCTATCCGGCCTCTGCAACCGCCGAATAAGACCTCAGCCACTCATGCCACCGGCCAGGCGCTTACGTCTACCGGGGCGTTTCGTTGTCCAGCGTCCAGAGCGCTCGAACCTTCAGCGTGCCTTGGCCATGACCAGCCCGGCGAGCGTCGAAAGGATGCCGCCGCCGATCAGCCCGCCGATGCCATCGGCGATCAGCCCGGTCATTGCCGCTTCGCCACCGAGCATGCTGAGCAGCATGCCGCCGCCGATGCCGCCGATAGCGCCCGCGACCGTGCGGGCAACGACGTTGATCGCCTGCTGCTTGAGAGCAGCACTTGCGATATTGCCGCCGACAGCACCCGCAATCAATTGAGTGATGAGCGGAAGTAGCGCTTCCATAATTTCCTCCTATGGCGATCTCCCCGATCGCCGACTCATGCCATCACCAGATGACATATTGGAATATTATCATATTCAGGAGGAGAAGTGGAGAATTCGGGCAACCCAGGCGAGAGATTGTAGGGATCGGCCGGGCGGATACGCCAGCTTTTTTCGTCGTGCCCGGTCTTGTCCCGAGCATCTGCCATCGCCGATCCGCAGCAGATATCAGGCACGAGGCAGAGCATGACGCCAAGTGGAGGGCGAGGCCTTCGACAAACCGAAGGCGGCCGCATGGCCGCCTCTCCCCTTGAGCTTATTGATAGACGTACACGATGCGGCGCGTACCCGGATCGACCAGCACCGGCCGGTCGTTGATGCGGACATAACGATACTGGTAATCCGGGATCGTCTGGAAGGTCACGTCGGCGGGCACTTGGGCACCGACGACGACATCACCGCCAAGCTGCACGGCCTGTGTCGGGGTTGTGTCGATATAGGTGCGGACTTCGTCCGGCGGCGTGATGGCCTCAACTGAGCCGACCGGGCCGATCAACTCGTCGCCTGGTGCGGGCATAGGCTCTGCCGGCACGACGCTGGAGGTCGTTTCATAAGTCACGACAGGCACGCCGAGATCGGCGCGATGCTGCTCGACGATGAGAGGCGAGCCGCCCTGATCGACCTGCAGATATTCGGCATAGACCCAGCCGCGCACACCACTCACGTCGACACGGCACCAGCGGCTGCCTTCGATGCAGCCATCGAGCACGGCGGTCGAGCCGCGCGTGGCAAGACCGACGGAAGGATATTGCGGGCCGGGGCCGGAGCGGATGTTGAGGTCGTTGATGGACGTCGCTACCATGTCCGCCTGGGCGAAGCCGGCACTTGCGGCCAGAAAGGCGCCGGCCAGCAGAAGGTTTCTCTTCAAGGTCATTATAAGGTCTCCCTTGTTGTGATGGGCTGACAACGCGTGGGTTGCGAGGATGTTCCGCGGCGCACGAACGGGCTGGCGAACGGCACGAGAAAATCCTCGATAAGCATCTGAAAAAATGGAATAAACCCGCCGGAGAGCATCACGACCCACCCTTTGAACAGCCGATAAATTCCTGTTGCGGCTTGTCTTTTTCGCGTGAGTCTGCCGAAAATTCCGGCTGCCTTCGACTGCGTTTGCGCCTATAGAGACAGGGCATTGAAGACGCGAAGCGAGGCATTCATGGGCATGCTCCAGGCCGGTATCATTCCGGTGACACCCTTCCAGCAGAACTGCACCATTCTTTTCGATCCCGATACGAAGGAAGGCGTGGTCGTCGACCCCGGCGGCGATGTCTCGCTCATTGCGGGCGTGATCGAGGAGCACGGCCTCAAGATCAAGGAAATCTGGCTGACCCACGGCCATCTCGATCATGCGGGCGGGGCCAACGAACTCAAGGAAAAGCTCGGCATCGACATCGTCGGCCCGCATGAGGACGATCTGCCGCTCCTGCAGCGCATCGAGACTCAGGCCGAGAGATGTGGCGTGCAGGGCCTTCAGAACGTCACTCCCGACCGCTGGCTGAAGGATGGTGACAAGGTCTCCTTCGGCTCGCACGAATTCGAGGTCTATCACACGCCGGGCCATGCGCCCGGCCACGTCATCTATTTCAACCGCGCCCAGAACTTTGCCCATCTCGGCGACGTGCTCTTCAACGGCTCGATCGGCCGCACCGACCTGCCGGGCGGCAATCATCGCCAGCTTCTCGATTCCATCCGGGACAAGGTGCTGCCGCTCGGCGACGACGTCGGCTTCATCTGCGGACACGGCCCCGGCAGCCGCATCGGCGACGAACGCCGTAACAATCCCTTCCTGCGGGAGATCTGAGCATGAAACACATGGCCTGGCTGAACGCGCCGCCCTTGTTCGAGGAACGCGACGGCGCCCTTCACGTTCGCTCCGGCGAGAAGACCGATTTCTGGCAGGGCACTTATTACGGCTTTCACCGCGACGACGGCCACTTCCTGCATGAAAGCCGAAAGGGCGACTTCACTGCCGAGGTCACCTTCTCGGGCAATTACGAAGCGCTCTACGATCAGGCTGGCCTGATGATCCGCGCCGGTGAGAAGCACTGGATAAAATGCGGCATCGAATATACCGATGGGGCCAGGCACTTCAGCACCGTGGTCACCAACGGCAATTCCGACTGGTCGGCTTTCCGTATCGGCCATGATTTCGATGCGATCTCAGTGCGCGCCACGCGCAATGGCGATGCTATCTTTATCCAGTACAGCACGGATACGATGGACGAATGGCGCATGGCCCGCCTCGCCTGGTTCGATCCCGCTTTCGAGAACGTGCTGGTCGGCCCCGTCTTCTGTTCACCGCAACGCGCCGGTTTCGAAGCCGTCTTCCACAATTTTACGCTGACCGATCCGCTGTCTCGCGATATCCACTGAGTCCTTGCCTACGGCGCGCGCCGACGATGACTCGCGTCCGCTTGCCTACATCAGCCTCTGACCGTTCGGTATCGGACGTTCGACCGCTGCAAGCACGATGTCGCCCTTCTCGTCCGCAAAACCGAGTGTGAGCACTTCCGAGCGGAACGGCCCGATCTGGCGCGGCGGAAAGTTGACGACGGCGAGGACCTGCCGTCCGACGAGCCGCTCCGGTGAATAGTGGACCGTGATCTGCGCCGAGGATTTCTTCACACCGATTTCGGAGCCGAAATCGATCAGCAGTTTTATTGCCGGCTTGCGGGCTTCTGGAAAGGGATTTGCTTCGATGATCGTGCCGACACGGATATCGACGCGCTCGAAATCGGCAAAGGTAATCTCTTCGGCCATGGTCGTCTCTCAGCCGGCGAGTTCTTCGGCGCGCTTGCGAGCTGCCGCGAGCGCCTGGTCGAACAGCGGCTGCATACCATCTTCCGCCATCAGCACGGAAAGCGCAGCCGCAGTTGTGCCGCCCGGGGAGGTCACGTTCTGGCGCAGGCGCGCAGCGTCGTCGGGGGACTGGTGCAGCAGCTCACCAGCCCCCGCGACAGTTTCCCGCGCAAGACGCATGGCAAGGTCCGCCTGCAGGCCAAGTTTACGGCCCGCTTCTGCCATACACTCGACGAGATAGAACACATAAGCCGGCCCGCTGCCCGAGAGCGCCGTCACGGAATCGATATCGGATTCGGCGGGCACCCATTCGACAGGGCCGGAAACACGAAGAAGAGCATTGACGCCGTCACGCTGTTTAGCGCTCACACGCGAATTGGCAAAGGCGCCGGTCACACCACGCCCCACCATGGCAGGCGTGTTCGGCATCGCGCGCACCATGGCCGCTTCGCCGAGATGTTTTTCGAGGAAGGCCAGCGTCTTGCCGGCAGCGACCGAAACCACCACCGTCTGAGGTCCCACCACGCTTTTGACCGCCGGAAGCACGGCTTCCATCACCTGCGGCTTTACGGCAAGGAACAGCACGCCGGCCTTGAGACCGGCAGGAGCAGTCGTGACATGGGAGGCACCCGCATCGGCAATCGTCGCCAGCATCGCCGGCGACGGACCGGGATCGACCACGACCACGGAGGAGCCCGGAACACCGCTCTTCAGCCAGCCGGAAAGCATCGCTCCGCCCATATTGCCGGCACCGATGAGAACGACCGGATTGGCGGCGGAAAAGGCATTCGCAGGCATGTTTTACGCCTCACCGACGGTTTCAAAGAGGACCGCTTCCATCGCCTTGTTGGCTTCCATACCGGACCAGACGACGAACTGGAAAGCTTGATAATAAGCTTCGCAGGTATCGAGCGCGCTGGAAAGCAGAACTTCCACCTGGCGGTTGGTGGGCTCGGCACCGCCGGCAAGCAGCAGCGACTGGCGGAAGATGACGACATCTTCCTGGCGCCACAGGTCGAAATGCCCCATCAGCACCTGGCCGTTGATCGCCGAGAGCAGCTTCACCACCTCGTTGACCCTGATTTCGGGAACCTTGATGTCGAAGGCGCAGCCGAGATGCAGCGCCTCGAATTCCTCCATCCACGAGAAAGAGACGTGATAATCGGCCCAGCGGCCCTCGACCGTCATCGCAATCTCGTCTTCGCCGGAGCGCTCGAATGCCCAGTCATTGTTTGAAGCCACGTACTCGATCATATCGACCGGGTTCGACTGACGTTCGACTTCCAATTCCATAAGGCTCATGCAGCACCTTCTTGACCGGAATAAATGCGGCCTAACTTCGTGAAGAACACAAAACGAGACACACGCAATACCGGAAACCACGACTTGGATGATCGCTGAACCGCTGCCAGACTAACGCAGTGAACCTGCCTGGAGCTTACCAATTCGCTTCGAATCATCATTTAAAATCAGTCTATAATGCCCCTTGCGGCCTGCCAGCCCCCTTCTCGGAAATTTGGCCGGGCCCGCTGTGGAAAGCACTTATGGAATCAGATTCAGCGGGGGAGGTAAAAGACTCTGCCCATTGGCTTTTTTGGCAGTGTCCACAGGCGGAAAATCACACCCGATTTTTTTATCCAGGATGCGGCATGTAACATATGGGCCACGCCGCACCTTATACAGCATCTTGTGTAACGCAGCGCTTACTTGCCCTTTGCGGCAAGCTTGGCTTCGAGCGCGGCGATGCGGGCGGCAAGAGCCTCGTTTTCGTCACGCGCCTTGATGGCCATTTCGCGCACGGCTTCGAATTCCTCGCGCTTGACGATATCCATGCTGTTCAGCCAGCGTTCGGCATGAGCATTGAACGCCGTCTCGATCTCTTTGCGCACGCCCTGCGCAGCACCGGCGGCATCGGTCATCAACTTGGCGAATTCATCCATGATGCGGTTCGTTCCGGTCGTCATGGCGTATTTCTCCCTTCGCACGATGTGAATGTCAGGCATTGCGGCCACTGAAAATGGAGGTAGGGCTTCGCCGTTGAGGATGCAAGCGCTTTGCATGGGATAAGCCCCTTCGCACTGGCCCGTGGCGAACAATGCACTTGACCGTCGGAGATCGCGGAGCCATGTTCCGCGCATCTCAACGGGTGGGAAAACCTTGCCGATAGCTGCTGATCTTCTTGCTATAATGCCTTTCCCTAATATCGACCCGATCGCTTTTTCGATCGGCCCGCTGGCGATTCACTGGTATGGCCTGGCCTATGTCGCCGGCATCCTGCTCGGCTGGGTCTATGCGCGCCGCATCGCTGCAAACGATGCGCTCTGGCCGAACAATACCTCGCCCATCACGAGAGCACAGCTCGACGATTTCATCGTCTGGGCAGCCCTTGGCATCGTCCTTGGTGGCCGCATCGGCTACATCCTCTTCTACGATCTCGGCGCCATCATCGAAAACCCGATCCGTGCCATCCAGATCTGGAATGGAGGCATGTCCTTCCATGGCGGCCTGACCGGCACGGCGATCGCCATGATCCTCTTTGCCCGCCGCAACCGTATCCCGATCTGGAATCTCTTCGATATCGTTGCGACGGTCGTGCCCTGCGGCCTGTTCTTCGGCCGCATCGCCAATTTCATCAATGGTGAACTCTGGGGCCGGCTGACGGATATGCCATGGGCAGTCGTCTTTCCGACTGGAGGCCCCTTCGCCCGCCATCCAAGCCAGCTCTACGAAGCCGGCCTTGAAGGCATCGTGCTGCTCCTCGTCCTTGCCGCCCTCGTCTATGGCGCCAAGGCGCTGAAAAGTCCGGGCCTCATCACTGGCGTCTTCGTCTGCGGCTACGCGCTCTCGCGCATCTTCGTGGAATTCTTCCGCGAGCCGGATGCGCAGCTTGGCTATCTGCTCGGCACCAGCTGGCTGACGATGGGCATGGTCCTGTCCTCCCCAATGATCCTGCTCGGCCTTTGGGCGATCTTCCGCGCCCGCCGTCAGGCGGCTGCCTTGCAGCACTGAAGCTACCGGAACGGCTGCCATGACCACCGCTTTGGGCGAAAAGATCAAGACGATCATCCAGGCAAACGGGCCGATCAGCGTCACCGACTATTTCTCGCTGTGCCTTGCCGATCCCGAACACGGCTATTACCGCACCCGCGAGCCATTCGGCCGCTCCGGCGATTTTGTCACCGCGCCTGAGGTCAGCCAGCTTTTCGGCGAAATGATCGGCGTTTTCGTCGTCCATGCCTGGCAGCGCCACGGCACACCGGCCGGCGTTCGCCTCGTCGAGATCGGCCCGGGCCGCGGCACGATGATGGCCGACATGCTGCGCGTGATTTCGCGCATCGCCCCGCCGCTCTTCGACAACGTGACGATCCATCTCGTCGAGACCAGCGAACGCTTGCGCGATGTCCAGAGCCAGACGCTCGAAGCCTATAACGGCAAGGTAAGCTGGCATGCCGGCTTCGACGAAGTACCGCCGGGCTTCACGCTGATCGTCGCCAACGAACTCTTCGACGCGATCCCGATCCGCCAGTTCGTGCGCACGCCGACCGGTTTCCGCGAACGCATGGTCGGCCTCGGTGCCGATGAAGAACTGACCTTTGCGGCGGGTGTTGCCGGCATCGATCCGGCGCTGCTGCCGGAGCCCGCGCAGAACGTGCCCGTCGGTACACTGTTCGAGATCTCGCCTGCGCGCCAGGCAGTCATGAGTGCCATCTGCGAAAGGCTGCGGGCCTTCAGCGGCACAGCACTTGCGATCGACTACGGCCACCTTGTCACCGGCTTCGGTGATACGCTGCAGGCTGTGCGCATGCATGAGTTCGATCCGCCGCTTGCCCATCCCGGCGAGGCTGACCTGACGAGCCATGTCGACTTCCAGCAGCTTGCGGAAACGGCGGCCTCCAGCGGCCTCCATATCAACGGCGCGCTGCATCAGGGTGATTTCCTGACCGGTCTCGGCATTCTGGAGCGCGCTGCCGCGCTCGGCCGCGACCGTGAGCCGCATACACAACAGATCATCCAGGCTGCGGTCGACCGACTCGCCGGTGCGGGCGAAGGCCGCATGGGCGAACTCTTCAAGGTGCTGGCCGTCTCGCATCCGGCGATCGACCTGATGCCGTTTCGCCCGGTGGATTGACAGACAGCGTCGCGCTCGACAACATCGCCGCAGCTGACACTGCTTCGCCGGACGAGATCTGGTCAGGATGATGTCGATGCCTCTCCAAAAGCCTGGAATATCACATGACAGACGCGGCCTCTCCAGCACCGATCGAAAGCGCGCTGCTGAACGAAGCAGCCGGCGGCGCGATCCGCCATGGCTATTTCACCCGCGCCGGCGGTGTATCTGAAGGCATCTATCGCGGCCTCAATGTCGGCCTTGGCTCGAATGACGAGCGCGACAATGTGCAGGAGAACCGCAGGCGCGTCGCCGCTTGGTTCGATCTGCCGATCGAACGGCTTGCGACCGTCCATCAGGTCCATTCGCCTGACGTCGTCACCATCGGGCCGGACTATGACGGCCGGCGGCCGGCGGCCGATGCAATGGTCACGGCAACACCGGGCATCGCGCTTGGTGTGCTGGCAGCCGACTGCGGTCCGATTCTATTCGCAGATCCCGAAAACCGCGTGATCGGCGCTGCCCATGCCGGTTGGAAAGGCGCGCTGATGGGTGTGCTCGAAAATACGATTGACGCCATGGAGGCACTTGGCGCGGCTAGGGACAACATCGTAGCCTGCCTCGGCCCCTCGATCAGCCAGGCAAGTTATGAGGTCGGCCCGGAATTCGTCGAGCGCTTCCTTGCCTATGATCCGGCCTACGAACGTTACTTCATGCCCTCCTCGTCAGTGGGCCACGCGATGTTCGACCTGCCGGGACTGACCGTCGAGCGGCTGAAAAACGCCGGCGTGCGCGCCGAAAGCCTCGGCCTCTGCACTTATCCCGATAGTGAGCGCTTTTTTTCCTATCGGCGAACCACACATAAAAAGGAGCCGGATTACGGCCGCCAGATTTCGGCGATCAGCATCAGGGAGATGTGAGCAGCATGGCACTTCATTTCGAACGGGCTGAATTCGCAAGCCGGCTTGCCCGCCTGACGGACAAGATGAAGGAAGAAAAGCTCGATGCCCTGCTGCTCTTCGCGCAGGAGAGCATGTACTGGCTGACCGGCTACGACACGTTCGGCTACTGCTTCTTCCAGACGCTGGTCGTCAAGGCTGACGGCACCATGGCGCTGATTACCCGCTCGGCCGACCTGCGTCAGGCCCGGCATACCTCTGTTATCGAGGATATCCATGTCTGGGTCGACCGCGTCAATGCCGACCCGACGATGGACCTCAGGAACCTGCTCATCGAAATGGACCTGCTCGGCGCCCGCATCGGCGTCGAATACGACACGCACGGTATGACCGGCCGCGTCGCCCGGCTGCTCGACGCGCAACTGACGACCTTCGGCCAGATCAGCGACGCCTCTTACCTCGTCAGCCGCCTGCGCCTCATCAAGAGCCCGACCGAGGTCGCCTATGTCGAGCACGCCGCCGTGCTGGCGGACGATGCGCTGGACGCAGCAATCCGCCTGACCAAGCCTGGTGCCGATGAAGCCGATATCCTCGCTGCCATGCAGGGCGCCATCTTCACCGGCGGCGGCGACTATCCGGCCAACGAATTTATCATCGGCTCAGGCGCAGATGCCCTGCTCTGCCGCTACAAGGCCGGCCGCCGCAAGCTCGACGCCAATGACCAACTGACGCTCGAATGGGCTGGCGCTTACGCGCATTATCATGCTGCCATGATGCGCACGATCGTCATCGGCGAGCCGACGCACCGCCACCGCGAGCTCTACAATGCCTGCCTCGAGACGATCCAGGCGATCGAGACGGTGCTGAAGCCCGGCCATACCTTCGGCGACGTCTTCGACATGCATGCCAGGATCATGGACGAACGCGGCCTCGCCCGCCATCGCCTGAATGCCTGCGGCTATTCGCTCGGCGCGCGCTTCTCGCCGTCCTGGATGGAGCACCAGATGTTCCATGCGGGCAATCTGCAGCCGATCGAGCCGAACATGTCGCTCTTCGTGCACATGATTATCGCCGATTCCGACACAGGTACGGCCATGACCCTTGGACAGACCTATCTGACGACAGGTGAAGGCCCGCGTGCACTTTCGCGCCATCCGTTGGATTTCATCGGCGTCTAAGCCTCTGCAATCACCGGCAAGAATCCGGAATTGACAGACAGGTCCCCCCAACCCCATAAATTCGCACGGGGCTGACGCTGACGTGGGAAGGACGAACCGAGGGATGACGCGAGTTGCGACTGCGCCCACGCTCCTGATCTGTCTTGCCTTGCTTTCTGCTTGCAACACGACTGACGCGTTGACGCTTACGCCGCCGATGGAAATCGGCGACTCCTCGATGAATCAGCGCTCGTCCGCACCGGTGACGCAAGGCGAAGCCGAGCGCATGGCCGGTGCGCCGCAACAAACTTTCCCGGCGGCACCCCGCCGGAACGGCTATACGCCAGCCTACAGCCAGCAGGCCTATCCGACCCAGCCGAACTACCAGGCGCAGGCCTACCGGCCCGGCACCGGTGCTCCGCCCACGACCATGCAGGCCCAGGCCGACGCGCTTTCCCGCGATGGTTCTTCGCCCGCCGCTTCCGGCCCCATCGAAAGCGAGTCACTGCCGCCACCGGCCGCCGCCGAGCAACCGACGCAGACAGCCGCACTTGATCCCTCGGTTTCCTCATCGACCTCCGTGCGCGGCAACACCGTGCGCTTCCTGCCGATCATCGGTGCGCCCGTGCAGGCTGTCACACCGCTGTCGCGCCAGCTCGGCGCGGAAGCCCGCGCTCACGGCCTTGCCATCAAGAGCTCCAACGACACCAGCAGCGACTATATTCTGAAGGGCTATCTCTCCGCTTTCAGCGACGAGGGCAAGGTCACCGTGGTCTATGTCTGGGACGTGCTCGACAATGCCGGCGCCCGGCTGCACCGCATTCAGGGACAGGAAAGTGTGCCGACGGCGGCGGCCGATCCCTGGGCCGGTGTGCCCGCCTCTGTGATGCAGCAGATCGCCTCCAAGACGATCTCGGAATTTACATCCTGGCGGCAAAGCCAGGGCGATTAGTCACAAGCTTTTTATAAATATAAAAGTATGTGACGCCTTAGCCCTTGCATTCACCGGGAAGCTGGCTAAAAAGCGCGGCTATCAGCGCATAACAGGCGGACCAAAATGAAGGTTTTCGCAGGCAATTCGAACCGGCAACTCGCCGAAGCGATCTGCAACTATCTCAATGTTCCCTTGGGGAAAGCCAGTGTCCGAAGGTTTGCCGATCAGGAAATCTTCGTGGAAATCCAGGAAAATGTGCGCGGTGAGGACGTTTTCCTCGTACAGCCGACCGCCTTTCCTGCCAACGACCACCTGATGGAACTGCTGATCATGATCGACGCGATGCGTCGTTCGTCAGCCCGCCGCATCACGGCCGTTCTGCCCTATTTCGGCTATGCCCGCCAGGACCGTCGCGCCTCCGGCCGCACGCCGATCTCTGCCAAGCTGGTCGCAAACCTGATCACCGAAGCCGGCGCCGACCGCGTCATGACGCTCGACCTTCATGCCGGTCAGATCCAGGGCTTCTTCGATATTCCCACAGACAACCTCTTCGCCCTGCCCGTTCTGACGCGCGACATCAAGAGCCACTATGACCTCAGTAACGTCATGGTCGTCTCGCCCGACGTCGGTGGCGTGGTGCGTGCCCGCGCGCTGGCCAAGCGGCTGGACTGTCTTCTGGCCATCGTCGACAAGCGTCGCGATCGGCCGGGTGAATCCGAAGTCATGAACATCATCGGCGACGTCACCGGCAAGGACTGCCTGCTGATCGACGACATCGTCGATTCCGGCGGCACGCTCTGCAACGCGGCCGACGCCATGCTTGCCAAGGGCGCCGCCAGCGTCACCGCCTATATCACCCACGGTGTTCTCTCCGGCGGAGCGGTCACCCGCGTCACCTCCTCGAAACTGCGCGAACTCGTCATCACGGATTCGATCCAGCCGACGACGGCCGTCCTCTCGGCCCACAACATCCGCGTCGTGACAACAGCGCCGCTGATCGGCGAAGCCATCAGCCGCACGGCTCAGGAAGAGTCCGTCTCCAGCCTCTTCGACTAACAGAGCCGGCATTCGACCGGCTCTTTCGATTTAGAACTGAAAAGCTGGCGCGGAAATCGTCGGCATCTTTCTGCCGCCTCTCCATCCCTTGGGCCGCACTGGTTGCCGAACAATAAAAGGCTCGTTACCGCAACAATTTTTAGACGCATCTACGAAATATCCCCATCCGCTGAAGTTGCGCGCATGGCGGAACATGACGCTCGATGTCAAGCACCCCGCATCGATAAAAGCTTTTGAAAAACAAACCCTAATAGAGCCGTCTAGAGCGGGATGATTTTAGATGGAATCGAAAAGGGGATTCCCTTTTTCCCGCAAATCAGATTCACCATTGAGACCGGTAAAGGAGGCCGGTCTTTATGGCAAAACCTTTTTCCGATGATTTGCGGGAACGCGTTGTCGGCGCGGTGACGCGCGAAGGATTGTCCTGCCGGGCAGCGGCGAAGCGCTTCGGGATTGGCATCAGCACCGCGATCGATTGGGTGCGGCGCTTTCGCCAGACGGGCAGCGCAGCCCCCGGTCAGATGGGCGGGCACAAGCCACGGGCGATTTGCGATACGCATCGGGAGTGGCTGCTCGAGCGCTGCCGCACACGGGCTTTTACCCTGCGCGGGCTGGTCGCGGAACTGGGCGAGCGTGGCCTGAAGGTCGATTACCGCTCCGTGTGGACCTTCGTGCATGATGAAGGGTTGAGTTATAAAAAAAGACAATGGTCGCCGACGAGCGCGAGCGGCCCGATGTCGCCGCCCGACGGAACCGCTGGCTGAAGCATCGCTATCACGTCGATCCGGCCCGCCTCGTCTTCATCGATGAAACCTGGACGAAGACGAATATGGCGCCGCTCCGGGGCTGGGCGCCGCGCGGCGAACGGTTGCCCGGTCAGGCGCCCTTCGGCCATTGGAACACCATGACGTTCATTGCCGCCCTGCGCGCCGACCGCGTCAGCGCGCCATGGATCATCGACGGCCCGATCAATGGCGAGCGGTTCCTGATCTATGTGGAAAAGGTGCTGGTCCCCGAACTCAAGCCAGACGATATCGTCGTGATGGACAATCTGGGCTCACACAAGGCAAAAGCAATCCGCACCGCGATCCGCAAGGCTGGGGCCAAACTGTTCTTCCTGCCCAAATACTCCCCTGACCTCAATCCCATCGAAAAGCTCTTTGCCAAGATCAAGCATTGGCTACGCGAGGCACAGGCCAGAACTCGCCACGCGATCGACGAGGCCATCGCAGCCATCCTCAAGACAGTTTCACCACAGGAATGCCAAAACTACTTCAAGGAAGCCGGATATGAACGGACTTAAAATCATCCCGCTCTAGCGGGAGGAAAAAAGCCGGCACGAGGCCGGCTTCCTTTATCTTTGATCGCCGTTGAGAAAACTCAAGGCTGCTTCGGCGGAGCCGCGTCCTGATCCGGCTCCTGCTCCTGGTCTGGCTCCAGCCCCTGACCTTGAACCTCATCCGGTTCCTCTGCATCCGGCCCCTTGATCTGCTGGCCATTGATCGCCACGGAGCCGTCACCGGCAACGCTGATATCCCAGCGCGAGCGGCCATCCGGATCGGTCTTCGCAAAACCCTTGGCCATCATCATGCCGAAGGAGACCTGCTGGAGGTTCGGGTCGCTCTTGGCAAGCTCCTGAATTGCGGCGATCGACTTGTCGAGATCGCGCGCCAGGACCGAAGCCTGAAGCGAATAATCCTTCTGCGTGTCGACGCGGCCCTGCAGCTTGCCGGTGACGTCGATATCGTAGACGTCGGAGACGGCGGTAAACTTCGGCAGGTCCACGACGACGACACCGTCATGAAAGAGCTTCTCGGCAGCCTGCTTGCCGCTTTCCTCCGAGTTGTTGCCAGAGGAGAAATCGATCTTCATGAACTCATCGCCGAAGGCGGCAAAATCCATGTCGGGAACGGCAATCTGCATATCGATGCTCTTCGGCAGGAAGGCATGGTAGCTCGCCGGTACGACAGGGCTGTCGAGTGTGACGTCTGCAGCGTTCATGCCGAAGGCAAACCGGACGGCGTCGCTCTGCCCATCGACGGAGAAATTATAGCCGAGGGTCTTGGCGCCGCCGCTTCCGGCGGCAGTGCCGACCGTCAGGTTGTTCGCCGTGATCGTTTCGTTGATCGAGGAGAACAGCGGGGAGGATGCTTTAAGGACCGATTTCAGCTTCTCGCCGTCTTCCTTGCTGAGCTCCTTCTCATCCGCGTGCTCCAGGATGAAGAAGACGATATCGCGGATTTCCTTCGCCGGCAGGCTCGCGACGTCGGCGTCGAAGTCGATCGAATCCGCCTTGATGTTGACCGGCGGCATCTGCGGGCTGGTGACCGTCTCCGACAGTGCGGAAAGCGAACCGTTCGCCTTGAAATCGAGGCGACCGTTGCCGCTGGCGCTGTCGGTCGAATCGAGCCTGTAGTTCATGCCGGCAAATGTCGCATCCACCTGGTCCATATCGGACTTCGAGGTAATTCGGATGTCGCTGGCCTTGAAATTGCCGGAACGCAGATAGGCGATCGCAGGATCGAAAACGCCATCATAGACCATCGAGGCGATGGAATAGGTGAAATCCGTCGCCTTGTCGTCCGGGTCCTTGAAGTTGCCGGATATGTGGAAGCTGTTATTGCCTTCGAGATTCCAGAGGCCGCTGTCCAGCGGCGTGGCGAAGACCGACAAAGGCGTCAGTCCGTTCACGACAACCTTGGTCGGATCCACCTTGCTGAGCAGCTTGGCAAGGTCATAAATGACCTCGTAGCGGTTGCCCGCCGGGTTGACGGCTACAAAACCGCTCTTTGCAAAATCGTCAGGCAACACTTTCGTCAGGCTTTCGCGAAGCTTGTTGGCTCCATCCTGATTGATCTCGGCACCATGCGCTGCCCCGAACAGCGATAGGGCAACAAGGCTCGTTGTCGTGACAAGTTTCAAACGCATCCGCACTCTCCTCAGCCGCTTTGAATGCGGCCATAGGAAGATCGGATATCTTCCGGTGTCAACCCGGCACGTTTGGGACAAATGTTATTTTGCGATCACGGCTGAGAAAGCGAACGTACCCTGCCGGGCACTGCCTCACGCGCGCTTCCGATCCTGATCTCGCTCCGCCTCAGGCCGTAGTATTGAAGGCAACCGATTGCTGTTCCATTCGCGCCGGGCGACCGAAATAGTAGCCCTGGGCCTCGTCGCAGCCTTCGGATGTCAATAGTTTGGGTTGGCTCAGCGTTTCGACGCCTTCGGTAAGCACGGGGATCGATAGGCCTCTTTTCAAGACTGAGATCGGTCCGGCTGCGTTAAAGAATGGATAATCCGGCGCCTTTGCAGGTAAAGTGGAACAGTCTGTTCGACCTTGTGATTAACGCCCAGACAACGAGGGATTATCAGCGGTTAGTGCCGGCGAGGCAGGATCGATCGGAAGCCACTGCCGCACCGCTTGCGTTTGCATGACACTTATATTATAGGCCACGCGTCCGCGTAGACACCCTTGGAGGCAACGCGGATGAGGATGGGCATGCCCGCCTCCGGTCCGACGGCACAAGGCTTCAAGCCCGCCGCGGGCTCTCCAAATAACCTCGAAAGGACTAGCCATGAGCCACGAAACTTACGAGCTCAAGGCCGAGGCGCGCGAACGGGTTGGTAAGGGGTCCGCCCGTGAACTCCGCCGCAACGGCTTTATTCCCGCTGTCATCTATGGTGACAAGCAGGCCCCGATTTCCATCGCTATCAGCACCAATGAGGTGACGAAGCGTATTCATGCCGGTGGCTTCATGACCACCGTAGCGACCATCGACGTCGACGGCAAGAAGTACAAGGTTCTGCCAAAGGACTACCAGCTCGATCCGGTGCGCGACTTCACGATGCATGTCGATTTCCTGCGCGTGTCCGGCAACACCCAGGTTACCGTTGAAATCCCGGTTCACTTCGTCAACGAAGAAAAGTCCCCGGGCCTGAAGGTCGGCGGCGTTCTGAACATCGTCCGTCACGAAGTCGAAGTTCACTGCCCGGCTGACGCGATCCCGGAATTCTTCACGGTTGACCTCTCCGGCCACAAGATCGGCGACAGCATCCATATCTCGGAAGTCACGCTGCCGAAGGGTGTCACGCCTGTGATCACCGACCGCGACTTCACCATTGCAACGATCATTGCTCCGGCTGCCGGCGTTGATGAGTCTGCTGCCGAAGGCGAAGCAGAAGCCTGATAGCTTCTACCAATTTGTAAAGCATAAGGCCCGTTTTCCGCGAGGAAAGCGGGCTTTTTCATTACCGGAAAGCCGCATTTCAGCAACATTTAACACATTCATGGAAGCATGCTCCGGCTGGTTACGAAGTTCCCGCCCTGCCACGTGACCGCAGAATATTCCGACCCCGTGGAGCAAACGGAACCATGAATAATTCCGTTGAGAACAGATTTTTTGCGATTGTTTGCGGAGCACTGCTTGTTTTTGTAGCTCCTCTTTTTGTTCTTTTTCTTTTCCTTTCCTCCGAACGCGCTGACAAGGAAATACGTGACCATATTTCCGTTCTTCTTGTGGCCAATGCCCAGGCACTCGCCAAGCCGCTCTGGGATCTTGACGCCGATAGTGTCACCCAGATCAGCGCGACGGTCGTTTCGCAAGGCGCCATCGTCAAGGTGGAAGTCCGCGACCAGTCTGGCGAGCTCGACGTCAGCCAGTCCACCATTCCGCGGTCCTTCGACGGCAAGCTGGTCCAGGTTTCCCGCGCCATCATCTACAACACTGTCGATGGTCCGAAGAACCTCGGCAGTATTTCCGTCTTCTATCCGGCACTCGGTCTCTTTTCCGGCCTGAAGCAAGAAGAGATCGTCTTCATCTCGATCTTCATTTTTGCGGTGCTCGCCGTTTTCGCGACAGCGCTGATCGGTAACCGTATCTTCGTCATCCAACCTCTGATGCGCCTGACGGCCGCGATCGAGGCGACCCGCCAGCTTGGCTCCCGCCACCATGTCGACTGGCAATCGAATGATGAGATGGGTCGCCTCGCCCAGAGCTTCAACGAAATGCAGACGATGCTCGAAAACGAGGAGACCGAGCTGAAGCTCGCGCATCGCCGCACGACCGACATCTACAATCTGACGCCGGCCATGCTCTTCTCACTTGATGAAGAAGACCGCATCACCGCCGTCAGCGACTACTGGCTGCTTGCGACCGGCTATCATCGTGCTGCCGTCATCGGCCGGAATTTCTCCGATCTCGTCACGCCCTTCACCCGCGACAAGTTCATTAAGCGCAAGAGCCAGCGTGAGAACAGCACCGGCGACGTGACCGTCAAGTTCGTCTGCATGGACGGCCGTATCATGGATGTCCTCATCATCGAATCGGCGCTCACGGCCCACGGGCAGGAAGGTCAGTCTCTCTCCGTCATGACCGACGTGACCGAGCTGAAGGCCTCCGAAGACCGCAACCATCGCCAGGCGATCACGGACCATCTGACCGGCCTATTGAACCGCCAGGGCTTCGAAGCCGTGCTCGACAGCAAGATCGCAGCCGCCGATGCCGCCGATCATGAACTCGCCTGCCTCTTCGTCGACCTCGACCGCTTCAAGTGGATCAACGACAACATGGGCCACGCCGCAGGCGATACCGCGCTCATCGAACTCGTGGAGCGGCTGAAGACTCTGCTTGCGCCCTCCGATGAAGCCGCCCGTCTCGGCGGCGATGAATTCGCCATCCTGTTGCCGGCCAAGAATGCCGAGAAGCGCGCCCGCGCCATGTGCGACCAGATCGCTTCGATCTTCGAGACGCCTTTCGGCCCGGACATGCATCTCAGCGCCTCTGTCGGTATCGCCATCTATCCGCGCCACGCTGCAACCGCCGCCGAACTGCTGCAGAAGTCCGACATGGCCATGTATGCCAAGAAGCGCGACGGTAAGAACGGCGCACAGATCTTCGATAACGGCATGCTCGATCACGCCCGCCGCCGCGCCGAGATCGAAGCCCATATCGAAGCCGGCCTCGCCGACGACTGGTTCGAGGCTTATCTCCAGCCGATCGTCAATCTGAACGGCCGCG
Source organism: Rhizobium sp. ZK1 (assembly GCF_047782645.1). Taxonomy (NCBI): domain Bacteria; kingdom Pseudomonadati; phylum Pseudomonadota; class Alphaproteobacteria; order Hyphomicrobiales; family Rhizobiaceae; genus Rhizobium; species Rhizobium sp. ZK1. The sequence continues at coordinate 2,828,365 of NZ_CP180586.1, forward strand.
GCATCGCCGGCTTCGAAGCGCTGATGCGTCTCAACCACCCGCAGAAAGGCCTCATGCCGCCTGCCGAGATCATCAGCGTCGCCGAAGAGACCGCCAAGATCGTCCGCGTCGGCAATGTCATCATGGAAAAGGCGATCGCCAATCTGGCGAAGATCTCCCGCCTGCCAGGCATGCAGGACACCTATCTCGCGATCAATTTCTCGCCGCTGCAGTTCGAGCCGGCGCTCGCCGCCCGCCTTGCGGCCATTTTGGGTCGCCATGGCATCCTGCCGGATCGTATCGTCGTCGAGATCACGGAAGCCGTGCTGATGCACGACAACCCGCAGATCCGCATGATCGTGACAGAACTGCGTCGTTTCGGCTGCCGCATCGCGCTCGACGATTTCGGTACCGGCTACTCGTCGCTGAGTTATCTCAATCGCTTCCCGGTCGACATCATCAAGATCGACCAATCCTTCACCCGCGCCATCAATGATGCTGACGATGACGTGCGCCAGAAGAGCCGTATGCTGATCGAAGGCATCACCACGCTGTCACACAAGATGAACTGCACCGTGATTGCCGAAGGCATCGAGACGGAGGAGGAGTGCAGCACGCTGCATCAGATGGGCCTCGACTATGGTCAGGGCTATCTGTTCCACCGTCCGCAGAATGCCGCCAAGCTGATCGAAGAACTGAGCAGTTCGCTCTCGGATGTGGCGCGCGCTTCATGAACTGACGAGATATGGGAGGTATCGCGATGAAAAAGCTGTTTTTTGCTCTTCTTACCCTACCCTGCCTTGCCGTGTCTGCCTCAGCCCAGACGGTAGCCTTCGTGACCGAGGAATACGCCCCCTTCAACTACCGCGACGGAAAGGTCATCAAGGGCGCAACCGTCGAGCAGGTCGAGAAGGTCATGGCCGATATCGGTATCGATTATACGCTCGACGTGATGCCCTGGGCTCGCGCCTTCAGCCTGGCTCGCTCGACGCCGATGACCTGTGTTTTCGCAACCGCCCACAACGCCTCGCGCGACGGCCTGTTCAAATGGGTCGAGCCGCTTCTCATCGACCGCAACATCCTGATCACCCGCAAGGGATCAGGCGTCTCTGCTGCAAATCTCGAAGACGCGAAGAAATATGTCATCGGCACGCAACGCGACGACTACACCGAAGTGATCCTCAAGGAGAAGGGCTTCACCAAACTCGATGTCGCAAGCGATTTCAACGCGACGCTGCGCAAGCTGCTCGGCGGCCGCATCGACATGATGCCGATCTCCGAACTCTACTTCGACAAGCTGAAGACCGACCAGCCGCTGGAAATGGTGACCGTTCTCTCCTCTCAGCCGATGAGCATTGCCTGCGAAAAGAGCTTCCCGGACGATCTTCTGGCCCGTATGCAGGCCTCCTTGGACAAGCTGATCGCCAGCGGCGAACAGAAGCAGATCTTCCTGAAATACGGTCTTCATCTGCTGAAATGATCGGCCGCCTGCGTTCACGCCCGTCTTTGCCAATTGACTTTGCCACTTGACTTTACCGCCATTTCGCGGTGGTGAACGCCAACAGCTCTTGCAAGGAAGGCAGGCCATGCTGATCATCGCGGGTCTCGGCAATCCCGGCGCGAAATATGCCGGTAACCGGCACAATATTGGCTTCATGGCGGTGGATGCCATCTACCGCCGCCACAGCTTTTCGCCCTGGTCGAAGAAATTCAAGGCTGAGATATCAGAAGGCGAGCTGGCCGGCGAGAAGGTGCTGCTGATCAAGCCGCAGACCTTCATGAACCTGTCGGGCGAGGCGGTCGGTGAAGCCATGCGCTTCTACAAGCTGCAGCCTTCCGATCTCGTGGCGATCTATGACGAGCTCGACCTGCCGGCCGGAAAGGCGCGGCTGAAGACCGGCGGCGGCCATGGCGGCCATAACGGCATCAAGTCGCTCGATGCCCATTGCGGCAAGGAATACCGACGTCTGCGCATCGGCATCGGCCATCCCGGCGTCAAGGAACTCGTGCATAACCACGTGCTCGGCGATTTCGCCAAAGCTGACAATGTCTGGCTGGAGCCGCTGCTCGATACGCTTGCCGACAACGCCGAGATGCTGGTTCGCAACGAAGATTCCCAGCTCATGAACAAGATCACATTGGCGCTTGGCGGCAAGGTGGAAGAGGAAAAGCCGAAGCCGGCGGGAAAGTCTCATATCCATCAGGCCCGCAATCAGAGCCAGCCGAAGCTTCCGGCCAGCGGCCCCATGGCCGAGATGCTGAAGAAGATGTTCGGTAACAAGGGCGACTGAGCACGATGGCAAGCGGGAATTTTACCATCCGCCCAGTGACCTCCACCGACCTGCAGAACCTGATTACCCTTTACGGACACTTCAACTCCACCGATCGACCACTTGCTCCTGAGCTGGCGGAAGAACGTTTCTCCGCCATTCTGGCCCAACCGGGCATGACGGTCTTTATTGGCTTTACCGACGAGACCGCAGCTACGACCGCAACGCTGATCGTTATACCCAACCTGACGCGCAACGGCGCCTCCTATGCGCTCATCGAAAACGTCATCACCCACGCCGATCATCGCAAACGGGGCTATGCCGGCAAAGTCATCCAGCATGCGATTGCTCAAGCCTGGAAAGCCGGCTGCTACAAGGTCATGCTGCTGACGGGATAGAAAGATCCGGCAACACTGCGTTTCTATGAAAATTGCGGTTTCGTGCAGGATAAGACCGGCTACCAGATCCGCCGGCAATCTTGAGACGCCCGCCTTTTCCTCGGGAGCCTATTCCTCGGGCTCGGTAGTAAACATCAGCGGGAAGCCCATCTCCTTGGCAAGGTCGATGGCCTCCTTGGCTTTGGTCTCCGCTATATCCTTGGTACAGACCACGACCACGCAAGAGCCGAGCTTGTGCGCCGTCATCATCACACGATAGCCGGTATCCTCGCTCATGCGGAAGACGGCTCTCAGCACCATGATGACGAATTCGCGCGGCGTATAATCGTCATTGACGAGAATGACTTTGTAGAGCTTCGGCTTGTCCAGCTTGAGCTTCGTTCTGGTCTTGGGTTTTAAGGCAATGTCGTTGTCAACCATCGGAAATCCGCCCGTTGATGACATGGGAAGGGGTTTCGATCTAACTAGACTTTTTCGATTGCAGAATTTCGACACCAAGTGTCCGGGAAATCCCGCCAGGATAAGAATAAGGCCACGACGCCCTGTCGGCAAGGGAGCTGCGAGAAAAGCGCTCCAAGACTTGACCGCTCCCCTCCTTTATCCCATAGCCACGGCCAAGGAATTCTTGAGAACAGCAGGTTTCAGCCATGGGCTTCAAATGCGGTATCGTCGGTCTGCCGAATGTCGGCAAATCGACCCTCTTCAATGCGCTCACCAAGACGGCCGCCGCGCAGGCCGCAAACTATCCGTTCTGCACGATCGAACCGAACACTGGTGAAGTAGCCGTTCCCGATGAACGCATGCGGAAGCTCGCGGACGTCGCGAGGTCGAAGGAAATCATCCCGACCCGCATCAACTTCGTCGATATTGCCGGCCTCGTGCGCGGCGCGTCGAAGGGTGAAGGCCTCGGCAACCAGTTCCTCGCCAATATCCGCGAAGTCGATGCCATCGTGCATGTGCTGCGCTGCTTCGAAGACGGCGACATCACCCATGTGGAAGGCCGCATCGATCCGGTTGCCGACGCCGATACGATCGAGACCGAGCTGATGCTCGCCGACCTCGACAGCCTCGAGCGCCGCACGGAGCAGACCCGCAAGCGCGCCACCGGCAAGGACAAGGATTCCATGGCCATGCTGCCGATCATGGAAGCGTCGCTGGCGCTGCTGCAGGATGGCAAGCCCGTCCGCACCCTGCTGTCCAAGCTCGATGCCGAAGAGACGCGCATCCTGAAGAGCCTCAACCTTTTGACGTCGCATCCGGTTCTCTATGTCTGCAACGTCGCGGAAGGCGATGCGGCGACAGGAAACAAATATACGGAGGCCGTTGCCGCCATGGCGAAGGCGCAGGGCGCCGAAACCGTCATCATCTCGGCTGCGATCGAGTCCGAAGTCGCCCAGCTTCCGGACGAAGAAGCCAAGGAATTCCTCTCGGCCCTCGGTCTCGACGAGGCTGGCCTCGATCGCCTGATCCGCGCAGGCTACAAGCTCCTCCACCTCATCACCTATTTCACCGTCGGTCCGAAGGAAACGCGCGCCTGGACGATCGAGCGCGGCACCAAGGCGCCGCAGGCCGCCGGCGTGATCCACTCGGACTTCGAGCGGGGCTTCATCCGCGCCAACACCATCGCCTATGACGACTACATCCAGTTCGGCGGCGAAGTCGGTGCCAAGGAAGCCGGCAAAGCGCGCGACGAAGGCAAGGAATATGTCGTCCAGGACGGCGACGTCATCCATTTCCGCTTCAATACCTGATGCATAAGCATGTCGCGCAAAAGTGTGCAGCGGTTTTGCGACAACGACATGCGTCAAACGAAAAACAAAGCTGCCGCTCAGCCGGGCGGCAGCCTCTCGACCATGCCTGAGGGCAAGACGCGCAGCACGATGCGCCGAAGCGGCATCCAGCCCGTACCGATGAGGAGCACGATCACGCCGACGGCAACGAGCGTTCCGAAGATGTAAGTATCGACCGTCGCGCTCCCCTGCCTGAATATCCCATAAATCGCCAAGCCCAGCGTCAACAGGCCCGACGTGACGAAAGCACGCCGGTCGATGATCAGCCCGATCAGCATCAGCAGCGCGACGATTATGACGACGACCGGTGTCTTGAACGAATTCGCATCCATGATATCCAGCCAGCCTCCGTCGAGCGGAAGCAATGTCCGGATGCTGTAAAGCAGGGCCGGCGCCGCAACGAGATGAAGCCAGAAGGCGACATCCGATCGTGTCGTCTGGCGGAACCTGTCGCTGAGATCGAAGCCAAGGGCTGCAACGAACAGGCCAAGGGCGCAGGCAAACAGGATAAGAGAGACGAGCGTGGGATGATTGAGGATGAAGGCATCGTCGCCACTTCCCCATTGCAGCAGGCGCAAGACGAGCGCGAGCACAAGGGCGAGACCGGAGAAGATAGAGAGCGCGAGAGCAAGCGGCACACGGTAGCGCAGATAGAAAAGCCCCATGACAACGGGGAATGCGACGATGAAACCGTCAATGCCATCGCCCGTGAGCCATAGATCGGCATTGGACGGATAGATCGACAGCATCGTCCGGAAAGTCCAGGTAAAGACAGCGAGCGTCAGCACGACGGCCGGCAGCGCAAGGCGCTGGCGCTTCACGAGGATTTCCGCCAGAACCAGGATTGCCGGCAGCACCGCATAAAGCGAGGTGAGCCCCCAAAGGCCTGCAAGCGCAATAAGGATGCCGATGGTGATCAGCACGTCGTGGAAACCGCGCACGAAGCGCGGTGTCTCGGTATCCGACCAGGCCGACCCGGAATCTGCCGCCGCACGCTGCTCGACGACGACGCCGCGCGCAGCAAGAAACGATGCCAGCCGCTCGCCGGCTTCGGCGCTGATCAATCCCTCGCGCGCCGCTTCATCGAGTACCGACCTTAGTTCAGCCATGCTGTTTACCCCTACGGAATCATTGAGCCCGCGCGGATGCTATTGTAAGCAATGACGCCTGCCTATGATGGGAGACCCTGATGCCCGCAGAAAAGCTCGCCTATGAGGATTTCCAGCCGGGTCGGCGCTTTCCTCTCGGCCCGAAAGCTGTAACGGCGCCCGAAATCATCGAATTTGCCAGAGAGTTCGACCCGCAACCCATGCATCTGGATGAAGCTGCCGGCCGCGCCAGCATCCTCGGCGGGCTTGCCGCCTCCGGTTGGCATATCTCGGCCATGTTCATGCGCATGATGGCAGACAGCTACGTGCTGAATTCCCTATGCGAAGGCGCGCCCGGCGTCGACTTCATGGAGTGGCGCAAGCCGGTTCTGGCAGGCGACATGCTCTCCGGCCATTCGACGGTTCTGGAGGCGCGCCCCATGCGCTCGCGTCCTGGCCTCGGCATCGTTAAATTCCGTCACGAGGTGGAAAACCAGCGCGGCGAAGTGGTCTGCCTGTCAGAGAATTCCGTCATCTTCGGCATGCGAAACAGGCCGGAGGCTGGCGCATGAGAATGTCGGAGCTCTACGCCGTCGGCGAAAAAACCGAGATCGGCGCTTATGTCTTTACCGAGGAAAACATCCTCCGCTTTGCCAGGAAATACGACCCGCAGCGCTTCCATATAGATAAGGAAGCCGCTCGTCACACCATGTTCGGGGCGCACTGCGCTTCCGGTTGGCATACAGTGGCCGCCTGGATGCACTGCTTTATGGATTACTGGATGACAGAAATGCGCCGGCTGTCAGAACAGGGCTTGGAACCGCCGAGACTTGGCCCCTCGCCCGGCTTCCAGAAGCTGCAGTGGCTGAAGCCGGTCTTTGTCGACGAGACGATCACCTATTCGGTGGCCTTTGTCTCCAGCCGGCCGCTTACGTCACGGCCGGGCTGGAATCTCAACGCTATCCTCTGCGAAGGCGTCAATCAGGATGGTGTTACAGTGATCCGCTTCGAAAGCAGCGTCCTGGAATTCGAATAGGCTCGGGGGTTAGTGTCCGGCGAACTCGACGAGGGTGTGCACATCAACGCCGAGATCCTTGAGCTTCTTGCGGCCGCCGAGATCCGGCAGGTCGATGACGAAGCAGGCGCCGACGACTTCCGCGCCGATCTGGCGAAGTAGCTGCGTTGCCCCGACAGCCGTCCCGCCCGTGGCGATCAGATCGTCGACGAGGATCACCTTCTCGCCCGGTTGGACGGCATCGCGGTGCATCTCCATCTCGTCCACGCCATATTCCAGGCTGTAGGCGATGCGCACGGTCTCATGCGGCAGCTTGCCCTTCTTGCGGATCGGAACGAAGCCCGAGGACAGCTGATGCGCGACCGCACCGCCGAGGATGAAGCCGCGCGCTTCCATGCCGGCGATCTTGTCGACCTTCAGGCCGGCATAGGGCTGCACGAGTTCATCGACCGCGCGACGAAAGGCACGTGGATTGCCGAGCAACGTAGTGATGTCGCGAAAGATGATGCCGGGCTTGGGGTAATCCGGAATGGAGCGGATGCTTTTCGCAAGCTCCGAAAGCGTATGGTTCATCGAAAATCCGTATCTGCGAGGGCATGAAACGCAGGCACACTATCAATTGCGCCGAACCAAACCAAATAAAAAAGGCGGCCGAGAAGCCGCCTTTTTCCTTGGAACTAAGGATCGCTTAGTGGTCGGTCCTGGAATAGACCGACCGCTTTGTCAGGTAGATCAGCACAGTGAAGATCAGTAGGAAGATCATGACCATGAAGCCGGTACGCTTGCGCTCTTCGAGGTGCGGCTCTGCTGCCCACATCAGGAACGAAGAGACGTCCTTGGAATACTGCTCGACCGTCTGCGGCGAACCATCGTCATAGGTGACCTGGTCGTCGGAGAGCGGCTTCGGCATGGCGAAGACGGCTGCAGCGTGGAAATATGGGTTGTAGTGCGCACCAGCCGGAACCTGGAAACCGGCCGGCGGCTCTTCATAACCGGTCAGCAGCGAGTGGATATAGTCCGCACCGCTTTCCTGATATTGGGTGAAGATATCGAAGACGAACTGCGGGAAACCACGCTCGACTTCGCGTGCCTTGGCGAGCAGCGACATATCCGGAGGAGCCGCACCATTGTTGGCGGCAGCTGCCGCTTCCGCGTTCGGATAAGGCGACGGGAAGTGGTCGGACGGGACTGCCTTGCGGGTAAACATCTCACCGCTGGCGTCCGGGCCATCCTGAACTTCATAATTGGCAGCAAAGGCCTTCACCTGCGCATCCGAATAGCCGAGCTCGCCGAGCGTGCGGAAGGACACGAGGTTCATCGAGTGGCAGGCAGAACAGACTTCCGTATAGACCTTCAGGCCACGCTGCAGCTGGCCCTTGTCGTAATGGCCGAACGGACCGGCAAAGGTCCAGTCGACTTCCTTCGGTTCCTTCAACGGATAGTGCGGGGTAGCGCTTTCCTCATGGTGAGCGGCCGGAGCCGCTGCTTCCTGAGCAAAAGCCACGCCACCGACACCGGCTGCGACAGCGAGCGAGAGAATGCTTGCAACAAGCTTTTTCATATTTCTATTCCTTCCCGTCGCTCGCTCAGGCCTTGGCCGCAGCAATCTTGTTGCGCTTTTCGAGCACCGCTTCGGTGATCGAATTCGGAATGCGGCGCGGTGTTTCCACCAGACCGAGAACCGGCATCGCGACCAGGAAGAAGGCGAAGTAGAGGAGCGTGCAGATCTGCGAGATCGTCGTGTACAGACCTTCTGCAGGCTGCGAGCCGAGCCAGCCGAGGATGATCGCGTTGATCACGAACAACCAGTAGAAGAGCTTGTACCAGGGACGATAGACCGCCGAGCGGACCTTCGAAGTGTCGAGCCAGGGCAGGAAGAACAGCACGATGATCGCACCGAACATCACGAGCACGCCGCCGAGCTTGGAGTCGATCGGACCGATATTGAACGTGATCGATCGCAGCATGGCGTAGAACGGCAGGAAGTACCATTCCGGAACGATGTGGGCCGGGGTCTTCAGCGGATCGGCCGGAATGTAGTTGTCGGCATGGCCAAGATAGTTCGGCAGGTAGAAAACGAAGTAGGCATAGACGATCAGGAAGATCGAGACGCCGAGCGCATCCTTGAGCGTTGCATAAGGCGTGAAACGAACCGTGTCCGTCTTGGTCTTGACCTCGACGCCCGTCGGGTTCGTCTGGCCGACCACATGCAGCGCCCAGATGTGCAGGATAACGACACCGGCGATCATGAAGGGCAGCAGGTAGTGCAGCGAGAAGAAGCGGTTCAGCGTCGGCTGATCGACAGCGAAGCCGCCAAGCAGGAACTGCTGGATCCATTCGCCCACCAGCGGGAAGGCCGAGAAAAAGCCGGTGATGACGGTCGCGCCCCAGAAGGACATCTGACCCCAGGGCAGAACGTAGCCCATGAAACCAGTCGCCATCATCAGTAGGTAGATGACGACGCCGAGGATCCAGAGAATTTCGCGCGGCGCCTTGTAGGAGCCGTAGTAGAGACCACGGGCAATATGCAGGTAAACGGCAACAAAGAAGAAGGATGCGCCGTTGGCATGCAGATAGCGCAGCAGCCAGCCGTGGTTGACGTCACGCATGATCTTTTCAACGGAGTTGAAAGCGATCGTCGTGTCGGCGGCATAATGCATAGCGAGCGTGACGCCCGTCAGGATCTGCACGATCAGCATGACGGCAAGCATCGCACCGAATGTGTAGGCATAGTTCAGGTTCCGCGGAACCGGATAGGCAATGAAGCTGTCATAGACCATGCGCGGTAGCGGAAGGCGCGCATCGACCCATTTTTCCAGGCCGGTTGATGGCTCGTAGCTGGAATGGCCACTCATTAATCAGTCTCCCCTCAACCGATCTTGATCTTTGTGTCGGACAAAAATGAAAAGGTCGGAATCGCCAGGTTCTCCGGCGCCGGACCTTTGCGGATGCGGCCGGCCGTGTCGTAGACGGAGCCATGGCAGGGACAGAACCAACCATTGTATTCGCCGGCCTGACCGAGCGGAACGCAGCCGAGATGAGTGCAGGTGCCGACCATGACGATCCAGTTTTCCTTATCCTTGCCGCCCGAGCGGTCAGCGCCCGTTGCCGGCGCGTCGGGGGGAAGGTTTGCATTGCGGGCGATCGGATCCTTGAGATCCGAAAGCTGGACGTCGGCCGCGGCCTTAACTTCTTCCGGCGTGCGGTTGCGAATGAAGATCGGTTTGCCGCGCCACTTGACCGTCAGCGACATGCCGGGCGTAAGGCTCGCGACATCGACTTCGATGGAAGCCAATGCCAACGTCGACGCGTCCGGGCGCATCTGGTCGATGAACGGCCAGGCAACCGCAACGGCGCCGACCGCACCAGCCATGCCAGTGGTAAGATAAAGGAAATCACGGCGAGTGGGCTCTGAGGCCTCGCTTGTCGTTACGTGTTCGCTCACGGCTTAACCATCCTCTGCGCAATTGTCGCGGAATTCCGCCCTGCCCTCCGGCGGCGGCGAATCTACAAGTACATATTTCGGACATAGATTCCCCACCAATCCGGCGCGTTCTATGCTTGATCGCAAATTATGTCCAGCCTTGGCAAGGGGATGAGGGCACAATGTCGCGGGAAATTTCAGTGAATTTTTTAAGGCAATCACTGGCTTGCAACTTTGCTGCATTGCAACAAACCAGGGGGCGTGTTAGGCGCTGGTGAGTTTGCGATGAGAATTTGGATTTGCGCCGATGAGGCATACTTTTTTCTGCGTATTGAGCGTCCTCATCACCATCGTTCTGGCCCTCGTTTCGCTTCGCTACTTCACCGATTTCTGGCTGCTTTCGCTCGTTTATAGCTTCCAGATTCATCTCAGCATCATCTGCGCCATTGGCGCGGTCGTTGCCCTCTTTTTCAGGCGGCACTGGTACGGCTTCGTGATGCTGGCAGCGGCGACCTTCCTGAATATCCACGGTGTCATCATGCTGCGCGAGTTCGCCGGCAAAATACCTGCGGCAGATGCGCCCCGCCTTTTCCGGCTGATGTCCTTCAACGTTGAGATCGACAATTGGATCAATAATGAAAGAACTGCCGATGCCGTGCTGGCATCGGGTGCCGATGTCGTCGACCTCATGGAGGCAGTGCCGATCTTCCCTCAGCTGCCGCGGCTGCAGCAGATCTATCCCTATCGCATCGGCTGCGACACGATCGAGGCCTGCGATACGCTGATCCTGTCGAAACGTCCGTTTGCTCACTATGAAATTCATGATCTCGGCAATCTGTGGAAGCGACGGCTCGTGTCGGCAACGATCGATTTCGACGGAATGCCCGTCGATTTCCTGTTCACGCACCTAACCAAGCCCTATTTCGATGATTTTCAGAATGAAGAACTGGTCGATCTGAAAACCGCCGTGCAGAGCCACACGGGTCCACTGATCGTTTCCGGAGACTTCAATTCCGCAATCCTCGCTCCGACCATCCAGGAATTCCTGCGCGGAACGGGCCTTACGACCGCCTTCCCTGAACCGACCACATGGCCGGTCGCTGCCGGGCCATTCGGCATCAGCATCGACCATATCTTCGCAAGACCGCCGCTGCTCATCCGCTCGACCAGCCGGCTGGGCGACAGCTTCGGCTCGAACCATTACGGCCTAGTCAGCGATTTCGTTCGCGAATACTGAACGCGCATCATCGTCGCCGGAGGCGAGGAAGCCGCCAGACTGGCGTGCCCAGAGCTCGGCATAGAGCCCGCCCTGCTTTAGAAGCAGGTCATGCGTGCCTTCCTCGATGATTTTGCCGCGGTCAACGACGACAAGTCTGTCGAGTGCGGCAATCGTGGAAAGCCGGTGAGCGATCGCAAGCACCGTCTTGCCTTCCATCACGCGGTTGAGGTTCGACTGAATGGCCTCTTCCACTTCCGAATCGAGCGCCGACGTCGCCTCGTCGAGAACGAGGATCGGCGCATCCTTCAGCATCACGCGAGCAATGGCGATGCGCTGGCGCTGGCCGCCCGAAAGCTTGACGCCGCGTTCGCCGACATGCGCGTCGAAACCCTTGCGCCCCTGCTGGTCCCGCAGCACTTCGATGAACTCGAGCGCCTCGGCACGCCTGGCAGCTTCGACAAGCCGTTCCTCACCAGCATCGGGTCGGCCGAATAGAATGTTGTCGCGCACGGATCGATGTAGCAATGACGTATCCTGGCTGACCATACCGATCTGCATGCGCAGCGATTCCTGGGTGACGGCAGCGATATTCTGGCCGTCGATGAAAATACGCCCGCCTTGAAGATCGTAGAGGCGCAGGAGAAGGTTCACGAGCGTCGATTTGCCCGCACCGGAGCGGCCGATAATGCCGACCTTCTCGCCCGGCCGGATTGTCAGCGAGAAATTGTCGATGACCGCGTTTTCCTTGCCATAGTGGAAGGAAACATTCTCGAAACGGATGCTCGGCTGCCGGATGACGAGCTCCTTTGCATCGGGGCGGTTGACCAGATGCAGCGGCTGCGAAATCAGCTCGGCAGCATTCTGGATGGTTCCGAGGTTACGCATGATCCCGTTGAACTGCGTCATCAACCGTCCGAGCAGGAAGTTCAGCCTCAGGACCAGCGTCAGCGAAAAGGCGACCCCGCCCGAACTTATCAGCCCGCGCAGCCATAGATCGATGCTGATGCCGGCCATGGTCACGATCATCAAGCCTGACAGCAGCGCCATCGACGCTCGCACACCGGTGATGAAGCGCGTGAACTTCAGCACTGTTTCCTGATAGGCGTTGAAGCCATCGAGCATGTACCGGTCGCTCTCTTCGTCGCGTGCGAAGAGCTTCAACGTCTGGATATTGCTGTAGGCATCAACGATGCGGCCATTGAGCAACGAGGCCGCTTCAGCGGTTTCGCGCGAGTGATATCGGATGCGCGGAACGAAGTAGCGGGCAAGCACGCTGAACGCAGCCAGCCAGAAAAGGACCACCGCCGCCAGCGAGAAATCGAGCCGCCCGACCAAAACCAGCGTGGTGACGGCATAGATGCCGACGAACCACACGCTTTCCATCAGCGACGTTACGAGATCCCCCGTCGCCTGCCCTGCCGACCAGACCTTGGTAACGATGCGACCGGAAAAATCGCTCTGGAAGAAGGCCAGCGACTGGCGCGACACATGCAGATAGGACTGCCAGCGCGCCAGATTGTAGAAACCCGGCGTAATCACCTGCTGGTCGATAAGCGCGATCAGGAAGGCGACGACGAAGCGAACGATGCCGATCAGCGCCAGCATGCCGAAAAGCTCACTGCCATGGGAACTGAGAAGTGAATCCCAGCCGGTTCCGGGCTTGATCGTGCTGAGGATATCGACGAGCCGCCCGACGAACCAGAAAAGTGCGGCTTCGATTGCCGCCGACATGCCGCCGAGCACCAGCATGGCGATGAACGGCCACCTGGCTTGACCGATATAGAACCAGATGAATCCCAGCGTGTTGCGCGGCGGCTGAATATTATCGCGGGCGCGGAAGGGATCTATCCAGGTTTCGAACAGGCGAAGGATCGGAGTGAGCAGCATCACCGCGATATAGGCCCGTTCAGAATTGCGGCAAAGAGAATAGGGCGGACACAGCCTTATATTTTCGTAATGATCGGTAATATCCGCGTCACCTCCGTTGATACGGGTGGAAGCAGCCACAATCTCATGCCATGATCGCGTCTTACCGGAGACCGCAGATATGGAAACGAAAACGCTCAATGCGCATCTTCCGCTCCCCCTTGCGGAAAAGCTCGACGCCCTGGCGGATGCGCTGGATGTGCCACGCGACAGCATCGTAACGGAAGCCATAGCAAACTGGATCGAGCGCGAGGAACGTCAGCGGATTTTCACGCTGCAGTCGCTTGCCTCGAACTCGATCATTGTCGTGGAGCATCATCGCGTCATCGACTGGGCCGACAGCCTCTGCGCCGATCGGGTCCGCACACTCTAAAAGGGCGCCGCCTATTTTCAGCTTCAAAAAGGAAAAGCCCTCCCCACTAACACAGGGAGGGCTGTTTTGTTATTGGGCTGCGACTTCAGCCTCTTCCTCGTGATCGGCAAGGAAGCCACCGGACTGGCGGTTCCACAGGTCGGCATAGATGCCGCCATGGCTCACCAGTTCGCCATGCGTGCCGCTTTCGATGATCCGGCCCTTGTCAAGCACGATAAGCCGATCCATCTCGGTCAGCGTCGACAGGCGGTGGGCGATCGCGATGACCGTCTTGCCTTCCATCAGCGCGAAGAGGTTCTCCTGGATCGCCGCTTCCACTTCGGAATCGAGCGCCGAGGTCGCCTCGTCGAGCACCAGGATCGGCGCGTCCTTCAGGAAGACGCGGGCGATCGCGATGCGCTGGCGCTGGCCGCCGGATAGTTTGACGCCGCGCTCGCCGACCTGCGCGTCCAGCCCTTTACGGCCCTGCATATCGACAAGCCCTTCGACGAACTCCCAGGCATTGGCCCGCCTTGCCGCCTCGATCACGTCCTCATCAGTCGCATCCGGGCGCCCATAGGCGATGTTGTCGCGGATCGAGCGGTGCAGCAGCGACGTATCCTGCGTCACCACGCCGATCAGCGAGCGCAGGCTGTCCTGCGACACCTCGGAGATATCCTGGCCGTCGATGGTGATGCGTCCCGACTCCAGATCGTAGAAGCGCAACAGCAGGTTCATCAGCGTCGTCTTGCCTGCGCCGGAGCGTCCGACGAGACCGACCTTCTCGCCGGCCCTGATATCGAGCGACAGGTTGTCGATAACGCCCTTGCCCTTGCCGTAATGGAAACCGATGCGTTCATAATGAATCGCACCCTTCTTTGCCGTCAGCTGCGGCGCACCTGGCTTGTCGACGATATCATGCTGCTTCGCCATCATCTCCATGCCGTCATAGACGGTGCCGATGTTTTCGAAGAGCGCCGAGACTTCCCACATGATCCACTGCGACATGCCGTTGACGCGCATCGCAAGGCCGATGGCGATGGAGATCGCGCCAACCGAGATCGTGCCGTTCAGCCACAGATAGATGGACAGACTGGAGATAACGAAGAGGGAGACGCAGTTGTTCAGATATACGCTCATATGGAAGAGCGTCACCTTGCGCATCTGCCTATGCACCGTATCCAGGAACCCATCCATGCTTTCCCTTGCATAGACCTCTTCCCTGCCCGCATGGGAAAACAGCTTCACAGTGGCGATGTTCGTGTAGCTGTCCACCACGCGGCCTGTCATCAGCGAGCGCGCGTCCGCCTGCTGCGACGCGATCTTGCGAAGCCGCGGCACGAAATAGCTAACGATACCGATGTAGATGCCGAGCCAGGCGAGGACCGGCAGCATCAACCGCCAGTCGGCAGCGGCGATGATGACGATCATCGACAGGAAATAGGTCACGACATAGACGAAGACGTCGAGGATCTTCATGACCGTTTCGCGCACGGCAAGCGACGTCTGCATGACCTTGGTCGCAACACGTCCGGCAAACTCGTTGGCAAAGAATGTCATGCTGTGGCGCAACAGGAAACGGTGCATCTGCCAGCGCGCGATCATCGGATAATTGCCGAGCATCATCTGGTGCATGATCAGCGAATCGAGGCCGGCAACGAGCGGCAGGCCGATCAGCACAAGAGCACCCATCCAGATGAGCTTGTGACCTTCGTTCTGCAGGAAGGTCGCGCGGTCGGCATTTGTCAGCCAATCGACGATATCGCCGAGAAACTGGAAAAGCGCCACTTCACCAACCGCGATCAGAGCCGTGAGAAAGGCCATGAGCGCGAGCCATCCCGCCGCCGGCTTCGTATAGTGCCAGCAGAAGGCAAAAAGACCCTTTGGGGGAGCAACCGGCTCCTCGCTCGGAAAGGGATTAAGTCGCCGTTCGAACCAGTCAAACATTAAAATCGCTCCGGACTTCCGCGTTCCGGCCCCGGCTTCGCACCTGCATGGGCGCATGCAAGCACATATGGGAACCGGAGGCTCAAGGGGCGAGGCCATGAAGGCCGCGCAATTATTCAGATGGGCAATTGGGAAAGAAAAAGCGCCTTACACGCGCCAGATCGCCAAGCGTGGCATCACGGGCGGGAGGCGCATCAGCACAAATATATCCATGTCGGCGCTCCCTGTTGGCGATTGAAGATATGCACCGATAACGCGAAATTGCCTGAATTTCCAGCCCCATCACAGCGGAAAGTGACTACAGAATAGTCAAAAAGCGTCTTGTTGCCTCAAAATCACAGTTCGGATAGGCCAATATCGTATTACCGCAACGGACAACTTCTCATGGCAGACCTCAGACTGGCGCTCTATCAACCCGATATTCCCGGCAATACCGGAACAATCCTGCGGCTTGCCGCCTGCCTGGGCTTTGCGGTCGATATCATCGAGCCCGCCGGATTCGATATTTCCGATCGAAACCTGAAACGTGCCGGCATGGACTATCTGGCCACCGCTGCACTTACCCGACATGTCAATTGGGAACGCTTCGAGGAATGGCGCGCAGTCACCGGCCGCCGCCTGATCCTCGCCACCACGAAGGCATCGCAGCGCTATACAGATTTCGCCTTCCGTCCCGACGATATCTTGATCTTCGGCCGAGAAAGCGCCGGCGCTCCCGATCACGTACATGAACGCACCAACGGGCGCATCCTGATCCCGATGGTGGATGGTCAACGTTCGATCAACCTTGCCGTCTCCGCCGCGATGATCGTTGGCGAAGCGATGCGCCAGACTATCTGGTCCTGAATCAGCAAGCATGCCGATCCTTGGCGGCCTGCATGTCGCAAACAATACTTTGAATCGACGCAAAAGCGCCTATATTAATTAGCCAGGCAATCAATAAATCTGCACAAGCAGTGAGATTCCAATGATTTACTCGTCTACGCACGGGTAGAATCGGGCAAGCTTTCTCAAGAAGAAGAAAAAGACCAAGGCCATGGAATCCACTGTTGTCATGATCAATCTGTTCGGCGCGATTGCGCTGCTGCTCTTCGGCTTGGCGCAGGTCAAGGACGGCGTCACGCGCGCTTTCGGAGCACGCTTGAGGACTGGGCTGGCGACCGGCACCGCAACCGGTCCACGATCGATCCTGTCGGGTTTCCTGGCAACGATCGCCCTGCAAAGTTCGACTGCGACGGCGCTGATGACGGCTTCTTTCGTGGAGCGCGATCTCATCAAGCCGCGCATGGCCCAGATCGTGCTGCTTGGCGCCAATGTCGGCACGGCCGTGACCGCCTGGATCGTCGCGACCGGCATCGAATGGCTTTCGCCCCTTCTCATCCTTGCCGGCATCGTGCTCTATCGCGGAGGCTCCAGCGCCCGTCACGGCGGCGGCGCGGCACTGATCGGCATTGGCCTCATGCTCCTCTCGCTGCATCTGCTCGGCAGCGCGACGGAGCCGATGCGCAACTCGCCGGCGCTGGCGGCCTTCATCGGCCTGCTCGGCGACGCCTGGCCCGTTGCGCTCGTATTGTCTGCAGCACTGGCCTTCATATCCTCGTCGAGTCTTGCGGTCGTCGTCCTGATCCTGTCGCTTGCCACAACAGGCATCGTATCGCCGGAACTCATCATCGTTCTCGTCCTCGGCGCCAACCTCGGCGGCGCGATCCCTCCTGTCGTCGCCACACTCTCCGGCCCTGCCTCAGCCAAACGCGTCACACTCGGCAACCTCATCGTGCGGACCATGGGCTGCCTGCTTGCGCTGCCGCTTGCCGGTTACGCCGCGCCACTCCTGCAAATGCTGCCTTTCGGCCCCGCCAAGCTGCCGGTCGATGCGCATCTGATTTTCAACATCCTGCTCGCTGGCCTCGCATGGCCTTTCTCGCGGATGCTCTCCACCTTCACCGCCCGCCTCGTGCCCGATGATGCGCAGCCGGATCAGGGACCAAAATTCCTCGACATGCAGGAATTGTCGACGCCCGTCGTGGCGCTTGCCAGCGCGACCCGCGAGGTGCTCAGCGTCGGCGATCTCATCGAACGCATGCTGCTGCGCGCCTCCGAAGCCTTCGAACGTAACGACATGTCCAAGCTCGCCGAGATCCCGGCGCTCGAAAAACGCGTCGACCTGCTGCAGCAGGAAGTGAAAGTCTACCTGTCCAGACTCGGACGTGGCGGCCTGAGCGACGAGAACGCCCGCCGCTCGATCGTTATTATCGACTACGCGATCAACCTCGAGCACATGGGCGACATCATCGAGAAAGGCTTGCTGGAGCAGGTCGGCAAGAAGGTTTCGCTCGGCCTGAAATTCTCCGAAGACGGCTACAGGGAATTGCGCAAGCTATTCGATCTGACGATCGACAATCTGCGCGTTGCTCAGACGATCTTCGTTACCCGCGATTTCAACCTCGCCCGACAGATGATGGAAGTGAAGGTCGAGGTGCGCCGGATGGAGAAACAATCGGCCGAGCGGCATCTGGAGCGCTTGCGCGATGGGCGTGCCGACAGCCTGCAGACGAGTTCGCTCCATCTCGATATGCTGCGCGACCTGAAGCGCATCAACGCTCACATCGTGTCTGTGGCACATCCGATCCTCGATGAAAGCGGCCTTCTGATCGAAAGCCGCCTGCGTGATGCGGCAGAATAGGTTCAGTCGGCGGAAGGCAGGCGGCGCATGGTGAATTCGATCTGGTCGCCCTCGAGCTGGCGCCAGCTCTCCACTTCGGTCCAGTAGGCGGCCTTGGGATATTCGTCGAACCATTCGCGCGCCTTGGCGCGTGCTTCGATAAGCCCCATCCTGTATGTCTCGCGGACAAAATGATCTTTTTGCCGGGCGGACGCTTCTGCCCGATGCTTTGCGATCCTGCGCTTCAAGCCTTCGAAGGGCGGAGGCCCCGGAATTTTCGCCATGAAACCTACCTCTGTACGGAACGTAGTATCGAAGTTCAGCCTTTGCGAGTCGAATCTTGTAAGCTCTTGCAGGTGCGTCCCGCTGCTGGCAGGCCTCTGCCTCACCTGCTAAACCACTGTTGAGATCAGGAAAGAGCGAATCGCATGGAAAGACCGGAACTGCCGATCGGCCTGCCCGAAGACATCGAGGACAAGAAGACCGCCGCCCGAACATGGTTCGAGGGGCTGCGGGACACGATCTGCGCATCCTTCGAAGCGCTGGAGGATGAGCTCGAAGGCCCTCTCTCCGATCAGGAGCCCGGCCGCTTCGTCGCCAAGGACTGGTCGCGTGAAAATGGTGCGGGCGGCGGTGGCCGCATGTCGATGATGGAAGGCCGCGTCTTCGAGAAGGTCGGAGTCCACACCTCCACGGTCTTCGGCGAATTCGCGCCCGACTTCCGCGCCCAGATCCCAGGTGCCAGCGAGGATCCACGCTTCTGGGCGTCGGGCATTTCGCTGATCGCCCATCCCGTCAATCCCAACGTGCCGGCCGTTCACATGAACACCCGCATGGTCGTCACTACCAGCCGATGGTTCGGTGGTGGTGCCGATCTGACGCCGGTGCTCGGACGCCGCCGAACACAGGAAGATGAAGACACACAACTCTTCCACAAGGCCATGGAAATCACCTGCCGCAACCACGCGGTCGCCGATTACGATGCCTACAAGAAATGGTGCGACGACTATTTCTTCCTCAGACATCGCAACGAAGCACGTGGCGTCGGCGGCATCTTCTACGACTGGCTGCATTCCAGCGAGGAGGCCGGCGGCTGGAATGCCGATTTCGCCTTCACGCGGGATGTCGGCCGGGCCTTCTCCATGGTCTATCCCAAGATCGTCCGCTCAAACTTTAACAAGGAGTGGACGGAGGCCGACCGTGACGAACAATTGATTCGCCGTGGCCGCTATGTCGAGTTTAATCTGCTCTACGACCGGGGGACGATCTTCGGCCTGAAAACCGGCGGCAATGTCGAATCCATTCTCTCATCCCTGCCGCCTGTCGTACGCTGGCCATAGGCTGCGAGAAGCGTGCTGATAAAATTGAAATACTATTCCGGTAAAATCCTGTTGAAAGGCCTTCATCAGAGCTGAGTGCGTCCTAAATGAGTCTTGTGCGTTACAATCGGAGGAGGATTGTCATGACGATACAAAGCGGTTTGCCTGCTTCTGCAGGTATTCAGGAAACGTCTCGCGCCATCGACGCGCCCGAGTTTCTAACGCGCATCGCCGAAAACTTGAGAGCAAAAAGCGGCTCGGACCTGCCGCTCTCCTGCTTTGTCGAGCAGGTGAAATTGCAGCTCGCAGGCGGCAAGACTCCGGAAGAGCTTCAAGAGCAGGCAACGGGTGCTGCCAACAGCAACATGCCCGCCCACCTTTCGGACACCTACATGGCCTGGGCAATGCCCCATCCATAAACAGAGCCTTTCGGCCGACATCCAGGTCGGCCGGAGCTTCCTCCACCGGAACCTTCTCCATTGCCGCACATTCCTCAGTCGCGCGAAAGCGCGATGGTTCTGTATTTCAGAGACAGGAGAAGACCATGCGACTTTTCGAATGCGGTACGCTCGTTCCCGGATGCGATTGGCACACAAGGGCCGACAATGATGCTGAAGTCGTTCGCCGCACCGTCGAACATATGAGAACCGCCCACGGCGAAACGATCATTCGCGAAAATATGGTGGACAATATCAAGGCCCGCATCCGCGACGAAGCGAACGCGGCCTGACCTCAACCGGCAATCTCCGAGAGCCGGGCGAGCAATGCCGCCCGGTCTAAAACGAAATTCTCTTCCACCCACTGGTTTTCCAAGGTCGACAGGATTTCACCGACCTTCGGGCCGGCCTGCATACCTGTGGCCATAACATCTGCGCCATTCAGCGGAAACTGCGGCTTCTTCCAGATGCGTGCATGATCCAGAAGCTTCGAAAGCCGCGCCGAACGGCTCATTTCATCAAAACTACCATTCTCTGCTTTGCCGCGGGCAACGCCGAGAGCCAGTTTCAGCCGCACGATGATGCCGTCCACGCCCTTTCTGTAGAGCAGCTTCTCGAAGGCGGCAGCGGAAATCTCATCATTGACTGGAGCGGCTTTTGCCCAGGCTCTGAAATAGGCGGCCTCTGCATTCGAAAATTTCAGGCGTGCGGCCAGTTCCTCCAGCCGCGCCGGATCGGGTGGAATAATGGAGGCAAGCCGAAGCAAGGGATCAGGTGCCCAGCCGAGCGCGCGCTCGGTCGAAACGAGCGCCGGAATAGCATCGATGCCCCATTTTTCCGTTTCCGGCAGGATTTCCGAGAGAACCGCAACCTGCCGCATCCAGAGGAGCGCCCGGCCTGGATCTTCCGCCGACAGGAGCTTTTTGAGCTCCGACCAGACCCGTTCGGGCGACAGCGTTTTCAGCTTCGAACGCGCGGCGGATGACGCCCTCAGCCCTTCCGCATCGGGCCGTCCGGATCCGTACCAGGCGAAGAAACGGAAGAAGCGCAGGATGCGCAGATAATCCTCGGCGATCCGCGTCGCTGCATTGCCGATGAAGCGGATATTGCGCTTCTCGATATCAACGAGCCCGCCGACGAGATCGATCACCTCGCCCGCAGCATTTGCGTAAAGCGCATTGATGGTAAGGTCGCGCCGTTCCGCATCCGACTGCCAGTCTGCACTGAAGGCCACCTTGGCGCGACGGCCATCCGTTTCGACATCGGTACGCAATGTCGTCACTTCGAAGGGGCGGCCATCGATGACGAGCGTCACCGTTCCATGATCAATGCCGGTCGGCACCGCCTTGATGCTTGCTGTAGCGGCCCGCTCCATGACGGCTTCCGGCAGCAGCGTGGTGGCGATATCGATATCGGCGACCGCAAGCCCCATCAGGCTGTTGCGCACCGCGCCACCGACAACACGCCCTTCCCCGCCATCGGCGTTCAGCAACGCAAAGACACGGCTGAGCGCCGGATCCTGAAACCAGGCGTGGTCGGCGACTGAGGTCATGCATAGAGCCTTTCATAAAGCGTGCGGACGATGCCGGCGGTGATGCCCCAGATCATCCGCGTTTCATAGGGCATGCGGTAGAAATGCCGGTCGATGCCGTCGACCACGCGTTTGTCTCGCGTGTGGTTGGCCGGGTTCATGAGAAAAGAAAGCGGCACCTCGAAAACATCGTCCACTTCGGTGGGGTTAGGCTGCAGCGAAAAACCCCGCTGCACAACGCCAAGGACGGGCGTGATGCGGAAGCCGGTGGACGACAGGTAGTTCGGCAGCCGCCCGACCGTTTCGACGAAACCGCCGCCAAGGCCGATCTCCTCTTCAGTCTCGCGGATCGCCGCCATCTCGGGCGAGACATCGTCGGGATCGATCGAACCACCGGGAAAGGCGATCTGGCCGGAATGCTTGCGAAGTGTCGACGTCCGCTTGGTGAAGATCACCTTCGCCTCATCGCCATCATCGACGACGGGCACCAGCACCGCCGCGTCGCGCAGCTTGAAGGTCTCGACCAGCGCAACGATATCGGGATTGAGCACATGATCGCCATGGTCGCGCCAGGCATGATCGATGGGTGCGCCGATCTGATTGAGCGCACGGCGACGGAACTCGGCAGCCGAAAACGGGGGATAGGTCTTGCTGATCGCTTCGCTCATCGGGAGGCTGCTTCCAGTTCGTCGACAGGCATGATCGGAAAAGTCTCACCGCCGGAGCGGACGACGAACATGTTCCGGCCAGCGACCTCGGCCACCTCGCCGAGCTCGACCAATTCATACATCACAGCGCGTGAAACCAATGCTTCAAGCCGCCCCCGCACATGCAGATAGGGCTTCAGTTCACTGTCTTTCCCGTGCCCTGGCCCATGTTCTGGAAAACGCAGAGGATGATCCTTGCCGGCCTCAATGACGTCGCCAACATTGGTGCGGAAGGTCAGAACCTTCTGTCCGTCCTTCTCGCTCGCGTTCATCTCGACGGCGACAAAGGGCGCATCGACGACCCTGATGCCGACCTTTTCCACAGGAGTTACGAGGTAGGTCTTGCCGTCTTCATCTTTCCTCAAAACGGTGGAAAAGAGCTGGACCAGCGGCTGCCGGCCGATCGGCGTGCCCATGTAGAACCACGTGCCATCCGCCCGGATTTCCATGTCGATATCGCCGCAAAAGGGCGGATTCCATTTCTCGACAGGCGGCAAACCGCGCTTTTTGCCGGATTTCGCCTCGGAGGCGCGCGAAATCAGCGCGGCAAGCCCCGCTACATCCGCCGTATGCCTCATTTCCTCGGCTGCCATTCTTCCGTCCCGGTTTGCTTTTAACAAAATAAAGTCACGAGATAGTCATTTGAAACAAACTTGTCAGCCCGCAACATCTTCATAACTGTATCGGGTATGAGGCACGCCTATTAAAGTCAGACGATTCGCAGCCGAATGATTTCAGCCGTTGGAGATGCCCATGGGTATGATCAAGACCGAAGCCAGCCTCGATGAACAGGCGATTGTCGCCGCCGCAGAAAGAGCGCTTTCCGATATCGCCGCCATTCGCACGGAAGTTTCCAAGGTCATCTTCGGTCAGGAAAGCGTGGTCGAAAACACGCTTCTCGCCGTTCTCTCCGGTGGTCATGCGCTTCTCGTCGGTGTTCCCGGCCTTGCCAAGACGAGACTCGTGACGACGCTCGGCGAAGTTCTCGGCCTTGCCGCCAACCGCATCCAGTTCACACCCGACCTCATGCCCTCGGATATTCTTGGCTCCGAAGTCATGGATCAGGACGAGAGCGGCCGCCGATCCTTTCGTTTCGTCAAGGGTCCGGTCTTCGCCCAGCTTCTGATGGCCGACGAAATCAACCGCGCCTCCCCGCGAACCCAGTCGGCACTGCTGCAGGCGATGCAGGAATATCATATCACGATTGCCGGCCAGCGTTATGACCTGCCGTCGCCCTTCCACGTTCTGGCGACACAGAACCCGCTGGAACAGGAAGGCACCTATCCGCTTCCCGAAGCCCAGCTCGACCGCTTCCTGCTGCAGGTCGACGTCCACTATCCCGAGCTTGCTGCCGAACGCCAGATCCTGCTGGAAACCACGGGCCTGACCGAAGCCAAGCCCGAACCGGTTATCAATGCCGCGCGTCTCGCGGAAATCCAGACGCTCGTGCGCCAGATGCCGGTCAGCGACACCGTCGTCGACGCAATCCTTTCGCTGGTTCGCTCCGCCCGTCCGGGCCAGGGCAATGCGTCCACCGACAAGCATGTCGCCTGGGGTCCCGGCCCGCGCGCCGGCCAGGCAATGATGCTCTGCGCCCGCGCCCGCGCACTCTACGAAGGTCGCCTGGCGCCCTCGCTCGACGATATCTACGCACTCGCCGAGCCTGTTCTGGAGCACCGCATGGCGCTGACCTTCGCCGCCCGTGCCGAGGGCATGTCGGTGCGCGACGTTATTGCCGGACTGGTCAAGCAGGCAAAGGGATAAGGAAGCACAGCGCGTGGCATCCATCGGACAGATCGTCAACCCGACGTCAGGCAATGATGCCCTTTCCCGCGCAAGGCAGCGGGCTGCCCTCGTGCCGGATTGCCTTGTTGAAGCCAAGCGCATCGCCAACACCGTGATTGCCGGCTGGCATGGCCGCCGCAAACGCGGCATCGGTGAGAATTTCTGGCAGTTCCGCCCCTATAGCGAAGGCGAAAGCCTGTCGCGCATCGACTGGCGCCGCTCCGCCCGTGACGATCACACCTATGTGCGCGACCGCGAATGGGAAGCCGCTCACACGATCTGGCTCTGGGCCGACATGTCGCCCTCGATGATGTACAAGTCGACCTATGGCAGCGTGTCCAAGGAGAGCCGGGCGCTGGTCATCATGCTGGCGCTCGCCGAAATCCTCGCCCGCTCCGGCGAACGCATCGGCTGCCCCGGCGTGATGGAACCGATCTCCGCCCGCAATGCAGCCGAAAGGCTTGCAGCCGCCCTTATGCACACGCCGTTGACCGGCGGCCTGCCCGAAACCGTGATGGTGCGCGGCTGGAGCGATCTCATCCTCATAGGTGATTTCCTCGATGACGCGCCGGCTATCATGGCCCGTCTTGGGCCCCTCGCCCGCCGCGGCCTGCGTGGCCATGCGGTCGAGATCGCCGATCCGGCCGAGGAGATCTTCCCCTATAACGGCCGCACCGAGTTCACCGATCCGGAGACCGGCGAAAGGCTGACATCGGGCCGCGCCGAGAGCCTGCGCGAAGACTATCGCAACGCCTATCTGGCTCGACGCGAAAATCTCGGGCAATCGCTGCGCCACCTCGGCTGGACCTTCGTCAGCCACCGCACCGATCACTTGGCGTCCGAAGCGCTGGTCGCCGTCCATATGTATCTTTCCGGCATGCCGGCAAAGGCAACGCATGGAGGACAGCTTTGAGCGCGCTCCCCTTTGCCTTCGCCTATCCCGCCCTCCTGGGCGCGCTGATTGCCCTTCCCGTCATCTGGTGGCTGCTGCGGCTGACCCCGCCACGCCCGCAGGCGGAAGTCTTCCCGCCGCTGAAAATCCTGGCGACTGTGCTGAAACGCGAGGAAACGCCGGCGCAAAGCCCCTGGTGGCTGACGCTGCTGCGCATGTTGCTCGCAGCCGCCATCATCTTCGCGATCGCCGATCCGGTCTTCAATCCGCGCACGGGCTCGCTCGCGTCCGGTGGTCCGCTTGTCCTCTTCGTCGACAACAGCTGGGCTTCGGCACCCGACTGGGAGCGCCGCGTCCAGACAGCTGACGCGCTGATCGGCGATGCCGAGTCTGCGGGCGCTGTCGTCTCCATCGCTTTCACTGCCGACCCGACTAACGACGCGACACCCGGCACGGCCTCGGCCGCCCGCGAAAAACTGCGCGCTGCCGAGCCGAAGCCGCTCGTGCCGGATCGCCAGCGGGCTTTCGAGGCTCTGCGCGCCGCACTGAACGGCACGCATCCCGGCACGCTGGCCTTCCTCACAGACGGTGCGGCAAGCAGCGATAACGACGCCACCGTCCGTCAGCTCTCCGACCTTCAGCCCGCCGAACTGCGCGTGATCGAAGGCGATACGGCTCAGACGGTAGCAATCTCCGGCGCCACCAATACGGCCGACGCGATGACGGTGAAGGTGACACGCCTCAGCTCAGGCGGAGCGGCCTCCGTCGCTCTCAACGCACAGGACGCGCAGGGTCGCGTGATCGCCACCGGCAGGGCCGATTTTGCGCCCGGCCAGACTGCCGTCAATGCCGGCATTTCGGCCCCCTTCGAGATGCGCAACGATTTCGCCCGTGTCAGCATCAACACCGGCGCCACCGCAGGCGCTATGCATCTGCTTGACGACGCCTTCAAGCGTCGCCGGGTCGTGCTTCTCTCAGGCGAAAGCGGCGATGAATTCCAACCGCTGCTGTCGCCGCTCTATTACATCCAGAGAGCGCTGGAGCCATATGCGGATCTGGTGCGGCCGACCGACGCCAATCTTTCGGTCGCCATTCCGAAGCTGCTTGCGAACAATCCCTCCGTCATCATCATGGCCGATATCGGCCGCCTGCCGGAGGATACCTACGCGCCGCTGCAGCGCTGGATATCGAATGGCGGCATGCTGCTGCGCTTTGCGGGCCCTCGCCTTGCTGCGGCACCGGCCGAGGATCCGCTGATCCCGGTCACCCTGCGCCAGGGCGAACGCGCGCTTGGCGGCAGCCTGTCCTGGAGCGAACCGCAGGCACTCGCGGATTTCCCAAGCTTCAGCCCCTTTGCCGGCATAGCACGACCGACCGACGTGACCGTCAACCGCCAGGTGCTGGCAGAGCCGACGCCCGATCTTGCCGAGCGCACCTGGGCAAGCCTAACCGACGGCACGCCGCTCGTGACCATGAACAAGATGAATGCCGGTCAGATCGTGCTCTTCCATGTGAGTGCCGAGGCAACCTGGTCGAACCTGCCGATCTCGGGTACCTTTGTTGAAATGTTGCGACACCTCATCCAGATCTCACGGTCCGGCGGCGTGACCTCGGAATCGACGGGCAGCGCGCGTGTTGCCGAGACCTTGCCGCCGTTCCGCATGCTGACAGCCAAGGGCACGCTGGTCGCGGAGACCGGCAATGCCCGTCCGCTGTTCCCGAATGCCAAAGCCGTACCCATTGCCAATTTCGACAACCCGCCCGGCCTCTACGGCTCCGAGGATGGTTTTGCGGCACTGAACGTGCTGCCCGACGATGCAGATCTGAAACCGCTCGACATGGATGGCGTCAATATCGTGCGCGCCGGCCTCGTCGGCGGGGAAAGCTGGTCGGCCAAGCCTCTGCTCTTCTTCATCGCCTTCCTGCTGCTGCTCGCCGACAGCCTGATCGTGCTCTTCATGAACGGGGCCTTCTCCCGTATGCGTCCCCGCGCTCGCACTGCCGCGACGATCGCCATTGCGCTTGCGGCCGGCCTGATGCTGCGGCCAGACATCATGCATGCCAACGATACCCAGCCGGGCGACGATGTCATCATGCAGCGGCTCGACAATACCCATCTCGCCTATGTCGTCACCGGCGAGCAGGATGTGGACAATATTTCCGACCAGGGGCTGGATGGGCTGACGAAATTCTTGACCTACCGCACCACGCTGGAGCCGGCTCCGCCCGTTGGCATCGACCTGGATAAGGACGAGCTTGCCTTCTACCCGATCATCTACTGGCCGATTTCCGCGACCGCGCCGATGCCATCCAACGCCGCCATCAGCCGTATCGACGCCTACATGCGAAACGGCGGCACCGTGCTTTTCGACACGCGCGACCAGATCGACTCGTTCGAAGGCGGCAGCGACACGACCGCCAACGGCCAGCGCCTGCAGCAGATCCTTGCCAATCTGGATATTCCGCCGCTGGAGCCCGTCCCACACGATCACGTGCTGACCAAGTCCTTCTATCTGCTGTCGAGCTTTCCCGGCCGATACACTGGCAGCCCGCTCTGGATCGAAGCGCGGCAGGGCGGACAGAACAACAGCAACAAGCCGGCCGCTGCCGCAGACGGCGTCTCACCGATCCTGATCACCGCAAATGATTTTGCCGGCGCATGGGCCGTTGATGAAAATGACACGCCGCTGCTGCCCACCGTGCCGCCGGATGATACACAGCGCGAATACGCCTTCCGCGCCGGCGTCAACATCATGATGTACATGCTGACCGGCAACTACAAGACAGACCAGGTCCACGTGCCCGACCTGCTTGAACGTCTGGGGCAGTGACATGACGCTCGATTATTCGCCCTTCCTGCCCTGGCCCCTTCTGGCGGTATTGACCGCCATCGTACTGCTGATCGCCGCTTTTGCGATCTGGCGCGGCATTCGCGGCGCTTGGATCCGCACGCTTGCGGCACTTGCCCTGCTTGCAGCACTTGCCAATCCGGTGCTGTTGCAGGAAGACCGCGACCCGCTTTCAACCATCGTGCCCGTCATCGTCGACCGCAGCCAGAGCCAGCAGACGGCCGATCGCGTGACGATGACGGATGATGCGCTTGCGTCGCTGAAGACGCAGCTCGCCCGCTTTCCGCAGATCGAGCCCCGTTTCGTCGACGTGAATGAGGATCGCAACTCCGACATGCCCTCCACGCGCCTCTTCGAGGCGCTGTCGGCTTCGATCGCCGATGTACCGCCCTCGCGCGTCGGCGGTGCGATCATGCTGACGGATGGCGAGGTACATGACGTGCCTGGCGTCAATCAGGCGCTCGGCTTCGACGCGCCGATCCATGGCCTGATTACCGGCAAGCCGAACGAATTTGATCGCCGCATCGAAGTCATCAAGGCACCTCGCTTCGGCATCGTCAACGAGGAGCAGCAGCTTGTGCTACGTGTCTTTGACGATGGCCCGAGCCCCGGCGGCGTGGCAACTGTGACGGTGCGTCTAAATGGCGACGAGATTGCCACACTACAGGCGACGCCCGGCCAGGATACGCCCTTCTCCTTCAGGGTGACGCGCGGCGGCGCGAATGTCCTGGAATTTTCCGTGGCCGGCATCCCCGGCGAAGTGACGGACGCCAATAACCGCGCGGTCCATATCATCGACGGCATCCGTCAGAACTTGCGCGTTCTCCTCGTCTCCGGCGAGCCGCATGCGGGTGAGCGCGCCTGGCGCAATCTCTTGAAATCGGATGCTTCCGTCGACCTCGTGCATTTCACTATTCTGCGACCGCCGGAAAAACAGGACGGCACGCCGATCAACGAGCTGTCGCTGATCGCTTTCCCGACCCGCGAACTCTTTGTCGACAAGATCAAGGATTTCGACCTGATCATCTTCGACCGCTATCAGGATCGCGCCAATGTGCTGCCGATGCTCTATTATGACAATATCGCCCAATATGTGGAGAATGGCGGCGCGTTGCTGATTGCTGCCGGCCCGGAACATGCGAGCCCGGAATCAATTGCCATGACGCCGCTCGCTTCCGTGCTGCCGGCAGAGCCCACCGGACGGATGATCGAACGGGCCTTCTATCCCCGTCTTTCCGAACAGGGCCGCAAGCATCCCGTCACCCGCGGGCTTGATGGTTCTGCCGACGAGCCTCCGCATTGGGGTCGCTGGTTCCGCAGCGTCGATGTCGACAGACCGCAGGGCCAGACCGTCATGGTCGGCGCCGACAATCATCCTCTGCTCGTTCTGAACCGTGCCGGCCAGGGCCGTGTTGCCATGCTGCTCTCCGACCAGGGCTGGCTCTGGGCGCGCGGCTTCGAGGGCGGTGGACCGCATGTTTCTCTCTACCGCCGCATCGCCCACTGGCTGATGAAGGAACCGGCACTGGAGGAAGAGGCACTGACGGCGCGCACCTCCGGCCGCACACTTGAGATCACCCGCCAGACGATCGGCGATGCGCCGGGCGACGCAATCGTGCGCTACCCCTCCGGCAAAACAGAAAACCTGCCGCTGACGCAGACCGAGCCCGGCCTCTACAAGGCCGAAAAGCGCATGGGCGAGATCGGCCTCTTCGAAATCCGCAACGGCGATCTGACGACGCTCGCCCATGTCGGCGCCGTCGATGCACCTGAATTCAAGGCAATGATCTCGACGACTGCAACGCTAAAGCCGATCACCGACAAGAGCCGCGGCCTCGTGACCCGTGTCGTCAACAATGTCGGTGCCATCAATGTCCCGCCGATCTTGCCGGTGCGCGGCCAGGTGCGCGTGACTGACAATGACCGCATGCAGATCCGTATGACCAACGAGACCGTGCTGAAGGGCATCAATACCCTGCCGCTCTTTGCCGGCTTTGCGGGTGTTGGAATTCTGCTTCTGGCCTTCGGCGCCATGTGGTGGCGCGAGGGGCGCTAGCCATGCCGGAATTCGAGCTCACCGCCTCCCCTTCTCCGGAAGAGCTTGCAGTCATCACCGATGGCCTGACGGCCTTCAACACCGAGGATGTCGGCCCGTCCGAACGCCGGCCGCTCGCCGTTCTGATCCGTGACACCGATGGAAAAATCTCGGGCGGCCTGTCCGGTTACACGGCCTGGGACTGGCTCTTCGTGCAGATGCTCTACATTCCCGACACGCTACGCGGCAGCGGCCTGGCCGGCAAGATTCTCGCCAGGGCGGAAGAGGAAGCCGCCGCTCGCGGTTGCCGCGGCGCCTGGATCGATACCTTCAACCCGCATGCGCTCAGCGCCTACCAGCGCCAGGGCTACGAGGTTTTCGGTGAACTACCGGATTTTCCGGAGGGTCGGACGCGGACGTTTCTGAAGAAGTTGCTCTGACGAGAGCAATTCCAGCCAAGTGCACAGCGGTTTTGCGTCCGGAATTGCGTAAAAACAAAGAGATAGAGTGTTTCCGTGTTTCGAAGAAGAACGGAAATGCTCTATCGCCGCCAGGCAATCGTGCCCTTCAGCCGCGCATGCGTGTCTTCGGCAATCGGGACGACCAGCACACGGCCCGGATCGACTGGCCCCGGAAAAGTCAGCGCACCGTAGGCGACCTTCTCGAAGCCGAGCGGACCGTAATAGGGCGGATCGCCCACAAGGATGACGGCTTCCGAACCCTTGCGCTTGGCAGCCTCGACCGCGATGCGCACCAATTCCCGGCCGATACCCTTGCTCTTGTGCGAGGGCCGCACAGCGAGCGGCCCCAGAAGATGGCCCTTTACAGTTCCCGCCAGAACCGGCGTCATCCGCACCGAAGCGATCGTCTCGCGGTCATCGGCGCAGACGAAGGAGAGCGACAGGTCATGCGGCCCCTGCTCGCGGATGCGGGCAGCAGCGCGCGTGTGCCGGCCGGGGCCGAATGCTTCTTCGTTGATGAGTTCGATAGCGGCGTCGTGAGACGCATCCTCGGTGAGGTAGACGAGATCGTGCTTGTACATGAGCATGGAAACAGAGACCGTATGGACGCAGATATGGGTTCGCGAACACGCCGTAGGCGTTCGGGAGCATCAGCGTCGTCGCAGGCCTCTGAGAATAGACATCAAGCAGAATTCCAGAAATTTGTGAGGAAGGCGGATAGCAGGAAAAATTTCCGGCGTCCATTGCAAAAATTCGGCCTAGAACAAGGCGACTGAGACGCAGTGTTCAATCTTTGCCCGCCTGCAAAAGGCCGCGTGCTGCGATATCTGTACCGTAACAATCAATTTTCGAGGTAAACAACATGGGCATGCTTGTGGACGGCGTCTGGCATGACGTCTGGTACGACACGAAGGAAACGAAGGGCCATTTCAGGCGTCAGCCCTCGCAGTTCCGTAACTGGATCACGGCCGATGGAGAAGCCGGCCCCAGCGGGAAAGGCGGCTTTAAGGCCGAGGCCGGCCGCTATCACCTCTATGTCTCCCTCGCCTGCCCCTGGGCGCACCGCACACTGATCTTCCGCAAACTGAAGAAGCTCGAAGACCTGATTTCCGTTTCGGTCGTCGATCCGTTGATGGTGGAAAACGGCTGGGAATTCAAGGTCGGCAATGGCGCCACCGGCGACCAGCTCTTCGGCTCGAAAGCTCTCTGGGAAGTCTATGTGAAGGCCGATCCGCATTATTCCGGCCGCGTCACCGTGCCGGTGCTCTGGGACATCAAGAATGGGACGATCGTCAACAACGAGTCGGCTGAAATCATCCGCATGTTCAACAGCGCCTTCAATCACCTGACTGGATCGACGGCGGATTATTATCCGGAAGACCTGCGGGCGGATATCGATGAGCTGAACGACATCGTCTACGACACCGTCAACAACGGCGTCTACAAGGCGGGCTTTGCGACCACGCAGGCCGCCTACGAAGAGAATGTCGTCAAACTCTTCGAAACACTTGATAAGCTCGATGAGCGCCTCGGCAAGGGACGTTATCTTTTCGGCGACCGCCAGACCGAAGCCGACTGGCGCCTCTTCACGACGCTGGTGCGTTTCGACCCGGTTTATGTTGGCCACTTCAAGTGCAACATCCGCCGCATCGAGGACTACCAGAACCTGCGAGCCTACCTGCGCGACCTCTATCAGACGCCTGACGTGGCAGAGACGGTCAATCTGCGCCACATCAAGGAGCACTATTACCGCAGCCACAAGACGATCAATCCGACCGGCATCGTGCCATCAGGCCCAGCCCTCGATCTCGACCGACCGCATGGCCGCGACAAGTTCGCAGCCGCAGTCTGAGCCTCACCAGTAATGCGCCGGCTCCGCCTCGCCGCGGAGCTCGGCAAGCCTTCGCAGCGTCGCTTCGGTCGTCTCCTCGGGCAGATCGTCGATCTCGAAGAAGCCGCTCTCGGCAATTTCCCAGTCCGGCGGCCGCGGCGCTGTCTGTTCCACGGTGGCGCGGTAGAAGACCACATGATCGCGCCGGGTGATGTTGGTGTTGAAATAGACGTGGAAAAGCTGCGGCTTGCCGACAATCCTGAGGTTACCTTCCTCCCGCAATTCCTTGATGAGCGCCTCTTCCGCCGTCTCGTTTCGCTCCAGCCCGCCGCCTGGCATATGCCATCCGCCCGTATAGCCGTGACGAACGAGAAACAGGCGTCCTTGCTCGTCGAAACAGGCTGCACGCACCCCCATCGTCATGCCGCGCGCGACGGAAAAATAGACGTGCAGCAATCGCACCAACACTTTCATGTGAAGGGGCCATGTTTGTTTGTCTGCCATGGGCTCTTTCATACTCTCATCGCGGGGATGTGTTTGAATTGTAAATAAGCTGGTCTATGTGTCGTTGCATGTTCAAGCTCGCGCATATCTCCGACGTCCATCTCGGACCTCTGCCCCGCCTTTCCATTCACGAACTTTTCTCAAAACGTATTACGGGCTTTGTGAACTGGCACCGCAACCGGCGCAAGCATCTTTTCGGCAGCACGCTCGATCTGCTGCTGGACGATATCCGCTCCCACGAGGCCGACCATCTGGCCGTGACCGGCGACCTCGTCAACCTCGCAAGCGGCATCGAGATCAGGAGCGCGGCAGCTTGGCTGCGCGAACTCGGCGATCCCGCCGCAACATCGGTCGTCCCTGGTAACCACGATGCCTATGTTCCGGGCGCCTACGAGAAGTCGATGCGCGCCTGGTATGATTATGTGCGCGGCGACCTTGCCCCGCCGGAATGGGAGGCAGACCGGCACATCTTTCCCTACCTTCGCGTCCGCGACAAGGTCGCAATCGTCGGCTGCTCGACTGCTGTTGCGACTCCGCCATTCGCGGCCTCCGGCTTCTTCGGCGCGCGCCAGGCGCGAGATACGGTCAACATGCTGCGCGCTGCCGGTGAAGCCGGTCTGTTCCGTGTCGTCATGATCCACCATCCGCCGATCCGCGGCGCGACATCCTTCTACAAGCGCATGATCGGCATCCGCCGTTTCGCGGCCGTCGTTTCCACCGGCGGCGCAGAGCTCGTGCTGCACGGCCATACCCATCTCAACACGCTTTACTGGCTGCGCGGGCAGACAGGCCCGGTGCCTGTCGTCGGCATAGCTTCGGCCTCGCAGGGACCGGGCGGCATCAAGCCCCGCGCCGCCTATAATCTCTTCTCCATTTCCGGCTCCCCGGGCGCCTGGGAGGTGAAGGGCGAGCGCTTCAGCATAAACGATACGGCCGACGGCATGATGCCGGAAAGTGCAGATATTTTCGCACTTTAAAGACGATTGCGGAATCGGCTCCGGCAGTTGTTGAATCAACCTGTGAAGATCGGTCGCCAATGTCGCAACATAGGCAATAAAGGCCGCCGGGGCTCTTGGTATTTTTAAGCGTCGGCGTACAATTCAACAACCGCAGCGCTTCAAAACGGAGTACGCCCGATGACTGCTTCTCTTCATCGCCTGTGCAGACTTTCGCTTGTTTCCGTCTTTGCTATCGGTCTTGCCACATCCGCCTTTGCGGTCGGTGGCGGGAACGATGACACCTCACCGCCGCAGAAGACCCAAACGACCAAGACCTGCACCAAGGGCAAGGTCTGGGATGCCAAGAAGAAGGAATGCGTCGATCCGAAGAAGCAGAGCTTCAACGATGACGAACTCTTCACGTTTGCCCGCGAATTCGCCTATGCCGGCCAGTACGAGAACGCTATCACGGTGCTGAACCTCGCGCAGAACCAGAACGATCCGGGCATCCTGAACTATCTTGGCTACGCCAACCGCAAGGCCGGCCGCATGGAGCTCGGCATGTACTACTACAGGAAGGCGCTGCAGCAGGACGAGAATTACATCCTCGCCCGCTCCTACATGGGCATGGCGCTTGCCGAACAGGGCGACCTCCAGGGCGCCCGCGTGCAGCTCGTGGAGATTCGTGATCGAGGCGGCGAAAATACCTGGGCCTATCGCGCTCTTCTCCAGAGCCTGAACGGCTACAGGACATATTGAGGCAAGCTCTGCGGGCTATGGTACGAAATCCCTTGGGAAGGGATGGATGAATTCACCCCGCGCTTGCGAAATACAGGCGACTTGTTTCATAAAGCCGCCTGCATGGCCGGGGTAGATACGACGGCTTCGCGCCCGCCGGGCAAGGCCCGTACGCGAAGCCGGCCCGAATGCAAAGCCAGTTTTGAATGCCGGCCGATGTAAATGCTTCTTGGAAAGACAATGCGCCAACCCGCTACTACCACCGATATCCGGCGTGATCTTGTCGGCCTCCTGCCCCGCCTCCGCCGCTTTGCCATCACGCTCGCGGGAGAGACGGCTGCGGCCGATGAGCTGGTCCAGGCGGTCTGTCTGCGCGCAATTTCCAAAGGGCATCAGTGGAACGGCGAAGGCCGGCTGGAAAGCTGGATCTATACGCTGGCCCGCCAGCAATGGGCGGAAGACAGCCGCAAGCGCAAGCCGCGACCGACTGCACGGGGTAATGTGACTGACATCCGCGACGCCATTCGCGATCGCGCAACGCTCGTCGATACCGATGCCTTGCACCGTATGCTCGCGGAGATGCCTGAGGGCGTGGCCAGCATCTTCGTGCTGATTGACGTGGAAGGGCACAGCTATCAGCAGGCAGCCGAAATCATGGGCATCGCAATCGGCAGCATTGCCGGTCAGCTTGCGACGGCACGACTCCATTTTGCCGCATTGTCCGGTCACAATCCGCCCGTCCACAGGTACTGACTGATTTGCTCGATTTCAAAAAACAGCCGCTTGAAGCCCAGCTTGCCGCCCTCCTCGACGGCGAAACCACACCGGAACAAAAGCTGGAGCTGGAAAACCGGCTCGCAATCGACGAAAACGCCCGTAAGATCTACGACAAGCTTCGCCACGGCGTCGACTTTGGCCGCCGTAAACTGGACGACATGCTGAAGGAACCGGTCCCGTTGGCGCTTGTCCGCTCCATCAAAAGCACGCAACCGCCGAAGACGCCGATCGCGCAACGCAATGCCCGCTTTCAGCTCAAGCTCGCCCCCAGTGGCCGCCAGGCGCTTGCCGCCGCCCTCATTCTTTTCGTCGTCGGCGGTAGCATCGGTTATTTCATCGGCAATGCCCCGGATATGGATGACGCCACACCAGTCGCAGCGCCCCAGATCAACACGAATGATTGGCTGGGCGACGTCACTGCCTTCCAGCGGCTTCTCGTGCGCCAGCCGCGCCACCTCGTCGAGGTGCCGGCCTCGCAGTCCGAGGAAATCTCATCCTGGCTGACGACCGCAATCGGCGTACCGTTCCGTGTGCCGGATCTCTCGTCCGGATCCTGGACCTTCCAGGGCGCGCGCGTGATCCTCGGCGACAGCCGCCCTGTCGGCCAGCTCGTCTATTCCAACACCGATGGCGATATCATCTCGATCTGCTTCCGCAAGGATGCACAGCCGCCGGAAACGGAAGACTTCAAGGAAACGATCCGCGACGAGATCGGCCTCGTGACCTGGCACAATGCCGGCACCTCCTATGTGCTGGC
Source organism: Rhizobium sp. ZK1 (assembly GCF_047782645.1). Lineage (NCBI taxonomy): Bacteria > Pseudomonadati > Pseudomonadota > Alphaproteobacteria > Hyphomicrobiales > Rhizobiaceae > Rhizobium > Rhizobium sp. ZK1. The sequence continues at coordinate 2,863,996 of NZ_CP180586.1, forward strand.
CGGCCCCTCCGCCGAAGCCACGCTCGGCCAGCTTGCCATGGAAATCGCTGCCGAAATCTGAATCTGACGAGATACGCAAGCGCAAGGCGAGCTCAATGAGCGGGCCGATTGCATCGTCAGGCCGCGTCACCCCGAGGCAGTCGCGGCCTGATCAGAATGCTCAGGTCTTGCCGGCCTTCACGTCGAGGACGCGGTTAGCCGCGGACACGATTGCTTCGAGCGATGCGGCGACGATATTGGTGTTGATACCTGCGCCGAAGAGCTTGCCGCCCGGATAGGACGTCTCGACATAGGAGATGGCGGCGGCATTCGAGCCGTGCTGCAGCGAATGTTCCGAATAATCCTCGACCGACATCTCGATGCCGAGATAGTGCGATAACGCATTGATGAAGCCATCGATTGGGCCGTTACCACGGCCTTCGATACGCTTGATCTCGCCATTGTCGGTGATCTCGGCCGCGACGATCCGCTGTCCCCTGTGCTCTGTATCGGGATAGGTGTGGTGGTCGACGAACTTCAGACGCCCACCCGGCTGCGTCACGTAGCGCTCGATGAAGCGGTCGTGGATGCGCTTGGAGGGAAGCTCCTTGCCTTCTTCGTCAGTGATGCGCTGGATGTCTTCGCGGAATTCGACCTGCAGGTTGCGCGGCAGGTTGAGCCCGTAATCCTGCTGCAGGATATAAGCGATGCCGCCCTTTCCGGACTGCGAATTGATGCGGATGATCGCCTCGTAGGAGCGGCCGACGTCACGCGGGTCGATCGGCAGATAAGGCACTTCCCAGACAGGATGGTTGGCGACCTGAGCAGCCTTCATGCCCTTGTTGATCGCATCCTGATGCGAGCCGGAAAAGGCCGTGTAGACCAGTTCGCCGACATAGGGATGACGCTCGGCGATCGCCATCTGGTTCGAATATTCGAACACTTCCTTGATGCGCTCGATATCAGAGCAATCGATTTCCGGATCGACGCCCTGCGTGAACATGTTGAGCGCCATGGTGACGACATCGACATTGCCGGTGCGCTCGCCATTGCCGAAGAGCGTGCCTTCGACGCGGTCGGCGCCTGCCAGCAATGCCAGCTCGGCAGCAGCAATGCCGGTGCCGCGGTCATTATGCGGATGCAGCGAGATGATCAGGTTTTCTCTGTTATCGAGATTGCGGCACATCCATTCGATCTGGTCGGCATAGACGTTCGGCGTCGCCATTTCGACGGTCGAGGGCAGATTGATGATGAGCTTGTTGTCAGGCGTCGGCTTCACCACGTCGATGACGGCGTTGCAGATTTCCAACGCCACGTCGAGCTCGGTGCCGGTAAAGCTTTCGGGCGAATATTCGAAACGATAACCACCGCCAGCCTTGGCTGCCATGTCGGTGATCATCTTAGCGGCATCGACGGCAATCTGCTTGATGCCTTGCACATCCTTGGCGAACACCACGCGGCGCTGCAATTCGCTGGTGGAATTATAGAAGTGCACGATCGGCCGGTTTGCGCCTTGAAGCGCGTCGAAGGTGCGCGTGATCAGCTCAGGCCGGCACTGCACCAGCACCTGCAGCGACACATCGTCGGGTACATTGCCCTCTTCGATGCACCAGCGGGCAAAATCGAAATCGGTCTGCGAGGCCGATGGGAAACCGATCTCGATTTCCTTGAAACCCATTTCGAGCAGCAACTGGAACATGCGCGCCTTGCGGTCGTGCCCCATCGGATCGACGAGCGCCTGATTGCCGTCGCGCAGGTCGACGGAGCACCAGATCGGCGCCTTGGTGATGGTCTTGGTCGGCCAGGTGCGGTCGGGAATGTTTACCTGCGGATAAGCCCGATACTTCACGGCGGCATCGGGCATGCCCTTGGCGGAAGCAGCGCTTGCGGAGGATCGGCTGGTGTTCGTGTCCATTGTCTTGTCTCCTCGTCCCGGCATTTGCCCGCGTCTTAGCCGATCATATGTGGCTTGGCGACTGCAAATGCGGACCTTTACTCGGTCGTTTGGTCAATTTTGAGAGTGAGTCGCGAGGAGCGATGGCCGGGCGGGCTTTCGGCCGCCGGGCGCTCCTCAAAGGACCCGGCAACCGCGCGTAAGGCCGAGGAGAAGAAGCGAGGTCAGGGCGCGCGTATTGTCACGCAATGCCGTGCGGCTACGTGCAATCGTCTCAGAAATCCGTGCGCTTGTGCTCTTCATGACCGCGCTTATAACCTTCGGCGGAAATTCCGGCAACCCCTCACCTATTTTTTCGTCATCCGCACAATTCGAGACAGCGCAAGTATCAGTCCGCCGGCAACCAGCCCCCAGAAGGCGCCGGAAATGCCGCCGAAGGAAACGCCCGATGCTGTGACGAGGAAAGTGATCGCCGCAGCCTCACGCGTATCCGGCGCCTGAAAGGCCGCCATGGCAGATCCGGAGAAGGCGCCGACAAGTGCGAGACCCGCCACGGCCTCGATCAGGATCGGCGGCGCCAATGCGACAAAGGCCGTCACGGCGCCCGCAAGCAGGCCGAGAATGACGTAACCGATACCCGAAATCAGCGCTGCCCAATAGCGCCGCGAAGGATCGGCATGCGCATCCTGCCCGGCGCACATCGCCGCCGTGATCGCCGCCAGATTGATCGCATGCCCGCCGAAGGGCGCCGCCAGAAGCGAGAAGACGCCAGTGACGGCAAAGAGCGGTCCCGGCTTCGGATCATAGTGATTGACCTTCAGTACGGCGATGCCGGGAATGTTCTGCGACGCCATCGTCACGATGAAGAGCGGCAGGGCAATGGACACGAAGCCCGCAAGATTGAAGACCGGATGGACGATGTCGATGACAGGCACCAGCGACTGTTCGAGTGAAGCCAGCGCGCCCTCCGGAATATCGACACCGAAGGCCAGCACCATCACGAAGGCCACCAGCGCTGCCGGTACCGCCCAAAGGCGCTTGAAGGCGCCGACCACGATCCAGGTCAGAATGATCGGCAATCCAAGCAGTGGATTGAAGGCGATCGCCTTCACCGGGGCAAAGCAGAGGCCGAGCAAAACACCCGAGAGCATGGCATTGGCAAGCGGCGCGGGAATGGCGGCGACAGCCCGCCCGAGCGGCTTGAACAGCCCGGCAACGACGATCAGCACACCGCAGAGAATAAAGGCTCCGATAGCCGCATCGAAACCGCCGTCAATCGTGCCGATGCTCGCCAGCAGCGCCGCACCAGGGGTCGACCAGGCAATGCTGACCGGCAGGCGCGTGACGGCGCTGAGCATGACGGCGCAAAGTCCCATGGAAATCGACAGCGCCATCAGCCCCGAAGCGGCCTGCGCATCGGTCGCCCCAACCGCCTGCAATCCGTGCAGCACCACAGCAAAGGAGCTGGTAAACCCGACGAACGCCGTCAACAGACCCATGAACAGGCTCTGGACGGAAAAATCTTTGATCATAGCGCGACTCCGGCTGCGAAGATTGCGCATGGAGCAGCATAAGAGAATTGCACGCAAGCCGGATTGCCGCCGGAAATGTTCGCCTGAGCGGCAATCCCCGAGATTACATGTCGCTAACTCGGCGGATATGGAAACGCCCCGCCTGCGGCTGGCAGACGGGGCGTAAGTTCAAAAAGAGATCAGCGAAAGATCAGATTTCGCTCTGCGAGGTCACGACGCGAGCGACGAGACCATAGGCAACGGCGTCCTCGGCCGAAAGCCAGTAATCGCGGTCGATATCCTTGGCGATCTTTTCTTCCGTCTGACCGGTGGCTTTCGAGAAGATCTTGATCAGTCGCTCGTTCATCTTGATGATCTCGCGTGCCTGGATCTCGATGTCCGAAGCCATGCCGCGGGTGCCGCCGGACGGCTGGTGCAGCAGGAAGCGGGTATTCGGCAGGCAGATGCGGCGTTCTTTCGGAGCCGCGGCATAGATGAGCGCACCGGCAGAGGCGACCCAGCCCGTGCCGATCATCCAGACCTTCGGCTTGATGAACTTGATCATGTCATGAATGGAATCGCCGGATTCGACATGACCGCCGGGCGAATTCACGTAGATACGGATGTCTTCGTCATTGGCGGCAGCGAGCGCGACGAGCTGGGTGCAGACCTTCTGCGCCAGTTCCTGCGTAATCGGCCCGTAGATGAAGATCGAACGCGACTTGAAAAGGTTCGCCTCCGTTTCCTTGCCGAGCGGCAGTTCCTTCGTCTTTTCGTCCTGTTCTTCTTCTTCGTTCATTCGAACCTCTCTCACGTCCAATGCGGTTCCTCGCACATAGTGCGACTCAATGCGTAAAACAATGCGGGAAAAAGAGGAAGCAGGAAGCGGTGAAGATATTCTTATGACAAACGGACGATATCATCGCATCCTCTGAAAAGACCGGGAGAAACGCAAAATGACCTCCTCCCTACTGCGCGCAGCCGTACGCAACAACGCATACTGGTGCGACGCCGTCTGCAAGGCGCAGGGCTCGCCCGGCGAGTTCACGTCAACACTCTGGTTCCACCGCCGCGGCACGCCGCCCTTCTATCCCGATGCCATAACGCTGACGGAGACGGACGACGAAACGGCGGAGGCGATCGCCACGCTGGTCAATAGCGAGAAGCGCGACTGGGCGGTCAAGGACAGCTACGCGGCTGTCGATCTCGCACCACTCGGCTTCACGATGCTGTTCGAAGCCGAATGGATCGGTATGCGCACGCCAATCCCGGCACCATCCCCATTCACATGGCAGCGCATGGAAAGCGCCGCCGATCTTGCGCGATGGCAGGCGGAATGGGGCAAGGCAAACGGGCCGATAACGCAGACGATCTTTACCGAGCCACTGCTGCATGATCCTGAAATCACTTTCCTGCTTGGTTTCGAGCACGGCCAACCGGTCGGCGGCGGGATCCTCAATCACCATGCCGGCGTCGTCGGCCATTCCAACCTGTTTGCCGAGGACCGGCACGGTGAAGCCATCCGCCGCGGGCTGATCGCGCAGGCCGCCAGGCTCTATCCGGGAGAACCGCTTGTCGGCTACGAACACGGCGACGACCTGGACGAGGCGCTGCGCACGGGCTTCGAACTTCTGGGGCCTCTACGCATCTGGCTGAAGGAGGCCTGAGCTTACTGAAATGTAAGCCGCCAAGGCTTTGAAATGCCCCAATCGCTTCCTAACTCAGCTTAACGCGGCCCTCCCGCCGAACGCTAAAGCCGCAGAACTTTAAAGGAGACAGGACATGTCACCGGAAGAACGCCAATTGCTGACCGCCCTCTTCGATCGCGTCCGTACCGCAGCCGCCACGCCGCGCGATCCGGAAGCCGAAGCGCTGATATCGGAAGCGACCCGTGTGCAACCCTCTGCCACCTATTATCTGGCACAGGCCGTCATCGTTCAGGAAAAGGGTCTGGAGGCAGCATCCAACCATATCAAGGAGCTCGAAGAGCGTGTCCGGCAGTTCGAAGCCGGCGCCGGTGATCACCGCCAGGCTGAACAGGGTGGTTTCCTGAGCTCCATCTTCGGCAGCACGCAGACACAACAGCCGGCGCCCGCCCCCGGCCCATGGGGTGGCGCGCCGAGAGATAGCTATGAACAGCCGCGCGGCTATGACAACGCCCGCCAGATGCCGCAACAGCCTACCGGTCCCTGGACCCAGCAAGCCAATGCGCCCTCTGCCGGCGGCAGCTTCCTGCGCGGCGCGCTCGGCACGGCAGCCGGTGTCGCCGGCGGCATGCTGCTTGCCAATTCGCTTTCCGGCATCTTCGGCAACCACATGTCGTCGCTTGGCTGGGGCTCGCCTTTTGGCGGCGCCAATCCCTTTGGCAATACCAGCAGCCCTGTCGAGGAAACTGTTATCAACAATTACTACGGCGACAACAGCCAAGCTGACGATAACCGAGCCGACGATAACGACAATATCCAGCAGGCGGATTACGACGACAATGACGACGACTTTTCCGACGATTCCGGCAATGACACGACGGATGTTTGAGATCTGATGCGCTGGATGGGCGGCAGTAAGTTTTAAATTGCCGCACTGTTGCCCGGCACTTCGCTTTAGGCTCAGGGCGTTCGCCGCTGCAATCGATTCAAAGCAATTCCAGAAAAAGTGCCTGGCGGTTTTTCGTCCGGAATTGCGTTGAAGGAAGAACTATCGATTGGTCGGGCTGCGCCAGACCGCGGTTCACCCAACGCGGCTCACCCACGTCCGCGATAGGTCGCAACGCCTTGATCCGGCAGCCATACACCTTCCGGCGGCTTGCCGGTCTGCCAGAAAACGTCGATCGGAATGCCGCCGCGCGGATACCAGTAGGCGCCGATGCGCAGCCACTTCGGGTCGAGCAACTCAACGATGCGCTTGGCGATGTAAATCGAGCAATCCTCGTGGAAAGCGCCGTGATTGCGGAAGGAATGCAGGAAGAGCTTCAGCGATTTCGATTCCACGAGCCATTCGTTCGGAATGTAGTCGATGACGATATGGGCGAAATCCGGCTGACCGGTCATGGGGCAGAGCGACGTGAATTCCGGTGCAGTGAAGCGCACGACATAATCGGTGCCGGCATGGTTGGCAGGCACCTTTTCGAGGACCGCTTCTTCGGGGTTCTTTGCGGTTTCCGTCTGCTGGCCCAGCATCGAAAGGCTGGAAACGTCTGTCTTCGGCATTACGCCTCCTTGATCACTTTGACGCGGATACCGTGAGCTTTTTCGCCCTCCGGCTCCACGTGAATGGCAATTGTCGCGCCCGCATGCGCTGCGCGAATGGCATCTTCAAGGCGGTCGCAAATATCATGGGCTTCGCGAACCGTCATCTTGGCAGGCACAACCAGATGGAAATCGACGAAGGTCACCGAACCGGCGCGCCGCGTCTTCAGATCATGCACCCCGATCGAGCCTGCCGCATGGGTGGCGATCACCTGCTTGATCGCCTCCTCCTCCTGTGGCTCGACCGCCTGGTCCATCAGCCCGCCGATCGACTGAGAAATCACCTTCCAGCCCTGATACAGGATGTTGAGCGCAACCAGAATGGCAAGAACGGGGTCGAAGATCGCATAGCCCGTCGCAAGCGCCAGAAGCAGGCCAACGAGAACGCCAACGGAAGTGACCACATCCGACATGATGTGCTGCCCATCCGCCGTCAAAGCCGCAGAACGGTGCTTTCGCCCGGTACGGATCAAAAGCTGCGCCCAAATGGCATTGATAACCCCGGCGGCGAAGTTGATCGCAAGACCCAGAACCGGAGCTTCGAGCATGCGCGGATCGGCAAGCTGGCCGACAGCTGCCTCGACGATCAGCAGCGCCGCGACGACGATCATCACCCCTTCGGTGACGGCAGAGAGATATTCCGCCTTGTGATGACCAAAGGGATGGTCGTGGTCGGCCGGTTTCTGCGCATAGCGGATGACGAAGAAGGCGATGAAAGCCGCCACCACATTGACGAAGGATTCCAGCCCGTCCGAGAGCAGCGCCACGGAGCCCGTCACCCACCAGGCGACCATCTTGAGTCCCATCACACCGAGCGACACGGGGATGCCCCAGAACGCCAGGTTCCGAACCGTGAGATTGCCCTCGTCGTTCATATCATCCCCCTGCGGATGCGAATGAATTGCAGCATCTAAGCCATTGAAACGCAAAACCGCCCACGCGGGAATCGCGCAGGCGGCCAATGCGGGGTGATATGGGCAATCCGGTCCAAAAAGTCAAAGGCGTTGCAGATTAAAACAGGGGTAAGTTCTTCCCGAGTGAATGGCGTTCTCTACGCTGCGTCGCATGATTGACGCCGCTTACATAAGCACTTATATAACTTGTTATTAAATTTGAAGAGGAACCTGCTTGGTCGAAGATATCGTGAAATCGCTGGGCTACCTATGCCTTGGCAGCCGCTTCCGTCGGATCGGCGAGCGCCTGCAGGCCGATACGCAGCAGGTGATCGAGGAACTGGGCGTCTCCATCCAGGCCGCGCAATACCCCTTTCTCGGCGCCATCGACAGGCTCGGACCTCTGACGGTAGGGGAATTGGCGCAGGCCGTGGGTATCACCCAGCCCGGCGCGACGCGCACCGCTTCCCAACTCATGGAACTCGGCTTCCTCGATATGCAACAGTCCGCCGAAGATCAGCGGCGAAGGGTCGTTTCACTGACACCGAAAGGACAGGAACTCGTCGACTATTCCAGACAACAGGTCTGGCCTCGCATCGCAGCCGCCGTTGCCGATCTTTGCAGGGATCTCGACGGCCCGCTGCTTGAGCAGCTTGCAGCAATCGAGGATGGGCTTTCCGAAGCATCGCTCATCCGCCGCACCAGCGTCGCGCAGAAGAAAACCCCATGAGCCATATCCTGGATCGACCGATCTGGAACGCGCTTCAGACGACGCATGCCGATCTTGCCGAGGGCGGTAAACACGCGATGCGCTATCCGCCCTCCATCGTTCCCTTCGCGGCCGCAGCCGACGAGACGCACGAAAGTCTTGAAGCGCTCGAGAACCTGCCGGCGGCAGACGAGGTCATGGCGATCGTCGAAGCCGGACCTGTCACTATTCCGGACGGTCTGACGCTCGTCTCAGAAGGAAAGCTCGTGCAGATGATCGCCGAGCGGCCTTACGAGCGTATTTCCGACAGCCGGCTGAAGCCACTGACCATTGATGATGCGGAAGAAATGCTCGCTTTGGCAACGCTGACCAAGCCAGGTCCTTTCACCCTTCGTGCCCAAAGCCTCGGAACCTTCTGGGGTGTGAAGATCGACGGCCGTCTCGTCGCCATGGCCGGCCAGCGCCTGCGTCTCCCCGGATTTGGCGAGCTCAGCGGCCTTTGCACCCATCCCGATTTTCAGGGGCGCGGCCTCGGCACCCTACTCTTCCGCTATGTCGCCGGAGAAATTTCCGCCAGGGGCGACACCGTCTTCCTGCATGCCTATTACACCAACACGTCAGCCATCACGCTCTACAAGGCGCTCGGCTTCACGCTGCGATCGGAAATGAACCTGCACGTCGTCAAGCGCCGCGCATAGGCCGGCTAAAACACCGCAGGCTCACGCTTTTACCATGCGCGCCATGATAGCGACCCAATTGCATGGTGTGGACGGCCTTGCAGTCAATTGGGGACCGCGTGAGACATGCATTGGATCAATCGCTATATCGACCAACCGTTGCTTGACGGTGCGGCCAGTTCCTTGCGGGCCTGGCACCTCCGGACCGGCCTGTCGCCGGAACGGCTGGAGCCGCTCTGGAACATCGCCGTGACAGGCCTGCTGATCTTCGCGGCCAGCCATTTCCTTGCTGGTCCAGCGCTCCTATTGTGCTACGGCGGCCTCATCATGCTCGCGCTCCCGTCGGCCAGTGCGCTGTTTACCGGCCGCACTGCGGGCAGCTACGACGTCGCTGCTTACAAGAGGCTCAGAACCAGGGCTTTCATGAAGCGTGAGGCAGAATGGGCCGTCCGGCTCGCCATACTATTCACTGCTGCCTGCCTTCCCTTCATCACCCGCTCCGGCGATCCGTCCGCGGCCTATTTCATGATCGGCGCCAGTCTCTGGTTCGTGCTGACAGGACCGGCCAGATCCTATCTGGCGGCAGCAGAACCACCCCTGCCACGCGATGGCGACCCGTCCTTCAAGACGGATCTGCAGTTCGGCTGAGCAAACTTAAATCAGTACGCAATTCAATTGTCGCAGCGACAATGGAACGAACCGCTCACGCTTCCGTTATCCTTGCCAGCAGCAGACAAAGGAGATCGCGATGCTGTACTATGCTCTGGTATTTCTCGTCGTAGCCCTGATTGCAGGCGTCCTTGGATTTGGCGGCATCGCCGGTGCGTCCGCTTCGATAGCCCAGGTTCTGTTCTTTATCTTCCTGGTGCTGTTCGTCGTGTCCATCGTCGCCCGGCTCATGCGGCGCGTATAGACGGACAACCCAACGCACATAAAACCCGCCGTTGCCGGCGGGTTTTATTGACTGTAGCTCTTAAAGATTGGCCTCAGGCTGCTTTGGTCTTGGCCCGGCGCGCAAGATGCGCCACCACGTTCTCGATCATTCGCATGCCAGCGTCGCCACCGAGCGTCATGATCGATTCCGGGTGGAACTGCACGGCAGCGATCGGCTCCTTCGCGTGCTCGATGCCCATAATAGTACCGTCTTCACTCTCAGCGGTGATGATGAACTCCCGCGGCAGCGTCGAAGGATCGGCGAAGATCGAGTGATAACGACCAACCGTAACTTCCTTGCCAAGGCCGGAGAAGACGATACCTGGCTCAAGCACGCGGATGCGCGACGGCTTGCCGTGCATCGGCAGCGCCAAATGGCGAAGCTCGCCGCCATAGGCTTCGGCCAGTGCCTGCAGGCCGAGGCAGACGCCGAAGATCGGCAGGTTGCGTGCCCGCGCCTTCTTGATCGTCGCCTTGCAGTCGAAATCCTTGGGATTGCCGGGACCGGGCGACAGCACGACGAGATCCGGATTCAACCGGTCGAAGATCTCCTCCGGCACCGGTGTACGCACGGTCGAAACCGTGGCGCCTGTCTGGCGGAAGTAATTCGCCAGCGTATGTACGAAGCTGTCTTCATGGTCGATCAGCAGGATGTTGACGCCCTTACCGACAGAGGCAACATCGCGCTGGGTCTTGCCGGAATTGCCCGTCTTGGCATCGCGGATTGCGGAAAGCATGGCAGAGGCCTTCAATTCGGTTTCGGCTTCTTCTTCGTCGGGAATGGAATCGTTCAGCAGCGTCGCACCGGCACGCACTTCGGCAATTCCATCCTTGATGCGCACTGTGCGCAGCGTCAGGCCGGTATTCATGTCGCCATTGAAGCCGACCATCCCGATCGCCCCACCATACCATGCGCGCGGACTCTTCTCATGGGATTCGATGAAACGCATCGCCCAGAGCTTCGGCGCACCAGTGACGGTGACAGCCCAGGCGTGACTGAGGAAACCGTCGAACGCGTCCATATCGTCGCGTAGACGACCTTCAATGTGGTCGACCGTGTGGATCAGGCGCGAATACATCTCGATCTGCCGGCGGCCGATCACCTTGACGGAACCCGGCTCGCAGACGCGGCTTTTGTCATTGCGGTCGACATCCGAGCACATGGTCAGCTCGGACTCATCCTTCTTCGAGTTCAAGAGCTTCAGGATCTGCTCGCTGTCAGCGATCGGATCGTCGCCACGCTTGATCGTGCCCGAGATCGGGCAGGTCTCGATGCGGCGGCCGGAAACACGCACGAACATTTCCGGCGAAGCGCCGACCAGATATTCCTGATTGCCGAGATTGATGAAGAAGGAATAGGGCGACGGATTGATCGCCTTCAGCCGCTTGGAAATATCGGATGGCTTACTTTCGCAGCGCTCCATGAACTTCTGGCCCGGCACGACTTCGAAGAGATCGCCCTTGCGGAAGCTCTCCTTCGCCTTGACGACGAGTTCGGCATATTCGCCCGGCCGGTGATCGCTCTTCGGCGGGATCACGTCGGTGCGCACGAAAGGCTCTGCCGCAATATCCTCGGCCTTGCCCTCGGTCGTCTTGCCGTCCTTGGCGAAATCGTAGCGGTCGATCCAGGCCTTGGCAGCATAGTTGTCAACGACGAGGATTTCGTCCGGCAGGTAGAGGACCATGTCGCGCTGGTCGGAAGGCCGCTCCAGCTTCAGGTTGATCGCATCGAACTGGAAGGCGAGATCGTAACCGAAGGCGCCATAAAAGCCGAGGCTGGCATCGGCCTGCGAATGGAAGAGATCGGTGATGGCACGAAGCACCGTAAACACCGTCGGCATCTTCGAGCGCTCTTCTTCGGTAAAGACTCGGTCCGGCATCTTGACCGTCAGGTCGAGCCTGCGCGCGGTCGATGCGCCGAGTTCGAGTTCGCTGACGGTCTTCAGCCGTTCGATGATAAATTCGAGGATGACCTCGCCGCGTTCGTTATAGGCTTCGATCCAGACATTGCGGCCGAAGGAGGAAACGCCGAGCGGCGGATCGACGACAGCCGTATCCCAACGCGTATAACGGCCTGGATATTCGTAGTTCGACGAGAAGACGGCGCCGCGCCGCTCGTCGAGCTTGTCGACATAGGACGAGACCGCGTCGGCATAGGGAATTGCCCGCCTTTGCCGGGTGACGGTGATGCCGCCCTTGGTCTCATAGATTTCCGCACCATCATCCCGCAGGATCGTTACCATAGTTCCACTCCGTTATCGGACCCGGACGAAAGGCGGCCTCTGAAACAAAAAAGCCGCCTCGAAGTTTCGGGCGGCTCGTTCGTCGTCTTTGGACACGATTGGTCGAGGCCGCCTCAGCGAGCCCACCACCAAACTGCAATGTTCAAGGACTTCTTCATGGGCGAAATTGTTAGCCTGAGATGGAGCCAAGCGCAAGAGGCGATCGGCTCACGAAAAAGGGCGGCCCGGAAGCCGCCCCTACCCCAGCCTGATAGGGCTGATTCTTGCTTAGAACGTCTTGGTGACCGAGATCTTGAAGGTACGACCCGGTTCCGAATACCACTCCTTCGGCTGCGAAGAACTTGAACTCAGGTTGACGTCGCGAACGGCGAGAGCGTTGTAATATTCCTGATCGAAGATGTTGTAGACGCCGCCCTGGATGCGCAGTCCTTTGACCTGTTCAGGCGTCCACCATGCCGTCAGGTCGACGATGCCGTAACCCGGCGCGTCGAACGAGGTCGTCGCGTTGTCGTTGCCGGTCATCTGCGACGAGAGAGTCGAAGACAAGTCGAAGCCGTACTCATCATTGCTCCAGCCACCGCCAATGATGGCCTTGAACGGTGCCACAGAGCGCAGCCGCTCCTGCGTATCGTCATTGCGGCCGTATGTATAAGCAAGCGACGTGTGAAGGTTGATACCATTGTCGAACGTCTTGATCAGGTTCGCTTCGAGCCCGGAAATGGAAGCCGAAGATACGTTCGTGTAGTTGAAGGTCGTGAAGCCGGTGGCATCGACCGTCGTAACCGTTTCGATGAAGTTCTGATAACGGGTGTGGAAAGCTGCAACGCGACCCTGGAAACCGCCGGTATCGAAATTCGCACCGATCTCAACTCCACGGCCAATTTCCGGATCGAGATCCGGATTACCCAGCTGGGCATAGCGACCTGTCGGATTGTAGAAGCGGCTATAGAGCTCATCGACGGTCGGAGCGCGGAAGCCAACGGCCAACTGCGCATAGAGCTGAACGTCAGGTGTCAGGTCGTAGGTCGCAAGCAGCTTGGGTGACATGCCGGCTTCGGTGCGATCGCGCAGATCACCGAAACGGGTAACGCCAGTGTTGGTGGCAAAACCGCCACCGGTCGACGGATTGTAATTGAACCAGTCGAAGCGGAAGCCCGGAGTCAGCGCAAAGCCGGTATTACCGATCTCGATCTTGTCTTCGAACGTCAGCGCGAGATTTTGGCTGTCGACATCGGGCACTTCTGCCTGGTTGTTCAGCGACGGGCACGTCGTCGGAGTCGGGCAAAGCGCCCAGCTAAACTGCGTCCACTTCGACACACCGACGTCAAGGCCGACGCGAACGGAGTGGTTGAGACCGGAATATTCGAAGTCTTTGGTTGCCGTACCGCTGAAGCCCCAGGTTTCGTTTTCAATCTCGTTGTTACGGCCATAGGCGACATTGGCTGCCGTGCGACCGCCGCTGCCGGCTTCTTTCTTCAAATCCAGCCAATAGAGGGTGGCGCGTGCACTGCTGAAGAACGCGTCTGAAGATTGTGCCTCATAATCATAATCAAGCGAGACCCGATCGCGGTCGCGCAAGTCACGGCCATCGAAATTGTCGATCATATATGTGCGACCTGTGCCCTGCTGCTCGCGAAGATCGGTCTTCAGATCGCGGCGGAAACGTTCGGCTGTCAGACCGATACGATGACCGCCTTCGAGATCCTGGCGCAGCTTGAAAAGCAGGTTGTGCTGGTCGAAATCGGCCGGATCGGCTTCAGTGCGCAAACGGCCATAGCTGTCGTTATCGCCCTTGTTGTCGCGCTCATGGCCCTTTCGATAGGCCCCTTGGAAGAGGATCGACGTGTTACCGACTTTCTTGGCAGCGGCAGCGGATCCAGAAATGCTGCGGTCTTCACTATCGTAGGTCGACTTGACGATCGCGCCCCAGTCGCGATCCTCGGGGATCAGGTCTTCAGGCTCGAGCGTATTGAGGACGAAAGCACCGCCGAGCATGCCCGAACCGCCTTTGCTCGAATCCGCACCGCGCACGATATCGAGAGAGGAGAGCGAATCGAAATCAAACGTGTCGCCGCCGCCATTGGCGTTGCTGGTCGCAAAGGCGCCCTGACGCGAGCTATTGGAAACATAGGGGATCGGGATTCCGTCGATGGTCGTCAGAATGCGCGAGCCGGAAAGGCCCCGCAGATTGAAGCCGGCGTCGGCACGCGAATAGTTCACGGTTGCATCGACACTGCGCCCGATATCGTCGTAATTCGTGACCTGCTTCTGTTCCAGTTCCTTCTTGTCTATCTGGGTGGCAAGCGGCGTGTCGGCAACACTGCCGGGGGCCGCACGATTCCCCTTGACGACGATCTTCTGGAGAACGGTTGCGCCGTCGGCATTCGTGGCCGGCGTCGCTGACGGCGCACTCTGAGCGAGAGCCTGTGAAACGGGAAAAACAAGTGCGGCTGCTGTGCAGACCATTAGAACCGAGCGCCAATGCCGGACGATCATAACCTACCCTCAAATGGAAATTACCGGGCTGGCTGTCGTGGCGTGTCAGACGCTCGAGGGGCTGGCTAGGCTTGCGGACGACTGCGGAGATTTCCGCCTTCTTTTTGCCGCATAAAAAACATGAGTTTTATTGTCAATATATACGGGTAATTTATGTTGAATTATATGATCAAGTTTTAACGATCTTCCCAGACGTTGCGCAATTGCAACGAAATCGCCGCTCTTGCGTTTCCTCTCCGCTCGATCAACGACGGGAAACGACGTGTGAGAGAATTTCGGAAGATGGCGGTCCTTCTTGCCGCACTCGCCCTGCTCCCCGGCGCAAGACTGCCGCGAACCGGCCCGGTACCACAGGCAAAACCTGAAGCCGCAACTGAAGCGCCTGCTGCCCCTCAGCCAGAAAAGAAACCGGAAACCGAGGAGGCTCCCAAGCCTACGGCGGAGGCTCAGCCCGAGCAGAAGCCCGAGACAATGCCGGCGGCTTCCGAGGTTCCGATGCCGCAGCCCAAACCCGGAGACCCCCCTCCCGCATCCCCAAACGGAAAGGATGAATTGCCCCCTGCTCCGCCGGAAGATCAGAAGCCAATAGAACCCGGTGAGCAGACACTGGAGGAACAGCGCCTGACCATCGAGCCCGAGAGCGAGGCGGACCATGCAGACTGCATCAAAGAGCTGCAGAGCCTCGGCGTTGTCTTCCGGGAAACACCTCGCATCGACGATGGCAACGGATGCGGCATCGACAAACCGATCATTGTCTCTCAGGCCCTGCCCGGCATCACATTGAAACCCGAAGCAACGTTACGCTGCCCGACGGCGCTGGCGCTCGCGCGATGGATGAAAGGAAGCGTTATGCCAGCAGCCTCCGTCGCCCTGCCGGAGAGCGGCGAAATCACCACCATCAATCAGGCTTCCGCCTATATCTGCCGCCTGCGCAACGGCGCCGAGACCGGCAAGATTTCCGAACATGCCCGCGGCAATGCCATCGATATAGCAAGCTTCAGCTTCGGGAAGGGCGTGGATGTCGCCATCCGCTCACGTCGCGAAGATTCGAGCCTGACAGGCGCATTCCAGCGCACGGTGAGCGCGGCAGGCTGCCTCTATTTCACGACAGTACTCGATCCCGAGAGCGACGTTGCCCACGAGACCCACCTCCATCTCGACGTAATCAAGAGAAAGGGCGGCTATCGCTACTGCCACTGAAATTCAATAAGGAAGTAAAAGGCTTGGCCGAAAAAGCGCAAGCCGATTACGAAAGCCTTGAATCGGATTGTGAAATGGCTGCCGATCAAAACAGCCCTTCAATATACCCCTGGTCATTGAGGAAAATCCGTTCCGCCGACGGCGATTTCGGCAGGCCGGGCATTGTCATGATCTCCCCGGTGATGACGACGACGAAGCCCGCACCTGCCGACAAGCGCACTTCGCGCACCGGCACGATATGCCCCTCCGGCGCGCCGCGCAGGTTCGGATCGGTAGAGAACGAATATTGCGTCTTCGCCATGCAGACCGGCAGCTTGCCGTAGCCCTGCTCTTCCCAGGCCGCGAGCTGATCGCGCACAGCCTTGTCGGCGGTCACTTCGCCGGCATGATAGATCTTCGAAGCGACGATCTCGATCTTTTCGAATAGGGGCAGGTCGTCGCCATAGAGTGGCTCGAACCTCGCCTGTCCGGATTCGGCAAGCTCCACCACCTTGTACGCGAGCTCTTCGACGCCGGCCGAACCCTCCGCCCAGTGACGGCAAAGGATAGCTTCCGCGCCGTGGCGCGCGACAAATTCCTTCACGGCAGCGATTTCCGTGTCCGTATCCGAAATGAAATGGTTGATCGCAACCACGACAGGCACACCGAACCGTCGCACATTGGCGATATGGCGGCCAAGATTGGCGCAACCGCGCACCAGCGCCGCCACATTCTCGGTGCCGAGATCATCCTTCTTCACGCCGCCATTCATCTTCAGCGCGCGGACCGTCGCGACGATCACGGCAGCGCTCGGCTTCAACCCCGCCTTGCGGCACTTGATATCAAAGAATTTCTCGGCCCCGAGATCGGCCCCGAAACCCGCTTCCGTCACGACATAGTCGCCGAGTTTCAGCGCGGTCTTCGTCGCGATCACCGAATTACAGCCATGAGCGATATTGGCAAAAGGCCCGCCATGCACGAAGGCCGGATTGTTTTCCAGCGTCTGCACGAGATTCGGCTGCATGGCATCCTTCAGGAGCACGGCCATCGCCCCGTCCGCCTTGAGATCGCGGGCGTAGACCGGCGTCTTGTCGAAGCGGTAGCCGATGATGATGGCGCCGAGCCGGCGCTCCAGATCCTTGAGATCGCTCGCCAAACACAGGATCGCCATGACTTCGGACGCGACGGTGATATCGAAGCCATTCTGTCGCGGGAAACCGTTGGAGACGCCGCCGAGCGAGGACACCATGCTGCGCAGCGCCCGGTCGTTCATGTCCATCACCCGTCGCCATGTGACGCGGCGCAGGTCGATATTCTCTTCGTTGCCCCAGTAGATGTGATTGTCGATCATCGCCGCGAGCAGATTATGCGCCGAGGTGATCGCGTGGAAATCGCCCGTGAAATGCAGGTTGATATCTTCCATCGGCACGACCTGCGCATAACCGCCGCCGGCCGCCCCACCCTTCACGCCGAAGCAGGGGCCAAGCGAAGCCTCGCGTATACAGACGATCGCCTTCTTGCCGATACGGTTCAGCCCGTCGCCGAGACCGACCGTGGTCGTCGTCTTGCCCTCGCCCGCCGGCGTTGGATTGATAGCGGTAACGAGGATCAGCTTGCCGTCCTTCTTGCCTTCTTGTGCGGCAATGAACTCGGCGCTGACCTTGGCCTTGTCGTGACCATAGGGAACGAGCTGCTCTTGCGGGATGCCGAGCTTGGCACCGATCTCGAAGATCGGTTTCTTCGTTGCCGCACGCGCGATTTCGATATCGGATTTAATGGCAGCCATGGATCAGGTTCCCGTTCTCTCAGCGCGCGACGGACTCGGCGTTTATTTCAATCGGATAGCGAAATATGCTCAACCTGTGAATAGCGCAGCGCTTTGCGATCCGCCTATTCCATTGTTTATTAGGGACCAACGATTCTGGGTTTTACGAGGTAGACAATGAAATCACTCGAGCTTCTCGTCGAGCGCATCATTCTTTCCAGCCGCTGGCTGCTGGTGGTCTTCTATATCGGCCTCGTACTGGCGCTCGCCGTCTATGCTGTCTCCTTCGCCTTCAAATTCCTCAAGGTCGCGGGCAGCGTCTTTGAGCTTGGCGAGGCGGAGATGATCCTCGCGATGCTTGGGCTCATCGATGCAGCTCTGGTCGCAAGCCTGATCGTCATGGTGATGATCTCGGGATACGAGAACTTTGTCAGCCGCTTCGACGAAGCCGAAAAGGAAGGCGAAGTCTCCTTCCTCGGCAAGCTCGATTCCGGCAGCCTGAAGATCAAGGTCGCCTCCTCGATCGTCGCCATCTCCTCTATCCACCTGCTGCAGGTCTTCCTCAACGTCAATCAATATGAGGATGGCAAGATCATGTGGCTCACTTTCATGCACCTCGCCTTCGTCGTCTCGGCACTCATGCTCGGCTTTCTCGAGAAGCTGATGAGTGTCACATCGAAGAATGACTTGAAGGATAAAGGGTAAAGCGGCAAGTGCCGGTGCTCAGCGGAAGCGCCGTGTTGTTACGGCCTCTGTTTTCGGCTCTCGACTTCAATTTACCGATGCCGGGACGATCACCGCCTCGGACTTTCTGGGGCACCGGACGCTTTCCTTCGCATTCGGTCCGCAGAAGTGAAGGCCAGGCTCTTCATCGTAGGGGATCACACCATCGATAATGTCGAGCTTGAGCGCCTGAGGCGGATATATATCGCCTCTCCCGAAAGACGGCGTTATCATCATCGTGTCGAATGTCTCGGGACTGACGCCCATCTCGCTAAAATAGGCAATGAATTTTCCGCGCTCCGTCTCCGTAAGCTTGGCCGCTGGCTGGCTCAGGCCAAGAGCGGAAGTCCTTCCCACGAGCCGCGACGTTCCGCCCATGAATGCAAGGGTGCAGCTCGAAAAACAGTACGCGCCGCCGGCGAAGACCTCTCCCTCGGTCGGCCCGCTTTTGGCCATGCTCGCGGTGCAGCGCGGATCCTGCATCGGACAATTCGGCAAGCGCGTTCTACCGATTGACGTATCGAGTCCCGCTGCGCGGATCATACGCCCCATCGCGAAAGCGGCATCCTCGTCGCCGCCATAGGACTGAAAGACGACCGGCAGCTTTCTATCGCCGAGCGTCTTCAACATCGCTTCCAGCTGAGCCGGTGTATCCGGCATGATGTCACCATCCGCCGAAATCCACTGCGTGCACTCTTCCTGGCAATTGCCGTTGTACATCAGGAGAAAGTCCATAGGATGGGTTTTAGGTGCAGGGTAGCTCGGTGCCTCAGCGACAGCCGCCTTGGGCGTCGGATGGCGATAGCATACGGCATCGGCCACTGCGTCCTGTGCGCAGAGTGGCATGCCGGGCCATTCGTTGTAAGCCAGCATATCCGTGATCAGACCTGTCCGAAGTGCTTCGGTGGGCGCTACCATCATCATGCTGTCGGGCGTGGCCCTCATCATCAGGTCAACGATGTCCCCGCTGACCCCCATCTCTTTCAGATATGCCTTGAGAGTCGCCGTAGCTTTTTTGCCTAGCTTGGTGGAACTGCTCTGCCCGGTAACCTTGCGACCAACCTCCTTACGGGAGACTTCCTGCCTCTTCCCGTTCACCATCTTATATTCAATGCGATAGGACACCCGCATCTTGTTGTAGATGGTCGTGATCTGATGAACGCCGATATATGCCCATTGCGACGAAGCCCGCGTCGTACCACCTGCCAAAGCCAGCGGGCACGCAGAGACGCAATATGCTCCATACGAATATGTAGATCCTGCTGAAGCGCCATTCCGGGCGATGGCAGCAGCACAACGTAGATCCTCTGGCGGGCAGCCCTCCAGCCGTGTACCACCGACCGCGGTTTCCAGCCCAGCCTTACGAATCATTCGTCCCATAGCATAGGCAGCGTTCACATCCCCACCTTCCGAACGGAACACGACCGGCAATTTCCGATTCCCGATCTTCTTGAGAATTTTCCTCATTTGGGCAGGTGTATCGGAAGTAATGCGCCCCTCGGCCGAAATCCATTCCGGGCAGGGTTGATTGCAAACAGCACGGCGCACGACGATGAAGCTCATGGCCGGATGTTCTGACTGTTTTTGTTCGGCAGCCTGGGAGATAGCATCTCCTATCGGCAAGTTGAAAAGAAACAAAACAAACAATAACTGGACGGGAAAGTACTTATTAAAAAAAGAAATTGCAAAGCGCACGTTTAGATCGCCTCAGTTGCATCTGATTATACGCTTAGCAACTGAATTGAACGGCAGCAAGCGGGATTGCGAGAGCTTGCTGCCGTCCTATTATTTTACTCGCCCATAGCAATCAGGCTGGCATTGCCGCCCGCGGCGGCCGTGTTCACCGAGATCACCTGTTCCAGCGCAAATCGCTGCAGATAGGCCGGACCGCCGGCCTTGAAGCCAGTACCCGAGAGCCCCGAGCCGCCGAAGGGTTGAGTGCCGACCACGGCACCGATCATGTTGCGGTTCACATAGACATTGCCGGTATCGAGCGCATCGGTGACTGTGCGGATCGTGGCTTCTATACGGCTGTGGACGCCGAGCGTCAGGCCGTAGCCGGAGGCCTGAATGTCCTGCAGCACCTTGGGCAACTCTTTCGCCTTCCATTTGACGATGTGCAGGACGGGTCCGAAAACTTCCTTGGTCAGCGCTGTGGATTTGTCGAGCTCGATAATATGCGGCGCGAAGAAGCTACCTCCATCAGGCGCCTTGCCGGCATAACGCACCTTCTGCGTCTTCTGCATGTCGGCAATATGGGCTTCCAGCATCGCCTTCTGTTTTCCATCGATGATCGGGCCGACATCGGTGGTTTCCAATGCCGGATCGCCGAGTTGCAGCTCCCGTGCCGCCCCTTCGATCATCTGCGTCATGTGCTCGGCCACGTCCTCCTGGAGGAAGAGCAGACGAAGTGCGGAGCAGCGCTGGCCGGCCGAACGGAAGGCCGAGAGGACCACGTCGTCTGCCACCTGCTCGCCGAGTGCGGTTGCATCGACCACCATGGCGTTGAGGCCACCGGTTTCGGCAATCAGCGGTACGATCGGCCCGTCCTTGGCGGCGAGCGCCCGGTTGATCGCCCATGCCGTCTTCGTTGAACCGGTGAAGGCGACGCCCGAAAGTGCGGCATGCGCCGTGATCGCAGCACCGACATCAGGACCGCCGGGAACGAAAAGCAATACATCTTCCGGCACACCGGCCTTGTGGAACATTTTGACAGCCTCATAGGCGATCAGCGGCGTCTGCGGTGCAGGCTTTGCCAGCACCGCATTGCCGGAAACGAGGGCTGCCGAAACCTGCCCGAGGAAGATCGCCAGCGGGAAATTCCAGGGCGAGATGCAGGCAAAGACGCCCCGCCCGCGCCAGAGGTAGCGATTGTCCTCGCCGGTTGGCCCCGGCATCTTGGTCACGGTGCCAAAGAGCCGGCGTGCCTCGCCGGCATAATAGCGGCAGAAATCCACGGCCTCCCGAACCTCTGCAACGCCGTCATCGAGCGTCTTGCCGGCTTCCGCAGCCAGCAGCACAAGCAGCCTGTCGCGGTTTTCCTCCATGAGATCGGCCATGCGCTCCAGCGCCGTTGCGCGCTCTTCGACGGAGCGACGCGACCACGTCTTGTAGCCCTTGGCGGCAACGGCAAAAGCCTTGTCGATGTCGACTGCACTGGCGTTGCGGACAGAGCCGACGGTCCTCGAATGGTCGGATGGCGAAATGACGGGCACATCCGCTCCGCTTGCAGCCACGCCGGGGATGAGCGGCGTAGCGGAAATGGCGGGAATACCGTTGCGGATACCGCCCATCAGCTTTTCAAGCGTCGCACGATGGCCGAATTCCAGCCCGGTGCTGTTCTTGCGCTTGCCGTAGAGCTGCAGCGGCATTGGGATCTTGCTGTTTCGCGCACTCGCACCGACATCGAATTGCAGCTTATCCGCCGGACGCTCCAACAGTGCCTTGATAGGTACGTTCTTGTCGCCGGCCATGGCGACGAAGGAGGAGTTGGCGCCATTTTCCAGAAGGCGGCGGACGAGATAGGCGAGCAGATCGCGATAACCTCCGACCGGCGCATAGATGCGGCAAGCGATGCGGTCGTTGGAGTTCATCAGGTGATTGTAAAGGCTCTCGCCCATGCCATGCAGGCGCTGGAATTCGAAGCCGGAACGATCATTGCCGGCAAGCTCCAGGATCGTGGAGACCGTCAGCGCATTATGGGTGGCGAATTGCGGGAAGATACGCGCCCGCTTGGCAAGCATGTGCTGCGCGCAGGCGAGATAGGAAAGATCAGTCGCCTGCTTGCGCGTCCAGACCGGATAGTCGTCGAGCCCACGCTCCTGCGCCCGCTTGACCTCGGTATCCCAGTATGCGCCCTTGACGAGGCGCACCATCATGCGACGGTCGAGCGTCTCGCATAGTCCGTCGATATAGTCGATCACGGCGACCGCGCGTTTCTGATAGGCCTGGATCGCAAGGCCGAAACCATCCCAGCCGGCAAGCGACGGATCGGAAAAGACCGCAGCGATCACGTCGAGTGAAAGCTCCAGCCGATCGGCTTCCTCAGCGTCGATGGTAAAATTGAGCTGATACGCCCTAGCCATCTGCGCGAGCTTCAGGAGATCGGGCACGAGTTCCTTCATTACGCGGTCGCGGTGGGTGGCGAGATACCGCGGATGCAGCGCCGAAAGCTTGACGGAAATGCCCATGCGATCGGGCAGATCCTTGCCCTTGGCATTCTTTCCCATCCAGCCGCCGATCGCCTCGATCGCCGTGGCATAGGACTGCCAGTATCGTCTGGCGTCCTCAGCCGTACGCGCGCCCTCGCCTAACATATCGAAGGAGTGGCGATAGCCCCTCTCTTCGCTCTTGGCGGCGCGGTTCAACGCGTCCTTGATCGTCTCGCCGAGCACGAAATGATGGCCGAGGAAACGCATGGCCTGCTTGGTGGCATTGCGCACGGTCGGCAGGCCCATGCGCTTGACGAGGCCACGCACCACGCCTTCGGGCGTTTCGCCGGGGCGGATGATGCGGGCCGAAAGGCCGAGCGCCCAGGCCGATGCGGAGACGAACCAGCTATCGGCCTTTCCTTCGTGCTCGCTCCAGCCGCCTTCTTTCAGCTTATCCTCGATCAGCTTGTCCTGCGTCAGTGCATCGGGCACGCGCAGCAGTGCTTCGGCAAGCACCATCAGCGCCAGGCCTTCCTTGGTGGAAAGCCCGTACTCCCGCAGAAAATCTTCCACGCCGCCGATCGATCCGGAATTGTCTCGGATCGCCTCGATCATGCCGCCGGCACGCTTGTCGATTGCGGCATCCTGGGAGGCCGAAAAGCGCAGGCCTTCGGCAAAACCATGCAGCAGACGATCGTCGTCACCGGCAAATGGAGCGTTGAACGGCGCAAACGGCGTGGAAATCTGGGTTGGCATGAAGGGTTCTCCGTGATTTTAGCAACATAGCTGTTCATTCGTGGTGTTTTTCACTAAACTCACGCCAACCAACATCATCTTCGCCTACCGACCGCCCGAAAGGCCGCGAAAAATGAAAGAACTCGACCGTCTCGACCGCAAGATTCTCCGCGCACTGCAGAAGGAGGGTCGGCTTTCCAACATAGAGCTCGCCGAACGCGTCAGCCTGTCACCAACGGCGACGGCCGAACGCGTCAAACGGCTGACGCGGGAGGGCTACATCACTGGCTATATGGCGGTCCTTTCGCCGGAAAAGCTCGGCCGCAATCTCCTCGTCTTCGTGCAGGTAAAGCTCGACCGTACTACGCCTGACGTCTTTGATGCCTTTGCTGCGGCGGTAAAACGCAGCGATGACGTCATGGAATGTCATATGGTCGCCGGAGGCTTCGATTATCTTGTGAAGGCGCGCATGGCGGGGATGGAGGCCTATCGCCAGTTCCTCTCGGAGGTGATTCTGTCCCTTCCCGGCGTACGCGAAACACACACTTATGCGGTGATGGAGGAGGTAAAAGGCACCGCCCTTTTACCCGTGTAGCTCAAAAATCAACTTGAACGTGTTTTTTCACTGATTAATTTTTCACAAAATGAATTAATCAGCATGTGCTAAGTCAATTGGCACTAGCATGCGTGCGGATTTATGTATTTGATAGCGGTAACATGAAGACTTGCGGGGGCGTATAATGTCTTACATGACTACCTCTGAAAGGCAGTCATTGCTGTCGAGCGAACTGGCGGTGGCGCGCACGCGTGGCCTGTTCGCACAGGCACTCGGAAGAGTGGCCGCCGCTTTCGGTTTTGAGCACGTCACTCTGCTGAACGCGCCCTCGGCGGAAGATCTGCTGCTGAAGCCGCTGATCATCGAGAGTTCGTTGCCGGTTTCCTACATCAGAGATTTTGATCGCGGACATATGCTGCGTGCCTGTCCGTTTGCCGCCCGCATGAGGGAATCAGCCGTACCGCAAGTCTGGCACCTCAGCGATCCTGGCCATGCACAATCCTTTCCCGCCGACATCAGGAATTTGATGCTCCAGCGCGGCATGATGGCGGGTATCGCGATGCCGATCAACTCAGCCGATGGACAGCGCCTCGTCTTCTGGTTCGGCGGCGAACGCGCATCCCTCGGCCAAAGCGAGATCAACGAACTTGTGATGATCGTTCTCCACGCGCTGGACACCTACAACGCCGTCAAGCGCAATGAGGAAAGCGCTCATAGTGCGCTTTCGGCTCGTGAACTGGAGGTCGTACGCTGGACCGCACAGGGCAAGACCTCGATAGAGATCGGCCAGATCCTGGCGCTCTCGGATCACACGGTAAATGCTTATATGACCAACGCAATTAAAAAACTCGATTGCGTCAACCGCACCCAGTTGGTAGCAAAAGCCATCCGATTGAAGCTGATCAACTGAGGAATCAGAAGAGAATCAGCGCGTCATCCCGAATTGGGGGGAAACCGTGCCTCTTCGTTTCGAACAGCCAGCCGTCGAGCATCGGCTGCAATCCCGTGCCCATATCGGAATCACCGATGCCGAAGCGCTGACGATGTTCGCCGCCTATCGCCTCTTTGGCTTCTGGTGGATGAACCTCGAGACGGGGCATTTCTTCGCCAGCGAAGACGTACACCAGATCTTCGATCTTCCCTACAGCGAAGGTCCGGTCAACCTGACCGAACTCATGTCGCGCATCCATGAGGAAGACCGGTTGCTGATCGCCGAAACCTTCGAGCAGGCGAGCCTCCACCGGGTCGGCTTCCACTATGTCTATCGGGTCGACAACCGACTCGGCGGCTACAAGATGGTACGCTCCGTCGGCAAGTTCCGCGACGACGCCAGAGGCGGCGGTATTGTCGGTATCACCTATGAATTCGTCGAGAAGCTGCGCATCGTCGGCTTCGAGGATGGCGGCGCTCGGCTTTAACCGTCAGGAAATAGCATTCTGGGCAGTCTAGCGGTCGAGCACCGCACGGATTTCAACCAGGTTCGAGCGCACTCTCAATATATAGAAGCCCATCGTGGCGAGATGGCTCGGCATGATCCAGCCGTCCTCCCGCCCGTTGGAAATGATCGCCGGCTGGATACGAAGTGCTGCCTGGAATTGCCGTGTCGTGCCAGCCCAGATTGCCCCAAGGTTTCGCTCCGACACAACCTGGGAGAAGTCCGCCTGCGCCGCCGAAAGAATCGCGTAATAAGCGTAGAGTTGTCCATAGGCGAACCAGAAGCGATCGTCGGCACGCGTATCGAACCAACCGCGATTGTGGTTTTCCGAGCGCTCGGCCAGCATGTCGGAGGTGCTGCCGAGATCGTTGGCGATACGATCGATGAACTGAATGAGGTTGTCGGCGCGGCCATCGAAGACCGCATTGCAGCCAGCCAGATCGGTATTGAACTTGCGCAGGCTGTTGATCGCCGCACGATAATAGGCCGGTGTCGGCGTCTTAGGCCCGAAGGGGCTGAGGCCGAAATACCAGCTATATTCATCGAACTGCAGATTGCCGCGAGCGTTCTGCAGGTCATTGTTGATGCCGGACGTGCCGCGCACGCGGCCCAGCGTATCGACAAGCTCGACGGAGGTGCGGCGGACGGCCTGGTTGATACCGCGCTGGAAGGATGCCTTGTTGTCGAGGAAGGGCGTGTGATCCCAGTCTATGCCGAAGAAGCCCATCTTGTAGAGCACCATCGAGGATATCCAGGCATTCTGGTTGACGTTGAAATCCGTCAGATCGGCCGCGACATCGACGATTGCCGAGCGCTGGCAGGTCTTGGCAGCAGCCCCGTCAGCCGCCGGAATTTCCTGCCCAGCCGGCACCTTGCGTTCCGAAAGACGATACTGATTGACGAAGTCAGTATTGAAATTCGACCAGACCTGCGTCTGCCAGACGAAGTTGCCGTAGAGAACGACAAGAAGCACAAGGAAGGCGAGGATCGGCAGCCGGATCACCCAGGTCCGCCGCGCATACCATCCGTGCGCGGCCAGGAACGGCCAGAAGGCCCAGGCGGCAAAAAGGCGAACCCAGCGGCTGATCGTCTGGCCGATCAGTCTGAAAAAACCGGCAATCCGGTCAAGCATCGTCGTCTCCTGTCAGGCGGCGAAAACGGGGATATCCTTTTCATCCACATATGCGCTTGATCGCCCAAGTACAACAAGAGCCAAGGATATTTCGTCCCGAAGGATGCGCGGGCCAGACACGACAGGACGTGATACGCTTCCCCTCACCGCCCTGTCAGGAGCGCAACGAACGGAAGAATCCAAGTCCGAACATAGGGGATTTACGCACCACATCGATCAGCGGCGCATCGGACCGTTCCTCCGCATAGACGGGGAATTTGCGGGCGAATTCCTGGTCGGCGCGGCTTTTTCGCTGGACCAGATCCTGAGGTACCAGCATGCCCTTCTCGAAAAGCGCGATGGTTTCAGCGATGTCAGGAAAAAGCTCCGGTTTGATCCTCACCTTCATGCCGGGCCGGTCGGTATCGACCTGCGCCTGATAGATGATGAGCCGCTCCTCGGTATCGACCGAAAGCTTGCGGATGAGCACGTTGCAGCCGGCAATACGGCTGTTCAGCCTGTCAACGAAAGCCTGGAACATGCCGATGAAACGCTCGCGCCGCTGGCTCTCATCGCGCATCGCATGTTCCTCGACGGAAATGCGATCAGCCTCCGCTATCAGCGCCTGGCGCTCCGCCTCCATTTGCGCCCAATGCGCCTTATTGCCATAGACGCCGATGCGGCCCTGCGTGTTCAATGCCTTGGCATTGAGCTCCTTCATGCGCATCCGCGCAATATCGATCTCGTCGACCAGCCGCCGCCGATGCTCGACAATGTCGATAAGGCTCAGTTCGGCGCTTTTGTGACGCCCGATAAGGAATCGCCTCTGGCCTTTGAGCAGCGTCGCCAGAAGATCTGATTTCGTCAGCAGATCGAGCAGCTGTTCCACGACCGGCGCCTCGCGTACCCGCGCGCTGTGCATGCGCCACATGCGCTGGCGGGAAAACCATCCGGCTATCTTTTCGCGCCGCGTCAGCCCGCGAAAACTGTCAAGATCGGCCGAAACCTTTGATGTCAGCCGGTCGAGAGAGAAGACGAGTTCTGCAAGCAGCACATCGAGCGTGGCGCTGTCGTTGAAAAAGGCCTGGAAGCGCGCATTCTGTTCGAGGAAAATCTCGTCGGACGAGCGCCCCTCGTCGCCATCGAAGCCGGCGATGCAGGCGGCACAATAATCCGCCTCGCCGGCCATCGCCTCGGCAAGGCCGCGGGCGGCATCATACTGGCTATCGAAAGGCGGGCTTTTGCGCACCGGGCACTCCCAGGGAATCTCCGTCTTCCAGACTATTCGCTTGCCGCGTCAAAGAAAACAGGCGTCGATCCGTTCAGACCGGCTCTGCAATCCATTCGCCGTTCATCGCATCGTCCCAATGCCGGCGGCACAGCGAAACATATTTCTCGTTTCCGCCGACATCGATCTGCGCGCCCTCATGCAGCACCTTGCCCTCGGCATCGAGCCGCACGACCATGGTCGCCTTGCGCCCGCAATGGCAGATGGTGCGCACCTCGCGCATCTCGTCGGCAATCGCCAGCAGTTCCTGCGAGGCCGGAAAGAGTTTGCCCTGAAAATCCGTCCTTAGGCCGTAGACCATGACGGGAATGCCGAGCCTGTCGACCACGCGGGCAAGCTGCCAAACGTGCTCGCGCGTCATGAAATGCGCCTCATCGAGGAAAACGCAGGAGATCGGCTGCCCTCCGCCGCTAAGCGTCTGAACCAGAGCATAGAGATCGCTGTCGTTTTCGAAGGGGATGGCCTCTGCTTCCAACCCAATGCGCGAACCGATGACGCCACGCCCGACCCGGTCGTCGAAGGCCGCAATCAAGAGAACCGTGCGCATTCCGCGCTCCTGATAATTGTAGGAGGCCTGCAGCAGCATCGTCGACTTGCCGGCGTTCATCGTTGAGTAGTTGAAATAGAGTTTTGCCATCGGATTCTCCTTGTCTGGCTTCTTGGAAGGTGGAGAACACAAAGAAAAGCCCCGACAAATTGATAATCACAGGAAATCCTGGCATCGAAATCGCCAAAAACCTGGAAGTTCAGGCATTCTCAAAAAAACGCCGGGGCGTCGCAATCACAGTGGCCGGAACGCCGCAAACGCGCCGAGATCGCTTGTAAAACTGGTCTATTGATGGTTGGCTTGGGAACGTAAGACTGGGAGTCTAAAATGAAAACAACAAGCGCATTCAAACTCGTTACCGTAACCGCAGTCGCCGCCCTCTCCGTGGCGACCGCCGCCTTCTCCGCAGACCCTGAAAGCTGCTCCACCGTCCGTCTTTCGGACATCGGCTGGACGGACGTCACGTCGACCACGGCGACCGCCTCTCTGCTCCTCAAGAAGCTCGGCTATGAAACCGACATCAAGGTTCTCTCCTTGCCGGTCACCTATACCTCGATGAAGAACAAGGACATCGACGTCTTCCTCGGCAACTGGATGCAGTCCCAGAAGGCGGATATCCAGCCCTATCTCGACGACAAGTCGGTCGAGTCCTACGGGCCGAACCTCGTCGGCGCCAAGTACACGCTGGCGACCAATGCCAAGGGTGCGGAACTCGGCATCAAGGACTTCAAGGATATCGCTGCTCACAAGGGTGATCTCGATGGCAAGATCTACGGCATCGAGCCCGGCAATGACGGCAACCGCCACGTCATCGACATGATCGACAAGAACACCTTCGGCATGAAGGAGATGGAACTTGTCGAATCCTCCGAGCAGGGCATGCTGGCGCAGGTCGCCCGCGCCGAGAAGGATGGCAAGCCCATCGTCTTCCTCGGCTGGGAACCGCATCCGATGAATACCAACTTCAAGATGACCTATCTGTCGGGTGGAGATGATACTTTCGGACCGAATTTTGGCGGCGCCGAAGTCTATACCAACGTGCGTGCCGGCTATCTCAGCGAGTGCCCGAACGTCGGGACATTGATCAAGAATCTCAAGTTCTCCCTGAAAATGGAGAACGAGATCATGAACAAGATCCTCAATGACGGCGAAGATCCGGAAAAGGCAGCGGGCGAATGGCTGAAGGCCAATCCGTCCACGGTTGAACCCTGGCTCGCCGGCGTCAAGACGCGCGACGGCAGCGGCGACGGCCTCGCAGCCGTCAAGTCCGGCCTCGGCCTCTGATGAAATGACCGGGGCGGATTTGCCGCCCCGTTTTCGTTTTCATCCCGATCTTCGTTCTCAAAAAGACAGGCGCGCCTCGTGAATTGGATCACTGACGCTAAAATTCCCATTGGCCCCTGGGCCAAATCCTTTGTCGATTGGCTGACATCGAACGGCGACTGGTTTTTCAACCAACTCTCCGCCCTGTTGTCGTACGTCATTAATGCCTTGCTTTTCGTGCTGCAGACGCCCAATCCGCTGGTTGCCGTCCTTGCCATCAGCCTCCTCGCCTGGTGGCTGCGCCGGTCGATAGCAGTTGCGGTCTTCACCTGTCTTGGGCTGCTGCTCATCATGAACCAGGGCTACTGGAAGGAGACGACGGAAACACTGGCGCTCGTGCTCGCCGCGACCTTCGTCAGCATGGTGGCCGGCATTCCGCTCGGCATTGCGGCTGCCCGCCGCGCCTGGATCTATGCCGCCATGCGGCCCGTCCTGGATCTCATGCAGACCATTCCAACCTTCGTTTATCTCATTCCAGCACTTATCCTTTTCGGTCTCGGCATGGTGCCTGGTCTGATCGCAACCGTCATCTTCGCGATTCCCGCTCCCATCCGCCTCACTCGTCTCGGCATCATCTCGACGCCCCCCTCCCTCGTCGAAGCCGCCGTCGCTTTCGGCGCGACGCCGGTTCAGGTTCTTCGCAAGGTCGAGTTACCCTTTGCAACGCCGCAGATCATGGCCGGTCTAACACAGACCATCATGCTCTCCCTCTCGATGGTCGTCATCGCCGCCCTCGTTGGCGCTCCCGGTCTCGGCGTGCCGGTCGTGCGTGCCTTGAACACCGTCAACATCGCCAAGGGTTTTGAGGCCGGCTTCTGCATCGTCATCCTGGCAATCATTCTGGACCGCATGTTCCGCACAGCAGGCGAAGGAGACGTCGCATGACTGCGGTTAGTTTCAACGACGTTAGCATCATCTTCGGCGACCGGCCGGAAACAGGGCTCGCCATGGTCGACCAGGGTCGCTCACGCGACGAGATCGGCGCCGAGACCGGCCTCGTTCTCGGCGTCGCCAATGCCTCGCTGACGATAGAGGAAGGCGAAATCCTCGTGTTGATGGGCCTTTCGGGTTCCGGCAAGTCGACGCTCCTGCGGGCCGTCAACGGACTTGCGCCCGTCGTGCGCGGCGACGTCGCCGTCTCCACGGCAACGGGGCCGGTAAACCCCTACAAATGCAATGCCAAGGCGCTGCGCGACCTGCGCACGCATACGGTCTCCATGGTGTTCCAGCAGTTCGCCCTGCTGCCCTGGCGCACCGTTGCCGAGAATGTCGGTTTCGGCCTCGAACTCTCGGGCGTGCGGGAAGCCGAGCGCAAGAGCCGGGTCGGCGAACAACTCGAACTCGTCAACCTGACGAAATGGGCAGACCGCAAGGTCAACGAACTCTCCGGCGGCATGCAGCAGCGCGTCGGCCTTGCCCGCGCATTCGCCACCGGTGCTCCGATCCTGCTGATGGACGAGCCGTTCTCCGCGCTCGATCCACTGATCCGCACACGACTGCAGGACGAGCTGCTGGAATTCCAGCGGCGACTGAAGAAGACCATCCTCTTCGTCAGCCACGATCTCGATGAGGCCTTCCGCATCGGCAATCGCATCGCCATCATGGAGGGTGGGCGGATCATCCAATGCGGAACGCCGCAGGAAATCGTCAAGAATCCGGCCGATCAGTATGTTGCCGACTTCGTGCAGAACATGAACCCAATCAACATGCTGATGGCCTCTGACGTCATGCAGCCCGGGCTGGGCGATGCGGCAATCGGCATGTCGGTCAGCGCCACTGCGCGCCCCACGACGCCGCTTGTCGATATCCTCGACGCCCTCTCCCGACAGCCCGGCAGTATCGGCGTAGTCGACAACGGCCAGATCGTCGGCACGATCTCGGCGCAGGATGTCGTCACCGGCCTCACGCGGCACAAGCGGAAGGAATAAAGCATGTCGCGCAAAAGTGTGCAGCGGTTTTGCGATAACGACATGCATCAACCAAAGAACTAAAGCGTGGCAAGCGAATCCTAGAGATCGCGACGCGCTTTAGCCTTGATCCTTTCACTCCGCTTTGCAACATGGCGGATATGAAAGAACCATCCTCCAAGCTCCGCGAAACCGACGACGAGGCCCGCAAACTCGCACGCACCCTGCTGCGCTCCGCCCGCTATGCGGCCCTCGCCGTTCTCGATCCTGAAACCGGCTTTCCCTTCGCAAGCCGGGTTCTTCTCGGCACTGACATAGACGGCGTGCCCATCATTCTCGTTTCCGCGCTCTCTACTCACACGAAGGCGCTCGCCGCCGATGCCAGAGCCTCGCTCCTGACCGGCGAGCCTGGCAAGGGCGATCCGCTCGCCCATGCCCGCCTGACGACCCAATGCCGTGCGGAACAGGTGGAGCGGGATACGCCCCTCCACGCGCGCATCCGCACCCGTTTTCTCAATCGTCACGCCAAGGCGAAACTCTATATCGATTTCCCGGATTTCCGTTTCTTTCGCCTCATCCCGCAATCGGCCAGCCTTAATGGCGGATTCGGCCGTGCTTACATTTTAGACGGCAGCGATCTCGTGATTCACTCGGAGGCAAATGATGACATCGCCGAAAAAGCTGACGCTGCAGTGCAAGATTTAGTAGCGCGCCATCCGACTCTGATGACAGCGCTGGCATCTAGGCTAAAGGCGCCCGAAGCAGGTCCCTGGCACATATGTGGGGTGGATTCCGCGGGTTTTGATATGATTTCAGGTGACTTATTGTTGCGTTGCGAGTTCGACATACCCGCGGAGGATTTGGATCACATTTGTTCAAACATATCTAAAATAGCATACCTGATACCTTAAATTTAGGTATATACAATCTTCAAGCCCAATTGCTAGTTTTTGACGTCAGTCAAAGAACCGTCTGACGGCCTGTGCCTGTACGGATGATGTACGTTTCGCATTAGGAAGAAAAAATATGGAAACCTCTGATTTGGCCGATCACACCAATGTGGCGGCAGCTTTATTATCGGCCATGGCCAACCCCAAGCGTTTGCTGATCCTCACCAGCCTGGTAAAGGGAGAAGTGCCTGTCGGCGTTCTCGCGACCCAGGTCGGCCTGAGCCAGTCGGCCCTCTCCCAGCATCTGTCGAAATTGCGCGCTCAGAAGCTGGTCAAGACCCGTCGCGATGCACAGACGATCTATTATTCCAGCAACTCCGAGCCGGTCATGAAAATCCTTGCAACACTCGAGGATATCTACGTGACACAGAACCGGAGTAGGTCTGCAGCCTGATGTTAGCGCTGACATGATGTTAGTCTGAGCAGTATCGGAGGAGATGTTTCCTCCGATACTGCTCGCGCTATTTCAGCTCGTGAAGCGTTGGAGACCGGCAATTCGCGAGAATTGCCGGTCTCTTTTGATTGCGAAAAGCGGGCTTAGCTGCCCACCACTTCATTGTTGCCGCGGGTCAGCACGACGAGCGACGGACGAGCCGGTACGCCCGGCTTGAAGTCCGGCCAACTGGTGCCGGCATCTTCCATCGAGGTCGCATCTTCGTTGTCGGCCATGCGCAATTCGCCCGGATGCTGGACCGAGAGGAAAACGCTGGAGCCGTCGGACGTGAAGGTCGGCGAGCAGGTCTCCGAACCGACAGGGGCGATATAGATGAGCTTCGGCAGGGCGCGGCCCGGACCTTCCGTATCCATCACATAGACGGAATCGGCGATGCCTTCCGGTGGCGGACCGTCGGTGGTCACCCAGAGGCGGCCCGCCGGATCGACGGCAAGGTTGTCGGGATCGGTGAACCAGCCAGCCGAGGTGGTCGCCGGGTGGAACATCGCCTGGTCTTCGGGCTTTGACGGATCGCCGCAGAGCACGAAAACGTCCCACTTGAAGCTTTCGGCCGCATAATCCGGCTTATCCGGACCGCCAGGAGCTACCAGCTCCAGCAGATGCCCATGCGGATTGGGGCCGCGCGGATTGGCGACGTTGACCTGTTCCTTCTCGTCGTCACCCTGCCCCTTCGGCAGGCGGTCTTCGTTCTCCGTCATGGCAACATAGAGCTTGCCGGTGCCGAGATGCGGGATGAAGCCTTCCGGCCCATCCATCGGCGTAGCACCTACGAGGTCCGCGGCGGCGCGTGTCGCAAGAACCACATCTGCTTGTGTCTTGAAGCCGGCTTCCGCCGTCAGCGGGCCTTCGCCGGCGACCAGCGGGATCCAGCGCATCGTGCCGTCGCTTTCGAACTTGGCGACCGACAGCGTACCGTGGTCGAGCAGGTCCTTGTTGGCGGCGCGATCATTGGGGTTCCACGGATCGCGGGTGACGAAGCGGTAGATATATTCGAAATCGTCATCATCGCCCATGAACACCACGACGCGTCCGTCAGGGGCGACGCAACATTGCGCGCCTTCATGCGTCATGCGGCCGAGCGACGTGCGCTTGACCGGCTTTGCCGAGGGATCGAACGGATCGATTTCGACGACCCAGTCGAAGCGCATCCATTCATTCGGCTCCTCCTCGAACTTGAAGCGCGGCTCGACGCGGCTGACGGAATAGATGTCGTTCTCATCCTCGTCCCAGCCCTGTCGCTCGACCAGTTCCTGGTTCGCCAGCTTGGTATAGTCGCCGGCAAAAACGTCCATTGCGCCTTCTTCGCCCGAGAGCATCGTGCCCCAAGGCGTGATACCGCCATTGCAGTTCGAGATCGTGCCGAAGACCATCTTGCCGGTCGGGTCAGCCTTGGTCTTGAGGCGATCGTCGCCGGCGGCCGGGCCGGAAATGCCGATTTCCGTGCTCATGTGGATGCGGCGGTTATATTTGCCGTCCTTGACGACCTGCCACCGGTTGCCGTCCTTGCGCACTTCGAAAACCGAGACGCCGACAGCGGCCATCACCGCCCGGATCTGGTCCTCGGTCATCTTCTCACGGTAATTGTCCGCCGTCAGTCCCGGAAACATCAGGAAGGGCGTGGCATATTCATGGCTGACGACCATCAGGCCATGATCGGAGCTCTTCTCGCCCCAGGGCAGCGGCAGGAACTGCGTGAAATCGTTGTTGTAGCCGAACTGGCGCTCGGCGGTCTTGCCGTCGAGCTTGGCGACATCGAATTCCGGGCTGTCGTTGAAGAGTGCGTCACCCCAGCGAATGAGGATCTGGCGCTCGTAACCATCAGGCCAGTGGTCGGCAGCGTCACGCACACGCTTCAGTTCGGGGAAAGTAAGCGTCGACTCGGCGGCTTCAGCCTTCCTTGCTTCGAGCGCCGGCGCAAAAGCGGCTGCACCCATGGCTGCGATGAAGCCCTTCAGAACGGTACGGCGACGAACGCCTTCTTCGAGAATGGTGCCGTAGCTCGGCGCAAATGCACGCCGCGGATTGGGACGCGGTCTGGTCTTCTGGCGGTCCGTCATGACTACCTCCGGTAAAATGGTTGAATTTCAAGGAAATGAATGGAATGCCCTCGGCCATTGCGGCCATCGATTTTTGTAGCGATGCCGGGCGAAGGATTGATGACGCCCGACGTGTCCGGGAACATCAGAAGGCGACGCTTCTCTGGCTTGACGCCTTGCCGGGCGCTGATAATTTGACCGGGCAGTAAAAATATAATCGGCGCCAAGCTTAAAACGGGAACGGCCTCCCCAACGGCCAGGAGAACAGCATGTCCAATCGCCTGAATGCAACGCCAAACGACCTTCGCGCCTTTTGGATGCCCTTTACCGCGAACCGTCAGTTCAAGAAGGAACCGCGCCTCTTCGTGGGTGCGAAGGATATGTATTACCAAACCCATGACGGCCGTCAGGTTCTGGACGGTACGGCTGGCCTCTGGTGCGTGAATGCCGGACACTGCCGCCCGAAGATCACCGAAGCGATCCGCGAGCAGGCGGGCGAACTCGACTACGCCCCGGCCTTTCAGCTCGGCCATCCCAAGGCTTTCGAACTCGCCAATCGCCTGGTCGACATCGCACCCGAGGGCATGAACCATGTCCTCTATACCAATTCCGGTTCTGAATCGGTCGAAACGGCGCTCAAGGTGGCGCTCGCCTATCACCGCGTGAAGGGCAATGGCTCACGCTTCCGCCTGATCGGCCGCGAGCGTGGCTATCACGGCGTCAATTTCGGCGGCATCTCCGTCGGCGGCATCGTCACCAACCGCAAGATGTTCGGCACGCTGCTGACCGGCGTCGACCACATGCCCCACACTCATCTGCCCGGCAAGAACAACTTTACCCGCGGCGAACCCGAGCATGGCGGCGATATCGCCACCGAACTCGAGCGCATCGTCACCCTGCATGACGCGTCCACCGTCGCCGCCGTCATCGTCGAGCCGGTCGCCGGCTCCACCGGCGTTCTCATTCCGCCGAAGGGCTATCTGCAGAAGCTGCGTGAAATCTGCACCAAGCACGGCATCCTGCTGATCTTCGATGAAGTCATCACCGGATTCGGCCGCCTCGGCGCACCCTTCGCCGCTCAGTATTACGACGTGAAGCCCGACATCATCACCACCGCCAAGGGTCTGACCAACGGCGTCATCCCGATGGGCGCCGTCTTCGTGACCTCGGAAATCCATGATGCCTTCATGAACGGCCCCGAGCACATGATCGAGTTCTTCCACGGTTATACTTATTCCGGGAACCCGATCGCTTCGGCCGCAGCACTTGCGACGCTCGACACCTACAAGGAAGAAGGCCTGCTGACCCGCGCAGCCGAGCTTTCCGACTACTGGGCCGACGCGCTGCACTCGCTCAAGGATTGCCCCAACGTCATCGACATCAGAAATACGGGCCTCATCGGCGCCATCGAGCTCGACCCGATCGCCGGCGAGCCGACCAAACGCGCCTTCACGGCCTTCCTCAAGGCTTACGAAAGCGGCCTGCTGATCCGCACGACGGGCGACATCATCGCGCTCTCCCCGCCGCTGATCATCGAGAAGAAGCACATCGACGAGCTCTTCGGCAAGCTGCGTACGATCCTGCAGAACAATATCTGAACTCGATCGTCCTGATTGAATGCATCTTTCTGATTGAATTTAAGGGCGAGGCTCAGGCCTCGCCCTTTCCTTTTGATGTCGGCGACCTTGATCGCGTTATCGGTCTCCGGTGTGACGGATTTCCTGCAGACAGGGCAAATCAACCCTATGGAGATCTCATGCAAAGACTTGCCATCCTTCTCTCCTTCACCCTGTTACTGGCACCGGCAGCACATGCCGGAACCGGCTTTCGCGAAACCACCCTGCCTGTCAAAAACGCCGATCGTCCTGTCCATGTCAGCATCTGGTATCCAACGGTATCGGACGTCACCCCGGTCCTTCTCGGCGAAACGCCAGCCTTTATCGGCCAGCCCGTCATCAGGGATGCCGAACCCATGGCCGGCCCGCATCCGCTGGTCGTACTCTCCCATGGTTACGGTGGCAGCTGGCGCAACCTCGCCTGGCTCGCCGCCGATCTCGTGGAAGCAGGCTATGTCGTGGCCGCACCCGATCATCCCGGCACGACCACATTCGACATGCGAAAGCCCGATGCCATCGAACTATGGAAGCGCCCCGGCGACCTCAGCCGCACGATCCACGCCCTGCTCGACAATCCCGATCTTGCGGGCGGCGTGGCATCCGATCGGATTGCCGCCATCGGCCATTCACTCGGCGGCTGGACGGTCGTCGAACTGGCGGGCGGCCGCTTCGACGCGGCCAAGGTGGCGAAGAACTGCATGGCTGAATTCAGCCCGATCTACTGCAGAATATTCGAGGCGCTCGGCATCGGGCGCAATGCAGCCTCCGATGCAGCGATGGCCGCCGATCTCAGCGACCCGAGAATCCGTGCCGTCGTGACGCTCGACCTCGGACCCGGCCGCGGGCTGACACCAGAGAGCCTCGCGGCAATCGATGTTCCCGTCATGGTGCTGGGCGCTGCTGACGACGTCGATGGAGACACGGCAACCAAGGCGGACATAGCCGCCACGAACAAGGATTCCGGCTACCTTGCCCGCTATCTGCCGCCAGCGACGACCACCTACACTCTTATCCCCGGATCGCTGCATTTCAGCTTCATGCAACCCTGCAAGCCCGGCGCAGCAGAACTGATCGAGAAGGAAGCGCCAGGGGAGAGCATCGTCTGCCGGGATGGCGTCGGCGCAGATCGCGGAACGATTCACCGGCAGGTTTCCAACATGATCACGGATTTCCTGGGAAAGGCGCTCGCCGATCAATAGAGTAGCTTCCTTGTCCTGCGCGCTTTCGGGGTGCCACGGATCACGAAGAAACTCGGCCTGCGGCGGATCAGATCCCCGCAGGCCTTGTGTGACGAGACAGATACGCTCAGGAAACGGAGGCGATCGACAGGCAGAGGGCGAATTTTTTGACGAGCCGGCGATCGAAATGCCCTTCATTGGCCAGCATCCAGCTCAGCGCCTCCTTCGCGCTCCACGCAGCCTTGTAGGGGCGCGCCGAAGTAACGGCGTCATAGACATCGCAAATCGCGGCGAGACGTGCGTGAAGGCTGATCTCGCCGTGGGAGAGCTTGCGCGGATAACCCTTGCCGTCAATGCGTTCGTGATGGTTCAGGCAGACGTCGAGGACGATTTCCGGCATGCCCTCCTGGCGCGACAGGATCGCATGCCCTTTCGCCGGATGATCTCGGATCAATTGGATCTCGTCCTCATTCAGGCGTCCTTCCTTGTTGAGCACTTCAAGAGGAATTTCGAGCTTACCGACATCATGCAATAGCCCGGCCGTGCCGAGCGTCTGCACCAGTTCCTCGTTCAGTCCGAGATGACGGCTGAAAAGGATCATCAAGGCACTGACCGAAAGGGAATGCAGAAAGGTTACTTC
Source organism: Rhizobium sp. ZK1 (assembly GCF_047782645.1). Lineage (NCBI taxonomy): Bacteria > Pseudomonadati > Pseudomonadota > Alphaproteobacteria > Hyphomicrobiales > Rhizobiaceae > Rhizobium > Rhizobium sp. ZK1. Next base: position 2,902,170 of record NZ_CP180586.1, read on the forward strand.
GTCCTTGGATTTCAGCCGGGTAACGCTGATGAAGACGGCCGGGTGGTCATCCATTGATTTGGAAACGGAGGAAATTACCGGCTCGACCTGATCGACGGCGATCGCATCTCCGCCTTGCAGCCGACCGAAGACATTTTCCAGCACCTCGACCGATTTCTGAATGGTCTCGCGCGCTGCCCTGACGTCGATCTCGATCTTATGTGAGGTGTTCCTGACATCGAGGCCCTTGGTCGTGTTGATCACGACGCCCGTATCCGCGCACTCGTTAAGCTTCAGCGTATCACTCTCACGTCGCAGTAAGAACCGTCGCCGAGATAGAAGAGGATCTTGCCAGATGCCCTCGACCATCTCGATGAACATTCCGGTTCGTACCTGCCTGGCTTCAATACGCTTGAGCATCCAGATATCTGTTCCCGTTATATGCCTGTATCGATAAATCGGATACTTTTTCGCACCGCAATAAATACTAGGGAATGATAGTTATATTGGGATTCTTAGAATCAATTGTTAACTCGCTAAAACAGTAAAACCAAAACAGCGGTCAGCGGCGTCATTACCAGATACCCGCTTATCCGCAGCCGTAGATATGCTCTGTCGGAGAAGCTTCGCCTCGACTTTCTGCAAAGGTTGCAAGTCATTTACGGCTAAAAGCATGCGGTCGGAAAAATCTCGGCCGGACACCTGCAGATTGAGACTGCCCTGACACCGTCGCGGCAAGCCGAGGAATGGTCGCGACAACGCAGACCGAAAATTGCGGAAGATGGATTGAAAAATCAAAAAAATCGCGCGCAATCTTTCCAGATTTGGCGAAAATGATCCCGATCTTGTTATCAACTTGCGGAATCTTCCCGAAATTTCTAGAAATCTTGCCATGCGCCGGGCGAGCCAAATATGGCCGCGAGGCTCATTGATCGCGCAGCTTTTCCTCGTCCTTGGCACGCTCCCAAAGGGATCGCTGACAAAAGAAGCGGCCTGCGCGGCAAGCAACCGGTGGTCGAAGACGACCCTACCCAAGGAGACAGAACATGACCCTGAAGACTCTGACGGCGACGCTCGTCGCCTCGCTGGCATTTGCACCGCTCGCGCATGCGGATATCACCATCGGCCTCATCGCGCCGCTGACCGGTCCGGTGGCGGCTTACGGCGACCAGGTAAAGAATGGCGCGCAGACCGCCGTCGACGAAATTAACAAGAACGGCGGCATTCTCGGCGAGAAGGTCGTGCTCGAACTGGCCGACGATGCCGGCGAGCCGAAGCAGGGCGTTTCCGCCGCGAACAAGGTTGTCGGCGACGGCATCCGCTTCGTCGTCGGCCCGGTCACCTCCGGTGTCGCCATTCCGGTTTCCGACGTTCTGGCCGAAAATGGCGTACTGATGGTCACTCCGACTGCAACAGCACCTGACCTGACCAAGCGTGGCCTGACCAACGTTCTGCGCACCTGCGGCCGCGACGACCAGCAGGCCGAAGTCGCCGCCAAATACGTTCTCGAACACTTCAAGGACAAGCGCATCGCCATCATCAACGACAAGGGCGCTTACGGTAAAGGTCTCGCAGACGCCTTCAAGGCAACGCTGAATGCCGGCGGCATCACCGAAGTCATCAACGACTCCATTACGCCTGGCGACAAGGACTTCTCCGCTCTGACCACCCGCATCAAGGCCGAGAAAGTCGATCTCGTCTATTTCGGCGGCTACCACCCGGAAGGCGGTCTGCTCGCCCGCCAGCTCCATGACCTCTCGGTCAATGCCCAAATCATCGGCGGCGACGGTCTCTCCAACACCGAGTTCTGGACGATCGGCACGGATGCAGCAGGCGGCACGCTGTTCACCAATGCTTCGGACGCCACCAAGAGCCCGGACTCCAAGACCGCTGCCGATGCGCTCGCCGCCAAGAACATTCCGGCCGAAGCCTTCACGCTGAACGCCTATGCTGCCGTCGAAGTCCTGAAAGCCGGCATCGAAAAGGCCGGCAGCGCCGAGGATGCGGAAGCCGTTGCGGCTGCCCTGAAGAGCGGCGACCAGATCCCGACGGTCATCGGCAAGCTCACCTATGGCGAAACCGGCGACCTCTCCTCGCAGAGCTTCTCGCTCTACAAGTGGGAAGGCGGCAAGATCGTTGCTGCCGAGTAATCGAGCGAATGGAACATGCGACCGGGCGCCAATGGCGCCCGGTTTTGTTTGCGGGCATCGAATCCGCGAACAGATGCGCTATAACTCGCGGAATCGATTGCATTGCGAGGACAGATATGATCGCCAAGCTCGAACGTCTCATCGATCAGGGTGTGGGTCGCATGCCTGCCGATATCGTCCTGAAAGGCGGACACTTCTTCGACCTCGTGACGGGTGAACTCGTCCAGTCGGACATCGCCATCGGCGGCGAGCGTGTGATCGGGACCTGCGGCAACTACAGCGGCGAGACGGAGATCGACATTTCCGGCAAGATCGTCGTTCCCGGCTTCATCGATACGCATCTGCACATCGAATCCTCGCTCGTCACGCCGCATGAATTCGACCGCTGCGTGCTGCCTTACGGCGTGACGACAGTGATCTGCGACCCTCATGAGATCGCCAATGTGCTCGGCAAAGAAGGCATTGAATTCTTCCTCGCCTCGGCGTTGGAAACGATCATGGATATCCGCGTCCAGCTTTCCTCCTGTGTGCCAGCCACACATCTTGAAACATCCGGCGCCGACCTGCCGGTCGAAAGCCTCCTGCCTTATCGCGATCATCCCAAGGTCATCGGCCTTGCCGAATTCATGAATTTCCCCGGCGTAATCCACAAGGATCCCGTCTGCATGGCGAAGCTCGAGGCTTTCCAGGGCGGCCATATCGACGGGCATGCTCCGTTGCTCTCAGGCAATGATCTGAACGGTTATCTCTCCGCCGGCATCCGCACCGAGCATGAATGCACGAGCGCGGCCGAAGCGCTGGAGAAAATTCGCAAAGGCGTGCATATCCTTGTGCGCGAGGGCTCCGTCTCTAAGGATCTGCACGCCCTGATGCCCATCATCACCGAACGCCTCTCGCCATACCTCGCGCTCTGCACCGATGACCGCAATCCGCTCGATATCGCCGAGCAGGGCCATCTCGACTATATGATCCGCACGGCGATCTCCAAAGGCGTCGAGCCGCTGGCTGTCTACCGCGCCGCCTCGATCTCGGCTGCCCGCGCCTTCGGCTTGCGTGACCGCGGCCTCATTGCGCCCGGCTGGCGGGCCGATCTTGTCATTATCGACAGCCTGGAGAACTGCGTGGCGGATATGGTCTTCTCGGCCGGCCGCCACGTCACCGACGCGCTCTTTGCCACCCGCAAATCCGTGCCGCCTGTCGGCCTCGACAGCGTCAAGGCACGGCCGGTCAATGCGGCCCATTTCGGCGTGCCTGTTTCGGAGGGAGAAACACCCGTCATCGGCGTCATGCCCGGCAAGATCATCACCGAGCATCGCCGCTACCGCCTGCCGGCTAGGGGCAACCAGACCACCGTCGATCTCGGCAACGACATCATCAAGGTCGCCGTCATCGAGCGCCACGGCAAGAACGGCAACCATGCAAACGGTTTCGTCCAGGGCTTCGGATTGAAGAAAGGCGCCATCGCCTCGACGGTCGGCCATGACAGCCACAATATCTGCGTCGTCGGCGTTAGCGAGGATGACATGGCTCTTGCGGCCAATCGTCTCGGCGAGATCAAGGGCGGCTTCGTCGTCGTCGAGGACGGCAAAGTCACCGCCGAAATCGCGCTTCCTGTCGCCGGCCTGATGAGCCTGGAACCGTATGAGACGGTGCGCGACACGCTGCATCATCTGCGCAAGGCAGCCTACGCCCTCGGTACGACGCTGGAGGAACCCTTCCTGCAGGTCGCCTTCCTACCCCTGCCCGTGATTCCGCATTTGAAGATCTCGGACAAGGGGATGGTGGACGTCGATCGCTTCGCGCTGATCAGCTGATCCGAGCGCAGAAAGCGTCAAGCGCGTCGAGCTGCACTGTCTTCGCACTGGCGGCGGCATTGAAGCCGGGCATGGGCAATGGAGCGCCCAGCACCATGCCAGCGGGAAGCTGAAACTCCGCGGCTTCACGCGTCAGGTTGAAGACGAAGAGCAGCTTCTCGTCTCCCTTCTCGCGCACGAAGGCGAGCAGATCCTGATTGCTGCCGACGAATTCCATACTGCCGTCAAGCAGCGCCGGATGGCCCTTCCGGAATTCCAGTGTGCGCCGATAGTGGTGCAGAACCGAGCTATCGTTGTTCTCCTGAGTGTCCACGGAAAGCGCCGCCTGTTCATAGGGCACCGGCAGCCAGCTCTTCTCGGCGCTGGTGAAACCGGCATGCGCCTTGCCGGCTTCCCACGGCATCGGCGTGCGACATCCGTCACGGCCCTTGAAGGCCGGCCAGAAGCGGATGCCATAGGGATCGCGCAGGTCCTCGAAGGCAAGTTCCGCCTCCGGCAACCCCAGTTCCTCGCCCTGATAGAGGCAGATCGAACCGCGAAGTGCCGCAAGCACCGAAATCGCCAATTTGGCAATGACCGGACGCTCCTCTTCCGTCAGCGCGAAACGGCTGACATGGCGGTTGACGTCGTGATTGGAAAAGGCCCAGCAGACCCACCCGTCCTTCACCATGCGCTGGAAGGTCTCGACACAACCGCGAATGTGAGTGGCGGTGAAATCCGGCCGGAGCAGATCAAAAGTGTAACACATATGCAGCTTATCGCCGCCGCTCGTATAGGCCGCGACGGTCTTCAACGAACGTGCCCCGTCGCCGACTTCGCCAACGGTCGTGCGCCCTTCGTACTGATCGAGCAGAGCGCGGAAACGCTTGAGGAACTCGAGGTTCTCCGGCTGCGTCTTGTCATAAAGATGGTTCTGCATGCCATAAGGATTGGTATCGGGCGCATCGAGACCGACCTGATCCGGGTCCGGCTCGTGCGGCGGATTGTCTCGGAGCAGCTTGTCGCAGAAGTAATAATTCACCGTGTCCAGGCGGAATCCATCCACGCCGCGGTCGAGCCAGAACTTTACCGTCTTCAAGAGCGCATCCTGAACTTCCTTGCTGTGAAAGTTCAGGTCAGGCTGCGAGGTCAGGAAGTTGTGCTGGTAATATTGCCGGCGCACGCCATCCCATTCCCAGCCCGGCCCGCCGAAGATCGACAGCCAGTTGTTTGGCGCCGTCCCATCGGGCTTCGGATCAGCCCAGACATACCAGTCGGCCTTGTCGTTCGTGCGGCTGGAACGGCTTTCCACGAACCATGGATGCCGGTCGGACGTATGGGAAATCACCTGATCGATGATGACCTTTATGCCGAGCCTGTGGGCTTCCCCCATCATCGCATCGAAATCGTCGAGCGTGCCGAAAATCGGATCGACATCGCAATAGTCGGAGACGTCATACCCCATGTCGGCCATGGGCGACTTGAAGAAAGGCGACAGCCAGATCGCATCGACGCCGAGGCTTGCGATATGGGAGAGGCGCCGGGTTATCCCCTTGAGATCGCCGAGCCCGTCGCCATCAGTATCCTGAAACGAGCGCGGATAGACCTGATAGATCACCGCGCCGCGCCACCAATTCGCATTCCCGCCTGTCTGCAACGCCATGAACCGCCGTCTCCTGCTTCATTTCGCAAGCAACACTAGTGAGGGCGAGGCAAAAAACAACAGCTTAGTGGCGCGGTGAAGCGCGGGAGAAGGGGGGGCGCGATCGGACAAAAGGGAGACGCTTATAAGCTTGTCCACACCCGAATGCTACCCACCGGTTTAGGGGTTGCAACGCCAAACCTTTGCGTTAAGGTGCCGTTGACCTGCACGTAACAGGTCAAACCGGGAACAAATGACCAAAGAAAAGGCGAAAAGCCTAGAAAGGTGGACACACTATGTCCTTTTTCACGAAAAAATTTCTCGCGTCTGCAATGGTTGGCTCATTGCTCGCATTTTCGGCCCATGCGGCCACGCTGAATATCCATAACGGTGGCGACCCCACCTCGCTGGATCCGCAAAAACTCTCCGGCGACTGGGAAAACCGCATTGCCGGCGACATTTTCGAAGGCCTCGTCACTGAAGACGCCAAGGACAACCCGGTTCCCGGCCAGGCCGAAAGCTGGACCATTTCCCCCGATGGCAAGGTCTACACATTCAAGCTGCGTGACGGCATCAAGTGGTCCGATGGCCAGCCGGTAACGGCCGGCGACTTCGTCTTCGCCTTCCAGCGCCTCGTCGACCCGAAGAACGCAGCCGACTACGCCTATCTGCAGTTCACCATCAAGAACGCGGAAAAGATCAACAAGGGTGAGATCACCGATCTGAACGAGCTCGGCGTCAAGGCTATCGACGACAAGACGCTTGAGATCACCCTTGAAAACCCGACCCCCTATTTCATCAACGCCCTGATGCACTACACGGCCTATCCGCTGCCGAAGCATGTCGTCGAGGCCAAGGGTCAGGACTGGGTCAAGATCGGCAACATCGTCACCAACGGTCCGTACAAGCCGGTCGAGTGGGTCCCCGGCTCGCACGTTACGACCGTCAAGAACGACCAGTATTACGGTGCCAAGGATCTGAAGATCGACGGCGCGAAGTTCTTCGTGCTCGAAGACCAGGAAGCCGCGCTGAAGCGCTACCGCGCTGGCGAATTCGATATCCTCACCGACTTCCCAACCGACCAGTATGAGTGGATGAAGAAGAACCTGCCGGGCCAGGCGCATGTCGCCCCCTTCTCCGGCCTCTACTACTACGTCATCAACTCGACCAAGCCGCCCTTCAACGACAAGCGCGTGCGCCAGGCTCTCTCCATGGCGATCAACCGCGAAGTCATCGGCCCGCAGATCCTTGGCACCGGCGAACTGCCGGCCTACTCCTGGGTTCCGCCGGGCACGGCAAACTATGGCGAACCGGCCTACGTTTCCTGGAAGGATCTTCCCTACAAGGATAAGGTCGAACAAGCCAAGAAGCTGCTGAAGGAAGCCGGTTTCGGTCCGGATCATCCGCTGACCACCGAGCTCAAGTACAACACCAACGACAACCACAAACGTATTGCTGTCGCGATCGCCTCCATGTGGAAGCCGCTTGGCGTCAATGTCGAGCTCGTCAACGCTGAAACGAAGGTCCACTACGATCAGTTGCAGCGTGGCGAAGTGCAGATCGGCCGTGCGGGCTGGCTTGCCGACTACAACGATCCGGACAACTTCCTGAACCTGCTCGTGACAGGCGTTCAGATGAACTATGGCCGCTGGTCAAATGCCGACTATGACAAGCTGATCAAGGAGGGCAACGCTCAGACCGATCTGACGAAGCGCGCCGAGATCTTCAAGAAGGCCGAACAGCTCGCGCTGGATGATTCCGCAGCACTGCCGATCTACTACTACGTCTCCAAGAACGTCGTCTCGCCCAAGATCGAGGGCTTCGTCGACAACGTTCAGGACATCCACCGTACGCGCTGGCTGTCCATTAAGGAATAAGGATGAAAGGCTCTTCCCGGCACGTCCGGGAAGAGCCGCTCCACGACCATGATCAAATATGCACTCCGTCGATTGCTGTCGACGATCCCTGTCCTGTGGATCGCCGTCACAGCCTGCTTTTTCGTTTTGCGCCTTGCCCCCGGCGGCCCCTTCGATGGCGAAAGGCCATTGCCGCCGGTGATCTTGAAAAACCTCGCGATCCACTACAATCTGGATAAACCGCTCGTTCAGCAGTACCTGATCTATGTCGGCGACCTGCTGAAAGGCGACCTCGGCCCCTCCTTCGCGAGTGAGGACTTCACCGTCGCCCAGCAGATCATGATCGGTCTGCCCTACACCTTCACCATCGGCACTGCTGCCTTCCTGATCGCCATCATCGTCGGCGTGGCTGTCGGCTGTCTTGGGGCGCTCTATCAGAACAAGGCACCGGACTATATTCTGAGTGCTCTCATTCTGGTGGGCGTCGTGCTGCCGAACTTCCTGATCGCGCCGATCATGCAGCTCGTCTTCGGCATCCATCTCGCGTGGTTCCCGGTCGGCGGCTGGGGTGATGGATCGATCAAGTATCTCGTCCTGCCGATCGTCGTTCTGGCGCTGCCGCATGCCGGCCGCATCTCGCGCATCACCCGCGGCTCGATGATCGAAGTGATGAACCAGAACTTCATCCGCACCGCCAAGGCCAAGGGCATCGGCCCGCGTCTGACGGTCATGCGTCATGCGCTCAAACCCGCCATGATGCCCGTCGTTTCCTACCTGGGTCCGGCGGCAAGTTACCTTCTCACCGGCTCGCTCGTTGTCGAAAGCATCTTCGGATTGCCCGGCATCGGCCGCTATTTCGTCAACGCAGCGCTGAACCGCGATTATGGTATGGTTCTCGGTACGGTCATCTTCTACATGGTGCTGATCGTGTTCCTGAACCTTCTGGTCGATATCGCCTATGCCTGGCTGGACCCGAAAGTGAGAAACAGATGATCCTAAATCCTGCAAAAAGAGAGCTGCTCGCAGCCGAGTTGTTGGAAGCGGAAGGCCTGTCTCCAGAAGGCCGCTCGCTGACCAAGGATGCGTTGCGCCGCCTCTCGCGCAACAAGGCGGCCGTCATATCGATCGGCATACTCGTGTTGCTGATCCTTGCCGCCTTCCTCGGCCCGAACTTCATCCCCTTCAACTATGAAGACCCGGACTGGGCCGCCTTCCGCGCGCCGCCGTCCTTCGAAAACGGCCACTATTTCGGCACAGACCCGAACGGCCGCGACCTGCTCGCCCGCGTGCTCTACGGCACGCGCATCTCGCTGGCCGTCGCGTTGACGGCAACCCTGGTCTCCGTCGTCATCGGCGTGCTCTACGGTGCGGTCTCCGGTTATATTGGCGGCAGACTGGACTCCATCATGATGCGCTTCGTCGACATCATGTACGCACTCCCCTACATCCTCTTCGTTATCCTGCTGATGGTCATCTTCGGCCGCAACGTCTACCTGCTCTTTGCAGCGATCGGCGCGCTCGAATGGCTGACCATGGCCCGTATCGTGCGTGGTCAGACCCTGTCGCTCAAGCATCGCGAATTCGTGGAAGCGGCCCGCGCCTCGGGTCAGAAGCCTTTCAAGATCATTACCAAGCACATCATCCCGAACCTCGTCGGCCCCGTCGTCATCTTCGCGGCGCTGACCGTGCCGGAGATCATCGCGACCGAGAGCTTCCTTTCCTATCTCGGCTTCGGCGTTCAGGAGCCGCTGACTTCGCTCGGCACCCTGATTGCCGAAGGCACCGATGCCATGGAAAGCATGCCCTGGCTGCTGGTCTTCCCGGCAAGCTTCCTTGTGGCCCTGCTCCTCAGCCTGCTGTTCATCGGCGACGGGCTGCGCGATGCGTTCGACCCGAAGGATCGATAGATGATCTCAGAAAAACAAAAAGATACCCTTCTCGAACTCAAGGATTACTCGATCACCTTCGAGACCCCCGAGGGCCAGGTGAAGGCGGTCTCCAACATGAACCTGACGGTTCGCCGCGGCGAACGTATCGCCATCGTCGGTGAATCCGGTTCAGGCAAGAGCCAGACGTTCCTTGGCATCATGGGACTGCTCGCCAAGAACGGCAGAACGACCGGCCAGGCATTGCTGGAAGGCCAGGACGTGCTGTCGCTGAAGCCACGCGAACTCGACCGTGTCCGCGGCAAGGACATGGCCATGGTCTTCCAGGACCCGATGACGGCACTCAATCCGTCTCTCCGCATCTCCCGGCAACTGACGGAACAGCTTGAGATCCACCGCGGCTTTACCGCCAGGGCGGCATCTGCCGAAGCGCTCGATATGCTGAAGCGTGTCGGCATTCCTGATCCCACGCGTCGTTTCAACCTCTATCCGCACGAGCTTTCCGGCGGCATGCGCCAGCGCATCGTCATCGCCATGGCGCTGCTCACCAAGCCGAAACTGCTGATCGCCGACGAGCCGACGACCGCGCTCGATGTGACCATCCAGGCGCAGATCCTCGATCTCTTCAATGATCTGACGGCGGAAATGAACACGGCGCTTCTGATGATCACCCACGACCTCGGTGTCGTGGCTGGTCTCGCAGACAGGGTTGCCGTCATGTATGCCGGCCGCATCGTCGAGGAAGCTCCGGTCGACGAACTCTTCGAAAACCCGGCGCATCCCTATACAGCAGCGCTGCACGCTTCGATCCCGCGCCCGGATCAGGATGTCGACGATCTCGTCGTCATCCCCGGCCGCCCGCCGAACCTGCAGCATCTGCCCAAGGGCTGCAATTTCTCGCCACGCTGTTCGCAGGTCCAGGACGATTGCATCGACCGCCCGCCGCAGCTTCAACAGCAGGGAGCAAGCCATTGCGCAGCCTGCTTCCATCCCTTCCCCCGCCGCGAGGAGTTGCTGATCCATGGCTGAGCGCTCGCTTCTGAGGGTCGAGAACCTGACGACCCAGTTCGAGATCCCCTCAAAATCCTTCTTCAAGCCGCCGCTGATGCTGACGGCCGTCAACAATGTCAGCTTCGATCTCGCCGAAGGCCGCACGCTTGGCATCGTCGGCGAATCCGGCTGCGGCAAGTCGACGCTCGGCCGCTCCATCCTGCGTCTTCTGAAGTCGCAGAAGGGGCGCATCCTCTGGCAGGGCCGTAATCTGCTCGATCTCTCCGACGAGGAAATGCGCGCCGCCCGCCGCGACATGCAGATCATCTTCCAGGATCCGATCGCCTCGCTCGATCCGCGCATGACGGTCGGTGACATTATTGCCGAACCGCTCACCGTCTTCGAGCCAAAGCTCTCGAAAGCCCAGCGCCTCGAACGCGTACGCGAGATCATGGCGGCCGTCGGTCTCGTGCCTGAAATGATCAATCGCTATCCGCACGAATTTTCGGGCGGTCAGGCGCAACGTATCGGCATTGCCCGTGCTGTCGTCACGCGGCCGAAGCTCATCATCTGCGACGAGCCGGTCTCGGCGCTCGACGTGTCGATCCAGGGCCAGGTCATCACACTGCTTCGCAAGCTGCGCAAGGAGTTCGGCTTGACGTTGATCTTCATCAGCCACGACCTCTCGGTCGTGCGCCTGATCTCGGATGACGTGCTGGTGCTCTATCTCGGCAAGGTGGTCGAAGCCGGCGATTGCGCCACCGTCTTCGAACATCCGGCGCATCCCTATACGCAGGCGCTCTTCTCGGCGGCGCCGATCCCGGATCCAAAGCTCGCGCGTCTGCGCAGCCGCATCCGCCTGCAGGGCGATCCACCTTCGCCGCTGAATCCGCCACAGGGCTGCGTCTTCTCGCCGCGCTGCTGGAAGGCAACGGATGTCTGTCGCACCGAAATGCCGCCGACGGAGCTCGTCCGCCCAGGGCAGACGGCGGCCTGCTATCATATGGACAGGCCCTGACCTGCCATCTCCATCGCCCCGCAACTGGGGCGATGGACTTTCCATGCTCATTGACTTGTCTCATCTCCCCTCTTCGCGTATCCGCAAGAACAGAAAAATCTGGGAGGACGGCTTGAGCGGACGGTTTTTGTCGATTGGCGAATGCATGGTGGAGCTCTCGCAGGCAGGTGAAGGCCTGCTGCGGAAAGGCTTTGCCGGCGATACTTTCAACACCGCATGGTACGCCCGCGCCTGCCTGCCGCCCGCCTGGTCGGTCGATTATTTCACCGCCCTCGGCGATGATCCGATGTCTGACGAAATGGTCGCCTTCATGGGCAAAGCCGGCATCGGCACGGACCTCATCTGCCGCATCAAGGGCAAGACGCCTGGCCTCTACATGATCAATCTGAAGAACGGCGAACGCTCCTTCAGCTACTGGCGCGACAGCTCTGCCGCCCGTAGCCTGGCCGCCGATCCCGACCGCCTGCGTGAGGCGGTGGAAAGTGCCGATGTCATCTATTTCTCCGGCATCACGCTCGCCATCCTTTCCCATGACGACACCGAGACGCTGCTTGCGGAAATCCGCCGTGCCAAGGCGGTCGGCAAGTTTGTCGTCTTCGACCCGAATATCCGCCCTCGCCTCTGGTCGAGCTACGATGTGATGCACACGACGATCAGCGAAGGCGGACGCGCCTCCTCGCTTGTCATGCCGAGCTTCGATGACGAGGTTGCCCATTTCGGCGATGCCTCCATCGAAGCCACCATTGAGCGCTATCGCGGGCTCGGCGCCTTGCATGTCGTCGTCAAGAACGGCGCGGAAGGCGCAACGCTGAGCTTCGCCAATGAGCAGATGCATGTGCCAGCGGAAAAGGTAAAAAAAGTCGTCGATACCACCAGCGCCGGCGACAGCTTCAACGGTGCATTTCTGGCTCATTATCTGGAAAACCGGGATGCCCCGGCAGCCGCCCGCTTCGGGGCTAAAATCGCCGCCCGCGTCGTCAGCGAACATGGTGCACTCGTGCCGAAGGAAAAGCTCGACCTCTGATATCGAGATTGAAGCCTGCGCATGTCCTTTGTCGGGCGGCCACGCGCAGGCCCGTCCCCCTCAGCGGTCATTAGCGCCTGATTGCGGGATCAGGAATTGGTTTTCTTGTCGTCCGTGCGCACGGCCTCGTCGTGATACCAGCAGCTATCGAGCGCGGCGTCGCACACACCAGCCGCCTCCCGCTCCATCATGCGCAGGCGCTCGAAGCGGTTCGGGCCTTGAGCAGCCTTGAGTGGGAACTGGTAGATCGTCGCGGATTCGCGATGGAAACCGATTGCCATGAGATAGCCTTTCTTCAGCTCGGCCTATCAACATTCACGGTCGAAACAATAGCACAATGCACATAGTTTATGCAAATAGCATAAAATATAGGCAAAGTTATAATTGCAGCCGATCGATGCAGCATTTCCTGATTAAGCTTGCGCTGATTTGTTTAAAACTTCATCCATTAGCCTCAACGCCGGAATTTTGATCTGGTTCCGACCCCGAAAGTGGCCGCCTCAAAGCGGAATGGGGCCAACCGGACTCGCCCTTTCTTCTGCCGCATCCAGGCTGAAAACTGCTTCCGTATTGTGATTCGTAAATTTTTTATGTCTGAAAGACGATCTGGCACGCTACGTGCTTCACAAGAGACATCCCTGGCGGAAGAGCGCACCCTTGCGTCTACTGCCTCAGGATTTGCTCAAGTTCGCAGCAGAGAGAGTCGCGATGACAAAGTATAAGCTCGAGTATATTTGGCTCGATGGGTACACCCCGGTACCGAACCTGCGTGGCAAGACGCAGATCAAGGAATTCGATAATTTCCCGACGCTCGAACAGCTCCCGCTCTGGGGCTTCGACGGTTCGTCGACGATGCAGGCCGAAGGCCGCAGCTCGGATTGCGTGCTGAAGCCGGTTGCCGTCTATCCCGATCCGGCCCGCACCAACGGCGTGCTCGTCATGTGCGAAGTCATGATGCCGGATGGCGTGACACCGCATGCAAGCAACGCTCGTGCGACCATCCTCGATGACGAAGACGCTTGGTTCGGCTTCGAACAGGAATATTTCTTCTTCGAGAACGGCCGTCCGCTCGGCTTCCCGGAGAGCGGCTACCCGGCTCCGCAGGGCCCGTACTATACCGGCGTCGGCTATTCGAACGTCGGTTCGGTTGCCCGCGAAATCGTCGAAGAGCACCTCGACCTCTGCCTCGCTGCCGGCATCAACCACGAAGGCATCAATGCCGAAGTGGCCAAGGGCCAGTGGGAATTCCAGATTTTCGGCAAGGGCTCGAAGAAGGCCGCCGACCAGATCTGGATGGCGCGCTACCTCCTGCAGCGCCTGACCGAGAAGTACGGCATCGACATCGAGTATCATTGCAAGCCGCTCGGTGACACCGACTGGAACGGCTCGGGCATGCATTGCAACTTCTCGACCAAGTACATGCGCGAAGTTGGTGGCAAGGCCTATTTCGAAGCACTGATGGCTCAGTTCGAAAAGAACCTGATGGACCACATCAATGTCTACGGTCCTGACAACGACAAGCGCCTGACCGGCAAGCACGAGACGGCTCCGTGGAACAAGTTCTCCTACGGCGTTGCTGACCGTGGCGCCTCGATCCGCGTTCCGCACTCATTCATCAAGAATGATTACAAGGGCTATCTGGAAGATCGTCGCCCGAACTCCCAGGGCGACCCCTACCAGATCGCATCGCAGGTTCTGAAGACGATCTCGGAAGTTCCGACCTCCGGTTCTGCTTCGGCCGCAGCCTGAGCTTTTACCGCGGCGCCGGCCTCCCCGCTGGCGCCGTTCCTTTTCAAGGCTCATCTGCCTGGCGGCTTTTCAACCGACATATTTACTGTCGCAATAGCCGCAAAGTCCTGTCAACACTCGCACAGGGCTGTAATATTTCCATCATGCACTTCCGCCAAGATAAGAGAGCGGGAATCGCCATTCCGGAACCCCGCCCAGGGATTATGCGTTGCTACAACCATGCGACGCTGATGGAAATGGAAGCATGCTGCAACGTCCGTCAAGTTCATATAGCGGCGAAAGCTGGGCTAGTGCTGCGGCCGCTGGGGCCGTGCCCGAGCGGCTGGTGATCGTGACTGACGCCTGGCACCCGCAGGTCAATGGCGTTGTCCGCTCGATCGAGAACACCAATCGGGAACTCGCCAAGATGGGCGTCGAAGTCTCGATGGTGACGCCGGAGCGCTTCGCAAGCATCCCCTGCCCCACCTATCCCGAGATTCGCCTGTCGATCGCCTGGTATGGCCGTGTTGCCCGCGAGATCGAAAAGCACAATCCTTCCTACGTCCACATCGCGACGGAAGGCCCGCTGGGACTGACGGCGCGCCGCTGGTGCCTCCGCAAGCGCATGCCGTTCTCCACGAGCTACCACACCCGCTTCCCCGAATATGTTTCGGCCCGCCTGCCAATCCCTGAGAGCTGGCTCTATGCTTTCATACGGTGGTTCCACAACGGCGGCGCAGGCTGCATGGTCGCAACGCCCAGCCTCGCCCGGGAACTCGCTGCAAAGGGCGTGAAGAACCTCATGCCGTGGAGCCGCGGCATCGATGCGACGCAATTCCACCCGATGCCGTTGGAAGAGAAACCCTTCGGCCTTCCCCGTCCGATTTTCATGACGGTCGGCCGCGTGGCGCTGGAAAAGAACCTGCCGGCTTTCCTCGATCTCGACCTGCCCGGCTCGAAGGTGGTGGTCGGCGACGGCCCGGCGCGCGCGGATTTGGAGCAGCGCTATCCGGATGTGCACTTCACCGGCATCAAGCTCGGTGAGGATCTGGCAAAGGCCTATGCGCAGGCCGATGTCTTCGTCTTCCCGTCGCTGACGGATACGTTCGGCAATACCATTCTGGAAGCGCTTGCGTCGGGCGTTCCAGTCGCGGCCTATCCCGTCACCGGCCCGCTGGATATCATCGGCGAGGAAAGCCTCGTCGGTGCGCTGGACGAGGATCTGCAGATGGCCTGCTTTGCTGCGCTTTCCGCCTCGCGGGAGAAGGCGCGCGAGCTCGCCATGCAATATTCCTGGGAAGCGGCGACGCTGCAGTTCATCAACAATATCCGCGCCGCCAACGGCGTCATCACGCCGAAATGGAAGAAAGCGTGGCAATACGCCACCAAATCCCTTCCGAGAAGCAGAAAGCCCGGCGATAGCGCCGGGCCTGTCTCGCCTGCCGACTGAGCTTACTTGTGAAGAGCAGCCCTTAAGGTGTCATTGGCGACCGAGATGGCACTCCGCACGGCCGGAGTCTCAGCAATCGCGTTCAAGAGCACGAAGTCATGGATCGTGCCGTTATAGCGGATCGATGTGACCTTCACGCCGGCCTGAACGAGTTTGCGGCCATAGGCTTCGCCCTCGTCGCGCAGCACGTCGTTTTCATCGGTGATGATGAGCGCCGGCGGCAGGCCGTTCAATTGTTCGAGCGAAGCCTGAAGCGGTGAAGCCGTCGGTTCCTTGCGCTTGGCCTCGTCCGGCAGGTAGGCATTCCAGAACCACTTCATGGCTTCCTTGGTCAGCCACGGGCCGTTGGCGAACTGATTGTAGGAGCCAGTGTCGAAATTGGCATCGGTCACGGGGTAGAACAGCACCTGCTGGTCGATATCGGGACCGCCGCGTTCCTTGGCAAGCAGCGTCACGACGGCTGCCATGTTACCGCCGACACTATCGCCGGCAACGGCAAGGCGGCTGGCATCGATATGGAATTCCTTGGCGTGATCGGCGATATATTTCGTTGCGGCATAGGCCTGTTCGATAGCAATCGGATAACGCGCTTCCGGCGAACGATCGTAATCGACGAAGACGACAGCAGCCTTGGCGCCGTTGGCGATCTCGCGCACGAGCCGGTCATGTGTGTCAGCATCACCCAGCACCCAGCCGCCGCCATGGAAATACATGACGACAGGCAGCGTGCCCTTAGCACCCTCAGGGCGAACGATGCGCAGCTTGACGCTGCCGGTCGGGCCGACCTTGATGACCTTGTCCTCTTCCCGGGCTGCCAGCTTCTTCACGTCACCCTTCTGGGCGCCGGCGAGGATGTTGCGGGCCTCATCAGGCGAGAAGGTATAGATCGGCTTGGAGCCTGCCAGGCTATCGATGAATTTCTGTGTTGTCGGTTCCAGCACCGGATCGGCAAACGCTCCGATGGCGGAAGCTGCCAGAATTGCTGCTGCGGAAACTGCGGTCTTGATGCCAGGCATTGTCGTATCCTCTTGGGGTTCGTTGCGTTCTTCCTGAACGCAGTTTTTATATCGCACACGACTTATTATCGCGCGATATAAAATATCGCATGGCGGCCATGCATAAAAGCGTCTACGATTATTTATCGCACGATATAAAGTCCTGCAGTTTTGGAGATTGAGCCATGTCGGACCAACTGAAACTCGACAACTTCATCTGCTTTGCCGTCTATACGGCAAGCCACGCCTTGAACCGTGTCTATAAGCCCCTGCTGGACGAACTCGGCCTCACCTATCCGCAATATCTGGCGATGGTGTCGCTCTGGGAAGAAGACGGCCAGACCGTCGGCGGCCTCGGCGGAAAGCTCTTCCTGGAATCGAGCACGCTGACCCCTCTCCTGAAACGTTTGGAGACCGCAGGCTACATCCGCCGCGAACGCAGCAGGCAGGACGAACGCGTCGTGGCGCTGCGCCTGACGGAGGAAGGCAAGCGTCTGAAGGAGAAGGCGGAGACTGTACCGGGCTGCATCATCGACGCAAGCGGCCGCAGTGGAGATGAGCTTGCACGGCTGCAGGCAGAGATCGTCGCACTGCGCGAGGCACTGAACAAGAGCGCATCCTGACGCCAGGCGCGCCGGGCGGCAGGCTCATTCCGGCCCGCGCGGCAACGCTGGAAAACCGCGCTAAGTCCGCTTCTTCTTCCCCTCATAGGGATTGTCCGGCGACCGGTAGTGGATCCGGATCGGCACACTCGGCATGTCGAAATCGGCACGCAGCCCGTTGATCAGGTAGCGCGTATAGGATTCCGGCAGGGCATCCGAGCGGGTGCAGGACACCATGAAGGCCGGCGGGCGAGCCTTTACCTGCGTCATGTATTTGAGCTTGATGCGGCGGCCGGAAACGGCCGGTGGCGGGTGCTGCACCTGCTGCTGCTCCAGCCAGCGATTGAGCTTGGCGGTCGAGATGCGCTTGTTCCAGACGCGATCGGTATCGATGATCGACTGCATCAGCTTGTCGAGCCCCCAGCCGGTCTGGCCGGAGATCGGCACGGCACGAATGCCGCGCGCCTGCGGCAGCAGCCGGTCGGTCTTCTCGCGCAGGTCAGCGAGCACGGCCTGGCGATCCTCGATCATGTCCCACTTGTTGAATGCGAGAACCGCCGCGCGGCCTTCGCGCAACACGAGGTCGACGATATGGAGATCCTGCTTCTCGAAGGGGATCGTCGCATCGAAGACGATAACGACGGTTTCAGCAAAGCGGATGGCGCGCAGCGCATCGGCGACGGAAAGCTTTTCCAGCTTCTCGATCACCTTGGCCTTGCGGCGCATGCCGGCCGTATCGAACATCTTGATCGTGCGGCCCCGCCAGTCCCATTCCACGGAGATGGAATCGCGCGTTATGCCGGCTTCCGGCCCCGTCAGCAGCCGGTCCTCGCCGAGGAACCGATTGATGAGCGTCGACTTGCCGGCGTTCGGACGACCGACGATCGCAACACGCAGCGGCTTGGTGTCGTCATAGGCGGGCTCTTCGTCGTCTTCACCCTCGTCGCCTGATGGTTGCGGCAGGTCGACATCGGTGACGGCAACGTCTTCTTTCGACGGATAAGCGACATCCTCGCCGAGCGCAGCAACGATGGCGTCGCGCAGATCGAGCATGCCCTGCCCATGTTCGGCCGAAATCGGCACGGGTTCGCCAAGCCCCAGCGAGTAGGCATCGTAGAAACCGCTGTCGGAACCGCGCGCCTCGGACTTGTTGGCAACGAGCACGACCGGCTTTCCGCGACGGCGCAGCATCTCGCCGAGCGCCGTATCGACCGGCGTCAGCCCGGTTTTAGCATCGACGACGAAGAGCGATAGATCGGCCTCGTCGATTGCCGTTTCCGTCTGCTGCCGCATACGGCCCTGCAGGCTCTCATCCGTCATCTCTTCGAGGCCTGCCGTATCGACAATTGTAAAACGCAGGTCGATAAGCCGCGCTTCGCCCGGGCGGCGGTCGCGGGTCACGCCCGGCGTGTCATCGACAAGCGCAAGCTTCTTCCCAACCAGCCGGTTGAAAAGCGTCGACTTGCCGACATTCGGGCGACCGACGATGGCGACCGTAAAACTCATTCTTTTCCCTTAAGCCTTAACCCTGCGCGGCGGGCGCCTTGCCGGATGCGGTGATGAGATCAAGCATCATATGAGCGCGATTGGCAACATTGCGCGGGCTGTCGACATCGTCGACGATCGACTGGAACCACTGGCGCGCCTGGGCCATGTTGCCGGCCTTGTAGGCGGCAAGACCAAGCGCCTCGCGCGCCGAATGGCGGAAGGCATTCCCCGGTACGGCCATTTCTTCGACGGCGGCAGAAACCTGTTCATAGGTGCCGTTCTCGATCAGCAGCCAGCCGGCGCGCATCTTGGCAGCATCCTGCACGGCGGCCGGGACGGATTTGTCCTTGGCGATGGCCTCGAAGGACGCGATCGCTCCGGCATTGTCGCCCTTCTGCGACTGGACGGTCGCTGCACGCATGCGCGCCAGAACCGGATAGGCGCCGTGGCCTTCCTTTTCCAGCTTGTCGAGTGCGGCGAGCGCCTCGTCCGTCTTGTTCTCGTCGGCAAGCTTCATCGCCGCCAGGAATTGGTCGCCGGCGCCGGAGGAACGGGTATTGTCCCAATATTCGTAGGCGACCTTGCCGATGGTTCCGAGCACGATGAGAACGGCAATGGCAATGATATAGCGGCCAAACCGGCGCACTGCGCCCTTCATCTGGTCGGAACGCAGTTCCTCGTTGACTTCACGAATGAAGCTGTCGTCGTTGAATGCCATTCTCGTCTCCGGCCACGGATACCCATACATAGTGCAAAACGCACATTGTCGGGCCTTCTACTCCATTTTGCGGCCGTTGTAAGGGGGATATCGCAGAATCGTCACGAAGCAAGCATCGGCAGCGGGGCAACACCGATCAGCCATTCGTGAACACGCCAGATCGTCAGCGCCCAGACGATCGCGCCGATGATGACGGCGTAGAGGTCATTCTTGGCCGACACGAAGGTAGGCAACGTGATCTCTCCACGCTGTTGGCGCCGCTTCAGCGAGATGCGAAGCACCACGCCCCAAATCAGGAAGGCTGTAAAAAGCAGCACCGAATAGGCTTCGCCGTTCGACAATAGATGGGCGAGCGCCCAGATCTTCACCGACAGCACGATCGGATGTTTCGTCTTCGTCTTGATATAGCCGCCTGGCAGGAAACCGGCGACCAGACAGATCACCGCGATCAGCATCAGCGTGACGGTAAGATGCGCCATGCCAACAGGCGGATTATAAAGGAGGCCGATCGGCTCGCTGCGCGCCACACCGAAGGCGTAGATCACGAAGATCAGCGTCAGGATGCTCGCAACCGAGTGGATAGCCATCCAGGCAGGCTTGCCGATCCCATCGATCATCGCCTGCCGGAAGCCCGGCACGACGACGCGGATCAGATGAACGCCGAGAAAGAGAATGAGGCTGAGGACGAGCAGAGCCATGATGATCTGGTTTTCCTGTTTAATGGTCAGCCATGAATTACCGGCAGACGGTGAAAAATGCCAGCGAGACCGCAGCTTCGCCGCATTTCTGTAACAGGAAAACCGCAATGCAAATTGTCGCGGTGCCCATGTTTCGTTCTATTTTTTCTGCTTCCCTCGCCCTGTCTCTGATTTTTCCTGCCGTTGCGGAGGCCGCCGACAAGCCGAAGCAGCTGGTTATCATCTCCTTCGACGGCGCTCACGACAACGCACTCTGGCAGAAGAGCCGCGAAATGGCGGCAAAGAACGGCGCGCACTTTACCTACTTCCTCTCCTGCACCTTCCTGATGAATGAGGCAGCGAAGAAGGCCTACCAAGCCCCTCATCAGAAACGCGGAAAATCCAATGTCGGTTTTGCGCAGAGCGACGATGAGATCCGCGAGCGCCTCGGCAATATCTGGCACGCCCACCTAGAGGGGCACGACATTTCCAGCCATGCCTGCGGCCATTTCGACGGAAGGCAATGGAGCGAGGCGGACTGGTCGGCCGAATACGCGACGTTCAAGACGACGCTGAAGAACGCCTGGAAGGGCGTCGGCTTGGACGAACCGGCCGGCTGGCAGGATCTGGTCGACCACGGCATCAAGGGTTTTCGCGCACCCTACCTGTCGACCGGCGGCGGTGCGGACATGATCGCAGCCGAGAAGAAAGCAGGCTTCACCTATGACGCAAGCCTCGTCACCAAGGGGCCGGCCATGCCGGTCGAGGAACACGGGGTCATCCGCTTCGGCCTGCCGCTCATTCCCGAAGGTCCGGGCGAAAAGCCGATCATCGGCATGGATTACAATCTCTTCGTTCGCCACTCCAAGGGCGAGGAGGACGCAGCCGACAGCGCCGCTTTCGAGGAGCGCGCCTATGCCGCCTTCAAGGAGGCCTTCGACAGGCAATATGCCGGCAGCCGCATTCCCCTGCAGCTCGGCTTCCACTTCGTGGAGATGAACGGCGGCGCCTATTGGCGTGCGCTCGACAGGCTGGTCGGCGACGTCTGCCACAGGGCCGATGTCGCCTGCGTCAGCTATTCCGAAGCGATCCCCATGATCGAGGCACGTGGCCAGTTGCAGCAGACATCCGGGTTGTAAGGCACCCTTACCTACTTAAAATGTTGGATATCAAAAACCACCTGCACCAATTGATTGCGTCCGACCTGCGCTTTGATAAGCACTACATCATGAATGCGCACAAGCACAGGTGGTGGTGTCATGACGGCTATTGTGGACTTCGAGTGTCTGACCGACAAAGACGAATTTCCCATTTGTGAAACCGGCTTTTTCATCTGAGACATCGTCACCAACCTTCTTTACGGCGACGGAGCGGTCGCCGAAATGTTCAGACTTGACCCCTCGAAAACGGCAAGCGGCCTGCCGCTCGAAGCCTATATCTCCCGCATCCATCCGGAGGATCAGCCGGCAGCCGCCAGGATCATTCATGACGCGATCCTGACACAGGAGCCGGAACACCAGAGCTACCGCACCCGCTGCGCCAACGGCGCCTTCCATCAGGTCATGGTCTTCGGACGCTGCTTCCGCGACAAGAACGGCATTCCGTCCGTTTATGGCGGTATTGTCTTGCCCCTTCCGGAGGAAGCGCCGGTGGCCACGCCGCTGCTCGACCATTGCCTCGCCGCCTATGACATCGCCCTCAGGGAGGGCAACGTGGCTGTTGCGGATCATATTCTGGAGGCATTGATGGATTTGGATTGGAAAAATACGGGGTGCAACCGCCCGAATTGACGATCTGCCGGACGCTCAAACAGAAAGGGCCACCATTTCGGTAGCCCTTTCTGTTTTTGTCAGCCGTCGACGTGAACGACGCCGGCCTCACGCTCCAGATAACGCTGATCGATATCCGGCAGCGGCTCATCGTCAATTGCCGCTTCGAAGGCCTTGAGACGCTTGTGAATGGACAGCAGTTCGATGATCGTCGACCAGGAGTTGACGAGAAATTGGAAGGAATTGCTCACCTGGCCGAAGGCGGTCGAGATCTGTTGGAAGATGCCGAAGGTGATGGCGCCGGCGACGAGAGTCGGCGTCATAAAAAAATAGACGAAAAGATTGTCGGCCTGCAGATAAAACGAGCGGGCAATATCGAAATACATATAGTGAAAGTAAAGCGTGAAATAATTCGCTCTTACCCTTGAGAACAGTTCTCGGACGGTCGGCGGTTGCGCTCGGTCGGCATGATCCTCACCATAGACCAGTTCCTTACGGTAGGCAGCCTCCACGCGTTGGTTCTTAAAATTTAGCCCAGGCAATTTGATACCCGCGACAGCAAGCAGGACGGTGCCGAAGGCCGACCAGAAGATAGCCAGCCAGAAAAGAGAGTTCGGCACTTCACCGAGCACCGGCAGCGCCGTGACATAATGCGATAGCTCCAGCATGATCGGCAGGAAGACGACCAGCGTCATTACTGAATTGATCAGGTTGATGCCGAGGCCTTCCAAGGTGCTGGAAAAGCGCATCGTATCCTCCTGCACACGCTGCGATGCGCCTTCGATATGGCGGAGCTTTTCCCAATTGGCCATGTAGAAATTGTTCATCGCCGTTCGCCAGCGGAAGATGTAGTGCCTGGTGAAGAAATCGGTCAGGATCGATACGAACATCGCGAGGAAAGCGATCTGCGCAAAAATCAGAAATAGATCGTAAAAGTTCTCGACGGTAATACCCGGCTTCTTCGCCAGCGCATTCTGCAGCAGATCACCAAAAGGCCGGCGCCAGTTGTTGATGACGACCGTGATCTGCACGCCAAAATAGGTAACGAAGATGATCAGCGCCGATCCCCAGACGGACCACAGCTTCCACGGATGATGCAGCGCCTTTAGATGCCAGAAGCCGCAAAAGATGAGCGCGGCTAAAAGGAAGTAGCCGTAAAACCAGAGATTTTCCGGCAGCAGAAAGAACGAGAGATCAATCGGCTGCTGCTCTTCGGGAACCGGCGTAAAACCAAGCGAAGCACCGAGACCGGCCGCGAAGAAATACCAGCCAAAAATTGCAGCCAGCGTCCAGACTGCGAGCGAAGTAAAGAACGCCTTTGGCTGGGGGAAGAAGGAATGAAACACGGGGGGTTTTGCTTTCCTGAACTGGAGTCACGGAAGAGTGGCGAACCACTGATTGCCCGGAAATTAAGGCAGTTCGAAGAAAGCGGCAATGGGTCCAGCCCATTGTTACGCACTTGTAATCACTTAAGGGATTTTCTTCATCACCGGCATGACCAGAGCCGCGCAGAAAACCAGCACGATTGCGGCGATGATGGTCGGCAGCACGAAATTTCCGGTTCCCTGTGCGATCCAGCCGGCAACGACAGGACCGACCATCTGACCGATACCGAAGGCGGCCGTCATCAGCGCCAGGATGCGGCGCGGGCTTTCGGGTGACAGCCGGCGGCCGATCTGCAATCCATAGGCGGTGATGGCAAGGAACGTTGCGCCGAACAGCGCGCCGCCGATCAGTGGTGCCACCGAATGCGGCAGTGCCACGGTCGCGAGCACGCCAACAGCCTCGATGATGAGGGCGGCCACATAGACGCCGCCGATCCCGAGCCCGCGCACGAAGGGCTTCCAGATGAACAGCGCGATGGTGGCCGTCAGTCCCGCAATGAACCAGCAGAGGAATTCAACGATCGGCCCCGAGGCGCTCATTCGGGCGATGGCGACGAGAAAGGTTGCGGTGATGACGTAGCCGAAACCAAAAAGCCCGTAGGACAGCGTCAGCAGCACCATCGGCCGGTTCCAGGCGAGATCAGGCTCCCTTGCCTGACCCGTATGCACCGGCGCCTTCGGCAGCAATGCCCAGACGATGCCAGAGCTGACAAGGCAGAAGAGCGCGCCGCCGATCCAGTCCGCGCGCCAGCCGCCGGCCGCATCGTCAAAGACATAGCCCAGCGCAAACACCATGACGGAGGAAATCGCGATCCCCGCCCCCGGCCCGCCGAAATGCGTCGCCTGAACGTGATCATTGTCTGCAGCGGCCCCGTGGCTCAGCACGATTGCAGACGCGAAGACCAGCGTGAAGGCGCTCGCCACGCCAGCGAAGAAGCGGATGACCGCAAAGAGCATCACCGAGTCCGTCGCCGCCATGGCGGCAAGCAGGATTGCGGTCGCCAGCAGCGAAAGAAGCGCCACCAGCCGCTCGCGCCCCGCCGCCCAGCCATAGGCAGCCAGGACAGCACCGACGAGGTAGCCGACAAAATTGGCGGAAGCTATGAAACCCGCGTCGGCAGCCGATAGCGGCACGCCGACCATCATTCCCGGCAGGATCGGGGTGAAGGAAAAACGCCCGAAGCCCATCGCCGCCGCCATGGCGACGGCGCCTGCAAGCGCTGTGGTAAGGAGATTGACCGGGCGGTCGTCATTGGGAGCCAACATGGCCCCGTTTATCGCGCTGCAGCATGGCCGTCACAAGTGACTAATTCTGATGAGTTCTTCAATTTCACGAACAGATTTGTCGCATTGCCTCTTGAATGATATGTCTTACGATATATGTTTACGACACAGTAAGCGATACATCAGATATATAGGAATATGACATGAGAGGTTTTCGAGGCGGATTCGTCGGCGAGGCGATGCGCATGGGAATGGGCCGCAGGTTTTCTGCCGGCGAGTTGCAGACGATCCTGCTGGCGCTTCTGGAAGAGCGTCCAAGCCACGGTTATGAACTGATCAAGACGCTGGAGGAGCGCTCCGGCGGCTTCTACGTGCCGAGCCCGGGCGTCATCTATCCGGCCCTCACCTATCTGGAAGAGACCGGACTGGCGGAAGTGGAAAACGAAGGGACGAAGAAGCTCTACAAAATCACGGAGGCCGGCCGCCGGAAGGTGGAAGAAAACCGCGACATGATCGACCAGACGCTTGCCAAGCTGGAACGCATTGCCGAAGGCATGGCCTTCGTTAACCGCATGTTCGATCCCGACCAACCCCAGGGCGGCGGGGGCCGCGGTGGCCACGGCCATCGGCGTCGTGACCACGAGGACGATGAATTCGGCCGCGACCACAGCAACGTCCATGCCGCACGCCAGCTGCTGCGCTCCGCCCTGCGCATGCGCCATCCCTGGTCAACAAGCGAGGCTGCCAGGATTTCCGCGATTCTGGAGCGTGCAGCCATGGAGATCCTGCAGGGCGGCAAGACCGACCCGCATCAGGACTAACGTCGCTTGAGCGAATGGCGGCGGAAGTCGCCGCCCCAGTCAGTCCTCGACCTTCAGGAGACCGCCTGCCAGGGATCGGAATGCTTCGACGACCTTTGCCAGAACGGCATGAGGATCATCTGCTGCGGCGATCCAGAGTGCCGCGCTGAGCGACGCTCCGTTGAGCAGACGGGCCGCAGCCTCCGCATCGACGGGTCTGACAGTCCCTTCGTCGATCAGCGCCTGTATGGTCTGGGTCGTCGTGCGAAGGCAGGCATTCTGGCTCGGCCATTGCGAGGGATCACCCAGCACGGCCGGTCCGTCAAGCAACATGATACGCTGGATCTCCGGCTCCAGAGCCATCTCGATATAGGCGGTATATTCCGCGAGAAGGCCGAGCCAGGCCGACTCCGCCCGGTCGCGCTCGATGCGCAGCCGCTCCCCCATCTCTGCGTCGATCTGGTCGATCACGGCCTGCAGAAGGCCCTTCTTGTCGCCAAAATTATGATAGAGCGCGCCACGCGTCAGACCGACATCGGCGGTCAGATCATCCATGGAGGCCGCCGCATAGCCCTTGACTGCGAAGGCCTTCCGGGCGGCCCGAATGAGCTTCGCCCGCGTCTGCTCCATCATCTGTGTCCGAGTTCTTGCGGTCATCACGATCTCCAAAATTCACATACGCATCGTATGCGTATTGACATACGCGGCGTATCTCCTGATATATCCACATACGGAGCGTATATCAATTGCAGCTCCGCATGACGGGCAAGCCCCGTATCCGCGAATGCTTCCCCTCTCACGACGAACGCGTGTTCGGCGATGGGTACCCTTTTGTCTACAGGAGAAAACAATGACCAAGCGTGACGCGATCTTCCCAGCCGGCCGGCAGGCGCTCTATGAAATCAACCGCTATTCCGCGGCAATCCGCTCCGGAGACCTGCTCTTCGTCTCCGGCCAGGTCGGCAGCCGTGAGGACGGCTCGCCCGAGCCCGATTTCGCAAGGCAGGTGCAGCTTGCCTTCGACAATCTGAAAGCCGTGCTGGCGGCTGCCGGCGCCACATTCGACGACGTCGTCGATGTCACGAGCTTCCATACCGATCCCGAAGCACAGTGGCAGATCATCTCGGATATCAGAATGAAGGAAATCGGCGAGGCGCCCTATCCGAACTGGACGGCTATCGGCGTAAACTGGCTAGCCGGCTTCGATTTCGAGATCAAGGTCATCGCCCGCCTGCCGCAGGCGGCCTGAAGCAAAACATGAGCGCCGCGCGCAAGGCGCATGCGGCGCTCTATGAAATCCTGATCACCTCAAGTTCCTGATCACCGACAGTGACGACATCTCCAACGGCCTTGCCCATGAGGAGCCGAGCGACCGGCGCAACATAGGAAATCGACCCGGCTTTCGGATCGGCCTCCTCCTCTCCGACGATGCGATAGGTCTGCACCCGCCCGTCATCACGGCTGAAGGTGACCGTGCTTCCGAAGGCCACCACGTCGGTCGTTCTCGGGTCGGCAACCAGTTGCGCCGTGCGGACGCGTTCGACGAAATAACGCAAGTCGCGCAGAGGATTGGCCTGCTGCCGCCGCCGTTCGTTGACGTCTTCGATCCTGCTCGCAGCCTCATAGGCCTGGCGCGCGTCCTGCACCTGCAGTTCAAGTGCCTTCAGCCCGGCCTCCGTCACGAGGTTGGGATGCGGCGAAATCGGCCGGTCGGGCAGCAGCGTTTCCGCTGCGGTTTCGGCACTCTCTTCCTTGATAAAGGCAACAGCCATCTCGACCTCCAACAGCGAGGGTGATACCCCTCAAGCCGCCAACGTCAGAATAATCGGCCCGTTGCGGGTTGCAACCACTGTGTGCTCGTACTGCACCGTCGGGGCTTGGGGATCGGCATAGAGCGTCCAGGCGTCATCGCCGCCTTCTGCCCATGTTGCCCCGAGCGACAGGAACGGCTCGACGGTAAAAACGAGGCCTTCCGTCATCATGCGCCGCTCGGACGGATCGGGCCAGGTGGAAAGCTCGGCCGGCTCCTCATGCAGGGAGCGGCCGACGCCGTGGCTCGCGAGATTGGCAACGAGCGTATAGCGGTTCTTCTGGGCAAAGGCGCCGACGGCATTGCCGATCTTCGCCAGCGGCTCGCCGGCCTTGATCTGGTTGAGGCCGACCCACAGCGCCCGCCGGCCGTCCCGGCACAGCTTCTCGATCTTCGACTTCACCGGCGGCACGGCGAAAGAGGCGCCGGTATCGGCAAAGAAACCGTCCTTTTCGGCCGAAACGTCGATATTGACAAGGTCTCCCGGCCGGATGACACGCGGGCCGGGAATGCCGTGGGCAATTTCCTCGTTGACGCTGATGCAGGTCGCGCCTGGAAACTGGTAGCAGAATTCAGGCGCCGAGCGCGCGCCGGCATCTTCCAGAACCTTGCGGCCGATCTGGTCGAGTTCGAGCGTCGTCATGCCCGGCTCCATCGCCGCCGCCATCACCTGTATGGCGTTGGCACAGATGCGGCCGATATCCTTGAGCTTGGTAAGTTCCTCGTCGTTCTCGATAACCATAGACCCGTTCCGGTTTCACCCGAGAGCGACAGGCTCTTCGTCAAGCGGTGGATTTCGCGTCTTCGGAAGCCCCAGTCAATGCCTTTCTGACGATCGGCGCCACTTTTGTACCGTAAAGTTCGATTCCGCGCATGATCTGATCGTGCGGCATCTGGCCGATCGCCATCTGCAGCAGGAAGCGGTCGTTGCGGAAAACCTTGTGGGCGGCAATGATCTTCTCGGCAACCAGTTCCGGATCGCCGAGGAAGAGATTTCCGGTCGGGCCGCGCGACATGTCGAAATGTGCCCGGCTCGTCGGTCCCCAGCCG
Organism: Rhizobium sp. ZK1; assembly: GCF_047782645.1. Classification (NCBI taxonomy): domain Bacteria; kingdom Pseudomonadati; phylum Pseudomonadota; class Alphaproteobacteria; order Hyphomicrobiales; family Rhizobiaceae; genus Rhizobium; species Rhizobium sp. ZK1. The sequence continues at coordinate 2,930,204 of NZ_CP180586.1, forward strand.
CGCTCGCGGCCGATGCGGTTCATTACTTCGGCCTGCGGACCGTAGAACTGGTCGGCCGCGGCCTCCGTCGTATCGGCAATGAAACCGTGAACGTTGATGCTGGTCTTCAGCTTCGTCGCATCCTGCCCCGCCCGGCGGGCCGCTTCCCGATAGAGATCGAACAGCGGCGCAAAGCGCGGATATTCCCCACCGATGATCGCAAGCGCCACTGGCAAGCCAAGAGCACCGGCGCGCGCCGCCGACTGCGGCGTACCGCCCACCGCAATCCACAGCGGCAGCTGATCCTGCAGCGGCCGCGGATAAACGCCGCGGCCGTGGATCGGCGCGCGCAGCGCGCCCTTCCAGTCGACCACTTCGTTGTCGCGCAGAGCCAGAAGAAGATCGAGTTTTTCCTCGAAGAGCTGGTCGTAATCTTCGAGATTGTAGCCAAAGAGCGGGAAGGATTCGATGAAGGAGCCGCGCCCCGCCATGATCTCGGCACGGCCGTTGGAAATCAGGTCAAGCGTCGCAAACTGCTGGAACACCCGCACCGGATCGTCCGAAGAGAGAACCGTGACGGCGCTGGTGAGACGAATAGTCTTGGTCTTCGTCGCGGCGGCAGCAAGTGCGACCACCGGCGCGGAGGCCACATAATCGGGTCGATGATGTTCGCCGAGCCCAAAGACATCGAGCCCGACCTGATCGGCAAGCTCGATCTCCTCGATCAGATGCTTGATCCGCTCGGCCGCTTCCACTCCCTTGCTGCGGGAAGCGTTCGGATTTACGTCTGCAAATGTATAAAGGCCCAGTTCCATGATCGGCACCCTGTTAAACTTAAGCCCGGAGATAAGGATGCGGCGAGTGAAGAGCAAACAGAAATTCTGGAACGATATCTTCGAGAAAATCGATAGTCTGAGCACCCCCGGCAGTGCCGCGCTTCGACAAGAATGCCCATGATCGGCATAGGCTGATAGTCGTCCATCGCGCGCTCAATTGCATTGCGCAATATACCCTACGGTTTTGCGGCTGGTTGCGCCGCATCTTCCTGCATCTTGTCGATCTGCCGGCGGATATGGGCAGCTTCCGCCGCCGAATGGGCAAGCGCAATGGCGCGGTCGAAGGCGAGGCGCGCCGGCGCGATGCGCCCGAGCTGCTTCAGCAGATTGCCGCGCAGACCATGGTAGTAGAAATAGCCGTCGAGCTTCTCATCGAGCTGCTCGATAAGATCGAGCGCCTCCTGCGGGCCATTCAGCTTTGAGACCACGACGGCTCGGTTGAGCGTCACCACGGGCGAGGGCTGGACACGTTCCAGCGCGCGGTAGAGGAGATCGATTTCCACCCAGTCGGTATCCTCAGCCCGCTTGGCACGCGAATGGACGGCAGCAATTGCCGCCTGCAGCTGGTAGGGACCGGGCCTGCGGTGACGCAGCGCCTTGTCGAGCAGCGCCAGCGCCTCGTTGATGAAGGGCTGGTTCCAGAGCGAGCGGTCCTGATCCTCGAGCAGCACGATCTCCCCTTCGGGGCTGAAGCGCGCCTGACGGCGGGAAATCTGTAGGAGCATCAGGGACAGCAGCCCCATCAGCTCCGGCTCGGCGGGGAAGATATGCAGCATCAGCCGCGCCAGCCGGATCGCCTCGTCGCTGAAGGCTGCCGCCTCCTGCTCCGGATCGGCCTGGCTGTAGCCCTCGTTGAAGATCAGATAGATCATCGTGCTGACGATCGTCAGACGCTCGGCCCTCTCCTGTGGGCTCGGCGTTTCAAAGGGCACGCCGGCCTTCGCCACCCGCGCCTTGGCGCGCGTGATGCGTTGTTCCATGGCGGTTTCGGATACGAGGAAGGCACGGGCGATCTGCGAGACCGACAGGCCGGAGACGATGCGCAGAGCCAGCGCGATCTGCTGCGTGGCAGGCAGGTCCGGATGGCAGCAGATGAAGAGCAGCCGCAGGATGTCGTCGCGATAGTGGGAATCGTCCAGCCGATCGGCAATATCGCTTTCGGCATCCTCCCTATCCGAAATCTGATCCTCGTCCGGCAGCGCCTGGATCTTCGCGCGCTTGCGCACCGCATCGATGCCGCTGTTGCGGCCGACGAAGATCAGCCAGGCCGTCGGATCGCGTGGCGGCCCCTTTTCCGGCCATGTCCGGATCGCCCTCAGGCACGCCTCCTGAAACGCCTCTTCCGCAGTATCGAGATTGCGGAAATAGCGCAGAAGCGCGCCGAGCGCCTTCGGCCGGGCCGAGGCAAGCGCGAGGTCGATCCAGGCAATGTCTGTCATGATGCGATCTCTCCCGGCCTGAACGTGTAGAACGGCCGTATTTCGTAAGAGGTGGAACCCGGATTGACCGCCGAAAGCTGTTTCGAGAAGGCGATCGCCTCATCCAGCGTTTCGAAATCAACCGTATAGAAGCCGAGAAGCGCCTCTTTCGTTTCCGCAAACGGACCATCGACAACGAAGGCCTCGTCCCTGCCCTTGCGCACGGTCGCTGCGGTCGTCGTCGGCATCAGCCGGCCGGTCGGGCCGAGCTTGCCGGCAGCGGCAAGCGGCTCGATCACGGCATGGAGATTTCCCATGACGGCAGCCTCTTCCTCCTCGGTCCAGGCAAAAACGGTTTCCTCATTGGCGTAGCAAAGGATTGCGTAAAGCATCGGTAACTCCTCTTTCCGAATGACGAAGGAGTAACCGTTTGGCCGACAGGCCGCATCAAAAAATTACGATTGGGAAAATCAGTGAATCTGATCGAAGCGCTGCGGTTAGCCTATGACGGGGCTCCGAAATCCACGCCATCGAGTTGCCTAATTTGGCCCTGAGAGCTGTCGGCGCTTTCCATCACTTTTCCATTCGAGACCCCCGTGAACAAATCTCAGAAACTTCTCGCGGCGCTTACCACCCTTGTATTGTCGACACAGCTGTCCATGCCGCTTCCAACCCGGAGAACTTTCTCTATATGGGTTCCGGCGACCTCGCAGGCGCAAAGGCGAAACTCGCCCGGCCGGATATCGGCGGCGTGCAGGTTGTCTATAACTGGAAAAGCCTGGAAACGGCGAAGGGCCAGTATGATTTTTCGGCGATCGAGCAGGACCTGGCCATCGCCAGAAGTCTGAACAAGAAGATGTTCATCCAGATGCAGGACCGCTTCTTCAATCCGAAGGCGCGCAACATCCCCGACTATATGCTGACCGAACCGGAATATGATGGCGGCCTGACCCCGCAATTCGATAATCCCGGAGAAAACAAGCCAGTCGGTTCCGGCTGGGTCGCTCAGCAATGGAACCCGGCGGTTCGCACCCGCTACCAGGCGCTGTTAAAGGCGCTCGCCGAAAAGTTCGACGGCCAGGTCTACGGCATCAACTTGCCGGAAACCTCCATCGACCTCGATCCCAAGCATGAACCAAAGGGTTTCTCCTGCGAAGCCTATTTCTCCGCCGAGATCGAAAACCTTGCCTTCGCCCGCAAGGCCTTCGAAAAGTCGCTGGTCGTGCAATATGTGAACTTCTGGCCCTGCGAATGGGAGAACGACCACAACTATATGGGCCGCCTCTTCGATTTCGCCGAAAAGAACAATGTCGGCCTCGGCGGCCCCGATATCGTGCCGAACCGCAAGGCGCAGATGAAGAACTCTTATCCCTTCTTCAACAAGTACAAGGGCAAGCTCAGCTATGTCGGCCTCGCAGTGCAGGAGCCGACGCTGACCTACAGGAACCCCGCGACCAAGAAGCCCTTCACCAAGGAAGAGTTCACCGCCTTCGCAAAGGACTATCTCGGCGCCGACGTGATCTTCTGGAGCATGGCAACGCCTTGGCTGAAGAAATGACAAGAACAGTCAGGCGGCCGCCAAGCCGCCTGCCACAGCTCCCCCTGACTTAGCCGCCCCAGGCCGAATTGCGGATCACGCTGCAGAAATTACCTCTGTGGAAATGTGGCTCCTTGTCGGCGATCACATCCGCCTTCACATTGCCGAAGGTCGTTTGCGGCTTGTGCTTGATGCCGTCATAGAAGGTCTGGATGATATCCTCCTTGAAATTCGGCGTGCGTGGATGCGCGTCCACCACCGCCTCACGGTCGACATCGCCGAAGCCGTGATAGTCGATGCCGAGAACATCCATTTCCACGCCTGCCGTCACCAAGGCCACGACCGGGTGCATATGCTGCGGAATGCCGGGCGTCGTATGCAGCGCGATAGCCGTCCAGACGGTGTCGATATCGACCTGCGAGATACCGTAACTTTTCAAGAAATCACGAGCAGCATTGGCGCCGTCGACCTCGAAACGCTCGTGCTCCGAACTATGCTGGTGCGTCAGCCCCATGTCATGGAACATGGCGCCTGCATAAAGCAGTTCCGGGTCAAAATTCAGCCCGCGGCGTTTGCCCGAGAGCGCACCGAAATAATAGACCCGGCTGGAATGATGAAAGAGCAGCGGCGATTCCGTGTCCCTGACAAGTTCGGTAATGTCGCGTGCCAGCTTGCTGTCGGGAATGCTGATGCCGCCGATCGTCAATATCATCGTCTTTCTCCTTGATGGTGGATGTCAAGGAGCGTAAAAGCGGACGAGAATGTCAGCAATCGACGCTATCCGGCATTTTCTGCCAAAAACATTCCGCTGCGGACATGAGGCCGTCAGATGAAGCCCCGGACCATCGCCATCCTTGCCGTTCCCGGCGTCCAGCTTCTGGATGTTTCCGGCCCCCTCGATGTTTTTGCCGAAGCTAACCTGCAGAGCGACAGGCAAGTTTATCGCCCCGCCGTCATCGCCGCCACGCACGGCCATATCCGCAGTTCTTCCGGCATCCGCCTGGTCGCCGATTATACGATCGAGGATGAGACCGGTCCGCTCGATACGCTGCTTGTCGCCGGCTGTCCCAATTCGGCTGAGATCGAGCATGATGCAAAGCTGTTGGCATGGCTCGGCAAGGCTGCACCCGGCGCCCGCCGTTACGGCTCGGTCTGCAGCGGCGCATTCCTGCTCGCGTCCGCCGGCCTGCTAGACGGCCGCCGGGTAACCACGCACTGGGCCGTCGCAGAGAGGTTGAGACAGGCCTATCCCGCCGTGACGGTCGAGGAGGACGCCATCCATGTGGCCGACGGGCAGTTGAGAACCGCTGCCGGCGTCACAGCGGGACTGGATCTTGCTCTCTCCCTAGTCGAAGAGGATCTCGGCCGTAACGTGGCGATGCGTATCGCAGCCCAGCTCGTCATGTTCTTCAAGCGCCCCGGCGGCCAGATGCAGTTCAGCCGCAAGGGCGAAGCCGTTCCCGCCGGACGCTCGGCCCTTCAGGAAGTACAGCGCTGGATAGCAGCCAATCCCGCTGCCGACCATAGCGTCGCCGAACTCGCCCGCCGGATGGAACTCAGCCCCCGGCATTTCGCCCGTCTATTTCGCGATGAAGTCGGCATGACGCCGGCAGCCTGGGTCGAATCTACCCGCATTGCCGCCGCCCGCCGGCTGCTCGAAAGCGGCCATGCGCCGAAACAGGTGGCCAGCGAATGCGGCTTTGCCGATGACGACACCTTGCGCCGCGCCTTCACTCGCCATCTCGGCGTGACACCTGCGGAATACCGCAAGCAATACGCGCACATGAGCCTGGTGAGCTGAGCGATCAGAGTTCGCTCAGCGTCCGCTTTACCGCGTTCTTCCATCCCTTGAGCTTCGCAGCGCGCATCTTGTCGTCCATGGCGGGTTCGAAGCGCCGGTCCCGCTTCCAGGTGGCCGAGAACGTCTGCCGATCCGGCCAGACGCCGGCCCTGCTACCGGCAAGCCATGCCGCTCCGAGCGCCGTCGTCTCCAGAATGACGGGCCGATCGACCGGTGCTTCCAGCAGGTCGGCGAGCCGCTGCATCGTCCAGTCGGAGGCAACCATGCCACCGTCGACGCGCAGTACCGTATTGTCGGTGCCGTTCTTCCAATCCTTCTGCATGGCCTCCAGCAGGTCGCGCGTCTGGTAGCAGACAGCTTCCAGCGCCGCGCGGGAAAGCTCTGCCGATCCGCTGTTGCGCGTCAGGCCGTAGATCGCACCGCGCGCCTTGGCATCCCAATGCGGCGCGCCAAGGCCGGTAAAGGCCGGCACGAGATAGACTTCCTGCGTCGGATCGGATTTTTCCGCCAGATCACTCGTATCGGATGCCCTGTCGATGATGCCAAGGCCATCGCGCAACCACTGAACCGCCGCCCCGGCAATGAAGATCGAGCCCTCCAGTGCATAGGTCGTTTCACCGTTCAGGCGATAGGCAATCGTCGTCAGCAGCCGGTTTTTCGAACGCACCATGTCGCTGCCGGTATTCAGCAGCGCGAAGCAGCCTGTCCCATAGGTCGATTTCAGCATGCCCGGCTCGAAGCAGGCCTGGCCGATCGTCGCCGCCTGCTGGTCGCCGGCAACACCGAGGATCGGGATGGCTGCGCCGAAAAGCTCCGGATCGACGGTGCCGAAATCATCGGCGCAATCCTTCACTTCAGGCAGCATGGCGGCCGGTACGCGCAGGATGTCGAGCAGATCCGCATCCCATTCATTGGTGGCGATATTGAACATCAGCGTGCGCGACGCATTGGTCGCGTCTGTGACAAAACTCTTGCCGCCCGTCAGCCGCCAGATGAGGAAGGTATCGATCGTGCCGAAGCAGAGATCGCCACGCGCCGCCCTTGCGCGCGCGCCCTTCACATTGGCGAGCATCCAGGAGAGCTTCGTTCCCGAGAAATATGGATCGAGAATGAGACCGGTCTTTTTCGTGAAGGTGCGCTCCAGATCCTGCCGCTTGAGATTGTCGCAATAGCTTGCTGTGCGCCGGTCCTGCCAGACGATGGCATTCTGGATCGGCTTGCCGGTTTCGCGCTCCCAGACGACGACGGTCTCGCGCTGGTTGGTGATGCCGAGTGCGGCAATATCCTTGGCCGTCACCTTGGCTTCGCGTAGTGCCATATGGATGGTGGAAACGACCGAATCCCAGATTTCCTCGGGATCGTGCTCCACCCAGCCGGATCGCGGATAGATCTGTGTGAATTCCTTCTGGCCCATGCCGGCGATCTTCATGTCGCCGTCGAAGACGATCGCCCGCGTCGAAGTCGTTCCCTGATCGACCGCCAGAACATATCCACCCATGCGATTCCTCCCGCTGCATGCTGTTGTCGTGGCAAATCAATAGGGCAGGTCCGCCTGGCTTGGAAGGGCGTAAGTGGCGGCGCCCCTCAGCCACTTCCCGATTGCCAGCCCGCCGCCTTTGGGCATAACCTCGCTTCAACGTTGCAATGCAGCATCTCATAGTCAGGAAGGAAGAAGCATGAGCAGATCAGTCGTCGTCACCGGGTCCACCAGCGGCATCGGGCTTGCGATTGCCACTGCCTTTGCCGCCAGGGGCGACAACGTCGTCATCAACGGCTTCGGAAAAGAATATGAAATCAATGATATAGTCGGGCGCCTTGAATCATCGTCGAAAGCGAAGGCACTCTATCACCCGGCTGACATGACGAAGCCATCAGAGATTGCCGATCTGATCGAAACTGCGGCTAAGACCTTCGGGACGGTCGATGTCCTCGTCAACAATGCCGGCATCCAGCATGTCGAAAAGATCGAAGATTTCCCGATCGAGAAGTGGGACCAGATCATCGCCATCAATCTGTCCAGCTCTTTCCATACGATGCGTGCTGCGATCCCGCTGATGAAAGCGAAAAAACATGGCCGCATCATCAACATCGCTTCGGCACATGCCTTGGTCGCGTCGCCCTTCAAATCTGCCTATGTAGCGGCAAAACATGGTATGTTAGGCTTAACGAAGACGGCAGCGCTCGAGCTTGCCGAATTCGGCGTGACTGTAAACGCCATCTGCCCCGGCTACGTGCTGACCCCGCTGGTCGAAAAGCAGATCCCGGATACCGCCAAGGCGCGCGGCATGACCGAGGAACAGGTCAAGACCGAAGTCATCCTCAAGGCGCAGCCGACGCATGAATTCGTCAAGGCCGAGGAGATCGGCGCGCTCGCCCTCTACCTCGCAAGCGAGGAAGCCCGACAGGTAACCGGTACGCATATCTCGATTGACGGGGGCTGGACGGCGGCATAACCATTTTGGAAAAACAACCGGGAACATCATGAACGACAGCATCCGCTTCATCCTCAATGGCGAGGACGTTTCCTTGGAGAACGTCCGGCCGACCGAGACTCTTCTTGATTTTCTCCGGCTGAAGCGGCGACTGACGGGCACGAAGGAAGGCTGCGCCGAGGGTGATTGCGGCGCCTGCACCGTGCTGGTCGGCCGGCTGATCGACGGCAAGCTTTTCTATGAATCCGTCAATGCCTGCATCCGCTTCATCGGCTCCCTTCAGGGCACCCATGTCGTGACGATCGAGCATCTGGCGGCTAGAGACGGCACGCTGCATCCGGTGCAGCAGGCCATGGTCGATTGCCACGGTTCGCAATGCGGCTTCTGCACACCCGGTTTCGTCATGTCCCTCTACGGCCTCTGGCTCTCCAACGAGAAGCCCGACCGTGCCGAGATCGAACAGGCGCTCCAGGGCAATCTCTGTCGCTGCACCGGCTACGAGCCCATCGTCAAGGCAGCCGAACAGGTGAGCCTGCAGCGCCCGAGCACGCTCTTCGATCCCTTGGAAAAGACCCGCGCCGAAATCATCGCCCGCCTCTGGGCCATGCAGGCCTCGGAAACGCTGACGGTGACGTCGGAAGAAGGCCGTCTGATCGTGCCGCGCTCCCTGGAGGCACTGGCGAAGATCCTGGCCGCAGAACCCACAGCAACGATCGTTGCCGGCTCGACCGATGTCGGCCTCTGGGTCACCAAGCAGATGCAGCAACTGAACCCCGTTGTCTTCATCAATCACCTGACGGAGCTTCAGTCGATCACCGCAGGCGAGACCGGCATCACCATCGGCGCCGGCGTCACCTATACCCGCGCCTTGGAGACCATTGCCTGGAAAATTCCGACCGTTGCCCGCCTCATCACCCGCATCGGCGGCGAACAGGTCCGCAATATGGGCACGATCGGCGGCAATATCGCCAACGGTTCGCCGATCGGCGACAGCCCGCCGCCGCTGATTGCACTCGGCGCACAACTGACGTTGCGCTCGACCGCGGGCACGCGCACGCTTCCGCTCGAAGATTACTTCATCGCCTATGGAAGGCAGGACCGCAGGCGCGACGAATTCGTCGAAAGCCTGTTCGTGCCTTATCCGACCGCCGACGCGAAATTTGCCGTCTACAAGATCAGCAAACGCCGCGACGAGGATATCACCGCCGTCCTCGGTGCCTTCCATCTGGTGCTGGATGAGACAGAACACGTTACCGACATCCGTATCGCTTTCGGCGGCATGGCCGCAACGCCGAAGCGCGCCCGCAGCGTCGAGGCAGAACTGATCGGCAAGATCTGGAATGAAGCGACCGTCGAGGCCGCCCGCCCCGCCTTCGATGCCGATTTCCAGCCGCTGACGGACTGGCGCGCAACTGCTGAATACCGCCAGTTGACGGCCAAGAACCTGCTGACGCGGTTTTACCTCGAAACGGTCGGTGCGCCCGCCGAACTGAAGCGGTTCGAGGAGGTGGCATGATGGACAAGTCCACCTTCGAGGAACGCAAGCTCATCAACGGCCAGATGCATGTCTCGCTGCGCCATGATTCAGCGCATAAGCATGTCACCGGAAGTGCCGATTATATCGACGATATTCCTGAACCGTCCGATCTGCTGCACGGCGCACTCGGCCTGTCCGACCGCGCCCATGCCGAGATTGTCTCGATGGATCTGTCCGAGGTCCAGACCTATCCCGGGGTCGTCTGGGTCTTCACCGGCAAGGACATTCCCGGCGTCAACGACGTTAGCTCCAACGGCAGCCATGACGAACCGCTGCTTGCCGAAACTCTGGTTCAATTCCACGGCCAGCCAATCTTCGCGGTGATCGCCCAAACCCGCCAGATTGCGCGGCGCGCTGCCCGCAAGGCGAAGATCGAATATCGCGACCTGCCGCACTGGAGCGATATCGATGGGGCTATTGAAAATGGCAGCCCGCTTGTCATCACGCCGATGACGCTGAAGCGCGGCGATCCGGAAACGGAAATGGCCAACGCCCCGCGCCGGCTGACGGGCCGCATGCGCATCGGCGGCCAGGAGCATTTCTATCTCGAAAGCCATATCGCCATGGCGATCCCAGGCGAGGATGATGAGGTTGCTGTCTGGTCGTCCACACAGCACCCGAGCGAAATCCAGCATATCGTCGGACATGTGCTGCACATCCCCTCGAACGCCGTGACCGTGAACGTGCGCCGCATGGGCGGCGGCTTCGGCGGCAAGGAAACGCAAGGCAACCAGTTCGCGGCCCTTGCGGCAATCGCCGCCAAGAAACTGAAGCGCGCCATCAAGTTCCGTCCGGATCGCGACGAGGATATGAGCGCCACCGGCAAGCGCCACGACTTCCGTGTCGATTACGAACTCGGCTTCGATGAGGAAGGCCGCATCCACGCCGTCGACGCCACCTATTCGGCCCGCTGCGGCTTCTCTTCCGACCTGTCAGGCCCGGTCACCGACCGCGCCCTCTTCCACGCCGATTCCAGCTATTTCTACCCGCATGTGCATCTGACCTCGCAGCCGCTGAAGACGCATACCGTCTCCAACACCGCCTTCCGCGGTTTCGGCGGCCCGCAGGGCATGCTCGGTGCCGAGCGCTTCATCGAGGAGATCGCCTATGCCGTCGGCAAGGATCCGCTCGATATCCGCAAGCTGAATTTCTACGGCCAGACGGGTTCGGGGCGCACGACCACGCCCTATCATCAGGAGGTCGAGGACAATATCATCGCCCGCGTGGTCGAGGAGTTGGAGGACAGCGCCGATTACCGCGCCCGCCGCAACGCCATCGTCGCCTTCAACCGCGACAGCCGCTATATCCGCAAGGGCATCGCCCTGACGCCGGTCAAATTCGGCATCTCCTTCACCATGACCGCCTTCAACCAGGCCGGCGCGCTCGTCCATATCTATCAGGACGGCTCGATCCACCTGAACCATGGCGGCACCGAAATGGGCCAGGGCCTCTACACCAAGGTGGCGCAGGTTCTTGCCGACAGTTTCCAGGTCGATATCGACAGGGTGAAGATCACGGCGACGACGACTGGCAAGGTGCCGAATACCTCGGCCACCGCCGCTTCTTCCGGTTCGGACCTGAACGGCATGGCCGCCTTCGATGCAGCCCGTCAGCTCAAGGAACGACTTGTCGCCTTTGCCGCGGAGAAATGGGGCGTTCCGGCCTCGGAAGTCATCTTCCTGCCTAACCGTGTGCGGGTCGGAGACATCGAAGTCCCCTTCCCCGATTTCATCAAGCAGGCCTATTTCGCCCGGGTGCAGCTCTCAGCCGCCGGCTTCTACAAGACGCCGAAAATCCATTGGGACCGCAAGGCCGGCCGCGGCACGCCTTTCTACTATTTCGCCTATGGCGCCGCCTGCACCGAAGTGTCGATCGACACGCTGACCGGCGAATATCTCATCGACCGCACCGATATCCTGCATGATGTCGGCCGCTCGCTGAACCCGGCGATCGATATCGGCCAGGTCGAGGGCGCCTTCGTTCAGGGCATGGGCTGGCTGACGACGGAAGAACTCTGGTGGGATGACAAGGGCCGCCTGCGCACGCATGCGCCTTCCACCTACAAGATCCCGCTCGCCTCCGACCGGCCGAAGATCTTCAACGTGCGCCTGGCAGAATGGTCCGAAAATACCGAAGCGACGATCGGCCGCTCGAAAGCCGTCGGCGAGCCACCCTTCATGCTGGCGATCTCAGTGCTGGAGGCTCTTTCCATGGCTGTCGCGAGCGTCGCGAATTATCGCGTCTGCCCGCGTCTCGATGCGCCCGCAACGCCTGAACGCGTGCTGATGGCGGTCGAGAGGATGAAGAGGGTGTAACGATGACGCGGCGCGAAATCCTTTCCGGTTTTCTGCCCGGCAGCGACTTCCGCGCCTTCCTGGCCCTCCAGCCTGAAACGATCCTCGTCGAAGTATCCGGCACGCAAGGTTCGACGCCGCGCGAGGCCGGCACCTTCATGCTGGTCTCGGCAAGGAGCGTCTGGGGCACGATCGGCGGCGGCCAGTTCGAATTCATCGCCATCGGCAATGCCCGCGAGATGCTTGCCGGCACCGGCGGCACGGAGATGATGGATATTCCGCTCGGACCGGAAATCGGCCAGTGCTGCGGCGGCCGCACGCAACTGCGCTTCCGGCCTGTGACGGATACGGTCAGGGATGAACTGGAGAAGAAACAGGAAGAAGAAACAGAACGTCTGCCCGAGGTCTATGTCTTCGGTGCCGGCCATGTCGGCCGTGCCTTAGCCGCATCCCTTGCTCCACTGCCGCTCTCGGTCACCGTCATCGAAACCCGTCGGGATGAGCTTGCCAATCTTCCCGCTTCGACGAAAAGCCGGTTGGTGCCGATGCCCGAAGCCTTGGTGAAAGACATGCCCGCTGGCGCGGCGCTCGTCATCCTCACCCACGATCATGCACTGGATTTCCTGATTGCTCGCGAGGCGCTTGCCCGCACCGATTTTGCCTATGTCGGCATGATCGGTTCTGCGACCAAGCGCGCCACCTTTGCAAGCTGGCTTTCCCGCGAGGCAGGCGGCGAGCGCTCCTGGCTCGATCGCCTCACTTTGCCGATCGGCGGATCGGCGGTGAAGGACAAACGCCCCGAAGTGATCGCCGCCGTGACAGCAGCCGAAATCCTGACCGCACTTTCCGCCTATCGCAACCGATCGTCCTCGTAACGCGGATCGCGTCCATCCAGGAAACCGAGATCGCGCTTGATGCGATCGGGTGTGACGTCCATGTCCAGCTGCGGCATCCGGCTGCCGATCCCCCGGGTCAGCCGGCGGATGAGGACAGTGATCAATGCCTCTTTTGCGAGGGAACGGCGTTCTTCGATAGCTTGGCAATCCATGACATCACCTTGATGGTTTGATGAGATGATTGCAGTTTGCCGGGAAAAATGCTGCAATTCCAATCGAACAACCGTCTGCATCCATAAAGAGAATTTATCCATGAAACTGTCGAAGCAGTTCCCGCTGAACGCGCTGCGCGTCTTCGAAGCCGTGGCCCGGCTCGGTAGTTTCACCAAGGCAGGCGACGAACTCGGCATGACGCAAACCGCCGTCAGCTATCAGATCAAGCTCCTGGAGGAGAATATCGGCGAGCCGCTCTTCCTGCGCCGTCCGCGTCAGATCGAGCTGACGGAAGCGGGCAAACATCTGGCACCTAAGGTCTCCGAAGCATTCAACATCCTGATCGAAGCCATGGCTTCGATGCGCAAGGCAACCGAGGAAACGCTGACGATTCATTCGACTGCGACCTTCGCCCAGCAATGGCTTTCGCGCTGCATCGGCGCGTTCCAGCTGCAGTTTCCCGATATCGCCGTCAGGCTCGTCACCTCGGGCAACATCGTCGACTTTCAGAAAGAGGCGGCCGATGTCGCGATCCGCTGGGGTCGCGGCGATTGGCCGGGCCTCATCAGCCATTGCATCATGAAGCTTGATTTCGCCCCCATGCTGAGCCCGAAGCTCGCGGCCGAAATCGGTGGCGTTCACGAGCCCGCAGATCTTCTGAAACTGCCCCTGATCAGCGCCGGCGATCCGTGGTGGGCGCAATGGTTTGCTGCCGCCGGCGTCAAGGATGCCGATCTCTCGCGCTATCCGAAAAGCGAATTCGGCACGCAGATCCTCGATGCCAGCATCGCCATGGCTGGAGGCGGTGTTGCCATGCTCAACCCAGGTCATTTCCAGGAAGACGTTGCCACCGGAAGGCTCTATCAGCCCTTCGAACTGACCGGCAACGACGGGCGCGACTATTGGCTGGCCTATCCCGAAAATAGGCGCAACGTTCCGAAAATCAGAAACTTCCGGAAATGGCTGCTGGAAAAATTCAATGTCGAGCAGGATTGAACTCGTCGCGCGAACGCGACAGATCTTAAATCTCGCTCAATAGCCCATCTCGGGCGCATAGAAACATCGCGGCGTATCCTCGTTCGGGAACAGGCAGAGATGGTAATCGCTGTCGCCCGAATGCATCGCCTTGGTCATCGGCAGCAGAAAGACATGGTAGCGCGTCACAAGTCGGTGATCGCCAGGCTTCAGCGTCAAACGATAACCATCCGGCGTGATGGCAACGGCCTTGGACGGGATCATCTGGCAATCGCCGGTTTCGGCATTTCCATTGCAACAATAGGGGTCGTAACTCCACCCAGTACCGGCGTCGTGGGCTGTCGCGAACGACGCATATGCAATCATCACGCATGTCAGAATGCTGCGCATGGGCATCTTCTCCGTCGATGAATGCGCCGCCGGTCTTTAGCGGTTTTCCACCTCATCCCGGCGGCTGCGTTTAAAAACTGTAACCCAAATTTCACATTTCAAGGAATCGGCTGTTCCACATTGGAGCATCAGCAGTGGATAAAATGCCGCAGAAATCGGCGATTTTTTAAGGCATACGAATGACACGCCCGCTCCACAGCGCAGCGCACAACCAGATTGCCACCTCAAATTGCGCGGATATAAATAATCTGATGGAAGAGCAGCGATATGCTTTCGGCCGTTTCACGCTCGACCCCGGCAGCGGCATGCTGCGACGGGACGGCCAGCCAGTTGCGCTCGGCCAGCGTGCGATTTCACTGCTCAAGGCACTGCTCGACGCCGACGGACGCCCGGTCGGAAAGGACGCGTTGATCGAAGCGGGCTGGCCGGGACTGATGGTCGAGGAAGGCAATCTTTCGGTACAGATCGCGCATCTGCGCAAGGCGCTCGGACAGCGGCCGGACGGGCAGGAATGGATCGTCACGCTGCCGCGCCTCGGCTATCGCCTTTTCAGGAGCCAGGCGCCGCTCGCCGATATCGGGGACGACGTGTTCCCTTCGCTCGCGGTGCTGCCCTTCGAAAATCTCAGCGGTGATCCTGAACAACAATATTTTGCCGATGGCATTGTCGATGACATCATAACGGCGCTCAGCCGCTTCAAATCCTTTGCCGTCATTGCCCGCAATACCAGCTTCGTCTACCGCGGCGCCGGCGACATCCGAAAGATCGCCGGCGAACTCGGCGTCAAATATGTGCTCGAAGGCAGCCTGCGCAAATCCGGCAACAGGCTGCGCATCTATGCCCGGTTGGTGGATGCCGCAGCCAATGTCCAGCTTTGGGCGCAAAGCTTCGACGGCGACCTCGAAGACGTCTTCGAGTTCCAGGACCGCATTACCGAATCCGTCGCCGTCGGGATCGAGCCGCATGTCCAGCGAGCCGAGTTGGAACGTGCGCGCCGGGAACGGCCCGGCAGCATCTCCGTCTACGACATCTGTCTGCAGGTCCTGCCGAAGATCTTGGCCGAAACCTCCGCTCAGAACGCGGAAGCCCATGCGCTGCTAACCGAAGCACTTGAGCGCGAGCCGGACAACGCCCGCATCCTGGGGCTAGCCTCTTATACGCTCGAACACCGCAGGACGATGGGTTGGCCGCCCTTTGGCCCGGATGACGCAGAAAAATGTGTCGCGCTCGCGCGCCGGGGCATCGAACTGGCGAGAGGCGACGCCACGATCATGGCCACCTGCGGCATGTCGCTCATTCAGGTCGGGCGTGAATATGATTGGGGCCTGGCGATCATGCAGGCCGCAGTCGACCTCAATCCGAACAGCCTTAACGTGGTCTTGAGGGCCGGAATTGCCCACCTTCATTGCGGCAATCTCGATCAGGCGCAGGAATATCTCATGCGCGCCCACCGCCTGAGCCCGCTTGATCCCTACGCCCACATCACCTTCAGTGGCCTCGCCGACATCGAGATGATCCGCGGCAATTACGAGCAATCGCTTCTCTGGGCGTCACGCTCTTTGGCGCTGAACCCGAATTTCGATCCAACGGTCTGGATTCTGATCACCGACAACATGCTTCTCGGACGGAAAGAAGAGGCAAAACGCTTCCTGCAGCATCTCCTGCGCATCGCGCCCGACAGCACGCTGGCAAGCATCGCGAGCGGACAGGCAACCAAAGTTCCCGAGCGCCTGGCCCTTGTCATCAACGGCCTGCGCGAGGCAGGCCTGCCGGAAGCTTAGGAATGTTTCGGCATTCTTTGGATCTTTTAGGCTGCTGCTAAAGGACCCGACGCAAGCAAGCGGGCCAATCTCCTTCCATCGCGCGCAAACAGCGCGCAGTGTGGGAGGTCCCCGATGCTATCGCCCTTGATGATCCTGTCGCTCGACCAAGGCAAGCTCACCCCTGCCCCACGGTCTGTCGGTCCATTCGATACCCGCCTGCTGGAGGACATTGCCGACTGTATCGTTGAGCCAGAGGTGCCAAGCTCAGCCGGTCCGCAGACCGCCGGACTAATGGCCTTTATCCGCAAAAGCTTGCGGTTCTGGCCGCGGACCCTTCCCGCTCAGCACAGCTGAACCGGCTGAAGCCGTAAACTAGTGCTTCTTCTGCTGCTGTTCGGCAGCCGCAACGCGGTTCAGCATCGCCACCATCTTTTTCTTGATCGAGCCGTAGGTGCCGAGTTCGAAATCGCAGCTGAAGCAGGTGATGATGTCGCTGTCGATCGGCTGCGGGCGCGGAAACTTCATGCGCGTGTTGCGGCACTTCGGGCAAGGGACTTCGATCTGCATGTTTCAGCGGCTCCTAATAGCGTCTCTGGCGATGCCTTAGCATATATGCCAAACCCAGCAAGCTCTTCCTGCAATGTCCACTGCGGGAAGAAACCCCACGATCCCCCTTTCTTCTCGTCAGAATTTCTCGCAATCTCACGAGTCGGAGGAAGAACAGGGGAACTGAATGTATGAATATGCCATAGCTTGGGAATGGCTGGCCTTTGCGGCGCGCTGGTTCCATGTCGTCACGGCGATTGCCTGGATTGGATCGTCCTTCTATTTCATTGCGCTCGACCTTGGTCTGGTGAAGCGCCCGCATCTGCCCGCCGGCGTCCATGGCGAGGAATGGCAGGTGCATGGTGGCGGCTTCTACCACATACAGAAATACCTGGTGGCGCCGGCCGAGATGCCGGAACACCTGACCTGGTTCAAATATGAGAGCTATTTCACCTGGCTCTCCGGCTTCCTGATGCTCTGCATCGTCTATTATGGTGGGGCCGATCTCTTCCTCATCGACCGCCATGTGCTCGATATTTCCAAGCCCGTCGCGATCCTGATCTCACTCGCGTCGCTCGGCTTCGGCTGGATCGTATACGACCTGCTCTGCAAGTCGCCGCTCGGCAAGAACACCTGGGGTCTGATGGCGGTGCTCTATGTCGTGCTGGTCTTCATGGCCTGGGGCTATACGCAGGTCTTCACCGGCCGCGCCGCCTTCCTGCATCTCGGCGCCTTCACCGCCACGATCATGTCGGCCAATGTCTTCATGATCATCATTCCCAACCAGAAGATCGTCGTCGCCGACCTGATCGCCGGCCGCACGCCGGATGCCAAATACGGCTACATGGCCAAGCAGCGTTCGCTGCATAACAACTACCTGACGCTGCCCGTCATCTTCTTCATGCTGTCGAATCACTATCCGCTGGCCTTCGGCACCGCCTTCAACTGGGTGATCGCAGCCCTCGTCTTTCTAATGGGTGTCACGATTCGACACTGGTTCAACACCACGCACGCCCGCAAGGGCCGGCCGACCTGGACCTGGATCGTCACAGTCGTGCTCTTCATCCTCATCATGTGGCTGTCGACCGTGCCCAAGCTGCTGACCGGCGAGGATCAGACCGTATCCGTCGCTCCAGCCTTCCAGCAATTTGCCGGCGATCCGCATTTTCCTGCGGTAAAGCAGTTGATCGGCACGCGCTGTTCCATGTGTCATGCGGCAGAACCGGTCTATGAAGGTATCGCCCGGCCGCCGAAGGGCGTAGTTTTGGAAAATGACGCAGAAATCGCCGCCCATGCGCGCGAAATCTATATACAGGCCGGCCGAAGCCATGCAATGCCGCCGGGCAACGTGACCGATATCACGCCCGACGAGCGCAGGCTGCTCGTCGCCTGGTTCGAAAGCGCAGTCGAAGGCAAACAAGAATGACCACAACACTTCTGCGCGGGCGCCTGCTCTCCTTCCGCCGCGCTCCGCTCAGCCTCGCCGATGGTGAGAGCTATTTTTACGAGACAGATGGTGGTCTGCTGATCGAAAATGGCATCATCGCCGCAATCGGCGCCTATGCTGACGTCAAGGCCAAGGCGCCTGTTGAGGTCGTCGAAATCGATCACCGTCCGCATCTGATCATGCCTGGTCTCATCGACATGCACCTGCATTTCCCGCAGATGCAGGTGATCGCCTCCTATGCCGCAAATCTGCTGGAATGGCTGAACACCTACACATTCCCGGAGGAATGCCGCTTCGTCGAAAGCGCCCATGCCGAGAGGATCGCCACGCATTTCTACGACGAGTTGATCCGCCACGGCACCACGACGGCCGTCGCCTATTGCTCTGTTCACAAGACTTCGGCCGACGCCTATTTCGCGGAAGCCATGCGCCGCAACATGCGCATGGTCGGCGGCAAGGTGATGATGGACCGCAACGCGCCGCAGGGCCTGCTCGATACACCTGAGATGGGCTACGACGAAACCCGGCAGGTGATTGCCGACTGGCACGGCAAGGGCCGCAACCACGTCGCCATCACGCCACGCTTTGCCATTACCTCGACACCGGCGCAGATGGAGGCGACGGCAGCGCTCGCCCGTGAATTTCCCGATCTTCACATCCAGACGCACCTCTCGGAAAACCACGACGAAATCAAATTCACCTGCGCGCTCTATCCTGATGCGACCGACTACACCGATATCTACGCCCGCTATGGCCTGCTTGGACCGAAGAGCCTCTTCGGCCACGCCATCCATCTTTCGGATCGTGAAGCAGATGCCATGAGCGAAAGCAGTGCAGTCGCCGTCCATTGCCCGACCTCGAACCTCTTCCTCGGCTCCGGCCTCTTCCCTCTGAAGGAGCTTGCCCGCCGGCACAAGCCGGTCCGTATCGGCGTTGCCACCGATATCGGCGGCGGTTCGAGCTATTCCATGCTGAAGACCATGGACGAGGCCTACAAGATCCAGCAGCTCCTGGGCGAACGCCTCAATCCGCTCGACAGCTATTATTACATGACGCTCGGCAATGCCGAGGCGCTGTCGCTGGCCGACAGGATCGGCACGCTGGAACCGGGTACGGACGCCGATATCGTCGTTCTCAACGCCGCCGCAACGCCAGCCATGGCCTTGAAAATGGAAGTGGTAAAGACATTGCCGGAGGAGCTTTTCCTGCTGCAGACCATGGGCGACGACCGCTCGGTGACCGAGACCTACGTGGCCGGCGTGGCGGTGAAGGGCCAGCTTTCCAAAACTGCCGGCTAAGGCAAAAACTGCCCTGGAATCAAATAGCAAAGCGCCGAAAAAGCGTGGTACATGAGCGAACTGTTCAGATCTGAAGGTTCGCTTCATGGCCAGACCGCTTACCATTGTCGATCTCAAGAAAATGGCTCAGCGTCGTGTGCCGAAGATGTTCTTCGATTATGCGGATTCCGGTGCCTGGACGGAATCGACCTATGCCGCGAACGAAGCCGATTTTCGCGACATCAAGCTGCGCCAGCGCGTGCTGGTCGACATGACCGACCGCACGCTCGAGACGACGATGATTGGCCAGACGGTGTCAATGCCGGTGGCGCTTGCCCCCACCGGTATGACCGGCATGCAGCACGCCGATGGAGAAATGCTCGCAGCCCGCGCGGCGGAAGAATTCGGCGTGCCCTTCACGCTCTCGACCATGAGCATCTGCTCGATCGAGGATGTCGCTTCGGTCACGACCAAACCCTTCTGGTTCCAGCTCTACGTCATGCGGGACCGGGATTTCGTCCTCAATCTCATAAACCGCGCCAAAGCAGCCGGATGCTCCGCTCTGGTGCTGACTGCCGATCTGCAGATTCTCGGCCAACGCCACAAGGACTTGCGAAACGGCCTGTCCGCTCCGCCGAAATTCACGCCGAAACATATCTGGCAAATGGCGACCCGCCCTCTCTGGTGCATGGACATGATGAAGACGAAGCGTCGCAGCTTCGGCAATATTCTGGGCCACGCCAAGGGCGTTACCGACCTCTCGTCGATCTCGACATTTACGCACGAGCAGTTCGACCCGCAGCTTTCCTGGAAGGACGTAGCCTGGGTCAAGGAACAGTGGGGAGGCCCGTTGATCATCAAAGGTATCCTTGACGTCGAGGATGCAAAGCAGGCCATCGATACCGGGGCCGACGCAATTATCGTCTCCAACCACGGTGGCCGTCAGCTCGACGGCGCCCCCTCCTCGATCCGCATGCTGCCTGATATCGTCGACGCCGTCGCCGACCGCATCGAGGTGCATCTGGATGGCGGCATCCGCTCCGGCCAGGATGTGCTAAAAGCCGTGGCACTCGGCGCCCGCGGCACCTATATCGGCCGTCCCTTCCTCTACGGCCTCGGCGCCATGGGCAAGGAGGGCGTCACGCTGGCACTCGAAATCATCCGCAAGGAAATGGACGTCACTATGGCGCTCTGCGGCAAACGCGATATCAAGGATGTGGACTCCTCGATTATTGCCTGATGTCAGCAAGATTGCGGCATCCGGCCAGTCGCGAGCGCGGATGCCCATTCCAGGCGGCCATTGGCTTCTGCCAAGACCGACATGGCCATGTTGTCGTATCGGATATTGCGGAATTGCGCCGTCCATCCGCTGGCCGATTTTTCCAGCACCGCATAACTCGCCATTGCGTGGCCGGTTTCGACCTTGTGCGGATAGGGTTTGTCATCGTCATAGGCGGGACCGCCGACACTGCCGGGATTGACGATAAGACGGCCGCCGGAAAGTGCTGCCATACGGGGAATATGCGTGTGGCCACACAGGATCAACGGGCTTTCGATACCTTCCGCCAGCACTTCGATCTCCGCCTGCGGCCTGAGCACCACGCTGCCGTCGGCAACGGCCATATCCAGCCAGTAGAGGTTATCGTCATGAGGCGTTGCATGGCAGAGATAGATCTCATCCCGGTAGACCAGGTCGACCGGTAGCGACCGCAGCCAATCGAAATGAGCTGCACCAAGCTGCGCATAGGCGGCGGCATCCGAGATATGCATCTCCTCCGGCGGTCCTTCGATCAGATAGCGGTCGTGATTGCCGCGCACGGTCGGAATGGAGAGCGATAGCAGACGATCCGCCACCTTGCCCGCCTCCAGCGGACCGCTGAAACAATCGCCGAGATTGACGATATCTGTAATCCCTTGGGCAGCGATGTCAGCCAACACGGCGTCCAGTGCCGGATAGTTGCCATGGATATCGGCAATAGCGGCAAAACGCATGTCAGCTCCCGCGATAGGTGGAATAGCCATAGGGCGAGATCAGCAGCGGCACATGATAATGCGCCGAGACATCGGCAATGCCGAAGCGGATCGGCACGAGGTCGAGGAAAGCCGGATGCGGCAGAGGCGTCCCGTTTGCCCTGAGGTAATCTCCGGCGTGAAAAAGCAGTTCGTAGGTACCGGCGCGAAAGCTCTCGCCGATCAGGATCGGCCCGCCATCGACACGGCCATCGGCATTGGTCTCTACGGTCTTGATATGGTGACGAAGCTCACCCTCGATGTGAAAGAGATCGATCCGCAACCCCTGTGCCGGCTTGCCGAGTGCAGTATCGAGAACATGGGTGGTCAGTCCGGTCATAGGCCTGGCTCTTTGATGATGAAGGGCTCGTCGAAGAAGAATTCTTCCAGATTGTTGCCTGGACCGTCACGGTCGACAACGAGAAAATCGCTCGGCTCTCCAAGCGCCATCAGCGGATGATGCCAGACATTGCGCCGGTAATTCACGCCCTGGTCGCCGCGGGCGAGGAAGACCCGCGGACGGCCGGGACGGCCATCTTCATCTTCCGAAACGACGACGAGGAAAGGGCGGCCCGAGATCGGCGAGAAGCTCTGACTGCCGAAAGGATGCCGCTCCATCATGCCGAGCTCATAGGGAAAGTCGCGTGGCTGGCCGCGAAAGAGATTGATGATGACGCGAGCGCCCTCGCCCACGGCTTCGGGTGCCGCAAGCGCGTGGAAGCGCTCGGTATTGCCGCCGTTGATATAACGCATGGTTGCGGGATCGGCTTCGATGACCTCACCGAAAGGTACAAAGGCGGATTTGGTAAGGGGGTGGATTTCCAGATATTGGGACATTGGACCTATTCGCCTTGGGCACGCCAGTTGCGGACAAGATCAAGCCGGTCAAGCAGATCAGGCACATCGTCTTTGGCTGTGGCCCAGACCTTCTCCAAATCAATGTCGAAATAGCCATGCGCGATGCGGTTGCGCATGCCGCGCATCGCGCCCCAAGGAAATTCGGGGTGTTCGACGGCGAATTCGGGATGGATCTTCATCAATTGAGCAGCCGTCTCCGACGCCATCAAGAGACTCATCCCGACAGCGCGCTGCAAGACGATATCCTCGAGAAACCGCTGCTTGCTGACATCAGCGATCATTGCGTGGGCCTCGGCCGCGGCTGATCGCATCCGCTCGAGAAGATACGGGATACGACTCTCGCTCATATGGGCTTGGCCTCGGAAAGAACCCGGGTGCGAATCGATTCGGGAAAATCGCCGGGGGTCAGAAGGTGGATCGACGTGCCAAGCATCATCTGCTCCAAAGCATCCTGCAAACCGCCAAGCGTCAGCAATGTGCTGCCGGGCAGCGCGTCCACCAGAATATCCAGATCGCTATCCGGCCGATCCTCGCCACGGGCTACGGAGCCGAAGACACGCGGGTTTGCTGCATTGAAGCGTTTGGTCGCTTCCCGGATCGCCTGCCTGTTCTTTTCCAACACTTCCGACGGTCTCATCGTCGTATCACTCCTGATGCCGCAAATATAAGTGACGCGCTTGAAAGAGGAAAGAACTCACGCCTTCACCTGGCACCAGTGGCAAAGGCTGGCAGGCTGGTATCAGGCGTATCGGTCATCAGGTCCCCGGAAGCATGGATGTCAGGCGCAACAGCGCGATCTTTTCGACCTCAGCTGCAGCAGTCACGAATTCCTCGTCGCTGGTATTGTCGATCCGCTTTTCGAAAGCGGCAAGGATATCGTCCTTGTTCAGCCCCTTCACGGCGATGATGAAGGGAAAGCCGAATTTCTGCGTATAGGCGGAGTTGAGTTCGGTGAAACGCGCGTGCTCCTCAGGGCTCAACCGATCGAGTCCGGCACCTGCCTGCTCCTTTTTGCTGTCTTCAGTCAGCTCACCCGATATCGCCAGCCGCCCGGCAAGATCGGGATGAGCGCGCAGGACGCCAAGGCGTTCCTCCTTGCTCGCGGCACGAAAAATAGCGACGAGTTCCGTGTGCACACGATCCACGGTCAGCTTGTCGCCGACCAAGCCGTCGTCATAGGCCCGTTCTGCAATGAAGGGCGAATGCTCGAAGACACCTCCGAAGCGGGACACAAACTCACTGCGCGAAATCATCAGACCGTTCCCGGCTTATGGTTCGCATGCCAGTGCTTCGCGATTTCGATGCGGCGCGGGATCCAGACCTTGTCGTGCTTCAGCACATATTCCATGAAGCGCTTGAGCGCCGCCGCACGTCCAGGCCGGCCGACGAGACGGCAATGCAGGCCGACGGACATCATCTTCGGGCTGCCTTCCTTGCCCTCTTCATAAAGCGTGTCGAACGCATCCTTGAGGTAGGTGAAGAACTGGTCGCCGGAATTGAAGCCCTGCGGCGTGGCAAACCGCATATCGTTGGTTTCGAGCGTATAGGGGATGATGAGGAAGGGATTTTCGTCGATGCCCTTCACCCAATAGGGAAGATCGTCGGCATAAGAATCGGAGGAATAAAGGAAACCGCCCTCCTCCTGAACCAGCCGCAGCGTATTGTCCGACGGCTTGCCCTGATACATCCCGTAAGGCCGCTCGCCCGTCAGTTCGGTGTGCAGCCGCACCGCTTCCATAATGTGCTTGCGCTCCAAATCTTCCGGAAAATCCTTGTATTCCAGCCAGCGATAGCCGTGGCTGGCAATCTCCCAGCCGGCTTCCTTCATGGCGGCGACGGCTTCCGGGTTGCGGGCCATGGCAAGCGTAACGCCGTAGACGGTCGCCTGCACCTTGAGGTCGGTGAAAAGACGCCAGAGCCGCCAGAAGCCGGCACGGGAGCCGTATTCATAGATCGACTCCATGTTGAGATTGCGCTGGTTCGGCCAGGGCTGCGCGCCGACGATTTCCGACAACAGGTTTTCCGAAGCCGGATCGCCGTCGAGGATGGAGCTCTCGCCACCCTCTTCGTAATTGATGACGAACTGCACGGCGACGCGCGCCTCGCCGGGCCACTTCGGATCGGGCGTCTTGCGCCCGTAACCGATGAGATTGCGCGCATAGGTCTCGGATACCATCAAATCACCTTTTGAAAAGTCGGGTGAAACGGTAGCATCCGTGAGCGGAATGTCGAGGCGTAAAAGTGCGTAACTGGCCTTTTGCCCGAGGCGGCGCCTCAGGCGATCCTGCGGGCGCTCACCTTGCCCATCGGATGCAGCGAGTGCACCCGGAACGGACCGCCGGCACCTTCCTCGATCATCAGCGCGACATTCGAGACCGTCACCGGATCGATAAGCACCGGATCGAAGATCGATCGCAACGCCTGCTCGATGCGCGGCATGTCGACGGCGTTGACTGGACCCGTGACCGGCATATGGAAGCGGAATTCGTCCATCACATAAGGGTTGCCCCAGCGATGCAGATTCGCGAATTGTGCAGCCGAAAGCCCGTCCGGATCGCTGCGCTCGATATCCGCCTCGGAGAGCGGCGCACGGAAACGATCGAACTCCTGAACGATCGCCGAAGCCAAGTAGTGAACCTGGTCGCAGGGCCGGATCGGTGACAGGCTGTAGAAGGTCCCGAGGCGCGCAACTTCCAGACGTGGAATCTGGAAGGGCGAAAGCGTCCCACAGAACCGCATGAGGTCGCGCAAGAGTTGCGATTCGGAAACCTCGGATGAGAGGTGGAAAGGGGCCTTCAACACGCCATGGAACCCGTAGCGCCGCGGCACCGCTGTATGAAAGGCGATCTCATGGATACCGAGGCCGCGGATTGCCGGCGGTTCGACCATTTCGCCTGAAAATACGTTGCGGCCAAGCCAATTGGCCGCCACATGCGAGAGCGGATCGCTCGCTGATGGCGTGAAGCAAATGGCATAGCGCATGCGATTTCCTCCATCTGATGAAATGAGCGCGGATCACTCCCAGCGCTCGCGATGCGCAAGCAGATAGGTGATTTGCATGACAGAATAACGAAGCGGAGCGGCTTCTAATTCACGTTTAACGTGAAGAGACTGCGATGTGGTTTGAAATTGCAAAGCTTTCCGGCAATAAAAAATCCGCGGGTGTATCGCTTGCAATGCATATTGCCGCCTCCGCCAACCGGTGCGCCAGCCCGAAGCTGACCTTGAAACCACCGGTCAGGGCAATGAGATTGTGATTCTCGGGATGCGCGCCGACCATCGGATCGCGGTCGATCGCCTTGGGGCGCAAGCCGGCCCAGCGCTCGATGACAGGCGCAGCGCGCAGCGCGGGAACCATGTCGCGGGCGGCTTCGATGAGCGCGTCAAGCTGCTCGTCCGTGGAAAAGGGATCGGCGAAGTTGTTCTCGCTGGTGCTGCCGACCGCCACATGCCCGCCCTCATGCGCAACGACATAAAGCCCGTCCCGAAAGATGGTCGGCAAGCCAGGATCGATATCGGCAGCAAGCAGCGCCGCCTGCCCTTTTACAGCTTGCCCGAGTGGTTTCTTCAGCCCCGGAGTCAGGTTCTCCAGGAGGGGAAAGGAGCGATAGCCCGCAGCAAGGATGCAGCGCCCGAAGGCGACGGCTCCGCCCTCGATCGAGGCCATTCCGCGTGCCGGATCGAGCCCTGTAATTTCCGTATTCTCCAGCACCCTCACATGGCGTGCCTTGCGCAGAAAGACCGCCAAGGCGGCGGTGAGCAAACGAGGAGCAACGCGAGCGGCAAGCGTGTCATGCACGAAACCACTTTCGCCAGCCGCCGGATCGATCCAGCCGTCACCCGGCGGCCGGTCCAGCACATGCCAGTGGAAACGCCGTTCCCCCGCCTTCCAATGGATCTCCGCATCCGCGGAATGGCCAAGTGCGATCTTGCGCAGATGCGGTTTCGGCAGGGGAATGAGCCGGCCGGAACGCCGGTAGCCGACCGAAAGCCCCGTCGCCGCCTCAATGGCCGCAATCTCCGCTTCCAGGGAGATAAGAGCATCAAACTGAAACTGCTTCTTTGCAGACCAGCGGTCCGGCATATGCGGCATCAAAGCGCCGAGCAGTCCGCCGCTTGCCCCGCTGCCGAGATGGCCGGCATCGACAAGCAGCGTCTCTATGCCGCGACGCTCGGCATGAACGGCTGCCCACAGTCCCATAATGCCGCCACCGACAATGAGGAGATCGATCGATGATTGACCCGAGGCCGGGGCGGGACTATCGGCTTTTTCCATGACAGACATCAATCCCGATCAGATCGGCGCGGGCAAGCCGCAGCCCCTCGAATGGCGCGACGGCGATATGCCTTATTCGACCGCCTTTGGCGACCATTTTTATTGCCAGACCGACGGGCGGCTCGAATGCGGCCACGTCTTCCTCGCCGGAAACGGCCTGCCCGAACGATGGAATGGCCGCTCGACCTTCCTCATCGGCGAACTCGGCTTCGGCACCGGCCTGAATTTTTCAGAGACCTGGCGACAATGGAAGCTTTACCGCCAGCCTGGCCGGCATCTGCATTTCATGTCCTTCGAACTCTATCCGATGCGCCGCGATGAAATCGATCGTGCGCTGGCGCACTGGCCCGAAATCGATGCCGAGCGCCAGGCGTTGGCCGCCCTCTGGCCGGATAGTCCTGAAGGCATCGTCTCGCTCGATCTGGATGAGCAGGCGAGGCTCAGCGTCGTCTGCGGCCGCGCAATCGATGGGGTTTCTGAAGCCGTTCCCGGTTTCGACGCCTGGTATCTCGACGGCTTCGCTCCGTCGCGCAACAGCGATATGTGGTCGGAAGAGCTGATGCGCCTCGTCTGTGAGAAGACTGTTCCCGGCGGCAGTTTTGCCACCTATGCCGCAGCAGGTTTCGTGCGCCGCAATCTCGCGGCCGCCGGTTTCGTCGTCGAGCGGCGCAAGGGCTTTGCCGGCAAGCGGGAAATGCTCTGCGGTTTGAAACTTTAGGCGGCGTGGACAAATTTAAGCCGGCATCGAACAGGGGCGACATGCACCATGCCGAGGAAACTACTGACCAACTGGTCATATCGGGTGGCGATAGCGCGGTTGATCTTGAGGTACCCAGACATCCGCTCGATACGGTTGCGCTGCTTGTAGAGGATCCGGTCATATTCGATCTTCACACGGCGGTTTGATCGGCCGGGGTTTCAAGTTTCGCTCGCTTGCGAAAATGTGAGCTTTCTACTCATTCTTGAAGGATGAGCATTTCCGCGATCAATTCCGCTGCTTTTATCTCCGAGGCGCTGCAAGGTGCCCAAGTCTGGACCATCAAAGATACGGACGGCTTCCCTACCTCGACAAACCCGTCCGGCGAAACCGCAATGCCCTTTTGGTCGTCGGAAAAGAAGGCGATGTCGATAATCGAAACTGTCCCAGCATACCGCGATTTCAAGCCGGAGCCGATTCCGTTGTCGGCATTCATCGAACGATGGCTACCGGGCTTGAAAAAGGATGGCCTCTATTGCGGCCTCAACTGGTCCGGTAAGAGGGCAACGGGATACGATCTGTCTCCGACGGATTTGATGGCTCGACTGGCAGCGGCCCAAGGAAAATTCTAATTTCGCCACTCAGCGAATTTGTCCAAGCCGCCTAGTAGCCGGAACGACCCGGCTGCAATTCACCGCGGCCGAGCCACTGGCGGATCTTGTCTTCCAGAAGTTCTGGGCTGATGGGCTTGGACATGTAATCGTCCATGCCCGCATCGAGGCAGAGTTCGCGGTCGCTTTCCAGCGCATGCGCCGTCACACCGATCACGGGCACGCGGTGCCCCTGCCCCTGTTCCTTCTGGCGGATCATTCTGGTTGCCTGGTGACCGTTCATGACGGGCATCGAGACATCCATCATAATCAGGCGCGGCGTGTACTGCTCCCAGGCCTCCACAGCCTCTTGCCCATTATTGACGACGAGGAAGGAAAGCCCGGTTCCCTGCAGGATCTGCGTGAAGACGATCTGGTTGACCTCGTTGTCTTCGGCCACGAGAACATCGACGAAATCGGCCGCCCGCTTCTTCGGAGCAAGTGTCGCCGCCGACGGTGGTGCGGCCTCCACTTCCTTCTGCAGCCGCATGATCTCGGTCTCGGAAGCTTGTTTGACGCGGCTTGCCCGTACGACCTCGACAACCGTATTGCGCATCACGTTGGCGCGTGCCGGCTTCATCAGATGCGCGTGGCCGTTTAGCGCCGCGAATTCCTTCTCCGTGCCAGAAATATCCATCGAGGTCAGGAAGATGATTGGCAAGTCTACGAAGCGGCTGTCGGCGCGCAGGCGGCGCGCGACCTCGGCGCCGTTCATGTCAGGCATATGATAATCGAGCACGACGGCATCGACCTTGATGCCGAGATCGGCAGCAGCCTCCAGAATGGCAAAGCCGGTGGCGCCACCTTCTGCGGCAACGCCGTCGAAGCCCCAGAGGCTCAGCTGTTCGGTCAGGATCCGGCGATTGACCTCGTTATCGTCGACAACCAGGATGCGCGCACCCTGCACGTTGATCGGCAGCGGCCTCGGCTCGACTCGGGCGGCGGCAACGGCGAAAGGCAGTTTGACGGTGAAGACCGAGCCCTTGCCCCATTCGCTTTCGACATTGATATAGCCGCCGAAGAGATCGACGAGGCCGGCCGTGATTGCGAGGCCCAGGCCCGTGCCTTCATGCCGTCGGGTCGATGAGGAATCGACCTGCGAAAACTTCTCGAAGACCGATTCCACCTTCTCGGTCGGAATGCCGATGCCGGTGTCCTCGATGCGCAGGTTGATCATGACCTCACCGCCTGCAGACGGCTCGAAACCGATATCCACGAAGACGTGCCCGCGCTCGGTGAATTTCACCGCATTGCCGACGAGATTGGTCACGATCTGGCGGAAGCGGCCCGCATCGCCGATGACGGCCGCAGGCAGATCAGGGGCGGCTCGAACCAGCAGTTCGATATTTTTCTCCGCCGCAGGCGAAGACAGCAGCGTCGCGACATCCTCGACAGCCTCCACCAGATCAAAAGCAGATTTGCGCAGTTTCATCTGGCCGGCATCGATCTTCGAGAAATCGAGGATGTCGTTGATGATCGTCAGCAGCGCATTGCCCGACTTGACGATGATGTCGACGAAGGTCTTCTGGCGGGTATCGAGATTGGTCTTGGCAAGCAGTTCCG
Source organism: Rhizobium sp. ZK1 (assembly GCF_047782645.1). Lineage (NCBI taxonomy): Bacteria > Pseudomonadati > Pseudomonadota > Alphaproteobacteria > Hyphomicrobiales > Rhizobiaceae > Rhizobium > Rhizobium sp. ZK1. The sequence continues at coordinate 2,959,539 of NZ_CP180586.1, forward strand.
CCATGCCGAGCACGCCGTTCATCGGCGTGCGGATCTCATGGCTCATATTGGCGAGGAATTCGGACTTGGCGCGGTCGGCGGCCTCCGCACGCGACAAAAGCTGCGTCAGCTCCTCCTCGCGCTGCTTGAGTTCAGTCACATCGGTAAACAGCGCCACCCAGTGCTGGCGCTCGCTGATGGTGGCTTCCATGTTCACCCAGCGCTCACCGCCGACATGGAAGACGGTGGAGATTGGCCGGCGCGCGGCGATATTAGCCCGCCACTCCTCCAGCGTTTCGACTGCCTTGTCGCGGAAATCACCGCGATTGGCGCAGAACTGAAAGAGATCGATCCAGCCTCGGCCCGCCTCAGTCAGCTCCGCCGGAATGCGCAGCACGTCGGCAAGCCCGTCATTGGAAAGCTTGATCACGCCGTCCTGGACGATCGCAAGTCCCTGCGACATGGCATGTGTTGCATCGCGCATCATCTCGCCGAGGCTTTCCAGCGCTGCGCGCGCCTCGTGGATTTCCTGCTCGCGTGCACGTACGGCGGAAATATCGGAATAGGTCAGCAGGATGCGGTTGCTCGAAATGCGCCTGGAATCGAAGATGACCGATTTGCCGGCAGCCCAGTCGAGCTCGATCGGCTCCGGATTGCTTGCCTCGAAAAGCCCTTTGCGAAATGCGTAGATCTCTTCCGGCGTTTGCGTCTCACCGTAACGGCCGAGCTCGTAATTGCGCTTGATGACATCGATGAACGGCCGCCCATCGAAGCGATCGTCGAGCGGCAGTTCCCAGATGCTGTAGAACTCGTCATTGACGTAGAGAATGGTGTGATCGTTATCGAGGATCAGCACGCCGACCGGCAGCGAACGCAGAATGCTCTCGATTTCCTGATGCAGCAGTTCTTCCTGCTCACGCGCCTCGATCAATTCCTTTTCGCGCGCTTTCAGCGGCGTGATGTCGGAGAAGGAACCGACGACGTAACGCTTGCCGTCAGGCGTCACGACCCGGTTGACACGGGAGATAACCTGGAAGATTTCGCCGTCGGTATTCGGCAGGGTGCTCTCGATCTCGGTCAGCACGCCGTTTTCCAGCGCCTGCAGGTTTTCCTGGTAGATCGCCTCGCCTGCCTCCTGCCCGAACATATCGTGCTCGGTCATCCCGAGCGCTTTGGATCGAGCGTAGCCGGTGAAGGTCTCGTAATACTGGTTGGCGTAGACCAGCCGGTGATCCTCGTCGCGCACGAAAGCGGCGACCGGAAGATCCTCCATGATGGTGCGCAGCAGGTCACGCTCCCGCACGCTCTCATGCCAGGCGCTCTCGCCTGTAGATTTGCTGCCGTCTGGCGCATACCTGCTGCCATCTGGCGCAGACCTGCTGCCCCCGCGATAGGCGGCGTTGACGATCAGCGGGCGGCCGTCTTCGGCGAAGATGCCGATCGGATGATCGAGATTTTCCAGCGCCTCGCGGATACGGCCGAGGTCGGCGGCGATCGTATCCGCAACGTCGGGAATCGCACGGCGCGTTTCGCGCGCATCGAAGATGCCGAGCACATAGGCTCGGTCCTGCGAGGGCGAAAAGCTCTCGATCAGCACCCGTTCATGGCTGAGTCCCGCGGCATCGAAGGCGATGGCGCTCTCTTCCGTGCCGAAAACCAGCGCACGGCGTTCGCGGTCCTCACGTTCTTCTTCTTCCGGCCGGTCGAAGAGTTCACGGCTGCGCCGGCCGATGAAATCGGAGATCTCGCGGCCGAAGAAGCGGGCATAGGCCTCGTTGACGGCAACATACCGGAGTTCGCTGTTTTTGACATAGGCCGGGGTATCCAGATCAGCGATCCGGCGGCAGGCCAGCTCCAAGAGTTCCCCGGTAGAAATCAAAAAATCTTCACTCCCGCAATGAATGAAATATCTCTTAGAACAACTATAACGCCAAGGCCTTTAACAAGCTGTTAACCATAAAATTCCGCAGGCAAAAATTCCGAGCCGGCTCGTGAAGGTGGTGGGTCACGGTGACAACAAGGGCTTGCACGGAGCTGACATGGTCAGAAGGTCGCGGGGAACTACCGCCAGCCCAATTCGACACTGACAAGCATGGAGAAAATTTAATCCCGGCGAGGCTTGCGCAACCATCAACGCGCCGCGATCGAGGTGGATTCTGCTCATGGCTTCAATGACAAGCCTACCACGAAAGGATTCGACATGTCCGTTCTTCATAAGACAGTGGCGGCGGGCCTGATTACACTGACATTCGCCGGTGCCTCACTGGCAACGGCCGATACCGCAAACGCCCGGCCGCACGATGCCTTCTGGGGCGGTGTTGCCGGCGGCGTCATCGGCGGCGTTGTAGGTGGGGCGATTGCCTCGCGTCCCGCTTACCCTGGACCCTACGCCTATTATCCACGGCCTTATGCCTATTATCCGGCCTATCCCGCATACCCTGCCTATTACGGTCCGCGCTTCTGCCATCCCGAGTGGCGCTATGACCGTTGGGGCGAGCCCTATCGCATCGAGGTCTGCAGGCGCTGAAGGTCTTACCGGCGCCGCTTGACCTCCCGCCGGCGCCGGGCCATGCATCGCGTGACCCGAGGGAGGATATGCGATGCCCGAACCACTCAAGAACCTTCTGCGTCCGGCGCTCGTGCACGCCATGGCGGAGATCATCGCCGCCGGCGCCCCTTCCTTCGACAGCGACCGGTTCACGGCACTCGCAACCGGCGGCATAGAATCGCTGGAGCTCATGGAGCGTGCTGCACTGATCCGCGACGCGCTTCTTGCGACCCTGCCCGAGGATTTCCCGCAGGCCGCGACAATCCTTCACGCGAGCCTGCCGGCCGCCGGCAAGGTTGGGCTGACCGGCTGGATGCTGCTGCCCGTCAACCAGTTCGTCGCCTCACGTGGCGTCGGCGATTTCGATATCGCACTCGATCTTCTGAAAGCGCTGACGCCGCATTTCACCGCAGAGTTCGGTATCCGCCAGTTCATCCATCAGGATCAACAGCGCGCGCTGGCAACGATCACCCGCTGGGTCGACGATCCCAACCATCATGTGCGGCGGCTGGCGAGCGAAGGCACCCGCCCCCGCCTGCCCTGGGCGATGCGCCTGCCGCAGCTCGTCAGGGATCCATCTCCCATCCTGCCGATCCTCACGGCCCTGATGGACGATCCCGAAGACTATGTCCGCCGCTCCGTCGCAAACAGCCTGAACGACATCGCCAAGCATCATCCCGATCTCGTCGCAACCTTCATTGCCAAACATATCGAAGAGGCTTCCGCCGAACGCCGTTGGCTTCTCAAACACGCCTCCCGGACGCTGCTGAAGAAGGGCCACGCCCAGGCGCTCGCCAATTTCGGCTTCGGCGCGGCATCGGCTCTGGAATGCGAACTGCGATTGCCCAAGCCATCAGTGCTTTTCGGCGAAGGTCTGGATTTCGAAATCCGCCTGCGCAATGCCGGCAAGGCCTCTCAATCCCTGATGATTGACTATGCCATCCATCACGTGAAGGCTGACGGCTCCCTCTCCCCAAAGGTCTTCAAATGGAAAACCGTGACGCTTGCAGCCGGTGAAGAACATGTCGTCCAGCGTCGCCACGCAATGCGGCCGATCACGACACGGCGCTACTATCCCGGCGAACATCGCATCGTCATTCTCATCAACGGTACCGAGGCGGCCTCGGGAAATTTCCTCCTTTCCATGCCCTCAGAGGTCATTGTCGGCTGATCCCCTTGACTTTCAGTGGGAAATAGACCACATGGCACTCAGCTTTCACCTTCCGGCCGCCGCGTGAGCGTGCCACTGCAACAGATGCTGAAGAAGGATAGAGCGCATTCCGATGATGCCGCGACCCAAGTGCGGCAAGACGCGCTGGAAAGCTTTTTCCAACTTACAAGTTCCCATTTCACGCGGGGTTCTTGACGCCAGATTGACACCGGACCGCATTCGGCGATCCGGCGTTTTCGTTTGGCGCGCCCTAAAAGGTTATGACTTGACCAATTTTGAATCGCTCGGTGTCTCCAAGCCGGTCGTCGCCACCCTGTTCCAGCTCGGCATCGAAACGCCGACCCCTATCCAGGAACAGGCCATCCCGCTTCTCATCCAGGGCCGTGACTTGATCGGCCTTGCCCAAACCGGCACCGGCAAGACGGCCGCCTTCGGCCTTCCGCTCATCGAGCGCCTGCTCAAGGAAGAGAGGCGTCCCGACAACCGCTCGGTCCGCACGCTGATCCTAGCGCCGACCCGCGAACTGGTGAACCAGATCGCCGACAGTCTCAGGAAGTTCATCCGCAAATCGCCGCTGCGCATCAACGTCGTCGTCGGCGGCGTCTCCATCAACAAGCAGCAGCTTCAGCTCGAGCGCGGCTCCGACATCCTCGTCGCCACCCCCGGCCGCCTGCTCGATCTCTGCAACCGCAACGCCATTACGCTGACGGCCGTGCGCTACCTCGTGCTCGACGAAGCCGACCAGATGCTCGACCTCGGCTTCGTGCATGACCTGCGCAAGATCGCCAAGATGGTGCCGAAGCGCCGACAGACCATGCTTTTCTCGGCCACCATGCCGAAGGCGATTGCCGATCTCGCCGGCGATTATCTCACCGATCCGGTTACGGTCCAAGTGACGCCTCCGGGCAAGGCTGCCGACAAGGTCGAGCAGTATGTGCACTTCGTTCCCGGCAAGAACGACAAGACGGTTCTCTTGAAGAAGTCGCTGACCGAAAACCCTGATGGCCGCGCCATCGTCTTCCTGCGCACCAAGCACGGCGCTGAAAAGCTCGCCAAGCATCTGGAGCAGGTCGGCTATTCCGTCGCCTCCATCCATGGCAACAAGAGCCAGGGCCAGCGCGAACGCGCGCTAAAGGGCTTCCGCGACGGCGCCATCAAGACGCTGATCGCAACCGACGTCGCCGCCCGCGGCATCGATATCCCTGCCGTCAGCCACGTCTTCAACTACGACCTGCCGGAAGTGGCTGAGGCCTACGTTCACCGCATCGGCCGCACGGCCCGTGCTGGCCGCGATGGGATCGCAATTGCCTTCTGCGCACCCGACGAAGCTCGCCTGCTGCGCGACATCGAAAAGCTGATGGGCATCGACATTGCCGTTGCCAGCGGCGAACCGCCGGCTGACATGCGTGCCGCTCCCCGTGCCAACAATCGCGGCCGCGGCCAGAACCAGCAGCGCGGCCAGGGTGGCCGTGGTGAAGGTGGCGAGCGTCGCGAAGGTGGCCGTCGTGAAGGCGGACGCAGCGAAACCCGCAATAGCGGCGGCCGTCCCACCGGCCATGGTGACCGCCGTCCGCGTAACGATGGCGACGTTACTGAAGTGCGCGCCGGCGAAGAGCGCCGCGCCCGCCCTCAGCACAAGAACAACCGCAATCAGGATTTCCGCGGACAGCGTCGCAACGAGCAGGCACCTGCTGTCGGCCCGGACAATGATCTGGTTTCGACCTCGGATTTCCGCCCCGCACGCAAGCCGCAGCAGCAGCGTTCGGCTCAGCCGGGTGAGGCTGCCGGCCATCATCGCGGCAACAAGCCACATGCCCATGGCCGCCCGGCACGCAACCACGGCGACCACCAGCCGAATGGCGAACAGCGCCGTGACGGCAATGGCGGCATGCGCCGCAAGGGCGGCCGCAATGGCGGCGGCCAGCGCAGCGAACGCGCTTGAGCTCGAGATATCACGAGGGGCCGGAGCGATCCGGCCCTTCCTTTTGACCGCTCGCTTTGTGATCGGCACGGACAGAGCTTGATCCGTCAGCCGGGCAGGAAATAATCACCTGCTCATCTTTTGTGCGCCATACCAGGATCGACATGAATCCGCGTCGCGCCGACTCCTGATAAATGCCCAGTTTTTCACCCGTTTTTGCATTGCAGAAGATTTTATGAATCTTCCATGCGAACTGTGCATGGTTCTTGCATTGCCCTTTGTGTTGTATTCAAATGAACAAAAAAGGGGAGCCACACCTTTGGCATTTGATGAAATGATCACCGGAGACGAAAGTCCCCGAGCGCCATATGAAAAATACTTTGAGTGGTACAACAGCCAAGACCGGGCGCACCTGATTTCAAAGTCCCGCGATGCCGAAAACATCTTCCGGAAAACCGGCATCACTTTTGCGGTTTACGGCCACGCCGACAGTTCCGAAAAGCTCATCCCCTTCGACATCATCCCGCGCATCATCTCCGCCCGCGAATGGCGCAAGCTCGCTCAGGGCATCGAGCAGCGGGTGATCGCGCTCAACGCCTTCCTCGACGACATCTATCACAAGCAGGAAATCATCCGCGCCGGCCGCATCCCGCGCGAGCTGATCGAGAAGAACGTTGCATTCCTGCCCGAGATGATCGGCTTCCGTCCGCCGGGCGGTGTCTACACTCATATCGTCGGCACGGATATCGTGCGCACCGGCGAGGACCAGTTCTACGTGCTGGAGGATAATGCCCGCACGCCCTCGGGCGTCAGCTACATGCTGGAAAACCGGGAAACCATGATGCAGATGTTCCCGGAGCTCTTCCACGAGAACAAGGTGCAGCGCGTCGAGGACTATCCCTATCTGCTGCGCCAGAGCCTGGCATCGCTCGCTCCCCCCGGCTGCAAGGGCAAGCCGCGTGTCGCGGTCCTGACGCCCGGTATCTATAATTCCGCCTATTACGAACATTCCTTCCTCGCCGACATGATGGGTGTCGAACTGGTCGAAGGCTCGGATCTGCGCGTCATCGACGGCAAGGTGAAGATGCGCACGACGCGCGGCTACGAGGCGATCGACGTACTCTACCGCCGCGTTGACGACGATTTTCTCGACCCCCTCACCTTCCGCCCGGAATCGGCCCTCGGCATTCCCGGCATCATGGATGTCTACCGCTCCGGCAACATCACCATCGCCAATGCGCCCGGCACCGGTATTTCCGACGACAAGGCGATCTATTCCTACATGCCCGAAATCGTTGAGTTCTATACCGGCCGCAAGCCGATCCTAGAAAACGTGCCTACCTGGCGCTGTTCGGAAGCCGGCAGCCTGAAATATGTGCTGGAGCACTTGGAAGAACTCGTCGTCAAGGAAGTGCATGGCTCCGGCGGCTACGGCATGCTCGTCGGCCCGACCGCTTCCAAGAAGGAACGCGCCGATTTCGCCGAGAAGCTGAAGGCAAAGCCCAGCAACTACATTGCCCAGCCGACGCTGTCGCTCTCCACCGTGCCGATCCTCGTCAACAAGGGTATCGCACCCCGCCATGTCGACCTGCGCCCCTATGTGCTGGTTTCCGACAAGGTGCAAATCATTCCGGGCGGGCTTACCCGCGTGGCGCTGAAGCAGGGCTCGCTGGTCGTCAATTCCAGCCAGGGCGGCGGCACCAAAGACACCTGGGTATTGGAGGACTGATGCTCGGAAGAACTGCAAACGGGCTCTACTGGATGTTCCGGTACATCGAGCGCGCTGAGAATATTGCACGCCTCGTGGATGCCGGCCTGCGCATGTCGCTGACACGCAGTGACGCCGGTGATGACAATTGGGACGGCGTTCTGCAGAGCGCCGGCGTGCGCGAACTCTATGATGAGAGCCATTCGAAGCTGACCGGACCCGACGTGATCGACTACATGCTGCGCGACCGCCAGAACGCGTCGAGCGTCATGTCCTGCATCGATTTCGGCCGCAACAATGCCCGCATGGTGCGCACGGCACTGACACGCGAGACCTGGGAAGCGACCAACGAATGCTGGATCGATCTCAAAGAGCTTTTGTCGAAAAAGCTGAAGGCGGCGGAGCTTCCTGAAGTCATCGACGTCATCAAGCATCGGGCGGGCCTGATCCGCGGCGCGTTTCATGGTTCGATGCTGCGCAACGAACTCTATAATTTCGCCCGCATCGGCACCTTCATCGAGCGTGCCGATAATACCAGCCGTATCCTCGACGTGAAATATTACGTGCTGCTGCCGTCGATCTCGCAGGTCGGCTCTTCGGTCGACAACGTTCAGTGGGAGTCGATCCTGCGCTCGGTCTCCGCCCATCGTTCCTATAGCTGGGCCTATGACGGCGAATACCGCGCCATGAACATCGCCGACTTCCTCATCCTGAACGGCCAGATGCCGCGTTCGCTCGCCTATTGCTACGAGAAGATCGTCAGCAACCTCGGCTACATCGCCAAGGACTATGGCGAGCGGCTCGCCGCGCACGAAACGGCGGATGCTATCCGTGCCACGCTGCAGACCCTGAAGATCAAGGATGTCATGGATCAGGGCCTGCATGAATTCCTCGAGGATTTCGTCGCGCGCAACAACAAGCTCGGCAACGAGATCTCTGATGGCTACCGGTTCTATGCTTAAGCGGGTCAGATCATGAGACTGAAAATCAGCCACCTCACCGAATACCGCTACGACGAGCCGGCGCAGTTTTCCCTGCAGCGCCTGCGCCTGACGCCGCCGACCATGATCGGACAGACCGTGATCAACTGGTCGCTGCATGTCGAAGGCGCCAGGCCCGAGGTCGAATATGACGACCAGTTCGGCAATCATGTGAACCTCGTCTCGCTGGAAGGCGAACAACAGGAGACCCGCATCGTTGCCGAAGGCGAGATCGAAACCGAGGATCGCAACGGCGTGATCGGTCCCCATACCGGCTTCTGCCCGCTCTGGCTCTTCCTGCGCGAGACGCCGCTGACCAAAAGCGGCAAGCTGGTGAAGGAACTGATCAAAGGCGTGACCGGTGAAACCGAGCTTGCCCGCATGCATGCACTGATGGCGGCGATCCACGAGGCGGTGGAATACCGGCCCGGCACCAGCGGCACCGAAACCACTGCCGAACAGGCGCTGGAGAAGAAGACCGGCGTCTGCCAGGACCACGCCCATATCTTCGTCTCCGCCGCTCGCGCACTGGATATGCCGGCGCGCTACGTCTCCGGCTATCTGATGATGGAAGAAAAGGTCGAGCAGGCCGCCACCCATGCCTGGGCAGAGACGCATATTCCAGGTCTCGGCTGGGTCGGCTTCGATCCCGCCAATAAGATCTGCCCGGATGACCGCTATGTCCGCACAGCCTCCGGTCTTTCTTACAAGGATGCAGCTCCGGTATCGGGCATGCGCATCGGCACACCTGGTGAGAAGCTGTCGGTCACGGTGAAGGTCGAGGACGGCAGCCAGATGCAAAGCCAAAGCCAGAGCTGACAAAACAGACTGATTTGCTTTGACCGTCCCGCCTGTTGAAACACGCAAAAATTGCCGTTGCAACCAATTCGCTACTTTGAACTAACCCGATGTTAAACCGGCTGGCGGAAGCTGTGTGCTCGTGGCTCGCAATTTCGTGGGCACCGGTACAGTGCGCGCCGGCCTGTTTAATTCAGCGTTTTCAGTAGGTCGTTTATGTCTCTTCTTATTATCGACGACAGCAAATCCAGCCTGCTTGCTCTCGAAACCGCCGTCCGTCGCTTCGCCAGCTGCCATATCGAGAGCTTCACCAATCCGCTGGAGGCCCTGGAGCGGACGAAGTCAGTTGAATTCGACGTCGTACTGGTCGACTACATGATGCCCGAGATCAACGGCATCGACGTTGTCCGCTGCCTGCGCGGCCAGCGCGGCTACGAGACGGTCCCTGTCGTGATGGTCACCTCCCAGACGGAGCGCTCCGTGCGCCTGGACGCCCTGGAGGCAGGCGCTACCGACTTCTTGGCGAAGCCCTTCGACCCGCTGGAGCTCGAGGCTCGAATTCTCAATCTCCTGACATTGCGCAACGCCCAGCTTGCGCTCGCCGACCGCGCCCGCTCGCTGGATAAGGCTTTTCGTCGCGCCAGCGAAGAGGCCGATATCCGCGAACAGGAGATCATCTGGTGCCTGGCGCAGGCGATGGCCTCGCGCGACGGCAATACCGGTGATCACATCGAGCGCGTTGCGAATATCGCCGAGCTGATCGCCGAAGGCCTCGGCATGGACCGCATCCAGCGCCGCAACATCTATCTCGCCGCACCGCTGCACGATATCGGCAAGATCGGCATTCCCGACGCCATCCTGCAGAAGCCCGGCAAGCTGGAGCCCGATGAGATCGAGAAGATGCGCGAGCATGTGCCGATCGGCGTCGCAATCCTGCGCAACAGCTCAGCTGAGCTTTCACGTGTCGCCACCGCCATCATTGGCGGCCATCACGAAAAATGGGATGGCACCGGCTATCCGCAGGGCCTTGCCGGCGATGAGATCCCGATCGAGGCACGTATCGTCGCCGTCGCCGACGTCTTCGACGCGCTGTGCTCCGAGCGCCCCTACAAGCAGGCTTGGCCGATGGAAAAGGCTTACCGCGAAATCATCGCCTGCAGCGGCACGCATTTCGACCCGGCCTGCGTGGCGGCCTTCCGTCGCAATTGGCCGGCAATCCGCATGCTCTTCGATCAGACCGGGGCGGAAGACGTTCGGCTTCGCTCCAGGGGTTGATACCCGGTTGGGTTAGTATTTTTCTCCCATAATACAACTTAGCATCATCATCTGACTGCCGTATTGTGCTAGAATTGCGCTGCAGGCCTGACAACTCTGGAGCGCTCTGTGTTCATTCGGACGCACAAAGGACGGTCTGGCACTTTGGATCGACGCTTTTGTGGGGGGACGTGCTATGTCATCAATCCAGACCGATACCTATTATTTGTTTGGCGTTCTCTGGCGCTTCATCGCCCGCAATCACGACACCGGCGGCACCTTCAGCCTCATCGAGGCAACCACTGCGCCGGGCGCCGGCGCTCCCCCCAACAAACATCCCGCAGACGATGAATCCTTCTATGTGCTCGAAGGGAAATACGAGTTTCTGATCCAGGGCGAAAAACGTGTCGCGACGCCAGGTACCTTCGTCAAGGTGCCCAGGGGTACCGTTCACGCCTTCACGAATATCGATGACAAGCCGTCGCGCATGCTGATCATCAACACACCCGGCTTCGTGCATGATGCATTCTTCTCTCAGGCCGGCGAGCCGATGCCGCCTGGCACGCGTGAACTGCCGCCGCCGAGCAATGAGCCGCCCGACATCCAGCGCGTGATCGATGCCGGCCGGCGCAATGGCGTCGAATTCCTGCTGCCGAAGGGCATGAGCCACTAAAAGCATGTCGCGCAAAACTGTACCGCAGTTTTGCGTCCAAAATTGCGTAAGAAAAAGAAAAGGCGGGCCAAGCCCGCCTCTCCCATATCCGTATTCCTAGAGCCTTAAACTAGTGGCTGTCCTTGCCGACAGCACTTCCGCGACATCCCTTGAGGAAGTCGAGGTCGGCGCCGGTATCGGCCCCTTCGACATGCTGCTGATGCAGGAAGGCATAGCCCGATGTCGGCAGGTCATGGTTCGGCTGCCATTCGGCCAAGCGCTTTGCCAGTTCCTCTTCGGAAATGTCGAGATGCAGGCGGCGGTTCGGCACATCGAGCTCGATCATGTCGCCGTTCCTGACGACCGCGAGCGGGCCGCCGACAGCCGCTTCCGGCGAGGTGTGCAGCACGACGGTGCCATAGGCCGTACCGGACATGCGGGCATCGGAGATGCGCACCATGTCGGTAATGCCCTTCTTGAGCACTTTCGGCGGCAGACCCATGTTGCCGACCTCGGCCATGCCCGGATAGCCCTTCGGCCCGCAGTTCTTCATGACCATGACGCAGTTCTCGTCGATGTCGAGGCTGTCGTCGTTGATCTTCGCCTTGTAGTCGTCGATGTCCTCGAACACGACCGCACGGCCCTTATGGACCATCAGATGCGGCGAAGCGGCAGAAGGCTTCAACACTGCGCCCTTCGGCGCAAGATTGCCGCGCACCACGACGATGCCGCCCGAGGACGTCAGCGCCTTTTCAGCCGGCAGGATGACGTCCTCGTTCCAGTTGACAACGTCCTTGACTTCGTCCCAGACGGTTTCCCCGGATACGGTCAGCGCATCCTTGTGCAGCAGGCCGGCTTCGCCGAGGCGCTTCAGCACGACCGGCAGGCCACCGGCATAGAAGAACTCTTCCATCAGGTACTTGCCCGACGGCATCAGGTTGACGATCGTCGGAACATCGCGGCCGCAACGGTCCCAGTCGTCAAGCGTCAGATCGATGCCGACGCGGCCGGCAATCGCCAGCAGGTGGATGACGGCATTGGTCGATCCGCCGATCGCCGCATTGGTGCGGATGGCGTTTTCGAAGGCCTGCTTCGTCAGGATCTCGGAGGGCTTCAGGTCGTCCTTGACCATCTGCACGATACGGCGGCCGGTGAGCTGCGCCATGACCTTGCGGCGGGAATCGACGCCCGGGATCGCGGCGTTGCCGGACAATGCCATGCCGAGCGCTTCAGCCATGGAAGCCATGGTGGAGGCCGTGCCCATCGTGTTGCAGGTGCCGGACGAACGGCTCATCGACGCCTCGGCCTCGAGGAATTCGGCCTGCGTCATCTCGCCGGCCTTCACCATTTCCGAGAACTTCCACAGATGCGTGCCGGAACCGACGCGCTCACCACGGAAATAACCATTCAGCATCGGGCCGCCGGTGACGACGATCGACGGCAGGTCGGTGGAGGCGGCACCCATCAGTAGCGACGGCGTGGTCTTGTCGCAGCCGACGAGCAGCACGCAGCCATCCATCGGCTGGCCGCGGATCGCTTCTTCCACCGCGAGCGCCGCCAGATTGCGGTACATCATCGCGGTCGGACGGAAGGTGTTTTCGGAGGCCGAAAAGACCGGCACTTCGAGCGGGAAACCACCGGCTTCCCAGACACCCGCCTTCACCTTTTCGGCGAGCTCGCGCAGATGACCGTTGCACGGCGTCATGTCCGACCAGGTATTGAGGATACCGATGACAGGGCGGCCGTCGAACAGGTCGTGCGGATATCCCTGGTTCTTGAGCCAGCCGCGATGGTAGATCACGTCGCGGCTCGTGCCGCCATACCATTCCTGCGACCTCAGCTTACGCGGCCATTCTGCTTTCTTCTTCATAGTCTCTGTCCTTCAGGATATCCCCTGACCGCCTCGTACGATCAAGGTTATCGCGCTTGGTCTCAAGCCAGCGTATAGGCGGTCTTGACGGTTGTATAGAATTCGGCGGCGTACTTGCCCTGCTCGCGCGGGCCGTAGGACGAGCCCTTGCGGCCGCCGAAGGGAACGTGGAAATCGACGCCGGCGGTCGGCAGGTTCACCATCACCATGCCGGCCTCGGAGTTGCGCTTGAAATGCGTCGCATGCTTGAGGCTGGTCGTGGCGATGCCCGCAGACAGGCCGAATGGCGTGTCGTTGGCAGTCGCCAGCGCCTCGTCGTAATCCTTGACACGGATGACGGAAACGACAGGTCCGAAAATCTCTTCGCGGGAGATGCGCATCTGGTTCGTGGCTTCGGTAAAGAGTGTCGGCTGCAGGTAGAAGCCGGGCGTGTCGCGCGAAATGAGTTCGCCGCCGAAGGCAAGCTTGGCGCCCTCTTCCTTGCCGATCTTGATATAGTCGGTATCGGTCTGCAGCTGGCGGGCATCGACGACAGGGCCGATATGGGTGCCGGGCTTCATGGCATGGTCGACGACGATGGTCTTCAGCTTCTCGGTCAACGCGGCAACGAACTTGTCGTGAATGCCTTCGGTGACGATCAGGCGCGACGAGGCCGTGCAGCGCTGGCCGGTGGAGAAGAAGCCGGAATTGGCGGCCGCCTCGACAGCGACGGTGAGATCAGCGTCATCGAGTACAACCATCGGGTTCTTGCCGCCCATTTCCAGCTGGAACTTGCGGTTATGCTCGATGGAAGAGGTGGCGACGCGCCTGCCGGTACCGGTCGAACCGGTAAACGTGATGCCGGCAATGTCGGGGCTGTCGAGCATCGCCTGGCCGACGACCGAGCCCTTGCCCATGACGAGGTTCAAAACGCCCTTCGGCAGGCCGGCACGGTGCAGGATGTCGGCGATCGCCCAGGAACAGCCAGGCACCAGATCGGCCGGCTTGAAGACGACGGTGTTACCGTAGCAGAGCGCCGGGGCAATCTTCCAGGCGGGAATGGCGATCGGGAAGTTCCAGGGCGTGATGATGCCGATGACGCCAAGCGGTTCGCGGGTGATCTCGACGCCGATGTTCGGGCGCACCGAGGGAACGACTTCGCCGGCAAGGCGCAGCGCTTCGCCTGCGAAGAATTCGAAGATCTGCGAGGCGCGGATCGTTTCGCCGATCGCTTCGGGCAGCGTCTTGCCTTCTTCACGGGCGAGCAGCGCACCAAGCTCGTCCTTGCGGGCCATGATCTCGTCGCCAGCCTTCTTCAGGATGACGTGGCGTTCCCAGATGCCGGAGCGCGACCAGGCCGGGAAAGCCGCCTTGGCAGCAGCGATTGCAGCCTTGGCATCCTCGGCGCTCGCCTGAGCGTAGAGGCCGACCACTTCGTTCGTGTCGGACGGATTGATGTTCTCGGCGGCATTTGTGCCGGTCCATTCGCCGGCAATGAGATTCTGATGGACGGTCATGGCCTTGGAGCCTCCTCTATGACAAATGACCGACGGCTTTCGTGGCGGCCGGCCCCTTGAGATGACAGTTGGAATCAGAGCTGCTTGACGACGATCTCTTCTTCGGCCGCAACCTTCACCGGATTGCGCAGCGGCAGGCCGAATTCGGCCACCTCGATTTCAAAGACATCGCCCTCTTCCGCCTTGATGCCATCGGCAAAGGAAAGCGTCGCCGTGCCGAACATATGGACGTGCACATCACCCGGCACGCGGAAGAGGCCATATTTGAAATGGTGATATTCCAGATTGGCGAAAGTGTGCGACATGTTCGCTTCGCCCGACAGGAACGGCTTCTCGAAGATCACCTGGTTGCCGCGCTTGATGCGCGAGGTGCCGCGGATATCCTCGGGCGCCACACCAATCCGGATCTCCGGACCAAAGCTTGCCGGGCGCAGCTTGGAATGGGCGAGGAAGAGATAGTTGATCCGCTCGGTGACGTGATCGGAAAACTCGTTCGACAGCGCAAAGCCGATACGGAACGGCGTGCCGTCCTTGGCGATGACGTAGATGCCGGCCATTTCAGGCTCTTCGCCGCCATCAAGCGCAAAAGAAGGCGAAACGAGCGGAGCGCCCGGAGCAGCAGCACCATAACCGTTGCCCTTGTAGAACCACTCGGGCTGAACGCCCTTCTGGCCGGCGGCCGGCTTGCCGCCTTCGAGACCCATCCTGAACATCTTCATGGAGTCGGTCAGCGTTTCCTCTGCCGCCTCTGATGTCTTCTTGTGCATGGAATCGCGCGTCGCAGCCGATCCCAGATGCGTCAGGCCCGTGCCGGTCAGATGCAGGTGTGCCGCATCCGGATGCGTGATCGGCGGCAGGAAGCGGCCTTCGGCGTAAGCCTTTTCAAGATCGACGGCATCGCCTAATCCGTGAGCCTCGATAACGGAAACGAGGGACTTGCCGCTGTCTGCGGCTTCCAGCGCCAGAGCATAGACGCTCTCAGCGCCCTTGACGGCCTTGGCGGCGGCACCCGGTTCGCGCACGGCGACGATGATCTCTCCGTTTGCGCCCTTGATCTGCGAAATAAGCACGGTCCTAATCCTTTCGTTTGGCGATGGCAAAGCTCCGCCGCTCCGGCTCCATCCGGAGCCGGAATTCAGTTTTCATATGACTGCGATGCGGGGGCTGAGCCTGAGCTCAGCCCTTGTTCTTGTTATAGACGTCGAAGAACACGGCAGCGAGAAGCACCGCACCCTTGACCATCTGCTGGAAGTCGATGCCGAGGCCGACGATCGACATGCCGTTGTTCATGACGCCCATGATGAATGCGCCGATAACTGCACCGGTGATCTTGCCGACGCCGCCCGAAGCCGACGCGCCGCCAATGAAGCAGGCCGCAATGACGTCAAGCTCGAACCCGACACCGGCCTTCGGCGTTGCCGAGTTCAGGCGCAGCGCAACGATCATGCCGGCGAGACCCGCAAGCACACCCATGTTGACAAAGGTGAAGAAGCTCAGGCGTTCGGTGTTGATACCGGATAGCTTGGTCGCCTTTTCGTTGCCGCCCATGGCGTAGATGCGGCGGCCGATCGTCGTACGGCGCGTGACGAAGCTGTAGGCAGCGATCAGCACCAGCATGACGATGAGAACGTTCGGCAGGCCCTTGTAGGTCGACAGCAGCCACCCGAGCCAAAGGATGGCGAACGAGATGAGGAGGTTCTGGCCAATGAAGAAGCCCATCGGCTCGACATCGATGCCGTGGCTCTCGTTCACCTTGCGGCGGCGCCAGGCGAGGTAGAAGAGAATGACCGGCAGGATGACCGTCAGGACCAGCGAGGTGAGCTGGGTCGGAACGCCGAAGATGTCGACCATGTCGCCCGGCAGGAAGCCGGTGCTGATGACCTGGAATTCCTTCGGGAACGGGCCGATGTTCTTGCCACCGAGAACGGTGAGCGTCAGGCCGCGGAAAACCAGCATGCCGGCAAGCGTCACGATGAAGGAGGGAATGCGGTGATAGGCGATGAAATAACCCTGTGCCGCGCCGATGAATCCACCGATGATCAGGCAGAGCAGACCCGCCAGCCAGAAATTCATGCCCCAGGAAACGGTGAAGATGGCCGCCAGCGCGCCGACGAAGGCAACGATGGAGCCGACCGACAGGTCGATATGCCCAGCAACGATCACCAGCAGCATGCCGAGCGCCATGATGATGATGAAGGAGTTCTGCAGCACGAGGTTCGTCAGATTGACCGGTTTGAACAGGATGCCGCCAGTGTAGAACTGGAAGAATGCCATGATTGCGACGAGCGCGATCAGCATGCCATATTCGCGGATGTTGCCGCGGATATAGTCGGCAATCGAAACGACGTTGCTTTCCTCTGATGTTGTCGGGTTGACAGGAGTCATTGTTTCTTCTCCCCTGAGCGCATGATAGCGCGCATGATGGTTTCCTGGCTTGCTTCTCCTTTCGGCAGTTCGGCGACGATGCGTCCTTCGTTCATCACGTAGATGCGGTCGCATGTGCCAAGCAGTTCCGGCATTTCTGACGAGATCATCAGAACGCCCTTTCCATCGGCGGCAAGCTGGTTGATGATAGTATAGATTTCGTATTTTGCGCCAACGTCGATACCACGTGTGGGCTCGTCCAGGATCAAAACATCGGGATCGGAGAACAGCCACTTCGACAGCACGACCTTTTGCTGGTTGCCGCCCGAAAGATTGACCGTTTCCTGGAAGATGCCCGATGACCGGATGCGCAGCTTCGAGCGATAATCCGTCGCGACCTTCATCTCCTTGATGTCGTCGATGACGGTGTTCTTCGAAATGCCGAGCAGATTGGCGAGCGTCGTGTTGTGCAGAATGTTGTCGTTCAGCACGAGGCCGAGATGTTTGCGGTCCTCCGTCACATAGGCGAGACCGGCGTCGATCGCCTTGCGGACCGTCGACGTATCGACCTTCTTGCCATCGACGAAAACCTCGCCGCTGACCTTATGGCCGTAGGACTTGCCGAAAACGCTCATGGCGAACTCGGTACGGCCGGCGCCCATCAGGCCGGCAATGCCGACGACCTCGCCCTTGCGGACATTCACGTTGATGTCGTGCAGGACCTGGCGGTCGCGATGCTGCTGATGAAAGGCGTTCCAGTTCCTGACTTCGAAGATCGTCTCGCCCACCGGCACGGAGCGCGCCGGATAACGGTCGGCGAGGTCGCGGCCCACCATGTTCTTAATGATGATGTCTTCGCTGATCTCGTCCGTGTGACAGTCAAGCGTCTTGACGGTCATGCCGTCGCGCAGGACCGTGATCTGGTCGGCGACCTTGCGGATCTCGTTCAGCTTGTGGGAGATGATGATCGAAGTGATGCCCTGCTTGCGGAATTCCATCAGCAGGTTGAGGAGCGCATCGGAATCGCTCTCGTTCAGCGATGCCGTCGGCTCGTCGAGGATGAGCAGCTTGACACTCTTCGACAGAGCCTTGGCGATCTCGACGAGCTGCTGCTTGCCGACGCCGATGTCGGTCACAAGCGTGTTCGGAGATTCGCGAAGGCCGACCTTCGCCAGAAGCTGCTTGGTGCGATTGTATGTCTCTTCCCAGCTGATGACGCCGTTCTTGGCGTTTTCATTGCCGAGGAAAATGTTCTCGCCGATCGACAGGAGCGGTACGAGCGCCAGTTCCTGATGGATGATGACGATGCCGATTTCTTCCGAATCCTTCAGGACCTTGAAATTGCGCACATCGCCTTCATAGACGATGTCGCCTTCATAACTTCCTGCCGGATAGACGCCGGAGAGCACTTTCATCAGGGTCGACTTGCCGGCCCCGTTTTCGCCCACCAATGCGTGGATCTCACCCTGGCGAACTCTGAGGTTCACATTCTCGAGCGCCTTCACGCCCGGGAACGTCTTGGTGATGTTCCGCATTTCGAGGATTGTATTTTCCATGACTAAAAACCCAACGCCGCGACCGAAACTGGCCCGGCGATCATAGAATCGAAGACCGGAACCCGCAATCACGCGGGTTCCGGTCATTCATAATTACTTCAGCTGGTCTTCGGTGTAGTAACCGCCGTCAACGAGAACCGTCTTGTAGTTCTCCTTGGTCACGGCGACCGGCTTCAGCAGATAGGACGGAACGACCTTGACGCCGTTGTCGTAGGTCTTCGTGTCGTTGACTTCAGGCTCCTTGCCGGACATGACGGCGTCAACCATCTGTACGGTGACCTTTGCGAGGTCGCGCGTGTCCTTGAAGATCGTCGAGTACTGTTCGCCGGCGATGATCGACTTGACAGACGGAACTTCGGCGTCCTGGCCTGAGACGACCGGCAACGGCTGGTCAGCCGTACCGTAGCCGACGCCCTTCAGCGACGAGATGATGCCGATCGACAGACCGTCATACGGAGACAGAACAGCGTCAACCTTGGCGTCGGTGTAGTTGGCCGAGAGCAGGTTGTCCATGCGGGCCTGGGCCGTTGCCGCGTCCCAACGCAGCGTGCCGACCTTGTCCATGCCGGTCTGGCCGGACTTCACGACGAGCTTGCCGCTGTCGATGTAGGGCTGCAGGACAGACATCGCGCCGTCATAGAAGAAGAAGGCGTTGTTATCATCCGGCGAGCCGCCGAAGAGTTCGATGTTGAACGGACCCTTGCCATCCTTGAGGCCGAGCTTATCGACGATCGTGCCAGCCTGGAGAACGCCAACCTGGAAGTTGTCGAACGTGGCGTAGTAGTCGACATTGGCAGAGTCGCGGATCAGGCGGTCATAAGCGATGACCTTGATGCCGGCGTCATGAGCCTTCTGAAGAACGTCCGAAAGGGTCGTACCGTCGATCGAAGCGATGACGAGAACCTTTGCGCCCTTCGTGACCATGTTTTCGATCTGCGAAAGCTGGTTCGGAATATCGTCGTCAGCATACTGCAGGTCGGTCTGGTAACCAGCGGCCTCAAGCTGCTTGACGATGTTGTTGCCGTCGTCGATCCAGCGGGCCGAGGACTTCGTCGGCATTGCGATGCCAACCAGGCCCTTGTCCTGTGCCAGAGCAGGCATAACGAACGATGCGACGCCGAAGGCAGCCGCAGCCATCAATGAGATAATGGATTTCATTTCTCTCTCCCTTGTTAAAGATTAGCGGACGAAAAATCGCCCGCCCCGAAACTGTGGCAGGTTCCGTATTGGATAGTTACTTCAGATGGTGAGAAACGAAGTAGGTCTCCTCCACGATCTCACACGTGTTGAGTGCCAACCAGCACACGGCGGCAAACTGGTATGGATTCCTATAACTGTCAAATAGAATAACTGGCAATATGCATAACAAATTTGGTATATCGTTAAAAAGTATTACTTTTGATGGAATGCCGTGGGGAGGCCGCAACCATGACGATTATCTCTGAGCCGTTTTCGTTGGAACATGTCGATATCAACAGCGACAATTTTGGCGATGATGGCCATTTGCGGGCGGGACTTAAGCTGAATCACCTGCGTATGATTGTCGCAATCGAAGATAGCGGGCAGATTTCGGCCGCCGCCGAGGTGCTGAACATCTCCCAGCCCGCAGCATCGCGAATGCTGTCCGATCTGGAATCGATCGTGAAGGCCCCGCTCTATGAGCGGGTAGCCCGCGGCGTGGTGCTCACCACCTTCGGACAGGCCCTCGCCAGACGTGCGCGCAAGATCCTCCTGGAGCTTCGGGAGGCGAGCCGCGAGATCGGCGAGTTGAAGAGCGGCAAGGGCGGCTCGGTCTTCATCGGCGCCGTCACCGCACCCGCCATGAGCCTCGTCGTCCCCGCCATCAACACGGTACGCAAGACCTTTCCGGGCATCGAGGTCAACATCCAGGTCGAGACCAGCAACGTGCTGGCGCGCGAGCTTCTTGCCGCCCGTCACGACTTCATCATCAGCCGCATCCCCGATGACCTCAACCCACGTCTCTTCGAAGTGCGCGAGATCGGCATTGAGAGGGCCTGCCTGATCGTGCGCAGCGACCATCCCCTACTGAAGAAGAGTAAACCGAGCAGCCTCACGGAGATCAGGGATTACGACTGGGTGTTCCAGCCGCCCGGCACGCTGCTGCGCCGCACGATCGAGGACATATTTCTGTCGCGCGCCGTTCGGCTTCCGGAAAACATCGTCAACACCTCTTCGCTGCTGCTCACCTGCGCGATCATCTGCGCGACGGATGCCATCGCCCCCGTCGCCATCGATGTCGCCCAGTTCCTTGCCTCGCAAAGTTCCAATGCATCGGATGTGCGCATCCTTCCGATCGACTTCGAGATCAACGTCAAGCCCTACAGCATGATCACCGTGCGCGAACGCGCCCTGCCGCCAAGCGCCCGGCTGCTCTACGATCTCATTCTGGAAGAAAGCACCCGCCAGGCCGAGGGCTAGGGTCTTCAAGGCGCCCGGACTGAACGACGCGCATGCTATGACAATCTTCTAAAAACGCCCGGGTAGTCCAGCACGATGCCGTCGCCGTCGACCTCGAGTTCGGCGGAAAATCCGGTTGATATGCCCTCATAGAGAAAACGGTTTCCGGCAAGTTTGGTATATCGCTGTTTGACAGGCTCGACGATCAGGTCCGGAACGGAAACATAAGCGGCGTTGATGTCCTGGGCGACGCCTGTTTTTTGTTCAAGCCGTCGAATTGGCAGGGTGTTGGTAAAGGGTGTCGCTGCAATATCGACATCTATGCACCTTGCCAAACCGGAAATCCCCGAGCCATTCTCGTTGACCCAACGACCGCAGCCATCGGACAGAATGTGCAGCCGTGGGCCATTAGCGATCTGAACCCGGACTTCGCGCACCCGCCAATGCGGGTCTATCATCAACCGGTAAGTCAGATCATATTTGCTGGCTTCGAAGTGTCCGGTCACAATACCGTCCGCAAGCACACCCTCGTCATTGTGGAGAATGGAAAGACACTCGAGTCCGTCCCCGTTCCAATCGGCCCATTGTACTGTCCGCTTCCACGCTGTCATACGCGCTCCCATTTCTCATTCGCATATGCTGTCTCTTGCCGCGGCACCCGGCTCCGGAGAGATCCCGTGATCCTGCCTCGAATCCAGCCCGGCGCCAAGTTGGCGCCGTCTAATGCGCCGCTCGAAAAGGAAGGCGCATGCTGTTCGGACAATCGATATTCCAATCCGTTCTCGAACGGTTGAAAAAGGAAGACGGCGGCGAAGCGGAAGAGCCGGCCGCCCGTCGCGTTTCCGGCTTCACCACCGGCCTCGCTTTCGATGTGATGGAAGGTGTGTCGGCGGCCTCCCAGCGTGTCGGCGAAGCCTATTTCGACAATCTCGGTCCGGAGCCCGCGATCGAGGCGCCTCCTCCGCCCGAACCCGTCATGCCCGCGCATCTGGCCCGCATTGCACCGGAAGAGATTGCCGCAGAACTTGCGATCTCATCTGCCGATACGCAGCAGACACTGAACGAGAAGCGGCGCGCCTTCGCCAAGGTCAATCATCCCGACGGCGTAGCGCAACCTTTCCGCAACAATGCCAACAGACGCATGACGATCGCCAACCTGCTGATCGACGAGGCGATGCGCCGACTGCCGCGCGCCTGAAGCTTTTCCGCCTAGTTTGCAGGCTGTTTACGCGCTTTCCTCTGACGAATCAACCGGCGCTGATCGTATCGCGATTGAATATTTCGCGCTTGAGTAGCAGATAAATCTCCAGCTTTTTGGTGCCGGCAACAGCATATTTCGGCATGCCAGGATACAGTGCCTACTCACTTTTCAGTAGGCCTCAACGCTATTTAGCGAAATTGAATGAAATACAACCTCTTGTAACATAGGCCGGTGCAAATGTTTTCAGAGGACACCCACCATGTCATCCACAGAAGACCCGAAGCTGCCCCGCAGTACTGCGCGCAGACATTTTCTAGGTGTTGCCGCTGCCGTCGGTGCCAGGCTTGCCGGCGCGGCTGCCGTGGCCACCACGATTTCCGCATCCCCGGCGAATGCGTTGGGGCGGCTTTGGGGCCGGGGCGGCTCCGGCGGGCATGGCGGTTCCGGTGGTCACGGGGGCTCCGGTGGGGGCGGTGGTTCCGGCGTCGGCGCAAATTGTTTCCTGCGCGGAACGGCGATCCTCACGGATTGCGGTGAAAAGCCTGTCGAGGATCTGCGCGTCGGCGACCGCGTTGCCCTTCTTGATGGCAATGCCCGTGCGATCAAATGGGTCGGCCGCCAAGCCTTCAGGAAGAGCGGCGCGCGCTGGCCTGAAAGCGTCGTGCCGATCCGTGTATCCCGCCATGCATTGGGCAGCCGCACGCCGCATTCCGATCTCTACCTGTCGCCAGGGCATGCGCTGTTTCTGAACGGTGCTCTGATCCGCGTGAAGGACCTCGTGAACGGCACGACCATTGCACCGGTCGTTCCGGCCGACGACGCCTCGGTCGAATACTATGCCGTGCTGCTCGATACGCATGAAGTCATCCTTGCCGAAGGGGCAGCGGCCGAGAGCTTCCGCGTCGTGAAGAACAACCATGAAGACTTCCCCAATTTTGCGGAATACAGGCGCCTCCATGACGAGGACCCCGCCGACATGACATCCTGTGCGCCGATGTTGAGCGGCGGCTGGCAGCATCTGAAAGCGCTTCTCCTGCTCGGCGTTTCGCCGCTGGTGCCGATGCGCGATCCGTTCGGGGATGCCTGCGAAAAAATCGACGCGCAAGCCAAGGAACTGTCGCCCTAACAGGACGGACATGCGCCGAAGATCGGCTTACGACACGCCAAAGCGTGCATCGGTTTTGAGATAGATAATGTGAACAACAATCTGAAGCGTGGCGCGCATCCAAAGGATCGCGACACGCTTTTATGATTCGCCCTTCTTCTCGTCTTCTATCGCCGGCTTAGCCCCGTCCCCGTCATCGTCATCGGGCGTGACGGCTGCGGCAGGTTCCGGCGGCTTGGGATCAAAGGCCCAGATCAGCATATAGAAGGAATAGGCGCCGGCACCGCCGGCAAGCATGCCCCAGAACGGGTCGCCGCCGATGAATTCGAAGATCGCCCATCCGAAACAGACCACCACGATGAGGACACGAACCCAAAGGTGTCGATAGGTCGGGTGGTTGGGGTCGATCAGCTGCATCTTTGTCTCATTGTTGTCATAGCGCCGTCTCACCCTGGTGATGACGTCACTTGTCTTTAGGATGGATTTCACAAATGTGAAAGGCCCGCGGGCTTGACGCGGCAAGCGGAAAATGGAATGAAAATTCCAAACTTATATCAATTCGGTTTATTTGTTCCGAATATAGGGAGGCAGTAATGACAGTAAGATTTGGTCTTCTCGGCGCCGGCCGCATCGGCAAGGTCCATGCGAAAGCCGTCAGCGGCGATGCCAATGCAAAGCTCGTGGCCGTCGCCGACGCCTTCCCGCAGGCTGCCGAAGCGATCGCCTCCGCCTATGGCTGCGACGTGCGTAGCATCGAAGCCATCGAAGCCGCAAAGGATATTGACGCCGTCGTCATCTGCACACCGACCGATACGCATGCCGACCTGATCGAGCGCTTTGCCCGCGCCGGCAAGGCGATCTTCTGCGAAAAGCCCATCGATCTCGACGTTGCGCGCGTAAAAGCCTGCATCAAGGTCGTGGAAGAAACCGGCGCCAAGCTGATGGTCGGCTTCAACCGCCGCTTCGACCCGCATTTCATGGCTGTGCGCAAGGTCATCGACGACGGCAAGATCGGCGATGTCGAGATGGTGACGATCACCTCGCGCGACCCCGGCGCCCCGCCGGTCGATTACATCAAGCGCTCGGGCGGCATCTTCCGCGACATGACGATCCACGATTTCGACATGGCCCGCTTCCTGCTCGGCGAAGAGCCGGTCTCGGTCGTCGCGACCGCCGCCGTGCTCGTCGACAAGGCGATCGGTGAAGCGGGCGATTATGACAGCGTCTCGGTGATCCTGCAGACCGCGTCGGGCAAGCAGGCCATCATCTCCAACTCGCGCCGCGCCACCTATGGCTACGACCAGCGCATCGAGGCGCATGGCTCCAAGGGCGTCGTCTCGGCCGAAAACCAGCGCCCGGTCTCGATCGAAGTCGCAAACGCCGACGGTTACACCCGCCCGCCGCTGCACGATTTCTTCATGACCCGCTACACCGAGGCCTATGCCAACGAGATCGCCAGCTTCATCGCCGCGATAGAAAAGGGCTCGAAAATCTCTCCGTCCGGTGCCGATGGCCTGGCAGCGCTGACACTCGCCGATGCCGCCGTCCAGTCCGTCAAGGAAGGCAAGCTCGTCAAGATCGGCTGACCGCCCTCTCCCGACGGTCGCCACAATGAGATGGCCGGGTGAGGAACCCGGCCATTTCTCGTTTCTGCGGAGTGAGGTTGCATCAGCCTTCCCGCTTCAATTGATTCCCTGGACACCGGCCACGACGATATCCTCATCGATGACGGCCAGAGCCCGGTTCAGGTGTCCTTCAAAGACGAGAATCTGTTCGTCTGCGACGACCCGGAGCTCCGGCATGCCCTCCATGCGCACCACATGGGACTGGCCGAGCCCCTCCTCGATCCCCTGCCGCAGCAGATCGTAATAGCGCGTGCCGACCCCGGTAATGGCAATCGGCATGCGCTCCGTCAGGCTCAGCATGCGTGACAATCCGTTGCCGAGTGCCAACCCCGCCTGCCGGAAGGCGAAGCCGGCGATACGGTGGCCCTGGCGGGCGCGTGCAGCGATCTTGTCGAGCTCGGCCAGCGGCACGAACTTTGCCGGGATCGTATCAAGCGGCACTTCGAAGGCGGTGCGCAGGATGGCGTAGAAGCCGGCATAGGCCTCGATGCAGCCGCGCGTGCCGCAGCGGCAAAGCCCGCCATTGGCCAGATGCAGCATATGCCCGAAATTGGGCGCAGAGACGTCACGCCCGCCATGGCTCGTCCGCCTGACGATTCCGAGCCCGATGCTGTGCCCGAGCGAAAGGGCAGCGAGCGAGCGAAAATCCGCGCCTTTGACATTCTCCTCGCGGGCACCGAGGGCGGCAGCCACCAGCAGCGTCTCGTTGTCGAGGATGATTTTTGCCGGCCAGTCCGACCTGAGGGCCGATTCGAAATCGATCTGCTCGCTGCCGAAGATCGGCGACCAGACGAGGACCGGCTCGGAGGAATTGACGAGCCCCTTGCTGCTGATCGAGATGAGCAGCACTTTCTCCCGCTCGATGCGCGAGCGCGACAGGACGCGCTCGAGCCCTTCCCGCACGCCGGTTACGAAGCGGGCGGCCCCATCAGGATCATGCGACCTCTCCTCGCTGAAGCGATCGATCAGCTTGCCCGAATAATCGACGAGGGAATATTGCACGGCATCCGAGGAGATGATGACGACGATGAGATAGCCGCAGTCGCACCGCTGGCGCAGAAGCACGCGCGGACGCCCGCGTCCGCTGGCCGCCTGCTGCTCGGATTTCTCGATGATCTGCGCTCTTTCCAGATCGGCGGTGATCGCAGAAACGGTCGCGGAGGACAGCCGCGTGAAATCGGATATTTCAGTGTGAGCAAGCGGCCCGTGGCGGCGAAGAGTGGCGAGCACGAGCACGCTGTTTCTCTGCCGTACGAGCTCCGTGCTCGACTTGGTCAGCATCTATCGCCGCCTCTTCCCCGTTCGTTCCGCCCCTCATTGCCACAGCATCTCCGGCCGCTTTCGTCAAAGGAAATTGAGCCGGCAGTGCGGTGTTGACAGTTGAAAAAATCTCTGACACTAAATTTCTCGACTGTCGAGAAAATAATCCAAACCTTTCTGGGCAGGCTTTCGCGGTGGCCGGAGGAGGCTGAGGCCGGGCCGGCTGCAATTCACTCGGGAGGACGAATATGAAGTCTATTTACAAGCTGATGGCCGGGGCGGCCATCCTCGTTTCCATGCATACGGCGGCCATGGCTGCCGACCTCGTCGTTGGCGTTTCCTGGTCGAACTTCCAGGAAGAGCGTTGGAAGACCGACGAAGCCGCCATCAAGAAGGCACTGGAAGCCAAGGGCGCAAAGTACATTTCCGCTGATGCCCAGTCTTCGGCTGCAAAGCAGCTCACCGACGTCGAGTCGCTGATCTCGCAGGGCGCAAACGCTCTCATCATTCTTGCCCAGGACTCCGACGCCATCGGCCCGGCCGTCGAAAAGGCCGCCAGCGAGGGCATCCCGGTCGTTGGTTACGACCGCCTGATCGAAAACCCGGCTGCCTTCTACATCACCTTCGACAACAAGGAAGTCGGCCGCCTGCAGGCGCAGGAAGTCTTCAAGGCAAAGCCGGAAGGCAACTACGTCTTCATCAAGGGCTCGTCTTCCGACCCGAACGCCGACTTCCTATTCGCAGGCCAGATGGAAGTCCTCAAGCCTGCCATCGACGCCGGCAAGATCAAGAATGTCGGCGAAGCCTATACCGATGGCTGGCTGCCGCAGAACGCCCAGCGCAACATGGAGCAGTTCCTGACCGCCAACAACAACAAGGTTGACGCTGTCGTTGCTTCGAACGACGGCACCGCCGGTGGCGCCGTCGCCGCTCTCGATGCGCAGGGCATGGCCGGTTCCGTTCCGGTTTCCGGTCAGGACGCCGACAAGGCTGCTCTCAACCGCATCGCTTTGGGCACGCAGACGGTTTCCGTCTGGAAGGACAGCCGTGAACTCGGCAAGCGCGCCGCTGAAATCGCTCTCGATCTCGCCGGCGGCACGACCATGGACAAGGTCGCAGGCGTTCAGACCTTCGAAGGCGGCCCGAAGAAGGTGAAGATGCAGTCCATCTTCCTGACCCCGCTCGCCATCACCAAGGACAACCTGAACGTCGTCATCGACGCTGGCTGGATTTCCAAGGCCGAAGCCTGCCAGGGCGTCAAGGCAGGCACCGTCAAGGCTTGCGACTAACCCTCGCCGGCTGATTTGAAAATACCGGCGCCGCAGCGGCCCTCCGCTGCGGCGCCGGATGCGGATGAAGCCCGCTCAGTGGCGCTTCTCCGTTCTCGCGCGCATCGCGGATGCTTTGATTCCCTGCCAGAATGGTGCCGTTGTGATCGGCTATTTTCGGAAGCGTCCCGGTGGTCACATCAAGAACAGGGCGATCGTCGGCCGGCATTCCATCCGGAAGCGGCCCGCGCCCAAACAAATGGGGGAAACGGCAAACCCATGGCAGACATCACCCAATCGACATCCTCAGGCCCGCGCACGGCAGTTGAAGGCCCCTTCACGCGCTTCCTCAGGGCGACGGAAATAGATACCCGGCTTCTCGGCATGATCGCCGCGCTGCTGGTCATCTGGATCGGCTTCCACTTCTATACCGGCGGCCTGTTCCTCACGCCCCGAAACCTCTGGAACCTCTCGGTCCAGACGACGGAAATCGCGGTGCTGGCGACCGGCATGGTGCTGGTCATCGTCACCCGCAACATCGACCTGTCGATCGGCTCGATCCTTGGCTTCGTCGCCATGATCATGGGCGTGGTCCAAGCGAAGTTCCTGCCGCAATATCTGGGCTTCGACAATTCCTTCACCTGGGTGATCACGCTGATATCAGGCCTCCTCGTCGGCTCGGCCATCGGCCTGCTCCAGGGTGTCATCATCGCCTTCATGGGTGTGCCCTCCTTCATCGTCACGCTGGGCGGCTTCCTCGCCTGGCGCGGCCTTGCCTGGTATGTCACGAGCGGCCAGACCGTCGCGCCGCTGGACACCACCTTCCGCATCATGGGCGGCGGCGCCGAAGGCGCAATCGGTGCCACCTGGAGCTGGATCATCGGCGCGGTCGCCTGCATGCTGATCGTCGTCTCGATCATCGGCTCGCGCCACCAGCGCCGGCGCTTCAACTTCCCGCGCCGTCCGCTCTGGGCCGAATATGTCCTCGGCGTTCTCGGCTGTGCCCTGGTGCTCGGCGCCATCTGGGTGTCGACGATCTATTACTGGCCGCCGGCAATCGCCAAGCGCTATGCCGAAGCCAACAACATCACCGTGCCGGAAACCGGCCTGATGATCCCCTACGGCATCGCCGTACCCGTGCTGATCGCCGTCCTCGTCGGCATCGTCATGACCTTCATCGCCACCCGCCTGCGCTTCGGCCGCTATGTCTTCGCGATCGGCGGCAACCCGGAAGCGGCCGAACTCGCCGGCATCAAGACCCGCTGGGTCACGGTGCGCATCTTCGCGCTAATGGGCTTCCTCGCAGCCGTCGCCGCCGCGATCTCTACGGCGCGCCTCAACGCCGCCGCCAACTCGCAGGGCACGACCTACGAGCTCTACACGATCGCAGCAGCCGTCATCGGCGGCACGTCTCTGGCAGGCGGCACCGGCACGATTGCCGGCGCCATGCTCGGCGCGCTCGTCATGCAGTCGCTGCAGTCGGGCATGGGTCTCGCCAATGTCGACACACCCATCCAGAACGTCGTCGTCGGCGCGGTGCTCGTCATTGCCGTCTGGCTCGACACTGTCTATCGCTCCCGTGCGAAGTAAGAGGAGTACGAACCATGGCTGAACAACGCACTCCCCTCGTCGAGCTGAAGAATATCTCGATCTCCTTCGGCGGCATTCACGCGGTCGACAATGCCTCGGTCGATCTCTATCCCGGCGAGGTCGTGGCCCTTCTCGGCCATAACGGCGCCGGCAAGTCGACGCTGATCAAGATCCTCTCCGGCGCCTACAAGCGCGATTCGGGCGAGATCCTGATCAATGGCGAACCGGCAGACATCCGCAATCCGCGCGATGCCAAGAAATTCGGCATCGAGACGATCTACCAGACGCTCGCCGTCGCCGATAATGTCGACGCCGCCGCCAACCTCTATCTCGGCCGCGAGCTCAAGACCCGCTGGGGCACGCTCGACGACGTCGCGATGGAAGCCTCGGCGCGCGAAGTGATGGGCCGCCTGAACCCCAACTTCAAGCGCTTCAAGGAACCAGTGAAGGCGCTGTCCGGCGGCCAGCGCCAGTCCGTGGCGATTGCCCGCGCCATCCTGTTCAACGCCCGCATCCTGATCATGGACGAGCCGACGGCAGCCCTTGGCCCGCAGGAAACGGCGCAGGTGGGCGAGCTCATCAAGCAGCTGAAAAAGGAAGGCATCGGCATCTTCCTCATCAGCCACGACATCCACGACGTCTTCGACCTCGCGGACCGTGTCTCTGTCATGAAAAACGGCCAGGTCGTCGGCCACGCACGCACCGAGGATGTCACCAAGGACGAAGTCCTTGGCATGATCATCCTCGGCAAAGTGCCCCCGAAGGCCATCCCCGGCCCCGGCGCCATGCAAATGTGATCGATCGATAGCTCGACAAACAAACTCCGCCGCCCGAAGGGGCCGGCGGAGTTTTCATTTCGGCAACAGCGCCCGGCCAATCTCACCTTAAAAGCCAAGCCACAGAAATTCCGTAAACTTCGCGATTGAAGCAGAGCCAAAGCTAGGCTAAGAACCACGACATCGGACGACGAGTCACATCGTCAGGCATGCACCCGTAGCTCAGCTGGATAGAGTGTTGGATTCCGATTCCAAAGGTCACAGGTTCGAATCCTGTCGGGTGCGCCATTTTTAGATGTGTCCGACCCGGACACATAGGTTACGGTTTCCTGAGACATAGGTAACACCTTTGCGCCGAAAGGGTCCGTCACTGTCAGTGCCCAGCTTGTTGACGCCGAGATTGCCGCGTGAGTGTGCAGGCTGCCTGCGACCACGCTTTGGATCGTACCATGCTGCCCTGATTGCGAATTCGGCTTTGCCATCCAGCGGTACATCGGGTTGCGTCGCGCTCATTTTGCCTCATCGAACCCTGCAGACGCTTCACTCGATCGCTCTCCGGACCGCCGAACTCCTTGCGCAAGCGGCAGTGAGCGGACTGCGTAACACCGCAACGATCGGCGGTCTGCGGATCCAATAGGGCCTTGGTCGCTGAGATGTCCCGAGCCGGAGGGCTCCACCTTCCATGTTTACATGCGACCGATATAGGGATATTTGATATCCATAATAAGGGTGATTTTCTCCACGCCGGAACGGATCAATGATTTTAAAGAGCCAAGTCGAGTGGGTGCTGCATTGCTGCGCCATTCTCGCTGGCCTGCCCGATGGGCGCTATCTGTCGACCAAGGCGCTGGCAGAATTGCACGGGCTTCCGAAGGAATACCTATCCAAGGCACTGCAGAGCCTGTCTCAGGCAGGGCTCGTTCATTCGACCCTCGGCCCATCCGGTGGCTATCGCCTCGCAAGACCGCCGGCGGAATTGACCTTTCTCGATATCGCGGAGGCGGTGGAAGGCAAAGCGCGGACCTTTGTCTGCGCCAACATCCGCGCCAACAACCCCTGCCGCCCGAAGGGCTATTGCGACAGCAGCCCCTGCGCCGTGGCTCGCATCATGTGGGAAGCCGACGAAGCCTGGCGCCAGAAACTGCGCGGCGTCACGCTGGCGGATCTTGGAGAAATACTGTCGCGAGAAACGCCTCCAGCCATCTGGAAGGATACCTTCGAGTGGGTTCTAAAGCGCGCTGGATGAGCGCGCTCCAGTACTCGGAGCGAAAGACCCGCCGCGGGTTGTTGCCGGCACATGCACGAGGCTTTCGGCAGGCACAGCCAGCGAAAGACCGCTTGCCCCGCATTGATCATGGATGAGATCGATGATCTCGTTCCTGGCTGAGATTCCTATGGCGAGACTGGGGACGCGGAACTGCAACTCCAGTTCGATCGCAATCGCGTCGATGGTCTTCAGGGCGACGGCCGGTGGCGGATCCTTGACAATACGGCTGCTGGCCTGAAGCACGGACCGCATGGCTTCCTCGACAAAGCTTGGCCTTTGCCCAGCGGCAAAGCGCACGGTTAACACGATCTGATGCGTCTCGTCGGGGCGGCTGAGGCTGGTCAGGCCTTGCCTCGCCAGCATACTGTTTGGCAGCACGACAATGTTGTTGGCGCCGGTCAGCAGGTTGGTGGAGCGCCAGTTAGTCTCGGTGACACGACCCGCGGTGCCGTCGTTCAATTGGACCCAATCGCCAATGGCATAGGCCTTGCCGAGCGTCAGTGCGATGCCGGAAAAGACGTCGCCGAGCGTGTTCTGTAAAGCCAGACCCAGGATGACGGCAACGATGCCGGAGGTCGTCACCAATGTAGCGATCGGCATACCGAAAACGAAGCCCGTGACCGACAGCGCCATGCCGACATAGACGACGGCTACAGCCATATCCAGGATGAGGTGGGCTTCCCGCGGCTTACGATTGAGTCGGACATAGAGATGGAGGAAGCCGATGATCGTCCAAGCGAGATGGGTCCACCAGAGAATTCTGGCCGATTTGGAGAGCAGCGCGACAAAACCCTCCGTGTAGACGTCATCGGGCTGATGCGGAGCGATGCCCCCCATGTAGAGCACGAGGCTCATGCCGGTGAAGAACAGGATCTGGGCGATCAGGCGTCCTGTCGGACGGTTACTGCCCTGTGAGTGCCATACGACGATACCGGCAATCCCCAGGATGTTGATCAGAAGGAACGGCAAGAAGTGGTCATCGCCAAACATGGTTAGGAATCACCGATAACGGTTGATCGCATCGAAGAACGGCCGTGCACCGGATCGGGCGCCCGGCCTGTTCATCTATTTTTTGATCGGAAACGTCAGTTCCTGCTGGGCAGTATCGACCACGAAGACCGCGAGCAGCTTCGCGGGCTCGGTCTTACTTGCATTCTCACTGACGCCGTGGCGATCGCCCGGCAGTTCCGAAAAGCTCTCGCCGGCCTTGTAGACCTTCACAGGGCCATCGTTGACCTGACTGCGTATCGCTCCTTCGAGGACTGTCGCGTAGATGAAGGCGGACGATGGGTGTGTGTGGCCCTCGGAGAAGCCGCCCGGACCGTATTCGACCAAAACACCTTTCATGCTTTTGCCGGGAACGTTCGGCAACTCGTGCTCGTAGACAAGAGTGACCTTGGCATCTTTTTCGTCGGCATCATTGGCAGCGGCCGTCGCGGACAAGAGAGCAGTCATGGCAAGGGCGAGAATTGGCTTGATCATCTCGAAATTCCTTTTCTTGAGAGTGGGACGGCGCGGAGCATGTGGCGGCGCACCGATATCCGATCATCTGCGGGCAGAGGTTGCGAACCATTGCTCGAAGGTGATGTGGCCGAGGCGCGGATTGTTGTCGGAAACGAGTGAGCCATCCTCCAGCCGGGCGCCGAAATATCGCGCCTCCGTATCCGCCTCGACTTCGCGCCCATCACCCATAGCCTTCAGATAACGGGCAACGAGTTCGTTGAGCCGGACACGTTCCGGACCGGAGATCTCGATAACGCCGTTGATCGGCGCCGCAGTCGCAGCGGCGGCCACGTTGTCGGCGACATCGTCAGAGGCGATCGGCTGCACATAGGCCGGCGATAGACGCACGGTGTTTCCGATCGTGCCGGACTGGGCGATACCGCCGAGGAATTCCATGAACTGCGTCGAGTGGACGATCGTATAGGGAATACCGGCCCCCCGAATGATCTTTTCCTGGGCGACCTTGGCACGCATGTAGCCGCTCTCGGGCAGGCGATCGACGCCGATGATGGAAAGGGCGATATGATGTTTCACGTCGGCGGCCTTTTCCGCCGCCATCAGATTACGACCCGATATCTCGAAAAAATCGAGCACGGCCTTGTCCTCGAAGGAGGGTGAGTTTGCGAGGTCGATGACGACGGAGGCACCAGCAAGCGTCTCGGCGAGACCCTCGCCGGTGATCGTGTTGACGCCGGTGTTCGGGGCGGCGGCAATGACTTCATGGCCTTGCCTGCGGAGGCGCTCGGCCGTCTTTGAACCGATAAGGCCGGTTCCACCGATGATGACAATTTTCATGAATTTCTCCATTTGCGGCTGCTTCGCGCACCGCGTTGTTCATTCGTTGCTGAATGGTTGGTCGAGTGTCTGGCCGGCCCTACTGGTGCCGGGGATCCAATCGGCTGAGCCGGCGCGTGGCCCCGAAGGCTGTGACTGGCTCGCCTCTGGCAATCAGGCGGTTAGTAGTCCCAGAAGACCGGCACCCAACGGAAGTGGTCGCCGTCGGCTGCCACGTGGCCAACCGAGGGGAACGGCATATGAGTGGCCACCAGAAGTTCGCCGGTCTCCGCCAGCTCCCGCAAAAGACGAACGCGGACGAGGGCAGCCTCTTCCGGGTCGTGCTCGAAGCCGTTGAACCAGTCGGGGTGATCGAAGCCGACCGCGAACACCGCATCGCCGGCGAACATCAGCCGGTCTTTGCCTGATGCCACGCGGACCACGCTGTGCCCGGGGGTGTGACCGCCGGTTCGGGAGACGACCACCCCCGGCGCCACCTCGTACTGTTCATCGAACAATTGCAGCTGACTCTCGTATACTTTTCTGAACTGCTTGGCGGCCGCTCGAAGCGCGTCCGGGAAGCCGGGCGGCATGGACACGTGAGAGAAATCGGGCGCCTCCCAGAATTTGACCTCGGCCGCCGCCACATGGATCCGCAGGTCTGGACGCAACCGCTCCTTCACTCCGTCGACGAGCAGCCCGCCAACGTGGTCCATATGCATGTGGGTGAGGACCACGTCAGTTACGGATCCAAGATCGATGCCGGCCGCCTCCAGTCGCTTGATCAATTGCCCGGCCCGCGGCAAGTTCAACTCCGGGTCCAATCCTAGGCCGGCGTCGATGAGAATGGTCTGCTCGCCGCTACGCACCACGACCACGTTCAACGCCCAGTCGAAAGCGTCCGGCGGCAGGAACATGCCGTTCAGCCATGCCGCGCGCTCAGTCGGGTCGGCATTGTGCCCCAACATCTTGGTTGGGAGCGGTAGCACGCCATCGCTGATCACCAGCACATCGATCTCGCCCACCCGCACCGCATAGCGCGAGGGAACCAACTCTTCGGAGCGTGACCCGCCGGGGGCCGGGGTGTTGTTTAAGTTCATATCTGTCTCCTGTTTCAAAAGATGCATTCATTCGCGTCCGCCTTTGCGGCGTGCGTCGTCCGATGGTCCATCAGGGGGAAGAGCCTAGTTAAGACCGGCCTTGTCGAGGCCGTAGAGCTTGTCGGCCGAGCCAGGCACGGTCTTGAAGGCGATGCTGGCGCGGTTCCAGGCGTTGATGACCATGATCGAAAAGGTCAGGTCTGAAATTTCCTTCTCGGAAAACTGGCCGCGCACACGCTCGTAGAGCTCATCCGGAATGCCGCCTTCCGGCAGCTTCGTCACAGCTTCGGTCCAGGCGAGGGCCGCGCGTTCAC
The DNA here is from genome assembly GCF_047782645.1 of Rhizobium sp. ZK1. Taxonomy (NCBI): domain Bacteria; kingdom Pseudomonadati; phylum Pseudomonadota; class Alphaproteobacteria; order Hyphomicrobiales; family Rhizobiaceae; genus Rhizobium; species Rhizobium sp. ZK1. The sequence continues at coordinate 2,994,037 of NZ_CP180586.1, forward strand.
GTGGGATGAAAAGGTTCGATTCACGCCAGATGGCAACGTGATAGAGCCTGAGTTCGGTCTCGCCATGGATCTTGGCTTCCTTGACATGCATGTCCAGGCAGAAGGCGCAGCCGTTCATCTGCGATGCGCGGATTTGCACGAGATCTTCGATCTTCTGCTCAATGGCGCTGTCCTTCAGGGCCATGCTGAGGTCCGAAAGCTTCTTCAGGAGCTCCGGCGATTTCTGGGCGTAGTTCAGACGCAGGGTCATGGTCTCTCTCCAATTAAGGATATTTGACATCCTTAAGGATAAACAATATCTGTAATGCATCGGGCGTAAAGACCTTTCGACCCAAGTGGCGGACATAAGGCTTATGTCGAGAACGAAGGGGACGGTTATGGACATCGTTTGCGCGTTACGAACATTCCTGCGGGTTGCCGAGGCGGGCTCGTTTTCAGCGGCCGCAATCGATCTCAAGCTGACGCAGCCCGCGGTTTCCCGGCAGGTTTCGGCGCTGGAGGCCCAGCTCGACACACGTCTTCTGCATCGCTCGACCACGGCATTGGCACTCACGTCCGAAGGCGAACGGATGATCCCGATGGCGCTCAGGGTTATCGAAGCGGTTGAAGCACTCGGCGAGTCTGCCGGTCCGGAGGGAACCGCATCTGGCAGGGTACGCCTCTCCCTGCCGGCACCGTTGGGGCTTTACATGAGCGACCGGTTCGCAACTCTTCTCGACCGCCACCCGGAACTTTTCGTTGAACTGTTGTTTCGCGAAGAGCCATCCGATCTGATTGGAGAAGGCATCGACCTCGAAGTGCGCCTCGGCGCTGTTGCCGATTCCAGCCTGATATGCCGCAGGATCGGCTGGACGACGGCCTTTCTCGTCGCATCGCCAAGCTATCTGGAAAAACGAAGCATGCCGAGAATCCTCGAGGATCTGAGCCGCCATGACTGTATCTGCTATAGCCGCGGCGGCAGCGGTCGTTCCTGGCAGTTTTCCAACGGGGCCGATGAAGTCGCGGTGCGGATCGCGCCGCGTCTCGTCTTGGATAATGCCGTTGCCGTGCACCGCGCCGTGCTTGCCGGAGCCGGCATCGCGATCCTCACCCACATTCTGGCGGCACCCGATATCGGCGCCGGGCGATTGATCAATCTGGTGCCCGACTTCCTGCCGGCCCGCCTGCCGATCAACCTGGTCTACTCCTCGCGGCGCAACATGCCGCTTCGTGTAAGAACCATCATCGAATATCTCGTTGCGGCGATGCGGGAAGATCCGTTTATGGCTTCATCATCCGCTTCGGGACCAGATGAATCCTGCCTTGCGGGGAAAGCATAAGACGCTGACGATCCGGCGGATCAACGGTGCATCAGGCTGCGCTGTGATGTTACGTTATTCTGATACCCAGTTCAGTCATCTGTACAATAAGGAGGGCCCCGGAGAGCTATGGAGGAGATACCTAAATGCAAAGCCCCCCCTGCGCTGCAGCCAAGGCTGGGATTGCTGAACTGTCCGTCTCCTGACCAGCCCAGGCCTGACGAGCCATGCAGAACCTGTCGCGCCCAAGGTCAGCTCCAGACGGGTCACCGCCTGTTGCCGGCCTTACTTTCGTGAGAATGCAGCTACGGCCACCTTACTGTGCCGCAGTTCAATACCTGCAGGATAAAGCATTAGTCGGCCTGAAGCCCTGGCTGCATGCCGGGTTCCTCGAATGCCCAGGCTGATACTGGAAATCGGCGCTGTTTGAACTTCGATGAGCCGTGCACGATGAAGCCAGGATCTCCAATCCGATAACCAAGCCGGCGATCATCAGTGTCCGAACTCTGCTCATCACGGTCATCCTGCAGCGATAGCTCGAAACATAGAATTCATGGCGTATTCTGCAGTGTCAACGGAGAGCGGGGAGCCGGACGATCAAAAACCGAATTGAAGACGACTGGCGCGGAGCGATGGATGCAGGCGGACCGCACAGCCAACTTTAGTGGGGGTTAGGGCTCAATCAGTCCCCCGGCCGCACGGTCCGGCGTTTAACTCGGGATGAAGACTTAGGTTCCAGCGCCAGCGGACAAGATGAGTCACGAATATCAACCGAAATACAAATGACGTGAAACCTGACCGGCAGAAGGCAAGCAGGATTTTACCGGCAGTGACGGGGAAGACGTTGTCGGCTGCATCCGGATTGAGCCACGACATCGGGCCGAGAACACATGTGGCGCTGGATCCCACCTCCCCTGGCACACCCCTTGCATCGTTAACATCAAGCCATCCCATCTGGAGTATTGTGTCATGGAATGGGACACCCCAATCGAATTCGATCCCGTGATCCTGATGTTTCACGATCCGGATAGGCTCCTGTCCGTTCGCACGGCGATTGGAGCCGCCAATGCGCTCATGAAGGAATTCCCCTCAGATGACGGGGGGGAATTTCTTGCGGCGATCAAGGTCTGTCTTGATGTCGTGCAGGGCAACGCTGACCCTGAGAAATTGAGAGCGGCGATCATTCGCGCTGCTGCCGAGGCTGGGATTACTGCCATCGCCGTGCTCCACTGAGCAGTCTGTTCCTGGCCGAACAGGCAAGCTCGGCCAGTGCGGGACAGCCGGCCTTTGCTGCCCTCTATGCCTGAGATCGCTGGAAAGTTGTATGCTCTCGCCATTTCTACGCAAACTGGCGTCACGTTCTTTTCACGCGACAGTCATAGCTCGTCGTGATTTTTTCTATCGCCTGATGCGTGTCGGTGGACCCGAGCAGGGGGGCTCGCCTTTGTATAGAGTAGCCGCGAGCCCCGAACCACCGAGCGCTAAACCGCCCCTTGCCGGCCTTGCTTTCAAGGGAATGCGGCGATCTCCACTTGTGTAATCACCGTATTTTCCGGCAGATTTCGCAATGGCGTTCATCCAATTAATTCAGCATCTTAGAGGAAAATTGCCGATTACGAGATTACGGCGCATGTCCGCTTCTCATGAAGATTTGAAACGGCGATCGGGTCATTCTGCCCCGAAGGGCGGCGCTTCACTCGCAGAGCGCTTGGAAACTCGCGTCTCGACTTCGCCGGTCGTGCTCAAACTCGATGCGGCCATCGCCCCATCTCGCCCAGGGCTGAGCGTCTTTCGCGGCAACGGCGGCGTGACGGCCGAACTTTGTAAGCGGTCGTTTTTTCCTGTAAACTTTGTAAGCGCGCTTCATGAAAAGAATCAAATGCTTAACCTTCGCGCTTACAGACTTACGAAATTACAGCCTGTTTCCACTCTCACGAGAATGCCCTTACAAGACCATTTCTCTCACCTGAGTTTGCCATTCTCTCCGTAAATCTGTAAGCGGGGCAGTAAACACCTGAAAGCATTAGGGAAATACGCTTACAAAGTTCATGTAAGCAATCGTAAGCGCGGTAAGCAATTCTGCAGGTCGGCCTGCAAGGACACCCACACGCTCCAGCTGGATGTTCCATTCCCGCCCTGACGGGCTGGGCTCGAACCCGATGCCTCCATCCATGACTGCCCCTCTCTCCACGGCATCGGCACAGGTTCCATAGCCCCCTACGCCCCGGCAACCTGCTCCCAGCGCGCCGGGGTTCCGATATGGGTCTTCAATGCCTCCGAGAAGGCCCTGATCTTCGCGGAGGGAACCTGGAGCGCCCGCAGGAGGTAAATGCCGGAGGGATGGTTGTTCCAAGGCTCGCCATCGATGGGCAGCCGCACGAGATCGCCTGACTGCACCGCCGTTCCCGAAACCCAGCTCGGCAGCAAGGCGATGCCGATCCCGGATATGGCTGCGCCGTTCAGTGCCTCGAAGTCGTCGGATCGAAACGCGACCCGCTCGCATGCCGCTCCCGCCGGTCTGCCAAAGATATCCGCCCAGCCAAGCAGATCGTTACCGTGCAGCTTGTCGAGCAGGCGATGGTGGCGCAGCTCTTCAACGCTCGCCGGCGCCCGGTTGCCGTCGAGATAGGCCGGACTTGCCACCAAGATGCGGTTGAGCGGGGCAAGTTTCGTCGCGATCAGCGAACTGTCCTGCAGCGTCCCCATCCTGATGACGAGGTCTAGCCGCTCCGCGACCGGATCGGCAAGCCGTTCGGTGAGATCCAGTTCGACATGCAGGTCGGGATGCGCACGCGCAAGCGATGCCAGAACCGGGATGACATAGCGTTTACCGAAAGTCGGGAAACACGCGATGCGCAGCGTGCCGCTCACCGCATCGTCAAAGGCGGCCACCTCGGCATGTGTGTCGGCGAGGTCATCGAGCAGACGCCGGGCGCGATCAAAGAGGCGATGGCCGGCATCCGTCACGGCCAGTGCCCGCGTCGAGCGCACCAGCAGCGTGACGCCCAGGTCCCGTTCGAGCGCATCGATCTGCCGAACGATGGCCGAAGGGGTGACGGCACGGCGCCGGGAGGCGGCCGAGAAGCTGCCCGCGCGCACCACGTCGACATAGACGGCAAGATGTTCAGCGAATCGCGGATCCTTCATCTTTGCCTACTGCGCAAAATGGTTTCGAGCATTCAGTTCGTTATCATCGGCCGGCATCGGGGGCACATTCCTTCTCGTCAACGGGCGTTTCCCGCTCACTCAACAGAAGGAACAATGCCATGGTCAAGGTCCTCGATACGATTCTCTCCCAGTCCGCCTATTCCGCGAAAATCGACGTCCCGATCGAGAAAATCGACATTGCGGACTGGCTCTTCAATCTGCCCGAAGCTGAATATCTGCGTTGCTGCCCGCCGGATCATATCGCCGCCGGCGTCACCTGGACCGATGACGGGCGCCGCATGTCGATCAATGTCGAACAGATCGGCTCCGGCCTCGTCGTCCAGCACTATGTCGCCGAGGTCGCCGAGGCCGCCTATTGCCGAATGAATTCGATCTCGGATGTCTTCACCGCAAACGGCCGCACAAAGGTCAATGTCGTCTGGGAGCTGGTCGCCGAGAAAATCGACGACGCCAGCACCCGTTACACCAACCGCGTCACCGCCCATCCCACGGATGCCTTCATGACGTTCATTGAAGAACACACCATCAAATTCGAGGACGCCGCAGCGGCGCGACAGGCAGCGGGTGCAGACCACAACAGCCGCGAGACGCCGCTTTTCGCAGCAAGCATCGCCCGCCGGGCACTGGCGAGGTAAGCGGCGGCAGTAGCAGTTCTCCAGGTCGGTCCGCACGGAAAAACCGGCAAAGGCCCGGCGTCTCAGAACAATGCACCCACGCCCTTAGAAGCTCCGTTTCCGCCCTCACGCGCCGGCCTCGAACTCGATGCGTCCATCCAACCATCTCCCCCAGGGCCTGCCGCTCACGTCGCCGCGAACATAGACGCGCACAGCCTCGCGCCCGCGACTGGATACCGTCGACTGAGGTTCGAACCCCAGCCCGGCAAGCGCCCTCTGCAGGTTGCCGCGCCAGCCGGTGGGCAGGCGGCTGGCACCCTCGCTTCCGCCGGTCAAGAGCTTGAGTATATCCGCGCACGGCACCATCATGTCGCCGTCAGGGATCAGGTCGCGGATGATCTCGTAGGTGGGGCCGAAATCCATCACGGCCTGGTGCAGGGCTTCGAGGTCGGCCTCCAATGCCGGGTCGTCGAGCCATAGCGGCTCGCGCTCGTAGATCGTCATGACTTCGGCCCAGACCTGCGCGCGATCGGCCCGGATTGCCGCCATATCGATCGCCTTGGGCCTGACCGGCCACCAGCGGCGGTTGCCCGCCGTGTCCGTCAGGAATTCGTCGGCATTCGTCGTGGCGTAGAAGGCGAACTGGCGCGGCACGTCGTCGACCCTCTGCTGATACGCCCCGCGCGCGGTATCGACGCGAACCGTGATGAACTTCCTGATCGTCTCGATCTCCCGGGTCGACCGGCCGGCAAGCTCCGCGAGCTCGACGACCCAACGCCCCCTGGTGTTCTCGATCACTTCGCGCGCGCTTTCGCCCACCGTCACGCCGTCGGTCACCCATTCCTCGACCGGAACGAGCGCCCGGCCGAACGACGATTTTCCGAGCCCCTGCCTGCCCTGCAGGGTCAGCACGTGGTCGAACTGGCACCCGGGCTCAAAGACGCGTCTGGCAAGCGCCGAGAGCCATTTGCGCGCGAAGGCGCGATTCAGAGCCGTGTCCTCGGCGCCGAGATAACAGGTCAGGAACGTGTCGACCCGCCGCATTCCGTCCCATGCCGGCAGCGACGACAGCCAGTCTTTCACGGGGTGATAGGGATGCCGGCCGGCGACCTTGTCGATAACGGGATTGATGTTGAAAACCTTCGGCGTCAGGCCGAAGCCTTCCAGCCATTCCACCGCTTCGGCAAGGTCGTTGTTTCCGAGGGAGCGAGGCTTCCAGTCGCCCTTCCGCAAATCCCACGGCGGCCGGCGCAGCAACATCGTCCGGCCGCTGAATTCATCGAGGGCAAGCATTCCGCATGCGTCGGGGTGGCGCTCCAGCATCACGGTCCAGTTGAGTGTGAGGCCCGGAAGGGGATTGCCCTTGTCATTCGTCTTGAGCATGGCGAGCCAGTCGCACGGCGGCGCGTGTGCGGTCACAGGTGGCATAAGATTTTCCGCGTGGGGTGGGGTGGTTTACCCAGACCTATTCGGAAACGGTTGAGGTGTTGACATGATCGCCGAGGCAATGTGGCGCAGTTTCTGCGACCTTGCGCGGGAAACTGGTCTTCTCCTGCGCGACGATTCCAGACGATATGCAGAAACGGCAGGTCACTCGGGATAGGCCTCAGCGCCCTCCAGTGCTGCCTTGTGGAAGAGGATGAAAACCAGGGGGTTGCCGGGCTCGGACATTGCGTCGCTGCGCTGGCCCGTTATCTCTCCGGCCACGCCGCTCGTATATTCCGCGACCACTTCGCCGAAGCTGTTGCGCTGGATGGCGACCTTCTGTCCTGGTTCGACCTTGTCGTTGAGCTTGACCAGATGCTCGACGATCCCGCCCTGGGTTGCCAGGATCGGGAAGGCGCTGTTGCCGGTAAAGACGGTCAGGTCCTTGCCCGTCCGGCCCATCGGCCCGGCAACGATGCCGTGATGCTTCAGCACGTTCATCGTGCCTTCCACGAAGAGCGAGATCATCTCGAGGTCCAGAACGCGGGCAGCGCCGATCTCCGGCGTAAAGGAGGGGATGCCCACGTCCATGAACGCGTTGTGCAGGACACCGGGATAGACATGGTTGTCGAAAATCTGGCCGACGGGATAGAGCTCCACCATGGCTTTGACCTCGGGCACATCCATGCCGCCGATGTTGAATGCGGTGACTTCGAACCCGGTTGTTCCAGTGTGAAAGTCGATCGCAAAATCGGCATTCGGCCGCAGCAGCCGGTTGAACAGCAGCCCGGCATGTCGGCTGGGCGCGCTAAGACCGTTTTCGTTGCCCGGCCATTCCCTGTTCATGTCGATCAGATCGAGGCCCCTGCCCTGATTGGGCCACCTGCGCTGCATGCTTTCGATGGCCGGACGTGCCACGTCGGTGACCGCCATGACCGTGCCCGACATCTGCGCCGGATCGAGCTGGTTCATCACGGTCTGGACCGTGTGAATGTTGCTCATTTCATCGCCATGCACACCGCTGGTCAGGATGCCGCGCTTGCCCGGCCTTGCCCCCTTGGCGACCGTCACCGATACGTACCAGTATTGCCCTGTCGGCATCTGCGCACCCTGAAAATACAGGAAGTGCTTCTGCCCGGGCTCCAGGTCGTCGACGTCGAGCGCGCTCACGACCTTTTTCCCCTCGATAATATCGCCGGTATAGACCGTTCCCGATGCTGGAGCGGAAGCAGTGTCCTCGGCATCAGCGGCATCAGCGCTGACGGCGAGCGCAGCCGACGCGCCGACCGTTGCCAGTGATGCGATCATGAAATCACGGCGATCGATGCCGTTCTTCGATTTGTCCGACATGATGGAGCCCCTCTGTGATTTGAAAAGTTCAGTTAGAACAATGGCATGTGCATCGATCGCGAAATTCCGCACGACATCAACCCAGGGTATGCTGCTGAAAATTAGGGCACGCTGCCGAGTTCGCAAGTCCAGGCGGATCGGAGCGGTCAGATGGCAACCGCAGAGGCCCATCGGGCCGAGAGTGAACCGGCTTATTCCAGGCCCCCGATATCGTTGAGGCAATTGCGTCAAATAGGTACTCGCCACAGTTGCCGATCCCGATGGTTTGGGGAATATTCGTGCTCTGGCCCTGATGGCCTGCGCCGTGACGGATAAGGGGGACAATGTCATGCCTGTAAAATATCTTTTGGCCGCGGTAACGGTCGCGCTTCTGGCCCTTTCAGGGTGCGCAACCACCGGCACCGGCGGCGACAACACGACCTACGCAACTCCGCTGGGCATTGGTCCCGTTCGCGGGAGCGGCGTTATCGGCGACTATTAGTAGCTGCTGATGTCCATTGAGAGCAGTCACCGCGACAAGGCGAGGCGCTGTTCGGAAGCGGAGCCTGGGATTGCTTTCATGATAGATGACGTAAGCGCGGCGCGCCGCCAGAACATTGCCGGCCTGCGCCGGTTTCTCGATCTTGAGCAGCAGCGCGACTGGATGCGGGGCGAGACGATCCTGCGCGACGCCGAGGAGCGTTCCGAATCCCTGGAATTGCGTCTCAAATACGTCGCCAGGTTCGAAAAGCTGCTGCGCCGGCCGCAGGCGCAACAGGTTCTAGACATTCTTAGGCGCTACGGGAGAGACTGCATCCCGATCCCGCGCCGGACGGAGCGGCACTACTGGTCGGTTTCCTGCCTGCCGTCGACACCCGGCAAGGCGCTCGTTCGCGTCAATGCGAGCTGGATGGAGCTCTTCTCGCTCTATGCTGATGGTGAGGATACCAGCGCCTTGTTCCTGGTGCATCTTTCCGATTTCACCACCGACCGCTCGATCGATCAGGGCCAGGTCGACGAGGATTTCCTCGAGCGCTGTGTCATGCGGCCGGAAGACGTCAGCTATGTCTTCCCCAGAGGCGAGGACATTTTCGGCGTCAAGGTGCGCAGCTTCGCCTCGATCGGCAAATTTCTGGCGATGCCCCGCGCGCTGCAGGCGATCCGGGCATTCAACCTGACACATATGAACCGCGGCCGGAACGCCTATCAGGCGAGCCACTGCTACAGGCTGGCGGATCACATGCTGGGTGACCGCGAAGGTTGAACAACGATCGGAATTGGCGGCGGTGGCCGACATCCATACCGATCTCGTTCAGAACCTGGGCAAGGCGGCCTTCGATATCGCTCTCCGCGCCAGCCAAGTCACGCGATTACGTCGGCGCCAGGCCGGCGATCGAAGAGACCTCGTGCACCTTCGACCATGATCCGCAAATGCTCGGGATCGCGCACGCCTTGCCGATAAAGCTCCACCAAGATTGCGGCAATCCGCGCGGCCTCTTCGGAGGCCTTGTCGACACCCGCCTCTTTCAGAAGCATATCGAAAACAGGCTGACATACCGAAAGATCGTGCGCGTCGAATGGCTGCGGTCTTCGAACATCGATCGTTTTCATGTCGTTCGAAAGCCGGCGCCGTCAGATGGCGCCGGCTCCTCCCTCCTCTCCGGTTAAGCGACGTTCTTCTCGCCTTCGATCATCTGCATCGGCGCATCAGAACCCCCGGCGCTGCCGATCGCGATCTTGCGCGGTTTCATCGCTTCAGGGATTTCGCGCTTCAGCTCGATCGTCAAAAGGCCGTTCGTCAGCGAAGCGTTCTCGACCCGAACGTGGTCGGCAAGCTCGAAGCGCCGCTCGAAGGAGCGCCCGGCAATGCCGCGATGCAGATAGTCCCCCTGCTTCTCCTCGTTCTTCTCGCCTTTCACGACCAGCACGTTGCGTTCCTGCGTGACATCAAGATCGCCATAGGCAAATCCTGCGACCGCCATCTGGATGCGATAGTCGTTCTCGCCGAACTTGACGATATCGTAGGGCGGCCAGGTGTCGATGGCCTGCAGACGCTGCGGATTGTTCAGAAGGTTGAACACACGGTCGAAGCCGATGCTCGAGCGGTAGAAGGGTGCGAAGTCGAATTCGTTTCTCATGACCAAATCCTCCGTAAAGCGAGTTGGAAAGGAGACGCGTCGGAAACTGCGTCCCCGGCTTCCGGCCCCCATTGGGCTGCCGGCGAATATCGATTTGGTTTGGCTTTTTTTGCCTTTCAAGAGGCTTCGAAAATTTTTTTGAACGTTCGGCAGCGGCCCACTTGAACGCTGAAAACACGGAAACAATCTCTTATCCGCCTGGAGATTTTCTTCACCTGTCGAAAGTTTTTGGGAGATCGAATATGACTATCGAAGGCAAGACATCGGTCAACTCGGCCAAGACCCTCGATGCCATCTCGGCATCACATATCCTGCGCCCCCATCAGCACTTTTCCCATCCGGACGAAGTCCTCGCTTCGGAAAACATGACGACCGAAGAGAAGCGCGCGATCCTCGCATCGTGGGCGTCCGACCTTCACGCGGTCGAATCCTGTCCCGAGCTTCGCCACCCTCCCGGTGTCCCCTGCTCCATGCGCTGCCGGGACATTCTCGCTGCCCTGAAATCCCTGGATAGGGGCCGGCAGGATTTCACCATGAGAAGGCAGGGGCCGGTCCGCAAACCAACCGGCACCTTCGGCTAAGGAGAGCGGAATGCGACAGAGAGCGTCCCAGTCTCCGCCCCCTCCGGAAGGCAACCCGATCACCGACAGGCTTGTTCTCGCATCGAGATATCAGGACTGTCTGCGCCGGCTTGCGCGCGCCGCTGACCGGCTGCATCACGCCGATCTCGGTGAGAAGCTGATGGAGATCGCCAGATGCATGGACCGAATGAGCTACGACATCGCGGTCCACGACGCGGGTGTCGAAATCCTCAGACGCGCGGCGCGCCTCATCGGCATCGTGGAAGCATTGGTCGACCGCAAGGCGAAGGCGTCGATCCTGCACTGAGCGCGTGATCAATGTGACTGAATGAGCGCTTCCGCCGATTCCGTCTAAGCCGGAAGCGCTCAAAAGCGTATCGCGATCTTTCAGATTCGCCTGATACGCTTTAAGCTCTTGTTTTAGCATGTCGTTATCGCAAAACCGCTGCACACTTTTGCGCGACATGCTCTAATACTACAGTTGCGGTTTACCGGAAATCATGATTCACTTCCCGCATTTGGCGGGAGGGAAGTTCAATGTCGGTTGCGGGTTGGTCCGGGTCGGTTCTGGCGTGGCATCGTGAGCTCGATGCCTTGAAGGTGCGGTTGGGCTCGGTCTTTGGTCGCCGAGAATTGCGCGCATCGTGCGGTGCCTTTCTGGATGGGTTGTTGTCGGGAGTAGAGCGCAAGACTGGCTGGCTGATGGCGGAACAGGCAGGACTGGAGCGCCCTTATCGGATGCAATCGCTGCTGGGGCGCAGCCATTGGGATGCTGACGCATTGCGCGATACGGTTCGCGCTTATGCAATAGAGTCTCTCGGTGACGCGGACGGCGTTCTTGTGGTCGATGAGACCGGCTTCCTGAAGAAAGGCGCCCATTCAGTCGGTGTCGCACGACAATATTCCGGCACGGCCGGCCGGATCGAGAACTGTCAGATCGGTGTTTTCCTTGCCTATGCAAGCCGCTACGGTCAGACCCTGATCGATCGGCAACTTTATCTACCGAAGGAGTGGGCCGAGGATGAAGCCCGCCGTGCTTCGGCTCACGTCCCCCAGTCCCAAGCCTTCGCGACCAAACCGGCCATTGCAGCCAAGCTCATTGCCGATGCGCTGGATGCCGGCGTGCCTTGTGCCTGGGTATTGGCGGATGCGCTTTATGGTTCGGATTCCAAGCTGCGCCGGATGCTGGAAAGCCGTGGCCAGCCTTATGTTCTGGCAGTGCGCTCCAATCATTGCCTGCGCTTTGTGCGTGAGCAAGGGATCGAGCAGACCGATCCCGAAACGATGGCTGATGAGTTGAAACCGGAGGTTTGGCAGAGCCATGCAGCAGGCGAAGGTGCCAAGGGTCTTCGGCTTTATGATTGGGCCCGTATTCCTCTCAGCTCTCGCCCGGATCCACAATGGGAGCGCTGGCTTCTGATCCGGCGCAGCCGACGCGAACCCGATGCGCGCGCCTATTACTTTGTCTTTGCGCCCGCCGGTACCGAATTGAGCGAATTGGCGGGCGCTGCCGGGCTGCGTTGGACCGTGGAAGAATGCTTCCAGCGTGCGAAGGACGATCTCGGCCTGGATCATTGCGAAGCGCGATCCTGGCATGCTTGGAAGCGGCACATGACGCTCGTCATGGCAGCCGCTGCATTCCTCGCCAAACTCGGCGCCGATCTACGCCGCACCGCTGCTGGCAAACCGAACGAAACGAGTCCAAACCCGCCAATCGCCGCCTGACCAACACCATGGCCTTCGTGCCCAGCGTCGCAGAGATCCGCTATCTGATCAAACGCCTCCTGCTACAGCCCCCGATTAGAGTTCGCCTCATCTTGGCATGGTCACTCTGGCGACGCAGGCATCAAGCATCCGCAATGCTTTCTCACTACAAAGCAAGGCATCAAACGCAACTGTAGTACTAATGCGCGGTATAGGCCCCATCCACCAGGTAATGGGCGCCAGTAATGAAGCTCGCCTGTTCCGACAGCAGGAAACTGACCAGATTTGCCACTTCATCCGGTGTCCCGCGCCTGCCCATTGGCTGGAGCGCCGCCATGCGGCGCGTGCTCGCCGTTGCGAGATGCTCCGACAGGAGGGGTGTGTCGATCCAGCCGGGGCCGACTGCGTTGACCCGGATGCCGTATCGCGCATATTCCATCGCCGCCACTTTCGTCAGTCCGACGACCCCGTGCTTGGCGGCGGTATAGGCCGCCGCGGTCGGCAGGCCGACGGTGCCAAGCGTCGAGGACATGTTGACGATTGCCCCCCGGCCCCGCTTCAGCATCGCGCCGATCTCGTATTTCACACAATAGAAGACGCTGTTCAGGTTGACGTTCATCACTCTGTGCCAGTCTTCGAGCCGACAATCCGCAACCGGCGCCCGCACCCCATCGATCCCGGCATTGTTGACGGCGAGATCGAGGCTGCCGCATGTCTCGACGGTGAAGTCCACAAGGCTCTGCACGGCTGCGGGCTCGCTCACATCGACGACAAACGGGCGCGCACGTCCACCCTCCGCCCGAATTGCGTCGGCACTTTCATGCGCGGCTTCGGCATTGATATCGGCAACAATGACCTCGGCCCCTTCGACAGCGAGCTGTCGGGAAACAGCGGCCCCGATTCCCGAACCTGCCCCCGTCACAACTGCGACTTTTCCCTCCAGGCAAAGTTTCATCGTTTCCATCCATTTAAATATGCTAATGTTCAGACCAAACGCATGATTCATGCAAGGGGTTTCATGAGTGAGGGACACGCTATTTCAAGTTGCGCACCTTGTCCGCCCAACACGCACATAATCCGCAAAATTCGAACATCCCGGTTCATCGGCACGCTGCCGATCGGGCATCGTCAGGACTGAGGGGAGCGAAACGACTTGGGAGAACGACTTGGGCAGATGGAAATGAACGGACGAGCCGTTAAACGCCGGGGCTTCGTTTTGGGCAGCCTGGCTCTGATGCTTTCGGGATGCAGCACCACAACGGATGGCCCGCCGCTCGGCTATCGCGTATTCGGCAGCGACCCGGATGTCGATCCCCGCTATCGGCGGCAGGAGGTCGCCTATTCGGGAAATGAGCCGCCCGGAACCATCGTCGTCGATACCCGGGCGCGCTATCTTTATTTCGTCGAGGCCGATGGCCTTGCCACGCGCTATGGTGTCGCGGTCGGGGAAGAAGGACTGAGCTTCAAGGGAGAGGCGACGATCGGCCGGAAGGCCGAGTGGCCATCCTGGAAGCCTACCGACGACATGATCGCGCGCAAGCCGCATCTCGCCCAGTATGCCGAAGGCGTGCCGGGCGGACCGGACAATCCGCTGGGTGCGGCCGCCCTTTATCTCTACCAGGGCGGACAGGATACGCTGTTCAGGCTGCACGGAACCAATGCTCCCTGGTCGATAGGCAATGCCGTTTCGAACGGCTGCATTCGCCTGACCAATGCAAACATCGTCGATCTCTACGCACGCACACGTGTCGGAACGCGGGTGGTGGTCATATGACGGCATTTACCATTCGAAATTGCTGGATTGGCCACAACAGTAAGTATCTGCTAATGTAGATTCGTTGCACGTTGCATCACTCCCGCACTGTCCAAGGTGCTGATTATCGTCAAACTTTGAGGCATAGCCTGTCCTGGGCGATGCCAAGATGAGGAGAGGACTTGTTGATGAGCAGAATTTTATTCGTCATCCTCGCAGTACTTGCGGTGGCCAATCTGAGTGCCTGCGGGTCGATTGGCAAAGGCAAGGGGAAAGCTCCGCCGCCTGCGGCAACAGCCGTCTACAAATAAGTTCGCACGACTCTCAGGAAGGGCTCTTTCAGCCCTTCCCTTTTCTTGACATCCGAAACCGCTCAGGATTGGCCCCGCCGGCAATTCAGGGCGAAAGAATGGCATATCTGCCGGGTCGAATCCGCCTCGGGCAGAGCTTGCATATGGAGCGTGGTGATGGCGCTTGGAAGAGGCCGCCTGTGGCTGGTCGTTGCTTTGGCAATTGTGGCATCGTCGTGCCAGACGGAAGATAAAAGCCCCCTGCCGCACTATACGTCGGATAGCCGCGACCTGACGAAATCAGCGACGAACCAGAGCAGATCAGGTCGGAATTTCATCGAGTTCCGCTCGCGTTATGCGCTCACCTACGGCCATACCTACGTCGTCTTCGGGCGCGCGGACAAAAACGGCAAGATGATCAATCCGGAAGTGGCAGGTCTTGCCCCGGCTTCGCCCGATCCGGGGGCTTACGTCCTTGGCCATTTCGTTCCGGTTCCCGCCTCGACCGGCGCAACGGACGGCGACCTGGAGGAGCAATACCGCTCTGCAAGCTGGCGCGTGATGCTGACCGATGCCGAATATAACGATACGGTTGCCTATATACGCAAGCTGCAGGCGCGAAGCCGTCTCTGGGAGGCGACGGTCTACAATTGCAACGCCTTCGTGGCGGACATAGCAAAACACATGGGCTACAAGACACCCGGCATCTGGATGAGACCGCAGCAATTCGTTACAAATCTGCGGGAGATGAATACCTGAAGCAGGGCATAGTCCCAACCGTTGACGATCGCGGAAGCCGGATCGTGGAAAGGTTCTGGTGCCGACTTGAACGTGTCAGTCAATACCATTGGCGAGATCGTCTGGGTCCTCGGAATTATTGCCTGGTACATCATTCGATACCCGTTCGAGCGTCGCGGTAGGCGCGTGCCTGTCGTCAGCAGCCGGCGCAGCGTCTCGGAAAGAGTGGCACTGGCCGCCGCACTCGCCGGGTTGGCGATCGTGCCGGCATTTTACGTCGCGACGGGTATTCCCAGGGCAGCCGACCATTCTTTGCCTCTGTGGGCGGTCGTGATCGGGGCGGCGCTCTTCTGCCTGGCAATGTGGGTCTTTCGAAGAACGCATAAGCAGCTCGGACGAAACTGGTCCATCACGCTCGAAATCCGCCAGAAGCACGAATTGATCTGCGCCGGGCCTTACGCGCATGTCCGCCACCCTATGTACACCTCGTTCCTCCTGATGGGGCTTGCCCAGGCTTTTCTGCTGCCGAATTGGGTGGCAGGCCTGGCGGGGATCGCTGGTTTCGCCGTGCTGTTCTTTCTGCGCGTCGATAAGGAAGAGCGTATGATGCTGGATGTCTTCGGCCCCCAATACCGCGCCTATATGGACAAGACCAAGCGCATCATCCCCTATCTCTATTAGGGCGCTACGCTCTGACACTTTGCATCTCCGGGGGAGTAAGATGAGAGGGGGGAGTAAGATGAAAGGACGGGCAATCAGGCTTTCCGCAGCAAGGCGGCTGGTTGGAGATCTCATGAGATTTTCGATCGGCATACCGCGCGTGACCGTTCAGCGGCAGATGAACATCCGCCCCCTTCTCGACGCCAGGCGAACGTCCAATCCCCGCCCCTCCTGGACCGCGCTTTTCCTGAAAGGATACGCCCTCCTGTCGAAGGAGATCCCCGATCTCCGGCGCGCCTATATCAAATTTCCACGCCATCAGCTGTACGAATATCCGGCAAGCGTGGCCTCCATTGCCCACGAGCGTGAATATGAAGGCGAGCGGATCGTTCTCCTGAGCACGATCAAGACTCCCGAAGACCGCTCCATCTTGGAGCTGGAAACGCAGATCCGCGAGGCGAGGTCACGCCCCGTCCTGGAGATCAAGGAATTTCGCCGCTCGCTGAAGCTTGCGCGCGCACCGGCCCTGCTCAGGTGGTCGCTCATGTGGCTCGGGCTCAATATAGGGCGAAAACGGGCGCGCTATTTCGGCACCTTCCAGTTGTCGGTCTATTCGGGCCTCGGCGCGGAATCCCTTAACCCGCTCAGTCCCGTGACGACGCTCATGAATTACGGCCCGATCAATGAGAACGGATCGGTTACTGTCCGCATCCACTATGACCACAGGGTTATGGATGGAGCCAGCATCGCCCGGGCATTGGAGCGGTTCGAGAGGATCTTGAACGGCGCGGTCGTCGATGAGATACGAGGGCTCAGCCAGGACGGAATGTCCGCCCGCACGTCGATCGCGGGAGCCTCTCTCTAATGGCGGAGCAATTCGACGAGGGGCGTGCAGCGGTCTTGGGTCCGGAATTGAGTGAAAACAGGGAAACAGGACTTCGCCCTGTTGTCGTCGTCCTCGGCGCCTCCCGCGGCATTGGGCGGGCAATTGCCAGTGTTGCCGCGCGGGAAGGCAATATCGTCGTGCTCCTCGCCCGCTCGTCCGAGGGGTTGGCGGCCGCCGCCGCCGATGTGAAGCAGGCCGGCGGAGAAGCCTTCACGATCGAGCTCGACCTCACAGCATCGGACGCCTCGGCACGCCTGGAATCCTTTCTGGAAGCCAACGGTCTGATTTGCGATGTCCTCGTCAACAGCGCCGGATACGGATTACGCGGCGCGGCAACTTCGCTGCCAGCGGACGATCAGCTCGGAATCATCGATCTCAATATTCGGGCGCTCGCCGACATGACCCTTCGCTTCCTGCCAGGAATGGTTGCCCGCCGGTGTGGCGGCGTGCTCAATCTCGGCTCCGTCGCAGGTTTTACGCCCGGGCCTTACATGGCGTTCTACTATGCCAGCAAGAGTTTCGTACGCTCCTTTTCGGCGTCCCTTCATGAGGAGGTTCGCCGCTTCGGCGTCACCGTGACATGCGTGGCGCCCGGGCCGGTATCGACCGACTTTCTTGAAAAATCCGGCGCGGATCGCGCCGCTCTCTTCAAGGTATTGCCCAAGCTGAAGGCCGATTATGTCGCCGAGCAGGCCTGGCGCGGCTTCAAGTCCGGGCGCAGCCTCGTCGTTCCCGGCTTCTCCGCCAAGCTGACCGCCTTTATCGCGAGGGTTCTGCCATCGGCGGCCGCGCGCCGGCTGATCGGCCTGGTCCAGCGCCGAAGCAAAGATCCGAGCCCGCATGGATCGGGGACGGGAATCAAGTAAGCCAGTCGCACCGGCAGGGCCGCGCCACGGGCGTCACGACAAGATCGGCAGCGCCAACCTGCATCATTGCCGCTCTTCCAGGCGCACGAAAACCTGCTTCGAACTCTCCTTATTGTCCCCTTGCGATGCACCGCCTTCGGTCCGAAGCCACCAGTCGATCGTCAGGTGCGGCGGCGTCAACTGCCCGTTGTGAGGCGCCGGCTTCAGGACTTCGTTGCGCAGACGGCCGCCCTTTTGCGCCCCGCCATCATCGGCACTGGATATGGTCACGGAAAGAGCAAGAGCAGCGCCGGTGACGAGCGCGCTCCAGGCATGTCGTCTGATGCTGACGTGCTGGTTTCCCATCAGCCCATTCAGCCATAATATTAGCTTTTGCGGAAGTACGAAAACGACAAATGCGCGGCAGTAACCCTGAATATAACGGCGGCTCGCGCCCGCAACTCTCATACACATCAGGGCGGGCCTGACAGGTCAAGCATTCATTCGATTGACTGAAATAACGATAGGCGCTATACATGGGCCATGACTGATGAACAAACGCAACCAAACCGCGCCGAAATTACCCGCGAAAAGCTGCTGACAGCAGCCCTCGATGTCTTCGGCCGCCACGGCTTCGATGGCACATCGACGCGCCAGCTGAGCGAGGCTGCGGGCGTCAACCTGCAGGCCATTCCCTATTATTTCGGCGGCAAGGAAGGGCTCTATGTCGCAACCGCCGAATATCTGGTGACGCGCATCGAGCGCCATATCGGCGGCCTGCGGCAGCACATTGGTACCCATCTCATGGAACTCGCGGCCGCCGGACAGGAGCTCGGCGAAGAGCAGGCACGGCTCTTCCTGACGGATATGGCCACGACCATGGTCGGCCTTTTGGTCAGCAAGGAATCCGAGCCCTGGGCGCGCTTCATCATCCGCGAGCAGATGGAGCCGACGGAGGCTTTCACCCGCATCTATCAGGGCATTATGCGCCCGATGATCGAGATGGCACGCCGGCTTATTGGCACCATCCTGCGCGAAGACCCGGCCTCCGAACATGTGCGGCTGCGCACCCTCGCCTTCGTTGGCAACATCATGGTTTTCCGTCTCGCCCACGCCGCCGTTCTCGCCCAGATGGAGTGGCAGTCGGTCGGCCCTGAACAACTCCAGACCCTGCGGAATCTCGTTGCAGAACTTGTCGGGCAACTGCGTCAGGCGGAAGGAAATACCCGATGAGACGGATACTCCCCCTTGCCATCATTATTCTGATTGCCGCCGGTGCCGCTGCCTGGTGGTACGGCTTGCCCCAGAAGCTCGGCTGGCTGCCGCAAAAGAGCAAGGAATTCGCGCTCTACGGCAATGTCGATATCCGCCAGGTCTCTCTCGGCTTCCGCGTCAATGGCCGGATTGCCTCGCTTGCCGTCGATGAGGGCGACATGATCAAAAGCGGCGAGATGCTCGGCAAACTCGATGCCGCGCCTTTCCAGGCGGCCACCGCCTCTGCCGAGGCCAATGTCGCGGCTCTGCAGGCGACGCTCGACAAGCTGAAAGCCGGCCCGCGCCCGACGGAGATCGCCCAGGCCCAGGCGGCCTATGATGAAAGCCTTGCCGCGCTGCGCAATGCCAACATTGCCTATGACCGCGCCCGCCAGCTCCGTCCCCAGGGCACGATATCAGAGGCGAATCTCGACGAGGCGACTGCCAATCGCTCGATGGCTGTGGCGCGTTCGGATTCCGCCAATGAAGCGCTGAAACTACTGCAGGAGGGCAGCCGCGTGGAAGACATTGCCAATGCCGAGGCGCAATTGAAGGCCGCGCAATCCTCGTTGGCCGCCGCCCGCATCTCGCTTGCCGATGCCGAACTGCTCGCGCCAAATGACGGCGTCATCCTTTCCCGAGTGCGGGAACCCGGCGCCATCGTCTCGCCGGCCGATACCGTCTTCGTGCTCTCGCTGACAGAGCCGGTCTGGGTGCGCAGCTACGTCTCCGAAGGCGATCTCGGCCGCCTGCATCCCGGCATGAAGGTTCAGGTGACCTCCGATACGCAACCCGACAAGCCCTATGACGGCACGATCGGCTTCATTTCGCCGGTGGCCGAATTCACGCCGAAATCGGTCGAGACCCCCGAGCTTCGCACCGATCTCGTCTATCGCCTGCGCATCGTCATCGACAAGCCTGGCCCGGATCTGCGCCAGGGCATGCCGGTCACCGTGCACTTTCCCACGCTGGCCGCGCGATGAACCCTTCCCCGCAAACGGATGAGGTACTGGTCCGGCTGACCGACGTCACCAAGCGCTTCGGCGATGGCCCGGCCGCGCTCGATGCCGTCTCCGGCGAGGTCAAGGGCGGCGCGATCACCGGCCTCGTCGGCCCCGATGGCGCCGGCAAGACGACGCTGATCCGGCTGATGACCGGCCTCATGTTGCCGGACAGCGGCACGGTCGAGGTGCTGGGCTTCGATACACAGAAGAACCCGGCCGCCATCCAGGCCTCGATCGGCTACATGCCGCAGCGCTTCGGCCTCTATGAGGATCTCTCGGTTCAGGAGAACCTCGATCTCTATGCCGATCTGCGCGGCCTGCCGAAGCGCGAGCGCGCGAGCGCCTTCGACGAGCTTCTGACCTTCACCGACCTGAAGCGCTTCACCACACGCCTTGCCGGCAAGCTTTCAGGCGGCATGAAACAGAAGCTCGGCCTTGCCTGCGCGCTTCTGAAGAAGCCGCGCCTGCTGCTGCTCGACGAACCTGGTGTCGGCGTCGATCCGATCTCGCGGCGAGATCTCTGGAAAATGGTCGAGAACCTGACGCAGGAAGGCATCGGCGTCCTCTGGTCGACCGCCTATCTGGATGAGGCCGAGGCCTGCGACCATGTTCTGCTGCTCAATCAGGGCAAGCTGCTCTTTTCCGGCAAGCCGCATGACCTGACCGGCCGGGTGGAAGACCGCGTCTTCAAGATCTCGGGTGTAACGGGCCGCCGGCGGCAGGTGCTGGCCGAGCTGCTGCAGACGAAAGGCGTCGTCGACGGCGTCATCCAGGGCGATGCCATCCGCCTCGTCACCGGCAAGGATGAGATGCCTGATATCAGCGGCAACGGCGGTCAGGCAAAACTGACGCCCACCCCTCCCCGTTTCGAAGACGCCTTCATCGACATGCTGGGCGGCGGCCCCGGCGGCCGCTCGAAACTGGCGGAGGCGCAGGGGTCGCCGAGCGAAACGGGCGACCGTCCCGTCATCGAGGCGCGCGGCCTGACCAAGCGTTTCGGGGATTTCACCGCCGCCGACAAGATCACCTTCGATATCAGCCGCGGCGAGATCTTCGGCCTGCTCGGCCCGAACGGCGCCGGCAAGTCCACCACCTTCAAGATGCTCTGCGGCCTCTTGAAGCCGACGGAAGGCGAAGGCCGCGTTGCCGGCTTCGATCTGCGCAAGGATGCCGCAGAGGCGCGCAACCAGCTCGGCTACATGGCGCAGAAATTCTCGCTCTACGGCGATCTCACCGTCATGCAGAACCTCGAATTCTTCGCCGGCGTCTATGGCCTCTCCGGCAGTCGGCGCCGCGAACGCATAGAGCTGATGACCGAGATCTTCGATTTCGGCCGCCACGCGCGCCATTCCGCCAAAGACCTGCCGCTCGGCCTGAAACAGCGCCTGGCGCTCGCCTGCGCCGTCATGCACGAACCGCGCGCGCTTTTCCTCGACGAGCCCACTTCGGGCGTCGACCCGATCACGCGGCGCGAATTCTGGACCCATATCAATGCGCTCGTCGAAAAGGGTGTCACGGTGCTGGTGACGACGCATTTCATGGACGAGGCCGAATATTGCGACCGCATCTCGCTGATCTATCACGGCCGTTCGATCGCCCTCGGCTCGCCCGACGAATTGAAGGCACGTGTCGCGACGAAGGAACAGCCGGACCCGACGATGGAAGATGCCTTCATCGCGCTGGTTCAGGACTCCGAAACGGAGGAAGCCGCATGAGCACCTCCTCCAGAGCCCGTCGCTTTGCCGCCCTCGTGCGCAAGGAAAGCTATCAGGCGATCCGCGACCCCAGCACCATTCTGATCGCCTTCGTGCTGCCACTGATCCTGCTCTTCCTCTTTGGCTATGGCGTATCGCTGGATACGACGCGCACCCGCATCGGCCTGGTGCTGGAGCAGGCAACGCCGCTGACGCAGGATCTCTCCGCAAGCTTCCAGGCCTCGCGCTATTTCTCCGTCACGGTCGGGCGCGACCGGCGCCTGTTCGAGAATGATCTGGTGCTCGGCAATGTCCGCGGCATCGTCGTCATTCCGGCCGATTTCGCGACCGATTATGCCGCCGGCAACCGCCCGCAAATTCAGGTTCTCGTCGATGGTTCGGACCCCAACACCGCCAATTTCGTGCAGAACTATGCGCAAGGTGCGGTCGCCAACTGGGAGCGGCAGCGGCAATCCGAAACGGTAGCGGCGGGTCCCCCAATCTCCATCGAGCAGCGCTTCTGGTTCAATCCGGAGCTGACGAGCCGCAACTTCCTCGTCCCCGGCTCCATCGCCATCGTCATGACCCTGGTCGGCACGCTGCTGACCTCGCTTGTCGTCGCCCGCGAATGGGAACGCGGCACGATGGAAGCGATGATGGCAACGCCGGTGACGGCGGCCGAACTGCTGGCCGGCAAGATCCTCCCCTATTTCCTGCTCGGCCTCGCCTCTATGACGCTCTGCGTGCTGTTGGCGGTCTTCCTCTTTGATGTGCCCTTCCGCGGCTCGGTCGCAGCCCTCTACGCGCTGTCGGCCGCCTTCCTGATCCCGGCGCTCGGCCAAGGCCTGCTGATATCGACGGCGACGAAGAACCAGTTCCTCGCCTCGCAGATCGCCTTGACCAGCGGCTTCCTGCCGGCCTTCCTGCTCTCGGGCTTTCTCTTCGAGATCAATTCCATGCCTCAGATAATCCAGTGGATCACCATCATCGTGCCCGCCCGCTACCTCATCCCCAGCCTGCAGACGGTGTTTCTGGCCGGCGATATCTGGCCGATGTTTGGGCACGCAATCGCCGTCATGCTTGTCATCGGCGGCATCATGTTCCTGCTCGCCGCCCGCAGCACCAAAAAGAGGATCGGCTGAGATGTGGTGGACCCGGCTTAGCGCGCTCATGACAAAGGAACTGCTGGCCGTCCTGCGCGACCCCAAGGGCCGCTTCGTGCTCATCGTGCCGCCCGTCATGCAGCTTCTCGTCTTTTCCTATGCGGCGACGCTGGAGGTGCGCAATGTCGATGTCATGGTGTTGAACCGCGACAGCGGCCATTGGGGACAGGAGCTGATCGAGCGCATCCAGGGCTCGCCGACCTTCCGGCGCATCGAGACTGCCGGGAACCAGACCGACATCCGCGAGGCGATCGACGGCCAGACCGCCATTGCGGCCATCGAGATCGGCCCCGATTTCTCCCGCAACATCGAGGCCGGAGCATCGGCCGATCTGCAGATCATCCTCGACGGCCGCCGCTCCAATGCCTCGCAGATCGTTTCCGGCTATCTCACCCAGATCGGCATGACGCTTTCAGCCGAAACGCCGGCAGGCCGGCGCGCCATGGCGAAGACGGTCGCGACCGTGCCGCGCAACTGGTTCAACGCCAACCTCACCTATCAATGGTTCATGGTGCCGAACCTGATTGCCAGCATAGCCCTCGTGATCGGCCTCATCGTCACCGCCCTTTCCATCGCCCGCGAAAGGGAACTCGGCACCTTCGACCAGCTGATGGTCTCGCCGCTGCGCGTCCATGAGATCCTGATCGGCAAGCTCATTCCGCCTATGCTGATCGGCCTTTTCCATATGACGATTTATGTGCTGGCGGCGATCTTCGTCTTCGGCGTGCCGTTGCGCGGCTCGCTCGTCCTGCTTTACGGCGGCTCGATCTTCTATCTGGGTTCGGTCGCCGGCGTCGGCCTCTTCATATCGGCACTCTCAATGACACAGCAGCAGGCGATCCTCGGCGCCTTCCTGTTCATGGTACCCGCCATGCTGCTTTCGGGTTTTGCGACGCCGATCGAAAACATGCCGGACTGGCTGCAGCCAGTCACGATCATCAATCCGCTGCGCTATTTCCTCATCATCGTCAAAGGTGTCTTTCTGAAGAATATCCCCGCCGCCGAGGTGTTGAACCAGACGATTCCGCTGGCGCTGATTGCCTGCGCGACGCTTGGTGCCGCCGCCTGGCTGTTCCGCCGCAGGCTGGAATAGCGCGCCTCACGCTATGTAAACCGACCTCCCAAACCGTGACTCCGAAGCAGTTCTCTGGCCGGAACAACGACACGATGGGCTCGTTACCCAATTGCAAACCCAACCAATTCCCGCAGCGCTTTCGCGTCAGGAATTGTCTGAAAACAAGCGGATAGCATTTTCGTCTTTCCTTGAAAAACGCAAATGCTCTTGAGCTAAAGGAGAAGCAAAATGTACAAGATCATTCTTGTATCGAGTGCGCTTGCGCTCTCGTCCCTCGCCACGAATGCGATGGCCGATGGAGCCGTGACGGGCGCTGCCGGCGGCGCAATCACCGGCGCTATTGTCGGCGGCCCCGTGGGCGCTGCAATCGGCGGCGTGGCAGGCGGTGTAGCCGGTGCTGTGGTCGATCCGCCGCCGCGCGAGGTCGTCACCTACGTCCAGCAGCAGCCGGCCCCGCCGTCAGCAGTGGTGGTGCAGCAGCCGATCGTCGTCGGCAAGCCCCTGCCCGCAGACGTCCAGGTGATCCCGGTGCCGGATAATCCGCGTTATGCCTATACCGTCATCAACGACCGTCATGTGATCGTCGAGCCGCAGACCCATCGTGTGGTTCAAGTGATCGAATGAACGCAAAGGCCCCGCTCTCCGGCGGGGCCTCTTTCACGAGCAGTTTTCAAAAATGTCAGGGCTTGCGCGGTGTCGTCAGAACCGCGTCAGCCGTATCGACAACAAACACGGCGAGCAGCTTCGCCGGTTTCGTCTTGCTGGCATTGGCGCTGACATCGTGCCGGTCGCCGGGAAGCTCCGTGAAGTTCATTCCCTTGGTGAAGGTCTTCACCTCGCCACCATTCACCCCGCTCAAGATGGCGCCTTCGAGAACGGTCGCATAGATAAGCGCCGATTTGGCATGGGTATGCGCCGAGCTGTAGCCGCCGGGCTCGTATTCGACGAGGACACCTTTCACGCTCTTGCCCGGAACATCCGGAAGCGCGTGCTCGTAGACCTCCGTCACTTTCGCCCCTTTCGACTCGTAGACGAGTTCACCCTTGGTGCGGTCGTGCGCCGAGGCGACGGTGCCCGGCAGAACGAGGGCCATCATGGCATAAAGGATCGTTTTCATTATGCTTTCTCCACTTGCGATGCATGATTCTGTTGGCGGAGCCAATCCGCAAGCGCGGTCTGACCCTGCATGAAGGCGCCTGTCGGAACGAGCGAGGTAGCCGTGACCGGCGCCCCGAAATAGCCGAGGGTTGGATCGACGCCGACGCTGCGTTTGTCGCCCTTTGCGGCCAGGTATGTCCGCATGAGTTCGCCAAAGCCGGCGCGGTCCGGACCGGCAAGGTCGACAATCCCATTGTGCGGCTTGCCGAGCGCAATGCTCACCAATGCCGCCGCGACATCATCAGCCGCGATCGGCTGGAACAGGATATCGGGGACGTCTACCGCGCCGTCAGCGGAATAGGCCTCGGCCAGCGTCTCCATGAATTCGTAGAACTGCGTGGCGCGAACTATCGTATAGTCCTGTCCTGAGGCCTGCACCGCGTCTTCCTGCGCCTGCTTGCCGCTCACATAGGGATTGCCCGAGAGCTCGCTGGTGCCCACGATGGACAGCACGACATGGTGGCGAACGCCGGCCGATCTTTCGGCTGCGGTCAGGTTGCGGGTGGCGGTCGCAAAGAAATTGCGAATGATCGGCTCGTCGTAGGAAACGATGTTGGAGACGTCGATGACGGCATCCGTTCCTGAAAGTGCGGCTTCGAGTCCCTCGCCCGTAAAGGCGTTGATTCCGTTTCTGGAGCTGGCGACGACGACGTCATGACCGGCATTGCGAAGAATGGTAACGGCCCTGGAGCCGACAAGGCCCGTGCCGCCGATAACGACGACCTTCTTGGACGTGCTCATGATAGCTTCTCCTAAGACGAGGCCCGATTGCCCGCCTTTCTTTCGTTGAGTTCAAGGAAAGCGCAGCCGCGGGCGGCGATACCGCCGTCATCGTCTGCCATGACATCAGCCACGATGTCCGCGATGGTCACCTTGGCGAGTTCGGCGCGATAGGTCTTTTCGGCCTTCAGCATCGCCGCATTGATCTGGCAGGGTTTGGTGAAATACCACCCTGGCAGAGGATTGGGGCCGCGCTGACGGATTTCAGCGCAGCGAAAGGCCGGTGCGGCGCCTTCCACGGCCAGCACGACGTCAAGGAGAGTGATCTCCTCCTTCGCCTTCGCCAGCCTGTATCCGCCCTTCGGTCCCGGCGTCGTCACGAGCAGCCCGGCGCCCGATAATGCCTGCAGATGCTTCAGCAGGTAGCCCGCAGAAACGCCGTGAAGCTCCGCAAGTGCCGCCGCCGACAGTACCCCCTCCTCCGACAATCCGGAGAGGAAAGTCACGCAATGAATTGCCTGCTCTACGCCGTCCCTGAGTTTCATCTGCCGTTTCCAATCGTAGATAAACTTTATCCACGATTTAGGGCGTCGTCAATATGTCCTCGGGTGAACAATACGTTCAGCGATATTTCCACGCAGTCCAGCCGCGCAATTCAGGTCAGCGAATAAAGAAAAAGGCCCCGCATTGCAGGGCCTTCAACTTATGGATACGGTACAAGTCCTAATTTTTGTCACGCGCGGACTTGTCCCGACCATCTAAGCCGTAACCTTATCATCGACGTCGGCAGATGCTTGCACAGTGCCGAAGATGACCTTGGGCAAGCAGGAAGGTCCGTCTCAGCCGCGATTCCGCAAGGCTTCCGCCTGAGCGTAGAACTTCTTTTCCCACTCCTTGTGATTATCGAGCCCTTCGCGGATGAACGGCGTGAAAATCGCAAGATTGAGCAGGGTCCAGTTGATCAGCCGTGCCGGGAATTTCAGCGGCTTCACGAAATCGATGAACAGCACGACACGCGTTTTGTCCGTGTGGTTCCAGGCCTCGTGCTCATAGGCATCGTCGAAGATCAGCGCCTTGCCTTCCTGCCAATGGCAGATCTGGTCCTTGACGCGGATGGCGAGCTTGTCGACTGGTTCGGGCACGATCATGCCGAGATGCAGGCGCAGCACGCCATTATAGGGGCCGCGATGCGCCGGCAGGTGTTTGCCAGGCTCGAAGATCGAAAACATCGCCGTCTTCAGCCCCGGGATCTTCTGCACCGCCTTCCAGGTTTGCGGGCAAGCCCTGATATTCTGCTCCGACTTCACGCCAAAGCCGAGGAGGAAGAAGGTCTTCCAGCGATTATCCTTGGAAATTGTCGCGACGTCGGTGGAGATTTCCTGAAAGCTCGGCAGCTCGCTCTGGCGCACCAGCACACGGTCGAGTTCGGCGCGGATCTGCGGCCAGGCCTTTTCGACCTCCGTCGCCCACGGGAAGACTGAATTGTCATAAACAGGCGGATTGCCAAGCTTCGCATATTTGAAATTCAGGCCTTCCGCCCAGGCGACGATGCCCATGAAGAACCGCGTTATCGCGCTCGGCCGGTCCATGGGGGCGATTCCGGCGGTGGCGAAATCTTGTGTCTCGGGGGCGGTTTTTTCGGGAAGGGGTGTATTGGCGATAATGTCAGTCATGTGTTTTCCGTTGCAGACTAGAGCAATTCCAGCAAAAGTGCACAGCGATTTTTGCATCCGGAATTGCGTCAAAACGAAGAAAAGAGCACTTCCCTATTTTGAACAAAACCGGAAATGCTTTGGGAATGACATGGCCTTCCGCAGGAGCCGCCGATACGACGGTTGCAGCGTTGACCATCGAGTAAATATGGCTAGTGCTTGGCGTGGCTCAAGTACACTTAAGTACAGGTTTTAGCGATCAATTGCCGCATGTCACCGCCGTGCTCGGAGGGCGGCGGTGACAATCTCTCGGAGATGTCCTGGAGAAATATCAGACTTTCAGTTCGCGGCGTTCGCGCTCGGTGACCATGGCAAGGTCGAGCACCTTCTGCAGGTTTGCCGCATGACGGAAGTTCGGGTCGAGCTGCACCCCCGTTGCCACGGCCTCGGCAAAGCGCTGATAGTTGGTTGGAACCGGTGGCACGTCGACCGGCTTCCACGTCGCAGTTTCGACATCCTCGCCAAGGCAGCCGTGCAGCTCGGAGCCGCTTGGGCGATGGATGACTTCGAGGCTGCCTTTCTCGCCATAGATGCGCAGCTTCAGCTCGTTCAGGTGTCCTGTCGCCCAGCGGCTGGCATGGATGACACCGAGCGCGCCATTGGCGAAATCGACCGACATGGTGAAGCTGTCATTGGCGTCGAGCATATATTCGCCGATCTGGCCGCCCGGCGCCTTGTTGAAGGTTTTGAGCCGCGCAAAGACGTGGTCGATATCGGTAGCAGCGCCATAGGCGGCGAAATCGAGGATATGGATGCCGACATCGCCAAGCACGCCGTTCGAACCGTGACCGGTGGACAAGCGCCACAGCCAGGTCGATTCCGTGCGCCAGTCGCCCCAGGCGCGCGAAACGAGCCAGCTCTGAAGATAGGAGGCCTCCACATGCTTGATCGTGCCGAGCTCGCCCGAGAGCACCATCTCGCGGGCGCGCTGCAGGGGAGCGACGTTGCGATAGGTGAGGTTCACCATGTTGATGACGCCGGCCTTTTCAGCCGCTTCCGTCATCTCCAGCGCCCTTGGATAATTTTCCGCCAGCGGTTTCTCACAAAGCACATGCTTGCCGGCCGCAATCAGCGCCATCGTGGTCGGGTGGTGAATCCGGTCGGGCGTGATATTGGTCGCCGCATCGAATTCGCCCCAGGCGATCGCCTCCTCCAGCGTCAGAAACCGCTTCTCGATATTGAACTTATCGGCAAAGGCGGCCAGGCGTTCGGAATCCGTGTCGACGGCGCCGACGACGGTAACGCCGTCCATATTCATGAAGTGGGCGAGCTGGTTTTTCGCCATCACGCCCGTACCAAGAACGAGTAGTCGCATGGATGCTCCTCAGCGGTAACCGGCTTCGCCGGCCTGATGCAGTCTTGGGCCGCGTTCGACGATCGGCTCCAGTGCTTTTTCTACCGGCACATTTGGAGCATCGGTGATGCTCTTCAATGCACCCTCGGGGTTATAGGCCCACTTCACGCCGTTGATCAGCACCTTCTGCACATTCGCATCGTGATAGGTCGGATAGGTTTCGTGGCCGGGGCGGAAATAGAAGATGTTGCCGGCACCGCGCCGCCAGGTCAGGCCTGAACGGAAGACTTCGCCGCCCTGGAACCAGGAGATGAACACCGTTTCCAGCGGCTCCGGCACCGAGAATTGCTCGCCGTACATTTCCTCGTTTTCCAGTTCGAAATGCTCACTGATGCCGGCGGCGATCGGATGGCGCTGGTTGATCGTCCAAAGCCGCTCCCGCTCACCTGCCTCGCGCCATTTGAGCGCACAGGGCGTGCCCATCAGACGCTTGAAGATCTTCGAGAAATGACCGGAATGCAGCACCAGCAGGCCCATGCCTTCCCACACCCGCTTGGCGACACGCTCGACGACGACGTCGGAAACCGCGCCATGATCCTTGTGACCCCACCAGGTCAGAACGTCAGTCTCGGCAAGCCGGGCTTCGCTCAACCCATGCTCGGGCTCCTGCAGCGTGGCGGTCGTCGCCGAAATCGCCGGATCGGTGTTCAGTGCCTTGGCGATCGTCGTGTGCATGCCCTCGGGATAGATGCCCCGGACGATCTCATTGGTTGTCTCGTGGATGTTCTCACCCCAGACGATGGTGCGAATGGCCATGGCGGTGCTCCTCTGGAACCTTTGGATTTTGGGCAATCAGGAAGGCGGGATTCAAAGCGCTTTGGAAAGATGGCCAGCCAAAGCATTCCCTCCTCCACGTCAGAGGAAGACATAGACGTTTGTCGGTATTTTGACAAAGAGGATTTTTCCAGGCTTCGCGACCCGAGAAAACCCCTTTTCACATCAATGGGAAATGGACTTGGAGAACAGGTTGACGACGATCACGCCCGAGATGATCAGACCGAGGCCGATGATGGCGGGCGTATCCAGCCGCTGCTTGAAAAAGATAAGCCCGACGGAGGAAATCAGCACGATTCCCAAAGCGCTCCAAATCGCATAGGCGATGCCGACCGGAATATGCTTCAGCGTCAGCGACAGGCAGTAGAAGGCGGCCCCATAGCAGGCGACAACAAGTGCCGTCGGCCCGAGGCGGGTGAACTGCTGGGAAAGCTGAAGCGCTGTCGTGCCGATCACTTCAAGCACAATGGCTGCAACGAGTAGCCCATAGATGGTAGCCGGGTTCATCGCGGTATTCCTTCATAATCTACTTGTGGGTCAGCTCGACGAGGCGGGCGATCAGCTCTCGCCTCAGAGCATCGCTGATATCATGGCTTTCCAACGTATCTGCGAACCACAGACCGTCGGCGGCAAAACGCACGATCAGTGCGTCGAGCGCGGAGTCGGTGCCGATATATTCTTCGGCCCTTTCCGCCACCCATTGGCGCCATCGCAGGCGCAGCCGGGGTTCGGCGAGAAGCGCGATCGTCACCTGCGTCCAGCTTCTGGAATCGTCGGGACGATCCTTCAG
Source organism: Rhizobium sp. ZK1 (assembly GCF_047782645.1). NCBI lineage: Bacteria > Pseudomonadati > Pseudomonadota > Alphaproteobacteria > Hyphomicrobiales > Rhizobiaceae > Rhizobium > Rhizobium sp. ZK1. Next base: position 3,024,164 of record NZ_CP180586.1, read on the forward strand.
CCCGGACACCGCCTGGAGATAGGCGCGCGAGAACCGGCCCTGCGGCCGCGGATCGGCGCGCATCAGCTCGTCTATATCCGCGTCGAACGTCTCCAGCAGGCTCTCGAACAGGGCGTCCAGCAGCGCATTCTTCGTCGGAAAGTGATGCAGCAGCCCGCCCTTGCTGACGCCTGACGCAGCCGAGACCGCATCGAGCGTCACGGCGCTCATGCCGCTCTCACCAGCAAGACGCGCGGCGACCTCCAGCAACTGCTGGCGCACGAGCACGGGTTGTTTCTTGCGATGATGAGCGTTTGACATGGATTATAAAGATACCGTCTGGACGGTTTTGTCAAGAATAATCTGCTGGAGATCCTGCCCTGCAAGGGATTATGCGCGAAATGACGCGGTGTTTTGATGACAGTTGCGATCCATTTTGATCGGGTGCATCTAGAGGACAGGACCGAAAACTGCGAAGCGGTTTTCGGATAATCCGACGCTTGAACAAAACCCGGAGCGGCGGAGGGGACGCCGCCGCTCCGGAGTGGGGTATAAAGGGATGGTTTCGTGACGGAAAATGTCACCACACTATACGAGGCGATCGGCGGCGAGCCGGCCGTCCGGGCGCTGACGCATCGTTTCTACGAGCTGATGGACACGCTGCCGGAGGCCAAAAACGTGCGCGCCGTGCACCCGCCAAGTCTCGAAGGCAGCGAAGAGAAATTCTACGAATACATGACCGGTTATCTGGGCGGCCCGCCGCTCTATACCGACAAGCGCGGCCATCCCCGCCTGCGCAGCCGCCATTTCGTTGCCGAGATCGGCCCCGTCGAACGCGACGAATGGTTGCTCTGCTTCCGCCAGGCAATGGATGAAACCGTCGCCAGCCAGGCACTACGCGACCTCATCTGGGCGCCGGTGGAACGGCTCGCCCATCATATGCAGAACAAGGAATAGTCATGAACCTGAACGCGCGTGTGGAACCGGCACTCTTCCTCTTCGCCGGCCTGTTCGGCCTCGCAGGCGTGGCGCTCGCAGCCCTCGCCGCTCATGGCGGCGGCGAGGCCCATCTCGCCGCCTCGGCATCCGCCATGTGCCTCGCGCACGCCCCAGCCCTTCTGGCACTGGCGCTGGGTGCCGGCAAAATCAAAACCGCCTGGTTGGCCGGTTTGCTAATGATCTTGGGAACTTTGCTCTTCGCCGGCGATCTCATCACCCTGCGCTTCACCGGCTCCGGCCTCTTTCCCTACGCCGCGCCCACGGGCGGCTGGGCGATGATGCTGGGCTGGCTGGCGGTTTCGGTGAGTGCATTTTGGCGGATTCGGACGTAATCCCTTCTCCCCGCTTGGGGAGAAGGGGGAGCAGCGGTAACCGCATCCGTAAGGGGGCGGCCCTTAGATGCCCTCGACTACATTAAACCCTTCAAAAACCGGCGGACCTTTATACATCTCCCTGCGCTCCCCCGCATTGCGATGCGCAGCCCGGAAATTCTCCGACTTCGTCCAGTTCAGAAAATCCTCTTCGCTGCGCCAGAGCGTGTGCGAGGAAAATAGCGTATAGCCCTCCTCCACATTGGCCTTGCCACGCAGCAGACGGAATTCGACGAACCCCGGAACCTCCGAAAGGCTGGAATCGCGATTGCGCCAGACAGTCTCGAAATCGCCTTCGGCACCGGCGGCCACCTTGAAGCGGTTCATCGCGATATACATCAAAAACTCCTCACGCCTTTTTCTTGCTCGCCCGCTCCGCATAACGCGGAAAGGCGACGATATTATTGCCATCAACAGCGTCCGTGCCAATGGGTTTTGCAGCCGCTTCACCGGGCATGCGCGCTTCCCAGGCGGGAAACAGCACGACATTCGGATAGCTGCGCTGGCGCGCGGCATTCTCCAGGAAAACTTCATACAGCTCCGGCACGAGGCCCTCACCGCCGTGAGCGGCGAGCTTGTGCAGGCCGATCATCGTGAACCCGTCAGGGCGCCCGTCATTCATCGGAAAAGTCCGTTCATCGGGAATTGTCTCGTTCGTTCATCGTGTTCAGCGCACGTTCCAGGCTGGACTTGCTGCCGTTGCGCAGCGGGATGAAAGCCTTGCCGAACTTCTTGCAGCCGGTCTTCACGCGCAGGCAGGCATCGTGGCTGATACAGTCGATGGGGCAGAACACGCAGTCGACCGAAGGAAGCACCGTATCGATGCGCGAAACGGCTTCGCGAAGCCCGCCATCGTGATGGATGAGTTCTGCGCCGAAATTGCTGGCGATCTGGCGCAGATGCGCCACCTGGCAATCCCGGCCGCCGACATAGAGGAAACTGCGGCCATCCAGCTTGGAGCGCCCGGAGGAGGACTCTTTCGTCTCCTGATCGGCCTGAACACGGATGTCCCGGTTCGCCCCCTTCTTCGCCTTTCGAGCCATTTACCACCCGTTCGCTCGTTGATCGTCACACGATTCCTGCGTGTGCGAACAGACCTTATTAAACTTGATTTTTAGAGTAAAGTATAAAGTTGATTATTTTTATCATATTAACGAGGGGTGACCTGGACCGGAAAGGTGTACGAGCGCGAGGAGCCGGCCATTTCATCCGGCAGAGCCGGAAGGTTACAAGACGCCACCCTACCGAGAGCGGCGTTATCGACCTCGGGGCGGCCCGATCCCCGGACAACGCCCGACGCCGTGATATCGCCGCTGCGGCTGATCGTGATGCGGACCGTCAAGGTGGCAGGATCTTTACGATACCGTGACTCCATCCGGTCGACGCAACGGAACAGGCGCGCGACAAGTTTGCCTTTGTAGTTGGCTTCCGCCGCCCCACCAGATCCGTTCCTTCCACCCGAGGTGCGCGAATTATTATCAGAAGTCGCGTCAGCCTGCCCGTCGGCGACGCCTCTGCGCGACTCCTGTTTGGCATCCCCTTCGGAACCCTGCGCCTTCTTTGGTGGCTGTTTTCTTTCCACCAGCTTCTTTTCCTCCGGCTTTTCGGGCTTCGGTTTTGGCTTAGGAGTGACAATCTCTGCCGGGGGCTCAGACTCAGGAGAAATTGCAGTCGTCTCGACGGGCTTTATCTCATCCGGCTCGGGTTGCATCGCCGTCGTCGCAGGCGGTTCGGCAGACATTGTTGGTACCGGCACCGCAGCCGTATCTGATGCTACAGGCATCTCCGCCGACCGCTCCGGCACCACCGCCGACATTGGCTGTGCTACCGAAGTTTCCGCAGGAGTTTCCGATACGAGAACCTCTGGTTCGGCAGTTGTCACCGCCTTAGCTGACTGACGCGCAACCTCCTGCGTGGGCTGAACAGTCTCGAGCGGCTCAGCATCAGTCGGCTGGACAGTTTCCGGCTGAACTGCCTCCGGCTGTATGTCCGCTGTCTCCACCGGACTGACCGTATCGGGTTCAACAGCTTCTGGAACAATTTCTTCCTGTATGGTTACGTCGGTCTCGCCGGCTGCACTCTGATCAGCGTCCGAACTACCAAGCATGACGACGCTGATTGCCTCGCCCGCCTCCATCAACGTTTCATCCGAAGGCTTGGGGATTACCATAAGAAGCGTGACGGCCAATGCAGCATGAAAAAAGAACGAACCGACGCACGTCAGCGCTACCCGCCGCCGCACTGGCGCCTTTTCTTCTTCCTGCTTCTCCACTGCCGCATCCATCGGCAATGGCGTGACTGGAGCAGCCGGCGCTGCTTCCGGATGATCGGGAAAAGATGAGATCTGCGCAAAACGCGCATAATGAATGACCTGCTCGCCGGCCGGCTGGCGCTGCGCATTGCGCAGATCGGACAGCTCATGGCCGGGATGCATCCCCGGATTGTTGTCGTTTAGGCTCTCGTCAGCGCCCTCCTCCTCGATGAGCACGTGTCTCGATCTGGACTTCGCTGAAATTGCCATTTTGCGCCTCGGACAGCCTGGAATACGCGCGCCGGGCTTCATCCCGGCCTTGGTCTTAGCCTTCGAAAGGAACTGATATTTGCGAGCGGGTCACCAGACCCTTCATGCATTCGCCGGCAGCCGGCCCATCACAGACCGGCGTATCGTTGATGAGGATGCGCGTAACCGTCTCGCACTTGACACCAGGCATATCGAACTGGCGCACGCGCTTCTTGCCCTGCGGCAGATCGCGGAAATCGAGCACGGTGATGCGGTCGACGGCATTCTTGTCGTTGAAGAAGGCGAGTTCGAAGGAGACCTTGTTGATCGGCGCCTGGAGATTGTTCTCGGCAACGAAGGTCATCATGCAGCCCTTCTGCGAGGGCGCCAGTGCATTGAGCTCGACATCAAGCTTGGCGGCGACGACATCCTGCGCATAGGCCTGTGCCGCGCCCGAAACCGAAAACAGCACACCGGCCGCAAGCGCAGCAAACCGACCCATCATTATCGTCTCTCCATAACTCAAATTGACCACCGTCAGGCGGCTTCAAACAGCAGCTTCAAAAACTTGACTGCTTTTGTCTTCAATTATTGCGTCTTTAAAAAACTATGAGTATGAGAGTCAAGATAATTGTCACCGGAACCGGGGTCTTGACCCCCGCAATCACGGAATAAGCCAACCGAAATGATGGTTGAAAAGCCAGATACCTTTAAGCTCGCACCACTGCGGAACGCACCTGCGGTGGCCGAGATCCGCGTTCTCGAAAGCGGCGATCTTTTTGCCGGCACCAACGAGATCATGATTCGGCACGATGGCGTGATCTATCGCCTGAAGATCACGCGTCAGGGCAAACTCATTCTCAACAAGTAGCTTGATAAGCAGGGTAGAACATGACCGAGCAGACCAGACCGGCACCATCCGAAATCCGCGCATTCCGCGCTGAAAATCCGAAGATGCGCGAGCGCAATATTGCCACGCAGCTCAAGATTTCCGAGGCGGCCCTCGTTGCCGCCGAAGTCGGCATCAGTGCTGTGCGCATAGATGCGAGCGCCACAAAACTCCTGGAGCGCGTCGCAGAACTCGGTGAAGTCATGGCCCTGTCGCGCAACGAAAGCGCCGTACACGAGAAGATCGGTGTCTACGAAAACATCAAGGTCGGTGAGCACAACGCCATCGTACTCGGCGAGAACATCGATCTGCGCGTCTTCCCGAGCCGCTGGGTCCACGCCTTTGCCGTCACCAAGAAGGATGGCGACACCGAACGCCTCAGCCTCCAGTATTTCGACAAGACGGGCAACGCCGTCCACAAGATTCACCTGCGCCCGGCATCGAATGTCCAAGCCTATCACCGCATCGTCGCCGACCTGAAGCTCGAGGACCAGGGCCAAGAACTCGTCGAGGCAGAAGCGTCTTCCGCTTCTGACGAGGACGGCAATGTCAGCCGCGAAGAGTTGCGCGACAACTGGAGCAAGATGACCGACACGCATGAATTCTTCGGCATGCTGAAGCGCCTGAAGATCGGCCGCCAGGCCGCCGTGCGCACCGTCGGCGACGACTATGCCTGGAAGCTCGACAACACGGCGACGGCTGACATGATGCATGCCTCCGTCAAATCAGGCCTGCCGATCATGTGCTTCGTTGCCAATCACGGCATCGTCCAGATCCATGCCGGCCCGATCTTCAACGTGCAGCCGATGGGTCCGTGGATCAACATCCTCGACGAAACCTTCCACCTGCATCTGCGTCAGGACCACATTGCCGAGACCTGGGCCGTGCGCAAGCCGACCAAGGACGGCCATGTCACCTCGCTCGAAGCCTATGACGCAAACGGCGACATGATCATCCAGTTCTTCGGCAAGCGGAAGGAAGGCTCCGACGAGAATACCGAATGGCGTGACATCATGGAAAACCTGCCGCGGGCAACAAGCGTCGCCGCATAAGGATCAGAGCGATGAAGATGCGTAAAAACCTGCGCCGGATCCGCCTCTGGGAACTGGCCTTGACGGCGGCTGTCATGGCCTTGCCGCTAATCCCGGCACCCGCTGGCGAGAGCTATGCATTCGTGCGCGCCGCGCATGCTGAGGAGAAGAAGCTCGACACCTCGCGGCTGGTTTCGGTCGGCGGCGACGTCACCGAGGTCATCTACGCGCTCGGCGAGGAAAGCAGGCTGATCGCCCGCGATACGACGAGCACTTATCCCGAAGCCGCCCTGAAGCTGCCCGACGTCGGCTACATGCGCGCGCTTTCGCCGGAAGGCATTCTCGCCATGAACCCGACGGCGATCATCGCCGTCGAGGGCTCAGGCCCGCAGGAAGCGCTGAACGTCCTGAAGAATGCCAGCGTCCCCTTCGAGACCGTGCCGAACGCCTATACGCGCGACGGCATCATCGCCAAGATCGATCGCGTCGGCACGCTGCTGAACGTTCAGGATAAGGCTAGGGCGCTTGAAGAAAAGGTCGGCGCCGATCTCGACGCCGCGGTCACTGACGCCGGAAAGCGCCCCGAGGCCGAGCGCAAGCGCGTTCTCTTCGTCCTCAGCGCCCAGAACGGCCGCATGATGGCTTCGGGCACCGGCACTGCCGCCGACGGCATCATCAAGCTTGCGGGCGCCATCAATGCGGTCGGCGAATTCCCCGGCTATAAGCCGCTCACCGATGAGGCGATCATCAGCGCCAGGCCCGACGTGATCCTGATGATGGACCGCGGTGATGGTGCCGGCACCAAGAACGAGGATCTGCTTGCCCAACCATCGATCGCGCTGACGCCGGCCGGCGAAAGAAAGGCGATCATCCGCATGGATGGCATGCATCTGCTGGGCTTTGGCCCGCGCACGGCAAGCGCCGTTCGCGAACTCAACGCGGCGATCTACGGGGGCTGACGATGGCCGTTCCGGAAGCCGTGATGGAAAACAGGCGATCTTTCTTTGTGGCGTTCCGCAGAGGCAGGCAGGCGGGCGATAGAACCAACCTCGCCCTGCTGGGCATCGCCTTCCTCGTCGTGGCTTCCGTCTTCGCCCTGCTCTTTTCCATCACGACGGGGGCGTCGGACGCTTCCGTTCTCGATGTCATGAAAAACATGGCAGGCTCCGAAACGGCACTCAACGCCCGTGACCGGATCATCATCTTCGATATCCGCCTGCCCCGCGCCATCCTCGGCTTCCTGATCGGCGGATCGCTCGCCGTCTCCGGCGCAGTCATGCAGGGCCTGTTCCGTAACCCGCTGGCCGATCCCGGTCTTGTCGGCGTCTCCTCCGGCGCAGGTCTTGGCGCAGTCGTCATGATCGTGCTCGGCGGCACGATCGCCGCTCCCCTTTACCTTGCGCTCGGCATCTATGCCCTGCCACTCGCGGCCTTCGGCGGCGGTCTCGCCACCACCCTGCTGCTCTACCGGGTCGCCACCACCAACGGCCAGACCTCCGTCGCCACCATGATGCTTGCCGGCATCGCACTCGGCGCGTTGGCCGGCGCATTGACCGGCGTGCTGATCTACATGGCAAACGACCAGCAATTGCGCGATCTCACCTTCTGGGGCATGGGCTCGCTCGCCGGCGCCACCTGGATCAAGATATCAGCAGCCGGCCCCATCATCCTCCTGTCCTTTGCCACGCTGCCCTTCATGGCCCGCGGATTGAACGCGATCACCCTTGGCGAAGCCTCAGCCTTTCATATGGGCGTACCCGTCCAGCGGCTGAAGAATATCGCGATCGTAGCGGTTGCCGCCGCCACCGGCGCTTCCGTCGCCGTCAGCGGTGGCATCGGCTTCGTCGGCATCGTCGTGCCGCATATATTGCGCATGGTGATCGGCCCGGACCATCGTTTCCTGCTGCCGGCCTCGGCTTTGCTCGGCGGTTCGCTGCTGATCTTCGCCGACGTGCTTGCCCGCACCATCGTCGCACCCGCCGAGCTGCCGATCGGCATCATCACGGCGGCCGTCGGCGGCCCCTTCTTCCTCTGGATCCTGTTGCGGCAGCGCTCGCGCCTGGCCCTTTGAGTGTGTGTCGATGATCGAAGTTTCCGGCGTCAGCGTGCGCCTTTCCGGCAAGACCATCGTGCACGACGTCGCCTTCACCGCGAAGGCCGGCGAACTGACCGCCATTGCAGGCCCTAACGGCTCCGGCAAGACGACGACGATGAAGGCCGTTTCCGGCGAACTCGCCTATGACGGCTCCGTACGACTGAACGGCGAAGAGGTACGCGCGCTCAAACCCTGGCAGCTCGCCTCCGTCAGAGGGGTCCTGCCGCAAGCGAGCGCCATCTCCTTTCCCTTCACGGTGCGCGAGATCGTCCGCATGGGCCTGACCTCCGGCCTCAACCTGCACGCCGACCAGGCCGACGAGACAGCCGCAAAGGCGCTTGCATCAGTCGATCTCGGCGGCTTCGAGGCGCGCTTCTATCAGGAACTCTCGGGCGGCGAGCAGCAGCGCGTGCAGCTTGCCCGCGTGCTCTGCCAGATCGCCGAGCCGGTCGTGGACGGCAAGCCCTGCTGGCTGCTGCTCGACGAGCCGGTCTCCAGCCTCGACATCAGCCACCAGCTGACGATCATGACACTCGCGCGCAATTTCTGCGAACACGGCGGCGGGGTCATCGCCGTCATGCACGATCTCAACCTGACGGCCCTCTTCGCCGACAGGATCGTGCTGATGAAATCCGGCCGGCTGGCAGCGTCCGGCAATGTGCGTGAGGTGTTGACGGACGAAACCATGCAATCCGTCTTCGGCTGCCCGCTGCGCGTCAACAAGGTGCCTGTCGATGGCACGCCCTTCGTGCTTGCACACAGCGCGCTTCCCGCCGGTTGAGGAACCTTTCCAGCCCAAATGCGTTGTCCGCAATGATTTGGGTCAAAGCCGGGCGCTCTCTTCCGTGCCATCGATGGTGCTGACCCCGTGAGAAACCGGGCGGCACTTCTTTGCGCCCAGCTATGGAGACAGTCATGGCCTATTCCTTCTTCCAGTCCAGCCGCAGTCGCCGCAACGGCGCTCTCCACAATCTCGAAACCAGCATCGAGGACCAGATCGAAGCCCTGCGCGACGAACTCGCCGAACTGACCCATGTTCTCGGCAAGACGTCCCGCCGTCGAGGTGAAACGCTGCGCTCACAGGCATCCGCAGGCTACGAGGACATTCTCGGCCGCAGCGAGGATCTGCTGAACGAGTTACAGCAACGCTACCTGCGTAGCGCCGGCGAAGTGCGCAATACGGTCCGCCGTCACCCGCTGGCAACGGTGGGCGCCGCTGCCGCCTTCGGCCTGCTCGTCGCCATGCTCGCCCGCCGCTAGAGTATTCCCGCTCTTTATAGAAAAACGGAAATACTCTATCTGTTCGTTTTAACGCAATTCCGGACGCAAAACCGCTGCGCACTTTTGCTGGGATTGCTTTAGGAGGCTCGATGCTCTTCCCAATCCTGAGCCTGCTCGTAGGCACGAGCGTCCACCGCACGGTGGAACGCACCAAGCGCAACGGCATCTTCGTCGCCGTTGCGCTGCTTTTTCTGCTGACCGCCTATGCGCTTGCCGTCACCGCCGGAGCCATCTGGCTGGCCGGCATCTACGGCGCTATCGGCGCAGCCCTCTTTCTGGCGGCCTGCGCGCTGCTGATCGCGATCGTCGTCTTCGTGATCATGGCGATCATCAATGCCCGGGAAGCCCGCCGCGCCCGCGAACGCCGCGCCGCGTTGGAATCTTTGGCAACCGTCGGCCTTGGCATCGTTCGCGCCCAGCCGCTGTTGACCGCCGGCATCGTGGCCGCTCTTGTCGCCGCCAATCTGGTGGGTTCGAAGCGGAACGATTAAATCCGCCGCCTCTCTTTATCCCTCGAGGAAGGCAGCCACTTGCCTCGCTCCATTAAAAAGCCGGCGCCCGATAGGGCTGCCGGCCATCCTTCCTCCCAGGAACACTTTGATCAGAAGGCGAAGGCCTTCGACGTCAACGGCGCCGACGTGGCATCCGGACCGAAATCCGCCTCGCCCGAAATCTGCAGCAGCTCCTGCAGACGCTGGCGCGCGCGGTTCACGCGGCTCTTGATGGTACCGACGGCGCAGCCGCAGATTTCCGCTGCTTCCTCATAAGAGAAGCCCGAAGCGCCGACGAGAACGATCGCCTCGCGCTGATCCGGCGGCAGCTGGTCCAGCGCCTTCTTGAAGTCCTGCAGGTCGAGCGCGCCATATTGGGACGGGTGGGTCGCCATGGATTCGGTAAACAAACCGTCGCTGTCCTGCACCTCGCGGCCGCTCTTGCGCATCTGGCTGTAAAGCTCGTTGCGCAGGATCGTGAAGAGCCAGGCCTTCATGTTCGTGCCCATCTCGAAATGGTCCTGCTTGGCCCAGGCCTTCATGATGGTATCCTGGACCAGGTCGTCGGCGCGGTCGTGCCGGCCGATCAGGGATATTGCAAAAGCGCGAAGGCTCGGCAGGGCCGCCAGGAGTTCGCGCTTGAAGCTCGGTTGCGCTTTTTCCATGCGGGTATTCCTATTCGGCCATCTTTGCGGAAGCCATCATTTCGGCCCGGTCGAGCTTTTCGAGCAGGTCGAGGAAGCGATCGGGAATAGCTTCCTCCTGGGCGGCAGCATAGAGTGACCGCAACCTGACGCCGATCTGGTTGTTCGGATCCAATATGTCGCTCGCCCGCACTTCCTGCTGGCGCTCATCCATTGCTTCTGTCTTTTGTGTCGTCATCAACTGATCACTTCTTGCCTGTTTCTCGGGATGAAAGGCAAAGTCTGCTGTGAAAATCAAATGGGACGAACACCCGACCGATCAAGCCGGTTCTTTCAAACCTTTGATGCAACAGATCCATCCCCTTCACACGGGTCAAAATGTAACGCCCTTCATTTGTCGGCTAGGATAATGCGACGCTGCAAAAATAGTTCCTCATTTTCCGGAACTTTTTTATGAAGATCGCGTTGTCAGGTCATTGAGACCATTTACTGGCCTGTAGACGGGAGTTTTTAATGACACTTTCCACTCGAATTGCGCCGCACCTTCCTTATCTGCGTCGCTATTCCCGCGCACTTACCGGCACTCAAACCTCTGGCGACGCCTATGTCGCTGCCGTCCTGGAAGCGATCATCGCCGATCTCTCCATTTTCCCGGATACCGTGAATGACCGCGTCGCACTCTACAAACTGTTCACGCAACTGTTTGGTTCCACTGCAGTCGAGATTCCCGAACCCTCCTCTCCTTATGCCTGGGAACAGCGCGCGACGCTGAACCTTTCCAAGGTTTCGCCGCTCGCCCGGCAGGCGTTCCTGCTCGCTTCAGTCGAGAATTTCCGCGTCTCCGAGATCGCGGACATTTTAGAAATCAGCGACGAGGAAACTATGCAGCTGCTCGACAAGGCCTCACATGAAATCTCGCGGCAGGTCGCGACCGATATCATGATCATCGAGGACGAGCCCCTGATCGCCATGGATATCGAGCAGATGGTCGAAAGCCTTGGCCACCGCGTCACCGGCATCGCCCGCACCCACACGGAAGCGGTCGCGCTCTACAACAGGACGAAGCCGAACATGGTGCTGGCCGATATCCAGCTTGCCGACGGCAGTTCGGGTATCGACGCCGTCAACGATATCCTGAAGACATCGAGCGTTCCGGTAATCTTCATCACCGCCTTCCCTGAGAGACTGCTGACCGGGGAGCGGCCGGAGCCTACTTTCCTCGTGACCAAGCCTTTCAACCCCGACATGGTCAAGGCGCTGATCAGCCAGGCGCTTTTCTTCAACGAAACGACCCGCGTGGCAGCCTGAAGCATGAATTTGGGCCGCGCCGGAACCATTTCCGGCAACGATGCGTTCCGGCTCTGCCGGAGCGTTTCGGTAGCTTTAACGGTTTTTGCAGCGCTTGCTTTTAAAATGATCGGCAGGTTTGTCGGGAGGGCTGACATCCTCCCATGTGTTCGAAGGGACTGAAGAAAGGCGGCCGCGTGAATACGACTGGACCATTGTCCGGAACGCCTTTCAATACCGAAGGCAAGACGGCCGTAATGGAGCGCGCGCTTGCCAGCGCCGGTATCTCGATCTTGTATCAGGATACAGGCCTAGGCATCCTCTATGCCGAAAATCTTCTCCCTTATTTCCAGAAGCGTTTTGTCGCCGGCGGCGATGACGGTTCGCTGTTTGGCGAAACACACGGCAAATCCCTTGCCGCGATGAAGCAGAGGGTGCTTGAGACCGGCGCCTCCAGCACTGCCGAGGTCGATGTTGCGATCGACGGCGAAGTCAGGACATTCGAACTGAAAGTTCAACGCACCGGCGCGCGCGGCAATTACGGCCTGCTCTCCGTAATTTCCGAAGTCACGGAAAGCCGCCACCGCGAAAAAGTGCTGAAATCTCTTCTGCGCGAGCTTTCCCACCGCTCCAAGAACCTGCTTGCCATCATCCAGGGTATTGCCACCCAGACGGCCCGCAACACTCTTTCGCTCGACGCTTTCCTGATGAAGTTCCGGGGACGCCTCCAGTCGCTTTCCAACTCTCAGGATCTGATCACCGACTCCAGCTGGCGCGGAGCCTTCCTGTTCGAACTCGCCGAAAAGCAGTTCGCCCCCTATTGGCCGGAAACTGCAGGCTCCATGCCGATTTATGGCGTCAACGCCCATCTGACGCCGAACGCCGCCGTGCATCTCGGCCTGGCGTTGCATGAGCTCATCGTCAACTCTGCCTCTTATGGCGCGATTGCCGGTGGTGCGACGTCAATCACTCTGAACTGCCGGGAAGCCGACATATCCGGCCGCAAGGCGATCGAGCTGGCATGGGTGGAGACACTCCCGAACAGCGCCGATGTGCACGAATTCAGCGAAAACAGCTTCGGCCGCACAGTGCTGGAGCGTGTCGTGCCCTCCTCCGTCAACGGCAAGGCCGAACTGACGCTCGCCCCCGGCCGCATTGAATACCACCTGACAGTTCCGGAAACGGAATTCGAAATCCTGAAGCGCACCTGAGACGTTTTATCTCCCACGCAATTCCGGACGCAGAACCGCCGCACAGTTTTGCGGGAATTGAATTGCTAAGGCCCAGACGGAAAAACAGCCGGTGCGAGGGCGGCGCACTGGCTGTTTCCACTCACCGGGAGGGGACCGTGAGTTCGTCCGAATGATGGGTTGGGGGCGCGCATGTTGGGTCGATGCGGTCATCATCCGGATATCGCATTAACTACGCTCGTTAACTTTGGTTCCGATGGTTCGCAAAAAAATTGGATTTTTGTCATTTTTTTCCGCAAGCCGAAATCCGAGTGTCGCTCCGGTCCATTCAATTGAAAGGCAGAGATTGCCCAAAGAATTATCACATCTAATAAAATCAATTGGTTAGAATGCAGGAACGAAAGAAAATTGCCAAAATTTTACCGTTTGATAAATTTTTGAACCTGAGTTACGATTCCCTCACTGGTCGTTACCAATAAAGAGGGAACTTCAATGGAACGTCTGGAAACTGGGATTCGTGCCGGCCGGCTTTCCCCTGCCGAGTACGAGGCTAATTTTTCCGATCTTCATCCGCGCCTCGACAACCACGAAGCGCTGGTCGCCGCCGACCGCTGTTATTTCTGTTATGATGCGCCGTGCATGACGGCCTGTCCCACCTCGATCGACATTCCGCTTTTCATCCGCCAGATTTCGACCGGCAATCCCTTGGGTTCGGCGAAGACAATCTTCGACCAGAATATCCTCGGCGGCATGTGCGCCCGCGTCTGTCCCACCGAAGAGCTCTGCGAGCAGGCTTGTGTGCGCAACACGGCCGAAGAACGCCCCGTCGAAATCGGCCGCCTGCAGCGCTATGCGACCGATGCGGCAATGGCCGCCGCCAAGCAGTTCTACCGGCGCGCCGAACCGACCGGCAAGAAGATCGCCGTCGTCGGCGCCGGTCCCGCCGGTCTCGCAGCCGCCCATCGGCTTGCCGTCAAGGGCAATGAGGTCGTGATCTACGACGCCAGGCCGAAGTCGGGCGGACTCAACGAATATGGCATCGCCACCTACAAGACGGTCGACGACTTCGCGCAGAAGGAGGTCGATTACGTCCTTTCGATCGGCGGCATTGAGGTGAAGCACGACCAGCAGCTCGGCCGCGATTTCTCCCTCTCCGACCTGCAGAGCCAGTATGACGCCGTCTTCCTCGGCCTCGGTCTCGCCGGCGTCAACGCGTTGCGCGTCGACAACGAAAATCTGCCCGGTGTCGATGACGCCGTCGATTTCATCGCCGCGCTGCGTCAGGCCGGCAGCAAGGGCGATATCGCCATTGGCCGCCGCGTCGTCGTCTTGGGCGGTGGCATGACGGCAATCGACGCTGCCGTCCAGGCAAAACTGCTCGGCGCAGAGGAAGTAACCATCTGCTACCGCCGTGGCAAGGAGCACATGAACGCTTCGGAATTCGAGCAGGATCTCGCCACTTCCAAGGGCGTGATCATCCGTCATTGGCTGGCGCCGAAATCCATCCTTTCCCAGGACGGCAAGGTCGCCGCGATCGAGATGGAATATACCAGCCTCGTCGACGGTCGCCTCACCGGCACAGGCGAGATCGGCGTCATCACCGCCGATCATATCCTGAAAGCCATCGGCCAGACCTTCGAAGCCTCGAGCCTCGGCGCGCTGCGCATGGAATCTGGCCGTATCGCCGTCGATGCCGAAGGCCGCACATCGATTGAAGGTGTGTGGGCCGGCGGCGACTGCGTCTTCGGTGGCGAAGACCTCACGGTATCCGCCGTCGCCCATGGCCGCGATGCGGCTGAATCCATTCACCGCACCCTCACTGCCGCAGCCGCTCCGGCTGTCGCCGTCGCCTGAAGGGGAGAATGAACAATGGCTGATCTCCGCAATAATTTCGTCGGCATCAAGTCTCCGAACCCCTTCTGGCTCGCCTCTGCGCCGCCGACCGACAAGGCCTACAATGTCGAGCGCGCCTTCAAGGCCGGCTGGGGCGGCGTCGTCTGGAAGACGCTCGGCGAAGAAGGCCCGCCGGTCGTCAACGTCAACGGCCCGCGTTACGGCGCGATCTGGGGTGCCGACCGCCGCCTGCTCGGCCTCAACAATATCGAGCTCATCACCGACCGCGACCTGCAGACCAACCTGCGCGAAATGAAGCAGGTGAAGATGAACTGGCCGGATCGCGCCCTCATCGCATCGATCATGGTTCCCTGCGAGGAAGAGGCCTGGAAATCCATCCTGCCGCTGGTGGAAGAGACCGGCGCCGACGGTATCGAACTGAACTTCGGCTGTCCGCACGGCATGTCCGAGCGCGGCATGGGCTCGGCCGTCGGCCAGGTGCCGGAATACATCGAAATGGTCGTGCGCTGGTGCAAACAGTACACGCGCATGCCGGTCATCACCAAGCTGACGCCCAACATCACCGACATCCGCCGCCCGGCCCGCGCCGCTAAGGCCGGCGGCACGGACGCCGTCTCGCTGATCAATACGATCAACTCGATCGTGTCCGTCGATCTCGACAACTTTGCCCCCAACCCGACCGTCGGCGGCAAGGGCAGCCACGGCGGCTATTGCGGCCCGGCCGTCAAGCCGATCGCGCTCAACATGGTCGCCGAGATCGCCCGCGACCCGGAAACCGACGGCCTGCCGATATCAGGCATCGGCGGCATCACCACCTGGCGCGATGCCGCGGAATTTCTGGTGCTCGGCGCTGGCAACGTGCAGGTCTGCACGGCGGCCATGACCTATGGCTTCAAGATCGTCCAGGAAATGATCACGGGCCTCTCGGACTGGATGGATGAAAAGGGCCACAAGACCCTCGACGACATCACCGGCCGCGCCGTGCAGAACGTCACCGACTGGCAGTACCTCAACCTCAACTACATCGCCAAGGCGAAGATCGACCAGGACGCCTGCATCAAATGCGGCCGCTGCTACATCGCCTGCGAGGACACCTCGCACCAGGCGATCACCAACTTCGTCGATGGCGTTCGCCATTTCGAGGTGATGGACGAGGAATGCGTCGGCTGCAATCTCTGCGTCAGCGTCTGCCCGGTCGAGAACTGCATCACCATGGAGCAGCTTCCGGCCGGCGCTCTCGACAAGCGCACCGGCAAGGTGGTCGACCCGAACTACGCCAACTGGACCACGCACCCGAACAACCCGATGGCCCGTCAGGCTGCGGAGTAAGATCTCTCAAACGCCCGATGAAAAAGCCGCCCGTCCACGGCGGCTTTTTCTTTATTCATCGGCTCTCAAAGCCCGAACGACTTGCGGTAGGCGCTCGGGCTCGTCCCGAGCCGACGGCGGAAATGGTGGCGCATGGTCGCGAGCGTGCCGAAACCGCTGGCGATGGCGATATCATCAAGTGAGACGGCAAGCTCCTTTTCGAGCAGATCGCGTGCGTGCCGCAACCGCTCCTTCAGCAGCCACTCACCGACACTGTCGCCCGTCGCTGCCTCGAAGCGGCGCTGGAAGGTGCGCATGCTCATGCCGGCCCTGCCGGCAAGCAAGCTGATCGGCTGCTCCTCGGAAAGCCGCTCGCGCATCCATTCGATCAATGGCCCGAGACGAATGCCTTCCCTTTCCTCAGGCACGGGAGCCGCAATGAACTGTGCCTGCCCGCCCTCACGGTGCGGCGGAACGACGAGACGCCGCGCCACGCTGTTGGCGGCGTCCGGGCCGAAATCGCCGCGCACGACATGCAGGCAGAGATCGATGCCGGCGGCACTGCCCGCCGCCGTCAGGATAGTTCCTTCGTCCACATAGAGCACATGGGCATCCAGAGCGATGTCGGGGTAACGCTCGGCAATCGAGGCGACATAACGCCAATGCGTCGTTGCGCGCCGCCCGGCGAGCAGGCCCGCCGCGGCAAGGACGGCGACACCCGAGCAGAGTGACATCACCCGCGCGCCGCGCTCGTGGGCGGTCCGGAGCGATGCGATCAGAGGCTCCGGCACCGGTGCATCGATCGATCGCCAGCCCGGCGCGATGATCAGGTCCGCCTCGTCGAGCAATTCAAGCCCTCTGTCGACCGCAACCGTCAGCCCGCCGGCAGCCCGCAGCGGGCCGGGCTCGACGCCGGCGACCGAGAAACGATACCAGCTCTCGCCCATTTCCGGCCGCGACAGGCCGAAGACCTCATAGGCAATGCCGAATTCGAAAGTGCAGAGCCCGTCATAGGCAAGCACTACGACATGCGGCCCCCGTGTCTTGTGAACATCCGATTCTGGCATGATCTTTACGCTATCAGTCACGATGGCCAATTTTGCTCATCACTATCATCGGCAATGATCGGCTGCAACCAAGTCAAGAAAGGACAAGATCATGCCGAGCCCGGTTTCCGAAATTCCCGCCGCCGCACCCGAAGCTGCCGCCGAACACTTCGCCCACAAACTCGCCTTCGAGACCGACTGTTCGGATGTGAACGCCGCCTTCGCTTCGGGCAAGGTCGATTTTGTGCTGCTCGACGTCCGCTCGCCGGCACTCTTCGCCCTCTCGCATGTTCCAGGCGCCCTCAACCTGCCGCACGGCAAGATGACCGGGCATCGCATGTCACAATGGCCTGCGGATACACTGTTTGTTGTCTATTGCGCCGGGCCGCATTGCAACGGCGCGGACAAGGCTGCACTTCGCCTGTCGCGTCTCGGCCTGTCCGTCAAGCTGATGATCGGCGGCCTGACCGGATGGGCAGACGAAGGTTTTGCTTTCGAGGGCGAGGCAGGCGCTGCCGCCTGATCAAGGATCCTCTCACCGGCAGTGCCCTTCGGGACCGCATTATATGCGGCCTCACACTGCCGGCCACGCAAACAGATCCCGAAGAATCGGATTGCCATTCTCAGCGAAATCCATGTTTTTCTATGATTTTCTCTGGAAATACGCCAAAGCTGCCGTATATCGCTAGTTTGGTCAGTCCTATCCGGGCGGCATCCTATGCGACAACTTGGAACACGGTCAGCATGTCACTTCGCAGTGCCCTACGCGCACAAACAGCAGATTGCCATGCCAAGGTGGACGCCCACTTCGGTAACTTCAGCCTTTCCGATATCCGCGATTACAAAGCTTTCTTGCGCGCCCATGCCCGTGCCGTTCCTTCGATTGAATCGGCTCTGGAACGGACCGGCATCATCAGGCTGCTGCCGGACTGGCCAGAGCGCCGGCGAACATCTCTTCTCCTTGCCGATATAGCCGCGCTGAACGAGCTGCCTCCTCAGCCCCTTCTACAGCCCGAGTTTCACGATGACGCATCCCTCTGGGGCGCGCTCTATGTACTGGAAGGATCGAAGCTTGGCGGGGCCATGCTCGCAAAGGCCGTGCCCGACCACCTGCCGAGCAGCTATCTCAGTCCCCAGGGTCCGAAGGGCGCCATGCGCGTATTTATGAAACGTCTGGATGCAAGTGGCGTTGACGATATCGCAGGCGCAGTTGCGGCTGCACGCGATGTCTTCGCTCTCTTTCTGAAGGCTGCACAGCTCGAACTGGAAGCGGCTTGATGAGCCAGACCACAGCTCCCGTCGATCTGACCAATTGCGATCGCGAGCCGATCCATCAGCTCGGTTCCGTCCAGCCCTTCGGTTTTCTGCTTGCGGCATCCTCGGACTGGATCGTCACCCGTGCCTCCGCAAATCTTTCGGAATTCCTGGCCATAACCCATGCCGAAGCGGTTGGCCGGCCTGTCTCGTCGATTCTTACGCCCGAAGCACTCCACAGCCTTCGCGACAGACTTGCCACCCTGCGCGGACCCGACATCGTCGAACGTATTTTCAGCATTGCGCTGACTTCGGCTAACCGGCGCTTTGACGTCGCAATCCATGTGAGCCACGGCCAGGTCATCATCGAGGGCGAACCTTGCAACGAAGGCAAGGCCGACGCGCCGTCGCTCTCTATGCGCAGCATGATGTCCCGCCTCGACCATACCGAAACGCTGGAGGCCTTCTTCCGCGAAGGCGCCCGCCAAGCCCGCGCCTTGACTGGTTTCGACCGCGTGATGGTCTATCGCTTCGACGATAGCGGCTCCGGCGAGGTCGTGGCAGAAGCTGCCCGGCCGGGTATCGGCTCGTTCCTCGGCCTGCATTATCCCGCGTCCGATATTCCGGTGCAGGCGCGCGCGCTCTATCTGCGCAATCTCTTCCGCATCATTGCGGATATCCATTCGACACCGGTGCCGATCCTGCCCGAACTCGACGAGCATGGCCGCCCGCTTGATCTCTCCATGTCCGTGCTGCGGTCGGTTTCTCCCATTCACATCGAATATCTGAAGAATATGGGCGTCGGTGCCTCGCTCTCCATCTCAATCGTCGCCGATGGCAGGCTCTGGGGCCTGTTTGCCTGCCACCACTACAGCGCCCGCCTACCTTCGGCCGAAAGCCGCTCCACGGCCGAGCTCTTCGGCCAGATGTTCGCCTCCCGCCTCGAAAGCCGCGAACGACGCCTGGCGCTCGACTACGAGACCAAGGCACGCCGCATCGCCGACCGGCTTCTCACCTCCGTTGCCGACAATGCAAGCCTGCTCGACGATCCGACGTGGCTGATCGACGCGCTGGCGGATGCCATTCCCGCTGATGGTATTGGTGTGTGGATCAACGGGCGGCTGGCGATTGCCGGCCTCGGGCCGAATGAAAAAAGCTTTGCCATCCTTGTCCGCCACCTCAATCGCAATGCCGCCGGCCGGGTCTACGCGGTGGATCGGCTTGGCGAAACCTATCCCGATATCGAAACCGATGGTGCCGTAGCCGGCATGCTCGCCATTCCGATCTCCCGCTCGCCACGCGATTACGTTGTGCTCTTCCGCCAGGAGATTGTGCGTACCGTCCGCTGGGCCGGAGATCCGCACAAGCCCGTGGAATATGGCCCGAACGGCCCGCGCCTGACCCCTCGCAAGAGTTTCGAAGCATGGTCCGAGCTGGTGCGCGGCCGCTCCCTGCCCTTCACCGAAGCAGAGCGCCGCGTGGCGGAAACCATCCGTGTTACGCTGATCGAAGTCGTACTGCGCCTGACCGATGAAGCAAGCATGGCGCGCCAGCTTGCCAATGAACGGCAGGAATTGCTGATCGCCGAGTTGAACCATCGCGTCCGCAATATCCTCGGCCTGATCGGCGGCCTGATCCGCCAATCACAATCGACCTCCATCAGCCTGCCGGATTATGTCCGCCAGCTTGAGGGCCGCGTCCAGTCGCTCTCCAGAGCGCATGACCAGATCACTCGCGACCACTGGGCGCCCGCCTCGCTTCGTCAGTTGCTGCTTGCGGAAGCCGCCGCCTATCTCGGGAAAAATGCCCAGCGTATACGCATGACCGGCGACGACGTGCTGCTCGAGCCGCAGGCCTTTTCCACCACCGCCCTCGTCTTCCATGAACTGGTGACCAACAGCGCCAAATATGGAAGCCTTTCCGGATCCGGCTTTATCGACCTTAGCTGGAGCACGGACGAGGAAGGCAATCTCCACCTGAACTGGCGCGAAAAGGATGGCCCGCCCGTGGTCGAACCGACGCGCCACGGTTTCGGCTCGACAATCATCCGCCGTTCAATCCCCTACGATCTCGGCGGCAGGGCCGAACTTCGCTACATCAGCGATGGCCTGGAGGCCGATTTTTTCATCCCCGCAAAACACGTCAATGCGGTGAGCGCCGCAGGCGAACGTCCCGCACCGGCCCCGGTGGAAATTGCCGAGCGCAGCAAGGCGGCGGCCAATGACGAGCTTCTCTCCGGGCTCAATGTGCTATTGGTCGAAAACAACCTCATCATTGCCATGGACGGCGAAGACATTCTGCGCCGTCTGGGCGCGGAGGTCGAGACCGCGCCAAGCGTCGCCGACGCGATTGAACTCGTGGCCGGCCAGTCCTTCGATCTGGCGCTTCTCGATGTCAATCTCGGCGATGAGACCAGCTTCGCCATTGCCGACCGTCTAGCCGCCAGTAACGTGCCTTTCGTTTTCGCGACAGGTTACGGTGAGGGGATCGCGCAGGCGCACAGCCATTCGTATGCGCCAGTTCTGCAAAAGCCCTATACGATCGAGGGAGTGACGGACATTCTGGTTCGCATGCCTCTCCCAAAGAGATCCTGATCGTCAGGTGCCGGAACGATCCGGCCTCAACCCGCCAATGAAAAGCTGCTCCAGGAAACGCGCCGCATCCTCGAAACGCCCGTCGCCCGAATGCTCTTCGCCGAGCACAGCGCGAACCTGCACGTCGAAATCGGCATAGTGCTGCGTCGTCGACCAGATCGAGAAGATGAGGTGATAGGGATCGCAATAGGCGATCTTGCCGCTCTTGATCCAGGTGCGGATGACGGCCGCCTTTTCATCGACCAGCTCTTTCAGCGGTCCCTTAAGCATATCGAGGACGTGCGGCGCGCCCTGCAGCATCTCGTTGGCAAAAAGCCGGCTCTCGCGGGGGAAATCGCGCGCCATCTCGAGCTTGCGGCGGATATAGCTGCGGATCTCCGATTCCGGATTGCCTTCCGCATCGAAGGCCCTCAGCGGCTCCAGCCAGTTGAAAAGCACCCGGTCGATCAGCGCGCGGTGCATGGCTTCCTTGGTGCGGAAATAATAGAGGAGATTCGGCTTCGACATGCCGGCCACCTCGGCGATCTGGTCGATGGTCGAGCCGCGGAAGCCGCTGACCGAAAACACATCGAGCGCCGCCTCCAGGATCTGCTCTTCCTTCTCCTCCTGGATGCGTGTCCGCCGAAGTGTCTTCGCCGCTCTCGGTATGGCCATCCGCTCTTTTCCCCTTGAAATTCAACTCCTTCGCTCAAGATTGAAAGAACGGCCCCTCCCGCCGCTTTAATGGGCACTTGCCGGTATGTTTGCCCTTATATTTCTATGTATTTTTCGTGATTTTCGTCTTGAGCGCAGCGATGGAAGTTGTAATGTTTACCAATCGGTCAAATTATCCGCCAGATAAAAAACAAAGGCAACTGGCGATTTTCCAGCGCTGACAGAACAACAAGCAGCAGCGGGATTTGACCACGGGAACATGGCGGGCATGCACCTTGCATGACTGCCGCAAAACAGGTGAGGACTTTCAATATGGTGGCAGCGCCAGGCGAAAACATGCGCGTCAACGGGGACCGTCTCTGGGACAGTCTCATGGACATGGCAAAGATCGGCCCGGGAATAGCCGGCGGCAACAACCGCCAGACGCTGACGGATTCGGATGCCGAGGGCCGCAGCCTTTTCAAAAAATGGTGCGAAGACGCAGGCCTGACCCTCGGCGTCGACAAGATGGGCACGATGTTTGCGACCCGCCCCGGCACCGACCCCGATGCGCTTCCCGTCTATGTCGGCTCGCATCTGGATACCCAGCCGACCGGCGGCAAGTATGATGGCGTGCTCGGCGTGCTCGGCGCTCTCGAAGTCGTCAGGACCATGAACGACCTCGGTATCAGGACCAAGCACCCCATCGTCGTCACCAATTGGACCAATGAGGAAGGCGCCCGCTTTGCGCCCGCCATGCTGGCATCAGGCGTCTTTGCCGGCGTTCATAGCCTGGATTTCGCCTATAATCGCAAGGATCCCGAAGGCAATCTCTTCGGTGACGAGTTGAAGCGCATCGGCTGGGTTGGCGATGAGGAAGTCGGCGCCCGCAAGATGCACGCCTATTTCGAATATCACATCGAGCAAGGCCCGATTCTCGAAGCCATGAACAAGCAGATCGGCGTCGTCACCCACTGTCAGGGCCTATGGTGGCTGGAATTCACGCTGACCGGCAAGGAGGCCCATACCGGTTCGACGCCGATGAACATGCGCGTCAATGCCGGCCTTGCCATGTCGCGAATCCTCGAAATGGTCCAGGGTGTCGCCATAGGCGAACAGCCGGGCGCCGTCGGCGGCGTCGGCCAGGTCTTCTTCTCGCCGAATTCCCGCAACGTGCTGCCGGGCAAGGTGGTCTTCACAGTCGACATCCGCTCGCCCGACAAGGCCAAGCTCGACCGCATGCGGGCAAAGATCGAGGCCGAAGCGCCGAAGATCTGCGATGCGCTCGGTGTCGGCTGTTCCATCGAAGCGATCGGCCATTTCGAACCCGTCACCTTCGACGAAAGGCTCGTCACCTCCGTCCGCTCCGCCGCAGACCGCCTCGGCTACTCCCACATGGACATTATCTCCGGCGCCGGACACGATGCCTGCTGGGCCGCCAAGGTCGCGCCTGCCACCATGGTCATGTGCCCGTGCGTGGGTGGTCTCTCGCATAACGAGGCTGAGGAGATTTCCAAGGAATGGGCAACAGCTGGCGCTGACGTGCTGTTCCATGCGGTCGTCGAGACGGCGGAGATTGTGGTGTGATGGCATCGGACTTACCAACGACTTATCTCGATTATCCTGATGCCTCTAAGTTATACTTTCAGCAAAATGCCGACGATCTTGCATGGGCGAGTGCCAATGAGACGCCGGTGAACGAAGGTCCGTGGGGCGACGTCCCCAGTGTGCGGATCTTCTACGTTGGCATCAACACGGCAGGCGAGCGGATCAGGCTTCCGCAAATATCGAGCTTTTGGCGCTATAAACCTTCTGGTGTTCAACTGGCCTGTTCAGATGACCACGCCCGAGATGCGCCCCACCAGACCTATTATCTTTCTGGGCCTGGGCCTAGCGTGGTTCGAATCGAACTCGGCCCTTCCATGCCCGGCATACTGATCGAACGTCCCAGGGGTAACCAACCCGTACAGTCAACCGGACTGATCGATGGCAAGGATTTCTACTTTCACGAAAGCGATGGTTTTTGGTCCTTGTCAGTCGGCGGCACAGATGTCGTTGACCAGCCCGACTGGTATTATGAGGAAGAGCACGACGCGCCCGACGAACTGAGTGAGGAAGCAGTCTACAGCCTCATCGCCAAGGGTGCAGCGCTCCTGCGAAGTGGCACGCCCACGATGACAGTTAAGCAGTAACAGGAACAAGACCGCACGGAAAAGGAACAGCAGCCATGACTACAGTCATCAAGAACGGCACCATCGTCACGGCCGACCTCACCTACAAGGCGGACGTGAAGATCGACGGTGGCAAGATCGTCGAGATCGGCCCGAACCTTTCCAGCAACGAAGTACTGGATGCCACAGGCTGCTACATTATGCCCGGCGGCATCGATCCGCACACCCATCTCGAAATGCCTTTCATGGGCACCTATTCCTCCGACGATTTCGAGAGCGGCACGCGTGCGGCGCTTGCCGGCGGAACGACCATGGTCGTCGATTTCGCCCTTCCCTCTCCCGGCCAGTCGCTGCTTGAAGCGCTGACCATGTGGGACAACAAGTCGACGCGTGCCAATTGCGACTATTCCTTCCACATGGCGATCACCTGGTGGGGCGAGCAGGTCTTCAACGAGATGAAGACGATTGTTCAGGACAAGGGCATCAACACCTTCAAGCACTTCATGGCCTATAAGGGCGCGCTGATGGTGAACGATGACGAGATGTTCGCCTCCTTCCAGCGCTGCGCCGAGCTTGGCGCCCTGCCGCTCGTCCATGCCGAAAACGGCGATGTCGTCGCCTCCCTGTCGGCCAAGCTGCTCTCGGAAGGCAACAATGGCCCGGAGGCGCACGCCTATTCGCGCCCGGCCGAAGTCGAGGGCGAGGCCACCAACCGCGCCATCATGATCGCCGACATGGCCGGCTGCCCTGTTTATATCGTCCACACCTCCTGCGAACAGGCCCATGAAGCGATCCGCCGTGCCCGCCAGAAGGGTATCCGCGCCTATGGCGAGCCGCTGATCCAGCACCTGACGCTCGATGAAACCGAATATTTCGACAAGGACTGGGACCATGCCGCCCGCCGCGTCATGTCCCCGCCCTTCCGCAACAAGCAGCATCAGGACAGCCTCTGGGCCGGCCTAGCCTCCGGCTCGCTGCAGGTGGTGGCAACCGACCACTGCGCCTTCACCACAGCGCAGAAGCGTTTCGGCGTCGGTGACTTCACCAAGATCCCGAACGGCACCGGCGGCCTCGAAGACCGCATGCCGATGCTCTGGACTTACGGCGTCAATACCGGCCGTCTGACGTTGAACGAGTTCGTCGCCGTCACCTCCACCAACATTGCCAAGATCCTCAACATCTACCCGAAGAAGGGCGCCATCCTCGTCGGCGCCGATGCCGATCTCGTGGTCTGGGATCCGAAACGCTCCAAGACCATTACGTCGAAGAGCCAGCAGTCGGCGATCGATTACAACGTGTTCGAAGGCAAGGAAGTCACCGGCCTGCCGCGCTATACCCTGACACGTGGTGTCGTGGCGATCGAGGAAGGGACCGTCAAGACCCGCTCGGGCCATGGCGAATTCGTCAAGCGCGAGCCGGTCACCGCCGTTAGCAAGGCACTGTCGACCTGGAAGGAGATCACCGCTCCCCGCAAGGTCGAACGCACGGGCATCCCGGCGAGCGGCGTGTGATACATATGCGCGGCCATCTGCTTCTGACAATCGTTTCCGTGGCCGCGCTTTCCATCGTGGCGAATGCTGACACGCTGCCCATCAAGGGCAGCTACGGCAACACGGATGGCTGCACCTACGCCAAGAGCGGCGAAAGCACAGGTTCCGATAATTTCTTTCTGCTGACTTCCGAGGGCATCACCACGGCAGCCTCTTACTGCGAAATCAAGAAAGTCCTGAAGACCAAAGGCAAGGATTTCACCGCCACGGTCGCTTGCCAGGCAGAGGGCGAAGAGGGCAGCAACGACGACACCGTCAAGATCATATCGGGGCCTGAAGGCTATACGATCGGGTTCGTGGCTGATGCCGCAATCAAGTGGGGGCCGCTGCCGCTATGCAAATAGCCTCACGCCGGCACCAACGCATCGAGCTCCGGCAGCAGGATCACGCTTTCCTGCTCGTTCGGATCGGTGCGGGCAATGATCGCCGTACAGGGCGTGCTGCTCAAGTTGGCCGGCAAATGCGGGACACCCGCCGGGATGTAGAAAAGCTCGCCGGCATGCACGACAATGTGGTTCTCGAGCTGGTCGCCGTACCAGGTATGCGCCTCGCCGGAGAGCATGTAGATCGCCGTCTCATGCGCTTCATGCAGATGCGCCTTGGCACGCACGCCGGGCGGGATCGTCAGAAGATGCATGCAGATGCCCTTCGCACCAACCGTCTCGGCGGCGATGCCCTGGAAATAGCTCAGCCCCTGCTTACCGTCATAGGTGTGGTTGGGGCGAACAATGTGGCAGGTGGGCTTTGATTTTGCGTCCATCCTCATCCTCCAAGGACTGTGCTGTCGGTAAGACCGGCGGCAATGATATCATGGAAAACCGCGACGGCGCGGCAAAAACAAGACTGGTTTATTGATGCAAGCACCCTCCGTCGTATCCGCCAAGGATCTCTGTCTCACCTACCAGACGAATGACGGCGCGGTGCACGCGCTTGCTGATGTCAATCTCGATATCCGCAGGGGCGAGTTCGTTTCTTTCATCGGCCCTTCCGGCTGCGGCAAGACGACCTTCCTGCGCGTCATCGCCGATCTCGAGCGCAAGACCTCCGGCGACATCGCCATCAACGGCATGACACCGGATGAGGCTCGCAAGGCCCGTGCCTATGGCTACGTCTTCCAGGCGCCCGCACTTTATCCGTGGCGCACGATCGAGAAGAACATCGCCCTGCCACTGGAGATCATGGGTTATTCGAAACCCGAACAGAAGAAGCGCATTGATGGGGCGCTCGACCTCGTCGAACTCTCCGGCTTCGAGAAGAAATTTCCCTGGCAGCTCTCAGGCGGCATGCAACAGCGCGCCTCGATCGCCCGCGCGCTCGCCTTCGACGCTGACCTGCTGCTGATGGATGAACCCTTCGGCGCGCTCGACGAAATCGTCCGTGACCATCTGAACGCCGCCCTTCTGAAATTGTGGGCACGCACCAACAAGACGATCTGCTTCGTCACCCACTCCATTCCAGAAGCAGTCTACCTCTCGACGAAGATCGTCGTCATGTCGCCACGCCCCGGTCGGGTGACCGACATCATCGACTCGACACTGCCGCAGGAGCGCCCGCTCGACATTCGCGAGACCCCGGAATTCCTGGAAATCGCCCACCGCGTTCGCGAGGGGCTGAGAGCGGGGCACAGTTATGAGCAGTAAGGCCTTGCGTTCGGTAGCTACCCCCCGCACCTGGAGGGACGCCGCATGAAACCCGACAGCCTCAAGGACAAAATCGTCCCTGTTCTCACCATCCTGCTGGTCCTGATCGCCGTCTGGTATATCGCCGCCGTGCTCCTCAACGCGCCTTTCCAGCGTGACATGGATACGCGCAACAACATCACCTCGACGACGATGGAATTCATCGGCAAGACGCTTTCCCAACCGAAGCCCGTCCTGCCGGCGCCGCATCAGGTGGCGCAGAACGTCTTCGAAAACACTTTCCTCAGAAAACTCTCCAGCAATCGCAGCCTCGTCTATCATGCGGGCGTCACGCTCTCCTCGACCGTTCTCGGCTTTGCGTTCGGCACATTGCTCGGCATCGTCATTGCTGTCGGCATCATCCATATCAAGGCGCTCGACCGCAGCCTGATGCCCTGGATCATCGCCTCGCAGACCGTGCCGATCCTGGCGGTCGCGCCCATGATCATCGTCGTTCTCGGCTCGATCAATATTACCGGCCTGATCCCGAAGGCACTGATATCGACCTATCTCTCCTTCTTTCCGGTCGCCGTCGGTATGGTGAAGGGGCTGCGCTCGCCCGAAGTCATGCATCTCGACCTGATGCGCACCTATAACGCCACGGCTGCGCAAACCTTCTGGAAGTTGCGCGTCCCGGCCTCCATTCCCTTCCTTTTCACCTCGATGAAGGTGGCGATCGCCGCAAGCCTCGTCGGCACCATCGTCGGCGAACTGCCGACAGGTGCTGTCGCCGGCATCGGCTCGAAGCTGCTTGCCGGCTCCTATTACAGCCAGACCATCGATATATGGGCGGCACTCGTTGCCGGCTCGGTCCTCGCGGCAATTCTCGTCACCGTCGTCGGCCTCGTTGCCAAGATCGTCGATCGCGCAATGGGCGGGAGACCGGCATGAAGCAGATAACGCTTTCCTGGCAGGGCTCGATCGCCCTTCTTTGCGCGGTAGCGGCCATGTTTATGCTGCCGCTCTATGCGGCAGGAGCCCCTGCGCCTCCATTATCCGCCACAACCGCACTGATTACCCTGCTCGTCATCGCCGCAGCGCTGGTCTGCTTCGCGCCCTTATCCACAGCGATCGCCGCAAC
Source organism: Rhizobium sp. ZK1 (assembly GCF_047782645.1). NCBI lineage: Bacteria > Pseudomonadati > Pseudomonadota > Alphaproteobacteria > Hyphomicrobiales > Rhizobiaceae > Rhizobium > Rhizobium sp. ZK1. Next base: position 3,052,091 of record NZ_CP180586.1, read on the forward strand.
CGCCCTCTTCATCGGCACTCATGGCGCCGCGTGGTTGCTGCTCGGCACGCTCTCGGGTAACGAGCGCTTCGCGGGCGCTTCCTTCTTCCTGCTGCTTGCCGCCGGCTGGCTGCTTGCCTCGCGCTGCGTCACGGAACTCTCGGAACTCCAACCGCCAACCCATGTTGGCAAATGGCTGCTGCGTCTCCTGATCCCGGCGATTTTCGGCGCCTGGATCCTCATCATCTGGGAAGCAATCACGCGCGGCGCCGGCATTCCTTTCGTCATCCTGCCTCCACCGAGCGCGATCTGGGCACGCATATCGGGCTCCTTACCAATCCTTGGCGAAGATATCAGGCAGACGATCTTCAAAGCGGTTCTGATCGGATACGCCATCGGCTGCCTGAGCGGCTTCGTGGTCGCGATCCTCGCCGACCGCTTCGCCTTCCTGCGCCGCGGCCTGCTGCCGATCGGCAATATGGTGTCCGCCCTGCCGATCATAGGCGTGGCGCCGATCATGGTCATGTGGTTCGGTTTCGACTGGCAATCGAAGGCCGCCGTCGTCATCATCATGACCTTCTTCCCGATGCTGGTGAACACTGTCGCAGGACTTGCCGCCTCCGGCAACATGGAGCGCGATCTGATGCGCACCTACGCATCGAACTATTGGCAGACGCTCGTAAAGCTCAGGCTTCCCGCCGCAATGCCGTTCATTTTCAATGCGCTGAAGATCAACTCGACGCTGGCGATGATTGGTGCCATCGTTGCGGAATTCTTCGGAACGCCGATCGTCGGCATGGGCTTTCGCATCTCCACCGAGATGGGCCGCATGAATGTCGACATGGTCTGGGCCGAGATCGCCGTCGCGGCGCTTGCAGGCTCGATCTTCTATGGTGTCGTCGCCCTTGCAGAGAGGGCGGTGACGTTCTGGCATCCGTCTATCCGTGGTGGTTAGACGCGCCCCGACCCTGCAGATGGGCCTGGGCATAACTTCAGAGGGAAAAAAGAAAATGAAAAAGTTGATGGTTGCAATGATGGCGAGCGCGATGTCGCTTGCCGCAGCACACGCGATGGCCGCCGACAAGGTGACGCTGCAGTTGAAATGGGTCACCCAGTCGCAGTTCGCCGGTTATTACGTCGCCAAGGACAAGGGCTACTACGAAGAAGAAGGCCTCGATGTCGATATCAAGCCGGGCGGCCCGGATATTGCGCCTGAGCAGGTGATTGCCGGCGGCGGCGCCGATGTGATTGTCGACTGGATGGGCGGCGCTCTGGTTGCCCGCGAAAAGGGCGTTCCGCTCGTCAACATCGCCCAGCCCTACCAGAAGTCCGGCATGGAAATGATCTGCCGTAAGGATGGCCCGGTCAAAACCGAAGCCGACTTCAAGGGCCACACGCTCGGCGTCTGGTTCTTCGGCAACGAATATCCCTTCTTCGCCTGGATGAACAAGCTTGGCCTCAAGACGGACGGAGGCCCTGACGGCGTGACCGTGCTGAAGCAGAGCTTCGATGTGCAGCCGCTGCTGCAGAAGCAGGCCGATTGCATCTCCGTCATGACCTATAACGAGTACTGGCAGGCGATCGATGCGGGCCTGAAGCCGGAAGACCTTGTTGTCTTCAACTATACCGCCATGGGCAACGACCTCCTGGAAGACGGCCTCTATGCAATGGAAGACAAGCTGAAGGATCCGGCCTTCAAGGAAAAGATGGTCAAGTTCGTCCGCGCTTCCATGAAGGGCTGGAAATACGCCATGGAAAATCCTGACGATGCAGCCGGGATCGTCGTCGACGCCGGCGGCCAGGACGAGAACCATCAGAAGCGGATGATGGGCGAAGTCGCCAAGCTGATCGGAGACGGCACCGGCAAGCTCGACACGACGCTTTATGATCGCACGGCCAAGGCCCTGCTCGACCAGAAGATCATCAACAAGGAGCCGTCGGGCGCCTGGACCCACGACATCACGGACGCCGCCGCCAAGTAACAGCATATCGATGCCGAAATACAACGCGCGCGGGAGATTGTCCCGCGCGTTTCTATTTTTTGCACTCCATGAAAAAATCGCCTTGCAACTGTCGCATTTATCGGGCGTCAAACGTCAAAGCATATGAGAGCCGATCAATCATCGTCATGTTCACATAACCCTCAGGTGATTGATGGGCATCGCAATGGTAATTAATAGTATCTTATGGGGTATTATTTTCTGCCGGGCTTGCACGTGGAGCAAATCGATACCACGTACTAGCCGGATTTGCCGGATTGGGACCATAAGTTCCGGCGAATGGGATGCGGGTAAATACCTCTGAGATTTGGAAGACGGCATTCGCCCGACCGCGAGCCTGTTTGAGAACGCGCGAGTTCGGCCGATCCCGTCAAGAGATTGGACGACGACGCATGGCACTCAAGCCGCACGCACTACTACGCGCCTCCACTTTCCCTGTCGCCGCTTTTGCGGTCTCGGCCCTTCTTGCCGCCGCTTTTGCGGCCTCGGCTGTATTTGCCGAGGAACCCCAGGTCACCCATGCGCAGACCCAGGCTTCCCAGAACCTGCCGGCAATCGTCGTCACCACGGCGGTGAACCGCACCCTTGTTGACCGTGTCATCGGCACGGGAACCGTCAAGCCTGTCGAGGAAGTCTATATCCAGCCGCAGGTTGAAGGCCTCTCCATTCGCACCCTGAAGGCCGATGTCGGCGACAAGGTTCAGGCCGAAAGCACGCTGGCGACGCTGAACGATGACGCTCTGGTGCTGACCAAGAGCCAGATGATGGCGACGAAAGCCAAGGGCGAGGCAAGCCTTGCCCAGCTGCGCGCCCAGCTCATCGAAGCACAGGCCAATGCCGAACAGGCAAGACAGCAGCAGGCCCGCGCCCAGGAAATGGGTAAGAAGGGCACGGTTTCGACCGCCCAGGTCGAGCAGGCCGACGCAACCGCCGCCGCCGCCAATGCGCGCGTCGCTTCCGCCGAGCAGGCGATCGAAGTCGCCGAAGCCGACCTCAAGGTTTTCGACAGCCAGATTGCCGATGCGGATCTGAAGCTCGCCCGAACCGACGTGAAGACGCCGGTTGCCGGCACGATCTCGGCAAAGAACGCCAAGGTCGGCGCCATTGCCGCCGGCAACGGCGATCCGCTATTCACTCTTATCCGCGACGGCGATATCGAGCTTGTCGCCGAAGTCGCCGAAAGCGACATTGTCAGGATCACGGCCGGCCAGAAGGCGACGATCTCGCTTTCCGGCAGCCGCGAGAAGCTTTCCGGCGCGGTGCGCCTGGTGTCGCCGACCGTCGATCCGGTCACCCGCCTTGGTCTCGTCCATATCTCCATCGACGACGACAGCAAGGCGCGTTCCGGCATGTATGGCAGCGCCGAGATCATCGTCCGCGAGACCGAGGGCGTATCCCTTCCGCTGACGGCGGTGCTCACCGGCAGCGAAGGCTCCTCCGCCCGCAGGGTCGAGAATGGCGTGGTGAAATTCGCCAAGGTCGAGACCGGCATTCAGGACGGGGCCTATGTCGAAATTACAAGTGGATTGAAGACCGGCGACGAAGTCGTGGCCAAGGCGGGCGCCTATGTCCGCGACGGCGACCACATCACGCCGGTGCGCGAACAGCCTTCGGCTTCCAACTAAAGAGACCATCCGATGAATTTTTCAGCCTGGTCCATTCGAAATCCGGTCGCGCCGCTCCTGGCCTTCTGCCTGCTGATATTCATCGGCATGCAGTCCTTCAACAAGCTGCCGATCACGCGCTTCCCGAACATCGACGTGCCGCTCGTTTCGATCAGCGTCACGCAGAGCGGCGCTTCGCCGGCCGAACTCGAAATGCAGGTGACGAAGGAGATCGAAGACGCGATCGCCTCGATCACCGGCATCGACGAAATCCAGTCGACAGTCACCGACGGCAGCTCGCAGACCAACGTCATGTTCCGGATGGAAGTGCCGACGGAGCAGGCCGTTCAGGACGTCAAGGACGCGATCGACCGCATCCGCAGCGATCTGCCGGCAACCGCCGAGACACCGATCGTCACCAAGGTCGACGTCGAAGGCCAGGCGATCCAGACTTTCGCCGTCTCCTCGCCCGATATGTCGCTGGAAGAGCTTTCCTGGTTCGTCGACGATACGATCAAGCGTGCGCTGCAGGGTCAGGCCGGCATCGGCCGCGTCGACCGTTACGGCGGCGCCGAACGCGAAGTCCGCATCGAACTCACCCCCGACAAGCTCAATGCTTACGGCATTACCGCCGCAAGCGTGAACCAGCAGCTGCGCGGCACCAACGTCGATCTCGGCTCCGGCCGCGGCCAGGTGGCGGGCAGCGAGCAGGCGATCCGCGTTCTCGGCGACGCCCGCAACGTCGCCGAGCTCGCCGACACGACGATTGCGCTGCCGAGCGGCCGTTTCGTCAAACTGTCCGATCTCGGCGTTATCAAGGATACATACGAGGAGCCGAAATCCTTCTCGCGCTTCAACGACACGCCGGTCGTCACCTTCGGCGTCTTCCGCTCGAAGGGGGCGAGCGAAGTCAGCGTCGCCGAAACCGTAGCGCAGAGCCTCGACAAGGTGCGGAGCGAAAACCCGAATGTGAAGATCGAGATGATCGACGATTCGGTCTATTTCACCTACGGCAACTACGAAGCCGCCATTCATACGCTGCTCGAAGGCGCGCTGCTCGCCGTCATCGTCGTCCTGCTGTTCCTCCGCAACTGGCGGGCAACCCTGATTTCCGCCATCGCCCTTCCGCTCTCCGCGATCCCGACCTTCTGGGTCATGGATATGATGGGCTTCTCGCTGAACCTCGTCAGCTTCCTCGCCTTGACGCTCGCGACGGGTATTCTCGTCGACGATGCCATCGTGGAAATCGAAAACATCGCTCGCCACATCAAGATGGGCAAGACGCCCTATCGAGCGGCGATCGAGGCGGCGGACGAAATCGGTCTTGCCGTCATTGCCACGACCTTCACGATCATCGCCGTCTTCGTGCCCGTTTCCTTCATGCCGGGCATTCCGGGCCAATACTTCATTCAGTTCGGCCTGACCGTCGCCTTCTCCGTTTTCTTCTCGCTGATGGTCGCGCGCCTCATCACCCCGATGATGGCCGCCTATCTCATGCGCGCCGAAGACGGCATGGAAGACCATCATGACAATGACGGTCTGCTGATGCGTGGATACACACGTCTCATACGCGGCACGACCGGCCGCTGGTATACGCGTTATGCGACATTGCTCGTGGCGATCGGCTTTCTGGTCGGTTCTGTCATGTTGCTCATGCAGGTTCCCGGCAGCTTCCTGCCGCCGGAAGACGCCTCGCGCATCGTTCTCTCGGTCGAACTACCGCCGAACGCGCGGCTCGACGACACCGAGAAGACGACCGATGCGATCTATGACAGGGTCAAGGATATCGACGGCGTGGAAAGCGTATTCGTCCTCGGCGGCGCTTCACCGAAGGGTGATCTCGAATTGCGCCGCGCGACCATCACGCTCGCACTCGACAAGCTCGACCAATCGCTGGTCAAGAAGGTGGTCAACGATGTGCTTGGCCATATCCCAGTCATCGGCCCGATGCTTCCAAAGGTGGAAGTCCATGGCCGTGAACGCCCGCAATGGAATATCGAGAAGGAAGTCTTCGCCAAATTGCGCGACATTCCCGACGTTCGTATCCTGAAGCTCAACGACCGCGGCGAACGCGACCTTTCCTTCAACTTCCTCTCGAAGAACGAGCAGGATCTGAACGATGCGGTCGGCATTCTGGAATCCAAGCTCCGCGCCGATCCGCTGCTTGCCAATGTCAGCGCCGACGGCGCCCTGCCCCGTCCGGAACTGCAGGTTCGTCCGCGCAAGGACGAGGCTGCCCGCCTCGGCATCACGCCGCAGCAGATCTCCGAAACGATCCGCGTCGCCACCATCGGCGATGTCGATGCGGCCCTTGCCAAGATCTCGCTCGACGACCGCCAGATCCCGATCCGGGTCCAGGCTTCGCTCGACATGCGCCGCGATCTCTCGGCCATTCGGGCGCTGAAGATCCAGACCGCCAGCGGCGGCACCGTTCCGCTCGCAACCGTCGCCGATATCGACTATTCGGAAGGCGTAAGCTCGATCAAGCGCAACAACCGCTACCGCGTCGTCTCGATCGGTTCCGACCTGCCTCAGGGTGTCGCCCTCGACACGGCCTCGGCCCGCTTCCGCCAGATCGTCAACGAGGCCAAGATCCCGGCCACGGTGCATCTTGCCGAAAGCGGCGATACCAAGGTGCAGACGGAGATGCAGCAGAGCTTCGTCAACGCGATGCTGATGGGCCTTCTCCTGGTGCTGACCGTGCTGATCCTGCTCTTCAAGGACGTGATCCAGCCCTTCACCATCCTGTTCTCGCTGCCGCTCGCCATCGGCGGCGTGGCGGCGGGCCTGATCGTCACCAGCAATCCGCTGTCGATGCCGGTCATGATCGGCATCCTGATGCTGATGGGTATCGTCACCAAGAACGCCATCCTGCTCGTGGATTTCGCAATCGAGATGCGCCACCAGGGCATGGCTCGTGTCGAGGCCATGGTCGAAGCCGGCCGCAAGCGCGCCCGCCCGATCATCATGACCTCGATCGCCATGTCTGCCGGCATGCTGCCGTCCGCACTCGGCGTCGGCGAAGGCGGCTCATTCCGCGCGCCGATGGCGATCGCGGTGATCGGCGGCATCATCGTCTCGACGGTGCTCTCACTCGTCGTCGTGCCCTCCTTCTTCCTGATCATGGATGACCTGTCTCGCCTGCTTGGCTGGATCTTCGGCCGTCTCGTCGGCAGGAAGGACGAGGAAGAACTGCCGCTGTCGCGCGAAGATCTCACCCGCGTCACCCGCGAGAACAGCAGCGATATCGATGCGCTGGAAGAGCGCCTGAATGCGATCGAGAAGCCGGAGAGCAAGCGCAAGACCGGCAGCGACACCAACGTGCTGCGCCTGCCGCCCTTCGCGGCCGAGTAATCAGGACATCACAAGAGAAGAGGCCGGGCATCGACCCGGCCTTTTTGTTTTCCTGACTTACCGCAGCCTTGGCGCCGCCGTGCTGTCTCTCACGACAAGTTCGAGATCGAGCGCCTCATGGTCTGCCGGCAGCGCATTTTCGAGAATCGCCGTCACTGCGCGCCGGGCGATTTCGGCAAAAGGCTGGGCGACCGTGGTCAGGCGCGGCAGCGAGGTCGCCGCCTCGGGCACGCCATCAAAGCCGATGATGGAAACATCCTCGGGCACCTTCAGCCCCTGTTCGGCCAGCCACTGCATGGCAAACAGCGCAACCTTGTCCGACATCGCCAGAATGGCCGTCGGCGGATTGCCGGAGGAGAACAGGGCTTCCATTGCCGTCAGCGTGCTCGGCCTGTCATGCAGCGTTCCCTGGATCGGGACGGCTTCACGCGGGATGCCGTATTCTGCCATCGCCTGCCAGTAGCCGTGCATGCGGTCGCGCGGCGTGGCCTCCATTTCGGGGTCCACACGCTCCGGCGCCACCAGGCCGACAAGACCATCGACATCGCCGATAGACAGGATCGCGATGTCACGGTGCCCGAGTTGCAGCAGATGCCGCGCGGCCACAGCCCCGCCCGAGACATTGTCGATCCCGATTGCCGGAATGGTCTCGTCCTCGATGCCGAGCGCAAGCGCGATGAACGGCAGCTGACGTTGGCGGGTGAGCTCCACCAACCTCTCCCCACCCTCCACGCATAGCAGGATGAAGCCGTCGACAAGCGCGCTGTTGATGTTCCAGGCAAGCCGTTCCTCGTTCATCGCCGATACGACGGCAATACCGGTGCCGCTGGCATCACAGACCTCACCGATCGCAGTCATCAGGGAGCGTGCCCAGGGATCGTCGAAGAAATAGGCGAGCGGCTCGACGGCGGCGACGCCGATCGCGTTCACCCGCCCTGCCCTGAGCAGCCTGCCCTTGATATCAGGCCCGCCGTAACCGAGCTCCCGGGCGACATTGAGCACCCGTTCCCGCACTTCCTCCCGGACCACGTCCGGACGGCTGAAGACATTCGATGCCGTACCCTGCGATACGCCTGCCGCCTTGGCGACATCAGCCAATCTCACATGCCCTTTACCCAAAGCTACTCCTTGCAGGTACGAATTTGGCGCACTCTAGCAAAAGATTGTATCGGTTCAAAATGAACTTGACAGCATTGGGAATGAGGAGGAGAATTGAATCGGTTCAATAAATATGGCCATAAATTGAATCGATTCAATAATATGGAGAAACGAGCGATGCTGCCGATCACTTCGCTATTCAAGGATCTCTATGAAGACCGCTGGGGTAACCCGCGCAACAGGCAGCCTGCCAAGGAGGCCGAACGCGGCAAGCGTCTGTTTGTGTTCCTGCCCTTCATCCGCCGGTTCATCAGCAACCGTAAAGGTCCGGACGCCTGGTCCTTTACCATCCCGATCGATCGCCGGCTTCGATGAGAGGCTCACCTGCAGCGTTTGACCAAAATCAATCCCCGCACGCTCCGCTTCCCCTATTCTGGCATCATTAAGGGGATATTGGCGGCATCGACCGCTGCCGGAGGCCGAAACATGAACAGGATGCTGATGCCGAGCAGCCGCGAGCGGGCGCTGCTTTCCAGAGCCGGAATATTTGCAGAACTGGATAGCGCGGAGACCGAGGCGCTTCGCGCCTGCTCCACCGTGATCTCTTCCGTTTCGCACGACATTCTCTTTCAGGAAGGCGAACCCGGCGTTTATTTCTACAGCGTTCTCGAGGGCTACGTTCGGCTCTTTCGTCCGAACGGAGAGGGTCGCGAGGCAGACATCCGCATCTGCGAGCCAGGCGACAGCTTTGCCGAATGTCTGATCCAGGCAGGCGGCGTCTATCGTTATGGCGCCCAGTCGATGGACAACACGGTACTTGCCCGTTTCCACATCGGTAAGGTACGCGCTCTCTTGGCCGAACACCCACAGATCGGCACTGCGATCATGCGCAGCCTGTCGCTGCATCTGCTGGCGACGATGGAATGCCTTGCCAATGACCGGATGCAGACGGCACCGCAGCGCGTGGCGCACTACCTTCTCTCGCATTGCGTGGAGGAAGGACCGGCAACGGCATCGCTGCGGCTGCCCTTCCCGAAGAACCTGCTCGCGCGCAAGCTCGGCCTGGCGCCGGAGGCATTATCCCGTGCCTTCTCGACGCTCAAATCGGCAGGCGTTACCGTGCGCGGCCGCTTCATCGCCATCAGCGACGTTAATACGCTCAGGCAGATATGAAACTAGGAGACCAGGTCCCAGAAGCCATACTTCTTGTCGTGTCGGCGTTTCAGTTCCGCGAGATAAGCTTCGTGGGTGCCGGCGCTGCTGAAATCAGTGATGTGTGGGGAGAGAGACACGCATTCCGCAAGATGTCGCGCCGCATGCTTGTAGCGGCTGGATCGCCCGCTATCGAGCGTAAAGTCGATCATTGAACGCAAAACGAGTGTGGCCGCGAGCGGATGTTTCACGGCCAGCGCTTCGGCAGCCGGTGTCATCAGTTCGTAAAAGTCACCATCGAGTTCTGCCTTCCGCTTGACGACAAGCTTTGCCGCCTCTGCTAGCGCCGGCCAACCCAGGAAAAAAGTCAGCGCCCGGTGCACGTCCGGGAAAGCATGGACATAGACGAACGCCTTTTCCTCGGCCTCGATATCATCGAAGTCTGGCAATCGCTTCAGGAATGCACGCAGATGCACGTCGTTCAGCGACTGCTCGAACGACTTCCATCGATCGGCCTGAGCCTCGTCCGCGCGTCCCAAGGCGTCGAGCGTCTCGGCGCGGGCGAGTTGCCACTCGACGGGAATTTCAGTTCGGCCTCCGGTATCGACTCCGTCCAGCATCTGAAGTGCTTCGTGAGCGCGCCCTGAGAAAAGCAGACGGCCGGCGATATCTGCAGCCACCAAGGGGAACCTGCGAGTCTTTTCGGGCTGCTGGGCGATATATGCATCGACATCGCCCTGAGCGTCCGCGATCTCCTGCAGAGCGATACGCACCGTCAGCTCACGCTGATTCCCATAGACTTCGTCCTCGTAGATCGGACCCTTGGCGCTCCAGCCGATGACCCGGCGGTCGTCGGCTGCGGGCTTTGTCTGAGGCTCTTTCGACCACTGCACGAACAAGGTTTTCAGATATTCAAGGCCATCGTTGCCGAGCGCTGCAACCATAGCCGTGATCAGCTCGTCATACTGGCCGTATGCGTTACCTTGAACGGCTGCGAAGATCTTGTCGGCGAGGGTCTCGGCATCGACACCCGCCGCCCTGGCGATAACACCGGCATCTGTGCAAGCTTGATGAAAACTCTCGATGAGCGAGCCGCTGCCGTCGTCGGATCGCTCGAAGATCGAATCGGCGAGCGCCAGAAATTGCCAGATCAGCTCAAAGCCTTCTTTCGGATCGTCCACGGCAACGATATCGACAATCGCCTTGCGCTGCGTTTCGAGATCCGCCTTGAGCTTCTTTACCTTGTGCCAGTCTATGAAGGTACGGGCGCGAGCGATACTTGCGAGCCGCTTGCGTATTTCACGCGCCATTTCGGCGCTGCTTGCGTTGCCGGCGAGCTCCATGCGAAGCCGTTGCTTGTGAGCGGCGCTGCCGGTGCTGATTTCGATCAGCAGCTCGGCAAGTCGCTGCGCACCGAGCGCTTCCAGGTTCTTCGCATTGAGGGTCGTCTTCGCCGCCATCGCTCTTCGTTCTCTGATTTGTGCGAACGTTACCCTGCAAGGCGTGTCAGTCCAAGATCGGGCGCCGGATTATCCAAAGCCCTTCCTGATCGGATTGAAACATTCCGTCCGTTCGAACGGCGTCGGGTGGTCGACCAGCCGGCGCGCCGTTGCCGGGCTCACATCTAGAGACCGCCCTGCACCCGCAGGAAGTCGACGATCGAACTGATGCCGTCGCCGCGCTTCATGTCGGAAAAGACGAAGGGGCGGGTCGCCCGCATGCGCGCCGCATCTCGGTCCATCACCTCGAGGTCAGCACCGACATAGGGTGCCAGATCTGTCTTATTGATGACGAGAAGGTCCGATCGGGTGATGCCCGGCCCGCCCTTGCGCGGAATTTCCTCGCCCTGGCAGACGGAAATCACATAGATGGTGATATCGGCGAGATCGGGCGAGAAGGTCGCAGCCAGGTTGTCACCGCCGGACTCGATGAAGACGACATCAAGATCCGGGATGCGCTCGTTGAGATTGGCGATCGCCTGCAGGTTGATCGTCGCATCCTCGCGTATGGCAGTATGCGGGCAGCCGCCGGTCTCCACACCGACAATGCGTTCGGACGGCAGCGCCTGCATGCGCACCAGCGCCTCTGCGTCCTCGGTCGTGTAAATGTCGTTGGTCACGACAGCGACGGAATAGTCGTCACGCATCGCCTTGCAGAGCTTTTCGGTCAGCGCCGTCTTGCCCGAGCCGACCGGCCCGCCGATACCAACCCGCAGGGGTCCGTTTCTTGATTTCATGTGTCTTACTCCAATCGAAGTCAGATGATAGCGAAGCGCTGCTTTCCCGCCACCGTCAAATGACGCAGCTGCGCGGATAATTTCACCTCACGAGCGGAACAGCCGTGTCTGCTGCGTCTCGTGACGAAGGCCCGCAATATCGGCCTGAACCGTCGCCGAACCCAAATCGTCGAGGCTGGAGCGGGCTGCACGCGCGGCAATGTTCATTACATGCTCCTCCAGTCCGGCGAGGATGGCAACGCCGTCCTTCTGCCCCGCAACACCGAGCCGGATACCGGCGGAAACGGCCTGGGAGAGATAGGCATGCAGAAAGGCGGCAAGTGCCTTGTCCAGCTGAATGCCATGCGCGCCCGTTACTGCGCCGATGGCGACTGGATAGGCTGCCCTTTTCGGCAACCGACCGAACACTTCGTCCGGCCAGGCTTGTGCAGCGGCAAGGAAAGCCTCCCCGAGCAAGATCGTTTCCTGATGTCGTTCGCGCGAGCCGGCAAGGGCGGCGGCAAGTTCGGCAAGCTCAGCAAGGTGGGCCGCGTCACTGTGGCTGCGATGACCTTCGGCAAGGAGCACCGCATCGTTCCATACGGAGCCATTGCCGGTCAGCGTCTCCAGCCAATGCCGCAGCATGCCGGCATCTTTGACGAGACCGTCGGCCACGGCCCGCTCAAGACCGCCCGAATAGGCGAATGAACCAACGGGAAAAGCCGGAGAAAGCCATGCCGTCAGACGCAGCAGAGCCTGCAGCTCCCGATCCTCACCCATCAGGTTTCAGTCGTGCTTGTGATGATGGCCGTGGTCGTGTCCATGCTCGTGGTCATGGTCGTGATGATCGTGCCCATGCTCATGGCTGTGCCCGTGATCATGGTGGTCGTGGTCATGATTGTCATGCCCGTGCGAATGATAGGCGCCGCGTGCCGGCTGGAAGGGCTCGTTGATCTCGAGCACCATCGCGCCCAGTCCCTGCAGCATGCTGCGAATGACGTGGTCGCGCAGGATCAGGATGCGATCCTCCTCGATCTGCGCAGAAAGATGGCGGTTGCCGAGATGCCAGGCGAGTTCGATCAGATGCGCGCGGTCGCGGCCGCGCACTTCGAACAGCTTTTCATCGGCAGCAAGGATTTCGATCAGCTCGCCATCCTCGCGCACCAGCATGTCGCCATTGGCAAAAAGCACCGGCTCTTTGAGATCGAGCATCACCATCTCGCCGTTCTCCAGATGCAGGAGCTTGCGGCGCAGGTGCCGCAGATCATGCGGCAGCTTGACCTGCGCGGTCGGGTGAGAGGAAGGGGTACCGGCGGGAAGATAAGAGGTGACGCGCTGCATGACATATCCGTTAAACTGGGACCTAGACCATGCAAAATAGCCCTTCGCGATGCAAGCACCAATGCACGTTTCGTAAACGCCCCGTCGGAAAAGGTCCTAAATTCCGGATGCCTGCAGCAGGCTCACCTCATTGGGTCCAATACCCTGCACGCCAAGCCCATTTTCGACAAGGCCATGCCAGGCATGATTCAGCCCTTCCCGCTCATGAACGACGCGATTGCGGCCGAGCGCCTTGGCGAGATAGAGCGCCTTGTCGGCAGAGGCATAGACCGCCTCCTTGTCGCGTCCCTCATGGAGATCGGCAATGCCGCCCGATATCGTGATGGTAACCTCATGCCCGTCCGCCAGAATCGGCCGCGCGGCAACCTGTGCCCTCACCCCTTCGATGCGCGCCACCCGTTCCGCCGGCGTCCCGCCCTGAACGACGACACCGAACTCCTCACCACCGAGCCGCGCTACGACCGACGCGCCATCAAAAGCCGCGGAAAGCATGGCTGAGACGGCAGTGATGACAGCATCTCCGCAGCCATGGCCGAAACGATCGTTGATCGCCTTGAAACGATCGACGTCGAAAATGGCGAGACAGGCATCCCCTTCCACCTTCTCCAAAGCATCGGTGAAAGCGCGTCGGTTCAACAGCCCGGACAGCGTATCGGTGCGGCTGAGCTTTTCGAACTTGGCACGCGAAACGGTCAGGTCATGAATGGCGAAGCCTGCAACGAGCGACAGCACGCCCGACACCATTCCACCGATCAGCCAGGAAAGGAGGATGGCGAAGACCATGGCATGCCCAAGAGTGATCGGCAGCATTCCCATTAAGTCGAGCGGAGGCAGCGTTATCAGGATGATGAAGCCGGACAGGATAACCGCCAGAAAACTCATCTTCAGCGCAAAAGTATAAACGGTTCTGCGATGCTCGAAACTGCCTAGCTCAGCCTGAAGCGATATCCAATTTTCCATGAGAATCGACCTTCCTGCTCAGCGTTTCCTGGGCATTGATAGGGGCGCAATTGCTGCGGGGGTCTTAATCCAATCGCTAAAATTCGAGTGATTTCAGGGGATTCAGTCAATCTGTTTTTTCTAGCAGGAGGTGCAACTTTTCGGGACAGGAATTATCATTATGAGAAACAAACATAAGACACTGATTCTAAAGTAACTTTATAGAGTATAATCGAGGCCTGTTTCAGAATGATCTATGGCTGAAAAACCACAGTCTATCTCCTGATTTTCACAACCCTCTGGAGAGTGATGTTCAGATTTCACTTTAAGGGCCGCAACGCGGGGAAGCGCGTCAAAAAGACAAGGGCCAAAACGGAAAATAACGCGGCGTCATCAGCAGCGCCAAAGTTGTGGGACCACGATTGTACTTCAATTAAAGAGGAGAAGTGAAAGCGCCAAAGTTTGCGGCAGCGGGTTCCAGAAACCGCTTCGCAAGCCGCCTTTGCACAGTGCAGCCGCAGTCTATGTGTTTGCCTCCGGCAACATCGACATGCATCACCGATCTGTCGATCGTCAACGCGCGAAACACCGGCATCGGCTTCAGGTCAGCCCAGGTCGGCGTCTCCAGATAGAAGGAACGACCGCCCCATCCGAAAATCAGCCATTGGGCGGCAGGATCGCTCACCGGAATGCCCGCATCTTCAAGAAAGGAAAACGACGCCCGGAGCCGATCATCGAGCGGGATCGCAATATCCGTATGGATCGGGCCGGAAAGCAGCAGAATGCGTTGCGAGGGTGTCATACCAGAGGCTTCGGCTGCGACGAGCAGCGGCCCTGGAATGAAGGGCCACCCGCCCCCAATAGCAGAAGCAGCGCGATTGCCCGTATCAGCCATCGCGCTGCCAGCTTCAAACCGCCCATAGATGAGACGGCGTCAGAACAGGAAGTAACGCTGTGCCATCGGCAGCACCGTTGCCGGTTCGCAGGTCAGCAACTCGCCATTTGCCCGCACCTCGTAGGTTTCCGGATCGACCTCGATATCAGGTGTCAGATCATTGTGGATCATCGACGCCTTGGAAATGCCGCCACGCGTGTTCTTGACGGCCACGAGATCCTTGGCGACACCGAGACGACCCTTGATGCCGGCATCGAGCGAGGCCTGCGAGACGAAGGTGACCGAGGAATTCGTCAGGCTCTTGCCGAAGGAGGCAAACATCGGTCGGTAATGCACCGGCTGCGGCGTCGGGATCGAAGCGTTCGGATCGCCCATCGGAGCCGCCGCGATGGAGCCGCCGAGCAGCACCATATCCGGCTTCACGCCGAAGAAGGCCGGGTTCCATAGAACGAGGTCGGCACGCTTGCCGACTTCGATGGAGCCGATCTCGTGCGACAGGCCATGCGCGATCGCCGGGTTGATCGTGTATTTGGCAACATAGCGGCGGACGCGGAAATTGTCGTTGTCGCCCTTTTCTTCCTTCAGGCTGCCGCGCTGGCGCTTCATCTTGTCGGCCGTCTGCCAGGTGCGGATCAGCACTTCGCCGACACGGCCCATGGCCTGGCTGTCCGACGAGATGATCGAGAAGGCGCCGATATCGTGCAGGATGTCTTCGGCCGCGATCGTCTCCTTGCGGATACGGCTTTCGGCAAAGGCGATATCTTCGGGGATCGACGACGACAGGTGATGGCAGACCATCAACATGTCCAGATGCTCGGCGATGGTGTTGACCGTATAGGGCCGCGTCGGATTGGTCGATGACGGAATGACGTTCGGCTGGCCGCAGATCTTGATGATGTCGGGTGCGTGACCGCCACCCGCACCTTCCGTGTGGAAGGCATGGATGGTGCGGCCCTTGATGGCGCCGATCGTATCTTCCACGAAGCCGCTCTCGTTCAGCGTATCCGTGTGAATCATCACCTGCACATCATAGTCGTCGGCAACCGACAGGCAGCAGTCGATGGCGCCTGGTGTCGTGCCCCAGTCCTCGTGCAGCTTCAGCGAGGTGGCGCCAGCCAGCACCATTTCCTGCAGCGCGCCCGGCAGCGACGCATTGCCTTTGCCGGCAAAGGCAAGGTTCATCGGGAAGGCATCGGCAGCCTCGATCATGCGCGCAATGTGCCAGGGGCCGGGCGTGCAGGTCGTCGCCAAGGTGCCATGTGCCGGCCCTGTGCCGCCGCCGAGCATGCAGGTCACGCCGCTCATCAGCGCCTCCTCGATCTGCTGCGGGGCGATGAAATGGATATGGCTGTCCATGCCGCCAGCCGTGAGGATCTTGCCTTCTCCGGCAATCGCTTCCGTACCGGGACCGACGATGATATTGACGCCGGGCTGCATATCCGGATTGCCCGCCTTGCCAATCGCCGCGATACGACCGTCCTTCAGGCCGATATCGGCCTTGTAGATGCCGGTGTGGTCGACGATGACGGCATTGGTGATAACGGTATCGACCGCCCCACCTGCCCGCGTCACCTGGCTCTGGCCCATACCGTCACGGATGACCTTCCCGCCGCCGAACTTCACCTCCTCGCCATAGGTGGTGAAATCCTTTTCGATCTCGATGAAAAGCTCCGTATCGGCAAGGCGGACCTTGTCGCCGGTGGTCGGACCAAACATGCGGGCATAAGCCGCGCGGGAGATCTTGTAGGGCATCTATCAGGCTCCTTGGGAGGAAGAGACGAGCGGTTTTCCGGCAAGCCGCCTGAGGCGGCCGGCTGCAATATAGGAATCGACGAGTTGCTTCTCGGCGGCAAAGGGATGCCATTCCCAGCCCACATGGCCGAAGCCTGCGAGTGTCACCTCGTCGTCGGGAAATCTGTCGAGCACTTCGCCAATCACGATCATGCCGCTGCTCGGCACGACATAAGGCGCTGGCGAGAAAGCAGAAAGCGCCTGATCGACGGCGTCATGAATCTCTTTGTCAACGACCCGATGCTGCTTGCCAGCTTGCATGCAGAAGTCACTGAATTGGCTGGTGTAATCGTCGCAGAAATCATCGAGTTCGGGATGAGAAACGGCAAGCGGCGCGCGCATCGCCTCGAATTTTGCGGGATCGCGCACACTCCAGATTTCGGAGGCTTCGACAACACCGGGATGGGTGCGCCAGCTTTCGGAGCCGAGCATGGCCTTGGCGGGACGGCCGGTATTGCACACGGCGACCACATCGGTATGCGTGCCGCCAGCATCATAGGAGCGGCACTCGTTGAAGCGGATGACAAAGTCGGCGGCATCGATGATCTCCGCCGCTCCTTCTCCGACTTCGCCGTTGCCCACGATCATGATTGTCCTGCCCACTTAATTGCCCATTCCTTCGGCGAGCGCCTTAAGCTCTTTGGTTCTCAGATCCGTCATATCGGCAAGGCAACCTGCCACCAGCATTGGCTCCATCGTGCCGCCGCGTGCCTGGAAGCCGTAGTTTTCGCACTGGGCGTCGCGATAGGTGATCCAGGCGCGCTGCGCCTTGAGCAGCGCCTGCTCGGCGCCCTTCATGTCGGCATCGAGATCCTTGTCGATCGCCACCATGGCAGCACGGGTCTTCTTGTATTGGGCATTGAGCCCCTTGTCGGCCTCTTCATAGCGCGCCTGCGCGCAGCTCGTCATGTCGGATTGTGTCTGCGCATTGTCGCAGTCTACGTCCTCGGCATGGGCGGCACCAGCGGCAAGCAGCATAAGCGCTCCACCGATGAGCCCTATCTTCATTCGCATGAATGTCCTCCCGTCATTTTCTTTTGATTAGAGCCGGCCCATGACGAGCTGGCGGAAGCCATAGACTTCGCGTTTGCCGGACAGCGGAATGAGCGTCACCGAGCGGGTCTGGCCAGGCTCGAAGCGCACCGCCGTACCCGAGGGAATATCGAGCCGCATGCCGTGGGCCTTGTCGCGATCGAAGGACAGGCCGGCATTGGTCTCGGCAAAATGATAGTGGCTGCCGACCTGTACGGGACGGTCGCCGGTATTGGAGACCTCGAGCGTCACAGTCGGCGCGCCGGCATTGAGCTCGATCTCGCCGCCTACAGCAATGATTTCGCCAGGGATCATCTGTTTCTCCTTAAGCCGCCTTGGGCGCGCAGCCCTCGGCCTTCAGAACACGTTTCGTGGAGGCCGGATTGTTCGCAAGTTTTGCCGCAGGCCGGATCGGCCTGACAACGAGATTGCCACCGCAATTCGGGCACTCACCCTTGAGGATATTGTCAACGCAATCCGCACAGAACGTGCATTCGAATGTGCAGATCATAGCTTCCGCGCTGTGAGGCGGCAGATCCTTGTCGCAGCATTCGCAATTGGGTCGAAGCTCCAGCATGGCGTACTCCTCAGCGGATCGGTTCGTGCACGGTCACCAGCTTCGTGCCATCGGGGAAAGTCGCCTCGACCTGCACGTCATGGATCATCTCGGCAATGCCCTCCATAACCTGGTCGCGACTGATCACATGGGCGCCGGCCTCCATCAGTTCGGCGACCGGGCGGCCATCACGCGCGCCCTCGATGACGAAATCACTGATAAGGGCAATGGCTTCCGGATAGTTCAGCTTGACGCCGCGCTCCAGCCGTCGGCGCGCCACCACGGCGGCCATGGAAATCAACAGCTTGTCTTTTTCTCTCGGGGTGAGGTTCATCGTCTATCCGCTTGTTTAACTCATAGATTCCAGACTTTCGGCACAGGCGCTCCATTGCGCAAGGCGGAAATGACAGGGATGAGGATTTTTCTGAGCGCAAAGCCATCGGCTGCGGCAAGGCGCACGACGATCTTGTCGCTCCAGGCGCTTGCCCCGCCCATATGCCCGTCCACCAGCGGCCGGACCTTGGCAAGATAGGCTTCCGACATCGGCCCGGCATACAGCACTGTCGCAAAGGCAACCTGCCCGCCAAGCACAGCCTGCTCTGCCGCCAGTAGCGCCACCGCATCGGAAAGGCGCAGTTCCTCGGCATGAACAAGTTGGCCCGAGCGGCGGATGCGCCAACGATCGCGAAACAGCCCCGTCTCCATCGTCTCACCCATTGCCGTGCGGCCGAGCAGGATGGCTTCGACGGCAAGGAACTCCGCGCTGTCGTCGAGATCGACATCCAGACGGCGAAACAACGAGGCGCGATCGAAAAGAATGGTCTCCTGCGGCAGCCAGTCGACGCGGGCACCCGGCCCGACCTCGATCTGCGTCGTCACTTCTGCCGTGCCGGCCGATGACTTGTAGATCTTCTCGCAGGCCTGCGTCGTTACATCGATGCGCGTACCCGCCCCCGCCGATACGTTCCAGTTCATCCGGTCGCCACCGGTCAGCCCGCCGGCCGTGTTGATAATAACAGCCTCCATCGAGGCATCGAATGTATCCGGCAGACGGATCTTTGCCGCACCTTCCTGATAAAGCTCACGGATTCGCGTACGCCCATCCTGCACCTTGGCAGCAAGATGCCCGCGTCCTTCCGCTCTCTGCGGTCTCGTGATACCCGCCGCCGCGCCTGTCATGCCACCCCCGTGCAGATGCCATCCTGTCTGGCATCTTGCGTTGAATGTGTCTGTTGACTGCAACAAAGCAAGTCCCGTGCCGCTTTCCGAAAGCCCGCACCCCCACGGGCCATAAGGATGGCGCGGAAGGCATCTGCCGCAAAATGCGGCAGATGCCAGCGCGTTGGCCAGAAAGATCATACGGTTAGATGACGGCGCGCTTCCGGCGTATCCAGCGTCTCGGCAAGACCCTCATGCACGATCTCGCCGCGATCCATGATGTAGACATAGTCGGCAAGCTCGCGGCAGAAATCGAGATATTGCTCGACCAGCAGGATCGCCATGCCGGTGGAATCGCGCAGGTAACGGATCGCCCGGCCGATATCCTTGATGATGGAAGGCTGGATACCCTCGGTCGGCTCGTCGAGTACAAGAATTTTCGGCCGCGTGACCATGGCGCGCCCGATCGCCAACTGCTGCTGCTGCCCGCCCGAAAGATCGCCGCCGCGACGCGACAACATCGACTTCAGCACCGGGAAGAGACTGAAGATATCGTCGGGGATGTTGCGGTCGCGGCGGCCAAGCGGAGCAAAGCCGGTTTCGAGGTTTTCCTTGACGGTCAGCAGCGGAAAGATCTCACGCCCCTGCGGCACATAGCCGATGCCTTGCTTGGCCCGGGCAAAGGGCGGCAAGCCATTCAGCTTTGCCTCATTGAAGGTAATCGTGCCGGCCGAAAGCGGATGCTGGCCGGTGATGGCGCGCAGCAGCGAACTCTTGCCGACGCCGTTACGCCCGAGCACGCAGGTGATCTTGCCCATCTCGGCCTTGATCGAGATGCCGCGCAGCGCCTGCGCAGCACCATAATGAAGATTTGCGTTTTCAACGGTCAGCATCTCAGCGCCCCAGATAATTCTCGATCACTTTCGGATCGTTGCTGACGAAATCGATGGATCCTTCCGCCAGCACCGAGCCTTCCGCAAGGCAGGTCACCTTCACACCGAGATCGCGGATGAAGCCCATATCGTGCTCTACGACAACGACGGATCGTGTCTTGGCAATATCCTTCAGCAGGATCGCCGTTTCCGCCGTCTCGGCGTCCGTCATGCCGGCAACAGGTTCGTCGACAAGCAGCAGCTTCGGCTCCTGCGCAAGCAGCATGCCGATCTCCAGCCACTGTTTCTGCCCATGCGACAGGTTGGCGGCGAACTCATCGCGGCGATGCGTCAGCCGCACCGTTTCCAGGATCTCATCGATACGGTCCTTATCTTCACCTGACAGCCGATAGAACAGCGTCGAAAACACCGTGCGGCGGCGGTTGAGCGCCAGTTCGAGATTGTCCCAGACCGTATGGCTTTCGAAGACCGTCGGCTTCTGGAATTTCCGGCCGATGCCGAGCTGGGCAATATCGGCCTCGTCTCTCTTGGTCAGATCGATATTGCCATTGAAAAAGACCTCACCTTCATCCGGCCGGGTCTTGCCGGTGATGATGTCCATCATCGTCGTCTTGCCGGCACCGTTCGGGCCGATGATCGCTCTCAGTTCACCCGGTTCAATGACGATAGAGAGCGAGTTCAGCGCCTTGAAACCATCGAAGGAGACCGAGACACCATTAAGATAGAGCACGCTGTTGGGTTTGACGTCGGGGATCATGGGTCTACTCCGCAGCCTGGATTTTTGCGTCGACGCCTTCTTCATCTGCCGCTGGCGGCACGCCGTTGGATACAGGCTTCCGCTTGCCGAAATATTGCGCGAGCGTGCCAACGATGCCCCTCGGCAGCAAAAGCGTGACAAGCACGAAGAGACCGCCGAGCGCAAACAGCCAGTAATCGGGGAAGAGGCCGGTAAAGATCGTCTTGCCGCCGTTGACGAGGATCGCACCGATGATCGGCCCGATCAGCGTCGCCCGCCCGCCGACAGCCGTCCAGATGACGACTTCGATGGAGTTGGCCGGCGCGAATTCGCCGGGATTGATGATGCCGACCTGCGGCACGTAGAGCGCGCCGGCAATGCCCGCCATCATCGCCGAGACAACAAAGGTGAAGAGCTTGAAATGCTCGACACGATAGCCGAGGAAGCGCGTGCGGCTTTCCGCATCACGCACGCCGACCAGCACCTTGCCAAATTTCGACCGCACGATCGCCGAGGCAATCATCAGCGAGAGTGCCAGGAAGATTGCGGTGGCTGCGAAGAGCGTGGCCCGTGTGCCGTCCGCCTGCACGTTGAAACCAAGGATATCCTTGAAGTCGGTCATGCCATTATTGCCGCCGAAGCCCATGTCGTTGCGGAAGAAGGCAAGCAGCAGCGCATAAGTCATGGCCTGCGTGATGATGGAGAGATACACGCCGTTGACGCGCGAGCGGAAGGCGAACCAACCAAAGATGAAAGCGAGCAGACCGGGTACGAGCAGCACCATCAGTGCCGCAAACCAGAACTGGTCGAAACCGTACCAGAACCAGGGCAGTTCCTTCCAGTTCAGGAAGACCATGAAATCCGGCAGGATCGGATCGCCATAGACGCCCCGCGGGCCGATCTGACGCATCAGATACATGCCCATGGCATACCCGCCGAGCGCGAAAAAAGCGCCATGTCCGAGCGAAAGGATGCCGCAGAAGCCCCAGACGAGATCGAGCGCCAGCGCCAAGAGCGCATAGGTCAGATACTTGCCGAACAGCGCCATGATATAGGTCGGCACATGCAGCGGATTATCCGCCGAGGTCGCGAGGTTCAGCACCGGCACCAGCACTGCGACAGCCAGCAGGATGGCAATGGCAATGGAGATCCGGCGATCGAGAGACCGGAGAAGGAAGGCCGTAATCATGCTTCCACCGCCCTTCCTTTGAGTGCGAAGAGCCCGCGCGGACGCTTCTGTATGAAGAGAATGATGAGGACAAGCACCAGGATCTTGCCGAGCACGGCGCCGGCAAAGGGCTCGAGGAACTTGTTGACGACACCGAGCGACAGAGCACCGACCAGCGTGCCCCAGAGATTGCCGACGCCGCCGAAGACCACGACCATGAAGCTGTCGATGATGTAGCTTTGGCCGAGGTTCGGCGAGACGTTGTCGATCTGCGAGAGCGCCACACCCGCCATGCCGGCAATGCCGGAGCCGAGCGCGAAGGTGAAGGCATCGACCCAGCCGGTACGGATACCCATGGAGGAGGCCATGCGCCGGTTCTGAGTGACGGCGCGCATCTGCAGGCCAAAGGCAGAGCGCTTCAAGAGCATCAGCAGCGCCACGAACACCGCCATTGAGAAGACGATGATCCAGAGACGGTTCCAGGTGATCGACAACCCGCCGAGTTCGAAAGCACCCGACATCCAGCTCGGATTGCGCACTTCACGATTGGTCGGGCCGAAGACCGTGCGCACCGCCTGCTGCAGGATCAGTGACACGCCCCAGGTGGCGAGCAGCGTTTCCAGCGGCCGGCCGTAGAGATAGCGGATGACGATGCGCTCGATGATCAGACCGACGAAACCGGTGAAGACGAAGGCGGCAGGCACGGCAAAGGCCAGCGAATAGTCGGCCATGCCGGGAAAATTCGCGGTGATATATTCCTGCACGACATAAGTCGTGTAGGCGCCGATCATCACCATCTCGCCGTGCGCCATGTTGATGACACCCATGACGCCGAAGGTGATCGCGAGGCCGATGGCCGCAAGCAGCAGCACCGAACCGAGCGATAGCCCGTACCAGACGTTCTGGACGATGTTCCAGAGGGCCAGGCTGCGGTTGATTGTGCTGACATGTGCCTGAATGGCAGGCTTGAGATCATCAGGCGCGGTTGCCAGCGCCGTGGTCAGGATGGTCAGCGCATCGCGGCCGCCGCGCGCGGCAACCGTATCGATCGCCTGCCGCTTTTCATCGGCGCTCGCATCGCTCTTCAGCACCATGACGGCTCGCGCCGCTTCCATCGTGCTCTTGATCTCGGCGTCCTTTTCATCCGCCAGTGCGGAATTGAGCAAATCAAGATTGGCTGGGTCGGCATCCTTCAGGAGCCCCTGGGCGGCCGCGAGGCGGGCACCACGATCAGGGCTCAACAGCGTCATCTGGCTCATCAATGTGCCGATGAGCGTACGCACCGAATTGTTGATCCTGACCTTCGACATCGTATCGGGATCGATATCTGCAATTGCTTCACCGGTGAGCGGATCGGAAAAGGTCGGCTCGTCATCCGTGCCGCCCTGAACGAGGACGGGGCCTCCCGCATCGGAATTGACGTAAAGAAGGCCATCGCTCAGTTGCTGCAATATCTGGCTGACATGCGCATCCTTGGAAGCGACGAGCGCCTTGATGGCCGCTTCGCGCTCCGGAAAACCGCCGACGCCAAGCGCATCGACAAGAGTGTGGACATCATCCTGGGCCTTCAGGCCTGCCGTCACGCCGGTAAGCGTCAGGCAAAGGGTTAAAAGAAAGATCTTGATGGCGCGATACATCGGCTTTCCCGCCTAAATCGTTGGCCTGTCGGCAATACCGCTGGGGACGGAGCTTCCGCCCGGATATGAAATCCGGACGGAAGTCTTAATGGCTCATGTCGGACAGGCGAACTCAGGACCCCTTGCCGCCGCACTTGCCGGTAGCAACGTTGAAGTTGCCGCAGTTCATCGGCTTGCGCCAATCGGAGATCAGGTCCTTGGAGTCCGGCAGGAAATCGGACCATTCGTCGCCGACGACTGCGGGGGTCTGCTGGACGATTTCGAACTGGCCGTTCGCCTGGATTTCACCGATCAGCACCGGCTTGGTGATGTGGTGGTTCGGCATGACGGTCGCCGTGCCGCCCGAGAGGTTCGGAACAGAGACGCCGATAATGTGGTCGAGAACCGCATCCGTATCGGTCGTGCCGGCAGCCTGAACGGCCTTAACCCAGGCATTGAAGCCGATATAGGCAGCTTCCATCGGGTCGTTGGTCACGCGCTTGTCGTTCTTTGTGTAAGCATGCCATTCCTTGATGAACTTCTTGTTGATCGGCGTATCGACCGATTCGAAGTAGTTCCAGGCGGCCAGGTGGCCGACGAGCGGCTTGGTGTCGAGACCGGCAAGCTCTTCTTCGCCGACCGAGAAGGCGACAACAGGAATATCGGTTGCCTTGACGCCCTGGTTGCCGAGTTCCTTGTAGAAGGGAACGTTGGCATCACCGTTGATGGTGGAGACGACGGCCGTCTTCTTGCCGGCCGCACCGAATTCCTTGATCTTGGAGACTTCCGTCTGCCAGTCGGAGAAACCGAACGGCGTATAGTTGATCAGGATGTCTTCCTTCGGAATGCCCTTGGATTCGAGATAGGCTTCCAGGATCTTGTTGGTCGTGCGCGGATAGACATAGTCGGTGCCTTCGAGCACGAAGCGCTTCACGCCTTCAGTGTTCATCAGGTAGTCGACGGCCGGGATCGCCTGCTGGTTCGGAGCGGCACCCGTGTAGAAGATATTGCGGGAGGATTCTTCACCCTCGTACTGGACCGGGTAGAAGAGCAGCGAGTTCAGCTCTTCGAAAACCGGCAGGACCGACTTGCGCGAAGAGGAGGTCCAGCAACCGAAAACGGCCGCAACCTTGTCCTTTTCGATCAGCTCGCGGGCCTTTTCGGCAAAGAGCGGCCAGTCGGAAGCCGGATCGACGACGACGGCTTCGAGCTTCTTGCCGAGGAGACCGCCCTTCTTGTTCTGCTCGTCGATGAGCATCAGCATGGCGTCTTTCAGCGTGGTTTCGGAAATCGCCATCGTGCCGGAAAGCGAGTGCAGAACGCCGACCTTGATCGTGTCGTCGGCGGCAACCGCACCGTGGAAGGCGGCCGATGCGGCCATGACCGCGCCGAGTGCTGCGCCTGTAATAGTGGATTTGAGATTCATCTGGTTGAACTCCCCTCTTCTTGTTCCGCAACAGGGCCGGAAACGGAGATTAACTGTTGCTTAAAGAACTATCGGGTGCTGCAACGCAAAAACACATACGCAAAATGACGTAGGCGGCAGGGGCAAACGGGCAGGTAAAGACAAGACAGGGCATCCCGCGGAGGACGCCCTGCCAGTTCGATATTATCCGCCGATCGTCAAGGTGACCGATGTCGGGCCATAGGAAAGGGTCGCCTTGTGGCCGGAAATGGTGAACCTGTCGAAAATGCCGGTGACGGCTCCCGCTTTCAGGATCTCGATCTTCGTTCCGGGCGCCGGGGCGTAGCCCGGGGCAAGTGTGACGTCGAGGTCGCCGGAGAGCGCCGCATTGCCCGCGATGATCAGGGTGCCCGCGCCGTCGGCGCCGAGCGTCGGCTTCGCCACGGCATTGGCGAGCTGCTGGTAATCACCGCCCACGGTGAGGGGCTTATCGGCCGCCAGGACGAGAGAACCGCCCTTCACGGACAGTCCGCCGGTGCCGAAGGCCGAGGGCGAGCCTGCCACCAGCACGCCTTCTTCCAGCACCGTGCCGCCGGCATAGCTGTTGACGCCGGAAAGGCCGAGAATGCCGCTACCACGCTTCGCCAGTTTGCCCTTGCCGCCAATATCGTTGCGCCAGGTATCGATCGCATTGAAGCCGCCCTTTGCGGCATCCATCGTCACGGTCACGTCCTGATCGAAGGCGCCATAGCCGTCTGCGGCGGCAAACAGGTTGAGGCGACCGTAGCCTTCAGCATCATCGAGCAGCGGATAGCCAGAGGCGATCTCCGTCGTGCCAAGCACGTCGCGGCGCTGCTCGCCGTCGAGATAGGGCAGACGCGTTTCGAGAAGCGCTTCGGCTCCTTGCGGCACGCGGGCCGGCTGGTCGGTCCCATGGATGGTGGGCAGGCCGTAGCTCAGGCGCTGCAGCACGTAAGCGCGGTTGGCGTAATGATCAGCGAAACGGTCTGCGGCGAGCGGCGCTGCATGAGCCACGACTTCGAGAGCGCCCGCATCCGCAACGCCCGATTTAGCAATGAGCCATGACTGCGCTTGGGCGTAAGCATCGCTCTTCAGCGCGGCGTTGTCGGCCTTGTTCAGATTATAGACGACCGTGGCGGTGCCGAGCATGCGACCGCCCATCACGTCGAGCGGAGAATGCATGCCGGCAAGGATACGGTCTTCGCCCAGTTCGGCGGCGCGCGTGATCATTTCCTGGAAGCGCTGTGGCACGAGATAGGCCATGGCGAGCGCATCCCGCCAGGCCTCCGCCGTGTGCCCGCTCGGGAAGCCACCGTCCTCGACCGGCTTCCCGCTCTTGGCGGGCTCAAGCGTCGGCACCACCGACACCTCCTGGCTCCAGCGGTAGGGACGGCCATATTTGAAATAACGCTTTGCAGGCTCCGTCGAACCGTCACCGCTTGCGGCGTTGATGAAGTCGATTGCAAGCCCCATGTCCGGATTGGCGTCGGTTTTGTTTTCCGCGTCCGGCTTGCTGCCGGCGCCGCGATTGTTGCCCTTGTCGTCATGTTTGACCGTCTTCGCATCGGCCGCGACCTCAGTGATCGTCGTGGTCTGCTTGGAGCCCGCCTTCCAAGCATCCATCAGCGGGCCGAGGCCATCGACGATGCTGGCATTCTTGCCGCGGCGATCGTCGAGATAGGCGGCTACCGCCTGTTCGGCCGTCCGCGCCTTCGTCGCCTTGACGACATAAGCGATATTCGCATCGTGGACGAGCTTGTTGACGACCTGGCCGTCGGTTTTGCTGAAGGGAATGCCGTCCCAATCCGTTTTGGCAACCGCGGGGCAATTGTCCTTGGCTGGGGCCTCTACGCCGGCATCGACGAATGGCGTGCGCGGCGTCCATACGTCGAGGAAGCCGGAGAGAAGATGGACGGCGGCATTGGTGTCCACTGTCGAGAAGCAGGCATCGCCGCGCTTGTTGGTGTTTCCGGCCTCCGAATAAGGCGCTTTCGCCGCCGTTGCCTGCTCGGCAGCGGCAAGCGATGGCACGATCGAAAGAAGGCAGACGAGCGCGGTGCTCAGGCGGCAAAGGCTTGCAACAGACATGGTGATACCCGAGATGGTTGAACGGACGGCGGGAGAGTTAGAGCCCTTATGTGACAGACCAGTTTCAAAAATATTGCCGTTCTGTGAATCTGTCGGCGTTCCGCCTCTTGCCTTTCCCGCCCATCCCGCCAAAAGTGGCTCGGAGACGATAAGCTGACCGGAACGCCGGAAAGAGGGCATGACAGCGCGCCAACGCATCATTCCGGTGAGACGCGAATATAATCGCTGGGTCGCCAACCAGACGCTCGAAGATTACGCGCTGCGTTTCACCGCAAAGAGCGCCCGACGCTTCTCCTCCCAGCGCATCTCGCAAACAGCGATCGGCGCCATTTCCTTCCTGGCGCTGGAAGCGATCGGCGGCGCCATCACGCTGTCCTACGGCACGACCAACGCCTTCTTCGCCATCATCGTCGCCTCCATCGCCATGCTCGCGATCGGTCTGCCAATCAGCCGCTATGCCATCCGCCACGGCGTCGATATCGACCTGCTGACGCGCGGCGCGAGCTTCGGTTACATCGGCTCGACGATCACCTCGCTGATCTATGCAAGCTTCACCTTCATGCTGTTTGCAATCGAGGCCTCGATCATGTCGGGCGCACTGGAACTGACGCTCGGCATACCCCTATGGATCGGCTACATCATCAGCGCCGTCATGGTGATCCCGCTCGTCACCCACGGCGTGCGGCTGATCAGCAGGTTCCAGCTCATGACCCAGCCCTTCTGGATCGTCCTGAATATCCTGCCCTTCATCTTCATCGCCCTGATGGATTGGCAGCAATTCGATGTCTGGCGCGCTTTTGCGGGCATCCGCCATGCCTCCGGCCCGCCCGGCACGGTCGCAGATTTCAATCTTGTGGAATTCGGCGCGGCCTCCGCCGTCATCCTCGCGCTCATGTCGCAGATCGGCGAACAGGCGGACTTCCTGCGCTTCCTGCCGCCGGATCCGCAGCGCAAATGGCGCCACCGCCTCGCCGTTTTCCTCGCCGGTCCCGGCTGGGTCATCATCGGCGCACCGAAACTGCTGGCCGGTTCATTTCTCGTCGTGCTGACTTTCACATCCGGCGTGCCGGTCGACCGGGCCGCCGACCCGGCACAGATGTACCTGACTGCCTTCGGCTATATGATCCCCTGGCACAATGCCGCCCTGTTGCTCATGGTCGCCTTCGTGGTCGTCTCGCAGCTGAAGATCAATGTGATGAATGCCTATGCCGGCTCGCTCGCCTGGTCGAACTTCTTCTCGCGTCTGACGCACAGCCATCCCGGCCGCGTTATCTGGTTGGTCTTCAACGTGGCGATCGCCCTGCTGCTGATGGAGCTCGGCATCTATCGGCTGCTTGAAGAAACGCTCGGTATCTTCTCGATCATCGCCATGGCCTGGCTCTGCACCATCTCGGCCGATCTCTTCATCAACAAGCCGCTCGGCCTTGCCCCTCCCGGTATCGAATTCAAGCGCGCCCACCTCTACGATATCAATCCGGTCGGCCTGGGCGCCATGACATTGTCGGCCGGCATCGCGCTGATTGCCCATTTCGGCACCTTCGGTTCGATCGCCGCCTCGCTTGCCCCTTACATCACGCTTGTGATCGCGCTGGTCGCCTCGCCTGCGCTCGCCTGGGCAACCAAGGGCAAGTTCTACCTCGCCCGCAAGCCGCGCCATGCCTGGAAGAACCTGACGACCATCACCTGCTCCGTCTGTGAGCACCCCTTCGAGCCCGAAGACATGGCGTGGTGCCCGGCCTATGCCGCGCCGATCTGCTCGCTCTGCTGCTCGCTCGACAGCCGTTGCCACGATATGTGCAAGCCGAACGCCCGCCTCAACGCGCAGGTCGGCGCCGTCGCAAAGACCCTGCTGCCGGAAACCATCGTCCAGAAACTGACGACCCGCCTCGGCCGCTACGGCATTGCTGTGGCACTGGCACTGACGGCCGTGGGCGCGATCCTTGCGATGATCGCCCATCAGGTGGCCTCGGCCTCGCCGGAGACTGCCGAAGTCGTCAACCGCACCATCCTGATCGTCTTCTTCGTCTTCTCTGTTATCGCCGGCATTGCCTGCTGGTTCTATGTGCTCGCCCATGACAGCCGCGTCGTTGCCGAGGAGGAATCCTCCCGCCAGAACACGCTTCTGCTCAAGGAAATTGCCGCTCACAAGAAGACCGACGCAGCCCTGCAGACCGCCAAGGAAACGGCCGAAGCCGCCAACCGCGCCAAGAGCCGCTACGTTGTGGGCTTGAGCCACGAACTGCGCACGCCGCTGAATGCTGTCCTCGGTTACGCCCAGATCCTCGAACGCGACGAGACGATCCCCGCCCCGCGCCAATCCTCCATCAAGGTCATCCGCCGCAGCGCCGAGCATCTTTCCGGCCTGATCGATGGCCTTCTGGACATCTCGAAAATAGAAGCCGGCCGCCTGCAGGTCTATTCGAACGAGATCAACATCCAGGACTTCCTCGACCAGATCGTCGATATGTTCCGGCCGCAGGCGCAGGCGAAAGGCCTGTCCTTCATTCACGAACGCTCGCAGGCCCTGCCGCAATTCGTGCGCACCGACGAAAAACGACTGCGCCAGATCCTCGTCAACCTGCTCTCCAATGCGATCAAATTCACCGATGAAGGCAGCGTCACCTTCGATGTCGGCTACCGCAGCCAGGTCGCGACCTTTACCGTCTCCGACACCGGCCGTGGCATCGCCGAACAGGATCTGACGCGCATTTACGAACCCTTCCAGCGCGGTGAAGCAGAAAGCGTGCGGCCCATGCCCGGCCTCGGGCTTGGCCTGACCATTACCCGCCTTCTGACCAACACGCTCGGCGGCGAAATCGCGGTCGACAGCGAAAAGGACAGAGGCTCGACCTTCCGTGTCCGCCTGATGCTGTCGGCCGTGATGCGCCCTGCCGCTCCGCCGCAGGAAAAGAAGATCGTCAGCTATGACGGCCCACGCCGCACGGTCGTCGTCGTTGATGACAACGAGGATCATCGCGAGATGATGCGCGAGATCCTGGTGCCGCTCGATTTCATCGTGCTGACGGCAGCAAGCGGCCTGGACTGCCTGACGCTCGTCGAAGGCATCGAGCCAGATCTCTTCCTCGTCGATATCTCCATGCCAGGCATGAACGGCTGGCAGCTCGTTTCCCGGCTGCGTGAGACGGGAAGCGCCGCGCCGATCGTGATGCTGTCAGCCAATATCGGCGACGCAGCCGCTCACAGCGACAGCGACGACAGCCACAATGATGCGATCGGCAAGCCGGTCGATATCAAACAACTGCGCGATAAGCTGGCCCTGCATCTCGGCCTGAAGTGGCTCTATGCCGACGATCAGGTGCCGGCTCCGGCACCTGCAGCCATATCGCTGAAAAGCCCGGGGACTGCACATCTGCAGGAACTGCTGCGGCTTGGCGAGATCGGCTACATCAGGGGCATAGAAGCCAAGCTCGCCGACCTTGCCAAAGTGGAGGCAAATCAGCCATTCACCGAGGAACTCCGCTCCTATGTCGCCGCTTTCGATCTCGCCGGCTTCATGGATTTCCTGCACAAATTCGAAGAAAAGGGTGAAACCGTTGGCTGAGCTTCCTCGCGACATCGTTCTCTTGGTTGACGATTCGCCCGAAGCGCTCGGCTTTTTGACCGACGCGTTGGAACAGTCTGGCTTTTCCGTGCTGATCGCCACATCAGGCTCGGCCGCGCTCAACATCGTTGAGCGTATCACGCCGGATCTCATCCTGCTAGATGCGGTCATGCCTTCGATGGACGGTTTCGAAACCTGCCGCAGGCTGAAGGCCAATGCCGCCGTCGCCCAGGTACCCGTCATCTTCATGACGGGGCTGACCGAAACCGAGCATGTCGTACATGCCTTGGAATCGGGCGGAGTCGACTACCTGTCGAAACCGATCAACATCGATGAACTGCGTGCCCGCATTCGCGTTCATCTGCGCAACGCCCGCTCGGCCCAAAGCGCGCGCGTGGCGCTCGATGCCGCCGGCCGTCACTTGCTGGCCGTGAAGGGCAATGGCGCGATCCATTGGTCCACGCCACAGGCCACCCGCCTCGTCAATGCCGCCATGGGAAGCGACGATGGCATGGAGGTCGTCTCCCGCACAATCGGCACCTGGATGAAGGAGCGTGCCACTGCCGCGCGTGACGCCCTCATCTCCATCGCTCATGTCGGTCAGGCCGCTCTTCAGCTCGCCTTCCTCGGCGCCATCGGCCCCGACGAATATCTCTTCCGCCTGACGGCTGCCAACCAGCGCAGCGACGACGAAGTCCTGCGTCGGCATTTTTCACTGACGCAGCGCGAGTCCGAAGTGCTGATGTGGATCGCCAAGGGCAAGGCCAATCGCGATATCGGCGAAATTCTCGGCCTGTCCGCGCGCACGGTGAACAAGCACCTCGAACAGATCTATGTGAAGCTTGGCGTCGAAAACAGGGCATCCGCCGCCGTGAAGGCGGCGCATGTCTTGCATGAGATGTGAGGATGCCGGAAGGCCTCAGGCCACACGATCCGGCACGTCCCTCCCCTCGAAGAATTCAGTCACATTTTCTACGACCTTCATCCCCATCGCCGTGCGCGTCTCCTCCGTCGCGCTGCCAAGATGCGGCAGCAGGACGACATTTTCCATCCGCCGCAGCGCTTCCGGCACTTGCGGCTCCGCCTCGTAGACATCGAGCCCTGCGCCCCGGATCGTGCCGTTGGCAAGTGCGGCAATCAGTGCCGTCTCATCGACCACATCACCCCGCGCAGTGTTGATGAGGAAAGCGCCACGCCTCATTGCCGCGAACCGTGCCGGATTCATCAGATGCCGGTTTTCCGCTCCTCCAGGGCAATGCAGGGAAACGAAATCGGAAGTCGCGAGCACCGCCTCCACCGAAGCAAGCTGACGTGCGCCGTAGCGCGCCGCTTCAGCCGGATCGACCTGTGAGCGATTGTAGAACACGACATCCATGCCGAAGCCGAAATGGCAGCGTTGTGCAAAAGCCTTGCCGATCCGCCCGAAGCCGATGACACCGACAGTCTTGCCGGTCACCTTCGTGCCGATCATATGCGTCGGGCACCAGCCCTTCCATTCGCCAGCACGCACCTGCCGCTCGCCCTCTCCGCCGCGGCGCGCGACGGACAGCAGGAGCAGCATGGCAATATCGGCGGTGCAATCGGTGAGCACGCCCGGCGTATTCGTCACCGCGATGCCCCTCGCCTTGGCTGTGGCGATATCGATATGATTGAAGCCGACCCCGAAATTGCCGAGGATCTTCGTGCGGAGATCACCCGCAAAGACCGCTGCCGGCAGCTTGTCGGAGACGGTCGGCAGCACCGCATCATAATCCGCCAGCGCCTGACGCAGCTCGTTTTCGCCGAGCGGCACATCATCCGTATTGAACGTTACGTCGAAACGCTCGGCGAGCACGGCTTCAACCGCGGCAGGCCAGCGCCGGGTGACGAGAATGCGGGGTCTGGGCATCGATCTGGTTCCTCCATCCTTTGCCTTTGGCTTAGGACATGCCGGCCGGGAATGGAATGGTCTTTGAGTTGACGAGCACCAATCCGATGCCGCTGGGCAAGACGAAAGAAGCCCGGTCGATGACCGGGCTTCCATGAGAGGCATCACTGCCAGAAGCTGAAATTAGTCGGCCTTCTGGAAGTAGCTGTACTTGCCGTCTTCGCCCTTCTTCCATTCATACATGACGTAGCCCGGAAGCTTCGGGTCGCCCTTTTCGTCGAAGGAGATGTCGCCGAGAACGGTCGGGAACGGACCCTTTTCCTTCATGGCCGCAGCAACGGCTTCAGCGTCCGTAGAACCGGCAGCCTTGGCAGCAGCAGCGATCGTCTGCAGCGCGGCGTAGGAATAGAGCGTGTAAGCTTCCGGGTTGAAGCCGGCAGCCTTGAACTTCGCGACGAGGTCCTTGTTGGCCGGGTTGACCGTCGGATCCGGGCCGAAGGTGTTCAGCGTACCGGCAACGGCGTCACCAGCGATGGAAGCAAGTTCGTTCGAGACGATACCGTCACCCGAAACGAGCGCTGCCTTCAGGCCCTGGTCGGCCGACTGGCGGATGATGAGACCGGCTTCGGTGTGCAGACCGCCCCAATAGATGATGGTAACGCCGGCTTCCTTCATCTTTGCGATGAGGGCCGAGAAGTCCTTGTCGCCGACGTTGACGCCTTCGTACATGGCTTCGGTGACGCCAGCGGCATTCAGAGCCTTCTTGGTTTCGTCAGCGAGGCCCTGGCCATAAGGAGTCTTGTCGTGAATGACGGCGATCTTGGCGTCCTTGAAGTGGTCGGCCAGATACTTGCCGGCGATGGCGCCCTGCTGGTCGTCGCGGCCGCAGGTGCGGAAGGTGTTCCAAAGGCCACGCTCGGTGAAGACCGGGTTGGTAGCAGCCGGTGTGATTTCGAGAATGCCGTTTTCGGCATAAACTTCCGAAGCCGGGATCGAAACGCCCGAGTTGAAGTGGCCAACAACGAACTTCACGCCGTCAGCAACGAACTTGTTGGCAACGGAGATACCCTGCTTCGGGTCAGAAACGTCGTCGCCGAGCTCGATTTTGATCATCTCGCCGTTGATACCGCCAGCAGCGTTGATGTCAGCAGCTGCCTGCTCGGCACCCTTCTGCAGCTGCGCGCCGAATGCAGCGTTTGGACCCGTCAGCGGGCCGCCAACGCCGACAAGGATGTCAGCTCGTGCGATGCCGCCGAAAGCGACGATCGCCGTCAGTGCCACCGCTGACAAGAGAGACTTCTTCATATTGTTACTCCCAATTTTTGGGCGGGTTCTTCCAAGGCCCGACGCAAACCCCACCTTTGACTGCGCCGGGAAAGCTGTTCCGCTCTGAAGGCAATTCATGCCTAGTTTCAACGGGCTGTCAATGTTTCTCCTTCCACGAAAACGCGGAAGTTTTTTCGTACAGCCAGTAATAGTTGTTGACCATTTGATTGGTACGGCGATAGCGGAACCCGGCTGTCGAGAAGATCAGCAAAGTTACGAAATCGATAATATAGAAGAGGGCGCTGAGCATTGGGCCGTTAAACAGCGCATGATGCAGGAACTGCATCGCCCATGCGAGCAGGAACGTATAGAAGACGACCAGCGGATAGTTGTTCCAGCCGTCCGCAACCGCCCTGCCGGCACGCCACGCCGTCCAGAAACCGATGAGCACAACGAGAGCTCGGATGACGAGCTTCACGCCGTTGTCGCTTTCGAAGAAAAGTCCCTGCATAATCAAACTCTCCCTTCTGCCGCGATCAATGCCGCCCGCCTTCGAGATAGGCAGCACGCACCTCAGGATTAGCAAGCAGTTCCTTGCCGCTGCCGCTCATCGTTACCTTGCCGTTGACCAGCACATAGGCCCGGTGTGACAGCTTGAGCGCTGCGAATGCGTTCTGCTCCACGAGGAAGACGGTCAGCCCCTCCTTCTCGTTCAGCATCTTGATAGCTTCGAAGATGCCTTTCACGATCAGCGGAGCGAGGCCGAGCGACGGTTCGTCGAGCAGCAGCAGCTTCGGGCGCGCCATCAGCGCGCGGCCAATCGAAAGCATCTGCTGTTCGCCACCTGAAAGCGTGCCGCCACGCTGCGACTGACGCTCCTTAAGACGCGGGAACATAAAGAAAATCTTTTCCACATCCTCATGAAAGTATTTGAGATTATCGAGACCGGCGCCCATCTGGAGATTTTCCAGCACGGTCATTCGCGGAAAGATGCGTCGTCCTTCGGGCGACTGAGCGATACGTAACCGCGCGATCTCATGCGTCGGCAGCTTGGTGATATCCTGACCGTCGAAGACAATCGAGCCGGTACGGGCCTGCGGGCTGCCGCAGATCGTCATCATCAGCGTCGACTTGCCGGCGCCGTTCGCGCCAATGAGGCTGACGATTTCACCCTTCTTTACCTCAACATCGATGCCGGCGAGCGCGCGAATATTGCCGTAATAGGTCTCGACGCCCTGGACCTTGAGAAGCTGTTCTCCGGCCGCCATCAGATTGCGCCCCCTTCTACGGTCGCGATGACCTCTTCGACTTCTTCATCCTCGACACCAAGATAGGCTGCAATAACCCTCGGGTCGTTCTTCACGTGGTCGGGGTTTCCGTCGGAAATCTTCTGGCCGTATTCCAGAACGATGACGTGGTCGGAAATTTCCATGACCACCGACATGTCGTGCTCGATGAGCAGGATAGAGGTGCCGGTTTCGGTGCGAATCCCTTTCAGCAAAGCATTGAGCGCTGCCGATTCACGCGGATTGAGACCGGCAGCCGGCTCGTCGAGGCAAAGCAGCTCCGGACCGGTGCACATGGCGCGAGCGATTTCCAGACGACGCTGGGCGCCGTAAGGCAAGTCGCCGGCCGGATCGTCGGCACGGTCGATAAGGTCGGCCTTCTCCAGCCAGTGGCGTGCAAGCTCGATGGCTGCTGCCGCTTCCTTCTTGTAGGGACCTATGCCGAGCAGGCCGAGCACCGTGTAGCCCGACGCTTTCATCAACTTATTATGTTGGGCGACCAGCAGGTTTTCCAGAACGGTGAGGCCCGAGAACAGGCGGATGTTCTGGAAAGTACGGGCAACCTTGGCTTCCTTGGTGATGCGGAAGTCCGGCAGGCGCTCGAGAAGGTACTGCTTGCCGCTGTTCTGCGTCAACGTAATCATGCCCATCGTCGGCTTGTAGAAACCGGTGATGCAATTGAAGACGGTCGTCTTGCCCGCACCGTTCGGGCCGATCAACGCGGTGATTTCGCCGCGCTTGGCCTCGAAGGAGAAGTCGTTGATGGCCATCAGGCCGCCGAACTTCATCGACAGGTGCTCGACCTTGAGCAAAGTGTCATTCGACATCGTATTCTCGACGGGGCTCATCAACCATGGCCCTCCTTGGTAAAGCTTCCGGATACGGCCTTACGTTCCTTCAGGAAGGCAGTCGGCTCACGGGAGCCGACGAAACCGCGCGGCTTGAACAGCATGACGATGACCATGGCAAGGCCGAAGAGCAGCATGCGGTAGAGTTCAGGCGTGAACTCCGGTCCGAAGACGACTTTGAGGAAGTCCATTTCGCGGAGCACTTCCGTACCGCCGACCATGACGACGGCGGCGATCGCAATGCCCGTCAGCGAGCCCATGCCGCCGAGAACGACGATCGCGAGGATGACAGCCGACTCCAGGAACACGAAGGATTCCGGCGAGACGAAGCCCTGACGTGCGGCGAAGAAGGAGCCGGCGAAGCCACCAAACATCGCGCCGGTCGCGAAAGCCGTCAGCTTCGTCGTCACCGTGTTGATGCCGAGCGAGCGGCAGGCAATTTCGTCCTCGCGCAACGCTTCCCACGCACGACCGATCGGCATGCGGCGCAGCCGGATCGTCACATAGGCGGTCAGCATGCAGAGCGCCAGGATAACGTAGAACAAGAAGATTTTGTAATAGGCCGATGATGACGGCAGGCCGAAGGCCTTGGTGAAGTTGTTCGCCTTGCCGACATCGAAGGTCCAGATACCGAAGACCGAAGCCTTGGCGATCCCGGAGATGCCGAAGGTACCCTTGGTCACTTCCGTCCAGTTGATGATGACGAGGCGAATGATTTCACCGAAGGCAAGCGTGACGATCGCCAGATAGTCGCCGCGCAGGCGCAGCACGGGGAAGCCGAGAATAACGCCCCAGAGAGCGGCAAAAATACCGGCGAGCGGCAGCAGCACCCAGAAGGACAACCCGAAATGGGCCGACAACAGCGCATATGAATAGGCGCCGACTGCGTAGAAGGCGACATAGCCCAGGTCGAGCAGACCGGCGAGACCAACGACGATATTCAGACCCCAGGCAAGCATCACGTAGATCAGGATCTGGATGCCGAAATTGTCCACCCACTTCAGCGCGCCCTGCGGACCGAGGAAATAGGCTGTCAGCAGCGGATAAACCACCAGGAACAGCAGGGCGATCTTCAGGAAATGCGTCCGGAAGAAACCTTTCTCCGTCGAGATCTCCAGTTCACCATGACGCGCCTTCGAAAGCTTGCGCTGATCAAGATGCGGCCTGACGAAAACGACCATGATGAAACGGCCGATGGCAGCAACCAGCACGAAAATGGCCAACAATCCCCAACGCTGAACGACGATCAACTCGTTGTTGATGTTCTGCTGCGTGCCGAGACCGACATAGAGGACGAACAGGCCAAGTGCGATGAGGCCGGAGAAGAAGGCTTCCCTAAGCCCCTTCTGGACAAGCCCGGCGTCGGACTTGCCAGCGGAAGTGTCGATGTTTGCCATGACTTATACCTTCTCGACTTCCGGCCGGCCGAGAATGCCCGTCGGCTTGAAGATCAGCACGAATGCAAGAATGGCGAAGGTAGCGACATCCTTGTACGCGATGGTGAAATAGGCCGACCACAGGGATTCGATGAGACCGATCATCAGCCCGCCGAGAACAGCGCCCGGCAGTGAGCCGATGCCGCCGAGAACGGCCGCAGTGAAGGCCTTGACGCCCGGGATGAAACCATCATTGAACGACGCGACACCATAATACATCAGGTACATCGTGCCGGCGACAGCTGCGAGTGCCGCACCCATGATGAAGGTAATCGAGATGGTCTGGTCGACATTGACGCCCAGAAGGGCGGCCATCTTGCGGTCCTGTTCGGTCGCGCGCTGAGCACGTCCGAGTGCCGTCTTGTTGACGAGATACCAGAAGGCAGCAAGCAGAACGACGGTCACGACAATGATGATGATCTGCTTCAGCGAGATCGAGAGACCGCCGATATTATAAACCGTGCCGACGAGTGGTGGAATCGGCTTGTTGCGCGGACCCTGCGTGACCTGGATGAAGTTCGACAGCGTGATCGACATGCCGATCGCGGTAATCAGCGGTGCCAGGCGGAATGAGCCGCGCAGCGGGCGGTAGGCGACGCGCTCTATCGTCCAATTCCACAAACTCGTCATCAGCATCGCGACCACAAGCATCGCCAGCAGCAGCACGGCTACCGGAAGACCTGCGAAGATGGATGTGAGAACGAGAAAGACGATAAGAGCAGCGAAGCCACCGAGCATGAAAATGTCGCCATGGGCGAAGTTGATCATGCCGATAATGCCGTAAACCATCGTATAGCCAATAGCCACAAGGCCATAGATGGATCCGAGAGTCAGCCCATTGAAGAGCTGCTGGACGAAATACTCCATATGTCATTTCCCCTGGATGCGAACCAAATTTTAAGTTGCATCTCTTATTGGTTTTATCGCTCATGCTTTCACATGCGCCACTAGCTCGCATTGCATAGCGGTTTCGTCGGAAATGTGAAGACAAAAAGGATTTACTGCGTCAGAATCTTGGGCAAACAGGCGTAGATGGCGCAATTCGAACCAAAATCCACACAAAAGCGGCATCGTTTGGCAAATTTTTAGCCAGATCAGGCTTCGTCAATTAATCTTTGGGCACCGAACGAAACCGAAGATGCTCGCCCTCTGCGCAAACTGTTCCACACGTAAGGAAGTTGACGAAATTTCAAACTCCAAGATGCCATCTATTGCAAATGACATTTCGCGGGCAGCCGCTTCTGACGCGGTTTGTGCAAACCTCGCGAGCCTGTGCTAATGTTGCGGCATTCCGGCAAAAGGGTGCGGCATCACTTCCTATACATTATATGTAGCGCGGTGGTCTCAAGACGAATTTGCAGACGAACGGCAGGAATATGCTGAAAACATTTGAACGGGCGGCACTCGAAGCCGGCAAAGCCATCATGGAAGTCTTCTGCGATGGCTGCCCAGTGGAAATGAAAGCTGATGAAAGCCCGGTGACGATCGCTGACCAGGAGGCCGAGCGCACCATACTGGCGCATCTGAAACGCAGTTTCCCTGGGATCCCCGTTATCGCCGAAGAATCGGTAGCCGCTGGCAGAGTGCCTGATATCGTCGGAAAGTCCTTCTTTCTGGTCGATCCGCTCGACGGCACCCGCGAATTCCTGGATAAGCGTCAGGAATTCACCGTCAATATCGCCTATGTGGAAGATGGCATTCCCGTCGCCGGAATCGTCTATGCCCCAGCGCTCGGCATCGCTTTTTCCGGCGACCGCGGAAGCGCGGAGAAACTGCTGATCGACGACAACTTTGCGATAACGAAGAGAATGCCGATCAAGGTGCGCAAACAGCCGGCAGAGAGTATGGCGCTCGCGAGTTTCCGGCATGACAGCCCGGAGACCGGTCTCTTCCTCGCCAGGCATGCAATCTCCAAATGCACCAACATCGGCTCCTCCCTGAAATTCTGCCTGCTGGCGGAGGGCAAGGCCGACGTCTACCCGCGCTTCACCCGCACCATGGAATGGGATACCGCGGCCGGCGATGCGGTCTTGCGGGCGGCCGGTGGATCGACTGTCACGATGGATGGCCAGCCGCTCATCTACGGCAAAACCGGTGCAGCTGCCGATTTCGACTTCGCAAATCCCCATTTCGTCTCTTGGGGCGGCACCAAGCCTGCGCTCGGGCGGGCATGACGGGACGGTCGCCGAAGTTGGCCTCTTTCGGCCTCTTCGCGTTAATATTGCAGCAGGGCGATCTTACATCGGCGCCCGGATGCCCCTCGGCCTGGAGAATCACTCGATGATTTCCGTCTCCGGTCCTCACTTTCGTTTCGGAGCCAGCGCCTTTTCCTTTCCGGTCGCATGCTCTCTCGACACAATGTCGCCACAATCAGCAAAGCGCACGTCGTGTGACTTCGGTAACATTGCTGCGGCAGGAAGACACAATTATGGTAGCTAAACCATAGTTTCGGAATATCGGCTCCAGCAGTTTCTCTGCTCCCATTCTGGCACAATAGACGATAAATTCGATCCTGGTGAAATCGGGATCGCCCCGGCCCTGCCGGGAATGAACCGTTTTGGCACGGTGTAAGCCACAACCAACGCAACCGTCGTTTGCTGTGTCGAATCTGCCAAGCACATATAATTCCTAATAAAAACCCCGGTTGAAAAATAAAACTCCTGATTTTGCATTAACTTAACGCAACTGCGAAGTTTGCTGCGATGCGAAATTTCTCTGGACTCGGTTAAACAAATGTCGCAAATTTAGGATGTAGTAGGGTTAAACGTCGCCTAACATTGTCGCGCCTTAATCTGGCGCTAACCAAGCCATCGAATGACACCGCCGAGAGCTTCAAAATACAAAGGGTAGATCCTTGAGCGTCATGGACCTTAACAAAAGTATTTCTGAAGAGAGCTTTCGCGTTACGCCTGTTCATCAGGTCAACGCGAGGTTCCCAGTTGCCGCACTCGACAGCATCGTTCTGCCACCTGCCTCCGTGCAGTTCGCGCTGAAACGAGCCTTCGATATTTTTGCTTCGATCAGCGCACTTATCGTGCTTGCTCCGCTTCTTCTGGTCGTCGCCGCCCTGATCAAGATGGACAGCCCCGGTCCGGTGCTTTTCAAGCAGACCCGCTGGGGCAAGAATTGCCGCGCCATCAAGGTCTACAAGTTCCGCTCGATGCGTACCGACATGTGCGACGTCACGGGCGTTGCCCAAACCGTGAAGAACGATCCACGCGTCACCCGCGTCGGCGCTTTCCTGCGTCGCTCGAACATTGATGAACTGCCGCAGCTTCTCAACGTACTGAAGGGCGACATGTCGGTTGTCGGGCCGCGCTGCCATGCAATCGGCATGCGTGCCGGCGGCATGCTCTACGAAGAGCTGGTTCCGCAATATCATCACCGCCACGCCATGCG
Source organism: Rhizobium sp. ZK1 (assembly GCF_047782645.1). Taxonomy (NCBI): domain Bacteria; kingdom Pseudomonadati; phylum Pseudomonadota; class Alphaproteobacteria; order Hyphomicrobiales; family Rhizobiaceae; genus Rhizobium; species Rhizobium sp. ZK1. Next base: position 3,092,796 of record NZ_CP180586.1, read on the forward strand.
TCCCGGCATCACCGGTCTGGCGCAGATGCGCGGCCTGCGTGGCCCGACAGACCGCCCGGCCAAGGCCCGCGCCCGCATCGCCAGCGATCTCCATTATGTCGAGAACTTCTCGCTGGTGATGGACATCCGCATCATCATCGGAACGCTGATTTCCGAACTGAACGGCGGCAAAGGCTTCTGATTGGAAAAAGAGAGGGTATCGGCCGTCAGAGCAGCCGATACCGGAATGCGCGGGCGACAGCCTGCATGCGGTTGACCGAATCCAGCTTTCGCATGGCGCTCTTCAGATATCCCACCACTGTATGCGACGAGAGATCGAGAATGATTGCAATTTCGTCGCTGCTCTTGCCCGCGGCCGACCAGCGCAGGCATTCGATCTCCCTCCGTGTGAGGCTTTCCGATGGCCGGTCTTCCGGCTTCTCGTCGCTCGGAAGCGTGTCCAGAAGCTCCATGCAGCCATAAAGCAGCGTCGTTGCTTCTTCGCGAGAGGGCATCGCACGCGTACCCGAAAAAGCGAAGATGTATTGTTTCAGGTCAGCGTCGTGCAGCGCGAAAGCGAAGGTATGCTTCAGCCCGTGCATCTGAAACATCGTGTTCAGACGACGGTTTTCCTGATTCGCTGCATTGCCGCCAAAAGGCCCCTCATCGCAGAAGACGGGCATAATGGTGCGCTTCATGACAGCAACCAGCTTGCTGCAATAGAAAAGGTCCGCCTCCTCGTAAAAGTTGACGAGGCTCTGCGGCCAGTTGCTGATCAGCTTGTTTTCGAGAAAGGCCGTTCGATCCCCACGCGGGAATACGGAAAACAGGTGGAATTCGAACCCGGCAGCCTTCGTCAGCTCGTCCAGGCGGTCTGCACCGTCGACGGCGGAAATGCCCGTAGAACCGGCTCCGAAAGGCGAAAATGCGGTATCATCGGCGCAGTCACGGACTGCGCGTTCACGTCTCTTCATTCTCTTTGTTCCTTCACGGGCCTGGCTTCGGCTCGGCCTCGCAACCGGCCGCGGATTGGACGCGCCGGACGATCAGGAAAGACAGCGTTTGCCCCGCATCCGAAGGATACGAAGCATTCAAATGGCAATCTTTATTGATACTGCGAGAAGAACGGAGACGAAGTCTTTGCGCTCATACTTATGTTGCAGCGCTTATAAAATTATCTGGGAAAAATATGTAACATTTATTCCGCATGGCTCCCATGCAGCCGCCTCAAATTGACGTAACGGCAGGAGATCCGCAAATCACCGGCAACTGGCGTCTAAAGTTGTTATCAAAGTCTTACGATGGGTTTAGGCAATTTTTAAATGTGGCAAGTTAGAGTGGCGTCCGTGGTCTTGCGTTGTGTAGAGAGTCCAATGACCGAAATGATACGTCCCCGAGTAAAATATGTCATCGGCCCCGATGGCAGCCCCCTGACGATTGCGGATCTCCCGCCGCCAAATACGCGGCGCTGGGTCATCCGCCGGAAGGCAGAGGTTGTCGCGGCCGTTCGCGGTGGCTTGTTGAGCTTGGAAGAAGCCTGCGAGCGTTACACGCTCACTGTCGAAGAATTCCTGTCCTGGCAGTCCTCCATCAACAGCCATGGTCTCGCCGGCCTGCGCACTACGCGCATCCAGCAGTACCGCCACTGATCACGTTCCATTCGATTTGATTATTTCGGGCCGGACGCATTTCCCTCGAGGGAGTGAGGAAGGCCCGAAATCATTGCCGAGGCTGCGTAACACCAGAGGCCGGGCTGCGTAAACGCATTCGCAAGTCCGGTCGTCTTCGCCGCCGCAATCACGATCGCGACGAGCAGCACGTCCATCATGGACCACTTGGACAGATGCGGCACGACGTTGCGATAAAACAGGCTGCCGGTACTGCCGGCAGCCATGGATTCCGCCGCGACCCCGATCATCTTCAGAAGCGGCAGCACAATCGAGACGAGCGCAACGAGTGCCGCAAGCGCCACGTCGTCGCCACTCCAGAGCGAAGCCACGATTTCCAGGAGCGACGGCGTCTCGTCGAAGAACCAGAGCTTCTCGAAGCGGACAAGCGGCAGGACAAGGCCAAGCGCCAGAAGAAACGGTGCTGCCACCAGCAATATGGGCCGGACTGCCGAAAGCCTGTTCAATTTCCCGCCTCCTCTTTGAACACACTGTCTCCTGCCGCCACGGCTTGGCATGCCGATGCCGCCATGTCACGTTCCCGATCACATAATTCGTCAGGAGACAGACATGGATATCAGGATTGAGGAAAATACGTCAGGCGGCCGCTATGTTGCAGCGCTGGAAGGCCATGAAGCGGAAATGACCTATTCCCGCACATCGCCGAAACTGATCATCATCGATCATACCGGTGTGCCGGACGCTTTGCGTGGTAAGGGCATCGGCCAGGCGCTCGCCCTTCATGCGGTTGAGGCCGCCCGAAATGGCGGTTGGAAGATTATCCCGCTCTGCCCTTTCTTTAAATCACAGGCGCAGCGCCACCCCGAATGGAACGATGTGGTGAACTGATCGCGCCCGTTATCCGACGGAAACACCAAAAGCCATGCATGACGGACACCGCGCCCGTCATGCATGGCTTCTGTGGTTATCTCCCAAGGCGCCGGGATCGGCGCCTGCAATATTCGTCAGGCCCGGGCGCGAACTGCGCCGTCGCGCTCTTCGAGTGCGGTTGCCCTGGCATATTCCGCCTGCATTTCCTCCAGCACCAGTTCCAGCGCCTCCTCCTGAACCTTCAGTTCCTTGATCGAAACCTGAAGATTGTCGGCGCGCTGACGTGCGGCCTTTGCAAAGGTCGGATATGCGAAGTGATTCGGGTCGGAAATACCGGACTTCTTTTCCTCGACGACGATCTGGCTCTCCAGATCCTTCGTCATCCGTTCAAATTCGGACATCATCATCTGCAACTGCTGCAGCTGACGACGTTTTTCGTTCACCTGAAACTCTTTCAGACGAACGAGGCTCTCTCGCGACTTCATACGCATTACTCCCGTGATGCGAGACCCCGGCTCAACTTGAAACCGCCCTTACGCGCCGCTTTGACACGGTTTGCCGAAAAAATTCCTGCGATATTAACAAAAACCTACCGCTGGTAACCTTTCGTTTACGGGCATCGTTAATGATAGGCCCGATGATTTAAGGGTCGGTAAACACCAGGACAGGAATGCCGAACCTTTTCATTGGCGAGTCAGATGAATCACTTAGCGCGGCTTCTTAATGTCATAGTTGAGAAATGTGTTTTGAGATTCCTATTGGAAAACAGTGAAATGGAAAAATTATTTAATAAATTCGATACACCTTGCCAGAGTGAATTAGAATTTGTTAACCATTTCGTGGCAGCTTCCAAATCACGTAGCTTATTCGGTATCGCGTAGGGGGCCATGCCACCTTTCGGCGGCGGTAAAGGGGATAATTATGCGGGTACTTCTCATTGAGGACGATAGCGCTACGGCGCAGAGTATCGAATTGATGCTCAAATCTGAGAGTTTTAATGTTTATACGACAGATCTCGGCGAAGAAGGCGTGGATCTGGGCAAGCTGTATGATTACGACATCATCCTTCTGGATCTAAATCTTCCCGACATGTCCGGATATGAAGTGCTTCGTACTCTCCGCCTGTCGAAGGTCAAGACACCGATCCTGATCCTCTCGGGCATGGCCGGTATCGAAGACAAGGTTCGCGGTCTCGGCTTCGGTGCCGACGACTATATGACCAAGCCCTTCCATAAGGATGAGCTGGTCGCCCGCATCCACGCCATCGTTCGCCGTTCCAAGGGCCATGCCCAGTCGGTCATCGTCACGGGCGAGCTTATCGTCAACCTCGACGCCAAGACCGTCGAAGTCGGCGGCCAGCGCGTTCACCTGACGGGCAAGGAATACCAGATGCTGGAGCTTCTTTCGCTCCGCAAGGGAACCACGCTCACCAAGGAAATGTTCCTGAACCACCTTTACGGCGGCATGGACGAACCGGAACTGAAGATCATCGACGTCTTCATCTGCAAGCTGCGCAAGAAGCTCGCAAATGCTGCCGGCGGCGCCAACTATATCGAAACCGTCTGGGGCCGCGGCTACGTGCTGCGCGAGCCCGATGGTGCAGAATACGCCGAAACCGCCTGATCCGCCGAATCCCCCTTATCCTTAAAAATCCCGCCCTTGTGGCGGGATTTTTGTTTTGGCGCTGCTATCCCGACATGAAAAAGCCGCCCCGAAGGACGGCTCCCGTTAACGATTTGCGCGACCTGCTCAGGCGGCGATTGCGCGATTTCCGAACACGGCGGTGAGGATCTTGCGGTCGAAAGGCTTGAGCAGGAAGTCGGTGGCCCCTGCCCGCTTGCCGGCCATCAGCTTCTTCAGGTCGGCCTCGATGACACAATAGTAAATCTTCACCTCTTTGCCGCCGTCCATGGTACGGATGCTGGCGATGAGATCGAGCGCGCCTTCCATACCTGAATCGACGATCAGATATTCGGGAAGTTCGGCCTGGCAGTGCTGCAGCGCCTCTTCGGCACTCGAAGCTTCGCTGACCAGAAAATCGAGTTCGGAAAGGATTCGCTTGCCGACCTTGCGAACAATGTCCGAACTGTCGGTGATCATGAATCTCTGCATGGCGGCTCCTTATCCCTCGCGCTGTCTCCGTCGAGGGCCTTCCTAACCTTTGAGGATAGGTTCATCAGGCTAAGGAATCGTTACCGCACCCGCGTCGGCCAGCGATCGATGAACTAGGCTGCGGCGACCTTGGCTGTGAAGACGATCTCTTCGGCGCTGGCCGAATAATCCAGAATCATGCCGCATTCTTCGGCCAATAACACAGTGTAATAAGGCTGGATCGAATGCGCATCGATCGCCTCCTCGACGGTACCGGTGGCGATTTCGACGAATTTCGGCGGCATGCGCATTAGTTTGCCCCTGGCGACGAGCCTGAAGCTGGCATCGAATTCCGGGTTTTCCAGCGTAATATCCAGATTGCCGCCGCGCGGAATGGACGAATAGGCGACGAGGAAGAGATTGAGGAGCAGCTTGACCCTGTTCTTGGCGACGATCGCGCGCGGGCCGCTCCAGCTCACTTCGGTCTTCTTCTCGGCCACGGCAAAATCCTTGGCTGCACGTTCGGCCTCGCCGGTATCGATCGAGGCGCCGACGGAACCGGATGCACCGAAGGCAAGGCGAGCGAATTTGAGACGGACCGAAGCATTGAGCGCACTGGTGCGGATGAGATCCATCGCGTCCGAATCCGCTCCGCCTTCGTCAAGAAGCTCCAGACCGTTATTGATCGCGCCGACCGGCGAGATCACGTCATGGCACACACGACTGCACAGAAGCGCAGCCAGGTCCGGGCCGGACAGAGTGAGATTCGGGTTCTTGGACATCATCGTCTCCTGAGGGCGGCAGTGTCATTCCGCCCGGTAGTGTGCCTGATCAAAATTGCGCGAAGTTTGCGACCGTACTCGTCGCCATAATGACACCATATTTGGTAAACCGATTGTTAAGACGATCGGCGCAAAATGCATCAAATGCCAATGGCCCGACAATGACGAATGGATGACATCATGCGCCTCCAATTTCTCGGAAGATTTATCGGCTTCTGCAAGTTGCTGACCGCTATCATGGTATCGTCGGTGATGATTACGGGACAAGCCGCAGCGCAGCAGAACAACGGCCAGTACACGGTGCAGGAAATCGTCGATGCCGGTCACTCCTTCTTCGGCGAGACCAGCGGCGGCCTTGCCAAGGTCGTTGAAAGCGCCTTTCAGAAATACGGCCTGCCGAACGGCTATATTCTCGGCCAGGAAGGCGGCGGCGCCTTCATCGCCGGCCTCACTTACGGCGAAGGCCAGCTCAATACGAAGAATGCCGGCGAGCACCCGCTTTACTGGCAGGGTCCGTCTCTGGGTCTCGACTACGGCGGCCAGGGCTCCCGCGTCATGATGCTGGTCTATGACCTGCCCTCCATCGACTCCATCTATGCGCGCTTTGGCGGCGTCAGCGGCTCCGCCTATGTCATCGCCGGCTTCGGCATGACGCTTCTCAAGAACAACAATGTTCTGGTCGTGCCGATCCGCACGGGCGTCGGCGCCCGCCTCGGCATCAATGTCGGCTATCTGAAAATCACGCCGAACCCGACCTGGAACCCCTTCTGAAAAGCTGAAATCGGCGCTAATATCCTTGGGAATATGGTCTTGCCGGTGCCCGCAGCCTTGTCGATGCGCCCACTGCGTGCTTAATCAACCGGACTGACCCGTATCAACCTTCGAATCGATGGCCGCGCCGTGATCGAATATGCTCTCTTGTTCGGATTGGGCTTCCTGACCGCGGCCTTTCTCGTCTTTCTGATCTCGCCTGCCGTTCACCGCCGCATCGTCTGGTATACTGAAAACCGCCTCAAGGCTACGATGCCGTTGAGCCCGCAGGAAGTGCGGGCGCAGAAGGATATGGTACGCGCCCTCTACGCCGCCGAAAACGCCCGTACCGCGCAGGACCTTCATCGCGAACGCGAGAAGTCGCTTTCCCTGCAGCTTCGCCATGATTCCCTCGCCGTCGATGCCGGCAGGCTTGCCTCGGAAGTCAATGAGGCGCGCGCGCAGATCGGCGAAATGCAAGTTGAGGCTGCAGAGCAGCGCTCACACCTGCGCAAGGACGAGAACTATATAAGCCAGTTGAAGACGAGCCTGCATATTGCCGAACAGGCGGGCTCCAACAAAGATACCGAGCTGGAAACGCTGCGTGCCCGGCTTTCCAGGCTCGCGGAGCAGACCGACAATCTGAAGATCGATCTTGCTGCGCGCGATACTGAGGCCGAGAGCCTGAAGTTCCGCGCCAATGCCCTGCGCGACGAACGCGATACGATGCGCCAGGACATGACCGTACTGCAGAAGCGCGCCAAGGACGCCGAACAGAAGCTCAGCCAGCAGCAGCACATGGTCATTCGCCTGGAAGACAAGGCTGCCCGTGAGGCTGCCTCTGCCGCGGACAAGGAGGCCCTGCTCGGCCGCCGGCAACAGGAAATCGCCAAGCTGAAGGATCAGTTGAAGGCTGCCAATGCCGAACTCCGCAAGGTAGCCAAGGTGCTGCGTGATGCGGGCCTCTCCAAGGCTGTTGCCGATCTGCCCGCCGAAGCGACCAGTGAAACAGAAACCTCTGAACTCGATCTCTCTGCTGTGACAGCGCAGATGAGCGACAATGTGCGCCGGCGCAGCGCAGCACTTGCCGACCATCTGCAGAAGGCAAGAAACAATACCGGCCGTGATGGCGCTCTTCGCGAGGAAATCACCTCGATCGCCGCCAACGTAGTAGCGCTCACGGCGCTAAAGGAAGGCCCGTCCTCTCCGATCCTGCCCCTTCTGCCTGATGGCAGGGAGAAGAAGGGAGCAAACGATCGTGTGAACCTCGCGGACCGCGCAGCTGCTGTTATCGCCGATCCGCAGCGCTGAACCCGTCAGATACGCGCCATCGCCGAAGATATGGCAAAGAGCGCAATGCCCGTCGCCGTCGCCACGTTGAGGCTGTCCAGCCCTTCGGACTGCGGAATGCGTGCGCTGCGGAAACGGGAAAGCACCGCCTCCGGCAGCCCCTCGCCCTCGGTACCGACGACGAGCGCCATGCGATCAGAAGCCGGTATCCGCCGGATATCCGTCTCGCCACGTGGGGAAAGCGTCCAGATCGCAAAGCCGCGCTCGGCAAGACCAGAGAGAAGAGCGAGCGCATTGCCGCCGCGATGATAGGGCATGCTCAAGACCGAACCGACGGAAACACGCAGCGCCTTGCGATAGAGCGGATCACAGCAGGTCTCGTCGAAGAGGATCGCATCCGCCTTGAAGGCAGCGCCGTTGCGAAACATCGACCCGGCATTGTCGTGATTGGAAATGCCGCAGCCGACGAGCACAAGCGCCTGCTCCGGCAGCGTATCGAGAAACACGGTTTGCGCCGACTGTTCGCGGCGACCGAGCGCTAACACACCGCGATGCACGTTGAAGCCGACAATGCCGTCAAGAACATCGGCGTCCGCCACATAGACGGGCACGTCGTCGGGAAAGCGGTCGAGAATCTCCGCCACGCCGTCGAGCCGGTTGCGGAGCAGCAAGATCTTCTCCGCCGAAAATTCCCTGCCTGAGGCATGCGCCGCGGCGAGCATGCGCAACACGACGGTACCCTCGGCGATAAAGCGGTTCTGCCGGCCCGTCAGGTCGCGCTCACGAATATCACGAAATTCCACAATACGCGGATCGTCGGCGCTTTCGATCGTGAGGGGCGTTCCGGCCATGCAGGCCTCAATTGCCCGATAGCGTGATGTCAGCCACGATGCGGCTCGCCCTGATATCGAAGACCAGCGCCTTGCGCTTGCCGTTGACATCTGTGCCATAGAACAGGATCTGCCCGCCTGAAAGCGACGTTTGCTCGACCTTGAAGCCAAGCGGCAGTGAGGCCGTCGAACTCACCGGCGCGTCTGAGGGAACACCGGAAGAGCCTGCAGATGCTGTGGTCTGGGAGGGTTCAGCGCGCGTCACCTTGTAGACAACGGCGCCGAAGACCGCCATAAGGCTCACGAACATGATGGCGCCTGAGACGATCTGCAGGCGAACCATCTTGCGCCGGACACTTTCCATAGCCGGGTCGAGGGGCTTTTCTTCCTGCTCGTCGTCGGCTGGCTCGAATTTCGTCATCTATGGCGTCCCGTTCTAAAAATACGTCGGAGAAGAAGCGTCTTGAGCGACCCCTTTAAACAAGCAGATGACAATAGAAAAGTCCTGACCGCCGACGAGACAGCCGAAGGCCGTCTCGACGCATGGCTGACCGCGCAGGTTGGCGAGGAATTTTCCCGCAGCCGCATCAAGGCACTGATCAAGGACGGACAGGTCTTTTTGAAGGGCGCGCCGATTACCGATCCTCAACGGAAGGTGCGAGCCGGCGACAGCTACGAGATCACCCTGCCCGAGCCCGAAGATCCGGCCCCGAAGGGCGAGGACATTCCGCTCGATATCCTCTACGAGGATGAAGACGTCATCGTCATTTCCAAGCCGGCTGGCCTGGTGGTTCACCCTGGCCCCGGCAACTGGACGGGCACGCTCGTCAACGCGCTGATCCACCATTGCGGTGACACTCTCTCCGGCATCGGCGGCGTGCGCCGTCCCGGCATCGTTCATCGCCTCGATAAGGATACGACCGGCGTCATGGTCGTCGCCAAGAACGATATGGCGCATCGCCATCTCTCGCTGCAGTTCGCCGATCACGGCCGCACCATGCCGCTGGAACGCGCCTATCAGGCGATCGTCTGGGGCCGTCCGCGTTCGCTCTCTGGGACAATCGACGCGCCGCTCGGCCGCGCCACCGGCGACCGCACCCGCCGCGCCGTCAAGCGCCCCGAAAACGAGAACGCCGACGAGGCGATCACCCATTACGAAGTGCTTGAGCGCTTCCATGAAAGCCCGGATGCGAGCGCGCTTGCCTCCCTCGTCGAATGCCACCTGGAAACCGGCCGCACACACCAGATCCGCGTCCACATGGCTCATATCGGCCATCCGCTGCTGGGCGACGGCGTCTACGGCGCCGGCTTCAAGACCAAGGCCAATCTTCTGCCCGACGAGGCTCGCAAAGTCGTCAAGGCTTTCGACCGCCAGGCGCTGCATGCCTATATGCTGCAATTCGAGCATCCGCGCACCGGCGAGGTGATGCATTTCGAAGTGCCCCTGCCGGATGACATGGTGGAGCTCGCTGACGCCCTGCGCGGATGAGAAACGGCCGCTGCTACTTCTTGGAGCCGGCACCCAGGACCCGATGCGTGGCATTGTCGAGAGCGTGGCTGGTGTCACGCCCGTCCTGCGCCAATCCCCTTGCGGTATTCCCACAGGATGAAAGAGCGGCCGAAAGCGAAAGCAGCAGGATGACGGCAAGAGCTGGTCTGATCATCAGTTTCCCTCATAAAAGCGGCTGGGCAAGAGTGCCACCGCCACTGGAAAAATGCGGCAGCTGTCGGTAAAATCAATGCCTGTGGTTGGCTCTGGCAAAGACCGGATAACGCCCTCGTGAACGCCGAGGCGACCTTGAATCCCTGTTTCGCCATACTTATTTGTAAATAGACTTATTGCGGGCTTGGAGAGAGCCGCATGTCCCGGTTTGCCTTTAACGCGAGGGCGCGTTCCATCGGGAACCGGAATCCATATAAGGAGGGTGCATCATGGCCCGAAATAACTTGCCGTCCATTACCGCCGGCGAAGCCGGTCTCAATCGTTACCTCGACGAAATCCGCAAATTCCCGATGCTGGAACCGCAGGAAGAGTACATGCTCGCCAAGCGTTACTCCGAGCACGGCGATCGTGACGCCGCCCACAGGCTCGTCACCAGCCACCTGCGTCTCGTCGCGAAGATCGCCATGGGCTATCGCGGCTACGGCCTGCCGATCGGCGAAGTCGTGTCGGAAGGTAACGTCGGCCTCATGCAGGCCGTCAAGAAGTTCGATCCGGAACGCGGTTTCCGCCTTGCCACCTACGCCATGTGGTGGATCAAGGCCTCGATCCAGGAATATATCCTGCGCTCATGGTCTCTAGTGAAGATGGGTACGACCGCCAACCAGAAGCGCCTGTTCTTCAACCTGCGCCGCCTGAAAGGCCGTATCCAGGCCATCGACGACGGCGACTTGAAGCCGGAACACGTGACCGAGATCGCCACCAAGCTGAACGTCTCTGAGGAAGAGGTCGTTTCGATGAACCGCCGCCTTTCCGGCGACGCCTCGTTGAACGCGCCGATCAAGGCCTCCGAGGGCGACAGCGGCCAGTGGCAGGATTGGCTCGTGGACGACCATGACAGCCAGGAAGACGTGCTGATCGAGCAGGATGAGCTCGATACCCGTCGCCGCATGCTGGCCAAGGCCATGAGCGTCCTGAACGACCGCGAACGCCGCATCTTCGAGGCCCGTCGCCTCGCCGAAGATCCGGTAACGCTGGAAGACCTTTCGGCCGAGTTCGACATCAGCCGCGAGCGTGTCCGCCAGATCGAAGTACGCGCCTTCGAAAAGGTGCAGGATGCGGTCCGTAAGGAAGCGCTGGAGCGCGCAAAGGCTGTGCGTGTGGTCGAAGCCACCGCGTAAGCCGATTGTGTCTGTATGAAATCAAAAAGGCGGGTCCTTGTGGCCCGCCTTTTGTTTTGCGTGATTTTTAAGCTCCGGAAGAACCGGCCTTACTGGCTGGTGGAAAGGTCCCCGAGCGCAGTCCATTCCTTAATCGCCGTGGTGAACGCATTCCCGCCGGTGGCGCCCTTCTGCATGGTCAGCAGCGCACGACGACCGTTGCGGTAGGTGATTGGAATGTCGATCCAGTCGCGGGTGCCAAGCAGATCCAGATTGGCCTTGCGCGCATCCGGATAGTCGTTGAGCGCGATCATGTGGAAATCGTCGGTAATCTTGGCGGGCACGGCAATCAGCGGATCGCCGCGATCCTGCTCCGTGCGCTTCATCGAGATGCGCTGGACGCTGTCGATGCTGCCGCCCTCGAAATTCGGCGGAACGGAGAAGACGATCTCGACGAGATGGCTTGCCGGCAGCGACGGGTCGGAATTGCGCTTGAAGGTCAGGAGAGCAGAAAGGTTACGCTCCGGCACGGTGACGTTGCCCTGCACGGTGGCTTCCTGCCGGCCGTCTTGCCCGGCTTCATGCTGTATGGTCCAGACAACCGAACCTTCGATCGCCGTCGGCGAGCTTTCGCCGATCCGCTCCTCGTAGAGGAACATCTTTTCCGTGGTGCCGACTGGCGTATTCTGCGCCGGTGCGGCCACCGGACCATTCGGCGTCAGATTTTCGGCAGGCGCAGCATCGGACTGGACGCTCGGCGTGCTGGTATCGGCTGCAGCGACGTTCTGTTCGGCAACCGACTTGCCTTCCGCCGTCGGCGTACCCGGCATTGCTGCCGCGCCGCTATCGACTTCCGTGCCATCGGCGAGCAGCCGCTGGGTGAACTTGGTATTGGCGGCCGAGCCGTCCAACGAGGCAACTTCCTGATTGGGTCGCGCCGGAGGCACCGCGGCACCCTGATTTGCCGGCGGCGTCGTGGCCGGCGTACTGCTCGGCGACACCGGTGTTGTCGCCGGCGTGGCTGTCTCGTTGCGCACGGCTTGTGACGGTGCGGAGCTGACGAGGCCGTCCACCATCTCCTTCACCGCCTCGCGGTTCATCCAGCCGGCATAGGCGCCACCACCGATAATGCCGAGCGTAACAAGGATCGCCAGAATGGTCCCGATGCCGAAGCGGCGACGCTTCGGCTCCATGCGGAAGCTCTTGCCCTGCATCTTGGAAGCGACGATCTGGTCCAGATCCATCGGCGGGTTGCCGTCGTCGTCATCGGCAACAGCAGCGTTGCGGCGGTCGTAACCGCGCAGCGCACGCGCCTCACGCCAGCCTTCGCCTGGCGCGGCCGGTGCTGGAGCCGCAGAGCCGGAACCATTGCCGGCATGTACTTCGGCGAAGATATCGACGTCGTCGAAATGAGCGGAAGCCGGTGTCTTCTTGCCCGTGCCGGCCTCGAGCGGCGGCAGGTCGTCGAAAGCGGCCGCTTCCCAGGAGAAATTCTCCTTGGCTGCCGGCATGACGGCCGGCGAAGCGCTGTTTCCGAGCGTAGAGATGACCTCATCGAAAGCGCGTGCCGAAGCATCGGCGGGAACGGCAGGCGCAGCCTCTGCATAGGACTGGAGTTCTTCGCGCGCCCATTCGGTCTCGGCTTCCTGTGGCGCAGGGGCCGGCGTTTCCGCAGCCGGTTCGGACCACATGCGATCGAAATGAGCCGCCGCATCCGCAACAAGCGGCTCCTCGCGTGTATGCTCGACGAATTTCTCGACTTGCGGCGGCGGCTCGAAATCAGCCATCGGCTCTACGAGCCGGTTCGACGCACGCTCCATGCCGCGTGGAATCGGCTGCTGAACCTCTTCGTGCCGAAGCTCTTCTTCCACTTCGTGAACGGTTTCGGCCACCGGCTCGGCAGCGACCTCTTCGGGCAGCGGCTCTTCCGGATAGTGCTCTTCTGGATGATGCTCTTCTACAGGCTCATGAAGACGCACGGGTTCGGCATGAATCTCTGCCTGCTCCGGCGCACGCCATTCCTCTGCTGGAGCCTCTTCCTCATGAGGCGGATGCCACTCGGCATGCTCGGGCACTACCTCTTCGGCGGAAGTGGCCGCATGAACGACCTCTTCCGGTTCGGCGGGCTGCTGCTCGGGGGCGGGATGTTCTGCTTCCTGCTGCTCAAGGCTTTCATCAGCAGAGGCTACGGCAACAGGCGCTGCCGCTGCGACAGGCTCGTGTTCTAGAGAAGGTTCCTCTTGGGAGATCTCGGGCTCCGGAGCGGCTGCGACCGGCTCTTCGACATCGGCAGCTTCTGCATGCTCGGCCTCGACGTCACGGATTGCGGCCTCGAGCTTGTCCAACTGGCGTTGCAGCATCGCTTCCGGCGGACGCGGCTTCATGTTCTCGAGCTGCCGCTGCACAGCGCCGCGCGCACGCTCGTAGACCTTCACCCGCATCTCGGGCGTATTTTCAGACAGGCCGTCGACTGCCCGCCGAATAACTGCAATAAAATCCGCCATCAGTACTTTCTCAAGAAGTCCGGCACACTCCCGAACGGTCGCCCTAGGTGACCCGCGACATTAATCCTCAAACGGATCGGTCACAAGTATGGTGTCGTCACGCTCAGGACTTGTGGAAAGAAGCGCGACAGGCGCCCCGATCAGCTCTTCGACCTGGCGAACATATTTGATCGCCTGCGCCGGCAGATCCGCCCAGCTGCGGGCGCCGACCGTCGATTCCTTCCAGCCTTCCAGCGTGACGTAGATCGGCTCCACTCGAGCTTGCGCCGCCTGGCTTGCCGGAAGATGGTCGATCTGTTCGCCATCGAGCATGTAGCCGACGCAGATCTTCAATTCATCAAGGCCATCGAGCACGTCGAGCTTTGTCAATGCAATCCCGCTGATGCCGTTGGTGGCGACCGACTGGCGAACGAGTGCGGCGTCGAACCAGCCGCAACGGCGCTTGCGGCCCGTCACCGTGCCGAATTCATGGCCCTTCTCGCCGAGGAACTGACCGATCTCGTCCGTCAGCTCGGTCGGGAACGGACCTTCGCCGACGCGCGTCGTATAGGCCTTGGTGATGCCGAGGATATAGCCGAGCGAACCCGGACCCATGCCCGAACCGGCAGCGGCCTGACCGGCCACAGTGTTGGATGAGGTCACGAAGGGATAGGTGCCGTGATCGATATCGAGCAGGCTGCCCTGCGCACCTTCGAAAAGGATACGGGCGCCTTTGCGGCGCTGCTTGTCAAGGAACAGCCAGACCGTATCGCGGAAGGGCAGAACGCGGTCGGCGATCGACGTCAGTTCGTCCATGATCGTCTGGTGGCTGACTTCGGCAACGCCCAGACCACGGCGAAGTGCGTTATGGTGGGTCAGGATGCGATCGACCTTGCCCGGCAGAGCTTCGAGATCGGCAAGATCCATCACGCGGATGGCGCGGCGGCCGACCTTGTCTTCATAGGCCGGGCCGATGCCGCGCCGCGTCGTGCCGATCTTTGTCCCGCTGTTGGATGCTGCATCTTCGCGGTAGGCATCGAGCTCGCGGTGCAGGGAAAGAATGAGGGTCGCGTTGTCGGCGATGCGCAGATTTTCCGGCGTGACCTTCACGCCCTGCGCTTCCAGCCGGCCGATCTCGGCGATCAGCGCATGCGGATCGACGACGACGCCGTTGCCGATGACGGCCATCTTGCCGGGGCGCACGACGCCGGAGGGCAGGAGCGAGAGCTTGTAGCTCGTGCCGTCGATGACGAGCGTATGTCCGGCATTGTGTCCGCCCTGATAGCGTACAACGATGTCAGCACGTTCCGAAAGCCAATCGACAATCTTGCCCTTGCCTTCGTCACCCCACTGCGAACCGACCACGACCACGTTCGTCATCAAACTCTTCCTGTTACCGGCGGAGAACCGCACACCTGCTCAAACCCGCGCATCTATAAAGCTTTGTTTTTGGGAAAGCGACCCTGTTATCACCGCAGATTCGGCTTTTTACGTGACAAATCAGCCGCCGGCAGGCTAAGCCCGGTCATGAAAGCCTGCCAGAGACGCCCCAAAGACGACAAAGACGGGAAGATCACCCTTTGCAAGCCACAGCCTATATCTGCCTCGTCATTGCAACTCTTTGCTGGGGCGGCAATGCCGTTGCAGGCAAGCTGGCACTCGGCCATGTCAGCCCGATGATGCTGACTTTTCTGCGCTGGTTCCTGGCCGTCGTGCTGATCGCCGCCGTCTCGCTGCCGCAGTTGCAGAAGGACTGGCCGGTGGTGCGCAAAAACCTGCCCCTCCTCTTCTTCTATGGCGTGATCGGCTACACGACCTTCAACGCCATGCTCTATTCGGCCGTGCAGTACACGACGGCGATCAATGTCGCCATCGAACAGGCCGGCATTCCCATGCTGATCTTCCTGCTGAATTTCGTCTTTTTCCGCACCGGCGTTTCGCTGGCCCAGGTCGTCGGCTTCGGCATGACGCTTGTCGGCGTCGCATTGACGGCTGCCCATGGCGATCTCGTCACCCTGCTGCAGCTCAGCCTCAACCGCGGCGATGCGCTGATGCTGATCGCCGTCGCCGCCTATGCCGTCTATACGATCTTCCTGCGCTGGAAGCCTATCGTCGACTGGCGCACGCTGATGGCAATCCCAGCTCTCGGCGCGGCCCTGACCGCCCTGCCCTTGCTCTTGTGGGAAGCCTCCCGCAGCGCGGCCCAATGGCCTGACGCAGAAGGCTGGGCGATTGCCTTCTACACGGCGATCTTCGCTTCCCTGCTGGCGCAGATACTTTATATCAGAGGCGTCGAGAAAATCGGCGCCAATCGCGCCGGCCTGTTCATCAACCTCGTCCCGGTTTTCGGCACGCTGCTTTCGGTCGCCCTGCTCGACGAAACGCTGCAGCTTTTCCACATGATTGCGCTGGCGCTGACACTCGGCGGCATCGCCATCGCCGAAAAGGGACGTCCGAAGGCTTCCGCAGCCACGGTGCCCGCTTCGCCTGTCGACTAACCAAGCTCCAGTGTCGTCACGCCATAGACGTTCTTCAGCGGGATTTCCGGCGCCGGACCGCGATACATGCGTGCGGTTTCCATGACCGGCTCGAGCCCCACGCTTTCCGCCAGCGAGATCGCCTCGGCATTGGCAGCAGGGATATCGATAAAGATCGACGCGCCGTGCGCCTGGGGGATGAGGCCGGCCAGAAGGGCGGCGGCACTGTCCGCATCACTCGCGAAAAGCGGACCGATCTTATAGCCTTCATAACAGCGGCGGATCGTGCCGTAACCGCGGATCTTGCCGCTCTTGCGCACGACGAGCGAACTGCGCCCCTTGCGGCCCGTGCACCAGGCGGCAAGGAAAGCGGCACGAGGCTGCGGAAAAATACCGCTGTCGTATCGCACAAGGCCTTCGAGTCGCGCATCAGGAACCGGCTGCGCGACGAGCGACGCCTGCGGCACAGATGTCGGCACACCGCCATAGCGGATTGTCGTGTAGGCGGCGTCGAAACCGGCTTTGCGATAGGCTTCCTGCTGGGCGGCAACACCATCGAGACCGATCGTACGGTCTCCTGCCGAAGCGATGCCGGCGTTCCAGATCGCCTTGCCGAAACCCCGGCCACGGAAATCGGGATGCACGATGTAAAGACCAAGGAAGGCGAATGTATCGCCATATTTGACGACCGAAATGGATCCGACCGGCACCTCGCCGATGGCACCAACAAAAAATCCGGAAGGATCGGCTTCATGGAATGCGATCGCATCGTCGAGGCCTGGATTCCAGCCCTCCTGACGTGCCCATTCCAGCGCAAGCTCCAGTTCACCGGGCCGCATGGAACGAACGGCAAATTCCGAATTCATGCAACCTTCCCAGATTAAGACCCGCAAGTCCATTCCGCGATCCACCCAGCAATCGTCAAGTCGATTGTCAATATGCCCAGACCGGTCATGATGAACTCGCGTTCACGGCTTGAATGATGCGTGTCGTCGTTTTTCAATACAAATGCAAAAGAACTTCGACCCCGCCTTACCATGAAACAATGTAATTGCAATCTCAAGAAAATTACTGCGCCCGCAAGATGCTTCCGGCGGGCGCAAATCGAAAAACGGCAGCATCAAGTATTTAAGCTTCAGTGCAGAAACGGACCCAGCGCTTCGGCAGCACCGATGGTCTGGGTAGCCTGGGTCAGAACGCTGTCGAAAACGAAGCCGACGACGATGGTCAGCTGCCGCGAATAGGCTTTCAGCTCATATCCCTCGCTCTCGGCCTGAGCCGGCGCGTGCAGAGCGAAAGGAACGTTCGGGCGAACGAAGCCGGCGCTCGTGGTCAACGGCTCCTCCGGCATATGACCAATGGCCGAGGTGTACATGAGGTCGCGGCCGAAACCACCCGGGCCAAAAGCAAAAGCCGGCTGGCTTGCGGTCGATACAGTGATTGCGAGCGTCGCGGCAAGAAGAAGTCTGCTCATCTTGAGTTCCCCGTTTTCCAGTCGGCCGGGCGATGTCTGCCTGGCCGCAGCGCCGGTCGCATCTGTCCATGCCCGGTCACTTTCATGAGGGTCACTCTACATGCCGGTATTTGCAGGGTTTTTAAGCCGATCCGTACAATTTTATTGAAACGCGATTTTTTAGACTGCCGCTCTTCAAGCAGAAAACAATCTTTACCATACGCCTTGACGGTATCTTCGCATCCTTACTTCTAAGGTGCCTCAAAACGAAACAGGGGCAAAAACGATGCACGAAGTTCCAGTCAAATCCAGGATTATCCAGAACGTCTATTTCAGCCAGGAGGATGGGCGCCTGCGCATCTGCTTCCGCAACGGTGAAGAGCGCTTGTTCGAAGGCGTACCGGCCGACGACGTCAATACGATGGTGACGGCACCCTCGCCGGGTCAGTATTACATCGACCGGATCAGAAAACAGTACCGTCGCATCGCGGCTTAACGCGCTTCGATATTTTTCCCGGCGTGGCTTTAAATCGAATATGCCACGCTCCGGTCGAGATCGATTGCCACATCGGTGCGAGCCTTATAAATGATGACTTCCGTTGTCCGAGGTCTCGCGAACTGACGATGCCATCGTCCGATCAGAACATGAAACTGGCGCCGCAGCCGCGAAAGGGCCGCGCCGTCATGTGGCTGTTGATTGTTCTGTCCGTTTCAATAGTTGGCGCAACGGTGCTGCTGTCGAATGACATGCGGCACCTGAAGTCGCTGGCTCACCACTTCGGCATAGAGCTTTTCCCGCCCGCGGCACCCCCGCCTCCCCCGCCGCCCAAGGTCTTCCGCCGCACCGAACCCGTCAGTGTCAAGATCCCGCCGCGCATGTTCGAGCAGCCGCAGCCGGCTCTCGCGAGCGTTTTCCTGCGAACCTGGCGGATTTCCGGCCCGGCCATGTGCGAGGCGCTGCGTTCTGCCGGCATCGAAACAAGCGAATGGACGGAAACGGCCTTCAATTCCGATACGTTCGAATGCTCTTACGAGCATATCTATAAGAAGGAGAAGGACCACGTCGTCAGCTCGCTCTTCCTCGTCGTGCGCGGCAATGGCAGAGGCACGATTACGAGCATGCGCGTGAAGCTCGTTGGTCCCGCGACCGACGGCAACGGACAGCTCGATCCGAGCATATTGCGCGTCTTCGAAACCATGCTGACGCAGCCGGCGTGGCTGGATTTCCATGATGCGCTGGCGGCAATCCGCAATCTCAGGGATGTGAAGGAGGAAGGCTTCGGTGCCCTCATCAACTTCACTCAGGAATATTCGCGGCCGGGCGCCTTCAACTTCACGCTCCTGCTTCAGGAGACCTCCGCCCAACAGCGCCGCACGAAGGATTATTTTTCCCCTAAGACCTGGTTGCCCGCGCCCAATCCCTCCTGGCAGGTGCCGGAGCTCATCTTCTGGCGACGCGCCTGATCATTTCGCGCTGGCAACGAACTGCACCTCAGGCATGTCATTGAGCAGCCCGGCAAGGTCCTGACCGTCCCGCCGGCAGAATCACCCGCAAGGACATCCCCATTTCAAAGCCGGACGAAACGCCTTGAACGCTCGCTGAGAGAGCATTGTTCCGCTGCAGGTTGCGCTTGATTGTCATAATGCTCCCGGCTCAATTTAGCGCGTCAAACTTCAGGCGCATTTAACTCAAAATAGGTGCGGCCAAGCTCTTTCGATCCTTGACTTGAATCGGCCAGGGATTAGCTTTGACGCTGTCTTGAACCGCTCGTCGGATCCAGCAGCCACTTCTCTCGCGCTAAACACTTCGGGGAGTACCGCATGGAAACTAGACTGCAGTCCAAACTCATTGAAGCGATCGATTACAAGCGCGAGACCCGACACCTCACGCTCTATCTGACCAACGGCCAACGCCGTCATTACGAAGATGTCCCTGAAGGCATCGTCGTCGGACTCGCCGCAGCTGCTTCTCCTGGCGACTTCTACATGAGCCAGATCCGGGGCCGCTTCCGCACGACCTGAAAAGTACGGCACGCACCCAAGGCGTGCCGTCTCGGTGCATCGAGGTTTACTTCGACGCATTCAACAATTGGACCATTCGCAACCGAGATTGGTTCTCTTCCATTCATCGATTACATTTATACGGTCTGAGAAACTTCAGCCGGCCACACTGCGCGATTTGTCGTTGTGGCCGGTTGGTGCAAGAAGGTGTCCCATATCGGCGGCGCTTGAGGGATAGCCGAGCGCAAAGCCCTGCAGGCTGTCGCAGCCCAGCCATGACAGCGTGAGGGCATGAGCTTCGGTCTCCACCCCTTCGGCGATCACTTCCACACCGAGAGCCTTGGCGATTTCGACGATCGATCCGACCACACGCCTCTGCTCAGCCGATTCCACGACATCGGTGACAAGTTGGCGGTCGATTTTAAGTCGCTTCGGTTTCAGTCGTACGAGGCCGATGAGCGAGGCGTGACCGGAACCGAAGTCATCGATCTCGATATCGATGCCCATCTGCTTGATGAGGTCGATATTGGCGAGGAATTTCTCATCGCAATCGTCGAGGAAAATCGTTTCCACCAACTCGAAGACGATGGCGCCCGGCGGAATGGCGAGCCGGCGCAGCTTGTCCAGCAGAGCTGGATCGGCAAGACGCGCAGGCGAGATATTCACGGCGATGCGCGGCACACTGCAGCCCACGGCCTGCCAAGCGGCGCGATCTTCGAGCGCGCGCTGGAGGACCATGGCATCGATCTCTGCGGAGAGCCCATATTCGTCGGCAATGCGGAGGAAGACGCCCGGCGCAAGCACGCCCTTTTCCGGATGGTTCCAGCGTACCAGCGCTTCCAGTCCGGTGATCTCGCGAGTGCGCGCATCGAGCTGAACCTGATAGTAGGGAACGACCTGACCCTGCTCCAGGGCTTGAGCGAACTCCTCGGCGAGGCGGCGCCTGCCGCGCAGGTCTTCTTGAAGCTGCCAGCTGAAAAATTCGATACGGTTGCGGCCGAGTTTTTTCGCCTGATAGAGCGCCAGATCGGATTCAGCGAGCAGATTGCGCGCCTGCCTGTCGCTGCTCCAGGATACGCCGATAGACGCGCCGGATTGCAGCATCTCCTGCCCGAAACGGATTTTCTTCCGCAATCGCCGCTGCATATCCTCGACGATAGCCTTCAGTTCGTCGAGGCCGACGAAGTTGGTCAGCACGATGACGAATTCGTCGCCGCCGACACGCGCAGCCATGCCATTTGCGGGAATGGCTGCGGCGATTCTGAGCGATGCCGCGCGCAACACGGCATCGCCGGCGGCGTGACCATGGCTGTCATTGATCTGTTTGAACTGGTCAAGATCGAGATGCAGAACGGCAAGCGTGGACACGCCCTTGTCCGTTGGCAGTTCCGCAAGCCGCTTATCGAGCAGACGCCGGTTCGGCATTCCCGTCAAGTAGTCGTGGTCGGCCACATGCTCGATCCGCGCATTGCTTTCCTCAAGCGCCTGCGCCCGGGTCTCGGCCACCATCTTCTGCTTGCCGAGTTCGACGTTGAGCAGCACGTCAGATGTCACGTCCCATTCCGCGCCGATGAAGGACGGAGTGCCTTCCTCATCGACGTAGAAATGTGCACGCGACCTTAAATGCCTTATCTCTCCGCTCGGCAGAATGATGCGAAACTGCGAGTCATAGGCGCCGCGGGCGGCGACCGCTCGCTCGAAATCCTGCTCGGCCCGTTCCCGGTCCTCAGGATGCAGGGCATTCGACCAGACCCAGGTCGGCACTGTCGGCTCCGCCTGGCCGGTACTGTATAGGCGATGCATCTGCGCATCCCAGAGAATAACATCCCGGTTGATGCTGTGCTCCCACACACCGATCTGCGAAGCGTCCAGCGCAAGCTCCAGCCTCCGGAGAAGATTCTGGAACTCTCGCTCGGATCGCGTTGGTTTGTCCTCGGGCAATTCGGTTTCAGCCTTCGAAGCCTGCAAAACTCATAGTATAGTCGCAAGCCCCCATTAATGAAGGCTTTTCAGAAGTACCGAACTAGTTACTAGGTGAACTGTTCGTACGACTGCCTCCTTTTCGATCAATGTTGTTTTTAGCCGGAAATCCCCTCAATCAGTGATTGTGGCGCGGTGAATTCTTGGCAATCTGCCGGAAGTCAGCCGCCCCCTCGATGACAGCACCGTCCGAGAGCTGTGTCACCGAGTTGCGGTAGATGCGCTGCCACGGCGTCGCATCGGCCGGCACTGGCGGAATTCCGTCGCCTTTGCGTCGTTCGATTTCGGCCTCGCTGATCAGCATATCGCAACGTCCATGGTTGAAATCGATGCGGACGATGTCGCCCGTCCGGAGCCAGGCAAGTCCACCGCCGGCTGCACTTTCGGGCGAAGCATTGAGGATCGAGGGGCTGTCCGACGTGCCGGACTGGCGCCCATCACCGATCGTCGGCAGGCTGTTGATGCCACGCTTCAGGATATGATCAGGCGGCTGCATGTTGACCACTTCGGCAGACCCCGGCCAGCCGAGCGGACCGGCACCGCGGATGACGAGGATCGTGTTCTCGTCGATACCAAGCTCCGGATCGTTGATGCGCTTGTGGTAATCCTCGGAGCCATCGAAAACGACGGCCCTGCCTTCGAACACGCCTTCGCGGCCCGGTTCCTGCAGATAACGCTTGCGGAAATCCTCGGAGACGACGCTCATTTTCATTATGGCGAAATCGAAGAGATTGCCCTTGAGCACAAGGAAGCCGGCCCGCTCCTTCAAAGGCTCGTTGTAGGGCTTGATGACATCGCGGTCGCGCGCCTCACGCCCTCTCAGATTCTCGGCCATGGTCTTGCCGGTGACCGTGCGACAGTTCCCGTTCAGCTTATCCGCCTGCAGCAGCTCCCACATGACCGCGGGCGTGCCGCCGGCACGATGGAACTTCTCGCCAAGATAGGCCCCTGCCGGCTGCACATTCGCCAGCAGCGGAATGTCAAAGCCGTGCACCTGCCAGTCCTCAGGGTAGAGCTCGACGCCCGCATGTTTCGCCATGGCAGCAAGATGCGGCTGGGCGTTGGTCGAGCCACCGATTGCAGAATTGGTCTTGATGGCATTGAGGAAGGCGTCACGCGTCAGGATATCCGACGGCTTCAGGTCTTCGAACACGATCTCGACGGCGCGACGGCCGGTGCGATAGGCCATCTGGCCGCGTTCGCGATAGGCGGCGGGGATGTTGCCACAGCCCGTCAGTGACAAGCCGAGCGCCTCGGCCAGCGCGTTCATTGTCGAAGCCGTGCCCATCGTGTTGCAATGACCGACGGAGGGTGCCGAATCGAGCGCCGTCTGCAGAAATTCCTCTTCGTCGATCTCGCCGGCCGCAAGCTTCCGGCGTGACTGCCAGATCGCCATTCCGGAGCCGGCAAGCTTGCCCTCGTGCCAGCCATCGAGCATCGGCCCGCCCGAGAGAACGATGGCGGGAATATCGACCGTCGACGCCGCCATAATTGCCGAAGGCGTTGTCTTGTCGCAGCCCGTCGTCAGGACGACACCGTCGAGCGGATAGCCGTAGAGGATTTCAACGAGGCCGAGATAGGCGAGGTTGCGGTCGAGTGCTGCCGTCGGGCGCTTGCAGTTCTCGAAGATCGGATGGGTCGGAAATTCAATCGGGATGCCGCCTGCATCGCGGATACCGTCACGCACGCGCTTGGCCAATTCGATGTGGACACGGTTGCAGGGCGTCAGATCGCTGCCGCTCTGGGCAATGCCGATGATCGGCTTGCCGGACCGCAATTCCTCGGGCGTCACACCGTAATTCATGAAGCGCTCCAGATAGAGTGCCGTCATATCGATATGATCGGGATTATCGAACCAGTCCTGCGAACGCAGGCGGCGCTTGGCGGTCTTGCTATCGGTCATCTCTTTCCTCCCGGTCGGGCATTCCTGTCTTCGAGATGGAGCAACAGGGCACTGTGATCCGTCTCGCCGTTGCCTTTGGCAACAAATTCGGTGAATTCGGCATGCACCGCTTCCGTCAGCGGCAGCGTGAGGGACAAGGCCTTCGCCGTCGCCATGACCGCGTCGAGATCCTTCAACTGATTGGCTGAAGAACCGCCCGGCGCGAACTGCCGGTCGATCATGCGTTTGCCGTGGATTTCCAGAATGCGGCTGTCGGCAAAGCCGCCGCGCACGGCATCCCGGAACGCCGCCGGCGAACCACCGCCGGCCTCGATCAGCATCATCGCCTCCGCGACAGCACCGATCGTCACTGCAACGATCTGCTGGTTGGCGAGCTTGGCAAGCTGCCCTGACCCATCGGGCCCGACATGGGTGACGCGCCCCATCGGCGCGAAGACATCGGCCAATTCGGTAATGACGGAAGCATCCCCGCCCGCCATAATGGCAAGCGTCCCGGACGAGGCCCCGACCACGCCGCCGGAAACCGGCGCGTCGATATGGCGGATACCCCGTGTGGCAAGCTTCTCCGCATGCGCGCGCGCGAAAGGCGGCGCGATGGAACTCATGTCGATGACCACAGCGCCTGGTCTCATGGCTTCGGCAGTGCCCATGTCGAACAGCACCTGTCCTACGGCCTGGGCGTTGGTCAGCATGGAGATGACGATATCGGCTGCAGAGGCGGCTTCGGCGGGCGTGGAAGCGACATTGGCGCCATCGCTGGAAAGAGCCTCCGCCTTGGCGCGATCGCGGTTCCAGACAGTGACGGAAAAGCCTGCGCCAAGCAGTCGCCGCACCATCGGCGCCCCCATGAGCCCGGTGCCGAGGAAAGCGATCTTGCGCTTTCCGCTGTCATCAGATGCGTGTGTCACCCAGCCCTCCCCGAACTGTTGCCTGCCCTTGATAATCTCCTCACCTCAGCATGCAACCGTTTTGACGGACGTAACGCATTTTTGTCGCAGCGCTCACAAACGAAACGGGCGAGGACCAAGGTCCCCGCCCGATTTACCCGACAAAGGAGAGGTTACTCCGCAGCGACCTTCATATGGTCGTCTTCGTCCTGCGGATGATTGTCGTTGTGCTGGATGAGCGGACGGTTGCCCGTCATCCGGCGCAGGAGCACATAGAACACCGGCGTCATGAAGATGCCAAAGAAGGTCACGCCGATCATACCCGAGAACACCGCGACACCCATGGCCGCACGCATTTCCGAACCGGCACCAGTCGAGGTGACGAGCGGCACGACGCCCATGATGAAGGCCATGGAGGTCATGAGGATCGGGCGCAGGCGCAGACGGCTTGCCTCGATTGCGGCTTCCCGCGGCGTCCTGCCTTCGAACTCCAGTTCGCGGGCAAATTCCACAATCAGGATCGCGTTCTTGGCCGATAGACCGACAAGGACGACGAGGCCGATCTGCGTGAAGATGTTGTTGTCTCCGCCGGTGAGCCAGACGCCGGTCAAGGCGGCAAGAACACCCATCGGTACGATCATGATGATCGCCAGTGGCAGCGTCAGGCTCTCATACTGGGCAGCGAGCACCAGGAAGACGAGCAGCAGGGCGAGCGGGAAGACGACGACGCTGGAGTTGCCGGCAAGGATCTGCTGGTAGGTCAGGTCGGTCCACTCGAAGTCGATGCCGGCAGGCAGCGTCTCATTCAGGATCTTTTCGATCGCAGCCTGTGCCTGGCCGGACGAGAAGCCCGGAGCCGGACCACCGTTGATATCGGCAGCGAGGAAGCCGTTATAACGGTTCGCACGCTCCGGACCCGTACTTGCATCCACCTTCAGGAGAGCTGCGAGCGGAATCATCTGGCCCGATGCCGAGCGAACCTTCAGCTGGCCGATATCTTCCGGCTGAGCACGGAACTTGGCATCGGCCTGTACACGAACGCTGTAGGTGCGGCCGAAAGCGTTGAAGTCGTTCACGTAGAGCGAACCGAGATAGATCTGCAGCGTCTGGAAGACGTCGGTGACGGAGACCCCAAGCTGTTCGGCCTTGGCACGGTCGAGATCGGCGTAGAGCTGCGGCACGTTGATCTGGAAGCTGGAGAACAGGCCGGCAAGTTCGGGCGTCTGGTAGGCCTTGGCAAGCACGGCCTTGGTTGCTTCGTCGAGCGCCTGGTTGCCCAAGCCTGCTCGATCCTCGATCTGCAGTTTGAAACCGCCCGTCGTGCCGAGACCGTTGACCGGCGGCGGCGGGAACATGGCGATGAAGGCATCCTGAATGGCACCGAACTTCTGGTTCAGGGCCATGGCAATCGCCCCGCCCGAAAGATCGGGCGTCTTGCGTTCCTCGAAATCCTTCAGCGTCACGAAGACGATGCCGGCATTCGACGAGTTGGTGAAGCCGTTGATCGACAGGCCCGGGAAGGCGATCGCGTTGGCAACGCCCGGCTGCGCCAGAGCGATGTCGGTCATGCGCTTGATGACGTCTTCCGTGCGGTCGAGGCTTGCGGCATCCGGCAACTGGGCAAAGCCGATCAGATACTGCTTGTCCTGCGACGGCACGAAACCGCCCGGCACCGTATTGAAGATGCCGTAGGTCGCTCCGACCAGCGCAAGGTAGATCACCATGACGATGCTCTTGCGCGACACGAGACCACCAACGCCCTTGCCATAGGCGTTCGAACCGGCGCCGAAAGCGCGGTTGAAGCCGCGGAAGAACCAGCCGAAGATCGCATCCATGAACCGCGTCAGCCAGTCCTTCGGCGCATGATGCCCCTTCAGAAGAAGGGCAGCGAGCGCCGGAGACAGCGTCAGCGAGTTGAAGGCAGAAATGACGGTCGAGATCGCGATCGTCAGCGCGAACTGGCGATAGAACTGACCCGACAGGCCGGAGATGAAGGCGAGCGGCACGAAGACCGCGACGAGTACCAGCGCGATCGCGATGATCGGGCCGGAGACTTCCTTCATGGCCTTGTAGGTCGCCTGGCGCGGACTGAGACCGGCCTCGATGTTGCGTTCGACGTTTTCAACGACGACGATCGCGTCGTCCACGACGATACCGATCGCCAGCACCAAGCCGAAAAGGCTGAGCGCATTGATCGAGAAGCCAAACATATACATGACCGCGAACGTACCGATGATCGATACCGGAACGGCGATCAGCGGGATGATCGAGGCACGCCATGTCTGCAGGAAGAGGATGACGACGAGAACGACGAGCGCGATGGCTTCGAGCAGCGTATCGATGACCTTCTCGATCGAGGCGCGGACGAACTTCGTCGTATCGTAGACGATCTCGTACTTCACGCCTGTCGGCATGGCCAACTGCAACTCGTCCATGGTCGCACGGACATTGTCGGCGATCTCGATGGCGTTCGAACCCGGGGCCTGGAGAACGGCGACAGCGACAGCCGGCTTGCCGTCGAGGAGCGAACGCAGCGTGTAGTCGGCGGCACCGAGTTCGATCCGGGCAACGTCGCGCAGGCGGGTGATTTCGCCATTGGCGCCCGTCTTGACGATGATGTTGCCGAATTCCTCGGGCGTGCGCAGTCGGCCCTGGGCATTCACGTTGAGCTGGAGATCGACCCCCGGCTGGCTGGGAGAGGCGCCGATGATACCGGCAGCAGCCTGGACGTTCTGTGAGCTGATCGCGTTACTGATGTCGCTGGCGGCAAGATTATGCTCGGCAGCCTTCTGCGGATCGATCCACACGCGCATCGAATAGTCGCCGGCGCCGAAGACCTGCACCTGGCCGACGCCGGCGATGCGGGCGAGCCGGTCCTTGATGTTCAGCGTCGCATAATTGCGCAGATAGGTGATGTCATGGCTGTTCCCATCGGAAACGAGGTTGACGACCATGATGAAGTCCGGCGAGCTCTTGACCGTGGTAATGCCGAGCGCACGAACTTCGGCCGGCAGGCGGGGTTCGGCCTGCGACACGCGGTTCTGAACGAGCTGTTGCGCCTTGTCCGGGTCGGTGCCGAGCTTGAAGGTGACCGTGACGTTCAAAACGCCGTCCGATGTCGCCTGGCTGGACATATAGAGCATGCCCTCGACACCGTTGATCTGCTCTTCGAGCGGTGTGGCCACCGTTTCGGCAATGACGGTCGGGTTCGCGCCGGGATAGGTGGCGCGCACGACGACCGACGGCGGCACGACCTCGGGATATTCCGAGATCGGCAACGCCCTGAGGCCGATCAGACCGGCGACCACGATGAGGACCGAAAGAACACCGGCAAACACCGGGCGGTCGACAAAGAATCTGGATATGTTCATTTTAAAGCCCTCTCCGGGGTGAACATGGATGCAAAATCCCTCCCCGGCGGCCTGAAGGCTCGCCGGCGGGTCATGTTATTTCGGCCAATGCCCCCTCCCTGAGGGAGGGGACTGCATCTTATTGAGCGGTCGCGACCTTCTCTTCCATCTGCGGTGCGACGACTGTGCCCGGACGGATGCGCTGCAACCCATTGACGACGATCTTGTCGCCGACCTCGAGGCCGCCTTCGATCACGCGTTGGCCATCGAACAGCGAGCCGAGCTGGATCTGCCGGTAATTGACCTTGTTTTCACCGTCGACGACGAAGACAAACTTCTTGTCCTGGTCGGTGCCGACGGCGCGGTCACTGATAACGATCTTGTTCTCGGCCTTCGGCTGGCCCATGCGCACCCGCACGAACTGGCCGGGGATCAGCCTGCCGCCGGGATTGTCGAAGACTGCCCGCACGGCAATGGTGCCGCTGGCAGCATCGACTTCGTTGTCGACGAGCTGAAGCTTGCCCTTGATCGGCGTTCCCTCATCGGCAAGCGTGCCGATTTCGACCGGGATCTGTTCAACCGCCGGCAATGCGGCGTCAGTTGCCGGAAGCTCCGAAAGAGCCTTCGTGACCATCTCTTCGCTCGCGTTGAAGCTTGCATAGATCGGATCGACGGAGACGAGCGTCGTCAGCTCAGGCGAAGCCGAACCGGCAGCGACAATGTTGCCGACCGTGACCTCGATCTTGCCGATGCGGCCGGAAACCGGAGCGCGCACCTGCGTGTAGTCGAGATCAAGCTGCGCGGACTGGAGGGCGGCCTGCGCCGAACGCAGGCTTGCCTGGGCTTCGGCCAGCGTGCTCTGGCGCTGGTCGAGATCGCTCTGTGAGATTGTGCGGTTGTCCGAGAGACGGCGGCCACGGTCGAGTTCGGTCTGCGCCAGGCTGACCTTGGCTTCGGCCGAAGCGACCTGGCCCTGCGCCTGAGAGACGGCCGCCTGATAGGGAGCCGGATCGATGGCGAACAGCAGGTCACCCTGCTTGACCAAGGCACCTTCACGGAAATGGACCGATTGGATGGCGCCCCCGACGCGGGGACGGATCTGCACACGGTCGATAGCTTCCAGACGACCGGAGAAGTTCTCCCAGTTCGTCACGTCGCGGCTGGCGACGACAGCAACTGTCACCGGCACGGCCGGAGGCTGCGCAGGTTCGGAGGCGGCCGTGGCGGTTGCGCTCATCGGCAGTTCGAAAAAGATGGCAGCGGCCGAAACGGACGCAGCAACACCCAGACCGGCGCCCACCAGGGCCCAGCGCTTACTTCTGGACGTCATTGGTACTCTCCTTGCGGCCCCGAATGGCCGTAAAAAATCAGTTCGTCTTCAATGTAATTGTGGCTGAACGCTCACGTCCTGAAGGAAATCTCCGAAGTGGCGGCTGACGTTGCCCTGCCACGTGGAAATCCCCTCAGATTTTCCGCCGTAAATGGATGGCCAACCTGTCCCGGCGGGGAGAACATGCTGGCGCACCCCAACGCCTGCCTTCTTCAGGCGAGCGGCGTAACCGATTGTTTCGTCATGCAGCGGATCATCCTCCGCCGTAAAAATCAGGGCCGGCGCAACACCGGCAATACGCGAACAGAGGCACGGCGCAGCATAGGGATGGCAGCCGCCGCCGCTCAGATAATGGCTCCAGCCTTCCGTCCAGCGCTGGCGCATACCGATCCTGTCCGCCTTGCGAATCGAAGACGTACCCATGAAAGGATCGAGAAGAGGAGAAATCAGGATCTGGCCGTCAAGCGCATCCGGAATCTGATCACGCGCCTTTAGCGCGACGCCGGCGGCGACATTGCCACCCGCCTCTTCACCGGCGACGAAAAGCAGCGACTTGCGGTCACCAAGACCGGCTTTCTTGAGGGCAAGATAGGAAAGGATCGAGAAGGAAACTTCGAGCGCCTTCGGAAAAACGTTGCCCGACAGCGTGCTGTAATCGGCAGATACGACGATCGCACCCGCCTTTGCGAGGCTGCTGGCGATTGGGCGGTCGGCATTCGGATCGCTATCGAGGAATGCCCCGCCATGAAGATAAAGCACGATCGGCGGACCCTTGCCGAAATCAGCGCCCATATAGACGCGCGCAGAAACGGGGCCAGCGGCCACCTTTTCCAGCACCATGTCTTTGATCTCGGGCACCATCGTCTCTATCTCTTTGCATATGACGGACAACGCCCGCCTCTTGCATTTTGAACCAAAAAGATATTGTTATTCAATTCGGGGAATAAGAAGCGATATCGCGATAACACTATTCCAAATTCCGAACAATGTTGCAACGCAAACTGCGGACTTGAACCGATGGATCAGCTCTCGGCAATGCGCGTCTTCATCCGCGTGGTGGAGACGGGCAATTTCACCCGCGCCGCCGACATGCTCGCCATGCCCAAGGCGACGGTGACCAATCTCATTCAGGGGCTGGAAGCGCACCTGCGCACCAAGCTCCTCAACCGCACCACCCGCCGCGTCATGGTGACGACGGACGGTGCCCTTTACTACGAACGCGCCGCGCAGATCATTTCCGAACTTGAGGAGCTGGACGGCAGTCTTTCAAACTCTCAGAGCCTGCCGACGGGACGGTTGCGAGTCGAGATGGCCGGCGCCTTTGCCGACTCCATCATCGTGCCGGCGCTTTGCGATTTCTACCAGCGTTACCCCGATATCCGCATCGACCTCGGAGTCAGCGACCGCACTGTCGATTATCTCGCCGAAAACGTCGACTGTGCGCTGCGTGCCGGCACGCCGGCCGACCAGTCGCTCATCGCCAGACGCGTTTCCGAGATCGAAATGATCACCTGCGTTGCGCCTCTTTATGTCGAGAAATTCGGCTTGCCGCAGCGGCCGGAAGAACTTGAAACGGAACATTATTCCGTCAATTATTTCCGCGCCCAGAACAATCGCACGGTGCCTTTCGAATTTCGCAAGGACAATGAGGTTGTCGAGGTCAATCCGCGCTACATTGTTTCCGTCAATGACAGCCGCACCTACATGACCGCGGCTCTTGCCGGCCTCGGCCTCGCCCAGATTCCGATCTTCATGGCACGTGAACCACTGGCAAAAGGTGAGCTGGTTCAGACCCTGAAGGAATGGACGCGTGAGTCACTGCCGCTCTACGTTGTCTATCCGCCTAACCGGCACCTCAGCAACAAGGTTCGTGTTTTTGTCGACTGGCTGGTGAAACTGCTGGCGGATGCAAATCTCAACGCCCGCTGAAAACGCCGACTCACAAAAAGAAAGCGGCCCGTGACGGGAGGGATAACCGTCACGGGCCTTGATCTGATGTCTTGAACTGAAGGCCTGTCGCACCGCAGGAAGGCGCGGCAGGCCCTGGAGTGGAGGTCAGGACGCTGGCGGCAGTGTGCCACCCGCGTCCGTCTATCCTGATATAGGCGCGCTTAGCCGGATAGTAAGGGGCTGTACTCAGCAGACTGTTCACAACTTTGCGACAGGCGGTTATCTCCTGATAGCAGGTTTCAGCAGATCCTCGATGCCAATGCGGCGGAAGAGTTCGGCCCGGACACGATCGGCAACGCCGTTGACGATTTCCGCACCGTCTTCCGACGGGTCGATATGTGTGCGAAACGGCCGCTTGCCGAAAGGCATATTCACCACATCGACAATGGCAGTCGCAACGGAAGCAGCATCCGCATCGGCAGGTTCGAGCGAGGCAAGACCCTTCAACGCCAGTTCCGACAGACCCCTATAGGGACCTTCGTTATATTCAGCAGCGCGGGCCGTATCGGCAGGCGAACCGGAATGGGCGAAGTGGTTCGTGCCCTTGGTGAAGGCACCGGGAACGATGATCGTCGTTTCGATGCCCCAGCGTGTCAGTTCACTGGCATAGGAGACGGCAAGCGAGTCCATGGCGGCCTTGGCGGCGAAATAGGGAGCAAGATAGGGAGGCGTGCCGCCGCGTGCGCTCGAAGAGGAGACCCAGACGACCAGCCCCTGCCCCTGCTTGCGCAGATGCGGAAGCACTGCGCGGTTCACGCGCTGGGTCGAAAGCACGTTGATATCGAAAAGCTCAGCATATTGCTGCGGCGTGAAGGCTTCGGCCGGGCCGAAAGACATATGGCCGGCATTGTGGATGATCGTGTCGATTTGGCCTTCGGCGGCGATCACCTTCGCGACACCGGCTTCGACGGAAGCATCGGAAGCGACATCCAGTTCGACAGCCTTCAGATTGACGCCGTTTTCTCTGGAGAAGGCTTCGACGGCCTCGACCTGCGGCCCGTTGCGGCCTTCGGTTTCGCGCATCGAGGCATAAACGGTATGGCCGGCCTTGGCGAGCGCGCGAGCGGCAAGGGCGCCGAAACCGCTGGAAGCGCCGGTGATGACGATGACTTGCTTGTTCATGATCCTGTTCCTTCTGTGCGTGGGGTTGGTTGAAAAAATGCGAGGGAAAACCTTGGCGGCGCGTCACGCCGCCACGAAACCTGCGTCAGACCATGCCGCCATTAGCGCGCAGCACCTGACCGTTGATCCATGCGCCGTCAGGACCGGCGAGGAAGGCAACGACGCCTGCTATATCCTCCGGCGTGCCGAGGCGTTCGAGCGGGTTTGCCTTGGCAAGGCGGTCGATCAGCTCGTCGGACTTGCCGTTGAGAAAGAGGTCGGTGCCTGTCGGGCCGGGAGCGACCGTATTGACGGTGATCTGGCGGCCACGCATTTCCTTCGACATGATAGCGCTCATCGTCTCGACGGCGGCCTTCGTGGCGGCATAGACGCTGTAGGTTTCCGGCTTCAGGCCGACGATCGAGCTCGAGACGTTGATGACCCGGCCACCGTCATGCAGACGCTTGGCAGCCTCACGCAGCGTATTGAACGTACCCTTGAGGTTGACGCTGATCTGACGGTCGAAGGTCGCGTCGTCGACATCGGCAAGGCGGGAAAGCAGCATGATGCCGGCATTGTTGACGAGGACGTCGACACCGCCGAAGGCTGCTTCTGCAGCGTCGAACATACGGCGCACGGCCTCGGCATCGGCATCGGCAACATCGGCCTGTGCCGTCAGCGCCTTGCCCCCGGCCTTTTCGATCTTCTGGGCCAGTTCTTCAGCGAGCGCTGCATTGCCGGCATAGTTGATAACGACGGTGAAGCCATCCTTTGCGAGACGTTCGGCGATCGAAGCGCCGATGCCACGGGAAGCGCCGGTAACGAGAGCGACCTTGTTTTGATTGGCAGACATTTTTCTTCTCCTTTGGTTCGGCGCCCGCAGCGCCCTTTCGATGAGAAGAAGATGTCCCTTTTCACTTGACGGATAATGAGCCATTATTCGGCATCACTATCCGGAGAATACGAACAAACAAAATGGACAGGTTCGATGCCATGCGGGTCTTTTCCCGCGTCGTGGAGCGCCGCAGCTTCACGCTTACCGCCGAAGATACCGGCCTGCCGCGCTCGACGGTGACGGATGCGGTCAAGCAGTTGGAGGCGCGCCTTGGCGTGCGCCTGCTCCAGCGCACGACGCGCCATGTCAGCCCGACGCTCGACGGTGAGGCCTATTATCAGCGCTGCCTGTCGATCCTCGCCGATATCGAAGATGCTGAAGGCGCTTTTGCCGGCGCCAAGCCGAAAGGGCTGCTGCGGGTGGACGTCCATGGCACGCTGGCCCGGCATTTCGTGCTGCCGAGCCTGCCATCCTTTCTGGAGACCTATCCCGATATCGAGTTCTATATGAGTGAAGGTGACCGGTTGGTGGACCTGGTGCGCGAAGGCATCGATTGTGTGCTGCGCGTTGGCATACCGCAGGATAGCGACATGGTCGCCCGGCGGGTCGCCATGCTGGACGAGATCACCCTCGCCTCGCCGTCCTATATCGCCGCTTTCGGTCTGCCCGAGCATCCCGACAGGCTGGATACGCATCGCATGGTCGGCTTCCGCGCGACCGGCAGCGCCGGCCCGCTGCCGCTGGAATTCATCATCGATGGCAACGTCCGCAACATCACCATTCCCGCAACCGTGACCGTCAACGCCGCCGAGAGCTACATTTCCGCCGCCCGAATAGGCCTCGGCATGATCCAGGTCCCGCGTTATCACGCCGAGCACGATCTTGCCGCCGGCACTCTCGTCGAAGTGCTCGCCGATTTTCCGCTCACGCGGACGCCGGTATCGCTGCTTTATCCACGAAACCGCCAGCTTTCGCCGCGCGTGCGCGTCTTCATCGATTGGCTCGTTAAGGTCTTTGCTCGACAAACCGCCGAAAACACGGTTCACTCATATTAGCGTTTTCGGAGGAACGGACATGGCACTCAGCGATATCATCGTCTACCAGACCGGTGAAGGCTTCGTCGTCGAGTTCGGCGGTGAAGGCGAAGACCGGATCGCGGTCACCCTGCGCGAAGCGTCCGATCTCACCCATGACAATGCAATCGCCAAGGCCAGAGCGCTGCTGACCTCCGCATTCGAACCCGTTCACGGTGATAGCGCCCGCAGCAAGGATGCTGCAGTGCTGGAGGAGGAATTGAACGAAGGGTTGGAGGATTCCTTCCCGGCAAGCGATCCGGTCTCCGTGACCGTCACCTCCATTCCAATGCGCGATCCCAACGCCGGACACTAAACCTGTGTCGAGACGATGTTATCGACGCGGACCTCACCGCGCACGATGCCACGCTCGGTGATCTCAGTGTGCGCCGCTTCTTCGATGACGGTATAGAGTTTTTCGTTGCGGAACGCGCTCGCATTCTTTGTCGACTTGTCTTCCGCCGGCGAACCGTCGATTTCCAGAAAATCGAGCTCGGCTTCTGCAGCGACGATACGTGCATCGCCAGGCGTCAGAGCTGCAACGACCACCACGCCATGGGAAGGCGCAAGATCCCAGTTGGGATCATCAGGAGCGGCGACAGGCACCAGCCGATAGAGCTTGAGATCATCCATGATCCATTTCCTTGTAATTGTTGGCTTGCGTTCCAAACGCCAGCCGGCAAATCATTGTTCCGGGTGGTGGATGAGCAAAGAGGATGTTATCGGCACTCTTCATGACAACCGACATGATCAATGGCGCGATCGGCGCCGGCCCGCTTGCCGGGGAAAGCCTGCGCCATTTCTTTGAACGTGATGCGATCGAGGTCGCCCGCGACCTGCTCGGCTGCCACCTCACGGTCAACGATGCAGGCGGGCGGATCACCGAGACGGAAGCCTATTACCCCGACGACCCGGCCTCCCACAGTTTCCGCGGCCCGACCAAGCGCAACGGCGCTATGTATGGCCGTCCAGGCAATGTCTATATTTACCGCATCTACGGCATGTACTGGTGCCTGAACTTCGTCTGCTCACCGGGCTCGGCGGTGCTGATCCGTGCCCTGGAGCCGGAAATCGGCCTGCCGATCATGATGGAGCGGCGGGGCACCGATGTGCTGGCGCAACTCTGCAGCGGCCCCGGCAAGCTCTGCCAGGCACTCGACATCGATATAGCCATCAACGACCGGACGCTCGACAAGCCGCCTTACGCGATCTCACCGTCTGCGCCCGTACCAATCGTCTCGGGCAAGCGCATAGGCATCACGAAAAATGCCGAAGCACCGTGGCGCTTCGGCATTCAGGGATCGCGATATCTGAGCAAGCCGTTCCGCTAATGGCGGAACTTCACTGTCACTCCATAACGGCGCTGTGGTCCACGGCCGGCGCAGCCTTCGGCTTGCGAAGCAGCAGCACCAGCGGCATGACGGCAAGCGACATCAGCATCAGCAGTTTGAAGTCATCTATATAGGCGATGATGGTCGACTGCAGCGTGATGACGTCGTTGAGCGCCGCACGGCCGATCGCCGTCAAAGGACTCAGGCCCTGTGCCGCCGTCGCATTAAAGGCGTGGTTGAACGGCGTCACATAGGCCGCGATCGACTCGTGATTGCTCTGCGTATTCTCGACGATCAGCGCCGAAACGATCGAGATGCCGACCGAGGAGCCGATATTACGCGACAGATTATAGAGGCCCGTTCCGTCGCCGCGCATCTGGGCTGGCAGCGTCGCAAAGGCAATTGTCGTCAGCGGCACGAAGAGGAAACCGAGGCCGGCACCCTGGATGAAGCCGACCGAGATGATCGTCCACTGCGACACGTCAGGCGTCCAGCCGGTCATGTCGTACATTGCCCAGGCCGTCAGGCCGAGACCGAGCAGCAGCAGCCAGCGCGTATCCACCTTGCCGATCAACCGGCCGACGATGAACATGCAGAGCATGGTGCCGAGGCCGCGCGGTCCCATGACAATACCCGCGGTGATGACCGGATAGCCCATCAGCGTCTGCAGATACGGCGTCATCAGCGCCAGCGAGGCGAGATAGGTGATGCCGATCACGAAGATGAAGACCATGCTGACGGTGAAATTCTGGTCGAGGAACAGCCGCGGATTGACGAAGGATTTCTCCGCCGTCAGCGTATGCACCAGGAGCAGATAGAAGGCCGCGGCGCAGACGATCGCTTCGATCATGATCTCGCCGGAGGAAAACCAGTCGAGCTGCTCGCCGCGGTCGAGGAAAAGCTGCAGCGAAGCAATAAACAGGCTCATCATCCCGAAGCCGAACCAGTCGAGCTTGGCGAGCACATCCCTTTTCGTCTCCGAGACGAATATGACGATGCCGGCAAAGGCGAGCGCACCGATCGGAATGTTGATGTAAAAGACCCAGCGCCAGCTGATATTGTCGGTCAGCCAGCCGCCGATGACAGGACCCAGAACCGGCCCGACCATGACCGAGACGCCGAATAGGGCCATGGCCGAGCCGCGCTCCTCGACGGAATAGATGTCGAGAAGGATGCCCTGGGAAAGCGGAACCAGCGAGGCGCCGAACAGGCCCTGCAGCAGGCGGAAGGCGACGATCTGCGGCAGCGATTGCGCCAGACCGCAGAGCACGGAGGCGACGACGAAGCCGACGATCGCCGTCAGCAGTACGCGCTTGCGGCCAAACTTGGCGGCAAGAAAGCCCGACGGCGGCGTCATGATCGCGGCAGCGACGATGTAGGAGGTCAAAACCCAGTTGATCTGGTCGGCGGAAGCCGAAACGCTGCCCTGGATGTAGGGCAGCGCCACGTTGGCGATCGTCGTATCGAGCGCCTGCATGATGACGGCGAGAATAACGCAGGCCGTGATCGCGCCGCGATTGGCAACCGGGGTTGCCGGTGATGCAGGAGCAGTGCTCATGGCCGTTACTCTTGGCTCTTGGCTTGGCCCAGGAGATTGTTGACGAAATCAGGCAAGCCCCGCGCATGACCTGTATCGACATCGACGACCGTGCTCATGCCGACGCGGAGCGGCGGTTTGCCCTGAGAGTCGTCGATGCTGACGCGCATCGGAATACGCTGCACGACCTTCACCCAGTTGCCGGTCGTATTCTGTGCCGGCAGCAGCGAGAAAGAAGAACCCGATGCCGGGCTGATGCTCTCGACCTTGCCCTTCCACAGGACGCCCGGATAGGTGTCGACGTAGATATCGACCGACTGGCCAGGCTTGACGTAGGTGAGTTCGGTTTCCTTCGGGCTTGCGGCGATCCACAGGTGCGAGGTCGAAACAAGCGAGAAGGCCTGCTGTGAAGCCTGCAGGTAGGAGCCGACCTGCAATGCGTTCACGTTGGTCACGACGCCATCGAACGGCGCCTTGACGACGCTGTGATCGAGCTCGCGCTGAGCGTTGTCGACCTGCGACTTGGCCTGCAGGTACAGCGGATTTTCCTCGACTGGCTGGTCGGCATTGCCGCCGAGCTGGGCAAGCGTCGTTGCGGCTTCCGCCTTGGCGACCGAAACCTTCTGCTGCGCGGCCTCGAGATTATGCTTGGCTTCGTCATAGGCCGATTGCGTCGCGCTGCCGTTGTTGACGAGGCTCTGCTGCCGGTCGAACTGCTCCTGGTAATAGGGCAGATCGGCTTCGGCCTGGGTGATCTCGGCAAGCGACTGCTGGTAGCTGGCCTTGAGGTTCATGATCTGGTTGCGCTGCGCGCCGAGCTGCGCCTTGGCGCCGTCAAGCGCGATCCTGAAGGCGTCGGACTGCAGGCTGAAAAGCACCTGTCCCGCCTTGACCTGTTCGTTCTCATGCACGTTGATCTTCGCGACGATGCCCGAAACATCGGTCGTGATGCCCACCATGTCCGCCTGGATATAGGCGTTGTCGGTCGACATGACCTGGCCGCCATTGACGTAATAATAGCCGCCGACGACGAGCGCCAAAGGCAGCAGGGCAAAGAGGACGGGGCGGGTGAAGCTGCGCCGGCGGCGGACCTTGTTGCCGCCAGGCGCAGCCACCGCGGCAGCCGCGGGCGCTGAATTGGATGAAGGCGCCTCAGCCACCGTTTCCGGTTGTTGGGGAATGTCTTTTTCTTCGAGAGGGTTCTTGGCATTCGCGTCGGACACGACGCGCAGCGAGGATTGGTCAGCCATGTTTTGTCTCATTCTCGGCGACCGGAGACCGGCACGCCTGCACCAGGTTCGTCTTCATTACGGACAGGATGTGGAAAAGCTGGTCGCGCTGTTCGGGCGTGACGCTTTCCAATGCTTCGCCGCGCGTCACGTCGCCGATTTTGCGCATTTCGGCGAGAATCGGATGGGCTGCTTCTCGCATGTAGAGCAGCCAGATGCGCCGGTCGGTCGGATGCTGGCGGCGTTCGATCAGGCCGCGCTCGGCAAGCTTGTCGAGGATGCGGACCAGCGTGATCGGTTCGATTTCGAGGATCTCGGCAAGCCCACTCTGATGGATGCCTTCATTATTGGCGAGATAGGCAAGTGTCTGCCACTGAGACCGCGTCAGCCCAAGGTCCTTTGCGCGCTGCTCAAACCGCTTGCGAAGCAGGCGGGCAACGTCGTGCAGAAGAAAACCGAGTGTTGGATTGTTGGTCATATACCTTCGCCGGCTAGTAATAAGCATCCTTATGATGTTAATAGATATATTGAGCATGTACGGCGCACAAGGATGCAGCCTCAAGATTCCGCACCTGCGGCCAAAATGCCGCAGCCGGCACTAAGGAGGGCCTTCGATCCGGTCTTTCGAGAGATTCAAGCAGCGGCCGAAACTCGTCACAGTAATGCGATAAAGCGACACATCGGCAGAAGTGCCGGGGTTTGAGGAACTCCAAATCAACGCAATCAATTGACATTTGCAATTTTTGGATTCTCCCGTTTATAGTCTGCCTTCATAGAGTTAGGGGGGAAGCAGAATTTTCTCCCTCCGGTTGATTTCGAGGCGCTGGCTTGCACCTGTCATCTTCCCGGCAGCCAAGCATGACTAGAATTCGGACTTGGGACGAAGGCTCATGCTTTCGTTCCAGCAGGTATGAACAGCTTATCTCAAGCATAGGTTCAGGCGGCTGCATTCGGCCGCCCGCAAGGGGGACCGGAATGGCTTATTCACTTCGACAGACACTAGCGCTCGGCTGCTTCGCGGCCCTCCTGCCGCTTACCGTTGAGGCGCAACAGGCGTCTGCTCCCCCACCCGTCACCG
The DNA here is from genome assembly GCF_047782645.1 of Rhizobium sp. ZK1. NCBI lineage: Bacteria > Pseudomonadati > Pseudomonadota > Alphaproteobacteria > Hyphomicrobiales > Rhizobiaceae > Rhizobium > Rhizobium sp. ZK1. Next base: position 3,131,834 of record NZ_CP180586.1, read on the forward strand.
TTGCCAAGCCCGTGGTGCGCGATGTGGTCGACAATGATGAGTTCATCGGCCGCTTCGAGCCTGTCGATGAGGTATCCGTCCGCTCGCGGGTCGGGGGTTACCTGCAGGAGATCGACTTCACCGACGGCGCTCTGGTGAAACAGGGCGACCGCCTCTTCGTCATCGATCAGCGCCCGTTTGTCACCGCGCTCAATCAGGCGAATGCCGCGCTCGAGGCGTCGAAATCGGCTCTGGTCTTTGCCGATGCGCAATATAAGCGCGCCCAGTCGCTGGCTTCGAGCGGCAGCCAGTCGGCGCAGACGCTGGACGATCGCCGCCGCGAATTCGATTCAGCCCAGGCCAATGTCCGCGGCGCTCAGGCTGCAGCCGATCGCGCAGCTCTCGACATGGAATATACGGAGATCACTGCGCCGCTCAGCGGCCGCATCGACCGGCGCCTGATCTCTGCCGGCAATCTCGTGCAGACAGATCAGACCGTGCTCACGACGATCGTCTCACTCGATCCGATCGATTTCTATTTCGATGTCGACGAGCGCCGCCTGCTCAATTTCGCTGACACTGCACGCAAGCTCGGCAAGGACCTCCAGCAGGGCGGCGGCGGACTGGATGTGACAGTCACGATCTCTGATCCCAATGCCAAGCCATTCAAGGGAAAACTCGATTTCGCCGAGAACCGGATCGACAATGAGAGCGGCACCATTCGTCTGCGTGCCCGCTTCCCCAACCCCGATCTCGTCCTTCAGCCCGGCCTCTTCGGCCGCATTCAGGTCGAAGCCTCGAATACCTATCAGGCCGTTCTTGTCCCGGACGAGGCGATCGGTTCCGACCAGAACGAGCGTGTCGTTTACGTCGTCGGCGCCGACGGCACGGTTTCGACCAAGCCCGTGAGGCCCGGCCCGCGGCTCTATGGCTACCGCGTCATTCGCGAGGGACTCGACGGCACCGAGACGATTATCGTCAATGGCCTGATACGCGCTCGGCCCGGCGCAAAGGTCACGCCTCAGATGACCGAATTGCCGAAGGAGCGGACGGACGCGCCGCCGGAAACCGCCGGTGCGGAGAGCGGCCAATGAGATTTGCCCATTTCTTCGTGGACCGGCCGATCTTTGCGGCCGTCATCTCCATTGTTCTTCTCGTCGTCGGCAGTATTGCTTACACGCAATTGCCGGTCTCCCAATATCCGGAGATCGCACCGCCGACCATCGTCGTTCGCACCTCCTATCCAGGCGCCGACCCGCAGACGATCGCCGATACGGTTTCGACCCCGCTCGAACAGCAGATCAACGGCGTCGAAGACATGCTCTACATGTCTTCTTACTCCAGCGCCGACGGCGCCATGTCGCTGACGATCACCTTCAAGCTCGGCACCGATCTCGACAAGGTGCAGGTTCTTGTGCAGAACCGCGTTTCCATCGCCCTGCCCCGTCTTCCCGAGGAAGTCCAACGGCTTGGCGTGACCACCGACAAGAGCTCGCCTGACCTGATGATGGTGGTGCATCTGCTGTCGCCGTCGCATCGTTATGACCAGCTCTACGTCTCGAACTATGCGCGCAACCGCATACGCGACGTTCTCGTGCGCCTTGATGGCGTCGGTGACGTGCAACTCTTCGGTGAACGCCAGTATTCGATGCGAATTTGGCTGGACCCGGAGAAGCTCTCCGCCTACGGGATGACTTCAGATGACGTCGTCGCCGCATTAAGAGACCAGAACGTCCAGGTATCGGGAGGCAAGATCGGCGCTCCGCCGGTGACCGGCAAGAATGCGTTCGAATATACGGTACGAACGGACGGGCGTTTCTCGGATGTACGCCAGTTCCGGTACGTCATTGTGAAATCGACGGCCACCGGCCGGCTCGTGTCGCTGCAGGATGTCGCCCGTATCGAACTTGGCGCACAGGATTACGTCACCAACAGCTATCTCAATAATGACCCTGCCGTTGCTCTCGGCATCTTTGCCCGGCCAGGAACCAACGCACTGGATACCGCCCATCAGATCCAGGCCATCATGAAGGACCTGTCTCAGAATTTCCCGCAGGGGCTGGAATATCGCATCGTCTATGACACGACCGAATTCATCTCGGATTCGATCTACGAGGTCTATAGGACCATCGCTGAAGCGGCGATCCTCGTGGCGATCGTCGTCCTCGTTTTCCTGCAATCCTGGCGAACCGCCCTCATTCCGATCATCGCCATCCCCGTATCGCTGATTGGCACTTTCGCAGTCCTGCTCGCCTTTGGCTTCTCGCTCAACATGCTCACCCTGTTCGGCCTCGTACTGGCGATTGGTATCGTTGTAGACGATGCGATCGTGGTGGTGGAAAATGTCGAGCGAAACCTGGCGCGCGGCATGACTCCGAAACAGGCGGCGCACGTCACGATGGACGAAGTCGGAACCGCCGTCGTCGCCATCTCGCTGGTGCTGATCGCAGTCTTCGTGCCGACGGCCTTCATTCCGGGGATTTCCGGTCAGTTCTACAAACAGTTTGCGGTGACGATATCAGTCACCACGGCAATTTCCGCATTGAATTCACTGACCCTTTCGCCTGCGCTCGCAGGCATCTTGCTCAAAACCCATAATCATGAAAGCAAGCGCAGGAATATCTTCTCCCAGTTGGGGAGCGGTCTTGCAAATGGCTTCAACCGCGGCTTCGATCGAATGAGCTTGGGCTATTCCTGGATCGTCCGGCATCTGGTCAGCAGCTGGGTCGGATTGACCGCTTCGCTCGTCGTCTTCGCCTGCCTGCTAGGCGCGACTTGGTATATGGGACAGAAGGTTCCCTCGGGCTTCATCCCGACTATGGACCAGGGTTATGCGATCGTCGTCATCCAGCTTCCGGACGGCGCCTCGCTGGCACGTACCGACGCCGTCGTCAAACAGGTGGGTGACATCGCCCGCACGGTGCCAGGCGTCGGTAATGCCGTGCAGTTTGCCGGTTTCAGCGGGGCGACCTTTACCAATGCCTCGAATGCCGGCGTCGTCTTCGTCCCGTTCAAATCCTTTGCCGACCGTGAAGAAGGCGGCGAGACCGCCAACAAGATCATCGGCGAGCTCTACGGCAAGCTTCAGAGCATCCAGGAAGCCTTCATCATTGCCATCCCGCCGCCATCCGTGCGTGGCGTCGGCAATTCGGGCGGCTTCAAGATGCAGATTTTGGATCTTGAGAGCTCTGACATGACGCGTGTCCTGGGTCTCGCTCGCCAGATGATGGGCGCCGCTGCAACGACCCCGGGACTGACCGGCGTCTTTACGACATTCTCGGATGCAAGCCCGCAATATTTCCTTGCAATCGACCGCGACAAGGCACGTTTCCTGAACGTGCCGATCCCCAATATCTTCAACGCATTGTCCATCAACCTTGGTGTCGCCTATGTGAACGATTTCAATGCGTTCGGGCGCGTCTACCAGGTTCGCGCCCAGGCTGACCGGCAATATCGCATGGATAGGGACGACATTCTCGCGCTGAAGGTTCGATCGGCAACCGGCGCGCTGGTTCCGCTTGGCACCCTGATGGATATCCAGGATTCCAGCGGTCCGGCACTTGTCCAGCGCTACAACATGTATGTCTCGGTGCCGCTTCAGGGCAATCCGACGCCCGGCACATCGACCGGCGACGCCATCAAGAAGATGGAAGCGCTGGCGGGGCAGATCCTGCCGCCCGGAACGAGCTTCGAGTGGACTGAGCTTGCCTATCAGGAAACCCACACCGGCAATACCGCGATCTATATCTTCGCCCTATCGGTGATCTTCGTCTTTCTTGCGCTTGCGGCACAATATGAAAGCTGGGTCCTGCCTCTGGCAATCATCCTCATCGTTCCGCTCGCAGTGCTCGCCGCATTGATCGGCGTGTGGCTCAGGGGGATGGACAACAACGTCCTGACACAGATCGGCCTGATCGTGCTGATTGGTCTTGCTGCCAAGAACGCCATCCTGATCGTCGAGTTTGCAAGACAGGCGGAAGAGGAAGGGAAAAGCGTCGTGGATGCCGCAATCGAAGCAAGCCATCTTCGCCTGCGCCCGATCCTGATGACGGCCTTCGCCTTCATTTTCGGCGTCCTGCCGCTTGCCATCGCCACCGGCCCCGGTGCTGAAATGCGTCAGTCGCTCGGCACGGCCGTCTTCTCCGGCATGCTGGGTGTAACGTTCTTCGGCCTGTTCCTGACGCCGGTCTTCTACGTCGCGCTGCGCCGCTGGCGCAAAAAGCCGGCGAAGGTACCGGCTGCTCATGCAGATGCCGAGGAAAACGCAGCCTAGTACTACAGTTGCGGTTTACCGGAAATCATGATTCACTTCCCGCATTTGGCGGGAGGGAAGTTCAATGTCGGTTGCGGGTTGGTCCGGGTCGGTTCTGGCGTGGCATCGTGAGCTCGATGCCTTGAAGGTGCGGTTGGGCTCGGTCTTTGGTCGCCGAGAATTGCGCGCATCGTGCGGTGCCTTTCTGGATGGGTTGTTGTCGGGAGTAGAGCGCAAGACTGGCTGGCTGATGGCGGAACAGGCAGGACTGGAGCGCCCTTATCGGATGCAATCGCTGCTGGGGCGCAGCCATTGGGATGCTGACGCATTGCGCGATACGGTTCGCGCTTATGCAATAGAGTCTCTCGGTGACGCGGACGGCGTTCTTGTGGTCGATGAGACCGGCTTCCTGAAGAAAGGCGCCCATTCAGTCGGTGTCGCACGACAATATTCCGGCACGGCCGGCCGGATCGAGAACTGTCAGATCGGTGTTTTCCTTGCCTATGCAAGCCGCTACGGTCAGACCCTGATCGATCGGCAACTTTATCTACCGAAGGAGTGGGCCGAGGATGAAGCCCGCCGTGCTTCGGCTCATGTCCCCCAGTCCCAAGCCTTCGCGACCAAACCGGCCATTGCAGCCAAGCTCATTGCCGATGCGCTGGATGCCGGCGTGCCTTGTGCCTGGGTATTGGCGGATGCGCTTTATGGTTCGGATTCCAAGCTGCGCCGGATGCTGGAAAGCCGTGGCCAGCCTTATGTTCTGGCAGTGCGCTCCAATCATTGCCTGCGCTTTGTGCGTGAGCAAGGGATCGAGCAGACCGATCCCGAAACGATGGCTGATGAGTTGAAACCGGAGGTTTGGCAGAGCCATGCAGCAGGCGAAGGTGCCAAGGGTCTTCGGCTTTATGATTGGGCCCGTATTCCTCTCAGCTCTCGCCCGGATCCACAATGGGAGCGCTGGCTTCTGATCCGGCGCAGCCGACGCGAACCCGATGCGCGCGCCTATTACTTTGTCTTTGCGCCCGCCGGTACCGAATTGAGCGAATTGGCGGGCGCTGCCGGGCTGCGTTGGACCGTGGAAGAATGCTTCCAGCGTGCGAAGGACGATCTCGGCCTGGATCATTGCGAAGCGCGATCCTGGCATGCTTGGAAGCGGCACATGACGCTCGTCATGGCAGCCGCTGCATTCCTCGCCAAACTCGGCGCCGATCTACGCCGCACCGCTGCTGGCAAACCGAACGAAACGAGTCCAAACCCGCCAATCGCCGCCTGACCAACACCATGGCCTTCGTGCCCAGCGTCGCAGAGATCCGCTATCTGATCAAACGCCTCCTGCTACAGCCCCCGATTAGAGTTCGCCTCATCTTGGCATGGTCACTCTGGCGACGCAGGCATCAAGCATCCGCAATGCTTTCTCACTACAAAGCAAGGCATCAAACGCAACTGTAGTACTAGAGCAACTCCAGCAGCAAAGGTGCTTAGCGGTCCTGCCTCCGGAATTGCGAGAAAACAAAGGGAGGACATTTCGTGTTTCGAAGAAAAACGGAAATACTCTCAGGCTCAGGTGGAGAAGAGGTGAACCTGCCCCTGCCAGAAACGGGCAACGGAGAGCTTGCCGCTCCTGAAGGCGCGGGTATCGAGGTTCAGCCGCATCGGCTGTACATCCGGCTGGTCGCTGGGTGTATGTCCGTGCACGATGAGTTTCGGCAGCGGCAGTGGGCTTTCCAGGAAGCGCTGGCGGATGAAGGCCAGGTCGTCATCCGCTTGCTCTTCGAGCGGCACGCGCGGATCGATACCGGCATGCACGAAGACGACGTCAGGCGTATCAAGCATGATCGGCATGGCGCGGATAAAGTCGATATGCGTATGCGGCAGCGACTGGCGGATAAAGGCGTCGAGCTGCGCACCGGAGCGGAAGACAAGCGGCAGATGATCGGGATCGAGGCCGTAAGATCGCAGAAGCTCGGCAGCACCCATGGTCATCCAGTCGTCATAGGATGCCCAGCCGTCGATATAGTCGAGCATGACGATCTCATGGTTGCCGGCAAGGCAGATGCGCTCGAAGCCTTCGGGCGCCGGATCCATGAGATGGCTGAGGACATGCGCCGATTGAGGGCCGCGATCGACATAATCGCCGAGCATGACGATGAGCTTGGTGCCCGGCAGATGCTCGGCATCGCGCACGATCGCCTCTTCGGCTTTCTGCAGCAGGTCGAGACGCCCGTGCACGTCGCCAATGGCATAGGTCGGGACTTCGGCTATATCCATGTTCACGCGCGGACGCGGCTGACGTCCAGCCTTCGAACCCTCGCGGTTTCGTGCAAGAGAATCGCTCATCATCATTCCTGATCAGTTGGCCGTCCCTTAACCATAAGTAGAGCATACGGCAAGGCGATCAAGCTGGTAAGAAAATTCGGCCGGCCGGGCTTTTGTGGAAAAACCGGCCTTACCTAAGCCGATGCAATCGCGCACTTTTTTAACACTAGGAAAGAGTGGCAGATGGGCACCGTATCGCAGTTGCACGACAATGTGCGCCCTCCGGCGCACCGCATCGAGACCGAGGAAGAAGCCGTCTCCGCGGCCCGCAAGCTTGCGGCTGCCTTTCGCCGGCAGGCAAACGAGCGCGACATCAACCGCCTCATGCCCAATGCCGAGCTCGACACGCTCTCGCAATCCGGCCTGACGGCAATCACCGTGCCCCCGGAATATCAGGGACTCGATGTTTCGAACGCCCTGCTCGCCGAGATCGTCGCCATCATCGCCGAAAGCGACGCCTCGATCGGCAGCGTGCTGGCATCTCACTTCCGCGTGCTGGAAGGGCTGCGCAACCAGCCTTCGGAAGAGCTGAAGAGCACCCTCTTTGCCCGCGCACTGGACGGCGACCGTTTCGCCGCCACCCGCTTTAGCGATCAGGCAACCCTCGTTGCCGAAGGCTCCGGCTTTCGCCTGACAGGCCGGTCGGAACAGGCACCAGCCATTCTCTTTTCCGACTGGATCGCCGCGGCAGCGATCGATCCCGGCGGCCGCAGGGTAACGCTCCATCTTCAGCGTGACAGCGACGAATTGCAGGCGGTGGACGATTGGGACGCCTTCGGCCTGCGCACCAACGGCACGGCAACGCTGATTGCCGGCAAGCTGCATGTGAATGCCGATACCGTCACCGCCGCCCTATCCGGCGATTACGCCATGGAAAAATCCTTGGGCCTTCTGTTGCAGGCAGCCGTCGGCCTCGGCATAGCCCGTGCCGCCTTTTCCGATCTGCTTGTCATGGCGAAGGACCCCTCTGCCCTCTCTGGCAAAATCGGCGAGCATGCAATCCGTATCGAAACCGCGACCGGGGCACTGGAACAGGCGGGCCGCAAGCTTGATATCGCCCAGGTAAGCCCCGCCGAAGCAGCCATGGCGGAAGCCTGTTTCTCCGCCTCATCCACCTGCCTTGTCGCAACCGAGGTGGCGCTGAACACGGCAAATGCTCTCTTCGAACTGGCCCGAGGTGCGACCGGCAGCATAGCGCTCAACCTCGACCGTCACTGGCGCAACGCCCGTATTCACGACATGGCGATTCACCGCGAGCCACTGCTGAACGCAGCTGGGGCGCATATTCTGAAAATCAGGGAAAACTGAAGCAATTCCAGCAGAAGTGTACAGCGGTTTTGCTGGAATTGCGGAAAACGAAGAGAGCGGATCAGCTCGCGGCAGAAACCGGGAGCTTTTCCTCGACGGTTTCGATACAGCCACCGGCAACGAACTGCTCGAGCGTCATATTGTCGAGAATGGCGGCGATCGCGTCCCGGACTTCGGTCATCGAGCGCCGCACCTGACAGGTCTCGGGATCGGCACAATCGTCGCAGGCCTCATAAGCCGTGCGGCTCGCGCAGCGGATCGGCGCAAGCGGTCCATCCAGCGTGCGGATGACGTGACCGATGCGAATCTCCGACGCGGGCCGCGAGAGCGAATAGCCCCCGCCCGGCCCCTTCTTCGATCGCAGAATGCCGACATTGCGCAATTCCAAGAGGATCGTATCGAGAAACTTCTTCGGGATGTTGTTGCGCGAGGCGATATCGTTGATGAAGGCGGTTTCGCCCGGCGCCAGCCGAGCCAGATCAACCAGTGCCTTCAATCCGTATTTTCCCTTTTTCGTCAACATCTGGGTCGCCCTGCACTTTGCGGCATTATGCTTTTGTAATAGCAGGCAAATAGAGTCAAAACCATGAAGAGACAACAAAATAACCCGTTTTTATAGGTTATTTTAGCGATTTATGTTGCCGCGAAACCGTTCTTCCGAAGTCTTCTGAAGTTTAATGCCGGTCCCCACACCAACAGGCTGATGCGGGACCGGAAATCGCGGGAGCTAGACTGTTTTCAGCATGCCGCCATCGACGAAATAGGTAGAACCGATGCTATAGCTCGACCGGTCGGAGCAGAGGAAGACGAAGAAGTTTGCGAGCTCCTCCGGCGTGCCGAAACGCTTGGATGAGGCATGTTCATCTGCCACGCTCTGCAGGTAACCCTCCCAGTCACCGCCAGTCTCGGCCGTCAGTTGCTTGGCAGTCTTGATCCAGTCGGGTGTCAGGATGAGGCCGGCATTGACGCAATTGACGCGAATCTTGTCCTTCACGAGCTCAGTGGACAGCGTCTTGGAAAACATCATGAGCGCCGCCTTTGTGACATTGTAGATCGGCTCGTACCACAGCGGCTGCACTGCGCAAATCGAGGCATTGTGAAGGATTACCCCGCCGCCGCGCTTCTTCATCTGCGGCGCAATTCCGCGGGCAAGGCGCACCGCGGCCATCACATGCAGATCAAAATACGCCTGCCACTTCTCGTCGGGCGCTTCCATGACCGTCTCGTTGGAGCCGGTGCCGGCATTGTTGATGAGAATATCCGCTCCACCACGGTCGGCTGCCGCCGCGATGATCGCCTCCGTACCTTCGACAGTCGCCACATCGCTTTCGACCGCAATGGCACTGACACCGTATTTTTCAGCGATGCGCACGACTTCGGCATCCAGCCGCTCGCGTCCACGCGCAGACAAAATGAGGTTGGCGCCCTCGGCCGCCAGCCCTTCGGCGATCGCCAGCCCGATGCCGACGGAACCGCCGGTGATGACCGCAGTCTTTCCCTTCAATCCCAGATCCATGAAATCCTCCCGATTGCGGCCGGCAGTTCCGGCCGATCCGTCAACTCTTCCGGCATTGGTTCTGCCCGTCAAGCCGTGACGGAAAATCATCGGCGTCAGAACCCGATCCCTCTTGCCGCAAGCTGCGATCTGTCGCATGCCTGCAGGCGTGGCGGAGGAATTTTCATGCGACTTTATTCAGCTTGCATCGAATGGCTGTTTGCCGAAGAAGGCGATCATTTCGCTGATCGCATCCGCCGTGCCCATGCCGCCGGTCTCGAGGCGATCGAATTCTGGCGCTGGACGGACAAGGATCTCGACGCGATCGAAGCTGCATTGAAGGAAACCGGCCTCAAGGTAACGAGCCTTGTCGCCGAGCCGATGATTGCGCTCACCAACGCCGCCAATCGCGAGACCTGGCTGAAGGGCCTTGCCGATTCCGTTGCCGTCGCAAAACGCCTCGGCGCGCCTGTCCTGATCGCGCAGGCCGGCGACGATCTTGCAGGCTTCATGCGGGATGAACAGCGCAAGGCGCTCACCGAAACGCTGCGGGCCGGCGCCGATATCCTTGATGGCAGTGGCGTGCGCCTCGGCATCGAGCCGCTCAATATCCGCATCGACCATGTCGGCTATTTTCTCGATTCCACCAGCGAGGGGCTGGATATCGTCGATGAAATCGCCCGGCCGGAAATCGGCATCGTCTATGATATCTATCATTCTGCCGTGATGGACGAGCGCTCGGAAGACGTTCTGGCGGGCCGTGTCGACCGCGTCTTCCACGTCCATGTCGCCGACCATCCCGGTCGCAATGAACCCGGTACCGGCACTATCGATCTCGCCGACCGCCTCAACTGGATCTTCACTGCCGGCTACACCGGAGCTGTCGGTCTGGAATACAGGCCGACAGCATCGGATGCCGATGCGCTAAAAGCGGCAATTGCGACCTTGGGCTGACGTTCAGCATTCTGCCGTCCTCCGGCAGCATCGGCCCGATCACGTTACAAGAGCGCTGTGCCGGTCAGTTTCCGATCCCGGCTTTGCTGGATCGGCCGCTGCCACCACCTTGCACGGACCGGCCGAACGGCGCACGACGATGCGTGACGCGATCATTACGCGTCGGGCAGGCATGCCGGGCAAGCGCGGATTTTCGATACGTTCGAGGAGCAGCCGGAGGCCGACGGCCCCACCTTCCTGTCCTTCCATCTTCACTGTCGTCAGCGGCGGAGAAATCTGCGTAGCCGGCGAGAAATCACCGAAACCGACGACCGAAACATCGTCGGGAATACGATAACCCTGCCCCAGCAGCTCGGAAACCACCGTCAGCGCCAGTCCGTCATGAGCGCAGAAGAAGGCCGTCGGATGGATGCCTTTTGCTTTGAGGTCCCGGAAGACTTCGCCGAAGCCGATCTGCTCATCGAACCGCAACACATGCAGCGAAACGTCCTCGTGGCGTTCGGCAATCTCGCGCGCGCCATAAAAGCGTTCACGACGGCCACGGAAGCCAGGCGTGCCGTTGACATAGGCGATCGATCGGTGCCCGAGCTCGATAAGGTATTGCAGGACCGCCTGTCCCGCCTCATGGTCAGTCCCGGTAACCTGATCGGCCTGTTCCAGCGGATCGACCCAACCAAAGCGCACGATGGGAACTCCGGTGGCCGTTGCCGCCATGATCGCTTCCCGATCATGCGGTCCGACGAGCAGCAGACCTGCGCAGGAGCGCCCCAGCTCTTCCAACTGATCGGCACTATGGGTCCAGCGGATGCGCAGGGCCATGCCCAGCCGATGGGCCTCGCGCTGCACACCATTCTGGATCTGCATGTAGAGTTCACTGTTGACCGCATCGAGATCATGGAAGACGACGGCGATATCGTTCGTCTGCGATTGGCCGACAGGACGCGTATAGCCCAGCCGCTCGGCCGTCGCGCGGATCAGCGCGCGCGTCTCCTCACTGACGCCGCTCTTGCCTGCCAGCGAGCGCGAGACCGCATATTTCGAGAGGCCGACCTCCCGCGCGATCGTCTGTAAGGTAACTCGCCCCCTGCTTCCCACTCTACACCTCGATTTCCCGTCCGGCATTCGGAGCGCTTCGCTACACCTTCCCTACCGGAATTGCAAATTCTTGCGCTAACAAAACATAACGCTTTACCTAACAATATCCAAATGTATTCTCTCCGTTATCCCAGCCTGACACCAAAAAATAACGATAAGGGCTGGGAATTTTTGGAGGAGAACCCAATGATCAAGCTGAAACGTCGTGCGTTTCTGGCCGGGACTTCGGCCGTTCTGATCCTGCCGGCCCTGCCGGTTTTTGCCGCCGACCTCAAGGAAGCGGATATTCTGAAGGAGAAGGTTTCAAGCGGCGCGCTGCCGGCCCTGAAGGACCGGCTGCCGGAAAATCCGCTCGTTGTCAAACCGGTTGAAAGCGTCGGCAAATATGGCGGCGACTGGAATATGGCGCTCGTCGGCGGCGGTTCGCTGTCGATGCTCTTCCGCTATCAGGCCTACGAGCCTCTGCTGCGCTACACGCCCGACTGGTCCGGCGTGACGCTCAACGTCGCCGAAGCCTTCGATGGCAATGCGGATTCCACCGAATACACCATCCGCCTGCGCAAGGGCATGAAGTGGTCGGACGGCCAACCCTATACCACCGCGGACGTGAAATTCTGGTACGACACCATTCTGACCGACAAGCGCGTTGCCGTGAACGGCCAAGGTCACTGGAAAACTGCCGGCAAGCCGGCCAAGCTCGAAATCGTCGACGAACAGACGTTTAAAGTTATCTTCGCAAAACCTAACGGTATGTTCCCGCTTCAAGTCGCCTGGTCCAACAGCGACCACACGACCCGCTGCCCCAAACATTACCTCGAGCAGTTCCATATCGACTATAACCCGAAGGCCGACGAGCTTGCCAGGGAACGCGGTTTCGAAACCTGGATCGCCGCCTTCCAGTCCGCCTCCGGCTTCCAGGACGACAATGCCTTCTTCCTGAACTCCTCGAAGAAGCCCTGCCTGCATGCCTGGATGTTCACGACAGCGCCCGGCGAGAATACCGAACGCGCTATTGCCGAACGCAACCCCTTCTACTGGAAGGTGGATACGGAGGGTAACCAGCTCCCCTACATGGACCGCATCGTCTATCAGATGGTCGCCGATCCGCAGGTGCTGCTCCTGAAGGCCATGCAGGGCGAAATCGACCTGATGGACCAGTATATCGCCACGCCGAACAACAAGTCGGTGCTCTACGATGCGCGCGAACAGGGCAAGTATGATTTCTACACGCTGACTTCGACCGAAGCCAATGTGATGAATTTCATCTTCAACCTGAACCACAATGACGAGACCAAGCGCCAGCTCTTCCGCAACAAGGATTTCCGCGCAGCACTCTCCATGGCGCTCGATCGCCAGTCGCTGATCGATGCCGTGCTCGTCGGCCAGGGTGCGCCTGCCCAGCCTTCGATCAAACAGACCGATCCGCTCTACAACGAGCAACTCGCCACACAGTTCACGAGCTACGATGTCGACAAGGCGAATGCCATGCTCGATACGCTGATCCCGAAACGCGACGACCAGAACTTCCGTCTCGACGAGAAGGGCCGCCGCCTGACGGTGATCTTCGAGATCGACCAGGCGCGCGCCGTCTTCCTCGATCTGTTCCAACTCGTCATCCCGATGTTCCAGGCGGTCGGCATCGATGCGCAGATGCGCACTATGGACCGTTCGCTTTGGGAAACCCGCGTCCGCCAGGGCCGCGATTTCGATGCGACGGCCCACCAGTTCGGTGCGAATGGCGGCGTCGCTGCGATGCTCGACCCGCGCTACTACGTGCCGACGGATTCGAATGCCATGTACGCTCCGGCCTGGCAGCTTTGGTATCTCGACCGCAACAATGCCAATGCGGAAGAACCGCCGGAAGAAACGAAGAAGCAGCTCGAACTCTACGACAAGCTGAAATCGACCTCCGACCCGGCGGGTCAGCAGGAGATCATGAAACAGATCCTGCAGGGTGCTGCCGACAACTTCTATGTCTTCGGCATTTCCCTGCCGCCGGATGGCTACGGCATCGTCAAGAACAACATGAAGAACATCACCAAGACCATGCCGAATTCCTTCGGCTGGCCGACACCCGCGCCCACCATGCCGGAGCAGTTCTACAAGGTCTGACGGCCTAAAACAGCTTGATGCATTGCAAGCACCGGCCCCGCTGGCCGGCGCCGCGGCCCCTCCTTTGCCGATGATTGGATGAAGACGATGCTCGACGCCAGAAGACAGAATACCGACACCCTGCGAACGCCCGACTGGTTCAAGACCGCAACGCGCTGGACCCAGCTCACCTTCGTGGAGGACGACCCGGAGAAATATGATCCGGCCTTCTGGGTCGACGTCTTCAAGCGCACGAAATCGAATGCGGTCTGCCTCAGCGCCGGCGGCTATATCGCCTATTATCCGAGCGAAGTGCCCTATCACTACGTAAGCAAATATCTCGGCGACAAGGACATCTTCGGCGCGCTCGTCGATGCCGCCCGCAAGCTCGACATGCATGTCATGGCCCGCGTCGACCCGCATGCGATCCATGACGATGCCGCCAAGGCTCATCCCGAATGGGTGATGATCAATGCCGACGGCACGCCGCGCCGCCACTGGGCCTATCCGGATGTCTGGGTCACCAATGCCTATGGCGATTATAACACCGTCTTCATGCCGGAAGTGGTCAAGGAGATCGTCCGCAAATACGATATCGACGCCGTCTTCGCCAATCGCTGGCAGGGCCATGGCGTCGATTACAGCGAAGACAGCGCCCGCCGCTTCAAGAATATGTTCGGCCACACCCTGCCGAAGAAGCCCGATGCCGAGGATCCGGCATGGCAGGCCTGGGTGCAATGGCGCCGCCGCGTTCTGACCGACATGATCGCCCAGTGGGACGAAGCGGTCAAAGCGATCCGTCCGCACGCGAGTTTCATCCCGAATATGGGCGGCGCCTCGCTGATGGAATTCGACCTCTCGGTCATCGCCAAACACTGCCCCTTTCTCGTCGTCGACCATCAGGGCCGCAAAGGCCTCGAGCTCGGCTGGTCCGCCGGCCGCAACGGCAAGCGCATCCGCGCCACCTTCCCCGATCGGCCTGTCGTCCTCATCACCTCGATCGGTCCTGAGGAGGAATATCGCTGGAAGGATGCTGTCACCTCGGGCGAAGAGATGCAGCTCTGGATCAACGATGGCACGGCCCATGGCCTCTATGCCTGGTTTACCAAGTTCAACGGCGTCGTGCCCGACAAGCGCTGGGTGGAACCAGTCGCCGAGGCCTTTGCGTTGCAGGCAGCCGTCGAGCCGGTGCTCGAAAGCATGCATCCGACGGCCGAAATCGCCGTCATCGATCCCTCAACCACGCTCCGCCACTGGGCGCCGGAAGAGCGACACAGCGCCGAGAAGCATGATCTCGGCTTCTACCATGCCCTCGTCGAAGCCCGCTTGCCCTTCGAGCTTGTCTCCGATCAGGTTCTGACGAAGGAAAATCTCGACCGCTTCAAGCTGATCATTCTCGCCAACGCTTCCTGCCTTTCGGATGCTCAAAACGAGGCGATCCGCGCCTATGTGGAGCGCGGCGGCAGCGTCATCGCCTCCTATGAAACCTCGCTTCGCGACGAGTTCGGCAAGAAGCGTAGCGAGTTCGGCCTCTCCGACGTGCTGGGCGCCAAATTCGTCTCCGGCCCGCGCGGCATCGTCAAGAACACCTATGTAGCGCTGTCGGGCGATCATCCCATCAATCAGGGCTATGACGGTGCCGAACGCATCATGGGCGGGACACGCCTCATCCATGCCAACCCGACCGGCAATGCGACGACGCCTTTCCTCTATGTGCCCGATTTCCCGGATCTGCCGATGGAAGAAGTCTATCCGCGCAAGGCTCCGGAAGGCGCCGGCGTTATCGCCCGTGAAACCGGCAAGGGCGGCCGCACGGTCTATATCCCCTGGAACATCGGCGAAATCTTCTGGGAAGTCTTCGCCGTCGACCATGGAAGGTTGATTGCCAATGCGGTGCGCTGGGCGCTGGGCAAGAACTCGCGCGTCACCGTCGAAGGTCCTGGCGTCATCGACATAGCGCTGCGCGAAAATGCCGAAGGCATCGCACTCAGCCTCTTCAACCTCACCAATCCGATGATGATGAAGGGGCCGATACGCGAAAATTACCCTCTGGCGGCTCAGACGGTTTCAGTGGAAATTCCTCAGGGCCAGTCGGTAGCCAAGGCCTGGCTGACGGTGTCCGACCGCGCCGCAGACTTCAGCGTCAAGGATGGTCGTGCACTGGTGGAGGTGCCGGGCATTGAACGGCTGGAGGTGTTGCACCTCACCTGGAAATGAGGTGGACGAGCCCAAGAGGAACGCTTTCGGCCTGGAGAGGCCGAAAGCGGATGGGAGATCCGAAGGAAGCGCCTGACCGGCGCTCTCAACGGGAGGAGAAACATTCCGATGCTTGGCTATATTTTCAAGCGCGTACTCTACATGATTCCGACGCTGATCGGCATGTCGCTGATCTCGTTCCTGATCATCCAGCTGCCACCGGGTGACTACCTGACCTCGATGATCGCGACGATGAGCGACAGCGGCCAAGCCGTCGATCCCGCGCAGATCGAGCGGCTGAAAGAGATCTACGGCTTCGACGATCCCTTCTACATTCAATATCTCAAATGGATGTGGGGCATCGTCAGCCGCGGTGATTTCGGCTGGTCCTTCGAATGGAACCAGCCGGTCTCCGGCCTCATCTGGGCACGCATGGGCTCGACGCTGGTCATCTCGCTATTGAGCCTTCTCTTCGTCTGGATCGTCGCCCTGCCGATCGGCATTTATTCCGCCGTGCGCCGCCACTCGATCAGCGACCACGTCTTCACCTTCTTCGGTTTTATCGGACTGGCAGTGCCGAACTTCATCCTGGCGCTGACACTGATGTATGTCGCCTATCGTTATCTCGGCCAAAGTGTCGGCGGCCTCAACTCGCCCGAATTTGCCGAGGCGCCCTGGAGCCTCGCCAAGGTCGGCGATTTCCTCGCCCATCTCTGGATACCGATCATCATCATCGGCGCGTCGGGTACGGCCGCCCTCATCCGCATCCTGCGCGCCAATCTGACGGATGAGTTGCACAAGCCCTATGTCATCACCGCGCGTGCCAAGGGATTGCCGGAATACAAGGTGATCATGAAATACCCGGTGCGCATTGCACTCAACCCCTTCGTCTCGGCGATCGGCTGGGTACTGCCGCATCTCGTCTCCGGCGTCACGATCACCGCCATCGTCCTGAATCTGCCGACCGCGGGTCCCCTGCTTTTCCGTGCGCTCGTCTCGCAGGACATGTACCTCGCCGGCAGCTTTATCCTGCTACTCTCGGCATTGACCCTCGTCGGCATGCTCCTGTCGGACCTGCTGCTTGCGCTGCTCGATCCGCGCATCCGGTTCAATTGAGGAGGCGCCGATGACGCACGAAACATTCGCAACCCATAACGGTCCCCTGCATGTCGCCGCCGACGGCCCTTCGATCAGCCCGCTGAAGCAGGGCAAGACCGTATCGACAGCAGCCATCGGTCCCTGGCGGCTGATTGCCGGCAAGCTGATCCGCCAGAAGGTGGCGATGGTCGCCGGCGTGATTATCCTGCTCCTCTATCTCATCGGTCTCTTTGCCGAATTCCTGGCGCCTTCCCTGCCCACAACCTCCAAGCCGCAATATACCTACGCGCCCCCGCAGGGCCTCAGCTTCTTCGTTACCAAGCCGGATGGCAGCTCGGAATTCAATTTCCATGTGAAAGGCTACAAGGTGGAAATCGACAAGGTGGCGCTGAGGCGCACCTTCGTAGTCGACGATAGTAAGGTCGTGCCGGTCGGTTTCTTCGTCAAGGGCCCAGCCTATTATCTATGGGGCCTGATCCCGATGACCACGCACTTCTTCGGCCCGATCAATCCTAACGATCCCATGTACCTGCTCGGCGCTGACCGCCTCGGCCGTGACGTTCTCACGCGGCTGATCTACGGCACCCGCATTTCCATGTCGATCGGCCTCGTTGGCGTCGCCATGTCACTGGTGCTCGGCGTCGTGCTCGGCTCGATCTCCGGCTTCTACGGCGGCTGGGTGGATACGCTGATCCAGCGCGTCATCGAAGTCGTCAGCGCCATGCCGACCATCCCGCTCTGGCTCGGCCTGGCCGCTGCGATCCCACTCACATGGTCGCCGGTCAACGTTTATTTCGTCATCACCATCATCGTCTCACTGCTTGGCTGGACAAGTCTTGCCCGCGAAGTGCGAGGCCGCTTCCTGGCACTGCGCAGCGAGGATTTCGTGACCGCCGCGAAACTCGACGGCTCAAGCGAAGCAAGGCTGATCTTCCGCCACATTCTGCCGTCGCTGACGAGCCATATCCTCGCCGTCGTCACACTCGCAGTGCCGACGATGATCGTTGCCGAAACCTCGCTTTCCTTCCTCGGCATCGGCCTCAAGCCGCCTGTTGTCAGCTGGGGTGTGCTGCTGCAGGACGCCCAGAACATCCGCACGGTCGCGACCGCGCCCTGGCTGCTGATCTGGCCGTCACTGGCGGTCGTCATCGCCGTCCTGTCCTTCAACTTCTTCGGTGACGGCCTGCGCGATGCGGCCGACCCCTATGACAATTGAGGAGGAAGCCATGACCGATCTTCCCGATGACGTCGTCCTCTCGGTTGAAAACCTCTCGATCGACTTCCGGCTGCGCACGCATATCCTGCACGCCGTCGAAGATGTCAGCTTCCAGCTCAAGCGCGGCCAGACGCTCTGCCTCGTCGGCGAAAGCGGCTCAGGCAAGAGCGTGACGGCCCGCTCGTTGTTGCAGATCGTCGACAAGCCCGGCACCATCGTCGGCGGCCGGATCCTCCTGCGCAATGGAAGCGAGATCACCGATATCGCCACCCTTCAGCCCGGCAGCCGCACCATGCGGGAGATCCGCGGCCGGCGTATCGGCCTTATCTTCCAGGAGCCGATGAGCTCGCTCTCACCGGTCCACACGATCGGCTCGCAGATCGTCGAGGCGATCCGCCTGCACAGCAATCTCGACAAGAAGGCGGCCCGTGCCCGCATGGTCGAGCTGCTGCGGCAGGTCGAGATCCCCAATCCCGACAAGATGGCTGATCGCTACACGTTCGAATTCTCTGGCGGCATGCGCCAGCGCGCCATGATCGCCATGGCGCTAGCAGGCAATCCTGACATCCTGATCGCCGACGAGCCCACGACCGCTCTCGACGTGACGACGCAGGCAGAAATCCTCGATCTCATCAAACGCCTGCAGGTGGAGCGCGGCATGGCGATGCTGCTCATCACCCATGATATGGGCGTGGTCGCGGAAGTGGCTGACGACGTCGCCGTCATGCGCTTCGGCCATATCGTGGAGCGCGGCTTGGTCGATACCATCTATCACGCCGCCACCCATCCCTATACGCGCCAATTGCTGGCCTCGACGGTGAAGCTCACCCATCACGTCGAAGGCAGGCTGCCGGCCATCGCGCTCTCACCGGAAGCGCCGCAGCCGATCCTGTCGGTGCGCAATCTCAGCAAGACCTTTGGTTGGCACGGCAATGCCAATACGCTGCGCGCCGTCGACGACGCCAATTTCGACCTCTATCCCGGCGAAAACCTTGGCATCGTCGGTGAAAGCGGCTCGGGTAAGACGACGCTCGGCCGCCTTATCCTGCGCACCGTGGAACCGACGACCGGTACCGTCCTCTATCGCGGCAGGGACGGCGGCGAGACCGACGTCACCAAGCTCGGCAAGAAAGAGCTTCGCAACTTCCACCGCGAAGTCCGCCTAGTCTTCCAGGATCCTTTCGCCTCGCTCAACCCACGCATGACCGTCAAAGAGGTGATCGGCGACCCGCTGATCGTCAACGGCCTTGCCAAGGGCAAGGCGCTGGAAGATCGTGTCGCCGAATTGATGCGCCTCGTCGGCCTCGATCCGATGGGCATGGAGCGCTATCCGCACGCTTTCTCGGGCGGCCAGCGCCAGCGCATCGGCATCGCCCGCTCACTCGCGCTCGATCCGCGCATCATCATCGCCGATGAAGCAACCTCGGCGCTCGACGTGTCCATCCGCAGCCAGATCCTCGACCTTCTGCTCGATATCCGCCAGCGGCTGAACCTGAGCTTCATCTTCATTTCCCACGATATTTCCGTGGTACGCTACTTCTGTGACCGCGTGGCCGTCATGCATCGCGGCAAGATCGTCGAACTCGGCGAGGCCGAACAGATCTGCACCGCGCCGCAGGAAGCCTATACGAAGAGCCTCATTTCAGCCGTTCCCAATCCCGACCCGCGCGATAAGCGCATGCTGCACCGGCATCGTTTCATCGCTACCGCCAATGCCTGAGGATGTTCCAGTGCCGAAATTCTCCGCCAATCTTTCCTTTCTCTATCAGGACCTCGCCTTCCTTGACCGTTTCGCCGCCGCCGCAAAAGACGGCTTCGGTGCGCTCGAATATCTCGGCCCCTATGCCGAACCGAAGGAAAAGGTCGCCGATGCGCTCAAGGCAAACGGCCTGAGGCAGGCGCTCTTCAACGTTCCCTCTGGCGATTGGGCCGGCGGCGAACGCGGCATTGCCTGCCTGCCGGATCGCATCGAGGAATTCCGCAACGGCATTTCGCTGGCCCTCGACTATGCCAAGGCGCTCGCCTGCCCGCAGGTCAACGTCATCTCCGGTCTCGTGCCTGATGGTGCCGATCTCGATACGCTGGAGAAGGTGCTGGTCAAGAACCTGAAATATGCCGCTGAGCGTGCTGCCGACGCCGGCGTGAAGCTGCTGATCGAGCCGATCAACTTGCGCGATATTCCCGGCTTCTTCCTGTCCAGCACCGATCATGCCGAGCGCATCCTCGACAAGGTCGGTTCCGACAATCTCTACATCCAGTATGATTTCTACCACATGCAGATCATGCAGGGCGACCTGATCCCAACCTTCATCCGGCTGAAGGACCGGATCGCCCATGTGCAGATCGCCGACAATCCCGGCCGCAACGAACCCGGCACGGGCGAGATCAATTACGGCTTCATCCTCTCCGAACTCGACCGCCTCGGCTACGACGGCTGGGTTGGCTGCGAGTACAAGCCCAAGGCCGGCACCAGCGAAGGTCTTGGCTGGATGAAACCCTATCGGAAGTGAGCGAGACATGAATATCGGTTTTATCGGACTGGGCGTCATGGGCCGCCCGATGGCGGAACACCTGATCGATGCCGGCCATACGCTGCATCTGAGCCGCGTGAAGGAAGCCTCCCAGCATCTCGTCACCAAGGGCGGCAAGGCCGCTCACAGCGCCAGGGCAGTCGCGGAAGCCGCCGACATCATCATCCTGATGCTGCCGGATACACCTGACGTCGAAGCCGTGCTCTTCGGCGATAACGGTGTTGCCTCCGGCTTGTCTGCAGGCAAGCTCGTCATCGACATGAGCTCGATCTCGCCCGTCGCCACCAAGAGCTTTGCTAAACGCATCGAAGCGTTTGACTGCGACTATCTCGATGCGCCCGTCTCCGGCGGTGAAGTCGGCGCCAAGGCCGCCTCGCTGACGATCATGGTCGGCGGCAAGGAGCAGGCCTTCGAGCGCGCCCGGCCACTCTTCGAGAAGATGGGCAAGAACATCACGCTGGTCGGCGGCATCGGCGACGGCCAGACGGCCAAGGTCGCCAACCAGATCATTGTTGGCCTGACCATCGAAGCCGTCTCCGAAGCTCTGCTCTTTGCCAAACGCGCCGGCGCCGATCCGGCCAAGGTTCGCGCCGCCCTGATGGGGGGCTTTGCTGCCTCGCGCATCCTGGAAGTTCACGGCGAACGCATGGTCAAAGAAACCTTCGATCCCGGTTTCCGCATCCGCCTGCACCGCAAGGACATGACGCTTGCCGTAGACGCCGCCCGCGCGCTTGATCTGTCGTTGCCGAACACGGCGGCCACCCAGCAGCTGATGAATGCCGCTGTTGCCAATGGCGACGGCGAACGCGACCATTCCGCCCTTATCCGCACGCTCGAACTCCTCGCCGGAGGGCCGCGCTAGATCAGGACCACCTAGAACACCCGGACGACATCTTCGATTGCCTCCTGCCGGAGCCTTTTCTCCGGACGGCGAAGCCATGTCCGGACATCGATAGAAGGACAGGACAATG
Organism: Rhizobium sp. ZK1; assembly: GCF_047782645.1. Lineage (NCBI taxonomy): Bacteria > Pseudomonadati > Pseudomonadota > Alphaproteobacteria > Hyphomicrobiales > Rhizobiaceae > Rhizobium > Rhizobium sp. ZK1. The sequence continues at coordinate 3,153,336 of NZ_CP180586.1, forward strand.
CTTAGAAACGATATCCAATTCCCTTTCGGCGCCGTCTATTTTCGCAAGTCCAATCCGCCGCGCGACGATTGGGAACGCGACTACACGACGGCAGGCGAAGATGGCCTGAACATCTTCCGCCACTGGTTCATGTGGAGTGCGATCGAAGTGACCCCCGGCGTCTACGACTGGGAAGAATATGACCGCCAGCTCGATCTCGCCGCCAGGAACGGCATCAAGACTGTTATCGCCGAACTCATTCATGCCGTGCCGGACTGGGCGGTACGCAAGTATGCCGATGCACTGCAGGTCAATGCCGACGGCACCAAGCTCGGCTCCTATATGGGCGTCTCGGCTGCAACCGGCGGCTTTTCCAACAATGGCGGCGGCGCCGGTGCGCTAACTCTGAACTGCCCGGAAGTGAAGGAGGCGGCCGGCAGGTTCCTGACGGCACTCGCCACTCGCTACAAGGATCACCCGGCGATCTACGGCTATGACGTCTGGAACGAGGTCAACTATTCCGCCGATGTCGATTACAGCAGCTATGCCAAGGCCGCCTTCCGCAAATGGCTGGAGAAGAAATACGGCAGCCTGAAAGTGCTGGCCAAAGCCTGGCATCGCTACAGCTACGCCGAATGGGATGATGTCGAGCCGCCGGTCCACATGGCTCCCTATCCCGAATGCATCGACTGGCTGCAGTTCAAGCGCGACAACTTCTATGGCCAGATGCAGTGGCGTATCGATACGATCCGCGCCGTTGATCAGAAGAATGTCATCGCCGCCCACGGCATATCAGGCGCGATCCCCAACATGGCCGCCAATGGCTGCGACGACTGGCTCGCCGCCTCCAAGGTGGAAATCTACGGCTTCACCTGGATCCAGGCCCGCAAGGGTACCGAACCCTGGAAGACCTGGTATGGTGTCGATATCAACCGCGCCGCTGCTCGCGGCAAACCCTTCTGGCATGCCGAGCGCCAGGGCGGGCCGCTCTGGCTGCAGCCGCAGGTCATTGGCCGCGACAAAGAAGACGGCCGTGTCGCCGAGCCCGAGGATATCCGCATCTGGAGCATGACCTCCTTCGCTGGCGGCGCCCGCGGCGTGCTGAACCTACGCTGGCGCCCGCTACTCGACGGCCCGCTCTTCGGCGCCTTCGGCGCCTATGGCATGGACGGCAGCCGCACGCCGCGATCCGACATGCAGAGCGCCATGGCAAAGTGGGCGAACGACCCGGCGCAGAAGACACTCTGGGACGCAAAGCCGGTGCGTGGCGAAGTCGGCATTCTCGTTATCCCCGAGACGCAGGAATGGGATTATCTGCTGAATTACGACCGCAAGGAAAAGCCCTATCCGGAAGCCATGTGGGGCGCCTATCGCGCCTTCCTCGCACAGGGACTGCAGCCGGATTGGGTCCATATCGACGATATAGACGCCTACGATTTCCTCTATTTCCCCTACCCGATCATGTTTACCGCCGAACAGGCAGCACGCCTTAAGGCCTGGGTGGAAAAGGGCGGCACGCTGATTGCCGAGGCCTGCCCCGGCTATTTCGGCGACCGCGGCCATGTCGGCCAGGTGCAGCCGAATATGGGGCTCGACGAGGTCTTCGGTGCCCGCGAGGAAGAAGTGGAATTCATGCCCGATATCGGCAACCGTATCCACTTCAAGTTCGACGACTTAGCCGTCGATGGCGGCGGTCTCCTCCAGTCCTACCGCCTGACCGGCGGCACCGGCCGCGGCACGTTCGATGGCGGGCGTCTTGCCGTCGTCGAAAACCGCTTCGGCAGGGGTCGCACCCTTCTGATCGGCACCAACCCCTCGGTCGCCTTCTACCGCACCGACGGCAAGGCCAATGCCGCCTTCTTCGCCGAACTGGTGAAATGGAGCGGCAGGACACATCATGCGACGCTTTCCAATGATGCGGTCTTCGCCCGTATCCATAAGGGCGAAAAAGGCAGCTTCCTCTGGCTGGTCAATCCGACGCGCAAGCCCCAGACAACGACAGTCACGCTCGCAAACGGGAAACTGTCAGGCGGCAAGCCGGCATGGCCGGTAAACCATGCCTATAATGCCGAGCGTATCGAAGTGCCGGCCCGCGATGTCCTGATCTTGCCCCTCGCGTAACTAGCGTGCGGCAAGCTGCTCGACCCAGCCGCCTTGCGAAAGCGCGGCGCGGTCGAGTTCGCTTTCGATGCGACCGGCCTGCATCAGCACGGCCCGGTCGCACATATGCGCGACGACCCCGGGATCGTGGCTGACGAGCACGAAAGTCATGCCATGCGAGGCCTTCAGGTCGTTCAGCAGGTTCAGGATTTCGGCCTGCACCGAGACGTCGAGCGCCGAAGTCGGCTCATCGAGCAACAGCAGCCTCGGCTTCAAAAGCAGCGCGCGGGCGATCGCCACGCGCTGCCGCTGCCCTCCTGAGAGCTGGTGCGGATATCGCCCGGCTGCAGAGGCTGGCAGGCCGACTTGATCGAGTGCGATGCGCACCTCTTCCTCGATATTGCGCATACCACGCAGCGCCAACGGCTCGCCGAGAATACGGGAAATGCGATGGCGCGGATGCAGCGAGGAATAAGGATCCTGAAACACCATCTGGATGTTGGAGCGCAGCGCGCCGGTGATCTTATGTCCTGGCAGCAATTTCTCATCGAAGACCGTGATGGAGCCCTGCCAGTTGGTGTTCAACCCGGCGACAGCACGCAGCACCGTCGTCTTGCCGCAGCCGGAGGGACCGATCAGACCGAAGGTCTCGCCCGGCGCGACCTCGAAGCTAACGCCGCGTACGGCGGTAAAACCCTTACCGTCGCCCTGAAAGGTCACCGAGAGATCGGAGACGGAGAGCGCGCTCATGCCTCGCCTCCGTAAACCGGCAACCGCGTCCCGTAGGTCGCGGCCGAAGGCCGGGCAGCCCAGAGCGCCCGCGTATAATCCGATTTGGCATTGGCAAGATCGGCAGACGCCATCTGCTCCTCGATCCTGCCGTGCCGCATCACCATGACGCGATCGGCATAGCGCGAGACCTGCTGCAGATCATGACTGATGAGCAGCAGCCCCATGCCGAGCTCTTCGGTCAGCGATCGCAACAGCGTCAGGATCTGCTCCTGCAGGCCGCGATCCAGCGCCGAAGTGGGCTCGTCGGCGATCAACAGTTTCGGCCGGTTGATCAGCATGGCGGCGATCATCACGCGCTGTCCCATGCCGCCGGAAAGGGTGGCCGGATAGCTCGAATAGACGCGCTGCGGATCGGGCAGACCGACCTTGTCCAGCATATCGAACGCCCGCTCGCGCCGCTCGGCAGCAGAAAGCCTCGTATGCAGGAGCAACGCCTCTTCCACCTGCCGGCCAACCCTGTGGGCTGGGTTCAGTGAATATTTCGGATCCTGCAGGATCAGCCCGAGGCCGCTGCCGCGCAGCCTGTTCCAGCCGGATGCGGAAAGCGTCGTCAACTCCTGCCCGTCGAAGGCGAGACGCTTTGCCCTCACTTCCGCCCGACGCGGCAAAAGACCCATGATCGCCCTACCCGTCATCGACTTGCCGGAACCGGATTCGCCGACGAGCGCAACGACCTCGCGCCCGACCGAGAAGGAGATACCATCGACAACATGCACCGACCCTGCCTCCGATGGAAAGGCGATCGACAGATCCTCAACGGAAAGCAGCGGCTCAATCATGGCGCGGATCCAGGATATCGCGCAGGCCATCGGCCAGCAGGTTGAAGGCGAAGGAGGTGATCAGGATGGCAAAGCCCGGCACGGCCGCCACCCACCACTGATCGAAGATCACCTGCGTGCCCTCCGAGACCATCGAGCCCCATTCCGCCGTCGGCGGGCGCACGCCGAGACCGAGGAAACCAAGGCCGGCTGCCGCAAGAATGATACCCGAGAGATCGAGCGCCAGACGGATGATCGCCGAAGGCAGTACTAACGGCAGGATATGCCCCCAGAGCAACCGCACCCCGCGAATGCCAACCATTTCGGCCGCCGCCAGATAATCGCTGCGTCTGAGCGCCGCAGTCTCGACGCGGGCCTGGCGCGCATAGGCGGGCCAACTCGTCAGCGCCAGCGCCAGCGCGCCGTTGATCAGCCCCGGCCCCATGATGGCAACGAAGGCGAAGGCGAGCAGCAGTCGTGGAAAGGACATGACGATATCGGTCATCCGCATCAGCACGCGCTCTGTGATGCCGCCGAAGAAGCCCGAGAGAATGCCGACGAGAATGCCGAGCGGAGCCATCAGTAGCACCACGACAAGCACGAGCAACAATGTCGGCCGCGCGCCATAGATAATGCGCGAGAGAATATCCCGTCCGAAACCGTCGGTGCCCAACCAATGCGCAGAACTCGTCGGCATCAGGCGATTGGCCGTTTCCTGCAGGTTCGGATCATAGGGTGTAATCAGCGGCGCCAGTATGGCCAGCACCAGAATAAGGAGAACGACCGCGCTGCCCACCGCCGCCGAGGGCGAGCGCAGGATGCGGCGTAGGAAGGATGGACCGCCGAGCGGTGCCTGTACGATGGCGCTCATCGTTTCTTCCCAGATTCCAGCCACGCGACACCGAGATCGGTCAGCGCGTTGAGAAGCACAAAGGAAGCTCCGACGACCAACGTCGCGCCAAGAATAGCCGGCATATCACCGGCGAACATGGCCGTTGTCAGATAACGGCCGATGCCCGGCCAGGCGAAGACGGTTTCCGTCAGCACGGCACCTTCCAGCAGGCTCGCATAGGAGATGGCTATCACCGTCAGCAACGTGCCGGAGACGTTCGGCAGGATATGGACGAAGACGATGCGCCCAAGGCTCGCACCCTTGGCCCGCGCGGTCGTCACATATTCCTGCCCAAGTTCGGTCAGGATCGCGGCGCGCGTCAGCCGCGAAATCGCGGCGAGCGCATGGAAGGCAAGCACGATCGCCGGCAGCGCCAGATGCGCCAGCGCATCACGGAAAGCCCCTGCCTTGCTCGATATCCAGGTATCAACAAGCGCAAAGCCGGTGACGGTTTCGACCGCATATTGGAAGACGACATCAGCCCTGCCCGGCCCTGGCGCCCATTGAAGCCGCGCATAGAAGAGAAGCAGCATCAACAGGCCGAGCCAGAAGATCGGCACGGAATAGCCAAAGAGGGAAACGAAACGGGCGAGACCATCGACCCAGGTGCCCTGCCGCATGGCAGCGGCGATTCCAAGAGCAAGCCCGATGCCAGCGCCGAGAATGATCGCCGCGGTCGCAAGCTCGATGGTCGCCGGGAAAGTGCGGGCAATGTCCTTTGCTACCGGCTGGCCGGTCGAGATCGATTGGCCGAAATTGCCCGAAAGCGCCGTCTCGATATAGCGGAAGAACTGCACCGGTAGCGGCTGGTCGAGACCAAGCTCAACGCGCGCCTGTGCATAAGTCGACTGGCTCGCATGATCGCCGACGAGCTGCAGCGCCGGATCGATCGGTGAAAGCCGCGTCATCGTGAAGGTCACCAGCGCCAGGCTGAAGAGCGTCAGCCCAAAGGACCACAGCCACTTCGAAAGCGGCCAGACGAACGACAACTCCCGCCAGCTGTTGCGCTGGCGGGAGTTGGTCATGTCAGCATGATTGTTCGTTGCCGTTTGCGGCACTTATTTTGCTACCTTGTCGTAGTAGACCTGGTCTGCGTTCAGGCCCTGGGCATAATTCTTCACCTTGTCGCTTAGCACGACCTGATCATTGCCTTGAAGCATGAAAACGAAGGGCGAGCTTGCCTGGACCTTCTTCTGAAGATACTGATAGAGCGAAGCGCGCTTGGCCGCATCCTGCTCCTTGACGGCGGCAAGCGTTTCGTCGGTCAACTCGGGGATGACCCAGCCGGCATATTTCGCTGCGGTATTAGCCGAATTATCCTTGTTGATTGCGAAGGCGCTCGCATTGGAGTGCGGATCGAAATAGTCCGGGATCCAGTAACGCAGGGTCATCTCGAACTTGCCGGAGCGGCCGCGAGCATAGATGTCGCTCGCAACACCCGGCTGGATGTCGAGCGTGATGCCGGCCTGCGCAAAGGTCGACTGCAGCGACTGGGCGATCGACAGGAATGGCTGGTCGTTGAAGACGATGAATTCGACCTTGAACGGGGTCTTGATGCCGGCGTCGGCAAGAACCTTCTTCGCCTTCTCCACATCGAGCTTGAAGGGCGTGTCGCTGAGCGCGCCGGGGAAACCGTTCGGCAGGAAGGCCTGGTGGACGCTGCTCTGGCCGCGCAACAGGTTCTTGGAAATGCCGTCATAATCGACGAGGTAACGTGCCGCTTCCCAGAAGGCCGGGTTGCCGATCGTCGGGTTCGCCTTGCTGTTCAGCAAAATATAGTCCTGGCGGGCGGAGGGAACCGAGAGCACCTTGATGCCACTCTTGTCCTTCAGCGCTTCGATCTGGTCGGCAGACAGGCCGCGGGCGATATCGGCATCACCCTGCTCGACGAGCAGGCGGCGAGCGCCGACGTCGGGCACGTTGCGGATGATGACGCTTTCAAGCGCCGGCTTGTCGGAGGAGTTTGCATTGGCCTGCAGCACCAGAGCCTCATGCGGCGTGTAAGTGGCAATCGCGAATGCACCGCTGCCGGCCGAATTGGTCTTCAGCCAGCCATTGCCGAAATCATTGTCCTTGGCCTGCGGCGAAACCGTCTGCTCGTCGACGATGGAGGCGATCGGCGCAGTCAGCAGCGAGAGCGCAAAGCCGGAGCCAACATCAGCCGTCCAGGTGAGCTTGACGTGCTTGTCGTCGACCTTGGTGATGGCAGCATCGACATTGTTGGCCTTCCAGCCAAGTTCATTGAGGATGAAGGCCGGCGACTTGTTGAGCTTCACGGCGCGCGTCAGCGAGAAGATTACGTCTTCGGGGCGAACCGGATTGCCGGAGGCGAACTTGGCGTCGGCGAGCGCAAAGGTCAGGCTCTTGCCATCGCTGCCGGCTTCCCAGGTGGCAGCGAGTGCGGCCTCGATCTTTGTCCCGTCATCGCGGTTGGACTGCACGAGGCGCTGATAGATATTGTTGAAGGACTGAACCGTCGTCAGCTCGAAGCCTTCGGCCGGATCGAAGCTGACGGCATCGTCGATCGACTGGGCAAGGACGAGCACATTTGGCGGCGTTTCGGCGTGTACGGCCGGCGCGCTGAAAACCAGAGCCAGGCTGAAAACGGTGCCGAGCAATTTGGCGCGGCTGGTGATGATGGACATGGAAAACTCCCCTCGGGTGATGAAAAACTCAGTTGGCGCTTTCGGCAAAAGCTTCAAGCTCGGGGTCGAAATCAACCTCGACAACATTGATGTAGACGGCAGTGGCAATCATGACGCCGGCAAAGGCCACGAGATCGACGAGCACCTTGGTGTCGTAGCGCGCCTTCAGCTTGGCCCAGATATCGGCGGGAACGGCATTGGAATCGGCGACAATAGCCGCGCCAAAACGTTTAAGCAGCGATTCGGTCTCGCTCAACTCCAGAGCATCGGGGTTGAACCCGTTCTTGATCAGCGCCCGGCGAAAGAAGGTGATGGCGATATCGGACTTCAGGGCCTTGGAGATCGAGTGCGAGAAGATCCAGATTTCCCGGTCGCTGATGGCCGGATTGAGCTCGGCCCGCAGGGTAAACCATTCGGCGTAGATGCGGTGCGCCTCCGGCGAATGCAGCAGCGTCCGCTTCATGTTGGTCATGTTGCCGCGAACCCGCACTTCTTCGTCATGAGCTGCGCGAATCTCTTCGGAAGCGGTGTCGTAATCGATATGGGGAAGCTGGCTCATGCGGATTGCTCTTTCTTTGTGCGATAAAGGCTAACGACGTGGCGAGATATTGTGCAGTCCATATTCATCCAGCTTTTTCCGGTTTTGACGAAAAATATTCCGCGCATCGTAACTGGCTACAAACGAACTTTTCGCCACAGATATATCAGCATTTCCGTACTAGACGTTCTTGACATCAGCATACAAATGACACGATGAAACCGATTTGAAGCGTACATGATGGGGTGCAGAAGCCAACTCGCCGGCCCTGAACCCGCAGTGGTAGACGATCCTCACAGGCCGCCTCCGGGCGGCCTGTTTGGCGTCAAGAGGTCAGGCGCGGAAAATAGGTCGTCGGCACGATGACCGGCGGCTGGCCTGGGTGAAAATCGCCGGGATTGGCGATGAAATCCACGATATGCTCGACATAGATGCCCTTGTCGTAGCCGATCGAGGAAATCGGATAGGCATCGAAATCGGTCAGCGACAGGTTGTCGAAACCGTAGAGACGGAAGCGCGTCGGCCGGTTGGCGGGAAAATCGGCTCGGCAGACATCGAGAATGCCCATGGCCATCGCATCCGACGTGCAGAAGATCGCATCCGGGCAATCGGCGCCGGTCAGTTCCCTTGCCGCCGCATGCCCGCTCTCATAGGAATAGTCGCCTTGCACCGTGCGCACCAATTCTATGCCGTTCTTCGCGAAAGCCTGCTTGTAGAAAGCGATGCGCGCCTGCTCCATCGGCGAGGACGAACGGCCGGTAACGAGCCCCGCCCGGTCCACGCCTTTCTTCGCCGCATCGGCAACGGCTTCGGCGATGCCGATGCCCTCATCGGGAATGACAACCGGCGAAAGATCGTCATGCAGACCGTTCAGCATGACGACAAGATCGGAGCGGAACATGCGCCTCACCGTGGCCGCATCCGCAAAATCCGAAAAGACCAGCGCCGCATCGACATGGTAGGCGACGCCATTACGCAGAAATTCCTCGACGCGGGCGACCGACCCAATGCGGATCATGATGACCTGCTTGCCGATCGCCTGGATCTGGTCGAGCAACCGGTCGAAAAGGTCGAGGTCGGACAGATCATGGATGTGGTTGACGACCACGGCGACGAGATTGACCGTCTTGGTCGTCAGGCTCTGCGCCAGAAGATTCGGCTTGTAGCCAAGCCGGGCGGCCGCCTCGACCACGCGTTCACGTTTATCGGCCGAAACCGGCCGTGGCTCGTTGGAAAGCGCCCGGCTCGCAACCGCGCGCGACACTCCTGCCAGCTTTGCAACATCGGCAATCGTCGGAGCGGCATCGCGGCCAGTGTTCTGTGTCATATTCGAGCGCTTTCCAACCTGTCATGGCGTGATAGCGCACAGTCGTGCATCTTCGCTATCGGAAACTTCCGATCCTCCACTTCCACGGCACTGAAACCGATGCCAACCGGCCTTTTTCGCCGCAATGCCAGCCAGCAACTCTTGGCCGCTGGCCTCGCCTTACCTAGATTGCCATGAGAAGCAGGAGGAGCGGCATGAGCGACGATGACGGCCACGAGCATATCGACTGGCGCGAACATGGCGTGAAGGTCATCCCCGGCAATGCGCTCGATCCGAATACCGCCCAGACGCCGGGCATGAATCGCGCGACCGCCATCAACAATGCACGTGCGGGTGCGGAAAAAATCTGGGCGGGCACGGTAACGATTCATGCTAACGCCAAGACTGGCGCCCATCACCACGGCGATCTCGAAAGCATCATCTATGTGGTAAAGGGCAAGGCCCGCATGCGCTGGGGCGAAAAACTCGAATTCACCGCCGAAGCCGGCCCCGGCGATTTTATCTACGTGCCGCCCTTCGTGCCGCATCAGGAGATCAATGCCAACCGTGACGAGACGCTGGAATGCGTGGTCGTGCGTTCAGGCCAGGAACCCGTCGTCGTCAACCTCGATATCGAGCCGGTCGAAAAGCCCGAAGACGTGCCGTGGATCGACCCGATTCACCGCCACTAGGTGCAAATTTAGGCGGCGGCGAGGATCATCGCCGCGCCCTTCTCCGCCACCATCATCGTCGGCGCATTGATATTGCCGGCCGTGATGTTCGGGAAGATCGAGGCATCGACGATCCGCAGACCATTGATGCCGTGCACCTTCAGCGAAGCATCGACGACGGATGTCGTTGCATCCGGCCCCATCGCAGCCGATCCGCAGAGGTGATAGATCGAACCGGAATTGCCCCGGAAATAGGTGAGCAATTCCTCGTCAGTCTGGGCCTCTGCCGAAGGCGGCATCTCCATTTCGGTAATGGCCCGCAGCGCCGGCGCTTCCATGATCCGGCGCACCAACCGGCTGCCCTGGATCACCTCTTCCTCGTCATGGACGGTGCCGAGATAGTTCGGCCGGATCTGCGGTGCGTCCGTCAGCTCGGGAGAGATGATGTTGATAGAGCCTCGGCTCGTCGGCCGGCAGGAATTGAAAGCAAGTAGAAAGCCCGAATAGGGTTCCGGCTTCAACCCCGCCTTCGGATCGGTCGGGATGCGGTATGAGAGCGGGTTGAAATAAAGCTGGATATTCGGCCGCTCTTCCTCCGGACTGCCGCGCAGGAAGGCGCCAGCCTGATTGACGCTGAGCGCCAGCGGCCCCCGTCGCGTCAGAATATAACGCAAGGCCTGCCGCGCCTGCCCGAAGATCGTGCCGAGTTCGTCATTCAGCGTCGGCACGTTAGAGCGGTAATAGAAGCTGACGCAGAGGTGGTCCTGCAGATTCTTGCCGACCGCCGGCAGATGCCGGATCAGCGGAATGCCGAGGGATTGCAGAAGGCCACCATCGCCGATACCAGAAAGCTGCAGCAGCTTGGGCGTATCCACGGCACCGGCCGAGAGAATAACCTCCTGGCGCGCCGAATAACTGGTGATGCCACCCGGACCGATTACCTCGACACCAGTCGCGCGGGCTTCAGCATCGACGATCACCCGGCGCACCCGGCTATCGCGCAGGATCGCGAGATTGGGTCGCCCTAGCGCCGGCCGCAGATAGGCGAGCGATGAGGAGGAGCGCACGCCGTTCCGCGTGTTGATATCGTAAATGCCGGCGCCTTCGATGCTCTCGCCGTTGAAATCCGCATTCAGCGGCAGCTGCAGTTCGGCACAGGCTTCCAGGAAACAGTCGGTAATCGCATGCGACTGGCCGCGCATCGGCGTCACATGGATTGGGCCGCCACCGCCATGATATTTGCTCTCGCCGTCCGCATGCGTCTCCAGCTTGCGGAAGAAGGGCAGCACATCCTCATAGCCCCAACCGAGATTACCGGCAGCCTTCCAGTCGTCGAAATCGTCGGCGGCACCGCGCACGAAGATCATCGCATTGATGGAGCCGGAACCGCCCTGCACCTTACCGCGCGGCGCATAAATGCGCCGGCCGTTGAGCGCCGCTTCCGGCTCGCTCCAATACATCCAGTTGACCTTCGGATCGTAATAGGAGCGCGCATAGCCGACCGGAATGCGGAACCACGGGGAGCTGTCATTGCCGCCGGCTTCGATCAGCAGCACATTGTGCCTGCCGCTCTCGCTAAGGCGCGCGGCGAGAATGCAGCCGGCCGAGCCGGCGCCGACGATGATGTAATCATATGTCGTCATCTTCGTTCTCAGCCGCGGGCCGGCGCGAATGCCTTGACGTCGGCGGGCTTGTCATCCATTTGCAGATGCAGTCGCTGCCCTTCGTAGGGCGAGTGTTTTGCGACGACATCGAGATTGAGCTCCACGCCCAGTCCCGGTTCATCTGACGGGATCAGGTAGCCGTCCTCGAAGTGCAGCGGTATCTTCAGGATCTCAGCATAGAAGCCCGAGAAATCGACAATCGCTTCATGGATCAGGAAATTCGGCGAGGAAGCAGCAAGCTGAATGCTCGCCGCAGCGCCGATCGGGCCGTTGTAGAGATGCGGCGCGATCTGCGCATAATGCGCCTCCGCCATACCGGCGATCTTCTTGGATTCGAGAATGCCGCCGGCACGCGCCACGTTCATCTGCAGGATCGAGGCCGCTCCCGTTTCCAGCACGCGTTGGAACTCGTATTTCGTCGTCAGCCGTTCACCTGTTGAAATGGGGATCGAGGTCTTGCGGGCGACTTCCGCCATCGCCTCCTCCTGGCCGGGAGGCACAGGCTCCTCGAACCACAGCGGATCGTATTTCTCCAGCCGCCGCGCTAGCCGGATCGCCGAAGACGGCACCATCTGGCCATGCGCGCCGAACAGCAGATCGGCACTGTTGCCGATAGCCGCGCGGATTTTGGCGCAAAACTCTTCGCAGCGGTCCATCACCCCGAGCGACACCTGATGGCCGGAATAGGCCGTATAGGGGCCTGCCGGATCGAACTTGACGGCGGTAAAGCCCATCTCGACCATCTTCACCGCGCATTCGGCAGCAAGGTCCGGATCGTTATAGTCGTATTCGCCGGCGGCATTCTTCGGATAGAGATAGGTATAGCCGCGCAGCTTCTCATGCACGCGCCCGCCGATCAGTTTATGGACCGGCTTGCCGGCAGCCTTGCCGATAATGTCCCAGCAGGCGATCTCCAGGCCGGAGACGATACCCATCATCGTCGGGTCCGGGCGCTGGGTAAAACCGCTCGAATAGGCAAGCCGCCAGAAGCGCTCGATATCATGCGGATCATGGCCGAGCAGATAGCGCTGGAAGACGTCTTCGATCAGCGGCACGAGCGCCTGCGGATGGAAGGCGGTCGAATAGATCTCCCCGACGCCCTCGATGCCGTCAGCGGTCGTCAGTCGTACGAAGATCCAGTACATGCCGCCGATATGCGGCGGCGGGACGGCGATGACATGGGTGGAAAGCGATGCGATCTGCATGGCCGTAATCCTCAATGCTTGAGTATGACGAGGCGCGTCTGGGTGAATTCGAGCATGCCGTGCTTGCCATCGTCACCGCCGAGACCCGAGCGTTTCCAGCCGGCGTGATAGCCCTGATAGGGATCGGCCGGGAAACGGTTGACGTAGAATTCGCCGGCCTCGATCGCGTCGGAAAAGCGCATGATCGTGCGATGATTGTTGGTGAAGAGCACCGAGCTCAGACCGAACTGGTGGTCATTGGCAAGCGACAGCGCTTCCTCGGCCGTGTCGTAGGCAACAACAGGCAGCACAGGCCCGAAGACCTCTTGGGCGATGATCTCCATGTCCTGACGGCAATTGGATAGCAGCGTTGGTGGATAGAAGAAGCCCGGACCTTCAGGCAGGATGCCGCCGGCCTCGACACGCGCCCCATCCTCTACCGCCTTCAAAACAGCCTTGTGCACATTCGTCTGTGCAGACTTCGTGGCGAGCGGCCCGACGCGTGATGCATCAACCGAGCGGTCCCCGAAGGCGCGTGCGGCAAAGCCGGCCTTCAGCTTGGCAAGCAACGCGTCATGGATGGAGCGATGCACATAGACACGCTCCGGCGCGGTGCAGAGCTGTCCGCAATGATTGGTCTTGGCGGCAACGAGCTGTGCGGCAACGGCATCGAGGTCCGCATCCGGCTCGATGATGACGGGCGTCTTGCCGCCGAGTTCCAGCGACGGCTTGGCAATGTTCGCCTTGCAATAGTCAAGTACCACGTGGCCAGCCTGCAGGCTACCGGTCAGGGTAATCATCCCGACCTTGGGATGGGTGCAGAGCGTCGCCGCGACTTCATGCGACATTGTGAGGATATTGATGAGCCCGGCAGGCAGTCCTGCCTCAGCCACGGCTTCGCCAATCTCGAAAGCCGATGTCGGTGTCGAATTGCTCGGACGCACGACGACTGCATTGCCGGCGATGAGCGCCGGCGCGATCTTGCGCACCAGCGTGTACACCGGGAAATTGAAGGGTATCAGGCAGGCGACGACGCCGATCGCCTCGCGCTTCAGAAGCAGCGTCTCATTGGCATTGTCGCTCGGGATGATTTCGCCCTCGATGCGGCGCGCCCATTCGGCGTGATAGCGCATCAGTTCGGCTCCATAGATGGCCTCGCCCGTCGCGTCGGCAAGGCTCTTGCCGGATTCCAGCGCTAGCGCTGCACCGATCTTCTCCGCCCGCCGCTCAATGACAACCGCGAGCTTGCGCAGTGCGTCGCCACGCGCGATGGCCGGCAGCGCCCGCCATTCCTTCTGCGCCCTCGCCGCTGCCTCGACGGCCTCGACTGCCTCTCCGACACTCGCGGACGGCACCCTGGCGAATTGGGCTTCCGTTGCCGGATTGAGCACCGGCACCAGCGTGCCGGAAGACCGGAATTCTCCGTCGATAAAATTGCGATAATCCGTCATGACGACATCCTCAGGACAATAGCTAACTCCACGCATGCCGGCTCAAGCCGGCCACGCGTTGAAACGGAACAGAGTGCCGACGCCCGAAGGTGGCGGCTAAAACGCGCTGCGGCCCGGCGCCGCATCGAGAAGCGTTTTCGTATAGGGATGCGTCGGCGCCTGCAGTATTTGGGCCGCACTGCCGCGCTCGACGATTTCACCCTTCTGCATCACCACGATCTCATCGCTGATCTGGGCGGCGACACGCAGGTCATGGGTGATGAAGACGATGGCGAGCTGAAGCTTCTCCTGCAGCTCGCGAAGCAATTTCAGAACCTGCGCCTGCACGGAGACGTCGAGCGCCGAAACGCTCTCATCCGCGATCAACACATCCGGCCGCATCGCAAGCGCCCGGGCAATACCGATGCGCTGGCGCTGACCGCCTGAGAAAGCAGACGGCTTGCGCCAATAGGCGCTCTTCTGCAGCCCAACGAGATCAAGCAGCTCTTCCGCACGGCGGCGCGCTTCGCCAGCCTCGACACCGGCAAGCATGGCGGAACGGGCGATCACCGGCCCGACGCGGCGGCGCGGATTGAGCGAGCCGAACGGATCCTGGAAGATCATCTGGATCGACCGGCGCCGCACCCGCAGCGGCGCTGACGAAAGACCGAGAAGATCGGCACCCGCGACTTCCACACGGCCGCTCTTCGGCTCGATCAGGCGGATCATCGCCTTGGCAAGCGTTGACTTGCCGCAACCGGATTCGCCGACGATGGAGACCACACGGCCCGGCAACAGGCTGAGCTCCACGTGCTTCAAGACCTGAACGCTGCCGTAGGAATGCTGCAGATCGTGCACTGCAAGCACTGGCTCCTCCCCCGTCTGCGCCGCCGGACGGCCATGCGGCGTCAGGCTCGGGACGGCAGCGATAAGCTCCTTGGTATAGGGATGATTTGGAGCCGTCAGCACCTGCTTCGCATCACCGATCTCGACGATCTCGCCATGGCGCATGACCGCCACGCGGTCGGCAATATCGGCGACCACACCGAAGTCGTGGGTGATGAAGACGATGCCGTGGCCATGCACGTCGCGCAACTCGCGCACCAGCTTCAGCACCTGTGCCTGGGTCGTCACGTCGAGCGCCGTCGTCGGCTCATCGGCAATCAGCACGCGCGGGTTCATGGCAAGCGCCATGGCGATGACAACGCGCTGGCACTGGCCACCGGAAAGCTCATGCGGATAGGCCTGCAGGATGCGATCAGGGTTCGGCAGATGCATCGACTCGATCAGCGCGCGGGCACGCCTCTTGCGCTCGGCGGCATCGAAATCCGAATGCAGTTCGAAGACTTCCTCGACCTGCGCGGAAACCGTCATCGCCGGATTGAGCGAGGCGATCGGCTCCTGGAAGATCATCGCGATATCGCTGCCTCTGATGGCGCGGAAAGCCCGCTCGGAGATGCCGACGAGATTGGTATCGCCGAGCACCACCTTGCCGTCAACAATCTTCAGCCCCTCGGGCACCGCACCCATCAGCGCACCCGACAGCACCGACTTGCCCGAACCGGACTCGCCGACGATGCAGAGGATTTCACTCGGCCTGAGGTCAAAGCTTGCGGCTTTCACCGCGAAGGGCCGGTCGGCGCCCTTCGGCAGGGCGACGCTCAGATTTTCGACCCGGAGGATCGGCTGTGTTTCGTTGCTGCTCATGCGCGTCTCCCCTGCGCTTCCGAGACTTCCCGCAATCCGTCCGCCAGCAGGCTCAAGCCCAGCATCAGCGACGAGATCGCAAGGCATGGAAAGATAACGAGATGGGGGAAGGCGATCGCCATGGCGCGGCCTTCATTCACCATCGTGCCCCAATCAGGCGTCGGTGGCGGCAGGCCGAGGCCGAGGAAGCCGAGCGTGCCGATGGTGATCGCCGTGTAGCCGAGGCGCAGGCAGAAATCGACTGCGAGCGGCCCGCTCGCATTGGGCAAGATATCGAAGAGCATGATGCGCCAAGTGCTTTCGCCCTGCGTTACTGCTGCCGCCACATAATCGCGGCTGGCGACGTCGATGGTGATCCCGCGCACGATACGGAAGATCGCCGGCGCACTGCCGAAAGTCACAGCAAGCACGATGTTGAAAGGCGAAGAGCCGACCACGACGATGATGACGATATAGAGCACCAGCACCGGGAAGGAGAGCACCACATTGGCGATGTAGGAGAGCACCGCATCGCCCCAGCCGCGCCAGTAGCCGGCGACAAGACCGAGTACCACGCCGACCACATAGGCGGTCACCGTCGCGAGCGTCGAGAAGATCACGACGGTGCGCGCGCCATAGATCAGACGCGAGAGGATATCGCGACCGAGCTTGTCGGTGCCGAGCCAGAACACGCCACCCGTTGGAGCCGCTGTACCCGGCTTTACAAGCGGCAGCAGCGTGCGGATCGGATCGAAAGGCGCGAGCAGCGGCGCGAAGATCGCCACCAGCAGCCAGCCGATCGTCAGGAAACCGCCGATCAGGATGATTGGATTGGAGACGTAGGATCTGACAACTTTCACCATGGCGCCCTCACTTCCGACCATTGGCTGCATCGAGCAGCGAGACGCGGGGGTTCAGCCAACCATAGGCGAGATCGGAAAGGATCTGGGTGGCGACGACGACGACAACGCTTACCATCGCGCAGGCTTCGACGAGGCGGATATCGCTGTTGAGTGCGGCGTCATAGAGAAGCGTGCCAAAGCCCTTATAGGCATAGAAGACCTCCACGACGATGACGCCGGACAGCAGCCACGGAAATTGCAGCATGATGACGGTGACGGGCGTAATCAGCGCATTGCGCAGCGCGTGCCGCCAGACGATGCGCGCGGTGCTCGCCCCCTTCAGCCGCGCCGTGCGGACATAATGCGTGCCCATGACTTCGATCATCGAGGCGCGGGTGACGCGCGCCAGATAGCCGGTCGAATAGAAGCCGAGCACCAGAACCGGCAGAATGATCTGCTGCAACGAGAAGCCGCTAAGCATGGTGCTGGCACCGGGCAACCAATGCAGCCAGAATACGAAGACGGCAGAAAAGAAGACTGCGGACGCGAAATCGGGGATCGACGTCGTGGCGATCGCAACCAAGGAAATGACGCGATCGAGCAACGAACCCGGGCGCATACCGGCAATGACGCCTGCAAACAAACCGACCGGAACGATGATGAGCAGCGCACCACCGGCAAGAATGCCGGAGGCCGCAAGCCGATCGGGGATCAATTGGGCAACCGGCGCACGATAATAGGTGGACATGCCCCAGTCGCCGGTCACGAAGGACCAGAGCCATCGGCCGTACCGGATGATGAAAGGATCGTCGTAACCATTGGCGGTCAGCCACTGGGCGCGCTGTACCGGCGTCGAGAACTGGCCGAGGACTTTGACGGCGACATCGCCGACATTGACCTCCAGTGCCAGGTAAACGAGCAGCGACACGGTGAACATCACCGCGAGCGCGCTTGCCAGTTTACGGAGAATGAAAAGGAAAACGGTCACGAACCACCTCTTTACCGGGTCGGGGCCGCGCCTGGCGGCCCCGCCGAAGATCAAGCCTTGGCGAGCCAGACGCCATCCATGCGGAAATAATCCGCCGGATGGAGCACGAAACCGCGAACGGTGGTGGCTGCGGCGCTGAAGCGGTTCGGCCAGTAGGGTTGAACGATGACGGCGGAATCCTGCAGGATCTGCTGGACATCCTTCATGGCCTCAGGGCGCTTGGCCGGATCGACGACGGCCATCGCCTTATCGAGCGCGGCGTCGAATTCCTTGCTTGCGAAATGGCTCTCGTTCCAGGCGCCGCCGGAGCGGTAGGCGAGATCGAGCGTCATGGCGCCGAGCGGACGGTGTGCCCAGTAGGTGAGACCGAAAGGAACCTTGTCCCAGATCGGCCAGTATTGAGAGGCCGGCAGCACATTGAGCTTCAGCCGGATGCCGGCTTCGGCCAGATTCTGCTGCAGCACCTGCGCGGTATCCTGTTCCCAGGTACCCTGTGTATTGCCGAGCGTCAGCTCAAGGTCCAAACCGTCCTTGTAGCCGGCTTCTGCGAGCAGGGCCTTGGCCTTCTCGACATCGCGGGGCACAGCTGGCAGCGCGTAGTAATCGGGCTGAACCGGGGAGACGTGGAAGTTGGCGCCGACTTCACCTTCACCGCGATAGGCGACGTCGAGCATCTGCTTGTTGTCGGCGGCAAGCTGCACGGCCTTGCGGACGCGAATGTCGTCGAACGGCTTCTGGTCGGACTGCATGCGCATGACGAGCGTGTGCGCCGCCTTGCCAGTCAGGATCTGGATGTTCGGCAGCGACTTCATGAGATCGTATTCGGCGATCGTCGCACGGTAGATGATATCGATCTGGCCGCTCGAAAGTGCCGCCAGATGCGTGGTGATATCGGTACCGAGGTCGATATACTGGATGCCATCGAGATGAACAGGCGTACCCCAGTAATCGGCGCGCTTGGAGAAGACTGCCTGGCGGCCGACTTCATAAGCGTCCAGCTTGAAGGGGCCGGTACCGATTGGGTTGGCCGGCCAGTTGGCGCCACCCTTGACGAAGTCACGATGCAGCATCGGGCAGGTATAGGAATAGAGCTGTTCAGGCAGCGAGGAAACCGCGCGCGACAGCGTGATGCGAACCGCATGGTCGCCGGTCTTCTCGACCTTCTCGACTGCCGAGAAGGCTGTCTTGTTGGAAGACTGCGAGTCAGGCGCGATCCACCGCTGGATGTTGAAGATCACGTCCTCAGGCGTGAAGGCATCGCCGTTCGACCACTTGGCGCGCTCGTCGAGCTCGAAATCCCAGGTCTTGAGATCGGCAGACGGCGTCCAGCTCTTGGCGAGATAGGGATGCGTAACATTGTCGGCATCGACATAGGTCAGGAATTCGAGGCTGTTGCGATAGAGGTTCGAAGCCTCGATCCAGCTCGTCATCATCGGATCGGTCAGTTCCTGGATCTGGCAGCCGAAACGCAGCGTGCCACCGTCCGTGGGCGTTTCCTCAGCGAGTGCCGGCTTGCTTTCGCCAAGGAAGGCACTGGCGGAAGCCGCCGTCACACCGAGCCAGGCGACTGCGCGCAGGAAGCCGCGGCGGTCGATCTTGCCGGCGCGGACCTGTTCGCACAGTTCCGGCACCGAGGGATGCAGCGGTTTGCCGCTATTGGTCTTCAATTCAGTCATGATCTGCCTCCTCCTTGAATGGGCAGTATGGTCGCTATCAGGCACCCTCTGTGCCAGACACGATGCGCAGGGCGGGCTTTTCACTGTCGTTCATCATACGATTGCTGAAGCGGCTGATGATCCAGGATCGAAACCCTGTAATCAGTGGATCCACCAGCCCTTCCGCATCGGTCTTCAGGTAATAGCCGAAGCCTTCGTAATAATGTGCGGTGACCGGGGCAACCAGGCGGCCGCTTTCTATTTCCTCCCGAAACAGTGCCGGATCTGCCAGCACCAAACCCTGCCCCGACAAGGCGTACTGAACCCCGAGGCTGGCGCTGTCGAATGTCACGCCGCGCGCCACGGAAACCCCGCCAAGGCCGTTCTGAACGAGGAAGCGCTGCCAGGTGAGGTAGGGCTCCATGTCGACGATCTTGATGTGGATGATTTCGTTTGCGGCGATGAAAGCCGCGATATCCGAAACCCCTCCCCTGACCAGATCGGGATGGCAAAGGATCGTCGGCCGCTCCTCCCAGAGCAGGTCGGTGATCCATTCATCGACGGCCGGACGCGTGTAGACGACCGCCACATCGAATTCGCTGTCCGGCACCCCGTACGGTGTGGAAATCTCCAGCAGCACATCCGGGAAGCTGCGCCGGAAATCGGTCAACAGCGGTACGGTGAGCTTCATCGCAAAGCTCGGCGGCAGATTGATGCGCAGCTTGCGCTGGCGCTGTTCGTCCGGCGCGCAGACCTCCTTCAGCGCCTGCTCGATACGGTCGAAACCCTTGCCGATACCGGCGGCGAGCGAGCGTCCGTCATCCGTCAGCGTGGTGGCCTTATGGCCGCGTTCGAACAGCTTGCGCCCGATGCTCTCTTCCAGACCGATGACATGCCGCGAAAGCGCGCTTTGCGAAATATTGAGCGCGGCGGCAGCTGCCGTGAAGCTGCCGTGATGCGCCACGGCCTCGAAGGCCCGCAGCGCATTCAGCGGCAACCGGCGGCGATCGACCACCGGCTCCTTCTTCGTCTGAGGAGAGCGATCCTCCGTCATTATCCCGCAAGCCCGCCGAACAGGACATACTTGCTCTCGAGATATTCATCGAGCCCTTCGCTGGCACCTTCGCGGCCGAGACCGGATTGCTTGACGCCGCCGAAGGGCGCGACTTCCGTCGAGATCACGCCTTCGTTGATGCCAACCATGCCCGCTTCCAGCGCTTCGGCAACACGCCAGGCGCGGCCGAGATTCTGCGTGAAGAAATAGGCCGAGAGGCCGGTCTCCGTGTCATTGGCAAGCGCGATCGCCTCTTCCTCGCCCTTGAAGCGGAAAAGCCCGGCGACCGGGCCGAAGGTCTCTTCGGTCGCGAGCGCCATCTCGGTCGTCATGCCGGTCAGCACCGTCGGCTCGTAGAACAGGCCGCCGCGCTCGTGAGGCCTGCCGCCGGTCAAGATCTTGGCGCCCTTTTCGACTGCATCGATCACATGCCGCTCGACCTTGGCCAGCGCCGGCGCATTGATGAGCGGCCCCTGCAACGCGCCATCCTCGACGCCGGGCGCCACCTTCATGGCCGCAACCGCCTTGGCAAGCGCCTCCGCATAACGGTCATAGACGCCGTCCTCGACGAGGATGCGGTTGGCGCAGACGCAGGTCTGCCCGGTATTGCGAAACTTGGAGGCGATCGTACCGCGCACGGCCTGATCGATATCGGCATCGTCGAAAACGATGAGCGGTGCATTACCGCCAAGCTCGAGGCTGATGCGCTTCACCGTATCCGCACTCTGGCGCATGAGCAGCTTGCCGGTTGCCGTCGATCCCGTAAATGAGAGCTTACGAACAACGGGGCTCTTCATCCAGACGCCGACGACATCGGCCGGCGACTTCGTCGTCACCACGCTGACGACACCGGCGGGAACGCCGGCCTGTTCGCCAAGGCGGGCAAGCGCCAGTGCCGAAAGCGGCGTGTCTTCAGCCGGTTTGATGATGATGGTGCAGCCTGCAGCAAGTGCCGGTCCGACCTTGCGGGTAATCATCGCCAGCGGGAAGTTCCATGGCGTGACCGCTGCGACAACACCAACCGGCTCCTTCATGACGACGATGCGGGCATCGGCTTTGTGGGACGGCACGACGCCGCCGTGGGCACGGCGGCCCTCTTCGGCAAACCAGGTCAGGAAACCCGCCGCATAAGCAACCTCGCCGCGCGCCTCCGCAAGGGGCTTGCCCTGCTCGGCCGTCAGAAGCCGCGCAAGGTCTTCCTGATTGGCAAGCATTAGCTCCGCCCAGCGACGCAGCACTGCAGAGCGCTCGGCGGCTATCGTCTTGCGCCAGGTCTTGAAGGCCTTCGCAGCGGCATCGACCGCCTGCTGGGCCTCAGTCGCGCCGCAATCCGGCACGGTCGCAAGCTCGCTGCCGTCGGCTGGGTTGAGCACGGCGAAGCGCCTGCTGTCAGCAGCACTACCCCAGCCTCCGCCGATCAGCGCATTGTCTTCGATGAGTTTCATGTCAGGCGACCTTAGGCGTGAAAAATGGATTGCCGACCGTTGCTACGCCTTCGGCAAGCTCGGCACGCGACGGCCAACCTTTCATCAGTGCACGCTTGGCTGCAAGATGCGTCGCAGCCTTGTTGTTATGATATACTTCTTCGGCATCGTTTGCCGATGGATTGACCCAGACCGCGGCGATCGCCACCCAGTCGTCCTCGGCCTCGGCCGGCAGCGAATCGTCGAGCAGTGCGGCGGTGATGCCGGCAGCGACACCGGCCTGCGCAGGCCCCCAGGTCATCAGCTCATGCGACGAACCGGATTCCATCACTGCCTTTGCGATGAAGAGCGTCACGGGTTTCGCCGGCAGGTTCGGTTTTAACACCGCCTGGAACGGCAGGTGGCCGGGGCCGGGGCTTGCGGCCGCACCGGCGAGCGCTCCAGAGATCGGGCCATTCTTCGGGCCGAGATAGAGATTGATGTGGGCAGCGTTCGGGCCGGAACCCTCGAAGCCTTCACCGATGTAAAGCATTTAAATCTCCAATAGCGATGCGAGTCGAGGCCATTATGCCTTCGAAAGAGCGCGGGGGCGACGGATCGGATTATAGTCGTTGATCATGTCGCGCGGGCGGTAGGGCTCTTCAAGGAAGGTGCGTTCTTCTGCCGTGAGCTCGATCGCAGCAGCTTCGATCGCGGCAACGACATGCTCGGGGCTCTCCGTGCCGACGATCGGAACCGTGCTGTTGCCGGAACCGATGACCCAGGCCTGGGCGATCTGGCTCGCCGTCTTGCCGCGCTTGGCAGCGACTTCGTTGACGCGCTTGGCAATCTCCTGGTCGATCTCGTCGCCGAACCAGTCGAGATAGAGGTCATGGGCGATACGCGGCGCAGAACCGCCACCGGCAAGATAACCGCGGGCGAGCGGCGAGAAGGTGGTAACCGCGATGCCCTCGTCCCTGCAGTAAGGCATCATTTCGCGCTCCTCCTCGCGGTAGAGCAGCGAATACTGGCACTGCATGTTGACGAACCGCGTCCAGC
Source organism: Rhizobium sp. ZK1 (assembly GCF_047782645.1). Taxonomy (NCBI): domain Bacteria; kingdom Pseudomonadati; phylum Pseudomonadota; class Alphaproteobacteria; order Hyphomicrobiales; family Rhizobiaceae; genus Rhizobium; species Rhizobium sp. ZK1. The sequence continues at coordinate 3,175,982 of NZ_CP180586.1, forward strand.
CGTTCTTGTCGGCGACATGATTCATCTTGGCGAACTGCCAGGAATACATGGTGGAGGCGCCGATATAACGTGCCTTGCCTGACTTCACGATATCGTGGAGCGCGCTCATCGTCTCTTCAACACGCGTTTCCGGGTCAAAGGCGTGGATGATGTAGAGATCGACATAGTCAGTCCCCATCTGCTTCAGCGACTTGTCGATCGACGCCATCAGATGCTTGCGCGACAGGCCTTTGTCGTTCGGATCGTCGCTCATCGGGTAGAAGGCCTTGCTGGAGAGCACCAGCCTTTCGCGGTCCGTCAGCGATAAAAGCGTGCGCGCAACGACCTGCTCATTGACGCCGGTCGAATACCAGTCCGCCATGTCGAAGAAATTGATGCCGACATCGAGCGCCTTCTTGAGGATCGGCACCGACTTCTCCTCATCGAGCACCCAACCCTTCCACTTGGATGTGCCGATACCCATGGTACCAAGGCAAAGCGACGAAACCTTCAGGCCGGTCTGGCCAAAGCGCACATATTCCACAGCAATGTCCTAAAAGTGTTTCTCCCTGTTAGGACTATGGCGTGGCGACACTATTGTGACAAATAGGTTTATTCGATGCGATTATCTCAAAATGAGATAATCGCGCCACAGATGCCTGCGCCATGGGCTTCCCTTGCTGCGACGCCTCGGCACGCCATGGAAGTCGTGACAAGGTCCGATGGATTCTCATCCGTTTGCGTGCCATCTGCAGCGTTATTGTTGCGGAAGTCATCAGGACAAGTTTCGAAGCCATTTACACAGAAACGGACCTGCCGCTTCGTATGGCCGGACCAAAACCTAAGTATAGTTATGCGGACAAGCTCTTCGATCTATCTTCAAGTCGTAGCTCGGAACCGACCTGACCATTCACGGTTTCAAGCTGGTGGCATCGCCCCTTGCCACCTCTAGGGCAGGCGTTCCCCTCCGCCAAAGCCCCGCGGATCCTCCCATCCGCCATAGACCGTCCCGCCGCCCGGGACGGTCTTTCCTTTTGGTTCACCGGCCTTATTCGCCCTTTACTTCCAACACTTTTGTATAGCTTTGCGCGGCCAAACACCGCATTAAGCTACGCAGAGTTAACCGGTGTGAATAAAGACCGGAGCCACAGCGAGGGGGCATGGGACCATCTGTATTGCTGAAACTGATCAACCGGCGAGGAAAACCTTCGCATGAAATCACGCTTGGCCTGATCGCACTGGTTCTTGGCGCCGCCGTATTCTACGTCGATACCTTCACCGAGATCCAAAGCGCCATCGCGGTTCTCTATGTGATCGTGCTGCTGCTGGCCGCAGAAATGCTGACGAGGATCGGAACAGCGCTGCTTGCGGTGATCTGCGCCGCTCTAACACTTTTTGCCTATCTCTATTCGCACGGCTTGGTGGAAGATGTTCCGGCGCAGTTGCGCTTTGCGGTTTCTCTGGCCGCGATTACCATCACCTGTGCCCTCATTCTCCGGAACGAAACCGCGCGCGCCGGGCTTATCGAGGCCAACCTGCATCTTCGCGACAGCGAGACCCGCTTCCGCTATATTTTCGAGCATAGCCGCATTGCGCTCTGGGAGCGCGATTATTCCGGAGTGCGCGCCTTCCTGATGTCCTTGAAGGCGGAAGGTGTGAGCGACCTCAAGGACTACTATCGAACGAATCCCGGTATCATCGCCACCTGCACGGGCCTCATCCGCACCATCGCCTTCAACGATGCGGCCCTGGAGCTGCTCGGCCATGTCGCCGACGGCCTGCCATCGCGCACGATGCGCCGTTACATCGCCCCTGACGACGATACTTTTCTGGAGCTGATGAATGCCATCTTTCGCGGAGAGCGGCATTTCGAGGGCAAGGGCAACCTGGTCACTGAAAACGGCGAGACCCGGCTCGTCATCATGAGCATGAGCTTTCCCGAGGATCCCGCCGCCTTCAACCGCGTGGTGGTCGGCATGGTGGATATCACCCAGCGGGAAATGATGCAGAAGGCCCTGCGTGAAGCACAGGACGAGCTTGCCCGCGCTTCACGCGCAGCAACCGTCGGTACGCTTTCCGCCTCCCTCGCCCATGAACTCAACCAGCCGCTTGGCGCCATTGTCGTCAATGCACAGACGCTGCTTCGCTGGTTGAACCGCGAACCGCCAGATCTTGCCGCCGTGCGCCGCTCGGCCGAGCGCATTATCCGCGACAGCCAGCGCGCAAGCGAAATCATCCACAACACCCGCTCCATGCTGTCCCATACCGACCGCACGCCTGAATATGTCGATCTCGAAGCGCTGATCGAGGAAACCCGCGCCTTGATGGAGCACGACTTCCAGCGAGACATGGTGAGCTTCGAGCTCGACCCGGCCGAAAAGCCGCCCGCGGTGAAAGCGATCCGGATCGAGCTGCAGCAGGTGCTGATCAATCTCGTTACCAACGCCATACAGGCCATGCAGGAAACAGCAATCGACCAGCGCAAGATTCTGATCTCGCTCGCCAGGAAGGATGATATATTCGTGACGCTCTCCGTCAGGGATTTCGGCCCCGGCATCAGCGAGGAGGCCATGGCGAAGCTCTTCACCCCCTTCTTCACGACCAAGCCCGCCGGGATGGGCATGGGGCTCTCCATCTGCCGCAGCACGCTGGAAGCCAGAGGCGGCCAGCTCACCGCCGGTAACCATCCTGAGGGCGGCGCCATCTTCGAAATGATCATACCGATTGAGGACGACCATGACCGACACTAATGCCGCATCGAAGGCAGCCGCTCAGTCCGCATTGCCGATCGTCTATGTCGTCGATGATGACGAATCTATCCGCGAGTCGCTGGTCGATCTCTTTCGGTCGATCCAGATGGAAGCCTCCTCCTTCGCCACGACGACAGCTTTTCTCGACAAGGCCGATCTGCACCGGCCCGGTTGTATCCTTCTCGATGTGCGCCTGCCCGGTCTCAGCGGCCTGGATTTTCAGCTTCATCTCGAACGGATCGGCAGCAGGATGCCGATCGTCTTCATGACCGGCTTCGGCGATATTCCGATGAGCGTGCGCGCCATGAAGGCCGGCGCCGTCGACTTCCTGACCAAACCCTTCCGCGATCAGGATATTCTCGACGCCGTTGGCGTCGCGATCGAAAAGGACATGGCTCGCCGGCGAGAGATGGCCGCGAGCGACGCCGTTGCCTCGCTGGTCGATACGCTGACCCCTCGCGAGCGGGAAGTGATGGCTGCCGTCGTCAAGGGCTTGATGAACAAGCAGATCGCTTACGATCTCGGCATCAGCGAGATCACCGTAAAGCTGCATCGCGGCAATGTGATGCGCAAGATGCAGGTCCGCTCAGTAGCCGACCTGGTGCGCAAGTCCGAGATGCTGGAAGGCAGATAGCGGAACCTAGACCCTTGTATGATACCGCGAGACAATCCCGAGCCCCATAATGAAACCCAGGTAATACAAGAATAAGCAAGGCTACCAATCTCGTGTCACATACATCCACAATCGCGGTCGTTGACGACGACCAGGCCATTCGGGAGGCGCTCGATGATCTGATCCACTCCTGCGGCTACCAGAGCAAGCTTTTTGCCTCTGCGGAAGAATTTCTGGCCTTTGACGACAGAGCGGCGATCGACTGCATGCTGGTCGACGTCAAGATGCCGGGCCTCAGCGGCATCGAACTGCAGGAAATCCTCAACGGCGAACCTGAAAAGCCGCCGATGATCTTCATGACATCCTATCGCGACGAACGAACCCGAACGGCCGCCATGGAAGGCGGTGCCCTGGCCTTTCTGGGCAAGCCGGTTGAGTTCGATTCCCTCATCAATTACCTGGAAATGGCTTTGAAGCCGTAAGGCTCCACTGCGTCTCATGCCGGAGTATTATTTCCGTGTCTAGGTTATTTCAAATTATACACCTATGTATAATTCAATGCTAAAATAAAAAAAGTAATATATACCTTGTTAGGTCCAGTTCACTGGATAGAAAAACGAGGTGAACGCCATGATAAAGCTCAAGCGTCCGATATTTATCAGCGTCGGGAAGAACATCCTGATGGATGTGATCTTCTCCAACATCATGACCGGTGCGAATTACAAGTTCCATTGTGCGCTTCTGCGTCTGGAACCGGAAAATCCGATCTATGAATACCTGCCGGTCCGCATTGCCGCGCATCGCCGCCCGGAAGACATAAGCGGGGCGCATTTCTGATCCCCCTCTGGCGCTGACAGCTTTCCGCAAGCCGACAAGCTTGGCTTGCGCACCGACATCATCGCCGGTAACTGGCCGCAGGAACTGATCGACCGCTATGATGAATCCGACCTTTTCCGACGAAGCGGGTAGACGTCATGCGGGTGAAACAGGCATCACCTCGATTAGGACCCATTTGTCACGATTTTCGTCGTATACCGTCTGAGACGGCTCCAATCCCTGTTTGTCGTCGAAGCAACCGAGTGCCACCGTTGTGAGCCCAGGCCGGAATTCGGGTTTCCAGAAAACCGTGGTGCCGCAAGCCGGACAAAAGTAAAATTCCAGCGATCTGCCACTGTCTCCGATCCGGCGATAGACGGCGGCCTTGCCAGTTTCTTCGGTTGCCTCAGCGGCAAAAAAGACCGCGACTCCGAAGCTCGATCCGGTCCGGCGCTGACATGCGTTGCAATGACAGACCGATACCTTTCGAGGGCGGCCATGTGCTATGAGTGCGAGGGCGCCGCATGAACATGAGGCTTTTCTCTTCATCGACGGGGTCTCCTCTTTTTCGCAAGGTCCAGCAAAACTGTACAGCCGTTTTGCTGGCATTGCATAAAAGCAGAGAAATCAGGTCGGCGGCGCGTCAAGCGCATGCAGAATGCCGCGCAGTTCGGCGAGACCGCGAAGACGGCCGATTGCCGGATAGCCGGGTGTGACATTCTTCTGCAGGTCGTCGAGCATGCGGTGGCCATGATCTGAGCGGAACACGATCGACTGATCGGCGCTGCGGCGGCGGTCCTCGGCAACCAGTTCCTTCAGCACGGCAACCATGTTCACATCACCTTCGAGATGCGCGCTTTCATGGAAGGTGCGGCCATCGCCCTCGCGGGTCGTGGCGCGCAGATGGGCGAAATAGATACGCGAGGCAAAGCGACGGGCAATTGCCGGCAGGTCGTTGTCGGCGCGCACGCCGAGACTGCCGGTGCAGTAGCACATGCCGTTGGCCGCAGCCGGCACGGCATCGAAAAGCGCTGCATAATCCTCAGCCGTCGAAGCGATGCGCGGCAGGCCGAACAGCGAGCGCGGCGGATCGTCAGGGTGCAGCGTCAGCTTTACGCCGCGCGCTTCCGCAGCCGGCACGACAGCTTCCAGGAACTCGATGAGATGCTGGCGAAGCTTCTTCGCATCGATGCCCTGGTAGGCGACGAGCTTCTCGCGGAACGCCGGGATGGTCAACGGCTCGGTCGTCGAGCCGGGCAGAGCAGAGGTGATGATGCGGGTGATCTCGGCGATTTCCGCTTCGGTCATGCTTTCATAGACGGTCTTGGCTCGCGCCTTGTCTTCGTCGGAATATTCCTCGGCTGCACCCGGACGCTGGAGGACGAACAACTCGAAGGCGGCAAAGCGCTCATGATCGAAGCGCATGGCGGTTGCGCCGGTCGGCGTGACATAGTCGAGGTCGGTGCGCGTCCAGTCGACCACTGGCATGAAGTTGTAGCAGACGATCGGGATGCCGCAGGCAGCGACAGCTTCGAGGCTGGCGACCCAGGCTTCGATTTCAGCCTTGGCCTGCCCGCCCTTGCGCTTGACGGCATCGGGGATCGGGATGCTTTCGACGACGCTCCAGGTCAGTTGCGAGCGGCCGGCAGGCGTCGTTTCGATCAGCGACTGGCGCTCGCGCACCTCCGCCTCGGTCCATACGCGACCGATCGGCACCTGATGCAACGACGAAACGATATTCGTCGCACCGGTTTGGCGCACCTCGTCCAGCGTGACCGGCGCCTCCGGCCCGAACCATCTCCAACCTTGCCGCATTTCGTTTCTCTCCCTTGGTCTATCGTTCGTTTTCTCAGCAGAAATAGTCGGGGAACTGCGATCGCAGTTCCGCCACGTCGGGTATAACGGCGCTCAAGTGATGAATCATGGCTTCCCGCGCCGCTGCGATATCATGCGCCGCGATGGCGTCGCGGATCTCCATGTGTTCGCGCACGACGTTGTCCATGCGGCCAAGCACTGGCAGCGTCAGGCGCCGCGCTCGGTCGATCTGCACCTTCACCGTCTTCAGAATTGTCCAGATACCAGGATAACCGGCAATCTGCGTGATCGCCTCGTGGAAGGCTTCGTCCTCTTCGTGGAAGCTTGAGGCATTGCCAAGTGCGGCATGGGTCTTCTGCCGGGCGATAATCACATCGAGGCGCGCAATGTCAGCCTCCGTCGCGATACCTGCGGCTGCCTCTACGGTCGCTCCCTCAAGCGCCTTGCGCACGACGACGGCTTCCGGAATGGCCGAAACCGGCACCCGCGAAACCACCGTGCCCGATTGCGGATAGATATCGACGAGGCCGCCTTCGGAGAGCCTCAGCAGCGCTTCACGCACAGGCGTACGGCTGACGCCGAAATCCTCGGCGATGCGCTTTTCCTGCAGCACCGTGCCAGGTGGAATCCTCAGCGACACGATATCGGCATGCAGCCGCTCGTGGATTGCCGCCGCCGTCGTCACGCGCCGAATCTTTCCGCCGACATCGCGCGGTGCCGGGAAGGCGAGGAGTTCAGGGTCGGAAGCCTGCCGCATGCATGATCTCAGGACGTTGACACTTTCGTGCATACTAGTATATCAATTGAATTCTGTTGCCAAGACATGCCGCGGAGGAGAACGCCGGCATGGCATTGCACCCGGAGGAAAAGCTTCGAGCTGCGAACATTTGATGCCGCCGGAAAACCAGCGCATCGAGGCATGGGACGTGCATTGCGATGCAAACGGGCGGCGCTCGGGGTCAAAGGCCGGCACCGCCGTAAAGGAGGAGGATAGGATGAAGATCACACGCAGAACATTCGTCGGCGGAGCTGCCGGCGTCGCCGCGGCCGGGATGTTGCCGTTTCGGACTTTCGCTCAGGCGAAGGCGCCTGCAAGCCCGGTGACCATCACCATCGTCGATGTCGCCGGCAACCTGGCGCTGACGCAGGGCATGTTCGAAAACTACGCCAAAGCGAAGCCGGAATTCGTCTCTAGCTTCTCCTTCACCAAGGCCCCGGCCCCGGAACTGCCGGCCAAGATCCAGGCCCAGCAGGCCGCCGGCAAGGTCGATATCGACCTCGTCCTGACCGGCACGGATGCACTTTCGGCAGGCGTTGACCAGGGCCTCTGGGTCGACCTGTCCAGCCACAAGTCGGCACTTCCCAACCTTGAAAGCATCCTGCTGCCGCAGGCATTCAAGATGCAGGCGCTGGCTAAGGATCAGGGCGTCGTCATCACCTATTACCCGTCCGGCCCGTTGATCGAATACATGCCTGACAAGGTGGCGACCCCGCCGAAGACGGCACAGGAGCTGCTCGACTGGACGAAGCAGAACAAGAACAAGTTCCTCTATGCCCGCCCTGCAAATTCCGGCCCCGGCCGCACGCTGCTGATGGGCCTGCCCTATCTGCTCGGCGACAGCAACCCGCGCGACCCGGTCAATGGCTGGGCCAAGACCTGGGAATATCTGGCTGCGCTCGGCGAGAACATCGAATACTACCCGACCGGCACCACAATCGTTTTCAAGGAACTCGGCGAAGGCACACGCGACATCGTCGCTACGACGACCGGATGGGATATCAACCCGCGCGCACTCGGCATCGTCCCAGAGGAAGCCAAGGTAGGCAAGCTCGAAGGTTTCCACTGGGTCACCGACGCGCACTATGCGGCGATTCCGAAGGGCGTTTCCGACGAGAAGATCGGCGTTCTGCTCGACGTCCTCAACCACATCTACCAGCCACAGCAGCAGGCGATCGCCTATGACGCCGGCTACTTTTATCCCGGCCCGGCGGTCAAGGACGTCACCCTCGAAATGGCCCCCTCAGAAAGCCAGGAAATCATCAAGGAATTCGGCCGGCCGGAATATGCCGACTGGATCGCCGGCAGCCCGCTGGAAGTGCCGCTCGAGCCCAAGCAGCTCGTGCAGGCCTTCCGCATCTGGGACGAAAAGATCGGCGCCAAGAAGGGCTGAGCCCTGATAATCGAATGAGCCGGCGCCGGTTTCCGGCGCCGGATTTCTAGCGGCATGACCGCCGATAAATGGAGATCGCATTGACTTTGCCGGTTCAAAACGCAGCAGCGCTGTCATCGCGGAAGAATGCGCGCCTTGAGCTTGATGGCATCAGGCGATCCTTCGGCGCCTATAACGCCCTCGACGGGATCGACCTCGCGATTGAACCCGGCGAATTTATCGCGCTTCTCGGCCCCTCCGGTTGCGGCAAATCCACGGCGCTGAATTGCATAGCCGGCCTGCTTGGCCTTTCCGGCGGTGAAATCCGCCTCGGCGGCAACCGCATCGACCAACTGGAGCCGGAAAAGCGTGGCTTCGGCATGGTCTTCCAGAGCTACGCCCTCTTCCCGCATATGAGCGTACGCAAGAATGTCGGTTTCGGCCTTGCGATGCAGGGTATTCGCGGCGAGGAAGCTGACAAACGCGTCATCGATGCACTGGCCCTCGTGCGCCTCGAAAACCAGGCGGACAAGCTGCCCGGCCAGCTCTCCGGCGGCCAGCAGCAGCGCGTCGCCATTGCCCGCGCTATCGTCATCCGCCCGCCGATCGTGCTGATGGACGAACCACTCTCCAACCTCGACGCCAAGCTCCGCCTGGAAATGCGCGCCGAAATCCGCGGCATCCACGACCAGATCGGCTCGACCACCATCTATGTCACCCACGACCAGGACGAGGCGCTGTCGCTTGCCGATCGTATCGTCGTCATGAGCCAGGGCCATATACAGCAGATCGGCACACCGCAGGATCTCTACCAGCGCCCGGTCAATATCAATGTCGCCGATTTCATGGGCTTCCGCACCCGCATCCCCGGCCGCGTCGTCTCTGTCTCCGGCAATGAGGCAGAAATCGAAGCCGCCGGCGCGCGGCTGGCCGGCACCATGCGCGATACGCTCAAGGTCGGCGATGCCGCCGTTCTCTCCGTACGTCCGGAAGACCTCGTCGCGACCACCGACGGCACGGGCATCCCCGTCACCGTTGCCAGCACCGAATATCGCGGCCGCGCCTTTTTCGGCATGGCCCGCTCGAAGGATGGATCGGAACTCTATTTCCGCGCCGATGATGCTTTGCCGCGCGGTGCTGCTGCCTCGCTTCAGCCAGTCGCAGGCCGCTCGCTCGTCTTCAAGGGGGCAGCATGAGCGGCCCGTCGCTGAAAACCAGGCTTGCCGCACAAGGCCTCGACGGCACAACGCTGCTTGTGCTGCCAGGCCTCATATTCATGATCGCCCTCTTCATCTATCCTTTCGTCTATGGCGTGGCAGATTCGCTGATGCCGAAGGATGGCGGGAGCTGGTACGAGAACTACGCGAAGTTCTTCTCCGATCAGTTCCAGTACGGCACGATCGCCAATACCATGTGGCTCGCCTTGCCTGTTACCATCGTCAACCTGGCTTTCGCAGTCCCTGTTGCGTTTCGCGTCCGGCTGATGCGCCGCCAGCGTCTGCTGACGACGATCCTCGTGCTGCCGATCACGCTCGGCACCGTCTTCGTCGCTGATGGCCTGCTGACCTTTCTCGGCCCGCGAGGCTGGTTCAACGAGACGTTGATCCTGTTCGGCATCCTGGATTCGCCAGTCAAGCTCACCAACAACTACTGGGGCGTCTTTGCCTCGCTGCTGATTACCGGTTTTCCCTTCGCCTTCCTGCTGACGCTGTCCTACATCACCGGCATCGACCCAGCGATCGAGCAGGCTGCCGCCACGCTCGGCGCCAATGCACGGCGGCGCTTCATGCGCGTTTTCCTGCCGCTCCTGGTGCCCGGCCTTGCCGTGACCTTCTGCCTCTCTTTCGTGCAGGCCTTCGCCGTTTTCCCGTCCGCCGTCCTGCTCGGCGCTCCGGCCGGGCCGACGCGGGTCATCTCGATCGCCGCCTATCAGGCCGCTTTCGAGCAGTATGACCATTCCTACGGCACGGCGATCGCCCTCATCATGGGTGGCGTCGAGCTCATCGTTGTCGTCGCCATTCTCGGCGCACGTTCGTTCTTCTACCGCGGCCCTGCCGGCGGCACGAAAGGCTGAGCCATGATCCGTGACCAGGGTCTTACTTCGAAGATCTGGCGCATCGCCGTCTGGGCGCTCGCCACCCTCTTCGTCCTCAATTTGCTTGCAGTCATCGCAGCCGTGATCGTCAATTCCTTCGCCACACGCTGGCTCGGCACATGGCTGCCACGCGGCTGGACGGATCGCTGGTACTTCAGCGCCTGGAAAGAGTTCCAGCTTTCCAGCGTCGTCATCGTCACCTTCGAGATGGCCTTCGTCGTCGTCCTCATCTCCGGCATTCTCGGCGTGATGACCGCCTATTCACTGGCGCGGCGCGACTTTCCGGGCAAGCGCGCCATCATCCTGCTCTTCCTGCTGCCGCTGCTGATTCCACCGCTGACCTATGGTATTCCGCTGGCCACAGTCCTTTACCAGCTGGGTCTCGGCGGCACGTTCTGGGGCGTAGTACTGATCAATCTCGTGCCGTCTTTCCCCTTCGTCGTGCTCGTCATGATCCCCTTCATCGAGCAGATCGATCCGCGCATCGAAGCGGCCGCCCGCGTCTTCGGTGCGGGCACCACCAGCCTCTTCATCCGTATCCTGCTGCCGCTCTTGCTGCCCGGCATGCTGGCAGCACTTCTACTCGTTCTGGTACGCACGCTGGCGATGTTCGAGCTGACCTTCCTCATCGCCGGACCGCAGACCCAGACGCTCGTCGTCTCTCTTTATTACGCGGTCTTCGCATCCGGCGTACGCGCCAGCCAGTCGATCGATGCGATGGCGGTGGTCTATATGGTGACGACGCTCTTCTGGCTCATCATCGCCCTGCAATTCGTCAATCCGACGCAGATCGTCGCCCGAGCCAAGCAGCAATCGGCGCATTGAGATGTTGCTGCCGGAGACCAGCAGCAACCTTTGCAATCAATAGACTTCGGGAACGTACATTTCCTGAGGAACGGCGCTGCGTTGATAATCGTCGTGGCGCACGCGCTCAGGAAGCACGATCTCCTGCTTCGGCACGTCCTCATAAGGGATCTGGCCCAGCAGATGCGCGATGCAGTTCAAGCGTGCTCGCTTCTTGTCCACCGCCTGGACGATCCACCACGGCGCTTCGTCGATATGCGTGCGGTCCAGCATCTCTTCCTTGGCCTTGGTATATTCCTCCCAGTGAACACGGCTCTGCAGGTCCATCGGCGAAAGCTTCCACTGTTTCAGCGGATCGTGGATACGCATGTTGAAGCGGAATTCCTGCTCCTCATCGGTGATCGAGAACCAATACTTGATGAGGATGATGCCGGAACGCACCAGCATGCGCTCGAATTCCGGCACCGAACGGAAGAACTCTTCCAGCTCATCCTTCGTGCAGAAGCCCATCACACGCTCGACACCGGCGCGATTGTACCAGCTGCGGTCGAAGAGCACCATTTCGCCCGCTGACGGCAGATGCGGAACATAGCGCTGGAAATACCACTGGTTCCGTTCGCGCTCGGTCGGTGCCGGAAGGGCGACCACGCGGCAGACACGCGGGTTGAGGCGCTGGGTCACGCGCTTGATCGCGCCGCCCTTGCCGGCGGAGTCGCGGCCTTCGAAAAGCACGACGACCTTGAGCTTCTTGTACTGGACCCAGTCCTGAAGACGAACGAGCTCATGCTGCAGGCGGAAGAGCTCGCGGAAATAGAGCTTGCGGTCGAGCGTCTGCTCGGCCGGGCCTGACATGCCTTCAGCAACCAGCTCGTCGAGCCGGTCCTCCTCCATCTGCATTTCCAGCTCCTCGTCGAAGCTGTCGGCGATTTCGTTCTTGATACGGTCGAGCTGAGTGTTTTCGATCATGGCACGCTCCCTATTCAATCCGCTCGATAAAGCACGTTCTCGCCATAGCTATATGACAGAGTTGCGACGATCGAAAATTTGCTTTGGCAAAACGCAAAATCAGGAGCGCGAACACCGTCGGCCGAAGCTTTCATGGCCGTTTTGCCAAGCCCAATTGGGGGGTCTGACTGATGGCGGCAGCTTGTGCCATGTCGAGTTTTATGTATACATTGATGTTGCTGAGCAATTTCGCGACATCAGCTTTTTCCTCTGGAGGAGAGAGGGAAAACGTTCAGGTCGCGGGCATATCTCCCGGAGAGAGATATGGTGCGCAACAATGGGAGGAGTATACATGATTTCGTTTTCGAGAAGACTATTGATAGCCGGCGCGGCGCTCGCCACGCTTGCCGGCTTGCCTGCATTTGCACAGGAAACGGTCAAGATCGGCGTGATCCTGCCGATGACGGGTCCTTTCGCCTCAACCGGACGCCAGGTCGAGGCTGGCGCTCGCGCATACATGGCAATCAATGGCGACACGGTTGCAGGCAAGAAGATCGAACTTGTCCTGCGTGACGATGCCGGCACCGCCGATCAGACCCGTCGCATCGCCCAGGAACTCGTCGTCAATGATGGCGTCAAGATGCTCGTCGGCTTCGGCCTGACGCCACTTGCCATGGGTGTCGCCCCGGTTCTGAACCAAGCCAAGGTCCCGGCCATCATCACTTCGGCCACGACCTCAGCCATCATGAAACAGTCGCCCTATTTCGTGCGCACCTCGATGGCCGGCCCGCAATCCGCCGTTCCGGTCGCCACTTGGGCCGTCCAGAACAATCTGAAGCGGGTCGTCACGCTGGTGACCGATTACGGTCCAGGCATCGACATCGAAAAGGGCTTTACCGACCAGTTCAAGAAGGAAGGCGGCACGGTCGTCGAAGCGCTCCGTGTTCCCTTGCAGAACCCGGATTTCGCCCCCTTCCTTCAGCGCGTGCGCGATGCCAAGCCTGATGCCCTCTTTGTCTTCGTCCCCTCGGGCGTCGGCGCAATCTTCATGAAGCAGTTCATCGATCGTGGCCTTGCCGATGCAGGCATCAAGCTGATCGCCACCGGCGACGTGACCGATGACGACCTCCTGAACGGCATGGGACCGGCTGCCAAGGGCGTGATTACCGGGCATTTCTATTCGACCGATCACGACAGCCCGGAAAACAAGGCCTTCGTCGCCGAAGTTCGCAAGACCAACAAGAACATGCGCCCGAACTTCATGTCGGTCGGCGGTTATGACGCCATGCATGTCGCCTATGCCGCACTCGAAAAGACAGGCGGCGATACGGACGGAACCAAGCTCATCGACGCCATGAAGGGCATGGAATTCGTCAGCCCGCGCGGCCCTGTTACCATCGATCCTGATACCCGCGACATCGTACAGGACATCTACATGCGCGAGGTCAAAGAGAAGAATGGCGAGCTCTACAATGTCGAGTTCGCGACTTACCCGAAGATCCACGATCCGAATACGGCTGCCAAGTAAGCCTGTGAAGCAGGCGGCGGAAGTAATTCCGCCGCCTGGATGCAGTGAGGTCTCATGCTGACAATCCTGTTCGACGGCATCGCCTACGGCATGCTTCTCTTTGTTCTCGCCTGCGGATTGTCGGTCACGCTGGGCCTGATGAATTTCGTCAATCTGGCGCACGGCGCCTTCGCCATGGCCGGCGGCTATATCACCGTCATCATGATGAACCGCTACGGCATTTCCTTCTATTGGTGCCTGCCGGCCGCCTTCATCCTTACGGCGTTTATCGGCGTGGTGCTCGAACGTCTGCTCTACCGTCGCCTCTATTCGGCGTCGCATCTCGATCAGGTGCTGTTTTCTATCGGCCTTGTCTTCATGTCGATTGCCGCGATTGACTATTTCATGGGCGGCCAGCAGCAGTTGATCAATCTGCCGCCCGAACTCAGCGGCCGCTTCGGCTTCATGGGTGTCGATATTGGCCGCTATCGGCTCTTCATCATTGTCATCTGCGCGGTGCTGACGGCAGCACTCCAACTGGCGCTCACCCGCACCCGCTTCGGCAGCCAGCTTCGCGCCGCCGTCGATGATGGACGTGTCGCGCGCGGCTTAGGCATCAATGTCTCCGTCATCTTCGCGCTGACCTTCGCGCTCGGCTCCGGCCTCGCCGGTCTCGGCGGCGCGCTCGGCACCGAACTGCTTGGCCTCGACCCGAACTTTCCGCTGAAATACCTCATCTATTTCATGATCGTCGTCACCGTTGGCGGTACCTCGTCCATCACCGGCCCCTTCATCGCAGCACTTCTGCTCGGTATCGCCGATGTCGCCGGCAAATATTACGTGCCGCAGCTCGGCGCCTTTATCATCTATGCCGTCATGATCCTTGTGCTGATCCTCCGGCCCCATGGCCTCTTTTCCCGGGAGGGCGGCCGATGAGCGGCGAACACAACAACGCCTCTATGGAGGCCATAAAGCTCTTGAAGCGCGCCGGCCGCTGGCAGATCTGGGAATTTGCTCTCTGGCTGGTCGCTATCACCGCGATCTTCGTCCTGCCGTCACAAATGCTGATCCTGACGGAGATCGCCATCCTGGCACTCTTTGCCATCTCGCTGGATCTGATCCTCGGTTATGCCGGCATAGTCTCGCTCGGCCATACCGCCTTTTTTGGCCTCGGCGCCTATGCGGCCGGTCTCTTCGCCGTGCATGTCTCCGGCGAGCCAATCGTCGGCCTGCTGGCAGCCGCTGTCGTCAGCGGCCTCTTCGGCTTCCTGACGAGTTTCCTCGTGTTGCGAGGCTCCGATCTGACGCGCCTGATGACCACCTTCGGCGTCGCCATGCTGCTCGCCGAAGTCGTCAATCAGGCAGTCTGGCTCACCGGCGGCGCCGACGGTCTGAGCGGTGTGATGCTGAATCCGATCCTCGGCTATTTCGAATTCGATCTCTGGGGCCGCACCGGCTATATCTACTGTCTGATCGTGCTGGTCGTTCTGACCTACGTCGCCCGCCGCATCGTCAATTCGCCCTTCGGTCTGTCACTGAAGGCGATCAAGCGCAACCAGCGCCGTGCCTCCATGCTCGGCGTCTCGCCCGCCCGCCGTATCGTTGCGATCTACACGATCTCGGCCGCGTACGCCGGCATTGCAGGCGCCCTGCTGACGCAGACGACGAGCTTCGTCTCGCCCGACGTGCTCGCCTTCCACCGATCGGCCGAGGTACTGCTGGTGCTGGTCATCGGCGGCGTCGGTTATCTCTATGGCGGCGTCTTCGGCGCGGTCCTCTTCTCCATCCTGCGCAACTGGCTCTCAGTCATCACCCCGCAATACTGGATGTTCTGGATCGGCCTCGTGCTCATCATCATCGTTCTGGTCGGACGCGAGCGTCTCACAAGCTGGCAGACCCTCCTGCCGGGCACGGCACGTAAACGCGAGACGCAGGTGCCGCACACCGTCGCGGAGGAAAGCAAATGACGCTTGCGCTGGAAACCCGCCATCTCGTCAAACGCTTCGGTGGCTTCGTCGCCACCAACGACGTCTCGCTGCAGATCCGCCAGGGCGCCCGCCATGCGCTGATCGGACCGAACGGAGCCGGCAAGACCACGATCATCAACCTGCTGACCGGCGTCCTGACACCGAACAGCGGCGAGATCCTGCTCGCTGGCGAGGACATTACCGGCCTGTCCTCCTATCGACGCGTCGGCAAGGGTCTTTCCCGCACCTTCCAGATCAACCAGCTCTTCGGCGATTTCACGCCTCTCGACTCCGTCATGCTGGCAATCAGCGAACGCAAAGGCCATGGCCGTTTCGCCTGGCGGCCGCTTTCGGCAGACCGCGAGGTGGCCGATGAAGCAGCCAACCTGCTGGAGCGCTTCCGTCTCGTCGATGCCATGGGCACGCCGACAACACTCCTGCCCTATGGCAAGCAGCGTCTGCTGGAAATCGCGCTGGCGATTGCCATGCAGCCGAAGGTCCTGCTGCTTGACGAGCCTGCCGCCGGCGTTCCCGAAGAGGAACGCCACGAGGTTCTCGGCATCGTCCGCGACCTGCCGGCCAATGTCACGGTTGTGCTGATCGAACACGACATGGATCTCGTCTTTTCCTTTGCAGACCGCATCTCGGTGCTCGCCGCCGGTGCGCTCTTCGCCGAGGGGACTGTCGCCGAAATCTCTGGGGATTCGCAGGTCAAAGCCATCTATCTCGGGGAGGACCCCTGATGGTCGAACTGTTGCGGATCGAGCGTCTCATCGCCGGTTATGGCGAAGCGCATGTGCTGGCCAAGGTGGATTTTACGCTGGAGGAAGGCCGCTCGCTGGCATTGCTCGGCCGCAACGGTGCCGGCAAGACCACCCTGCTCAACACGATCATTGGTGTTACCACCCACCATGCCGGCTCCATCCACTTGCAGCAACGCGACATCACCCGGCTGCGCGCAGAGAAGCGCGCGCCGCTTGGCATCGGTTGGGTGCCGCAGGAGCGCAACATCTTTCGTTCGCTGACGGTAGAGGAGAACCTGATGGCCAGCGCCCGCCCCGGCGCCTGGAATGTCGGGCGCGTCTACCAGATGTTTCCGCGCCTTAGGGAGCGCCGCCGCAACCTCGGCAACCAGCTCTCCGGCGGAGAGCAGCAGATGCTCGCCATTGCCCGCGCGCTGATGCTCAATCCTAAGGTTCTGCTGCTCGACGAACCGCTGGAAGGCCTCGCCCCGATCATTGTCGACGAGCTTCTGGCCGCACTTCGCCGCATCGTCACCGGCGAAGGCATGTCGGCGATCATCGTCGAGCAGAAGGCCCGCAAGGTACTGCCGCTGACCGACGAGGTCATCGTTCTCGAACGAGGCGCGGTCACCTACCGCAACACGTCCGAAGCGCTTCTCGCCTCACCCGAAACTCTGGACGCTCACCTGGGCGTTTGAGGATTAAGCTTCGCGCGGTGGCACGCGGGTGATGCTCGCACCGAGCGCGTTCAGGCGTTCCTCGATCCGCTCATAGCCGCGTTCGATCTGCTGGGCATTGTTGATGACGCTGGTGCCCTCGGCGCACATAGCGGCGATCAGCATCGCCATGCCGGCGCGGATGTCCGGGCTCTCCACCTGCGCGGCCCGCAGCTTGGAAGGACCGGCGACGATCGCGCGATGCGGATCGCAGAGCACGATGCGCGCGCCCATGGCGATCAGCTTGTCGACGAAGAACATCCGGCTTTCGAACATCTTCTCGAACATCAGCACCACGCCTTCGCATTGTGAGGCAGTGACGATGGCAATCGACATCGTATCGGCAGGGAAAGCCGGCCAAGGCTGGTCTTCGATCTTCGGAATATGGCCGCCGAAATCCGGCTGGATCTTCATCTCCTGCCCCGCCGACACCACGAGATCGTCGCCCTCGATGCGGCAGCGGATGCCAAGACGCTCGAAGGTCATCAGCGTCGAGCGCAGATGCTCAACACCCGCCCGGCGGATGGTGATTTCAGAACCGGTGACAGCAGCAAGGCCGATCAGCGAGCCGATCTCGTTATGGTCGGGACCGATCCGGTGCGATGCACCACCGAGCGGTTGGCCGCCATGAATGGTCATTGTATTGGTGCCGATACCCTCGATCTTCGCGCCCATGGCGATGAGGAAATGCGCGAGATCCTGAACATGCGGCTCGGACGCGCAATTGCGCAGGATCGTCTTACCCTCGGCGGCAACAGCCGCACAGAGCGCGTTTTCCGTCGCGGTGACCGACGGTTCGTCGAGGAAGACGTCGGCGCCGCGCAACTGCTTCGCGCGGAAGCTGTAGGAGCCGTTGACGCCGATTTCGGCGCCAAGCTGTTCCAGAGCCAGGAAATGCGTATCGACGCGGCGGCGACCGATGACATCGCCGCCCGGCGGCGGCAACGTGATCTCGCCACAGCGCGCCAGCATCGGACCGGCAAGCAGGATGGACGCGCGGATACGAGCGCAGAGGCCGGGATCGAGATCGGCCGGCTTGAGATCGCTCGCTTCGATTTCCAACTCGTTGCGGCCGAGCCAGCGTGCCCTAGCACCGACGGACTGGATCAGTTCGACCAGCGCTTCGACATCGCGAATACGCGGCACATTGGTCAGATACACCAGCTTGTCGGTCAGCAGCGAGGCGGCAATGATCGGCAAGGCGGCATTCTTATTGCCGCTCGGCTGGATCTCGCCGGCAAGGCGATGGCCGCCCTCGACGATGTACTGAATTCGCTCATGCGGCTGGGCCTGTGCCACTGCTGTCATCCTTGTTCGATTCGATTTTTCAGAGGGCATATCTGCTTTGTCATTGTGACATCGGAGTGATCGCCCATTGGGAAGTGTGGCTGTTTTAGCGCCCCCGCGCGTGGACGGCTAGAGGCAGGGCGACCGGAGGGATCCATAAAAAACGGCGCCCTCCCGAGCGCCGTCGTGAACACCGTGGATGGTGGTGTCGAACCTCAGCTCTTCTTGCTACGCCAGCTGTCGGCGTAATTCTCGCGAGCTTCACGGGAATAGGGCGTGGGCGACACGCGTACACGGATTTCCGCCTGCTTGTGCGGTTCGACCGAGGTCTTCCCTGACCCACCATCGGGTTCGCCCCAGACGAGGGTCAGCACGTCGCCGACCTCGACATCAGCATCGACGATGCCGAGCGAAAGCATGCAGCGTTCGTTGTAGCTGTAGCCGTTGAACATCGACATGCCGACCATCTTGCCGTCGCGCAGGATCTTGTCGGCGCTGGTCGAGGCATAGTTCGGCTGCGGGAAGTCGATCCATTTGAAATGATCCTCGCCCGGACGGAAGGCCGAAGCGATGACGTTGACGACATCTTCGGCATTCCACTCGAAGGTCACCTTCTTGCGACTCGTCTGGCCCTTCATCTTCTCGAGCGCGGACTTGCCGATGAAATCGTCCTTCTTCCAGCCGATGTAGAAGTCGTAGCCGAGTTCGAACGGAGTGACGTAATAGTCCTCGATATTGCTGGAAACGAAACTGCCGCCGATCGCGCCCGTTGCTTCGTAGCTGTCGGCGCCGAGCCAGTCGCGATAGGCCGCCAGCATGCCATCACCCGTGTAGATGCCCGGCAGCGGCGACGGGATCCAACCGGATTCCAGCGTGTTGGTAGAGTAGGCACGGCTGCCGCAACGCACGAGATCGACGCCAGCCGCCTTTGCCGATTCCAGGATCACCGACTGGATATAGGCCTTGTCTTCGTAAGGACCCCAGATTTCCAGGCCCGGCGCACCGGACATGCCGTGGCGCAGCGCATTCACCGTCTTCGAGCCGACCTTGATCTTGTCGACATGGAAGAACTTGATGTCAGGGATCGGCCCACCATTCATCTTCTCAAATATCTTGGGAGCATCCGGTCCCTGGATCTGGTAGCGGTAATGCGTACGTAGCACACGTTCGCCTTCCGGTCGCGAAGGCGAGCGCGGATCATATTTCAGGCGCACATTCCACTTGCCGTATGCTGCACAGAACATCAGCCAGTTGGAAGTCGGCGAGCGGCCGACGAGGATGAACTTGTCCTCGCGTTCGCGGAAGATGATCTGGTCGCCAATCACATGACCGGCCGGCGTGACCGGCACGAAATGCTTGGCACGGTTCGTATCGAAATTCGAGAAGGAGTTGACGCCGTGATAGGCGAGGAACGTCTCCGCATCCGGACCCTCGACGGTCAATTCGTCCATATGGTGCGACTGATCGAAGAGGACGGCGGAGTTGCGCCATGCAGCCTGCTCCGAACGCCAGTTGGAAAACTCGGCCGCTACGACCGGGTATACATACATGCCGACCTTGGAATTGCGCAGCAGCTCCACAATATTGCCGGCCGACTTCAAAACTTCGGATAGGTTCGATCTCGCCACCTGATGTCCTCCCATTGGCACGCGATAATGTATACATGAAATGCCCAATACGATCAGATTGCAAGCCTATTTTCTTCCGGCAGCACGGTATTCGATGCGGCAGAAATGCAAGAGGGCGGCCTCAGGCCGCCCTCTCGAAGCCGGATTTAGCCGAATTACCGGTGAATCAGCGCAAGCCCTCTGATCTGCTCGATCAGGGTTGGATCTTCCGCCAGAATGTATTCAAGATTACGTCGCGCCGTGCGTGCATGCTCCCTGGCGATCGCTTCCGCGCGACTGCCTTCGCGTGCTTCGATCGCGCTGACGAGCGCCCTGTGCTGGTCCTGTGCGGATCGGAGCGAACGGCGGAAGGTGGCAATGTCAGCCTTGTCGGGCAAGAAGGCGGAGGGTGAGGCAAAGGGCAACGAGCTCGCCCGTTCCACCTCGCGGCGGATGATCTCGCTGCCGGCGAGCGCCGCAAGCTGGTGATGAAATTTCTCATTCAGGTCGGAATAGGCGTCGAAATCGACATCATCGAGTTGCTCGCCGAAACAGGCGTCGAGCTTGATCACCGTATGCTTGATCTCATCAAGCGCTTCGGGCGCGGCACCGCGCTCTGCAGCGAGCCTTGCCGCCATGCCCTCCATGACGCCGCGCACCTCGATGGAATCGACCACGTCGGCAAAGCCGAAACGGCGAACCACGAAGCCACCATTCGGCAGGCGATCCAGAAGCCCCTCCTCCGTCAGCCGCGACATCGCCTCGCGCACCGGCGTGCGCGAAATATCCAGTGCCTCCGCCAATGGCACTTCGAACAGCCGCGTGCCCCCCTGCAATTCGCCGCTCAAAATCTTTTCCCGCAACTCGATAACGGCGCGACGGCCATGCGTTGCGGCTTCACTCTGCTTCATCGGCGCCTCCAATCCCGGCTAAAATGTATATAACAGCGCGAACGCATACAAAACCCCATCCCGATGCCATTACCTTAGCATGGATCTGTATGCATAATAGCGCTGCCTTCCCACAAAAGACGCCAATCATCGAACTAAGCTCGCCAATCTCTTGACATAATGTATACATTTGTGGTGTCTGATTTGCGGGAGGAAAATCGATGACAACGCTCGCGCTCATTCCAGGGCTCGTGTCCGACAGCATCGTCTGGGCACCGCTTGCCGACGTTGTCACGCGCCGTATGCCTGTGCATGCGGCCGATGTCTCCCACAGTTCTTCGATATCAGGCATGGCGGAGAGCGTTCTCGCCGCCACCGAAGGTGACCTTATTGTTGCCGGCCATTCCATGGGCGGGCGCGTCGCCATGGAAATGGCGCGCATCGCACCGGATCGCATCCGCGGACTGGTGCTCGCCAATACCGGCCACCACCCGAAACGCGATGGCGAGGAAATCAGGCGCCAACAGATGATCGATCTCGGTCATCGCAGCATGGAAGAACTGGCTGACCAGTGGCTGCCACCCATGCTCAATCCCGCCCGGCTTACGGACGCGGAACTGCTCGGCAATCTGCGCGCCATGGTGCTACGTGCCGGCCCCGATGTGCATGAGCGGCAGATCCGTGCGCTGATCAACCGGCCGAATGCCAGCGCCTATATGGCCGGGCTCGGCTGTCCCATCCTGCTTGTCGCCGCGCGCCACGATGGCTGGAGTCCGATCGTCCAGCACCAGGAAATCGCCGATGCGGCGCCGGATGCGGAACTCGTCGTCATCGAAGATGCCGGCCATTTCGCCCCTGTGGAGCGTCCGGCCGAAGTGACTGCCGCGATCATCGATTGGCTGATGCGCAGATTTGGAGGAATTGATGCCTGAGAAGACAGCGACCATTCCCGATACGCCGCTCTTCGACCGGGTCGGCTCGATCCGCGGCTACCGGCTCAATAAGATGGCGATGGCGCTCGGCCAGCCGGTGAACCGCGAAGCCTTCAAGGCGGATGAAGACACCTATCTCGCTCGGTTCGGCCTGAGCGATGAGGAGAAGGCTGCAGTCAAGAGCCGTGACTGGCACGAGATGGTGCGCCTCGGCGGCAACCTGTTCTTCATCCTGAAAATTGCTGCTGTCGACCCGACGCCGATCACTGAGATCGGTGCCGCGCAGGCCGGCATGTCGCATGAGAATTTTCTCTACGAAAGACTGGGGAAGAAGAAAAATGGCTAAGATCATCGGCGGCCTCGGAACGAGCCACGTCCCTTCGATCGGCGCAGCCCTCGACAAGGGCCTGCGCGACACGCCGGACTGGAAGTCTTTCTTCGATGGCTACGAAGCCGGCAAGCAGTGGATGCGTGAGGCGCGGCCCGACATCGCCGTCGTCGTCTTCAACGATCATGGCAACAGCTTCTTCCTCGACCGCGTGCCGACCTTCGCCGTCGGCGTGGCGGAAACTTATCAGCCGGTCGATGAAGGCTGGGGACCGAGGCCCATTCCAGCCTTCGAAGGCGCCGCCGATTTCTCCTGGCACTTCGTCGACAGACTGGTAGAGCGTCACTTCGATCCGCTGGTCTGCCGCGAGATCGAGGTCGATCACGGCCTGCAGGTGCCGATGGAGCTGTTCTTCGGCCGGCCTGAACGCTGGCCGGTCAAGGTTCTGCCGATCTGGGTGAATACGATCCAGTATCCCATCCCCACACCGCAGCGCTGCTGGGAAATGGGCAAGGTCTTGCGCGAGGCGATTGAAAGCTGGCCAGGGAACGAGCGCGTCGTCATCCTCGGCACCGGCGGCCTGTCTCATCAGTTGCAGGGCGCCCGCGCCGGCTTCATCAACCAGACAGCCGATCGCGCCTGGCTGGATGGCATTGCCGCAAATCCGGAGCCCTACCGTGCCATGAGCCGTGAGGATTATGTGGAGCAGTTTGGCTCTGAAGGCGCCGAACTCATCATGTGGCTTGTCATGCGCGCCGCGATGAACGAGCGGGTGAACCTCATCCACAAGCACTACCATGCCCCGGCCTCCATGACCGGCGCCGGCATGGTCGTTCTGGAAAACGCCGCCTGATGCCCGCCTTCTTCCTCATGCGCTGCCTGCATCATGCCGGGCAGGAGGCTGCCCGCGATCTGCACCGCCCGGCCCATCGCGCCTGGGTGCAGTCGGGCGGCGAGGGCCTTGCGACGGTGCTGATCGGCTCTGCGCTGCAGGACGAGAGCGGAGCCTCGATCGGCAATTTCGGTATATTGGAAACGACCGGTATCACTGCGGCGAAAGCGTTTGCGGAAGGAGACCCTTTCAACAAGGCAGGCATCGTGGCAAAGATCGAGCTGACGCCACTGCCTGCGGCGTTCCAGGCTGGACGCATCAGCGATCCAATAACACCACGGACATAGATTTCGGTTCCGCCACCAGCGGGAAGAGTGCCCCGGAGAGGGGCGATGAGGGGACCGGCGAAGCAAGAGAGGGAACGACCGGAACGAGAGGGACGGTCGCTTGCAAGCCACGGCCCCCTCATCCAGGCCGCGACGGATCCTTGCTTGCTCAACTCTTCTGCGGTTTCAGCCGTATCTCCAGCACGCGTCCGACTGTTTCTTCCAATCCATTTGCCTGCTCAACGCCACAGGCGCCCATGCGCTCCTGCACCTCGGCGATCTCCGCTGCCAAGCCGCCGCGAAGCCCGAGCGCATCCAGCGTTGCGGCACTCTCCCGCATCTCGGCCGCCCGTCGCCGGCCGTGCCGCGTCGTGCGCTCCATCTGGTATTCGGCAAATTGCGGCCAGTTGAGGCCGGGGAAAGAACCCGAAAGCGAAGAGAGGATTTCCTCATAGCAGCCGGACGCCTTTGCCGCGAGCAAGGCCTCGACGGTGATTGCCTCCAGCCCCTTCACGAAAAGGGAGCGCACCATCTTGATCGCCGTCGCGGCACCGGGCGCCATACCCGCAATCTCGGCAGAAAAACCGAGGCGAAGAAGTTCCGGCAATAACCTTTCGGCCGGCGCACCGGCAAGCAGCACCGGCGTCCGATGCTTGCGCGGATGAACCGGCGCCATGACGGCCATATCGAGATAATTGCCGCCAGCCGCTTCCACGGCGGCAGCCGTCTCCCGCTTTCTGCCGGGAGAGACCGAATTGATATCGATCACCACCTGCCCCTGGCGCAGACGCGGCAGGAGCGGTTCGATAGCCAGCAGGCTTTGATCGGCGGTGACGGCGCTGAACACCCAGTCAACCTCCGAAAGCCCGGCAATAGTCTCCGAAATCTCGGCGCCGCGCGTCCGCATCGCATCCCGCACGGCCTCTCCATTCGAGGCAAGCAGGATATCATAGGCGATGAAACTCAGGCCCGGCCGACTGAGCCCTTCGTGAAATGCCCGCGCCGCTTCGCCGTACCCAAGAAACCCGATCTTCATGTCAGTCTCCACCTGCAGGGCCACGTCGCGCTCGAAGCACTGCTGCGCCTATGCAAAGACATATCCATCAAAAAGCTTGCGGGCAGTGCGCAGCACGGCCGCATCGGTCACCACACCGTCCCGGACGGTTGCGATCACGCTCATCTCACCGGTCGGATGCTCGACCGAAATCAGCTTCTCGTTGCCATCCGGCACGACAGCCAGCGTTGCCGCCGGCCCTTCAGGCAGCAAACAGGCCGTCGCCACGCTGACGGCACCGAGCACGCCGATCGCATCGTGGCAGCGATGCGGAATGAAGGTGCGCGTCGAAATCGCGCCACCGGCTCTTGGCCGCGAAACCATCGTCATCTTCGGCACCGATTTCTTCGAGACATCACCGAGATTCATCATCGGCCCGGCCATCAGTCGGATTGCCTCCAGCTTTGCCCGCAGCTCCTTGTTGGCTTCAAGCTCATCAGGCGTTTCCAGGCCCTCAATGCCGAGATCACTGGCCAGCATGACGACACAGGGCATGCCGTTGTCGATCAGCGTGCATGCGACGCCCTCAATGACATCGACCGCGTGCCCCGTCGGCAGAAGCGCACCGCAGTTCGAACCCGCGGTATCCGCGAAAGTGATCGGCACCGCAGCTGCCGTGCCCGGCACGCCGTCGATACGGGCATCCCCTACGTAGGTGACGCGACGATCCGGCGTTGATATCTTCGCGGTGGCGATCTGCCCGGTATTTTCCATGAAGATGCGCACGTCCGTCTGCCCGTCCTCGGCCTCGATCAGGCCGCGCTCGATGGCAAAAGGCCCGACACCGGCAAGGATATTGCCACAGTTCTGCGCATCGGTGACGATTAGCTCATCGACGAAGACCTGCAGGAAGAGATAGTCGATATCGGCACCAGGCCGCTGCGACCGCTTTACCACGGCCACCTTGGAGGTCAGCGGGTCCGCAGCTCCCATGCCATCGATCTGTCGCGGATCGGGCGACCCCATGACTCGAAGCAGAAAGCCATCGCGATCTTCGGGCAAGTCTTCCGCCAGGAAATAGCCGCCCTTGGACGTGCCGCCGCGCATCCACATGCAGCGTACGCCCTGCTGCGGAATGACGTCAGACATATTTCAGCCCCTTCTCCGCGAGCCGCTCGCGCATCTTGTAGATGTCGAGCCCGAGTTCCCCTGCAGCAAGCCGCCGGCGCTTGTCTTCCTCCGCCGCAACGCGCTGTTCGGCCTTGCCGGCGACCTCGGTCGCCTCTTCCCGGCGCACGACGCAGACCCCATCGTCATCGGCGACAATAACGTCGCCGGGGTTGACCAGCGCACCGGCGCAGACAACGGGAATATTGATGGAACCCAGTGTCTCCTTGACCGTGCCCTGCGCAAAGATCGCCTTGGACCAGACCGGAAAATTCATCGCCTTGAGATCGGCGACGTCGCGCACGCCGGCATCGATGACGAGCCCGCGGCAGCCCCGCGCCATGGCAGACGTCGCCAGTAGGTCACCAAAATAACCGTCCTCGCAGGGACTGGTTGGCGCAAGCAGCAGGATATCGCCCGCCTTGATCTGCTCGATCGCCACATGAAGCATCCAGTTGTCGCCGGGAGGCGCGGAAACGGTCACCGCGCTCGCCGCAATCCTCGCGCCCGGATAGATCGGCCGCATGTAGCTCGCAAGCAGACCCTTGCGGCCTTGCGCCTCATGCACGGTCGCCACTCCGCAGGCAGCGAGGCGATCGATGACGGACTGCTCCGCCCGTGCGATGTTTTGAACGACGATGCCCATCAGAGTTCGTCCACGGTGCGCGGGAAGACGGACTGGAAACCCTCCGCATGCGTCGACTTGCGGCCCCCGGACTGCCCGCCGGAATTGCGCATGAAGTGGTTGCCGCGATTTTCGGCGACGTTCTTGTAATAATGCCAGAGGTGCTCCTGCCCCTCCATGCACTGGATTGCCGCCCACTTCTTCTCCCAGACGGGCGAGATATCGAGGAAGACGTCGGGCTTCCATTCCATCTGTTCGGTCTGGTGCGGCTCGAAGAGATAGAGCTGTGGTGCACCGAGGACCTTCTCGCCCGGATTATGGCCCCATGCCTGCGCGATCATGCGCGCCTCGAGCGCCACCTGCGTCGCATACATATGGTCGGTATTATAGGGATCCCATTTGGAATGGCTGAGCATGAATTCCGGCTGCACGGCGCGGATCACATCGACCAGCCGGAACTTGGCTTCCTGATCGACGACCAGCGGATAATCGCCGAGATCGAAGAACTGGATGTCGTGCGCTCCAAGTGCCTTGGCAGCATTCTCGGCCTCGACGCGCCGCGCGGCCTTCACCTTCTCCAGCGTCATCCCGACATTCTTCCAGAGCTTGGCGCTTTCGCCGCGCTCGCCATAGGAGAGACAGAGAACGGTGACCTCGTGACCCTTTTCCTGATGCAGCGCGATCGCACCGCCGCAGCGCCAGACGAAATCTGCCGAATGGGCGCTGATGACCAAGGCTGTCTTTGCCATGAACTAGTCCTTCCGCGCCACGGGGGGCGTGCCATGCGTGTGAAATGTCTCGATCGTCTTCAGGCCCCAGGCCTGGCCCTTCTTCCGCTCCGTCTCCGTCCAGGTGACGGTCGGCCAATCGGGCCTCAGGATCAGCCGCGCCCCGGCATTGGCGAGCTCGACGCGATTGCCCGAGGGTTCCCAGACATAGAGGAAGAAGGTGCCCTGGATCGCGTGCTTGTGCGGCCCGGTTTCGATATGGACGCCGTTTTCGAGGAAGATATCGGCGGCGCGCAGAATATCCTCGCGCTGGTCGACGGCATAGGTGACGTGGTGGAAGCGCCCCTTCGCGCCGGTATGGTCCTCGGAATAGGCGATATCGTAGGTCTTGTTGTTGACAGTGAACCAGCAACCGCCAAGCCTTCCGTTGTCGAGCAGGATCTGCTCCGTTACCCGGCTGCCGAGCGCCCTGATCATGAAATCACGGATCGCCCTGACATCGCTCGCAAGCAGGTTCAGATGGTCTAGCCGGCGCGGGCTGGCGCCGCGTCCATGATATCGTTGGGCAATATTCTTCAGCGCCGGGCGCTCACCTTCAGGCGCCTCGTAGACATGCGTGTCGTAATAGAGTTCGAAAATATGGCCGTCCGGATCGGTGAAGCGATAGGCATGGCCATGTCCCGCATCGCCTTCCACCCAGCCGATACCGCGGCCCATCTCCTCGATCACCTTTACCCGGCGCTCCAGGGCTTCCGGAGACGAAGTGCGATAGCCGACATGCCCGACACCAGTCGTATGGTGACGCACCAGCTTCAACGTATGGAATTCGTAATCGTCGAAGGCACGCAGATAGGCGACGCCATCTTCGATCAGGCTGGGTGTAAGCCCATAGACCCGCGTGAAGAAATCAAGGCTTTGCTCGAAACGGTCGCTATAGAGCTCCACATGACCGAGATGGGCGACGTCAAAGCACGGCTCTGTCATGCAGCAATCCCCCGGCAGTGGCCTCGCCAGCCCTCAAAAATCTCATGATGATC
The DNA here is from genome assembly GCF_047782645.1 of Rhizobium sp. ZK1. NCBI lineage: Bacteria > Pseudomonadati > Pseudomonadota > Alphaproteobacteria > Hyphomicrobiales > Rhizobiaceae > Rhizobium > Rhizobium sp. ZK1. Next base: position 3,203,635 of record NZ_CP180586.1, read on the forward strand.
CTCCTCGCAGGCGAGCGCCTCCACGTTCGCTTGCCGTCGAAAACACTAGAAAGGTCGCCGGCAGCAGGCAATTTCGTTCTGCTGACGGGTCATAAGCTGAGGTTACAGATAGCCATAGAAGCGGGCGGAAAGGACGGCCGCCAAAACTCCCTCCGGCGACCGCCCACCTCGGCCAGAAACTGTCGCGGGCAGGCTGCCTTCAGGCAGTTCAGCTCCTCTTTCCGCAGCCGGAATGCATACTGACTTCTCAAGAAACCCACTGGATTTCAGCATTTAACACGGAAATCGACTCATAATGATTGAATTTGGCTTTATAATGTATACATTTTGAAGATGCGGAGGAGCATCGAAGGGAGCGATGAAATGGCCTTACTGAATTTCGCCGGCAAGTCGAGAGGGCACGCTCCGGAGCCGGAATTCGCGGACATGATCGACGGTTGGTCGATCGAGGTCATGCCGCGCACGGCCGCTAAGATCGATGATTTCCGCGCACTTCTGCCGATCGGGACGCGTGTCTATATCGCCCACCTCGACGGCACCCCGATCGAGGATATGGTTGCAACAGCAAGACGGCTGAACGCACAGGGTTTTCCAGTCACGCCGCACATCCCGGCTCGCAGCATTCCTGATATCAGCACATTGGCAGACTGGCTCGAACGCTACCGCAGTGAAGCCGACGTCCGCCAGGCGCTGCTGCTCGGTGGCGGCAGGACTACGCCCATAGGCGATTTTCACAGCTCGATGCAATTGATCGAGACGGGCCTTTTCGATCATCACGGCTTCACGCATCTGCATTTTGCCGGGCATCCGGAAGGCAGCCGCGATGTCGATCCGGATGGATCGACAGCACTTGCCGATCGGGCACTGCTCTGGAAGCAGGATTTCGCTTCGCGCACCGAAGCGAAGCTCGCCCTCACCACCCAGTTTACCTTCGACCCGCAACCCCTGATCGATTGGGCGGAGCGCATTCAGGAGGCCGGCGTCACCATGCCTATCCATGTCGGCATTGCAGGCCCGGCAAAGCTGCAAACGTTGATAAAATACGCGATCTCCTGCGGCATCGGTCCATCCATGAAGGTGCTGCAAAAGCGCGCCATGGACATAACCAAGCTGCTGCTCCCCTATGAGCCAACGGAACTCGTCGCTGCCCTTGCCGATCACAAGGCAAGAAGGCCTGAAAGCCTCATCAGCCGGTTACACATCTTCCCGCTCGGCGGCATTCAGGTGGCAACAGACTGGATGAACAAGCACCGTTCCGTCGAAACACCTATTGCGCTACCCTGATGCGGCCCGGCAGCGGGCTTTCAGGAAGAGCCATGCCGACGCCACTCCACCCAAATCTGCGCCATATCAGGCTATTCGTCGCCTGCGCCGAGACCGGCTCGCTGACCTCGGCCGCAATCACCCTCGGCATCACCCAGCCGGCAGCCTCGCAGGCACTTCGGCGACTGGAGGAGTTGCTGAACGCAACTCTTATCGAACGTGATACCATGGCGTTGACGACGAAAGGGAAAGTCGTCCTGAAGCGGTTCGGCCGCCTCTGTGATCTCATCCGTCAAGCCTGCGCGCCCATGGCAAAAGCGGCAATCGACACTATCGAGACGCGTCTGACGTGGCCGCACCTTCATGCCATCAAGGGTTTTGCCGAGCATGGCAGCTTCAGCGCCGCAGCCCGAATGCTCTCACTATCAGAACCAGCCATACAGCGCGCCGCCCGCGAAGCCGAAGCCATGATGGGCATTTCCCTCTTCGAAAATTCCGGCAGGAATGTTCGTCTGACCATCATGGGTCTTTCCGCCGCCCGCTGGTTCGGCCTGGCACTTTCCGAATTCGAAAGCCTGCGTGACGAACTCCTGGAGGCTCACAACCACTATGCCGGTCGTATTTCGATCGGTACCCTCCCGCTGACGCGCACGTTCCTCGTGCCCGACGTGATCGCCGTTCTCGCCAGCCGCTATCCGCATGCGCGCTTCGAAATCATGGAAGGCAGCTATGAAGTCCTGGTCGACGATCTCGAGCGTGGCCGTATCGATATCCTCGTCGGTGCACTGCGCAGGAATCCTGTCTCCAAGACCCTGTATCAGGAGCCGCTCTTCGATTTCGAACTCAGCATCGTCGGACGCGCCAACCATCCGCTGAAGCGGCGTCGAGAGATCACCCCGGACGACCTCGCAGACTATCCCTGGATCGTCGCCCGGCGGGACACGCCTTCGCGTGAGACCTTCAACGCCATGGCTGCAACCTTTCCCGCAGGCAAACCTGCACGCCAGAGCGTCGAAACCGGCTCGCTCAATGCGATCAGGGGCGTGCTCCTGAAATCCGATCACCTCGCCCTGCTCTCTCGCCATCAGATCCGCTATGAGTTGGAGGCAGGCTTCCTCTCGGCGATCGATTATCCGCTGCCGGATTCCCGTCGCCCCGTCGGCGTCACATTGCGCCGCCACTGGCTGCCGACAGCCCTTCAGGCTGAATTTCTGGCCCTGCTGAGGGAGCATTCGATAGGGCTGGATTGATATTAGCGTCACCCTTCGAAGCCCCTTTCCATACTTTCCGGGCTTCCGGCAAGCAACGCAACACAATATGCTCGCGGCATCTGACTCTCAGGGAACCTGCATATGAGCCAAGAAAAATACCGCGTGCTCGTAACGAGTAACGCGCTGGCGAAGCCTGCTTGCGAAAGATTGGAACAATCTGGCATCTCACTCGAATTCACCGATGCGGCGCCGGACGAGCAGGCTCTGCTCGAAGCCGTCAGCAAGGGACCAATCCACGCAATCCTGCTGCGCGGCAACCCGCCGATCACGCGCCGGCTCATCGAAGCGGCGACGTCTCTGAAGATCATCGCCAAGCACGGCGCCGGCATCGACAGCGTCGACCTGCAAGCCGCCCGCGATGCCGGTGTCGCCGTTACGACCGCCGGGGAGGCCGGCGCCGGTGCGGTCGCGGAACTGGCTCTCTCGATGATCATGGCTCTGGGCCGCGACTTACCCCGGCTGACGGATCGGATGCGGAGCGGCGATTGGGATCGCAGCGGATATCAGGGCCGCGAACTTGCGAGCAGAACACTCGGCATCATTGGCCTCGGCCTTATCGGCGGACGGCTTGCGACAATGGCCCATGCGCTGGGCATGAAGGTGATCGCCGCAAGGCCGGGCGGCACACCGCGAACGGAAGGGTTCCCCGTCACTGCTGTTGCCTTCGAGGAGTTCCTGCAAACGGCCGATATCGTCAGTCTCCATTGCCCCGCAACGCCGGAGACATCGGGCCTCATCGACGCAACAGCGATCGGCCGGATGAAAGCCGGCGCGCTGCTTATCAATACTGCCCGCGGCGCATTGGTGGATGAGGCAGCCGTTGCCGCAGCACTGCATTCCGGCAAACTTGCGGGGGCTGCTTTCGACACTTTCTCGGAAGAGCCGATCAATCCGGAAAATCCGCTGCTGAAAGCGCCCAACGTCATCCTGACGCCGCACATCGCTTCACAGACGGCTGCGGCTGTCGAGCGGACAGGGCTTCAGACGGCAGATAACATCATTGCCGCACTGCTTGGAACGGAAACCACATTCTGAACACGAATGGCTTCCCGCTCGACCGCGAGGAGCCGTGTTCGTCAGATGGGTGCACGCGGATCATGCCGCGCGAGACGGCGCAGCAGATAATCGACCTCGGCGCGCGCCGTGGTGCTGAGCGCGCTTCCTGGCTTGCGCTGCGCGTCCGAGGTGATGACACCCCGGCGCATGAGAACATGCTTGCGGACGGCGAGACCGACGCCGAGCTGCTGCTCATAGCGGATCAGCGGCAGATGCGCGTCGAAGAGATCATGCGCTTCGTCTCGTTTGCCGGCAGCGAAAAGGCCGACCAGCTCGACCAGCATGTCGGGGAAGCCGTACCCGGTCATGGCGCCATCTGCACCGCGCTCCGGTTCGAAATCGAGGAACATGCCGCCATTGCCGCAAAGGATCGAGAAGGAACGCAAATCGCCGGCTTTCTGCATGGCGCGCAGCTTTGAAATCTTCTCCAGCCCCGGCCAGTCCTCATGCTTTAGCATGACGCAGGAAGGATGATCGGAGATGATCTTGGCAATGACGCTGGCCGACATGACGACCGTCAGCGTCAGCGGATAATCCTGCAGCACGAAGGGAACATCCGTGCCGACTGCCTCGACTGCCTGCGCGAAATACTGGATGATCTGCTCGTCGGTGCGCAGCGCCGGTGTCGGCGCGATCATGACGCCGGCAGCCCCCATATCCATCGCATCGCGGGCGAGCGAGCGCATTGCCGCAAAGCCCGGCGCCGAGACGCCGACGACAACGGGCACCCTTGAGCGACCGACGACCTGGCGGATGATCGCCCGCGATTCCGCAGGCTCCAGCTTCGGCGCTTCGCCCATGATGCCGAGGATCGTCATGCCGGTGACGCCGCTTTCCTGATAGAAATCGGTCAGCCGGTCGATCGATAGCGTGTCCAAGGTACCATCGGGCAGGAACGGCGTGGTTGCGATTGCATAGACGCCCTTCGCGTCAGTTCCGAAGCTCATTGTGCATCCTTCCACGCCTGATAGCGCGCCTTCGTTTCCGCGTTCATGGGATAGAGACCGGGAAGCGGCACGCCCCGGTCGATTTCGGTCATGATCCAGCCTTCCATGCGCTCCTGCTCCGGCGCTTCGGCAAGCACGGCATCGACCAGGGCCGCCGGGATCAGGACCGCGCCGTCCCTGTCGGCGACGACGATATCGCCGGGGAAAACCGCGACACCGCCGCAGGCGATCGGCTGCTGCCAGCCGACGAAGGTCAGCCCGGCGACGGAAGGCGGCGCCGCCATGCCGTCGCACCATACAGGCAAGCCGCTACCAAGCACGCCTTCGAGATCGCGCACGACACCATCACTGACCAAGGCGGCCACCTTACGCCTCATCATCCGGGCACAGAGGATATCGCCGAATATACCGGCATCCTGCACGCCCATGGCATCGACAACGGCAATACAGCCCTCCGGCATGTCCTCGATTGCCGCGCGCGTGGATATCGGCGAAGCCCAGCTTTCGGGCGTTGCCAGATCCTCACGCGCCGGCACGAAACGCAGCGTGAAGGCGGGACCGACCACTCGTTCCTGACCAGGCTTCAACGGCTTGGTGCCGCGCATCCAGACATTCCTGAGCCCCTTTTTCAGAAGCACGGTCGTCAACGTCGCGGTTGAGACGCCCTTCAGGATTTCGATGGCGGCTGGATCGAGAGACATCATTGCACCTCATATGCTCTGGATGAGGCCGCCGTCGATGCGAATGACGGAGCCGGTAATATAGGATGCGCGTGGGCTGGCGAGAAAAGCAACTGTGTCGCCATATTCCTCAGGACGGCCGTAGCGCCCAACCGGGATAGAGGCCGTACTTTCCGCCGTAACCTCCTCTACGGGCCGGTTCTCGCGCTTGGCCTTCTGTTCATCGAGGAAGGTAATCCGCCCGGTTGCGATGCGGCCTGGCAGCACGATGTTGGCGGTGATTCCGTCGCGGCCGACTTCGCGAGCAAGCGTCTTTGACCAGCCGACCAGCGCCAGGCGCAGGCTGTTGGAGATGCCGAGATTGGGGATCGGCGCTACGACGCCTGAAGATGTTGACGTGACGATGCGGCCCCAGCCGCTCGCCTTCATGCCCGGCAAGACGGCATCCGTTACGGCAATCACCGAACGCACCATCATGTCGAAATATTTGGACCAGGTCTCCGCCGCCTGGCCGGAAGCCGGCGTCGGCGGCGGTCCGCCTGTATTGTTGACGAGGATATCGACCGGTCCGAAGGTCCCGGCGATCGAAGCCAGCCTCGTCTCGATGACGGCGAGATCGGCGATATCCCAGCCGATGGCGAGCGCCTTGCCCCCTGCGGAAACGATAGCTTCCGCCGTCTTCGAGGCAGCGGCTTCGTCGATATCGGCAACGGCGACGCGAGCGCCTTCCGCAGCCAGCGAGCGGGCAATCGCCCCACCCAGTCCGCCACCCGCGCCGAACACCAGCGCGGTCTTTCCATTCAATTGCATGTCCAAGGCAGATACTCCGGTTTCGCTCCCATTATGGCGATCCCAAGAAGAAGAAAAATCTCGCTTTTTATGATTTCAGAAGATAGAAAAACTATTCCTATGGAAACTCGCTTTCTCGATACTTTCCTGCTGGTTGCCGAGCTCGGATCGCTGGCCGAGGCCTCCCGCCGCCTCGGCATCACGCCTGCCGCGGTCGCCCAGCGCATGCAGGCGCTGGAAGACGATGTCGGCGTGCCGTTGCTGACCCGCGTCGGCCGTCGTGTCCGTCCAACCGATACCGGCCATGCCATCATCGAAAAGAGCCGCAAGATCCTCGCCGAGGTCCGCGACCTGAAGAGTCTCGCCAATGCCGAACTGCCCTCCGGCGAACTTCGCCTCGGTGCTATCACGACAGCGCTGACCGGACTGCTGCCATCAGCCCTTCATGAGGTCTTCGCCAGCATGCCGCTTGTTGAGGTCTTCCTGCTGCCTGGCCCCTCCACCGATCTCTATCAGCGGCTGATGGACAGGCATATCGACGCGGCAATCCTCGTAAAGCCGCCCTTTTCGATACCGAAGACATTGGAGTGGGAGCTCTTGCGGGCCGAACGCCTAGTTCTTCTTGCCCCCGCCGATTGCCGGGGCGAGAACCCGCATAATCTCCTGAAGACCCGTCCCTTCATCCGCTACGATCGGAACAACTGGGGCGGACGCCTTGCCGACGAATATCTTCAAAAACAGGGCTTGAAGCCCGCCGAGCGTCTGGAACTTGATTCCCTTGAAGCGATCTCGGTCATGGTCGCCAACGGGCTCGGCGTCTCGCTGGTGCCGGATTGGGCACGACCCTGGCCGGAGGGCCCGAACATCGCCATCCTCGAACTGCCGGTGCCCTTCCCCCCACGCGAGGTCGGTTTACTCTGGCCGCGCAGTTCGCCATCGCGCCGGCTGACCGGCATCGTGCTCGATGCACTGAAACGCTCGCAAGCCGCTGGTAAGCCTTAATCGTTACTCGCCGACATCAAGCTCTTGCGCTGATAGACGTGGATATAATCAACCAGGAGGTAAGACGGGTTCGGCGTTTCATCGATCGGCCAGCCCGATCCGAGTGCAAGATTGACCAGCGGATAGAAAGGCATTTGGAATTCCGGCGGTGTATCGAAACTCCACAGCGGCTTGCGGTCCAGATAGAAGGTCGATTTCTGCGGGCCGATATCCACACCGAACGTATGGTAGTCGCTGCTGAGCGAACCTTCGGGCACATTCGTCAGATGGCCGTCCGTCGTGTGCTGGTTGCTCGGACGCCAGACGTGATACCCCATGCTGAACTCGCCGGGCGCACGGCCGTAATATTCGATCACGTCGATTTCCGAAGTGAATTTGGATCGGTCGAGGCCAATCAGCCAGAAGGCCGGCCAAACGCCCTTGCCGGGCGGCAGCTTCATGCGTGCTTCAAAGTAGCCGAATTTCTGGGAGAAGCCCTCCCCTTTCGGATTGGTCGAGGCGAGCAGCCCGGAGCGCCACTGACCGTCAGCTTCCTTCCGTGCCTCAATCCGCAGAATGCCGTTATCGACCGTAAAGGGGAAACCGTCCATGGGGTCGGTAAAGCGCGCATCGCCGAAATCTCCGTTCCACGGCGTATGAGCAATCCAGCGCGATTTGGTCTCGCCCCATGCCGAAACGTCGAGCGTGTCGAAGTCTTCGGCAAAGGTCATCTGGAAATCGTCGAGGTTGAGCGGCTCTTCCGCTTCGCTGGGCCGGGGGCCCGGCGGGCCGAAAAGGCTGATGACGATCAGAAGCGCAAATCTTCCGGCGAATTTCGCGTGACGCATTTTTCTCCCTCCCGGAGGTTTCGACCCCGTCGCGGGGTTTTGCGAGTCGATCATGAAACGACGACCCCGTTTCGCCGGGGTGTGATCTTCCTGATAACGATGGCTTCCAGGCCGTCGGGCCGCCCGACGGCCTGCCACAAGAGCAGGGAGAAAACCCAGAAGATCGCAAGCGCGGCACCGCTGCAGAGGCCGACGCCGATGACGAGTTCGATGCCCAGAGGCATGGCGATCAAAACGGGCTGAACCCAGAGCAGGAAACCGATCATCGGCAGGCAGGCCGAAAGCGGCCGGATGAACGCGTAAAGCTGCGCGCCGATCGAGGCACCGATCAACCGTTGCGTGATGACAAGGCAGACAAGATAGGAAACGACAGCGGCGATGACACGTGCCGCCAGCGCACCGTCAAGCCCGAACATCATCACGCCGAGCACCGTAACCGGCGCCCTCACTGCAAATTCAGCAAACATCCGCAACGCCACATAACGGGTCTTGTCGAGAACCATCACAAGCGGCGGCATGATGGTCGTCGGCAGGCCGATCAGGCTGACGATGCAGAGCCACTGCAGGATCGGCGCCGCAAAGGCCCATTTCTCGCCGACGACGATGCGCAGGATCGGTTCGGCCAGGAAAATGATGACGAGCAGGATAGGTGACGCCACGACCATGATTGCGTTGGTCGCCTTCAGATAGGCGGCGATCTGCTTGCCCCGGTCACTGACATTGGAAAAGGCGGCCATCAGCGGGCGCATCAGCGGACCGACGAATGTCTGATAGGGAATGCCTGCGAGATTGTCCGCCACGCTGAAGGCGCCATAGGTGGAAAGGCTTGCAAAACGCGGCAGCAGCAGCCGGTCCATCTGCCAGTTGAGCGAGTTGAGAACCTGCGAAATCGTGTTCCAGCCGATCATGTCCTGGAAGTGCTTCCATTCCGAGAGGCTGAGCCTCGGTCGCATCGGCGCGAAGATATAGGAGACGATGGTCGCCGCCGTCGGTCCGGCGACGGCGCCGATCGCCAGCCCCCAGTAGCTGTTGGTCGCAAGCGCGACGCCGACGCCGAAGATCAGCGTCGATCCCTTGGCAATGAGATCGAGGGCGAATTCGCGCCGGAAATCGAACCGCTGCATGAAAAGCACCATTCGTGGGCTGATCACGCTGCGCATCGCGGGCGCGATCGAAACCACGGCAACCAGCGAAAAAAGCCGCGCATCGTTGTAAATGAGAGCCATCGGCCAGGCGATGATGATCATCAGCAGGCTGATCGCCGTGCCTCTGATGAGGCTCAATGTAAAGGCTGTGGCAAACATCCGCTCGGACGGCGAGGAAACGCGCACAAGTGCCTGGGTGAGCGGCAGGTCAAGGATCGCCTCGACGATGACGAGAACCGATGTGGCAATGGCGACGATCCCGAAATCTGCCGGGCTCAAAAGTCTTGCGAGAATGAGCAGGCTCACGAAATCGAGCAGTCGTGCCAGGAACTTTCCGCTGATTGTCCAGATGCTTGCTGCCGCAGTTCTATGCGATACGCTTGACACGATTTATTCCTTGGCCATGAGCAACGAACCTCTTCTGGGGAGCGCCAGGTGCCGCCGCTCCGGGTTTTTTGTGCGTGTCAGCTTACCTTCCTCCTGACGGGGCCTGCGGCCTGATGGCCATGGTTGACGAGTTGCTCGTCGATGAGGGCGCCGAGGCGATCGCGGAACACCGCTGCGGAGAATCTCAGGGCATGGTTGCGGATCGCCGCCGGATCGAGCGTATCCTCGACCGCTTCGAAGGCTGCCATCGTTTCCATCAGCGCTTCCGCAGTCTGCTCCGCAAAGCGGAAGCCGACATGCGGTGCGCAGACCGTCTCGCGTGCGCCGCCCGCATCGAAAGCCAGAACCGGCCGGCCCGACGCCATTGCTTCCACCGGCAGAATGCCGAAGTCTTCGATGCCGGGAAACAGCAGCGCGCGGCAGCGCGACAGATGATCGCGCAGAACCGGGAACGGCTGATGGCCAAGGAACTGCACCGTCGGTCCGGCGATTGATCTCAGATAGGCTTCCTGCTCGCCCTCACCGATCACAACCAGATTGCGGCCCATTTCCGTGCAGGCCTTCACAGCAATATCCGGCCGCTTATAGGCGGTGAGCTGGCCCGCATAGAGATAGAACTCGCCCTTGCCTTGCCCGATGGCGAAATCATCGGTCGCAACCGGCGGATAGATGACGACGGCGTCGCGATCATAGAAGCGGCGGATACGGCCCGCGACATAGCTGGAATTCGCCACGAACGTATCGACGCGCGAGGCGGTCGTCACGTCCCAGGCGCGCAGAATCGGAGCCGTGATCGACATCATTGCCTTGCCGATCCAGGAAACACCGCGCCGGTATAAGTGGAACTGATCCCAGATGTATCGCATCGGTGAATGGCAGTAGCAGATATGAAGTGCATCCGCCCGCGTAATGATGCCCTTGGCGGGGCCGGATTCGCTTGAAATGACAAGATCATAGTTCTGAAGGTCGAAGTGCTCGAGCGCGAAGGGCATGAGCGGCAGCATCTTCGTGTAGTGGCGCGTCGAACGCGGAATCTTCTGCAGGAAGGACGTATGGATGTTGCGGCTGTTCAGGAAATCGCTGGTACGATCAGGATTATACACCAGCGTGAAGATGTCTGCCTGCGGGAACATCCGGCAGAGCTCTTCCACCACCTTTTCGCCACCACGCATCGATACCAACCAGTAATGGACGATAGCGACGCGAAGCGGCTTCGCATCGGCCCTGCTGCCGGCCTCGACGGTACGGCTTCTTGCCACGACGGGCGCATCGCCCCGGAATGCCATTGTTTCGGGGAGAGAGCTTGCTGCTTTGACAATCACCTGAACGCTCCTTGTACGATCGCCCCACCCCTCGGCTCGGGCACCACCTGTGTCGAAATCAGACTGCGGTATTGCGCGAGAAGGGCATCGCGCCATTCTTCATGCGTCGTTGCCAGACTGGGCGACAGCCGGAAGGCGCGTTCGCTCATGAGGCGGACATCCTCCCTCGGCATGTTGCGGAAGGCCGTCAGCGTTGCGGCGAAGGCTTCCTCGTCGGTCGTGTCGCAGGAGATCGCCATTCCGGCCCGCTCCATTTCCTCGGCAAGGAAGGCGCCCTTGGTCATGATGACGGGAAGGCCGCTGCGAGCCGCCTCGATCGCCACGAGGCCGAACGGCTCCGGATAGCGGGACGGCATGATGAGCGCGCTTGCCGTGCGGATGATTTGGCCGATCTCGGCATGCGACCGCCAGCCCATGGCCCTGACATGATCGCCGGCCGCCTTAATCTTGGAGATAAGCGGCCCGTCGCCGATCACGCAAAGCTTGACACCGGCCCTGGCCGTGGCGGCAAGCGCATCCTCAATACCCTTTTCCTCATCCAGCCGGCCGATGAAGACGAACTCGTCATTGTTCTCGGCCTCGACACGCTCGGCCGTCAGCGGCGCGATCGGATTGCGGATGGTGACGAGCCGTTCCGGCTGGTAGCCGGAGCCCACAAGGAACTCGGCCATCTTCTCATGGAGCAGGATGATCCTGCCGAAGGCGGGGCGGCTTCTGAGCGCGCGAAAGAGATTGGCGCCGCGGACCGTCCGCCAAAGCTTTTGCGCATAGCTGCGCTTGTCGCAGGAGGTAGTAATGCAGCCTGTCCCCAGCGGGCGCCGCTTGCAGATCTCCTGCGCCTGATAATCGAAAAAGGCCCCATTGGGACAGCCGGTGAAGAAATCGTGTGCGTGAACGACGCATCGGGCGGCAACGGGCGCGAGCGCGTCGAAGACGGCCGGCGACAGGATCTGATGCCAGCCATGGACATGATAGGCAGTCTTCGGCGTATCGTTGGCGCGCACCCATGCAGAGATCATATTGCCGGCAGCGGGATTATGAATGCCGGTCGCAAAAGCCTTGGCACGGCTGGAATTCAAGAGGTCACGGCTGTTCAGCTTGACGATTGAGACGCCGAAAGATGCCAGCTCCTCGTTCGCTCCATCGTCGCCGCAGATATAGGTCACGGCAATGCCGAGTCCGCAGAAGAGCTTCGCCGAAAGGACCGCAAGCGCGGTCGCCCCCCCCCTCGCCGTGGAATAGTCATCGATGATGACTACACGGTCGAGCACCGGGCGCACAGCGATGCCGTCCCTCCATAGTTTTGCATAGCGCCCGGAAGCCGGCCACCGTACCGTCGAAACGGCAGATCCATTCTCATCAGGACGCAATTGGCCGATGTCGTTCATAGAAGCTCTCCGACGACAGACACAATGGATGCTTTTTGACGGCTAGGCCCCGACGCCGTCCATGCGGGGTGGAGTGGTCACGGACCGGCTGCGGGTGGCAGCCGGATCGTGACGAAGCGCATTATTTTGCCGACACTGCACCGTCGGCATAGGCTTCCAGCGCCTTGCGGTTGAGGATACGGATCCTGCCCTGGGCTCCTTCGATCACCTTGCATTCACGCAGGCGTCGCAAGCACTGGTTGACTTTTTCACGGGACGCCGGAAGCGTCGCCGCCAGATCGTTCTGGGAGATTACCAGCACGTCCCGGTTGGCCGGCGTGTCCCTTCCGTAGACCGAAGATAGCCGCAGAAGCATTCCCGCCAGCCGCGATTGCAGGCTCGATCCGGCGTTCGAAATGATGCGGCGTTCCAGCTCGGAGACGCGCGCAAGCGTTCTCGAAAAGACCTTCTCCTGAAACTGCGGATCGGTTGCGTACCTTTCCCGTAACAGACGGCCCTCGAAGAAGTATAGCTCGCAATCCGAACTGGCTCTATACTCCAGATTCAGCATTTGCTTGCGCAATACTTCAAGCTCGCCGATCAAACCTCCCCTCGGAATGATCTCGACGATGAACTCCCTGCCGTCCGGCAACATCGTGCTGGCACTGACCAGCCCGCGCTGCACGCGAGCGAACATGTCCACAAAGACTCCAGCGCCTGCAATAAGTTCGCCGCGACGGAAGTTGCGTACAGTCGCGCGGCAGAACGGGAAGTCGTCGTCACCCGAGATGCGATTGTTCAAAGACGTATCCGGAACAACGCTAATAGCCGCTTTGCCCACTGCGACTCTATAATCTCTCGTTTGTGTAGCTCCGTCCATGCGCATAACTCCCCAACAAAAAACAGATTGGTCGTAGCTGATGCTGCGCTGCATCATTTATATTGTCCTAACTTGAGAGTCAAATAACAATCGAAGATGACAAGAGCATCTCAAATAATAGCAACAATACCACTAGTTATATAGATTATATTTTTTCTAGTATCCGTCGAATTCAGGAGGAGTACTACGCCAAACTGCCCATTTTTGGGGCTATCAGGATTAAAATCGTTCAAAAAAATAGCTGCAACGCCCGGCTTCACCTACTCAAGCCGTGCGCGCAAGACGTCATCTAAGTTAAATTTTCGAATAAATTAGGATGCAGAAGCCCCCTGCCGCCGAATTCGTAGAGAATTCCGTAGCGTTACTGTGTTAGCATAAAGAATTTGCTAACCATTATGACCGCGGTCACAGACAAGCACATTGCGCTGCACCAAACTTCATGAGGTTCTAAACTTTTGGAGTCGGTCGATGACTTGGGAAGCACAGAGTATTGAAGTTCGTGAGCCCTGGCCGAATGTTGACCAGTCCGAGCCGAATAACGATCGTCGCATAGTATCGCGGCCTCACGTGGTCGGCAGGGCATCCAAGCGGGCGGTTGATATCGTGATGGCAACCACCGCTCTGGTTCTGCTGTTGCCTCTAATGCTGATCGTGGCACTCATCGTAAAGTTGAGCGACAAGGGCCCGGTCTTCTATTCGCATACGCGCATTGGATATGGAGGCGCCGCCTTCGGCTGTCTCAAGTTCCGCACCATGAAGACCGATGCCGCCGCTCAGCTCGCCGAGTTGCTGCGCGCCAATCCCTCAGCGCGAACCGAGTGGGAAACAACGCGGAAGCTGAAGAACGACCCGCGCATCACCGCTGTCGGCGATATCCTGAGGAAGTCCAGCATCGATGAGCTCCCGCAGCTCATCAATATCCTGCGCGGCGAAATGAGCGTCGTGGGGCCGCGGCCGGTGACGGCCGAAGAACTCGCGCGTTACGGCGAACATGTCACGAGCTACATGGCCGCGAGGCCAGGCCTGACCGGACAGTGGCAGACCAGCGGCCGGAACGATGTCAGCTACGAATATCGAGTAGCGCTCGATGTCGAGTATGTCCGCGACTGGTCGCTCACACGCGATTTCATCATCATCGCGAAGACCGTTCCCGCCCTGTTCTCGCAGCGCGGCTGCTACTAGTCCAAGAACGACGTATGGCCCGCCTCGGCCATACGCACCTGCTTGATATCTACGAAGAAGACCCTCTCGCCCTTGGATCAGGACACTATGAACTCAAATCACGTCTTCAGCAGCGTCTCCCCGCTATCTTTGCCGGCCACCGCCAGCGGTAGTTCGTCGCTGACGCTGCGGGACATGTCCTTTTTCGTCAGGATGCGCTGGCCTTGGATCGTGTTTACCACCCTGGTCTTCCTCGCACTCGCCGCTGCCTATCTCTTCATTGCCAAGCCGACTTATGTGGCCAGTACCCAACTCATGGTCTTCCCGCAGGTGAACGGCTCGGATGCTCAAAGGGCGTTCGCCGAAGACGCCTTCATCGATGCCCAGCTCGAAATAGCAAAGTCCAGCGACGTCCTTGGCGGCGCCGCCAGCGCGCTGAATCTCGCCAACGATGCGGCCTTCTCCGATCAGGCCCTTTCCCTGCAAGACAAGGTCAAGGATTGGCTGACGGGCAACCCGGCGGCTACCGCACAGTCCGAAACGGCACCTGGGGACGCGGCCTTGGGCGATGCCCAGCCCGCCGCGGCGAACCGGGAAGCGCCGCGGACCGACCGGGCGATCGCGCGGCTGCGCAATATTGTCGCAATGCGCCGCATCGGCCAGTCGACGATCCTCGAAATATCTGCCTCCGCCTCCAACCCGCAGAAAGCGGTCGAGATCGCCGATGCGATTGCCCAGCAGTATATCCGCAAGAATGTCCAGATGAAGGCTGCTGCGGCCCAGCAGTACAGCGAATGGCTGGAACAGTTCGTCAATGAGCAACAGCGCGGGCTTGCCGAGGCCGCGAGTGCGCTTGCCACCTTCAAGGCAAATCCGCGCGACCAGTTCAAGCTTGCCGAACTGCAGAGCGCGACCGACGCCCGCCGCACCCTCTTCGAAAACACCCTTACGCAATACACCGAGGCCAAGCAGCGCATTTCCTATCCGGTTTCCGACGCCACCATCGTTTCGCAGGCAACCTCACCGCTCTCCAAGGCGCGGCCGAACAATTCGCTGATCCTCGCCTTCGCGCTGGTCGTTGGCGCTGGTTCCGGCCTCGGCCTTGCCATGATCCGCCACGTCAGCGACAGGCGCATCATGCGCACACAGCAACTCTCACAGGCGGCTGGCCTGTCCTTCGTCACACCTCTGGGACGCGCAAAGAGAACCAGCCGCGCCGCGGCGCTGCCTGCTGCCGACGACAGCGGCACCGTCGCCTATCCGCTGATCCCCGGAATGGCAGCACTTGGTGCGACTGTCACCGGCTTCCGCCGCAGACGGCGCGTGGTGATAGGCATCGTTGCCGTCAACCCGGGCGGCGGGGCATCCACCATCGCCTGCGAGCTCGCCGTGCTCTCGGCGATATCAGGCGCGCGTACCCTGCTGATTGATGCTGCGGCGACAAAACCCTCGCTCAGCAGATCCATTGCGCCGAACAGTTCAGCCGGCCTGATCGACGTGCTCGACAATATCGAGGCGATCCGCACCGCCACCCTCTCGCTGACGCCGACGCTGAAGTTCCTGCCGCTTGGCAGGGTCCGCGCCGTGACACCCGCCATCCGCCTGAGTTCGCGCCGCACCCAGCTCAACTTCAACGATCTGAAGAAGGAATTCGACGCCATATTCGTCGATATTTCCGCCTTCACCTCGTCGCCGGACGCCAATGCGCTCGCTCCGGAGCTGGACGGTGTTCTCGTCGTAACCTCCTACGGCCGCACTTCGATTGACGAGACCGTTCGCGTTATCGACAGCATGCGCAATGTCGGCGCAGAAATCCTCGGCGCGATCATCAACAACACACCGTCGAGTGTTCAGGCATGACGGCTCCGATCTCACAGGCACCGAAGCTGAAGGTCGCCGTCGGCATTGCCTCCGCGGGCCGGCCGGCGACGCTTCTGGAGACGGTAACCTATATCGGCAACCTTGAGCCTCAGCCGGAGCGTATCATCGTCTGCGTCCCCAACCTGGATGATGCTGCCGGGCTCGCCGACCGCAAAAACGTGGAATTGATGGTCGGCCCTCGCGGACTGACCTGCCAGCGCAACCGGATCATTGAGGCTGCAGGCGCGGACATGGATGTGCTGATCTTCCTCGACGACGATTTCATTCCCGCGCCCGGCTTCATTCCACGCATGACAGCCGTTTTCGCCGACAATCCGGACGTGGTCATCGCGACCGGCGACGTTCTTGCCGACGGCATTCTCGGCGAGGGACTGACCCAATCCGAAGCCATAGGTGTCATCAAGAACGCAGGCGAAAGAGGCGAGCAGGTGACCGAAGTCTACAACGCCTACGGATGCAACATGGCGGTTCGACTGGCGCCAATCGTCGGCCACGGGCTCGCCTTCGATGAAGAACTGCCGCTTTACGGCTGGCTGGAAGACGTCGATTTCAGCCGGTCCATCGCCCGCTACGGACGGTCGGTACGTATTTCGGGCGCCTGCGGCGTGCATCTCGGCGTCAAGTCCGGGCGCCAGCCCGGCAAGAGGCTGGGCTATTCGCAAGTCGCAAATCCCGCGCATCTGATGCGCAAGGGCACCATGTCCTGGACCCGCGCCCTGGCGCAGATCGGCCGCAATATCTTGGCGAACACCCGTGGCGCCCTGCTTAATGATAGCGCAGTCGACCGTCGTGGCCGGCTGAACGGGAATTTCCTGGCTTTGTCCGATCTTCTGATGGGACGTGCGTCTCCCATGCGCATCCTCGAACTCAGCCAGTCCTCAAATCGCGAGATGTCTTCGCCATCCATCGCGGCAAAACGGAGGTAGCCCAATGTCTTTCCTTGATCGTCTTCCGTTCGTTGGCCTTGCCGCCGTCTTTACCTGCGCGATGGGATGGAATGCTGCTCATGCCGACAGCTACACGCTCGTCCCCGAGGACAAGATAAAGCTGCGGGTCGTGGAATGGCGTTCCACCGATTCCAAATATGCGAGTTGGGAAGCGCTCGATGGAACCTATAGTGTCGATGACGCAGGCAATCTTTCGATCCCGATCGCCGGCCAGATCAGGGCCTCCGGTCAGACGACCGAGCAACTGTCGGATGCCATTTCAGACGCGTTGGCCGCAAAAGCCGATCTTCCGGTAAGGCCTTTTATCGCCGTCGAAATTGACCAGCACGCGCCGATCTTCGTCAATGGCAGTATCGAGCGGCCGGGACGCTATCCCTTCGAGGCCAATATGACCGTCATCAAAGCCGTCAGCATCGCAGGCGGCTACATGCGGGCGCGTGACGACAGCAGCTACTACAACCGAGACCGCATTCAGGCGGCCGGTGACTATCGCACAGCCGTCCTGAACCGGCGCGATCTCTTGATGCGTGCAGCACGCCTGCGTGCCGAGATCGCCGGTCAGTCCGATTTCGGCACGCCTGCGGAGATCGCCGGCATACCCGATATCGACAAGCTCAAGGCAGAGGAACTGAACCTGATGCGCCTGCGGGCTGTCGAGACCAACAGTAAAGTCGAGGCGGCAGATGATCTGAGCCGTCTTTACACACAGGAAATCCAGTCTCTCGAAGCCAAGATCGTTTCCCAGAAACGGCAGATCGAACTCGCACAGCAGGAGTTGAACAACGTCAACAGCCTCGTCAGCAAGGGCCTGACCAGCAATACCCGCCAATTTTCCGTCGATCGGAACTTGGCAGAAACCCAGAGCGAACTGCTGGATCTGGAGATCGCGCTTACTAAATCGCGTCAGGGTCTGAATGAGAGCCAGCGCGAAAAGGCCGACATTATCAACAAGCGCAATGCCGAAAACCAGCAGGAGCTGAATACGATCAACCTCGCGATCAACAAGGCGGGGATCGACATGCAGGTGGCGCAGCTTCTCGGCGATCAGGCTGGATACAGCGCCGAACTCGCCCGCATGGGTGCGGAATCGACGCTCCTCGGCACGACCAAAAAGAACTTCAAGATCGTTCGCCGCAACGAGGACGGTAGCTACAGCAATATCGTCGCAGATGAAAACACGGCCCTGTTGCCGCACGACATCATCGAGATCGGCGTTGAGGCCGCTGCCGATGCCTCATCTGCTGCATCGCAGCCCCAGCAGCCGGCCGCCGCCCTCATTCCTAATGTAGCCCGAACCGATGCGCCCCGTCCGAACTGGGTATCGCAGACGGGATCGAACTAGGAGACCACCATAAGAACATGCCTGTTAGCGTTGGAGTTGAGTTCATGTCTGCATTTGCCGTCTTGTTGTACCGCACGCAGGACCTGCGCAGCATAGCGGCAGGGTATCTTCGATCTGTGTTGGAGGTTGCGGCATGACAATTGAACCGATCGGCTTCCTCGTCCTCCTGCTCGGCCTGGCGCTCGTCTATTATGGATCCCGCTTCGCGATCACGGCTCTCTGCATCTCCACGCTGCTGGGCGCAGCCGCAGCCTTCCAGCTTCCGGCGCTCGGCGGCAGCAGTATTCAGCCGAGCCATCTCCTGCTGCTCTTCGTCACGATCGGTGTGCTGCTGCGTCCGCGCCAGAAACAGGCGGCGCTGACGAGCCTGGCCTATCCCGGTCCTGGCTTCTGGTTTGCCGCCTATGTTCTGTTTTCTGCCGTATCGGCCTTCTTCCTGCCGCGCATTTTTGCCGGCGCGACGCTGGTCTATTCATCCGCACGCAGCAGTTCCGGCTTGATGTCGGTCATGGCATCGCCGCTGGCGCCGGGTTCATCCAACATCACGCAGTCCGTATACCTGCTCGGCGACCTCGTCTGCTTCGCCATCGTCTGCGGTCTTGCACGGCTTGGACATGGACGCTTCATTGCCCGCCAGCTCATCGTCACCGCACTCGTCTGCCTGGGTTTCGCTCTGTTCGATATTGCGACCTTCACGATAGGCCAGCCCGACCTGCTCGATTTCATGCGCAACGCCAACTACACGATGCATACAGCCGAAGTCATCGGCGGCTTCAAGCGCATCGTCGGCTCCTTCCCGGAGGCAAGCGCCTATGGCGCGGCGGCTCTGGTATTTTTCAGCTTCACGCTCATCCTCTGGCTTGAGCGTTTCCCGAGCCGCTTCACCGGCTTTGCAACGGTATCGATCGGCCTGACCCTCATCCTCTGCACCTCGACGACGGCCTATGTCGCCGGCCTCTTCATGATCGGCGTTGCGATCCTCTTCAGCCTCAAACGGCTTCTGAGCGGTAAGGCAACCCGTCCTTATGCGACCTTCCTTTTGATCACTCTGCTGATGGTGCCCTGCGTAATCATGGCTGTAGCCCTGATCCCGAGCGCCTGGAACGCCGTTGGCGATTTGGCGAACATCACACTAGCCAACAAGCTCGAATCGCAATCCGGCGAGGAGCGCACCGCTTGGAACACGCTGGCGCTCATCTCTTTCGTGGAGACGGCAACCTTCGGGGCGGGCCTCGGCACTGTTCGCACATCGAGCTTCGCCGCCGCACTTCTGTCGAACGTCGGCCTCACCGGCACAGTTCTCTTCGTGCTCTTCCTTTACAGCCTTCTGACGGCTGCTGCCCGCAGCAAACTGGCGAACCGTGAAAACCGGGCAATTGGAATGGCCGCCATTTTCGCCTCCGTCGCGCAGATTGCTTCCGCGACGATTTCCGGAAGCAGCACCGACCTCGGCCTGCTTTTCAGCATCACCGCCGGGCTCGCAAGCGGTTGCCTGACCGCCCCTTATGCACAACTGAACCGCATGACCCGTCTGCAGAGGACACCGGCATCTCTGATGAGTACGCCGGTATTTTCATCGCGATGAGGTATGGGGCAGAAAAGATGTCGGCGATCTCAGCTTTGCTGCTGCTTGCTCGGCACAGGGGCCGGATCGGCGATCGCACTATCCTTGGCCGGCCTGCGGCTGCGGCGCCAGAGCCCGACCACGAAGACGCCCGTCACGTAACAGAGCTGCATCAGCACGAGGATGCCGAGACCGTAAAGCGCGGCTCCAAGCAGCGACGAGTTTTGATAAGCTACGATGCCGAAACCGAGAGCCACGACGATCGCAAAAATAGCGAAGGCCCAGGCGCGAATGGCCGCTCCGGCTGCGAGCGAAATCAGTATCACAATGATCGTGCCGTTCAGCATTGCGATGCCTTATCCCTTTCTATCGTCCCACATGCGCCCCATGCCGATCTTCACATTACAGGGTTAAATCCACAACACCCGGCTTTTGGTAGTGGAGCGATAGCAATGGTTAATTTTCTCACAATCCGCCGCGATCAAAACGCCGACGAGGCACGATCGACTCCCGATCGGATCAGAAATTACCCGCTTGCAACAAGTACAGGACAGCACCTCGACAAAGAGAAATTTTACAGACTCGATCAAAGACAGTTGCCGACGAAGAACGACGAGAAGGATTGTACCATGAGTAATCAGTGCGTGGCCTACGTTACGGATGTCGAATATTCCTTTCCGACTATTCTCTCGGCGCTGCAGGCCCGAAAATTTGCAAATCCTGAGACGGATGTTTGCGTTCTCATGTCAGAACATTTGGACAATTTCGAGGAGCTGAAGAGCCTGCTGGCGTTGAGCGGTGTCAAACTGATGGACGCAACGGAAGCGCTGCACGAATCTCTCGGCAAGCTCGATGGCTCGCATTTCATGGGCCGTATCAGCGTCAGCACCATGGCCAAGCTCGTACTCGCCCAGATCCTGCCTGATAGTTATACCCAGATCATCTATCTGGATGGCGACACACAGATCGTCAGCAGCCTTGCCGATCTCGAAAATGCGTTCGCCCCTCCCGGAAAGTTCTTCGCAGCACGCGACTACACTTCCATCCATGGCCTGCTGCAGAACGGCAAGGACAGCAGTTACTTCAATGCCGGCGTTCTGAAATTCCACCGCGACGGCTGGATCGGGCCGGAAGCGCTGCAACTCTTTGCGACGAACCCGGATGCCTGCGATGGCAAGCATGATCAGGGCGCATTGAACTATGTCTGCGGCTCCTCACTCATCCTGGTGTCGAACCGCTGGAACTTCCCCAAACAGTTCCTGCACCTGGTGGACATGTCCTCGCTCGCCATCGTCCACTATATGGCGCACCCCAAGCCTTGGCATGGCACGTTCTTCCCATGGAGCGATACCGAAAGCCAAGTCTATATCGATCTGCGCAGGACACACCCAGCCTATAACGCGCTGTACCGGGGCATCAGCTTCGACCGCAAGGTTGTTTACAAATATCGTTCCATGCGCGAGCGCGTGAGACATGCCCTTCAGAATGAGATGCCCAATCCGCGCGTCCAGACCCTGCTTGCCGGCGACTATGTCTGCTGACGAAAAGTCGGCTCGATCCCTGCAGGCAGAGCCGGTCCTTAAAACCGGCGCGAATGTTCAGGAGTAGAAATGAGCGCTTTAACGACCAGCATCTCGCACTATGCCAAGGCGCGGCTGCGCCGTTCGCTGAAGGCCGGCCAAGTCACCTATGCCGGGCTGCGCGACAGCCTGAAGCAGGCCCGCCATGTCCTGATCTGCGTGATCCGCGACGAAGGACACCGGATGGAGTTCTTCCTGCAATATTATCGCGATCTCGGCGTCGAGCACTTCATCTGCATCGACAACGGTTCGAGCGACGGCACGGCCAAGCTCCTGTCCGGCATGAACGATGTTTCGCTGCTCTCGGCCACTGGCTCGTACAAGGCGGCGCGCTTCGGCAATGACTGGATCAACGCGGTCATGAACCGCCATTGCCAGCAAAAATGGGTTCTCTATGTCGATGCGGATGAGTTTCTCGTCTATCCGCATTGCGATACGCGCTCGATCAGCCAGCTGACCGCCTATATGGAATCCGTCGGCGCCCGCTCGTTGCGCTCGGTCATGATCGACATGTACAGCCGCAATCCCGTCAGCGAAAACATCTGCGAGCCCGGCCGCAATCCGCTCGATGTGTGCAGCCTCTTCGACCGCTCAGGCTATGAATCGCATTTCGACAGGAACAGCCGCACCATCTGGATCAAGGGCGGCGTGCGCGGCCGTGTCTATTTCCGCGGCCGCACCTGGGATGGTCCCGCACTCAACAAGATCCCGCTGATCTACGTATCCGGCGAGCGCCTCTATCTCAAATCCTCGCACCAGGTCTGGCCGCTCTCCCTCAACCTCGGCGAAATGCGCGGAGCCGTCGGCATCACCGGTGCCCTCCTGCACTTCAAGTTCCTGTCGAGCTTCCTCCACAAGGTCGCCGACGTCGCAAACCGCTCGGAGCACACCGCCGAATACACGATGTATTCCTCCCCCGAAGACGCCCGGAACTTCGCCTACACTGGCACCGGCAGTTACCGCCACTGGAAGGACCTCTCCGACAACGGTCTTCTGCAGGGCGAAGGCTGGCAGCACTGGCGCAGCGCCTCCGATGCTGAAGTGAGGCAGAAGAGCTTACCTGCTCCGGAGAAAGCGACCTCTCCGACGCAAAGGGGCGATGTCATCTCAGGCGAAGCAACACCGTCGCGTTAACGCTTTGCGGGCGCGTATTAACGCCCGCGTTTACGGTAACTTACTTCCCCACGCAATCGTGCAGTCTATGGTGCCATTCTGGTGAAATCAGGAAGCGATCATGCTGAGACGCATTCTCCTCGCCGGGCTCTGCGTGCTTGCAGGCTGCGGCCATCCGACTGGGGTAATGACCCCTGTCGCTCTCACGACCGGAGCGCCGAAGACGGCGCAGGTGGACATGCTGGTGGCTACGACACGCCAGCCTTCCGGCGATCCCACGACGCTTTTTAACGGTGAGCGCAGTCCCAAGCCCTACCTGACGGACATCGCCATTTCCATTCCACCGAAACGTGCAGCCGGCACAGTTCAATGGCCCGATCGGTTGCCGCCGAACCCGGCAACCGATTTTGCCGTCACGCGGGTCCAGCAGCTCGAGACACGAACAGATGGACGTGCCTGGTTCAAACAGCATCTTGTAGACGGACATGCCCTCGTCTTCGTACATGGCTTCAACAATACATACGAGGATTCCGTGTTCCGGCTGGCCCAGATCGTCCACGACAGCGGCATGAAGGCCACGCCGGTCCTTTTCACCTGGCCCTCGCGCGCCAAGCTGACAGCTTACGAATACGACAAGGAAAGCACGAATTATTCGCGCACAGCACTCGAACAGGCGCTGCGGATCCTCGCGCAGGATTCGAGCGTCAAGGATATCACCATCCTCGCCCACTCCATGGGAACCTGGCTCGCCATGGAATCCCTGCGCCAGATGGGCATTCGCGACGGACATGTGAACCCCAAGATCCGCGACGTCATTCTTGCCTCGCCCGATATCGACATACAGGTCTTCGCCAAACAGTACGTGGAGATGGGAACGCCCCATCCAAAGTTCACGATCTTCGTTTCGCAGGATGATCGGGCTCTGGCGGTATCGAGCTTCATCACCGGAAAAGTATCCCGGCTGGGCGCCATCGATCCCTCCAAGGAGCCCTATCGCAGCAGGCTGGAAGAGGCCGGCATTACTGCCATCGATCTGACGAAGGTCAACACGGGCGACAAGCTCAACCACGGCAAATTTGCCGAAAGCCCTGAGATCGTCCAACTGATCGGCCAACGGTTGATAGCCGGCCAGCCTCTGACGGATTCCAATATCACCCTCGGCGAAGGTGTTGCCGCCGTCGTCGGCGGCACGGTGCAAACAGTCGGCAAGGTCGCTGGTACGGCCGTCGCCGCCCCGCTCGCGATCGCCGAACGTCCGCCGGTCGCTGCAAAGCCAGTGAAGGTCGAAGACACACTGCGCGCCGATCCGCAATCCAAGCCGCTGACACAGTGATGGCTTGATTTACGCGGCCGTTACATCTCGCAA
Source organism: Rhizobium sp. ZK1 (assembly GCF_047782645.1). Classification (NCBI taxonomy): domain Bacteria; kingdom Pseudomonadati; phylum Pseudomonadota; class Alphaproteobacteria; order Hyphomicrobiales; family Rhizobiaceae; genus Rhizobium; species Rhizobium sp. ZK1. The sequence continues at coordinate 3,227,525 of NZ_CP180586.1, forward strand.
CACCGCCATTTACGGTAACGTACTTCCGCCCCCTGCGCTTACGCGCGAAGCTTTCAGCTCACACTCCGGAGGTGACGATGGCACTGGCATTCGGCGACGCACATGCCTCGAACGCAGCACCCGAAGGCATGGTCTGGATTCCCGGACGAACCTTCACCATGGGATCGAACGATCACTATCCGGAGGAGGCGCCTGCCCATCCCGTGAAGGTCGATGGTTTCTGGATCGATGACATCCCAGTCACGAACCGCAGGTTCACGGAATTCGTCAAGGCGACCGGTTATGTCACCTTCGCCGAAAAGACTCCCGACGCCAAGGATTACCCAGGCGCCAAACCCGAGATGTTACGTGCGGGATCGCTGCTCTTCTTCCAGCCGAAGACCGTCAGCGGGCCTGATATCACGCAGTGGTGGACGTTCAAATTCGGCGCGAACTGGCACCGGCCGCGCGGCGGCATCAGCGACCTGCGCGGCAAACTCGACCATCCTGTCGTGCATGTGGCCTGGTGCGATGCGAAGGCCTATGCGGATTGGGCGGGGCTAGAACTGCCCACGGAAGCGGAATGGGAACTCGCTGCGCGTGGCGGCCTCGACGATGCGGAATTTGCCTGGGGTGACGAATTGATGCCGGGCGGCGTTCCCATGGCCAATACATGGCAGGGAACCTTCCCGGTGAAGTCCACGAAGCCGAAGGGCCACGAACGGACCTCGCCCGTTCGCAGCTTTCCGCCGAACGGCTATGGCCTTTACGACATGATCGGCAATGTCTGGGAATGGACCGCGGACTACTGGTCCGACCGCCATCCCGAACCATCGGCAAAAGCCTGCTGCATTCCGAACAATCCGCGCGGCGGAGGCGTGGAGGCGAGCTACGACCCGCGCCAGCCCGATATTCGTATTCCGCGCCGTGTGCTGAAAGGCGGCTCGCATCTTTGCGCACCGAATTACTGCCGCCGCTATCGCCCGGCCGCTCGCCATGCCGAGCCGGAGGACACTTCGACCAGCCATCTCGGTTTCCGCTGCATCAAAAGAGCACCCGCATCCCAGGAGCCCATGTCCCAGGAGAATGTCCATGAGCAGGTCCGCGCAAGCCGTTGACGCCAGCCTTGCCTCCCTCTTCGTTGCTCTCGTCCTACTGATTGCGGCGTCATGGAGCCCTGTCCTCGCGCAGGAACCGCTGCCTTCGTGGAACGGTACGCCTGCCAAAACCCGCATCATGGATTTCGTCGAGGCAACCGTCACCGAAGGCGGAGAAGGCTATGTCGCGCCCGCAAAGCGCATCGCCGTCTTCGACAATGACGGTACGCTGTGGTCCGAGCAGCCCTATTATGTACAGCTTGGCTTCATGCTCGACCGGGTCAAGACGCTCGCGCCGCAGCATCCCGAATGGAAGACCAGAGAACCCTTCAAGAGCATCCTCAGCGGCGACCTGAAAGGCGTCGCGAGAGGCGGTGAAAAGGGCATGGTAGACCTTGTAATGGCGACGCATGCCAACATGACGTCAGATGAATTCAGCAAAATCGTCACCGACTGGTTTGCGGCATCAAGACATCCGAAGACCGCCAAGCCCTATACCGACATGACCTATCTGCCGATGCGTGAACTGCTGGACTATCTGCGCGCCAACGATTTCCGGACCTTTATCGTCTCGGGCGGCGGCGTGGAGTTCATGCGTCCGGTGACGGAACAGCTTTACGGCATCCCGCCCGAGCAGGTGGTCGGCAGCACGATTGCCACCCAATATGATCTCGCCGGCGATGTGCCGGTTTTGAAACGCCTGCCGAAGATCGATTTCATCGACGACGGTCCCGGCAAGCCCGTCGGCATCAACAAGTTCATCGGCCAGCGGCCGATCTTCGTGGCCGGCAATTCGGATGGCGATTACGAAATGATGCGCTGGACGACATCAGGCAAAGGTCCCGGCTTCGCCATCCTGGTCCACCACACGGATGCCGATCGTGAATATGCTTATGACCGCGATTCAGCCTTCGGAAAGCTGGACAAAGCCCTGAACGAAGCCGAACGCCGGCACTGGCTGGTCGTCGACATGAAAAACGACTGGAAAAAGATCTTCGCTTTCGAGCAGTGACGAAGCGCTCGCGTGATTGCCACCAACGCTCTTGCGCAATCTTAGAAATGGAAGACCAGACCCAGAATCGGACCATGTTCGACGATGTCGTTGGTCAAGGTGTCGTCGCTGTAGTTCACGCCGAGGGCACGGTAACCGGCCATTGCGGAAATGGCATCGTTCCATTTGTAGCCGATACCCGCCATCACATCCCAGTCGAGATCAGCGCCACCAGCTCCGATCAGGCCCCACGCGGTCAGATAGACAGTGGGCGTGATCGAATATACACCTCGGACACCAGCCATGGCATCCACCCAGGTCGCATCGTCCTTGGCTGAAGCCCCACCCAGGGGACCGCCGGAAAACGAGATCGTCGTTTCCGTATACCAGATTTTTACGCCGCCGATGACATCGAGCCGCCCCCGAGGATCTTCGAGAACCGTATAACCCGCGCCGATCAGCGCCGCAAACGTCTCTTGCTTCAGATCGACCTCATCGGCCAAAATCCCGCGCGGCGTAGCTGCGTCCGTCGTTATGCGGGAATAAATGATATCGGTCACGATGCTGAAGCGGTCATATCGGGCGTCACCTGCCACCATGAAGGCAAAATCGAGGTCGGAGAGAATATCACTGAAACTCTCGTCGACATGAACTTCCGGAAGACCGAAGACCGCCGCATCACCGGTTATGCCGGCGATCCAGAAATAGGGAGAAACTGAAAACGTCCATTTGTCGGGATTGGTGGGCTGCGGCTGCGGAGCGAGAACGGGAGCAATGTCGGCAGCTTGAGACATGACCGGAGCGGCCAGAATGGCCGCGGAAAGCAACAGCATGGTGGTTCGCATCAACAATCCCTCTGCTCACCGACAAAATTTCATCCGCCCTGTCGCAATAGGATACATCTGCGGCTCCAGACGGAAGTACGTTACGGTAAACCGCAGTGTAAATGTGATCGTAAACGAGCTTATCGCCGCGGAACTGGCCGCCGAAGGCGAGCTTTGCAGAAAGCCGAGGTCGAACAAGTACGTTGCCGTAAACGCAACCCGATTTACGGGTCGAGGGCACTTGTAACATCATTGAATGCGAACACTGCTCCAGCCTTGGCGAGACCTGCCTCGATCTCAGCCGAAAGCAGCGGCTGGAGGCGTTTTGCTTCCAGCTGCCGCCGGAGGGTCCGTTCGAAATCCGGATCCCTGCCCCGCACATCGGCAAGTCGCCCCTTGGCTTGATCGGAACCGAGCTGACCGAGTGCGGCAGCGCGCAAGGCGCGCACGACGAAATCCGCGCAATTCACCTGCTCGGCAAGCAGTGAGGCCTCCGACCATTCGCCGCGGCGATAGGCATCGAGAGCAAGAACGAGCATGGCGTCGCGCGGCACAATATCGACGGCACGGCCGGCATCTTGCGCCATAGCAACACCAGCGTCGAAGTAACCGGCTGAAAACAGCACGAAAGCGAGCTTTGCCACAGCATCCGGATTGCTCGGGTTGAGCGAGATCGCCCGGTTTCCGGCCTGCAGCGCTGCATCGATGCGTCCATCGGCGAACTGCGTCATCATCAGCGCCACATAGGCGCGATCCGACATGGGGGCGATTGAAACCGCGCGGTTCGCCAGACCGAGAGCATGGTCGCGCACGACAGCATCTTCGGCCGCGGCCTCCGGCGCGATCAGGACGCGCGCAAGCAACGCCTCAGCGTCGGAATTGCTCGGATCGGCGGCAAGCGTCCGTTCGAGGCAGGAGCGTACCGCGGCCATATTGTCCGAACTGCCGTCATCAAGCTGAAATTCTGCACGCAGGACGCAGGCGTTGCCGATCGAGTCTGTGCTGCTGGCATGCGTTTCGATATTGTTGATCACCCCCCGCGTCGCTGCAAAGCGGCGCGCAAGAACATCGACGATCTCCTGGCGGGTCGCTGCCGGGCTCTTTCCGTCAATGGCAATCGTTTCCAGCCCCGATTTCAGGAGGTCGCCGGACTCGCTGTCGACGATCTGCCACCAGACACTCCTGAGATCGCCGTCGCCGTAATATTTCATGTCGATTTCATAAGCCCGTCCTGCAGCCTTCTGCGCTCGCGCACCGGCATAACCAGCCTTCGCCACCGTCAACGTCTGGAATTGCGTCAGCGCCGTCAACAGCATGTCACGCGTCTGGCTGGCCTCGCCTTGCATCCTAGTCTCAACCGCATCAATGGAAAGCGCGACCGACGGGCGGACTGTCAGGGACGGCTTCGAGGCATAGAGAACGACGCCGGCAGCGATCGCCGCGCAGAGCAGCAGCGCCATCCCCGTATGGACCATCAGGGGCCGGCGAAAAGGTGAAAGGGCATCGGAGCCTTCTACAGCCAGGCAAACAGGACCATCATCAGACGTCTCGGGCAGATCGCTTTCCAGCACCACTTCTTCTTCGTCATGCTCGTAAGGCACATACGACCGAGGGAAAAGCGTCACATAAGTACCCTTGGGAATGTGGATCGTCACATCCTGCTCGGCACCGAAAGCTTCGTAATAGTTCTCGACCGACGAACGCAGCCGGCTCACCTCGATGCGCACGATCGGATCGTTCGATGCATCGAAATTACTCGCTCGCCCGAGGACATCAAGTGCGATGGAATAGGCCTTGACCCCCTCTTCGCAGCCGGCAAAGCGCCGTTCCGCAAGATACCGCAGAATGGCCCGTTGTCGTTCCGTAGCATGGAATCTTGGATCGGACAGAATTCGTTCGAGTTCTGCCCTGGCCTCCGACAGCGATACTTCGCATGTCCTCGCGTTGTGTACTTCAGCACCCATGACCGCCCCGCACGCGCTGAATAGGCTAAAGCATAACAGGGACGTTTATCGCCGAGGCGGCGACAGGTTGCAACTGAAAATTCTAACAAAACCAGTAGGAGATCGGTTTTAACGTGACTCAGCGCCTCAATTCGGCACGTTAGAGCCGTGCTCCAAAACATATAGGATGATATCGGATTCGATTTCGGCACAGATGGTCTCGTATTCCACGACCATCGGACAATGCCCCTCCCCGGGCTGTCGCATGAGGCGCTCCAGGGCTAGGCTCGCTTCCTCATAAGCCTCAAAGAGATCGCTCAGCGAGCGGGATTTCGATGCGAGAAGCTGCAGTCTGCCCCGCACTGCGGGCAATTTCAGCATGAGCCGCCACAGCCCACGCTGTGCGGTTTCCGTGCAGTTCCACTTGATGCCTCCTTCCTTACCCATTGGAGATCCGGGCCTCCTGCTCATCCCGCCGACTATGGAGCGACAGGTGCAAGATGGAAGTACGTTACCGTAAATCCACCGCCATTTACGCCTCTTACCCCGCTTTTACGCCGGAGTTTACCGTAAAGTACTCCCATAAACGCATCGGCTGTGCTCATCCTTCCAGCGTGGAAGGATGAGCACATGGACAGATGGGTGACGACCTCTGCTGCCGCCGGGAGACATAACAAATGATCAGGCTGGCGGTATATCTTCTGGCTTTCCTCGTCGTGACCGCGGCGACGGCACAGACCGCGCCACCGCCACCCCAGCAAAAAATCGACCAGTTGATAGGCCTGCTGCAGGATCCTGAGATCCAAACATGGCTGGAAAGCCGGAAGAAGGAGCAGGACGCAACAGCCGCAGCCGCCCAGCCATCAGGCTTTGCGACTTGGGAAGAGCGGCTGCGCTCGCGCATCCATGGTATTGTTACTGCAGTTCCGCGCATCCCCTCCGAAGTGTCCGAAGGCGCCGCTCGTGCTCGCCAGGATGCCGTATCGCATGGCTATGCGCCGATCTTCCTGATTTTTGCCGGCCTGGTCGCTGCAGGCGCGGCCGCCGAATGGCTCTTCAGGCGCGCCCGGTCTCCCTCGATCGGCCCGGTCGCTCGCCTTCTTCCGGTCGCGGTTTTCACCCTGGTCGTTGCAATCATATTCTTCGCCGTTGAATGGCCGCCGCTCGCCCGGCTGGTTCTGCTCGCCTACTTGGTCGCCTTCGTCATCTACCGCGTAGCCGCTGTCTTGATTGGCCTCGTGGAGAGCATCCGCCCCTCACTCGCCATCCGCGCCCAGCTTTTTGTCGGCATCGCACTGTTTGCCGCGGCAACCGCAACGCTCGGCGCACCGGTTGGCGTCGATCAGGCAGTCACGGAGGCCATCTCCTATTGTTTTTCTCTTCTTCTGCTGGCGCTCGCGATCGAAACGGTCTGGTCGGCATTGGCCCGGTCCATTGTCATAAAAGCAGGCCTCACCGCCTTCCTCGCCCTGTTGTGGATCCTCTGGTGCCTTGATCTGCAAGGCCTTTTCTGGCTCGGCGTCTACGCTCTCGTCCTGCCGGATCTGTTGCGCGCCATAGGCAGAGCAGCGGCGACGCTCACGACGGCGCCGTCAGGAAGCGCCAGGAGCATATTGCTCGTCCGCGGCAGCCGGGCGATCATCATAGCACTCGCCGTTGGCTGGCTGGCTCTCGTCTGGCGCCTCAGTCCGGATTCCCTTGCAAATCAGAACGCGACGTTAGCCGCCGTCCTCCATGGACTGCTGAAAGGTATCATCGTGCTGCTGATTGCCGATCTTCTCTGGCAGCTTGCCAAGGGCTGGATCGACCGCACCATTACAACCTCGGCAGATGCGACCGGCCTCGCCCCTGCCGAAGTGGCGAAACGCGCGCGATTCCGGACATTACTGCCGATCTTCCGCAACGCGCTGGCCGTCATGGTGGCGGTCATGGCCGGCCTGATTGTGCTGGCGCAGCTCGGCGTCGAGATCGGTCCGCTGATCGCCGGCGCTGGCATCTTCGGCGTGGCGATCGGCTTCGGTTCGCAGACCCTCGTCAAGGACGTCATCAGCGGCGTTTTCTATATGCTCGATGACGCCTTCCGTGTCGGCGAATATATACAGGCGAAAAACTACAAGGGAACGGTAGAAGGCTTCAGCCTGCGCTCGGTGCGGCTGCGCCACCATCGCGGCCCCGTCTTCACTGTACCCTTCGGAGAGCTCGGCGCTGTGGAAAACATGAGCCGCGACTGGGTGATCGACAAGTTCCGCATCTCGGTCGCCTACAACACCGACATCAACAAGGCCCGCAAGATCACCAAGACGATCGGCGCAGAGTTGAAAGAAGATGCCGAGCTCGGCCCGCTTTTCATCGAACCGCTCAAGATGAAGGGCGTCGAGGAATTCGGCGACTACGGCATCGTCCTGAGCTTCGCCATGACGACGGTGCCCGGCATGCAGACCTATATCCGCCGCAAGGCCTACGCCATGATCCGCGAAGCCTTCCAGAACAACGGCATCGAATTCGCCCAGCCCATGGTTCAGGTCGGCGGCGACGACAAGAACGGCGCTGCTGCGGCCGCAACAGCCACGCTCCGCGCCGCCCAGCAGGCGAAGGCCGCCGGCACGGAGGGCTGAAATGACCGCCGCGGAGTCCGGGCAGGGCACCCGCACCATGCGCGGCGCCCCTAGGCGGCTTCGACGAGATAGCGCGTCAGCTCGCCGCTCGACATTTCGCGTGCAAGACTTGCGGCCTGACCAGCCCACATATTGCTGAAATCCGACCTGCCTTCTTTTTCGGTCACAGCCCTCAGCGGCGCCAGCGCGCCGCCGGCGGTCGGGAATGCCGGCGCAGTCTTCGACAGCGGTCCGATCTCCCGCATGATGCGATTGACGATGCCGCGAGCCGGGCGGCCGGTAAAGATATTGGTGAGGGCCGTATTGTCGTCCCGTGCCGATTTCAGCGCTTCACGGTGGAAGGCGGTAACCTTTGCTTCCGGTGTCAGCAGATAGGCCGTACCCACCTGAACCGCGGACGCACCAAGCACAAAAGCAGCGCGGACACCACGCCGGTCGCTGATGCCGCCAGCCGCAATGACGGGCACGGGAACGGCATCGACGATCTGCGGTACGAGCGCCATGGTGCCGACCTGCGTTATCATGTCATCGCTCAGAAAATTGCCCCGGTGACCGCCTGCTTCCAGCCCCATCGCGATGACCGCATCGACACCGCGTTCCACCAGCCAGCGCGCCTCTGCGACTGTCGTTGCCGAGGCGATGATTTTCGCGCCAGTGCGCCGCACGCGCTCCAGCAGGTCCTGCTCCGGCAGACCAAAATGGAAGCTGACGACCTCCGGCCGGTAGTTTTCGACGAGTGTGCAATAGTCGTTATCGAACGGCGCCCGCGCAGCCGTTGGAACCGGTGCAGCGGGATCCAGCCCCAACTCGACGTAATAGGGTGCGAGCACAGTGCGCCATCTCATCTGGGCAACGGCGTCAGTTGCCGGATTGGTATGTGCGAAGAAATTCACATTGATCGGCTTTGATGTCGCAGAGCGTATCTGATCAAGCGCAGCTTTTGTCTGTTCTGTTGTCAGGAGTGCTGCGGGAAGCGACCCGAGACCGCCGGCTTCGCTGGTCGCGATCACCATCTCAGGCGTGGTCGCACCCGCCATTGGGGCCTGAATGATGGGAAGTTCGATCCCGAAGAGGTCGATGATACGATTGTCCTGCCAGTTGCCCATGACGCGATATCCCTGCGTTTCACTTGACTGCAAAGCGAATGGCGGCCCTGACGGCCGCCACGCTATTTGTTTTCGCAATTCCGGACACAAAACCGCTAAGCAATTTTGCTGGAATTGCTCCGTATTATTTCTGTTTCGCTGCCTTTTCAGCAAGCTGCTTGCGATATTCGGGCACAGGCAGACCGCTCACTCCCCAGCTCTCCATCTCGATTTCATCGATGACGACGAAGGTGCTGTCATGCGGCTTGCCCATGATGTCGAAGAGCAGATCGCTGATACCCTTGATGAGGGCGGCCTTCTGTTCCGGCGTGGTGCTGCTTGCACCCGGAGCCGTGCCTTCTCGTGTCACCTTGATATTCACATAAGGCATTGTCGTTCTCCTTGAAGGACGGGCGCTCTTCAGGCGCGCCGTCCGTTGCTTCCCCTTGCAGCCATTACCAACGGCCGGCGTGCTGGCCGCCATCGACATTCAGCGTCTCGCCGGTCACGAAGCCGGCATGCTCCAGATAAAGCACGGCATCGACGATTTCGCTCACCTCGCCCAACCGGCCGACCGGGTGCAGGTCCTTGAGGAAATCATGCGTTTCCGGCGCATGCATGGGCGTCCTGATGATCCCCGGCGCGACCGCATTCACGCGAATACCGCTCTTGGCATATTCGATGGCGAGCCCGCGCGTAACGGCATCGAGACCGCCCTTGGTCAGCGTCGCAAGACCCGTGGGAACACCGGCGATCGGCTGATCCACAAGGGCCGTCGTAATCTGAACGATGTGACCATGGCCCTGCTTCAGCATCTGGGCGATGGCAAACTGCGTGATGTGGAAGAAGCCGGCAACGTTGACGTTGATGACGTTATCGAAATCTTCGACGGTGTAATCGGTGAACGGCTTGCCGATGAAGATACCGGCATTGTTGATCAGCGTGTCGACACGACCGAAACGCTCCACGGCCGTCTTGATCACCTGTTCGGCGACAGCGCGCGCACCGACGTTGCCGGGGACTGCGATAACGCCCGTATCGGACGACGGCTGGATGTTGCGGGAGTTGGCGACAACAACGTAGCCTTCCTTGCGATAGGCCTCGACGATACCTGCGCCGATACCCTGCGAAGCACCGGTAACGACTGCGACTTTCTGTTCATTGCTCATGATATGTCTCCTTGGAAGATCGGCGCTTTGCGCCACGTGTTGAGATGTTCAGGCCGTCAGGTCGACGACGAGCGGTTTGCCTTTTTCGAAGAGCTTCAGGCGGTCATCGAGGTTGAAGACCGAGAAAGCGTGCGCGAGCTGGTCCTGATTTTCGCGGAAGTGTACCCAGCCTTCGTTATGCGCAGGCACGAGCAGCGCGTTCGGGAAGGCATGTGCCGCCTCCAGAGCATCTTCGCTGCCCATCGTCATGTGGAAGCGGCCACGGGGCTCGGCAGCGCCCGTAAACAACAGCACGACTTTGGGAGAAAAGAGCCGCGCAACCTCGGCCGTGCCCTCGTACCAGACCGTGTCGCCGGTCACGTAGAGAAGGTCGCCAGGCTTTTCGCGGCCGAGTGCGAAGCCGACGACATCGCCGGAAATCGGCTCGATACCGACAGGACCGTGACGGGCCGGTGTTGCCGTGACCAGCAGCCTCTCGCCACCGGCGCCTTCCAGCGTGGCGGTTTCGAATGGAGCAAGCCCAAGGGCATTACCACCCAGCCGCTTCGCACCGGTCTGGGTCGTGTAGGTAGTGCCGACCGTCGGCAGCATCGCCCGGCCGGCACTATCGAGATTGTCGAGGTGCTGGTCGTGGCTGAGCAACACTGCATCCAGCCGGCCGATCTGCTCGACCGACAAGGCAGGACCGGAGGTTTTTTCGAAGCGTACGGGCTTTTCCCTGTAGAGGCCCGGCGGGTCGAATGTCGGATCGGTCAGAAGCCGAAGCGCGCCGTATTCGATCAGCACGGTCGGTCCGCCGATAAGCGTAAGATTGAGACTGGAAGAACTCATGTTCGGCAACCCTTTTTTTTCGAGGTCGCCTCCTGTCTAGTCCCGTTTCCTTCTGCGAAAAATTCGCTATTCTTTGTCAATGGCTGATAAAAAACGCACAGAGCCGGACTGGCAGGACATCAGGGTCTTTCTCGCGCTCGGACGGCACGGAAGCCTATCGGCCGCCGCCCGGACGCTGCGTGTCAACCATGCGACGATCGCCCGCCGGCTTCATTCGCTGGAGGAAACGCTCGGCGAAAAACTCGTCGAGCGTCGCCCGGACGGCTACGTGCTGACCCCAGCTGGGACCCGTGCGCTCACCGCAGCAAGCGACATGGAAGCCTCCGTCCAGACGCTCGGACGGGGCTGGAAGGATGACACGCCGAAAGGCCTGGTGCGCATCAACGCCTCGCCCGCACTCTCGCAGGGCTTCCTGATCCCCCGTTTGGCGGAGATCACCAAACAATATCCGGGCCTCGATATCGACCTCGCGACTGACCTGCGCACCATAAGCCTCGAACGTCACGAGGCCGACATCGCCATACGCCTGGGAAAACCGCAGGACGGCGATTTGATCGCCAAGCAACTTGCGACGATCGGATACGGCTTTTACGGAACGCAGGAGGTTTGCCGGCAGGTCGAAAACGGCGCCGAACCCGTCTTCGTCGGATTTGACGAGGTAAACGGCTATGTGCCCGAGGCGATCTGGCTGGCCCGCCACTTCTCGCACGCGCGCGTGTCTTTCCGCACCAACAATCAGGTTTCCCAGGCGATGGCTGCCAAATCAGGCGCAGGTCTGGCACTCCTGCCGCATTACATCGGCCGTCTGGAAGGAAACCTCTACCCCTGCCCGCTCGAACTAGTCCCGCCGCCGCGGGAAGCCTGGCTTCTCACCCGACGCCAGCAGCGCAAGGATCTGCCGATCCGGACCGCCGCCGAATACATCACCAAGATATTCGCGACGGAACAAGCTTTATTCGAGGAATGAGACCTCGACACCCGAAGCCGGGCTTCCTCAGAAGGACAGGTCGAGCACACGGCCTTCGAACAGGCGATCCCGCGAACCCTCGAGATGCGCCCGCATCAGGTCACGGGCATCTTCCGCCCTGCCCTCGGCGATCGCCTTGTAGATTTCGTTATGCTCCTGGTACACCTGCTCCAGGCCCGGCCGCGGACCAAGCAACGAAAGCCCATGCAGATGCATGCCGACGGCGATATGCGCTTTCAGCGCATCCATGGAGGCGGTGTAATAGTGGTTGTTGGCTGCCTCGGTGACGGCGCGGTGGAAGACGAAATCGGCGTCCACCCGGTGAAGCTGATGGCTGGTCGCCTCACGCAGGTCTGCAAGCGCGGCCGCGATTTTCTGGATCGCGGCATCGTCACGGCGCTTGGCGGCAAAATAGGCGGCCGCCGGTTCGATCGTCAGGCGAAATTCGTAGCAGCGCTGGATATCGGCAATCGTCTTGACCGGCGAATAGGCCAGCTGGGCCGTTGGCGAACCATGCGCGCTGACGAATGTGCCGGCTCCCTGCCTTGCATAGACGATCCCCTGCTCGCGCAGGCGTGCCAGCGCATCGCGCACGATCGGGCGCGAGACGCCGAGCATCGAAGCCAGTTCGTGTTCGCCCGGAAGGCGTGAATCCGGCGGGTAATTGCCGGCGCGGATGCGTTCCATCAACTGGTCGAGGACACGGTCGACCAGCTTCACGGCCCTGCCGCGCTCCGGCCGCGCCTGAGGCGCAGCTTCAGGATTCACCGATCCACCATTCGCTTCGTCCACTCTCATTCTCCCTGCTGGCATCCGTTACGCCGCCTGATTCCGAACGATCAGTCTTAGCAAACTATCGGAATTGCCGAAGCCCCCCGACTTGACGGCACATCGAAATTGCCGCCCGTTGACGCCGGTCACGTCAAACCACGGAATACCGGCCTCGATTTCCCCCTTCGGCAACAGGACCGAAACGCCCAGTTCACGGAAAACGGCAAGCGCAGTATCGCCGCCGCCCACCATGATCATATCCGGGTTCGTATCATCTATGACCGATTTCACGCCCTGCGCAAAGCGAGCGGCAACAAGCGCGGCATCGCTCTTGATCTCGCCGGTGCAGCGCAGCAGTGCCGGCAGCGCCAACCCCTCGCCGCTTTCGACCGCACCCATCGGCGCATCGACGACGATGCGAAGTACATGCGAGGCCTCGAGACGATCCATCTGCACGGCCGTGATGGGATCGCGGGAGCCGAAGGCAAACAGCGTCTTCCGCGTCGCAAGAAATTCGGGCACCAGCCGCGCAGTTCCGCCGAGCCGTCGCGCCAGGGCCGAACCCAGACCACGGGCGCCGACGGCAAGGGTGGAAAGCCAGTCGTTCTCCACGACGACAATATCGAGATCGGCATCGTCTTCGGCATCGGCAACCATCACGTCACGGCCAAATCCGGCAAAGAGGTCGGCTATCGGCAAAGGATGCTCCACACCGCGCCCAACTACGCAACCACGATAGGTGATCCGCTCCTGATCGGGAATGGCAGGTGCCATGAGGATTGTCTTGAGACCCAGCACATCTGCCAGCGCAGTGCTTTCGGCTGCGATATTGCCCTTCAGCCGGGAGTCGATCTTCTTCATGAAGATTGCCGACCCGGCAGCGCGCAGGGTCTCGGCAACGGCCCGCACACGCGCGGCCGCTTCCTCCTCCGGCAGGCTGCGCGAGGCAGTATTGACCACAACGACTTCGGCGCCGGTTTCCAGCGCCATGCCAGCCGCTTCGACATCGATCGCGACGGCGACTGACAACCCGGCCTCTATAAAGGGTGTGCCCGTATCGAGCGAGCCGGTCAGGTCGTCGGCAATGATGGCGACTTTCAACGTCATGAAGTCTGCCCCGGATTGACCGCATGGCAGGCAACGAGATGGCCGGGCTTCGCTTCCTTCCATTCCGGAATGACCTTGCTGCAAACCTCCATGGCGATCGGGCAGCGCGTGTGGAAACGACAGCCTGTCGGCGGATTCAGCGGGCTTGGCACATCGCCCTGCAGGATCTGACGCTTACGTGTCCGCTCAAGCTCCGGATCGGTTTCCGGCACGGCTGAAAGCAGCGCCTTCGTATAGGGATGCAGCGGATTGTCGAAGAGCTCTTCACGCGTTGCAAGCTCGGCCAGACGGCCGAGATACATGACGCCGACGCGGGTGCTGATATGACGTACCACCGCCAGGTCATGCGCGATGAAGAGATAGGTCAGGCCATATTTTTCCTGCAAATCGAGCAGCAGGTTGATGATCTGTGCCTGGATCGACACGTCGAGCGCCGAAATCGCCTCGTCGCAGACGATGAACTTCGGCTGACAGGCAAGCGCACGCGCAATGACGACGCGCTGGCGCTGGCCGCCCGAGAGCTCGTGCGGGTAACGCTGGGCAAAACGCGTCGGCAGGCCGACATCCGTCAGCAGGGCCGCAACCTTGTCCTTGAGCTCGGCCTTGGTGGCGAGCTTGTGGAAGAGGATCGGCTCGCCGATCGCCTCGCCGACCGTCATGCGCGGGTTCAGCGTTGAATAGGGATCCTGGAAGACGATCTGCAGGTCACGGCGGAAGGGCCGCATCTGCTTTTCGTCCAGCGTCGCGAGATCCTGGCCCTTGTAGACAACCTTGCCGCTCGTCGCCTTGTAGAGATTGAGGATGGTGAAGCCGGTCGTCGACTTGCCGCAGCCGGATTCACCCACGAGGCTCAGCGTCTCGCCTTCCATGATCTCGAGATTCACGTTGTCGAGCGCATAGACGGTCGCCGAACGCTCGCCGAAAGCCCCGAGCTTGACATGAAAATGCTTGACAAGGTTTTCGACCTTCAGGAGCGGTTGAGCACCCATCACGCAGCCTCCTGCATTCTCTGGACGACGAAACAGGCAGCGCGGTGTGCGCTGTCGCCGGAAACCGGCTCCAGCCGCGGCACACGCTCATGACAGACAGCTTCCGCCAGCGGGCACCGCGGTGCAAAGGGGCAGCCGCTGGGGCGACGGCCGGGCTCGGGTGGCGTGCCGCCGATTGAGGACAGGCGGCTTGCGGGCGCATCCGAAAGCTTCGGGATCGAGGACAAGAGGCCACGTGTATAGGGATGGCTGGGACGAGCATAGAGCTCGTCCACCGGCGCATCTTCCACGACCGTGCCGGCATAGAGCACGGCGACGCGATCGACGAGACCGGCGATCAGCGCGAGGTCGTGGGTGATCCAGACGACGGACATGCCGAGCTTGGCGCGCAGATCCTTCACCAGATCGACGATCTGGGCCTGGATTGTCACGTCGAGTGCAGTCGTCGGCTCGTCGGCGATCAGCAGCTTCGGATTGCAGGCAAGGCCGATCGCGATCATCACGCGCTGGCGCATGCCGCCGGACAGCTCGTGCGGATAGGCCATCAGCCGCTCTTCCGGTCCCGGAATGCCGACGAGACGCAGAAGCTCGACGGCGCGAGCCCGTGCCTCCTTCTTCGACATCTTGCGGTGATAGATCAGCGGCTCGCAGATCTGGTCGCCGATGCGCATCACAGGATTGAGCGAGGTCATCGGATCCTGGAAGACGAAACCGACATCGCCGCCGCGCACCTTGCGCAACTCGCCGTTCGACATCTTCTGCAGGTCGCGCCCGTCAAACGTCGCCGAACCCTTCGCTACCTTGATCTTGTTCGGCAGAAGCCGCATCAGGCTCAGCATGGTCAGGCTCTTGCCGCAGCCGGATTCACCGACGACGCCCAGCGTCTCACCCTTGTTGACGTAGAGATCGATGCCGTCGACCACAACGGCCGGGCCGCGGCGCGTATCGATCTCGATGGTGAGATCCTTCACGTCCAGCAGGCGTTCATTGCTTGGTGCGTTCATCATTTGCCGCCTCGCGGATTGAGTGCGTCGTTGAGACCATCGCCGAGGAAGCTGAAGGCTACCGAGGCAAGGCCGAGCACCGCCGCCGGAGCGGCGAGGAGATGCGGATAATGCTGCCAGACACGCAGGCCGTCCGAGATCATGTTACCCCAGCTCGGCGTCGGCGGATTGACGCCAACACCGAGGAAGCTGAAGGCACTTTCCAGCACCATGGCGGTGCCGAGGCCGGCGCTGACGGAAACGATCAGCGGCCCGAGCGCATTCGGCACGATATAGCGCAGGATGACGATCCAGTTGGAAAGGCCGAGCGCCTGTGCCGCCATGACATAGGGGCGATTGCGGATCGACAGGACCTGGGCGCGGACGAGGCGCGCATAGGGCGGCCAGGAGATCAGCGCCATTGAGCCGAAGACGAGGAGAAAATCTACCCAAACAGTCTGGCGATAGAAGGGATTGAGGGTCGCGAGATACTGCGCCTCCATCCACCTGGTGATCGGCGTTTTCAGCGATGCATTGATGACGACGACGAGCAGCAGGTTCGGCACCGACATCGTCATATCGGTCAGCCACATGATGACCCGATCGAACGGATTGCCGAAGAAGCCGGCGACAGCGCCGAGCACGAGCCCGATCAGGACAGCGATGAAGGTGACGATGACGGCGACGAGGAAGGCTGTGCGCGTGCCGAACACGATACGGCTGAAGACGTCGCGACCAAGATCATCGGTACCGAAGAAATGCGCCAGCGACGGTGGCGCATTGCGCGAAGCGAGATCCTGGCTGAGATAGTCATAAGGCGTGAGAGCGGGGCCGAAGATCGCCGTGAAGGCGAGGATCACGATCACGATCAGACCGAAGATTGCAAGCTTGTTGCGCCTCAGGCGATGCCAGGCATCACGCCACAGATTGACAGGCGGCTCCTCGGCCGTATCGATCGTCGAAAGAGGGATTGCGGACATGATCAGCGGCTCCTTCTGGAGTCATTGGCCCGCGGATCGAGCAGCGGATAAAGCACATCGACCAGCAGATTCGATACCATGACCAGGAAGGATCCGATCAGGGTGATCGCGAGAATGACGGGATAATCGGAATTGATGAGCGCCTGTACTGTCAAGCGCCCGAGGCCTGGCAGGCCGAAAACGAGCTCGACGAAGATGGCGCCGTTGACGATGGTGATCATGATGAGGCCGAGCTGCGTGACGACGGGCGTCAGCACTGGGCGCAGGATGTGCTTCAGCGCCACCACGATTTCCGGCACGCCCTTGGCGCGCGCGGTGCGGACGAAATCTTCGGACAGCACCTCGATAACGGCGGCGCGCGTCTGGCGCACGATCAGCGCGATCGGCTGGAAGGACAAAACGATGAGCGGCAGGATGATGCGCACGTCAAAGACGCCGCCCCAGCCATAGGGCACCTTGATCATCGGCAGCAGCACGATCAGCGCCACCATCAGAAGCGGACCTGCGACATAGGCCGGGATCGCCCAGAGAAAAAGCGCCGTGCCGAGGATCGTGTAGTCGACGCGGTTGTTCTGATTGAGGGCGGCGATCATGCCGAGCGGGATCGCGACGACAGCCGTCAGGATGATGGAACAGAGCGCAAGCTGGAAGGAAACCGGTGCAGCAGCAGAAACCATCGCCCAGACCGAGCGGCCCGATGTCAGCGAGTTGCCGAACTGGCCGTGCAGGAGGTTCCAGACGTAAAGGCCGAACTGCTCGATGAAGGGTTTGTTGAGGCCCGCACTTTCGCGGATCGCCTCGATACGCTGCGGGTTATAGGCAACGTCACCGGGCGCGCGAAGGAAGATCAGCTTGATCGGGTCGCCAGCACCGTAGAATGCCATCGCATAGACGGCCATCATCACGATCAGGACCGACGGAATCCAGATGGCAAACCGCGTAAGCACGTAGCGTAGCAAGGCCACCTCCCATTCTTGCCCGGCGCATTCCCGCAGGAGGTCGCAGCCGCCGGTTCTTCTTGAAATATAGCGCGAAGGTCTTGCGACCTTCGCGCCGCTGCTTCGGCCGCATCATGCGGCCATGTTATCGGCCTTAGCCGATGGAAACATCCCAGGGAGCCACAACCTGCCAGTCGAGGTTCTTTTCCATTGCCTTGACGTCCTTGGTCGCCCAGCGCGACATCGCCTGAGAATACCACGGGATAAACACCCAGTCGTCGCGGAAGGCCTTCTGGGCTTCCTGCGCGAGCTTTACACGATCCGGATCGTCGGCAGACTTGGTCGCTGCCTCTGCAAGCAGGCTGTCCACCTTGTCGTTCTTGTATCCGCCGAGCTTATTCTGGGCGTTTGACGAGGTAGAAGCGATAGAGCCGGCGAGATAGGAGACGGCATCGGGAACACGTGTGCCGACGTCGTCACGGAAGATCTGAACCGAATTCTGGTCTGGGCCAGCATAGGCATCCTGCTGCGGCTTCATGTCGACGGCGGTGATGCCGAGGTTCTGGCGCCACTGCTCGGCGATGAACTGCGCAGCCGCCTGGATCGCCGGGCCGGAAATGCCGACGAACAGCAGCTTGGGAAGACGCTCTGGGCCGCCATAGCTCGATTCAGCCAGCAGCTTTTTGGCCGCTGCCGGATCATACGGATAGGGCTCGAAGCCGGAATTGTCGGCACCCGGAACCGAATTCAGGATCTGGTCGGCCTTCTTGTGCGGACCATCCGGATAGGACGCCTTGAACAGGCCGTCGCGGTCGACCGCCATGATCAGCGCCTGGCGAACCTTGGGATCATCCATCGGCGCGCGAGAGGTGTTGAACCAGAAATGCTGGCTGGTCGGGATGAACGGGCCGGCAGAAAATTCCGGGCCGAGATCCTGGACGATCGTCGAGGTGATGAGCTCGGTGTGAGCATTGTATTCGCCGGATTTGATCAGCGAGGTCGCGGTGACATTGTCTTCAATCGAGCTGATCTCGATGCGGGCGAGTTTCGGCTTCGGTCCGAAGAACTTTTCGTTCGGTTCAAAGGTCAGCGTACCAGCGTCTATATCGAGAGCCGTCAGCTTGAAGGGGCCGGAATAGACCGCGCTGCTGTCCGGCTTGTACCAATCGGCCATTTCCTCGCCGTCACTGCCGCGCGACTGGGCAGCCTTGGTGATCGGGACGATGTGGTTGGCAAGACGCATGAAGAAGATCGGATCGGCTTCCGTCAGCGTGCAGACGACCGTCGATTCATCAGGTGTCGCAACGCCCGTCAATTCGTTGCCGGAGCCGGCGGAGATTTCCTTGTAGCCCTGAACCTTGCTCAGCACCTGATCGACACGCTGGTTCTTCGTATTGGGCATGGAAGAGACTTCCCAGGAGCCCTTGATATCGGCCGAGGTGATCTTGCTGCCATCGGAGAAGACCGCTTTCGGGTCGATCTTGAACGTCCAGACCTTCTTGTCCGGCGAGTCCCAGCTCGTGAAGACGTAGGGCTGGATCTTTCCATCGGCGTCGAAATACATCGGCGAAGCCCACCAGAACGAATTCCAGCGGAAGGTTCTGCCGCCGCCGCGCAGCGGCGACCAGTCCTGGTCGAAAGCAGGATTGATGGCCTTCAGGACCTGGCCATCCTGCGCCATGACGATGCGGGCACTCGCGCCGAAAAGCGAGAAGCCAACGCCGGCTGCAAGCCCCAGCTTCAGCGCGTGACGCCGGGAAATCTGCGAAAAGTCTTGGTCGTTGCGAATTGTCATTTGCTCCTCCATGGCAAATAGCGCGCCTTTCGAAAGACCTCCCCGAAGCTGCGCGATATACCGCAGACATTTGCGCGATAATGTAAATCTGTCAATGGAAAATAACTGACGAAACTCCAAACTGCAAGATCGCAATAATTTACCACATTAAATCAATATCTTAAAAATAGGCACGTAAAGATTTCAAATTTGTAAGATTGACAACTACCTCGCATTGGGATGAATACGACAGCACAGGAACGTGCCGGGAAGGCCCGGTCTGAAGAGGAGGATACCTTGAGCAATCACAAGATTACAGGCGTCTACAGCGCCGCCACCACCCCTCTCAACACCGATGGCAGCCCCGATCTCGGTCTCTTCACCGAACATTGCCAGCGGCTGATCGAAGAAGGTTGCCATGGCGTTGCGCTGCTTGGCACGACAGGCGAAGCGAACTCCTTCTCTTCTGCCGAGCGCCGCGCGCTCCTCGAAGCCGCTCTGAAGGCCGGCATTCCCGCGGACAAGCTCCTGCCAGGTACCGGCGTCGTCGCCATTCCCGAGACGATTGAACTGACGAGGCACGCGCTTTCGCTCGGCGTCACCAAGGTGGTGATGCTGCCGCCCTTCTATTACAAGGGCGTTTCCGACGAAGGCCTCTTTACCGCCTACGCCCAGATTCTGGAGAAGATCGGCGACAGCAGGCTGCAGGTGATCCTCTATCACATCCCACAGGTTTCGGGCGTTCCGCTCTCCATTCCGCTGATCAGCCGACTGGTCGAAGCCTTCCCGGATACAGTTGTCGGCATCAAGGAATCTGCTGGCGATTTCAATAACATGCAGGCAATTATCGCCGCCTGCCCGGGTTTCTCCGTACTCTGCGGCGCCGACCCGCTGCTGCTGCCGCTACTGAAAGCCGGCGGCGCGGGCTGCATCACCGCCACGTCGAACCTTGTCGGAAATTCCCTGCGTACGGTTTACGACCACGTCCATGACGAGGCACGCAATGCAGATGTCGAGACAGCGCAGGCTCGTATCAACGCTTTCCGCACCCTGTCGAACTCCTATGTGCAGATCCCGGCCATCAAGGCGATGGTGGGACTGAAAACCGGCAATGTCGGCTGGCGGCGCACTCGCCCGCCGCTAATGCCGCTCAACGATACCGAATATGCGGCGCTCGCCGAAAGCTACGCAAAGCTGCCGTAAGGAGGAAGAACCATGAAATCCACAGGCTTGAAGCCAGAGGACGTTCCGGCGCTGATGGACGGTTTGCTCAGGGCAAATGATGCCCAGGCCGGTCGTTTTGATGCCTATCTGCCGTCTCCCTGCATTCAGAACCACGCCGCCAACCTGGCGTTTCTTGCCGACGGCACCCTGACCTGCGTCTGGTTCGGCGGCACGATGGAAGGCATGGGCGACATCTCAATTTACATGTCACGGTTGGCCCCTGGTTCTAACCGCTGGTCCGAACCGGAAAAAATGACTGACGATCCGGCGAAATCCGAACAGAATCCCCTGATTTTCAGCGCTCCTGATGGGTACGTCTGGCTGATTTATACCTCGCAGACATCCGGCGATCAGGACGGCGCAGTTGTCAAATGCC
Organism: Rhizobium sp. ZK1; assembly: GCF_047782645.1. NCBI lineage: Bacteria > Pseudomonadati > Pseudomonadota > Alphaproteobacteria > Hyphomicrobiales > Rhizobiaceae > Rhizobium > Rhizobium sp. ZK1. The sequence continues at coordinate 3,248,168 of NZ_CP180586.1, forward strand.
GCATCTCCGAAGATGGCGGCAGGAGCTTTGCACCGCCCACCATCCTCTGCGACGTGCCCGGCACATTCGTGCGCCAGCAGATTGTCGTCAATGGGAGAGGTGATTGGCTGCTTCCCATCTTCCGCTGCATCAGTTTGCCTGGGCAGCGCTGGAGCGGCGACGCCGACACGGCGGGCGTGCTGATCTCCCGCGACCGCGGAAAAAGATGGCAGATGAAAGAGATAGAAGGCAGCCTGGGCGCGGTGCACATGAATATCGTGCCGCTCGACGGCGACAGGATGATCGCCTTTTTCCGTGATCGTTATTCCGAGAATATCCGCGCCTCTGTGTCATCGGACCAAGGCGAAACCTGGAGCGCACCGGGACCGACCTATCTGCCCAACAACAATTCCTCGATCCAGGCGGCTGGCCTTAAGGATCAGAGGGTTGCGATGGTTTACAACCACAGCAACGCCGCTTCCTCCGACGCCCGGCGTCAGTCCCTCTATGACGAGATTGAAAGCGACAAGGCTCCTGCCGTCGAAACGACCGATATGCCGACCAGAAAAGCGGTCTGGGGTGTTCCGCGCGCACCGTTGAGCCTCGCAGTTTCCGCCGATCGAGGCGGTCATTTCGAGCGTAAATTCGACCTCGACACAGGCGACGGCTATTGCCTGAGCAACAATTCGAAGGACATGCTCAATCGCGAGTTCTCCTATCCCTCGATAACCCAGGGACCGGACGGTGCGCTTCATGTGGCCTATACCTATTACCGGCGCGCCATCAAATATGTACGTCTTCCTTTGGAATCAATCGCTTAACGACCGACGGGATCACAAGCAGCGCATGGGAGGGCCAATCGGCGAAGGCAGTTGGCCCTCCCATCTGAATTCTTATTTTTACAAATGCACGACAATCCCTTTACAAGTCCTGCCACCCTTTCCGCCAATCACCAATACTCAAAATTATATGTTTAATTTCAATATATTGAAAATAATTTTGAGCACTACACGTGGCACGTTCACTACCAAACTGAGCTGCCAAACAAGAAAAATCTTCATTCATTCTTGCCAAAAACCACCGGACGGGATAACAAATTTACATCATTGACGACCCAGTCCGTCGCGCATCAGGAGGGCCACCTATGGTCAGTTTGGATTCACCTATTGCCGTTGTCCGGCCCCACCTGATCGAATTCGGCCTGGAGGCCGCGGGAAAGCTCGGCGCCTGGGCCGCAAACAAGGGCTATTCCCGAACACTGGTCATTTCGGATGCATTCAACGCGACACGCATCGATCTGTTGCAGCTGAAGGGTGACGTTTCGGTCTTCTCGGACGTGACGCCTGAGCCGGATATCGCTAATCTCGACAAGGTGCTCGCGGCAGCAGAAACCGCACAGGCAGACCTTATCGTCGGCTTCGGTGGTGGCAGCGCCATGGATCTTGCCAAGCTGGCTGCCGTGCTCGCCGGCTCGTCGCAGAGCCTTCGCGATGTTGTCGGCCCCAATAAGGTTCAGGGGCCGCGAAAGGTAGCGCTTGCGCAGGTGCCGACAACATCGGGCACGGGCAGCGAGGCCGGTATCCGCGCGCTGGTCACCGATCCCGAGACCAAGGCGAAGCTTGCTGTCGAAAGCCTTCACATGCTCGCCGATATCGCCGTGATAGATCCTTCCCTGACTTTCTCCGTCCCGGCCCGCACCACCGCTGCAACCGGTGTCGATGCCATGGCACATTGTGTCGAGGCCTTCACCAATCGCAAGGCGCACCCGATGATCGACATTTACGCCATCGAAGGAACGCGGCTTGTCGGCAAATATCTCGCAAGAGCCGTGCGCGACGGCTCGGATGCCGAAGCACGTGCCGGTCTTTCGCTGGCCTCGCTCTATGGCGGCTTTTGCCTCGGCCCGGTCAATACGGCTGGCGGCCATGCGCTCGCCTATCCGCTCGGCACCCGCTGGCATGTAGCCCATGGCGCGGCGAACGCATTGATCTTCCCGCATGTTCTCGCTTTCAATACGCCAGCCGTGCCGGGAAAGACGAAAGCGGTGATGGAAGCGCTCGGCTATGACACATCCGACACCGTCGAATCGGTCTTTGATGCGGCCTATGCTTTCTGCGCCGAACTTGGCATCGAGATGACACTTTCCGGCCTCGGCGTGCCTGAAAATGATCTGGATGCCATGGCCGACGACGCCTTCGCCATCCGCAGGCTCCTGGATAACAATCCGCGCGACTTGACGCGCACTGATATACGCTCGATCTACGAGGCGGCCTATTGAGGCAGGGCTTTCAAGAGGAATTGACTGATGGACAGAAATGCAAAAGTCGCAGTAACCCTCGGCGATCCCGCCGGCGTAGGCCCTGAAGTGATCGTCAAGGCGCTGGCTGCATTGCCGGCTGCCGAACGTCGCGACTTCGTCATCGTTGGCAATACGGAGGCTCTGGAACGGGCCGTACGCGCAACCAATATCAGCCTCAGCTTCGGCCCTTCCGCCTCCGAGGATGGAAACAACATCGCCGTGGATGAGGTCGCGCTGGACGCTCCCCTCCCCGAGATTGGCAAGGTCAACCCAGTCGCTGGCGATGCATCCGTCCGTTACATCGCTCGCGCCGTTGATCTCGCCATGTCGCAGGAAGCCGACGTCATCGTCACGGCGCCGATCAACAAGGAAGCCATGAACCTCGCCGGCCACCATTACGATGGTCATACCGGCCTGCTGGCGCATCTGACCGGCTCCAAGAGCTCCTTCATGCTCCTCGCCTCCGAGCGTCTGAACACCATCCATGTCTCGACCCACATCTCGCTGAAGGGCGCGATAGAACGAGCCAAGACTGAACGTGTGCTGGCAACGATCGAAGCCGGCCACAATCACTTCATGCGCCTCGGCAAGAAGGCCCGCATTGCCGTTGCCGGTCTCAACCCCCATTGCGGCGAGAACGGCCTTTTCGGAACAGAAGACACGGAATTCCTCGCACCCGCCGTCGAGCTCGCACAGGCCAAAGGCATCGACGTGGTCGGCCCGATTTCCGCCGACACGGTCTTCGCCCGCGCCTATAATGGCGCTTTCGATCTAGTGATCGCGCAATATCACGATCAGGGCCACATCCCGATCAAGCTCGTCGCCTTCGAAACCGCCGTCAATGTCTCCCTCGGCCTGCCGATCGACCGAGTCTCCGTCGACCATGGCACCGCCTTCGACATCGCCGGAACCGGCAAGGCCAACCACGTCAACATGCTCTCGGCGATCGCCTATGCGCGGTTGATGGCGAGATCGCCGCGCCGAAGAGGCTCTGCATAACGAAGATCTCGGTCATGTTCCGTCCCGGGGCTCTGGCGTTATCGTTGAAAACTGCGCGTGCCGGTCGCCGTACCACCGCGCGGACCTGTTCTTGTCACGCTGCACGAATGCGTGTTGGCGCTGCAGTTGCGGACGCGTGAGGCACTGTTGCCGTACGGCCCAACGGTCTCCCTCGTAGCCGTGCATTCCCCGCCGCCGCACGTCCGCGTATGGTTCGTGGAGCCTCCATAGACACCTGTCGCTGAACGCGTCGCGGTGCAACTTCCGCCGGCGCAATTGACAGATCGGTCATAGGAGGTGACGCGTCGCGGAGGAGCGACGGGATAGGCCGGATAGGGGCGATAATAACGTGCCCAGCTACCATACCATGGATAGGCAGCATAGTAGTTGTCCCAGTAAACCTTGTTAAAGGCGATGATCGTCACGCCGACGGAAGGCGCCACTGCGGATGTAAGGACCACCGGTCCGCCTTTGTAGACGACCTGGATATAGTTGGCCGCCACCCAGCCACGATAGTTGGCAAAGCTTATGTCGCACCAGGTATAGCCGGTCAGGCATCCGTGGGTGACAATCCGGGCGCTGCCCGGAACAACGGTCACAACCGGATATCCGGTCGAAGGACCAGCTCTCAGGTTGACGTTTCCCGTCGCAACCGCGACCGTGGCCGCAGTGGCGATGGATGAAGCGCCGGCAAAAATGGCCAGCGCCAGCAACAATTTCTTCAGCATCGGGTTCTCCTGTCGTGTTGCAACGCCGGCTGGCGAAGCGGGAATAAGGAGAGGATCGGTCTCGAAGTTAGCTGCGGTCTTTCACCGGCGTTACGTTTTGTTGCGATTTGTATCAGCGGCGGCGCTCTCACCCGGCCGGGTGGCGTTTTCGGCGACAATCCGGCCATCCCTGAGTTCGATCGTCCGGTCGAAGAGGTCCTGCACACGCGGATCGTGGGTGACAACCGCTACGCCTGCCTGTCTCGTATCGGCAATCTGCCGAAACAGAGAGATCACCTGCCGTCCGCGCGCACTGTCGAGCGCCGCCGTCGGCTCGTCGGCGAGAATGAGAGCAGGATCGTTTGCCAGCGCCCGGGCGACGGCCACGCGTTGCTGTTCGCCTCCCGACAACCGAGCCGGAAGATTGTCGACGCGATGCGCGAGATCGACATTGCCAAGCAGCTGCGAAGCATAATCGCGCGCCGCGCGCGCCGGCACATCGTCTATCTCGAGCGCGAGCGCCACGTTTTCGACCGCCGACAGAAACGGAATGAGATTGGCCTTCTGGAAAATGAAACCGATATTGGTGCGTCTGAAGTCACGGAGGCCGTCGAGGTCGGCATCGGGTTGGGAAACGAGCCGGTCGCGAATATAGATTTCGCCGGTCGTGGGCGGCTCCAAAAGGCCGGCGATCAGCAACAGCGTACTTTTACCGGACCCGCTGGGTCCCAGAATGCCAACGACTTCGCCCGGATGGATATCGAAAGAGACGCCGTCGAGGGCGCGCACCACTGTCTCACCGCTGCGGTAGTGGCGGCACGCGTTGCGGACGCATAGGATCGGCATGGCGTTCATGACAGGATTTCCTGCGCCCGGACCTTGAGAGCCCTCGAAATGCCAAACAGGCTGGCAAAGCCGCAAATCGCGGCCATGGTGAGCGCAAGCACGCCGATATCGGCGGGATCGATCACTACCCTGCGTGGAAAGCAGGGAAAGATTAAATGGGACAGGACAAGTCCGAAAAGCAGGCCACCTGCCCCGATCAGATAGGACTGTTCGGCAATCATCCTGATAATGACGCCATTGCGTGCGCCAATCAGCTTCAGCATGGCGATCTGATGGCGCTTTTCCATGGTCAGCATGTAGATGATAAGCGAAATGACGATGGCCATCACCACCAGAAGGACCGCGGTGAAGGCAAGAATTTGCACTCTCAGCCGCCAGAGCCTCTGGTTGAGCAGGAGATTTTCCTGGTCGGCCCTGCTCAGAACATTTGCATCTCCCCAGGCCATGATCGCCGCGCGAACCGCCTTCTCGCTGGCGGCCGGCTCGAGCGTCACCAGCGTCGCGGCAATCTTGCTGTCCTGTTGCACCGAACTGCCGTTTGCGGCGCTTCGGCTACCGCCTGTTTCCTTCCGGGCAAGCAGCACCTCTTCGCTTGTCCGTCGCTGGGCGATCGCCATCGCATCGTTCACTGAAACGAAGAGCAGTCCATCGCCACTCATGTCGACCATCCCTCGCGTCAGGCCAACGATGGTATAATCGTCCTGCCCCAGCCGAACGCGGTCGCCGAGACCGAACCCGATGCTTGCGTCTGCAATAGCCTCGAAGTGGCCGTTTTCCAGATATCGACCTGCTGTCAGCGGCACCCATTCCCCCCGGTCCTTGGGATAGTCGAGCCCTGTAATGGAAGCGCGCAGCTGCCGGCCACGAAAGGCGAATTGCTGGCTGATTTGCACGAAACGGCGAACACCCGCCACGCCGGCAACGCCCTCCACCCGGCGATCCATATCGGAGGATATCGCCGAGCTTTCCGAAAAGGGACCGGAACGCCCCCCTTGCACCACCCACAGATCGGCGCCGATCCGGTCAATAATTACCAGAGCATCCTCAACAATACCCCTGTAGAGACCGATCATGCCGATGGATGCGGTTACAAGAAAAGCCACGCCGGCTGCGGTCATCAAGAAACGCCCTAGATTGTGTCGGATATCCTTGAAGCCGATATTCATGGCCGGGACTCCGAGCGAACGACAGGCATGAAGGCATAAACTCGCTTCGGATCCGTCATGACGACATCTCCTCTATTCAGACCGCTGCGCACCTCGACTCGCGCACCACCAATCGATCCGAGCTCTACCGGCCTCCACGCGGCCCGGCCTTTAACAACAGTCCAGACGCCGGGATGCCCATCGTTTCGGACGATCGCTGAGGATGGAACGGACATCACGTCTGACCTGCCTTGAAGAGCAATGACAGCGTCTCCACGTTGCCCAATCGCCCAATTCGATGGCAATCGCTGCGGCGTGATGTCGACGGTAAACTCTCGCGTCTCGGTATCGACTTGCCTGCCGATCCGGCGCACTTTGCCGTTGATCGGAGCCTCGTCCTGCGAATTGAAGGTGATTGTCACGTCCTGGTCTTGGGATAGCGACGCAATCGCGCTTTCATCGAAACGGGCCGTCAGCACGATGCTTGAAGGATCGACAAGTTCGACGATCGCTGTGCCGGGCGAAACGACATCGCCGAGATTGAGGTCTCGGTCGACGACAATGCCGTCGATCGGAGCGCGGATCACCGACTTGTCCAATTGTGCCTGATTGACTTCCACCGTTGCAGCGGCCTCGGCTTCCTGTGCCTCGGCCTGCAGAACGAGGGATCGTGCTTTGGCGAGATCGGCTTCGGCTTGCTGGACCGCGGTTTGGGCCGATTCCAGCGCTGAACGCGTCGATGTTCCGGTGCGCTGCAACTCCTCCTGCCGGGCAAACGTCGAGCGGGCATTCGCAAGCGTGGCTTCAGCACGTCGGCCGTCGGCATGCGCCGCTTCCACGGCCTTGCGCGCAGCCTCTTGTGAGGCAAGAGAAGCGTTGAGTTGCGCTTTCAGCTCTCCGGCGTTGACTTCGGCAATGATCTCTCCCTTGCGCAGCATGTCATTGCGGTCGACATGAAGGGCGGTAATCACCCCCTGCAAACTGGAGCTGACATTGGCCTTGATAGTCGCGTCCAATGTGCCGGGGCCTTTTATCTCCGCCTGGAAGAAGCTGCGGCCGACCGGCATCAATTCTTCGGACTTGGGCATCAGATAGCGCATCGACAGCAGAATTGTCGCCACCACGAGCATGCCGCCAACAAGTATCATCACCGTCCTACCTGGCCGCAAGGGCGCGGAAGAGGGACGGACGAGAGCGCCGGGCAGCCAATCTTCGCCAGATCGAAGGCCGATTGGCGAGACCGAGGTCAATTGCGCCGGATCGACTCTTTCTTCCATGCCGGCTTGACCCGTCCGTTGATGGGTGGCGATTTTCCCGCGCGGAGACTCTTCTACTGGCATATTGGCTGAACTTGGATGCAAGAGACTATACTCCAGACAATGTTGTACCCGACGGACGAGACGACGCTCCCTCGAAGGCGCGGGCACCATCACGGGATGCTGTCCAAGCCCGAAACCACCGCCCACGGAACCAGGATTGCCACCGTCGGGAAATTTCATTGCTGGGCCATCAACCGGGCTTTTCAGGTTGTTGAGATATTTTTCCGGCTGGTATCGTTTTGTACACGCGCGGGTTTTCCTATTGATTTCCCGACCACGAAATGTCCTGTTGAAGATCATGGAGAAAGAGACAAAAACCATCCTGATCGTTGATGACGACCCCGAGATCCGGCGGCTGGTTGGCGATTTTCTGCATCGCGAAGGTTTCGATGTGGAGCTGGCACAGGATGGACGGGATATGGACAAGGCGCTTGAACGCGTCAGGCCGGACCTCGTCATCCTCGATCTGATGCTTCCTGGCGAGGATGGCCTGTCGATCTGCCGGCGGCTGGCGTCGGAACGGAGGTTGCCTGTCCTCATGCTGACGGCGAAAGGGGACGAGACAGACCGGGTGGTCGGGCTCGAGATCGGCGCCGACGACTATGTCGTCAAGCCTTTCGGGCCGAGGGAACTCCTCGCGCGTGTCAGGGCGCTGTTGCGTCGGACGGGCGCTCAACCGCTTCAGCTTGCCTCGCGCCGTTATGCCTTCGACCGTTTCGTTGCCGATCTCGACGCCCGCCAACTCCGCACCGAGGAGGGCGGTCTCGTTGCCCTGACCAGCGCCGAGTTCGACCTGCTTGCCTGTTTCGTCCTGCGCCCGCGCCGCGTGTTGTCGCGAGACCAGATACTGGACTGGACCCATGGGCGCAGCGCGGATCCTTTCGATCGCACGGTCGACATTCTTGTCTCGCGCGTTCGCAAAAAGCTGGACAGCCTGAGTCCTGGCTGCAACCTCATCAATACCGTACGCAATGGCGGCTATCTCTTGAGCGCACCAGTTCGACAGGTCTCATAAACATGCGTTTCGGCCTGACCGCGCGACTGCTGGCGATCGGCGCGAGCGCGCTTCTCGCTCTCTGGATCACTCTGATTGCCTTCTTCTACTGGACGAGTGACCTGTCGCGAACCGCTAACCGTCTGCCGCCCGAACAATTGAAGGCGATCATCGATCTCGTATCCAACATCGCCCCAGACGAGCGGCAACTCGCCCTCGCGGCTCTCCAATCCTCAATGCTGGAGGTGCGGATCACCGACAGCTCATCGGTGCCGGCTGCAGGCGACGACCTGGCCGATAGCGCTGATTTCGCGCTTTATCGGCAGTTTCTCGGCGAAAAACTCATCCACATTCAGTTACGGCACAACACCGAAGGTCTCCGGCCGGGCTTGTGGACCCGCACGGCGCGGCCGGTCGAATTTTGGGTGGCACTCGACAACGGCAATATCCTCGTCGCCGAAGCGCGCACGCCCTTTGTCGTAACGTTTTATGGTTTGCCGGCGGGAACGGGCGCGGGACTGTTGGGAACCCTGTTCGCCTGCATCGCCTTTTACATGCTGCATCGGGAAATCAGGCCGTTGACCAGACTGGCCTCCGCCGTCGACCGCATCGATCCCTCAGGCGACCCAATCCCGCTTCCCCCTACCCGCGCAACAACGCCGGAAATCGGTGCGCTGGTCAGGGCTTTCGACAGGCTCCAGAGCCGGCTACACGCCATGACGCGTTCCCGTATGGCGTTGATCGGAGGTATCCAGCACGATGTCCGCAGCTTTGCGACGCGACTGCGGCTCCGGCTCGAACAACTGCCCGATGACGCAGAAAGGGAACGGGCCACGTCCGACATCGAGGACATGATCGATCTCCTCGACAATGCTCTTCTGACGTCGCAGGCGGGTGTCGGAGCGCTCAACGAGGAGATGCTCGACCTCGCTGAATTGCTGCGCGCCGAAATAGCGGATTTCAGGAGTGCGGGCCTGCCCGTCATTCTGGAAACGGACACAACGCAGGCCGAAACGTGGATCATCGGCGATCGCCTGGCGCTTCGGCGGATCATCGGCAACCTCGTCGACAATGCCGTCAAATATGGCCGGCGAGCGCATGTGACGATGGCGGTCGAAGAGGGCCGGGCAAGAATTTCAATCGAAGATGAGGGGCCGGGATTTTCAAAAGAAGAACGGGAGCTGCTGCTGGAGCCTTTCGTTCGCGCAGAGCCATCCCGCGCACGAAAAACGGGTGGAGCGGGGCTTGGCCTTGCTGTCGCGCAAACCCTTCTGGAAGCACAAGGCGGGACGATCACACTTGCGGACGGCAAGCGTGGCGGTCTGGTGACTGTTACTCTTCCGCTATTCGAGACGACTTGAACCAGACGGGTGCATGCCGCCCTTCGAGCAACAAATCGCTACATTTTCCTATAGGCGAGCAAATTCGTCGCAAACTGCGCCGTTCATGGTGTCACCATCAACGAACCACGGAGGTTGCCATGAAAAAAACGGTGCTATTCTCTTTCGGCGCAGGCGCGCTGCTGCTCGCCGCCATCCCTCTGTCAGGGATGGCCCAGGATCAAAACGCGAGTGCCGGCCCCGCCGAAGATACCCACGGCGACCAGCGTTTCGAGGTGTACAGGAACGGTTATCTCGACGTCCGTGCCCTCGCCGACCACCTTGACGACCTGCGCTATTATTATACTGGCAAGGCAAGTCGCCTTCGGCTTGCCGGCATGCTCTCGGCGCAGGAGACGGCCATAGGCATCCGCGCCGACCAGAAGGATGCCTGGCGTGCGTATACCGAGGCCTTGCTTGCGTTGCTTCCCGATCGCGACGCGGTCATTTCGGTGATCGGAGCGCCCGATGAAGACCTGAAGGGACCGGAGGCATTCGGCCGGGCGGAGGCTCTTTCCGACGTCATGGCAGGATATGCGGACAAGGCGCAGATACTCAAGAAGGCGATCACGGACCTTCGCGCCAAATTGACGGCGGAACAACTGGAGACGGCCCGCATGCCGCGGCTCATCCGGGGGTAACATGCTTCGGCCGAGTTTTCGGATCGATTGATTTGCTCTCCGTTGACCACACCTCGGCTGTGACTTTCGGCACGTACCCCAGTGCCGGAACGGACGGGTCGCCGCCCATAGACCAAACCCGGCCCGTCCGCCCTTCCTCTCATGCAACCCCTTTTCGGGAGATCAGGAATGAAAATCTATTTGACCGTCGCCTTCGCGGCGCTTGCCGGCGCGGCCAATGCCCAGGAGGTGAGCCGCCAACAGATGCGAGACATCCGCTCCGCCTGCGAAGCGGATGTGCGGCGGCTCTGCAACGGCGTCCAGCCGGGCGGCGGAAGGCTGCTGCAATGCCTCCAGCAGAACGCGTCGAACGTCTCGGAGACCTGCACTGCTAAACTGATGGAGATCAAGGCAAGCCGTCAGTCGAATTGACCTGGCCAGCTCGCGCCCTCCCGGCGAGAATCCCCGCCGACAGAAGGCAACTGGCCTCACCGACATGGCGCGGCCAGTTCACATCAGCCTTGGTCCGGCATTCAACCGCTACATCGCCTTATGGTGAGCTTAGCTGCCGACTTATTCCGTCTGGCTGCGATTTTTCCGAGGGCCTGTGACAGGCAGCCAGCGGTGAAGCCCAGAAACGCAAAAAGCCCCGCGGTGGGGACTCTTTGGGATCGCATGGAAAGCTTGGTTGCGGGGGCAGGATTTGAACCTGCGGCCTTCAGGTTATGAGCCTGACGAGCTACCGGGCTGCTCCACCCCGCGATATTTCATTCCGGACGTTGTGCCCGGGAGCGATGTCAGGCGTAGCCTGACGAGGTGAGGCCGTTAAGAGATCGATCCGGTGGATCGATCTTAGGCCGAACGGGCTGCTCCACCCCGCGTTATCCAGGCGACACTTGTGTCGTCCGTCCAGGTCTTTTGCCTGTTGGCAAAAGACCGATTGCGCAAATCCGTAGGATTTGTCGCGGCTACGCAAAGCGCTTGCGCTTTGCGGATTGTTGCCGAGCAAATTGCGAAGCAATTTGTCTCGTGTTCATGATATAGGGCGCTAAAGACGAAAGGCCGCTTTGTGAGCGGCCCTTTGTATCGGCTTTGGGCCGTTGGTTTCGTTCAGAGAAGATTGTTGTCGATTTTGCGCATGTCGCTTTCCGAAGCTTGTTCAGCTTCGGGCACATGCGTTTTCACGAGTTGCGTTTAGCAGACCTGGCAGCGACCGACTCTCCCGCGTCTTAAGACGAAGTACCATAGGCGCTGGGGCGTTTCACGGCCGTGTTCGGAAAGGGAACGGGTGCAGCCACCCCGCCATAACCACCAGGTCAGCGAAGCGCAACTTGTGTGAGAAGCTGGTTCACTGAGCGACTAATAAGTAGTCGTCAGTGATTGGTTTTGAACACGTCTTACCTTTCGCGAGGCACCGTCGGAGCAAAGCTCCGCAAGCGCAAAGCGCGTCGCCGGTTGTCCGGCGCGCCGTCCGCAGCGCCTATGGCGCGTGAGGACAGAAGGTCAGGCTCATCGAACTACCGGGCGAATGCGGTGCATTCGCCGGGCGATGAGCATAGTCAATGAGAACGATCAAGCCAATCGAGCTATTAGTACCGGTAAGCTTCATGCGTTGCCGCACTTCCACACCCGGCCTATCAACGTGGTCGTCTTCCACGGCTCTGATAGGGAACACTCGTTTCCAGGTGGGTTTCCCGCTTAGATGCCTTCAGCGGTTATCCCGTCCATATATAGCTACCCTGCTATGCCCTTGGCAGGACAACAGGTCCACCAGAGATATGTCCATCCCGGTCCTCTCGTACTAGGGACAGATCCTGTCAATATTCCTACACCCACGGCAGATAGGGACCGAACTGTCTCACGACGTTCTGAACCCAGCTCACGTACCGCTTTAATTGGCGAACAGCCAAACCCTTGGGACCTGCTCCAGCCCCAGGATGCGATGAGCCGACATCGAGGTGCCAAACAACCCCGTCGATATGGACTCTTGGGGGTCATCAGCCTGTTATCCCCGGCGTACCTTTTATCCGTTGAGCGATGGCCCTTCCACGCGGGACCACCGGATCACTATGACCGACTTTCGTCTCTGCTCGACTTGTCAGTCTCGCAGTCAGGCGGGCTTATGCCATTGCACTCGACGACCGATTTCCGACCGGTCTGAGCCCACCATCGCGCGCCTCCGTTACTCTTTCGGAGGCGACCGCCCCAGTCAAACTACCCACCATACACTGTCCCGGACCCGGATAACGGGCCGCGGTTAGACATCCATGACGATAAGGGTGGTATTTCAAGGATGGCTCCACAGAAACTGGCGTCCCTGCTTCAAAGCCTACCACCTATCCTACACATGCCGACACGAATGCCAGTGTAAAGCTATAGTAAAGGTGCACGGGGTCTTTCCGTCTGACCGCAGGAACCCCGCATCTTCACGGGGAATTCAATTTCACTGAGTCTATGTTGGAGACAGCGGGGAAGTCGTTACGCCATTCGTGCAGGTCGGAACTTACCCGACAAGGAATTTCGCTACCTTAGGACCGTTATAGTTACGGCCGCCGTTTACTGGGGCTTCGATTCAAAGCTTGCACCTCTCCTCTTAACCTTCCAGCACCGGGCAGGCGTCAGACCCTATACGTCGTCTTGCGACTTCGCAGAGCCCTGTGTTTTTGATAAACAGTCGCTACCCCCTGGTCTGTGCCACCCCATCATACTTGCGTAAAATGGGGTCACGCTTCTTCCGAAGTTACGCGTGCAATTTGCCGAGTTCCTTCAACATAGTTCTCTCAAGCGCCTTGGTATACTCTACCTGACCACCTGTGTCGGTTTCGGGTACGGTCTATACGGTGGAGCTATTTCCTGGAACCGCTCCGCTGCCCATCCAATCCAATCAGAATGAACAACTTGTGCGATCCGTCACTTCCACCAGGCCCACGAATATTAACGTGGTTCCCATCGACTACGCGTGTCCGCCTCGTCTTAGGGGCCGGCTAACCCTGCTCAGATTAACTTTAAGCAGGAACCCTTGGTCTTTCGGCGAGAGGGTCTCTCACCCTCTTTATCGTTACTCATGTCAACATTCGCACTTCCGATACCTCCAGGAGCCCTCACGGGTCTCCCTTCATCAGCTTACGGAACGCTCCGCTACCACTCCTCAAAGAGGAATCCTCAGCTTCGGTGCATGGCTTCAGCCCCGTTACATTTTCGGCGCAAAGACCCTTATTTAGACCAGTGAGCTGTTACGCTTTCTTTAAATGATGGCTGCTTCTAAGCCAACATCCTGGTTGTTTTGGGATCCTCACATCCTTTCCCACTTAGCCATGACTTGGGGACCTTAGCTGGAGGTTAGGGTTGTTGCCCTTTTCACGACGGACGTTAGCACCCGCCGTGTGTCTGCCTGGTAGTACTTCCCGGTATTCGGAGTTTGGTTAGGATCAGTAAGACGGTGAGTCCCCATAGCCCATCCAGTGCTCTACCCCCGGGAGTATTCGCCAGACGCTCTACCTAAATAGATTTCGCGGAGAACCAGCTATTTCCGAGTTTGATTGGCCTTTCACCCCTAGCCACAAGTCATCCCAATCTATTGCAACAGATGCGGGTTCGGTCCTCCAGTTGGTGTTACCCAACCTTCAACCTGCTCATGGCTAGATCACTCGGTTTCGGGTCTAATGCAACAAACTATATCGCCCTATTCAGACTCGCTTTCGCTGCGCCTACACCTACCGGCTTAAGCTTGCTTGTTACACTAAGTCGTTGACCCATTATACAAAAGGTACGCCGTCAGGGTTGCCCCCTCCGACTGTTTGTAGGCATCCGGTTTCAGGTACTATTTCACTCCCCTTGTCGGGGTGCTTTTCACCTTTCCCTCACGGTACTTGTTCGCTATCGGTCATGCACGAGTACTTAGGCTTGGAGAGTGGTCTCCCCATGTTCAGACAGGATTTCACGTGTCCCGCCCTACTCTAGGACATTAATGATATCTACGCGTACGGGGCTGTCACCCGCTACGGCCGCACTTTCCAGAACGTTCCGCTTTAATCACTAATGCCACT